>CAVWVJ010000002.1:0-138605 GCA_963758505.1 uncultured Acidobacteriaceae bacterium | reverse complement strand
CACGGTGGAAGTCGCAGGTTCGAATCCTGCAGCGCCCACCATTATTTCCGAAAAACAATCGCGCTCTTCGGCAGCTCCTTCGACTTCGCCCAGGATTTTGCCTTCCGGTTCGCGGTGCGCTGACGCCGCGAATCCTGCAGCGCCCACTATGTCCAAACGATTGGGTCTTGACGTGTTGCGGGAGATAGGTACACAAGAGACCCGATTTCCGAGACGGCTGTGGAAGAAAGGGCAGCGCAGATGCGCCGCCCCATTTCACACCGAGTGGATCAAGGCGGTGACGAAACTCAGTTCGTTCCCCCAGGCGGACAAGGTCTGGCATAGCCACGGAACGTACCCAGGTTCGAATACCAGTCATTGATTCCAAGCGACGGGTTGAAGTGATAGAACCACCCGACGAACACCAACTGCTGCGGGTGATAGGTGACACCATTGCTCATGTGAACGCTAGTCGTGTGGCCGCTCAGGGCGTCTCCCACCTCCAGATTGCCCTGGCATCCGGAGACCTGCCCGATGTGGCCGAAAGGCGGGACGAGGTTGGTCGTACTCGCCGAGCCAACCAGGGGATCGTTCATCCACTCGGCCACCTCGTGGCTGAGGTCCTCGATATCGGGAAATCCCAGCCCCGAGGTGTCGTATTCGGCCACAGCGTAGGTCTGAAGGTGGCCAGCGGAATTCTTATAGCTGTTGTGAAAACCCAGAATGCCGCAACCGCCACTGTCGCACATGACCACGTTGTAGAGGACGAACACCGGGAATTGCGTAGCTCCTATACCGAAGCTGCGGGTCAGCCCGGGGATGAGGGTGTTCTTGATGAGCGACTGTAACCAGGTGATGCTTACGCCGGCCACTGGGCCACAGCGACCGGTCCCTATTGCGCTGTCAGAACGCGGCACCGAAATCGGTGTTGGATAGTAGTAAAAATGGGAGGTGGGATTGATCAACACATGGTACCCGGGACTAATTCCGCCCGGTCGGGTGTAGTAGTAGAAGTTGGCTCGCTGGAAGGCGTCCACATACTGCGTGGTACCTACACTTGTGCCGCCAAAACTGTAGCTATGTTTTCCGTAAACGGGTGAGCCAAGTACGCGCTTGACGGCGGTGGTACTGGAAAAGCCGCATTTCGGATCGGTTGCTTCCGGGCGAAATACGTCGCCATTGAAGAATTTCAAATCCACCGCCACTACGGGCGCCGATATGGTCGCCGAAGCACTGGAGGCACGCACCAGCGGGCTCTTACCTACAAGGCGAATGTTGTACTTTTTGCCGCTATTCTGATCGGTAGCGGTCGCCGACCATAGGGGGATGGTGGTGGCGGCAGCTGTGTCTGCATCGACCTCCGCCTTACTGATGACAGTGTCATCCTGCGGCGGAAGTGCGTACCGGGGCCCGGTGAATTTCCAGTTTACTTGTTGCGCCGCCGCCGACGGGATCAGGAAGCAGCAGACGAGGAGTCCCAGCAAGCTTGACGAAGCCACCCGCCTTGCTTGCGAGATCCCCACTAAACCAGCATTTTTCATGTCGCACCTCGTTTTTTAAGTGCGCGGCCCCGTGTAAATGAATCCGTTCGTAAAATCCGATTCATGAATACCGGTTCGAAATAGAGCAGCCGCCCTGGAAACGCAAGAGCCGTTATCTGTCGGGCGTTTCAGGACGCAACAAGTTAAGGTGTGAGCCGACTGCGGCGGATTCCACAACGCACCTGTGATCTGCGGCGGAGGGGGAAGTGGACCGCGCACGTGTTCGGGCCGGGGGGAGATGAACCCGCATCAGCCGGGATCAATGCAGAACTCCTCCCGACTGAACGCGGGGAACTATACTCAGAAAAAAGGGGATGTCAAGCGTAGAGGTTGACGGTCGCGTGCCGATCGGGTGGTTTTGCGGGACGTTGCTGCCGGCCAGAAACCGATCGATCCGTCGCCAGGCACCTATTGCTACCTGTAAGTTTTGAAAAACGGTTTGCGAGCGAGCTAGTTCTCGCTCTCGCGCAGGACGGCGATATCGGCGGTGTGGCGGGAGCGCTTGATGGCGATGGTTTTGCCATCCGGCGAGAAGCGGAATTGTGCGACCTGGTCTGAGGTGAAATTGGTTAAGGCATGACCCGGCGATCCATCCAATGGCTGGATCCACAAATTCCCTACGCCTCTCTCCCGAACGGGATACACCAGCGACTTGCCATCGGGAGTGAACCGCGCACCGCCGCCATGCAGGGAGCCGGTGTCGACGAGGGAACTCGGAACGACGAGGCGCGGCGTTCCTTCCGGATGATCGACATCAAAGAGGGCGAGTCTCGGCTCCGCATGATTGGAGTCGGGATCGACGATGTCGAGTAGCGCGACGGCGGTTCGTCCGTCGGGAGAAAAGCTAACCGGACCCAGGATGCGATCGAGGTGATCCACTTTCAAGGCAAGCGCCTGGGGCTTACCTCCTCCGACCGGCACCCGCTTCAATTCCTGCATGCCATCGAGATAGTAGGCCCATTGCCCGTCGGGCGAGCAGGAGGGCGCCATGTCGTACTTGCCATCACTCAGCGGCAACGGGTTCGAGCCGTCAGGGTTGGACCGCCAGATGCTGCTGCCCTCCGTACCGGAGCGGTACTCCCAGTTGATGAGGATCGGGCCGCCGGCACATTGCGCCAAGCCCACGATATTCCCTGCAGGTTCGAGTCCTACCTCGGATTGCTTGCCGTCCGCAACATCGGCACGGGAGAGTTTCGTGCCGTCCGAGAAGAGCAGGCGGCCGTTGTCCGACCAATCCAACGAACTGACATTGTGGAGGGCGAAGGCGGTGGGTGATGCGAGCGCCTGGACCTGGAATGGAAAAAGCTCTACGAAGCTATCGGTGCGGGTCTGAACGGCTGCCATGCTCCTGCCATCCGCGGAAAGGGAAAGGTCGGAATAACTGCTTGTATCGCGGGTGATGGGGTGCAGTTGGCGATCACGAAGAGAGAAGGCGCTGATCTGCGCATTTCCTGAGTCGTTGCGGGTCGGGGAATCAATCAGCAGGAGCCAATCATGCCGGGGCAGCCAACGGATCTCGAAGGTCTGCAGGTTCGGAAAATGCTGCAAAACGCCGAAAGTCTTTTTCGGCACGTCCAGGACGCGCACGATACCCGGTTCATCCGCCATGCGTGCAAAGCTAAAGGCAATCTGCCGGGCGTCGGGAGACCACGCCGCAAAGGGCGGATACGCATCGTTGCCGAACCCGGCGATGCGCTGAATGGTCAGCACAGTTTCTCCGGTACCGTCGGGATTGGCGGTCAAGACACGGTACTTGCCCTCCTCAGGATCGTTGGCTCGTACATAGGCGATGGATCGCGCGTCCGGCGAGAAAAGGATGTCGCCATCCACATCACGGGCGACCAGTTGCGGCTTGCCGCCCAATACCGGCATGCGAAAGGCATCCCATTCGCTCCCAATACTGTTGACCAGTTGACGGAAGTAGACGTAGTTGCCATCGGGCGAGAAGCCCAGCGATCGGAAGCCGGTCGCCGCCGGCGCGAAGATTTCTGTATCGCTACCCGTAGCGATGTTACGCAGCCGAAGACTCCGTACGCCATTCTCGTTCTGCACATGCAGGATGAATTTGCCATCCGGCGAAATGGCGGCGTGTTCTGCCTTGCCGCTGGTAGTGATCTGGGTGATGGTGAAATTGCGGTACGGTTGCCTGGCTTCGCGGGCATACAACCAAAGGAACACGACGCCGACTGCCGCGACCGTCGCGAAAGCAATCGCGATCCTCGCCGGAGTGAGGCGCGTTGGTTTGTGGGCCGCCGCGATCGCCGGCTGCGGAGGCTGCTCCAACTGCCGCCCAAGTTGTTCGAGATCGGCTCGCATGGCAGCAGCCGAGGGATATCGGCGCTCCCGGTCCTTCTCTAACGCTCTTGCGACGATACGTTCGAGCTCAGGCGGAAGGTCGGGCTTCGATGTGCGCATCGGAATCGCTTGCCGATGGAGTACGGCATCCTGGATCTCCGCCGTCGAATTGCCGGCGAAGGCGCGATGACCCGTACACATCTCATAAAGAACGGAACCAAAGGAGAAAAGGTCGGTGCGGGGATCGACTGTCTCAAGACGAACCTGTTCGGGAGAAAGATAGGAAGGCGTGCCGGCGTCGGGAACCGTGTTGAGATGCGGGCGACTGTCGCCCGGCCCAGCCATATCGGCTGATCTCTCGGCGGGCGCGGAAGCGCCGCATAAGGTAGCCACGCCAAAGTCCAGAATTTTAGTCTCGCCTCTCACGGTCAAAAAGATGTTGGCGGGCTTGATATCGCGGTGAACCACTCCCTTGGCGTGGGCCGCCTCAAGGCCGGAGGCAATCTGCACCGCGATCCGAACAATGGTCCGGGCGCACGTCGCGGCCGGCGGACGGCTCTCCGCGGCGATCCATTCCCGGAGGGTTTCTCCTTCCAGGAACTGCATCACGATAAACGGCCGTCCGTCGTGCTCAGCCAATTGGTAGATCGAACCGATATTGGGATGCTCGAGGGCCGAAGTGAGCCTCGCCTCGCGTTGCACGCGTTCCAGTGCCCCCGGGTGGTTGGAGAGCTCGGGAGGCAGGAACTTGATGGCGACCTGCCGGCCCAACTTCAGATCTTCGGCCTTGTACACCACTCCCATGCCGCCGGCGCCGAGCAACTGCAGGATGCGGTATTCGCCAATTCTGCGTCCGATAAGAGCGGAATCGGTGGTGAGTTCGGCTTTGGGGGGAAGGGAACCGGCCTCGGGACCAATCTCCACTTCCGAGGCCTTGAACAGGTATCCGCGCCCGACGATCGTCTGGATGAAACGGGGTTCGTCGGGATCATCGCTGAGGACAAGCCGGATCTTGCGGATGGCGCTATTGATGCTGTTGTCGGTATCGAGGAAGACTTCCTTGCCCCAGATACGCTCGACGATCTGATCCCGGGTGACGAGCTGCCCCGCATGCTCAAGGAGCAGGAGAAGGACCTCCATGGGGATCCTCTCCAGTTTCCGCACGCTGCCGCCACGCCGCAGTTCATAGCTGCGAACGTCGAACTCGAAATCTGTGCCGAAACGGATAATTCCAGGGACTCGGACCGGGCCCAGAGCCATGACTCCACCCCACCCTCGAGGGTGGGCGATATTGTACATCCGCTCTGGCTAGGTACAGCGAACTCCAACGTTACCAATGGCCTAGCGCGACAGACAAAATTAAGACAGCCGTCAGACGCCCGCCATTGCGGAACTCGCCAAGGGCGGAGACGATGGCGCCATCCTAGGCGTGGATTGACGCCGCCTAGCTTCGATCCAGGTTGGGTTTCGCTCGAAACAGGAGTCGCTCATGTTCTTGAAAAGTTCCATGCACATCCACGGAGAGGGTACGCGAAGGGTTCTCCGCTTCAAGGTCCTCGGGATTCTCATCGCAGTGTTGTTTCCCACCCCCGGGATATTCGCAGGTCAAAAAAAAAGCGATCGCGCCACAACTCCGCCGGTCATCTTCAATTTACAGCCTTACCTCGACGCGACTGGTTTTATCGCGACCTACAGTGCGAACGGCAACATCGACGCGAAGAGCGCGTTCTTCCAGTCGCTCGGCACCAACGGCCGTAGTTGCTCCACCTGTCATGTTGCCGGCCAGGCGTTCAGTTTCAGCGCCGCAGGAGCCCAGGAACGCTTCCTCCAAACGCGAGGGAAAGATCCGTTATTTGCCTCGATTGACGGAGCCAATTGCCCGAGCGTGAAGCCCGGAGACATTGCCGGGCGCTCGCTGTTGCTGAAGAGCGGTCTGATTCGCATCTTCCTCGCTGCGCCCAGCGCGTCGCCCCAGTTCACTGTACAAGCCGCCCATGATCCCTACGGTTGCGCGATTGACACGAGCACGGGGCAACCAGTGCTGTCGTTCTATCGGCGGCCGCTGCCGACGACGAACCTGAATTTTCTCAGCGCGGTCATGTTCGATGGTCGAGAGAGCGTAACTTTCCCGCTGAATAGCAGCTCCAACTTTGCGACAAATCTTCAGACTGACCTCACGACCCAGGCGCTGCACGCGGTACAGACGCACGCTCAGTCTTCCACCGATCCAACGCCCAGCCAGCTCGCGGAGATCGTCAAGCTGGAACTTGGACTCTCAACCGCCCAGATCTGGGACTTCCGGGCGGCCTTCCTCGCTGACCGCGGGGCGCAGGGCGGTCCCCTCGCACTGGCGCAGCAGAACTATTATCCGGGAATCAACGACTCCCTCACGCCTTCGGTTTTTACTCCGACCATCTTCACCCTCTATGGCTCGTGGTCGAATCCCACCGGCCCGAACCGCTACCTGAACGCTGCGAGATCCGATATCGCGGCGGGAGAGCAATTGTTCAACAGCTTCCCAATCAACATTACGGCGGTGCGCGGGATCAATGACAACGTGGCGCTGGGAAAACCGGCGGTCGTCACCGGCACTTGCGGCACCTGTCATGACTCCCCGAATGTCGGCGACCATTCCTTGCCCCTGCCCCTCGATATTGGAACGGGACACTCGGCGGTTCACGAATCGAATCCACAGATTAAGAGTGCCCTGGCACAGCTCAACTTCCCGGACCTGCCGGTATATCAAATCAACGGCTGCACCGACCCTTTCAACGGAGAGACGACGTTGTACACCACCGACATCGGAAAGGCGATGTTGACAGGCCAGTGTGGGGACCTGAACCGGATTAAGGGACCGATCCTGCGCGGACTGGCGGCCCGCGCCCCGTATTTTCACAACGGAGCAGCCGCCGATCTGAATCAACTCGTCAATTTTTATAACCAGAGATTCAACATGGGCCTGACGGACCAGCAAAAATCGCAACTGGTAGCGTTCCTGAACACTCTCTAGATCCCGTTCCTGCTTGCAGGACAGAAGGCGCCTCGCAAGGCGCCTTCTGTTTCAAACTAAACCTCCCGGAGGATCGACGCTCAGGCCGCTTTCGCGCGCGAGAGCTTTCCATATTTATGGACCGCTTTTTCTATGCCCGGGGCTGCCCTCTTGAGATCCTCGAGATTCATCGTCGGATCGACCCTAACTTCCGCGTCAAAAGCCAGGAACCACGGCTCCGCAATCGCCGGAATTTCGGAAGTATCCTTGAGATCGAAGAAGATTAACCCGGTTCGTTTCCCGGCGACAGCTGTGAAATAGGCCGCCTCGGGTTTCATGTCGGCAAGAATGGACTCAATGGTTTTGGGCAAGCTGCCGTCGCTGATGGCGGCATTTCCCGCCTCCACAGGGATGGAGACCGTGAGCAAACAACGCATGGGTGCACCTCCGGCGCGTCAGTCTAGTCGGTCGCTGGCGGGAATTCAATCGCACGCATGCGAAAACCTTTGCACCCTCATGCCCCCGTCGATGGCGGACAAGGAATGGTTGCGCAACTCCTCTACTGTTTTGGAATCAATCGGCTCGAAGCACTCTCGCAGGGCGATGGAACATCCCGATGATGCTGGGCTCAGGCTCAGAGTTAAGGTAGTTTTCTTCCTTTTCGCGGTTGACAAAAAACGACGAGGAAATCATCCTTTCCTTCTTCCACCAGAGCCGCTGGATGCGGCCTGCACGGAATTGCGTTCGGTTGCAAAGGAGCAGTGAATGTTGTCCAAGATTGCCTGGGCTGTCCTGCTGGTATGCGGGACGAGCATTGCCGTCGAAGGTCCAGGTGTAAACAGCTACTGGTACAAGGGCTATCAGGTGGATGTCCAGACTCTGGATGGCGTCACCATCCAGGCGGCATTGATGACAGTCGGCCGGTACAACCGGGTCGACGTTCGGGTCTTTAATCACTCCAACGTCCCGGTCACGATTCAGCCGGAATCGATTGCTCTCACGACCACCGGCATTGAAGACATCGATCTCCCTACCCTCGAGGAGAAAGAAGTACAGAAATCCATTTCGAATCCGCTCCTAGGCGCCAATCTTCTGATGGGATTCATTTCTACGGCGGCGCAGAAAACATCAGCCACCACCACCACGTTGCCGCCCGATTACGTCGGCGCCAAGGCAGCCCGGATACAGCCCACCCGTGCCGAAGCCGAGGCCGCACGCCGGCACCGCATCGAGCAACTGCTTCTGCAGCGGATCACGTTGCTGCCGAGCGAGACGACCACGGGCAGCCTCTTCTTTAAAGGAGGCGGCAAGTTCGACGGTGCCCTGGTGACGATAGGACTCGGAACCCGGCTCTACAACTTGCCGTTCGGAGTCGATACACCGGCAACTGCCTTTGTCGCCTCGAATGCACCCGCTCCTGCCGGACCCGCCGGAGCAAGTCCGCCGGAGGGAGATGCCAGTCCTGCTGTTCTGGAGATCGAGCGCGGTGGAAACCCGTTGTACTACGCGTTGGGCATCGAAGGCGAGCCCAACCATGCCGAAGGCTTCCTGATCACGGCGATCACCTCCTATAGCCGCGCTGCCAAGGCAGGCCTGCGTGCCATCGATGACACCATCATCGCGGTGAATGGAGTTCCGGTGCGGACCGCCGACGAGATCAACCGCCTGATCGCTTCAGGAGACTCGTCCAAGGTAACCCTGACCGTGATGCATCAGTACTGGCAGGAAGAAAAGATCATCGAGCTTCACTAAGAGAACTGCCACCGCTGGAAATTATTTGTCCGACAAATTCTTCGTCATCTTCACGACTGGGAGAACCTCGCCATTCGGCAGAGGTATCTCGATACGTTCCTGCTCGACATATCCCTTTAAACGGTAGAGGGGAACGCCGGTCAGAGTCGATCCCATTTCCAGGCGGGTGAAGCCGGCGGCCCGGGCGATATCTTCACAGTGCTTGAGGATCAGGGTTCCGATCCGGCGCCTCGCCCAGTCGGGATGAACGAAGATGGCGCGGATTTTCGCCGCGTCCACACGCGGGTCGAGCAGATCGCGCTGACGATTCGGGCCACCATCGCTGCCGAAGAGCGTCCTACGATTGCTCCACCCGCCGCAGCCTGCGATTACGTTGTGACCCTCGGAATCGCGAACCTCCGCCACGAAATAAGTCTGATCGGCGATGAGCTGGGTATCGAGCCCGAGAGCATGGCCCAGTGCTCCTTCCATCTGCGCTGGCGTGTAATCGTTCGCCTGCAGCCGCCGCACTGATTGCTCAATGAGAGCCTGCAGCGCGGGGATGTCGGCGGGCGTGGCAATCCTCAATTGCACCCAGTTCTCCAGCATTGCATCGGCCTCAGGTTCAGCCCCGACAGAATATCTCCTGCGGAACAATCGGGCCCCCTGCTTCGACAGGGCGGAGAATACGGCTTCCCGCGGGCAAGGAAAAAGGGCCGGCATTTCGCCGGCCCCGGAATGTTCCTTCCGCTCCCTAGAAGCTGAAGCGTACGCCAAATTCACTCCACAACGAGCGTGGGGTGATGGTGCTGGACGGGTTGATGAAGCCAACCGGATGTCCGAAGGTATCGCTGGCAATGTTGTTGCCGTAGTTGTTGCCATAGTTGGCGCGGTTGGTCAGGTTGAACGCCTGTGCCATGAGTTCGACGTTCAGGTGTTCGCCGAGCTTGATGTTCTTGGCCAGCCGCATATCGACCTCGAAGAACGGGTCGCCGCGAAGGGCGTCGAACTTAGCGATCGTGCAGTCCGCCCCTGAGCCATTCAGCCCATAGAAGCAGTTCTGGGCGCCGGTGTTATCGCCCGCGTAGGCCAGGAAGTTCGTCGGATCGTTCTTGGGCACAACCACGGCGCTCGTGGTTCCACCACCGGTGTTGAGGGTGTTTCCGGAGTTAATCGGGTTGTACGGACGCGCCGAACCGAACTGCAGGATCGGCGAGAGCTGGAAGCGCCACGGCAACTGCACAATGCCGCTAATGGTGACGTGATGCCGTTCGTCATTGGTGGATGGGCCGTATTCGTAACTGGCGAACGGATCGATAGCCAGGCGCGCGTAGTTGCGGAAGGCCGAGAAGCCGCCCGTGTCATAGCCGTTGGCCCAGGAGAGCGTGTAGTTGGTGTCAACCTGGAAGTGCGAGCTCATGCGCTTCCGGAAGCTGAAGTTGATGCCATCGTAATGCGAACGCCCGATCGATTCCTCATTGCGCACGCTGGCGAGCAGTGGTTGTCCCGCCGTGGTGAAGGCGTTGTCGAGCGGAGCAGTGCAGCAGACGCCGCCCACCGGCACGCGCTGGTCGATGTTAATCGTGCGGTTTTCATGCAGGCTGAGGACATGGGTGTATTCCGCTTCGAACACCGAGTTCGGAGTCACGCCCCACGAGTAGCCAACGTTGAATTCTTCCGTCACAGGGTTACGGTAATTCGGATCGATCAAGCGGCCGACGCTGCCGTCCGCCAATTGCGAAGACGGTGCCGGAATTGTCGGAAACGGGCTAACGCCATACTGCCACTGCCCGAGCGAGAGTCCCGTGCCCGGCACAGCGTCCCCCGGGCTGGTGAGGCTCAGCACCGTTTGGAAGATGGTCGGGTTCGCCTGTTGCTCCATGAACAGCGGAATGTTCTGGAAGCTGTTGCCGAAGTACAGTCCGAAACCGCCGCGCAGTACGTGCTTGCCGGCTCCGGTCAAGTCATACGCGAAGCCGAGGCGTGGGCTGAAGTCCTTGTTGTCGTCATGCGGCAAACGCGAGACGTATGGGTTTGTCAGCGGGTTATTCAGAGCCACCAGTTCCTGATACGTGCGGCTGTTGGCAATGTCGGATTGGCCAAGCGCGTTGAAGTCCTTGTCCCAGCGGACGCCGAGATTGAGAGTCAGGCGCGAGGAAACCTTCCAGTCGTCCTGGAAGTACAGGCCGAGCTGCTTGGTTGCCACCAGGAAGTACGGATTGCCGTTGGCAATCGTCATGCCTGTGATCAAGCCGGGCGTGGAGAAGCCCTGCGGGTACGTCGTGGGATCCGCCAGGATGGCGCTCGGATTGGCGGCGAAATCAACTTCCAGGGTCGAGCTGTACTCGAAGAAGCCGCCCTCCACCGGGTTCCAGATGTAATCCACGCCGGCCTTGAAGGTGTGTTTCCCGATAGTCTTCGAGATGTCGTCCTTGAACTGCCACTTGCGCTGATACGACTGCTGCGGAACGTTGGTGTTGGTGCCGAAGGAGGCGTCCGGGAAGACCACCAGCGGGGCGCTGATATTGCTGGCGATCAGGTTGTTCCAGTACTGGAAGCCGGCGGTGAACTGGTTCACCATGCTTGGGGAGATCACGGTATTCCACGTCAAATTCGCCAACTGCAAATGGTTGACCGTGAAGTTTCCATTGGTCAGGTCGCCGGTTCCGTCCGACTGGTCGTTGAGGCTGTTATTGGCCTGGGACGTATAGGAGAAGTAGGCGCTGTTCTTGGGACTCACCACCCAGTCCAGGCGGCCGTTGTAGCGGGTCTCGTAGAAAGGTCGGGGAATCGAAGCCGCGGGCTGCGCCGCCAGGCCGTTCTGCGAGGCGAGCAGGAGTTCGCTGTACGACGATGTGTTCTCGGTCAAGCCCTGGCTCTCACGTTCGCGCTCGTAGGCGAAGAATCCGAAGAGCTTGTCGCGGATCAGGCGTCCGCCGACGGAGCCACCGAACTGCTGACGGCTATAGTCGGGATGCGATGTGGTGTAGCCGCCGGCGCCGTCCGGATCCTTTTCATCCGTATCAAGGGCCGAATTGCGGAAGAATCCGAATAACGATCCGTGGTACTGGTTGGTACCCGACTTGGTAATCATGTTGATCGCTGCGCCTTGGGAGCGGCCGTTTTCTGCCGAGAAACGCTGCGTGCTGATCTGGAATTCCTGCACGGCTTCGAGCGGCAGCTGCATCACCATCCCGCCAACCGTGTTGTCCTTGTTGTCGATGCCGTTGACCGTCACGTTCACGTTGCGGCCGTCCGAACCGTTCACGGAAAGAATCGCGTAACGATTCTTCGTGGGGTCATAGGAGTCGGTCGCCTTTACGCCGGGGGCCAGATAGGCGAGATCGGCGGCGTCGCGGCCCACCAGGGGCATCTGTTCCACTTCGCTCGGGGTAATCTGTGTGCTGACGCTGGTTTTGGCGAGATCCACCAGGGGAGCGGTTTCGGTGACCTCGATGGTCTCGCTCGTGGAACCCGGGGTAAGGATGGCATTCGCGGTTGCCGTCTGACCGACCAGCAATTCCACGTTTTGCGCGAGGACGGTAAACCCGGCCTTCGTCACCTTTACGGTGTACGCTCCCGCCGACAGCAAATCGAAACGATAGGTGCCATTGCTGCTGGTCGTTGTCGTTCTCGACGTGCCGGTTGCTTTATTCGTGATGGTCACTTGTGCATCTGCAACCACGGCTTGGCTCTTGTCGAGAACCGTACCTTCGACCGTGGCGCTGGCGGTTGCCTGTGCGAATAACTGGGCTGAGCTGAACAAAATGAAAATGCTCAGCAGGTAGGGGATATATCTCCTCATTAGACTGCCCTCCAGTGAGTTGATGGATACTGCTCCGCGGCGTGGACGTCTGCGGCGGCGAGACAAACCTGTGTGAACAGGAAGTTCAATCCGGGTACGGCGAAAGTTCCTGGTGCCCGTGTAGCGGAGGAACGTGGCCCATTTCGGCTAGTTGTTGCGGTTTCTGAGCACTTTTGTGCCCAAAACGAAAGTGCCGTCTTTGCAAATGTTTACAATTTTTGGATTCCGGAATCCGGAGACTTTCGGGCTAGAAATATGTGGAAATCTGTAGGTGAGGTTCGGCTCGGGGGGAGCCAGCGTCCGAATAAGACACCGGAGGAATCCCTGTAAACTCCTGCAACTCGCCGGACTTCAGCGCATCCAAAGGGAGGTCGCGACGTTTCGCGCTTGCCTTTGCACAGCGAGTGCGGGTACTATCACGTTGTCCTCCAAATAAGCCGCACTTCCCGTGCTGGCAACCGGCGCAGCTTCCGAGCGCACCGGGCGATTTGACGAAGACTTTCCAGCCGTAGCCTGTAAGTGTCGTAAACGCAGAAGAGTGCGTTGCCGGTCAGGCACCTGGCGGCAGAGTACGTGGGTATCAATTCAAGGCGGGACAAGAGAGAATATGAGTGAAGGACCGAACCATCCTTCGGGTCAACCACCCGCAGGAGGAAGAGGCCGCAGGCGGCGCCGTGGGCGTCGCGGTCCAGGTGCAAAGCCCGGACAACCCGGCCAGCAACAGGGTCAGCCTGTTCAACAGCAGCCTCAGGGCGGCGCCAACAACGGTGGCTTCAAAGCCCGCGGACAACGCAAACGCTTCCGCGGCGGTAAGAAATTCGGCAAGCCACGGCAGAACGAGAACGGCCAGCCCGGTGTTTACAGCGCGCCGATGGACCACAGCTACCGCGCCAATGCGAACGGAAATTTCGACGGCAATAGCAACGGAAACGGCAATGGCAACGGGACTTCCCGCCAGTTCGGCCGCCAGCAGCCGCCGGCGAAGGTTTACCGTGAACCACAACTAGAGCCGGTTCCAGCTGGACAGCCCGACGATACGGCCCGCATCTATGCCTTCATCGAAGACCTGTTCTTCCTGGCAAAAATCCAGGAAACTGCGCGCAAGCTCAATGTGAAAGTCCAGTTCGTGAAGACGGATAAGGAACTTTTCGAGCGCGTGGAAGCTTCCGGTGAGAAACCGTCGCTAATCATCTTCGATTTGAACAATCACGTCGCCAATCCTCTGAAGACGATTCCGAAGCTGAAAAAAGAATTGAAAAAGGACACCAACATCCTCGGCTTCGTCTCGCATATCCAGGGAGACTTGAAGCTAAAGGCGATCGAGGCCGGTTGTGACACCGTGGTGCCGCGCTCTGCGTTCTCGCAGAACCTGCCCAACTTGCTCCGCCGACACGGGGCTCCCGACGAAATCGAAGAAGAAGTTCAGTAGCAAGAGTGCCCATCCGGCCAATGCATGGCATGACACGGATGGGCTTCCCTCCTTCCTCGATCCTGACAACATCTCCGTGAACTTACCCGTCTAAGCCACGGAGGTTCCTTCATGTCGCTCGTTCGCGCGCTCGAGGCCAGCGAAGTTGCTCCGGACCTCCGGCCGATTTACGAAGAGATCCGATCCGCCCTTGACCTTCCGTACGTTCCGACACTTTTCAAGGTGGCGGCCGGGAATTCGCAGTATCTCCGCGAAATGTGGGAAGACCTCTACGAAGTCGTCTGCTCCAAGGAGTTTCACGCCGCGACTGAGGTTCTGACCCAATTCATCGATGCACGGGTGATCGGCACGACCTGGCAGTTTTCCAACCAGGAACGCTTGCTCGCCGCCCAGAAATTTTCGCGTTCCGATGTGCGGGTGATGTCCGGCGTGGCGGGCACGTTCCAGCGAGCCCTCCCGCGCCTCGCTCTTTTCGCCCGCCTCATGCAGCGTGGATACAGCGGAGGCCAAACGGGACGCGTGACCGCGCGACGTTCCTCCTCCCCCTTCGCGCGCATGATTACTCTTCACATACCCAGCGAACGCGAAGCCTCTCTTCGCGTCTGGCTGGTTTATGCGGAGATCAAGCGCACCACCGGGGTTGGCCAGGTGCCCAGCATGTTCCGCGCGATTTCTCCCTTTCCCGGTTATCTGACCTCGGTGTGGGTGGATATGAAGAAGCTCTTCGCCGACGCGGACTTTCTGCGGGCCCGCGACGAGGTTTCGCGCCGCACCCTTTCGCTTCTACACAACCTCCCCGTCAGCGATCATCGCCGTACCTTCGAGGGTTTCTCGCAGGCGCAGTGGTCTGCCGTCGAACAACTGGTGGACGGGTACGCCCGGCTGCTTCCGCAATTCGCTCTGGGCGCGGCGGTCTGGCGACGCTCCTTTGCCAGCGAACATAGCCAGCTCATGGCGGGTTAAAACGTTCTAATCAACGCGTTCGAAGGTGGTATGCGATTCGCGATTTGGGGAATATGGCGCGCAAGAGAACGCGCCTAAATTAGTGGCATGGGTCCGAATCGACGATGTCCAGAGTGTGGTACGGCTGAGGTGAAGGCGCTGGTGCCGATGACCGATTCTCGTCCGGCTTTTCTCTGCAGGAACGGCCACTTCTTCCAGGACCCAACTCCTCCGCTTCAGGCGCAGGTGACGGAACCACACCATTTCAGCGACTAACCGGGGGGCCACGTCATATCCCGTCCGCCCAGAAGATGCAGGTGCAGGTGAAACACCGACTGCCCTGATTTCGGACCGACGTTGTACACCGTCCGGTAGCCCTCTTCGATCTGGTGTTCGCGTCCCAGTTTGGCTGCGACCAGTTGACAATATCCGAGAATCTCGGCGTCCGCTTCCGTCGCCTCTTTCAGCCCCGCGATATGTCTTTTCGGAACGATCAGGAAGTGTACGGGCGCCTTCGGATCGATGTCCTGGAAGGCGTAAACCTTCTCGTCTTCGTACACTTTCTTCGAAGGGATCTGGCCGGCAATGATCTTGCAGAAAAGACAATCTGCCATTTCGCAACCTCTCGCGGTTCTAGTATAGAACGCGCGATGAGCGACTCCATTCTCATCACCGACCGATTGATCCTGCGAGAGTGGCGAAACGAGGACCACGAGCCGTTCGCAAGAATGAATGCCGATCCGCGGGTGATGGAGTTCATGCCCGCACTGCTGTCGCCCGAGGAGAGCAATCGGTTCGTGCAGCGTATCGCAACGCATTTTCGCGAGCACGGCTTTGGGCTTTACGCGGTGCAGTTGAAATCCGAGCCGACATTCCTTGGCTTCACTGGGCTCTCCGTTCCGTCGTTTCAGGCCGCGTTCACGCCTTGTGTCGAAATTGGCTGGAGACTGGCTGCCGAAGCGTGGGGCAAAGGGTACGCCACCGAGGCCGCTCGCGCCGTGGTGGATCACGCCTTTGAGAAGTTAGGTTTGGAAGATCTGGTCTCGTTCACGGTTCCCGCGAACCTGCGGTCGCGCCGGGTGATGGAGAAGCTCGGCATGAGGCACGATGTGGCGGACGACTTCGATCATCCCCTAATTCCTGCCGGGGATCGGCTGCGACGGCATGTGCTCTACCGGCTCAAAGCGACGAACGTTTAATCAAGGCGCACGAGGAAGACATTGCCTTCCTCCACGTGGGTCGCGTGGGCAATCTCTTGCGCGCGCTTCTTGTCGTCCTGCGGAACTTTCACGCGTACCCAGTAACCGCCATCGGGGGCAGGGAACTGGATCACCTCGCGGGTTTCGAAGCTTTCCAGCAAGTGTTCTTTCAGACGGATCGCATCTTTTTGTCGGCTCAGTGCGCCGATCTGCACGCACCAGCGGCCGCCATGGTCGATCGGCGATGGCGCGCTCAATACTTCGAGCTTTACCAGAGCTGTGCCCGGCAGCCAAACATCGACAGCCTTCGCCGCTCCCGCCGAAAGGTCGATGATGCGGTTGGGAACGAAGGGCCCGCGATCCGTGATTCTTACGATGACCGAGTGGCCGGTTTTCTCATTCGTCACCCGCACCACGCTGTTCAGCGGGAAATCGCGATGAGCGGCGGTCAAGGCGTTCATATCGAAAACCTCACCGTTGGAGGTACGCCGATTGTGAAAACCCGGGCCGTACCAGCTCGCGTATCCCTCCTGGGTATACAGCGGTTCTCCAGGAAGTTTCTTGCGCGCCGATTCCGAGGGCTCCGTCGGTTGCGGTTGCGGCGCCGGTTTTGCAGGGGTTTGAGTGGGGGGAGGCGGAGGAGAGATCTGGTTGCGGGCTGTCTTCTTCCCGCCGCACGAAGCAAGCACCAGCAGTATCGCCAGCACTGCCGGCAGGCGCAGTTGCTGGAACTGGGAGCTTCCGTACGGGCGTAAAGCGGATGGCATCAACGCTTGGTCTCGTCGGGGGGTGGAGAGGTGCTTCCACCTTCCTGGTCCATGAAATCGGCGAATTTCGCCAGCTTTTCGGCGGCGATTCGCAGCCCGCGGCTGGAGTGCTCGCGCACTGCGGGCACTACCTCGTCGTTAATGTACGCGATCAGCTTCTCCGATTCGCGATCCAGCCGCTCCGCGGCCCCATGGATCGCCTCGTTCACGCGTTCATCGAATGGTCGGCTTTTCGGATCCGAGGACATGGACTCTTCCCAACGTTACGGATGCCAGAGCACCCTGATTATCGGCCTGCTTCCCCAGCGAATCAACCGGGAGGATACGACTAACAACCGTTTTTACCCGTCTATATCCGACTTAGGAGGTAAAACCCCGGTTCGGCTCGCAAGTTGGCTCCCTCAAGAGAGAAGCTGCCGGGGAATCCCGGGTTGGCCGTTGATGCATCGGAGGGGCGAAGTCCTCTCTTGACAATTGTTTCGGATGTAAAAAATTCAGCTACGCACAAAAGTATTAATGAACGTTGGACAAACACCCGGCATAGAATGCGTTCTAACCAATACAGCTAGACGGGGTCTATGAAGCTTGCCACGCGACATCTCGCGATCGCAACTTTGGCACTGTGCCCGCTACTCACGTTCGCGCAGAATGAGGCCGATGTTCTGCCCTCCGCGCCATCGGCCGTAGCCGCCGTCGCCGCGACCCCCAAGCATGAACTGATCTTCAACTCTGCCACTACCTTTGCCGAGCCCTCAGTTTCGTCTCGACTGAACAGCAGTCAGAAATTCAGCACGTTCGTGGAGCAATCCATGTCGCCGTATGCGACGTTTTCCTCCGCGATTACAGCCAGTTTCCGGCCTTCCTGGAACAACTCGCAGTTCTCGGAAAACTATGCCAGCCGGATGGGTCGTAGCATCTCCGATCAAACGGAGCAAGGTTTCTTTAGTAAGTTCCTTCTGCCTTCCGTGCTTCACCAGGACCCCCGGTACTATCAATCGGACGACCCCGGCACAGTGCAGCGCACGGCATACGCGGTGTCGCGAGTGTTGATCACCCGCGACGACAACGGCCGGGCGACCTTGAACAGTTCGGAGTTGCTTGGAGCGTTTATCGCGGCGTCCCTATCGACTGCCTACCATCCCTATCGTCGCTACACGCCCGGCGAAACCGCAGGCCGCGCCATGAGCGGAATTGGCAGCGATGCCGGCATGAATATGTTGCGCGAGTTCTGGCCCGACATTCGCGAACACCTTATGGATCATGGTCCGAGGGTGATGCAAACTCTCGTAACTCGATTTGGACCGCGCGTTCAGCCCGCAAATCCGGCCTCCACCTACTGATTCAGCCGCTTTCAATGACCAACGTAACTTTCTAACCGGTATCCATCGAGGTACATTCCTCGTGACCCAATGAAACCGGTTTTCAAAGTTCGTTTCTCGTGGCTTTTGGTTCTCGCTGTCGGAAGCTGTGCGGTCATGTGCCCGGCGCAGGCTGCGACCACCGCCAGTCCGGCCGCCGTTCTTCGTGACGGTACGCCCGTGCAGTTGAGACTTTCGCGCACTGTCTCCTCGGAAAGCGATCAACCCGGCGAAATCGTGGAGTTCACCCTTCGGAAGGACCTTGTCGTCGGAAACACCATCGTCATGCCGGTGGGCACGGAGGTGTATGGAGTAGTCATCACGGCGCAACTTGAGGATCGCGCCACGGGTGCGGGAGGCGTTCTCGAGTTCCGTTTGCAATCCCTGAAGCTGGCCAACGGCCAGGAGATCCCGCTGCGCACGATCCCTCAGCTTCCTGTCGACCCCAATGCCGATCTACGGCCGGAGATGCTGGTCAATCTTGTGAATTCTCCCTATGCGCCGTACGCCCACTTCAATGACGGAAAAGTAACGACGGTGCCGAAAGAAATGCCTCTTACGTTGTATGTCGCGGCGGATGTGAACATCAGCAGCCAGCCTGTGCTGCCGAAGTTGTCCGGAAGCCGACAGATGGATACGGTGGCCGCCCACATTATTCATAGCAACACCATCGGCGCGGCGTCGCTCGGCGAAGTGGCGCGGGAACAACGCGAACGCGGCAAAATCGGCGGCGGACTGGTAAGCGGTTCACAATAGGTTTAGGGCCCCTTGTCCCTATTCAGCGGCAGAAGTGCCGGGTCGCCGGCAATCTGCCGCTGCTTTTCTGCCTACGACCTTCAAAACCAATAACATAGCCATGTGATCTGCATCACCATTCGATGTGCGCTGATCGCAGCTAAGCCTGTATTCATGCCCGTTCCCCGTTAATGCATTCACGTCCTATGGCGATTCCCCGTAACCTAGTGACAACGCAATAGGGTGTGGGAGTCCGTCTATCCCGGCACAGCTTCACCATCCAGGTAAACGAGAGGCAGAATGCATAAGCCGATTAAGTATTTTGAAAAAGCATTGACCGTTGGCGCCCGGGGCGCGTGGGTCATTTTTGACAAGCTCAACAGCATCAAGCAGAACCCCTCGTTTACGCCGAAGTGGAGCGATAAGCCGCTACTGAAGTCGTACCAGAAGTCGAAGCCGCCGCTGGGTTGGCCTCGCACCACCGACTCGCTCTGTCCCAAGTGCGTACCCGAGATTCGAAACTCGATTATCGACGGCAAGCTGCCGCACGAAGTGCTGCTCAACGAGCGCGCCGGGGAAATCAAGGCGCAGATCATCGAGCGTGACGGCAAGATCCTGATGGTGAAGGATTGCCCCAAGCACGGCCACTTCGAAGATGTCATGGCAATCGATCCCGCGTTCTTCAAGCACCTCGAGGAAGTCTTCCCGGGCCGCGACATCCGCGCCCACAATGACGAAAAGCTGCATCATCACGGCAGCTCCACCGTGAAGTACGGCCGCGGCTCGGTGCTGACAATCGATCTCACCAACCGCTGCAACATGATGTGCGATCCATGCTTCATGGATGCCAACCAGGTCGGCTTCGTACACGAGCTCACCTGGGAAGAAATCAAGACGATGCTCGACAACGCCATCACCATCAAGCCGAAGCGCCAGATGAGCGTGCAGTTCTCCGGCGGTGAGCCGACGTTGTCGCCATACTTCCTCGATGCAGTCGCCTATGCCCGCAAAGTCGGTTACAACTCCGTGCAAGCGGCGACCAACGGCATCGAGTTCGCCAAGAGCCCCGAGTTTGCCAAGCAGGCTGCGGAAGCGGGTCTGCGTTACGCGTACCTCCAGTTTGACGGCATCGGCAACGCTGCCAACTCCCACCGCGCTGTCGGCAACCTGTTTGACGTGAAGCTGCGCGCCATCGAGAACCTGCACAACGCTGGGGTCGACATCGTACCCGTTACCACCATCGTGAACGGCGTCAACAATGAGCAGGTGGGGCGCATCGTGCAGTTCGCGCTCGACAATCCAAAGCGCATCTCGTTCCTCTCTTTCCAGCCGGTTTCCTTTACCGGACGCGACGAAGAGATTACCGACGAGCGTCGCCAGGCGCAGCGCTACACCTTGAGCCATCTCGCGCACGACGTGAAGAGCCAGACCGGACTCGGCGAGCCGACCCGCGACTGGTTCCCTATCAGCTTCATGAGCACCTTCAGCGATTGGGCCGATCTCACCCATGGTCCGAACTCCGATTGGGGATCCCTCAGCTGCGGCTGCCACCCGAACTGCGGCGTGGGCATGGCGCTGATGATCGACAAGGAAACCAAGGAAGCCGTTCCCGTCACCGCGTTCCTCAATGGCGACAACATCGCCAAGGATGTGGCCAAGGTGAACGATGCTGCCCGCGGCCGTTTCCTGAGCGTGCTCGGCATGGCGCTCGCCCTCGGACGCAACTACGATCCGTTCAAGTCTCCCAAGCATTTCAAGTTCATGGACTTGATGAAGAAGTTCGATAAGACCTTCGCAGCCACCCCGGGAGCCGAGAAGCGCTACGGCAAGAGCACGCCGGACCGCACCATCGAGGACATCAAGATCCGCCGGCAGGACCGCTGGAACTTCCTGTTCATCGCCGGAATGTGGTTCCAGGACCTGTTCAATTACGACTTCCGGCGCACCGAGCAATGCATCATTCCCTACGCCACGCAGGAAGGCGAGATCAGCTTCTGCGCGTACAACACGGGCGTGGGCTGGCGCAACATCGTCGAGAAGATGCACATGACTGCCACCCTCACCAAGTGGTACGAGGAAAAGGGCCGTCACGAGATCTTCGCCGGCAACAAGAAGGTGGCTCTGAGCTCGGAAGGCCACACTCTCAACCTGAACGATGAGCACGTGCACGCAGAGCGCAACCACACGCTGGACGATCTCGGCATTGCCAAGACGGCGCGCGAAGAAAAGACCCGCGCCCGCGACGCGAAGTTGAAGTCCACCGAGCAGATCAAGCAGGACGCGGAAAATGCCCGCATGATGGCGCTCTACAAAGAGCACGTCCTCGGCGAAAAGATCGCGCCCCCACAGGAAGGCTTCATCCCTCTCGGCCAGATCGGCGGCATCCAGCCGGCGGCTCCGGCGGTCAACAAAGAAGAAGAAGTGATGGGTGACTAAAACCTGATCGTGAACGAAGAAAAGCCCCGCGATTTGCGGGGCTTTTGCTTTGTGTCTGGAAACCGCTTCGGGAAATCAAATTGCGTCGTACCACGATGGTGGGTCACCGTAGGCGCACATCAAAGCCGCACAATCGGACAGTCCAAACGTGAGGTCGGCAAATTGCGACCTCAGGTTCCGAGCGCAACCAAATGGTCCAGAAGTCCGCAATCGTTAGTAGCAGCCGATACGGCGAGAGAACCAACCAACGATAGTCTGACGAATCAGATTCTCATCTCTACGGCGTAAACTATCCTGTGTCCCACACCGACCTCATCCGCGACCAATTCACCCGCCAGGCCGCTGGCTACGCCAATGCGCAACCGATCAAGAATGAAGAGATCCTCGACCGCATCGTGCGCGCTGCCGATCCGCAAGCGGACGACGAGGTCCTCGACATCGCCTGTGGCCCCGGCATCCTCACCTGCGCGCTGGCTGCAAAGGCTAAGCACGCGACCGGCATCGATCTCACCTCCGCCATGCTTGAGCAAGCCCGCAGGTTGCAGGCGGAACAACACCTCACGAACCTCACCTGGATCGAAGACGACGTCACCCGCTTGCCCTTCGCCGACGCCAGCTTTACCCTCGTCGCCTGCCGCTACGCCTTCCATCATTTCGGCGACCCGCTCCTCGTCCTCAAGGAAATGCAGCGCGTCTGCAAGAAAAACGGTCGCATTCTCGTCGTCGATACCGCGCCCTCCCGTGCAAAGGCCGACGCCTTTAATGCCATGGAGAAGCTGCGCGACAACTCCCACGTCCGCGCCCTCCCGGTCGAAGAGATGCTCGATCTCTTTTCGCAAGTCGGACTCACGCGTATAAAAGCCGAGACTCTCCGCATGGCCGGGGATCTCGACAGTCTCCTCGCTCGTTCGTTCTGCCAACCCGGTGACGAAGCACGCTGCCGTCATCTCTACGAGGACTCTCTGCTCGACGATAGAATCGACATGCAGCCTCGCCGCGAAGGTAACAACATCCTCTACGCCTTTCCCGTCGCAATTGTCATCGCCGTAATCCTCTAACCTGCGTATCGCTGTGCCTCGCGGGCGCTGTTTGCGATAATAGTAAGAACATGCGCAAGTCCCTGGCACTGGTTTTCAGCCTCTTTGGCCTCTTCGACTCCGCGTATCTCTGGTGGGTCTATACCTCGCCGACGCATCCGCTCGTCTGCCTCGGGACCGGTTGCGACGAGGTCCGGGCCAGCCGCTTCGCCTTCTGGGGAGGCATTCCCACTCCCACCTTCGGTGCGGCGATGTACGCGGCGATCGTTGTGCTCCTGCTTCTCGAGCCATTCGTCGACGCCCGCTCAGGCAAACAGCTTCGCCGCAGTGCATTTGTGCTCTCTGCGGCAGGCGTGGTCGTCTCGCTCTATCTCACCAGCCTCGAAGCTTTTCAGATTCACGCCTGGTGTGCGTGGTGTGTCGCCCAGCAGATCGCGATTGCGATCGTTTTCGTTCTGCTCGCGATCGAAGTCAGCAAGGCCGCCAGCGAGGACGCCGCTCGCGTTCACCGTATCGCGCTATGGAACGTACTGATCTTCGTGATCGCGCTCGTGATCGCGGTGCCCGGCTTCGCATGGTTATCGCATCACTCCGCCGCCGAAGTGAAGAAGCAGCTCGAGGCCACGCCCGCCGAAGGTCCGCCTGATCTCTCGCGCCTCATTCGTCCCGGCAGCCATGCGATCGGCCCCGCCGACGCGCCGGTGACCGTGGTCGAGTTCGGCGACTTCCAATGTCCGTCCTGCATCATCGCCGAGACGACCAACGAGGAGATCCGCGAACGCTTTCCGAAAAAGGTACGTTTCATCTTCCGCGAATTTCCCCTCGCCAAATTTCACCAGTTCGCGGGAAAGGCCGCGGAGGCCGCCGAATGCGCCGCCGACCAGGACAAGTTCTGGCCCATGCACGACCGTCTCTATGCCGCCAACGGCGAACTCGCCGTCGTGCAGCTTAAGTACTACGCGCAGGACATCGGTCTCGATACCGCGAAGTTCAATACCTGTCTCGACAGCGGAGCGACGCTGCCGCGCGTGCAGCAGGACATCGATGACGGCAAAGCGCTCGCAGTCAATGCCACGCCGACGTTTTTCGTCAACCAGCAGAAACATGTCGGCGGCCTGAACATGCAGGAGTTCACGGCGATGGTGAGCGGAGCGCAGCCGCCGCCTTCCTCGACGCAATCCATTTCGCCAGCCAAGCCGGAGACCCCTCCCGCACCGGCCAAGACTGAGGCGAAAGGGCCGAGTCCCGCTGCGGCGCATCCCGCCGCGTCGAGGCCGCAGCCCGTCACGACGGCCGCTGCTTCGATCGTCCCCGGACTCGCCCCGGCCTCAGCCAACCCGCTCGCCGTCGGCCAATCCGGATCCGGGGATTGCGATATGAACGGCCCGAAGGGTCCGCAGAAAAATGAAATCCCGACTACCACCGCGCAGCAGCTTTTGAAGAAGGGAGCAGTATTTGTCGATATCCGTTCGCCCAATGACTTCGCGAGATCGCACATCCCCGGCGCGGTAAATCTTCCGCTCAACAAAATCAGCGACGGCGTAGCGGCGCTGCCGAAAGACAAACCGGTTGTGGTGTATGAAAGCGGCCTGGCCGCCGGGGACGTCTGCGCCGCCAGTCGCGCCGCAGCCGGGGTACTTACCGCGCGGGGTATCAAAAACGTGAAGGTTTATCACGACGGCTTCGCCGCCTGGCAAAAAGCCGGAGGAGCGGTGCAGTAAGCTGACTCGCGTTTGTATCAGGGCACGACTTCAGTCGTGCAAAAACCCACCGGAACGAATCGGGCTATAGCCCCTGGATGCCTCCGAGGAAATCGTGTTCAATCGTCGTCGCAGTCTCGTCTTCCTTCTGGTTTTGCTCTCCACCCTCTGCTTTGCCTCGAAGGAAAAAAAGAAGAAGGACGCTCCTCTCCTCCGCCAGGTCGGTTTCACCTACCGCGAATTCACCGCGACTGCCGATTACAACTGGCGCGGCTCCGACGCTCGTGCGCTTTCCACTGTCATCTGGTATCCCGCCGAGGCCGCTGCCGATGAGAAAGATCAATACATCGGCGATCCGCCCCTCTTCTTCGCCGGACGCGCCGCGAAAGACGCCGCCATCGGACCGTCCTTCGACCCGTTTCCCCTCATTGCCCTCTCCCATGGCACCGGAGGCAGCGCGATGCAAATGGCGTGGCTCGGTACCTACCTTGCTGCACGCGGTTACATCGTGGTCGCCGTTAATCATCCCGGCAACAACGCCGTCACCCGCTATACGCCGCAAGGTTTCTTCGAGTGGTGGGACCGCGCCCGCGACATCAGCACCGTTATTGATGCCATGCTCGCGGATCGACGCTTCGGTCCGAAGATTGACCGCGACCGCATCGGTGCTGCCGGATTCTCCCTCGGCGGCTACACCATGATGGAACTCGCCGGCGGCACTACCGATTTCAATGGGATCGTGCAGTGGTGTGAACGCCCGGAGAACCGTGGCAGTTGCAGTCCTCCCGAGATGCCCGACCTGCTCGACAGATTTGAGGCCATGAAACAACAGCCCAAGGTACAGCAGGAAATACAACACGCCGCCGATTCGTATCGCGACGCCCGCATCCGCGCGGTCTTTGCGATTGCCCCCGCAGTTGCCAGGGCGGTCAATTCCGAGAGTCTCAAGCACATCGCCATTCCCGTCGATATCGTCGCCGGCGCCGCCGACCCGATTGCTCCACCTGCGGAAAATGCCGTGGTTTTCGCCCGCGCCATTCCTAATGCGCAAATCACGATTCTTCCCGGTGGTGTGGCGCACTATACCTTCCTCGACGTTGGCACCGATCTCGGCAAACAAAAGTTTCCGCTCTTCTTCGCCGATAACCCCGGCGTTGACCGCGAAGCCGTCCACCGGCAAGTCGCCGAGATGGCCGCTGACTTCTTCGACAGCCAACTCACTCCGCTGAAAAAGAAGAAGAAGAAATAACTGTTCCCGAAGGGAGAGTGGGCGAGAATTTCAGGATCCAGGCGACCCGGCGGAACTAGCCGTTTAACTCGCATTCCATCCATTCGCTGCAAAGAGACCTCACAACCGCCGGTGCCGCTCCTCACAGCCGATGGGCCGCCAAACGCGCACAATATTCAGTGCTAAGGATCCCATTCCTAACCCATTTGCCGCACCTTTGCGAGGATTTGTCCCTGTGAGCACCAGCACGTTTTCTCCCGCCAAGCGTCCGACCTTCAAAATCCTTCAGCCCGAGTGGACTCTCTCGGGCGCGCGTATCGATCCACTCGCCAAAGGCCTGCCGAAGGACACCCAATCGCTTTGTCCCGAATGCCGCAAGGTGATCGCGGCGCGCGAATTCGAAGAGAACGGCAAAGTCTGCATGACCAAGACGTGTCCCGAGCACGGTGAGTTTCGCGACGTCATCTTCAGCGACGCGCGTCTCTACCAGAAGATGGAGGAGTGGAACTTCGGCGACAATACCGGTAACTCGAATCCAAACAATGAGCAGGGCGCGAACTGCCCGACCGACTGCGGCCTCTGCACCCTGCACACCTCGCACACCGCGCTCGCGAATCTCGACCTGACGAACCGTTGCAACCTCACCTGCCCGGTGTGCTTTGCCAACGCCAACACCAGCGGCTACGTCTATGAACCCGACTTCGACCAGGTCGTCAAGATGCTGCAAACGCTCCGCGACGAGCGTCCCGTCGATGCCCGCTGCGTGCAGTTCTCCGGAGGCGAGCCAACGGTCTACCCGCGTTTCCTCGATGTGCTTCGAGCCGCGAGGGAAATGGGATTCACCCACATTCAGGCGGCGACGAATGGCATCGAGCTCTCGAACTTGGAGTTCGCGCGCGAGTGCAAGCAAGCCGGCCTCAACACCCTTTACCTGCAATTCGACGGCGTGGACGACAGCATTTACCGCCGCGTCCGCGGCGTTCCGCTGCTCGATATCAAGATGAAAACGATCGATAACTGCCGCAAAACCGGCATGAAGATCGTTTTTGTCCCTACGATCGTAAAAGGGCTGAACGACCACCAGATCGGCGACATCGTTCGTGTAGCCATCGAGAATATCGACTGTGTCAGCGGCATCAGCTTCCAGCCGGTCGCCTTCACCGGCCGCATCAACCGCCGCGAGTTGGAGCAGAAGCGCTTCACCCTCGCCGATCTCGCGCGTGAAGTCAGCGACCAGACGGGCATTACCGACGCCTACGAGGATTTCTTCCCGCTGGCCTGTGTCACCCCGTTCTCCAAGCTTACGGCGACGCTGCGTGGCGTTGGGGTGCCAACCATTTCCTCGCACCCGCATTGCTCGCTCGGTACCTACTTCTTCGTCGATGAAGAGACAAAACAGGCAGTACCGATCACCCGGTTCGTAGATGTGGGCGGCATGCTCCAGGACATGGATGAGCTCTCACGCAAGACCCACAAAGCCATGTTCAAGATGTACACAAAGATGCGGGTGTGGAATTCGCTGAAAAAACACTTCCACCAGGACCGCGCCCCGCGTGGCCTCACCTTCACTAAATTCCTGCAAACCCTGCAGGGTTTGACCGACAAGAAACTCGGGCGCGACGGCAAGGACGGCACCTTCACGTATCGCACCCTGCTCGTCGCCGGAATGCACTTCCAGGATCTCTACAACTACGACATCGAGCGCGTGAAGCGCTGCGTCATCCACTACACCGCGCCCAACGGCCAGCTCTATCCGTTTTGCACCTATAACTCCGGTCCGGAATTTCGCGAAAAGATCGAACGCGAGTTCGCCGTGCCGGTCGAGAGCCTGGCGCCCATGCGCTGTACCGTCGACGTCCGCGCCCCCCGCCCTACAAAGCAGGTCGATCCCGCCGAGGATCTAGTTTCCATCGGCTAACGAAACTGTGGGTGCCCCACCCTTCTCGAAGGGAGGATGGGTTCGCAAGGATGCGGTTATAACAAGCGACGCGGAACCCCTCCGCGTCCAAAGCCGAAATAGGTCGCCTTCCCGCCGCGGCCAGCCCACATCTCCGCGTCGTTTTCCGTCACTGCCTCTTGTCATCCAGAGGAGCGAAGCGACGTAGGGACCTGCTGTTGCTCTCCTCCGGCACGGTGCTCAATCTTTCAAAGCATCCACGAGCCTCACCCCAAACATCGTCTAGAATCCGTTCATGCGCTACTTCCTCGCTGTCCTCGCGCTCCTCGCCACTACCGCATGCACCGTATATCCCGAAAAGGCCAAGCCCGCCTGGGACACGGCCACGAGCGGCGAACAGCACGAGCGTCTCTTCTGGGAGTCCGTGAAAGCGAAGAACTGGCGCGACGTAGAAGCGCATCTTTCCGGCACCGTCGTCACCGAGGCTCCGAATGCCGTCCGCAACAAGCAGCAGACCATGGAGCACATCCGCCAGCTCAACCTGACCGACTATTCCCTCGGCGACGTGCAAACCGAAATCAACGGCGGCGACCTCATCGTGACGTACACCATCACCGTGCACGGCACATTCAACGGGCAGCCCCTTCCAGATCAACCCATGCGCATGATGTCGGTCTGGCAGCCGGTGACGAAAGGGATGGTGATGATCGCCCACACTTCGATGGCCGCCTCACAATAATCGCGGAACACCCGCGACGTGATCGCTTTCCCCTCGTGTGCAATCAACACCACAAGCGTCACAATCTGCTCTTCTGAGCTGCTAAGTCCAGTGTTTTGAATATTTGCCTCTCTAACCCCCGCCGAATGAAATATCTGCAGGCAATTCGCTATCTAAGGTATTGAAAACAAAGAAAGTTTAACGGGCAGGGTTACAATGCTAGGCACACCTGATGAGCTCTCCGGCGCCAGCTCCACAAATTGAGCGCGAAGCCCTGCAACGCGCGGTTTTGGCTTGGTACCGCCAGAGCCGTCGTGACCTGCCTTGGCGGCGCACCCAGGATCCCTACGCGATCTGGATCTCCGAGATCATGCTCCAGCAAACCCGGGTGGCTGCAGTACTCGACAAGTATGCCCAGTTTCTTACCCGCTTTCCCACCGTGCAGGCACTGGCACAGGCCCATCTCGACGACGTGCTCACGGTATGGAGCGGCCTTGGTTATTACCGCCGGGCGCGCGCCCTCCACCAGGCATCGCGGATGGTGGTCCAGCATCTGCACGGAGAGTTCCCCCAGACTGCGAGCGATTGGCGGCAGCTTCCTGGCATCGGGCGATATTCGAGCGCGGCCATTGCCAGCATCGCCTTCAATCAGCCGATTGCCGTGGTTGACGGCAACGTGGAGCGCGTTCTCGAGCGTCTGATGGGAGAACGCTATGAGGGCGAGCGGCTGTGGCAGAGCGCGGAACTGCTGCTGGCCAGGGACGCACCGGGCGAGTGGAACCAGGCCATGATGGAGATGGGTGCGACCCTCTGCCTGCCGAGGGATCCGCAATGCCTGCTGTGCCCCGCGCACAGTTGGTGCCAGACGCGTGGGGCGACCGAGCCGCAACCCCAAGTTCCTCGAAAGCGGGCGGAGTTGTGGTACGCGTTGCACGTGCATCACGGACGCGTGCTGCTGGTGCAGCGTCCCCCCGATCAATCGCTGATGGCAGGGATGTGGGAGCTGCCCCCGGTGGCGCCTCCGAAAAATGCCCAGCCGCTTTACCGCTTGCGCCACTCCATCACTGACACGGATTACTCGGTGTTCGTAGTGGAAGGTGGCTTGCGAAAGCCGGCAGGGAAGTGGGTCTCGAACGAAGAGGCACACCGCCTTGCGCTTACCGGCCTGGCGCGAAAAATTCTGCGGCTTTACTTCAAGCACGAACATCTTGTCGAGGAGAAGCCGTGAGGGCGTTATCCCTCGTCGGCCTGCTTCACAGTTTCACGAAAAAGTTCGGGAGAAGCGATATGTCTGCACTGGAAGCCGGAGGCAAGGCACCCGATTTCACGCTGCCCACCATGAACGGTGATTCCTTTTCGTTGCAGCAGGCGCTCCGCAAAGGCCCAGTCTTGCTCGCATTTTTCAAAATCAGCTGTCCTGTCTGCCAGTTTGCCATGCCCTATGCCGAGCGCCTATTCCAGGCTGCGCAAGGGAAGAATGTCTCGGTGATTGGTGTTTCGCAGGACGATGAAAAAGCAACCGCCGCGTTCATGAAGCAGTACCGCCTTACGCTGCCTATCGCGCTCGATGACATCAAAAGCTATCCGGCCTCCAACGCCTACGGCCTGACGAATGTGCCGACGTTTTTCCTGGTCAATCCTTCCGGGGAGATCGAGGTTTCGTTGGTCGGCTGGTTTCGCGAAGATATCGATCGCATTTATCACGCCATCGTGGCGGAGCCGGAACCCGCTCCCTTCTTTCGCCTAGCCGAGAACGTGCCCGAATTGAAATTTGGTTGAGGATCGAAGAACTGAACCGCGGTCGGCGGTTCGAACATTTGCCGGGAGCAGCGTAAAATAATCGGTTCCACGCGGTTCGCCTATCTTCCCGGGGGCTCTGATTCATGCGGAAATTCCTTCTTCTGCTCGCCGTTGCCGGCGCGCTTACCTGCAGCTTCGCGCAAAATTCTGCTAAGTCTTCAAAATCCGGAGCGGCGCCGTCCTCCTCCGCGGCGGAACAATCGATTGCGAAGGAGGTAAACCCAGAAAACATCCGGGCTCACGTTCGTTTCCTCGCCAGCGATCTCCTCGAAGGCCGCGGCACGGGACAACGCGGCGGAGATATCGCGGCCGAATACATCGCCACAGTCTTCTCGACCTATGGACTGAAGCCACTCGGCGATCATGGCGGTTACATGCAGAAGGTACCGATGGTGGGCGTGCAGACCAAGCCCGTGTCCACCTTTACGGTTACCACGGCCAACCATGACACAGGCCTGAAATTTCTCGATGACATTGTGGCATTGAATGAGACTGCTACCCCGACCGTCGATGTGGACGCGCCGATCGTCTGGGTGGGCTATGGCATCACGGCACCCGAGTACAGCTGGGACGACTACAAAGGGCTCGACGTGAAGGGCAAGGTTTTGCTCATGCTGGTGAACGAGCCGCCCTCCACCGACCAGAAGTTCTTCAATGGTCCCGCACTCACCTATTACGGACGCTGGACCTACAAGTACGAACAGGCTGCCCGCATGGGTGCGGCCGGTGTGATTCTCATACACCAGAGCGAAATGGCAAGCTACGGCTGGGACGTGGTACGCAACTCATGGGGCGGGGAGCATTCCTATCTCCGCAACACCAGCGAACCCAAGCTCAAGATAGCATCCTGGGTGCAGTACGACGTTGCGAAGAAGATCCTCGCCGGCTCGGACCTCGAAATCCAGCAAGCGATCGAAGCTGCTGGTAAACCTGGATTCAAAGGCCAGCAACTCAAGGCCACGTTCAAGGCGCACTTGGTGAGCGCTGTGCGTCCCTTTGATTCCAACAATGTGGTCGCTGCGCTTCCGGGTACGGACCCTTCCTTGAAAGGTCAGGCCGTAATCTATTCCGCCCACTACGACCACCTCGGCATCGACCCTTCCAAGCCTGGGGACAACATCTACAACGGGGCTGTCGATAACGCCACCGGCAGCGCCATTCTGCTGGAGATGGCGCGCGCTTTTTCCGTCGCGGCCGCCAAGCCGAAACGTTCCATCGTGTTTGCTGCGGTGACCGGGGAAGAGCAAGGACTGCTCGGCTCAGAATATCTCGGCAAGCATTCGCCCATCCCGGTGAAGAACGTGATGCTCGACCTGAACTACGATGCGCTGCCGCCGATCGGGATTCCGGAAGAGGTCTCCGTGAGCGGAGCGGAGCGTACGACTTTCTATCCTTACGTGGAACAGACCGCCAAGGCCATGCACCTGACGATCATTCCCGATGCGCATCCGGGCGCCGGGCACTACTATCGCTCCGACCACTTCAGCTTTGCGCGCGTAGGGGTGCCGGGTTTCTCGATCAACGAAGGCCAGAAGTTTGCCGGCCACGATCGGGAGTGGGGCGAGGCGCAAGCGAAGGACTACAACGAAAACCACTACCATCAGCCCTCGGACGAATACCGGCCGGAAATGGATTTCCAGGGCGACGCCCTGATGGCGAGGTTCGGCATTGCACTCGGGTGGCAGGCTGCAAACCAAACGCAGAAAATCGAGTGGCAGCCTGGCGATGAGTTCGAGAAGGCAAGAAAAGCCAGCGACCACTAGACCGTTGTGCGACCAAGGAAGGCTGCGGAGACGCAGCCTTTTCCGATTTACGGGATTACCAGACGCCGTGCAGCAGGTAACCGGGTTCGAGAGGCATCTTGCCTTCGACCTTCAATACATTGACCGAACTATTGATCGTGTAAACGTCCGCCAGGCCGATTGCGCCGGCACTGCTTGCCACCATCTTCAGGATTACATCGTCAGAATCGGCAAAGACGAAGATCGGATTCGGATGTCCCTGGTTCGTGGTGGCAGCGAACGACTTGAACTGGTCGGGAGTCATCGCAAAGACCTTTTGCAGGACGACGCGCATAGCCGGTGCATTGGGATCGCGCATCACGATGATCACGTCCTGGCCGTTGGTCCATTTCTTGGTCCCGTTCTTCAACATCTTGGTCAGGTCGCCGGCCGTAATCGACTTCGTATCGTTGGCTTTATTGACGACCACAGCAAGGTCCTTCGCTGCGGCCGATAGGGACGCAGCGATCGTAAAGATCGCGAGGACTGCGATGTGTCTTGAACGGAGCATTTGTTCGTACTTGTATTGTCCATGAAAGGATATCCGAAAGATAAACACAAGTAACCGGAGTAACGTTGGAGTTACGGGGTGGACATGCTAATCTCCGCTCGTTACCGGTAGAGATACGTGTCCCCGGGCGGGCATGGGGATGAAAAAAGGACCGTTCGATGAAGAAATGGCTCGTTCCGATCCTGGTGGTGAGCGCTGCGATAAGCATGGCGCCAGGAGGGTTTGCTGCGGCAAATAATGGGCAAACGGCGGATTCTCCCAACGATATCCCTCTTACAACCGGCTCTGAAGCTGCCCGCCGCGCATTCCTGGGTGGCCTGGAAAATCTCGAGAATCAGCAAACCGCGCGCGCGCACCTGGATTTCCGTTCCGCCGTCCGCGCCGACGCGAATTTTGCGTTGGCACACCTGTTTCTGGCGTATGACACCACCAATCCCACGGAAGAGTCGGCGGAGTTAGCGAAAGCTCGCGCTCTCGGCGCGAATGCGTCGAAACCCGAGCAGTTATTGATCGAATGGCTTGCCGGATCGCGGGAGGGACAATACGTCCCCGCTATATCGGCGATGAACGACCTGATCGAGAAATATCCCCAGGACAAGTTCCTGCTCTACCTTGCAGGCCGCTGGATGGTCCAACGTCGCAACTTCGATTCCGCCCAGCGATTGCTGGAACGCGCTATCGCCGTGGATCCGGACTACCCGGCTGCGCTGAATGAACTGGCGTATGCCTACGCCTACACCGGAAGCTTTTATCTCGCCTTCGAGGCTCTCGACAAGTACGTGGCGGCGCTGCCCGGCGAACCAAACACCGAAGATTCTTACGGTGAAATCAGCCGAATGGCGGGCGAGTATGACCGTTCCCTGCCGCACTATCGCAAGGCGTTGGAGTACGACCAGAAATTCATCTGGTCGCAGGTCGGCCTTGCCGATACCTACATGATGATGGGCAAGGAGCAACAGGCCCGCGATGAGTACGCCAAAGCGATAGCGACCGCGTCGTCGGCCGGCGACCGGCTGGCATGGGAAACGTCTGCCGCCATGACCTTCGCCTACGCCAACGACGACAAGTCTTTCAAGCGAGCTTTGCTGGACGTCGCGAACGAGGCACATTCCATGCACTTCGGTGTCAATGAAGTGATTGCCTATCGCTACCTCACGATGTACGCCCACGATGCCGATGAAATGACGCAATATAGCCACAAAGCGCTGGAGGTGCTCTCGCAGACTTCGGAATTCAGCGCAACCGACGCAGACCATCAGCGGGCCTTATTGCTGCGCACAATCGCAATCCATTCGGCTGGTTTCGGGGATTTCGCTGGGGCTCACAAAGCCCTCGATGAACTCCAGGAATTGGCCATGAATAGCAAGAGCGAATTCGTGCAGCTGTGCAGTGAGGGCGCCACTGGCGGTGTGTTGTGGGCGGAGAAGAAGTATGCTGAAGCCATTCCGCACCTCGAAGAGGACGAGCGCAATCCGCTCACGGCGGTGCGGCTGATCCAGGCCTACCGGGAAACCGGCGACAACGAGCAGGCTGACAAGCTGCTGCAGATGGTCAATAGTTTTCACGAGCCGATCATCGAAGACCTGATGGCTCGACGGATGTTAAGTGGACAGAGTCCCAGGAAGTAGCGCCCAGAAATACGGCCGGTCCTGTGCGCCGAACAGGGGCGAGGGAGAGCCGAGTCACTCTCCCAGTGCGATTGCCTAGCAGTCTTTCGCACATTTAAGGATGGACCTGCGGGCATGTTGTTCCCGTTTCTCAATCGCGGTAGCCTCGAAGAACAGGTGCGGCAGATCGCACTCTCGTCTTATGTGCCGGCCCTCACACTCGAAGGACTGACCGCCGGCGTCGATAACGTTCGCCACGACGTCTATTTAAGCGCCAAGTTCTGCGACCAGGCGCGGGTTCACATTTCGCGGCTCATCACGAAGTACGGAAATGTCGAAGATCTCGCGGTAGAGACTTCGAACACCCTTGTGCCCGCGTTTCCGCTTCCTTCCGTCTCTCCGGTTCCCAAGAGCCAGATGGTGCGCGCCGCGGAAACCGGGGAATTCAAGCGGCTGCTCACGGAAATGCAGACCGCCGCCCTCCAGTCCGCCAAATCGGCTGGCAACATTTCCGTTGATCTTATCGCCCGCCTGGCGCTCATCAAGTTTCTGCGCAACGAACTGGCAAGCCAGTTCGCGCATGTCCTCGAACGCTGTCGCGCGCGGCTGAAGCGATACGAGCACCCTCGTCATATGAATCCGGGGCTCGGAATCGCCTTGCGCGACCGATTCGCCGACCTGCAGCTTCGCAAGAAAACCATCCAGCGCCTGGCCGGGCAGGACCTGTTTCTCACCATGCGGATCGTGGAAAAGGAAACCCTGGCGCACCTGCGGCGTTCGCTCTTCGGAGGCGCGGATCTTGGCACTTACGAGTTGTTCACCAATCGCCTGATGTTCACCGAGGACGGCCGCGACGATTTCCTCAACGCTGAGCACTATGTGATGTTAGGAAAGTTTGATCGCGATCCCGATCGCTACGAGGGGATGCTCGCGATCGCGACGGAATTCCTGCACGCGCTCGATTTACCGATGGAAGGAGATCCCGACCAGGCGGTAGACGGCTGGTTGAACGATCCAGACAACGCAGAGCGGCTGGTGGGCGCCGGCAGCCCGGACGAAAGCACGAAAGCCGGCGAGGTACAGAAGGCCCTGCTTGTCGCCTGGATGAACATGCTCGAACGGCACAACGTGATGGAGCATGTCATCGCCTCGTATGAGGCTGTGGGTCTGCTCGGCGAATATCCGCTGTTCATCAACCCGCAACAGCTCAAGAACGCGCTGATCTCGAAACCGGAGCGTGAGCGCGTCGAGCAACTCTTCCGCGACCACGGCAAACTCTCCGCCGAGAAGCTACATGCCGCTCGCAAACGGGTCCAGTCGTGCCGTGGCGAGGACCGCCTGAAGCTGGCGGGGCGGTTCATGCGCGACTTCATTTGTTACCACCGCGACCTGCGACGCATTGAGACCCTGAACTCGGCGATGGACATGGTCAGCGTGATCGGCAACGAGAAGCTTCGCGAACTCTCGAACATCAACAACACGCTGTATGAATTCCTCCTGCCGGAAGAGCAGAAACAGTCAGAAGACAAGATTACCCATCATGTCATCCTGAAGGCGGACCTGCGCGATTCGACGACGGTGACACAGAACCTTGTGCATCGCGGCTTGAACCCGGCTTCCCACTTCGCGCTGAACTTCTTCGAGCCTGTCAACAAGCTGCTTGCGAAATATGGGGCGACGAAGGTGTTCATTGAAGGCGACGCCATCATCCTCGGCATCTTCGGACGGGAGCACGACGAGGGAAGCAGCGTCGCACGGGCTTGCGCCCTGGGACGGGAGATTATCGAGGTCGTCCGCGGGTACAACCAGAAGCTGCTCACGGAAGGGTTGCCGACCCTGGAGTTGGGGATCGGCATCTGTTGCGAAGACGGCGCGCCTCTCTACCTCGTCGATGGCGATGCACGGATCATGATTTCGCGCGCTTTGAACGATAGCGACCGGCTCTCCTCCTGCGACCGTCTCACGCGAAAACTGCTCGCGGCGCCGGGAATGTTCAACGTGTACCTCTTCGAAACCGGCGACGGAGACCACGCGCAGGAAACGCATCTCCGTTACAACATCGGCGGAATTCATTTGAGCCCGTCCGCTTTCGACAGATTGCAACAGGAGATCTCGCTCGAGCAACGCCACCTTGAGCTGCCAATGCTCAGGGACTATGAAGTGGTGGCACTGCATGTCGGGCTGGTGCCGCTGACCTCCGGCGCATTCCACAAGATCATCGTGCGCGAGGGCGTGGTGCCGCGGGTAGATCCGCAGACCCTTGCGTTGCAGAGTTCGACGGATCTCCGCTACTACGAAGTGTGCACCAACTCCGCAATCTTCGAGTTCTTCGAAGATCCGAAGCCGGAGAACGCCGCCAGTGCGACCCGCTAAATCTCAATAAGAAAGTTGCTTGAGGTGGAAGGGGATTTCGACGATAGCTTCGAGATCGACCGCATTTCCATTTTTTGTTCCCGGCAGAAAGCGCCAGCCCGCCAGGGCTGCCATCGCGCTATCGTCGAGAGTCTTGTCGACGCTGTGCAGCACGCGAATCTGGCGGACGCTGCCGTCGTGTGCAATCACGGCATAGAGAGTCACGGTGCCTTCCACGTGTTCACGGGCCAGTTCCTGCGGATATACCGGATCGAGCTTGCTGGTGGCCACCGGCGCCACCACCGGCACGCCGTCATGCCTCTCATTCAATTCCGCGAACCGCACCACCCAGCTTCCCGTCGAGGAATTGAGGTTCGGCATGTTCAGAGTGAGCGAATAATAACGTTTCGGTCCAAAGACCTTGTCGGCGAGGGGATTGCGATCCGCGGGGGCGGTCGGCGAAAGCTTCGTGGCCTTTGCCAGTTCGGAGACCGTCGCATGCATCTTCGGAAACTGCACCTTCGCGATCTCTTTCGGCGGATCCTGCGGCTTGCTCGCAGCCACCGGAGCACTGGTTGCGCCCGCCGGCGGAGCGGCCACGTAAACGCCCGTCGGGCCTGTGTTTTCGTGCCCGCCATTGCCCGTTCCGGATGAATTCGAAGTCTCGGGCTGCGCGGTCGCTCCCGGTTTGCCGTTCGGGCCTGCTGCAAATTCGCCGTTGCGGTTGCCGGCGGGAACGCTGATCGGCCCGTGCACATCCGCCGGATTCACGCTGAGCGCGATGATCTGTCCAGTGGCTTTGCTGTTCGTGCCAGGCACGCTGCCGATGGCCGGCTGCGGCGGAACGACCTGCGGTTGCAAAACGCTTGTCGCTCTCCCACGTTGTGCGATCGCGGGGGTGGCGGTTTGCGGGGGAATCGCCTCCGGGTGGAATCCAGCGCCAGGTTCCTTGGGCTTGATACCAGAGATCATCGGAGCCGGTGGTACGGCCTCCGCCACTGCCACTCCCGTCGCGCGTTGGGCCTGCATCGGCAGGGCTGGTGCGGGAGGAACGACGTCCGGCCTCAGGTTCGTGATGTTCAGTTGGCCCGAACGCCGCAGGCTCTGATCATTTGCGATCGGCTCGACCGCCGAGGTCTGCAGGGTGATGGCGCGTTTATCGCGAATGCTGTTGATCTCGGGTGCCGGTTCCACAACCTGTGCCGCGAGCGGGAAGACCAACTTCGGTTGCATCGGCGGAGCGGCGACCCTGGGTGCGATCGGATCGGCAGTCCAGACCGCCATGTTCGGCAGTGGCACATCATGCTGCAGCTTCACGCTGGGCGGCGTGATGATCGTCTGCGTGCGGTTATCCGCGTTCGGCCGCACCGAGATAATCTCCTGCTTTGCCGGAACCGGGTCCGCTTTCTGTGCCCCATGCGGACGCGGCGCCGAATGGTTGATCTGTGGCAGGTAATCGGAGACAGGGTAGTACTGGATGTGCGCGTGCTCGTATGGACTGACGAGTTTCACCGGGTGGAGGAAGAGCGATGAGGTGCAAATTGCGAAAGTCACGAGCGCCAGGAGCGCATGCCCCCACCAGGATTCCCGGATGCGCGTCCACGGTGGATTGGTGAACACGTAAGCCGTACGCCAGCCTTCATAGCGACGACGATCGAGTGGCCGCGGCCAATCGCGAAACAGCAGGAAATCCTTGAGATTGCGGAAAAATACAGTGCGCCACGGTTCAATCGCGGGCAGCAGGGTAAGTTCCTCGTCCGCAGACCTCGGCTCCGGCGGGGTATTGAGCTGCAATTGCGTGCCTGTGCCGTAGAGCATGAAATCCCGGAGAGTTGTGCGATTTGCCTCGATTATACCCGCAAAAACATGGGTGGGCTCCGCACGAAAGGACTTACACTGGGCAGGAACTTTCATGCGATACCTTCTTTTCTCGATCTTCCTTCTCACCGCTGTCGCGGGGGTAACCCAGGCTTCAGAAACCGAGGTTACCGGCCTCTATTCGTTCCTGCGCAGCGGCGAAACTGTGCAGATTAACGTCCAGCCGGACGGCCGTGTCACCGGTTACGTTTCGCATATGGCCGATGGCGAGAGCGACCGTGGCCAGATGCTCGACATGATGTTCGAGAAGGCCTCATTGCGCGGCAATCGCCTTGAGTTCCGTACCAAGAAAGTTCACGGCGAATGGTTCGAGTTCGCGGGACGCGTCGAGCGGGGAAAAGGCCAATCCCACGACAACGAGGGTTATTTCGTGATCCGCGGAACGCTGACCACCGTCCGTGAAGATTTGAACGGGAAACCGACCCCGATCGCCAGCGAAGTTGAATTCAAATCATTCCCCGCGGGAATGTGAGGCTCATACGCCGGACGCGCGACGCCTCAGTCGTTCCGTGAGGGCTCTCTGAATGCCGCTCCACTCCATCGCCACTATGCTGTAGATGGCGGAATCCCGCAGCGATCCGTGGCGCGTGACCTGGTGCGCCCGCAGAACTCCTTCGAACTGCGCGCCGAGCTTTTCCAGAGACTTCCTCGATCTTTCGTTCCGCACGTCGGCGTGAAACTCGATGCGAATGCAGCCCAGGTTTCGAAAAGCGTAATCGAGTAAGAGAAGTTTCCCTTCGAGGTTGGCGCCGGTTCGCCACGTCTTCGGGGAATACCAGGAGCCGACCACCGCATGACGGTGCCGGCGATCCACTTCTTTGAGCCGCGTACAGCCGATGATGTCGCCGTCATCGATTCGCCGCACCGCGAACGGAACCGCCGATCCTTGCTCCCAATCGCGCAGCAGCCCGTCGATATAACCCTTCATCGCCTCATAGGAGTCTCCGCAGCTGCTGGTGAACTCCCATACCGACGGGTCCAGTCCCGCATTTGCAAGCTCCGGGAGATGCGAAGGCCGTAGCAGTTCAAGTTGAATGAGATTGCCGGAGAGTGTGGGCGCTGGTATCGGAACCGGCCAGGTTGCGGGCAGAATCGGTGTACCCATGAGGTCTCCTCCCGCGATTTCGCGGATGACCTCAGGCCTTTTATGCCGTTAGTTGCGGAGCTTACGCTCCCGGTGTCGCTCGGTCGCAGCCTCTTGGCAGAGCGGAACCCTAGACACAATCAAAGATTATTCAAATGCTACCACGGGGACTATTCGTAAGCTTTGTCGGCGCCCGCTTTGTGCGCCTGGTCCTGCAAATCGGAGAGCTTCGCCTGTTCGTCGGCAAGCTGCTTTTGCAAGTTTGCCAATTTGTCGTGGTACGAAGCTTCTTTATCCACGAAATCTTTCTGGTCGCGCAAACGATTGCCGGCGTCGGCGTAGTAGGTGGTTGCGCTGAGCTTGGACTCGCGCTCGGTGAGGTCGTATTCGCGCTTCACGTCCGCGATCTTCGACTTTTGGAGGTCGATCTTGCTCTTCCACTCCGCGTCTAGTTTTTCCTGGTCGGCAGCCGGATCCTTCGATTTCTCCTGGCCCTGCTTTGCGTTGTCGGCGGCCGCGTCGGCAGTGTTCGGCGACTCAGTCGCATTCGTCGCGTCGGGGGCGGTTTCCCTCGGCCTGGGCCGCTGGTGCTCCCTCGTTCGGGAAATCGTCGTTGGTCCACACTTTGTGGGTCGGAGCGGCCTGATCCTGGGTGCGTTGCTTGCGCGCGACATCGCCCAACGCCGGGCTGGACTGCGCATCCTGCTGTGCAGCTATGCCTACCGTTGTGGCCAGCGCCATGAGAGCGAGTGGCACGAACTTCTTCATAAACGCTTTCCTCCTTCGAGGAGCAACGCCATCCGTTGGCGGTTCGCTTGAGAGATGCTCGTATTCTAGCCCGTTTGGGAGCCGGGGCAATGGGTCCGAAGGTACCTGGGTAACATAGGACCTAGGGTAATCAACGGGCTCCCATGTACCACTGGATCAGGTGCCTGCCAAAGAAGATCCCGACCAGAGCCATGGTCCCCAAAGACACCCCGAAGGGCATGGGTAGGAAGCGATACGCTACGAAAGCCGCCTGGCGCGCCCGTTTCGCTCCTTGCTCCTTGCCGAGGCTCCTGCCGTATCTGCCCCGACGCTTCAGGTACACCACCCCTATTGTGGCCAGGCCGAGGAAAGATCCCAACAGCGACGCCGTGAAGATGACAAACAGCGTGCTCGCTGCGCCAAGGAACGCCCCAACCATGGCCATCAGCTTCACATCTCCAAACCCCATGCCCTCGTAGCCGCGCACGAGCTTCCAGAGTGCGCCGACCCCCCAGATAAATCCTCCCCCCACGATCGCGCCCATCACGGAGCTGATCACTGAAACCATCAGAAGCTGGTGCGCAGGAGGAATGCGTAAAGGCAGCAATTCCAGAACGATTTCAGTCAGCAAATCACGCATGGGTACGAAAACGCTGAACAGCAGTCCAATCACCAGTCCCGTTAACGTCAGCTTGTCGGGCAGCAATTGGGTCTCGGCGTCGGTAAAGATCAGGCCGAGCAGCAGGAAGGAAAGCACCGCATACTTCAGAAAGCGCAGAGCCGGCACGATCACCAGCAGCCTCAGGGCGGCGTCATTGAAATAGAGGTTCGTGCCCAGGTGCGGGCCGAAATCGAGATAGCACGCGAGAAAGAGGAGCCCGCAGATGAGTTCCACGATCATGTAACGGGGCGTAATCGCGGTTTTGCAATGGCGGCACTTTCCTCCGAGCAGGATCCAGCTCAGCACCGGGATATTGTCGTGCCACGCGATCGGCTGCTCGCACTTCGGGCAGGCAGAGCGCGGCGCAACCACGCATAACCCACGCGGCAACCGGTAGATGCAGACATTCATAAAACTGCCGAAGGCCAGCCCGAAAAGGAACGCGAATGTAGCGAGAAGAATGTCCACGAACCGTGGGGCGTCCTGTGAAATAAGTTGAACGAAAGTGCCTCGATTATAAGGCACTGGATCGGCTTCGCATCTACAAGCGATTTCACTAGAATATGAATGTGAAACACCGTTGGTTCATGCTGTTCGCACTCCTTTCGTTTTCGGCCATGCTGTATGCGCAGCAGGATCTTCCGCAGGGCCGTCCCGATCAGCCTCCGCGCTCGGACGTGGAGAGCTCCAGCAACGACACCAAAATCGATACCTCGCCTCCTCCCGACGATGCCAAGAACCATCCCGACAGCAACGTGGATGACGTGATGGAGTTCCACGCCTGGAATCCCCACAAAGCGCAGAAAGATGTCGAGGTTGGCGATTACTACTTCCGACGCGAGAATTACATGGCCGCTGCCAGCCGGTACCAGGAAGCGCTCATCTTCAAGCCGAAAGATGCCGATGCGACCTTCAAACTGGCGCAGGCACTCGAGAAGCTGAAGAAGTTCGACGACGCCCGCGACAACTACGCCGCTTACTTGAAGATTATCCCCCAGGGAAAAACGGCCGATGAGGCGCGGAAGGCGCTGGAGCGGATCTCGAAGGAGAGCGGCACAACCGCGAAACAATAGCTATCGGGCTGCAAAAGAAAAGGCTGGCCGCGAGGCCAGCCTTTCTGCGTTTAACCGTTTAACAGATTAGGCAGCCCGGCTTTGATCGCGGAGTGCCTTTACCTGGTCGTGGGTGGCCAACACGCGATCCGACTGACGCCGAACGATCTGCTGCACGCCAGCCGGCAAAGAGCCTTGCAGCGCCTCGGTATAGACCTTCTTGGCGTGATCCTCGCCCTGTTCCAGCCAGTCGAGAATCGTTTGATCGCCGCCGCCAAGCGCGGTCTTGATGTCGATCCACGCGCGATGCAGAGAGCCTTCCATTGAACCGTCAGCCTTGTCTGTCTTTCCTTCGCTCCTGAGTTCCGGCTCAAGTTCGCGTGCAAAGCTGGCGCGTTCTGCGCTGACTCTCTGCGCCATGCTCTTCAGTTCGGGGCTCTTGAAATGTTCCGCGGCCTCGCGGAAGCCCCTCTCTCCGTCCTTCGCCGTATCAACGACCTTTTTCAGCACGCTGCTTGCGTTGTCCTTATCCATGAATCCTCCCAGCTTATTCGGATGCCGGGAAGGAAGGCTCGGGAGCTGCTGCCTCGCAGTTCCCGCAGTGCTGTTCATCGGTTAGCCCTTAACTATTTCTTTTCCTTTACATCGACCGAGGCAGACGTGTTCTCCCACTCCAGCTTCAGCTTGGCAGCGTCGCTGCCAGCCTTGTCAAAGGAGATTGTGAACTGTTCGACCGGCGCGCTCGTTTTGCCAACTTGCATGGCAACCCGCGCGAGGTCCTGCTTCTCGTCGTATTTCGTGCCCCACTGGCCGGTTTGTTTGTTGATGATCAATTTCCAGGAGCTCTCGCCGGGAAGGGTGTACAGCGTGTACTTTCCGGCCGGAACAGCCGTCCCACCGACGACCAGGTCCGTATCGGTGGTGAACGACGTCGCTTCGTTGGCTCCCGTGCGCCAAACCTGTCCGTACGGAACCAGCCCGCCCATGATCTTGCGTCCTTTTGCCGACGGACGGCTGTAGGTAATATTCACCGTCTTACCATCAGAGAAACTGAATGTTGCCGTGCCGGCCGGACTAGCCGGTGGCTTGTTATTCTGTGCGATTACCATGGCCGAAAAGAGTAAGAAACTTAACATCCATCCGAGATAGGTCCGCATGCGTCTCCTTGGGAATGATGATTTACGAGCACGCACATTATTCCCCGTCGTGCGCGATAAGTACAATCGAGCCATGACAGTATTCGACGACTACAGGCAGGACCTTGAGAAATATGAATTCATGATGGGCCCGGCGCGCGGCCGCCTCGCGGTCACCCTCGATGTGCTCACGGACGCGCTGGCTCTGGTGGGCCAGCACGGCGTGTATTGCCAGAGCGCGCGACAGCCTGGCAAGCCGGCGATGGACATTCAGGCGATCATGAAGGGCGTTACGAATGCGAAGGAACTGGTGCAGTCAGTCATGCAGGAATTGAAGACACAGCAGGAAACTTAGACGGCCGCTCCATCCAGCGCGTCAGTTCCTGCCGCTTCACGAATTTTCTTCCACAGTTCATCGTGCCCGGTCGTCCCCTTCGCGGAGAACGGCAGAATCTCCGGCACCAGCAATTCCTGTTTGAGTTTCACAAGATTGTTGCGGAGCTCATTGTTCGACAACCGGTCGATTTTCGTGCCCACCACGATGTATCGCCGTTCGACATGGCGCAGCCAGTTCAGCAGATCCAGGTCTTTCTTCTGCATCGGAACACTGACATCGATAATGCAAACGCAGAGCGCTAACGAAGCACGGCTTTGCAGGTAGGGATCGATGAACTTCGGCCACTCGGCAACGATGTCTTTCGGAACGCGCGCATATCCGTAACCGGGCAGATCGGCAAAAATCCAGTCCGGCCGGGGTTTGCCGGGCCGCCGGACTTCGAAAAAATTGATGGTTTGCGTTCGTCCCGGCGTTGAACTGGTTTTCGCGATCTTCGATCCAACGAGTGCGTTGATCAGGCTCGATTTTCCCACATTCGATCGGCCCAGGAACGCAACCTCGGGCGCCGCGGTCACGGGGAACTGGCGCGCATCAGCAGCCGATAAAACGAATCTGGTAAGAACCCTCACGTATTCAATATCCCGAAGAGCGTATCCGCTGGCAAGTTACAACTTCGAAATCAGCGATTCTTTACAGAGAACAAATCAAGTGCCGAAGCGACTTCCGTCAGGATGGCCGTCCGCATCGCCGGTTCCAAGTCCGGCGCCCACTTGGATGAATGCAGGGAAGGCAAGGTTTCGCCGCTGCGCTGCGCTTCTGCCAGTTTTTCAGGCTTCACTGCCCCAACGAACACCAGCACGCTGGGAATACCCGCGATTCCGAACTCGCTGAAGTCTTCCGACACCATGCGGCGCTGATCGTCGATTACATTCTGGCTCCCCAGTACCGGCTGCAGTGCCAGCGCCAGCCTTTCCGCCAGCTTCGGGTCGTTCACCGTCGCGGAAAGCCCCTCGCCGATCTCTATCTTCGGTTCCTGCGGCGCGCCCGCGGCAGCCGCTTCCGCCTTCGTAATGCGTTCAATCGATGCCAGCAGGTGCTTTTGAACCTCCGGCTTGAAGGAACGCACGGTGAGCAGCAACTGCACTTGGTCGGGAATGATGTTGTGCTTCGTGCCTCCGTGGATGGCGCCAACCGTTATCACTGCGGAATCGAGCGGATTGATCTCGCGTGACACGATCGTTTGCAGGCTCAGCACGGTTCTCGCTGCAATCACGATCGGGTCAATGGTCGTTTGCGGCGCGGCGCCATGTCCGCCCTTGCCGAAGATCGTGATGGTTACAGAGTTCGCTCCAGCCATGATCGGCCCGGGCGTCACGTCGATTTGGCCGGAGGGCATGAAGGAATCATCATGCACCGCGATCACGTAATCGGGCCGCGGAAACTTCGTCAGCAGACCGTCCTTGATCATGGCTTTCGCACCTGCGCCGATCTCCTCTGCCGGCTGGCCGATCATCACCAGCGTCCCGTGCCACGTAGACTTATCGCGGCTCAGCAAGGTCGCCGTCCCCATCCAGCTCGCCATGTGCAGGTCGTGTCCGCAGGCATGCATCACCGGCACATCGGTACCGTCGGCGTTCTTGGTGTGCACCTTGCTCGCATAGGGAAGCCCCGTCTGCTCTTCCACCGGCAACGCATCCAATTCGGTTCGAATGAGCACCACAGGCCCGTCGCCATTCTTCAGTACGCCGACCACTCCCGTTCCGCCCACGTGTTCGGTAACTTCGAAGCCGAGCCTGCGTAAGCCGGCTGCCATTTTTGCCGCCGTGTTGGTCTCATGCAGCGAGAGTTCGGGAGATTCATGAAGGCCGATATAGAGTTCGCGCAGTTGCGGCATCAGCTGGTTCACTTGCGCGGTGAGTTCGGCGCGATCGGGCGCTGCGTAGCTGGTGGCGGCCAGAAAACAGAGCAGGAGAGACGAAAGGAACGGTTTCATTGCCCACCAGTGTAGCCGATGGACCATCCGCCAGCTACTGGCTGGATTCCGGCGCTCTCGGCAGATTTTCGCAATGCTCGATGCACCGCCAGTCGTACATCTTGATGGACACGTGATTTTCCGGCAGAGTCGACGCGGCCTGGACCTTCTTGCCGTGGCTCGCCTTCGCAGGCGGTTCCGGAACCTGGTCCTCGCGCGTGTCGGTCAGCAGCAGGCAGCGCTTGTCCGATTGCGTCGCGCAGTTCAGGTCAACGTTGGTGGTGGAAGCTGTTCCGCAAGGCAGGGTGGCGAAATCCACCGGCATGACGGTGGAGGTATAGTGCCCATACGTGTCAGGGGTAACGAACCCGAAGGCTACGGGTTCGCTGGCCTGAACCTCGACCCGGAATTTCGCCGGAACATCGCGATACGAGAAACCTCGATAAGCGCCCGGCTTCAGGTCGAAAGCCTCCGCTCCAAGCTCGTGCCAACCGATCACCGGCTGTCTCGACTTCGCCTCGCGTTGCCGCCAGATGGTGAAGCCTCCGATGACAACCACCACGAGCACGGCGATCGACAGCATTCGGTTCTGGCTTGCTTCCATGGGCATTCACTCCAGAACTTACAAAAAATCACTCTATGCCTGAACCCAAGCGGGTGCAATCAACGAAAGTACCTGATCCGGTTGCAGATTCTTGCTCGCCCGGCAAGTCGAGGGGGAAACGAAGCGCAATTAGCGGCTGGCGGATGTTGCGGGGAAGGCATCGGCAGGATCGAACCAGCATTCTTTCAGGAATGCCGCGTCGGAGAGACTTCCCGCTCCCCAGCGTTGCAGCGCGGCCAAAGTCGTTGCCGCCATACCGCCCTCCGCAGCATCGAAGACCACGACCACGCCTTCCACGCCGCTGCCCGGAGCCAGTTGCGGCGCCTGCTTCTTGAATACCGACTCGGCGTAGCTCAGCCGGCTTTTCTGCGTCGATTTCCCGTTCGGCTGCACCCAGATAATCTTCACGTTCTTCCCCCGCAGCGGGGCCCATTCTCCCGGGAAGGTGGAAGTCTCTTCTTTGGTTTGACGGAAGCCTTCGGGCGTGCTCTGGGTAACCGGAAGAGCCGAATTGGCTGCGCCGATCTTCTCCACCTGCGAGCTGCGAACCCATCCACGATTCAATCCTGCGATCTGCACGTGTACCCAATCGCCTTCTGTTTTCAGGTACTGGAACTCATCTTCCGCGTCGGCATACATAAGTACCCGCGAACCTTCCGCCGGACCAGCCACAACTGCGGTGTGCGCTGTCTTCACTGCCACCAGGTTGTCCGGATGCTGTTGCGCCGCAAGCACCTCGTTCAAACTTTTCTCTTCTTGTACCAGTCGCTGGTAGTGGGGATCTTCCTCCGGCGTCGCGGAGTTGGGCGGCGTTAGCGGTCCGGCTGCGGTAGAAAACGGCCGAAACGGCGCAGGCGCCGCCGCCGTCGCACTTGGCGCTTCGGGCTGTGCTGAGGCGCTTGTCGCGGGAGGCGCTTCCGGAATTCCCAACAGCTTAGGCGACACCAGAGGTGTTCTTGAAGAGGCAACTTCCGAGGCGTGCTGCCGCAATCGCCCGCGCAACCGGTCGAGCAGGTCCGCCTCCAGACGCCCATTGGAAGGAAGATCGCGATAGCCCGCCTTGGCGGCGTCCTTGTCGTCATGCCACGCACTGATCTTCGCGTTGACGCTCACGCTCACTTCCGAATCGGAAACCTGGTGTACGTCGATCGTGTATTGGTAGTACGCGCGCTGAAAGCTTGCGAGGGGCTGGTCGATCGCGCCGACAAAGCCCTCAACAAAGGGCAGCCTTCCACTCTGATAGGCATTCAGGTCTTTCAGCGCCTGCTCGACGTCAGCCTTCGGAGCGTTAAACGACTGGCGAAGCGCCTGCGTATCCTGGCCGACCGCCGGAATGACCAGCCAGCCCAGAAGCAGGAGCATGTGGATGCCTGTGGTGACACGGCTCACGGAACGGCCTCCACTTCGCTGCGGTGCACCCACCCGCGATGGCCATCCACGGTCTGCACCCCATACCAGTAGGGCGTGAGGATGAGCACAACTACGTCCGTATAAGGCGCCAGCGACTGGATGTTCGACGCCCCCTTGTACGGCGCGGTTTTCAACTGCGTGCCCGAAGCCCTGACCCGCACCTCGGCCTGCTTGCGCAACTGAGCGACCCGCTTTTCGAGGTCGGTCGCAATCGGGGCGGTGGCGGTACGCTTCGCCGCTGCCGCCGCATCCTGCCGCGACATCAGGTCCAGTTCGGACTGCTTCTCCTGCCGTTCCCGCGCAATTCGCGCCTCTTCGTCCTTCTCCAGCTCGACCTTGGCGGCAATCGTCTCCAGATGCTGGCGGATCTCACCGAATTCCGCGGCCTCCACGGAGCCGTCGGATTCGTGCACTTTGCGGCTTGTATTCTCGATAAAAACTGCGTCTATGCGCAGATTCGTGCTCTTTTCGTCGAACGCGGTGATCACGTAACGCACCGTGATGGTGCCCATATCGCCACTATTCTTGAAGTTGGTCGGAGAGAGAACGCCGTCCGCCACTTTGTACAGGACCTTGCCGGTGCCGCTGATGTCGTCGAACGCACTCGAACTCTCAGCCGGATGCGCTCCAGTGAGGTTACGCTCGCGCTGATAAGACTGGGTGCCATAAATCACCTGGTCGCCTGCCACCTCCTGGACGGCCTCCAGCACTTGCTTCATCGGTGAATTCAGGACGAGTTGCAGCGCATTCGGGGACTCACGCTGGTTCTTCTTGGTGCTGGCGGCAGCGCAGATTCCGGAGAAGAGGATCAGCACGCAGAAAAGGGACAGCAGGGAAGTTCGCAGGAAATAGCGCGGGATACGCCGTCCGGAACAGGGCAGGGTTGTGGACGTGAGTTCTGGGCGCGAAACCATGTGCGGATGCCTGCCATTCGTACTCTCCCGTAGCTCAGGATGTCAAGTCCGTGACCACGCCACAGGCCAACATGACACTGAGATGACGAAACGTTCACCCAATCGTTTTTGTTAAGGAGTTATCTCAGATACCCCCCACTAAAGAGCCATTTGCATTTTAATTTCTGAAAGCGTAGTATCGCCAACCGTTTGTGGGGTTGGTCACAAAATGGTTTCAAAAGTCAAGGTTATGCAAACGGAAAGTTCGCATTGTCCTAATTTGGCTTTCGAACCAGATGCCCTCAACTGAGGAAAAACATAAACGTTTTTCCTGACGCTTGGCCGTTCAAAAACTCAAATGGAAGACCGTGCCGTCCGCGGCTTCCGCGAAATGTCGAGCTGCGGTTCTCTTAACTGTGTCGCATAAGCTAAGGCGAGGTTTGCATTCTGCACCAACACTGTGGTCGGAGGAGCTGGTATGCGGATGGATGTGGCCAGGCATCTGAGGAGCCTGCGGTCAGGTACCGCTTCGTTTCTCGCGGCGGTTTTGTTTGTCCTGATCTTTGCGGTATCGAGCAGCCAATCGAGTTTCGCGATTGCTGCGTTCGCCAGGAAGTACGGGCTGCCCTGTTCGGCCTGTCACGACGCCTGGCCTAAACTGAACAATTTCGGCCAGACGTTCAAGGACAATGGCTACCAGTTGATGAACGACCGGGATGCTCCGATCTGGCAGAATCCCAGTTATTGGCCGGTGGCTTTCCGCATTACGCCCAACTGGGATGCCGAAACAGTGACGAAAACGGCTACCGATCAGGCCGCCAGCGGCTATCAGTCCGTTACCACGCACGGTTTCAACCTGACGGGCTTGGATATCCTTACGGCCGGCACCCTCAACAAGGACATTTCGTTCCTCCTTGTTCCATCTTCCGACGAAACCGGCGCCTTCCACTTTGAATCCGCCTGGGTCCGTTTCGACAATCTTTTCCATTCCTCCTGGGCGAACCTGAAGTTCGGCAAGATGGAGCTGGACAACCTGATTTCGGAGAAGCGCATTCTCACGCTCTCGCCGAACGGCGGACTTTACCAGTTCTATCACTTCCTGCCCTTTGGCGATCAGAATCCCTACCAGTGGGGATTGGGTGACAACCAGCTCGGCATGGAGTTCATGGGCCACTCCAAGAATGACTACACGCGATTCTCGGCGGCGCTGCTCAGCAGTAACGACGGCAACGTCGATATTCCCTACGGCAGCACCTACGATGGCGACTTTACCTTCAGCACCGGCTTCAATGCCGGCAGCCTGGGGTTTGAGCGCGTAGGCGCACAGGTGTATATCGGCCAGGCGCCGACCTACTACCTCACCAGCGGCGGGGCAGATCTTCCGGGCACGGGACGCGGCAACAAGACGTTTGCCCGGGAAGATATCTTCGCCTTGCTGTACTTCAAGAAGTTCGACGTCACCCCGATGTTCGGCCACGGCAGTGAGAGTGCATATCTCGCGAACTACACGCCGGCGAACGGAACCTTGCCTGTCGGTTCGCACAATCCCTCGTGGAACGATGGAATGGTCGAAGCGCACTACCTGCCCAATCCACAGTTGATTTTCACCTACCGGTTTGAAGCGATTCGCATGCAGCAGCAGGCCAACGACGCTTATCCCGACGACGCCGGCAACCTCAACTCCAACACCATCGGTTTCCGTTACTACCCGTTCATGACGAGCCGCGCAGGCTTCGCCATCCATGGGGAGTATTCCAGGGTCAATCAGAAGCACATCTTCCCGAGCGGTACAAGCTTGCTGGATGACAGCTACCAGAGCGTGTTCGCCGGCATGGACTTCATTTTCTGAACGGTGATAACTATGAATGCGATAACGAAAAGTTTGCTGTCCATGAGCTTTAGCTTCGCCATAGCGATCGCCGTACCGGCGCTCGCTCAGGAACCTCCAGGAAGCGGCATGCCGCAGCCGATTCCACAAACCCCGCCGACTCACGACTTCGAGTCGCATATCGGCAACCTCACGGGTCACGCGGACTGGGGCAAACAAGATTACCGGCGCTGGTGCATCGGATGCCATGGCCCCTACGGCGATGGCAACGGAGAGAACGCGCCGTGGATTGAACCGAAGCCTCGTGATTTTACGCAAGCCACGTTCAAGTGCCGGTCGACGCCGACGGGCACTCTGCCTACCGACGAAGATCTCTTCAATGCCATCACCCGCGGTTTCAATACCACCAATATGCCGCAGTGGCGGCCGCTCACACCGCAAACACGGGCCGACCTGATCGCTTACGTGAAGACCTTCTCGCCGCGCTGGAAAACAGAGAAGCCCGGTACCCCGATTCCGATTCCAGCGGAGACACCAGTCACCATCGAGAGTATTGCCCGCGGCAAGGCGCTCTTTGTGCGGCTGGAGTGCTGGAAGTGTCACGGCCCGCTGGGCCGCGGAGATGGCCCGTCGGCTGCCACGCTGACCGACAGCAAGGACATGCCGATCAAGCCGTACAACTTCTCGACCGGTGGCCGGTTGAAGTGCGGCGAAACCAACCGTGACATCTATCGTGACTTTATGACCGGTCTCGATGGAACTCCGATGCCGTCCTTTGCGGATAACATCAAACCGGATGAGGCGTGGGACTTAGTTCACTACCTCCGTACCCTGCAGGTGACCCGCCCGAGTAAAGAGAGGGAAGTCCTGAAGGCCGCGGGTGGAAAGATTCCGGATGTTGCTGCTCCTCCCCCGGCGCAGGACAACAACCAAACTCCGCAGCAGGATCAGAGTAAACCTCCGAGCAGCGGGAATTAGCAACGAGTTTTCTAGCCCAGGAGATACGGATGCGAATGAAGCAGCTTTGTACAGCAGCACTCGTGATGCTGATCGGGCCGGCAAGCGTATTTGCCGGCACCATCAGCGGAACTGTGAAGGTCGATGGCCCGGTTCCTAAACAAAAGGTCATCGATATGTCCAAGGAACCGGCATGCGCGAAAGACTATCCGGCGAGTGATCCTCCGAAGACGGAGACTGCAGTCGAAGGGCCGGGCAATACTCTGGAAGACGTCGTGGTTTACATCTCCGCCGGCGCGAACGACGAGGGTACAGTGCCTTCGCAGGCGGTGGAACTCGACCAGAAGGGCTGCCGATACATCGGCCACATCACCGCGCTGCATGTCAACCAGGATATGAAGATCGTGAACAGCGATCCGACCTCCCACAACATTCACCCATTGGCGAAGATCAACCGTGAGTGGAACAAGTCGCAGCCGCCCGGCTCACCCCCGCTGGACGCCAAGTTCGACCAGCCGGAGTTCATTCCGGTGAAGTGCAACATCCATCCCTGGATGCACGGCTACATCGTGGTGCTCAAGACCGCTCACTCCAGCGTGACCGGTAAAGACGGCGGCTTCAGCTTGAAGGATGTGCCTCCGGGCAAGTACACGGTGACCGCCTGGCAGGAAACTCTCGGCACCCAGCAGCAGGAAGTGACGATCGGCGGAGCCGGCGAAACCAAAACCCTCAACTTCACGTTCAAAGGCAAGGCGTACTAGGTTACCGGAGAGCTGCGGGACTACCTCCCTCAGCTCTCTTTTTTGAAAGACGACTCTGGATCGTATTTCCGAAAAGGAAGCGACATGGGCAAACTGTTCGCTGTAGTACTGGTGCTGATTGCGATCGCATCGGCGATTCCCATCATCAACCACACGTGGAAGATGCCGGAAGACATCTCGACCCAAGGCCACTATATCGATGAGCAAATTACCGATACCATGGCCGAGGCGGGACTCGCCTTCCTGGCGGCGCAGTTCGTCCTTGCCTTCTTCGTATTTCGTTTCGCTGACCGCAAGGACGCGGGCAAGATCAAGAGCTTCCCCGGGGGCGCCAAGGTCATGGTTGCGGCCGCTGTCATCCTCGTGGGTACGGAAGTTCTCGCCCTCGGCATTCTCGGGCAGCGCGCCTGGGCCGGGCAATACTTCAGCCCCCCCGCTGCCGATGCCATGACGGTGCAAGCCCAAGCTGGACAATTTGCCTTTTACTTCCGCTATCCCGGTCCCGATGGCAAGCTGGGACCGCAACATCCCGAAAAGATCGACGAAGGCAGCCAGAACTTCTTCGGCCTCGATCCCGAGCACGATGTCGAGTCGCGTGACGATATCGTCACCGCCGAACTCGGCATCCCCGTGGGCAAGGAAGTTCGCCTCCTGATGCACTCCAAGGACGTAGGGCACTCCTTCTACGTGCGCGAACTCCGTGTACAACAGGATTTCGTTCCCGGCCTCGACCTGATGGTCCATTTCACGGCCACCAAGCCCGGCAAGTACGAGATTGTTTGCACCCAGCTCTGCGGGTTAGGCCACTACAACATGAAAGCGTATCTGGATGTGATGTCGCCCCAGGATTACGACGCGTGGTTGAAATTGAAGGCGTCCCAACAGTAATTCGTAACGGCAGCGACCGGAACGGTGCTGTCTAAGTTCTTGCGAGGTGAAGCAATGCACGACATGTCTTCGGCGAGCGCAACTCAGCATCACGCGCCGCCCCAGGGATTTATTCGCAAGCACGTCTTCAGTCTCGACCACAAGGTCATCGGTCTGCAGTATTACGGGCTGGCCCTGGTCGCGGTGTTCATCGCCATGTTCCTCTCCTGGCTGATGCGTATCCACTTGGTCTGGCCGAACTCACCGATCCCCGGCCTGCACCTGTTGAGTAAGGTCGGCGCTCCGGGCGACGTGATGACGCCGGAATACTATCTTTCGCTGCTGACCATGCACGGGACGCTGATGGTGTTCTTCGTTCTCACCAACGCTCCCTTCGCGGCCTTCGGCAACTACTTCCTGCCTATCCAGATCGGCGCGGAAGACATGGCCTTCCCGCGCTTCAACATGATGTCGTTCTGGGTCACGTTCGTTGCGTTCATCGTCCTGATCGCGGCGTTCTTTATTCCTGACGGCCCACCGATTTCAGGATGGACCGCCTATGCGCCTCTGAGTGCCGTCGGCGGCGATGCCGGCCCCGGTCTGGCCTATGGGCAGACCCTGTGGGGCATCTCGATCGCAATTTTCTGTATCGCCTCGCTGCTCGGGGCCCTCAACTTCATTGCGACCACCCTCGACTTGCGTGCCAAGGGCATGACGATGATGCGCATGCCGCTCTGCACCTGGGCATGGTTCATTACCTCCTGCATCGCGCTGCTCGCCTTTGCGGTTCTTCTTCCGGCATGCATCCTGCTCTGCCTCGACCGTGTCGCCGGAACCAGCTTCTTCATTCCGTCGGGACTGGTCATCAGTGATCGCCTGCAGCCGCACTCCGGTGGCTCCACGCTCCTCTGGCAGCACCTCTTCTGGTTCTTCGGACACCCGGAGGTTTACATCGCCATCCTGCCCGCTGCCGGCATCGTCTCGCATATTCTCATCAACAGCCTGCGCCGTCCGTTATTGAGTCACAAAGTCGTCATCGGCAGCATGATGACCATCGCCTTCCTGAGCTATGTCGTGTGGGGACACCACATGTTCATCAGCGGCATGAACCCCTTGTCGTCGCTGGCCTTCTCGTTCCCCACGCTGGTCATCACCATCCCCGCGACGGTGCTCACGCTCATCTGGCTGGGCAGCATCTACGGATCGCGGCTGCGGATCACCAGCGCCTCGCTGTTCGCGCTGGGCTTCATCTCCATGTTCGTCAGCGGCGGCGTCAGCGGTTTCTTCCTCGCGCAACCTTCGATTGACATCTACCTGCATGCCACCTATTTCGTCGTCGGTCACTTCCACCTGGTGATGGGCGTCGCCGCGATCTTCGGGATTTTTGCCGGAACGTATTTCTGGTTCCCCAAGATGACGGGCCACATGATGAATGAAACTCTGGGCAAGATCCATTTCTGGGGAACGTTCATCGGCACTTACTGCATCTTCATGCCGTTCCACTATCTCGGCCTCGTCGGCAACGTCCGCCGTTACTCGGCCTTCGTGGACGACTACCTGCTCCCGCTTATGCCGCTGCACAAGTTCATTACTTTTGCTGCGCTCACCACCGGCGCTTTCCAACTCGTGTTCCTCGCCAACCTGATCTACAGCCGCTTCAAAGGTCCGAAGGCGCCGATGAATCCGTGGGAGTGCACTTCGCTCGAATGGACGGTTCCATCGCCGCCGCCGTGGGACAACTTTGGGGGCGTTCACCCGGTCGTCTACCACGACCCGTATCAGTACGGCATCGAGGGCTCTACGGGGGACTATGTCATGCAGACCGATCCCACGCAGATTACCGTCGAGCGGGACGAAAAATAATTCTCTGCGGAAGGATTGTGAAAGGGCACGACTTCAGTCGTGAGTCGTGCCGCCACAGGCCACAAAAATGCTTTAGCCCCTGCAAGAGCAAACGCAGGGCAGTTTCAAGGGGACACGATGTCGAGCGCATTCAATGAACCGCTGAGAATTGGTCAGGTTGTGGAAGTCGAGCGCGACTTGGCGCGCAAGACCGGCGGTGGGGGTTCCACACCCAAAACACCGGACGGAGGCAGGTTGCGCGCAGTCGAAGACCGCGCCGGCGAACCGATCCGCACCGGTGTCTGGGTCGGGCTGGCAACGATTGGAATGATGTTCGCCGCCTTCACCAGTGCGGCGGTCGTACGAAAGGGTTCGGCGGATGACTGGCAACATATCGTTCTGCCGTCGATCCTGTATTTCAATACCGCGATCCTCGTGCTCAGCAGTATTACGCTCGAGATTGCGCGCCGTAAGGTCCTGGCTTACGCCAAGGGCGAGAACGCTTCCCAGATCGTCCCCCTGGCGTGGCTCGGATCCACCCTGGCATTGGGCCTCATCTTCGTGGTGGGACAGTTTGTGGCGTGGTCGCAACTGAAGGCCCAGGGGGTTTACCTGGCGACCAGTCCTACCAGTTCCTTCTTCTACGTGATGACCGTGGTGCATGCGATTCACGTGGCCGGCGGGCTCGGCGGCCTCACGCGCGTCATTCTCAAGACCAGCGGCCATGTATTTACTTTGCGCCGCAGCACTCTCGATGGCACCGCCTACTACTGGCACTTCATGGGCGCGCTGTGGATTTACCTGCTGTTGCTGCTTTGGTTGAAGTTCTAATTTTATCCCAGCGAACCGTTACGGTTCGGCGGAGGATCTGTGAGTCAAGTCGATATCGCACACGTCGGGCATGGAGATCAGTACGAAGCACCACCATTTGCCATCCCTTCCAAGAAGCTGGTGATGTGGCTGTTCATCATCTCTGACGCGGTGACCTTCGGAGCTATGCTCTACGGCTACGGCTACTTGCGCAACGCATCCTCGGACTGGCCGATGCCCTTCAAGTTCTCGCCCAGCATCATCAACGTGATGATCATGACCTTCGTCCTGGTCACCAGCAGCCTGACCATGCTCATCGGGGTTCGCAAAGCCCAGGCAGGCGACAAAAACGGTTCCATCAAGTGGACCTTCATCACTGTCCTGCTCGGCCTCATCTTCGCCGGATTGCACCTCAATGAGTGGCGCGGCATGATCCACGAAGGCGTCACCCTGACTCACAATCCCTGGGGTTCAAACCAGTTTGGCGCCATTTTCTTTTCCATTACCGGCTTGCATCTCACCCACGTCATCGGCGGCGTCATTGCGCTGACCGTAGTCGCGCTGGGCTACAAGCGGGGACGCTACAAGGCCGCGGATCTGGAACTCTGGGGCTTGTACTGGCACTTTGTCGACCTGGTCTGGATGTTCGTGGTCCCGCTGGTTTACTTGCTGAACGTCGAAAAATAAGGCGAGGAGAAAAACTTTATGACCGGTACCATGCGCGAAGAAAGCCTTAAAAGCGATATCATCGTTTACTTCATCATCCTGGCGATTGCCGCGCTCCAGATCCTGCTTGCCTATCGCGGAGGCACGGTCGGCCAGCACGTCATGGAAATGCTCTCCCTGGCAATCATCCAGGCGGGGCTCGGCATCATGTTCTTTATGCACCTGTTCCAGGAGAAGCGGTCGCTGATGTTTGCCCTCATCCCGGCGGTCGTCTTCGTCCTCCTCATGATGAACATGTTCTGGAGCGACAGCTTCCGCATCATTCACATGAAACCGTGGCCCAACTAGAACGAAGGAAGCGGAAGGTGGCTGGATGAAATCGCTGCGAAAATTGCTCCTCGGTACCGCCATGGCGCTGGCCCTCCTCGCGCCCGCGTCGGCCATGGCCCAAGGCTGTGCGCTTTGTTATACCCAGGCTGCGGGTTCCGGCGAACGCATGATCGCGGCGCTCAAGAGTGGCATCCTCGTCCTCGTCTTTCCGCCGATGGGCATTTGCGTGTTGCTGACTGTGATGGGTTACAAGAAGCGCAATAAGTTCCACTCGCTCGAGGCGGAGGAGACCGACTCCGCTGAGCAACGCGGACCGAACTCCGACCTCGGCTGGTAGCCCGCCCTTCTTACCAAAAGCCCTCCCTCGAGGGCTTTTTCTGTTGATTGCGTGTGCGGTTGAGCAGGCCGTCAAACGGACGCGAGGAAAGTGGCCACGGGTTCCGGCACGCGCGAAACGTATACAATCTCAGGGATATTGACTTCCCAATTTCAGCGAATGATTGCTTTTGTGCGCTCAAGAAAGCTCCTGACCGGTGCGGTGCTAGCCGTGCTTCTGCTGACCACGCCCGGAATCCCGCAAACCGGCACCACCGATCACGACGTGATCACCTTTCTCAACCAGGCAATCCAGTGGTACCGCCAGATCGCGGGAGCCCAGCAGCTGGCCACCGACTCCTCGGACGTCGTGTATCTCGAGAATCTCCGGCAGATGAGCCTGGAGGTATTGCGCAACTGTTTTGATTTTGCCCGCGCCGTTGCCGTCCTACAGCCCTCGGAGCCCGCATCCGGCTCCCCAGCGCCGAGCGCAGGCGATCCGCAGGCCGTGAATGCGCAGAACATTGCCCAGGCCGCCACCAAGGCCCAAGCCCAGGTGAAGCAGACGCAAGCTGAACTCGACGCTCTCGAGAAACAACTGCCTGCGACGACCGGCAAGAAGCTGCAGGTCTTGCGCGCGCAAATTGCCGAAACTCGCAGCGAGCTCGACCTGGCGCAGGCGCGTAGCGACACGATTAGCGGCTTCGTGCAGTTCCTGACCAGTGCCGCCACCGGAAGCCGCGGCAGCCTCGCCGCCCAGATTGACGAGCTGGAGCGCACGGTTCCGGAGCTCCATGCCAGTCCTGCTCCTGCTGCCGGCAAGAAAGCCGCCCCGGTCGAGGCGAGCGCGGCGTCGCCGCCCGCCGCACAGCGCAAACAGCAGGCCTCCGGCATTATCGGGATGTTGGAGGAGACTTTTACCTTCAACGCCAAAATCAATTTTCAAAAAGAGCTCTTGTCCTCCACCGCCGGGCTGCGGGCCTCCATGCAGAAGGTCCGCGCACCGCTGGTGCAGGAGTTGAAGGCCGCATCCCAGCAGGGGCAGGATTTGAGCGCGGCTCCCGATCTGAGTGACGCCGCCGCCGTCCAGCAGCGCACCAAGCAAATCGAGGATCTCACCGCCCGTTTCAAGCAGGTCTCTGCCACCGTCATTCCGCTCGGCAAGGCGCTTGTTCTGCTAGACGCATTCCGCGGCACCCTCTCCGAGTGGCGCACCGACACCGATGTTGCGTATCACCAGGAGTTGAAGCGGCTGGCACTCCATCTCGGCTTCCTCGTGATTGCCGTGATCCTGGTGTTCGGCGCTTCCGAGGTCTGGCGCAGCGCCACCCTTCGCTATGTGCAGGACACTCGACGCCGCAACCAATTCATGCTGCTGCGCCGCATCGCGGTGACCCTGGCGCTCTTTCTCATCGTCCTCTTCATGCTGGTTACCGAGATCGGATCGATTGCTACCTTCGCCGGATTCATCACTGCCGGCCTGGCCGTGGCCCTGCAAACCGTCATTCTCTCCGTCGTCGCCTATTTCCTGCTGATCGGCAAATGGGGGATTCGCGTCGGCGATCGCGTCTCGATCTCCGGAGTTACCGGCGACGTCATCGACATCGGTCTCATCCGCATGCACTTGATGGAACTGGATGGAGCGGGTGGGGAAGAGCAGCCCACCGGGCGCGTGGTGGTGTTTTCCAATGCCGTTCTCTTCCAGCCCACCGCGAACTTCTTCAAGCAAATTCCGGGTACCAACTTCTCGTGGCATCGCGTTACGTTGACTCTGTCACCGGAGACCGATTTCAAGCACGCTGAAAAGCTGCTGCTCGACGCCGTGAACCAGGTCTTTGCCGGCTATCGCGATGACATCAAACGGCAGCACAGTTACATGCTGCAGACCCTCACCATCCCGGTGAGAGCGCCGGAGCCGCAAAGCCGCTTCCGCTTCACGGATACGGCCCTGGAGCTCGTGATCCGCTATCCCGTGCCGCTGGAGAATGTCTCCATGATCGACGACCAGATCACACGAGCGCTGGTGCAGGCGATTCGTTCCGAGCCCAGCCTGCAACTGGTTCGGCAAGGAAATCCCGCCATCCAGCCCGTACCCGAGACACCTCACATGGATAAGCCGGCTTGAGAGCAGGCCGCGTCAGCGCTGCACCTCGCGCAATCGTCCCGTCTCTACCTCGAACACGAAACCACGAAGCTTCACCCGGCCTTTCAGCCAGCTATGCGCGTCCAGGTGTTCCATCTGTGCGCGCACATTACCGTCTACGTCCTGGAAGGCGTGAAAGCGGAGCTGCGAGTTTGGAGGATTGCCCGCCTCCCTCTCCACTTTGTGGTGCAGCTCCGATTCGGACGCTTTCATCAACCCGCAATCCGTGTGGTTGATCACCATGACCTCGTTGGTCCCAAGCAGGTAATGAGAAACCACCAGCGAACGGATGGCATCCTCGGTTGCGATCCCTCCCGCGTTGCGGATCATGTGAGCGTCGCCCACCGCCAGCCCTAGGGCCGGCAAGGAAATGCGCGTATCCATGCAGGTGAGAATGGCCAAACGGAGCCGCGGATGCGGCGATATCTTCGCGGGATCGTAGAGAATGGCATTTTTCCGGTTTGCCTCTAAAACCCTATCGATTGCCGACATGCTTTACTCCTTATTCGAGTCCTACACAGGGTAAAGCAGATCCTGCGCGCATGACAAAGCGGCAGCCGAAGCTGCCGCTGGTATGCCAAGCGAGCCCTATTGAATCGGATGGTCGGCCGAACTCGCGACGGAACCCTGGTTATAACGAATCACGCCGGAAGCATCGGAATAGAAATGGCGTTGCCCCGTGCCTCCAGGGTTCACCGGGTCGCTGTTGAGCTGGTAAGTCGTCACCGGACTCCCGGTGGTATTCGATATCGCGAAGCTATATCCCGACTTGGTACCGGTCTGCAGCACATTGTCCAGCAAGCACGCGTTGCTGGAAGTCGCGTCGCCCGACGCTAAACACGCCGAGCCGCTCGGAGGTCCGAGCACAGTGATGCTCGAGGCATATCCAATGTTCGGGAAGGTCGCGTTGTACGCGATCTGTGCCGTATTGATGGATCGGATTGAGCTGATCGCCGACGCCTCGTTTGCTGCCATCTTCGAGCGCATCAGGTTCGGGATCGCAATCGCCGCAATGATCAAAATGATCGCGATGACGATCAGAAGCTCAATCAATGAGAACCCTTTGTCTTTCTTCACGGAAACTTTCCTCCGGAATTCCTGGAGGGAGAGGGACTACAACTTCGAGGTATACAAAGTTTAACCCATCCAGAGCTGTTGTCGAGTTCTTCCTGTCGGCCTGCCCCGTTCCGGTCAATACCGCCAACCCTGCGTCGATCTTCGGACAACCCTCCCAAGGGGGGAAATCCGGATTCTAACCTCTGCATAAGCTGGCACTTAGGTATCAGCCGAAACAGGATGTCGCGGTGTCGCCGGGTGCACGATGCGATTTGCTGCCCAGAGTCGCTGTACCAACGTAATCCGTCAAACTGCCGCACTTAGCACTCCGGCGTCGGATCCAGGTGCACGTTGCCTTCGGCGGAGTCGCTTACCAGTCCACTGGGAAGGGAACCTCCGTTGTATTCCAGCATGCGGTTCTTCCACTTCAGGAATTCCGTGATGGTCTGGGGCTCGATACGCACTTCCACCCGCCGCATGCTCGCCAGCAGAAGATTCATCTCCTTCATCAGCCCTGCCGGGGTACGCAGGTCGCGGCGCGCCGGTTTCACCGCCAGGCGCACCGTTTTCCTTCCGTATTCCAGCAGTCCCCAATGCTGCGGCAATTCCGCGGGGGCGATCAAGCCTTCGGGAGCCATGTAAATCCTCTCGCATCCCAAGCCTTCGTCCGGGCGCAATCGAAAATCCTTGCGAGCATCGGCGAGAAAATCGCCGCGGCTGACTTTGCACTCCACTACCACGGAACGGCATTGCCCCTTCCATCCGATCGCGTCGGGAATCTCTCCCGTCGCGCAGGATTGTTCCGAGAGGATGATCCCGCACCGGTATTGATACCGCAACCACTCCACCGCTTTGCCCACCAGGAATTCATGCCGAAGAATGCGATCTGCCCGAGCCATATCCCAGTTCTACGGTCACGGCCCGTATTTGCAAAGTGCCGGAGTGGATTCAGAGCTCGCTCGCATCGAATAGAATGCCGAGGAAGGAAGGTGCGATGCGAAGTGCATTGTTGACTCTTGCGACTGCGGTATTGCTGGGCGCGTCGTTCTCCCACGCGCAGCAATCTCCCGCCAATTCCTCCACCTGGAATTTCGTCGTCTCCGGGGACTCCCGCAACTGCGGCGACATCGTCATGACCGCCATTGCGGCCGGCGCCAGGAAGGACGATGCCCAGTTCTACTGGCACCTCGGGGATTTCCGCGCCATCTTCGGTATCGATGAAGACATCGCCAACCGTGCCACCGGCCCGCGTGTCGGCGTGCTCGCCGACTACCAGAAGACGGCCTGGCAAGATGCGATCGATAACCAGCTTTCTCTCTTCGGCGACATGCCTTTCTATGTCGGCATCGGCAACCACGAAACCATCGCTCCCAAGACCCGTGCCGAGTTCGTCGAGACTTTTACCAAGTGGCTCGATGCACCGCCGATCCATGCGCAGCGCCAGCACGATGACCCGAACGACACCACGGTGAAGACCTACTACCACTGGCATCAGCAGGGAATTGACTTCATTTATCTCGACAACGCCACCGCCGACGAGTTCGATCCCGGCCAGGTAACCTGGCTCGAAAAAGTCCTGTCTGCCGATAAGCAGGACAGCGCGACCAAAGCCGTGGTCGTCGGCATGCACGCCGCACTCCCGAACAGTCTTGCCGCCGGCCACAGCATGAATAACTGGAAGGTGGGCGAAGCCAGCGGCGACCGTGTCTATACCGACCTGCTCGACTTTCACAATCAGTCAAAGAAGCACGTCTACGTGCTGGCCAGCCACTCGCACTTCTACATGAAGGGTATCTTCGACAGCGACTATTGGAAGTCCCACGGCGGCGTGCTGCCGGGATGGATCGTCGGCACCGCCGGGGCGCACCGCTACAAGCTTCCCGAGGACGCGCACAAAGCCGCCGAGGCCAAGACGGACGTCTACGGCTACCTGCTCGCCACCGCCCACGACGACGGCTCCATCGATTTCAAATTCAAGGAGCTCAAGGAATCCGCCATCGCGCCTGACGTCGTCAAGCGTTTCGGCGCTCCGCTGGTACACGAGTGCTTCATCGGAAATTCCGATACGCCGCACCGCTGACACTTACCAGTATTGGTAAAACCCGTCGCGCTCGATCGGCTCTACATCGATCTCGTAGAGCGCGGAGAGAATTTCGCGAGTGAGGACCTGCGCTTTCGCTCCATCGCGAAACACCCGGCCCTTCTTCAACAACACGACGCGAGTAATTTCAGGGATGATCTCGTGCAGGTGATGCGTCACCAGGACGATTCCCGTTCCACCCTGCGCCAGGGTTCGCAAGCGCGCCTGCAAATCTTTCAGCATGGCAAGATCGAGGCTGTCGCTGGGCTCATCGAGGATCAGTGTCTCCGGATCGTGGACCAGCGCGCGGCTGATCAGCACCCGCTTTCGTTCGCCGGACGACATCTCGCCGAAGCGCCGCTCCGCCAGGTGCTGCACGCCCATCTGCCGCATCGCAGTGTGCGAACGTTCGATCAACTCCTGCGTCGGCTGGTGATGCGGCCACAAGCCGAAGCTGCTGTAAAAGCCGGAGACTACCACCTCCAGCCCGCGTGGATTGCGTTCGCTCTTCGCAAAAAGATCGTTCGAGACCACGCCCAGGTGTTCGCGAAGCTCCGCCACATCCCACTGCTCGCGTCCAAGGATCCGTGCGCTCGATCCATCGCGATAGATCGGATACAGCTCGCGTGTGATCGTCTTCAGGAGAGTCGATTTCCCGGATCCGTTGGGTCCGATAATCGCGACGTTTTCACCCGCGGAGATGCGCAGGTCGAGTGCATCCAGCGCGACCGTAGCGTCCCGTACTACCGTGATCCGCTGAAAATCGATGAGTGGCAAAGAAGGGTCTTTTTTGGGTTGGATCGTCATCCGTTTCATGAAGGGGCACAACTTCAATCGTGCCGTAATCTCTAAGAAATAAACAGGGCTTTAGCCCCACAACTCGCTCCGTTCCACACCTCTCTCTCTTGTTGTCATCCAGAGGAGGGCGTCAGCCCGACGTAAGGATCTGCTGTTTCACCGCCCGCAGCAGAATTTCGTGAAGCCACGAATTCGCTCAGGGAACGATAGTTTGTATCAGGGCACGACTTCAGTCGTGCCGCTCGTCGCCCCTGCAACAGGGCTTCAGCCCCTGCAAACCGCCCCGCGGTCAGCCCACAACTCGCTCCGTTCCACACCTCTCTCTCTTGTTGTCATCCAGAGGAGGGCGTCAGCCCGACGTAAGGATCTGCTGTTCAGCGCCCGCAGCAGAATTTCGTGAAGCCACGAATTCGCTCCGGGAACGATAGTTTGTATCAGGGCACGACTTCAGTCGTGCCGCTCGTCGGCCCTGGAACAGGGCTTCAGCCCCTGCAAACCGCCCCGCGGTCAGCCCACAACTCGCTCCGTTCCACCTCTTTCTCTCTCTCTTGTTGTCATCCAGAGGAGGGCGTCAGCCCGACGTAAGGATCTGCTGTTCAGCGATCGCTCTTGGCCGGCTTGTCCTGTCTCTGTAAAGCAATCAACGAGCCCACCAGGACGACCACCATCACCGAGAGCAGTCCCAATTCAAGGATGGAACGACGAAAAACAGCATCGGTGGCATCCGGCAGATGCGTCATCTCCGCGGTCGCAACCAGGATTCGCCGAATGACCGCAATGAGCGCTACCACCATGAAGGGCTCCGCCACCAGTCCGTGCTCTCGGAAGGACACTTGCACCGTATACAGCAGCTCAATTACCAGCAGGATTAGCAGGACTTGATCGAGCAACCCAACAAATTGACCGCCCAATGCGTGCGAAAAGATCGCTTTTGCGAAGGTCTTGAATCCAGAAAGCAGCAAAGCCAGCGCAGACGCAACCAGAAGAAGCCCAATCCCGGCGTAAACAATGTCCTCTGACACGGACAAGCCCTGCAGGATTCGCTGGCGCACATTTTCCCCGAGTTTTTGATCTTCAGGCATGCTTTTTCGGAACCTGCGACGCGTCCCAGATTTGCCCTGAATTCGATCCCCGTATGCGTCTGGAGCGTTCTAGCTTATCCGCACCCCTGGAGGATTGCCAGTCCGCTGACCTGGCGATCGTTGTGCTCTTCGGCCCCTTTCCTGGTCACGCTCCGCCTGTGCATGGATCACAGACATGGTGACAGCATCCACATAACCTGTTCTCGTGGGATACTCTCCCGATCGTTCCAGGCTCTTTACCAATCCATAATCACCCGGCTTCGGAACAATGTCCGATAATGCGAAGGAAATGAGGCTAACCCCTTTGTCCGGCATATTTTGCCTCTAACCCCTTTGCGCGGAATATTTTGCGCATTTTCCACAGCCTAAGCTGCTGAAAACAGGAATGCAGGGGGGAGGGGGGTACTCAGTACCTTTGAATAAATACCCTCGCCTCTTGTCATGGCGACCGGAGAGCCCGGTCAACTATCCGGCTTCGGAGCGGACTTACCTTTTGTTCAGCAGCGCGTTCGTCAGCTCCTGATTTGTTGCGCATGCTCCCAATGCGATATGCTCGCTCGTTTTGGAGGATGCATTGATTTTCTCTCGTAGCCGGCTATCGCTTCTCCTCGCTTTCTGTTTCCTCTCGTCCCTCCTCATCGCCCAGCAAACTCTTCCCGACCTTTCGCACGCCTGGCACTGGCGCAACATTGGGCCCCTCCGCGGAGGCCGCACCCGCGGCGTCTCCGGCGTCCCCAGCCAGCCCAACGTCTTCTACATCGGCGTCGTCAACGGCGGCATCTGGCGTACCAACGACTTCGGCCGCACCTGGGAGCCCCTGTTCGACGATCAGCCCACCGCCTCCATCGGAGCCGTCGCCGTCGCGCCCTCTGATCCGAACATCCTCTACGTCGCCAGCGGCGAAGGACTGCATCGGCCCGATCTCTCCGTCGGGGACGGAATCTACAAGTCCACCGACGCCGGCAAGACGTGGACGCATCTCGGCCTGCGCGATGGCCAGCAGATCCCCGCGCTCGCCGTCGATCCTCGCGATCCCAACAAGCTCCTCGTCGCCGTCGCCGGACATCCTTATGGTCCCAATCCCGAGCGCGGCATCTTCCGCTCGACCGACGGTGGCCAGACCTTCCAGAAGGTTCTGTACAAGGATGAGAACGTCGGCGCCTCCGATGTCGAGATCGACCCCACGAACCCTGACATCGTCTACGCAGGCCTTTGGGAGAGCCGCGAAGGCCCTTGGGAAAACGGCCAATGGAACGGCGCCAACGGCGGCCTCTATAAGTCCACCGACGGCGGCCAGACCTGGAAGCAACTGGGCGGCGGCTTGCCCGACGGCATCATCCAGGCCTACATCACCATCGCCGCCAGCGATTCCAGCCGTCTCTACGCTTCCGTCGCAACCAAGGGCGTGGTCCATATCTACGGCTCGCGCGATGCCGGCGACACCTGGGCCCAGGTAACCGACGATCCCCGTCCCGAGCGGCGCATCGGCGGCGGCGACCTGCCGGTGCCAAAGGCGGATCCGCGCAACCCCGACGTGCTCTACATGACCAGCACGGTCACGTGGAAGTCGACAGATGCCGGCAAGACGTGGATCGGCTTCCGCGGCGCGCCTGGCGGGGATGACTACCAGAACATCTGGATCAATCCCAACGACAGCCGGATCATCTGCCTGGTCAGCGACCAGGGGGCCATCGTGACCGTCAACGGCGGCGAGAGCTGGAGCTCCTGGTATAACCAGTCCACCGCGCAGATGTACCACGTGAATACCGACAACGCCTTTCCCTACCGGGTATGCGGTGGCCAGCAGGAGAGCGGTTCGGCCTGCGTCTCCAGCCGCGGCAACGACGGGGAGATCACCATGCGCGAGTGGCACCCGGTGGCCGCCGAAGAGTATGGCTACGCCGTTCCCGATCCCCTCGACGCTGACATAGTGGTGGGGGGTAAGCTCACCCGCTACGACCGCCGCACCACCCAGGCCCAAGATATTTCACCGAAGCCGCTGCGCGGGCCTGACTATCGCGTGCTGCGCACCGAGCCGATTGTTTTCGATCCGAAGAATCCGCACCTCCTCTACTTTGCCGCGAACACCTTGTGGAAGACCACGGACTACGGCAAGCACTGGACGCAAGCCAGCCCCGACCTGACGAGGAAGACGTTTCCGGTTCCTGCCAACGTCGGAATCTTCAGCAATCAGCCGACCGCCCAACCGAAACAGCGCGGCGTGATCTACGCGGTGGCGATTTCGCCGCTCGACAGCAAGCGCATATGGGCCGGAACCGACGATGGCCTGCTGCACGTGACCACCGATGGTGGTGCGCACTGGAATGACGTCACCGGCAATTCGCTCACTCCGTTCGAGAAGGTATCGATCATCGAGGCAAGCCACTTCGATCCGCAGACGGCTTATGCCGCGATCAACACCTTGCGTCTCGATGTGCTGAAGCCGAAGATCCTGCGGACTCGCGACGGTGGCAAGACATGGGCGGACGTCCGCGAAGGCATTCCTGACGGAGAGGATGTGAATGCCGTGCGCGAAGATCCCAAGCAGAAAGGCCTGCTCTTCGCCGGTACGGAGAAGTCGGTGTATGTCTCCACGGATGATGGCGATCACTGGCAATCCTTGCGCCTGAATCTACCGGCGAGCTCGATGCGCGACCTGGAAGTGAAAGGTGACGACCTGATCGTTGCGACCCACGGCCGTGGCTTCTACATTCTCGACGACATCTCCGCCCTTCGCCAGGTCACGGGAAAGACGGGCAATGATGCTGTGCTCTTCTCCCCCCAAACCGCCTTGCGCGTTCGCTGGGATACCAATACCGATACGCCGTTGCCGCCCGATGAACCAGCGGCCGAGAATCCCCCGGACGGAGCGATTCTCGATTACATGCTGCCCTCTTCGGTGAGCGGACCGGTCACGCTGGAAATCCGAGATGCCGGCGGGAAGACGGTTCGCCGCTTCTCGAGCGAGGATCCGGCGCCGCCACCCGATCCAAAGCTGGATATCCCAACCTACTGGGTGCGTCCGCCGCAAGTGCTCGCGGCAACTCCGGGCGTCCATCGTTTCCTTTGGGACATGCACCTCGCCCCGATCGCCGGGATCAAGCCGGAGTACCCAATCGCTGCGGTGCCGCACAATACCGCTCCGGCACCAACTTCTCCCTGGGTACAGCCGGGACAGTACTCGGTGGTGCTCACCGTGAGCGGGAAAAGTTATACCCAGCCGCTGAAGGTTCAGATGGATCCGCGTGTGAAAACACCCATGGCGGGGCTTGCGCAGCAGTTTGAAGCGTCGAAGCAGTTGTATCAAGACGCGCGTTCACTTTCCGATTCTGCCAATCACGCCGATGCCTTGCGGGAACAACTCGATGGGTTGGAGAAGAAAGCTGGAACCGGCGTAGACGTCAAAGCCTTCCGTGAGAAACTCGACGCGATCGCCGGCGGAGAGGAACAGGGGCCTCCACGGGGCGTTCAAGAAACTTTGAGCGGCGTTCGCGGCGCGGCGTTGATTCTGATGACGCTCATCGAGGATGCGGATGAAGCTCCGACGGGGGCCATGACGAGCGGTGCCGCCGATATCCACGCCCTCGTGCCAAAGGTGCAGCAGAAGTGGCAGGAATTCCAGCACGAGGAATTGCCGAAATTCAATCAGCAACTGAAGGGAGCCAATCTGCCGGAGCTGAGTGCGCGAGAACGAGGCACGGATGCGGAGGTGGATATGCGGGGAAACGAAGAGTAGGAATCAAAAAGCGGCAGAAGCTTGCGCCTCTGCCGCTTCCGTTCTCATGTTACTCGCCGGTCATGATGAACAGCGGCTTCATCTCGAAGCTCTCGTAGTGCGGTCGCAGACGTTCGGTGTTGTAGTGCTCCTTCACGCGGACGACTTTCTTGGAAGAAGTGACCACGTCCACCGGGACGTTGTCGTACCGGCCGTTCTTGAGCACCACCAGGCGGCCGTGGATCTTGTTCAGGATCAGGTCGAGCGCAAGATTGCCGTAGGCCATCGGTACGATGGAATCGATTGCATCCGGATCGCCGCCCCGCACCAGGTAGCCCAACTTCTGCGTCAGGCAGTTCACGCTTTTACCGCAGAACTTGGGCGACAGTTCCGTCAGCTTTTGTGCAATCAGGTCGCCAATACCACCGAGTTTCTTGTGGCCGAAGGCATCGGTACTCTCGCTTTGGAAGATCATCTCGCCGCCTTCAAACATCGCTCCTTCGGAAATCAGCACGACGGAATAGCGGCTGGGATTGCGCTTACGGTCGGAAGCCATCAGCTCTGCGAGTTGCTCGATGTTGAACTTGTATTCCGGGATCACGCAGCGATTGGCAGCGCCGGCCATCGTCGGAAGCAGCGCGGTGAAGCCTGCATAGCGGCCGAAAACTTCCACCACGAGAAAACGTTCATGGGAACCGGCCGAAGTACGGAGGCTGTTCACCATCTGAATAGTGCGAGTCACGCAGGTGCTGAAACCGATGCAGTAGTCCGTACCGGGGACGTCGTTGTCCATCGTCTTCGGAATGGCGACAACCTTCACACCTTCCTGGTACAACCGGACGCCGTAGCTTAGCGTGTCGTCTCCGCCGATCGGAATGAGGTAATCGATACCCAGCCACTCGAGATTTTTCATGACCTCTGGGGTAAGGTCATTCTTTTCCGCGTTGAACGTGCCCTGCAGGTGGGCGGGCACTTTGTCCTTGGCAACTCTGCTCGGATTCGTACGCGACGTATGCAGGAAGGTGCCGCCGGTACGCGCCGCCCGGTTTACCACCGTTTCGGAGAGGTGTACGTAGTTCTCGCTGTTGTCGTAGTCTTTCTCGCGTACGATATCGACCAATCCGCCCCAGCCACGACGCAGGCCGACGACGTCATAGCCCTCGCGCAATGCGCGGAACGTAACGCCACGAATTGCAGGATTCAATCCGGGGACGTCGCCGCCGCCGGTAAGAATTCCAATCACACCCTTCTTCTTATTGACATTCGCCATCTATCGCTGCTCCCAGAGTGAAACCGTACGATACGTACGGAGAATGATTGCAGTACATCGACAATAGACTATTACATCTTGCCGGGATGTGCAGGCCGCTTCGACGTGTGGACACCCGCGCGCCCTCCCGCTTTAGCACTCCATTGGGCGAAAGCCTATGATGAACGGGATGAACGAACGCACTTCGGATTGGAACAGCTTTGCGCGCGTGAACGCTAGCCAGCGTTGGCGGAAGCCTTCGGCGGCAATGGGCCGCGCGATGACGGAGGCTATCGTTGCCGAGGCTCGAATCGTTCCGCACCTGCGCGTTCTCGACGTCGCATCGGGTACCGGCGAGCCCGCGATCTCCATTGCATCTGCGCTCGCGGGCACCGGCATGGTCACGGCCACGGACATCTCCGCGGAGCCGCTGGCCGTCGGAGAAGAGCGCGCCAAACAGCGCGAACTCCGGAACATTCGCTTCCGCCTGGCGGACGTGCATCAACTCCCGTTCCCCGACGAAACCTTCGACCGTGTCACCAGCCGGCTTGGCATCATGTTTTTCTCCCAGTTGGCCACCGCGCTTCGAGAGATTCATCGCGTGTTAACCGTAGGAGGACGCGCCAGCCTGCTCGCTTGGGGTCCAATGGAGCAGCCCTACTTCGAATCGACGATCGGGACAATTCTGCGGGTGTGGCCGGAGGCGCGTGTTCCGGAGCAAGCCGCCACCATGTTCAAGTTCGGAGCGTACGGAACGCTCACAAAGGCTCTACGGGATGCGGGTTTCCTCGATATCCAGGAGCGCCCCGCCACTGTCCCGTGGAACTGGCCGGGAACTCCCGAGGATTTCTGGACGTACTTTCAGGATGTCACCGTGCCGTTCAAACCCATGCTGCGGGCGATTCCTGGGGTTACCCAGGCCGCGGTCACCGAGGCGGTCCTGGCGGAATTGAGGTCGCGCTACAGCGGAGAGATTCTGTCCTTTGAGGCGCACATCGTCCTCGTTTCGGCTGTCAAGGGGTAACGCACCGCTGTTGGCCGGTAGCCGAGGGTCGTCTGCCGAAAACGGCGGGGCATCCACAACCAAGGCCATTAATTTAGGTTGTGTTGGTCGATTTTCTCCTCCAGCAATCGACATAATGTAGATTGCAGGCTTTTATAAAGACGATGTAGTTTGGAAGGACCTGCGTACCCTTGGATTGCGGAAAAACTCATGTCGCCAGCTGATTTATCGGCACTCAAAATTGACGAACACTCCCGGCGCAGTAACCGCGGAGGCTTTCTCCGATGGTTCGCCATCCTTATCGGCGTTGTCGTGATCGGGGCAGGCGTCTTCTTCGCGCTTCAGAAAAAGGTCTCGCCGGTGGAAGTTGTGTCGGCCCACACCACGAACCCGTCGCAAAGCCAGGGTGCCACAATCCTCAACGCAAGCGGATATGTCACCCCGCGGCGCCGATCCACGGTTGCGGCCAAGATCACGGCACGAGTCGAACAGATTTACGCGGAAGAGGGCATGCATGTGAAAGCAGGCCAGGTGCTCGCCATTCTCGATCAATCGGATTACCGGGTACGGTTGAATTCCGCCATCGCGGACCGCGACAGCACCCGCGCCGCGCTCAACGATCTGCAGGTGAACCTCAAGAACGCAGAGGTCGAGTTGCATCGCAATGAAGAGTTGAACAAGAGCGGAGTCACCACCCAGGAGGCGCTCGACAACGCTCGCACGTCCGTCAACAGTTACAGAGCGCGTATTGCCGCGGCACAAGAAGCCGTGCAAGCTGCCGATTCCAAGATCAAGGTGGCGCAACAGGACCTCGATAACTGCACCGTGGTCTCTCCCTTCGATGGCGTTGTGGTTTCGAAAGACGCGCAGCGCGGCGAGATGGTTTCCCCGATCTCGGCGGGGGGCGGGTTCACCCGCACGGGCATTGCGACAGTTGTCGACATGAACTCGAACGAAGTGGAAGTCGATGTGAACGAGTCCTATATCGGCCGGGTCTATGAACATCAGCCGGTCATGTCGACGCTGGATGCGTATCCTGACTGGCAGATTCCTTCGCACGTGCGCACCATCATTCCCACCGCCGACCGGCAAAAAGCGACGGTGAAGGTGCGCATTTCGTTCGACAAGCTGGATCCGCGGATTCTGCCCGACATGGGCGTGAAGGTTGCGTTCCTGGAGGAACAGAAGCCGCAGGACAAGAAACAGCCGGAGCACGCGATCCTGCTTCCCAAGGATGCGGTTCGCCAAGCCGATGGATCGACGATTGTCTATGTCTTTCGCGATGGAAAAGCGGAGCGCCGCGCGGTTCGGACCGGGGGAACCAAGGGCGACGATCAGGAGATTCTGGCTGGCCTAACCGACGGCGAACAGGTAATTGTGAAGGGCCCCGCAGATTTGCACGACGGACAGAACGTAGCCATTAAGTAATAGGAGAGAATTCGCATGGTACGGGTGGATGGCAACGGCACAGATAGCCTAATTAAGGTTCGCGGACTTGATAAGAAGTACAAGCGCGGCGGCGAAGATGTCGATGTGCTCCAGGGATTGAACCTCGACGTCAGCAAGGGCGAATTTGTCGCGTTCATGGGCCCCAGCGGCTCGGGGAAGACGACGCTGCTGAACTTGCTTGGCGGACTCGATCTGCCGACGGCCGGCAGCATTACTGTCGCAGGGGACGAAGTCTCGAGCATGTCCGGCAGCAAGCTCACGACCTGGCGCGCACGGCACGTTGGGTTTGTCTTCCAGATGTACAACCTGATCCCGGTGCTCACCGCGTTCCAGAACGTGGAGTTGCCGCTTTTGCTGACGGGACTCTCGAAATCGCAGCGCAAGCAGCACGTCGAAACGGCCATGTCGCTCGTCGGACTTGAACATCGTGCGAACCATTATCCGCGCCAGCTTTCTGGCGGACAGGAGCAGCGAGTCGGCATTGCGCGCGCAATCGTCGCCGACCCCACGTTCTTGCTCTGCGACGAGCCTACCGGCGATCTCGACCGCAAATCCGCCGACGAAATCCTCGCCCTGCTGGAGCAGTTGAACCACGAGCATGGCAAGACCATCCTCATGGTGACGCACGATCCTCTCGCCGCCCAGCGGGCCCACTCGCTGCTTCACATGGACAAGGGGCTGCTGATCTCAGCCGATAAGGCCCGCGTAGGAGAAGTGTGATGAAGTATCTTCCGCTGCTATTCAAGAACATCCTTCGCAAGAAGACGCGCCTGCTGCTGACGATTGGATCGTTCGCGATTGCGCTCTTCCTGTTCGGCATCCTGGCGATCGTGAACAATTCATTCAACGGCGCGCTGAACAGCATGGCGGGTGTCGATCGCCTCATGGTGCAGAACCGCGTCTCCATCATTCAGCCGGTGCCGCAGGCTTACAAGGAAAAGATCGAGCAGATCCGGGGAGTAAAGGCCGTGACCTACGCGAACTGGTTCGGCGCGGTCTACCAGGACGAGAAGAACTTCTTCCCGCAGTACGCCATCGATGAGGTGGGGTACCGGCAGATGTATCCCGAGTTCAAGATCAGCGACGCCGAGTGGAAGGCATGGCTCGAAGACCGGGAAGGCGCAATCGTCGGCGAGAAGACGGCGAAGCGCTACGGCTTCAAAGTGGGCGACCGCGTTCCCCTCACCGGAGTGCTCTGGGGCGGCGGCCAATCGTGGTCGTTCAACATCCGTGGCATTTACCACGCCGACAAGCCCGACGAGGATACCAGCCAGTTCTGGCTGCATTGGAAGCTCTTCGACGAACGCCGCGGTTTCGGAAAAGGCACGGTCGGCTGGTACATCGTTCGTATCGATAATCCCGACGACGCGGTTCGCATCAGTAAAGAAATCGATACGATGTTTGCCAATTCTTCGACCGAAACCAAGACCCAAACGGAAAAGGAGATGCTCGCCGGATGGGCCAAGCAGACCGGAAACATCGGTCTCATGATTACCATCATCGGCAGCATCGTCTTCTTCACCCTGCTGCTGGTCATCGGGAACACCATGGCGATGTCGATTCGTGAGCGTGTGCGCGAGCTCGCGGTCCTCAAAGCGATTGGCTACACCGATACCTTTGTCCTCGTGCTGATCATCGCCGAGGCGTTGTTGGTCGCTTCCATCGGCGTGATCATCGGTCTGGTTCTCCTTATGCTCATGTTGCCGGGAATCGAGAAAGCTCTCGGCAGCTTCCTGCAGTTTGTCTTCTTGCCCATGGATAAGGCGATCGAAGGCGTCGTCATCACCCTTGCGATCGCATTCCTCGCGGGCATCATTCCAGCAATCAATGCAAGCCGTCTGCGCGTCGTGGACGCGATTCGGAGAGTGTGAGATGGCCATTCCTCTTTCTTACAACGTTCGCAGCCTGGGTGTGCGCTGGACCTCCACCCTGGTCGCTGTCATCGGCATCGCGGGCACGGTAGGTGTTTTTGTTGCCATGCTCGCCCTGGCGCACGGGTTCCAGGCGACTCTCGTCCACAGCGGGCTGCCCGACAATGCCATCGTTCTGCGCGGTGGCGCGACTTCGGAGATGATGAGTGGCATGGGACTCGACCAGGTAAAGGTGATCGAGGATGCCCCGGGCGTCGCGCGCAAGAATGGACAGCCGGTCGTCAGCCCGGAAGTTGTGGTGATCGCGGCTTTCCCGCTGAAGAGCACCGGAACCGATGCCAACGTCCAGGTACGCGGAGTCTCACCGCAGATCTTCGATGTGCGTCCAAATGTTCACATGAGCCGTGGCCGTGCGTTCGAGCCCGGGAAAAATGAGCTGATTGTCGGCCGTAACGTTGCAGCGACCTACAGCGGCTTCGAACTCGGCAACACGGTCCGCTTTGGTGGCGGCGAGTGGACCGTCGTTGGCGTCTTCGACGCCGGCGGCAGCGCGTTCGATTCCGAGCTCTGGTGCGACAGTGCAATTCTTGACCAGGTGTACAAGCGTCCGCAAAACAGCTTCCAGTCGCTGACCGTACATCTCGAATCCGCGAGTGCGTTCGACAAGTTTAAGGATGCGGTCACGACCGATCCGCGTTTGACAGTGCAAGTGCAGCGCGAGCGCGACTACTACGAAAAGCAATCACGAACCATGACGACGCTCATCACGGTGCTTGGGGGGCTGGTCGCGGCAGTGATGGCGGTAGGTGCGATTCTCGGCGCGCTCAATACCATGTACTCCGCTGTTTCGGAGCGCGGACGTGAGATCGCCACCATGCGCGCACTCGGCTTCGGCGCCGGCAGTGTCGTGATGTCGTTCATGATCGAGGCGATCTGCATTGCGGTCATTGGAGGTGTTCTGGGCTGTATTGCTGTTTTGCCGGTGAACGGGCTCACCACGGGAACAATGAACTTTCAGACATTTTCCCATCTCGCATTCGCCTTCCAGGTCACGCCGCAACTCGTGATCGGAGGCATTATCTTCTCCGTAATCATGGGCATCGCGGGCGGAGTTCCTCCTGCCGTACGCGCCGCGCGCGCCCGCATCGCGGTTGCGCTGCGTGAATTGTGAGTTAAAAACCCGCGGCAACTCCCAATTCGCCCTAGTTCAAATGGGTGTCTCTACGACACCCATTTCCTATTCAGCCTGAGTTGATCAGCAGGCATCCTACAAGTACGCCCTTCGATAACTCCCCCAATCGAGGTAAAGGATGTTCGTGAAAGTCGTTCGTGTCGCCGTACTGCTCGGAATTTGCAGCGCTTCGATGTTGGCCGCAGTTCCTCCTTCCAATCACGTAGTCGTCCTTGTCGAAGAGAATCATAGCTACTCCAGCGTCATCGGCAGCTCGGCGATGCCGTATTTGAACTCGCTCGCCAAAAGTTATGCTCTGCTCACCAACTACTATGCCAACTCCCATCCGTCGATTGGCAACTACATGGAGATGACCGCCGGCCAGGTCATCACCAACAACGACAATTATTCCGGAACCGTCAACGCGGACAACGTGGTTCGTGAACTTCTGCTGATCGGAAAGACCTGGAAATCGTATGCCGAGGGGCTGCCGTACGTCGGATACACGGGCGGTAACACCGGCTACTATCTGAAGCATCACAATCCGCTCGCCTATTTCACCGATGTGGCAAACAGCTCCGTCCAGAAGCAGCATCTTGTTCCGTTCACGCAGTTCTCTAAGGACCTGGCGAGCGGAGCCTTGCCGACATTTTCTTTCATCGCGCCGAACATCATTCACGACGCACATAGCGGCAGCCTGCAGGCAGCGGACGCGTGGCTGAAGACCAACATAGCGCCTCTTCTCAACAACGCCGAATTCAAGAAAGACGGTATCCTCATCATCGTCTTCGACGAATCGTACGACAGCGACAAGGCCCACGGGGGTGGACACGTTGCGGCGATCGTGGTCGGCCCGGGGGTGAAACGCGGATACCGTTCGACGATGTTCTTCCAGCACCAATCCACGCTGAAGACGGTGCTGAATGCGGTGAAGGCCACCCCGGATCCGGGCTCCGCTCCCAGCGCACCGGATTTCGACGTCTTCTAAGCTCACACAGAGCGGGAGCCCCGGAACTCACTCCAGGGCTCCCGCGATTACAATCGGGAGATGATCTACCGCTCGGACAATCGCGCTCCCGACCAGATGCGTCCCGTCAACATCCTGCCTGATTACATCTCTACGGCCGAAGGCTCGTGTCTCATCGAGATCGGCAACACGCGCGTGATCTGCACCGCATCGATCGAGGAGACGGTCCCACCCTTCCTGCGTAACAGCGGTAAGGGATGGGTGACGAGCGAGTACGGCATGCTGCCTCGCGCCACCCTGACGCGCACCACGCGCGAGGTGTCCAAGGGACGGCAGTCGGGACGCACCCATGAGATCCAACGGCTCATCGGCCGCTCCATCCGGGCGGTGACCGATCTGACCAAGCTCGGCGAACGCACCGTATGGGTGGATTGCGACGTGATCCAGGCCGATGGCGGAACGCGGACCGCGTCCATCACCGGAGCGTTCGTGGCGGTTGCGCTTGCAGTGCAGAAGCTGACCGAAGCGGGCACACTGACGGTCTCGCCGCTGCGCGATTACGTGGCCGCGACCAGCGTCGGCATCGTCGATGGCGCCGCGCTGCTCGACCTGGCGTACGAAGAGGATTCGCGCGCCGAGGTGGACATGAACATCGTGATGACGGGAAGCCGGAAGATGGTCGAGATCCAGGGGACCGCGGAACAGCATCCCTTCGACGATCAGCAGTTGGCCGAGATGCTCGCGCTGGCAAAAGCGGGGATCGATCAGCTCATCGTGAAGCAGAAGGCGGTGCTGGGAACGATGGTACTGAGCCAATGATCGCTGTTTACTGATTCGTACTCTCACCCCCCTCCCCCACCCTCCTGCCGTTTCAGCAGTTTAGGCTGGCAATAAAACGGTTGACGCACATGTGGGGCATGTAATGTTGTATTTGCATGGGGTTCCCATATTAGAGGGGAGTACCCTTTCGCCATGTGGCTGCGTCACTTACTCAACCTTCTCGCGTCGGCGGGTTCCATCTTCTTTTACGCGATCGGCACGACCCTTTTGGGAAGGGTTATCGATGTCGCATTCGCCGTGTCGCTTGCGCTCGTGCTCCTACTTAAGACCCATCGCAAATCAGGATTGCGCGCCATGCTGAGCCAGTGGCGGGAGGAATATAAAGGCCCCATGCGCTTCGCGCTTTGGTGCTCACTGGTGATCTATGGACCAGTCGTTATTTGGTCAGTTGGGAAGGCCGTCTACGAAGACCATGAAGGGCTAGTCGGGCGGTCGAAAGCGCAACGTCTGACTATTACAGCTAACGCAGCCACACTTCAGAATACGACCGGAGAATTTACTCGTCAGCTCGGTGACTGCGGAGTTCAAAAGGCACATATGGATGGCGAGAATAAGACATTAAGCACTCAGAACCGCGACCAGCAGAATACGATTAATAACTGCCAAACGCAGGCTCTAAAGCTACTAACGCCAGCAGCGCAAAAGACCACAGTGGTGTTATTAGATACCGACATGCAAGCGACTCCCCACAAATCTCGTTTCATCATGATTACGAACAAGGATGTGAACCCGGTCGCTAGCCACGTCATATGCAATCAGGCCCTCTCTTCGGGCTTCCTTCAGCCCATTGGAGCGCCAGCCACGATGGGGGGATCTCCGGTTAAGCTAGCTCCTAATGCGCTTCGATTTTTTATCCAGAGTCCCCCTTGGACTCCGACAGAACCATTCCTGATGACGGTGACATACGAAGGAGCCGATATCGTTTGTAGGTTCGACTTGGATTAGAATTATGAACTGGAGACTGCGTGAAGCACGAATATCGAGAAGGACAAAAGGCGGGGGAGAATTTCGAGCAATTGGCGAGGGCTGTTTTCAAAGCTCCCAGGGTCGAGAACTCCAAGAAACAGCCCAAGAGAAAAGTTACCACACGCAAGCCATCCGGCAGCGGCAGGGACTAGAACGGCTCTTCCATCCCCGTCTCTGCCGTTTGCTGGTGGAGCGAGTCTGCGTCCTTCCCCGTCAATTCCGCATAAGTCAGTCGCTTTCCGGCGACCTGTGCCATCAAGAATGCGAAGCGATCCGCGTCCGTGAGTTTGTTGTCTTTCGTCGCACGGTTATTGAAGCGGAAAACCTGCTCGTCAATGTAAGCGTCAAGGTGAAAAGGTTCGACGCTCACATATGTTCCGTGCAGTGTTCGCTTCAAAAGCGCCCAGAAATTTTCGCATCCGTTCGTGCTCACCCGACCCTTGACATACTGCAAGCTGTGGTTCACCACGTCATGCACGAAACGGTTCTTCAACTTGTCGTAACCTACTGCGTCGTCGGTGTAGACGGTGGAACCGTATTTGATGTTATTCAAAACCGCATTCTGCAAAGTCTCCCGCTTGATGTTGGGAACTACCTGTGCGCGAACCTTGCGCACTTCGCGGTCATAGAAACCCTGCACAATAGTCTTTCCCTTGTGGCCCTGAGCCATGGCACGAATGCGGCGACCCTTGTGCATATTGATGGCTTTCCCGCCGATGTACGTTTCATCCACTTCGCACTCGCTACCGGGGCCACCGCCCATTTTCCGGCCAAGGTTCGGTTCTTTCATCGCTTCGCGAATACGGTGCAGCATGAACCATGCCGAGTTCTGACGGATGCCGATAACCTTCGCCAGTTCGTAGCTGCTGATTCCGTTTTTGCAGTTCGCCAACATCCAAAGAGCGACCATCCACTTGTCGAGAGTGATGGGCGAATCTTCCATGATGGTTCCAACTTTGACGGTGAACTGCTTCTTGCACTCGTAGCAGAACCAGATGCGGCGAGTCTTGATGAACGAATGCTTCGCCTTGCCGCAGCGAGGGCAAGTCACGTTGCCACCGGGCCAGCGGAACTCAACAGCGGCTTCAAAGGCCCTTTGTGGATGGGCAAAGTAGCCAATCGCAGCTTGCAAGGTACGAGGTGTTTCCATGCCTAAAATAGTACACTTGGAACACATGTGTGTCAAGCGTTTTATTGCCTTTAGGCTATGCAATCTGCGCAAAATATAGATTCCGGATGAGTTGCGGGTAAAATATGCCGGAAATTGGAGTTAGGCGGCATAGTTACGAGAATTCGCGACCATGCGCTTTCTCGGGAGTTTACCGCATTTGTTAACAAAGAACAATTCCTGGTGGGAATGCCCCACATGCGCAGAATAGGCGGATCGTGTCACGAAGTATGTGACGGGTGTACGGGGTGGGTGTGATGGTGGGCTTTTCTGCAGCGCGCCGTGGACAGCAGGTCCCTACGTCGCTGCGCTCCTCTGGATGACAAGAGAGAGCAATGGAGTGCGGAGAGAGTTTGTGGGCTGGCCGCGGGGCAGGAGAGCAGGTCCCTACGTTGCTGCGCTCCTCTGGATGACAAGAGAGAGCAATGGAGTGCGGAGAGAGTTGTGGGCTGGCCGCGGAGCAGGACAGCAGGTCCCTACGTCGCTGCGCTCCTCTGGATGACAAGAGAGAGCAATGGAGGGCGGAGAGAGTTGTGGGCTGGCCGCGGGGCTGTTTGCAGGGGCTGAAGCCCGGTTCTGTGGGCGACGAGCGGCACGACTGAAGTCGTGCCCTGATACAAACTTTTCGGTTTTACAGGAGAGGTCGTGCTCTTCTGCAGCGCGCCGTGAACAGCAGGTCCCTACGTCGCTGCGCTCCTCTGGATGACAAGAGAGAGCAACGGAGGGCGGAGAGAGTTTGTGGGCTGGCCGCGGAGCAGGACAGCAGGTCCCTACGTCGCTGCGCTCCTCTGGATGACAAGAGAGAGCAATGGAGTGCGGAGAGAGTTGTGGGCTGGCCGCGGAGCTGTTTGCAGGGGCTGAAGCCCGGTTCTGTGGGCGGCGAGCGGCACGACTGAAGTCGTGCCCTGATACAAACTTTTCGGTTTTGCAGGAGTGAGGTCGTGCTCTTCCGCGGCGGGCCGTGAACAGCAGGTCCCTACGTCGCTGCGCTCCTCTGGATGACAAGAGAGAGCAATGGAGTGCGGAGAGAGTTGTGGGCTGGCCGCGGGGCAGGACAGCAGGTCCCTACGTCGCTGCGCTCCTCTGGATGACAAGAGAGAGCGATGGAGCGCGGAGAGAGTTGTGGGCTGGCCGCGGGGCAGGACAGCAGGTCCCTACGTCGCTGCGCTCCTCTGGATGACAAGAGAGAGCAACGGAGTGCAGAGTGGTAGACTGCAGCGGTTTGTTGCTTACCGACATGATCACCATTTCCAAAGAGGATTATCTGAAGGCAATCGCCGAAGCGGCGGCCGAGGGAGTGAGCGTAATTCCGGCTACCCTCGCTCACTGGCTGTCGGTAAGCCGGCCGGCGGTCACGTTCGCGTTGAAGCGTCTGCGAAAAGATGGGTTCGTTTCGACCAAAGCCGACGGACAGATTTCCCTGACAGCCGAAGGACGGGCCATCGCCGAGCGGACGATCGTCCGCCATCACTTGATCGAGCGGATGCTGGCCGAGATGTTCAACATGCCGTGGGACGAGATTCACGATGAGGCGGAGCGGCTGGAACATGCCGTGTCGCCCGCGTTCGAAAAGAAACTGCTGGAGAAGTTGGGGCGCAAGGATACCTGTCCGCATGGCAATGGACTGGGAATGCGGAGTCCGGCGGAGCGGCGAAAGCGCGGGCTGCGCCTGTTGAGCGAAGCTGAGGGCGGCACCAAGTACACGGTGGCAAGCGTTTACGAGCGGGACCGCAAGCTGCTGCAGTTTTTCGCGGCGGAGGGCATCAGGCCTGGCGCGCGCATTGCGGTCGAGGCGCGCAACTACGACGGCACGATTTCGGTGGCGATCCAGGGACGACCCAGCCGGCTCGGCGCGGCGGCCGCCGAAAAGGTCTGGATTCGTAAATCATAATCTCTTCCCGGTAGTTAATCATAGTTAACCAACTTGGTGTATTGTAATAACCTCCGGAGGGGGTGCGACCGCTTGTGCGCCGAACGGCAGGAGGTGTTACTTGGCCAATGGCCATTTCGTTACCTGGTGCATCGGCATGCTTATTTCCGCGGCCGTACTCGCGTATCCGCCTGGCGCATGGGCGCAGGGAGAGACAACCAGCGCCATCGTTGGAGAGGTACGGGACGCAAGCGATGCGGCGCTGCCAGGCGCGACGGTAACGATCGTGAACCGCGATACCGGGTTACAGCGCACCGCGGTTGCCGATCGCGCTGGGCGCTTCGATTTTCCGCAGTTGAAGTCCGGTTCCTACCGGGTGGAAGCGACAGCGCCCGGCTTTGATCGGCAGGTTGCAGAGACGGTACCTGCCGGGCTCGGGCAAAAACAGACGGTGAATTTCAGGCTTCATCCGGCGCAATCGAAGACGGTGATCAAGGTCAGCGCGGAGGCTCCGATTTTGAATCCAGGAAACGCGAACACCACGACGACCTTAAGTTCGCCTGCGCTGGAAGATCTGCCGAATCCGGGCGGCGACCTGACGTACCCGCTGCAGTTCGCGCCGGGAGCGCTGATCAATACGGCGGGCAGCGGCAACGACTTCGTCGGAGGCACGAACGGCTATGGCAACGTGGAGTTCAACGGGCTCCCTGCGCTTTCGAACGGATATATCGTCGACGGGCTGGAAACGAACGATCCACTCACGAACCTGAACAGCGGGTTGGCGACGAACCTGGTCCTCGGCCTGAATTCGATATCGGAAGTAACCGTAAATACGCTTTCCTACGCAGTGGACCAGGGGCGCTACGGCGCGTCGCAAGTGAACTACGTGACGAAGTCGGGCACGAACCGGTTTCACGGAAACCTTTATGAATTGTGGAACGGATCGCTGCTGGATGCAGCGAACTACTTCGCGAATACCACATCAGAGAACCACAAGCCACGCTCGACGGTGAACCACTTCGGGGGGAGCCTCGGGGGACCGATTCTGCACGACAAGCTTTTCTTCTTCTTCGACAGCGAGTGGGTGCGGATTGCGCTGCCCATCTTCAACACCATCACCGTTCCGAGCGCAGCATTCCAGAACTACGTGTTACAGCAGCTTCCGCAGGGCGGGACGGATGCACTCACGGGGGCACACTATGCGCCCGCACCCGAACTGGTGCCGTTCTACAGGAAGTTGTTTTCGTTGTATGGGGCCACCAGCGGAACGCCACTCGCGGTGCTCGGGTGCCCATTCAATGCGGATGGCAGTTCCGCAACGGGATCTCCAGCGAACGGCAATGGTTGTGCGAACCGCAGAGGCGTTTCGCACTCCAGCGACGACAAAGAGCAGGTGCAGACGGCGCGGATCGACTACAACATTGGGCCGAAGGATACCGCCTGGTTTCGTTTTCAATCGGACACGGGCTTACAAGCGGCCTATACGGACGCGATCAATCCGGTGTTCAACGCGATCTCTTCGCAGCCGCTGTATTCGTTCGCGGCGGGACATTCGCACGTGTTTTCGCAAAACCTGGTCAATTACTTTAACCCCGCGTTTTCCTGGTACGAGAGCCTGTTCGGGCCAGGCGATCTGCAACAAACGCTGGCAGCATTTCCGATCGTGCTGCAGGGCGGCGGGGGGAACGCCCCGTTTACGACACTCGGAGGGCTGGACAACACCTGGGTCCAGGGACGGCGCGCCGGGCGATTGTTTCTCAACGACAACCTCGCGTGGAGCCACGGGGCGCACGAGCTGCGGTTCGGCACGAACACGCGAATTTTTCGTCTGAACGATTTCGATTTCGGCGAAGGCACAACCCCAACGGTAAGTTACGCGACACTGCCGCAGTTCATCTACGGAGTGGCGTCCACCGCGACCGAGACGTTTCCGGCAACTGCCAATGAGCCATTCAACTTCCTGAACCTGGATCTGTATGCCCAGGACACGTGGAAGATCACGCCCAACCTCACGTGGACCTTTGGCATTCGCGACACCCTGAACTCGAATCCGCTCAATCCGCACGATCACGTGGCACGGCTGAAGGGAGCTTTCGATTCGATTTCGCACGATTTGAACCAGCCGCTGAACGCTGTGATTCAGACCAACCTCGGGCACCTGTTTTCCTCCACTCCCATGGCCATCCTGCAGCCGAGGATGGCGATCGCGTGGCAAGTCGAGCACAACACGGTGCTGCGCGCGGGCTTCGGCCTGTTCAGCGATATCATGCCGGGAAGCGTGGCCGACCTGATAGGCGCGAACCCGCCCTACGTGCAGACATTTCAGGGCGGGCTGCTGGGGTCGGCGGGCGGGAGTGCCATCGCGCCGGGAGTTCCGAACAGTGCGGTGGATGCGACGGTCGCGGCGCATCAGCAATTCGCCAGCGGCTTCGCACAAGGAGAGCTTTCGTGCGGGTCGGCCATGGCAAATCCCGCAACGTGCCTGGCTCCCGTGGGGATGACCGCAGTGCCGAGTGGTGAACTGCACGCACCGTATTTCATGCAGTGGAGCCTGGGGATCGAACACCAGTTTGGCCAGACCGGCAGCGTGCAGGCGCAGTACGTCGGGACACGAGCCGTGGACCAGCCCTACCTTACGCAGGTGAACGGATACCAGACGGTGTGTGCGGGATGCTTCGCTCCATTTCCTTACATGCAGCCGGTGGATCCGAGGTTTGCGGCGGTCACGCAACTGGAGACGGGGGCCGGCAGCAATTACAACGGGCTGCAACTCACGGCGTCGAAGCGGATGGGACATGGGTTGCAAGGACAAATTAATTACACGTGGAGCCATTGCCTCGACGAAGTTTCAAATGGCGGGTTTTTACAGTTCTCCGCCGGCGCGCTGCTTTCTCCTCTTCCCGGAGACCTTCGCCGGGATTATGGCCCATGCGACTATGACATCCGCCATAACCTCACAGGGCAGTATGTATACGAGTTACCGATCAAGGCGAAGAGCCGAGCGCTTGGATATGCGGTAAACGGGTGGCAGATTTCCGGAAGCGTTTTCTTCCATAGCGGTGTGCCCTTTTCCGTGCTGAGCACTCCGTATTCGGCGGATGGCAATGGCATTGTTCAGGGTGCCGGACCGCAATTCGCGAGCCTCGTTCCGGGGTCAGATCCCTACTGCAGGAATTGTGAGATCGCCGGCGTGACCCAGCCCGGCACGATCCAGTGGTTGAATCCGAATGCGTTTCAATCGGCGGTTGATCCGAGCACGGGTGCCTGCGCCGGAGGTGACAACGCGGCGCATTGCCAGTTCGGGGATCTTGGCCGCAATGCATTGCGGGGTCCCAATTTTTTCTGGAGCGATTTTTACCTGACGAAATGGTTTCAACTGAACGAACGGGTCAAACTTCGTTTCGAGGGGCAGTTCTTCAACGTCTTCAACCATCCCAACTTTGGGCTGCCTAGCAACGTGCTGGCGGGAATTCCTGGAAAGGCGGCGACCCAGACCGGTTTTGGAGCGTTGACTTACACGACGGCGCCGCCCACGGGACTGCTGGGTGTGGGACTCGGTGGAGATAGCAGTCCGAGAATGATTGCGTTCCAGGCCAGAGTAGAGTTTTAGCGCCCCCCGCAAACGGGGAATCAGATTCCGATCTGCTCGGCGACGAGTTTGGTGTCGGCGGGGTGATTTTGTGGGCGGAAAAGGCCGGACTTTCATCCGGCCTCGTGGGTGGGGAGGGCAACTTTACTTCGCGGCAGCGACGAGTTCCTTGGCCGCGTACTGTTTGGCGATTTCGCTGAGCGGAATCGGAGCGTAGTCACCGGCATGGCCGGCCTGGCCGAATTGCGTCATGCGCAGGGCGACAACCTTCTTCATGGCTTCGCGGGCTGGTTTGAGATAGTCGCGGGGATCGAACTTTTCGGGCGACTCGGTGAAGACCTTGCGGATGGCGCCGGTGATCGCGAGACGGTTGTCGGTATCGACGTTGATCTTGCGCACGCCGTTGCGAATGCCGAGTTGAATCTCTTCGACGGGCACGCCCCAGGTGGGCTTCAGTTTGCCGCCATATTGATTGATGACGTCCTGCAGATCCTTAGGAACGCTCGAGGAGCCGTGCATGACGAGATGGACGTTGGGCAGGCGCTTGTGAATCTCGAGGAGGCGCTGCATCTTGAGAACAGAGCCGTCTGGCTTCTTGGAAAACTTGTAAGCGCCGTGGCTGGTGCCGATGGCGATGGCCAGGGCGTCGAGGCCGGTTTTTTCGACGAACTCGACGGCCTGGTCGGGATCGGTGATGTGTTCGAGGCCGGTGCCGCCGGCGCCGTGGCCGTCTTCGATGCCGCCGAGGACGCCAATCTCGCCTTCCACGGTGACGCCCTTAGCGTGAGCCATTTCAACGACTTCGCGGGTGCACTTCACGTTGTAGTCGAAGCTGGAAGGAGTTTTGCCGTCGGGCATGAGGGAGCCGTCCATCATGACGGAGGTGAAGCCGAGGTCGATGGCAGACTTGCAGGTCTCGACGGAGTTGCCGTGGTCGAGGTGCATGACGAGCGGGATCTCGGGATAGAGCTCCGCAGCCGCGAGCATGAGGTGGTACAGGTACTTGTCCTGCGAGTAGGAGCGGGCGCCGCGGCTGGCCTGAATGATGACGGGAGACTGAGTTTCGCGGGCCGCCTCCATGATCGCCTGGATCTGCTCCATGTTATTGACGTTGAAAGCGCCGACGCCGTAGTTGCCTTTTGCCGCTTCGTCGAGCACTTGCCGCATTGAGACTAATGGCATGACCAACTCCTATGAAATGATTGCAATTTCATCGTAATGGGCGGCGGGGGCGGGTCTGCGAGGAAAGCGTAAATCGGATAAAATGGGCTGGTTCGTTTTGGGAATACTTGTTATCGGGCCAAGGTGGCGTTCCTAAAGGGGACTCGGATTTCCGGCCGCATCTACCCAGCGGTTACGCGCTGGGCTATCAACGGACGCCCGCGATGCGGGCTTGCAGGTGGCCGAACCTTCGGTGACGCGAGCAAGGCGCAAGATGCTTCGCCATGCTCAGCATGACAATTCCTGAAGGGTGCAGGTAGGAAGAGGGGTCAGCAACTTCCGAACGCGAACTGGTGACGCGAGCGAAATGCGATGTGCCTCGTCAGGCTCAGCACGACAATTCTTAAGCCAGCAATTCGTAATCAACGAGATATCAGAATGATGTTGCAGGGAGGAAGACTGTGAAATTGACACCCGGAAAGCTTGCCGGAATGAAGGCTGTCTCGAACGATCGTGGCGTGATTGCTGCCGCCGCGATGGACCAGCGCGGGTCGCTGAAGAAGGCGCTGGGGGCGAATGCGACCGACCGCCAACTGGAAGAGTTCAAGGAAATTGTGACCGAGGTGCTGACGCAGCGGGCGAGCGCGATTTTGCTCGATCCGGAGTTTGGCTTGTCGGCGGCGAAGAAGCGGTCGAAGAATTCGGGGCTGCTGCTGGCCTATGAGAAGACCGGCTACGACAAGCAGACGCCGGGACGGTTGCCGGACTTGCTGGATGTGTGGTCGGTGCAGCGATTGAAGGACGCGGGAGCAGATTGCGTGAAGATCCTGCTGTACTACGCGCCGGCGGACCCAAAGCACATCAACGATCATAAGCATGCCTGGACGGAGCGGATCGGCGACGAGTGCAAGGCGAATGACATTCCCTTCTTCCTCGAGATCGTGGGATACGAAGAAGGCATGGACGAAAAGGGATTGGAGTACGCGAAGAAGAAGCCGGAGATCGTGAAGGCGTACATGCGCGAGTTCACGAATCCGCGGTACGGCGTGGATGTGCTCAAGCTCGAAGTACCCGTCAACATGCAGTTCGTGGAAGGCGCAAAGTCGTTCAAAGGGCAGAAGGCCTACACGATGGACGAGGCAAAGAAGCACTTCCAGGAGTCGGCGAAGTGCACGACCTTGCCGTTCATTTATTTGTCGGCGGGCGTGAGCAATCCGGAGTTCATCGAGACGCTGGAGCTGGTGGCGGCGAGCGGGGTGAAGTACAACGGCGTGCTCTGCGGGCGCGCGACCTGGAAAGACGGCATCTCGGTGTATGCGACGCAGGGACCGGATGCGTTCCGGAAGTGGATCACGAGCGACGGGCTGAAGAACATCGACAACGTGAATAAGGCGTTGGAGTCGGCGAGTTCGTGGTTCCCGATTTACGGGGTGCAGGAAGTGGGAGCGGCGCGGTAAAGGACACCGAGGCTCTAGCAGAACAGCAGATCCCTACGTCGCTTCGCTCCTCTGGATGACAACAAGAGAAATGTTGGAGTGAGTAAGAGCAAAGTGGGCTGAACGCGGGGCAGTCTTCTGGCGGTAGAGGTCCTTCGACTGCGAACGCTTCGCGTTCTTCGCTCAGGATGACAAGAGGGAAAGAAAAGGGCGGCGAGGATATCGCCGCCTTTGTCTTGTGCTGCTGCTTTACAGCTTAATGCTGGTGGCGGAGTTGGCTGCCTGCGCGGAGACAGCGTTCGACGTTGTCGAGCGAGCGACGATAGAAGTCGAAAGTTTGCTGGTAGTACGCGAGTTGGCGGTCGTCGCCAGCGCTTGCGGACTGGTGGTGATCGAGTTTGCGAGTGTCATAATCGACGCTCTCCTTGCGGACCGGGTGCCGCTCAGGGATTTAGTTCCTCTGCGGTAATTCCATAGATTCGGTTTTGCCGCGGGATGCACCATCTTCGGCCGGGCGTCTCCGGGCCACAAGTTACGGTGGTCATGGGAGAGACTTTGCTATTCTGATGCCAAGTGCCTGGAACGAAAGTAATGAATATGGAAAACACAGCCGGACGTATCGCGTTGGTTACGGGCGCCTCGAGCGGCATTGGGCTTGAGTTGGCGCGGCGATTCGCGATGGATCATTATGACCTGGTGCTGGTGGCACGCAGCCGGGCGCGGCTGATCGAACTCGGCGAAGAGTTCCAGAAGACCTACGGCGTGAACGTGCGGATCTCTCCGAAAGACCTGTCGCACAGCAAGGCGCCACAGGAACTCTTTGAAGACCTGACCGAAGCAGGAGTAAAGATCCATACGCTGGTCAACAATGCGGGGTTTGGCAGCTATGGGGAGTTTGCGACTTCCGACCTGCAAGCCGAGCTGGAGATGATGCAGCTCAACATGGTGTCGCTCACCTACCTGACGAAGCTGTTTTTGCCGCAGATCATCCAGGCAAAAGGCGCGGTGTTGAACGTGGCTTCGACGGCGGCGTTTCAGCCGGGGCCGCTGATGGCGGTGTATTACGCGACGAAGGCATACGTATTGAGCTTCAGCGAAGCGCTGGCGGAGGAGCTTGCGGCACAGGGTGTGCGGGTAAGCGTGCTGTGTCCGGGACCGGTGCCGAGCGGATTCCAGGAGCGGGCAAACCTGCAGGGATCGCCGCTGATGAAATCGCCCGGGGTGCTGGATGCGGCGACGGTGGCGGAGATCGGGTACGAGGGACTGCAAGAGGGCAAGCGAGTCGTGATTGCAGGCAAGCTGAATAAGATTGGCGTGCAGATGTTGCGCGTCTCGCCAAGGAATCTCGTGACCAAGGTGGCCCGCAGGCTCCAGGAAAAGAAAAAGTAAGCCATTCACAGGCATTCGCCAGAGTAGAATGTCGCGGAATGGCGTCCCAGGACAGCAGCGCGCGGATGGCGGAGAGCCAGTTCTTACCTGGCGAGGTAGTACCCTGTTCTGGCGTTTACCGGATCAGCCATGCGGCACATCGTGAAGATCACGATGGGATATTGCTCAAAGGGCAGAACTTTCCGCGCTGCGCGGGGTGCGGAGAGAAAGTTAGATTTCAGCTGTTACAGGCCTCAAATCCTATTGAACATCAGCCGGATTTTGGGAAGCCATAGATGACGGCGAAGCGGATCGGAGTTGCTGAATGAACAAGTGGCAGGCAAGATTTCCACGGCGAGAGTTCGATCGAAGAGCAGGCAAGGAATTTCCACGCAGAACAGGACGCCGCGCGCAGATGTTCTCGCGCCATAGCTGCGGAATGCGTGGCGAAAGAGGCGGGCAACGCGATGGTGCGACACTGTTTTTCCGGCCGGGGGAAACGGTTCCCGAGTCGGGTATATACGAGGTAGTGCACGAGGGCGATCATCGGCAGGCGCACGATGCGGTGATGATCATAGGAAACCAGTTTCCCAGTTGCGAAACCTGCAATGAGAGCGTTCGCTTCCGAATCGTGCGCACCGCACCGTATATCTTCCAGGACGAAGATTTCGAGGATCTCTCCTAGGCTTCCACCATCCCGGACAAATCAGGGAGGCTAGCATGCCTCCTTTTGCTTTGGCCAACACTTAGGTGCGATTCGCCCGGCCGGGGTAGACGCAACAGCTCTGCTATAGTGCGGAGAACAAGCTCGAATACCGGATTGCAGGCAATGAAATCTTTCTTCACGATCTTTTCCGTGGCGCTTCTGCTGCTCGCATGGACGAGTTGCGGATCGCAATCGCAATCTCCTCCCGGCGCGAACGTAACGGGCAATTGGAATGCGGTGCTGGTGGAATCGGGACAGACCACGCCGTCGTATGCCTTCGGGATGCAGTTCACGAAGAATACTTCGAACATCTATGGCTCGGAGATTGCCTACACCGGCGGGACGCAGTACAACGTGGGCTGCATCAATTACGGCGGGTTAACGGCGACCGGGAACACCAATGGCGGTTCGCTGATCACGCTGGTTGTGACCGACCCGAGCACCCACTCGAGTTTTACGATCAGCGGTACGGCAGATTCGGCGGTGACCCAGATCAACGGCACGTTCAATGCGACCTTCGGGGCCAATGGGAGCAATCCCGCCTGCCCCAGCACGGGCGGATCGGTTTTATTCACCCGCCAATAACCAGCGAGAGTGAAGCAACGGCAGGAGCCGAGCGGGTTCCTGCCGTTTCTGTTTGCAGAGTGTTTCTAGTGAGGGTTCGAGTTGCTGTTCGGGCTCTGGTCCGAAGAGGTACCGGTGGTCGTGTCATTTGAACCTGTACCGTTGGAGTTGTTCTTGTTCTTCTTATGCTTCTTCTTTCCGGTCGTTGTGCTGCTCTGGTCGGTGCCGGTGCCGGAGTTCCCGGAGTTGGTGCCGCTCATGTCGCCGGAGCCCGTGCCGCTCGAGGTGCTACTTGGCGAGGACGAGGACTGGGAACCCTGCGGTGAGGTTCCGGTACCCGGAGAGGAAGTTCCGGATTGCTGGGCAACCGCGATGCCGATCGAGAACAGGGCTGCAGTGGCAATTGCAAGAAGCTTGGTTGACATTGATTGTTCTCCTGAAAGTACCTATCTGATGGCAGGGACGCGGCGCGGGATCGCCCAGGACTGCGTAAACACGAGTAAATGAAGCCTTAGAAGGTTTTTTGCCCGAGAGGGCACGGCCAATTCGAGGTTGAGGTATTCCGTTATACTCGGCTGCCATGCTGGTTCCCGCAATTGTTCTCTGGATGGCGACGGCGGCAAGCTGCTCGCCGAAGACGCTGACATCCGATGTGAAGAGCGCGGCGCGCACGGTAAAGGGCAAGGTGGGCGTGAGCGCGGCAGTGCTCGATTCGCCGCAGTCGTTCCAGTTCCACGGCAACCGGCATTTTCCCATGCAAAGCGTTTACAAGCTTCCGATCGCGCTTGCGGTGCTGCATCGGGTGGAAGAGGGGAAGCTGCAGCTCGACCAGAGTGTGACGGTGGAGGAAGGCGATTTGATTCCTCCGGCAGGTCACAGTCCCCTGCGCGACAAGTACCGCAAGGGAGGCGAGTTCACCCTTGAAGACTTACTGCGCAGAGCGATCGTGGACAGCGATGGGTCGGCGTCCGATGTGCTGCTGCGATTGCTGGGCGGAGCGCGCGGGGTTCGGCGGTTCATGAAGGATGTAGATCTGAAGGCGATCCACGTAGTGCACACCGAGGCGCAGCTCATCGACGACACGCAGGCGCAATATCAAGACAGCGCCAAGCCGGATGGAATCGTTGATCTTCTTGAACGATTGGAGAAAGGCGAACTACTGAACCCATCGCACACCGCGCTGCTGCTGGGCTGGATGAGAGAGACCGATACAGGGCGGGAAAGAATCCGGGCGAAGCTTCCGGCGGGAACGGTCGTCGCCGATAAGACCGGAAGTTCGGCGACCTATGAAGGGCTGACGCCGGCGACGAACGATGTTGGCCTGGTGACATTTCCCGATGGCCGGACGATGGCGATTGCGATCTTTGTGAGCGACGCGAAGACGGATGTCGCGACCCGCAATTCGGTAATAGCGGGAATCGCACACGAGCTCTGGGAGTGCTGGGCTGAACCATTAAAGTGATGCTTGAGGAATCCAGGTGAACGCAAAGGAAAAAGTTGTTTTGGTTACGGCCGCCAGTAGAGGGATTGGGGCCGGCATTGCGCGCGAGTTTGCCGGTCGCGGATGTCGCGTGGCGCTGCTGGCGCGTTCCGAGGGGGTTCACGCATTGGCCGAGGAGTTGGGCGGCATTGCGGTGACGGGCTCGATCACAGAAGCGGCGAGCGTGGAGCGATTGGTGTCTGTCGCGATGGATACGTGGGGACGGATTGACGTGGCGGTCAACAACACGGGCCATCCTGCGAAAGGCGGTCTTCTCGAGATAAGCGAAGAGGCCTGGCGTGACGGGTACGCGCTGATCCTCGAGAGCGCGATGCGAATGGCGCGGCTGGTGACGCCGATTATGGAGCGGCAACGCGCGGGAGCCTTTGTGACCATTTCCAGCTATGCGGCGGTGCGGCCGGAGTTAGCGCGGCCGGTGTCAAGCGTCATGCGGGCGGCGCTGGGAGCGTGGACGAAGCTGCACGCGGAGTATTGCGCGCCGAAAGGGATCCGGGTAAACGCGGTGATGCCGGGATTCGTGGACAGTTACGAGGTGCCGGCAGAGGTGCTTGCGACCATCCCGATGCAACGAATCGGAAGGGTGGCGGAGTTGGCGAACATAGTGGCGTGGTTGGCGTCGGACGAGGCGTCATATATAACGGGACAGAATCTGCTGGTGGATGGTGGAATGGTGCGGTCGTTGTAAGCGCGGCGTTGACCGCGGGGCGGTTTGCAGGGGCTGAAGCCCTGTTTCCAGGGCCGACGAGCGGCACGACTGAAGTCGTGGCCTGATACAAACTATCGTTCCCGAGCGAATTCGTGGCTTCACGAAATTCTGCTGCGGGCGGTGAAACAGCAGATCCTTACGTCGGGCAGACGCCCTCCTCTGGATGACAACAGGAGAGAGATGTGGAACGGAGCGAGTTGTGGGGCTGACCGCGGGGCGGTTTATTTCCGCTTGGCGGTTTCGTTTAGCGCGCGGCCCGGCGAAATTCCCAGATGAAGCCGATGGCGAAGCAGATCGAGGCCAGCCACGGGAAGAGGGAGTGGCGAACCAGCCCGTCCATGTCTATTCCGATGGTCTGGCCAGGGGGAAGGGATCTCGCCTCCACGGTCACATAAATCAGATAAGCCAGGGTCGCGAGAACGGCAAAGACGATCCCTGCGAAACATCCGGCAAAAAACCTTCTTAGAAGGAACATGCACCGCTCCCGACGCGGGTTCGCGATCGACGGGATTGTAGCCGGAATTTTTCGTTTGAGCCACTCGTGTTTAACGGGCCGAAGCGAAATGGGGCCCATCCTGCGGCGGAAGCCGCAGGGGCAGGGCACCCGCGGTTGGATCGCGTATGATGCGGAGCTGTTTCTGCACTTGTTCTCAAGGAGCGCCAGTGATGCATGCTCGTTCGATGAAGGCAGCGATTTTCTGTTTCGTGCTCACCCTTGGGATGAGCAGCGCTTTGGGCGATGACCATCCGGGCCGGGCGTACGGGCGGTCCATGGTGGTGACGCAATACGGCATCGTGGCGACGAGCTACGTGCAGGCATCGCAGGCGGGTGCGCGAGTGCTGGCGCAGGGAGGGTCGGCGGTGGATGCGGGGATTGCCGCGAATGCAGTGCTGGGCGTGGCTGAACCGATGATGAACGGGATGGGCGGGGACCTGTTCGCGATTTATTGGGAGGCGAAGACCGGAAAGCTCTATGGGCTCAATGCCAGCGGTTGGGCGCCGCGAGGGCTGACGATCGAGCATCTGCAATCCAAGGAGATCACGAAGATGCCGCAAGCGGGCATCGATTCCGTCACCGTGCCGGGGGCGGTGGAGGGATGGTCGAAGCTGCACAACCGCTTCGGCAAGCTTCCGTGGGCGCAACTTTTCACATCTGCAATTGGCTATGCCCGCAACGGATATCCCGTGCCGGAGATGATTCACGGCTATTGGGAGGCGGCGGTTCCGTGGCTGGCGGCGGATGCGGAGAGCCAACGCGTCTATTTGCCCAACGGCAAAGCGCCGGCGCTGGGACAAGTGTTTCGCAATCCGGAGCTGGCGGAGACGCTCACGGTGGTCGCGAACCAGGGGCGAGATGCGTTTTACAAAGGTGCGATTGCGCAAGCGATCCTGAAGACTTCCGCCGAGTTGGGCGGAACGATGACAGCCGAAGATCTGAGCGAATTTTCGGCGGAGTGGGTAGAGCCGGTCTCGACGACCTATCGCGGCTGGAAGGTGTACGAGCTGCCGCCCAATGGTGACGGCACGGCGGCGCTGGAGATGCTGAACATCATGGAGCAATCGGAGCCGGCGCCGGGTGGGCCGACGAGTGCCGCCGAACTGCATACGCGGATCGAGGCGATGAAGCTCGCGTATGCGGATATCAAGGCCTATGACGGCGACCCGCGTTTCAGTTCGATTCCGGTGGGCGAATTGCTATCGAAGGGTTTTGCCGCGAAACGCGCCAAGCTTATCGATCCTAAGAAGGCAAATTGCACCGTGGCTCCGGGCGCACTCTCCGGCAGCGATACGACCTATCTCACCGTGATCGACCGGGAGGGCAATATTCTGTCGCTTATCCAAAGCAACTACGAGGCGTTTGGCTCCGGGATCACGGTGCGAGGCAAGGGCTTTGTGCTGCAGGACCGGGGAGGGCTGTTTTCAATGGATCCGAAGTCTCCGAACGCGCTGGCCGGGAGGAAGCGGCCGTTTCACACCATCATTCCGGGATTCATGGAACATGGCACCGACCACATCGGCTTCGGGATCATGGGCGGCATGAATCAGCCTCTCGCGCATGCGCAATTTGTTTCGAACATTGTTGACTATCACATGAACATCCAGGCGGCGCTCGAGGAAGCGCGGTTCACGGTAAGCGGGAAGCTTGGCTGCAACATCGTGATCGAGTCGCGCGTTCCTGCCGAAAGCCTGCAGCAACTCGTCGGAATGGGACATGTGCTCGATGTAAAGCAGCAATATTCGACCGCCATGGGAAGGGGGCAAGCGGTGCTGGACGATGCAGCTACCCAGATTCACTACGGTGCTTCGGACCCGCGTGCCGATGGCGCAGCGGAGCCGGAAGCACCGCCGAAGGAATAATTGCGAGAAGTGCCCACCCTGCGGCGAGAGCCACGAGGGTGGGGTCTCACAGTTTTAGTGCGCGGTAGCTTTTTCCGCGCCTAGACCGGTATTGGCGCGGACCTGCAGTTCGAGGAATTTTTCTTCAGCCTGGTGATCTTCCTTGCCGAGGAAAGTTCCGAGAACAGCGCCGATGAACCCGATCGGGATGCTGAGGATCCCCGGGTTCTCCAGCGGGAAGATGGGCGCTCGTTGGATGGCATGGCGTGCCGCTCCGACTACGGTGGGCGGATCGATGCCCATGATGCTGGGACCGATAAAGATCAGCGCGATCGAACCGAGCAGTCCGAAGGCGAGTCCCATCACCGCGCCGGTGGTATTGAAGCGCTTCCAGAAAATCGAGAAGACGATCACCGGGAGGTTGGCCGAGGCGGCGACGGCGAAGGCGAGCGCCACCAGGAAGGCGACGTTTGCCTTGGGTCCGAGGACGATGGCGATGGCCATGGCGATGGCGCCGACGACGAAGGCGGTGATACGGGCGACGGTGCGTTCTTCGCCGGCTTTGCGTTCCACGCCGTTATGAATGACGTTGGTCCAGACATCGTGCGCGAACGAGGTGGAAGCGCTGATGGTGAGCCCGGCGACGACTGCGAGAATCGTGGCAAAGGCGATCGCGGAGATGAAGGCGAAGAAGACGTTGCCGCCGAGGGCCTGGGCGAGCAGCGGGGCGCTCATGTTGTTCCCGCCATTCTTGGCAATGAAGTCGCGGCCGACGATGGTGGCGGCGCCGAAGCCGAGGAAGGTCGTCATGATATAGAAGACGCCGATGAGGACCATCGCCCATACGACGCTATTGCGGGCGGTTTTGGCATCGGGCACGGTGTAGAAGCGGACGAGGATGTGGGGCAAGCCGGCGGTGCCGAGAATGAGCGCCATGCCGAGCGAGATCAGGTCGAGCGCTCCATAAGGCGGCTTGAAGCGCAAGCCGGGAGTGAGGAAATCCTTGACGACTTCTTTGCCGGCGGCGTCGTGATACTTCACCTGCGAGACCGCATTAAAGAATTCTGCAAAGCTGAAGTGGAAGTGAGCGAGCACGAGGGTGCTGAGCAGGATGGTCCCGCAGATGAGCAAAATGGCCTTAACGATCTGGACCCAGGTGGTGGCGATCATGCCGCCGAAGACGACATAGACGATCATCAATATGCCGACACCGATGACGGCGGTGTGGTAGCTGATGTTGCTGCCTTTGAGCAGCAGGGCCACGAGCGCGCCGGCGCCGACCATCTGCGCGATCATGTAGAAAGTGCTGACGGTGAGGGTACTGAGCGAGGCCATGGCCCGGACCGGTTTCGGACTGAGCCGGTAAGCGAGCACGTCGGCCATGGTGTATTTGCCGGCGTTGCGCAGGGGTTCGGCGACGATGAGCAGCACGGTGAGATAAGCGACCAGCCAGCCGACGGAATACATGAAGCCGTCGTAGCCGAAGAAGGCGATGAGGCCCGCGATTCCGAGGAAGGAGGCGGCGCTCATGTAGTCGCCGGCGACGGCGACGCCGTTCTGCCAGGCGGTGATTTGACGGTTGGCGGCGAAGTACGAAGCGGACGAACCGGAGCGGCGCGAGGCCCACGCAGTAATGCCGAGGGTAATCACGATGAATCCGAGAAACAGCATCAGGGTGGCGTTCATTTCTGTTCGCCTCCGTTTTCATTGGGGTGGAACCAGCCTTCGCGCCGCAGGTGTTCCATGATGTGGCGTCCGTACATGTCGAACTTCTGCGCGGCATTCACGTAGAGGGCAGCGATGGCCCAGGCCATGAAAAATTGAGAGAGCGCGAAGAGGTAGGCGAGGTTGACCTGTCCCCATACTTTCCTGCTCATGAAGGCCGGCGCGTAGCCCACCAGGATGGGTAGAGCAAAGTAATACACGACGAAAAAAATGGTTGCGGGGACAACGAAACCGATTTTTGCCAGCAGCAGCAATCGGAATTCGTCCATCTCGGCGACGCGGTCCCATTGAGTCTTGCCATTGGTCCGCGCAGTATCAGCTTGCGAGGCGGTCGAAGATGCCATCCGGTACTCTCCTTGAATCAAAACCACACGCACCGTGAATGCCGATGTTCAGCAAGGAATGAAGGATCCAGAAGAAGGCGCGATCCATCCCCATGCCCCACTCAGCAGGTGGGGAGGGATTCTGGTGGATCGATGGGAATAAATCTGTGACCTCGATCACAGGGCTTCGTACAAGGGAAGACAAAGCGAGCAAACAAAAACCGGGCCCGCGCGTGGCTCATGATGAGCAGCGAACGGGCCCGGTAGGGAAGCGTTCCAGGGGATTAGGTTTCCTCGGTAGCCAGCTTTCCGACGCTTGCTTCCGCCCAGATACGGTTGCCGTGGGTTTCCTTCAGGAAAATGCTGCCGATCACGAGGGTAACGGCGGCGACGATCATCGGGTAATAGAGCCCGGCGTAGATGTTGCCGGTCTCTGCCACGGAGGACAAGCCAATGAGCGGCAGGAGTCCTCCGAAAACGCCGTTGCCTATGTGATACGGCAACGAAAGCGAGGTATACCGCACCTTGGCGGGGAAGGCCTCAATCAGGTAAGCGGCAATCGGACCGTAGATCAGGCAGACATAGAGAACCTGCACGAAGACGAGCGCCACCAGCATGGGAATATTCGGTGCCGGAGCTTCCTTGGCGGGGACGAGCGCGCCGGTCGCGTCCTTGGTGAGTGCGGTGAGCGCGATAGCGCCGGTGATCTTGTTGCGCGTGGATTTTACGGTGACGACGTTGTTACCCACGGCCGATTGCATGCCTTTGTAGATGGGGATATAGGTGAGCACCGCCAGGAGGCAAGCGGACATCATCAACTTCTTGCGGCCGATGCGATCGGAGAGAGCGCCGGCGACGGTGAAGAAGGGCATCGCGAGGAGCAAGGCGATAGCCACGATGATGTTCGCGGTCTTCACGTTCACCTTGAGGATGGTCTGGAGGTAGAACAGGGCATAGAACTGTCCGGTGTACCAGATGACGCCCTGGCCGGCAGTGGCTCCGAAGAGCGAGATGAGAACGTTCTTCAGGTTGGGCCACTTGGTGAAGGCATCTTTTAAAGGCTGGGTGGAAGTCATGCCCGCGCTCTTGAGCTGGGTGAAGATGGGCGATTCCTTCATCTTCATGCGGATGTAGAGCGAGATCGCGACGAGGACGATGGAGATGAGGAAGGGGATGCGCCAGCCGTAGGCCGAGAAGTCTTCCTTCGACATGGAGGCTTGGGTTACGAGGATCACGATCAAGGAAACGAACAGGCCGAGGGTCGCGGTGATCTGGATGAAGCTGGTGTAAAAGCCGCGTTTGTTGTCGGGAACGTGCTCGCCAACGTAGACGGCAGCGCCGCCGTACTCGCCACCGAGGGCCAGGCCCTGGAGGATGCGGATCACCAGCAAGGCGATGGGCGCGAACCAGCCTGCGGCGGCAAACGACGGCAAGAGGCCGATGACGAAGGTGGAGAACCCCATGATGGAGAGGGTGACGAGAAAAGCATACTTACGTCCGACGAGGTCGCCGATACGTCCGAAGAACAGGGCGCCGAAGGGACGAACGAGGAAGCCGACGGCGAAGGTGGCGAGATAGGCGATGTAAGCAAAGGTGTCGTTGCCGGGAGGATAAAACTTGGGGCCGAGGATGGCGGCGAGGCTGCCGAAAATGTAGAAGTCGTACCACTCGATCATGGTGCCCACGGATGAGGCCATGATGACGCGCCAGATGCTGTAGTCGGCTTGGGGCATTTGTGTCAGTTCTGCGGTGTTTGCCATGGCAATCCTCTCTGTCCCAGGATTCATTGGTTGCTGCAACGGTACGCGAGCATGTACTTTACGGCGCAGTTGCCGAAGGAGCAGCCCGGTTTTCACCGGCAAGCGGGTGAGACCAGAAACAAACCACGTGCATCGTGGCGAGCGGTATCCGGCCGATCCTCTTGCTATCTCCTCGTTGTAAAACCCACTTCTTTGGAACGATTGACGAAAGAAACCAGGGATCCAGGTCCAAGCAGAGCGCAAGGACGAAATTGATCTGAGATTCATACCACAGGCTTCCAGACAAGTCACTGGGTAAGCTTGTTAAAAGTGCATACCGCTGTCGTCCGAGCATAAGAATGCCCGGGCAAGGAGGTCACCCGGGCAGGTACTCTGGTGTCGTTGCCGTTAGAGCAGTCCGTACACATCCAACTCGGTTCCGGTGCCCACGAAGACCTTGCCATCGGTGACGGTGGGGACGGTGAACTTCACCGCGGGGCCGGCGGTATCGCGGGAACCCGCCTGCGAACTGTCATAGAGCTCGGTGGCTACGTTGGTGGCGTCGTAGGCGCGGAGAATGGCAGGTCCGCCGGTGGGCTGGGCGGTGGACTCGATCTCCCAGACGATGCCGTCGCTGCTGCCATTCGAAGAGATGGAAACCGTTGCGCCGTGCACGCCGAACTTATAAGCGCCCTTCGAGTTGTAGGTGGTGGACAACAAGCCGGTAGTACTCGACCAGCTAAAGGACTTCAGCACATCCTGCTCGCAATGGATGTAAAGGTGGCCGTCCCAGAAGCCGGGAGTCGAGAAGATGTTATCGAACTGCTGGGTGCCGGTCTGGACGGTCTGGATGACATGGTTGGCATTGGAGACGAACATGCCCATGTTGTCCCGATTGACGACGAAGATGCGACCGTCTTTTCCGCCGCCGATGACCTCGTGCGGGGTGCTGGAAGAGTTGTCGGGCATGATGACGTCGTCTCCGCTGCCGAGGTCGGCGTCGTTGGCGCGCAGGAAGGCGTCATTCGAGGGCATGAAGAAGTCGGTGATGGAGAGGCTACTGGACAGTTTCAGGAAGCTGTCGTTGTAGCCGGAGCCCGGGTCGTTCTGGTCGGTCGCCGAGATGATGAAGAGGTTGCCTGACGAATCGATTGCGGGACCGCCGCCGCCATTCCAGAAGGCTCCGCCGCCGCCGTCGGGGGTGGTGTTGAGGACGTTGACCTGGGCGAGGGTGGTCTTGTCGTAAGAGATCATCCAGCCGTGGTTGCAGTGTCCGAAGGCGACATAGATGTTGTTGCCATCCAGAGCGAGTGCTGAGCGCTGGTAGCAAGAGGACTGCATGGTGATCTTGCCGCCGGAGCTGCCGTAGCCGGTGCCGCTCACGGTTGCCGTGACAATCTTGGAGCCGCCGAACTTTTCCGTCCCGGTTGCGATATCCAGCGCGTGCAACCGGTAGATTCGTTTCGAAGACTCGAGTGTGTCGGAGAGGACATAGATCGTGCTGGTTGCCGTGTCGATGACAGGCGTGCTGGTGACGCCGATGATCGGGCTGATCCCTTCGGAATCGCTTGAACTGGGAGCGGTGCCGAAGTTGACGTGCCACAGCGCTGAAGAAGTGAGATTGTCGGCGTCAAAGGCATAGAGGCTGTTGTTCTCGGTCGCAACGAAAACAACATTGTGCGGCTGGCCGCCAATGGTCAGGTTGGGAAGGTAGAGGGGCTGCGCATAGATCTGCCCATCGACCGCGAAGGAATACTTCTTCCCGAACGTGGACTGGTTGACATTCGAGGGATTCAGGATCGTTTCGTTGGTATTGGCTCCGGTGCGGGAGATGTCGTTGTGGTACGTGGTGACCGGCACGATGCCCGGCGGGGGCGGGTTCTGCACGTTCACGGTGGCGTTCGCGCTCCTGGTCGGGTCGGCCGCGCTGGTCGCCGTTACGGTATGCGTTCCGGTAGCGGAGGGCGCGGTATAGAGGCCGGTTGCGTCGATGGTGCCGATGCTGGAATTGCCGCCTGGCGTGCCATCTACCGTCCAACTCGCGGCGGTGTTGGTGCTGCCGGTGACAGTTGCGGTGAATTGCTGGGTCGCATCGGGAGCCACCGAGGCCGAGGTTGGATTCACGCTGATGCTGACGCCGGCCGTTACTGTGATGCTGTCCGAAGCTTTGGTCCACGCACCGTTGGAATAGAACTGGAAGACAACATTGTTATGGCCGCTCGAAAGAGTCAATGACGTATTGACGCTGCTGCCATCGACCGCGTACTTCAACGCGTTGTTCGCGTAGATCTCGAACTTTGTGATGGTGGTGTTGGACTCTCCGGCTGCGGATAGTTGCACGGGATTCGATACGGTTGAGCCTGGGGTCGGGCTGCAGATGGTGATGGAAGGCGGCGCAGACTTCGCGGTACAACCGCTGCTCGTGCTGGTTACGGTGACGACGGCGGTATCGCTCTTGGTCGGGTCGGCCTGGCTGGTCGCCACCACCTGGTGGGTTCCATTCGTGGCCGGGGCTGTATAAGAGCCCGAGGTCGTAATCGTGCCCACGGTGGAGTTCCCGTTGGCGATTCCGTCCACCGTCCAAGACACCGTGGTGTTGGTGGTATTCAACACCTTGGCGGTGAACTGCTGCACACCCGCGGGCGCCAATGTCACCGAGGAAGGGGAGACAGCGACGGAGACGGGAGCGGTGCCGCTTCCGGTGGCGGTGACGATCACGGTGCTCTTGAAGGCAGGTCCGCCGCCGGAATCCCACGCATTGACCGTAATGTTGTGCTGGCCGCCGGTCAGCGTCAGCGTTGTGCTCAACTGGCTGGCGTTCACCTTAAGGACGTTCTTGTTGTCCAGATAAACGATCATCGCGGTAACTGGATGTGCGTTATCCGTGGTTCCGGCGACGACCGACACCGGCGAGCTCACGGTCGCCCCATTCGCCGGAGTACAGATGGTTACCGAAGGGGAGGCAGGGTTCAAGGCGCATGGAGCCGCAAAGGCCTGGGCACTCGCAAATAGCAGGAAGAAGAAGCAGAAGAAGAGGCCGATGACCACAACTTGCCGGGTCGACGGGGGGATAATGCGTGTCTCCACGGGGTACTCCCAATACTAGCCTGTTGGATGCCAGTGTTAATGGAAGAGTACTGCTGCTGGATGTGAACTGCTGCTGATTTCGAATGGGTTTCTTACCTTAGCCCTGTGCGAAACAGGTACATGCGTTACCATGGCGCCTACTCTGGAGGGCGAAACACTATGAGTGACCCAGTCCCGCAGTCGCTGCAGAACCATGTCCGTTACGACCCTCTCTTTCACTTTGGACTACTTCCGGTCTTTAGCACGGCGGTGGTGTGGTCGATTGTTTACGCGGTGCGGCATCCGGGGATCCACCGCTGGGCGATGGTGATTTTTTTCCTCGCAGTGCTGATCCTGGCATTCAAGACCCGGTTGTACGCTCTTAAAGTCCAGACCCGCGTGATTCGGCTGGAGGAGAGGCTTCGCCTGCATGAAATACTTTCCGAGCCGTTGCGCTCGAGGATCCCGGAACTGCGAGAGAGCCAGATCGTCGCGCTCCGGTTCGCTTCCGACGGTGAGTGCCCGAGGCTGGTGGAACAGGCGCTCGATGAGAAAATGACCAACGCCGATATCAAGAAGGCGATTCAACAGTGGCGCGCCGACGACTGGCGCGTCTGATTGCAGAGTGCTGCGGCCTACGAAAACGAAAAGATAGCGACGCAGCGTCGGGTAGGGCTCGCTCGAGCGCTCTCCAAGCTTGGCTACTGCTCGCGTTCGCGCGCCTTCGAGATCATTCGCGCCGGCAATGTTACGGTGAATGGCAAGGTTCGTCGCGATCCTGAATTTCCCGTCAGCCTGGAGCACGACCGCATTGCGGTCGGCGAGCGGAAGGTGGAAAGAGCCAGCAACCTCTACCTGGTCCTGAACAAACCGCGGGGCATCGTGACTACGGCTTCCGATGAGAAGGGAAGAGACACGGTGTATTCCCTGTTGCCGGAGGAGTTGCCCTGGGTTGCGCCGGTCGGACGACTGGACAAGGCGAGTGAAGGACTGCTGCTGCTCACCAACGACTCGGAATGGGCGGCGCGCATCACCGATCCGCGATCGCATTTGCCGAAGACCTATCACGTGCAGGTTACGGGACAGCCGGAAGCTAGTTTACTCAGCCGCCTGGAGAGCGGGATCCGCGCCGACGGGGAGTTGTTGCACGCGCGCAAGGCATTGTTGTTGCGAACGGGCGCGAAAAATTGCTGGCTGGAGATCGTTCTGGACGAGGGCCGCAACCGGCAGATCCGGCGCATGCTGGCGAGCTTACAGGTGGAGGTGTTGCGCCTCGTCCGGGTCGCGATCGGGCCGCTCCTGCTGGGCGATTTGGCGAAGGGCGATTGCCGGGAATTGCTTCCGGAGGAAAAGGAGAAGCTGGACCACGCTCTTCGTGCGGAAGCTGACGGGCGATGACAGTGGTTGCTTTCCGAGCGGGAATGGACTATCACATGAGCCTGTTATGAATGCGAAGAAAGGCGCGAAGCGCGCTTCGACGATCCGCGATGTTGCCGCCGAGAGTGGGTTTTCCCCGGCCACGGTTTCGATTGTTCTTAACAATGCGCCGCTGTCGCGCTACATCCAGGCGACGACCAAAGAGCGCATCATCAAGGCTGCGCGCAAGCTCGGCTACCAGCCGAATCAGCTGGCGCGCTCTTTGCGGAGCCGCCGCAACAACACGATCGGGGTCGTGGTCTTCGATCTCACCGACCCATTCTGCACTCCGATCCTGCGCGGCATCGAGAACAGCCTGTATCACTCCTCATACGTCTCGGTGCTGGCCGATGCGCACAACGAGCTGAGCCGCTTCGAGCGTTATCTCGAAATGCTGCTCGAGCACCGGGTGGAGGGGATGATCGTTGTCGCCAACTGGACGGTCGTGGATATCAACCTCCTTGCCGATCTTGAGAAGCGCAACGTTCCGACCGTACTCATCGGACGCGAACTGGAAAACGATTCGATCAATTCCATTCTCGTGGATAACGAGAACGGCGGGCGCCTCGCCCTGCAGCATCTCCATTCGTTGCAGCATCGGAAGATTGCCTTTGTGCGGGGACCGAAGATGGTAGTGGACAGTCCGATCCGCTGGGCAGGTATTACCGCGTTTGCACAATCGGTAGGCTTGAGCATCGATCCGAAGCTGGTGGTGGAACTTCCGGATCGCAAGGAACCGAACTCGAGTTTCGAGGGCGGATATCGCGCGGTCGAAGAGCTGGTGCAGCGCAAGAAGCCTTTTACCGCCGTGCTGGCTTTCGACGATATGACGGCTCTCGGCGTGATGCGCGGGCTGGCGGAGCGGGGCATCAAAGTTCCGGATCAATGTTCGGTGATCGGCTTCGACGACGTGGCGCCTGCGGCGCTGTCGGTTCCCGCACTTACCACGATCCGGCAGCCGATGGAGGCGATGGGGTCGACGGCGGTGGAAATCGTAGTCGAGTCTCTCACCGCAGACCTGAGCCCGGGAGAGATCTCTGTCGTTCATCGCAAGATGATGCCGGAGCTGGTGGTTCGTGAGTCCACACGAGCGGTTGCGTCGTCCAACTCCGACTGAGTTTTAGCGAAGAATTTCCACCAGCATGGGCGTGGCAGCGGCGCCGGCCTGCACCGCTAGCAATGTGTGCCACTCGAGGATCGGAGCCGCGTTCATGGCAGGGAGACTAGCGATGTTTTTCTTATCGCGCAACGACAGCCGACGTGGCACCGGCTGTTCTCCTGAACCCCGACAAAACAGCAGATCCCCACGTCGCTGCGCTCCTCGGGATGACAAGAAGAAGTAATGAAACTGCAATCATCTCTGTCGGCGGAGCGCGATGGCCGCGGAACAGCACTTGACAGGGCGGAGAGTGTTATCGTGTGGGGGCGTTCAGCAATCCCTACCCGGAGGCCCTATGAAAAACTTCTGTCGTATGGTGTTCTCAACATTCTTGCTTTTCTCCCTCGGCGCTGCCGCACAGGAAAAACTTTCCGTGAAGTGGGAGGAACTGACAGCCTCCGATTTCGTGAAGGCCATCGACCAGGCACACAACACCTGCGCGCTTCCGATCGGAATTCTCGAGAAACATGGACCGCATATGCCGATTGGGACCGACCTGCTCAATGTGCGATATGCAAGTCTTGCCGCCGCAGAGAAGGAGTTTGTCGTCGTATTCCCGCAGTATTACTTCAGCCAGATTTTCGAAGCGCGCCAGGAGCCGGGGACGGTCGCCTACAGTCTCGAACTGCAATTGAAACTCTTGCAGGAGACGGTGAACGAAATGGCTCGCAATGGCTGCAAGAAGATCGTGATCGTGAACGGCCATGGAGGCAACGAGAGTCTGCTGCCGCTGTTCGCGCAGTCGCAGCTTGCGTCGCCGCGCGATTTTGCGGTTTTCATCTATGGCTTGCCGCATCTCGACGTGCCGGGCCGTCCCGCCAAGCGTAGTGGAACCGATATGCATGCCGGAGCCACCGAGACGTCGCACATGATGGTGACCCATCCCGACCTGCTGCGCATGGATCGCATTCACCAGGAATCCGGCGTGGACCAGAACCGGCTGAAGCTGCCGGACAGTCTCTATACCGGGATCTGGTGGTACGCGAAGTTTCCCGATCACTTCGCGGGCGATCCTTCGCAGGCCACGAAGGAGCTGGGGGAGTTCGACATGAATACCTGGATCAACAGTGTCGCTGACGCATTCCGTGCGGTAAAAGCCGACCAGGATACGATCCGCCTGCAAAACGAATATTTCGAGAAGACGAAAAATCCGTTGGCGACCAAGCAATAACTCCGCGCGGTGGATACAGGCAACGCGGTATGAACAAGCCTCGGCATTGACTCTGGAATTTCCCAGAGCCAGCCGTGACGTTTACTAGAAGCCATCGTCTATCTGATTAACTAGACCCAAATCCACAACCCGGGGCGCCTCCCCAAAGCGCAAAAAACTGCGTTGGCGCCCCGTTTCCCATTCCACGCATCGTTGTAAAATGGAGTCAGCTAGTTACTCGGAAGTTACTATGCCTGAGTTACACGAGGCACGCTGGTGGGAGACCATGGCCGACGGCCGTCTCCACTGCTATCTCTGTCCGCGTCACTGCCACATCGGGAAAGACCAGACCGGTTTCTGCTTCATCCGCAAGAACATGGATGGTCGTCTATATCAGTTGGGCTATGGGCGGCCGGCAGCGGTCAACGTGGACCCGGTCGAGAAAAAGCCGCTGAACCATTTCTTTCCGGGTACACGGATTCTCTCGATGGGCACAGCGGGCTGCAATATGGGCTGCTTTTTCTGCCAGAACTGGGATATTTCCAAGGCTAAGTCCGACCAGATACAGGCCGTCGATCTTTCGCCGAGCGATGTGGTGGAACTTGCAGTCGAGCGGCGCATCCCGCATCTCGCGTTTACTTACAATGAGCCGACGATCTGGGGTGAGTACGTGATCGACATCGCGCGCGAGGCGCATTCCGCGGGATTGAACAACGTGATGGTTTCGAACGGCTACATCACGCGCGAGGCCTTCTTCGATGTTTATCAACATATCGACGCAGCCAATATCGATCTCAAGGGCTTCACGGAAAAGTTTTACTCCAAGATCACGCTGACGCATCTACAGCCCGTGCTTGACACGCTGCGGTGGCTGCGGCACGAGAGCGGCGTGTGGTTCGAGATCACGAACCTGATCATTCCTACTCTCAACGATGAGCAGGAAGAGTTCCGGCAACTGGTGCACTGGATCCTGGAAAACCTTGGCGACGATGTTCCGCTGCATTTCACGGCGTTCCATCCGGATTTCAAACTGGTCGATAAACCGGCTACGCCGCCGGAGACGCTGCACCGTGCCCGGAAGCTCGCCCTGCAGATGGGGCTGAAATACGTTTACGAGGGCAACATTTTCTCCGATGGCGGGGACACGATTTGTCCCGGATGCCAGGAGCGGATTATCCGCCGCTCGTGGCACTCCGTGACGAGTAACGACGTTGCGGAAGGCAACTGCCGCCACTGTGGCGCACACATCCCGGGCGTGTTTTCCAAACGCCAGGCGATGGAGCGGCGCGCGCGCACGGAAGAACTGGCCACCCCACATCTCACGCGATAAGTTTGCCTGCACAAAAGCAAAGGACGACCCCGAAGAGGCCGTCCTTTGCTGCGTCAGGAGGGAGCTTGTGTGTCCCCGCAAACTGGCGTTTGCGAGTTATGCCACTTGGCGATCGTGAATGTTTTCCTGGACCTTGCGCTTCATGTTGTCGTCGAAGTTGGTGATGCCGTGCGCTTCCTGCCCGTGCTGCCGCACGCGATCCAGGATCTCGTTGTCATTATGGCCGGTGACCTGCCAGTTGCATTGCTTATAGCCGGCATCGGCGCATCGGAATGTTCGCTCTTGCCCGTTCTTCGGATTGTCAGTCATCGTACCTCCATTCAACTCGCCATCTTGTCGCTTCGTTTGCGAACGTCATCGTGACGGATATCTTTCGGCTGCCCCGGTTCCGGATTGTGCTTGCTTCCGCTGCCGGGTGGATTATTGGCGGCTACGTTGGTCATTGCGATGTTCTGTTCGCCCGGCCCCGTACCCCATCCTTCCGTTCCCGTGCTGGGACCCGAAGGATTTACGCGGTCGCCGGAGCCACTCGGCACCGATCCCGGGTTGACCACATCAGCGCCTTCGGCGGGCGTATCGATCTCCCGCTGTCCGTGGGTCTGGTCGGCGTCTCGCTTCGAGCTACCCGCTGTTTTCGGAAAGATGCTGTTCGCTGCGTCGTTTTCCATAAGTCCATGGTCGCGCACATCCAGAGCAGGATGGGACGGAATCGAAAGCTGCGGCGCGATTTCGTGGGCTGCTGTTTGGGGTTGCCTGGAAGGGCAGGGCGGAACAGGAAGGATTACCTTTTCTTGCGTTCTTCGCGTTTCTTTTTGGCCCAACCTTCTTTGTTCGTCTGGCGTGCACGCGCGACCGCCAGGGCGTCTTGCGGGACATTTTCCGTGATGCACGAAGCGGCCCCGATGTAGGCACCTTGGCCAATCTCGATGGGAGCCACGAGAGTGGTGTCGCTCCCGACGAAGACTCCATCCCCAATGACGGTGCCGAATTTATTCACGCCATCGTAGTTACAGGTGATCGTTCCGGCGCCGATGTTAACTCCTTCGCCGATTTCCGCGTCGCCGAGATAGGTGAGGTGATTGGCCTTCGATCCTCTGCCGAGCTTCGTCTTTTTCGTTTCGACGAAGTTGCCGATGTGCGCGCCGTCGCCGATATCGCTTCCCGGACGCAAATGGCAGTATGGGCCGAGCAGTGCTCCGTCGGCGACCTTGGCCTGGTCCACGATCGACCCGTGGCGTAAAAGAACGCCGTTGCCCAGCGTGGAGTTCGAGACGACAGAGTACGAGCGAATGCGGCATTCGGAGCCGATCCTGGTTTGTCCGAGAAGCTGCACGAAGGGTTCGATGACCGTATCAGTGCCGATCTCCACGTCGGCATCGATGACACAGCTCTCCGGCTTGAAAATGCTAACTCCCGCGGCCATTAACTCTTGGGTTTTTCGCAATCGGAGATGGGCGTCGAGTTCGGCTAATTCGTTGCGGGTATTCACGCCAAGCACTTCGGTCGGATCGTCCGAACGCAAGGCAACTACCTTTTCTCCGGCCTTGGAGAGGATGGCAGCGACGTCCGTGAGGTAATACTCGCCGTGCGGATTGTCGGTAGTCACCTTGTCCAGGTTCGCGAACAAAGGCTTCACGCGAAAAGCGTAGATGCCGCTGTTGATTTCTGCGTGCGTAAGTTGGGCGCCGGAGAGCTGCTTCTGCTCGATGATGCTCTCGACTTCATCGCCGCCGCCCTTGCGGAAGACTCGCCCATAGCCAAAAGGATCTTTCGGCTCAGTGGTCAGGATGGTCATCGCCGCCTGCATGCGGAGATGAAACTTGATCACGCGCTGCATGGTTTCCGGACGAATCAGGGGGACGTCTCCGGAGAGCACGAGCACGTCGTCGAAATCTTTTAGTGCCTCGCGCGTTTGCAGGATGGCGTGGCCAGTTCCGCGCTGCTCTCTCTGCTCGACGAAGTGGATGCCGGTCGCTTGCATCGCTTCGCGAACTCGTTCGGCTTCGTGGCCGATGATGGCGAAGATCCGATTTGCGGGAACCACCTGTTTTGCCGCGGTGACGACGTGGCCCAGCAATGGCCTGCCCGCGATCTCATGCAGTACTTTTGGGAGTTTCGATTTGAGGCGCGTGCCCTTGCCTGCAGCCAGGATCGCGATCGCAAAATTTTCTGCCATTGGAGGGAAGTTTAGCAGAAGGGAATTACGGCAAGGGGGATGCCGTCCGCTCAACAGTCTAGCAATTCGTACAGGATTACTTCTGGCCGTTGCCGCCGCTATTTTCGGCAACTATGTCGTCGGCCTTTTTCATGGCTTCGATGCCTTGCGCGACGCTGAGACCGTTGTCGACGCGCTGGAAATCGAAGAGCGTCTCATCTTCCTGGATGTTGATGGGCTTGAACATCAGGGCTTTGCCGGTGAAGTGGAGGACAGAATGCGTGGTTTCCCAACGAGTTCCTCCGATACAGCGTTGTTCGATCAGGAAACGTCCCCCGCGATCGAGGCGGCCCAGAATCCCCCAGCCGAAGTCCACCGGCTGAAACAGCGTGGCATCGATCTTCGAAATTCGCTTGGCGTCGAGATCGATCAGCAAATCGCCCTTCATGCCTTCGAACACACGCGCCTCATGGTTGGGGGCATCGAAATTGGGGTCGGGCTGGAAGGTGTAGTGCACGAGCTTGCCGCTCGGGCTGTTCTCTACCCCGTCATACTTGAAAATAAAGGCGTCGGGGATGGCCGCCAGCAGCTTCTGCACGTGGGCTTCGTCGTCCCGTTGTTCCTGCTGCTTTTTGCGCAAAGCACTGGGATCAGAGAGCAACCGGTTGACGCGGACATCATCCTGGGCACGCTCTTGTGCGGTGAGCGGCCGACCGTTCAAGGAAATCAATCGGCTGATGACGCCTTGCTTGGTTTCGATCATCAGCTTGGTGGTAGTCGCCTTCGGCTTCTTGTCCGTGTCCTTCCACATGAAGTGTTCGCCATTGGCGTGGGCGTGCAGTTCGTTATAAATGGCGACGCGAACGAAATCCCTGGGATGGGCCTCATACTCGGGTGGCTGCGACCATGCCGAGAACGTCGTAGCTAGGGCCACGCCGCACAAAACCGTAAGTCTTAGCAGTTCTGTTGCTGCCTTCCTCACCCCGATGCGGCTCCTAGTGAGATTCTACTCTGCATGGTTAGACGGTAATGCCTCTTCCGTCGTTGCTTTTCGAATGTAGCCTAGAGGTTAGAGATTCGGTACGCGCCGAGGCTCGGACCTTCTCCAGCGCAACAGAGCAAAAAAAAATGGCCGACAAGCGTCGGCCGTTCAGCGGAGAAGAGCAAACTGAGTCGGCTGGCCGGAAGAAGGCAGTCCCATTAGTTTTGCATTCGCATGCCACTGAACAAAACCGCTGTTCCCCTGGTTTTCGGTTCCGTTCCGGCGTGCGACCTTCCAGCCAGCCGATGAACTTCTCTACAGCACATCCGGGGCCAAAGCAGGGCAGCCACTCAGCTCCGAACTCCCGCAAGAAAGATATTGGAATCAATGACTTAGTTTTCTATTTTTGTCTTTCGAGGAAAAGAATGTCGGAAGTGCCATCGCCGTGCTGAAAGGTGTCCCTCGCGATACCATCCCTGCGTACTTGAGTTCCCGATGGGCAGAGGAAATGGCGCTCAGATTTTGTGGTGCGCCTGGGCTGAGGTTCAAAAGGTGAGGGGATTCATTGAGATACGAGGGTTTGCTCTTGCGCGCCGCAAAACACTCGCCTAAGCTAACAGCGCCGCTCGATCCTTCATTCAGGTAATTGAAAGACGGAGGTCCTCCCGAAATGGCCGATATCGCCAATATTGGAAAGTCCGTGATGATTCGCGGCGAGCTTTCAGGCAGCGAAGACCTCTATGTTGACGGAGAGGTCGAAGGCAGCATCGAGCTGCACCACCATTCGCTGACCATTGGTCCGCATGGCCGTATTCGCGCCAATGTGAACGCCAAGGAAGTGATCATTCATGGCCGGGTGGATGGGAACATCCGCGGTTCGGCACGCGTGGAGCTGAAGCAGTCGGGAGTGCTCAATGGGGACATTGTCACCCAACGCGTGCGGATTGAGGATGGAGCCTTCTTCAAGGGGGCGGTTGACGTTCAAAAGCCGGAGCCGGAGCCGAGGGTGGAGGCGACGCCTGAGCCACCGAAGGAAGCGGCAGCCGCTGCCGCGCATCCACCGGCCAGCAATCCAGGAACAAACCCGCCCTTTACCGGACCCAAATAGGACGCCAGCCTTCGTAGCGTTGAAGGCCTCCGAAGTCTATGGTCTATCGAGAGGAGCATGATCTACTCTGACCATTTACAATGGTCGTGTGGCTTCTGGATTCCTAGAAAGGCTCTTTGGGCGCGGGGAGAAATCCGCTAACGGCGGAGGGCACTCCTCCAAGGAGCGTATTCAGAGACGCTCGACTGGCTTCCAGCAGTTCATGAAGACGATCGGCCGGGAAGAAAACATCTGGGTTCTCGATCTCGGCCCGACCTCGCCCGATAACATTAAGCACATCACGGAACGCGGCCACCGGATCTACAACGAAGATCTCCTCACCGAGGCCGGCCGCCCGGAGCTCAAGATCCCGTCGGAGGAGCCCGGCAAAGAGGGCCAGAAAGTCGTGGACCTGAGCCGTTATGTGGGCGAAAACCTACGTCATGAGCGGGAAAAGTTCGATGCGGTGATGGCGTGGGACGTCCTGGATTATCTTCCGGAAGAAGTGGTTAAGCCGACGATCGAGCGCCTGCATACCATCATGAAGCCGGGAGGGATCTTGTTGGCGTTCTTTCACACTAAGGATGCGGGCGCCGACGCCCCGTATTATCGCTATCATGTGGGAGATCCGGAGACGCTGGAATTGCAGCGCGGGCCGAACTTTTCTCTGCAAAGGGTCTTCAACAACCGCAACATCGAGAACCTGTTCCGGGACTATGCTTCGATTAAGTTCTTCCTGGGCCGTGACAACATCCGCGAAGTCCTCGTGGTTCGCTAAGCCTTAATTTGGATTCCCCGTCGGTTGCGGTTATCGCGAAACTTTCTCATTTTCCGAGTCAACCAGTGCTGCTGCTGCCATTTTTCGTCATCTCAAACTGACGGATTTTGTCAGTATCCCAATTTTCGTTTCTCTTACTACTTTTGGGTGACGATGTAAGTGGCTGATTCTACGGAGCGAAACGATTCTCATCGAGTTTGGCAAGGCCCTTGCATTATCAAGAGCATTCGAGCGAGCCACAGAGTTTAGTGGCAACACGGGACCGGGACATCCCGTGCAAAGGCAAGTACTCGGGGGAGGGTACAAGCCATAGGTAGGGCTAGAGCGAAATGCTCTAGCCCTTTACCTTTTGTGCCTGCTGAAAACCCTGACCGACCTGGCGCACAGCTCTGGGTGACCCCAGTCACTGCCGAGAACTCCCACTCCATCTACGTTTTAGCCAGAAGCCATGGACCGGGTCTCCAACGCGCTCGGCCTTCACGGAGACAGCAGTAGCGCTCCGCTCCTAGGACTGTTCGCGGTTTTCGATCACGACTCGATATTCGCTCCAACCCTGAAAACCGTACTGTTTGGCTTAGCTGCCGGACTCCTGGGCGGCCTGGTGCTTTACGTCTTGGCGCGAAAGCAGTATCGGCGGCTTTTTCGCCAGATGAACATCACCTTCGAACTGGCGGAACACAGCGAGCACGAACGCGATCTCGCGCAGCAGGAACTGGTCCGGCGCCTGGAGGAAGAGCGCGAGCTGGCGAAGGAGAAGATTCAGTTCGAAGCGCAACTGGCGGACTACGAGAAATATGCCGCGCTGGCGCAACTTGCGTTAGGCGCGGCACACGAAATCAATAACCCACTGCTGGGAATTCTCTCGCACCTGGAATGGGAGAGGAAGAGCGCGATCGATTCCAACGCTCGCGAGGAGATCGATCAATGCATCGAGGGCGCAAAGCGCATTTCGTCGGCGGTGCGGGGGCTGCTGAATTATGCGCGTCCCGGGCCGTTGTTGCTCGGCCGGATTCATCTCGATCACCTGGTTGCGGAAACGGTGGCGTTTATCGCTCATCAGCCGATGTTTCGCGCCATACGGCTCGAGAATCGAGTTCCCTCGGAGCTGCCGGCCATTACGGCGGATGCGAACCAGATCTCGCAGGTCCTGATGAACCTGCTGCTCAATGCCGCGCAGGCCACGCCTCCCGGTGGAACGGTGACGATCGCCGCGGAGAAAGTGAAGTTCAACGACAAGATCGAATTGCGGGTGAGCGATACGGGCTGCGGGATTCCAGCCGACATCCTGCCGCATGTCTTTGAGCCATTCTTCACCACCAAGCGCAATCAAGGCACCGGCCTCGGGCTGAGCATCAGCCAGGCTTATGTGCGTAGCCACAACGGGGCCATCCACGTGGAGAGCCTGCCGAACCGCGGCACGACGATACGCATCGTGCTGCCGATCCACCAGGAGGGCCGCGCAGTATCGGTGGACGAAGAGGTGGTGGTCTGATGGCGTATTCGATCCTGATCGTCGATGATGAGGCGCTAACCCTGCGCACGATCAGCCGGGCGCTGGAGGCCGAGGGATATGAAATTTTCCTGGCGCAGAGCGGAGAGCAGGCGCTGGAGATCGCAGCCAAAGAGCATCCGGATATTGCGCTGCTCGACGTGGTGCTCCCGGGCATCGATGGCGTAGAAGTACTGCGTCAACTAAAGCGCCAGGACTCGTCGATTGTCGTCGTGATGATGAGCGCGTATCGAGTGGTAGAACGCGCGGTAGAGGCAATAAAACTCGGCGCCTACGATTACCTGACCAAGCCGTTCCACGTGACCGACATGGTGAACACGATCGGACGTGCCAGCGAGGTGCTGGCACTGCGCCTGAGGGTTCGCGAATCGGTGCAGGATGCGCGCGGCCGTTATGACTTCGGACGAGTTGTTACGCGAAATCCGGCGCTGGCCGCGATGTTGGAGCAGGCGAAGAAGGCCGCCGAGTCGGACAAGACAACCATCCTGATCCAGGGCGAAAGCGGCACCGGCAAAGAGGTGATGGCGAAGACCATTCACTATTACAGCCCGCGCGCGCAGGCGCCGCTGCTCTCGCTGAATTGCGCCGCGCTACCCGACAACTTGCTGGAGAGCGAACTCTTTGGCTACGAGCCGGGTGCATTTACGGATGCACGGCGCCGCAAGGAAGGCCTGCTGGAAAAGGCGAGCTCGGGGACGTTGTTTCTCGACGAGATCGGCAACATGTCGTTCAGCGTGCAGGCGAAGCTATTGCGCGTTCTGGAAGAAGGGAACTTCATGCGCCTGGGGGGGACGCGGACAATCCAGGTGGACGTACGCATCATCGCGGCGACGAACAAGGTGCTCAAGGACGCCGTGTCCCGTGGCGAGTTTCGCGATGACCTGTTCTATCGTTTGAACGTGATGCCGATTTTTATTCCGGCGCTGCGCGAACGCAAGGAAGACATCGTGCCCCTGGCGCTCGACATCATGAAGCGCTTCAACAAGGACCTGAAGAAGAATTTCACCGGGATGACGCCGGCGGCTGCCGATTCGTTGCGCGCCTATGCGTGGCCGGGAAACATTCGCGAACTTCGTAACGTGATTGAACGGACCATGATCCTTGCCAACGAGGGAGAGATCGATATCAACGATCTGCCGCAGGAGATTCGCGAATTCGAGGCGCCTCCGGAAGCTCCGCCGGAGATCGAGATCTCGTCGTTAAACACGCCGTTCGTCACGCTCGAAGAGTTGGAAGACCGGTACATCCTGGAAGTACTCACCGCGACTGGGAATAACAAAACGCATGCCGCACGGATTCTCGGGATCCATCCAACTTCGCTGGCGCGAAGGTTGAAGCGCATTCCGGAAGAGAGCGCGGTCGCACACTAAAACGAATTTCGATCGGTTGACGCATCTCCTCGTGCGCCCTCGCGGGCCTGCAGGGGCTAAAGCCCGATTTTGAGTGCTCGTGGCGGCACGACTAAAGTCGTGTCCTGATACAAAACTCTGTCCTTGGACAGAAACGCAGGATGCGTGATTGAAGTCGAGCCTCGATACCAACGTCGCCCGGCGCACAAGACGGAGCGGGCAAAGCGCGGAGATCCCGAAAAGCGGAGACCCGAGGGACGACGCTTATTTGCCGATCTCCAGCAGAAACACCGCATTTACCGGCAGTTCCAGCTTGATCGTTCCATGCGAGAGCGTCAGAGTTTCAGAGCTGTCAGCGTCGGCGACGCGGTTCAATTCTTTGACCTGCGGCGGTGTGGGATAGCGGGGACTTCCCATCTTCTTATAGGCAGCCAGAGTGTTGCCGTGCTCCGCATCGACGCGGCTTAAGCGCACACGACTGTCGGCCGAGATACCGTGCAGATCGAGCTGCACGCTGCGCGTGGCGCCTTGCTTATCAGGGTCGACCAGGTTCCAAAGCGCGATCGCAAGGGAACCGTCCGTGCGGCGGGTAACCAGGATGCCGGGAGTGTTCTGCTCAACGCGTTCGTTCCCAAGTTTGTGCAGCAGGGCGAAGTCGGCGTAGCTCGGCTTCTTGATTCCACCGAGCGCCATCAAGCCGAAGCTGCCATCGAAAGGTTCCTTGCCGGGACCGTTCTCTTCGAAGACGTCGCTGAAGGTCCAGAACGACATCATGTTCACGAGGCCGTCACACTGCTGGATATCGTCGGCGAGCGCGGCTCCGACGTAGATGGTGTCGCGGGCGTTGAGCTTATCGAAAGACGGGACATTCCATTCTGTCCACATCAGGGGCAAATGCGGACGCCTGGAGGCTCCGATCTCATCGTGCACCTTCTTGATTGCAGCGCAGACACGGCGGTCCAAGGGAATGTCCTCGTCCGTGCCGAAGAGGTCCTGCACGGTGTCGTCGGCGTAGCCGTGGGTGGAGACGAAGTCGAGAGGCACGTTTTCCGCGGAGGTGTGCTGGAGAAATTCGGGAATCCAGTGGGCGGCAGCGGTAGCCGGACCGCCGACGCGCAGACGCGGACTCACTGCCTTCAACGCGCGTGCCGTATGGTCATACAGTTCGAAGTAAGTAGCCTGCTTTGGAACGCCGGACCAGAAGTCTATGTTGGGTTCGTTCCAGACTTCGAAATACCACTGTGCCACTTCATCGATGCCATAGCGATCGACAAGGTGCTGTGCAAAGGCATGCATCAGGTCGTCCCATTTCTTGTAGTCCTTGGGAGGGGAGACGATCTGCTTGTACCAGAAGGGGTGTACGTCCTGGCGCAGGGCGAGTTTTTTCGGCATGAAGCTGATTTCGACAAAGGGCCGTACCCCGTTCTTGAGCAAGCCATCGTAGATCTGGTCGATGTAGGAGAAGTTGTAGATGGGGTTGCCGCTCTTGTCCTCGTCATAGACGCCGACTTCGTCGTGCAGGATGGCGTGGAAGCGGACGTATTGGAAATCGGTGACTTTCTTGACTTCCTGGAGGTCGCTGCGATATCCCTCACGCAAAGTAAGAATGGCGCGGCCGGAACCGAAGGTCTCTTCCCAGAAATGAGGGAAGGGATGCCGTGGAGCCTGGACGTTGATAACGATCTTCTCGGGCGAGGCTTGTGAAAAAACCGGGGTGACGAGCGAAAACAGTGCGAGCAGGGCGGGAACGCAGCGACGGAGCAACATTGGTCTTACCCTCAACTAAATCGAATTAATAGAAGATCCTGTCGATGAAATCTCTTTTCCGAAGAGTTGTCAAGGGCAGCGGCGCAGTTTGCTGGAGCGCAGGGACAGGGCAACTGAGATTGACCGCCGTTCCCTCGAAATTAGGAACTCTCGAATTTATTTGAACCGTTTTAAAACCAGCGATAAACTGGCGCGCACTCGGTGGAAGGGAGTCTTTTCGATGGGTCTGGCAAAACGGTTCTTCGCTTACGTCCTTTTGGTTGGGTTGGCTGTTCCGGCGCTGGCGGAGAGTCACAAACGGCTGCTGGCCTATTACCCGGATTGGGCGAAAGATCAGACGCCGGCTTACAACGCCGAGAAGATTCCTTACGATAAGCTCACCCACATCCTGCACGCCTTCTTGTTGCTCGACCCGTCGGGCAATGGTGCGCTGCAGGTCGATGCCGAGCTTATCGAACCGGCCTTGAACCGCAACGCGCATAAAGCAGGGGTAAAGGTGATCCTCTCGATGGGCGGAGCCGATTCGGCGCAGGCGGCTGCGTTTGCCAAGATCGCGGGGAGTGCTCACCTGCGCTCCGTGCTGGCGAAGAACATTCATGCGTTCCTGGTAGCGCATGACTATGACGGCATCGATATCGATTGGGAGGTTCCGAACGCTCCTGAGGATACGAACCATTGCACGATGTTGATGGAGGCGTTGCGGCGCGAAATGCCGCGGCCACGCTGGCTGATCTCGATGGCAATTTCCGCCGATCCTCGAAACTACGGCACGGGGTTCGATGTGCCGGCACTGGCGCCGATCGTCGATTTCTTTAACGTGATGACGTACGACTTCTCGGGACCATGGATGGATTACGCGGGACTCAACTCCCCGCTGCTGCAGGATCCCGCGGATCCCGAGCAGGCGGGGAGCCTGAAGACTTCCATGGACCTCTACAACAAAATCTATGGCGTGCCGCGCGCGAAACTCAACATCGGAACTGCATTTTATGGATACGAATTCGATAACGTGCAGAACTTGTGGAACTACTGTCCCAAGGGCGATTGCAGCGCGGCGGGTTCCTGGAATTACGGGACGTACATCAAGCAGCGGGTGAACGCAAAGGGATGGGCGCGCCACTGGGATTCTGCCGCCGCTGAGCCTTATTTGCTCTACCAGGGACCGGGCGGCAAGGACGGATTCATCACCTACGACGATCCGTACTCCACGGCACTGAAGACCTACTATGTCGTCGGGAAGCGGGATTTCGGCGGCATGTTCATGTGGGATCTGAGCGGCGATTATGACGGCAAATCCCAGGACCTGCTCGATGCGATGTATGACATGGTCCGCGCGGTGGACCACAAGTAAACGTCTGCACTGATCAAAGCGTCGTCTGGTGGAGCGCTATTCTCCTAGCGTAATTCCTCGTCTTCCGATAAGCGATTCGTCGTCCGCATTGCGTGCTATCGCAATCTGCGGGTTTGCACCGCTGCAAAATGCAGTGGTGGAGCGAAACGCAGTGGTCCAAATCGGGAAAATTTTCGACCAAACTCCAGCAACAGCTTTGTTTTCAATGAAGCGCAATCGAAGCGCACATGGCCTTGTGACTGCATAGAAAGAAGGTGAGCGCGGTCCAAGCCAGGTGGTTTCTGCAGTGAGGCGCGACCGCCCTCGCAGAATCGAGGAGGGCGCGATGTCGATCTTATTCGTACTTCTTACCTTCTTACTGATCATCACGGTCACGTACTTTCGTCGTCCCACCGAGGCACTCCAGGCACAATCGGAGGTATCGCCGCGGCTGCGCACCCCTGCGCCAGTCATGACTAAGACTGCCGGGTTCGAGATTCCGACTGGCTACTCGTTTCATCCGGGGCATGCCTGGGTATGTGACGAGGGACACCAGAATGCGCGCGTCGGCATGGACGCTTTTGCCGCGCAATTGTTCGGCAAGGTCGACCGGGTGGAAACCGTCGAGTTGAACCGCTGGGTGCGCCAGGGGCAGAAGCTCTGGACGGTCACGCGTGAAGGCAAATCGGTAGAGATGCTTTCGCCGGTGGAAGGCGTGGTGGTCTCTCTCAACCATCAGGTCATCAAGAACCCGGCGCTGTTGAACAGTGATCCCTATAAAGATGGATGGATCTGCGTGGTGAAGTCGCCTGATATGCAGACCAACCTGAAGAACCTGATTCAGGGGCCGCTGGTGGCGCCCTGGATGCAGAACACGTTGAACCGCATGGGCGCGTTGGCTTCACAGTATGCGCCCGCCATGGCGCAGGACGGCGGCATTCCGATAAGCGGTCTGCTGATGCAAATGGATCCCGCAACTCAGGAGCGGATTGTGAAGGAGTTCTTCCTCACATAGAGAACCCGATTCGCAACTTGAGCCGAAGAGGAGACGAAAACCATGGAAAAACAATTTGCGATGTTGATCGACGTGAAGCAATGCATCGGGTGCCAGAGTTGCGAGCAGGCGTGCAAGACGCTGCACCACTACCCGATGGAGCATGAGCCGGAGCTTTCTTACACGGCGCTGACGGTGGTGCAGGACAAAGCAGACCGGCATGTGCGGCGGGTGTGTATGCACTGCCAGGATCCGGCGTGCGTCTCGGCGTGCCCGGTGGGAGCGTTGAACAAGAACTCCTTCGGCCCGGTGACGTACAACGCCGATAAGTGCATCGGGTGCCGCTACTGCATGGTGGCGTGCCCGTATTCGGTGCCGCGTTATGAGTGGACGAAACTGGCGCCTTTCGTGAAGAAATGCGATATGTGCGCGGAACGGGTGAAGAAAGGGCAGCAGACGGCGTGCGCGGAAGCTTGCCCGGTCGGCGCCACGGTGTTCGGAACGCGCTCGGAGATCCTTGCTGAGGCATGGAAGCGGCTGCGCGACGATCCAGCCTACGTACAGCGGATTTATGGCACGGATGAACTGGGCGGCACTTCGGTCTTCTACATCTCCGATGTGGAGTTCGAGAAGATCGGGTTCAAGCCCACTACGAAAGACGCGCAGCCGCTGCGCACTTTAACGGCTACCGCCATGGGCGATGCACCGACGGTAGTCATGGTCGGCGGATCGATCCTGGCGGGGTTGTACTGGATCACGCAGCGACGGCGGGAAGTGGCTCTGGCCGAGGCGCAGGAGCGGGAAGCAAATAATCCAAAGGGAGGCCGATAGCCATGACAGCGACCAAGGTTCCTAAACTCACAGTGTGGCGCGTGATTACGCTGATCATCTTTGCGGCCGGCGCTTATGCGACCTACCTGCGTTTCTTTCACGGGCTGCATGCCAGCACGAACCTCTCTGACCAGATGCCCTGGGGTATGTGGGTAGGCTTCGGAACACTGTGCGGAGTTGGACTCTCGGCGGGCGCCTTCGCGCTCTCCGGCGCCGTATATGTGCTGGGAATGGAGCGCTACCGGCCCATCGTGCGCGCAGCGGTGCTGATCGGATTTCTCGGATATGTCAGCGTGATGTTCGGCTATATGTACGAGATCGGGTTGCCGTGGCGCTTCTGGCACATCTTCATCTACTGGAACCATGCATCGATGCTGTTCGATGTAGCGATGTGCGTGATGACGTACACGACGGTGCTGACGCTTGAGTTCTGTCCAGCGCTGATCGAGAAGATTCCATGGCAGCGTGCGCGGGAACTGGTTCTGCACTGGCATCATCGGGTGACGGTAGGGGTAGTGATGGCGGGCGTGTTGCTATCCTCCATGCACCAGTCTTTCCTGGGCGGGTTGTTCCTGCTTTCACCGGGCAAGCTGTATCCGCTTTGGTACACCCATAACATCCACGCGCTCTTTTTCCTGTCGGCGATTGCCGCTGGATTGGCGATGACTATCATCGCGCTCTACCTGAGCATGCGCTCTCTGGATGCGCGCATCGATTATGGAATCCTGCGCGAGCTCGCGCGAGTGATCTCGCTGCTGCTGGTCGTCTACGTCTTCTTCCGCGGCCTCGACCTGCTTTCCCACGGCGGCGCGCACTATCTCTTCCTGCCGGTGCGCGAGACCGGATATTTCTGGCTGGAAGTAGTTCTGCTCGCCGTGGCGCCCATCCTTCTGCTGCAGTTCGAGAAGGTGCTCAACACGCCGCTTTACCTGTATTGGACCTGCTGCTCGGTGGTGGCGGGCTTCGTGATTAACCGGCTAAACGTGTGCATCACCGGCTTCGAACGGTCGATGAACGTGTTCTACACGCCGAAGTGGTCGGAGATTTCGTCGACCTTGCTGCTGATCGCGGGGTGCGTGATTGCGTTCCGGTATGCGGTGCTATATCTCGACATCGTGCCGCGGGTGGTTCGCGTGACACAGCCCAAGCGATGGCTGGCGAACGGCGGAGCCGTGGCGCAGGCGTAAGGAGATACGGATTTACCTTCCGGCCCAAGGCGCCTTGAGGAGAGGCTATGGTCACCTCGGAAATACCGATGCGGGTCGACGGCAGCGATCTTCAGCGTTCGGCTGCATGGGAGCGAGCAGCGCAGATCCTCGATATCTCGCCGGAACTGGCACGCTGCTTGCGAACACCACAGCTCGAATGCGTGTCGAGGCATGGATCTGGAAGCAACTCCGGAGGAGTGGCCTCGCTGCATATGGCGACGATGTCGCCGGGTTGCGAAGGCACTCTGCTGAAGGTTGCGGTGGGAGTGAATTGTTTTGCTCCCAGCGTGGCATCTGCGGCGCAGGAGTTGCAATTGAGAGCGGCACTCGCCGGGTGTGAGTATGCGGGAGCGGCGCTGGGATTGCAGCTCGCAACATCTTCGATCAGCGAGCAGGATTTGTGGCATCTCGCCCGCGAGTGTGCACCGGTCATCGTAAGGATGCTTGGGAACGACGCACTCCTGCTCCCCGAGGACCTCGCCTCCGCGGCATTTGCGCGATGGACGTCGGAAGCTGCAGTACAGCTGGGGCACAAGCTTAGGATGCCTGCCGTCCCGGCGGAAGACTATTGCGCCTCGCGCAATGAGCTGTATGCCGAGTCGGTTGTCTGCCTGACTTCACTCGCCTTGGAGGAATGCAGCAAGAAGCTGAGAGGATCAGCGGTTTCCGTCGTCGGAACGGGACCGCTGGCGCGCGCGTGCGTGCAGAATCTGGTCGCGGGTGGCGCGCGAATCGTAGCAGCAGCCGATGAGTCCGGTTCTCTGCTGGATGCCGGCGGGCTCAATATTCCTGATCTGCTGCGCCACATCACTGCAGGAGGATTTGCGGCGGAATACCCCGGCGCGACGCATGGGTTGCATGCCGATGCTTTCACGTTTCCGGCCGATGTGCTGCTACTCTGCGCTCCGGTTGCGGACTTCGCCCAAGGCTTGCGTGCGCTTGGGAGATCGACGATCGTCGTAGATGTGGTTGATGCATTCCTTCGGTCCGACGCAGAGGACTGGTTGATGGAACACGAGGTGTGCCTGGTTGACGGGACGATCCTGGGGGCAGGTTCGATACGGGCGGAACTCACGGCCCGCCAGAGCGGCTTCTCCTCGAAGGAGAGGCATGCAAACCTGAATGCGGAACTCGCCTCGATGTGGGAAAGTATTCGCAAAGTCGCAAGAAACTACCAGCTCTCCCTGCATGCAGCCGCGTTAACATTGGCCCTGCAAAGATTTGCCCAGAGGGAGAGAAGCTCCCGTCCCTGAAGCTGCCCCTCCCCTGTGACGACGGTCACTGCACGGGTTTTGCGCGCGACCTAGGATTAAGTTCGCCGAGGTCCACTCGGCCCGGGGGTTCGCTATGCTGATTACCGAACGGCCCTCAATTATCGCGATTCGCAGCGTTCTGTTCGCCACTGATTTTTCCTCGGCGTCAGAGCGGGCTTTACCCTTCGCGCTGGAATTCACGAACCGCTACAACGCTACCTTGTTTCTGGCTCACGCCGTGCCGCCGATGCCTGCCGTTGTTCCAGTAGAGCCGGTTCCGGACCAGAGCGAAATGCTGCATAAAGGGGCAGAGCGGGAGATGGAGAACTTTCTCAACGCCGCCCCATTACGGGATGTGGCCCACCAGTCGATCGTGATGGATGGTGAAGTGTGGGACGTCATCCGCCAGGTGGTAGCCGATAAGCGGATCGATCTCGTGATTCTCGGTACCCATGGCCGGGGCGTGCTGCACAAACTGATCGTCGGCTCGGTTGCGGAAGAGATCTACCGCACGGTGAAGTGTCCAGTGATGACGATAGGTCCGGAGGTGATGCCGCCGGTGCTGCCGAGGCAGAAGATGTGGCGGATCGTGTTCGCCACCGATTTCTCCGATGGATCGACGCACGCCCTGCCCTATGCGTTGATGTTTGCCCAGGAAGATCGCTCGAAGGTCACTTTCCTTCACGTTATCAGCCATGTGGGCACGCTACCGTTGGACACCGGCGATGCGTTGATCCACGAAAGCATTTCGCGGATGAAAGAGTTCGTGCCTGAGGGAATGGAAGGCGATACGACGGAATTTGTGGCCCGCTTCGGCGCTCCCGGTCCGGACATCGTGCGCATCGCGACGGAGATGGAAGCCGACCTGATCGTAATGGGAGTCCATGCAGGGCGGCACGCGACATCGCATCTGCCTTGGACGGTCGCGAGCTACGTGCTCGCGCACGCGCGATGTCCGGTGCTGACCGTGCGTGGCGGCCAGTAATATCTGTGGGATAAAAGGCGGACCTTTTGAGGTCCGCCTTTTCGTACGTGACCGTTTACTTTTTCTTCGTAGGCTTCGGCGCGGGAGCGCTTGCCTCCGGCAGGACGGCATCTTTCGGCAACGGTTTGCGTGGAAGCATCTCGTCCCGCATCGCGGCGTTATAGAGGAAGGATGCGAGCACGACAGAGGCTTGCATCATGTCGTCGCGCTGCAGACGCTCGTAAAGATCCATATTGGAGTGATGGGTTCGGGTTTCATACTCGATGGGGTCCTGGATGAATTGGAAACCAGGAATGCCGACAGCATCGAATGAAAGGTGATCGGTGCCTCCCGTATTGCGGTAGGTAATGGTGTTGACCCCAAGATCGCGGAACGGCTCGATCCATTGCTTGAAGATCGGTGCGACGGCGGCGTTTTCCTGTAAGTAGATGCCGCGAAGCTTTCCGGTTCCATTATCGATATTGAAATAAGCCGACACCTTCTTCTGGTCGGGCTTGAGCGTGAGAGGCGTCCCTGGCTTCCGCAGGTAGGAAGGCAAATCCTTCTCTGCCGGATCCGTGTTCTCAGGACGCGAGCCGAAGTGTTCCGCGACATAGGCTTTCGATCCGAGCAGTCCTTCTTCTTCGCCCGTCCACAGAACGATGCGGATGGTTCGCCTCGGTTTCAATCCGAGTGCCTGAAGGATACGCATGGCTTCCATGGTGATGGCGCATCCCGCAGCATTGTCAGTAGCACCGGTACCGGCGTGCCAGGAATCGAGATGGGCGCCGACCATCACAAGTTCGTCCTTCTTGTCGGTGCCTGGTATCTCGGCAACAGTGTCAAAGGATTTCGGGTCGGCATCGTAGAACTTGTTGCGAATGTCCAACTCCAGTTCGACCGGCGTCCCACGATCCAGTAATCGGGCGATACGGCCGAAGTGCTCCGCCGCCATGGCCAGAGATGGGATCGCGCGCGGTTCTCCTTCTTTGTAAGAGCCGGCCGACTGGACGAATACCGTTCCTCCATCGCCGTGGCTGGCATCGATGACAGCTGCGGCCTTTTCGCTCGCGAAGAACTTTTCGGCCGCTTTGCGAAGCGCGATGCGCTGCTTGATCTCTTCCGGACTATAGCGTGGCTTTTCACTGGGAATTTCGAAATTGGAGATGTCGGCAAGTGACTTTTCGTCATAACGCGACATGGCCGCTTCCGTTTGCGGTTTCACATCGGGCATGTCGCCAAAGATTACGATTTTTCCCGTGAGTTGACCCTTGTACTTATCGAAGTCTTCGGGGCGCCTGGCGATGACCCGGATCGCGGATGCTTTGATCACGCCATTCGTGCCCTCGCTCCAGGCTTTGGGATAGGCAATCAGTTCCATGTAATCCGGAGCGGTCATCCGTACCGAGGTGAACTCGTTCTGCCAGCCACGGCCGAAGGTAAAAGGCTCCAGGTGAGCGTTCTGGAGTCCCCATGTGGCGAATTGATCGCGCGTCCATTCGCTGGCGCGCTTCGCATTGGGGGATCCGGTGAGGCGTTCGCCGATCCCGTCGACAATCGCGCTGGCGGTTTTCATGACCTGCGAGTCATGAAATCCTTCCTGTCGAATCTGGGTCACCACTCCCAAATCGACGCCGTCGGTTTCGGAGGGTTCGGCAGCGAGGCCGGAAGTAGTCACTGCAAGAACGGCACAAAGCAAGGCAGGGAAGATGAAGTGTGGGATGCGTTTCGACAAAGAGCGTCCTCCAGCAGATTTGAAAGGAGGATCATACCTGAATCGAATTGAATCCCAATAACGGAGAGAAGTTCAAAATCGGAGACCAATTCGGTTCTTCGCCCTGCCAGAAGCGCGCAAACGAGAGGTAAGCAGTCGAATCTGGGCATGCGGCCTTTGGCATTGTTCTTGCACTGTTATGTGACCGGAGGCCCAATGATGGAAGCTGGAACGAGACTCAGGCGAGCAGGAGAACTTCTCGACAGGATGAAATCCGTCGCTTTTGCAGGGCTGACCGCAGGCGCGATCACTGCGAAGTTCCCCGAATATCTTCCGCCCTTTATTTTGTGCAAGGCAGGCGAAGAGGGCGTATGCCGGGCGGTTGCCTGCCTGGCGAGTTGCGCCTTGCCGCACGATACATTCTTCGTTTCTGCCTATTATGAAGATCGCCGGGACCCTGCGGAATGCTGCGTGGTGCTGTCGCTGGAACTTCGTCGATCCGGCGCAGAGAACGGCTTCGCGGTTGAGAATTTCTTCGCCCAAGAGTCTGCAACGGTCACCCAGGAGCTGCTGTCGAGCGACGTGGCTCTCTCGATGGCCGCCGGGAATGGTCAACTGACCTTCGATTTCCGCTTTCCGGTGCACCGGCAGGGGTACAAGCGCCGAAATCATCGCGATGCCATCCTGCTGGTGGAGGATGACGGTTGTGTGCGCGGCGCCACCCGCGAGGTGCTCGAGGCTGCGGGATACAGGGTGCTGGAGACGGCGAGTGCGGAGGAGGCATTGGAAGTTTTCGAGCGGCAGGAAAATACGATCTGCGCGGTGCTTTCCGATGTGACTCTTCCGGGAAAGAGCGGGGGAGAGCTTGCCCGCGCATTGCACGTCCGGCTGGCCACGGTGCCCATCGTGCTCACGTCCGGCTACCAAACGCCCATCAAGGAGGATCTGTTGCGCCGCATTTTTTATCTGGCGAAGCCCTATCACTCGGCCGCTTTGTTGGCAGTGATTCGACGTTCCTTAGAGGTCTATCATCGGCCAGTGGCGCAGCGGGTCGTCGAGCCAAGGTTCACTGCAGAGGTTTATCGCTGAGTCGTGCCGAGTAGGTCGTGCCACGCACGAGTGCTTGCGATTCGTCCGTGTTCTTCGAGGAGCCGGCTGCGCTCGTTCTTGAAAATGATTTCGAGCTCTCCGAGACGCACTCTCAGAAGTTCCAGCTTTTGGCGATAGTCTCCGCATACGGCGGCGAAAGCCGAATCCGCTGCGGGTCTTCCGACATGCAGATTGCGAGCTGATCGTGCAATCTCTATGCGACGAGAGAGTTCACGGAAGGTATCGCCGGCGATCTGCGATTTACCGTTGGCAGTCTGTGCAAGAAAATCATCAATGATCTCGACGGCTTCCCGAATGGAACGTTCGGCGAGTTCCATCTCAGGCGCTCCATTCGGCGGGAGTGGCCGATGTATTCGCAGAAAGAGTAGGGATGGCTGAGGCTTCTGGGAACGACACTGTCTGCGATCCGGCCTGCTGCTCCGCTCGTACTTGCTTCCAGGCATCGCGAATGGACGCGACGAAGATGACCTGGTGTTCGAAGATCTCGGAGGATGCCTTGATCTGGCCCTCCAGCAGCTTCGCCCGCGTGAAGTTATAGAAGCGATCGAGATTGGCCGCCACAACGCCGCCTTTGTCCCGATCCAGCGTCCCCTGGAGTTGCTGCAGCACCAGCAAGCTGTGGCCGATTGCCCGTGTGCGACGCTCCACGTCGCCCCCTGCTAGCGCCGCAATCGCTTCGTGTAGGTCTTTCAGCAACATGTCGTAAAGAACCACCACCAGCCCGATAGGGTCGGTCGTGAGAGCTTCCGATTCACGGTAGGCAAAGTTCGCTTCGTTTGTCATGGCTAGGAAGAGGATGAACCGGAGGAAGAGCTGAGGTAAGGATCCAGGCTGCCCAGCTCCTGCGATAGTTGGCTCTGCAACATTGGCAACTGTTGCAACTCAGCATTAATCTGGCTGTACTGGGTTGTGAGTTGTTGCTCCTGCACCGCCAGATTGGCTTCGAAGTCGTTGATGTTATTTGTCAGGTCCTGGTTCGTTTGCTGAATGCTGCTGAGGTCCAGCGCCAGCGGCCCGTCGATCGGATTGTTAAGGGAAGTCATCGTGGTGCTCAGGGCCTCGCCGAAGCTGCCTGTGCCCGACTGGAAGAAGTTAGCAAGGTCGGAGAAGTTGCTGGTGAGCGCCGTGTTCAACGAGCTGCTGTCGATGGCAAGCGTGCCGTCGTCATTCATGCTGATTCCCATCGATTGCAGGGAGTCGATGCTGCCGTTGCCGCTCATGGAAAACGAAGTGAGAGAGAGCAGTGCGTCCTGCACCAGGCGCACAGAACTGTCCCCGGAGAGCACACCAGCCGAGTTCGTGGAAGCGCTGTAGGTAAACTGCGCATTGACCGAAGTGACGATCGCGTTATAGTCGGTGACAAAGGTATTCAAGGCGGTGGCCACCGAACTCGCATCGGGAGACACGCTTAGAGTAACGTCGGTGTTCGGCGCCGCGCTTGCCAGGTTGAGCGTGACTCCGGAAATCGCTCCGGAGATTGTGTTCGTGCTGTTCTGATAAGGAACGCCATCGATATTTACCACCGCATCCGATCCGGCTACGTTGGTGAACGAGAGCTGGTCGGTTCCTCCTTCGACATCGACGCTTCCGGCAGCTCCCTGCGTGTCGCTTAGAATTGTCAGCCGGTCGCCGGAGGCGTCACTTTGCACGCTGGCAGTCACTCCCATCTGCAGGTTGTTAATGGCGGAGGCGATGTCAGAGAGAGACTTGTTGGTAGTCCCGATGTCGAGGGTCTGGGTGTTGGTTCCCACCTTGATGGTGAAGGATCCCGTATCGAGCGTGGCATCGGAGGCAATCGATGTCGAATAGGCTGCGCCGGTCGAAGCAAGGCTTTGCACCTGGAGGACGTGGGTAGCGTTGGCTGCTGCACTTGTGGCGGTCGCCACCACGACTCCCGGTTGCGACGAACTGGCCGTCTTCGAAGCCATTACACCGGTAAAATCGGTGAGATTGTTCGAATCCGTGTACAACGTTGCAATCTGCGTTTCGAGTTGATTGAGCGCGGTAGTCTGGTTCTGCAACGTCGTCTGTTGCGCCTTCCACTGGTTCTCCTGGCCGCGCTTGGAATCGATGATCTGGCTCACCATGCTTTGCACGTCAAAGCCCTGGCCGTTGTAAAGCGAAGTCGTGTTGAGCGTGACGGTCACGCATTTCCTCCTCAAAATCGCAGATTCAGCCGATAGGCGTTGCGAACTCGTTCCAGGAACTCCCGCAGGGAGTCAGGGTCGTCTTCTGGTGGTCAGTTATTCACGTACACGTCCACGACGTTGGTGCCGGTATCGAACTTGAGGTTCCACACATGCTCGATAATCATGGTTCGCGTCACCCGCCTGCCGGCATTGCGCATCAGGTATTCCAGCAGGGCGAATTCTTTCGAAGTCAGATCGATGCGCTTCCCGCCGCGCGCGACGGTTCTCTGCACGCGGTCCAGTTCCAGGTCGCCGACGCGCAGCTTCAGTTGCTGCGCCGATCCGCCACGCCGCAGTAATGCCCGCACCCTGGCTGAGAGTTCCGCGAAAGAGAATGGCTTCAAGACGTAATCGTCAGCGCCGGCATCGAGCACGCGGATCCTCTCTTCGAGCCTTGTCCTTCCAGTCAGGATGAGCACCGGTAACCGTTTACGGTCTCGCAAGTGCTGCAACACGGTGATTCCATCCAGCTTCGGAAGATTGAGGTCCAGAATTACCAGGTCGTAGTCGCTCTCGCATGCCATTGTTCGCGCTTGCTCGCCGTCGTGCACAATGTCGATGGCGTAGTGCTCCTCTTCCAGGCCCTTGCCGATGAACCTCGCTAGCGCCACGTCGTCTTCCACTATCAGAATTCTCATTCGCCTACCTCAATCCAGGATCTGCCCGTGCTCTTCCAGCGGCGCCGCTTGCATAGCTGCCATCTCGGGCCCATCGGGCAGAGGGAATCCGCACGCTGGCAGCACGATCTCGAATGTCGTACCACGGTTGGGCTCGCTGCTCACGAGGATCTGTCCCCCGCATTGCTGCACAATCCTGTAAGCGGTCGCCAGTCCCAATCCGGTACCCTTCCCCTGCGGCTTTGTGGTGAAGAAAGGGTCGAAAATGTGCGGCAATACCTCAGCACTGATTCCCGATCCGGTGTCATGCACGAAAATTGCTACGTGAGTATTCCCGCACGACTCACGGGCCCTGCGCTCTCTTCCGTGTGCCGGCCCCCGTTTCGCCGTCCCCAGCAGCAGCTTTCCCCCTTTCGGCATCGCATCGCGGGCGTTCACCGCCAGGTTTACGATTACCTGGCTCAATTGGCCGGGATCTGCCAGCACGTTCGGAAGATCCGGATCCAGTTCCAGGACTAACTGAATGTCTTCTCCGATCAGTCGCCCGACGAAAGTCACGGCTTCTCGCAAGACCGCGTTCACATCCACCTCGGAAGCCTGGGTGGTGTGGCGGCGGCAAAATGTCAATAGCTGCTGCGCCGTCTCCGCCGCACGTTCCGCCGCCGCCTGGATGCCGAGCGCGTAGCGTCGAATCGTCTCATCCTGGGGCGCTCGCTGAATCTGCAGATCGGTGTAGCTGAGGATCGCGGTGATCATGTTGTTGAAATCGTGCGCCACGCCGCCAGCAACCTTCCCGATCGTCTCCAACCGTGTGTGGTGTTCCAATTCGCATTGCATCTGGTGCTGATCGGTCACGTCGTGAAGAAAGAGAACATGAATTCCCGGGAGCACGTTTCGCCGGACGGCGAATTCAACGTAGAGAGCTTCCCCCTCGGGCAGCGCGACGGTCAGATGGTTCTCGCGTAACGGCTCCCCGCCAGCCGTGCGTATGCGACGCGAAACCGCATCCTTTTCCACGAAAAGCGCGTCCAGGTGTCTGCCCTTGATCTCCTCTCGTGAGCATCGCAATACCTCGCACGCCCGCGGGTTCGCATCCACATAGGTCAGGGCATCGTCGAAAATCAGGATGGCATCCGGAGCATGCTCGAACAAATCGTGGGGCCCCCGCCGCCATACCTCGTATCCCCGCGGACAATCGAGTTCAAAATCCAACATCTCGCCTCTTTCGTTAGTGTCTGCTCATCGGAAGCGCTTTTCAGCGACCGCTCGCATAAGACTTTTGCAATTTCTTCGCCATTCGAAGCGCAGCGAAAGATGGGTGATCCCACAAATGGGTACTCCATCCTGAGGTGGGCCAAAAGCGCGAGGAGCACCATCGTTCGCGTAATATCTCTTTAGATGTCCCTCTCCATTGCCCGTCTTCGAACCTGGTTCGCCGTGCTCGCGGTGGCGCTGCTCCTCGTCGTCAGCGGCTTCTACCTGGTTCGCCGTTACCAGTTCCGCATCATGCAGCACATGGTCGCGAAGAAACTGGGAGTCGAGATTCAGCAAAGCACGGAAGGGTTTTCGCTTTCTAAATCGGAGGGAGGCAGAACTTTATTCAAAATCAGCGCTAAGAAGGCCACGCAATACAAAGACACGGGGAAAGCGCTGCTGGAAGACGTCAATATCATCGTCTATGGACGCGATGCTTCCCGTTTCGACCAGATCTATGGTTCCGATTTTGAATATGACGCCAAAACCGGAAACGTAGTCGCGAAAGGAGAGGTCGATTTCGATCTGGAAGCCAACACGCAAGGTCCCAATCGTCCCGATCAGGCGGCGCCCTCCGAATTAAAAAATCCTATTCATCTCAAGACCAGCGGTCTGGTCTTTAACCAGAAAACGGGGCTTGCCCAAACCGACCAGCAGATCGAGTTTCATGTGCCCGAGGCCAATGGCACGGCGCGCGGCGTCCTCTACGATTCGCACACCAATCGCCTTACCCTCAATTCCGACATTCATATCACCACCATCGGCCCCGTTCCCCGTACCCTTGTCGCGCGGCACGGAGTTGTGACCAAGGAGCCGCGCGAGGCGGTGCTTGAATCCGTAAGGGTCACCCAGCCCGACAGCACGATTGTCTCTGACGTCGTGACGATTCTGTTCCGCCCCGATAACAACATCAGCCAGATTCTCGCCAATGGCCACGTGCAGGCGGCAAGCCATGGCGCCAGTAGCTACGAAGTCCAGGCTGCGAAAGGCGATCTGCAATTCGGCGCCTCCAACGATCTGCAACTCGCAGTCCTCTCCGAGGGCTCCCGCTTCCGTTCCAGCGGGGAGCGCCCGATGCACGGCTTCGCGGATCGTATCTTTGTTCATTTCGGTCCCGATACCCAGCCGCGCACCATCCGCCTGGCCGACAACGCGCATGTCATCCAGGACCCTGCCGCCTCCGGTCCGGCCAGCCAGCAGCAGCGCACCGAGATCGTTGCCGACGTTCTGGACGTCGACGTCCGCGACGGGAAAACTCCCTCCAAGGCAAACACCAGCGGCGCCGCTCATGTCGTGATCGATCAACCCGCGAATGGCAGCCAATCCGTTACCTCGACCGTGGTCAACGCGGGCAGATTCTTTGCTGACTTCAACCAGGGAGGCCATATCCAGCACATCTTGGCGTTGCCCGATGCGAAGGTGGTTTCCCGCGCCGCGGGCCAGGATGACAAAGTCTCCACCAGCGACAAACTCGAGGTTTTCTACAACGCGGAAGGCAATCTGGAAAGCGTGGTGCAGGAAGGCAACTTCACCTATCGCGAGAAACTCGCCAAGGGCGGCGAACGGACCGCCAATTCCCGTATCGCACACTACACGCCCGCCGACGAAACCTTGCACCTCACCGGCTCGCCTCGCATTACGGAAGCCGGCATGAGCATGACCGCCAATGTGATCCACATCAACCGCCACACCGGCGAAGCCGTCGCTGAAGGCGACGTGAAATCCACCTACAGCGATCTAAAAGCGCAACCCAGCGGCGCCATGCTGGCCTCCAGCGATCCGATCCACGTCACCGCAAAGAAAATGGTGGCCCACGAGGATTCCGGCATCGCGCTCTACACCGGTGGCTCGCGACTCTGGCAGGGCGCCAACATCGTGCAAGCGCCAACCATCGAGTTCAATCGCGATAACCGCAGCCTGGTGGCGCAAGGTAGCCCGCAAGCCGCTTCTCCGGTCTCCAGCGTCTTCGTCCAAAAAGATAAGGACGGCAAGGTGACGCCGGTGAATGTTCATGCGCGCAAGCTCACCTACGTCGATGCCGAGCGTCGCGCCCGTTACGAAGGCGGAGTCACCGCCCGCACCGCCGACGGTGTCCTTACTGCCGACCACCTCGACATCTACTTGAAACAATCCGGCACCGCAACGGCTCCCCAACCCACGCCGAGTCAACTGGATCGCATCATCGCCCAGGGCAATGTTGTCATCACCCAACCTGGGCGTCGTGGCAGCGGAGACCAGCTGATTTATTACCAGGACGACGGACGATTCGTTTTGTCCGGCGGCGCACCCCTCATCTCGGACGCCGAACACGGTACGGTACGGGGCACTACGTTGACCTTCTTTAGTAAGGATGATAGGGTGCTGGTGGAAGGCTCCAACGCCGCCCCCACCGTAACTCACACCAGAGTAAGCAGATAATGAGTATCCTTTCGGCTGAAGAACTGGGGAAAACCTACCGCGGCCGACGTGTGGTGAACGGCGTCAACATCCATGTGGAGCAGGGCGAGGTCGTCGGCCTCCTCGGTCCCAACGGCGCCGGCAAAACTACCAGCTTCTACATGATCGTGGGCCTCATCCCCCTCGATACCGGCCGCGTGGTCATCGACGACAAAGAGATCACCGACGTTCCGATGTATCTCCGCGCGCGCAATTACGGCATCAGCTACCTGCCCCAGGAACCCTCCGTATTTCGCAAGCTCACGGTCGAAGAAAATATCCTGGCGGTGCTCGAAGCACAACCGATCTCGTGGCATGAGCGCCGCGAACGCATGGAGCGCCTCATCGACCAGCTCGGTCTCGGGCACATTCGCAAAAGCAAAGGTTATTCACTCTCCGGTGGCGAACGCCGCCGTGTCGAGATCGCCCGGTGTCTCTGCATCTCCCCGGCGTTCATCCTCCTCGACGAGCCCTTCTCCGGCATCGATCCCATTGCCGTTCTCGATATTCAAAAGATCATCTTCGATCTCAAGGCCAGCGGCATCGGCGTGCTCATCACCGACCACAACGTCCGCGAAACCCTCTCTGTCACCGATCGCGCGTACATCATTAATGAAGGCCGCATCTTCCGCGCCGGCACCCCCGAAGAACTCGGCAGCGATCCCGAGGTCAAGCGCGTTTATCTCGGCGAAAGTTTCACCCTCGTTTAACTCCGCAACCTGTGACCACCGTTTTTGACCCACAAATCCCTAAGCATTTCCTTCACCAATTCTCCTTGGTATGGTTCCGAAAGTAACTTATGTGCAAATGAAATCGTCCACTTCTGGTTTAAAATCTAAAGGTCGCCTCCAAAAGACATTTATGGTGCTGCTCCAGCCAAAGCTCAATCTGAAGGTCTCTCAGAAACAGATCCTCACGCCGGGTCTGGTTCAGATGGTCAGCGTCCTTGCGCTCAATAAGATGGAGCTCAAGGAGATGATCAATGAGGAGATGATTGAGAACCCGGTCCTGGAGGAACTGGACGAAAATGTCCCCCTTCTGGACGATGTTTCGGCCAAAGAGGAGCAACGTGAGCGGGATTCCGCCGTTGCCACCGAAGAGACACCCGCTACTCCGGAAGCCAAGGACCCGTTCGAAGAGATCGATTTTGGCTCGTTTTTTCAGGAATATCTCGACCCGGGCTACCGTAGTACCAGCGAAATCGAAGACGTCGAACGCCCCTCCTTCGAGAATTTCCTCTCCAAGCCCACCACTCTGACCGACCACCTCATGTGGCAGCTTGGCTCGATGCACCTGAAAGACGATGTCGCGGCTGCCGCCGACCTCATCATCGGCAATCTGAACGACGAAGGCTACCTGACCGCGAGCGACGACGAACTTCTCGGAATCGTCTCGGAAGAGCCTGTTGAACTGTCCAGCGATCCAGACCCCAAAGACGTTCTTGATTCCGCCCTCGTGCTCGCCTCCGATGTCGATGAGCAGATTGCGGCTTTGGATATGGCGGTCTTTGCAACCACCAACACGCCATCCGACGGCCTCGAGCGGGAAGCGGAAGAGCATACGCCCGTTCAGGTGCAGACCATCGAAACCCCGCGCCCGAGCCTGGTTCCGCGGCGCACAACGCCCGCCGCCGTCCCTTTCAGCCGCGACGCTCTCCAGGAAGCCATTCACATCCTCCAGAACCTGGACCCGATCGGCATCGCCGCCCGCGACCTGCGCGAATGCCTCCTCATCCAGCTCCGCTACTTCGAGTCCATGCCGCACAAGAACGGCAACGGACACATCGCCCAGGCCATCGATGACGCCATCAACATGGTCACCGACCACATGCGCGAGCTGCAGAACAAACAATATAAGGAAATCGCGAAGGCGCTAGGCCGTCCGCTCGAAGCCGTCACTGCCGCCCTCGACTTCGTCCGCACCCTCGATCCCAAGCCGGGTCTCCGCTACAACAAGCAGGAAACCCGCCTCATCGAGCCCGATGTGGCCTTCGTCAAGCAGGGCGACGAGTACATCGTGGTGATGAACGACGAAGAGATCCCGCAGCTTCGCGTGAATCCCGGCTATAAACGTCTGCTGAACCGCGACGCCGCGGAAAAAGACGTTCGCAATTACGTCAAAGAGCGCTACAAGTCGGCGATCCAGCTCATCAAGAACATCGAGCAGCGCAAGCAGACGATCTTGAAAGTCTGCTACTCGATCATCAACCGCCAGCGCGACTTCCTCGACCAGGGTATCGACCAGCTCAAGCCGATGATGATCAAAGAGGTCGCCGAGGAAATCGGCGTCCACCCCTCGACCGTCAGCCGCGCCGTAGCCAACAAATACGTCCACACCTCGCAAGGCGTGTACGAGCTGCGTTACTTCTTCAGTGAAAGCGTCAACGGCCCCGAAGGCGGAGCCACTTCGCTGCTCATCCTCAAGCGCCGCGTGAAAAAGCTGATCGAAGAAGAAGATCCCGCCCGTCCGCTGACCGACGAGCAGATCACCCGCATCCTGCAGTCGCAGGGAATCCAGGTCACCCGCCGCACCGTCGCGAAATACCGCGAAGATATGCGCATTCCCAGCACCCACCAGCGCCGCGTCCGCAACTAGCTACTTGTCATCCTGAGCGAAGAAGCGCAGGTCTGTCATCCTGAGCGAAGAACGCGAAAGCGTTCGTAGTCGAAGGACCCCTACGTCCACATCAATCTTCGTGCAGGTGCCACTTGTATCAGGGCACGACTGCAGTCGTGCCGAAATCGTCTGCGGAAGAGTTGGGCTTTAGCCCCTGCAATCTGTGCGAGCACCTCCGGCTGCGCATCCCCAGCTTTGTCATCCTGAGCGAAGAACGCGCAGCGTTCGAAGCCGAAGGACCCCTACGTCCACATCAATCTTCGTGCAGGTGCCACTCGTATCAGGGCACGACTTCAGTCGTGCCGAAATCGTCTGCGGAAGAGTTGGGCTTTAGCCCCTGCAATCTGTGCGAGCACCTCCGGCTGCGCATCCCCAACTTTGTCATCCTGAGCGAAGAACGCAAAGCGTTCGTAGTCGAAGGACCCCTACGTCCACATCAATCTTCGTGCAGGTGCCACTTGTATCGGGGCACGACTGCAGTCGTACCGAATCGTCCGTCGCATCCCATCTAGCTCGTATCAGGGCACGACTTCAGTCGTGCCGAAATCGTCTGCTAAAAAATTGGGCTTTAGCCCCTGCAAGCTGTGCGAGCACCTCCGGCTGCGCATTACCGTGGGGATCGTGAAGATTTTATCGGAGAGTATTTGCACTCGAAAGGGTTAAGATGAATATTAAATAATCGGACATAGAACGCTAAGGTTGTATGTCTAAAGGGAAACAGCCCTAAACAAGAGTTAATAAGGTTCCAAAATTATTGTTAAGTGAAATAAAGGATGTGCCTCCAAATACAATCAGGAAATAGGCTTAGAAGCGGCCATTTTTTAAAGACCTCGTAACAGAGCACTGGTTTATATGATAGGAGATCACACCGAAAATTTAACGGATCTAAACAATATACAATCGCTACCCTCGGCGATCAAGATTTCGTCGAATGCTAACTTGCGTTGCTCTTCCGTTGCTCGCGGTGCATTCAGTTCGTAAAACTGGCGCGCGTGATTCAAATAGTCCCACGCGCGATTGTCTTCGGGAGCGCCGATCCACACGTTGAAATTTGCGCTGATCCACGAACCTGGCACGAGTGATGACATAGGGCTGAAATCTTTATGACGGGCGATCGCCTCAGAAATTGTCACCGCTTCAAGTCCCGGTTCATGCTGCAGCACGTCATAAAAGCGTCGCAGAAATTCCCGGCCGGATTTTGGATAGTATTCCCAGGCGTTCTCGCCATCGAGAATGATTGAGACGACAGCGTCCCTGCCCCTTGATAGCACCGGCCGCGCAGCTTCTTTGATGTTGTTAATCAAGTGACGGGCCGCATCCGCTGGAGGCATGCCGGAATAGACGAAGCCGATCAGATCCGAAATCTGGTGATCCCGAAATACCAGGTTCATGGTGGCCGGCCCGTTTTCATAGCGATGGATGTTGTAGAGCTTGTCCGCCATGTGCGAGGGCAACCGGCCGTTGCCGTCCCGTGCGAAGAACATTCCGGCGCTGCGCCCGAGTACGCCTTCATCTGTCGCCATCCACTGCACACCCACGCTATGCGCGAGGGCCAGCACTTCCTCGGAGACGCTGCCTTCCGAGGGCCAGATTCCTTTGGGCCGAATACCGAAAACCCGTTCGTGGAGATCGAGGCCTTTCGTGATCTGTTCCCGAGCGTCTTCCGGATGGCGAAATCGATTTTGCGGTAACGGCAATCCTGGGGACGACACTGCCCCCGCGTTCGTATCGCAAATTAACGGAAGGATCGGATGATAAAACGGAGTGGCCGAGATCTCGATCGAGCCTTTCTTCGCCGCCTCAGCATGGGCACAGGACGCGACCCAACAGTTCTCGTTCCCGCGCGATCACAGCTGTTTGATCATCAAGTGAAAAGTAGTGGCCCTTCGTGACCAGCGCAGCAATGTCTTTCTCTTCCAGGAAGAATTCATCGAACCATGCAAGCTGCGACAAGACCTGTAGATCAGTAAAATCCTGCGCCTGAAAATAGCGCTCGGCTCGCTCCGGATTATTTTCGTGAGCGCGAAATAGTACCACAACTCTCGGTATCGGGGATATCGGCCAATCACGTTCTGCGGATTTGCTTGAAACAGATATCGGAGTGCGAAGCGGCGCTCTTCTTCCGTCAAATCTTTTGCTGGCTTCGCTGCCACGCTGAGGAATGGATCCTGGGCGGTGCCTTCCACATAATCCTGAATTTGAACCATCAGAGAGGGCACAAGATTGAAGTTCTGATGAACATTAGGGAATTCGTCCAGCAGTTTGACCATCCCGTAGTAGTCTTTCAGCGCGTGCAGGCGCACCCAGGGCAAACGGTACTGGCCGGTAACCAGATCCTTGTAAAACGGCTGGTGTTGATGCCAAAGAAGGATGACCCGCAGGGACGCCATGACTGGAGCAGCCAGCATAGCATGCGCGGATTTGTCGCCGCCGGGTGCTTCTGCGCGTCATATTCCGGTAGACTAAGCAGATTACGCCGCGAATGTTATGAGCACCGAGACGACCCTGACTACGCCGCAACTCCTTACGAAAACGATCTCTACCTCTTCAATGAGGGCAGCAACTATCGCATGTACGACAAGATGGGGCCCACCTCGCCACGCACAACGGCCAGTCTGGCGCCGATCTTCAGCGTCTGGGCCCCCAATGCGCGCTCGGTGTCGGTCGTCGGCAGCTTCAACGAATGGGATACCAAAACGAATCGCCTTGCACCCCGCGGTTCATCGGGAATCTGGGAAGGCTTCGTCCCCGGCGCGGATCGCGGCGCGCTCTACAAGTTCCACATCGAATCGCAGAGTCACGGATATCACATCGACAAAGCCGATCCCCTCGGCCTGATGCACGAGAAACCTCCGCGCACCGCTTCCGTCGTCTGGGACCTCGATTACCAGTGGAACGACCATGACTGGATGCAGAAGCGTGTCGAACGCAACTCTCTTCGCGCGCCCCAGTCCGTTTACGAGGTGCATCTTGGCTCGTGGATGCGCGTCCCGGAAGAACACAACCGCCCACTGACTTATCGTGAGACCGCGCCCCGCCTCGCCCAATATGTCGGACAGCTTGGCTTCACTCACGTCGAGTTCCTGCCGGTGATGGAGCATCCTTTCTACGGTTCCTGGGGTTATCAGACCACCGGATACTTCGCACCCACCTCCCGCTACGGCACGCCGCAGGATTTTATGTACCTCGTCGATTTCCTGCATCAGCACGGCATCGGCGTCATCCTCGACTGGGTCCCATCTCACTTCCCTTCCGACGCTCATGGCCTCGCTTACTTCGACGGTACGCATCTCTACGAGCACGCCGACTCGCGCCAGGGATTTCATCCCGACTGGAAGACGCACATCTTTAACTATGGCCGCCCTGAAGTCCGCAGCTTCCTGATGTCGAGCGCCATGTTCTGGCTCGACAAATATCACATCGACGGCCTGCGCGTGGACGCGGTCGCGTCGATGCTTTACCTCGATTATTCGCGCAAGCAGGGCGAATGGATTCCCAACAAATTCGGTGGCCGCGAAAATCTCGACGCCATCGATTTCCTGCGCCGCTTCAATCAGGAAGCCTACAAAGAACATCCCGACATTCAGACCACCGCCGAAGAATCCACTTCGTGGCCCATGGTCTCAAAGCCTGTCTACCTCGGCGGCCTCGGCTTCGGTCTCAAGTGGGACATGGGATGGATGCACGACACGCTCAAGTATTTTCAGAACGATCCCATCCATCGCAAGTACCAGCACAACCTGCTCACTTTCCGCATGATTTATTCGTTCTTCGAAAATTTCGTGCTCCCGCTCTCGCACGATGAAGTCGTCCACGGCAAAGGGTCGTTGATCGGCAAAATGCCCGGGGACGAGTGGCAGCGCTTCGCCAACCTCCGCCTGCTCTACGCCTACATGTACGCGCAACCCGGCAAGAAATTAATGTTTATGGGCTGCGAGTTCGGACAAGTCCGCGAGTGGGCCCACGATACCAGCCTCGAATGGGATGTAGTCCAGTATCAGGTTCACCGCGGCGTGCAGGCCTGGATGGAACAGTTGAACCGTCTCTACCGCGGCGAACCCGCCATGCACGTGCTCGATAACAATCCAGCTGGCTTCGAATGGGTGGATTGCAACGACAACGCTAACAGCACGATTTCTCTTCTGCGCAAAAGCGAGTCGCCGCAAGACACCGTGCTCGTCGTCTGCAACTTCACTCCCGTGCCTCGCGTGGGATATCGAATCGGCGTCCCTCACGGCGGCTACTGGCGCGAACTCCTTAACAGCGATGCCCGCGAATATGCCGGCAGTGGCATGGGCAACCTCGGCGGAGTCCATGCCGAAGAGATCCCCACTCACGGCAGGCCGTTCTCGCTGAAACTAACGCTGCCCCCGCTATCCGCGCTATTTTTCAAAGCAGCTTAGCCAAACCTCTTGAAGGCTTTCCAGAATTCCGGCCATGGCAGGTGGGGCGGACCGCAAACAAAAATATCTGGATGTGATTCGCTCTCTTCGTTGCGAATGCCTTCCGAATTCCCGTTATGTCCGGACAGTCGGCACGAGGTGAAGGTTCGTTCCACAGACGACCGCCCGAAGCCAAGGACAATCAAGGTTGCCGGCGGAGAATCCGGGTATCCGCGCAACCACGCCGAATTGGTCCCGCTTATTGGAGGCGGCAGGTGGTACTCGGGACCCAGTATTACGATCGCTCCCTGTTCTCCGTAATTGCCGACCACAATTCCAACATTCTCGCGCTGTTCGGGAGGCAACGAGTCTCGAACTACGGCCACCGCCTTCACCAGTTCGTCCCACCCGATTTCTTCCCGCAGGTCGCCGTTGTTTTTGAGCGCAAAATCCCGAAGTGGACCACTCGAAGCAATTGGAAGAACAACCGCGGAGATGTAAACACCGCCGACAAAGAGGGCCAGAAAGAAAGCGAACTTGAGTGCACGACGCGGCAGGGCCGAGAGCGAAGAGACCCAGCGCACGGCCATCACCGCGCCCATTGCGATAAGCATCGGATATGCGGCCCCGAGGTAGTAGCCTCGTCCTTTCCCTAACACGTATAGTCCCAACGGGACGAGATACATCCACGCCAGCATGCGATAGCGCCGGCCCCGCAAGAATCCGACTAATCCGGCAATCCACAGGGGAGCCGTAAAGGGGTTCGTACAAATCATGAACTGATCGCGGAAAAATCCGTCAGACCGCCCCTGCCCCACGTCCCGCTGATGAATATGTTGAAGGAATTGTAACGAGATGAATCCGTGCCGAATCTGCCAGATGAGATTCGGCAGAAAGATCAACACTGCCAGCACTACCCCACCCCACAGCCATCCGCTGGCTAGATAACGACGCGCTCGGGTGAACAAAACTCCGGCGACGATTCCGGAAGTGTAAAACGCCATCGTGTATTTTGTTTGGAACCCGATACCAATCAACACTCCAATCACCAGCCACCAGCGCGGATTCTCGCTTTTGAGCAGGCGGATCACGCAATAAGCAATCAGAACCCACCACAAATAGTCGAAGGTGGTGTACTGAAACTCCGTGCCCTCAAAGAGTGCGAGAGGAGAAAACGCGATCGCGAAAGCTGCCGTGATCTGGGCTAGTCGTTCGCCACCGAGCTCCCCGAGCCATCAGGCCTGTGAAAACAATGGCAGCAGCCTGTGCGATCACTGAAAACAGTCGTAGCCCAACAAGAGAGAGGCCGAAAATCGAAAGGCAGATTCGCTCCACCAAGGGAGTGAAAGGCGGATAGGGCACAAAGCCCCAATCCATGTGCCGTGCGT
>CAVWVJ010000001.1:0-2219220 GCA_963758505.1 uncultured Acidobacteriaceae bacterium | reverse complement strand
ACCGATGCAACGAATGCGGCAGCACCAGCGGGTGCTCGTAAACGCGGGACCGGATGACCATCATCAAAGCCCCGCGCAAGCGGGGTTTTTTCATTGTGTCAAGGAAAGGAGCTCAGGATGCACATTAACGATTGCGAAATAGATGGGATTGATGCCGTTTCGTCCGCACCGCTCGTGCACTGCGTACCAGAGCCCGAATGGGAAGAAGCAACAACCAAGGGAGAAATACCGCAAAGTCTGTTCGATCTTTATCGCCGGTCGTCTTTCATGTCGTTCGGAGCCGCTCCGCCGTATCTCAGCGATCCGGAAAATGCGCTTTTCGGATACTTTGGAATACTTATGCGCGGAATCAAACAAAATCTAGTCGAGGCGGCAGAGCACAGTGAGGCATTTAGCCGCGAGCATCTGTTGACGTACGATCCCATCAAAGCTTTTCGGGGCGAGATGTGGGAGAAAGAGGCTTCCGACCGAGCAAATCGACACTTTCGCGACTTGCTCGGCTGTCTGTCCGCATCGCTCGATGTAATGGCAGATCTTGTAGCGCTGTTCCTGACGGGATCGGTGAGTCGGTTGCGAGTCGGCCATTCACAATTTTCGGAACTGGAACACTGGGCCAAGAAACCTCCTCCGGCGCCTGGGGTTCTCATGACACCGAGGCAGTACTATGCCCACCAGCTTCACGAGAAGCTTTCAGCGATCATCGTTCTAGGACCTCCGGAGACCGATTGGCTTCCAATGATGAGGCTCTTGCGAAACAAAGTGTTGCATTTTGGAAAGGATGCTCTCCGCCAGATTGGACTGCACCGGAAGTCCGACGGAGTGATGTTCTCGTTTTTGTCCCGTGAGTGGCCTCACATGTGGGAACGACTGATCAAACCAGCGGGAGCTAGTAAGGTCCCAATGGTCTCGATGCGACCGATCATCGTTCGGTCGTTCATGTTTCAGGATGTCGACAGTTATCAGAAGGATCTGCTGCGGAAAGTAAAATCCCTAATCGGGGATGTCCTCTCAGTGCTGAACGATGCATACGAACAACTGAGAAATATGCCTTTAAATACGGATGCCCTAGACGAACTCAATCACAGTTTCGAGCGATTTGACTTTGAGTCTTTCGTCTAAATAGTGGAGACATAAATACGGGAAGTCGCGATTTAATCATCGATGTTGGCGAAATTGGCGAGAGCGGTTCTGACGATGCCGACCATCACTTATACGAACCAGGCGACGACCATCTCAGAATCGTATTGGTCCGATGAGAGCCGCAGGAATTCCCATCCTAATTTGTCTACGAAGCAGGCGTGTGGCCGGCTGCCGTAGGACGGGGTCCCCGGGAGTACCAATCACTTCCAAGAACGCCCGCTCCGAACGGGTGTTTCGCCCACACCTGAAGAAGCCGATGACCGAGCTGCCTCGTTTCGGAGTCGAAATCCTGCGAGTCTACGTAGTCCTCCAAAAGAACGCCGCTTTGCCGCCATTCTGAATCCAAGGCTGGCGTCGGAGGAACTGGCGATCGTTTCATCAAGATATTTAAGCGCTGGAGTTCTCGTCGCAGCGTTATCGCGTATTTGGCCTGGAATACTGGCGTAAGAGCCGCCCACCTTGCAGACATGTTTCTCAGCAAGGAGCTCACTCTCACTACTTTCCGGTCCTGTGCTCTTGAACTGACGTTGACGGCAGTTCGCCATTCCCACTCGCCATGTAATGAAACACCAAAAGACGCGATGTGCCCGGCGAGTTCACTCCCAAGCCAAAGGGAGTGTTCTGCTTCGGGCGCGGATAGCCAAACGCAATCAATAAGGTGAGATCGAAGAACGTGGCGTTCGCGAGAAATGCACAAAATATCTAGATCTGAGTTTTGCCGATTAACTAGAGCAGCGCGCGAGCCAAACCCGATGATAGCGGACGTAGTCCGCAACAACTCGTCTGCCGCTCTTCCCTCAAGCAGTAGCCGGTTCTGCAACTCGTGGATCAGATCGTTCCTAGGAGCGCTCGTCATATTCCGTAAGTACGCCGAAGTTCGTCGACGATCTGCTCAAGAACATCATACGCTTCCTGCAGATCGGACCTGGAAGCGAGGTCGATGTATGGGCTAATAAGATCTTCAACATACTCCGTCCTCTCAACATATGGATGATCAGGGCCAAAGATCGCAGCAAAGAGTTCACTGAGGGACGATACTTCCTCGAATTGCGTTAAATCCCTGGCTACTCCCGACACAGCATCATCTACTGCGAAATCAATGTCAGAAGGATCTACATACCGCTCTTCCTCAAGGTCAAGGTCGTCGAGATCGAGGTCGTTAGGTTCGGTCTCATCTTGCTCGATTTCCCCAGAACCGTCTTCCGACTCGATCAAATCGACCTTGGGAGTGACGACCACACGACTATCTTCCTCGTTGTCTGTGTCGTCGCTGCCCGTTCGAGAGCTGACGCCGGACCAGCCAAATGAATCAAGGATGTCGTCTAGCTTGGGTAGCAGCACCTCAATTATTTTTGCCTGAGGTCGCTCCCGCTTTTTTCTCTTTGCCATGGTCCTCGTTCACTGAATGACGCGAGGCTTCATCTTGAGGCGCCACCTTGGATGGGGCACCTTGATTTAGCGGCAAGTAGGTGTCGCTTCTCGCATCAGAGAATGTTTGGTTGTAAACAGGTGCACGATCAGACATGTTCTTGTTAAACGGTACAACGATGGCCGTAATGACAAGGGCAGCCTGTAACACATAAAACAAATGGTGAGGGTCGAGGATTTTCCCAAGTCGTGGAAAGTCTTTAGTCAATCCTTCCCGTTGATGCTGATTGTGAGCAATGCCCGGAACGAATCGGAGAACAATCATATGCGGACGGTTTTCCCGAGTACGCAGTTGAGTAGACATTACTCTTTCGATTTTCAGGAGACGAGCCCCAAACCTGTGTGTTAGTTCAGCTTGTTCCCGCTCAAGCCACCAAAAGGCGCCGACAACAAGAAACAGGCCTGCATAATAGGCACGAGGCACTCCCGCCGCACCTCCGGCGAATAGTGCTCCGAGGATAACTGTTACGGACCAGCCCTTAATGGTGAAGCGAAACGCACCAATTTTGTCGACCTTATCCTGCAGAATTTTGTACTCGTCTGCAAGACGGTCACTCAATGGATTTGTGGCTTCAGTCATATCTATTTGCTTGACGCAAATCTCTTGATCCAGTCGCTCAAGTTAGCGCAAATTGCAGCAATACCGCAAGATCGCAATGAAATTCTGGCGGGTGCCCAATCTACGCTCTCTGGATTTAAGAAGATGGCGGGTGGCCCACCCTACGGTTTCTAAGTTCTCTGGGTGCCCCATCCAAGCTCGCCTGTTTTGGCGAGCGTGGGTGGGTCTAATAAGACGCGGCGAAGCCGCTCCATGTTCTTTCCGCTGGAATTGTTCCAGATGCCCTACTTTTTGAAAATCTGCGTTGCGCCTGCGGCGCGGCTATTTAGACCCACCCTATCTCTGGCGAGCTAGGATGGGGCACCCATTTTCTCGAACGACTGTCTCTCCACCAATTTCGCCGGCGCGTGGCCCCCATCCCCTTTAGCAGCCCGCATCACCATGACTTCGGGTGCCCCATTTCTCGCGTGTCTGTCGCGGGAAGTGGGAAGCGAGGATGTTCGGAACTCAGAGACCGTGGGCATCTTTGGCGGGTGGCCCACCCTACGATTCCTCGGGTGCCCCATCCTAACTTGCCTCCGTTGGCAAGCTAGGGTGGGTCTAGGAACGATGCGCCGTCGGGCGCTTCCTTGCCTTCCACGATGAGGCACCCTTTATTTCAAACGGTCACTGGCAGTTCGCGATGTATCGCACTGGGGTTTTCTGGCCCTTCACATAGGCGTAGCCGGTCACCTGTTGTTGGGAGTTGATGCCGAAGGCGTAGGAGCTTGCGGCATTGGGCATGGCGATGTCTTGGAACGCTCCATCCTTGTACCAGAAGGCGCCGCCGACCGTGCCAGGAGCGGAGTAGTAGCCTACGACCACACCGCTGTTGTTGATGTCGATGGCGAAGGTGTTCCCGGTGGATTTCGGGTCGTCGAAGCTGCGGTAGCTTCCGTTTTGCCGAACGAAGCCATGGGTGCCCGTGCCATTCTCGAAGTAGCCGGTAATCGCGCCGTTGTCGTTAATGGCCTCGGGTACGGTGATGGGGTTCCCTGGAAATTCAACCGAGGAGAATTTTCCTTTGGCGTATTGAAACCCATGGAGCTTACCGGCCGGCGTGAAGTAATAGCCCACGATCGTCCCCGATGCATTGATCCCGGTAAGGTAGGTGTCGGAGGCTCCCGGGTAGTCCAGTTTCGTGGCTGCGCCGTTCTTGTACACCATGCCGTGGAAGTTGTAATCCGAAGCCTGGTAGTAGCCCACCGTCACGCCCAGGCGGTTGCGCCTGGTGAAGGCGGTCTGCCGGCTGCCGTCGAAGGCAAAAGTGGTGAAGGTCCCATCGCTGTAGCGAATGAATGCGCGATGTTCCGTGCCCGTCTTCGAATCCGCGGTACCCACGACGTTGCTGTAGTCGTTGATGCCGCTCGGCGTGAAGCGGATGATATTCGAGGGAAGTGGAATCGGTTGGAAGGTGCAGTTCGCGGTCTGCGCTTGCATGGTGGTTGCGAAGCTGAACAGGGTGCAGGCAAGTAGCAACCCGCGGCGAACGATGATAGTTGGCATAGGTGCTCTCCAGTGAAACAAGGCTCCGTTCGCCAGCTTAGGATGACGAGAGCTGCTGAAAAGGTGGTTCGGAAGCTGAAAAACTACCGAAGGCAGCATCTACGCCTGCGGGTGGCCCACCCAACGATTCCATGGGTGCCCCATCCTAACTTGCCTCCGTTGGCAAAGTAGGGTGGGTCTAACAAGCGCCGTCAGGCGCTTCCATGCTTTCCGCTGTCCGCTCCCCAAACCACTGCCTAGCTACTACCTTCGCGTGCAATCCCATCCCCACGCGTCTCCGCGCCATATCGGTCCATGGCGACTCCAGTTCCACGGGCGACGCACACCCTGTCGCGTAGTGTCGAAAACTGCTCCACTCAACCCGTCGTTTTGCAGATGGAGTCTGGAGAAACGGCAGGCGGCGGTAGCAACTGAAAGTGACGAAGTGAAGGTCACCGGCTCGTTGATAGCGTTCGAGGCCCCAAGGCATACAGCGAGAATATCGGAACCCGAGGATCAACGATGTGACCCAGGAGGGCGTGCGTTGTGAGGAAAAGCAAGCCTTGAATAGCGCCTGCGGCGCGGCTTTTAAGACAGCCGAGTGCCCCCATCTTGCGCTTTCCGAGAGGTGGGATGGCGACCCCGCCCTCTCCGGCCAGGTTACTGACAAGGGGCCCATACGCCGCGAGTTCAGAATTGTGCATCGTAACCACTAACGTGCTGAAGCCGCATTTAAAAGCAGGTTCTGATAAGGGAGCAAACTGAATGAATCGAAGCCACGGATGGACAGGGGTATGGGTCGGATTGCTCCTGATGACGGGCGCATGCAACTCCGGGAACAACAACGATCTCAATTACAAAACTGCGATCAACGAGCACTTCAAAGCCTCGCCGGCTTGCCTTTGGTCGCAGCCGAAGAAGTTCCCGGTGCAGGCCGCCACGTCGGACGACGCGAAGACCGAAGGCTACGATGCGCTTACGCAGGAAGGGATTGCTGACCCGGACCACGGCCGAGAAGAAAATCATCATCGTCTCCAAGCAGGTGAACAACTACGACCTCTCGGAAAAGGGCCGCACCTCCTGGACGCCCGATCCGACGCAGCCTGGTTACGGCAACTTCTGTTATGGCAACCGCGAGGTCACCTCGATCGACAATTCCACGCCCGGCACCAACGCCCAGGGCACAAAAACCGTCGCCGTCACCTACCATTACAAGATTGGCAATGTGGCCGATTGGGCCAAGTCGCAAGAAATCATGACGGCGTATCCCGATATCGCCACCGCTCTTTCCGCCAATCCTTCCGACAACGCTACGCTGGTGATGGTCGGCGACCATTGGGAAGTTGCGAGATGAAGCTGTCCGGCAGATGCTCAGGCTCTTCCTAGCGTGAGCTGCTGGAAATACAAGGGCGAAGCCATGGAGGGAACTGGTGGTATAGTTTCCGGCGCCGAAAGGAGTGCCCATGGCTTACCCCCTGTCGTTTCTCGCTGCCGCACTGTTGCTCGCCGTCCCCGCGGCGTACGCCGCCGATGTGCCGGCGGACCCCTGTTCGCTGCTGTCAGCCAGTGCCGTCAGCAAGACGCTTGGGCAAAGCTACAGCGCTCCCGAAAAAACCGTCGCGCCGCGACCCTTCGCCAATACCAACCAGGGAACCGATTGCCACTACACGTTTCAAGGTCATCAGCTTCTCTTCCGCATCTATGCGGACCCGTCGCCTGCGGACGCCACCGCCCTGTTCGCGCGCCTGAAGCAATTCTACGGAGCGGGGAGCACCTCCGTCGCTGGGATCGGCGACGAAGCCTACATGGACAAAGACCAGGCGATCCACGTCCGCAAAGGCAAAGTGCGTTTCTACGTGCAACAGAGCGAAGCCAGCCCGACCCGGCAGCAAAACGTCACGAACCTGGCCACCCAGGTAGCGGCACAACTCTGAAGTCGAGGCAGAGGCCGCAAGGTTTGACATCCACCTTGGCGAAGCCTAGCCTCGAACCCGGTCGGCATCGGAAGTCTCCGCGCACGTCGAGAACCACGCACGCTTCACCCACCTACGGGAGAACGCACTCTATGTCAGGCATCAACGGCGATAAATCGAGATTTCACCGGATCCGGAAACACAAACTGAAGATGCGCGCCCTCAAGCTGAAACCGGCCGCCACGCCGCGCCCGGCGAAATCGGCGCCGGCTAAGTCGTAAGCCGTTACCAGCGCCGCAACGCCGGAAGGTTCGCCCCTTTGGAGAGCTCCTGGCGTTGCCCGGGCAAAATCCGCGTCCATCTTTCCGATTGACGACAGAAATCGGAAATGACACTCTTCCTCCGCATTTCACTTGATCTCCTGGAGGAATTCATGCGGAAGATGTTTCTCGCAGGGTGCGCGGGCATTCTGCTGGCGATGGGCGGCGGGCAGGCGTTGGCGCAGAATGTGAATGCGCCGATCCATCAACTGCTCGACGGATTCAACTCCGGCGACATGAAGGCAGTCAGCGCTTCCTACGCGACCGGTGATCTATCCATTACCGATGAAGTCGCTCCCTTCCACTGGAGTGGGCAGCACGCCGGCGACGCCTGGGGGGCCGATCTCGAAAAGCATGACAAGGCTGCCGGCATCACCGATGCAAAGGTGGAATACAGCGCACCTTCGCGCACCGAGATCGAAGGCGATGCCGCCTATGTCGTCGTCCCGGTGGTGTACGTCTATAAAGAGAAGGGCGCGCCGATGAACGAGGAGGCGCACATGACGTTTGTGCTGCGTCGCGAGGCGGGCACCTGGAAGATTGCCGGCTGGGTGTGGACCGGAAACAAGCCGCAGCCTGCCAAATAGAGCGTACGGATGGCGGCTCCTCTCGATCTGCGCGATACGATCCTGAACGCGTGGAAGACCAACAATCGCGTGACAATCTTCCTCGTCGAGCGACTGCCCACTGAACTTTGGGAGGCGCAGGTGCCGGGAATTCCGCGCCGCGCGGTGCGGACGATTGCGGCGCACATCCACAACGCCCGCTGCCGGTGGATCAAGACGCTTGGCGAGGAATATGGCTTCCGGGCTCCACGGCGCGTTGACCAGTTCAAGGTCAAGCCGAAGGAGCTTGTGGCGGCCCTGGAGCGCAGTGGGGCGGGCATGCTCGGCTTGCTGGAGTTTGGCTGCCAGCACGGCGGCAGCATCCCGGCGTCGAAGGCGTATGTGTGGCGCAACCTTCCGCTCGATGTGGGGCACGTGCTGAGCTATTTCGTCGCCCACGAAGGGCATCACCGGGGGCAGATCGTGATGATCGCCCGGCAGTTGGGTCAGCGCCTGCCGGTGGAGGTCACCGGCGGCATCTGGCAGTGGACGCGGCTCTCCCGGAAAAGCTGAGCGCACGGTTTGGCGATGGGATTCCCGGACCTTCGCAGGCAGCAGCACTCCTTCGATTACGATGGAACTGGCCGCGCGAAAAAGCGCATGGAATGGTTGACTGTTCTCCGTCAACCGCGCACCATGTCACGCGCGGGAATATCTGGAGGCGGATGTGTACGCTACGAAGAAACTTGCCCTTGTGGTTCTTGCGGCATCGATGTGTTTCCTGGCGGGATGCTCGCGGCATAGCAACGATGAGAAGTACATTCTCGTAACCGTCAATTCGAAGGTCGACTACTGGAAGTCGGCGCAGGCAGGGCTCAGCAAGGCGGCTGCGGAATACGGTGTGAAGTGGGACGTGCGCGGCCCCGATGATTACGACCCCCAGGCCGAGGTGGCGGAGTTCCGCACCGCCATCGCGTTGAAACCCTCCGGCATCCTGGTTTCCGTCGCAGATGCCAACCTGATGCAGCCTGCGATCGACGATGCCCTGAACGCCGGCATTCCGGTCATCACCATCGACTCGGATGCGCCGAAGAGCAAGCGGCTGTACTTCATCGGCACGAATAACATGAATGCCGGCGAAATGGGGGGCAAGCGACTGGTGGACAAACTGCATGGCAAGGGCAATGTCGTCTTCTTTACCATGCCGCAGCCCAATCTGGAAGAGCGGCTCAAAGGCTATAAGGATGTGATCGCCGATCACCCGGGCATCAAGATCGTGGACGTGGTCGACATCAAGGGCGATGCCGGTAATGCCTTTGACCGCACCCAGCATTACGTAGATGCCAAGAGCGCGCAGAGGATCGACGCCTTCGTCTGCCTCGAGGCCACCGCAGCCCCGCGTGTCGCCGAGGCGCTGCAACGCGAGAAGGCCACCGACCGTCTGGTTATCGCGATGGATGTTTCGCAGGAGACCCTGAACGGGATTAAGTCGGGGGCGATCGATGCGACGATTGCGCAGAAGCCGTACACCATGGCCTTCTACGGATTGAAAGCTCTCGACGATATCCACCACTACCCGGTGGACCTGAAGCAGGATTATTCCTTCGACCCACTCTCTCCCTTCCCGGCCTTTGTGGATACGGGGTCCACCCTGGTTGACAAGACCAGCGTGGATCATTACCTCGAGGCCCGGGAAGCGGCGCACGCCAAGTAAAGGAAAGGCCCCCACCCGTTGCGCTGCGCGCTGGTGGGGGTCGCGATCCTCGAAAAAGGAGTCCCGGATTTAAGATTTGGCCCGTGATTCGGTCCGGGTCTGCACCCGGCGGGGATGGCTACAACTCTCTGGGGATCCGATATCTGCCTTTTCCCCATGGACTTGCCAGCAATGACGTGGGAACAGGAATCTCTCTCATTCCAAGCATGGAAAGGCGTTTGGGGAGGCCCCTCACCCCGGCCGAAGGCCGCCTGATCCTGCTTGGGGAAGAACTCATGGAAAGCGACAAGGAAGCCGCCGCCCCGGGGGAAAGCGCGTGCCGGCAGCGATGCGGAATGACGGGATGCCCTAGTCGGGGGATCCAGGAGCCCCGTCCGGGGGAGTTCTAATTCGGGAAATTATGATTAATTTTGCAACATCATGTCTGCGACTCCACTCACCGATCCTGATGTTTTGCAGGAACTGCAATTTTTGCGGCACGATTATCGTTGTGCCTTGAGCGTCAGTTGTGATCCTGAGGAGAAATACCGGCTTTATCGCTTGATCCAGGAACTCAATGCCTGTATCGAGCGCATGCAGCAGGCCGGCGTGCAGCTTCGAATTCACGTAGTGGGGAAAAACGACGCTCGATAGTGGTGGTCGACCCGCAATTGTTTACGCAACCCATACAGCACCACCAATTGCCCGGTGCTCTAAATCCAGAATGAACTGGAAAGGCACAACGCTTGGCGCATTGATTCTGGCGTTCGGTATGTTGTCCACCGGATGCGCGGACCACGTCCATCGGGTTTACGACCCGTACTACTCTGATTATCACGAATGGGGACCTGGGGAGACGGTGTATTACAACCAGTGGTACTCGGAGAACTATCACGATCGCGCACACCGCGATTACAAGCACCTGAGCAAGGATGAACAGCACAAGTATTGGGATTGGCGCCATCAGCATGGCGATCACGATCATGACCACGATCACCACTAGAAAAACGGAGCGGTCCGCGGGTGCGGACCGCTTTTGAATTACCCCATATACTGCACGTGAACGTAGGTTCCGAGGCGGGTGTTGTAGGCGATATACCAGCCGGGATCGTCTGGATCTTCGTAGAGCACGATGTCATCCGAGTTCCATAGCCAGCCGTTGACGTAGCCAATATCGTACGGCGCTACGCTGAAGTAGAAGCCGTTAAACCAGAAACGGTTTGGTCCGCCGCCGCCCAGGCGCCATACATGGCTGGGCCCGAACTCGCCGGGAAAGCGTCCATGCGCCCAGGGGTGGTCGAGGTGGTAGTGGGCGTCACCGCCGGCGTGTCCATGCCAGACGTCGCCTTTTATATCGACGTGCGGTGCGTTCGGGTGGCCCGGCGCTTCGGCGTGGAAGCGGCCGTTTGCTTCGGGCGCTTCATGCTTGCCAGCTTCAGGCCCACGCTGCGGAATGTGGCCGCCGCCAACTTCGCGCGGCGCCTGGTGTGCCCTGGCCGCAGGAGCATGTCCACCAGCACCCTCGTGCCCGTGCTCCTGGGCATAGGAGACTGCGAAAAACAACAAGGCCGATGACAAGATCGCGAAAGCTTTCTTCACGTATTGTTCCTCCTCTTCGTGAGTCAAGATGTGATCCTAATAGGCGCAGTTACCTCCGGAGCTGCTCAGCACACTTCTTTACAAGATGTGCGAGAGGCGACTTCTCAGGTTACGGTTGCATATACTATGCGAATTCGGAGGTCCTGCGAGGTCCAATGAGCTCCCCGACACGCCGGGACGTAATTCAGAGAAGAGAAGCAGGATGAGCCGGAGGTTACGGGAACTGAGGACTTGATGCGCGAAGCCATGAACTGGTTCCACCGCGTCGTGCATTCCGGCGCACCGCGCGCGACGGTCCTGGTGCGCCTGCTGGTGGGGTGCGTGTTTCTCAGCGAAGGCATTCAGAAATTTCTTTTCCCGCAGGCACTTGGGGTTGGACGCTTCGCCAAGATCGGCATTCCGGCGCCGCAGGTGATGGCGCCATTTGTCGGCGGAGTGGAAATTGTATTCGGCGCGCTGGTGATCGTGGGCTTGCTGACGCGCCTGTCAAGCATTCCACTGCTCTGTGTGATCTCGGTTGCGATGGTTACGACAAAAGTCCCTATGCTCGCGAAATCGGGATTCTGGGCGACGGCGCACGAAGCCAGGGCCGACTTCTGCATGTTGCTGGGAACGATCTTCCTGATCGTGGTGGGTGGGGGACCGTTGTCGATCGACGACAGACTCGACAAGCACGATCATGAGCGCTGAAGCAGCGCCTGCGCAGAAATCCGAGCCATCGCTAGGGGAACTCGCCCTGGTCTTCCTGAAGTTGGGCACAAGCGCGTTCGGCGGGCCAGCGGCGCACATTGCCATGATGGAAGATGAATTCGTGCGCCGCCGCGGGTGGATCACGCGCGGGGAATTTCTCGACCGGTTGGGCGCCGCCAATCTCATCCCCGGGCCAAGTTCCACCGAGATGGCGATCCATATCGGACTGTTGAAGCGCGGCTGGAAGGGACTGCTGGTCGCTGGAGCCTGTTTCATTGTGCCGGCAGCGGTGATGGTGGGCCTTATCGCCTCCATCTATGTGCGCTTCGGAACCTTGCCGCGGGTAGCAAGCGTCCTGGCCGCGGTGAAGCCGGTGGTGATTGCGATCATCGCGCAGGCGTTCTGGAGTCTTGGCAAGACGGCGATCAAAGGCGTATGGCTGGCGGTAATCGGAGTACTTGGGGCAGCGGCGTACGTGTGGCACGCGCATGAATTGCTGATCCTGCTGGGAGCGGCGGTACTGGCGTCGATCCCTTTGGGGAAGGGAAGCGCGAAGCAGGCGCTGGCAGCGTGGCTCCCGATGGCAGCGATCGTCGCGGGCGGCGAGCGTATCCCGGTGACCCTCGGGCGGCTCTTCCTGACATTCCTGAAGATCGGTTCCGTGCTCTTCGGCAGCGGTTATGTGTTGCTGGCGTTCCTGCGGACGGACTTCGTCGAGCGATTGCATTGGCTGACGGAGAAACAGTTGCTCGATGCGGTGGCGGTCGGGCAGATTACGCCGGGCCCGGTGTTCACGACGGCGACCTTCCTTGGCTATTTGGTTGCGGGCACGCGCGGGGCGGTGGTGGCGACAGTTGCCATTTTTCTTCCGGCATTTGTGCTGGTGGCGATCAGTGGACCGCTGGTGCCGCGGATCCGGCGTTCTCCCGTAGCATCGGCGGCACTGGATGGGGTGATCGTGGCTTCCCTCGGCCTCATGGGGGTGGTGGCGTGCCAATTGGGCCGTGACGCGATTATGAATTGGCAGACGGGGCTGATCGCGTTTGTGAGCGCGGTGCTGCTGTTCCGGTATCGGGTGAACTCGGCGTGGTTGATCCTGGGGGCGGCGGCGATCGGGGTTATCTGGCAGCAGATGGCGTGAGGACACCGAGCGGGGATGCTACCCACCCTGTCGCTTCGCGACAAGGATGGGGCACCCACAGTCGATGGTATGCGCCTTGGGCCGTGACGCGATTATGAATTGGCAGACGGGGCTGATCGCGTTTGTGAGCGCGGTGCTGCTGTTCCGGTATCGGGTGAACTCGGCGTGGTTGATCCTGGGGGCGGCGGCGATCGGGGTTATCTGGCAGCAGATGGCGTGAGGACACCGAGCGGGGATGCTACCCACCCTGTCGCTTCGCGACAAGGATGGGGCACCCACAGTCGATGGTATGCGCCTTGGGCCGTGACGCGATTATGAATTGGCAGACGGGGCTGATCGCGTTTGTGAGCGCGGTGCTGCTGTTCCGGTATCGGGTGAACTCGGCGTGGTTGATCCTGGGGGCGGCGGCGATCGGGGTTATCTGGCAGCAGATGGCGTGAGGACACCGAGCGGGGATGCTACCCACCCTGTCGCTTCGCGACAAGGATGGGGCACCCACAGTCGATGGTGATGCGCCGCGCGGTCTGGAGCGGCTAAAACGGTTTTCGCGGGATGATCTGGTCGTCGTGGATGAAGAAGTGGGCAGAGCACATGGGGGAGCCGCAGATCACGGGCAACAATCCGGCGACTTGTTTGCGGGTGATCAGGCCGAGGGTGCCGCAGGTCGGGCAGGAGAGAACCGCCCAGTATGGATCCAAGCTCTCGCCCACCTCGCCTGCATTTTCGAGGACGAAGATGGTGCCGGGTTCCATTTGCTCCGGGATCCACTCATTCAGAATGCTGAGTTCCGCGATCATCGATTTTCCCCCTCGTCCGCCGCATTGCCGGCGGGTGAATGGTTAAGAAGCCCTACGCCGCCTTGTCTTCGACGACACTTCCGATTGCGCCTGCTTCTTGCCAATGCGTGATTGCAGCCGATGCACCGTGTCGGTAAGACAAACGGAGAGGATCGGCTGCCGCGAATTCTTGAGGATGTTGATGACGGCGTGGGCGGAATCTTCCAGGTAGAGGTTGCGCCCATCGGTCAGCAGGTGATACTCGGCGCCGTCGGACACGGTTTCCACCAGACGCTTTCCAAGTTCGCGCTGCAGGAAGCGAATGACCTTGCGGACGCGCTGCAGGGAAAATCCCCGCTGACGTAACTCACAAAGGATAGCGACCTCGGCGAGATCGTCGAGAGAATAAAGACGCTTGTGTCCCGCGCGGGCGGGAACGACGATGCCGCGCTCATCCCACCATTGCAACTGGCGGGCCGTGATACCGGTCAGCGCGATTACTTCTCGTGATGTGAAGCGGTTCTCCATGCTCGGAGGAAAACTTACGGAAAACAATTCCTGCCCTAAATGTTTGAAACATAATAGCTGCGCGACGTGTTGTGTCAAGGAGCAATCCGGATACCCTGTGGAATTCGTTGCGCGGGGCGAAGCGATGTTTGGAACCTGCTACGAATGTTCAGTAAAGGCCACTGCGGGCCTGCTGCCGCAGCGCGCCGGCAACCCTGTGCGGAAGCTCGGGAACTTGACAAGGATGCTGCGGGCGGCCACTTTTCGTCGCCGGAGTGTGACGCAGGTCACAGCGCAGGCAGGAAAACACGGCGAGAATGACAGCGATGCAGTTCCGTAAAGCCATCTCGACGGTTGTGCTCGTCGCTCTGCTGACTTGGTCGATGAGCGCGATGTGCATGCCGATCCTGGTTCAACATGCGCCGGGATGCACAAAGATAGGCTATCGGACGATGGTGCTCGAGCATCCCCGGGTCATGGCATCGCACAAATGCTGCCCCCCGGAGAAGATGATTGTGATCGTCTGTTACCGGATGCATGGGGACGGCGATTGCGATTCGATGAGCCGTTGTCTGCCCGTGGGCGGCGACGAAGCGATCAGTGGAACCGCGAAATATCATGACGATGGGCAGGCGCGCGCATGCGCCACTGCTCATGCAACGAACCTCCTGAAGCAGTCTGCACATGTCACCGGCGCGCCTTGGGAACGCGCTGCATTGCGGTACGAACGCTCCGTTCTCGATAGCAAAGCAGATCTGCGCGTCTAGACCTCTCGATCCGCCTTCATCCGAAGGCGTGCCCCCGATTCGAAAATTAAGTGCCAGAAACTCATGCCGGCTTGGGCTGGCGTGGATCCGGCGATTACGAATTGCGCAGTATGAACGATCGAATGAGGAACTCTATGAAAGCGAAGAATGCGATTTTTGCGATGTTTCTGATCCTGCTGTTTGCCGCCGGCCTGTTCGCGCAAACGGCCGCTGTTCCGACCCCAGTTCCGGCCGATAGCAAGGCGGCCTGCGCCTGTTGTAACCAGACGGGCGCAGATGCGAAGAGCTGCTGCAAGGGCTCGGAGTGCTGCAAAGACGGCAAGTGCTGCGAGACGAAAGACGGCAAGATGGCCTGCACGAAGGATTGCTGCAAGGACATGGCAAAAGCAAAGGCGTGCTGCAAGGATGGAAAGTGCGATATGGCGAAAGCCGGGAAGCAGTGCTGCGGCGCCTCCTGCAAGATGAACAAAGCAAGCTAGACGAACGACCCTCCTGAAAAAGTGCCCCGGCTTCGGCTGGGGCTTTTTTTCGGACAGAAAAAGAGCCTCGGCATTTTTCCGAGGCTTCTATCAAGCCGGCGCAGACCGCACCGGAGAATCAACTTCTACTTATCTTGCTGCTACACACCTGCATGGATAAAGAGAGGGCCGTATGAATGAAAAGGTTATGAAATGCTGCTGCCAATGAATGCTCTGAAGGCCCGCATCAACAGAATCAGAGTAAGGCACTCGTGCGGGGCCGGAAATCCCTCGGAAGGCGAGGTATATCCCCGATGTGTGGGACTTACCGAAGTCGCAGAACGCCGGCGCCATCGATGCGGCTTTCCTTCAAAGCAAGGAGAGCGGCGTTGGCGTCTTCGAGGGGGAACGATTGGACGGTCGTTTGTACCTGCGCCTCTTCGGCGAGGGCAAGAAATTCGCGGGCGTCCTGGCGGGTGCTGTTGGCCACGCTGCGGATAGTGCGCTCCTGGTAAAGATCGGCGTACGGAAAACCCGGAATGTCGGACATGTGAATGCCGCCGAGGGCGAGGGTCCCGCCCTTGCGCAATGCTCGCAAGGCGGGTGGCACGAGAGATCCGGCGGGGGCAAAGATGATTGCGGAATCGAGCGGCGCCGGCGCGGGGTCGGAGGCATCGCCGGTCCAGGCGGCACCGAGCGAGCGCGCCAAGGCGCGGTGATTTTCGGAGCGGGTGAAAACGTAGATTTCGTGTCCGAGGTGCCGCGCGAATTGCAGCACGATGTGCGCGGCGGCTCCGAAGCCATAGAGTCCGAGGCGGCCACCGGGTTGCGGGTTGCTCAAGCGGAAGGATCGATATCCGATGATCCCGGCGCAAAGCAGCGGGGCAGCGTGCTCGTCCGAAAAGCTGGGCGGAAGCGGGACGGCGAAGTCTTCGCGGACTACCACGTAGTCAGCGTAGCCGCCCTGGTGATGGAGGCCGGTGAATTGGACGTGATCGCAGAGATTTTCGCGTCCGGTGCGGCAAAAATGACAGCTGCCGTCCGTGGAATAGAGCCAGGGAATGCCGACCCGGTCGCCTTCGCGAAAGAGCTTTGTGCCTGCGCCGAGAGCATCCACAAATCCGACAACCTGATGGCCGGGAACGATGGGCAGCTTCGGCAGGGTAAGTTCGCCTTCCACGGTGTGGAGATCGGTGTGACAGATGCCACAACACTGGATGCGAAGCCGCACTTCACCCGCAGCGGGAACCGGTGTTTCAATCTCGCGCAGTTCGAGCGGCCGCTCGATCACTGGCCTTGGCAGCAAGAGAACCATGGCGCGCATGCTGACAGTGTATCCAAAGGGAACGGCAGGCGAGTGCCTGCCGCTTGTCTTATCCGCCGAACAGGACTACTTGACTTGCTGCAGGCGGAGGCGTCCGTCCGCATCCGGGACAACGCGCAGATTACGCTTCCCCGGACTCGCCGCATTCATTTTCGTGGAGACCGGAGGCACACCTCCGGTGATTACTCCCGATGCCGCATAGGTGAAGATCGGACTCGTGCCATGACGGAAAGGTGCGGTTGCAAAGACCGAGCCCGTGTCGTTGACGCTCGTCAATTCGAACACGTAGGTATGTCCTGACTGGAGGATACCCGAAGGAACGGCGACGCCATTGCCGCTGGTAAAGAAGTTCCACTGGCTGGCAGTCGCGCCGGTGATATCAAAGATGGTGAGTTCGGAGTAAGAGGCAGTTCCGACGCTTGGAGTGCCCCACGAGACCTGCGGTGCGAGCGAGGTGTTCGTCTGGTTGTAATAGAAGTCCGTGCCATCGACGGTGGCCGTTCTCGGAATTCCGAGGACGGGAACGAGCGGAGTGGCGGACGACGGAACCACATTGCTGATGACTTGAGAACCGACGAGGAGCGTGATGGAGCCGCCGCCGTAGGGGAATTTGCGAGATCCGGCGTCCAGATAGCGGAAGAAGGGAACACCGGCAGAGGTGACCAAGCCATAGGATTGGCTTCCCAAGTCAATGTCCGAAGTTATCTGCCCCAGGTCGGAGTAAACCAACGGCACTCCGTCTGCGTATCCGTAGGTGCCGGCGTACCCGGTGTCGACGAGCGAGAAGTTTCGTTGAACCGTCGCATTGTTGGTGAGCCCGGCGAAGATGCCGTCGAACTGAGAGAGCTTGATTACAGGATCCGTGGTCGATCCCGTGACCGCCGTCATCTGCCCAGCCGGAAGATGCAGAGTGGTCCCATCGGTTTCCTGGATGGATGTGTACTCGATGTCTTCCGCGATGGCACTCACGACCACACCGGTTGCGGGAGAGCTGCCCTTGTAGTGCACGAGAAAGGCGCGATCTCCTTTCGAGCTATCGATCAGGTGGCCGGTCTGGGGGAACGACGCGATGTAAGGCTGGGTCACTTGTGCCGAGGGAAAACCAAAAGCGTCGGCGTCCGGGCTCGCCCAAACGACGGTATCGCTGCCGGCCGGTGGAACGGAAAGGGTAGCATCCGTGGAAACGGTAACGCCGGTTCTGATCGGTACTGCGTCGGGGCGCCCGGTGACCAACGTGCCGACGTCAATATCGCTGGTACTCGTCAAGACGTAATCGTTGGAGAGAGTCCCCGCGACGGGGTGCGTAATGTGCAGAAGAAAACTGCCGGAGGGCACGTTCGCGATGGAGAAAGTGCCGGCGGCGGTGCCCGTTCCTTTATAGGTGTTGTAGGCGCCCTTGCCGTTGGGAACAAGAGCTTCAATGGTGGAGGCGCTGAGGTCCTCCGCATAATCGACAACGCCATTGCCGGTGACAGCGTGATCCACCGCTGTGCCATTCACGTAGCCGGTAGGAACGATGGAGAAGCTCTGGGTGGTTGTGCCGTTCTTGCTGGTTGTCGCCTTTACGGTGAAAAGGTTGGAGGTGCGTGCCTGCGCATGGGTAGGAGTCCAGGTGAGGGTGTTTCCGGAGATAGCAGCGCCCGTGGGACCGCCGGTCAGGCTGTAGGTCACCGTGCTGTTGTCGGTGGTGGTCGTCGTCATGTCGTAGGTATAGAGGACGCCTTCACGGGCGATGGTGGGCGCAATGCTGGTGAAGGTGGGAGCCGGGCCGACGGGGGTCGTTGTGGTGCTCGAACTACCGCCACAACCCAGAGAGAACAGGAGAGCGAGAGCGAGGAGTCCGAGAGCAAGCGAGCGCAGGAGAACGTGAGGAACCGGGACGAGCCCAACCACCTTAGCGCGATACGGCTGCATGAATGTCCTTTCCAGCGGACGATGAAAGAGAGTTTCCGGAAACAGTGATGATACCGAGGTTCCTCGACAGAGTTCAATTGCCCAAAGGATGGGCATTTGTCTGATTGTGTAAATTGGCGGGATTGCGCAAGGAAAACGGCAGGCGCATAGGCCTGCCGTCGTCTGTGAATGGGATGGAGATTACTTGGAGGCCTTTGCCTTCACCCGGGCGTTGAGGCGGGCCTTATAGCGGCTGGCGGTGTTCTTGTGAATCACGCCCTTCTGCACGGCCTTGTCGAGCAGCGAAACGGTGCCGCTGAAGCTCGTCTTGACGGCGTTAGCGTCGCCTCCGGCGATGGCTTCGCGCAGCTGGCGAAGCGAGGTGCGAAGGCGGGACTTGTTGGCGCGGTTGCGCGTGGTGCGGGTTTCAGTCTGACGTGCGCGCTTGAGCGCCGAAAAATGGTTTGCCATGAACTTCCAGTTGTCCTCTGAAGAGAATCTCGACGTAAGCCGAAAGAGCTATTTTACGAGATTTAGCCTGCAGGGTCAAACCTGAGCTGGCTCAGACGAGCCAGTCCATCTGTAGAAGGTAAGCGACCCGCCAGGATGGAGAACGGGAGGCACGCGGAGGTGTGATGTTGGACACGCTGAGACGGGTTCACCTGCGGTACTCTAACGGGAGAGATGTGCGGGCTTAGCCCGCTCGCGCGAAACGTTATCGGCACGGCTGAGACCGTGATTCGATACCAATCAAAGGCTTTTGAAGTCGCGGGCAGCCATGGTTCCCATCCTTTAGCTACCCGACGAGTATGGGGCACCCACGGTCTTGGATCCTCTCACCACGCAACTGAGTTCCGCCCTTAAGCACTATTTCGGCTACGACGAATTTCGTCCGCTGCAGGAACGGATCATCCGGAGCATTGTTGCGCAGCGGGATGTTTGCGTGATCATGCCGACGGGCGGCGGCAAATCTCTGTGCTACCAGCTACCGGCGGCCATCTCCGACAAAACGGCGGTCGTGATCTCGCCCTTGATCGCGCTGATGCGAGACCAGGTGGTGCAGCTCGGGCAGATGGGGATTCCAGCGGCTTTGCTCAACAGCACCTTGAGCGGAGCGGAGCAGTCGCAGGTGATGCGCAAGGCAAAGACGGGAGCGTACCGGCTCCTCTATCTTTCGCCGGAGCGGCTGGTACGAGACAACACCCTCGCCTGGTTGCGGGAGCTGCCGCTGGGGCTATTTGCGATCGATGAGGCGCATTGCATCTCGGAATGGGGTCACGAGTTTCGTCCGGAGTACCGCCAACTGAAACTTTTGCGGGAGAGTTTTCCTGAAGTGCCGATCGCCGCTTTCACGGCGAGCGCGACCCAGCGCGTGCGGCACGACATCCTGCAGCAACTGAAGTTCCGCGACGCCGATAAGTACATTGCCAGCTTTCATCGCCCCAACCTGCGCTATATCGTGCGCGAGTGCGACGCCCACTCGCAGCGCAGCTTTCTGCTGCAGGCTCTGCGCCACTATAAGGACCAGAACGTCATCGTGTACGCCCCGACGATCAACTTGGTCGAATCCACCGTCGATCTCCTGCAGGAGAAGGGCATTGCCGCAGTCGCCTACCACGGCAAGATGGATGGCGACACTCGCACTCGCAACCAGGAACGATGGATGACGGACGAAGTGCGGGTGCTCGTCGGAACCATTGCCTTTGGATTGGGGATCAACAAGCCGGCGGTGCGCGCGGTGATTCACCTCGCGCTGCCGAAGTCGCTCGAGCACTACTACCAGGAGGCAGGTCGTGCGGGGCGCGATGGGGAATCCGCCGACTGCGTACTGCTCTGGCAGAAGAAGGACGCGGGGCTGCTGGCGTACTTCACCGAACAGATCACCGATCCCGCGGAGAAGTCGCGGGCATGGGAGCGGTACCGGGACATCACGGAGTTCGCGAAATCGCAGGAGTGCCGTCACCAGCAGATTTGCGAGCACTTCGGAGAGAAGAAGAAATGGGAAAAGTGCGGAGCCTGCGATGTCTGCGGAACGAAGCTGCCGTGGCTCGGGGAAGAAACGGCGGTTTCCTCGCCTGTCGAGAGCAAGCCTCGCACCAAGTTGCGCTTGCCCAATGCACAACCCTTCGATGAAGAACTTGCAACCTACTTTCGCTTGTGGCGCAAGGATGAGGCGAAGCGGCGAGGCGTTCCGGCCTACGTGGTCATGCACGACAGCTCGCTGGAGGACCTCTGCCGGGTGCGACCGAAGACGCTTGCCGAGCTGCGAACCGTTTCCGGCTTTGGCGATCTGAAGACAGCCGATCTTGGCCCTGCGATCCTGGAGGCGTTCGAGGAATACAACCGCGGCAGCCGGCCTGAGCAGGCCCGCACTACCGGCCCTCTCAGTAAGCCTTCGCAGGAGACGATTGAGCTTCTGCAAAAGGGACACAGCTTTGCTGAGATCGCGAATATCCGCGGGCGGCAACTAGGAACGGTAGTTGCGTCGGTCGCCAACCTGGTGGAAACGGGCGAGTTCGAATTTCAAAACGCCTGGGTGGAAGAGGACCGCCGGGTGGCGATTGAGGCGGCATGCGCCCGGCTGGGCACGGCAAGACTGCGTCCTATCAAGGATGCCGTGGCGCCCGAAGTCACGATGGGCGAGGTGCACCTGGTGATTGCCAAGCTGCGCTGGGAGCGCCGGAAGGAGTAGCGATTCACCGTCCAGTAACCTGGGTTGGCCAATATTTCCACGTCCGGCTACTTAGTTCCAAGCTTCCTTTGGCGAGTTTTCTCATCTAATTGTCAGGGTATGGGGTAACGATTGAGTACTCTAGGTTCGAGTATTTGCGATGGAACATCGCGAAAGAACCGGTTGACTCCCGGAAAAAGCCGGGGTACTCTCGCGATCATTGGAGGCAATTCCAGCCCGTTGTTCGCATTTTCGATCGGCCCATCCCGCTCGATCCATCTACACAAACAACACCTATACTCTGCGCCCGCTTCCGGCGGCGCGCGTTGGCTCGTGCTCACGCAAGCAGGAACTATGGAGGGTAACGCCCAGACTCAATGAAGAAGAACATCGAGATCAGCCCGAATATCGAAACGCTGTTCGGCACACGGGACGAGAACTTACGGGTGCTGGAAACCGGTCTTAACGTCCGCATCGATCTTCGTTCGGATTCCATCCAGATTGAAGGTGAACTGGAGAACGTGAACCGCGCCGAAAATGTGTTCAGCGATTTCGAACACCTGCAGCGCAACGGTCACGTCTTCCAGAACGGCGATCTCGGCGATATGCTGCGCGTGCTCACCCACGACCAGGCGGCCACTTTACGCGGCCTGGCAGAGGCGGGACGGCAGCGTTCCTTCGGCAAGCGCACGGTACAGCCGAAGAGCATCAACCAGCGGCGCTATCTCGAAGCGATTGAAAAGCACGACATGGTCTTTGGGATCGGTCCCGCGGGCACAGGCAAGACCTACCTCGCGGTGGCGATGGCGATTTCGGCGCTGGTGAGCAAGCGAGTGAGCCGTATCGTCCTGGCGCGTCCGGCGGTGGAAGCCGGCGAAAAGCTCGGATTCCTGCCCGGCACGTTGCAGGAGAAGGTCGATCCCTACCTCCGGCCGCTGTATGACGCGCTCTATGACATGCTCGACCCGGAGAAAGTCGATCGTTACCTGGAGAAGAACGTCATCGAGATTGCCCCGATCGCTTTCATGCGCGGCCGCACGCTCAACGATTCTTTCGTGATCCTGGACGAAGCACAGAACACCACCAGCGAGCAGATGAAGATGTTCCTGACCCGCCTCGGCTTCAACTCCAAGGCGGTGATCACCGGAGACATCACGCAGATCGACTTGCCCAACGCGGCGCGGAGCGGCCTGGTGGAGGCGAACGATGTGCTGAAGAACGTGGAGGGAATCCACTTCACCTACTTCAACGAGGGAGATGTGGTCCGCCATCATCTCGTGCAGCGGATCATCCGGGCTTACGAGGATAGGAAGAAAACGGCGGCCGAACAGCTCGACCTCGGGCTGGAAGCGAAGCCGCCGAGTAACGGCAACGCCCGGCCGAAAGAAGCAGCGCAGGCGCAGATTGTCCCCGAGATGCCGCCGGAAACGACCGAAGGAAACACCACCGTCCGCGAGTAATGTTGTTACCATAGAACGGGAGGGCTATCGCCCTCCCGTTTTACATTGGAACGAATTGATCATCCTGAAGAAAAAACTGGCTGGTGTGAGCGAGCGATCGCTGGATAGGTTTGCCGCACGGGCACGGAAGGCTGCCGGGGTCACAGGGCAGGTGCAGGTCCTTATCGCCTCCAACGGGGAATTGCGCGATCTGAATCGCCGCTTCCGCCGCAAAGACAAGCCGACCGATGTGCTCTCGTTTCCTGCCATTATCGACGGGGAGGCCGGGGACATCGCGATCTCCGCCGAGATCGCCAGCGAGAACGCTTACCTCCTGGGGCACTCGCTGGAAGAAGAGCTGCAGATCCTGATCCTGCACGGCATCCTGCACCTTGCCGGCTACGACCACGAGGACGACGACGGCGAGATGGAAGCCCTGGAGTCTGAGTTGCGCGAGCGACTGAAGCTGCCATCCTCACTGATTGCGCGCACCATGACGCGGACGACGAAGCCGGCGAAGAAAAAGCCGAGAGGGAAGAAGCGATGATCACGTTTGGACATCTCATCCTCCTCGTCGTGCTTATCGGTCTTCTGACGCTGACCTCCTATGTCGATCGCGTCTTCAAAGAAGCCGGAAGATTTCTTTCCCGCGAATTCCAGGAAAACATCGACTTCTTCGAACAGAAGATCGAGCCACGGCTCGGGGTCAACCCGCAGCGGGCGACACTCGCAATGGCGATCCTGCCGCAGTTGCTGTTGGGCACGGTGGCGTTTCTGCTGGCGTATACCGTTTTCTCCCATCCCTGGACGTGGGTAGAACTTTTCCAGGCCGCGATCACGCTGGTCTTCATCATCGTGATTTGTAACCGGCTGGTTCCCTACCTGCTGTTTGCGAGGACCCGCGGGGAATGGCTGAGCGGCTTTATCTGGCTGCTGCGCATCCTGATTTACCTGGCGATGCCCGTGACCGTCATGCTGCGGTTCACTATCTCCGTCGTGTCGCTTGCCAAGGAACATACGGAAGAAGAACCCGAGCATGCTTCCGAGGCGGTAGACGCGCTGATCGAGGCCGGACGCGAGGAGGGAATTCTCGAGGAGAGCGACCGTCATTTGATTCAATCGGTGGTGGAGTTCGGCGACAAGACGGTTCGCGAGGTCATGACCCCGAGGCCGGAGATATTCGCCATCCCCGCCGAATGGACCGTCGAACAACTCACCGACGCGCTTCGCGAAAACTCCCATTCCCGCATCCCGGTATTCCGCGGTTCCATCGACAACATCATCGGGCTCATCTTTTCCCACGATCTGCTGCAGATCACCGACGTGGAAGCACGAACCCGCAAGGTGGGAGACCTGGTTCGCGACGAACTCCTCTTTGTTCCGGAAACCAAACGTGGCAGCGAACTTTTGCGCGAGATGCAACGCGACAACGTACGCATGGCAGTTGTCATCGATGAATATGGGACCGTCGCCGGCCTGGTCACGATCGAGGACCTGATCGAGGAGATCGTCGGCGAGTTGCGCGACGAGAACGAAACCGACATCGTGCGCGAGGGCGAGCATACCTACGTGGTTCCGGGGAGCATGGATGTGGACCGTTTGACAGAGCTATTCGGAGTGCGCATTGACGAGGAACACGAGGCAGCGACGGTTGCCGGCCTGGTGAGCGAGATTGCAGGCCGCATACCGCAGGCCGGGGAGGTCGTGGAGAACAGCGGGCTCCGGTTCGAAATTCTCGCGTCAACCGATCGCCGCATCGAGCGCCTCCGCATCAGCGAAGCGACGCCCACTCCCAACCAGGTGCAAGCCTGATGCCTTTCCGCTCAGGGTTCGTATCCATCATCGGCCGTCCCAACGCCGGCAAAAGCACGCTCTTGAATGCGCTTGTCGGCGAAAAGATTGCCATCGTTACACACAAGCCGCAGACCACGCGCAACCGCATCCAGGGCATCGTCACCATAGCGAAGAAGGGGAAGAACGCGGGCGGCCAGATCGTATTCGTGGACACGCCCGGCGTGCACAAACCCGATCGCACGCTGAACAAACGGATGATGCAGGAGGTCTACGATGCGCTCGAGGGCTGCGATCTTCTGTTGTTCATGCATGACGTGACGCAGAAGTTCGGCAAGGACGATGAGTTCACGTTCGCATTGATCAAGCGCGCGAAGCAGCCGGTGATTTTGCTGCTGAACAAGATCGACCTGATCCCCAAGGAGAAGCTACTGGGAATCATCGCGGAACTCTCCCAGCTTCACGATTTCAAGGAGATCATCCCGATCTCCGCCGCGAAGGGAAGCGGCCTCAAGGTCCTGCTGGAGAAGGTGCTCGAAAATCTGCACGCCGGCCCACAATATTTCCCGGAGGAGCAGATTACCGATCAGCCGGAACGCTTCCTCGCCGCGGAGATCATCCGCGAGCAGGTGCTGATCTGCTCGCACCAGGAGGTTCCTTACGCGGCCACGGTGATGGTGGAGCAATGGGAGGAGCGTCCGAAACTTACGCGGATTGCGGCTGCGATCTTCGTGGAGCGCGATGGACAGAAGGCAATCGTCATCGGGCGCGGCGGCGAGATGCTCAAGCGCATCGGCTCGAATGCCCGCCGCGAGCTCGAGAAAATTCTGAACACTAAAGTTTTCCTTGAACTCTTCGTCAAAGTGCAGGCGGGCTGGCGCGATTCCCGCCATTTCGTGGAGCAGCTGGACTGGCACCGGCAACTGGAAGAACTCAGCGAAGGCCCGATCGACGAGCCGTTCACCCCCAAGCGGCGCAGCGGCCCGGGGCATCCGCGGAAGGACTAGTCCTTGGGTACTCTGAGTGCTAGTACTATTGCGTGCTAACTTTTGTTTAAGCGACAGCTTTTATGTCCTGTCGCCTTCGTGTGATGAAGTGTCTGCTGCCGCTTGTGCTCGTACTTTTGTCGTCCGCTCCGGCTCTGGCCGGAGTCCGCTACACCCTGCACCTGCAATTGGATGAAGGCGGAAAGCATAGCGAGATCCTGCAGAATTCCTGGATCCAAGGTTCACAAGCGAAGCTGATCTTCGAAGAAGACTTCAACGGCCAGTTTGAGGTCGATGCCGAGCATTTTGGTTCGGAAGCCTACTCGGTCGATTCTGCGCGCCACATGACGCGTATGGTTTTGCCCAAGCATGACGGCGGGGCGGTGACGCGGATTGAAAACCTTGTCACGAAGAAAACGTCGCAGGAGCCTGGACCGGTTATCCTGGGCCATCCCACCACGCATTATGTTTTCACGTCGAAGTTCGATTACTACGTGAGCGGCGGAATTCTGAAGGGTTCGATGACGCATGAACTCTGGGTGGCCAACGATCTCGCCGATCCGGAATTGATGAAGTGGATGATGTTCCAGTATCACCTCCGCGAAGAGCACGTAGCCGAAAGCCTTTTTCGCGAGGTGTGCACGCTGGGTGGAGGCCTGACGGTCGCCTATGACGGCATTGCGCGCATCTTCGACGATGATGGAAACACGCGGATCATCCACATCGGGGCAACCGTCGAATCGGTGGAAAACGTAAACATCGATCCTTCCGTGTTCGCCACCACCAACAGCTACGACGTCCTGGCCAACCCTTCCAAACCTTAAGAATTCGGCTACGCGCGGATTCGCGGATTTACCGCCGAGTACAGCAGGTCGGTGAGGAAGTTGACGGCCACGTACGTCAGGCCGATCGTCAGGATGCAACCCTCCACCAGAAAGTAGTCGCGGTTATTGATCGCAGCGATGGTGAGGCGGCCGATGCCGGGCCACGAGAAGATTGTTTCCGTAACAATGGCGCCCGCCAGCAGCGCTCCGAATTGCAGTCCCACCACGGTGAGCACAGGGATCAGCGCATTGCGGAGGGCGTGGCGATAGACAACAACGCGCTCGGGCAAACCTTTCGCGCGCGCGGTGCGGATGTAATCCTGGCTCAACTCCTCGAGCATCGAGGTGCGCACCATGCGTGCCAGGATGGCGGCCAGCGCGCCGCCCATGGTGATCGCCGGCAGCACCAGGTGCGCCAGGGTTCCGGTGCCGGAGACCGGCAGCCACCCAAGCCGAATGGCGAAGAACAAAATCAGGATCGGCCCCAGCGCGAAGTTCGGGAACGACAGTCCTAACAGGGTGACGAAGCTCAGCAAGCGGTCCGACCACTGGTTGCGGTGCAGCGCCGAATGGACGCCGGCGGGGATAGAAAGCAACAACGCGATGAGCAGGGCCGCGAACGTAAGCGCGATGGTCGGCGGGTAAGCCTGGGCGATCGTTTTCGAGACTTTCTGGTTCAAGCGAACCGATTGCCCCAGATTGCCATGCAACACGCCGACCCAGTAATTCACATACTGCTTTCCGAGCGGGACATCGAGACCATACGCGTGTCGCGCGGCCTGGATGTCGCTGACTGCCGCGCCCTCGCCAAGCATCTGCTGGACAGGATCGCCGGGGACGAGATGGATGAGCAGGAAGACCACCGAGACTACCAGCCAAACGACGGGCACGGTGTACAACACGCGCTGTGCGAGATAGCGAAGCATCAGGTGGCCTGCTCCGCGGCTTCGGGCTGCTCGAGCAGTTCCAGCTTGACGGAATCGATGCGACGGCCTTCCATCTCGAGCACGGTATAACGATAGCCATTGTGTTCGAAGCTGTCGCCTTCGCGCGGAATGCGTTGCAACTTGGACATTACGAAACCGCCCAGCGTCTCGAAGCCCTCATCGCGGGGCAGCCGGATCTGGTATTGCGACTCGAGGTCACGGATGTTGACGCCGCCATCGAGAACCATGGTTGTACCGCCCTCGGTCAATGACGATTGCTCCGGAACGTCGTACTCGTCTTCAATCTCTCCGACAAGCTGCTCGAGGACGTCTTCTACGGTTACCACGCCGGCGGTCGAACCGAACTCGTCGACGACAACAGCGAGGTGGCGCTTGCGACGTTTGAACTCCTCCAGCAGGTCGGTGAGCGGCTTCGTCTCGGGGACGACCAGCACCTCGCGCATGATGTGTTGCACCTTCAGGTTCGAAGCGATGCGCGCTGGACGGTTCGCGGTCAGTCGCGCCAGGCGGTAGCGCATCCAGCGCATCAGGTCTTTCGAGTAGAGCACGCCGATGATGTGTTCCGGTCCTTGTTCGACGTCGTAAACCGGGATTCGCGAATGTTGTTCATCGACCACGCGCTGCACGGCTTCGTCTAAGGTCATGTTGCCGGGAAGGGAAAAGATATCGGGCCGGGGCACCATAATCTCGCGCACCGAGATGTTTTCGAGGTCGATGGCGCGGATGATCATCTCTTCCTGCAGGGCTGGAACGAGACCAAATTTGCGACTGGCGCTGACCATCAGCTTCAGTTCTTCGGCGGAATGAACGCCGCCTTCGCGCAGTTCTCGGGTTCCGAAGGCGCGGAGGACAAGCCGTGCCGCGGAGCGCATTACGGCCAGCAGTGGCCGCGCGATGGTGATAAAGAGCTCCATCGGCGCCGCCACCGCGAGCGCTACCTGCTCGGCACGCTGCAAGGCGAGGGTCTTGGGCACCACCTCGCCCATGGTTACGTGGAAGAAGGTAATCAGGGTGAAGGAAATGGCGATCGCCAACCCATGGGCATAGAACTGGGAATGGGGGAGGCGGGAGAAGGAAGGCTGCAGGATGACGGCGATGGCGCTCTCGCCGATCCAGCCAAGAGCCAGGCTGGCAATGGTGACGCCGAGCTGTACCCCCGCCAGCACTTCGTCCAACCGGCTGTGCAGCCGCTGCACGATGCGCGCGCCGATCTTATTCACATCGATTAACTGCAGGATCCGGGTATCGCGGACGCTGACCAGCGCGAACTCCGCCGCCACGAAGAATGCGTTGAGCGCTACCAGGAAGGCCACTGCAATGAGGCGCAGCAGCGTGTAGGTGACCATCGATCTCCAGAAAACCGGGTGTCCGAAAGCGGACGCCTCGGACATCGGATGGCAGCGATTCTAACATCCGCGGGCGGATCGCCGTTGTAAGCTACTCCTAACGATTCCTTAAGAGCTGTATTCACGCTATCGCGGAAATTTCTGGAACTATCTTCCCCGTTCCCGCGTAATGAGTTGCAGGGACGCCCGAGCGGCGGGAACTTCGTCAGGAACACCGACGGGCGCCTAGTGAAGTCGTCCGCATTTTCTACCTGGAGGCTGCAGTGGCAAACGGCAAAAATAAGAAAAAGAAATGGATCATCGGCAGCGTGATCGTCGTCGTTCTGGTGCTGGCAGTCGTCGGGGTTGTCATGGCGACGAGCGGGGGCACGAAGATCGATCCCACGAAGATCGCTGTCGTCGAGCGTGGCGATTTGGCCAAGAGCGTGGTGGCTACCGGGAAGGTGGAGCCGATCACCAAGGTAGAGATTAAGTCGAAAGCCAGCGGCATTGTGAAGAAGCTCTACGTCGAATATGGCGATCGCGTGAAGGCAGGACAACTGTTGGCCGAACTCGATAAGGACGAAATCCAGGCGCAGGTGCGTTCGCAGAAGGCGCAGTTGGAATCCGCGGAATCGAACTTCCACGCCGCCGAGGCGGATTACGAGCGCTCCAAGGTCGATGCCATGGGCGTCGATATCCCCACCCTGCAGCGGGCTTATGAGCGCGCCAAGACCATGGCGCACGATGGCGTGGTTTCGCAGTCAGCGCTGGATGACTCGCAGCGCGCCTATGAACTCGCAGTCAACAAGCAAAGTGTCGCCCGCGCCCAGGTGACGGTAAACAAGGCCAAGATGGCACAGGCGCAAGCCGATGTGCAGAAGGCGCAAGCCACGCTGGCGCAATTAGAAGAGCAGCTGAGCTATACCACCATCGTCGCCCCGATCTCGGGGATTGTCCTCTCGCGCGATGTCGAAGTCGGCGACGCGGTCAGTTCCATCCTCGTCTTGGGCTCCTCCGCGACCCTGGTCATGACTTTGGGTGATACCAGCGAGGTGTACGTGAAGGGGAAAGTCGATGAGAGTGACATCGCCAAGGTCTATCTTGGCGAGCCGGCGAGAATCAAAGTCGAGAGCTTCAAAGACAAGACCTTCAACGGCAAGGTGACGAAGATCTCTCCCATGGGCGTAGAGAAGGATAACGTAACCACCTTCGAAGTGCGTGTCTCGATCAACAACCCTGGCGGAGAATTGAAAGCCGCCATGACCGCGAATGCGGAGATCATCCTCGACGAACATAAGAACGTGCTCCAGATCCCCGAAGGAGCGATTCTTTACGACCGCGATAAGAAGGCCTCGGTCGAAGTGCCCGACCCCAAGGCGAAAGATGGGATGCGCAAGGTGCCGGTCCAGATCGGAATATCGAATGGGGCTAAAACAGAGTTGCTGAGTGGTTTAAAAGAAAAAGATAAAGTAATACTTCAATAGGTCGTTTTCCCCAAAGCGGTATTTCAGGCAGAGGTGCTCCTGGCGTCTCTGCCTTTTCGTGAGGAACGCAAATGCCACGAATCATCTTTGCCTCGCTGTTTGTTTTCTGTCTCGCCACCAGCCAATCGCTGTTCGCCAGTGCCGATGGACAGTTTCAAAAAGACTTAACTGTCAGCGGGACTGTCGATCTTGAAGTCGGGACCGGCTCGGGCGACATTCATGTCCGCCCTGGCGCCTCCAGCACGGTGCACATTGTGGGGCACGTTCATATTTCGAATTGGGCTTCGAGCAATGATGAAGAGAAGGTCAACCGTATCGTGCAGAATCCGCCCATAGAGCAGATGGGAACGCTGATCAAGATTGGCAAGCTCGACGATCCGGAACTGCGCCGGCACGTCTCTATCAGCTACGACATTACGGCCCCGAACAACACCCGCATTGCGGCCAATACCGGTTCGGGCGCCATCGATATTCAGGGCTTCCAAGGCCGTCTCAGCGCGGATACCGGTTCGGGGGACGTTACCCTGCGCGACATCACCGCGGAGGTGCGGTCGCATACGGGCAGCGGACACATCAGCGCGCAGAATGTAGGCGCCCCCTTTGTCGCCTCCACTGGCAGCGGCGATATGGAAATCGCACTCAACTCGGCAGGCGATGTGGATGTCCACACGGGGTCGGGAAGAATCGAAGTGGACCATGCCAATGGCTCCCTGCGGGCAAGGACCGGGAGCGGGGACGTACGAGCGAACGGTGTGCCTTCGAGCACCTGGTTCGTCCAGACCGGTTCCGGCGCCGTGACCCTGAAACTTGCGGACGCCACCAACTTCGACCTCGAAGCCTCCACAGGCTCCGGCGACCTGCACCTGGCGAAGCCGGTCACCGTGCAAGGCAAGCTTTCGAAGCACGAGATCCACGGCAAGGTCGGTAACGGCGGTCCCAAGGTCGAGGTGCACACGGGGTCTGGGGATATCGAGATCGACTGAACAAACTTAACCGCGGAGGGCGCAGAGGAACTCGGGATCAGTTTCGCACCGCGCACACCTTTGCTCTGTGTCCGCTGTGGTGGGCTGAGTTTCGCCGGTAACTTGACGGCTGCAATCGGCACGCGCTAACTTCCGGGTACTTCTTCTTATTCGGAGACCAGCTTGGCAGCGCGCTTTGTGACCCTCACCACCGATTTCGGGATTGCCGACCACTATGCCGGCGCCATGAAGGGCGTCATCTACAACATCAATCCCTCGGCGACCATCGTCGATATTTCGCACTCGGTGCAGTCTTACGACCTGCTCGATGGGGCGCTGACCATCGCACAGTGTTACTCCTACTATCCCAAGGACACCATTCACGTGGTGGTTGTCGATCCGGGCGTGGGGACCAGCCGGCGGCCAATCCTGGTGAGCGCCGGTACGCATTACTTCATTGCGCCCGACAATGGTGTTCTCTCGCTGGTATACGAGCGCGAAGAACGCGTCTCGGTACGGCACATCACGTCGAGCCATTACTTCCTGCAGCCGGTGAGCCAGACATTTCACGGCCGCGACGTCTTCGCCGCCGTCGCGGGCTGGCTGAGCAAGGGCGTGGAATCGGCGAAGTTCGGCGATACCATCGACGATTACACTCGCTTCACGGCTCCCCGCGCGAAGGCCGGTGAAGCCAACCAGGTAAAGGGCATCGTCCTGAAGGTCGACCGATTCGGCAGCCTGATTACCAACCTTACGCCGGCCGATGTGCCGGAAATGTTCGGCGGAACCTTCCAGATCAGCGTCGGCAGCGCGACGGTGACGAAGCTGGCGAACAACTATGCCGAAGGCGCGAAGGGCGAGCTGTTCGCCATCCTGGGCAGCGGAGGGTTGCTGGAAATCTCGGTCAACCGAGGTTCAGCTGCGCAAGCTGCCGGAGTAGGCAAGGGAAGTGAAGTTGTTGTGACGATCGGCTAAGGATTTCTTGGCTTGACCCTGGCATAGCGTTCCATCTCGCCTGTCCACTTCAGAAAGCCGAGCAGGTTCTTGCGCTCGCGCCACATGAATCCGAAAAACTCGAAGAAGCCAATCTGCGTCATCTTGATGCCGCAGTAGGTCTCAATGCGCCAGCGCAAATAGGGGCTGCGCCAGGGGGCGAGACGATGGCCCCTGGTGGCATTCCATAGGAATCGGAGGATGTTCCACATGCGCGACTTCAGTATAGCCGCTGCTAAAATCGAGAGGCATGCCGGATCCGCGCCAAACCGCCGAAGATCATTATTACGCTGCTCTCGACTTGTTTGGCGATGGCCACGCCGAAGCGGCCATCGCCGAGTACCGCAAATCGCTTGACGCCGATCCGTCGTTTGTCGATGCGCTCCATGGCCTGGCGCGGGTTTACCAGGACCTCTCGCGCTTCGATGAGGCGATTGAGGTCGCAAGAAAGATCTCCGAACATGACCCGGACGACGTGCTGGCGCACACGTCCTTGTCCATCCTTTACCAGAAAAAAGGAATGATCGCCGAGGCTGAGGAAGAGGCGAACAAGGCGCGGATTCTCGGCTGGAAGCAGCAGCTCAAGCAGGGGAAAACCGAACCAGGGCTGTAAATGCTCTACAAGTCGTACTTCTTCATCAGGTGGCGGAACGAGCGGTAGGAGAGCTTCAGCAGCTCCGCGGCACGAGTTTGGACGCCGTTGGCCTGCTTCATTGCCTGTTGCAGCATGGTGCGCTCGATGTCGGCGACGTAGGCTTCCATGTCGATTCCGCTGGGTGGAACGCTGACGATCCCGTTGCCGCTTGCCCCGGCTGCGGCAGCCGCAGCGGCCGGCTTGTTCTTCTGGCGCTCGGTGGGAAGGTCGGCATGCAATTCCTCCGTCATCTCTAAGGCGACGGCACGCTCGATGGTGTTCTCGAGCTGGCGGACGTTGCCCGGCCAATCGTAATCGCGCAGGGCTGCGAGCGATTCGGGATGAATGCCGCGAATGCTCTTGCCGGCGGCAGGCGCATATTTCTTCAGAAAATGATTGGCAAGCAACTCGATGTCGTCGGGGCGTTCGCGCAGCGGCGGCACCTGCACGGGGATGACGCTGAGGCGGTAGTAGAGGTCTTCGCGGAATTGGCCATCGGCAACCGAGGTGTCAAGGTTGCGGTTGGTGGCCGCGATCACCCGCACATCCACTGGAATTTCCGAAGTTCCGCCGACGGGACGGATGGAGCGCTCCTGGAGCACGCGCAGCAGCTTCACCTGCATGGTAAGGGTCATCTCGCTGATTTCGTCGAGGAAGATCGTGCCCCCGGTGGCGACCTCGAACAATCCGCGTTTGTTCTGAACCGCACCGGTGAATGCGCCTTTCACGTAGCCGAAGAGTTCGCTCTCGAGCAAAGTCTCGGGAAAAGCGCCGCAGTTGATCGATACGAAGGGTTCAGCCGCCCGCGGGGAACAGGTGTGCACGGCGCGCGCCACGAGTTCCTTGCCGGTGCCGCTCTCGCCCTGGATGAGCACGGTGCTGCCGGTAGAGGCCACCATGCGGATCGTGTTCTTCAGTTGCCCCATGCGGTCGCTGGTGCCGACGATATTATCGAGCGAATTGCGCCCGGCGGCATCGCGCTTGAACGCAAGGTTCTGCCGCTTCAGGGCCCCGCGTTCTACGGCGTTGGCGATGGCCACGCGAATGTCGTCGATCAGCGCGGGACTTTTGCGAATGTAGTCGGCAGCGCCCCCGGCCTTGACCGCCGCGACGGCAGCTTCGATATCGTCGACGGCCGTGATGAGCACTACGGCTGTGTCCGGCGAGATCTGGTGCGCATGGCGCAGCACCTCGATGCCGTTGGTTTGCGGCATGCGGATATCGGTCACCACGACGTCGAAGAGGGCGCTATCGATCTTGCGCTTGGCCGCCTCTCCGCTGGTCACGGTTTCCACCTTGTGACCTTCCTTGCGCAGGGCAATCTCCAGCATCTCGCAGATCGAGCGTTCGTCGTCGCAGACGAGAATGTTACTCACGGGCCTAATCCTTCCCTGGGGTTGAAGAGGCAGCGGACGCTTGAGGAGGCGGCACAATCTCGAGAGCCGCGCGATGGTCCTCTTCCGCGCCTGGCGCCGGTCGTCCCGGCCGCTTCAGCAGCAGCATGAATTCCGTGCCACGGCCGGGCGCGGAGCGCACGTTGATCTTGCCTTCGTGTCCTTGAATAATCTGGTAGACGATCGCCAGTCCCAGGCCGGTGCCTCCGTAAAACTCGCTCTGGAAGGGCTCGAAGATCTTCTCAATCTGCGGGCCGGCCATGCCGGGGCCATCGTCGTTGAAGTGTACCCGCCACATGTCGTGGTCGGCACGTACGCTCACCGTCAGGGTTCCACCGTCCTTCATGGCGTGGCAGGCATTGTTGCTCAGGTTCCAGAAGACCTGCTTCAGCTTGTCGCCATCAGCCATGCAGATTGCGCTCTCTACCTCGAAGCGACGCTCGATCCGCACATTCATCTCCGGACGATGCTGCAGCAGCACCAGCGTATCGTTCAGCAGCGGAATGAGGTCCACTTCCGTCAGTTCGAATTTCTTATCGCGAGCATACCAGAGGAAGTCGGTAATGATGGCATTCAACCGGTCGGATTCGCGGGTAACGATCGTGACCAGCGTCTCCTGCTCGTCGGTGAGCGCCGACATCCGGGCCAGCATCTTCACCGACCCGGCGATGGAAGTGAGCGGATTGCGGATTTCGTGGGCGATTCCGGCAGCCATGCGTCCGACGGCGGAGAGGCGATCGCGGGTACGTACCTCGCGCTCCAGGCGGCGGATTTCGGTGAGGTCGTCGAAGGTGTAAATATAGCCGACGGAGCCCCGGTCGGGAACGACGAGCGGGGAACCGATCACGCTGAATGTCTTCTGTCGGCCCCTCGGAGTGCGCAGGCGGACCTCCGCATGCACGGGAGCCGAGGAGACGATCGGGAGCGGATCGAGGAACAGTTCCGTGATCGAGGTACCGATCAGTTCATTCTCCGGATACTCGACGAAGCGCGCGGCCGCCTTGTTCATCACGCGGATCAGCCCATCCAAGCCGGTAGTGATGAGGCCGGCGCTGATGGACTGGATGATGTTGGTGTGCAGCGCCTGGAGGTTTTCGAGTTCACCGCTCTTGTCGCGCAGTTCCACGCCAATCTGGCGCAACCGGGAGCTTAAGACTCCGGAGAGGTAAGCGACGGCGATGAACGCGAACCAATTCACCAGGATGACGATGTGCAGGCTGCGGGAATCGGTATGCTGCTGGCCCCAGGAAGGGATGATTTCCCAGTAGCTCAGCTGCAGGACCGTGGTAAATGCCAGCGCCGAAATGAATGCCGTCGCGTAGGTCCAGGCCGGCGTGAGCAGCACGCTGGCCGTGATGATGACGAGGGGATAAAGGAAATTGAAGGTCGTGTCCACGCCGCCGGTGGCGTAGATGATGGCAGTGACGAAAAACAGGTCGGTGACCACCTGCAAACGCGATTGCAGGCGTGTCTCGCGCCAGATGGTGGCCAGCAGGATGAGAAACGCGGCCACCGTGTACCAGAGGACGATTACGGAGACAAAAAGCTTCCTGGGCACTGCCGGGGGCGTGATCGTGCTGATCGACAGCTCGATCCCCAGCAGGAAGGTAATGATGATGATGCGGACCTTGACGAGCCACTGCAGCCAGGTACGTTCTTGAACTTCAGCCGTCATGAGGGTTCCGATACTCGCGCCAGGTCCAATGGTATTCGATTTCCATTTCGGCGGAGCAGGTTAGGGAGCGCCGTGAGGGCGCTCCCGTCCAGGTAAGACGTAATGCGTGGGCCGAACAACCTGCTTCTAGCCTCCGCCGGCCAGCTTCGACACCATGGAGAAGAGCGGCAGGTACAGCGAAATCACAACGCCGCCGATCATCACGCCGAGCAGCACGATCATGATCGGTTCCAGCAATGTGAGCAAGTCCTTGGTGGCCGCGTCAACGTCGTCTTCGTAGAAGTCGGCGATCTTCTGCAGCATGGCATCCATGGCGCCGGTTGCTTCGCCCACGCCGATCATCTGCGTGACCATGTTGGGGAAGACACCGCTTTCACGAAGCGGATCGACGATCGTACGGCCTTCCTCGATCGACTTGCGCACTTTGTAGAGCGCCTCTTCGACCACGCGGTTGCCGGAGGTGCGAGCCGTGATATTCAAGCCTTCCAGGATCGGTACGCCGGAGGTGATCAGCGTGCCCAGGGTGCGGGTAAACCGGGCGACGGCGATCTTGCGCAACAGCATGCCGATGATCGGGAGCTTCAGGAGGAAATTATCCGTAATGTAGCGTCCGCGATTGTCTGCACGGATCGCTTTGACGCCGACGACGAGGCCGATCAGCGCAATCGGGACCATGAACCAGAAGGCGCCAATGAAGTTGCTGATCGCGATCACGATGCGGGTCGGCAGCGGAAGCGGAGCGCCAAGACCGACGAACAGGTTGGCGAAAATCGGCACCACCTTCCACAGCAACAGGCCCACGATCACCAGCGCGATGCTGATCACCGAGACCGGATAAATCAGGGCGGAGCGAACCGCGGCCTTCAGCTTCACAGCCTTTTCCACGTAGGTTGCGAGGCGCTGAAGAATGGTGTCGAGAATACCGCCGGTTTCGCCGGCGTCCACCATGTTGGTGACCAATTCGTCGAAGATCTTGGGATATCCGCGCATGGCGTTCCCGAGGGTCGATCCGCCTTCCACCGTCTGACGGACTCCGGTGAGCGCCTTCTGAAAGGTCGTCGATTCCTGGTTTGCGGCCAGAATTTCGAGACACTGCACGAGAGGGAGGCCGGCGTCGATCATTACCGAAAACTGGCGGAAGAAGATGGCGACGTCCTTGGTCTTGACGCCGCCGCCGCCGCCCAGTGTCGGCAGCGCGAACTCCTTGCCTTTCTCCTTGATGGCGACGGGTTGAATCCGGTCGCGCCGGAGATTGCTGGCCAGAACCTGCTTATTTTCGGCAACACGTTCCCCGGTAACTTTTTCCCCGGAGGCATTCTTGCCACTAAAGGTAAATACAGGCATACATTTCTCCTCATCATCCGGCGGGAAAACAGCCGGTGACGTTCCCTCGAACTATCTGCGCATACTCGCTGCGGCGCCCGCTGCGGTTGCAGCGCCGCGGCCCGCAAGCGTTTGACCGCGGTTGATCATGTCCTGCAACTCTTCCGGCATCGACGAGCGCTGCAGGGCGAGTTCAGTCGTGATCTGTTTCTGTGCCACCAAGGTTGCCAGTGACTGATTGAAGGTCTGCATTCCGAACTTGTCCTGGCCGGTCTGCATCGCCGAATAAATCTGGTGAACCTTGTCTTCGCGGATCAGGTTGCGAACCGCGGCGTTCGGCACCAGGATCTCCATCGCCATGGCGCGGCCGTTTCCGCCCACCTTCGGCAGCAACGTTTGGCACATGATGCCTTCCAGCACCAGCGAAAGCTGGGCGCGAATCTGCGACTGCTGGTGGGAAGGGAAGACGTCGATGATACGGTTGATCGTTGACGCAGCCGAGTTGGTGTGCAGCGTGGCCAGCGTCAAGTGGCCGGTTTCTGCGATGCGCAGCGCGGACTCGACGGTCTCGAGATCGCGCATTTCGCCGATCAGCACCACGTCGGGATCTTCACGAAGAGCCGCGCGCAGCGCTTGCGAGAAGCCCTTGGTATCCGAGTGGACTTCGCGCTGGTTGATCAGGCAGTTCTTGTGCTGGTGCACGAATTCGATCGGATCTTCAATCGTAATAATGTGCTCGTGACGGTCGATGTTGATCTTGTCGATCATCGCCGCAAGCGTAGTCGATTTACCGGAACCCGTCGGGCCGGTGACGAGAATCAGGCCGCGAGGCTTGTCGCAGAGCTTGGTGACCACGGCAGGCAATCCGAGCTGATCGAAATTCTTGATCTCGAACGGGATCACGCGGTAGACGGAACCGGCAGCGCCGCGCTGGTTGAAGCAGTTGGCGCGGAAGCGGGCCAGCCCTTTCAGTCCGAACGAGAAGTCGAGCTCGAGGTCTTCTTCGAAGCGGTGCTTCTGCGCGTCGGTCATCACGCTGTACGCGAGCTGCTTGGTTTCGGCAGGGGTGAGCGGCGCCAGGTCCAGTGGAACCAGGTGGCCGTGAACCCGGACCTGCGGAGGCGAGTTCGTGGTGATGTGCAAGTCGCTGCCTTGCATCTCCAACATCTTTTTCAACAGATCGCTTAACGTGACTGCCATGTTCCCGCCTCTTCATGCGGAACTGGTTCCGCAAAATTTGCTCTAGTGCACGGTTTCGCGTGCCACTTCTTCCAACGTGGTAATGCCTTGTGAAACTTTGATTAAGCCGCTGCGACGCAGCGTGATCATGCCCTTTTCAATCGCCTTCTTCTTCAGTTCGAGCGCCGACGCGCCGACCAGAATCAATTCACGGATCTCGTCGTCGATTTCCATTACTTCGTAAAGACCGGTACGGCCCTTGTACCCGGTGCCATTGCAATTCGCGCAGCCTTTGCCTTTGCTGACCTTCACGGTCTTCGACTCGGCCGGGCTGAAGCCGGCTTCGATGAGGGCCTGCGGCGGCAAATCCTGTACTTCGGCACAGCTCGTGCAAATGCGCCGGATGAGGCGCTGGGCTGCAATCAGGTGGACCGATGTCGCGACGAGGAATGGCTCGATGCCCATATTCATCAGGCGGCTGATGGTTTCCGGCGCGCCGTTGGTGTGCAGCGTGGAAAGCACGAGGTGCCCGGTAAGCGCGGCCTTGATGGCAATCTCCGCGGTTTCAAAGTCGCGGATTTCGCCGACGAGAATGATGTTCGGATCCTGGCGCAGGAAGGATCGCAGGGCGGCTGCAAAGTTCAAGCCGATCTGCTCTTTCATCTGCACCTGGTTGACGCCGGCGAGTTGGAATTCGACCGGGTCTTCCGCCGTCATGATGTTGGTGTCCGGTTTGTTGAGCTGCGAAATCGAAGAATAAAGCGTGTTCGTCTTACCGGAACCCGTGGGGCCGGTGACCAGCACCATGCCGTACGGCTTGAAGATGGCGCGGGTGAACTTGTCGAGCGACTCCTGCTCCATGCCCAGCTTGGTCATGTCGAGACGAAGACTCTCTTTGTCGAGAAGGCGTAGAACGACCTTTTCGCCCCATAGAGTCGGCAGGCTGCTGACGCGGTAGTCGAGGACCTTCTTCTTGCCTGCGAGGTTCATCTTGAGCATGATGCGGCCGTCTTGCGGCAGCCGCTTTTCGCTGATGTCCAGCTTGGCCATGATCTTCACGCGCGAGATGATGGCGTCGCGCAGTTTCATCGGCGGGTTCATGATCGTCTGCAGAACGCCGTCGATACGGAACCGGACGCGGTATTCCTTCTCGTAGGGCTCCATGTGAATATCGCTGGCGCCCTTCTTCACCGCTTCGGTCAAAATCATGTTCACGAGCTTGACGATCGGAGCTTCTTCGGCGGCCCTCTCCAGGTCGGCGGCGTCGGCCTCAAGTTCTTCGGCCTGTACCTCGACATCGGTGCTTTCGTCGCCCATCGACGCCATCACCGACTCAAGGTCTTCTTCCGGAGCCGTGTTGTAGGCCTTTTCAATGCCTTCGAGGATGGCCGACTCGCTCGCCACTACCGGCTCAATGTTGAAGCCGGTCATGAACTTGATATCGTCCATGGCGAAGACGTTGGTCGGATCCACCATGGCGATGGTCAGCGAGGCGCCGACGCGGCTGAGCGGCAGGATCTGGTAGCGCTTGGCGGTGTCGTAGGGAATGAGCTTTACAACCGAGGGGTCGATTTCAAAGTAGTTGAGGTTGATTGCCGGCACGCCGTACTGGCGCGAGAGGAAGTTGGTAACGTCGTCGTCGGAAAGAAAGCCGAGCTTGACCAGGGCTGCGCCGAGGCGTGTGCCGCTCGTGCCCTGCTCCTTCAGTGCTCTCTCCAACTGTTCGGCGGTAATTACCTTCTCGCGCACCAGAAGGTCGCCCAACCTCTGAGACATGCCTGACTCCCCGTTTTGACCACCCCATCAAGCCAAGCCAGGCTTGCTGGATTTTGCGTTTTCTAGTCTTTGGCGAGGAACGATTCCTCGCGGTGTTCTGCAACAGCTTTGGGGGAAGCTTTGATATCCGCGGTAACGCGTATCCTGTGAGGGGTTGAAACCTGGGCTATCCGCGCGTCGGCGGGATAGGAACCCTCCTGGGATTTTCGGTCACCTTAAATGCAAAAACCGGGCCTGCCTACTAGCCGACCCGCTGAGACCCGTGAAAAAAACACCTGAGTTCCGGATTTCACTTCTTTATCGCACTCTTTCCAGCCTTTGGGGAGTGCAACATTGGTGGCCCGCCGAGACCTCTTTCGAAGTCGTTGCCGGCGCAATCCTTGTCCAGAACACAGCCTGGACAAATGCCGCCAAAGCCTTGCACTCCCTCCGTACCGCCGGTGTGCTCTCCCTTGAAGGAATACTGCGCACTCCGTTGTTGGAACTCGAACTTCTTGTCCGCTCTTCCGGATACTTCCGGCAGAAAGCGGCTCGGCTCAAAAGCGTTGCCCAGTGGGTCTTCCAGCGCTATAACGGCTCGCTGGACCTCATGTTTCAGCTGCCCGCCGCCAAGCTTCGCGAAGAACTGCTGTCACTGAAGGGAATCGGCCCCGAAACCGCCGACACCATCCTGCTTTACGCTGCCCAGAAGGAAATCTTCGCGGTGGACGCGTATACCCGCCGCATCCTTGAAAGGCACGGCATCGTAGCCCCTAGCGCCACCTACGACGACATCCGACTGCTGGTTGAGACCGCACTGATTAACACCCTGACCGACTTCCCTGAGCTAGGTTCACAATCCAGCAACATGCACCCTACGGTCAAGTTACCTCCGGTGCACCCACCTTCGGTAATGAGCCGGAATCCGCGCAGCGAGCGGGCGCAGGCGTTCAACGAGATGCATGCCCTGTTCGTACAAGTCGGCAAGCACTACTGCCACCGGGGACGGGCGCTGTGCGAGGACTGCCCCTTGCAATACGACCTGCCTCGCTCCCGTCCCGAAGCTAAGGGATGAGTTAGCCGGTGTGCATGGAGGGCGGCGGATCTGCGGAGGCCATCGGGGAAATATCTCGGCCTCCACGAAGTCGGCGCCCTCGATTACGACGAAAGTGGGTCAGCACAGCCTGTTTTCTGCCGCAAAAATGCTCTGAATTGACGTACTTACCGAATCTTTTGGGCCCCGGTTGCGTTCTATAATCAGTGAAGCCCTCCGTGGTCGCTCCAAGCCCAACTCGTCTTTCCGCGACTCCGCCATCGTCCCCGGGGGGCGCCTCGGAATCCCGCCGTAAGCGCACCATCGTCGCCATTGTGCTTGCGGTGGTCATCTTCGTTCTGTTCACGATTATCTTTTCGCAGGCAGCGTTCAATCTCACCTTCCTGCATCCGGATTCGTCGCAGCAGACGCTGATCTTCGCCGCTTTGTCGGCACTGATCTTTCTTCTCTTCGTTGCCCTCGTTTTCGTTCTGCTGCGCAACCTTCTCAAGCTCTACATCGATAGCCAGAGCCGCGTATTCGGCTCACGGTTCCGTACCAAGATGGTGCTGGGCGCGCTCGCGCTCTCGCTCGGACCCGTCATCATTATGTTCATCTTTGCCTACGGATTGATGAACCGCTCCATCGACCGCTGGTTCTCGATGCCGATCGAGGATGTACGAGCCCGGACGGAAAACGTCGCTGCACTGCTTGCCAATTACGCGGCGACGAATGCGACCGCCGAAGCGATCAGCATTGCGCATGGGCCTGAGGTCGAGAAGGCGTACCACAGCGGCAATTTCTCCAAGGTCGTGGATGAAATGCGGCGCCACGAAGTGACCTTGCAAGGAGGCTTCGCCGTTGCTCTCCAGGACGGCAATGCCGAGGCGGAATTCCACGCTCCCCAGACCTGGCGACTGCTACGCCAGCAGGTACCTGCGATCCTGGCGCCGCAACCTGCTGGCCATCCCCGCCCAGTCCAGATCGGCAGCGCGGATTACATGGTTGGAATGGCGCCTGTCGGCAGCAACGGCAAGATCCTGGTGGCGGTGCCGTTGCCTTCTAAGTATTCGCAGCAACTGGAAGAGATTGAAGACAGTCAACGGCAGTATTGGGAACTGCATCAGCAGCGCAAAGCCATTCGCCGCACCTACATGGGTTTCTTGTGGCTTCTGACTGCGCTGGTGCTGTTCGCCTCGACATGGCTTGCTCTTTTCCTTTCAAAGATTGTCATCCGGCCCCTGGTAGCGTTGGCGGAAGCGACCCGCGAAATTGCCACGGGACGTCTTGACTTTCGCGTCGATGTCGCTGCCCGTGACGAACTCGGAGAGCTGGTGGAATCGTTCAACAGCATGGCAGAACAAATGGAGAGCAGCCGCGAGAAGATCGACGCCTCCACCCGGGAACTGGCTGTCGCCAACGTGGAGATCGAGGAACGCCGCCGCCATCTGGAAACCATTCTCGAGACCATTCCCACCGGCGTGCTCTCACTCGACGCCGGCCGGCACATTACGCGCCTCAATACCGCATTCCAGCGGCTGGTCCGTATTTCCGAGGGCTACATTCTGACCGCAACCACGACCCTGGCCGACATCTTTCCGGAAGATGTGGTGCACGACCTGGAGCACATGCTGCGCCGTGCCGACCGCATGGGCACTACCACCAGCCAAATGGAAATCTCTACCCCGCGCGTTCAACTGAATGTTGCCGTGACCGTCTCGTCGCTCGATCCGCGGCCCCGCAACTCAGCCCAACGCCTCGGGTACGTGATCGTCGTGGAAGATCTTTCGGACTTGTTGAAGGCGCAGAAGCAGGCGGCATGGCGCGAGGTCGCCCGTCGCGTGGCCCACGAGATCAAGAACCCACTCACTCCCATCGCCCTGGCTGCCGAGCGCATTCACCGTCATCTCGACCGCGGTCTTCCGCCCGACAACATTTCGCTGCAGGTGATCCAGACCTGCTCCGACACCATTGCCAGCTCCGTCGAGACGCTGCGCAACCTGGTGGACCAGTTCTCAGCCCTGGCACGATTCCCGGCGTCGCAGCCACAGCCCGCAGATCTGAACCAGGTGGTGGAGAGCGCGCTGGTCATGTTCGAAGGACGGCTCGACGGCATCGTGGTGCAAACCTTCCTTGCCCCTGACCTGCCGAAGGTAATGGCCGATCCTGAAGCGGTGAAGCGCGCCATCGCCAACCTGGTAGACAACGCCGCCGAAGCGCTGAACGGCTCGCTGCTGCGCGAGATCCATCTTGAAACCAGCCTGGCTCCGGGTCGAGAAATGGTTGAACTGGTCGTGGCAGATACCGGACATGGCGTCACTGCCGATGTGAAAGAGAAACTCTTTCTGCCGTATTTCTCCACGAAGCAGCGCGGCACCGGGCTCGGGCTTGCCATTGTCAGCCGCATCATCGAAGACCATCGCGGGAATATCCGGGTGGAAGAGAACTCTCCCATCGGTACGCGCTTTATCGTAGAGTTACCTGTGTCGCAGGAAAACGTGAGCGCCGCAACCGCTGACCATGCACAACATTCTGATCGTTGATGACGAGGCCGCCATCCGCGAGACGCTGAAAGGCGTACTCGAGGATGAGGGCTACAGCATTGCCGTGGCCGAGAGTGCGGAACAATGCCTCGAAGGCCTGCGCCGCAAGCCCTTCGACGTCGTCATGCTCGACATCTGGCTGCCCGGCATGGATGGTCTCGACGCTCTCGGCAAGATCCAGGAGATCGAAGATCATCCTGAGGTGATCATGATCTCGGGCCACGGCACCATCGAGACTGCGGTACGCGCCACCAAGCTCGGCGCCTTCGATTTTCTAGAAAAGCCGCTCTCCATCGACAAGACGCTCATCGTCATCAAGAACGCGCTCGATTCCAAGCGGATGCGCAGCGAGAACCTGGAACTCAAACGCCAGCTCCAGACCAAGAGCGTCATCGTCGGCGACAGCATCCCGATGAAGGCCCTACGCCAGCAGATCGGCCTCATGGCGCCGACCAACGGCCGCGTGCTGATCTACGGCGAGAGCGGATCGGGCAAAGAACTGGCGGCACGTGCCATCCACGCGCAAAGCCTGCGCAAAGACGCCATGTTCGTCGAAGTGAATTGCGCCGCCATTCCCGAAGACCTGATCGAAAGCGAGCTCTTTGGCCATCGAAAAGGCTCGTTCGCCGGCGCGACCACGGATAAGGAAGGGAAGTTCTTCAAGTCCGATGGCGGCACGCTGTTTCTCGACGAAGTCGGCGATATGAGCCTGAAGACGCAGTCGAAGGTACTGCGCACCTTGGATGAAGGCCGCTTCGAGCCGGTGGGCAGCGAGGAGCCTGTGCGGGTGGACGCGCGCGTCATTGCCGCCACCAACAAAGACCTGGAAGACGAAATTTCGAAAGGCAATTTTCGCGAAGATCTCTTCTATCGCCTCAACGTAATTCCGTTCTATGTTCCTCCTTTGCGCGACCGTAAAGAAGACATCCCGCTGCTTGTCCGGCACTTTTTACGCGACATCTCTTCGCAGTACAACCGGCGTCCGAAGGAGATCTCGGACGACGCCGTCGAGGCCCTGATGCGTTACTCTTGGCCCGGCAATGTGCGCGAGCTGCGTAACGTGATCGAACGCGTGGTGATCATGAACCCAACCGTCTCCAAGCTCGACCGGAAACATCTGCCACCGCTGGTGTATCGCGAAGGCGCGCGCCGCGGCTTTGGTGAATTCAGCACCCTGCACCAGGCCCGCGCTGCCTATGAGCGCGACTACATCCTGAAAAAGCTGGATGAGAACCATGGCAACATCAGCCGTACCGCCGAAGTGCTCGGCCTCGAGCGCAGCCACATGTATCGCAAGATGAAAACCCTGGGCATCGCGGTGAAGGAGTAGCTTGGCAACACTCTCCATGCCTCAGCCAGCCTGGCGCCGTGCTGTCGGCTATAACCCTCTCGCCACCACCGGCGTGGTGCTGGTCGCAATCTTTATACTTTGTGCGCTTTTCGCCCCGTGGCTTGCGCCTTACGACCCGGCGCTGATCGACTTGCCTGCCCGTCTGCATGCGCCGTCCGCTTCGCATTGGTTCGGCACCGACGAGCTTGGCCGCGACATTCTGTCGCGCATCATTTACGGTTCGCGCATCTCGATGCTGGTCGGCGGCTGTGTCGTCCTCGGGTCTTTGACCCTGGGCGTCCTCTTCGGCGCCATCGCCGGATTCTATGGAGGCAAGTTCGACCGCTTCTTCAACATCGTGGTGATGAACGCATTCCTCTCCTTCCCCGGAATTCTTCTCGCGATTGCCTTCGTCGCGTTTCTCGGTCCGGGAATTTGGAACCTGATCATGGCGCTCGTCATCGGCGGATGGGTGGGCTATGCGCGCCTGGTGCGCGCGCAGGTATTAGCGGTTCGCGATCGCGAATTTGTCGAGGCCGCCCGCGCCCTCGGCGCCACCGACGCTCGCGTGATTGTGCGGCACATTCTCCCGAATATTATTCAGCCGGTTATCGTGCAGGCGGCGATCGGCATGGCGGGCGCGATTCTGGCCGAAGCCACCATGAGCTTCCTTGGCCTTGGCGTTCCTCCACCCACCGCCAGCTGGGGCACAATGCTGAACGACGCGCGGGCTCACCTCTTCGACGCGCCACACATCGTCATCTTCCCGGCCCTGGCCGTGATGTTCGCCGTTCTGTCGTTCAACTTCATCGGCGACGCCCTGCGTGACTTCCTCGATCCGCGCTCGCGTCTGGAAGCGGGCTTGTAAGGCCGGCGGCTCTTCGCTCTGCGGTCCTCTGAAGCGGACGGCGATGATGAACGAAGTGTCACCGAATGTCCCACGTTCGCGTCATGCGCCGCCACAACATCCCGCGCACCCGGGTGTTTCCTTCACTGAACAGAGAGACGGCCAGCCAAACAGCGTGACCGCCCAAATGGAGGATGGTATGAAAACGAAAATTATTCTCGGTCTCGCAACTTTAGCAACCCTTGCACTGCCCGCCATGGCAGACGACGGCGCACGCTTTCGCGATCGCGACCGCGATGTTCGCATCGAGCACTTTGATCGCGATCACGTCCGCTATCGGCGCTTCGACCGCGATCGGTTTGAATATCGCGGCCAGATCCAACGGCTCTGCCGATAAGAGGACCAAAGCTTCACCACCCAACACCCCGCCGCGGCGGGGTGTTCGTGTCCATGGAACTCACCTGAACCGGGGTTAGTTCCTCTGCTCTGGTCGTCGCTACTCGTTCGAATCGCATCCGGGCCAGCAGCCCTTTGGGTTAGCCAAGTCAATTATTGCCCTCCTAACTCACTGATCCCGCGCCAGATCCATTTCTTGACAATCGCGGATTGCAATATCATAATTGCAATCCGTTATATGAGACTTGGAGAGAAAATTCGCTACTTGCGCGAGGTCGAAGGCGCCCTTCGCGGCCTTGATCGTGAGATGACCCAGCAGGAACTCGCCAATGCGATCCGGCAGGAGGCAGGACAGAGTATTAGCCAGTCTTACCTTTCGCAGATCGAGAGCGGGGCGCGTCCGCACCTCACCAACCAGACGCGGCTCCTGCTCGCGCGCTTCTTCAAGGTGCACCCCGGTTACTTGGTCGACGATCCGGAGGGGTACCACGAGCACCTCACGTCGGATGTGCGCGTGATGGAGGACCAGCTCGACCTCTGGCTCATTGGCGGTGCGGAACGCTTTCATCGTGATCCGAAAGTGGCGCACGCTCTGCTGCAGCTCGCCAAGCATCCGGACTCTCGGCGCTGCCTGGTGTTGCTCGGGCACATCCTCGAGACGCCCGACCTGGTCGAGCGGCTGCTGGAAGTTTTGCAAACCAATCCGCGCAAGGCGGTGAGCGGCTTGGGATCGTTGGGATAGTGGAATGCGTGGAGAACGGTTATGAGTTGGGCAGGTTTTTATCTCGTCTGTTTTCTCGTTGGATTGATGCTGAGCGTGTTCGCGGTCGTCTCCGGCAGCGTGCATCTGCCCCACGGACACTTTCACTTCGGGCACGGTCACGGTGCCGGCGTGAAGGGCGGCCTGTCCAAGTTCAACTTTGCTACCGTGATGGCGTTTCTCGCCTGGTTCGGGGGCGCCGGTTACCTGCTCACCGTGCACGAGGCGTCGCTCGGATTGTGGATCGTGGTGCTCGCCACCGTCTGCGGTTTGATCGGAGGAGCGATCGTGTTCAGTTTCATGGCCAGGATTTTGATGAAGGACAGCGGCGAACTCGATCCCGCGGACTACGACCGGATCGGCGTGCTCGGCCAGATCACGAATTCGATCCGCGAGGGAGGCACGGGCGAGCTGGTCTTCGTGCAGGAAGGCGTTCGCCAGGTGTGCGGCGCGCGCAGCGACACGGGCGACGCCATCGCCAAGGGAACCGAAGTTGTGGTGACGCGCTACGACAAGGGAATCGCCTACGTGCGCCGTTGGGATGAACTCGAGGCGTCCGCTTCGAACGCGCAGATCGAGCAGCAGAAGTAAGAGGCAAGGAGAACGTTATGGGCAAGAGCGGTTGGCGCATTGCGATGATCGTGCCGTGGCTGGGCCTGGTCGCCATGCTAGCGGACATCTGGCATGTCTACGGCCGGTTGCCCGCGGTAATGGCCTCGCATTTCAACATTGCCGGCCTGCCGAATGGCTGGGCGCCGAAGCAGCAGCTGTTTTCTCTCATCGTGCCGATTGTCTTTGTGATGCTCTGCTTCTTCACGTTTTTATTGAGCCGCTTTCCTCGCATCAGCGGGCTCGGCTGGCTGTTGCTGGTGGCCGACTACTGGAGCATCGGCTTCATGCTCGGCCTGGTCCACGCAATCCTGCGGGTTGGCCTCGGCGAAGCGAAGACGCTCGAGTTTCCAGCGGGGGGCTGGAGCTTGCTCATGGGCGCCGTGCTGGTGATTGGCGAGATCGGCCGGATCCGCGCCATTCGCAAGCGCGCAAACGCCGATCATGGGACGTTCGTCGCCGAGGAGAGGCACGGTTCGGCCCTCATGGCCAGCGTTCTGGCGGCGATTTCAGTGGTGATCGTGCTCATTGCGAGCGTATTGCAGACTCCCAATACGGCCCGCGTTGTCGCCGTCACGGTGAGCGCGATCCTGCTTGGCTGCGCGATCTGGGCCTTCACCGGCTTCGTCTATCGCATTACCACGGCGGGTCTCGAAATCCGCATGCTGGGGGTGCCGATCCGCTTCATCTCGGCGAAGGAAGTCGACTCGTATGGCGTCGAAGGCTGTAATCCGTTGACCGATTTCGGTGGCTGGGGCATACGCGGTATGGGACACATGCGCGCTTATATCTGGGGCGGCAACCGCTGCGTACACCTTCGCACCTTCGGCGGGGATGAGATTTACCTGGGCATCGACGATCCGGACCGCATGGCCCGCGAACTGGAGGCGGTGCTGCCCATCCTCCGCCGATCGTAGCGTTCTTTTTGGATTCCGCGGGCGAACGTGGCCCGTGCTGTAGATCGCAATTGCTGTTCGCCTAAGGGGGCGTATGAATTTACTCTCGAAAATTCCTGGAGATGTATTCGTGATCGGCGGAATCATTGTCATCGTCGTCCTGTTCCTCATGATGACGATGGCCCGGCTGTACCGCAAAGCCGGCCCGCACGAAGCGCTGATCGTGTATGGATGGGGCGGAACCCACGTGGTGAAGGGCAAGGGGACGGTCATCTTTCCGATGATCCAGAATTGCCTGCAGCTTTCCCTGGAGCTCATGTCTTTCGACGTGGCGCCGCAACAAGATCTCTACACCAAGCAAGGCGTCGCCGTCACGGTAGAGGCCGTGGCGCAGATCAAGGTGAAGTCCGACCCGGTTTCGATCCTCACCTCATCCGAACAGTTCCTCACCAAGACCTCGCAACAGCGGGAAGGTCTCATCCGCCTCGTGATGGAAGGCCACCTGCGCGGCATTATCGGCCAGCTCACGGTGGAAGAGATCGTGAAGCAGCCGGAGATGGTGGGCGACCGGATGCGCAACACCTGCGCCGATGACATGAGCAAGATGGGGCTGGAGGTCATCAGCTTCACGATCAAAGAGGTGCGCGACAAGAACCAGTACATCACCAACATGGGGCGCCCCGACATTGCGCGTATCAAGCGCGATGCCGACATCGCTACCGCCGAAGCCGATCGAGATACCGCGATCAAGCAGGCCGCCGCAACCCGCGAAGCTGCCATTGCCCGCGCCCAGGCCGACCAGGAGCGCGTGGCGGCGGAAACCGCATCGCAGGCCAAGCAGGCCGAGGCGCAGCGCGATCTCGAGATCAAGAAAGCGGCCTACCTCGAGATGGTGAAAAAGCAACAGGCGCAGGCCGATAAGGCCTACGAGATCCAAACCAACATCATGCAGCAGCAGGTGGTGGCGGAGAACGTGAAGGTGCAGCAGATCGAGAAGCAGGAACAGGTCAAGGTGCAGGAGGCCGAAATCCTGCGTCACGAAAAGGAACTGATCGCAACCGTGCTTAAGGGCGCTGAGATCGAAAAGGCTCGCATCGAGACGCTTGCCAGCGCGGAACGCCAGCGGCTGATGATGGAAGCCGAAGGCCGCTCTGCTTCGATCAAGGCGCAGGGTGAAGCCGAAGCCGGCATCATCTTCGCCAAGGGTGAGGCGGAGGCGAAAGCGATGAACGTGAAAGCAGAAGCCTTCCAGGAATACAACCAGGCCGCGGTGATCGACAAGTTGCTCACCGGTATGCCGGAGATCGTTCGCGCTCTCGCCACGCCGCTGAGCCAGGTGGACAAGATCACCATCGTTTCCACCGGCAACGGCAGCTCCGCCGGCGCGCACAAGATCACGGGCGACATCGCGGAAATGGCCGCGCAGGTGCCCGCGCTCTTCGAGGCGCTGAGCGGCATGAAGATGGAAGAGCTGTTCGCGAAGGTACGCACCATCGGCGACAGAGCGCCCAAGCCGGATGTGCTGCCTCCGGACAGTTCAAAGGCAAAAGGGGCAGGAGCGTAATTGACATGCGCGGAGATCGAAAGGTCTTCCGCGCACAAAGTTCTTTGAAACGTCATGCGAATGGAGAACGCACTCCGCGCGCAGAGCAACGCGCTCCGGTCGACATGACAAAGAGTGAGAGAAGGAGATCGTCATGGCACTGTTGGAACGTGTAACCACACTCATCCGCGCCAACCTGAACGACATGGTGGAGCGGGCGGAAAATCCCGAGAAGCTGCTCAAGCAGATCATTCTCGACATGCAGAACCAGTTCCTGCAGGTGAAGACCCAGGTGGCGATTGCCATCGCCGATCTCCACCTCCTGGAAAAAAAGAAGAAAGAGAACGCCGACAAGGAGGCGGAGTGGATGCGCAAGGCTGAGCTCGCCGTCGATAAGAAACAGGACGACCTGGCGCGCGCCGCGCTGGAACGCGCCGTCAGCTACAAGCAATTCACCGCCAGCTTCGACGAGCAGATCGGCGACCAGCGCTCGCAAGTGGAGATCCTGAAGAACGCCCTGCAGAAACTCGACGCGAAAATTGCCGAGGCGAACGCCAAGACCGACCTGCTGATCGCACAGTCGCGCCGAGCACGCGCGATGGATAAAGCCACGACCGCCCAGCTCGCTGCCGACGACCGGGGCAAAGTCGCCAGCCTGGATCGCATGAGGACCAGAATCCAGCGCGCCGAAGCCGTGAGCCAGGCCAAGGTCGAGATCGTCTCGGGCGACGATATCGAGCACCGGCTGGAGATGCTCGAAAAGGACGACCAGATCGACAAGATGCTCAGCCAGATGAAAGAGCGTCGCGCACTCAACGCGTGATGACCGTTCAATACCCACCCCGTTGCGCAGGCGACGGGGTGGGTGAATGTCGGCGAAGGAAAGAGTGCGCAGCCGATAGGGGCCCTTCGATTCCGAACGCTCCGCGTTCTTCGCTCGGGATGACAGAAGCGTAAGTTCCGGGACTCCCCAGATTCGTACGACTGCGATATCCTCGCCAAGTGAAGCGCGCGCTCCTCGCCATCGCAGTTCTCCTGCTCTGTCTCTCCTGCCGCCGTTCTAGCGGTGAGCTGCCCGTGCGCGTCGTCTATTCGGCGCAAAATCCGGCGCTTCTCAAGCTGCGCCAGGCGGAGCGCGAGTTTTCCTTTACGGACGCGCGACTGCATAGCGGGAAACGGTTCACGATCCTTGCGAGCACGGCGAACAACCCAACGTCCGTTCTCGCCGACAAAACGAGAAGCGCCGACATCGACCTGCTGGTTCTCAAGTCGGCCGCCGAGCTTCCCGATCTTCCCGACCTGCGCAAGGAGATGGGCGATTCATTCAGCGTCTGCGATTCCGTCGCCTACATTCCGGAATGGGTGAACGAAGAACGCCGCGAAGGCGCGGCGCGGTTCCTGCAATATCTCTCGACGCACTGCCGTTAACTGGCGCCCAGCTTCTTCTTCGAGAATGGCACTGCATACGCGGTGGCCGGATTGTGCGCCGTCGCCGCCGCAGCTTTGCGGTAGAGCTCCGTCGCTTTGTCCTTTTCGCCGAGCGCTTCATAGGTCTGCGCCAGCAGGCACTGGATGAAGGGATCGTTCTGGTTCGCCTTTTGCAATTCAGCGAGCGCAGTCTTGTAGTCTGCTGAATAGAACGCGACATAGCCGGTGAGATACGGGAAGAACTGCTCCTGTCCTGGGTTGGTGCCTTTGTCGAGGATCGCCCTGGCGGCCGCGATGTGCTTCACCGGGTCTTCGTCCTCTTTCACGCGCACGGCAAGGCGCGCCTGCGCGTGTTCCCAACGAAAGTTCCAGAGGTCTTTCTGTGCCTCGGTGATATTCGGTTGTTTCATGGCGAGGTCGTGGCCTTCCTTGTACCAGACGGTGGCGGTCTCGAAATCGCCGGAGTCCAGGCAGACGCGGGCTTCTTCGTCGGCAATTTCACCGGCGCGGAAGAGATCGTTCTTTGCTTTGGCTTGGTCGAGCACCTTCTGCTCGTAGAGGACCGTCATCTGGCAGTTGCCGTCGAAGGCCCACGACATGGCCATGGCGCGATCCGAGGCGATCCTGGTTGCTTCGTCGGGTGAGTCGGCGATGGCCTTCTCAAAATATTTGCGCGCTTCCGGGCCGCGCAGCATGAGGTCGAGGACCACGCCGGCGCCGATGTTGGCCTCGTGCGAATCCGGAGAGGATTTCAGTTCATTCTGGAAAACGAGAAGAGCCTCGGCCAGCTTGCCGTCGTGCATGAGTTGGTGGGCCTGTCTGACGTAAGGAGGATCGTTGTCGGGCGGCGGCGTTTGCGCAAGGAGTGCGGCAGATAGAAGAAGAGCAATAAGAACCGATTTCATGGCGGCGGCGATTATCGCATATTCGCAGTAGCCTCCTCCGTGCGCTGAGGTTGACAAGGCGAAGCCCTATGCGCCGGCTTCTTCTGCTTCTTCCACCAGCGGTAACTGCTCGGCATCGGGACACCAATCGCCGGACTGCAGCTTTCTCGGGGTCTGTTCCACTTGTTCTGCTTCTGGAATCTCGCTCTTGATCTGCACTGCGAGTTGAGGAAACTTGCGCGCCGTCGCGAGTACGCGCAGTTCGAGCGACGAGAGGGTCTTGTTGTAGGCGCCCACTGCGCCGTTCAGCTTCGTGCCTACCTCCTCGAAGTGTTCGGCCATGGTGCAGAGGCGCTCATAGAGTTCCTTCCCGAGCCGGCTGACTTCGAGGGCATTGTGCGCGATGTCCTGCTGCTGCCAGCCATAATGAACCGCGCGCAGCAAGGCAATCAGCGTTGTGGGAGAGGCAATGATCACCCTCTCCGCCACACCTGCTTCGATGAGCGTGGGATCCTCGGCCAGCGCCGCGCTGAAGAAAGCTTCGTTGGGCAGGAACATCACAACCATCTCGGGCGCAGCGTCGAACTGCTCCCAGTAAGCTTTCGCGCCCAGCTTCTTGATATGCACGCGCACCTGCGCGGCGTGCTGGCGGAGGTATTCGGCGCGCTCCACGTCGGTCTTGGCTTCGAGAGCCCCGAGATAAGCTGCCAGCGGAGTCTTCGCATCGACCACGACGATCTTGCCGCCCGGCAGCTTCACGATCATGTCGGGACGCAGGCTGCCTTCTTCGCCGCTGCGCTGCTCCTGTTCCAGGAAATCGCAACGGTTGATCATGCCCGCCATCTCGGCGACGCGGCGCAACTGGATCTCTCCCCAGCGCCCGCGAACGTGCGGCGTTCCGAGAGCTTTCACCAGCGCGCCCGTCTCATTGCGAAGCTCGGCGTTCGTCTGAGAGAGCGATTGCACCTGCGAGAGCAGGGAACCATAGGCTTCGCTGCGCGATTTTTCGATCTGCTGGATCTGGCCGTCGAATTTGTTCAGGCTCTCGTGGATCGGCTTTACCAGGGTCTCGATGGCCTTCTGGCGTTCGTGGAGATCGCCTTTTGCCTGGTTCTGGAAGTCGTTGAGTTGGGTGCGGGCGAGTTGGAGGAAGGATTCGTTGTTGCTCTTCAATGCCGAAGCGGCGAGGTTTTCGAACTGCTTGCGAAGCTCCTCGGTGGCATTCTGGACTAAGGCGAGCTTCTCGGCGGCGTTTTTCTGTTCGTTGGCGAGATTGGCGCGCAGGGTAGTCGCTTCGCGGTCAAGCTGGGCGGTACATTCGTTCTTGGCCGCGAGTTCCTGACGGATGGCGGCGAGGTCGCGGTCGGCACCCGAGAGCCGCGCAGCCATGGCCGTCGATTGCGAATGCGACCAGAAATAGGTGAGGACAGCCGCCAGCACAGCACCGACCAGTCCTGCCAGAAAAAGTCCCATGAGGTTTCGCCTTACTTTCGCCTCGATTGTACCCTTTCATCCTGTGATTTTCGTGGACAACTTTTCCACCGGTGTCGGGGTTTATACCTGCGCAAGCCGATTTGCGGCCTGAGGGGACTACGACTTGGGTGACTCGGCGCAAGCAGGGTAGCTGGTTACTATTGGCGGGAGTGGTGTCCGGGTGAAACGCTTTCTTATTCTTTGTCTCTTGTTTACGCCGTTGCTGGCGCTGGCGCAGCGCGCCTCCGACTTCGATCTGCAGGCCGAAGATGAAATCGTCACGTTGATCAACAAGGAGCGTACCGAACGTGGCCTGGCTCCGGTGCGTATCGACAACCTGCTGACCAATGCTGCCCGCCAGCACACCCAGCTCATGATCGAACAGCATGAGCTTTCGCACCAGCTCCCCGCGGAACCAGTGCTGCGTGAGCGCATCGCGAACACCGGGCTGGCATTTTCGGTGGCCGGCGAGAACGTAGCCTACGATGCCAACGCGCAGAACGCGCACGTTGCTTTCATGCATTCGCCCGGGCATCGCGCCAATATCCTCAATCCGGCATTCAGCCAGGTCGGCATCGGGGTGATGCATAGCGGGAGCCTGATCTGGGTCACGGAAGACTTTGCCAAGCGGATGGGAACCACCTCCGCCTCGGAGGCCGCCAGCATCGTGATGGATGAGTACGGTGCGCTGCGAAAGAAGGTTGGATCGCCGCCGGCTGCCGAGCATGTGGTGCCCGCGCTGGGAACACTGGCCTGCGAGATGGCCCGGAAGGACCATCTCGACACGCAATCGCCGCGTAAGCTGCCGAATGTCCGGGGCGTACTTGCCTGGACTGCCACCGATCCGGCAAAGCTGCCGACGCAGGTCAAGCAACTCGCCGACGACAAAGTCGCCACCAAGTATTCGCTGGGGACCTGCTTCGCCTCGAGCGCCTCCTATCCCAATAAAGTGTTCTGGCTCGTGCTGGCGGTCTATTAAGAAGAAAAAGAGAGGGATGCAGGACGCATCCCTCGGCTAGAACAATCTATCTATAAATGCCGTCTCCTTCGTTATCAGGATGGCCGGTCGAATATGAGTGCCAAGTACCGCAGCCTTGCATTTGGCCCAATGGGAGAGGGCTAACCTTTTAATTCACCAACTGCACCGCATCCGACTCGCGGACTGTGGCTAGTGGCATGCGCGGGTTGATGTGGTTCTTTATGAACTCCTCGCCGGCGCGCATCATGTGCATCCACATCTCGTAGGCGTGGCCGTTCTCGTTTAAAAAGGCCTCCGCCTGGGTGGGAGAAATCTCATCGCCGACCTCGCGCGCGAACTCGACCAGGTGCGCTACCGTGATCTCCGCGGTTACCCGCTCGCGCCAGCACTTCTTGCTTCCCGCTGCATTTATGTTTTTCATCATTGCTTCCCGGCAAATGAATTTGTGTAACGCTGATGGGAAGATATGGCGAATCCTCCGGAGGGCCTGTAACAGACATCACGAGCTCTTGTGATTTGCGTCACAAAATATAGGAAGCCATCTGTTCATGCGGGTTTCGGGAGTATCCCACGACGGTGGGAGTAGGCAAAGATTGGGATGGCCCATCGCATCGGAAACGGTCCATCCGGTTGTGCTAGCCTCGGTACGACCGATTTTGTCGGGAAAGGGAGCCTCCGGCTTGAGCTCCACCCCAACTGTTCTTGAGACGCGCCTGCGAGTACGTTACGCCGAAACCGACCAGATGAACGTCGCCTATCACTCGAATTACATTATCTGGTTCGAAGTAGGACGCGTGGAATTCATGCGCCAGCTCGGCATCACCTATCGCGAACTGGAAGTGCACGACCAACTGCATCTGCCGGTGGTCGATGTGCGCTGCCGGTACAAGGCGCCGGCGCGATACGACGACGAATTGATCATACGGACCCATATCCAGAGGCTCCGTTCGTCGCTGATCCAATTCCAGTACCAGGTGTTGCGCGCCGACGACGCGATGTTGCTCGCCGAGGGAGAGAGCACGCACGTGGCGGTGAATGCCGGCATGGAGAAGACTCCTTTTCCTGAAAAGTATATGAGCGTCTTCCGGCGGGTTGCGGGCCGCGCCGCCGAAGCGCAAACTGAGGCGGAATGAAAGCACTGCATCTGACAGGAAACACGCTGACGCTGGATGATGTGCGCGAGGTGGTCTATGAGAGCCGTCCCGTGCTGCTGGACCCCGATGCGCGTCTCGCGGTGGATCGCGCGCGAGCTGTCATCGAAGACGTAGTTGCCAACGATCGCCTGGCTTATGCCGTAACCACGGGCGTGGGAAAACTCAGCGATGTCCGCATCCCGCCCGCGGAGAACCGGAAGCTCCAACTTAACCTGATGCGTTCCCACGCCGTCGGTGTCGGCGAGCCTCTGAGCGAATCTCTCAGCCGCGCGATGATGCTGTTGCGCGCCAATTCGCTCGCCAAGGGATGTTCGGGCGTGCGCGGCATCGTCATCGACACCCTGTGCGAGATGCTGAACCGGGGCGTCCACCCGGTCATTCCGTCGCAGGGAAGCGTGGGCGCGAGCGGCGATCTCGCCCCCCTGGCGCACCTGGGACTGGTACTGATCGGAGAAGGGGAAGCGACCGTCCAGGGCAAGCGCATGAGTGGCGCGGATGCGCTGAAGGCGGCGCAGATCAACCCCATCATCCTCGAGGCGAAGGAAACCATCTCGCTCATTAACGGTACCCAGGCTATGCTCGCCGTCGGGTTGCTGACGGTGCTTGAGGCGCAGGTGCTCGCCGAGAGCGCCGACGCCGTCGGTGCGCTCACGCTCGACGTGCTGCAGGGAACCGATGCCGCCTTCGATGCGCGAATCCACCAGGCGCGGCCTCATTCCGGACAGGTGGAAGTGGCGGCCAATTTGCGGCGGCTCCTGGCCGGAAGCGAGATTCACGAATCGCATCGCGAATGCAGTCGCGTGCAGGATGCTTACTCGCTTCGCTGCATGCCGCAGGTGCACGGCGCGGTGCGCGATACCGTTCGCTATTGCCGCTCGGTCTTCGAGGTAGAGATGAATTCCGCGGTGGACAACCCGCTCGTCTTCCCGGAGAAGAAGCAAGTCGGCCAGCGCTCGGATGCGCCGGTCCACGGCGACATCGTCTCGGGCGGAAACTTCCACGGCGAGCCGCTGGCTTTCGCCCTCGATTTCCTGGCGATTGCGTTGAGTGCGCTGGCCGGGATTTCCGAGCGCAGGATCGAACGGCTGGTGAATCCATCGTTGAACGAGGGATTGCCGCCGTTTCTCGCGCCTGGCGCGGGGCTGAATTCCGGATTCATGATGCCGCAGGTTACGGCGGCAGCGCTGGCCAGCGAAAACAAGGTGCTCGCCCATCCTGCTTCGGTCGATTCCATCACCACCTCGGGGAACAAGGAAGACTTCGTCTCCATGGGGATGACGGCCGCCATCAAGCTGCAGCGCATTGTGCAGAATACCCGCAACGTGATTGCGATTGAGGCGCTTGCGGCGGCGCAGGGCCTGGATTTCCGCGCTCCCCTGAAAACCACGAAGCTGCTGCAGAAAGTGCATGACGCGATTCGCAGCGTCTCACCGCCGCTCCAGGAAGACCGCATCCTGACCGCCGATTTCGCGGCGGCGGCAGAGCTGGTCCGCAGCGGAAAGCTCGCCGAAGCTGCCCGTTCCTAAAGTCCCGGTTAGATTCCGCGTACCGCGGGTCATGGCCATTAGGAACTCCGCTCGTCGTCGATTGGTGGCACTTTCATTACCTTCGTGACGTGCCTTTTCAGCCAATATCGGTATTAAATCATCCTCCAAAGTTCCAGTTGGGAGGCCGAGGTGAATTTCAGGGCAGGGGCAGCAGGTCTAATCGCGGTGGGCATGGTGGCGTGGCTGCCCGCGGCAGCGGCCACGCGTGGATGCGGTCCTGCCACGGTGCAGCTTACGGTGATCGACCAGGGCGGATCTTCCCTGAGTGGCCTTGGGCCCTCCGATTTCAAGGTTCGGATCAAGGGCCAGAGTAGCAATGTCACGGCGCTCAATTACGGCGTTTTCCCCCATTCCACCCTGGTGCTGATTTCCCGCAGCGGCGCCATGCTGCAAGCCAGCAAATGGGATTTCGCGCAGCAACTCGCGCAGACCGTGGTTGCCAGCGCTCCAGGAACAGTGATGGTGGGAAGCTACGGCGGTGAAGTTTCGCCGGTGGTGGATGCGCGCAGCGCACAACCGTTTGCGCAACTGGTGACGGCCGGAACGGGCGATGGCAGCGTTCTCTATGACGCGCTGCTTGCCGGGATGACCAGCGTGAAACTTCACGCGGGCGATGCCGTGGTGGTCATCACCGATTCGGCGGACATCGGCAGCAAGACCACGGCGGCCGATCTGCGGCAGAGCTTCGCCACGACCGGCGCACGGCTGTTCGTGCTGGCATTGCCGCCAGCGGACAATGATGGGTCCATGCAGGCGCTCACCGAGATCGCGACCGCGTCGGGCGGCGCCGTTCTGGTTCCCCTGCAGGGCAACGGTTCGAAGATCTCGCAAGCGCAGATCGATGCAGCGCTGATCAACCTGAACCGCACCTACACGCAGTACAGCAACGTTTACCAGCTCGAAACCGACGTCGACGGGCAGGACCGGCCTTTGCCGCTGCGCGTGGAGATCGATCGCCGCAAACTCGCTGGTGGAAGAGTGGTGGCGCCCGCGATGGTCGCGCCTTGCAGCGCTGCCGAATAACGTTTCGCAAACCTTCCAGAATGCCTACGCTGCTTTTTCACTCGGTTCGTCTGCGTCCGCTTCGCGCTTTTGTCTCGGCTGGCCGCGGGACGGAACAGCAGGTTGCCACGGCGCGGTGCGCCTCGCAATGACAAGAGAGGGAATTGGAGATGCGCGAGGTTGCGGGCTGGCCGCGCCGCGAAGCTCCGTTCAGGATGACGGCGAAGGAGAGCTGCCCTCCAATCCAAGTTCCTTCGCGACGCTCTTCATGGCTTCGATGCAGAAGGCGATGTGTTCTTCCAGGTCAACGCCTAGCTCCGCCGCGCCGTTGACAATGTCGTCCCGATTCACGCTGCGAGCGAAGGCTTTGTCTTTCATTTTCTTGCGCACACCCTTGGCTTCGACTTCGGCCAGCGATTTTCCCGGCTTCACGAGAGCCGTTGCCGTGATGAAGCCCGCGAGTTCGTCGCAGGCGAAGAGCGTTTTCTCCAGCCGCGATTCGCGCTTCACCCCGGTGTACTCGGCATGCGACATGATGGCCCGGCGGATCTCCTCCGGCCAGCCGCGCTGGGCAAGGATTTCGTTTCCCCGATAGGGATGATCTTCCAGGCTGGGATATTTTTCGTAATCGAAGTCGTGAATCAGCCCGACGATGCCCCAGGTACCTTCGTCTTCGCCAAACTTGCCTGCATAAGCCCGGACGCAGGCTTCCACGGCCAGCGCATGTTTGCGCAAACTCTCGGACTGGGTGAATTCGGTGAGCAGTGCCCAAGCATCGTTTCTGGTCATCATCGTGAAAAATGGTAACAAACGAAGGTCTCTGCCTGAAGTCGTTCCATTTCTCGACGAGGACGGCAGGAATTCTCGAATCGCGCTATTTCGAAACCACCGGGCTCGCAGTTTTGCAATCAGGCCCGCATCTAGTTAGTTAACCCCGCGCCTCTTCGCGAGTCATTGCTGTTTTTCCGTGTTTTATCCGATAACGTCCGATATCTGCCGACGTCTCTCGGTTTTCCACCGTTCTTTTTCGAAAACTGTCTTGACATACAAAAGCGCATGCCTCAGATTGTGTGCAGCCACTTACTTCCACAAGTATGCGGCTGAAGATGTTACCTGCTCTGGCATCTTCCACAACCTGATGGCCACGACGCTCGCACCCGTTGACTCAAGGGAAGTGGTTCGATGCGACAGATGCACTCTCGTCCAGTTCCGTACCAATAACAACCTGTGCCGTAAATGCCGCGCATCCCTCGACCCGGAAGAACCGGAGATCGTGATCGTTGCCCCGCAACCGGTCATTTCGGTACCCACGACGTCGTCGCAATCGCAGCTGCACATTGCGCAATCGATCCGCAACCTGCGTCAACGAGCCGGTCTAAGCCAGCGGCAGCTTGCCTTGCGCATGGAAGTGCCGCGGACCTACGTCTCCAAGATCGAAAACGAGAAGGCAACTCCCACACTTTCTTCCCTTGAGCGGCTGGCGCGCGCGCTCCAGGTGTCACTCCCCGAACTGCTCATGGGCGGCCAACCGAGCCGGGAAGAGCAGTTGCGCGAGCTGACCGCCGATCCGTTCCTCGCCGAACTGTACCCTTTCTGCGAGAAATTGAACGGCATGCAGCTCTCGAGCATTCTGAACCAGATCCGCGATATCACCATGCGGCCGAGAAGAACAGCCTAGGTTCCCTCCCCAGAACGCGAAAAGCCGAGGCTCAGCCTCGGCTTTTTTCAATTGGAAATTGCTCTTAGAAATGCAGTGAGAGTTGCGCCGTGTACGTTCGTGGCGGGATGAAGTGAGTCCCGCTGAAGGTGGACAGGAAGTTGTACAGCGAATCGGTATTCGTGAGGTTCGCCACCGTAAAATTCAAACTCGTTTTGTAGCGGTCGCGGTGCAGGATGTTGTCCCACCCCAAGCCCAGGTCGAAGATGTTGCGCGGCGCAATGCGCGACGGATTGGTATCGGCGTTGTAGGTGCCAAGCGCCGGAACCCGGACGCGGGTCGCGCTCAGCTGCCCGCCAGGGCATGTAGTGATCGGAGCCGTCGGGGTGGCGGCCACTCCTCCGCAAGCTAATCCCATCTGGGCCTGTTCATCGCCCAGGATGTACGGGTTGCCGCTGAGGGTCAGCGCGTCTTCCAGGCTGGTCAGCGCGCCCGCCACCTCGCCGCTGTCAAAGCGCCAGGTGAATGACATCCACGGCGCGTTCTTCTTCGGCTGATATTGCAGATTGGTCGAGGACCCGAACGCCTGGTCGTGATCGATGCGGAACGGCGAGGTATTCAGCGGCGAATTGAAGATGATGCCGCCCACCTCCGGAGGGAAGAACCTTGCCCGCGAGTGGCTAAGCACGGTGTAGGCGGTGAAGCCGTGATACGTGGGGAAGGTCACTCGTCCGGAGAATCCGTCGATCTTCGACTGCTTCCACTCGATGGGGAAGGTCAGCGGGGTATTGAACAGCGTGTCGAAATCGAAATCGTTCTGGGTGTACTTCCAGAAATATTCGAGATCGATGGCGGCCCACCGTCCTGCCGCCTGTTCGAGTCCGACGTTGTACTGCGTGCGATGCCCGGGCTGGATCGGCACAGCTCCGTTGCCGGCAAGCCCGTTCGCGGCCAGTCCGCCCGGCCCTGTCGAGCTGCTGAGGACCAGGTTCTCGTTGTACGGGGTCTCGAAGAAGCGGCCGAACGAAGCGCGCAACACGGTGTTCGTCTTCTTGATGTTGTAAGCAGCGCCCAAGCCGCGGTTGAAGCAAGCGGCCTTGCGAGATGCCGTCATAGTTATCGCCGCGCACGCCGAGGTTCAGCGTCCAGTTCTTGATGGTCAGCGCATCCTGCACGTAGATCGACTCTTCGCGGATATCGGCATGCCCGTTGAATACGAAGAGCCTGCCTCCACGCGTGAGATCGTACGGCAGCAAGCCGGGGTTGTAATCGAAGGTTCCCGGATCGTTAAACGTCGGATCGGTGATGCCGAAGTCGAAGCTCTCTCCCAGCAACGTGTGCTGGAACTGCACCCCGGCCTTGAGATTCTGGATACCCTTCACGTACGAGAGATCCGACTTGATGCCCGCGTTCGTCAATCGACGCGACTCGGCGATGGTGGCCGGGCTGTCGGCAAAGATGTCATCGCTCGGGTAGTAGCCCACCTGGTCCTGCCGGAACCACGCGGTGGTGGTATCAAGCGTGTTGTTGTTGAAGGTGTGGGTCCAGCCCGGCGAGACGTTGAGGCTGCGAATCTGCTGGCGCTGATCCTGCGGCATCGGTTGCAAATACTCCTGCTGATAGGTGTTCGGGATCTGGAACCACGAGCGGGTATAGCTCAGGTTCATGTGCAGCACGTCCGCGGTCTCCGCCTGCCAGTCGAAGCGGTCGAAGGCGGTCTCGGAATTCCCGTGCGCATGGATCGGCATGAACTCCGGAGTATCGAGAAAGCGTCCGCTATCCATGCCGGAGATCGAAAAGAAATTGCCGATCTTGTCGGTGCCTTGCAGGATGTCGAAGGCCACATTGCTGGTGCCAAACGAGCCATACGAAGTGGAGAGGGATCCGGTTGGCTGATGGACGCCGAGCCCCGACCGTGTCGCCACCCGCACCACCAGCGATGTTTTGTCGCCGAACTCCGCCGGAGCCACGCCCTCGATCACCTCCATCGACTGGATCGCATCCGTCGAGATTTGGTTCGAAAAGATCTTGCTCTGCTGGTCGGTCATCGACTGGTTATCCAGTGAGAACGAAGTATCCGCGTGTTCCCCGAGCGGATGGAACTGGCCATTCGAATCGGCGGTGATGCCCGGGGTGGAAAGTGTGATGACCGAGCTCAATTGCGACGAGGAAGATTCCACCGGCAGCTTGTCGATGAGCCCGCGGTCCACATCGGTGTGTTCGACGGGATTCGTTTCCACCATGTCGCCAGCCTCGGCTTGCACGTCGACGGTCGTCGCCGCGGTGGCGATCTGCATGGTGAGATTCAGCGCTACCGGGACATTCGACCGCACCTGGGTGTCAGCGGTGGCAGTGGTGAACCCTTTCGCGGCGCCGGTTACGTGGTAGTTGTTGAACGGAACATTCCGGAAGGTGTAGTTGCCATCATTGCCGGTCTTGGTGGTCGCGGTAAAGCCGGTCACCGGATTCTTGATGGTGACGGTTGCATTCGGTATGACGGCGCCAGTCGGATCGGTGACGCTGCCCTGGATCGAACCGGTATTCCCGCTGCCCGCTTGCGGATCGGAGCCCTCATCGAGGCCTGCGAATAGGAAAGACGTTGCGGACAATAAAAGCAGAATAAAAGCAAAGCGAAATGCGCGGAAACGCATAGTCGTGATCCTCCACCAAATGTTGTTGGAACCAAGCCGGTTGCTTACGCCAGGCTGGGTGGAGGACGGATGTGGAGGTGGAACTCAGGTTGGATCCCCGCGCTCTCGGAGGCGACGGTTTCGATGGCGCAACTGCTCTCCATGCGAACGGGAACGATGGCTGCCGGAGCGGCGCCATGACCCACCGGCACCGAGTAACAGATAGGGCAGAGCCCGTCATTGTTTCGCGCCGTCTTCGCCAGCGTGTGGCTGGCGCCGCTTTCCCCATCCCAGTGCGCTACCTGCACGCCGCTCACCACGAGCACGGCGAGCATGCAGAGCAGCGCAAACGAGGAGCGCAGCCGCGAAGAACGGGTTAGCAGGAATCTCTGCATTCGGTACTTAGTATGGACGAACGCGCAAAACGTTCGTTGCGTCAGGTTCGATTCTCATTATACGGACTTGCTGGTTTCTCTTGTTCCGGAACATGAATGGAACGTCACCCGAAAGGTCACTGCGCTTCTTTGCATCTTGGATTACGCTGTGGTAGCGTCAATGTTTTCTGCGAGGTAGGCGTGCGAGCATCCCTTCCTGCAGGTTTGAGCCACAAGGAAGCAGAGCTTTTCTCCCGGCTCGATCCCGCGAGGATTCCCCAGCACATCGCGATCATCATGGACGGCAATGGCCGGTGGGCCAAACGCCGCCATTTGCCGCGTATCGCCGGGCACCGCTCCGGGGTCTTCGCCGTCCGCAATACGGTGCAATGCGCCTCGCGGATCGGCCTGCCTGCCCTGACGCTCTATGCCTTCTCGGTCGAAAACTGGCTGCGGCGCCCGAAGGGCGAAACATCTTTCCTCATGGGACTTTTGCGCCGGTACCTGAAGATCGAGATGCCCGCCTTCCAGGAACACAACGTCCGGGTACAGTTCATCGGGCGCTGGCGCGAGTTACCTGCCGACGTGCAGGAGCGCATGGATTGGGCGATCGATGAGACGGCCAACAATACCGGCCTGATCCTCACCTTTGCCATCAACTACGGAGGACGCTCGGAGATCGTCGATGCGGTGAAGTCGATCGTCGATCATGCGCGTCGCAATGGCGGTCATCTTGACATCGACGAAGATGCGATCGATCAGCATCTCTATACCAGCCACCTGCCGGAACTCGATTTGCTCATCCGGACCAGCGGCGAGATGCGCTTGAGCAACTTCCTCCTGTGGCAGGCGGCGTACTCCGAGATCTTCGTGACCGAAACCCTGTGGCCCGATTTCAACGGAGTCAAGCTGCTGGAGTCGATTGCGGAATTTCAAAAACGCGAACGCCGCTTCGGCGGCATCCAGGCTATCCATCCCACTCCCGTGCATAGCGCCTGAGCGATGAAGCGCGTCCTCACCGCAATCGTCCTGATCCCGTTAGTCCTGCTCGCCGTCTTCAAAGCCCCAAGCTGGCTCTTCACCCTGCTGGTCGGCGTAGTGGCGCTGCTGGCCTTGAAGGAATATTTGGACCTGGTGGAGGCGTATGGGGTGAAGCCGATACGGTGGCTGAGCCTGGGAGTTACGGCCACAATCTTCATCACGCGTGCCTGGTTTGCACTCGGGTTCTCGCATTTCACGCAGCGCGTGGTGTTGGCATCCGGGCTGCCGCTATCGCTGCGAATCGTCGAAATGCTGTTGCAAGCGAGCATTGCCGTTTGCCCTTTTGTATTTTTGGTGGTCGCCATGCGGCAAGAGGTCCTCTCCAATGCAATGCCCTCGGCGATTTCGAGCGCCTTCGGAATTTATTACATCGCATTGCCGATGGTTGCGGTTGCGCGGCTGAAGGAGTGGAGCTGGTACGCCCTGATCTTCACGTTTTTTGCGGTGTGGGCCGGCGATATCGTTGCGATGTACACCGGTAAACTGATCGGTAAACACAAGATGTCTCCGCGAATCAGCCCCAACAAAACCTGGGAAGGCGCGATTGGTTCCGTCATCGGCAGCGTTATCGCCTGCCTTCTACTCGCAAGAGCGGTACCTTTCATCGATGCATTCCGAGGTCCGGACTCGGAAGTAACGTTTCCCAGCCACGTGCATGCCACCCTCACCTTCGTGATCGTCGCCGCCATCCTCCTCAACATCGCCGCCCAACTCGGCGACCTCGTCGAGTCCCTCATCAAGCGCGGCGCCAATGTCAAAGACTCCGGCTCCATGCTGCCGGGCCACGGCGGCATCCTCGACCGCATCGACGCCTTACTCTTCGCGGCCCCCGTCGCCCTGATCCTCTTCGAGTTCGTTCGTTAATGTGGGTGCCCCATCCTTCTCGCGAAGCGAGAGGGTGGGAACATTTTCGAAAGTTCCGATTGTATTGCGCCCCATCCTCTCGCTTTTGCGAGAAGGATGGGGCGTACAGACTCGTGGTTGTGTGAGATTGGCGGTGCAGGCACCGTTGCGACCCATCCTCTCGCTTCGCGAGAAGGATGGGGCACCCACAATATTGGGGACGACACGCTGGCATCCCACGGTTGTGGGACGTCTCGCTCACGGAATGCTCACCTGTTCTGAAGGTAGTCTGGATCGTGTCTACGCACCCGAAGCGCTATCAGGAAACCAAAGACTCGCACTTCCTCACGTTCAGCTGTTCCAACCGCCGGCCGCTGCTGCGCTCGCCCGTTTCGCGAGATGTCTTCGAGGAAGAACTGGAACGATGCCGGCGATGGTATGGCTTCTACGTGTTCGGATACGTAGTGATGCCCGAGCACGTGCACCTGCTGTTGAGCGAGCCGGAACGTGCACGTCTCTCTCTTGCGATCCAGATGATGAAACAGGAGGTCGCGAAGCGACTCCAGTGGGAGGTTCGGCTGTGGCTGCCGCGCTACTACGACTTCAACGTTCACACCCATAAAAAGCATGTCGAGAAGCTTCGATATATCCATAGGAACCCCGTGAAACGGGGACTGGTTTCTTCTCCGGAGCTCTGGCAATGGAGCAGTTATCGCCATTACCTGACGGGAGAGGAAGGGACCGTCGAGATCGAGTCGCACTGGACGGGAAGGAAACGGGAGAAGATGGGGATCCTACCGATGGTGAAGACCTGCCTTAGACAGACGTTTGGAGAGTAAAGACTGTGGGTGCCCCACCCTTCTCCGCAGGAGAGGGTGGGAGGAGCGATGTGGTTTCGGATTATGTTGCGACCCATCCATCCTTGGGGGGAGGGCAGGCCCTCAGATTCAGGTGAATTTGGTGGTGCAGGCATCGTTGCGACCCACCCTCTCGCTTCGCGAGAAGGGTGGGGCACCCACATCACTGCGGGGCCCGAACCTACGGAGATCGCTGCCCGATCGCCGCTGTGAATCGCGCGCAGAGCTCCTTCGCTTGATGGTTCAATTGTTCGAGGTTGGGGCGGACAGGGAAGTGTCGGTGCATTACGAACCTCCTTCGTAGCATTGGAGCAGCTACTGAGCTGGTTCACCTCCCTAGGTGATATTTCCTTCCGCCCGAGAGCTGCGGTATCCTATACATTCCCTTGATGAAACGCATCGCCATCCTTGGCTCGACCGGCTCCATTGGCACGAGCACCCTCAAGATCGTCGAAGCCTATCCAGAGCTGTTTGAGGTGGTCTCCCTCGCTGCCGGAAATAACCTCGACCTGGTCACGGAGCAGACCCTCCGCTGGCACCCGAAGCTGGTCTCCGTCGCCACCGAGGAAGCCGCTGGAAGCCTGAAGCAGCGGCTGTCGCAAGCGGGAGCCAAGGGCGTCAAAGTGGTCTTCGGCACCGAAGGCACGGTGGAAGCCGCCACCCTCGATGAAGTGGACTTCGTCGTGAGCGCCATCGTTGGCGTCGGTGGCCTCAAAGCGACCTACGAAGCCGTGAAGGCAGGAAAGTCGATCGGCCTCGCCAATAAGGAGACGATGGTCGCCGCCGGCGAGCTGATTACCGCCGCGGCCCGCAAGCAGGGCAAACCAATCCTTCCGATCGACAGCGAGCACAACGCGATTCACCAGGCTATGCGCGGCGGGCGCCTGCACGAGGTCGAAAAGGTCTGGCTTACCGCCTCGGGTGGCCCGTTCCTGCACACCCCGCGCGAAGAGTTCGACCGCATCACCGTTGAGCAGGCCTTAAATCACCCCACGTGGAAGATGGGACGACGTATCACGATCGACTCGGCGACGCTGATGAACAAGGGTTTCGAGGTCATCGAAGCCTGCCGCCTCTTCGACCTGCCGCCCAGCCGGGTCGAGGTCATCGTTCACCCCCAGAGCACCATCCACTCGATGGTCGAATTCGTCGATGGGTCCCTGCTGGCGCAGCTATCGGTAACCGATATGCGCCTGCCGATCCTTTACGCGATGACCTATCCCGACCGGGTACCGTCTAACCTCAGGTTTCCCGTGCTCGAACTGAAGCACCTGGACTTTCATCCCCCGGATTTCAGCAAGTTTCCCTGCCTTACGCTGGCCTATGAAGCCGCCGAAAAGGGTGGCACCAAGAGTATTGCCCTGAATGCCGCCGATGAAGTTGCGGTAGCGGCTTTTCTCGAAGGTGGGATAGGATTTAACGAGATTCCAGCTACAATTCGGCACGTAATTCATGAAACGCCGCTGCGACATCTGGAATCTATAGAAGAGGTACTTTCCGCCGATGAGGCGGCTCGGGACCTGGCCCGCGATCGCATCCAGGGACTTCGTACTCACGTCGCGGGCAGCCGACCTTGAGTTCATGTTGATAGAGGGTTGATGGAAGGCTTTTTAATCGCGCTCGTTTCGGTCGTATTTGTGCTCGGGGTACTCATTCTCGTTCACGAATTCGGCCATTTTGCAGCTGCAAAGCTGTTCGGGGTTCGTGTTGAGACGTTTTCGCTCGGCTTCGGCAAGCGGCTGGTCGGATTCCGTCGCGGCGAGACCGATTACCGCATCAGCGCGCTGCCTTTCGGCGGTTACGTGAAGATGACGGGCGAGACTCCAATGGATAGCCATACGGGCTCGCCGGACGAGTTTATGTCGCATCCGCGCTGGCAGCGGCTCATCATCGCGCTGGCCGGTCCGGTGATGAACATCGGGCTGGCGATCGGACTGCTCACGGTTGTCTTCATGGTGCACTACGAACGGCCGGCCTACCTGGATCAGAAGGCGACGATCGGCTACGTCGTTCCGAACACGCCGGCGGCGGCCGCCGGAATCAAGACGGGCGATCTCATCGTACGCATTGACGGCACCGAGAACCCGACGTGGGAAGACGTTCGGTTGAAGACGATGGTGAGCCCCGGCACCCCGGTTCGGCTCGAAATCCTGCGTGGAAGCCAGGTGATTCCGACCTCGGTGACCCCGGAGAAGAATGCCGACGAGCAGGCGAGCGACCCGGGATGGATCCCGGAAGAATCCAATATTGTGACCGCTCTTGAGCCAGACATGCCGGCCATAAAGTCGGGTATCCAGGTCGGCGATATCATCACCGCAGTGAACGGAACAGCGATCCGCTCGACCAAAGCGATGATCGACATGCTGCAGAAGACGAAGGACCAGCCGGTCGAGCTCACCGTCCTGCACGAGGGCAAGCCAGAGCAGATTCGCATCACGCCGGTACTGAAAAACGACAATGGCGAGAGCCACTACCGCATCGGCATGGCATCGGAACCGAAGATCATCGATACCAAACTGCCCTTTGGCAAGGCGCTTCGCACCTCTCTCGCAGAGAACAGGCGCTATTCGTCGCTGGTGATCGACCTGGTCCGCAAGCTGGTGCGCAAGCAGGTGTCGATCAAAACCATGTCGAGCCCGATCGGTATCGCGCAGGCGTCGGGTGAAGCCGCAAGGCAGCCGGGTTGGACGCCGCTCATGACGCTGATGGCGATCATCAGCCTGCAACTGGGAATCTTCAACCTGTTCCCAATCCCGATTCTTGACGGTGGCATGATCCTGATGCTGCTGATCGAAGGTCTCATGCGCCGTGACATCAGCATGCGCATCAAGGAGCGCGCCTACCAGGTGGCCTTCGTATTCCTCATGCTCTTTGCCGCAGTGGTCATCTACAACGACATCATGAAGACCCTGCCGGGACTGCATCAGCATTTACCGTAAAGCTTCTTCAGCTTTGCAGGGAGGCAGCTCATGGGCTGCCTTTTTCTGTCCCGAGGCGATTGGCGCTCGCTCTTGGCTACTGATAGTTGAGCCTGCATTTTGAGCAGTTTAGCCAAAAACCAAGGACCAAGCGCCAATCGCCCGCCTGCTAGGCAGAGCTGTTAAAATAGTACACAAGTTATGGCTACAATCTTTCGCCGTAAGACGCCTACTGTCCGCATCGGAGACGTGCGGGTTGGCAGCGACGCCCCAGTCGTGGTGCAGTCGATGACCAACACCGATACCGCCGATGTGGACTCGACGATCAAGCAGTGCATTGCACTCGCCCGCGCCGGCTCGGAACTGATTCGCGTCACTGTCAACAACGATGACGCCGCCAAGGGTGTGCCGCATATCGTCGAAGGCCTGGCGAAGATCGGGATCCATACGCCGATCATTGGCGACTTCCATTACAACGGGCACATCCTGCTGAAGAAGTATCCGGCCTGCGCGAAGGCATTGGCGAAGTACCGCATCAATCCCGGCAATGTGTCGATCGGCCGAAAGGACGACGATAACTTCAAGATGATGGTCGATGTGGCGGTGGAGAACCAGAAGCCGGTGCGCATCGGCGTGAACTGGGGTTCGCTCGACCAGCAGTTGCTCGCGAAGATGATGGACGAGAACGCCAAGCTGGCGGAACCGAAAGAAGCGCGCGACGTGATGATGGAAGCGATGATCGTGAGCGCGTTGAAGTCGGCGGAAATCGCGGAGCGCTACGGATTGCGCAAGGACCAGATCCTGCTCAGTGCGAAAGTCAGTGGCGTGCAGGACCTGATCGATGTCTATCGTGAACTGGCAAAGCGTTGTGAATATACGCTGCACCTCGGTTTGACCGAGGCAGGTATGGGTGCGAAGGGAATCGTCGCTTCGACCGCCGGACTTTCGGTACTGTTGCTGGAAGGGATCGGCGATACGATTCGCGTTTCGCTTACGCCCAAGCCGAATGGCGACCGCACGGAAGAGGTCCTGGTCGCGCAGCAGATTTTGCAATCGATGGGCATTCGCAGCTTCACCCCGCAGGTGACCGCCTGCCCGGGCTGCGGACGCACCACGAGCACCTTCTTCCAGGAACTTGCCGAACGCATCCAGACCTACATCCGCGAACAGATGCCCCAATGGAAGACGCGCTATGCCGGGGTGGAAGAGATGAAGGTCGCAGTGATGGGCTGCATCGTGAATGGGCCGGGCGAATCGAAGCATGCCAATATCGGCATATCGCTGCCGGGAACGTTTGAGGAGCCGAAAGCACCGGTATTCGTCGATGGGCGCCTGATGACGACCCTGAAGGGCGACAAGATCGTCGAGGAGTTCACGACGATTCTGAACGAGTACGTGGACAACCGCTACGCGAAGAAAGCCGAAACCGTGAACGCCTAATTCAAAACGGCCACAGAGGACGCAGAGGCTCACAGAGGTATTTTGGATCTGTGAGCCTTTTGCCTTTGTTGCCCCAAATCCTCTGCGTCCCTTAGTGTCCTCTGTGGTTAAGCGCTGGCCGTGGTGGTTAAGCCGTAGCTGTCTGTTTGGCGCGCCGCTCCATCTCTTCCGGTGAAACGTCTTCCACGTGGGTGGCGATGTACCAACTGAAGCCGAAGGGATCCTTGATCCCACCCGTGCGGTCTCCGTAGAACTGGTCTGCCACGGGACGTTCGACCTCGCCGCCAGCCGTTACCGCCTGCCGAAACACGGAATCGACATCTTCCACGTAGAGCAGGATGCTTACGGGCGAGCCTCCCAGGGTGGCAGGACTTTTGTGGGGAAAGTCTTTCTTCTCTTCGGCGAGCATGAAAATCGAATTGCCGATGCGCATCTCGGCATGCCCAACCTCGCCTTTGTCGTCGAGCATTTTGAAGACTTCCTTCGCGCCAAATGCGTTGCTGTAGAACTCCATCGCTCGTTTCGCGCCGCGAATGATCAAATACGGCGTGATGGAGTGGTAACCATCCGGGATTGGTTTAACCGTTGCCATTTTTGCCTCCCAAATATCCGTTCCAGAAGTCTATGCGCAGGACGAACGCGCATTCAACTCTGCTCGCACCAGAAGGCGGCTGGGGCTCTGCCTTCGTGTACTACGACGAAATCCGAGAAGCGGATTAGGACCGTGCAGCTACTTCCATGATCGCTACGCCTGCGGCCAGCCACAGGCCAAAGGCTAAGAGGTTTGCCGTCATCCGGATTGCCATGCTGTCGATTGCCCAGTTCCATTTCGCGCTCATTTCCTACTCCCTCGAGCTGATCTGCAGGCAGATACGCTGAGGGCTGGGAAGAAGTTCCGAAATGTTACCGGCCGCTCCAGTTGGGTTTGCGCTTCTCCAAGAAGGAACTGACGCCTTCGCGGAAGTCGTCGGTGGTGCGAATCTGGGCGTTGGCGCGCATTGCGGTCTCGACCTGCCGGTCGAGTTCCGTGGCACCGAAGCTGTTGAGCAGTTTCTTGGTGGCAATGAGAGAAGTGGGGCTGTTCTGGAGGAGGGTATCGCAGAGCTGCCGGACGCGCTGCATGAGCTGGTCGGGCGGCACGACCTCGGTGATCAGTCCCAGGCGGAATGCCTCCGCCGCATCGATGATCCTGCCGGTGAGGAGCAGGTCGCGTGCCTGTTTCTCTCCGATCTGGCGCACCAGGAAGGAGGAAACGATGGCGGGGGTAAATCCGATGCGGACTTCGGTGTAGCCGAACTTCGCCTCGCTGGAGGCAATGGTGAAATCGCAGAGCGTCGCCAACCCGGTTCCCCCCGCAATGGCGGGACCGTTGACGGCCGCAATCGTGATCTTCGGAAAGTCGTAGAGGGTGCGGAAGAGGCGGGCGACTGTCTCCGTGTCCTTCAGATTTTCCTCGGCGCTGCGGCCGGTGATGCTGCGCAGGTTATCGAGGTCCATACCGGAACAGAAGGCTTTTCCGGCACCTGTCAGGATGAGGATCTGCGCGCTCGATTTCTCGACCTCTGCGAATGCCGACAGCAACTCGTCAATCAGTTCATAGCTGATGGCATTTCGTTTATCGGGACGGTTGAAGGTGATGGTTGCGATGCCGGCTTCGGTTGTGCTGGTGAGAGTCTTGTAGGACATGAGGGATTCTCGCGCGGAGCGGGTGGCATGAATCGGTCACGCTGCCCCAAAAGGAGGATAGCAGGCTACCGCAGTAGGATGGCGCGGCGAAAGGCTCTCGGCGAAACTAGTCGAGTTGCGAGGGCGAGATAGGCGAACGAAAGCCGCCGAGAGAGCGGCTGGTTAAGCCATGCCCTCAGCCATTGCCGATGCTTGCCTGGCGGTCGTTATTGCAGCGACGTCCCGGGCGCCATCGAAAATTCTCCTTATCTGCGCCTGAAAATTGAAGGTGTGGTCCTGGCCGTCCTTAACCTTGGGACGGCTTTTTTATTGTGGGGAACCGCCGAAGCGGATAGCGAGGTCCTGGCTCATTTTCAAAAGAGAATCGATTGGCTTGCGGATGGGAGTTGGAACCCCGCGTTGCCGGAGAGCTTCCAACACAGCTTCGGTGGGAAGGTTGCCGACCAGCATGTCCTGGGCGAAGGGGCAGCCGCCGAGGCCGCCGAGAGCGCAATCGAAGCGGCGAATACCGGCATCGTAGGCACTCAGGACTTTGGCCTGTGCGTCGGCGTGCCGGCTGTGCAGATGCACGCCCATATCGAGATAATCGAATTCCTTCATCACGGCAGAGCAGAGCTCCGAGATCTGTTGCGCAGTTGCTAAACCGACGGTGTCGGCCAGGGAGATCTGCTGAATGCCATCGTCGGCCAGGAGACGTACGCCTTCGATCACCTCGTCGATCGACCAGAGATCGCCGTAGGGATTGCCGAAGGCCATCGAGATATACACCACGATGTCCATGTCGGCACTGCGAGCTTTTACGATGACCTTCTCAAGAACTTCGGCGTTTTCTTCCAGTGTCTGGTTCTGGTTGTTTTTCAGAAAGGTCGGGGAAAGGGAATAGGGGAAACCGATGGTGCGCACCGCGTCGGTGGCAATGGCACGGTCGGCGCCTTTTTCATTGACCACGATGCCGATGATCTCGACGTCGTCGGGCGGATCGAGTTGCTTCAAAACGTCTTCCGAATCGGCCATTTGCGGAACGGCGCGAGGGGAGACGAACGACGCCGCATCGATATGCTTAAATCCGGCGTTGATGAGGTCCTGGAGGTAGCGGACCTTGGTCTCGGTGGGGATCTGGCCCTTAAGGCCCTGCCACGCGTCGCGAGGACATTCGATGAGTTTGATCTCGTTCGCCATTACGTTTGCAGTACTCCCACTTTAAACTCAGGAACGTCTGGATTCAGCGCGCAGGCTTCGAGAGCTTCGATCAGCGCGGCGCGGGTGTCGAGGGGATCGATGATCTTGTCGATCCACAGTCGAGCGGCTCCGTAACGCGGGTCCATCTGCGATTCGTAGGTGGCTTTCACGCTGTCGAAGAGCTCTTTTTTTTCTTCTTCGCTGAGTTTCTTGCCGCTGCGCTCGAGTTGCTTAGCTTTGATTTCGACCAGCGTACTTGCCGCCGCTCCACCGCTCATTACCGCATATTTCGCTGTCGGCCAGGCGAAGACGAAGCGTGGATCGTAGGCCTTGCCGCACATGGCGTAATGGCCAGCGCCGAACGATCCGCCAATGATCACGGTGATCTTCGGCACCACGGAATTGGACACGGCATTCACCATTTTGGCGCCGGCGCGAATGATGCCGCTCCACTCCGCGTCGCGCCCGACCATGAAGCCGTTGACGTCGTGCAGGAAGATGAGCGGTACCAGGTTCTGATTGCAGTCCATGATGAAACGCGCGGCCTTTTCCGCACTTTCGGTGTAGATCACGCCGCCGAATTCGAGGCGCTTGTTGCCGCTCTTGTCGGTCTGGGGGACGTGGGTCTTCTGGTTGGCAACGATACCCACCGCGAAGCCGCCAATGCGCGCATAGCCGCAGAGCACGGTTTCGCCGTATTCGGATTTGTACTCGTCGAAGCGGCTGCCATCCACGATGCGGGCGATGATTTCTTTCATGTCGTACTGCTTGCCGGAATCGCCATCGTAAATGCCATACAACTCCTGGGGACGATATTTGGGATCCTCGGGATCGCGGCGGTTGAAGACGCTCTTGTGGCGCTGGCCCATCTTCTCGACGAGCGAGCGAATGCGCGCGATGCACAGATGATCGTTGGGTTCACGGAAATCGACGGTACCGCTAATCTGCGAATGCATCTCGGCTCCGCCGAGTTCTTCCGCCGTGTACTTCGCGCCAATCGCGGCCTGTACCAGGGCGGGTCCGGCGAGGAAGAGTCCGCTACCCTCGGTCATCAGGATGTGGTCACACATGACCGGAAGGTATGCGCCGCCGGCCACGCACATGCCCATGATGGCGGTGATCTGCGGAATGCCCATGGCGCTCATGACGGCGTTGTTGCGAAAGACGCGGCCGAAGTCGTCCTGGTCGGGAAAGACATCTTCTTGCAGAGGCAGGAAGACGCCGGCAGAGTCCACGAGGTAGATGGTGGAAATGTGGTTCTCGATGGCGATGTTCTGGGCGCGAATGACTTTCTTCGCAGTCATGGGGAAGAAAGCCCCGGCTTTCACCGTGGCGTCGTTCACGATGAGCATGAACTTGCGCCCATGAATCTCGCCAATGCCGGTGACGACGCCCGCGCATGGCGCGCCACCCCATTCTTCATACATTCCATGGGCGACGAACTCACCGAGTTCAAACAAACCGGTCTTGGGATCGAGCAGAAGGTCGATGCGTTCGCGCGCGGTGAGACGGTTCTTCTTGTGCTGGCTCTCGATCGCCTTGTCGCCGCCGCCCTGGAAGATAATGTTCTCGTCGTTACGCAACGCCGTGACCATCTCGGCCAAGGCATGTTCATTCTTTTGAAAGCGCGCGCTGCCCGCATCGACCTTACTGGGCAGAAGATTGTTCGCGGTTTGTTCGTTTTTAGTCATTCCCTCGAGTGTCTCCATGCCGAGCAAACTCCCAAGGGTACGACAGCGACGGGATCGGAGCAAATCCGGAATAGCGAGCGAATTCCTAGAGCTTCTCTGTATTGTGACCTTGGGAAAACTGATCGAGCAGGGTTACGGCGGCGGCAAAAGGATCGGCGGCGAACGTGTCCACGATCCCGAACTGCAACGCCTTGGCGGCGTGGATCTTTTCCGCGGTTAGAAATATTTCTAGCGCGCGGGCTTTCCCGATGAGCCTGCGCAAGCGCTGCGTCCCACCCCACCCAGTCATTAGCCCGAGCGCCGCGCCACGGTGGCCGAAGATGGCATGCGGGCCGGCGATACGAAACTGGCAGGCGAGCGCGAGATCGAAGCCGCCACCCATGCACCAGCCTTCCACCACGGCACAGGTCGGAGCAGGGAATTCGGCGACCGCTTGTCATCAGCCGCTGTCCCATCTGCGCGAACTCGAACGCGTCATGTCCGCGCAGCGCAGAAATTTCGGAGAGATCAGCGCCGACGGAGAAGAATCTCGGGTTGCCGCATAGGATCAACGGTTGCGGTGAGTTTTGCCGAGCGCGATCTGCAACCGCGCCGGTGAGTGCCAGGACGCGGCTTCGCGAGAGCCGGTTGGTAGCATCCTCGGAAACCAGCCGTAGCAAGGTGCAGCCGTCGCGCGAATCAAGGATGTACTGCGCTGCTTCGCCGGAGGTCAAGCGAGTTCGAAACGCTCCGCGATATCGCAGCCGTCTTCGGTCAGTTCGAATCCTCCGATACGTACGCCTTCTCCCACCAGTCGATGCGTCTCCGGATCGCGGGTCACGCGACTGATCCATTGGTAACCTACATCGAAGTCTTTGGCGGTAAACCAACGCTGGGGAAGCACCTCGACGAGTCCGGCGTGAGGATAGACGACATACACGGCGGCGTGCGGATCCTCCTTCGACTTGGCTGGATACGAAGTCACCATCTGCAACTCGTGGATGCCTTGAAACTCGGGCGGGAACTCGATGCTGTGCGTTCCTTGCGGAAGCATGCCATCGAACTCAAAATCCGCAAGCGGTGCCGTGGCGGAATAGATGCGCTCGGTTGACTGCTTGAACCATCCTGCCACAGCTTCGAATTCGAACGGCTTCAACTGTTCGGCATCGAACACGGCCATGCGGATGTAACGGCCCTGGGGACACCACAATCCGAAACGTGACCCCTGCACGAGGAACGGACGCACATAGGTATTCAGCGCGAGGCGAGGAACATCGGGTTCCGTGGAAAGACTGAGCGAAACCAGGTAAGCAAGCGCCCCCTGGTTGCCATGGAATTGCCAGACGAAATGTTGGCCCGCCGCGCCCTGGATTCCGGGAAAGGTCTCCCAATACCAGGGCGCGGGGCCAACCGTCTGTTGAAGGAGGGCGCGAATGCGCCGGGTGTTTTCGTCCATCGACCTTAGACCGCCGGCACTCCACGCGGACGTACGTTGGAGCGGATGTACGAGATGATGTCGTCCATCGGAGTACCCGGCTGGAACACGGCCGATACGCCCAGCTTCTTCAAGTTTTCGACATCGACATCGGGGATGATGCCGCCGACCAGCAGCAGGACGTCGTCCATCTTGTTCTGTTTGAGCAGGTCGTTCACCCGCGGCACGATTGCATTGTGCGCCCCGCTGAGGATGGAGAGCCCGATCACGTCCACATCTTCCTGGAGCGCGGCAGTGACAATCATTTCGGGAGTCTGGCGCAGGCCGGTGTAAATGACTTCCATTCCGGCATCGCGCAGCGCGCGTGCGATTACCTTGGCGCCGCGATCATGGCCATCCAGGCCAGGCTTGGCGACCAGTACTCTTATCTTGGGATCAGCCATAAATCGCCTTTAAAAGTGCAAACGACAGAATCAGTGACTACACCGCAATGATACGCGCATTGCACAAGGAAGGGCAGTACACAGGACGGGGATGCGCCGTCGCAGCGAGGTCCAGAGAGCTTGCTGCCTCAAGACAAGAGCGGTGCGAATGCCAGGATGGGAATTCGGACGGTTACGGAGAATTTGTACGTGAGAACGTGGCAAAACCTTTCTAAAGTTGTGAAGACAGTCGATGCTCGGTTGGCGAAGTCGAGCCAGTAGCGCCATCTCCCCCCTGCTAACTCGCCACATTTAACAGGTTCCTCGACAGTACGGGCCGCTTCCTGATCAACGATGCGAACAATAACACCCTGCTGGTGTGCTACATCACTTCGGCAAAGAAGATCAGTTGCGCCAATCCGACTGCTGCGCAACCGACCATCGTGAACCTCGAACAATAGGGGAGAGCAAGAAAAGGGCTTCGCCGAGAGCGAAGCCCCTCTTTCCTTTTAGCGAGGACTACGGAATCACCAGCCGTGTGAAGGGATAGACGTACGCCTCAAGCGTGACGAGAATCCCCACCAGGGCAGCGAGCGCTATCGAATGGAAAAACACGAAGCGCAGGATTTTGCCTTCGTGTCCATACCATTCGGTGGCGGTGCTGGCCACGACGATGCTTTGGGCGTCGATCATTTTGCCCATTACACCCCCGGCGCTGTTGGCCGCGCACATGAGCGTTGGCGAAAGATGCAGTTGCTGCGCCGAGATCTTCTGCAAGCTTCCGAAGAGAACGTTGGAGGCGGTGTCGGAGCCGGTGAGCGCCACGCCGAGCCACCCGAGCATGGTTCCGAAGAACGGATAGAGCACCCCGGTTCGCGCAAAGGCAAGACCCATGGTCGCGTCGAGGCCGCCATAGCGCGTGAGGAAGCCGATGGCCATCATCGCGCTGATCGTAAGCAGCGAGAAGCGGACCTTGAGCAGAGTGATGCCATAGTGCCTGAGCAACTTGGGCAGGCTCAGCCCCATGATGATCCCGGCGATAATCGACGCAAGAAAAATTCCACTGCCAGTCGCAGAAAGCCAGCTCAGCACGAACACTGCACCTTCTTTGGTCGGGGCGGCAACGACGGGCGGCACGCGCAGCACCAGGTTATGCAGTCCGTGCACCGGAAACTTCGGGGCGGAGAGGCCATCGAGGAATTTCTTCGCCTGTGGGGTACCCCATACGAATACGCAAATGCTGAGGACGAGCCACGGAACCCAGGCGCGAAACACTTCGGCTCCAGTGTAGCGGTTGGGATCGTGTCCCACGTCTTCGCCTTCGCCCGGGAAGCGCCACACCCGTTTCGGCTTCCAGAATCGCATGAAGGTGATGAGAGCTGCCATGGAGATGACCGAAGCCACAATATCGACCAGCCATGGGCCGTGAAAGTTCGACATCAGGTATTGCGGAATAGCGAAGAAGATGCCCGCCACTGCAATGGCCGGCCAGATCTCGAGCATCGCGCCCCAGCCCACAAAGGCAACGATCAGCCAGAAGGGAACGAGGAACGAGAAGAAGGGCAGGATGCGTCCGACCTGCGCGCCCAGCACCATTTCGCTGATCTTAGTTACACCGGCGAGTCCGAGGATAGGCGTACCTAACGCGCCATAAGCGACGGGCGCGGTGTTGGCGATGAGCGACAGGCCCGACGCTTCCAGCGGACGAAAACCAAGGCCGATGAGGATGGTGGCGGTCACGGCGACAGGCGTTCCGAATCCCGAAGCACCCTCGAAAAACGCGCCAAAGCAAAAGGCGATCAGCAGGAGTTGAAGACGCCGGTCCTGGGTCACGTTCATCAGGCTGTGTTGCATGATCTGAAACCGGCCGGTGATGACGGTGAGGTTATAGAGAAAGATCACGTTGACGATGATCCACCCGATGGGCAGCAGCCCGTAGCCGATGCCGTAAACGGCGGTCGTGGCGGCCATGCGACCGGGCATATGGAAGGCAAAGACATCGACCAATAGCGCGGCAATCAGGCCCAGCACCGCAGCCCAATGCGCGCTCACCTTGGTGGTTGCGAGTGCGCCCAGCAGCACGATGACTGGAATCGAGGCGACCAGCGTGGAGACCAGCCAATTGCCGGTGGGATCGTAGCCCTGGGCCCAAGCGGCAGCGGCGGGCATCCGCAAGATCACCGCGGCGGCCCCGGCGAGGAGCGCGACCACGAGCAGCGAAACCCACGGTGAGGGAGGCACAGGCTTGTTTTGCGGAGCTTCGAACGGGACCGGGTTCGTGGATGACATGGTCGCGGTTTCCTCTTATGGATTTCGTCAGCCGCCCGGTTGAACGCAACCGGAACGGCGGGACGCGAGGATACAACAAGAGGATGGTTCTGGCGAGTGAGAGGGCCGTCTATTGAACGGCCCTCTCGTAGCTCTTGAGGAGCGGCTAGGCAGCCTTGGTGCCGACGTGGGCCGTTTTTGAAGCGAGGATATCGAGTTTGCTGATTTCCGGCGCCTTTGCGAAAAGCGCGGCGTTTGCGTTCAAGGCGTCCACGACCTTGCCGGTAAGGTGCGCTTGCCGGCTGGTCTCGTCCGGGAAGGCGTCGAAAATACCGAAGCTGGTTGGGCCGATGCGGAAGGCATACCAGGTGGTGGTGCCGCGTTCCTCCTGAACGATAGCGAGGGCGGAGCGGAGCAGGTTTTCTACTTCCTTTTCTTTGCCGGGTTTGGCCTCAAGACGGGCAAACAGAGCCAGATTTTCCATGAGTGATCTCCTTCTTGGATTCGTTGGATGAAATCGGTGGATGGGACGCGTTGGCCCCTATCCAGATGTCTCGTTGTTCCTCCAAGTGGCAACTCTCGTCGAATAATTCCCGCTGCGTTGTGTCAACCCTGACACGGACGTGTCTCGCCAGCCACGTTTCCCTTTCTGCGTCATGAACTAAGCCTTTTGTTTTCAATTTGATGGCAGTTGGCTTGAGCCATGCACTTCCTCAGGGCGTCAAGCGGCGGAAACAGACCAGGGGAACGCAATGAAGATCGGGACACGGAACGGAAAAGCGACGTGGATGGGAACGATGGTTCTTCTTTTTTTGAGCGTGAGCGCGATGGCGCAGACGATTTCGAAGCCCACTGTCGACTCCAAGCGGGTCCTACTGATCAGCATTCCCGATCGCAAGCTGGCACTGCTCGAAGACGGCAAGGTGGTCCAGGTTTTCCCAGTCGCGGTTGGCAAGGATTCGACCCCCAGCCCCGAAGGCACCTTCACCATCAAAAGCCGGCTGGCCAATCCGACCTACTACCACAAGGGAACGGTGGTCGCCCCGGGGCCGCAGAACCCGCTGGGCACGCGCTGGATGGGGTTGAGCGAGAGCGGCTATGGGATCCATGGAACCAATGTCCCGAGTTCGATCGGAAAAGCCGCTTCGCACGGCTGCATTCGGATGGCGAAGAAGGATCTGGAAGCACTCTTTCCCCTGGTGAAGGTCGGCGACACGGTTGAGATCCATGGGGAACGCGATGCGCAAGTCGCGCAGGTGTTCGGCGGCAGCGCGGACGCGACGGTGATGGCTGCGGTCGAGACAAACATGGCCAGCGCGGGCGGCCGCTAACTAAATTCCGAGGAAGTTTGGAGTGGAGGTGAACCATGCAAAGCGCGATGACGGTGTTGACGGTTGTCGGCGGGCTGGTGTTTTCCGTTTCGTGCGCCCTGCTGGCGGAAGAGGTGATCTTTGGCGGACTGTTCAAGATTTTCTTCCAGAGACAAACCGTGCCGGTGAAGGTCGAAAGCGGTGTCAAACGTAACAAGCAACTCTGAGGAGGTTGCCATGCTGCTATTCAAGTATCTGCTGATGATGTCCGGGATCGGGTTGATCCTGGTGGCTGCGACGATCGCTGCCTATGACGCATTTCTCAAAATCCAGTATCGGCGTTCGGTTGCGACCGGCGTTCCGATCGCGGAGCCGGAACCGATCCGCTGGAAGACGACCGTCGTTCTCCTGGCGCTGGCGTGGGCTCCGATGCTGATTGCGGCGAGTATTGCCGTGGTCCCTAGCGGGGCCGCGGGCGTGCGCGTCAGCGAGACCCGCGGCACTTTGTCAGGCACGTTGTATCCGGGAGTGCACTTCGTCACTCCGGTGCTGGAACACGTGGAGACCTTCGATACCCGCGACAAGCTGTTTACGACGGGCGTGACCAACGACTCGAAGACCGGGGCTGAACATGGGAAGAGCGCGCTGACCGTGCAGGCCAAGGAGGGACTCTCGCTGGGGCTCGCCATTACTGTGCGCTACCGCCTCGATCCCAAGCGGCTCGACTACATCCAGTCGCACCTGCCGCAGCCGGTAGAGACCGAACTTGTGCCGCCCGTGGTGGCCAGCGCGTGGCGCGAAATCGCACCCAACTATAACGTCCGCGAAATGTTCAGCACAAAGCGGGAAGAGGTACGGCAGCGGGCGGCGGGCATCATTACGCAGAAGCTCGGCAAGGATGGCGTGATCGTGGAAGAGGTCATGTTGCGCGACATCCAACTGCCGCCGGAATATGCCAAGGGCCTGGAGGATCTCCTGCTCAAGGAGCAGCAGAACGATCAGCTTTCGGTGCAGACCGAAATGCAGCAGAAGGAGGTACGCATTTCGGAGCTCGAGGCCGAGGCCCAGAAGGCGCAGCAGGTAAAACAGGCGGAGGGCGCGGCGCAGGTGAGGGTGATCCAGGCCAAGAGCGAATCCGATGCCATGCAATACACGTTGCCCTTGAAGGAAAAGCAGATCCAGCAATCCAAGCTCGAAGCGGAGGCCCGTAAGGAATCGACGATCAAGAACGCGGAGGCCGCGGCGGAAGCGAAGGTGATCGACAGCAAGGCCGAACTGCAACGGCGCAACATGCTTTCCGAAGCCGAGGCGAATCGGATCCGCGTAACCGCGGTGGCGGATGCGGAGAGGCTGAAAGGCGAGGCGGCGGTGTTGAAACAGAATCCGCTTCTGATTAACAAGATCGTGGCCGAGAAGTTGTCCGACAAGATCCAGGTGATGATGGTGCCCTCGGACGGAAAATTCTTCTTTGCCAACGACGTGATGAAGAGCTTCGGTGCGCCCGGCCGGGCTGCGGCGGAAGACGATCCACCGATCTCGCAGCAGGGAGGGCAGCACTAGAGATTCGCCAACTGGTGTGGCGATGCAAGGGCCGGGTGACCGACAGCTGCGCTGTAACCGGTCGCCCGGTTTTTTCGTTGAAGCGTTCTGGTAACAATGGAATTCATGGGGCCGCTATGAGAGTCACGGAATATAATTCGCGGCAGACAATGACCTGCATGAAGTGGTTGCTCGGGCTCCTGCTGCTCGTTGCGAGCGCCGCGCCTTCCTACGCGGCTGCTCCGGAGACGACCTGGGCTGCGCCGTCCGCGCGATTGGCCAAGGAGATCGCCAATATTTCCGGCCCAGGCACGGCAACTCTCACGATTCGCAATCAATCCGCAATTCCGAATGATGAGGTCGCGGTGATCCGGCGAGACCTCGAGGCGCAACTGCGGATCAACGGGATCCAAGTGCGCGATGCGGAAGACGCAGCGACGACGATTGCGATTACGCTCTCCGAAAACCTCCAGGGCTGGCTGTGGGTGGCGGAGGTCGGGCAGGGCAGCGACTCGAAGACAGCGCTCGTTCCCGTGGCCCGCGTCGGCGGTGCGGTGGTTGCTTCCGGGGCTCCGGCGATGACGCTGAAGAAGTCGCTGGTCTATTCCCAAGCGGATGCGATTTTGGATTTTGCGACGATCCAGGCCGGCAACGATATGCACCTGGTGGTGCTCGATGCAACGAACGTTGCGCTCTACCGATCGACGGGCACGAAGTACGAGTTGGAGCAGGCGTTTCCCATCGTGCACTCCCGGCCCTTTCCGCGCGACCTGCGGGGCCGTGTGGTGATCGGGCGCGATCATCTCTTCGACGCGTATTTGCCCGGCGTGATCTGCAGCAGCAGCGTATCGACGCCCATCAATGTCACCTGCCGGGAGAGCGACGATCCGTGGCCGCTCGGCTCGCAGAAGGCGTTGTTCAATGCCGCGCACAACTACTTTACCGGCGCGCTCCTGCCCGGGTTCGGCAAACAGGTCTCCCCGTTCTTTACCGCGGCCGACCTGCCGCGGAGCAACTACACGCTGTGGATCTTCGCCGGGATCGATGGCGTGGTGCACGAGAGCGATGGGGTCAACGAGCGGCGGCTTCCGGCGCCCATGAGTGCCGATTGGGGCAGCGATCTGGCGGCGGTGCACGATGCCTGCGGGCTGGGTACCCAGATCCTTGTCTCCGCTGCCGGCGATGGATCGGAGTCACTGCGTGCCTACGAGATTCCGGACCGCGAGCCGGTCCTGATGAGCGCTGCGTTGAACTTCGAGGGCCCGATCTCCGCGCTCTGGTCTTCGATCGATGGGACCACGGTGAATGCGGTAATGCACAACACGACGGGAGGACGATATGAGGCGTACAGCATTAGCGTTGCTTGCGGCCGCTAGCGTCATCCTGTGGCCGGCGCTCGCCGAGGCACGCACGCGGCCGAGGCAGGGCGGCACGTTGCGGATCGAGATGCGCGCAGATTCGTCGCAATGGGCCACGAGCGCGGTGCGCATGCTGGTCTTCGACTCGCTGACGGAGCTGGATGATGCTGGGCACGTGCAGGCGGCATTGGCGACGCGTTGGGAGTCGCAGAGCGACGATCGCCGGTGGCAGTTCTGGTTGAGGTCAGATGTGCGTTTTCACGATGGCACCCCGCTCTCCGCGGCAACGGTGGTGCAGTCGCTGACCGCGCAGGATTGCGGCGGCTGTCCATGGCGTTCGGTGCATGTTGCGGGTGATTCCGTTGTTTTCGAGTCGGAAACTCCGGTGCCGAACCTTCCGGCCATCCTCAGCAACTCGCGGTATGCGATCGCGCGCAAGGATGAAAGCGGCAATCCAGTCGGGACAGGGCCCTTCAAATTTGCCGGGATCTCCAATGGCGCGGTCAATCTCACTGCGGTCGAGGATTCGTGGCGGGCGCGTCCCTTTGTCAACGCGATCGAGCTTCGTGGTGGACGGTCGCTGCGCGATCAGTGGCTCGACGTTGGGGTTGGGCGCGCGGACCTGGTCGAGGTCCCCGCCGAGCAATTACGGCAAGCGCAGCAGGGCCACATGCGCCTCGCTGTGTCCCGAGATACGGACCTGATCGCACTGGTGGTTAACGAAACGGACCCGGCGTTGCAGGACGCGCGGCTGCGAGAGGCCTTGGCGTTGAGCCTGGATCGCGACTCCCTGTGGAACGTCCTGTTTCAGAAGCAGGGAGAGATGACGGCGAGCCTCCTGCCGAACTGGTTGAGTGGATATTCGTTCGCCTTCCACGCTTCGCAGAACCTTGCCCGGGCGAAGGAGTTGCGCTCGCAAATCCATCCCGCTCCCGAGCTGGTTTTATCTGCGGATGGCAATGACCCAGTGCTGCAACTCATTGCCGAGCGGCTGGTGCTCAACGCGCGCGATGCCGGTATCGCGGTGCGTACCAGTACAGCGACCTCGCGCACTTCGCTTCGCCTGATGAGAGTGCATGTGGAGGAGAGCAATCCGTCGGCAGCGTTTGTGGATGTTGCGGGGCAACTTGCGCCGGGAGAGCGCGCTCCAGCCGACGACATCGCCGCCGTCTTTCATCAGGAACAGGAACTGCTCTCGAAACGCAGCGTGATTCCGCTTCTGTATCTGCCGAGAGCGTTTGCCTGCAGCGCCCGCCTGCACGATCTATCGATGAAAACGGATGGGTCCATCCGGGTAGCGGATTTCTGGCTGGAGGACGGCAAATGAACCTGCGCCAGCGGCTGCTGCTCGTTTTCTCGCTGACAGTAATCTGCGCAGTGGCGGCGGTGGCCTATGTGGTGTCTCTGCGTACGCGCGAAGCGTTCGCCGCAGCCGACCGGGAGCGCACCGATTCGCTGGCCGCGCAGTTCCATCGCGAGTTCGACCGTCGCGGGATTGAGGTGCAGAACCGGCTGCATCGCATGGGGAGCAGCGAGCCGGTCGCGCGTATCGCGTTCGATCTCGGCCATGGCGGAGATTCCTCGATCTATTTGAACGAAGCCGCCACCCTCGCTCAGGAATACGGGCTTGATTTTCTCGAACTTCTCGGTCCCGACGGAACCATCCTCAGTTCGGCGCAGTGGCCGGCGCGTTTCGGATACAAGGATCCGATTCCAGATGAGAGCAGCCCGGCATTCCTGAAGAAAGAGGACCTGCCGCAAGGAACTGCGCTCGGTCTCTTCGCGGTTACGACAGTGCGTTCGGGAGAGAGCAGCGTTCATCTCGTAGGCGGGGAACGCGTGGACCGGGAGTTTTTGCAGTCACTGACTGTTCCCGCCGGAACGCAGGTCATTCTGTATCGCGGAAGCGGTGGATTCCAGCCGCAAGAATTGGTCGCCCTGGATGGCGCGGTGGCCTCGCCGGGAATGTATGAGCCGTTGATCAAACTTGCGCTGGAGAGGCGCAACGAGGTGAGCGCGGTTGTCTCGCCGACGCTCGATCGCACGGACAGCCTGTTCACCACCGCCATTCCGTTGATGGACAGCAGCGGCTCGATAGCAAGCGTGCTGCTGATTTCGAGTCCCCGCCGTGGGCTGATCGCGCTGGAAACGCACATCCGCGACGTCGCGCTTACCGTGGGTGGAATCGGGATACTGCTGGCCATCGCGGTGAGTTTGTGGATTACCGGGCGGGTGACACGGCCGATCGTGGAACTGGCTGCCGCATCGCGGCAGGTTGCCGAGGGCGATTGGAATGTGCGTGTGAGCCCGCAGAACGCGAGTGGCGAAATCGCAGACCTGGCGGAGGCTTTCAACCGTATGACCTCGCAATTGCTCGAGCAGCGTGAACGGCTGCTCCAGGCGGAGCGCGTGGCGGCGTGGAGAGAGTTGGCCCGCCGGCTGGCGCATGAGCTGAAGAACCCGCTCTTTCCGCTGCAGCTCACCGTCGAGAACCTGGTAAAGGCGCGTGAGATGGCTCCGCAGGAGTTCGACGAAATCTTTCACGAGAGCACCACGACCCTCATGGCCGAGATCCAGAACCTGAAGAACATCATTCAGCGCTTCAGCGATTTCTCGAAGATGCCCCAGCCGCAGCTCCAGGCGGTGCAGGCGAATGAGATCGTTGAACGAGTCGCATCTCTGCATGAGCCTGCGCTGAAGGGTCGCGAAAATCCGGTCGCGATGATTTTGCAGCTCGATCCCAAGCTGCCGCTCATCGAAGTCGATTCCGAACTCCTGCATCGCGCCCTCTCCAACCTGGTGCTGAACGCGATGGACGCCATGCCGCAGGGAGGCTCGATCACCATCCATACCTCTTTGCGAGCGGATACGGTAAGGATCGAGGTTGCCGACACCGGGACGGGATTGACGAAGGAAGAGTGCGAACGGCTGTTTACGCCCTATTACACGACCAAGCAGCACGGCACGGGGCTCGGGTTGGCGATCGTACAGTCGGTAATTACGGATCACGGCGGAACGATCTCCGTGGAGAGCACGCCGGGCAAGGGAACAACGTTTATCATCGATCTTCCCCGGCGAACGGTTGCCGCCGGAGCCAACGCTTGACGACGAAAGCCGACATCCTGATCGTGGACGACGAGGCCAATACACTGGCTTCGCTTTCCCGTGCCTTCCGGCTCGCAGGACATAACGCCACGGTGTGCGACAACGCGGCTCGGGCGTTGGAGATCGCGAAGTCGCGGCCCTTCGATCTGATCCTGTCGGATGTCGTAATGCCCAACCGCGATGGGCTATCGCTTCTCGAAGACCTGAAAGCCGCGGGAGTGACCGCGCCAGTGGTCATGATGTCCGGGCAGGCGCACATCGAAATGGCGGTGAAGGCGACGCGCCTTGGGGCGCTTGATTTCCTCGAGAAGCCGCTCTCGACCGACAAGTTGCTTTTGACGGTGGAGAACGCGCTTCGTCTGAAGCGGTTGGAGGTGGAGAACCGTGAGCTGCGCAGCCGCGTGGGGAAACACGAGATCGTCTGGAAAGGCGATTCGATGCGTCGGGTGATGGCGCAGATCGATCGAGTGGCGGCGAGCGAAGCGCGGGTGTGTATCTACGGCGAGACCGGTACCGGCAAGGAGCTGGCGGCGCGCACCTTGCATGAGAAAAGCGCGCGGCACGGCGGCCCGTTCGTCACGCTGAATTGTGCGGCAGTGCCGGCCGAACTGATCGAATCGGAATTGTTCGGGCATGAAAAGGGATCGTTCACCGGGGCAGCCGCGCGGCACATCGGTAAATTCGAACAGGCGCATCGCGGAACCCTGTTTCTCGACGAGATCGGCGATATGCCTCTGGCGATGCAGGCCAAACTACTGCGCGTGCTGGAAGAAGGGGAGATCGAGCGCGTCGGCGGTGATAAATCGATCCCCATCGATGTACGAGTGCTCGTTGCCACCCATCGCAACCTCGAAGATCTGGTGAAGGAAGGGAAGTTCCGCCAGGACCTGTTCCACCGCGTGTTCGTTTTCCCCCTGATCCTTCCGCCGCTGCGGCAGCGCAAGGAAGACATCCCGGTTCTGCTCGAGCACTTTTCCGCGCAAGTGTGCACGCAGAATGGATGGAAGCCGGTTCCGTTCTCCGCGGAAGCAGTGGAAGCTCTGCAACGGTATTCCTGGCCGGGGAATGTACGCGAAATGCGCAACGTGGTGGAGCGGCTGTTGCTGCTGGCAACTACGGGGGAAGTGGATCGCGCCACGGTGGAGCTGGCGTTGCCGGAGGCGCAGGCCGTCAATGCGCCGAACCCGGAAACTCCCGGCGGACCTCTCGCTTCACGGGTTGCCCAGTACGAACGGGAGACGATCCTGGCGGAACTGAAGCGCCAGGGGCACCACATCACGAATACCGCGAAGGCTCTAGGCCTGGAGCGCAGTCATCTCTACAAGAAATGCCAGCAACTGGGGATCGACCTGCGCGCGGCACGCGGAACCAAATAGTTGAACTAAGAACAGGAACGGGCATGCAAGCCCGCTCCCGTCAGCTCAGGCGGCTTTCCGTTTCTTCACCATGGCCAGTACTCCGGCCGTTCCGAGCACGGCGGCAGTCCCGTAGAACGTTGTGGCCACCGGATCGAAGGGCTTCGGCGGAAGCGCGACGATGCCGTCCTCGTCCGTAACAGCGGGTTCTTCCGCGTAGCGGCCGTGTTGCGGAGCCGGCCAGGTTGCGGCCAGTTCCTCTAACTGCCGTAGGGCTTCCTGTCCGCTCATCGGGCGACCGTGCCCGGCGGCGATCACGTTGGGCTGTAATCCCGCAAGTTTTTCGACCGACTCGCGTGCCTTCTGCCAATCGCAGGTGTAGTACTCAGGCGGTAGCCACACGTGCGGGGCCTGGGTAAGCATCGAGACCATGCTGCATTGTTTCACCGTGGTGATCGCATCGCCCGCAAGCAGCGCGCGATCGTCTTTGCGGAAGAACGAAACGTGTCCGGGCGAGTGGCCGGGTGTTTCGACGACCTCCCATCCCGGCAGCGGGTTGCGCGGGAATTCATCCACGCGGTCGCCGAGGTCGTAGGCTTTGTTCGGGAACATGCGGATCATGAATCCCATGAAGCCGCCCACCGTGGGATCCGGCGGCGGATACTTGTCTTTCCCCGTAAGGAAGGGCAGCTCGAGTGCGTGCGCGAAGACTTGCGCGTCCCAGTAATCGGAGAGTTCGGCGGCATTTCCCGCGTGATCGAAGTGGCCGTGAGTGAGAAGAATCGCCTCCGGCGGATCGTCTCCAAAGTGCTGTTCGGCCAGGTCAACGATCTTCTCCGCGTTGCCGGAGGTGCCCGTATCGATGAGGTACCATCCCCGCCGAGTGCCCACCATGTATCCGTTTGCGATCCCGAAGGGAACGTGAAAAAGTCCTTGCGCCAACGCGCTGCTGTTCTGCATTTGCCGGCCTCCGTGAGTTTATTCCCTAGGAAGGATGCGAATTCGACGCGGGGGTTTGGCAGTCAGCGCTGAAAGCGGTTGGGAGCGAAAGGCCGCAAATCGATGGCGGGTTCTTTGCCTAGTACCAGTGCCGCCATTACTTCGGCGGTGGCGGGGGCAAGCAGAATGCCGTCGCGATAGTGTCCGGCAGCAACGAAGCTGCCCGGCTGATCGGTTCTGCCGATCAGCGGGCGACCGTCCGGCGTTCCGGGACGCAGCCCAGCCCACACCTCGTGAATACGCATTGCCTTCACAGCGGGCACAAACTCGGCGGCGGCTTCGTGCAGTTGACGAATCACGTCCGCATTTACCTGCTTGTCGAACCCCGCCTCTTCCAGGGTTGAGCCGACAACAATGCGGCCATCGCTCCGGGGAACCAGGTAAACCTTCGGCGCGCGGATCACATGGCATAGAAACGGCGCAACAGGCTCAGGATTAGCAATCGAGACGACGCTGAGCATCTGGCCCTTCACCGGACGCGTGGGAATTCCGTTGTTGCCAACCTGTCCCGCCCAGGCGCCACAGCAGTTGACCACTTTCGCGGCATGGTAGGTGCTCTGATGAGTCTTCACGGCGAAAGCGGATCCATCGAAATCGACTGACAGAACGTTAGAGCCGCTGGCCAGGTCGCCGTCGCGATGTCGATAGGCTTGCAGCAGAGCGGCGCAGAGCAAGCGGGGATCCACCCACCGTTCGGGCAAGAAATAACTGTTGCGGTGGGGAACGACGCCGGGTTCCATCGTTGCCAGCTCCTGGTCATCAATCGGACGTGAGGCAGGATGCAGCGCCGAATAGGAGCTTGGATCGAGGAAAGTGATAACGCCCTCATCGCGGAGGTCGACTCTCGTCCCAGACTCATCTTCGATTTCGTGCACAAACTCCGGATAGAGCGAAGCGCTGCGTTCGGCCAGGGGCAGGATGGCGGGATCGTTGTGGGGATCGCAAACCGCGAGCATGCCTGCCGCCGCGTGAGAGGCCTCGCGGCCCGGCTCACCGCGCTCGATCAGCTGTACATGAAGGCCGTGTTTGCGCAGGGTCCACGCAAGGGAGAGCCCGATCACGCCCGCGCCTACGACGATCACGTCGGAAGTTTTCACGGTTTTATTGTAGCGGCTGCGATTCCGTCCGACGGACCGCGCAAAGAACTGGAAAATACCGTGAAAGAGTGCTTAAAACGAGCCGGTTGCTGGAATACGAAAAGAACTACTTGCCGGATTCGCGGGCAGCGGTACAGATACCACCGACCAAAATCGCAAAGCCCAATACCGACAGCATCGGCAGCGGAGCTCCGTCCGAGAGTCCGAGATCGCTGCTCGCGAGCTGCACGCCCTGGGTCGATTGCAGGAAGCTGGAGGGATTGCGGTTCGGACGGTTACCGTCACTGACAGTGAATTTGGTGGAGACCGAAGAGTTCGCGATGGGAACGCCGTTCGCATCGACCAGCGTGACCGTCACGGTGTGCGTGCCCGCCGCCAGCCCCGTAAAAGTGTACTCGAGCGCAGTGGTGGTGATGGGATCGTTGCCGTCGAGCTGCACCGTGAAATTGGGAGAGGAAGCAGGGTCCGCGCCGCGGTTCACCAGTTGGTACGAGACGTGGACAAATGTCTGCGCCAGATTTTCATTGGCCTTGGGCGTATTCACCCGCAGGGCGCCTGCCTGGGAGGGCACGTTCGAGTTTTGGCCGCCTCCCGTGGTCTGGCCCGCGAACCCCGAAAGACTAAGTCCTAACACTGCCGCTAATAAAAAGAGTTTCATGATTCGGCCGCTCCGAACGAATAGGTTCACAGGTGGATACCCAAGTACTCACACTGGGACGCGTCATGCATGCTTCTGTCTCTGCCGCGGAATCGGCGATCTTCCTTCCTCAAGAGAGCAAACACTGCTCCAGGAGATACATGCGTACAGTACCGTAAGAAGAGGTTGATCTTTCCGGAGCCGCAGTTACGGTTGCGATATGTGCAATTCAGTAACCGTAGTATCTGAATTTCCATAGTAACAAATCAGGCTCATTCCGCTCTCCTTCGCTGCCACCCCTGAAAGCCGAGAAGAGTACGGTATTTGCGAATAGCGCATCTAAACGTGGCATGAAGGTGGCATTCGTCTTTCTACTAGCGACCGTTCTGGCCCTTCCGCTAGTGGCCGGAACGGCAGGGGAGTTCCGGGGAACCGTAGTGGAAGGCCCGGAACACCCCGATACCTGGGTGTACATCGAGGGCCGCAACCATAGCATTCGTCGCGTGTATGTGAACGGTGCGAAGATTCGTTACAGCGAGGACGTGCCGCCGACACAGCGCAAGACGCCTGTGCCCAAGGTCCTGCCGGCTGGGACCCAGGTCCGGGTGACGGCGGAACAGGACAATGCTGGGGAATGGCACGCCACGGAGATCGAAATTCTCCAGGTGGAAGCGCCTGAAAAGAAAAAGCCCACCGCTCCTACTACCTCTCAGAGTTGAGGTACGTCTAAATCACACGAGGTGTGGAAGTGGGATAGGCAGCGGGTATCCTGGACGCCTGTCGGATTTTCCGCATCGTATATATTTGTGCAGCTCGGCTTTGTGCGATTTGGCCGAACCGCCAAACGCCTATAATTGAAATACCCCAGCCATCGGGAGTCTCCCATGAAGTACAAACCGCTCGTTCTGACGGTTGCACTGGCGCTTTCCGGCGTGGTTATGGCGCAGTCGGCGCCGGCACAGTCCAACGATGCGGGCGACCATTCCGCCGCCCCCGCGCAGCAGCCTTCGACCCCGTCCTCCCCATCCACATCCTCTACGCAAAATACGGCCTCGCAGCCAAGCGCTGATCCTGCACAGACTGCACCCGCGGCAAACCCCACGGCAACCACGACTCCGGATGCTTCGCAAACCGGCACCACCAGTACCAGCAGTGGCGATGCCGCTAGCAGTTCGGCGAAACCGGCCGCCAAGGATCCGCTTGCCAGTGAAGCCACGGAGAACCTGCCGAAGGCGACCGACGTGAAGCACGATGGCTCGCGCGACGACGTCTCCGCGATCGGCAATCGGCACATCGGAACCGGCAAGAGCCCGGGCGACTGGTATTCGATCGAGAGCGAGATCCGCATGGGGAAGGGCTATGCCATGCAGATCGAGTCGGGGATGAAGATGGTCCAAGACCCCGTCGTGACCGAGTATGTCAACCGTATCGGCCAGAACCTGGTGCGCAATTCCGACGCCAAGGTGCCGTTCACGATCAAGGTCGTCGATTCCGACGAGATCAATGCCTTCGCTCTTCCCGGCGGGTTTTTCTATGTGAACTCGGGCCTGATTCTGGCAGCCGATGAAGAAGCCGAACTGGCAGGGGTGATGGCGCATGAGATCGCGCACGTGGCCGCGCGCCATGCCACCCGGCAAATGACCCGCGCCCAGATTGCGAATTTCGCCTCGATTCCGCTGATTTTCGTAGGCGGCGGTCTTGGCTATGCGCTGCAGTCGGCAGCGAGCCTTGCCTTGCCGATGACTTTCTTGAAGTTCTCGCGTGGCTTCGAGGCAGAAGCCGATTACCTGGGCCTGCAATATATGTACGCCAGCGGCTACGATCCGCAGGCGTTCATTGCCTTCTTCGAAAAGGTGCAAGCCAAGGAGAAGAAGAAGCCCGGATCGCTTTCCAAGGCTTTCTCCACGCATCCGCAGACCCCCGATCGCATTGAGAAATCTCAGGAAGAGATTGCAAAGATCCTTCCCGCACGCGATCAGTACATCGACGACACGTCGGAATTTCAAAACGTAAAGGCGCGACTCGCTACCTTGGAGAACCGTCACAAGGTGGAAGATCAGAAAGAGAACCGCCCGACGCTGCGCCGCACTACGGCCGACAATCGCCAGGACGATGCCGGTAAGTCGAATGACGACGACCGTCCAACGCTGAAGAAACGCGACGATTAGCTGCGTTAACAGGATAAAAACGAACCGGCAGCCGCCCAGGCTGCCGGTTTCGTTTTGCGAGCAATTCGGGGAATCAGGGCTTCTTGGCTTTAAGGTTTGCGGCGACCCGATAGGTCGTCAGCTCCATGGCGTCCTGGAAAAGTAAATGGATCAGGCGGCTCTGGCCTTGGATGATACGATCCTGGACGATGATCGTGCAGCCCAGCGCCACATTGCCAAAAACGAGCACCAGGATCAGGCCTTTGCTTCTAAAGAGGTTGGAGACCGCCATTGACTTCATCATGGTCTAGGTAAGAACCCTTAGAAGGGAGAATGGTTGTCTCTGGTCAGCTACTTTGCTTGCGGAGGCGCAGGGGCATCACCCCGCTTGTGACGAAGATCACAGGGTCAAGTGATTCATGATCTACGACTTCTCCGCCTAACTGTATACTTTTGATCAAGGTAAGGGGTTCTCTGATCGGTCTTTATGCCATTGCTTTGGCTCAGGTTGGCGGTTTTCTTTTATGGACTCGGGCTTGTCTATTCGCTGCTGCTGCTCAGCAAGCGGGGCGAGTTCTTGTCCCGGATTGCCGGGCCGGCCGTGGGACTCGGCATGGTCTTCCAACTGGTCTCCCTGGTTGAGTTTGCCTTTTTGGAAGGCAAGATTTACGCGTCAGTGCATCACTCCGAGTCACTGCTGGCGTTCATGATCATGGTCGTTTTCATGATCTTTTTCATACGGTACCGCACGACTTCTCCAGGAATTTTCGTCTTCCCGCTCGTTTTTTTTCTGACCTTCGCCTCAGCCATCGGCCAGCATCCCTTTGCGCTCACCTCGCCGTTGCTCCGGAACAGCTGGATCATTGTGCATATTGTTCTGATCTTTACCGGGTATGCAGGTTTGTTTCTCAGCTTTGGCGCGAGCTTGCTCTACCTGGTGCAGGAAAAGAGTTTGAAGTCGAAGCAGCCGGCGAGTTTCATGGGGCGCCTGCCGGCGTTGCAGACCATTGACGAGATCGGCTACCGGGCGTTGCTGCTGGGCTTCCCGTTCATGACGTTTGGACTGGTGGCCGGGTCGGTGATTGCCGAAAACAAATATGGCAGCATGTTCTTCGCGGATCCGAAGGTGCTGCTCTCGATCATCATGTGGCTGGTGTACATGCTGTTGCTGTACACCCGCTGGAGTTCCGGCTGGCGCGGCCGCAAGGCGGCATATTTGGCGGCCTTCGCCTTCATTGCCGCGGTAGGCGCGTGGGCGGCGAACTTCTTCAGCCGCCTGCACAGGTTCAACATCTCATGAACTTCTTCGTCATCGGCGTGAACCACAAGACAGCGCCCGTGGAGGTGCGTGAGCGGTTCGCCATTCCCGAGAGCCGCCTGCCCGAAGCGACGAGGATGTTGGCCAGTTATCCGGGAATTGAAGAGGGAATGATTGTCTCGACCTGCAACCGGGTCGAAATGCTGGCGCGCTCCGTAAACGGCAACGCCGACATGCGCGGCTTCCTGCGGCAGCTCTACCAGATCGACGTGGACCAATATGCGCCGTTCCTGTACGAGTATCGCGAGACCGAAGCGGTACGCCATATCTTTCGCGTCGCTTCCAGCCTCGACTCCATGGTCGTAGGCGAGCCGCAAATCCTCGGGCAGGTGAAAGAGGCTTACGCGACGGCGCGTGCCGTGGGCGCGGTCAGTTCCCAACTCGATGCCCTGTTGACCCGCGCATTCGCGGTGGCGAAGAGAGTGCGGACTGATACCTCGATCGCCAGTTCCTCGGTGTCGATTGCTTCCGTGGCGGTGGAGCTGGCGAAGAAGATTTTCGGCTCGCTGCAAGGCAAGTCGGTGTACCTGGTCGGCGCCGGAAAGATGTGCGAGCTGGCAGCACGGCATTTCATCGCACACGGCGCGGCGAAGATCTATGTTGCTAACCGCACCTACGAACGGGCAGTCGCCCTGGCGAAGAAGTTTAACGGGGAAGCGGTACCGATCGAGCATCTCTATGACACGGTGGACAAGGCCGATATCGTTCTGAGCTCCACCGGTGCGCCGGTCGCGATCTTCCGCAAAGAGCACGGCGAGAGATTCCTGAGCCGCCGCAAGAATCGACCGATGTTTTTCCTCGATATCGCGGTGCCGCGCGATGTCGACGCGAAAATGAACGACCTTGACGGAATGTTCGTCTACGACATCGACGACCTGCAACAAGTGGTGGCATCGCACCTTTCCGACCGGACGCAGGAGGCGCAGCGCGCCGAGGACATTATTAACTCCGAGGTCGAGAAATTCGAAGAGCGCCTTCGCACCCTGGACGTGGTGCCGACGATCGTTTCCCTGCAAGAGCACCTCGAGACGGTGCGGCAGGCAGAGATCGACCGGGTACGCGGACGCTTAGGCGAGCTGACGCCGGAGCAGGAACTCGCGGTGGAAGCGATGACCCGCGGCATTATCAACAAAATCATGCACACGCCGATTACGACGCTGAAGACTGCGGCCAAAGAGCCGGAATCCACGACGGTGATCGAACTGGTGCGCAGGATCTTTAACCTTCGCGAGAAGGCGAAGTCCGAGGCAGCGAGCAGTACTTTGAATTCAGGGCCAACCCACGGCCCGGGAAAGTAGACCGCATTTTATGGCGACCTTGCGTATAGGTTCCCGCGGTTCGCAGTTGGCGCTCTGGCAGGCAAAACATATCACGGCATTGCTGCGCGAGCGCGGACACGAGGTGGAACTCGAGATCATCAAGACCACCGGCGACAAGATTCTCGATGTGGCATTGGCGAAGGTCGGGACCAAGGGCATGTTCACCAAGGAAATCGAAGAAGCCCTGGCCGCCGGCAAAGTCGATCTGGCGGTGCACAGCCTGAAAGATCTCCCTACCGAGCTACCGGAAGCTTTCGAACTCGCCGCGGTCACGACGCGCGAAAATCCACGCGATGTTTTTCTCTCGGTGAAATACGACAGCATCACGGCGCTGCCGAATGGCGCGCGCGTGGGCACCAGCAGCTTGCGGCGCCAGGCGCAGCTTAAGGTCGTGCGGCCGGATCTCGATATCCATCCCTTGCGCGGCAATGTCGATACCCGCGTGCGCAAGCTGGAACAGGGCGAGTATGACGCGATCATCCTTGCCTTCGCGGGATTGCATCGCTTGGACAAGATGCAACTGGTGAAGCAGGTAATCAGCGAAGAGCTGATGTGTCCCGCGGCAGGGCAGGGCGCGCTGGGCATCGAAATCCGCAAAGGCGATTCGAAGATGCGCGAGGTCCTCGCCTTTCTGGACGACCGCAATGCCCGGGCGACAACCACTGCGGAACGCGCGCTGCTCAACCAGCTAGGCGGCGGCTGCCAGGTGCCGATCGGCGCCTTCGCCGAGGTGAAGGACGGTACCGTGCATCTGACCGCGATCTGCGCCCGCCCTGACGGTTCGGAAGTCCTGCGCGAAACAAAATCGGGCAGTGATCCGGCAAAGCTTGGCGAAGAGGTCGGCAAAATTCTTCTCGCGCGTGGCGCGACCAAAATCCTCGAAGAGGTCTATGGGGAAGCAGTACCGGCCCCTGCCCAACCCTGAGAACCCATGGTAAGCTCCGCGAAAAATGCAAAAGCCGCAAACCAGGACCATTCGTTGAAGGGCGTTCGCGTGCTCGTTTCGCGCGCGAAGAAGCAGGCAGGATTGCTTTCGGACCAACTGCGCGACCTCGGTGCGAGCGTGCTGGAGATCCCGTTCATCGAGATTAAGAAGCCGCAATCCTTCGCTCCCCTCGATTCCGCTCTCTCCTCGATTACGTCCTATGACTGGCTGATCCTGACCAGCGTGAATGGCGTTACCGCTTTATTGGACCGGTTACGAAAGTTGCGTCTGCCCGCCACTTCTCTTGCACAAGTGAAGATCGCGGCGATCGGCCCGGCGACGAAGTCAGCGATCGTGGAGCACGGGCTTCGCGTGCACGTGATGCCGAAAGAGTACGTGGCCGAGTCCGTGGTCGAAGCGCTTGCTTCCCGGGTAGAGGGCAAACGCGTGCTGCTGGTGCGGGCGAAGGTAGCGCGCGACGTGATCCCGCGCGAGTTGCGCCGCCTGGGCGCGCAAGTCGATGTCGTGGAAGCCTACGAAACGGTCATCCCCTCGCGATCGCGAGAGCGGCTGCTGGCTGCGCTCGAAAGCGAAAAGGGAAGGCCGCAGGTGATTACCTTCACCAGCTCTTCGACCGTGCGTAATTTTGTAGCGCTGCTCGGAAAGCGTGGTGCGAAGCAATGCTTTAGCCGCGGCGTCCGCTCGGCTTCGATTGGCCCCGTAACCTCGGAGACTCTGCGCGAATTCAACCTGCCGGTCAATATCCAGGCCGAAAAATATACGATGGACGGATTGCTCAAGGTCATCGTCGCGGCCAATGAAACTTTCGGTTTGTAGGGAATTGCGGTGACGTAAAAAAGGACGGCGATATGCCGTCCTTTTTGCTTTCAACGTGAGATCAGTCCACGCGATCGATCTTGATGCTGTTGATACTGACGTCCTTGTTTGGCTTGTCCTGTCGGCCTCGTGGAACATTCGAGATTTTATCTGCGATGTCCTGTCCTTCGACGACCTCTCCGAAAATGGTGTGATTGCCGGTCAGCCAGGTGGTGGCCGCGGTGGTAATAAAGAACTGCGAGCCATTCGTGTTGGGCCCGCTATTGGCCATTGCCAGTTTGCCCGCTTTGTCGAACTTGTGCGGGGAGCCTTTCGTTTCGTCTTCGAACTGGTAGCCGGGACCGCCAAATCCGCTACCCATCGGGTCGCCGCCTTGAATCATGAAATTCGGAATGACGCGATGAAAGATCGTGCCGTTATAGAGCGGGTCGCTGGATTTCTTCTTCGTTCCTGGATGGGTCCACTCGCGCTTGCCTTCGACCAGGTCGACAAAGTTTTTTACCGTCTTCGGAGCGTCTTTTTCGAATAAGCGAACCACAATCTGTCCTTCCGAGGTGTCAAAGGTCGCATACAGTCCGGGAGTACGTGCCATGGAATTCCTTTCAGCGCAGAATCAGAACCAGACAGTGTAAATCAAAGCAGAGATTCCGATTGGTGGCCCGTACCTGTGAGGGCCGCGCGCAGGCGGTCCGTGAGGGGACGCGATCGGCGATAAAGTTCCACCTCGAGCCTCGTGCCGTCCGCAACCGGAGGCGTGGCTCTCCCATCTCCCTCATCGAGGAGCACGTGTTTCAGCGGAGAGATCGATTCGATCATGGTTTTCAGGTCACCAGCCCGCCAATTGTCGGCGGGTGTGTTGTAAGTTCGGTGCACGAGATCCTCCCGCAACGCCAGCGCGGCCAGCATGGCAGCGGCATCTTCCGCGTGTACCAGGGACAGTACGGCATCGGCGCCACACGGAATCGCGGTCAGGTTTACCGCAGGTTCGAAGATCTGAGAACGCCACGGGGAAGCCGTGTTGCGTACCCCGAGTCCAACGACGGTGGCGATTCGCAGGGAGAGGAACTTCAGCGCTCCTGTGTTTGCGAGGTTCTCGCCATACAGTTCAATGTAGCGCTTCGTGCCGCCATAGACGTCGGTAGGCGCCGCAGTGACCTCTTCGTCGAGCGGAACATTATTTCCTTCTCGGCCATAGACCCCCATCGAACTCCCGAAGACAAAGCGAGACACTCCGGCCTGCGCCGCTGCCTCCAGGAGATTGCAACTCCCAAGGATATTCACCTCGGTCGCTAGCTTAGGGTTTTTGCGGGCGGCAGTTGGAAGGATGGCTGCGAGATGAATGACAACCTCAACCTCATGGCTTCGAAACAGATCGCCGACTGCATCGCGGTCCCGGATGTCGATCGGGAGGTGCCTTCCCGGTGCATCTGCCGCTTGGTTGTCCACCCCGATATACGGGATCTCTCTCGCCGCGAGCTCTTGGCAAAGGTGGCGTCCCACGAACCCGGCGGCTCCGGTCACAAGAATGGCCCGGCTTTTCATCGCAAGATCATAAAACGGCAGTTCGTTGACGAGCAGCTGCTAGAAGTCTTTGGAGAAGCCGATAATGGGCGCATAGCGCGGGCTTGCCTGGTAGAACCCGGCAATGAATCCGAAGTCGAAGCTCAATTTTTCGCGGATCCTATAATTGCCGCCAATTTGTGTCTGCAATTGTCCTCTGCTCAAAAGCGTATTGCTGCTGGCGGCGACGACAAACTCACCCCCGAGATCCAGCCGCTCGGAAATATCGTGCACTACCGAAATGGCGCCGGTGTATACGTGTCCACGCGTCGATTTCACCCCCACGACACCTGTGAGCGTATTGCCTGCGAAATAGATACCGGGATTCAGACGCAGCGTGTTGTGTCCCGGCATTGACTTCTGCACGATGAAGTTCAAGAAGTAGTCGGTAACGCCAGACCCCAGTTGCTTGCTCTCGTCACCGGTAGGTAACTCGATGTTCAGGCTCGCCCCGAATCCTGGAAGCCGGCCCTTTTCATCGGAGATGTGCCACTTCGCGGAGAGGTCGAGATCGCCGTAGCCGAAAACTGCATCTGGATAAACGCGGTTGGGCGCGGTTGATATGCTCAGAAGTTGATTGTCGAATCCGAGTTCCACGTTCTTGACTACGCCATAGCTGATCTTGAAGTTGGCCGTGTTCTGGCGAAGATTGGGCAAGTCGCTGTGCTTGAGAACATCATATTCGTTGTTGAACTCGATGTGCCACTTGTGGAGATCGGCAACTCCGGTGTCATCGGTTACAAAAGGCGCTTGCGCGCGCGCCGGAAGGCAAAGCGCAACTGCGAAGGTCAAGGCCACGCATGGAATAGGTATATTCAATCGTGCTCGCGCGAAAGTATCGCTGAACCATACGTTGCAGGCCAGCAAAAAAGCTCTCAACCTGGCCCGGTTATGGTATAAACGCGAGAATTTTGCATTCCTTTCATGAACACGCCTCCCATCAACCCATCGACCCTCACGAATAGCCAGCGCACGCATGCTGTCCTCGCCGGGTATCTCGGCTGGACCATGGATGCCTTCGACTTCTTCGTCGTGGTGTTCATGATCAGCACGTTAGCCGAGAGTTTTCATGTCTCCAAGGCGCGTCTCGTTTTCACCATGACGATGACGCTGGCGATGCGCCCGGTGGGAGCCTTCTTATTCGGGCTGCTGGCCGACCGCTTTGGTCGACGCGTTCCGCTGATGTTGAACGTCATCTACTTCTCCATTATCGAGGTTCTCTGCGGCTTCGCGCCCAACTACAACACCTTCCTGCTGCTGCGTGCGCTCTATGGCATCGGCATGGGAGGGGAGTGGGGCATAGGCGCGTCGCTTGCGATGGAGAGCATTCCGCAACGCTGGCGCGGCATCATTTCCGGCGTGCTGCAGAGCGGCTATTCCGCAGGATACCTGTTGGCCGCCGTGGCCTACCGCTTCGTGTTTCCCAGCCTCGGCTGGCGCTGGATGTTCTGGATCGGCGGCATTCCCGCGATCCTGGCGCTCTATATCCGCTGGCATGTGCCGGAGTCGGAGGCATGGAAAGAACATGCCACCAACAGCCTGGCAGCGATCATGCGCGTCTTCGCGAGTTACTGGAAGTCGTTCGCCTATCTCTGCGTCATGATGACGCTTTTCATGTTCCTTTCGCATGGCACCCAGGATCTCTATCCCGACTTCCTGAAGACCGAGCATCACCTGAATCCAGCATGGGTCTCCTACATCGCCATCATCTACAACATCGGCGCAATCGTCGGGGCGATCCTCTTCGGGTTGATTTCGCAGCGGCTCGGCAGGCGAAAGGGAATTCTGATGGCGCTCTTCGTTTCGATCATCACCATTCCCGCCTGGGCCTTCGGCCACGGAATAGGGATGATCGCTGTCGCCGCATTCGTGATGCAGGTCGGCGTGCAGGGCGCATGGGGCGTGGTTCCCGTGCACCTCAATGAACTCGCGCCCGACGCGGCGCGCGGCCTGGTCCCAGGTTTCGCTTATCAGCTTGGTATCCTCTTTGCTTCTGGGACCAACTCCATCGAATACGCGCTGCGCGATCACTATGGATACCGATGGGCACTCGCCGGCTTTGAAATCATTACCATCGTCTTGCTGGCGATCGTGGTTTGGTTCGGCCGCGAGGCGCATGGCAAGCAGTTCACCAGGAAACGTCTCCCCAGCTAACTACATCCAAACTTCCACACCGCCCGATTCCTTGGAGAATGCATGTTTCTTGAGGACCAGAACGCTCCCGATCTGTACCAGAAAGTCGATGGCATGAGTGCGGACGAACTGGACGCGCTTCCGCAAGGTGCGGTACAACTCGACCGCGATGGCAAGATCCTGCAGTACAACGCGACCGAAGCACGGTTGGCGAAAATGACCAAGGCCAGCGTGGTCGGGAAAAACTTCTTCACCGAAGTCGCTCCCTGTACCGATGTGAAGGAATTTCGCGGACGGTTTCTCGAGGGGGTTCGGCGAAAGGAATTGCACGAGACGTTTCGCTACCATTTCTCGTTCAAAGTGGATCCGGTCGATGTCTCGGTGACCCTCTTCTACAGCGGCCGAACCGACACCGTTTGGGTTTTTATCCGTCGGCTGGAAGAGTAAGCGGGAGTAAGATTGCTCAAGAAGAGGGCCAACCATGTCGGCGAATTCCAACGCTCCTAACCCGAACAACCCGCAACCTGACGCAGGCCGGCAGATCGCCGAGGCGCACTCCCTTCTCATGCGGCTCAAAGAGAGTTTGACGATCCATCCTGAGCTGGATCAGGCGATCGAGAAGCTCGAGATGGCGCTCAGTATCCTGACGACCAAGACCGGCGGGATGCTGTAGGTCGAAACTTCTGGAAAACGGGGATGCCGTGGATTGCGGCATCCCTGTTTGTGTTTTAGGCCGCGCGCTTCCGCGTACGGGCAGCCTTTTTGGCGGCGCTGCGGCGCCCGGTGGATCCCTTCGTACGCGAAGCCTTCTTGGCCGCTTGACTACGGGAGGTGGCGCTCCGTTTGGCCGCTGCCGATCGGGCCTGTTTTGCAAGAGCAGGCCGAGAGGCCGCCGCTCTTCCTTCGCGTTTTAACGCATTCGTGGTGGCCCGGGACCGTTTCGCCGAGGTCTTCTTACGTGCTCCTGATTTTCCTTTGCTTATATCGCGCGCGGCCTGCTTCCGGGTGCGTGCCGAGCTCTTGCCCGCGGCGGGCGGTTTCAGTTTTACGCCCGCGCGGCGCGCCTTCGACAATCCGATCGCAATCGCCTGCTTGGTAGACCGCGCTCCATGCTTGCCTTCACGGATGTGATCCATCTCTTCCTTTACGAATTCACCTGCCTGTGTGCTGGGCGCTTTTCCTTCCGCCTGGTCTTCTCGAGCGCGTTCCAGAGTTTCCTGTTCCGGCATATGCATATCTCCCTTGAAAGGTGCTTCCTCTCAAACGATGCGAATCCGCAGGCGGAGGATGGCATCGCCTTGCGTTAGTATCGTTGGTCGTGGTTGGAGGACGAATGAAACGCAATTCTTGGATCGTCGCGGTGCTGTTCGGATGGAGTGCTCTCGCGGTTGCGCAATCTGGACAACTGGGTAAGGACGTTCAGCAGTACGTAAAGGTGAACTCCGGACGCGTTGTGCTGGAGCATGTAAGGGTGATCGATGGAACCGGAAAAGCGCCGGTCGAGGATCAGAACATCGTCATCGAGAATGGGAAGATCACGGCCATCCAGGGCGGCGCCGATGTTGCGGCTGCTCCGAACCAGACAGTGCTCGATCTGCACGGTGATACGGTTCTGCCCGGCCTGGTGGGCATGCACGACCACATGTACTACATCGCGCGGCCGAATTATGCGGCTGACGGCAGCTCCGAACCGCCGTTGATGGTGCCGCAGATGACCTTCTCGTCCCCGCGTCTCTATCTCGCCTCCGGCGTGACCACGCTGCGCACCACGGGCAGCGTCGAGCCTTACACCGATCTGAACCTGCGAACCCTCATCGATCGCGGTGAACTGGTCGGACCTCACATGGACGTCACCGGCCCCTACCTCGAAGGTACCGGCAGCCCCTTCATGCAGATGCACCAGTTGAAAGATGCGGAAGACGCCCGCAAGACCGTTGCCTTCTGGGCTGACCAGGGCGCCACATCCTTCAAGGCTTACATGAACATTACCCGCGATGAGCTTGCAGCAGCAATTCAGGAGGCACACCGTCGCGGGCTGAAGATTACCGGCCATTTGTGCTCCGTGACCTATCCGGAGGCGGCCGATCTCGGCATCGACAATCTCGAGCACGGCTTCTGGGTGAACACCCAACTCGATCCGGGGAAGAAGCCCGATGTCTGTCCCTCGACGGACGGAGGTCCGACGCTTGAACACATGGACCCAGCGGGTCCCGAGGCGAAAGCGCTCATCGAGAAGCTTGTGAGCAAGCATGTCGCGGTGACCTCGACTCTGCCGGTCTTTGAAAACATAGTGCCGGGACGCCCGCCGCTGTCGAAGCGAATGATGGAAATCCTGAGCCCTCCCGCGAAGGAGGCTTATCTTTATGCGCGTAACCGGCGCATCGCCACTGCGAAGGGAAATGAGGCTGCACTCCTGCGTCGCGATATGGACCTTGAAGTTGCGTTCGCCCGCGCCGGCGGACTGCTGATGACCGGGCCCGACCCGACCGGCAACGGCGGAACGATGCCCGGCTTTGGCGATCAGCGCGGGGTGGAGTTGCTGGTGGAGGCCGGCTTCACGCCAGTGGAGGCAATCAAGATCGCGACCTGGAATGGCGCGCTCTACATGGGCAAACAGGACAGCATCGGGTCGATTGCTGCCGGGAAGAATGCCGACCTGGTGGTCGTAAAAGGGAATCCATCGCAAAAAATTGAAGACATTGAGCAGGTAGAGATCGTCTTTAAAGATGGCGTTGGCTACGATTCGGCGAAGTTGATCGAGTCGGTCCGCGGGCGCTACGGCCAATACTAAGCCGCTGCGGAGGGTCCCATGCTGCCTGCAATTTTCTTTGGCCACGGCAATCCCATGAACGCCATCGAGCACAACCGCTACACCGAGGCCTGGTCGGCGATCGGTAAACGCATTGGAAAGCCGAAGGCGATCCTGAGTATCTCCGCCCATTGGTACGTGCCGATGAGCGGCGTCACCATCTCGACATCGCCGCGCACCATCCACGACTTTGGCGGATTTCCGGAAGAGCTTTTTCAGGTGCAGTACCCGGCGCCCGGAGAGCCGGCCCTGGCGTTGCGGGTGCAGCAACTGTTGGCGCCGCTTCCGGTACACCAGGATACGCACTGGGGATTCGACCACGGAACCTGGTCGGTGTTATGCCACGCCTACCCGGAGGCCGATGTGCCCATCGTGCAACTGAGCATCGATGAGCGCCAGCCGGCTTCTTTTCACGTGGAAGTGGGGAAGCGCCTTGCGTCTCTGCGCGAGGAAGGGGTGCTCATCCTCGGCAGCGGCAATCTGGTGCACAACCTTCACGCCTATGCCTGGGGCCGGCATCCACAGCAGCCCTACGATTGGGCGCTCCGTTTCGAGCAGCAGGCCCGCGAAATGCTTCTCCAAGGCGATCATGCGCCGCTGGTCGGATATGAAGATCTCGGGCGCGATGCGCACTTGTCGGTTCCAACCCCGGATCACTACCTTCCGCTGCTCTACGTGATCGGAACGCGCCAGCCGGCGGAGCCGGTCAGCTTCCCCGTCGAGGGAGTGGACGGCGGTTCCATTTCGATGCTGTCGGTCGAAGTCGGCGCGTAAGAGGCAGGAATTGGGAGAGCGGGAGACGGTGCCAAATGGGAGGCGCCAGGGGAAGCGCTAGGCACAATTTATAACGGGCGGATCAGCAGTGCGCGATTTCTTGCGACTCCTGCGATGCCAGCAACTCCGTTTCAATCTCCCGCTCAAGCTTTTTCAGTCGAACATCAATCTCCGGCTGTGCTGCCGTGGCCCGCATGTCGTCGATCGTGCGAAGCAGAAGATAGATGTCGTACATGGACAGGATCGCCCTCGTTTGGGCGTAGAGTCAGGCTATCGATTCGTCGCAGGGCGATGAATCCCACTCCCGTTCGCGGAATACCACTAGGGTGTTAGGCAAAAATGGGAATCCGCCATCTTTTCTTGGTCAGTTGGGTAAGGAAAGAGCCTGGGCGAGAGAGGAATCGGGATTGCGACGCACCGCCCGAAGCTGCTCGCCGGAAGAATGCGCTTCCAGCTCTTTGACGCTATTTTGCACGTTGGCCAGCTCCGGAGCCGTGGGGTTGGACGCGAGAATCGATTGCGCCCGAAGCAGGCAGGCGTACGCCATGTCGTCGAGGTGATGCTCGCGCAGGAGTTCCGCGTAATGCAGGAGATCGACGGCTTCCAGGTCGGGCAGGCCTGTTTTGCTATCGACTCGCAGGGCTTGCTGGTACAGCCGAACCGCGTCCCCAAACTCGCCGCGCTTCGCCTGCATCTCCGCGGCTGCGGTCGCAACCAGGCTCTGCAGGCGGGGATCGCCGCTACTGTTGGCGATCTTGGCGGCATTGTCGTAGGTGTGGAGAGCGTAGTCCAACTCACCGATGGCTGCCTGGCAATCCGCTAGGCGCAGGAATGTCCCGATCACCACGTTGATCGACGGCCGGGCATCCGGCGCGACCTTCGCAACCCGGTCGAGGTAGGCTGCGTAATGTGGTAGCGCGAGCTTCGGCTGGTTCTGTTTTTCGTACAGCTCGGCGAGATAGAGTTGCGCATTCATCTGCGAAGGATCAAGTTTGGTCGCCTGTTCCCAGCTTGTGCGTGCGGTCTCCAGATCCCCAAGGCTGCTGGCGAACAAGCCGTGGTTGACGAGCAGGTCCACCTCCCCCGGATCGCGTTTTACCCACGCGCTGGTGAGCTGGAAGGCCTCCTGGTACCGCTGTTCCACAATCAGGTATCGAAGGAATTGATCACGAACGGCGGTATCGGCGGGGCGCGTGGCTACGGCGCGCCGGAACGCCGCAAGCGCCTCCTCGACATGCCCGGCGTTCGCCTCTTCCCGTGCAATGTGCAACTGCACAGTTCCATCGAACGGGTTCAGTTTCGCGGCACTCGCCAGCTTCCATGGCTGGTGGACACCCATGCCCAGCACGAAGCGTGTCTGGTCGAGCGCCGCCAGAAGAACCAGCGCGCACGCAGCCCCGATGCGAAGAGCCCGGGCACCCACCGAGGGACTCACCGACCACCGCGCCCAGCGCAGCAACCGGCCTCCCATATCGTTCGCCGCTTGCGAGATGCGTGCCGGAGAATTGAGAAGCAGCCCGGCAATGCGCCCGTCGCGCAGCTTCCAGATCGCGCCGTCGAGAATGAAATGATGCAGATTTACCAGCGAGGTAAAGATCAGGAAGCTACTGGTGAAGTCATAGTGGAACACATAGCTGGCCAGCCAGGGACCGGGAACAAAGAGGGCGATTCCTCCGGCGACGAGAATGGCGAAGTAGGCCAGCGCACGCCAACGCGAGGTCGTTGCGTTCGCTTCACGGCGCGCGTAGTAGCTGGTGATCCACAGGTACTGCGCGGAATGCATCAGTGCCATCACGCCCGCGCTGTAACGGCCTTGCATCATGCTCAAGCGTCCACTTGCGACCAGGAAACTCGGTATCAGGAACCAGAGAAACTGTGTCGAAAGCAACGTCGCCGGGGCGAGAAAGGTTTTCCGACCGAGCTGCCGGTACAAGCTCAGTAACCCGAAGACGGCAAGCCCGACACACACACTGCCCAGTACCATCGTTGCCCAACGCACCGCGAGCACCGGGAGTCCCAAGGATACGAACATCGGGTCGCCCGGAACGCCGGCGTGCAGATTGAGCGCCAGCACGAGGTAGCTCAGCAGAAATACCGAATACAAAGCGCGGCGCTGCGTCTTTGTCGGAGCTGCTCCCCCGCGCCGGGCGAACATCATGAAGATCCCGTAGTTCTGCCCGCTGTAGTGCCAGGGACTCCAGGTCAGGTAAAGGGTGAAGATCCACGGCAGCAGGCGAACGTAGAAGTGCGAAAGCAGCGCCGTGAGCACGAGCAATCCCGTGATGTGGACGGTGAAAATGCGGTATTTCTGGAAATCTTCCGAGGTATGGTAGGCGCGGTAGATCGTCGCCATGTAATGCGGATAGTTAAAGAAAAGCGCCAGCAGGTAAAAGGCGATGGACCAGGCCGCGACGTGCGATGTGGAAACCAGGTAGGAGATCAGCAGCAGCGGGGCGGACCATGCGCCGCAACCCACGATCAAATCGATCGCGGGATTCTGAATCCATAATTTCGCCGCAGGAAGGGCGGCATTCTTCGTCGCTGAAGCTGGCATAGGGAGCTATGAGAGTTCCCGTTCATTATATGAATCGCGACGCAGAACTCCCTAGCGCCAACCACGTAGCCGGCGACGCAAACGTACTTAGTCTTTAGATACCCCTGCCCGAGCAGTTCTCCGGCGGGGTCCTGCTGGAATCGCTCCCGTGCTGCTGCGCAGCCGAAATCTCTGTATCTGCCACCATCCCGCGGCACCTCCAGTACGATGAGGCCCTGTTTATAAAACCCGATGACCGCGCAGAGCCTTGATCTCATCGGATGGCGCCTGGTTGGCCTCGTGGGTGGGACGGCGCCTCGCTCGATCTCGATTACATTCGCGGAGGTACGTAATCGTCACACCCCGTTTGCAGATTCCCTCCTCATCGCTGTAGAGTCGCGGAGAGATGATCATGCGCATCCTTCCTATTTTCATCCTGATGTTGTGCTCCGCTTCGTTCGTGGCGCAGGAGGTGCAAGCCCCGGCAACGACGGCGCAGCCACCTGCTTCGCCGGCGCCCGACGAAGCCACCCAACCCGCTTCGCCGGAGCAGGCTCCTGCAGCACCCTCCACCGTAACCCCGGCGGAAAAGTCTCAACCTCCGCGCGCGGAAGCCTGGGAGATTCTGCAGACCGGCGCGCAGAATACCAGTACGGATCGTCGCACCAAGTCGATTGGGGTGCTCGGTCTCATCCCCGATGATTTACGGGCGCGTCATCTGGCCGAAGCCGCTATGCAGGACAGCGAAGCCAATGTGCGCATCGCCGCCGCCACAGCGCTCGGCGAGATGGGAGCGCATCCCTCGATTCCTCTCTTGAAAAGGTGCCTGAACGACGACGAACCGGGTGTCGTGCTGGCTTGCGGGAAAGCACTTCTGCAACTGAAAGACAAGTCCGGCTACGAGGTGTATTACGCCGTTCTCACGGGAGAACGCAAAACAAAAGGCTCCCTCGTCAGCGAACAAATGAAGACCCTGCACGATCCCAAGAAGCTGGCGCAGATCGGAATCGAAGCAGGCATCGGTTTCGTTCCATTTGCCGGAATGGGCTACTCCGCGTATCGGATGCTCTCCAAGGACGAAGTGTCCCCCGTACGCGCCGCTGCCGCCCGCGCCCTGGCGACCGACCCCGATCCTGAGAGCGGCAAAGCGCTCGCTGACGCGGTTACCGATAAGAGCTGGATCGTTCGCAAGGCCGCCCTCGATGCGATTGCCAAGCGCAATGATCCGAAATTGCTGAAACCTGCAATCCAAGCCATGGAAGACGACAAAGAGATCGTCATGTACACCGCCGCCGCTGTCACCGTTCACCTGACCGATCCGCGCAGGATTTCACGTCGCAAACCAGAGCACACCCACACAAACTAACGCAACACGATGTCAGCCTTTTGCGCTCAGAAGGGTTGCCGCGAGCCAAGGTAGATCTCTGAAAGTTTTGCGGATCGTATCTTCGCTTCCGCCCCGCTGGAGTCACCGGCCGCCTTGCCAGACTGCAGATGCCCCGGGCTTCAGGATCCTATCTATCGGCCGCCGTGTACCGCTTTGGTCGGATGTCAAACCATGCGAAACCGCGAACTCAAGACATCACAGGTGTTGTGATAAGCCCGGGAGAGCTGGTGAATCCACCGGTAAGTCGCGCTCGCACAACATTCTGTAAAGAAGTTTCAAAACCCTGCAACTACTATGGCAGTTGGGTGGACTGTTGCAAAAAGTCTGTCCCACGTCCGAGGGAGTGCAAAAGCCTTGCGCACCAGTCAGACTGCTTTTGGAAAGATCATGAGCGTCCCCCAGAGCACGTCCGATGTTGACCATGGCAAGGTCGAGCAGGTTGCGTTGAACGACCTTCTGGAAGTGGAAGCGTGCTTGCGCGATATGTTGCAGAGCACCAGCGATCCAGCCGTCTTGCAACGGCTCTTCAATCTCCATCGTGAAATCCAGAGATACGTCTCCGAACTGAACGCCTCCCCCCGCCAGTCTTAGTTCCTTCTCTGTCCCGTCGCTGTACCTCCGTGCTCTCTCCCCTCTACAATCTGCTGAATTGGCGGCAAACATAGCCGCGTTCCCGACATCTATAACGGTGAGGCAAAACGATTTATACGAGGTGGGCTGATGAAGCGTTTCCTTTTGTGGTCGGCTGGCATCCTGGCGGGTTTGTGGCTTGCGAACGAATTGCGTGAAGCTGGAGTGCGCCTGGCCGGCGGCTCCAGCATTGATTTAAACCAGTGCTCGCGCGAAGATCTGCTTCGCGTGCCGGGATTGACCGAGATGCTCGCGGACCGGATTATCGATAACCGGCCCTATCGCCACCGCCTGGATCTGGTGGCTCGCATGGTGGTTCCCAGCGGCGTTTACCAGAACATCCGCGACCTGGTGAATGTGGATGGCGGCACGATGAGCCGTTCCGTAAACGTTGCTTCGTAGGTTTCTGTCTAGTCCCTCACCAGCGCGTGCAGCTTGCGATTTCGGACAAACATTCCTGGTCCGGCGCCATCTGATCACCGAACTACGCTAACCAGCGCTCAGGAGAATCCACGAATGAGGAAAACACTTCTCACGATTGCGACCGCAGTCATTTTTTCGACGGGAATTGCCGTCGCGCAGAGCAGCACCGGCAGCTCTACTGCTGGCGGAAACGAGGGGAACGGCGCAGGCAGCGGCGCGAGCAGCGCTCAGAGCACGCAGACTCCATCGAGCCCCAACAGCTCGACTGCGACTTCCCCGTCTTCGACGACTTCGCCGTCGTCCACGACAGGCTCCAGCAGCAGCTCCGACATGAACTCGACTTCGCCGTCGTCTTCCACTCCGAATAGTTCGAATCAGAGCCCGAACTCCAGCACGGATATGAACTCCTCGAGCCCGAGCGGCACCACCAGCCCGACCTCGAACTCCACCCCCGACAGCTCGAACCCGAACAGCAGCACTCCGAATTCGAGCTCGTCGCCGCACCGGTAATACGGAGCGGTTCTAAAAGAATGCCGTGACTTCGGTCACGGCTTTTCTTGTCTTCGCCCTTCATGCATTACTATCGTGGCTATGAAGCGTCTACTCGGGCGAGCGCTGGTTGGCCTTCTATTCGCGGCAGGGTTGCTGTATGCCGCGGATTATGCCTGGCTGCGGTTGCAAATCGCGCGTCACCAGGGCTACGACTCGATATCAATCGACGTGGTGTACCAGATCCCGCAAAAGGGCAATAAGGCCGAGTACGTTGCCGCTGAACCCCAGATGCAAACCTGTGTGCGTTCTCTCTTCCCGCACCAGGGCGCGCAACCGTGCTGGTACTTGCGCCGTCACACCCAGCAACAAATCAATTATTGAGCCACCCTCGCTTTTACCCAACATCCGCACTGCTTCGCTCATCGAACCTACACAACACTTCCAAGGAGGAATGTATGGCCCTATTCTCAATGAAACTTGAGAACCTAGAGAACCTGTTCGTTGAGCAACTGCGGGATCTGTATGACGGCGAGGAGCAGATCACCAAGGCTCTTCCCAAAATGATCGAAAAAGCCCAGCATGGCGAGTTGAAAGATGCTCTCCAGGAACACCTCGACGTGACCCGTGAACAAATCCGCCGCCTTGACCAAATCTTTAAGATGTTGGACGAAAAAGCCTCCGGTGAGACCTGCAAAGGCATGAAGGGCGTCATCGCCGAGGGGGAAGGGCTCATCTCCGAAGCGAAGGATTCCAGCGTGCTGGATGCGGGCATCATCGCCTCGGCGCAACGGGTGGAGCATTACGAGATTGCCGGTTACGGCACGGTTCGTACCTATGCCAAATTGCTCGGTCGTACGGAAATCGCAAACCTGCTGCAGCAGACGCTGGAAGAAGAAAAGGAAGCGGATCAGACTCTTAGCCGGATCGCGGAAGGCGTCAACATCGAAGCCAAAGCCGCATAGCCATTTCGTGCTGAACCAAGGCGCTCCCGTCGAGCGCCTTTTTTTTGCAGGAAGAGCGGAACCCGGAACTTACTTCTTGGGCGGTACCGTCTCGTTCGACTGTCCGTTGGAAGGACCCTTCCCGTATTTGTCAGTGCCTGGCGTGCTGGTCTCAGTGTCGGGCCGCTGCTTGTCCTTGGCGTCCCCGGTGTTGGTTCCGGTTCCCTGGTCGAAGCTCTTCGCCGGTGCGGCGGGCGTATCCTTGTTGTCCGCCTTGTAGCCGTCGCTCCCCGAAGTACCAGCCCCAGTGGAGTCCCTCTTCGGGCTGTCACTCTGGAGCCGCGAACTGCAGCCTATGCTCATCCCTAGTGCAAGCAACAAAATGATCGACAGGTGCTTCATGGATTCCTCTTATTTCAAGAAGATGGACAGGGAAGAGTTCAAGATGCCCGGAGACGGTCCGTAACGCATCCAAGTCACCGATTATGCTATCGAATGGCCGCGCACGGAGTACCCCGGCGAAAATCACAGTCGCGCTGCTGCTCACCTTTGCCGCGGGCCTGATCGACATCGTTGGCTTCATTCTCTTCTGGCAGGTTTTCACGGCGCACATGACGGGCAATACCGCGCATCTCGCTATGTCGCTGATCGCGAGACACTGGACAGACGCTGCCAAAACCGGACTGGTGATTCCCGTGTTTCTCGCCGGTGCTGTTATCGGCCGTGCCGTCATCGAGTTGTGTGCCCGGATGCGTTGGCGCCGCGCGGCATCCCTGGTTTTCTTTCTCGAAGCCGTGGCGCTTTCCGAGATCATCTGGCTCAATGACGTAGGCCGCGTCAAGGATGCGACCTGGATTTCGCTCCTTCTGCTGACACTCACGATGGGCTTGCAGACTGCGGCTCTGACCCGCATCGGCCCGCTTACCGTGCATACCACCTTCGTCACCGGGATGTTGAATAGCCTTGGCGAGCGGCTCGCGAATGTCCTCTTCTGGGCTTACGATGCTGTCACCGCGGGCGACCGCCGTACGGCAGCGGATTTCTGGCAATCCCGCGCGGTGCGAGAATCCAGTCTGCTGTTTGCGGTTTGGTGCGCCTATGCGATCGGCGGCGGCGCCGGAGCGATTGCCGGCTCGCATTGGAATGCGTCTTCGTTATTCATCCCGTTGGGAATTCTGTTCGCGGCGATCGTCATCGACCAGGTTTCACCCCTCACTCTTGAGGAAGAAGAGGACGAAGCGAAAAAGGAAATCCCCTTGCGCGAAAAACCAGGAAGAGGTTCGATCTAGCCCAGCTATTCATGCGACGGGAATGTCGCAGGCGCAAATGCAAGGCGGGAGCTGACCCGCCCTGCATCGCTAATACTTCACGATCTTCGAAAAGCTTTGTGGATCCAGGCTCGCTCCGCCCACCAGGGCGCCGTCAATGTCCGGCTGCGACATCAACGCCTTGGCGTTGTCGGGCTTTACACTACCGCCGTATTGGATACGAAGCCCGTGCGCGAATTCCTTGCCGAAGGCTTTCTCCGCCTCGTGGCGAATTACCTGGTGCGCCTCTTCCGCGATTTCCGGAGTTGCGGTCTTGCCGGTTCCAATCGCCCACACCGGCTCATACGCCATCACCAACTTGGCCGCCTTCTTCCCGGAGATCCCGCTAAAGGCCCGGGAACACTGGCGGCGCAGCACATCCTCCGTCAGGTTGGCTTCGCGCTCTTCCAGAACCTCGCCTACGCATACGATCGGCGTCAGCCCATGTTCGAGCGCGACCTCGAGTTTGCGGTTTACCGTGTCATCCGTTTCGTTGAAGTACTGCCTGCGCTCCGAATGCCCGAGGATGACATAAGGAACCTGTGCCGCGACCAGCATCGTAGGCGAAACCTCGCCCGTAAATGCACCTTCCTTTTCCCAATGCATGTTCTGCGCGCCTACGCCGATGTTCGACCCCTTCACTGCTTCGACCACCACCGCGAGATCGACAAACGGCGGGCAAAGCACGATCTCGTCCCGCGTGTGGCCCGCGACTAGCGGCAGAAACGCCCGCACGAACTCCTGCGCCTGTTGCGGCGTCTTATACATTTTCCAGTTACCGGCAATAATTTTCTTACGGCTCATTTCAAATATTCCATTTCCCATTGGCGCGCTGTCGCGATGTAAACGTCCAGCGTGCTGCTGTCGAAAAGTGCGAATCGTACTTCTTTTACGAATGAGGTCTTCTGCAGAGCTTCCGCGACGGACTGGATGGCGACTTTGGCAGCTTCATCGACTGGATAGCGGTACGCTCCCGTCGAGATCGACGGGAATGCCATGGTGGTGACGGAGTTCTCGTCGGCCACGCGAACCGACTCGCGATAGGCGCTGGCGAGAGTCTTCGCTTCGCCCCGTTTTCCGCCGGACCATACCGGACCGACGGTGTGAATGACATACTTGGCGGGAAGACGTCCACCCGTAGTCATCACTGCCTTGCCGGCCGGCAGCCGTCCAATCTTCGCGACTATGCGCTCGCATTCCGCAAGGATCGAAGCACCACCTGCCCGGTGGATGGCGCCATCCACTCCGCCTCCACCCAGCAAGGTAGAGTTGGCCGCGTTGACAACGGCGTCCACGCTTATCTTGGTGATATCGGCAGGACCTTCGAAGACAATCCTTTTGCCGCCTTCAAGCACTACGGTGTAACCGGCTTCCGGCACTCGCGCTCCTACTTGTTGGTGAGCGCTTCCACGCCCGGCAGTTTCTTGCCTTCCAGGAACTCCAGCGATGCCCCGCCGCCCGTCGAGATGTGCGTAATCTTATCGGCGACTCCGGCGTCATGCACTGCCGCCACGCTGTCTCCCCCGCCGACGATCGAGATCGCGCCGACATTGGCCGCTACCGCTTTGGCAATGGCCCGCGTGCCCTTGGCGAAATGCTCGAATTCAAAAACCCCCATCGGCCCATTCCACACGATCGTCCGCGCCTTGGCGATCTCCGCCGAGAACAGCTCAATCGTCTTCGGGCCGATATCCAGCGCCATCTTGTCGGCCGGAATCGGGTGGCCCTCGCCGACCTGTTCGGGATGAGCCTGCGCATCGAGCTTCTCGGCGACCACGTGATCCACCGGCAACAGGAACTTCAGGTTCCGCGCCTTGGCATCCGCCAGCAATTGCTTGGCGAGGTCGAGCTTGTCGGCCTCGAAGAGCGATTTCCCGATCTCCTGCCCCTCGGCCTTCAGGAAGGTGTAGGCCATCCCTCCGCCGATGATGATGGCATCCACCTTGGTCATCAGGTTCTGGATGACCCCGATCTTGTCGCTGACCTTCGCCCCTCCCAGGATCGCCACAAACGGATGCTGCGGATGGCTGAGCGCCTTGCCCAAGTACTCCAGTTCTTTTTGCATCAGCAGCCCTGCTGCCGACTTCTCCATGAACTTCGTGATCCCCACGGTCGACGAATGGGCCCGGTGCGCCGATCCGAAAGCATCGTTCACATAAAGCTCAGCCAGCTTGGCGAGTTCCTTTGAGAAGCCTTCCTCGTTCTTTTCTTCCTCTGCGTGGAAGCGAACATTTTCCAGCAGCAGCGCCTGGCCCTTTTCCAGTTGCTGGGACATCTCGACCGCCTGCAGCCCGATACAGTCCGGCGAGAATCCGACATTCTGCCCCGGCCCGATCTGGTGATCGAGCATCACCCGCAGCCGCTCCGCCACCGGCTTCAGGCTCATCTTCGGATTCGGTTTGCCTTTGGGACGCCCCAGATGCGAGCACAGGATCAGCCGCGCTCCATGCCGCAACGCATATTCAATGGTCGGCAGGGTTTCGCGGATGCGCGTGTCATCGGTTACCCGCCCGTTTTCATCGAGAGGAACGTTGAAGTCCACGCGCATGAACACGCGTTTGTTGCTGAGTTGCAGATCTTTGATGGAGAGCTTTGACATGAAATGAACTCCGCACGCTGTGCAAGAGACGAACCGGGCGTGCCCAGGAATGGGAATGCAACTGTGGGTAATGCGGCCCTTCGGCGCCGCGTCTCAACGACACGACTCGCCAGCTTGAGCCCTGCTGAACTTCGGGGCCGGAACGATTGTCCGGCCCCGCCGAAATCTACAGCCCCTTGCTGCCCAGGAAGCCGATCAGGTCGCGTACGCGGCAGGAATAGCCCCACTCGTTGTCGTACCACGAGATCACCTTCGCCGTGTTGCCGACCACCTTCGTCAGCTCCGCGTCAAAGATCGACGACAGGGAATTGCCCTTGAAATCGCTCGAAACCAGCGGCGCCGTCTCGTATCCGAGAATACCCTTCAGCGGTCCTTCCGCGGCTTTCTTGATCGCCTCGTTGATGCTTTCCTTGCTCACCGGCTTCTCGGCGACAAACGTCAGATCCACCACCGAAACGTTCGGCGTGGGGACGCGGATCGCGAATCCATCCAGCTTGCCCGCCAGTTCCGGGATGACCAGCTTCAGCGCTTTGGCAGCGCCCGTGGAGGTCGGAATCATGTTGATCGCAGCGGCGCGCGCACGGCGCAGGTCCTTGTGCGGGAAGTCGAGGATCACCTGGTCATTGGTATAGCTGTGAATGGTGGTCATCAATCCCGTAACGATCCCGAACGAGTCGTTCAGCACCTTCGCCACCGGCGCCAGGCAGTTGGTGGTGCACGATGCATTGGAGATCACGTGATGCTTCGCCGGATCGTACTTGTCCTGGTTCACGCCCAGCACCAGCGTGATGTCCTCATCCGTCGCCGGCGCCGAAATGATGACCTTCTTTACTGTTCCCTTCAGGTGCTTCTTGGCATCCGCCGCCTTGGTAAAACGGCCGGTCGATTCCACCACTACCTGTACGCCCAGCGACGACCAATCCAGCGCTGCCGGATCCTTTTCCGCGAAGACGCGAACCGTCTTATCGTCCACCTTGATAGCATCGGCGGTCGCCGAAATGTTGTGATGAAGATTGCCGAGGATCGAGTCGTATTTCAGCAGGTGCGCCAGTGTCTTCGGATCCGTCAAATCGTTGACCGCAACGATTTCAACATTGGGGTCGTTCAGTGCGGCGCGATACACGTTGCGGCCAATTCGGCCGAAACCATTGATGCCAACCTTAATTGCCATTTTTCCTCCGGCAACAACATCTGAAAGATGAGAGCTACAGAAACCATGCCAGCAAGAGTGCCAACAGAAAATCTTAGCAGCCAAGGTACGCCACAGCAAACCGGGGGAACATTCACGACTATCGATGAGGAGCCAAAATGGAGCTTGGGAAATCGCTTGCCGATCTGGGCACAGTCGCCGTAGATTTTCCTCGTGAATTTCCTCAGGGCCCTGATCGCCAGCCTCTTTCCGCGGAAATATCGCGCCGCGTGGCGTTCGCAATCCTTTCCCAACCTTCTTCTTGCCGCTTTCCTTTCCGGAGTTCTGGAATTCACCGTCTTCGGCTACTTCGAATTCTTACAGTTCCGAAAACATTTCGTCGCCCTGGCCGATTACTTCTCGCAAGGCAATGAGACCACGCAGGCGGCTGCACTCCTGCTCCTTGCTGTAAGCGAACTTTTTTATCCCCTCTCGCTTCTCTTGATCCTGCTTGCGGCCGAAGGATTTCTTCGCGCCGTGGCGGCGGCAATCCCGGGGGAAGTACTGCCCAGCGTCTTTGTCGCCTTTCCTGTCTGGCTTTGGAGCCGCTGGCGCCGTCCGCACCCCGGGTAGACGGCCCGCAACTCCGGAGCGGGAATTCCGGGGAGAAGCCCCCTCCGCCGAACTCGCCTGCCGGTACGCGAACGTGGTATAAACCCCTTATGCGCAAGTGGATGCGCGACCGCAATAAGCGGCGCAACCGAAAGAGCTCTCCCGAAAAACCGGGTGGCGATCAGCCCCCTCCGTTGCAACCTTCATTGGACCGTGGGGACCCCGCCGCCTTTCCGCCAGACGACATCGGCAATCGCGTCGACGCTCCGATTGCTGAGAGCGGCCCCTACGAGGCTGAACCCACCGCCGGTGCCAGTGCCGGCTCCGAAGATCGTCGCGGCACTGCCTCTCGACGTCGCGGCCGCCGCGGCCGTGGCCGCCAGCGTGGCGCCATGCCAGGTGCCCAGAACAAGCCATCTCTGCCCTCTCCCGGAGGCCTGACCGGAGAAGGTGGCGAGGCTGCCGACATTCCAGCCGAATCTTCCATGCCGGAACGACCGCCGGAAAGCGAACCGGAAACTAGCGCTGCGACCCCAGGCTCAGCCGCTCCTGCCAGCCAGCCCGCACCGGCTGCGGCCCGCACCCGCCAACCCAAGGGCGCAGTCGTCCTGGCGATTGGCCTGCCCGGATCCGGCAAGAGCACGTGGTTCAAGCGGCACAATATCATTCCGCTCTCCAGCGACCTCATGCGCACGCTCCTGTTCGACGACGTAACCGAGCAGCGCTACCAGGACCTGGTCTTCTCTACGCTGCGTTCGCTGTTACGCGCCCGCATGATCGCCAAGCGGCCGTGGAACCACGTGGACGCCACCAACCTCTCGCCCAAGGAACGCCGCAGCTGGATCAAGCTCGCTCACGACTTCGGCTATGACACCCACGCCGTCTTCTTCGACGTGCCGACCGAAGTCTGTATCGAGCGCAACCGCAAGCGCGGCCGCAACGTTCCCGACGACGTGATCCAGCGCATGGCACAGAAGCTCCGTCCTCCGAAGTTCGAGGAAGGCTTCAGCAAGATCACCATCGTGAAGCTCAAGAAGCCCGCTGCCGACAGCAACCCCGTGGAATTGCCCGTCGAGCCGCAAGCAGGCGAAGAAGCCGCCGCCGAGCCTGCCGAATCTTCCAGCGAAGAATAGAAAGTCGTACAGATAGAAAAGGAGAGCCCCGGCTCTCCTTTTTCTTTTTCTACTCCGCCAAGAATGTGGGTGCCCCACCCTTCTCGCGCAGCGAGAGGGTGGGTAGAAACAGACCTTCGGCTCTCCTTTTTCTTTTCTACTCCGCCAAGAATGTGGGTGCCCCACCCTTCTCGCGCAGCGAGAGGGTGGGTAGCAACAGACCTTCGGCTCTCCTTTTTTTTTTCTACTCCGCCAAGAATGTGGGTGCCCCACCCTTCTCGCGCAGCGAGAGGGTGGGTAAAAAAACCCACAACGCCACATCGAAACGTTGGGTTGTCTGGTTCACTTCTCCGTGCTCAACCGAGGTCTGAGCACCGCAAGCCACGCAGTGGCGCCAGTTGCTAGCCCAAGGCGTAAGCCTTGGGGACCGCCCATAAACTCTACGAGCCCCGCACGGGCGGCACTCCCTCGCACTCCCGAAGCTTCCGCGTCAAAAACCGCCGCTCCGGCTCCGAACACTGGCAACGCAGCGCCTCTTGGAAATAGGCCGCCGCGCGTTCAAAGTCTCCGCCTTCCGCCAGCAAACGTCCACGTGTCGCCGGCAACAGGTAATAGCTCGCGAGGGCGGGATCGTTCGCGATCCTCTCCACCTCCTGCAGCGCTGCCTCGTTCCCATGCACCTTCGATACCGCGATGGCCCGGTTGAGCGCTACCACCGCCGACGGATTCAATTGCATCAGGTCGTCATACAGGATGAGGATATGTTCCCAGTCCGTGTCTTCCGCGCGTTTCGCGTGCGAATGCACCGAGGCGATCGCCGCTTGCACGTGGTAGGTGGTGATCGCGTCGCCCTCCGCGCTGGCCATCAGGTGATGAAACCCGAGGGCGATGAGGCGCGGATCCCACTTCGTTCGGTCCTGGTCTTCCAGCAACACGAGCTCTCCGTGCTCGTCCACCCGTGACGCGAATCGGGCGCCCTGCAAGGCGAGCAGGGCTACCAACGCATGGGTTCGTGGATCGCCAATCGGAGAATCCGCCACCAGCATCGCCAGCCGCAATGCCTCCGCGCACAGATCTTGCCGGATCAACTCGCCGCCCGCGTGGGCGGCGTAGCCTTCGTTGAACAGCAGGTAGATCACCTCAAGCACCGATTCCAGCCGCTCCGCCAACTCATGGGTCGGCGGCAGCTCGAAGCGAATGTTCGCCTCGCGGATCTGCCGCTTGGCGCGCACCAGCCGCTGCGCTACCGTCGAAGCTTCGGCGAGAAAGGCGCGCGCGATCTCTTCCACGGAAAAGCCGCTCACCGTTTTCAGGCTGAGGGCGACGCGGGCGTCCCGCGAAATCGCCGGATGACAGCACAGGAAAATCATGCGCAGCTCGTCATCGCGCAGTTGATCGCGGATCTCCAGCTCTCCCGCTGGATTCGCCCGCGAAAGTTCGGCCACGATGTCCGGCTCTTTCGCGGCTGCCATCCCACGATGGCGCACGATGTCCAGCGCGCGGTTGCGCGCCACCTGCATGAGCCATCCCGCCGGGTTCTCGGGAATCCCCGAGAAGGGCCACGACTGCAGCGCCTTTACCAGCGCATCCTGCACCGCCTCTTCCGCCAGGTCGAGGTGCGCCGGTCCGAGCACACGCGTGAGATAGGAAACCATCTGTCCCGCGCTGGTGCGAAACAGATGGTCAACCGTTCCCGCTACGTGTTGGTTTAGATCAGGCATCCGGAGCTTGCGGCATTATCTCGATCTCGCGCACTTCCACGGTCCCGCCGTACTCCAGTTGCGGATGGTCGCGCGCGAGCTCCACCGCCTGCTCGTAGTTATCGGCAGTAAACATGTAATAGCCGCCGAGAAATTCCTTGCCCTCGGTGAATGGGCCGTCCGTGACCCGCACGTCTTTCTTGCCGCGCATAACTTTGCCCGCCCTGTCGGTCAGTTTGTTGCTGCCCAGCAGGCGCCCTTGGCTGCGCATCTTGTTGCCCCACGCCCAGTACTTCTGCATGGCCTCTTGCATCTGTTCCGGGCTCATCGTCGTCCAGTTGGTTGGGTTGCCGTACAGAAGGATCATGAACTGTGCCATCGAATTCTCCTAGCGCGAGCGCGCGAACTCCAGAATGGATTGTTTTGGAACTTCACAGGAATGACGGTCGATTCTCATCAAAATCGACGGAGACCACAATTTTGTTTGAGAAGTGCGCAATCTCATCCATGTGGGTGCCCCATCCTTGTCCGAAGGACAGGGTGGGTGCCAAGAACCTCTGAAAACTTGCAGCAACCCGCGCTACCGTGCCTGCAGCGCCCCTTCGAGCTCACCGAGAATCTGCCGTGCCGCCCGTGCCGGGTCGGCAGCCTCGGTGATCGGGCGTCCCACCACGATGTGACTGGCGCCGGCTCGCAGCGCATCCGCCGGGGTCACTACCCGCGCTTGGTCGCCCTTCGCGGTGCCCGCCGGGCGCACCCCCGGGGTGACAATGGCAAAGTCCTCGCCCAATTCGCGCCGCAAGGCCTGAGCCTCATGCGCCGAAGCCACCAGTCCACGGATTCCGTTCGCCCGCGCTAACCCTCCCAGCCGGAGCACTTGCGCCTGCACGTTCCCGGCGACCCCGATCTCCGACAGGTCCTCGTCGTTGAGACTGGTAAGCACCGTGACTGCCAGCACCAGGGTCGAAGGGCTTGCCGCTTCGGCCGCTGCCTTGAGCATTTTCGAGCCACCGGAGGCGTGCACGGTCAGCATGCTCACCCGAAGTTCGGAGGCCTGCCGCACCGCGGAAGAAACTGTGTTGGGAATGTCGTGGAACTTGAGATCGAGGAAGACTTTTTTGCCGGAAGCGATGAGGTCGCGCACGATCTGCGGCCCCTCGGCCGTGAAGAGCTGCTTACCGACCTTAAAGGTCGAGGCAGATTCCCCGACCGACTGCACGATTTGTTGAGCTTGGCTGGAGGTGTCGACGTCGAGGGCGAGGATGAGGCGGTCGCGGGTCTCGGTCATGCACCCAGTTTACTGCACAATTTACCGCAGGCTGGCGCTTATCGCCGGCGAATCCGGGGGCACAATGTCCAGCCGGACACGCTGCACACCCTTTTCGCTGAAGCCCAGGACCTGGGCCGCGCCGTAAGAAAGGTCGATGATGCGTCCCGGCACCAGGGGGCCCCGGTCGTTGACCCGGACTATGACCGCCTTGGAGTTATGCAGGTTCGTGACCTTTACGCGGGTTCCCAGCGGCAGGTCGGGATGGGCCGCCGTCATCTCGTACATATTGTAGGTTTCGCCCGAGGCGGTCTGCTTGCCATGGAAGAACTTGCCGTACCAGGAAGCGGGTCCAACCTCGTAAGGGGCAGATTTGCGGGCTGCGCGTTTCGGAACGGCAGGGGCAGACTTCGCCGGCGGAGCCTGGCTTTGGGCTTCGGCGGATTTTTCCATCGTGTTCGGCCCGTGTGCCGCTCCCATGGTGGTCAGCACAGCTAGCGTGGCCACCACTTGAGTCAGTACTCGTCGCATGCAAACACTCCGTAAAAAATGGATTCCCCCGGGATTTTTCAACCTACGTCTTGCACTACGACTGCTGGGAGCGGGACGACCTGATTGAATCGCAAAGTGCGAGGTCGTTTACTAGGGAATCACCCTAGCTCGATACGGTCCAACTATTGTACGACGTTGCAAGGCGGATTGGCTCTCGGAGGGGGTAAAAACCTTAAGCCGCCCGATCCTGCACTAAGGATTGGATGGCCTGTGGAAAGCAGGGAGTTGTGGCATAAAAAAGAAAATCGAGAGTAGAAGATTTAACTAAGTCATTGTAAATTATAGACATAGGTACGCAATTCTTTCCTGTTGTGCAGCCATGTGGTGTAATGCGGCCATGCCGACCCCCGTGGTGCTGTCGATCGCTGGCTTCGATCCCTCCTCAGGAGCTGGAGTTACAGCCGATATTAAGACCGCCGTGGCGCATAAGTGCTTTGCTACCACCTGCATTACCGCGATTACGGTACAGACCACCGAGGGGGTCTTTGGGGTGGAAGCCGTTCGGGAAGAAGTAGTTAGGGACATTTTGTATGAGCTCGTGCGGGATCTTCCGCCGGCGGCGGTGCGGATCGGCATGTTGGGCCAAGGTACTGTGGCTGAAGTAGTTGCGGAGTTTCTGGAGACGGTGCGGCCGCCCAATATCGTGCTCGATCCGGTGCTGCGCTCGACCTCAGGAACGGCCCTCCTGGACGCTTTTGGGGAGCAAATTCTGCGGGAAAGGCTGCTCAAACTGGCAGATTTGATCACCCCGAACGTGCAAGAAGCGGCCATTCTGGCTGGGTTTTCGGAGGTCAAAATCGAGCAAAATTCGTCAAAAACGGTGTCAGAAATGGCGAATTTCGCGCGTTCGTTACATGGCCTGGGAAGCCGGGCGGTGGTGATCACCGGGGGGCACCTGGAGGAAACCGCGGATCTGCTCAGCGTGGTTGGGGAGGGGGAGCCGAAGCAGGAGTGGTTCCGGGCGCCGAGGATCGAGAGCCGGGCGACGCATGGAACGGGGTGCGCCTTTGCGATGTCGATCGCATGCAACCTGGCGAAGGGGCTTGCACTCTCCGAGGCGGTGCGGGAGGCGAAGCGTTATGTGCGGCAGGCGATCGAGACAGCGGAGCCGATGGGACACGGGCATGGGCCGATGAATCACCTGACCGAATTGTCATGAAGAGCCAACGTCGATTTCACGAGCGAATCATCCAATCTACGAAATGGATCTCCGATTCGCGAGAGTTCTTCCCCTCATTTTCCTAGTTGCCGGTGCAGTGGCTGGCTACAGCCAAGCGGTTCCAGATCCCGGCCAATTGACAGTTCACCCCAAAGACAGGCCTTACGAGCCGATGACACTGCGCCAACGGATGCAGTGGACGCTGCACAGCACGGTGGGCACGGAGAGCCTGACGGCGGGCGTGATCAGCGCAGGTTTCGGAACGGCGACCGACCGTCCCTCGGAGTACGGGCCGCACTGGGAGGGCTTTGCGGAGCGGTATGGGATGCGGCTGGCGGGCGTGGCGACCAGCAACACGATGGAGGCCGGACTCGGAATGCTCTGGGGCGAAGATCCTCACTACTACGCCGTGGGACGAGGGAAGCGGTTCGGCGCGCGGGTGAAAAACGTGGTTCGGGAGACGTTCCTGGCACGAGAGCGCGATGGGGGTTATGGCCTGGCGTATGCGCGGCTGATCGCGGTGCCGGGCAGCAATTTTCTTTCGAACACATGGCGCGCCGACAGCGAGGCCAACGTACACGACGCACTGTTTCGGACGCTCCTCGGATTCGCCGGCCACATGACGCGCAATGCCTGGGAGGAGTTCCGGCCCGAGCGCGAGAGAGCGTTGTCCACTCCGTAAGAGCGGCTGAGTGTGGCAGCAGGTTCCCTGCGCTCCCCGGGAGGACAAGAGGGAGGGTTGGCGGACGCTGCGCGTCCTTCGCCTGGGATGACAAAGCCAAACAGCAGGTCACTCGCTGCGCTCCTCTGGATGACAAGAGGAGCGACTGAAGGCGCGTTCTTCGCTCAGGATGACCAAAGCCTGAAACCGGAACAAGGGTGGCTCCGCCGCGAATGCGACCTCCGCGGCGCACACCGTACAATCGTCGTGCACAAATCAAGGGGAGGGCCGACGGTTTGCACGGCGGGGAGGCAACAGGACGAGGGTGGCCGCGCAGATCCTTGTTCCGAGGGGAACTGCCGCGTTTCTTTCGCGCTGTGGAGTGGGGAGTCGGGTTGCTGGTTGTGCTGGCGACCTTGAGTGCTGGGGCGCAGGCGCAGGGAGGCCCGCCGTATTACACGAACGATCCGGGGACGCCGGGGCCATTCAACTGGGAGATCAACGTCGGCTACATGCCGTTCGATTACAGCAACCAGTCGGTGTCGCACACGCCCGATGTGGATATCAATTTCGGCGTTGGGGACCGCATCCAGCTGACCTATGAGAATGCGTGGTTGCGGGTGCGAAATCCGGGCGGGGCGGCGAGGTTTGGTTTCGGACAATCGAATCCTGGCGTGAAGTGGCGGTTCTACGATGGGGGCGAGGACAAGCTGCAGGTCTCGATGTTTCCGCAGTTTTTCCTGAACAATCCGAACAACGCAGTGCGGCGTGGGATTGTGCCGCCGACTGACACGTTCCTCATGCCGGTGGAGTTCAGCAAGAAGATTGGACCGGTGGATGTGGATTACGAGGCGGGGTATGAAGTCGTCCGCAAAGGCCCAAACGGATGGATTAGCGGGCTGGTGGTTGGGCGCGAGCTGACGCGGCGCCTGGAGATCGATGCCGAGGTCAACGTGCAGGGAACATTTCGTTCCATGGCGGACGCGCAGCCTTTGCTCGATGTGGGGGCGCGGTACAAGCTGCACAACCCGGTGATCGTGCTGCTGATGGCGGGACGAGGTGTCGAACCGGCGCGAGCGAACCAACCGTATTTCGTGGGCTATTTCGGGCTACAGTTCCTTCTGCCATCGCGAGCGTATCGAGCGGCCACGCCGGATCTGAAGAAGGATGTGCGGTAGAGGAGACTGCGCGTCCTTCGCTCAGGAGGACAAGTTGGGGAGAAGGGGTAGTGGTGCAGTTTGAACGAAGGGCCGAAACCGAAAGCGCACTTGATAATCCTGAGGCCAGTGATCTGCTGATGATTGACACTGATTCTCAGGGACGGTACGTTGTACTGTCGCAATTGAGGAATGATTATGTTTGAGATTTTTGGGCTTGCTGGGAATCCGCAGAAGCGCCCACCTCAGTCTGAAACCCAGCCGCATTCTTCGCCTCAGAGCCTTTCAGGTATTCAGGGGTCATTCCTGCGTAATTTGCCCCAATTTGGTTCAATACCACCTGGTCAACGGCTTGTTTCTCCTGAGCCGACAAAGCGTAATAGCTCTTCGAAAAAAGCTCGCGTGAGGCGGTCAAAGAAAGCAAAGACCAAAGCTGGCCGCAAAGTAGCCTGAGTAGGTTAGTTGGGAACTCCGCATCATTAGCCACCGTTTTCTCCTTTAGGCGCTCGCAGCAGCCGTTTCGCATTCTAGCAATCCAACAAGTTCTTGCAATGTCCACACGTGATCTGTGAGGCCAGCTTCCATCGCTGGCGTAACGCGCAGCGTCTTGTGAACGCGGCAAAAATTGTAGTGCATGAAATGCAGCGCAACTGCGTGACCGTGGTTCTCAACTTTTTTGGAGAAAGCGTTCGTTAGCCGCGTAAATCTCCGCATCGACATGCGCATGGTCAAGTTCTGGCGCTCTACGAACGATGTGCTGACGTGGTTCGGATCAGGATCGCCGCTCACAGTTTTCATGTCGCAGCCGATGCAAGTCGCAGGACAGTAGCGCGATGCGTCAGGCGTCGGAGCGCCGTAAATCTTGTGCAGCATCGCGTAATCGCAATCCGCGCCAAACGCCTCTTCCACGGCCCGCAGATAGGGCTTGTGCGCGTCGGTAGTGATCTGCGGGCGTCCGATGATCCGATAGGCTGCATCGTTCATAAACTCGCGAGCCCAGCCTAGATCGCGCTTTCCGATCATGTACGAAACCATCAACTTCGTATCGGCATCCAGCGCCGTCCACGTCCAGACGTCGCCTCAGCCCTGCGACTCTTGCTCTGGCGTGGCGTTCTTCTTCTTCGCGCCAACGAAGGCCCAGATTTCATCGCGTTGCAGGCAGCGAACGCGAACGTTACGCACATTCTTGCGTTGGTATTCGGCGCAGGCGCAACCCATATCACGGAGCAGGTTCAACACGTATGTTTCGCGACGCCAGTCACGTGGCACGTCGCGTTTATGCTGTTTCCTTCTACTAAGGCTGAGACCACTGGAACCCGCTTCTCTGTGCCAAGCGGATTCATTTCGACACCTCGCGGATTGCAATATTGCATCCGACTTGAAATCAGATACTATCTGACATACAATCAGGTGTCAAGTCGAAAGGTAGCATCATCGTGATATTTGAAGCCCCGAAATTGAATGATCTCGAGCTTGAGGTATTGCACGAAATTCTGAACACGCGAAAGGTGTTTAAGCATTGGATGGGCGCAACGCGGCGGTGGCAAGGACTGCTGCGTCGTAATACTCTCGCTCGCGCTATTCAAGGCTCCAACAGTATTGAGGGGTACGTCGCGTCGGTCGAGGATGCCATCGCAGCGGTGGACGGAGAGGAGCCGCTCACCTCAGAACGAGAGACATGGCTGGCCTTGGTGGGATATCGGAACGCAATGACGTTTGTCCTGCAACTGAGTACAGATCCAAATTTTCGCTACAACGAAGGCTACATCCGGGGACTGCATTACATGATGACCCAGCACGATTTAAACAAACATCCTGGCAATTGGAGACCGGGGGCAATCTACGTGCGCGATGAGGCTAAGAATAAGAATGTCTACACGGGCCCCGATAGGGAATTAGTAGAGCCGTTGATTGAGGAACTTATCACCCAATTAAACGAGCCTGCGGAATGCCCACAACTGGTCAGGGGTGCGTTGGCTCACCTCAATCTCGTGATGATCCACCCTTTCTCGGACGGCAACGGCAGGATGGCACGATGCCTACAAACGCTCGTTCTGGCAAGAGAAGGAATTCTGGAGCCGCAATTTTGCAGCGTTGAGGAATATCTCGGGCGCTCCCAGCAAGACTACTACGATATTCTCGCAAAGGTCGGTCGAGGCGCGTGGCATCCAGAAAACGATACGAGACCATGGATAAAATTCATGCTCAACGCGCATTATCAGCAGGGTTCGGTCTTAGCGTGGCGTTCTCGTTTTCTTGATCGAATGTGGAATGAAATGGACAGGATTGTTGCCGAATACGGACTCCCCGACCGGATGAGTTTTGCGCTCGCCGATGCGACGATTGGCCTGAAGGTCAGGAACGCGAGCTACAGGAAAATCGCGGAGATTTCAGAGAACCTCGCTAGCCGTGACCTGAAAGTACTCGTTGATTTCAAGCTGCTGAGCGCCCTCGGAGACAATCGAGGTCGCGTATATGAAGCTGGGGATGTGCTTTTAAGGGTTAAAGAGAGAATTCGCGAGCCATTTGCACCCGATGATCCGTTCAAGAAGCATGCCAAAATAGAGCAGCCGATGTTACCGGGAATCGTCTAATCCTTTTCGGTAGCCTCTCGCACGATCCGCGCAGCCGCCTGGTCACATCCTCGCGGCTATGCTTTTTATGGACGGACGGGACGTGATCCGCAAAAGCCTTCCGCAGTGCGTCTGCCGATTTGATGTCGAACACTTGAGCACAGGCGGAGCAGCGCTTTACCGAGCCATCATCCACCAAGTGCAGCGCTATAACCTGTGTCATGAATCCGGTGTACCCCGTTCCCGAAACCCCGCAGCGCGCCTGAATTTCAAACGGACCCACTACCAGAGAAGGGTGTGGGTGGGGAGCTTCGGCTGAAGACTACCGTCAAAGATTGGCCCGCTTCAGCAGGAGGGCGTGAGTCAGGGGGACGGTTGTGAGAACGTCGACGATTTTCGCGGAGGCGGTGCCGTTGCCGTAGGGGTTTTGCATGCCGCGGAGGGATTCGCGGAACTCGGAGCTGCGGGCGCGGGCGACGGCGGCGAGGATAGAAGTGGCAGTCGGTTCGGCGTCGATTATGTTGAGACCGCGTTCGCGGCCCTGCTGGCGCATGCCGACATTCACAGTTGGCAAGGCAAACGATCCGGTTTCCATGATGCCGCTGCTGGAGTTGCCGATCATCGCATCGCTGTAGCGCAGAAGACTCCAATAATCCAGAGCGGGCAGGTTGGTGAAGATGCGGCCATGCCGGCGCGCGTCGAGGAACGATTGGGTGCGGGCGATGAGCGCGCGGCTGCCGGCATCGGCATTGGGATAACAGAAGAAGAGCGGGGCCTCGATTTGACGGAGGGCGGCGAAGAGTTCATCGGCTTCGGCGAGGGTGTCGCCGAGAAGCGTTACGGGATGATAGGCGACGACGATGGGCGGATCCTGCAGAGAGAGGTTGAGTTTGGCCTCGAGATCTTCGCGGGAATGAAGCCGGCTGCGGACGAGGTGGTCGAGGGAGGGCGCACCGGCGCGATGGACACGCCATTCCTCTTCGCCCATGGCGATGACGCGCCGGCGAGCGGCCTGGGTGGAGGTGAAGTGGAGGTGGCTCATCTTGGTGATGGCGTTGCGGACAGCATCGTCGATGGCGCCCTCGCTGATTTCACCGCCTTCGATGTGGGCGACGGGAATGCGGAGGGCGAGCGCGACAGAGATCGGGGCGAGCATTTCGTAGCGGTCGGCGATGAGGAGCAGGAGATCGGGACGCAGGGCGCCGAGGACGTCGGCGAGGCTGAGCACGGCAACGCCGATGGTCTTGGCCATGCCGATGTCGGTATCGGAGCTGAGCAGGCATTCGACACGAGCATGAATGGCGAAGCCGTCCGATTCAATCTCTTTTACGGTAGAACCGAATTCCGGAGAGAGATGCGAGCCGAGGACGATGAGCTTGAGATCGACATCGGGATGGGCGGCAAGATCGCGCAGGGGCCAATAGAGATGGCTGTAGTCGGCGCGCGAGGTGGTGACGACAGCGAGGGTGCGGGTTTTCCTGTGAGGATCGCGTGGCATGGCGAAAGTAAAGAAAAGTCAGTGTAACGCGGCGGAGGAACCGTGCCGCAGGGGCGCACGTAATCCTTATAAGGTTTAGCATAAGAAAACAGATGACAGCGCGCAACGAGAACCTTTCACAGCCGGCCCAAGCGGCGATTCCGCCGCAATCCGAGACGAGCATTCGTATTGAAAATGTGACCCGGCATTATGCGATGGGGGAGGCGACGATCCGCGCGGTAGATGGCGTGTCGCTGGAGGTCGCGGCGGGCGATTTTGTGGCGCTGCTGGGCAGTTCGGGGTCGGGGAAATCGTCGCTGCTGAATTTAATTGCGGGGCTGGACCGGCCGACGGGCGGAAGCGTCGTGGTGCAGGGGCGGGACCTGGCGCGGCTTTCGCGACTGGAGCTAGCGCAATACCGGTTGCGCACGGTTGGGATGGTGTTCCAGTCGTTCAACCTGATTGCCAGCATGACGGTGCATGAAAACGTGGAGCTGCCGCTGCGGTTTGCGGAGATCGAGCGCGGGGAGCGAGCGCAGATCAGCCGCGAGGCGATCGAGCGAGTGGGGCTGGGGGGACGGATCGATCACAAGCCGACGCAACTCTCAGGCGGGGAGCAGCAACGGGCCGCATTGGCGCGCGCACTGGTAAACCGTCCGAAGCTGTTGCTGGCCGATGAGCCGACGGGGAACCTCGACAGCAAGACGGGCACGGGGATTATGGATCTGATTGACGGTTTCAATCGCACCCTGGGGATGACGGTGCTGATGGTGACGCATGAACGGACGCTGGCGGAACGTTATGCGCGGCGGCTGATCTTCCTGGCCGATGGGAAGCTGGTGGGCGATGAGGCGAATGTGCCCAGGCGCGTGCGGCATTGGAGGTGCGGCAGTGAAGGCGTATGACATTGTCGACCTGGCGGCGCGGAACCTGCGGGAATCGGTACTGCGAAATTCGCTGACCACGATTGGAATTTCGGTAGGGGTGGCTTCGCTGGTGGCGATGCTGTCGCTGGGGATAGGGCTGCAGAAGCTGGCGTCGCGGCGGCTGGAGAAATCGGGGCTGTTCGATACGGTGGTCGTGAGTTCGAAGCGGGATTTCCGTGGGATGAACCGGGAGGGGCGTGCGGGGGCGAATGCCGCCGACAGCCGGCTGCTGGACGAGCCGGCGCGGCAGGAGATCGAGAAGCTGCCGCACGTGCTGGAGGCGAATCCGGATATCCGCTTCGTGACCGAGCTGCGTTTCGACGATAAGCCGCACATGTCGATGGTGGCGGGGCTGCCGGCCTCGGCGAAAAATACCGATGCCTTCGACGGGTTGCAGGGGAGTTTTTTCAGCTCGGATGATGCGGCGGAGGCGATCCTGCAGAAGGCGTTTGCGGCGGAGTTGCTGGGGAAGACCGATCGCGAGGACCAGGAGACGACGGCCGAGCTGGCGAAGCCGTTGCTGGGAAAAGAGCTGGTGATGCGGTATGCCGAGCGGGTGAACGCGCCAGCGGAGGCAGGGGCTGCGGCGGACGCGGCGGTGGGGTCGTACTCGGTTTACCAGAAAGAGCAGCGGCTGAAGATCGTGGGAGTGGCGGACCTGGATCCGGACAGCATGCGGGCGGCGGCGCGGGCGAGGGTGTTTTTGCCGCTGAAGCTGGCGCAAAGTTTGCACGTGATGCAGATCGGCGACATGCGCGACACGATGCGCGGCTTCAACCAGCAGCCTACCTACCTGACAGTGAGCGTGCGGGTGCAGGATCCGAAGTACGTGCAGAACGTGGAAGAGGCGGTGAAGAAGCTCGGGTTCTCGACCTTTTCGATTCTCGATGCGACGAAGGGCTTGCGGCAATTCTTCGCGGTGCTGGATTTATTCCTGGGAATTTTTGGAAGCCTGGCGCTGGCGGTGGCGTCGATTGGGATCGTAAACACGCTGGTGATGGCGATCCTGGAACGGCGGCGGGAGATCGGGATCATGAAGGCGATCGGCGCGAGCGATGCCGATGTGAAGCTGCTGTTCTTCGCCGAGGCGGGGGCGATGGGCGTGCTGGGCGGCGTGCTGGGAGTGGCGGCGGGATGGCTGATCGGCCGGGTGATTAACTTCGGAACGAATATTTACCTGCATCGGCAGGATCTGCCGCCGGAGCAAATCTGGTTCGTGCCGTGGTGGCTGGTAGTTTCGGCGATTGCGTTCGCGGTGGCGGTGAGCTTGCTGTCGGGCTGGTACCCGGCGGGGCGCGCGGCATCGCTCGACCCGGTGCAGACGCTGCGCTACGAGTAAACTGGGATGATGTCGCGGCCCTTTCGCTGCCTTGCCATTCTTTTTTTCTTAGCCACTGTTTCCGCGGTTGCGCTTGCGCAGGGAAGGATCGAGTGCAACTCGGTTCCGAGCAAGATCCTGCACCGCGAGGTGCCGTATTGCGTGCTTCTGCCGCAGAGTTATGACGGCTCGAGTAACAAGTTCCCGGTGCTCTATTTTCTGCACGGGCTGGGCGACAACCAGCAGAGCCTGATCAACATGGGGGCGTGGAACCTGATCAGCGACCTGCGGGCACAAAACAAGATTGGCGATTTTCTGATCGCGACGCCGCAGGGCGGGAGCAGTTTCTACATCAATTCGGCGGACGGAAAAGTGCGGTATAGCGACTTCTTCCTGGAGGAGTTCATTCCGTTCATCGAGCACAAGTACCGGGCGCGCACGGATCGCGGCGGCCGGGCGATCAGCGGGATTTCGATGGGCGGGTATGGAGCGCTGCGGTTTGCCTTCGCGTATCCGCGAAGATTTTCGGCAGTGAGTGCAGAGAGTGCGGCGCTGTTTGCGGAGTCGCCCAAACTGCTGGACCAGGGGATGCAGGCGGGTGCACCGCGAGCGAAGCTGCTGGGGAATGTGTTCGGGACGCCTATCGACGTGGCGCATTGGCGGGCGAACGATCCGTTTGTGCTGGCCCGGCAGAATGCCGCGGCGATTGCGCACCTTGCGATCTACTTCAATTGCGGCGAGCAGGATGGCTACGGCTTCGAAGAGGGGGCAGAGGCTCTGGACAAGCTGCTTACCTCGGAGAAGATCGCGCACACGATGAAGCTGTATCCGGGAGAGCACTCGCTGACCTATTTCCTGACGCACATCGGGGAAGTGATGGAGTTCCATTCGCGGGAATTCGCCAGGCATTCCGCGCCGACGGCGGCCGCAGCTTCGAAGTAAAATGCTGGGCGGATGAGAGAGTTCGACGCCATCATCGTGGGCGCCGGCCCATCGGGCTGCGCGGCTGCTTTTGACCTCGCGAGCGCGGGGTGCTCGGTGCTGCTGCTCGACAAGCATTCCTTTCCGCGGCGGAAGCCGTGCGCGGGCGCGCTGACGATCAAGACCGTGCAGGCGCTGCGTTATCGCGTGGACCCGGTGGTGCGCGCGGTGGCGAGGGGCATCCACGTGACCCGCGACCTTGGGGACAGGAGCGAATTCAAGAGCAAACTTCCGATCTGCCTGATGACCGTGCGGGCGGAGTTCGATGAGTTCTGCCTGCGCAAGACGATCGATGCGGGAGTGGAGTTCCGGGTCGTCGAGGATGTAGTCGCGCGTGGAAGAGAGACCGGAGTTGGTGGCGCTGCGCACGCCCGGTGAAGAGATACGTGGGCGCTTCGTGATCGGCGCGGATGGGGCAAACAGCAAAGTGCGAATGCTGCTTGGAGAGGCGGAGTGGTTCCGGCGCGGGCTGGCGGTGGAGGCGCATGCGCCGCTGCACGCGAACGCGCAGGCGATGGAGATCGACTTCGGCGTGGTTCCGGGCGGGTATGCTTGGTCGTTTCACAAGGGGGATCACCTGAACGTGGGGCTGTATACGGGGGGAGCGGGCGTCAAGCTGGGGAGGGCCGGGTTGGCTGCCTACTTGAAGAGGAAGTTCGGTTCGGAAGCGTACGAGTGTTTCGTGGGGCACTATCTCGGGATGGGAGGACAGCGGTATGCGCCGCGGGGCAAGCGGGTGTTCCTGGTGGGCGATGCGGCGGGGATGACGGACCCGCTGAGCGGGGAGGGAATTTTCAATGCAGTGAAGAGCGGGCAGGCCGTGGCCGCGGCGATCGTGGAGGAACTGGGAGGCGGGGCGGAGGCCGGGGTTGCTTACGCGAAAGCTCTTGGCGCGATTCGAGAAGACCTGGCATTCTGCGAACGGGCGACGGGGCGGTTCTATGGCGGGCCACATGCGGGATTCGCGGCGCTGCGGATGCCGGGGATCAAGCGGGCATTGATGAATGGGTATGCGCTTGGCATGACGTTGAGCGCGATTCGGAAAGAGATTTTGACGCTGCCGTTTGCGACGGTGGAGGATTCGTTCAGGGTGGCGTCCGAGGCTTGACAGGGTAGCTGCGGGATTTCAACTTTCTACGAAGTCCGCATACACGAATTGCTCGCGCTGCACGATGTCGCCACGGCTCAGGGCGATGGGCTGCTGGAACATGGGACCGGCGTAGACGCAGGTATGGAATTCTCCACGCTCGCCGCACGGGTCAACTTGTGCGGGAAATTCCTCCAGGAGCGCGGCATCGAAGTCGCGTCCGGCGAACGAGGCGGAAAGCTGTCCGGTATCCACGCAGGTCAGCCGCGCCCGCAGGCCTCCGGCGATCATTGCGTGGGCGAGCGGAGCGGTCGGCACTTGCCAGAGGGGAAAGAGCGGCTCGAGACCGGTTTCCTTTAACTGCTGTTCGCGGTAGCTGCGGACGTCGGCGAGGAAGAGGTCGCCGAAAGCCATCGCGTCTACCTTTTCCGAGATGGCGCGTTGGCAGAGAGCCCGCATGCGATCTTCATAGTCTTCATTCGAACACGGCCAAGGCAGGGGGACGGTCCATAGGGGCAGTTGGGCCGCACGGGCTTGCGCCTCGAGCACGGTGCGCCGCGTGCCGTGCATCGCGACACGATCGAAGTGTTCGTTGAGAGTGGTCACCAACCCGACAACTTCGAGGGATGTCGATTGCCGTAAAACGTGGAGGCTCCAGGCGCTGTCTTTGCCGCTGCTCCACGAGAGTAAGACGCGCTTCATCGTACCGTTGTATCACTTGCTTGACGGGTCTCGCATTCCTTGTCGCGCGGTCAAAATGTGAGCATGGGCCGGCGCAGGGGCTAAAGCAGCGGATCCTTCGACGTGATTCGGCACGACGAAAGTCGTGCCCTGATACCTGCTTCGGAGCTCCGCGACGAACGGGCAAGGGGTGGCCCGTTCTTCGGTCGCGATGACAACAGAGGAAAATGTCGCGGTTTAATACAGTGCCGCGCGCTGTTGCTCCTGCATGTCGGCGAAGGAGAAGTGGTTGTCGATGTTGGAAAACTCTTTGCCGTCGTATTCCACGTAGGGATAGACGAAATAGTTCAGGGGATTGCCGGCTTGCTTGGGGTTGAGGGTGAGGTCGCGCCCCATGGTGAACTGCATGCGATTCTGATCGTGGGCGCCGAAAAAATAATCCTTCCTTTCAGGATGCTTCCAGGCTTCGGAGATATCGACAGGGATCCAGGCAGTGCCATTGAGATCGAAATCAGACCAGCAGTGATACCCGGCGATGTCGCCGGAATGTTTGTCGGCGGGCAGGGGGAAGCCGATTTCGAAGCGCGTGGGAATGCCTTGCGAGCGGGCCATGGAGGCGAAGAGGGAATGGAAGTCGGTGCAGTTGCCATGCTTGGCGTCGCAGACCCAGAGGACGTCGCCGCGGCCCCAGCCGGTGCCGGTCTTGTCGTATTTCAAGGTTGCGAAGACATAGTCGTAAATCGCGCGCGCCTTTTCAAGCTCGGTCGTCTTTCCCTGCACCTGCTGCTGCGCGATCTCGGCGGGGCGTCCGGAGACGGGAACCAGAGTGTCGGGCAGAAGGAAGCGGGCGGCCTCGGTCTGCGGAATTGTTTTGCCGAGGATTGGCTTGCCATCGACCATGGAGAGGCGCTCGGTACGAACGACGTCATAGACAACTTCGAACTTGTATTCGGGACGATCGGCGCTCGCGGTTTCGGCATAGAAGATTTGGTTGCCGTACTCGGCCTGGGTGTGGCGGAGCGGGAGGTCGCCGTTGGCGGAAACGACACGCACCTGCTGCCATGGGTCGGAGTGAGCCTGCGGGAACCAGATGCGGAGACGCTTGCCGGGATCGGTGTTCTTCACGGTGAAGGCATAGGTGAAGGTGAAGTGGCGCGATTGCGGCTTCGCTTCGGTTTGCGCGGCGGCGGAGGCAACGAGGGCGACGATGACAGCGAGCAGCGCGGCGATTCGGCGATTCGGCATGGTGGCATTTGTCAGTCTAAAGCTCTTTTTCGATGCAGGACGGCGCGTTGCGAATCATTTTTTATTGGTTGCAGGTACGAGGCGAACTAGTACGAGAGCTTCGCGCGCGCGTCGTGCAAGAGTTGCGTGTTGGCGTTGACGGCATGTTCGAGGATGGCCGCCTGCTGTTTGGCAAGGGCCCAGTTCTTTCCTTCGACGGCCTCGGTGAGGCCGGGCAGCTCAAGATGCGCATAGGTATAACGGGCGGCGTAGAGGGTGTGTTTAAACCAGGGGCGACCGGGAATGCCGTCGGGGTTAAGCCAGTTGCGTTCGACCTGCATGATGGCGTGGTTCAAGGCATCGAACTGGGCCGGTATGTGGCCGGACTCGAGTTGTTTTGCGATTGCGGTGTTCAGATCGTGGCCTTCGCGTTCAAAGCTGTCGATGGATTTCAGCAAGGCGGCCAAGTCGAGGTTTTGCGGGGCGTCCGGTTTCGACTGCACCTCGCGGACGAAGTCGCGGATCCTGGCGGCATAGGTGGAGAAGTCGAAGGGAAGGATGTCGGCATCGGCGAGGCGGAGGGCGAGGGTTCCCCAGAGCTGCGACATCAGGGTGTGATAACGGTAGCCGGGATCCCCGAAGTGGTTCATCCAGTAGAAGTCGTCGTACATGGAATGATAGACGCCGTAGGGGCCGTCGAACTGGAGCTCGACGACGGGGACGCCGTCGTGATTGAGGAAGACGGTGTGGTCGGAGCCGCTGCCGATGCGGACGTCGACGATGTCCTGGTCGGAGGCGAGTGCGGGCTGGTTGGCTTCTTTGTGTTCGCGAACGACAGTTTTCCTCCAAGCGTCGTGCAGCGAGGCGCCGCTCGCGGGATCCTTGACGGAGTGGCTGAGTTCGAGCATTTCGGGGATGAGAGAGGCGACGGCGCTGCCGTGGAAGTCGTGCCCGGAGGTAGAGGAATCGACGTTGATGTAGGCCACGGCGTTCTGCTTGAGCTCATTCTCGAACTGCTCGCCCCACTCGGTAGAGCCGGTAAGGCCGACCTCTTCGCCGTCCCATGAACAAAAGACGAGAGTGCGCTTGGGGCGCCGGCCGCTTCTTCAACAGAGCACCGAGGGAGCGGGTCATTTCCATCATGGAAGCGGTGCCGCTGCTGGGATCGACGCCGCCGTACTCCCATGCGTCGTGGTGGTTGCCGAGGACGACCCATTCGTCGGGATGTTCGGAGCCGTTGATGCGCGCTTCGACGACGTAATAAGGAGCGATGCTGTCATCCATCGAGACCTTCAAGTGCACCTGGCCAACGCCGCCGAGGCGATAGTGGATCGGAAGGCCGCCCTGCCAGTCTTTGGGGGCGAGGTCGCCGCCCATGTGTTCGAGGAGAGGCTTGGCATCGTGCCAGGAGATGGGGACGGCCATGATTTTGGGAAGAGACTCGGCGTCTTCTTTGGCGATTCGCTTGGCGCCGGGGACGGAGGCCCATCCGGGAGTGAGGGGATCGCCGGGGACGATGAAGTCGTAGGTGATGGCGCCGCGCTGGATGTGGGTTTCGGGCCCCCATGGACCGTCGGGAAAGACCTTGCCTTTCTTGTAGCCGTCTTCGGCGGGGTCGGAATAGACGAGCATGCCGGCAGCGCCCATGCGTTGCGCGGTGAGTGCCTTGAAGCCGCGATAGCTGTAGGGATTCGAGTAGCGGACGAGAACGATTTTGCCTTTGACGTCGATGCCGTGCTGCTTGAGGAGGTCATAATCGGCGGGATTGCCGCTGTGGGCGTAAACGATGGGCGCGGTCACCTCGCCGCTGGCGGACATGCTGGTCCATGCGCCGCGGACCTCCGGATTTTTGGTGTCGGGATCGGCGTCGTAGGGAGCTTCGCGCAAGACAGCCTTGTAGGGAACGGGAGAGGTCATCTCGACGACAATTTCTTTGGGAAGCGAGCCGAGCACGTCGTACTGGCGGATGACGACATCTTCGAGACCCTGCTCGCGCCAGGTCTTGGCGATGTAGTCGGCGACTTCCTTGTCGTGGAGGGTGCCGGCGGGATGCGGGGTTCGGGTGAACTCGCGGTGGAAGGCCTTCTCGGAGTCGGGAGAGATGGCGGACTTGAAAGCGTTCTCGTAGGCGAGTTCGGATTGGGCGTGGGTGGCGGTGAAACCGAGGAGATGAGGAGCCGGGGAATCCTGGGCGACGGTGAGCGCGGAGAGAATCAGGACGGCCAAGGAAGGCCTCATAGAGTTCATTTCCAGGTACTCCTTTATTTGATCGCCCCTCTCGCTTTGCGAGAAGGGTGGGGCGCCCACAGTTATGCAGAGCGTAAGAGGAGCTGTTCGGCGTCAGAGAAAACCTTTGCGCGGATGAGCATCATGCTGACGAGAGAAGTGATGCCGGAGGAGGCGAAGATCATGGCGAGCACGACGAACTGATAGATGGACGCATAGAGCGGCTTTGCACCGGAGAGGAGCATGCCGGCCATGAGGCCGGGAATCCAGACGATACCGAGGGAGCGCATGGAATCGATGGCGGGGATGAGGCTTGCCTCGGAGGAAGCCTGCACATAGGGTGCGACGCTGTGGGCCGGCTCGGCGCCGAGAGCGAGGGCGGTTTCGATTTGTCCGGTGTGGGCGATGACATCGCTGCGAAAGCGGTTCAGCGCGAGGCCATTGGTGTTCATGGCGTTGGCGATGAGCATGCTGCCGACAGGGATGAGCGAGGTGATGGCGGTATCGATGACGCGCAAGGCGGTCATGATGGCGATGATGGAGCCGGCGCCGCAGGCGATAGCGATCGTAGAGACCGGGAAGGCGCCGGGGATTTTTTTGGCGCGGCGGGCGGAGATGTTTCCGGCAGCGACGATCATGGCAGCGAGCATGAGGCCGCTCGTCCAGCGAGGGCCGCGCAGCAGGACCGCGAGGATGGAGCCGACGGCGATGATCTGCACCAGGCCGCGAGCCAGGGCGATCGACGTTTCCTTTTCAAGATGGATATGGCGGGCGCGGGCGAGCAGCACGACAAGGAAGGCTGCCGACGCGGCGATGGCGGCCTGCAACAAACCGACGAGCGCCTGGTGATCAAGATGGGCGTGGAGCATCGAGGACCTCCGCTACGGTACCGGAATTGACGACACGGCCGGCGGCGAAGAGAGCTACGCGATCGGCCATGCGGCGTGCCTGGGCAATGTCATGCGTGACCAGGACGCAGGTAAGTTGGCGCTGGTTGACGATCTGGCGGATCAAGGCTTCGATACCGCCTTTGGATTGTTCATCGAGGGCGGAGGTAGGTTCGTCGGCGAGCAGGACGATGGGTTGATTGGCCAAGGCGCGTGCGATAGAGACGCGCTGGGCTTCGCCGCCTGACAAGTTGGAGACTTCGCGGGAGCTATAGCCTCCCAGGCCAACGGCACAGAGGCATTCCTCGACGGCGTCGTCGGCGAGAGATTCGCCGTGCTGGCGAGGGCCGAAGCGAACATTGTCCGCCACGGTACCGGGGAAAAGAAAAGCCTGCTGGGTGATCATGCCGGCGCGACGGCGCAATTCTCGCGGCGGGAGGGTGCGGTAATCCTTGCCTTCGAGGAAAGCGGTTCCGCTGGTTGGTTCGTTGAGGCGGTTGAGCAGGCGGAGAAACGAGCTCTTGCCCGAGCCGCTGGGGCCGAGAACACAGAGGACCTCACCATGGGCGATCGCCAGGGAAACGTCCTCGACGATCATCTTGCCGGCGACGGTGTAGCCGAGATGTTCGGTGCGCAGAATCACCTCGCGGTCTTTCGTTTCCATGGGTGCTACTTCGATCCCAATACCTGCAGGACGACACCCGATGCCGCGCCACCCTGGCGGTAGATACGCTCGGTGGCCTTGACGAAGTCCGAGGGCCTGGCGTTCGGGATGTCGGTGAAGGTTTGCGGATTGCGGTCGGTGAGCGGGAACCACGAGCTCTGCACCTGCACCATGATGCGATGGCCGCGGCGGAAGGTGTGGTTGATATCCGGCATGGTGAAATCGATGGTCTCCGTTTTGCCGGGAATGAATGGTTCAGGCTTTTCGAAACTATGGCGGAACTTGCCGCGGAAGGGCTCGCCGCGCACGAGTTGTTCATATCCGGCCATGGGTATGGCAGGGACTTTCACATCGGTGAAGGGTTCTCTCTTCTCCTCAGGCTCGGGAAAGTCGTTGGGATAGACGTCGATGAGCTTCACGTCAAAGTCGGAATCGGTGCCAGTGGTGGAGACGAAGAGCCTGGGCTCGACCGGACCGGCAACGGTGATGTCTTCCTGGAGCGGTTCGGTTTCATAGGTGAGGACATCGTTGCGGCGCGAGGCGAAGCGCTGGTCGGAGTCCATGTATTCCTGCGGGACCGTGATGGTGGTGTAGCCGACGAAGGGAACGGGCTTGTTGGGATCGCTGACGTACTCATCGAAGCCGTTGGCGGAGGGAGGGTCGAAGGAGAGCTTGCCGGCCTCGTGAAAGTAGAGCGTCTTGGGCTGGGTTCCGGCGGGAGGCCAGCTCGGATATTGCCGCCAGACGTTGGTCCCGGTCTCAAAGACGTAGGCTTTGGGCAGCTTGGCGTCGGTTTCGCCCTTGAGGTATTGCTCGAAGAAGGGGAACTCGATATTGGAGCGGAAGAACTGGGCGGTGTTGGAGGCGAAGTCAACATGGCCAAGCTTGTGGCCGTTCACGACCGACCAGACATAATGCGACCAGGGGCCTTCGACGAGGATGTTCACGGTTTCGGGATCGTTCTGGTTGATGGTGCGGAAGGTCTTCATGGGCCCTTCGAGATCTTCCGCGTCGAACCAGCCGCCGACGTTGAGGACGGCGCAGTGAATGTTGTGAAGGTGGGCGGCGATGTTGCGGCTCTTCCAGTAGTCGTCGTAGGTGGTATGGATGACCTGGTCGCGCCAGAGCGGGTTCTGGGCGTCCGGAATGAGGTTGAAGGTGTTGGAGAGCGGGCCGAGCTTGAGGAAGTACTGGTAGCCGTCCTGGGTGCCGAAATCGAATTCGTTTTCCTTCTTAGGCGGTAGCAAGGGAACTTTTTCCTGCTTGAAGAAAGTGTAGAACTCGAAGTTCGCCATCAGCATGAAGGCGCCGTTATGGTAGGCGTCGTCATTCATATAGAGATCGGTGACGGGGGCCTGAGGGGAAGCGGCTTTGATGGCGGGGTGGGAGTCGATGATGCTGGCAGAGGTGTAAAAGCCGGGGTAAGAGATGCCGTAGATGCCGACCTTGCCGTTGTTGTTGGGAATATTTTTCAGGAGCCAGTCGATGGTGTCGTGAGTGTCGGTGCTCTCGTCGACGTCGTGCGGGCCGCGCGGGTGGTCGATGTGGGGGGTCATTTCTTCCCACTTGCCTTCCGACATCCAGCGGCCACGAACGTCCTGGAAAACGAAGATGTAGCCGGCTTTTTCGAACTCCTCGGCGGCGAGTTCCTTGGGATAGTTCTCGACGCCGTAGGGCCCAATGTCGTAGGGGGTGCGTTCCATGAGGAAGGGATACGGCCTGGAGGCGTCCTTCGGGACATAGACGGCGGTAAACAAGCGGACGCCGTCGCGCATGGGAATACGGTATTCGTACTTGGTGTAATGTTCGCGGACGTCGAATTTCGGTTTGGCATCTTCGTCGTCTTGCGCCGAACTACCGGCGGCTAAGAAGGAAGAGAGGGCGAGGCCGAGCAGCATCGCGGTGCGGATGAATTTCATGCGGATCAAAGGTCCCCGAAGTTGATTTTCTATTTATCCAAGCAAAGGAAGCCGTCGCCCTGGCGGACCCAGCGGCGACGGTGCATGTCGAGCCATTCTCCGAAGGGCTGGTCAGGCTTGTTCTCCGAACCCATGCGGAGGACGTTGCCGTCGGGATCCTCGATCTGCAGTTCGAGGGCCCACTCGTAATTGGTAGGAGGATGGCGAAGGATAGCTCCGCTGGCTTGATACTCCGCCCAGAGCGCCTCGGCGTCTTCCACGCCGATCCAGACCCATGTGCCGGGATTTCCCTGGTCGCCTTCGCTGAGGAAGAGTTGGCAACGTCCCCGGCCGACACAGGCGAAGACTGGAGTCTGCCACACGACCTTGAAGCCGAGACGCTGCACGTAGTAGGCAATGCTCGCGGAGAGGCTGTTCACGGGCAGAATTGGATTAACGCCCTCGAAGGTTTGCCCTGCGGCCACGGGTGCGGGTTCGGACATGACGCCTCCATCGGTACGGCGATTGATTGTAATGGAGAAGGACTCTCGAGGGACCGGTGGTCCGGTCCCTCCGAGGCACAGATTACTTGCCTGCTTCGCCGGCCACCTTCTCGAGTTCGCTGGCGGCGTTATCCACGAGCGTGGCTTCGTCTTCGATGGCCTTGGCGGCCATCGGCACGCCGGCCTCGGCCTCGGCCCATTTCCTGGCGTCGAGAGGCTCGTGCACGGTCGGGATGGTCTTGACGCCGTAGCCGGTGTACGCGCCGGGGGCGTAGATCATGTGCTTGAACCAGGGCCGGTCGGGGAGGCCCTTGGGGTTGGTGTAGGCGCGCTCGCTCTGGAGGAGGAGGCGATTGACGGGATCGAGTGCCGCGTCCTGCGAAGGGATGCCGGACTTGACGAGGGCCTTCAGCGCCTTGTCGTAGTGCTCCGCGCTCTTCTTCAGCTCAACCACGGCGTTGTCGAGGGGAGCGAAGTTGAGGAACGGCGGCACGGCCTCCTTGGTTGGGGGAACGTACGGCTTGGTCGGGTCAGCGGTGGCGGTAAAGACACCTTCATCGATTTCGGTGTTCTTCTCGGTGATCTCATCCTGCTTATCTTTGAGGATTTTCTTGAGCTCGGTTACGTATTTCGCGATGGTGTCGGCAGCATCGCCGAACTCGAAGGGAAGGACGTCGGCATCCGCCATACGCATGAGCATGGTGCCGCCGGTTTGGGAGAGGGCCTGGCCGTACTCGAATTTGGGATCGCCGAAATGGGTGTACCAGTAGAAGTCGTCATAGATGGAGTGATAGATGCCGCCATCGGTTTCGCCACCATAACCGATGTTGAGGGCGGCGACGCCGACGTGGTCGAGGAAGGGAGCGTAGTCGGATCCGTCACCGAGCGCGCCGATGCGGGAGTCGCCACGGTGGCGGGCCTCCTGGCGGTCTTCGGTATTTTTGGCGCGAGCGATGCGTTGCAGATGGGCGCGTTCCCAGACGGTCTTCTTCGTCTCGGGATCCTGGATCGTTTTCTCCACGTCGTTGACGAAGCGCTCGAGCGAATGGGAGCCGGAGGCATGAAGAAATCCGCGGCCGTTGGAGTCGGAGTTGACATACATCACGGCATGCTCAGCGAGTTCCTTGTCGTGGGTTTCGACCCATTCCGTGGATCCGAGGAGGCCGGGCTCTTCGCCGTCCCACGCGCAGAAGATGATGGTGCGTTTCGGCTTCCAGCCCTGTTTCACGAGTTCGCCCAGGCTGCGGGCTTCCTCCATCATGGCGACCTGGCCGGAGAGCGGATCTTCGGCGCCATTCACCCAGGCGTCGTGATGATTGCCGCGGATGACCCATTGGTCGGGATACTGCGAACCGGGGATTTTTGCGATGACGTCGTACACCGGCTTGATGTCCCAGTTGGAGAACATTTTGAGGTGTACTTTCGCCGGGCCGGGGCCGACGTGGTAGGTGATGGGGAGATTGCCAACCCACTCTTCGGGAACGTCAGGGCCGGCGATGGCGGCGAGCAAGGGCTGCGCGTCGGCGTAGGAGATGGGCAGTACGGGAATTTTCTGGATCACCGGTGAATCTTTGATGGCGAGGCGCTTGGCATCCTTGGTAGCGCCGACGCCGGGGGTGAGGGGATCGCCGGGGAAAAAGGTATCTTCCACGCTGCCGCGCTGCACGCCGTCCGGCGGACGGAAGGGGCCTTTCGGGAAGGTGTCGCCCTGGGCGTAGCCATCGTCCTTGGGATCGGAATAGATCAAGCATCCGATAGCACCATGTTCGGCCGCAACCTTGGGCTTGATACCGCGCCAGCCGCCGCCGTAGCGGGCGATGACGATGGCGCCTTTCACGGAGACGCCGAGACGCTCAAGTTTCTCGTAATCTTCGCGCATGCCTTGATTCACATAGACGAGCGGACCCGTGACATCGCCATCGGCGGAATAGGCGTTGTAAGTCGGCAACTGCTCCTTCTGCTGGTTGGAGGTAGGGTCAACGGCGACCGGGGGCTCCTGCAGCTTGGCGACGAACTTTGTGGGCGCGACCAATTCAACCAGACGCTCTTTCGGCGTGGGGAAGAGGACATCGAATTCTTCGATGTGCGCGTCGAGGCCCCACTCCTTGAAGCGGGAGAGAATCCACTCGGCGTTGTCCTTGTCGTAGGGCGAGCCGACGTTGTGGGGGCGGGCGCTGAGGCGCTGCATGTAGCTGCGCAAGTTATCGGGCGAAGGAAGCGCGCGGAACTTTTCCTCCCACTGCGATTCAGAGGCGGAGTTCTGGGCGGAATAACCGGCGAGCGGAGAAGCGGGAGATTGAGCGGGAAGTGGAAGGACGGAAGAGACCAGAAGGGTAGCGAGAAAAGGTCGAATAAGCCGCAAGGATGTTCTCCAAAGCAGAGTCAGGCGCACGAAAACGTCCGCCCTAATTTTGGCGCGATTATAGCAGCCGTTGCGCAAGCCGGATCGGTGCGCGAGCTGTGCCCGCGCGGCGCAGCGGCGAATGAAATTAATCGGCTGCGGAACTGAAAGTAGAGTTTTCACGTACACTGGTTAGCGCGGAGCGAAAGAAAAACGAATCCACGGCGACGCGCCGCCATCGCAGCACAAAATTGCAAAAGCTTGATTTGCCGTCATAGCGTTCGAACTGGAGGGGGCGGCTTGCGCAGGAGCGATATGTCGAGGTACCACAGATGTCTTATCCCGGTTGCGGGCGTGGTGAGTTTGCTGGCGATGGCCGGCTGCGGACGGCCGGCACAAGGCGGAGGTCCGCAAGGATTTCCAGCGATGCATGTGCAGACGCAGACGGCGCAGGAACAGAAGGTCGGAGACTTCACCGACTACCTTGCGACGCTGAAGTCGCGCAGCTCATCGGTGCTGCAGCCTGAGGTGGAAGGCCAGATCACGCAGATCTTCGTGAAGTCAGGGGAGCATGTCGAGCCCGGGCGGGTGCTGATGGAGGTAGATCCGCGGCGGCAGGCAGCGAACCTGAGTTCGCAGGAGGCCAACTGGCGTTCGCGTCATGCCGCGCTCGAGTACAACGCGAAAGAGTTGGAGCGGCGAAAGGGCCTTTACTCGGCGGGCGTGATCAGCCGCCAGGACCTCGACCAGGCGCAGAGCGCGTATGACTCTTCAAAGGCGGACGTGGATGCGCTGGAAGAAACCGTGAAACAGCAAAAGGTGCAGCTGCGCTATTACAGCGTGTATGCACCGACCGCGGGCGTGATCGGCGACATTCCGGTGCGCGTAGGGGACCGGGTCACGAATTCCACGATCCTGACGACGCTCGACCAGGGCAACGAGCTGGAAGCGTACATCTCGGTGCCGGCGGAAAAGTCGGGCAGCGTGCACCGGGGGATGCCGGTGCAACTGGTGGCCGACGACGGTTCGGTGGTGGCGACGACGGTATCGTTCGTTTCGCCGCGAGTGGATCCGGGAAGCCAGTTGTTGCTGGTGAAGGCGAATGTGCCGAATGCGAATCGCCGCTTCCGCAACGACCAGGTGCTGCATGCCCGGGTGGTTTGGAGAGAAGTGGGGCGGCCGATGCTGCCGGTGACCGCGGTGTCGCGCGTGGGAGGCCAGACGTTTGCTTTCGTGGTAGGGGAGCAGAAAGGCCAGACCGTGGCGCAGCAGCGTTCGGTGCAACTGGGCGAGATTGTGGGCAATGACTACGAGGTTCTGAATGGGATTCAACCGGGCGATAAGGTGATTACCACCAGCGTCAACATGCTGGTGGACGGCATGCCGGTTGTCCCTGAGTCCGCCGCTTCACCGGCGGCCCCAGCGTCCTAGCGCGGAGACACATTCATGTTCGTGAATTTCTTTATCCGCCGTCCTGTATTCGCGACGGTGTGTTCGCTGCTGATTATCCTGGCCGGGGCGATTTCAATTCCCACGCTGCCGATCGCGCAGTTTCCGCAGCTCTCACCCCCGGTTGTCACGGTCAACGCCTTTTACAATGGCGCCAATTCCCAGGCGGTTGAAACCAGTGTCACCACGCTGCTCGAACAGGCGATCAACGGCGCCGAGGGCATGCGGTACATCAGTTCCACCAGCGGCAACGACGGCAGCAGCACAATCACAGCCACCTTCGACCTCGATCGCAGCCTGGACATCGCAGCCGTTGACGTGCAGAACCGAGCCTCCAGCGTCCTCGGGCGTCTTCCTCCGGAAGTCCAGCAAACCGGTGTCACCGTCAACAAGGCTTCTTCCGACTTCGTCTGCGGTGCAGGCTTCTACTCGGATCCCGGCCACTATTCCAATCTTTTCATCAGCAATTACATGGATCTCTACGTCCGCGACGCCATCAAGCGGGTCAAGGGCGTGGGCGATGTCATCATCTTCGGCGAGCGCAAGTACGCCATGCGTCTCTGGCTCGATCCTGTCCGCATGGCGAAGCGCGGGCTCACCGCCTCCGACGTGGTGAATGCCCTGCGCGAACAAAACGTCCAGGTCGCGGCCGGCCAGATTGGCGAAGCCCCTATCCCGAGCGACCAGCGGTTTCAGATCAGCGTCCGCGCCGCCGGGCGCCTGAGCGACCCTGGTGAATTTGAAGCCATCGTTCTCAAAAAGGGCACGGACGGTTCGCTCGTCCAACTGCGCGATGTAGGCCACGCAGAGCTTGGCGCGGAAAGCTACGCCGGCAATCTCTCCTTTAACGGATATGAAGCCATTGGTCTCGGCGTGCAGCGCCTTTCCACCTCCAACGCACTCGATGTGGACCGCGACGTCCGCGCGGAACTGGAGCGTCTCTCCAAGTCTTTCCCGCCCGGCCTCCACTACCAGATCGCATGGGACAGCACCACCGCCGTCGCGGATTCCATCCATGAAGTACTGAAGACGCTGGTCGAGGCCATCATCATCGTGGTGCTCGTGATCTTCCTTTTCCTGCAGAGCTGGCGCAGCACGCTGATTCCGGCGATCACCATTCCAGTCTCGCTGGTCGGAACATTTGCCTTCGTCAAACTCTTCGGTTTCTCCATCAACACCCTCACGCTTTTCGGCATCACCCTGGCCACAGGGCTGGTGGTGGACGACGCCATCGTCGTGATCGAGAACGTAGAGCGGCACCTCGAAGAAGGAGTAAAAGATCCGCGTCGCGCCTCCGAAGTGGCGATGGGCGAGGTGACCAGCGCTGTCATCGCCACCTCGCTCGTACTCATCGCGGTATTCCTGCCCATCTCGCTCTTCCCGGGTTCCACCGGGCGGCTTTACCAGCAATTCGCGCTGACCATCGCCTTTTCCATCGCCTTATCGGCTTTCAACGCGCTCACCCTCACGCCCGCGCTCTCGGCGTTGCTGCTGCGCCACAATGCGGAGAAGAGGAATCCCCTCTTCCGTGGCATCAACCGGCTGATCACCATCGGCACGAAGGGCTACACCGGCATACTGGGTAAGCTGGAGAACGCGAAAGTCGCGGTCTTCGTGGTCTTCATTTTCGGTCTCGCAGCCGCATGGTGGATCTATAACCGCGTGCCCACCAGCTTCGTGCCCGACGAGGACCAGGGCTACCTGATGGCGCTGGTGCAAACGCCCGAAGGCGCTTCGCTCGAATACACCACCGGCATCACCCGGCAGGCTGCGACGATCCTGAGCCAGAACCACGACATCGTGGGCGTGTTTGCCATGCCCGGCTTCAGCTTCACGGGCGTTGCGCCGAACCGCGCGATGATCTTCGCCAACCTGCGCGCCATCAACGAGCGCAAGGGCGACGCGCACTCCGCGCAAGCCATCCTGAACGCGGTTCGCGGCCCGCTCATGTCGATCCCCGACGCCCTTGTCATACCGCTCGCCCCGCCCGCTATCCAGGGCCTCGGCCAGTTCGGGGGCTTCCAATTCCAGCTCGAACAAACCGGTTCCGGGTCGCTGGAAGACATGCAGAACGTCCTCAACCACTTTCTCATGGCGGCCCGCCAGCGCAAAGAACTCACCGGCCTCTTCTCCACCTTCAGCGCGCGAGATCCGCAGCTGATCGTCAACGTCGACCGCGACAAGATGAAGAGCCTCGGCGTGCCTTTCTCGGAAATCTCCTCGGCCCTGCAGGTCTTCATGGGCTCGCAGTACGTGAACGATTTCGATTTCAACAACCGTTCCTATCGCGTTTATGTGCAGGCGGACCAACAGTTCCGCCGGGAGCCCCGCGACCTTCGCGAGTTCTATGTGCGCTCCGACGGGGGCATGATGGTTCCTCTCGACAACCTGGTGACGGTCAAGGAAACCACCAGTTCCCAGATCATCGAGCACTACAACATCTTCCGCACCACGGCGATCAACGGCGCGGCCGCACCGGGCTACAGTTCGGGGCAGGCAATTGCCGCCATGCAAGATGTCGCCAAACAGGCGTTGCCGCGCGGCTACACCTTCGAGTGGACCGGGCTCACCCTGGAAGAGATTCAATCGGGAAGCCAGGCGATCTTCCTCTTCGTGCTCGGGCTGCTGGTTGTGTACCTGACGCTCTCCGCGCAATACGAGAGCTTCGTATTGCCGTTCATCATTTTGCTGGCGGTGCCGATGGCGGTTTTCGGAGCTTTGGGAGCGCAGTGGCTGCGCGGGTTGCAGGACGACGTCTATTGCCAGATCGGCCTGGTGATGCTGATCGGGCTTGCCAGCAAGAACGCGATCCTGATCGTGGAATTTGCCGAGCAGTTGCAGGCGAAAGGCATGGGACTGTTCGAATCGGCGGTGGAAGCCGCACGATTGCGGCTGCGACCGATCCTGATGACGTCGATTGCGTTCATTCTAGGTGTGCTGCCGCTGGTGTTCGCAACCGGCGCGGGCAAGGCGGGAAGAAACTCGGTCGGCACCACCGTCTTCGGCGGGATGATTGTTTCGACGTTTCTAAACCTATTTATCATCCCGATCCTGTATGTGATCGTGCGCTCGATGCTGCCGGCTCCGGCGCAAATCGCGGAACCGATCGCGAATCCGGAAGGGGACTGAAAACTCCAAAGGGGAGGGTTGGTTGCCCTCCCCGGAGCTCTTCTCTTACTTGCTCTGGAGCGACTTGAGGTCTGCCAGGACCTGCTCGCTGTGATTTTTGGGATCGACTTGCATATAGGCCTTCACGACCTTACCGGTGGGGTCGATGAGGAAGGTGTGGCGGGCGGCGAGTTTGTTGCCCTGGTAGTCCATGACGGAGTCATATTCGGCGGGAACCTTGGCGGAAGGATCGGCCAGGAGTTTGAAGGTCAGACCTTCCTTGGTGCAGAACTGTTTGTGGGAGTCAGGCGTATCGACGCTGACGCCGACGATGGCGGCATCGAGCTGCTTGTACTTGTCCTGATCGTCCTGGAACTTGTGAGCTTCCATGGTGCAGCCGCTGGTGAAGTCCTTGGGATAGAAGTAGAGCACAACCCAGTGACCCTTGAACTGGCTGAGCGAAACCTGGTTGCCGTCTTGCGAGGTGAGGGTGAAGTCCGGGGCGGGTTGTCCGACTTCCACCTTGGCGAAGAGCATGACGGGCAGCAGTGCAAGCGCGCCGATGAGTAGAGCTTTGCGGGTAGTCATTACCATCCTCCAAATACGTGAAGAGAATGATAGCGCAAAGCGGGAAGCGGGATGGTCACGCGACGGCGAGAAATGCGCAGCTTAGTTCAAATCGGCGGCGGCGGCAGCGTCCACCAGCCACAAAAGAGTGGAGCCGTTGGAGGCGCGCACGAGTTGCGATGGGAGTTGCTCCGGAATGTCGGGACCATGGAGGACATCTTTCAACACCGCCGCTTTTTCGGCGCCGTTGACAAGGAAGAGATTGGTGCGGGAGGCGTTGATCAGTGGAACGGTGAAGGTGATGCGGTTCATCTTCACTTCATCAATGTAATCGGCGACGACGAGGCGATCGCGAACGTGGAGGGTGGGGCGGTGGGGAAAGAGAGAAGCAGTATGGCCGTTGGCGCCGAGGCCGAGCAAGTCGAGATCGAACTGCGGACGACCGCCGAAAAACTTCCGGATCTCTTCTTCGTATTCTTCCGCGGATTCGGCAGGTTCTCCGTCGCCGGTCTCGATGCGATGCACGTTTCCGGGAGGGACAGGAACCTTCGAGAGCAAGGCTTCATTCGCCATGCGGAAGTTGCTTTGTTTATCGGTAGAGGGGACCCATCGTTCGTCTCCCCAGAAGAAGTGGGTTTTGCTCCAATCCACGCCATCGCGCCAGACGTCGGATGCGAGTAGCTGGTAGAGGGCGCGGGGCGTGGAACCGCCGGAGAGAGCGACGGTAAACCGGTCGCGCTCGTGGATGGCGTCCGCCGCGGACTGGGCGAAGAGTTCGGCAGCCGCCTGGTTGAGCGCAGACGCATCGGGCACCACCAGAACTTTGCCCTTATCGCCCAGTTCGATCTCCTGGATGAGGTTCACGGTTGGGCTCCTGCGGTCTTCGCGAGGCGAGGCATGACGATGTTTTCGATGGCTTGCGCAAGTCCATCCTCCGCGTTGCTGGCGGTGGTGAACCTGGCGGCGGATTTCACTTCATCGCCGGCATTGCCCATAGCGATGCTGATTCCGGTCTTGGCGAACATCAGCACGTCGGTCGGCATATCGCCGATGGTAGCGATGTTCTCGAGCGGAACCTGAATGAGTTTCGAAAGATGCTCGACAGCGCATCCTTTGTTGGCGTCGCGATGGGTGACGTCGAGGTAGTAATCAGCGGAGCGGGTTGCCGAGATGCGGTCGCCGCAGGTGGCAAGGATGTCGGTCTCGCAGCGCTTTACGGCGGCGAAGTCGTCGCTGACGCCGACGAGCTTGTTGGCGACGCTGCACATGGTGTAGTCCTGCCCAAGATAGCGGGGCAGGCGGTCGAGATACTTGATATGGCCGTCGACATGGGCGCCATTGAGACGGCTGACGAACCACTCCGTGCCGCGGAACATCCAGAGATCGAGACGATGATCGAGAATGGCAGTGGCGACGTGGCTGGCGTCGTTTTTCTCCAGCAGGATCTGGGTAAGGATTTCGTAGGACGGAGTGCAAATGAGCGCGCCATTGAAGCAGGCAATGGGCTGGGTGATCTGGAGGGCTTCGATCAGGAACTTGACGGCACGCGGAGGACGCGCCGAGATGATGGTGAAGAGCACCCCCGCTTCCTTGACGCGAAGTACGGCCTCGCGCACCCGGTCGGTAAGCTGCTTCTGCGGATCGAGCAAGGTGCCATCCACATCCGCAACCAGCAGCTTCACCGGGGGTAGCGAGTCGGTCATATTATTTGCCTAACGGTGTCCAGTGCCGGCACTCGCCGACGATGAGCCTCTCCGCTTCTTCGGGACCATCGCTTCCGGCCGCGTAGTTGGGGAACTTGGGCGGCGGAAGTTTTTGCCATGCGTCTTCGATGGGCGTGATGATACGCCACTGGTTCTCAGTTTCGTCGCCGCGGGTGAAGAGCGTGGGATCGCCGCGGATGGCATCGAGGAGGAGGGTTTCGTAGGCGACCGGCGCCTGTCCGCCAAAAGCGTTCTGGTAGCTGAAGTCCATCTGAACCGGAACTGCCTTCATCTGCGCACCAGGCTGCTTCGCGGCGAAGGACATGGTGATCCCTTCGTTCGGTTGAACGCGGATCGAGACCACGTTCGGCTCCAGCTCATCTTCGGGTGTCTTGGCGAAAAGGGCCTGCGGAGTGCGCTTGAAGTGCACGCGGATCTCGGTCTCGGATTTGGCGAGACGCTTGCCGGTACGGACGTAGAAGGGAACGCCGGCCCAGCGCCAGTTGTCGATACGAAATTCGACGGCGACGTAGGTTTCGGTGAGCGAGTTGGGTTTCACGCCAGGTTCGTCGCGATATCCGGGAACTTTCTTGCCGTCGATCGTGCCGGGACCATACTGGCCACGCACGGTTCGCTCGGCCACCAGCTCGGGCGTGGTCATGTGATGGATGGCGCGGAGCACCTGTACCTTTTGCTCGCGCACGGAGTCGGCATCGAAGGCAACGGGCGGCTCCATGGCGGTAAGGGTGACGAGTTGCAACAGATGGTTGGCGATCATGTCGCGGAGGGCGCCGGTCTCTTCGTAAAAGCCGGCGCGCTGCTCGACACCGAGGGTTTCGGCGGCGGTGATCTCGACGTGGTCGATGTAGTTACGATTCCAAATAGGCTCGAAGAGGGAATTTCCGAAGCGGAAGACCAAGAGGTTCTGGACGGTCTCTTTACCGAGGTAGTGGTCGATGCGGTAGACATCTTTCTCGTCGAAGACCTGCAGGACTTCACGATTGAGGGCTTCCGCGGATTGGAGGTCACGGCCAAAGGGCTTCTCCAGAACGATGCGGGTCCAGCCCTTTTCGCCTTTGGCGAGTCCACTTCTTCCGAGGCCTTGCACGATTGGCGGTGCGAGCGAGGCGGGCGTGGAGACGTAGAAGAGGTGGTTCGAACTGGCGCCCTTGGATTCGAGATCGGCCATCCGGGCCTTGAGTTCCTCGTAGAAGCCATGCTCGTTGATGTCGCCGGACATGTAGTGCAGACGCTTTTCGAATTGCTCCCAATTCCAATCGCTGAATTTGCGGGCGTCCTTAGAGGTGGAGGCAGCTTCGCGCATAGCGGCGCGGAATTCGTCGGTGCTCATATCGGTACGGCCGGTGCCGAGAACGTCGAACTGCTGGCCGGAGATGCAACCGATGCAAGCCAGGTCATAAAGGGCCGGGATAAGCTTGCGCTTGGTGAGATCGCCCGATGCGCCAAAGATGATGACCAGGCAGGGTTCGGCCTTGGGCATCGGTGGAATGGCGACACTCCGGGTGGGGGTAGCTTGGACAACTGTGCTCATGAAGGGTCCCCAGGGGCTCATGCCCCGTGCTGGTGAATGAGATGGGATGCGGGCCCGGAGGCCCGCCCGCACTCTATTTCTTGACTAGTTTCTGCCATTCGGTGTGAACGAAGCCGGCTTCCGGACGGTCCGCACGCTGGTAGGTGTGAGCCCCGAAGAAGTCGCGCTGCGCCTGGGTCAGGTTCTGAGGCAGTTGCGCAGATCGATAGCTATCGAAGTAGGCCAGCGACGAAGAGAATGCCGGGGTGGGAATACCGAGGCCGGTCGCGGTCTGAATGACCTTGCGCCAGTTCTTCTCGGCTTCGAGCACACGCGAGGTGAATTCAGCTTCGACAAGAAGGTTGGCAACGTTGGCGTCGCGATCGAAGGCGTGCATGATGTCGGCGAGGAGGCGAGCACGAATGATGCAGCCACCGGTCCATATGCGCGCCATCTCACGCAAGTTAATACCCCAGTTCCATTCCCTGGATCCGCCACGGATGAGGCTCATACCCTGGGCATAGGAGCAGACCTTGGAGGCATAGAGAGCGTCCTGCACGGCATTGATGAACTCCTGCTTGTCGCCGGTGTACTTGCCGGATGGCGAGCCGAGGACCTTGGAGGCGGCGACGCGTTCGTCCTTCATGGCGGAGAGTGCGCGGGCATCGAGAGAGGCGCCAATGGTGGGGATAGGAATGGCGAGGTCGAGGGCGATCTGCTGGGTCCACTTGCCGGTGCCTTTCTGCCCAGCCTTGTCGAGAATGACATCGACGAGAGGCTTGCCGGTCACGGGATCGGCGACCTTCAGGACCTGCGAGGTGATTTCGATGAGGTACGATTCGAGTTTGCCGCGATTCCATTCGTCGAAGATGGAAGCGATTTCCGCGGCGCCGAGGCCGAGGGCCTTGCGCAAAAGGTCGTAGGCTTCGGCGATGAGTTGCATGTCGCCGTACTCGATGCCGTTGTGCACCATCTTCACGAAGTGGCCGGCGCCGTCGGGACCGCAGTAGGCCACGCAGGCACCGTATTCGGTCTTGGCGGCGATCGCCTCAAGCGTGGGCCTGACGTGCTCGTAAGCAGCCTTGTCGCCACCCGGCATGAGGGAGGGTCCGAAGCGCGCGCCTTCTTCGCCGCCGCTGACGCCCATGCCGAAGAAGTTCAGGTTCTTCGCACGATAGCCGGCCTCGCGACGCTGGGTGTCCTTGAAGAAGGAGTTGCCACCGTCGATGACGATGTCGCCGTCCTCGAGCAGGGGCGCGAGTTTATCGAGCATCTGGTCGACGGGATCGCCGGCCTTGATCATCATGAGGATGCGGCGAGGACGCGCGAGCGACTGGAGGAACTGCTTGAGGTCGGTGCTGCCGATCATCTTGCGGTCGCTATGCTGCGAAAGGAACTTGGTGACCCAGTCGGGCTCGTAGTTCCAGACGGCGACTCTCTGTCCGTGATCGTCAACGTTAAGGGCCAGATTCTGGCCCATGACGCCGAGGCCAATGACGCCGAATTGCGCGATACCGACGGCAGGTGCGGAGGTTGTGCTCATTCTTGTTACCTCGCTCGGGGCGAAAGCCCTACATACAGCACGAAACGCGGGCCAGAAGGCCTGCTTACCACTACCTGAAGTTACGCAAGGGCTAAAGCCCTCGCATCGTTGGGGCGGTATCGGCACGGCTGAAACCGTGCCCGGATACCAGCCGTGTTGTCGCGGCGCGATTCGTGGCACACCGCGCCTGATACGTCCGCCGCACCTTACTTGCGCGCGCCGGCGGCGGAAGCGCTTTCGAACTGCTGGACGGCGGAGAGGATTTTTTTCAGACCGCCAACGATGTCGGTGCCGAGGTCGACGCGTATGGCGCGACGGCCGCGCTTGGAAAGCGACTCGAAATCACCGAGTGCCTGCGCCTGCTTCAAGACTCCAAAGGTGAATTTCTCACCGGGAAGCGGGACGTCCTGCGCATCGGCGGCGACGAGTTGCAGGAAGACGCCACTGTCGGGTCCGCCCTTGTGCAACTGTCCCGTGGAGTGAAGGAAGCGCGGCCCGTAACCGGTGGTGGTTGCGACCTTCGTCTTATCGCGAACGCTGACGCGGATCTGCTGAATCAGCGACTCAACCTCCGGAGTTTCCTCGATGTACTGGGTGATAGCGAAATAATCGCCTTCCCGAACACGCGCGACATGGGCGGCGATGGCGGATTCCGGAGAGGAGGAACCGTTCAGCGCCTTGCGATTGTTGTCGTCGGTAAGGACGGAGAGGCCGCTGCCCGAGGCAATGGCGGGAAGCTGCGAGATCTTGCCCGTCTCGACATACTCCTTCAGGATGCGCTTGGTGTTGTCCTTCGACTCCTGCACGTTGGGCTGGTCGAAGGGATTGATGCCGATCAATGCGCCGGCAATGGGCGTAGCGAATTCCCAGAGAAAGAATTCTTCGCCCAAATCGAGGGGGCTATTGAGGACGTGGTGCAACACCGGGTGTCCGGCCTGCTCGAGCGCCTGCAAGTGGGCTTCATAGTTGGCGCCATTGGCGCCGGTGACCCCGATGTAAACGAAGACGCGGTCATTTCCGTAGGCTTTGGTATCGCCCAGCGGTTCGCCGGCGATGGGGATGATGCCCTTGCCATGTTTGCCGGTGCTCTCGGCGATCAACTGCTCGATCCAGAGACCGAGGGAATCGACGGGAGCGGGAGTGATGAAGGTCACCTTGTCGCGGCCTTTGCGGGCGAGCGCGCCGATGGCGGCGCCAATCTTTGCACCGGGATTGTTATTGAGATCGGTGGAAGAGCAGGCGTCCATGGCGGCTTTGGCGCGGCGGAGGAGGGCATCGAGATCGCCGCCCATGACCGCGAAGGGCACCATGCCGAAGTAGGAGAGGGCAGAGTAGCGACCGCCGATGTCGGCCATATTGGTGAAGATGCGGCGGAAGTTGTCGCGCTTGGCGTCGCTCTCCATCTGGGTGCCGGGATCGCTGATGGCGATGAAGTTCTGGCCGGCCTTGTCGCCGAGGATCTTCTTCACCTTGTCAAAGTAGTAGCGATAAAACATCTGCGGTTCAGTGGTCGTGCCGGATTTCGAAGCGACGATGAAAAGGGTCTTCGCGGGGTCGATCTGCTTGTCGAGAGCGAGGACTGCGGCAGGCACAGTGGAATCGAGCACGAGCAATTCGGGGTAATCCATCTGTTTGCCGAAGGTGCGGCGCAGGACCTCGGGACAGAGGCTGGAGCCGCCCATGCCCAGAACAACCGCGTGCGTGAAACCAGCGGCGTGGATCTCTTCGGCGAAGGCCTTGAGTTCCTTCACGCGGGTAAGCATGAGGTCGGTGACGGTAAGCCAGCCGAGGGCGTTATTAATGATCTTCTGGTCTTCGGGATTGTCGCTCCAGAGAGTCGCGTCTTTCTTCCAGAAGCGTTCGACGAAGTTCCTGGACGATATCTCGTCAAGGGCGGCCTTGAGATCGTTCTCGTACTGGCCGAGGGCGGAGACATGACGCTCCTTGATCCCGGGCAGGCTCAGTTCGCGGCGCTGTTCGATGGCCCGCATGAGGTCGATGAACGACTGCGAGAAGGAGCGAACGCCGTCGGCGGTGAGCTTGTCGGTCACTTTGTTGAAGTCGATACCGAGCGCCTTGAGCTGGTTGAATATCTCGGGAGCCTTGTCCATATCCTTTTCGAGGTTCGCGGCAGGCTTGCCGTGGTCCCGCCATGCGTCCACGGTGGCAGGAGGCATGGTGTTCACGGTATGCGCGCCGATCAACTCAGTGACGTAAAGGACATCGGGATAGCTGGGGTCCTTGGTGCTGGTGGAGGCCCAGAGCGGGCGCTGGACGCGCGCGCCTTTGCGCTTCAGGGCCTCGAAGCGAGGACTCTCGAAGATCTTCTTGAACGAGGCATAGGCGAGCTTGGCGTTGGCGATGGCAGCTTTGCCGCGCAGGGCGTGGATCTGCTGTTTCTTCTGCGGATCGGTGGCTTCTTTCTCGAGTTGATCGAGCTGCTTATCGACGGCGGAGTCGATGCGGCTTACGAAAAAGCTGGCGACGGAGCCAATGCGATCGATGGAATTCCCGGCCTGGGCGCGGCGTTCCAGCCCGCGGATATAGGCTTCCGCGACCTCTTCGTAGCGGTGCACGGAGAAGATCAGGGTTACATTGACGTTCAAGCCGGAGGCGATGAGCTCTTCGATCGCAGGCAGGCCTTCATCGGTGGCTGGGACTTTGATCATGACGTTGGGGCGGCCGAGGCGGCTGAACAGCGACTTGGCTTCGCGAATGGTGCCCTCGGTATTGTGCGCAAGCAGAGGAGAGACTTCGAGGCTGACAAAACCGTCGCCGGCGTTGCTGCTGTCATAAAGCGGACGGAAAAGGTCGGCGGCATGGGCGATATCGTCGAGGACGACTTCTTCGTAGATCTCGTTGCCGGTCTTGCCGTCGCGGGCGGCGCGGTCGATCTGCTCATGGTAGTCGCCGGAGCCGGTGATCGCCTTTTCAAAGATCGTCGGGTTCGACGTCATACCGCGGAGGCCGTCGTCGTGAATCAACTTCGAAAGCTTGCCGCTTTTAAAGAGGGCGCGCTCGATCTGGTCGAGCCATACACTTTGTCCGAACGACAGCAGGTCTACTAAAGGGTTGCTCATCATTTGCCTCTCGAACTTTCGATTAAGTCGATCTTGTGGAGGCGCCGTAAGTGGCGCTCTTCGTTAGTGAACTTGGCTGCCAGGAAAGCCTGCACGAGGTCGATGGCAGTTTCCTGCCCGATGACGCGCGCTCCAAAGCAAAGGACATTCATGTTGTCGTGTTCCACGCCCTGGTGGGCGGAGTAATGGTCGTGACAGAGACCGGCCCGGATACCCACAATCTTATTAGCGGCCACGGAGGCGCCGACCCCACTGCCACAGATCAGGATGCCGCGTTCGGCTTGCCGATTCAACACAGCTGCTCCAAGATCCCGGGCGCGGTCAGGGTAGTCGTCAGGCTGCGTGGGGTCATGGGTGCCGAGATCGAGCACGTCATGGCCGAGCCTGCCCAACTCGGCGATGACGATTTCGTTCAACGGAACGCCAGCATGGTCGGCGGCGACAGCAACTCGCATGGTGCCTACTTGGTGCCGCCCTGGCGCACTTTATCCAAAACGGCCTTGGATTGAGCTACAACGTTTTCAACGGTAAAGCCGAAATGCTTCATCAAATCCTTGATGGGAGCGGAGGCTCCGAAATCCGAGCGAGCGATGATAGCACCATCCATGCCAACGTACTCGCGCCATCCGAGGTCGGTACCGGCTTCGACCGCGACCCGGGCGCGGACGGCAGGCGGCAGGACGGAGCTGCGGTACTCTGGCGATTGCTGCTGGAAGAGCTTCCAAGAAGGCAGGCTGACGACGCGGGAGCGTACGCCCTGCTTCTTGAGTTCTTCGTGGGCGTTGACGCAGAGCTGCACTTCGGAGCCGGTGCCCATGAGAATCAGTTCGGGTTCGCCGTCGCTGTCGGCGAGGACATAACCGCCCTTCGCTGTGCCTTCGGCGCTGGCGTACTTGGTGCGATCAAAGGTAGGCAGCGGCTGGCGGCTTAGAGCCATGGCGGCCGGAGTCTTGTGCAAACCCACGATGGTCCTCCACGCGACCGCGACTTCATTGGCATCGGCAGGACGAAAATCGATGAGGTGCGGAACGGAGCGCAGGGCGAGCATCTGCTCGATCGGCTGATGGGTCGGGCCATCCTCGCCGAGGCCGATCGAATCGTGCGTATAGATAAAGATCGATGAGATCTCCATCAGCGCCGAAAGGCGAATCGGCGGCTTCATGTAGTCGGAGAAGATGAGGAAGGTCGCGCCATAGGGTCGCAGGCCGGAGAGAGCCATGCCGTTCACGATGGCTCCCATGGCGTGCTCACGGATACCGAAGTGGAAGTTGCGACTGCCATAATGGCCTTTTTCGAAGTCCCCGCCGCCACTTATTAAAGTTTTGGTTGAAGGAGCAAGATCGGCTGCGCCGCCAAGGAACCAGGGCACATGCTTGGCGATGGCGTTCATCACCTTATTGCCGGCTTCGCGCCCGCCCATTCCCTTGGGGTCGGCGGGGAAGGTGGGGATGTCGGCGTCCCAGCCATCGGGCAGTTTACCGGCCTGCAGGGTGTCCCACTCCCTGGCGAGGTCGGAGTTGGCGGAACGGAACGACGAGAGTTTCTGGCTCCACTCCTCTTCCCACTGCTTGCCGCGGTCGGCGGCCTTGGCGAGGTGGTCGTAAACCTCCTGCGGGACGAGAAACTTTGCGTCTTCGGGCCAGCCATAGGCTTTCTTAGCCAGCTTGATTTCATCCTCGCCGAGAGGCTCGCCATGGGCTCCGGCGGTGTCCTGCTTATTGGGAGCACCCCATGCAATGTGGCTGTCCACGATGATCAGGGTGGGCCGTTCGGTTTCTTTCTGCGCGGTACGGATGGTGCGGTCGAGTAACTCGACATCGTTGGCATCGCTGACGCGCATGACGTTCCAGTGATAGCCGAGGAAACGCGTACCCACGTCTTCCGTGAAGGCCAGCGATGTGTTGCCTTCGATGGTGATCTGATTGTTGTCATAGATCCAGATCAAGTTCGAAAGGCCGAGGTGGCCGGCGATCGAGGCAGCTTCCTGGGAGACACCTTCCATTAAATCGCCATCGCCGCAGATCGCATAGACGCGGTAGTCGACGACCTTCTGGCCCTCGCGATTGAAGTGAGCTTCGAGCCAACGCTCTGCAATCGCCATGCCGACGGAATTCGCGACACCCTGGCCCAGGGGGCCGGTGGTGGTTTCAACGCCAGTGGTAAGCCCGTACTCGGGATGGCCGGGGGTCTTTGATCCCCATTGGCGGAAGTTTTTCAGATCGTCAAGGGTGAGACCATAGCCGTAGAGATGCAGGAGAGAGTAGAGCAGCATCGAGGCATGGCCGTTGGAGAGGATGAACCGGTCGCGGTTCGGCCAATGAGGGTTCTTCGGATTATGGCGAAGGAAACGTTCCCAGAGAACGTAAGCGACGGGAGCGAGCGCCATCGGAGTTCCCGGATGGCCGCTGTTGGCCTTCTGCACGGCGTCCATGGAGAGCGTGCGAATGGTATTGATGGCGAGCAGGTCCACTTGCTTGCTGCTGACGCCGCCTTCTGGACCGCGCTTCGGTTCCGCTGCGACCTTCTGCTCTTCTTTCACGGCTGTTTCAGGGGACACTGTGTGCTGCCTTTCTGGCCCGGTTCTGCACGGGCCTGCCATGCGACGGGGTGGGCTCACTGCCTCCCTGGAAATTCCTGTAGTCCGGTGGAATTTGAACCTGTGAGAGAACTGCTGGACCGGTACGAATGCGAGGTAGTGTAACCCCTAACTTTGCCCAGTAACGAGATGTAGGAAAAAAAACGTCGAAAAATCGGCACCCTAATGTAATTGATAACAAAAGCCGCTGTCGCGTCGCAGTTTTATGACGCGGGGATTGTGCGTGTTTCCTGGTTGAAAAGCAAGTTTGCAATGATTTCTTTTAAGATGCGCTTAAGCAGCAGCACGCATTCCTCTACAACACAATCGGGGCCATGGCGAAGGCCCCGATCTCTTATCTTGTGAAAAAACTGTTACTTCGTGCCACGCGCCTGCTTCAGCGCAGCGGCGACTTCGACGGTGCGTCTTCCCTGGAAGCGTGCGACCGCCAGGTCGTCTTCGGTGGGCGGGGCGTCCTTATTGAAGGAGACGCTGGTAGCGCCGTAGGGGCTGCCGGCCTTGAACAGCGACGGATCCGCATAGCCGGTGGGAACAATGATGAAGCCGAGGTGAGCGAGCGGATTATAGAGGGAGAGCAGGGTCGATTCGTTGCCGCCGTGCAGGGTTGCGGTTGAGCCGAAGGCGCCGCCCGCCTTTCCGTTGAGCGTTCCCTTGACCCACAGGCTACCGAGCGAATCGATGTAGGCTTTTAACTCAGCGGAAACATTGCCAAAACGGGTTGGGGTGCCGAAGAGGATAGCGTCTGCCCATGCCGCATCTTCCAGGGTGGGAGATCCGTAGGCGGCCAGCATGCGTTCGGCATGTTCTTTCCAGCCGGAGACCATTGCCTTGATCTCTTCGCTCACAATATCGGGGACGCGGCGCAGGCGGACGTCGGCGCCGGCAGCCTTGGCGCCGTCGGCAACACCCTGGGCGAGAGCTTCGGTGACGCCGCCACGGGAATAGAAGGCAATCAGTAAATTTACAGACACAGTCTTGCTCCTTGCGGTGAAAGTGAGAGGGTGCACGGGCACGTCTCTGCTGGGTTGGATCAGGGTGGGGGACTGGCGGTCGCAAATAATTCGTTGTAACGACTATTTACGAGCAATTCGGGGATGCATACGGGATTCCTGGTACTAGAACTCTTTGTGGGCGCGGGCGTCGAAGCCGAAGCCGCCGTTCTGGTCACGGATGCCGCTGATCGACCACTTGGGGGAAAGATGGTATTCCACCTGAACCTGTTCCTGCCCGGTACCGGTGAGGTCGGTGGCGAAGGTGATAAACAAATTGCCGGTGACGCGCTGCTGGATGGCGATCTTGGGTCCGGAGTTCTGGCCGCCGCCCCCCAGGCCGGGATCTATGGAGAGCTGCGAGATGCCAGCGATCTTCGAAACCTTATTCGTTACCTGGCTGCTAATTCCGGCGGCGATGAGGGATTCGGCACTGGACGAGGTGGACTGGGGATTTTGCGTACTGGCTTGCGCGCTTGCTTCGGTGGTTTTGCCGAAGGCCACGAGGTTAATGATGTCGACGGGTGGCAGGGAAGGATCGGAGCTGTAGGTGGTCTGCAACTGGTCGACGGGACCGCGCATTCGCAGGTTGATGTTGTACTGGTCGATGGTGGTGTTGACGGAGAGGTTCACCACCGGCTCGGTTTCTACGGGATTCACGAACTCGATGCTGCCGTCCTGCAAGAGATAACGGTTGCCGTTGAAGATGAGATCGCCATTGGAAATGGTCGCGCGTCCGAGAATGACGGGATTGTCCGCGGTTCCGACCACGCGGAGGTTGGCCGCACCCTGCAAGGTAAATCCTTTGCTCACCAGGTTCAGTTGCGAGGTGGACTGCACACTGATGGCGAGGTGAAGGTTTTGCATGAAGCCGCCGCTCGGAGCAGAGACAGAGCCTCCAGAGAAAGAAGATGCGAAGCTGGTGAGATCGAAATCGGGAGTGAAGGCGAGGCGCGTGAGCTGTACCTGGCCGCGGAGATAGGCGGACTCGAGGTTGCCGGTGAGCGCCATATTGGTGTCAGCGCCGAGGCGAATGCTGTTGTTATAGAGGAAGTGAATGCCGTGGCCAGAGAGCGCAAGGTTGAATTGCAATGACGGCTTGTAGGTCACGCCGCCACTGGCGTTCACTTGTCCGCCACCCATGGTGCCGGAGAAGCTGGCCACCTGCAAACGATCGCGAGTGAGGGTCAGGACGCCGTTGCCATTGTCGAGGCCCAGGGGTGAGTCCTCGGGGAGGACGGAGGCATTGACGATCTCGATCTTGCCCTGCACGTCGGGATTGGCGATGTTGCCGGCGCTGTTAATTTCGAATTTGATCTGTCCTTTGCTCTGTAGGCCGGGGACGAAGATTTGCGCGAGCTGCAGGTCGACTGTGCCGGTTGCATTCAGCGACGCGGGCGCGGTTGAGCTCAGGGGGATACGTCCCCCGAAGTGCAGGTCGGTGCCGGTACCGGTGATTTCGGAGGGCTGCACGGTGAGCACGCTGTTGGCGTAATCGAACTTGATTGGCGCGGCTTCGCTAATTTGCAGCTGTTTATAGCTCACCTTCAGGACGGGGATGGAGGCGTGCGCTTCGATCTGCTCTTTTCTCTTGAGCGGGCCCTTGAGAGTGGCATGAAATTCGGTTGTGCCATCCATGTCCGGCGCCTGCGCAGGCGCGTAAAGAGCGAAGATCGGCTGCAGCGGGATGTTCTGCGTGTCGAAGGTAGCTTCGGCCAGGTAGTCGCCAGTGAGGTTCACATGGCCGCTGGCCTTGACGTAGGTGTTCTGCACTTCGCTGTTGAGGGTGAAGGTGCCGACGTGATTCGCGACATTCGCCTGCAGCGCGATGCCCTTCATCGCCTGGTCTTTGACGTGGAGCTGCGGAATGGTGACAGCGGCGGTGAGTTGAGGATTGTCAATTGTCCCTTGGCCACTGACTTCGATATTGAGGGAGCCGGCGATCTGCATATTTTTCGCGCGCAGCGTCTGGAGTTTCCCGAGCTGCAGGTTCGCGGCCTTGAGGACAGCTTCATAGCCCTGCTTCCTGGGATAGTAAGTGAGATTGCCCTCTGTTTCGCCGGCGGGAATTCGGACGTCGAGAGTGGCGTGGACGACCTCGCCGGTTCCGTTGAACTTCACATTCACGGATTGAACCGGCTCTTCGGAAATTTTCGCGTCCACGAGCGAGAGCGAACCATTGCCGATGGGATCGAGTTGGGTGCCGTGCACGTTGAGGTTGAGATTCAGTGTTCCGGATGCAGGAATCGTCTGACCCGCGGCCTGCTCGAGATCCTGCAAGGAAAGCTGGCTCGCGTTCAGGACGATGTTGATCGGATTCGATGGAGTGTAAGCCCACTTTTTAAGACCGACCCGGATGGCGAAAGTAATGCGACCGCGGGAAGCCGGGATCAAGGAGCCGTTCTGCAAGTCGGCGGAGACTGGGCTGAGCGCGATGTTGGTGCGCAGCTGCCGCCACGCGCTTCCGTGCACCTGAAGGTTGTCGGCGGCGAGTTGACCGGTCAGTTGCGGATTTGCGGTGGTGCCTCGGACCTGGCCATTAAAGGTGGCCGTCCCGTGCAGGCCGAGCGGGGAGGGGGCCGGATGTCCTGGGGCTGGAGTACGCACCAGGTTGGCAAGTGTCTCGATTTCCGCAAGATCGTTGGAGTGGAGCTGGATCTGCAAATTCGAGCGATTGGCCATGGTGCCGTCGAGATCGAGGGTCGTCTGTGGGGTGTGTAGATAGCTCTGGTGGACAGTGATGGTTTGGCGATCCCCGGCATATTTTGCGTGGACCGCAGCGTTTACCGGCATCGGTGCGGCACCGTTGCTGGAATTGGAGACCGAGGCGTTCAGGTCAGCGTCCGTACTGGCGAGAAGATGATTCATACTTCCCGACCAAGTGGCCTCTGCGGAGGCATTCAGTTGGCCAGTGACGGCGATGTCCTTCCACGAAGCAGAATTGGCGACGGTCTTGAGCGCGGCGGCGGAGATGCCCTTGGCGTTCGCGTGCAGAGTTCCTTTGCCTGCACCCGCGAGGTCTTTGACCGTGGCGGTTGCGGTGATCTCGCCTCCGAAGATGCTCGCGCGGAAAGATGAGATCTCAGCATCGCCGTTGACGACGGCGTAGTGGCCTTCGATGGCGCGGACTTCGGTCTTGAGTCCCGGTTGCTCGACGAGCAGAGCCGGACTGCTGATGTCACCGTGGACGGTGACGGTTTGCAGCACCGGCTTATTCGGATCGGCTCGGTATTCCGCGTTGCCGACGAGGTGGAGGATCCCGGCGGGCACCGAGGGGTTCTTCAGGACCTTGCGGAATTCCGTTGCATCGAGGAAGGCGTCGTATTTCGCCGTCACGGCTGGGCTGAAATAGTTCCGCAGCGAAGCCTGCAATCGAACGTGCGATTTTCCGATCGACAGGTTCACTGGATCCAACTTCAAGCCGGAGCGGTCCGCATCGAAATGGGCGGAGAGATCATGCGCTACCGGCGCGTATTCGCCGAGGTGCAGGCTGCCCTGTTTATAGCTGAGGCTGCCAAAATACCGGCCACCATGCAACGCGTCGTAGGAAGACGCGAACTCCACATCGTGGAGGCTGGCATCCAAAGGCGTTTTCTGGTCGTTGTAGTAGACCTCTCCGTTTTTCAGGATGGCGCGCTTGACCGCTAGATCGAAGAGATTCGTGTTGCTGTTGCTATTCGAAGACTTCGGCGTGGGAAGATTGTTGTTGCCATTCTTGTCGACCAGCAGATGCACGACGGGATGATCGACCTGGATGTCACTGAGATTCCATTGGCGGTGCAAAAAGGAAAGAATCTTCACGCTCGCGCCCACGTGATCGACGTGGAGCAGGGGGGCACCGGGATCGGGTTCGGTGCCATGAACATCGAGGCCATACAGATCCAGGGTGAGGGTAGAGAGATTCAGCTTGAAATCGCGAAGGTGAACTTTTGCGTTAAGCGAGTCGCTGGCCGTGGTCTCTGCCTTAGCGAGAACGTAGCGATGGAACGATTGGGAGTGCAGAAGCACGGTGACGGCAACAACGACGAGCAGCACCAACCCGAGGACGGCGACGGCGCTCCAGCCTGCAATTTTTTGCCAGCGTGACACAAAAGCCTCGAGTCTCGCAGCTCTGGCGCGAGCTGCTTAAAATGCCTGTCCGAGCGTGATGAAGAACTGAGTCGATTTGATTCCAGTTATGTTGTTCAAGTTGTGACCCAGGTCGATGCGCACCGGGCCGATGGGGGTGGCATAGCGCAATCCTATGCCGACGGAGCTGGTGAAACAGGATGGGGTGACGACCGTGATGCTGCCGGTGGTCGTGGTGGAGGCGGCGTTGCAATTGGTGGTGAAATCCCGGAAGCCGACATGCTGAAAGACGTTGCCGCCATCGTAGAAGGGAACGATACCAAGCCCTTTCTTCACCATGTCGATGGGAATGCGGAACTCCGAGTTTACGATCAATAGCTCGTTGCCGCCGGTAGGAACCGTGATCGGGCCGCAGGTGGAGGGATCGGAGGCATTGCCGCAGACAGTGGTGTATTGCTGAGGCCCAGCGCCGTTCAGGGGGAAGCCGCGAAGCGTGCTGCCGCCGCCGGTGAAGAATTCTTCACTGATGGGAACGTGACTGCCATTGAAGGGCTGCTCGAGGCCAACTCGCAGGTTGTTAGCCCAGATGATGCCGTGGCCTAGGTTCTTGTAATGGGAGATCTGGCCGACGAAGCGCGCGAAGTCAACGCTGGACCCGAGCGCGCTCGGGGTAATGCCGAGTTCGACGCTTTTATAAATGCCCTTATGTGCGTCGAGGATGTTATCGCGGGTGTCCTGGACCCATGAACCCGAAAAGGTAGAGAGGCGCACTCGCCGATCGTCGACGGGCACGAGAAATTCGAGGCCTGGAAAGATCTGGCTGATGTCGGTGTACTTGAAGTTGTAGCGGAGGAAGACGGTCTTGGTTTTCTTAGCGTCGAGGAATTTCGAGAACTGGATTACGCTCGAGCCTTCCCGCGAGGTGAATACCGGATTTTCGCTGTCGTGCTCGAAGGACAGCAAATAGGACGAGCTCCAGCTACTGCCGCGGAAGAAAGGATCGGTGTAGATCGCTGAGGCACGCTGATCCAGACGGCCGGCAAATCCGGCGAAGGTATAGGATTCCGCGGTACCCCGGACGTTGCGACGAGTGTATTCGAAGGTGCCGCGCGGACCGTAGTAAGTGGTCTGGCTGGTGCGGAAGCCCTGCGGCAGCCCGACCGGAGGAATCCCCGGCACGCTGACGGTTCCGCTCGGCAGGCTGCCGCCGCGGTTGATGACCTCAAACCCGAAGCCGTACGTGATCACATTGCGCTTGCTCTCGTGCACTTTGATGAGGACGTCCTCCGAGGTCTGGTCCGTGATGGCGCGCTTAGGATCGACTTCGGCCCAATCGAAAATCCCGAGATTGTAGAGCCTGCTTTCCGAGGTGAGCAGCTCGGCCTCGCTGAGGGGCCTTCCGACCTTAATGTTAGTGGTGGTCGTGATCAGGTCGCTACGCGTGTGTTGCTTGCCGACGATGACGAGTTGCGCAGTGCTGACCTTTGGGCCTTCGTGAATCGTGTACGTGACGATGACGTGATGAGGATCGCCCTTTATCGGCTGGGTCTTGGAAGTGACACTCGCCGTCAGGTAGCCATTGAGCAGGTATTGGGCGGTGATCGCGTTGCGATCCTGCTGCTCCAGTTGCGGCGAGTACGGGCGATTGGGCCCGAGCATAAGGCCTTTCGGTGCGAGCTGGTTTACAGGAACGGTGTTGTTGCCGACAATTTGCAGCTCCTGCACGAAGTCCCGCGGTCCCTCATCGACGATGTAGGCCACAACAATGTTGCCGTGATCACGGGTAACGCGCGGTGTGACCTTGACCTCGCTATAGCCGGCGTTGAGGTACACCGCCTTGAGATTGCTGACTGACTTGCGCAGCAATTGCTCGCTGTATTTACCGTGCGAGAAGAGGTGGGCTTTCTCAACGTCGGAGTGGTTCAGTAGATCTTTGTCGGGAAAAGCAACGTTGCCCTGAACCGAGACCTTTTCAACTTTGTGTTTCTGATTCTTGGTTATGGCATAGGTGATGAGGGTAGTATCCGGATTCCGCTCGACATTGGCTTGCACGGTCGCGTCGTAAAAGCCCTTGGCCTGAAAGTAGGAGAGCAGATTGGTACGGCCCTCCTGGATCACTTCATCGTCGATGGAATTCTCAGTGTAGATGGGGATGAGGCTTTTCCTCGACCAGGGCCAAATGCGAGCTCCGGTCACGCGCAGCTCGACCTTTGGACCTGCTTCTATGTGGAAGGTGACATCGGCAACGCCAGTCGACGGATGGTAGTCGGCGGCAACGAACTTGACCTCGGCGGCGAGCCGCTGCTCCTTCGCCAGCGCACCTTGCAGGTAGGTGGTGGCAAGCTGGATCTTGTGACTGGAATAGGGCTTGCCGGCCTTCAATTGCGCCCCACGCAAGCGCGCGAGGAAGCTATGAATCTTCTTTTCGAGGTAGGCGGTCTGCTCCGGAGTGGATCCGGTGAGATCCACTGCACCGAACCTGGCACGCCGCTTGAGATCGGTGTTGAAGTAAACATTCACGATCCTGTGCTGCTGGTTCAAGCGGATCTCCGGGTGGACGGTGGCCTCGAAGAAGCCGGCCTGGTGAAAGAACTTTTCCAATCCGACCTGTGCCTGATGAATGTCGACTGTAGAGTAAGGCTCTTGTGCCGTGTAATTAGCGACTTGGATCAAGCGAGAGTAGCTGAAGACCTTGAGCGCGCCAGGGAAGTCGTAGATCGCCAAATAATAGGCGGGCTTAAGAACGAATATCACCCGCACTCCGGTGGTTTCCGGGCGGAGGTCGAGGACCACATCCTGGAAGTCGCCGGTCTTCCTTAATGCTTCCACCGAGGCTTCAATCTGCTGGGTAGAGAAGGGCTGGCCTTGCTTTTGTTCAAGCAGGGAGCCGTATTTCGAGACGTCAAGATCGGGACGCCCGGCCAGTTCAATCGTCGAGACGTTCTGACCCTCGTAGGACTGCATGATCTGTTGGGACTGCTCGGCCACTTGCTGTGCCCGCAGGGGTTGAAGCGAGATGCAACAGATCAGAACCAGGAGAGCGAGGACGAGATACAGATTTTTGAAACAGCCTCTTAGCTTCGAAGGAGTGCCCATCGGATAACGTGAGATGTTCCTTGGCGTCGCGCCGCTTGCGGGCGCTTTGATTATCATCAAACAACTCTCAATTGGATGACGGTGGGCGGCGGACGTTGTATGGCGATGCAGGGAAGGAACTGCGGTTCCGCAGCATCGCTTTGCCAGTGTACTCTGGATTAATGGTTCCGATCGTGCGCGGAAGGTTTCCCATGAGGACAATTCTCGGGGATCCCGACCGATTGAGTCCGATCAAACGAAGGTCAGGAGACGCCGGCTGAGGCCACCCAACAAAAATCGATACGTCGTCACGGTGCTTGCGCCCGCACTGACAACCGCGCATCTTTCCGCCGTGGAGCAGGCGATTGTGGCGAGCGGATTGAGCCTAGCGGGGATGGAGCGCAGCTCTCCAGAGGGGCGCTCGAGAGCACAATGCGCACAATTGCGGATCAGCGGTTCAGCTCGGGATGCGGAAGAGATGCGAGCCCGATTCCTCGCATTCGCGCAGGAGAGCGGGATCGATGTCGCAATGCAGGAAGAAGCGCATTTCGGACGCAAACGCCGCCTTATCGCCTTCGACATGGACTCGACGCTGATCAAGGCCGAGATTATCGACGAACTCGCGAAGATGAAGGGGGTGGGAGAGGAGGTGTCGCGGGTGACAGAAGCCGCCATGCGGGGGGAGTTGGACTTCAAACAAAGCTTTACCCGGCGCCTGTCGCTGCTGCGCGGTCTTCCACAAGCCCGTGTCTTCGAACTGCTGGATCGGGTGCCGCTCACGGATGGGGCCGAGCGGCTGATCTCGACGTTGAAGTCGCACGGCTATAGGACGGCAATCCTGTCGGGAGGCTTTACGTTTTTCGGACGCCATCTCCAGGCCATGTTAGGAATCGACTACCTGCATGCGAACGAGTTGGAGATTCAGGACGGGATTGTGACCGGCGATGTAGTCCCGCCGATTATGGATGGAGCGCGCAAAGCAGAGAAACTTCAGGAGATTGCAGCGGAGATGGGGATCGCGCTGAATGATGTTATCGCCGTCGGGGATGGCGCCAACGACCTACCGATGCTAAACCTCGCAGGGATGGGAATCGCCTACCGCGCCAAGCCGCTGGTGCGGCAGAGCGCGCAACACGCCATCTCTACCGTCGGGCTGGACGCGATTCTGTATCTTCTCGATATTCGTGAGCAAAGCTAAGGTGTAACGGGCGGCGGATTGTGCAGTCTCACGCGCGCTTTGTTAGAATTCAATATTGCCGCAGAGTGAACGACTCCCTGGAGAGATAGAACTGATATGGCTTATGTAATTGCGGAACCGTGCATTGGAACCAAGGACACGGCATGCGTCGATGCCTGCCCGGTGGACTGCATTCATCCGAAGAAGGACGAGGCGACCCACGCCAACGAAACAATGCTCTACATCGACCCAGTGGAATGCATTGACTGCGGCGCTTGTGTGCCTGTGTGCCCGGTGTCGGCGATCTTCGCGCTCGACGACCTGCCAGAAAAATGGAAGGAATACGCCGAGAAGAACGCCAAGTTTTTCGGCCGGTAATCCGCCAGCCATACATCAAAAGCACGCCCTGCGGCGTGCTTTTGTGTTTCCCCAGTGCTTTCGTTCAGGCGGTGGCTGCATTCGCTCGCGGCGCACGTCCTCGGACGACTCCGAGCATGCGTAATGCCGCTGCGCGTTCGGTGTGCCACCATCGTTGTGCCATCGCGCTTGCAAATAGGACACCCGAGAGGACGAGGTATCCGACGGCATGCCGCTGGCCGGTGACGCCGGTAAAGTCCATGCCTGGGACTTTATTCATCGCCAGATACCACCATGCGGGATAGAGGCCCTGGAAGAGCCGTGTGCCGCGCGACCAGGTTCCGCAAGCCAGGGCGAGCGATGCAATGAACGCCGCACCGGATAGCCAGACCGCGAAATGCGCGAGGTGGTTGCGATTCAACAGACAGATCCCAACCCCGAGCGATGCTCCCGCCGCGATGAGGAATCCGGCGAGCCATTCGGCCGGCAATTGGCGGAGAAAGGAATGGGGCGCGCTGAAGATCAAGGGGCGCGCATAACTGGCCTGCTCGCGTGCCCCCATCCGCGACCAGATCAGGACCGGCACGATCCATAAAAAGGCGAGCACCCCAACACCGGGACCGTCGCTTTCCGGAGAGAGCAAGGCGATCAGGTTCGCGAACGCTAGGATCACGTAAACGAATTTTGGAATGCTCTTCAGCAAGAGCTTTAACTCGGCCCTGACAATTGCGACGAAACGTCCTCGACCGGCCATGTCTTGCAACGGGGTGAGCCGGGCAAGGGCGCTCTCCCACTTGCCGGAGATCTCGTTCGGCGCGCGAGGCGCGCCGCAAGAATGCCGGTAAAGCCAGGCGTACTGCGGGACGTGCGTCGGGATCGAAGCGCTTGAAGAATATCGTGGCAAGAGACACCAATGCGACTGCTACGACAAACCACTCTCCGCGAAGGAAAAGGTCATGCCAAGTCCAAGCGAAGCCATCCCACACGAAGATGTTCCAGCGATCGAATTCCGCGTGACCGATGTTCAAGGAATTTTCCGCAACCTTGATGCCTTGGGCCTGGGCCGCGGCGTGGGTGCTGTTCATGAAGGAATAGAAACCGACCATGTCGGTCCAGCCGCGTTTGTCCATGGCAGACTGACGCAACATTTCGGTCCAGGCGACGATGTAGAGAACATTTCCCAAGCCGCGCTTAAGCCAGGGATGACACTCGAAGAAGACCGCAAGCGCCGAGACGAACGCCGCCGCCGGTACGGTGCCGTATAAGAATGGGTTGAGAAATCCCCAGATATGAAACGGGTAGCCCGAGTGGCGCGACCACTGCAAGATCGGAGACGCCAGAACGAAAACCAGCATCATCGCTAAAAGAACCGCGGAGTTGCTGATGAACTTTCCCAGCAGATAAGAGAAGCTCGAGATCGGGGAGGTCGCAACGAGCTTTCCGGCGCCGGTCTCTTCGTCGCGCTGCACCCCATTGCGGATCACAAAAAAGCCGACCAACGTGAGGAACGAGGTAGCGAGGACGGCCAGCGTGCCTGCACTCCAGGCGCTATTCCAGACTCCCCGCGCGTTGCCGACGACGACCATTGCCTGGTCGGTGGTTGCCAGATAGCACAGGAAGGCGGCCACGGCCATCGCCATGTACACCGGTGGACGCCGCATGCGCTCCTTGAAATCTGCCTTGGCTACGGCCCACGCTGGACGCAGATTCATGCGGGCACCTCGACGGGAGCGTTCACCCATTGCAAATAGGCGTCCTCGAGCAGGGCCGGTTGCGGGACGGCGTTATGCCAAGGCATGTTGTCAGAAACAACGCGCACGTGTACGCCATCCTGTCGCCGGACGGTGCCGCTGCAGGTGTGATGCGGCTTGAATTGCGCCACCATATCCGGTGGAACCACGCACTCCCAAACACGGCCTTCCAGAGACAGCAGGAGCTCATCCGGCGTTTGACAGGTGATGAGTCGGCCATTGCCGACAAGTGCGATGCGGTCTGCCGTCAGTTCCACGTCGGAAACGATATGCGTAGAGAGGATGACAATGCGTTCGTGCGACAGTTCGGAGAGCAAGTTGCGGAAACGAACCCGTTCCTCCGGGTCCAGACCCGCCGTGGGCTCGTCGACGATGAGAAGCTTGGGATCGTTCAATAACGCCTGTGCGATGCCGACGCGCTGTCGCATGCCGCCGGAGAAACTACCGAGCTTGCGAGTCTTCGCCGACTGCAGGTTGACCAGGGTCAAGAGTTCATCGATGCGCTTACGTGCGGAGCGGGCGTCGAGGCCCTTGATCGCCGCGAGGTATTCCAGGAATTCCACGGCACTCAGACTCGGATAGACACCAAAGTCCTGCGGTAGAAAGCCGAGGACATTGCGCAGGGCGTTCGGGTGTTGGGCAATATCGTAGACGTCAGTGCCGTCGTGCCAAAGCACGCGGCCGGAACTCGGCAAGGTGATGGTGGCGAGGATGCTCATGAGCGTGCTCTTTCCGGCGCCATTCGGCCCCAATAGTCCGAGGATGCCGGAACCCAGTTCAAGATCGAAACCGCTCAGAGCCTGTACTCCGTTGCGATAACGCTTGCTCACGTTTTCAACCGTTAATTTCACCACGCCGCTCCCATGCTGGTGTTTCTTACGAAATGCTGATTGTGTAAGTTCCACGATAGCGATTCGGATCTCGTGGACGGGGAGCATAGAGGGGTGAAAAGCGGTTTTGCGACCATCGCGACGTGATGCCCGTCACAGACGATCGTGAGAGCGCCGGAAAACCATGAAGTAGCCCGTAGTGTGGGCAATTGCGTGGTGAAGGACGTGTATGGCTGCTCCAAAGCGAAATCCGAAAGCACCTCGCCAAATGCCTCCCGAAGTGGATCCCGCAGTACGCGTGCAGGGATCCGTGGAGGTGGCCGGCGGCTTTACGGAAGAACAGGCGCGAATTGAGGCTCTGCGATGCCTCGATTGCAAGGATCCGAAGTGCGTCGAGGCGTGTCCCCTGCATATCGACATCAAGTCGTTCATCCAGAGGATTGTGCAGGGTGACGTGGAACAGGCGTTTCACAAGATCAGCGAACGCAGCCCATTTCCCGGGATCTGCGGGCGAGTCTGCCAGCATGAACTCTTCTGCGAAAGCGCATGTCTGCTGGGCAAAAAGCTCGACCCGGTGGCGATCGGGTCGCTGGAACGCTTTTCGTCCGATTATCACCGTCAATTCAACGGCAGCAAACCGGTTGCAACGGCGAATCCGACCGGGCCGAAGATCGCGATGGTGGGAAGCGGTCCGGCGTCGCTGATGGCGTCTTTCGTTCTCGCGCAGCGCAATTACCGGGTGACGGTGTTCGAGGCGCTGCACCGGTTAGGCGGTGTCCTTATTTATGGCGTGCCACCCTTCCGCCTGCCACGCGAGATTCTCGACAGCGAAATTGCGCGGCTGGAATCGATGGGAGTGAAGTTCGAGACCGATGTGATCGTCGGAAACAGCGTGACTCTCGACGAATTGTTCAACGAAGACGGTTTCGAGGCGGTATTTCTCGGCACAGGCGCGGGACTGCCGTACATGCTGAACATTCCAGGCGAGAACCTCATCGGGGTTTACACCGCGAATGAATTTCTGACGCGCATCAACCTGATGCACGCAAACGAATTTCCCCAGGCCGATACACCGGTCAACATCGGAACGCACACTGTGGTCATTGGCGGCGGCAACTCGGCCATGGATGCAGCCCGCTGGTCGCGAAGGCTTGGCGCAGAGACCACCATCCTGTTCCGGCGCGGACGCGCGGAGCTTCGGGCGCGAGCGGAAGAGATCGAGCACGCCGAGCAAGAAGGAATCAAGTTCGAATTTCTCGGCGCTCCGGTCGCGCTCTTCGGAGACGAGAACGGCTGGCTGAAGGAGATGGAGTGCCTCCGCATGCAACTGGGCGAGCCGGACTCGAGTGGCCGCCCGGCGCCGGTGCCGATCCCGGGATCGAATTACCGGATACCCGTGGATACGGTGATTGCGGCCGTGGGACAGGCCCCGAACCCGACCCTGCAACGAACCACGCCACAATTGATCACCAACAAAGGCAAGATCGTAGTGGATGTCGATCGGCAGACGAGCATGCAGAAAGTCTTTGCCGGAGGCGACGTGGTTCGCGGCGGATCGACGGTCATCCTAGCCATGAGCGACGGATTGGCTGCGGCTGACGCCATCGATCGTGCACTTAAATCGCAGACGGAAGAAGCCGTGGGAGCCAAAGCATGAACAAGATCGTAAGAAAAGAACAGCTCACGCCCGAGACGGCCCTCTTTGAAGTCGAAGCGCCTCGCATTGCCAAACGATGGAAGCCCGGGCAGTTCATCATCGTCCGTCCTACCTCCGGCAGCGAACGCATTCCGCTGACGATCGTGGACGGCAACAAGGAACGCGGCACGATTACCATGGTCGTGCAGCGCATCGGGAAGACATCCGCGATGACGGTCGCCACGCCGGCCGATGGCGTCTTTGCCGACGTGGTTGGCCCGCTGGGCGAACCTGCGAAGACGAAAAAGGTGGGACGGGTGACGCTTCTGGCGGGTGGTGTTGGCGTAGCCGAAGTGCTTCCCGTGGCGCGCGCGTTCAAAGAGGCAGGAAACTACACGACGGTTCTCGCCGGTGCACGAACGGACAGCCTGCGGATCCTGCGGGAAGAACTTCTGCTGGTAGCCGATGAGGTGATCTGGGCGACAGATGACGGGAGCTTCGGTTTCTCGGGAAACGTGGTGCAGCTGCTCGAGGCAACCATCCAGTCGAGCGGGCTAAAGCCCGACCTCTCGCATGTGATTGGTCCCATCCCCATGATGCGCGCCGCTGCGGCCGCAACCAAGGCGTTGGGGATCAAGACGTATGCCAGCCTGAACCCTGTGATGATCGACGGGACTGGCATGTGCGGTGGTTGCCGTGTGACGGTCGGCGGCAAAGTGCGTTTCGCATGCGTGGAGGGACCTGAGTTCGACGCGCACGAGGTGGACTTCGACGAGCTGACGCGTCGCACGAAAGCCTACAGGAAGCAGGAAGTCGCAGCCTACGAAGCGCACAAGTGCGCGCTGGGGATGCACGCCTAGGCGAGCGCGGAGCTGAAAAAGCCCGGCGAACGAATCGCCGGGCGTCCAACAGCAGCAGTTTACTGAATCAACGTGCCTGCCGGAGTTCTGCCTGATTCGAGCGAGGCCGCGTGGAAGTCCCCAGCGGATCCCCCGCGCGTGGTGAGATCCTCTTCGTACTTGAAGCGGGAGACCAGTTTCTTCAATTCCATCGCCATACCTTCGAGCGACTTGGCCGACTGCTGGGTCTCGGTTGCACCGGCGGTGGTTACGCGGGCTGCCTCCGCGACGCCTGTCACATTGCGGGTTATATCGATGTTGCCTTTAGCGGCTTCGGCCAGGTTGCGGCTGATTTCGTTGCTGGTGACGCTCTGCTCCTCGACCGCGCTGGCGATGGTGGTCTGGATGTCGCTGATCTGGTTGATCACAGTTCCGATTTCACCGATCGCGGAGATGGCGCCACCGGTGTCGGACTGAATCGCCTCGATCTTGCGGCTGATATCCTCGGTCGCTTTGGCAGTTTCCTTGGCAAGTTCCTTCACCTCGTTGGCCACTACGGCGAAGCCTTTGCCCGCTTCTCCGGCGCGTGCGGCTTCAATGGTTGCATTCAGGGCCAGCAGGTTGGTTTGCTGGGCGATCGAGGTGATGACCTTGATCACCTGGCCAATCTGGGCGCTGCTTTCGCCGAGTTTGGCGATGGTCTGGTTGGTGGATTCCGCGGTTTGGACGGCAGAGTTCGCCACGCGCGTGGCTTCCGCCGTATTCTTGGCGATTTCCTTGATGGAGGCGCCCATCTCATCAGCTCCGCTGGCCACGGTTTGTACATTGCGGCTCACCTGTTCGGAGGCGGCCGAGACGACGTTAGCCTGGGTAGCCGTTTCATCGGCGCTTGCGGTCATCTGCTCACTGACCTTATTCAGGCCGTTTGCCGCCTTAAGCAATTGGTTCGTGGTATTTGCGATGGCGACGACCGCGTTGCGTACGGATGCCGCCGACTTACGCACCGCCTCGCCGATGTCTTCGTAAGCCTTGCGCGCATCCGCGGTCTCCGTATCCCCGTCATCGACGTGGACCGAAATCCCGAGATCTCCCTCGGCAAATTGCAACAGGCTGGCCGACAGCTTTTTCGCTTCGCGAGCCTGGTATTCCCCGACTTTCTCCGCTTTGCGGATGGCTGCTTTGGTCATGCTTTCGTCGTCGAGCAGTTCGAAGGCGCCGATCGTGCGGCCAGAGCTGTCCTTCAGGGGGACGGCGCAGCAGGTGAAATCGTAGGTTTTGTTGTGAATCTTGGCAGCGGTTTCGATCCTGGTCAGGCCGTCGATCTTCATCGCCTGGGCGCAGGTGCATTTCTCGGTACCGCAGGCCCCCGTGTTATAGCCGCAGTGCTTTCCAACGACGCGGTCCCTGCTCTCCTGTAGGAGCTCGAGGCCAGCTTTGTTCATGTACTGAACTTTGAACTCGCTGTCGATGAACTGGATCGGCTTGGGGATAGCGTCGAATTTTCCAACGATGGTATCGAGCGTGTAGTTAATGCCTTCCACGATCTTGCGGAAGTCGCCGTGATGCCGCCGGGCGTCGGCTCGGACCCCGAGGCGTCCATGGATGGCGGCGTCGGACAAGGCTTGGGTGTCGGTGATCAAGCTCGTGAGATTCCCGCGCACCTGTTCGATGGTTTCGTTGATAAATGCCTTCTTGCCTGGGAATTTTTCGAGCGGCGCTTCGAAGTTGCCGCGACCGAACTCGCCGATACAGGCCATTGCCTTTTTCTTGACCGTAATGTGGCCGGCAACCATCTTGTTAATACCCGCTGCCACCTGGCTGTACGCACCGTGGAACTTCGCGCTATCGATGACAGCGTCGATGTCTCCGGCATCGTGGCGCTCCGACATCATCGTCATTTCGTGCATGAGATGGTTGAGGGTATCTACCACCGAAGAGAGGCTGGCGGCGAGAACGTCCTTCGAAGATGCCGCTTTGATCTCAACGTCCAGATCGCCAGCAGCGATCCGTTCGGCGGCCCGCACGCGATCTTTGATCATCGCCGACAATGCACGGAAGGATTGAGCGAGCATCCCAACCTCGTCCAGCGACGTATGCTGGACCTCAACGTCGATCTCGCCGGTGGCCAACTTCGCGGCGCACACTTGCAAAGCCTTGACAGGTCCCGCGATCAAGCGGGTCAATAGCCATCCCAGCGCAATGGCAGCGATTACCCCCAAAAAGGCAAAGGAGAGAATGGTTTTCGTGGCGGAGGCTGCCAACGCCTTATTGGATTCTTCCATGCCCTGAGCGAGCTGGTCGTTGATGTCGAACAGTTGCTGAAGATCCCCGGAGACATCGCTGCTGATTCCCTTGGCGCGGTTGAGGAACACATCGGCATCCTTGTCTTTCATCTGGAGCGCGAGCTGGAACGCGGGTTCCACCTGGCGTCGGTAATCTGCAACTTCCGACTGTAGCTTCGGAACGATGGCCTTCTCCTTGTCGGAGAGAGGGGTCTGAATATACTTTGCCAAATGTTCATCTAGGCGCCCCATGTCGGCCTGGTAGGCTTCATATTCCCGCCTGCGCTCTTCGGTCGTGGCTACGCTTACCGCGGAGCGGCTTCGAATCCTGGCATCGAGATAAGCGGCTCGAGTCGCAGCGATTTCGCGCACCGAGACGAATGCGTTGGAGTACATCTCTTCAGTCGCGACTGCTAGTCTTCGAGTGCTGCTGAGCCCTACATACCCGATAAAGAGGGCGATGCTGGCGATCAAGAGAAAGCTGAGAAGAAGCTTTTTGGAAAGCTTGAGGTTGGTGATTGAATTCATGGACTCTCCTCCACGGGCTGACGGTGTCCCGAGACTCTCTGTTCATCGGCAGATCCGGTGAGGTCCTCCAAAAGAATGTATGCGGCGCAGATGAGAAATGCTTAACCCTGCCGGTTAGGAAAGAGAAGGGTGGCGCGATCTTCGAAGAGGACGCTCCGTCCGGAGCGCTTCTATGGCTCGGGGGTGAATCCGAACTGCTGCAAAACTCTTCGAGCGGCGGGGCTGGAGAGGTATTGGATGAACTGACCCGCCAAATCTGGAGTTTTCGAACTCTGCATGCCCACGGCGGCCTGGCGAATTGAAGGATATTCACCGGGTGGGACCTCGACGAACCGGCCGGCGTTTTTCATGGTCGGATTCAGCGCCAGGGATAAGGGCAACAGGCCTGCGTCCGCGTTGCCGGTTTGCGCGAAGGTCGCTGCCTGCGAGACGTTTTCACCCAGCACGATCTTGTTGGCAAGCCGGTCGTAGAGGCCGTCCGATTTCAGCGCAGCTTCCGCAGCTTTGCCGTAGGGCGCATGCCGCGGGTTCGCCATGGCGACCTTTTTGATGGAAGGATCCAGGAGCGCATGCAGTCCCTTGGAAACGTCCAGGTGTGAATCGTTTCTTACCCACAGAACCAGTTTGCCAGTGGCGTATTCCACCAGAGTTCCGGGAATGGTGAGGCCGGCATTCTGCAACGCTTCCGGATACTGCACGTCCGCAGAGAGGAAAACGTCAAACGGGGCGCCGTTCTGCAACTGCTGAAAGAAGTTGCCGGATGACCCGAAGGACACGACGACCCGGCAGTGCTTCTCGATCTCGAATTGCTGCACGATGGGGGGAAGAGCGGCGGTGAGGTCGGAGGCGGCGGCGACCCGAAGCTCCTGGGCGGCACAACCGGTAACCAGCAGCAAGGCTACGAAGACCGCGCCGTGCAGCTTCCTGAGAGATGGCATGCCCCTAGCATACCGCCGCGCCGGGTCTGACTATTGGGGCAATTGGCGAATCGCGGCCTCAAGTTGTTCGGGATGAAAACCGAAGGGACCGGGTTTGCTCTTGAACACGATCTTGCCGTCACGGTCGATGAGGTAGAGGCGATCGGGCCAGCCGGTGTAGGCCTGTTCGGTTTTATTGTCCACACCATCCACCACGGCGGGAAACTTGATGCCGAGCTTTCTTACGCAGCTTCCGGCGATGTTCTCACGCTGTTCCATGGTCGTAGGGGTAGCGAAGAGGACGTTGTCGCGAACGTTGCTTTGCATCTGCCAGACGTCGGTGGGATGAGCCTCGAGAATGTACACGGCGAAAAACGCGATCTTGTCCTTATAGCTTTCGGCAAGTTTGTTGAGGGCAGGAACCTCCCGCCGAAAGGGCGGTCAAGTATAGCTGCCGAAGACCAAGACCACCGGCTCTTTGCCGCGGAACGCAGAGAGCTTAATTTCGCCGCTCTTGTCGTAAGTTTCAAGATTGAAGTCCGGCGCGGCTGATCCCACCGCGAGCGATCCCTTGCGGGCCTGCGTCCACATGGTTTCGAACGGGAAGAGGAAATAGGCGGGCATGGGCATGCGCTTCATCACGCTGCCAAAGACCTCGGGGGGCTGGCGCATCGCCCATCCGATGTAGAGGACGAACGGAACCCACACGACGAAGAGAACCACGAGCCACGGAAGCACGCGGCGCAGGCGGCTCTTTTTCGTAATCACGCGAAGACCTGTAGGCGCTTGGCTCATAGTAGAAGATTGACGATCATCGATATAGCGGCTGTCTCTGGCAATACCAGAAAACTATTAGGTATCTAAGGCTGTACCTTCACCATCACGACCCCGTGCGAGGGAACGGTGGCGGAGAACTTTTCTTGAAAGGCGCCGAGATCCTTGTGGCTCCAGAGGTCGCGAACCCTGGCGTCGAGGTGGGCGGGATAACCGAGATCCACCCATTGCACCGCGATCTCCTGCTCGGTCGCGCGGCGGTTGAGCAGGACCACGGCGCGCGAACCATCGGCGAGGTCCTTGCTCCAGACCTCGAGATCCCCATTCTTGTAGGCGCGATGGCCCTCTTTGCCGAGAGCGTCCTGGTCAACGGCGATCACTTCCTTGTTGGTGAGAATTTCGCGAGTGGCCGGTTGCATGGACCGGAGGTCGTTGCCGGCGATGAGAGGCGCAGCGAGGATAGCCCACAGGCTGAAGTGGGAGCGGTATTCCGTGTCGGTCATTCCTCCATTGCCGACTTCGAGCATGTCGGGATCGTTCCAATGCCCGGGTCCGGCAAAGCTTTCCAGGCCGACTTGCTGATCGACGATATCGAGCATGCCGTTGGAGCAGCAACTGCCGTCAGGCCATTTGGTGCGGCCCTGCCACTTATCCGAAATGTCGCCGGTGGTGCGCCAGAGATTGCCGATGCCGTGGGCCCAGAGCCAGGGTTTGTTCGTGCCCCATTCGCAGATGCTGAAGACGATAGGGCGGCCGGCGGAGTCGAGCGCCTCGCGCATGGTGCCGTAGGAGGCCGGACCGTTCTGTGTCCCTGTATTGCACCAATCGAACTTCAGGTAGTCGACCCCCCACGCAGCATATTGCAAGGCGTCTTGATATTCGTGGCCACGGCTGCCGGGGCGTCCGGCGCAGGTTTTCGTTCCGGTGTCGGAGTAGATGCCGAACTTCAGTCCTTTGGAGTGAACGTAGTCGGCGAGCGCCTTGATGCCGGAAGGGAAGCGCTGCGGATCGGCGAGGATGGTGCCGTTTTTGTCGCGGGCCGTCTGCCAGCAATCGTCGATCACGACGTACTGGTAGCCGGCATCTTTCATGCCGGAGGCGACCATCGCATCCGCCGTCTGCCGGATGAGATTTTCATCCACATTGCACTGGAACTTGTTCCAGCTATTCCAGCCCATTGGAGGCGTGGGTGCGTAGGCATCGATGTTCGGTTTCGCATCGGATTGTGACGGTGACGGAATTGCGAGAAGAAGGAAATAAAACGAAAAGACGAATACGGACACGCGTCGCTTTATATGCCACATCCCAGCAGGTCCTCCGGATGAGACTTTATCACCACGAAAGTCGGAGGGGAGCGTGATCCGCTGCTGCCCTTATAATCGGTCGGACTGTTCCCACTATCGAGGTCTCATTCGCTTGTCAAAGCTTCGTGGTGCTCTTGTCTTCGTCCTGCTCTGCGGCACGTGGTGTTCGGCGGAAAAAAAGCCGGACCCGGCCGAGGCTGCGCGGTTAAACAACCTCGGGGTTGCGTTGATGAACCAGCAGCGCATGGACAAGGCGGTGGAGAAGTTTGACGCTGCGTTGCTGGCGGACCCGACGTTTGCCACCGCCGAGATGAACAAGGGAATCGCGTTGCTGAATCTGCAGAAGTTGACGGAAGCCGAGGCGGCCCTGAAGCACGCAGCGCTGGCAAAGGCTGACGATCCGCGGATCTGGTGCAACCTGGGGTTGTTGAACCGGGGACTGGGAAGGTACCAGGAGGGGATCGAGGATTTTCAGAAGGTGGTTGCGATCGATCCCAAGGACGCTGATTCCTATTACCTGATCGGCTCTCTGCAGTTGCAGTTACAACAGTACCCGGCGGCGATCACGGCCTTCGAGACGGCGCTGAAGATCAATCCATTGCATGCCTCGGCGGAGTTTGGGTTGGCCCGCGCGCTGCAGCGCTCCGGCAATGCGGAGGCTGCCCGCGAACACCTGCATATCTTTGAGCACCTGACTCGCGACAAGATTTCATCGGCTATGACACTGTCGTACGGGGAGCAGGGCCGGTACTCGACGGCGGAGGATGTCCACACGTCCGAGCCCCAGGTGGCGCCGATGATCCCGGTGCATTTCGTTGCGGAAACGCTCCAAACCGTGGCGACTCACGATCAGAAGCCGAACGCCGACGCACTCGGCGGCGGAATGTGCATGATCGATGTAAACGGCGACGGCAAATTCGACTTGATCGTATTGAATTCCGGGGAAACCCCGGTACGAGTTTTCTTGAACGAAGGTGGAAGGTTCACGGAAGCGCCTGCCGCCAAGTTCGGGATCAACGCGACAGGAAGGGCGATCTCGTGCGCAGTGGGAGATTTCGACAACGATGGCAAAGCAGACCTGGCGGTCGCGCTGGCAGACCAGTTGCTACTCTTCAAGAATCTTGGGGGCGGCAAGTTTGAGGATGTGACCAAACCCGCGGGGCTGGCGGCTTTGAACCATCCGGCCGGCCTCACCTTCGTAGATTTCGATCACGACGGCGATCTCGACCTCCTCGTGACGGGAAGTGCCTCAAACGGACGAGCCTCAGCCAACGTGCTGTGGAGAAATAACGGCAACGGCACCTTTACGGAATGGACCGCGCCGACCGGCTTCGACGGCCCAGGCGCGACGACGGGAGCCGTGCTGTCCGACCTGAACAACGATCGCGCCATCGATCTGCTGGTGACCGGTGAAGGCGCGCCGACGTTCTATGCGAATCCCCGGGAAGGGAAGTTTAAGGCTTCTGCGCTCTATGAGGAGAAACTCGCGCCGGCGACGGGCGCCTACATTCTTGACTTCAATAAAGATGGATGGATGGACGTGGTACTGACCCATGACGGGCCGCCGGGAGTTTCACTCTGGAAGAACGTGGAGGGGAAGCATTTCGAGCGCGTACCGCTTCCGGTGGATGGCGTGAAGCGCGGCTGGGGCGTGACCGGCATTGATTTCGACAATGATGGCTGGATCGATATCGCAGCGGTGATTGAGACCGAAAGCGGGAGTGAGGTCCGAGTGCTGCGAAACACGGGGAAGGCTGGTTTCGTGGATGTTTCGCAGGCGCTCGGATTGGATCGCATTCCGTTGCGGGACTCGCGGGGCCTTGTTGCGAGTGATGTCGATGGAGATGGCGCTACGGACCTCATCGTGACGCAATTGAACGGGCCGCCGCTTGTGTTGCGCAATGAGGGCGGCAACCGCAATCATTCGCTGCGTATTTCGCTCGCCGGGCTGGCCGACAACAAGTCGGGCCTGGGAACGAAGGTCGAGGTGTTCGCGGACGGGCTATGGCAGAAGTGGGAGATGGTGGGGAACTCCGGGTATCTCTCGCAGGGGCCGAACGAGATCATTGCGGGTTTGGGTACTCATGCAAGCGCCGATATCGTTCGCATGTTGTGGCCGACCGGGGTTTTGCAGGACGAGACCGAAGTAGCCCTCGATAAGCCGGTGACATTCGGCGAATTGGATCGGCGGGGCAGCTCTTGTCCGACGCTGTTCGCGTGGGATGGAGCGAAGTACCAGTTTGTCTCGGATGTCATTGGCGCGGCCGTGATCGGCCACTGGATTTCACCAAAGGAGAAGAACAGCGCCGATCCCGATGAGTGGATCAAGGTGGATGGCTCGCAGCTGAAGGCTCGAAACGGCAAGCTCAGCTTGCGTTTTGGGGAACCGATGGAGGAGGTCAATTTCATCGACCAGGTGCGCCTGGTCGCCGTCGACCATCCAGCCGGCAACGATGTCTATCCAGACGAGCGGTTTTTAAATGAGCCGCCCTTTGCCTCAGGCAAGGTCGTTGTGACCGGGAAACCGCATCCGGTGGCCGGCGCCTGGGATGATCAAGGTCGAGATGTAGTTGAACTCTTACGCGACCGCGATCATCGATTTGTGCGCGACTTCCAGAACCTGAGCTACGCCGGATACGCGAACCGGCACACTCTCACGCTGGACATAGGTGAGTGGACGCCCCAAGCCCCGCTGCGCCTGTTTCTACAGGGCTTCATCGAATATTTCTCCGCGAGTTCGATGTATGCCGCTTGGCAGGCCGGGATTTCCCCGCTTCCGCCCTACGTGGAGGCGCAGTTGCCGAACGGAGAGTGGAAGCGTGTGATCGACGACATGGGATTTCCGGCTGGATTGCCGCGCATGATTACCGTCGATTTGACCGGCAAATTGCCGGCGGGGACCCGCAAAATTCGCCTGGTGACGAACCTGCAAATCTATTGGGACCAAATCCTGGTCGATAACACCACGCCTCCAACGAGGATGCGAGTGACCGAGTTGCCGCTGTTGTCGTCGGACCTGGAGTTCCGGGGCTATCCGCAGCAACTGGATGGCAAGACTCCGGGCGACTTGACGTATGTGTACGGCAAATCCAGCCGCACGGGGCCTTTTGCGCGGGAACGCGGCTCTTACACGCACTATGGAGACGTCTCGGAGCTGCTCAAGAAGGTGGATGACCACTATGTGATCTTCGGCAGCGGCGAAGACATGGACCTGGAGTTCAGTTCTGCTGCTCTGCCTGTGCTGCCCAAGGGCTGGAAGCGGGACTACTTTTTCTATGCGAACGGTTTCGTAAAGGACATGGATTTTTACGAGGCTGCACCCTTTACGGTCGCCGATCTGCCCTTCCATGCGATGTCGACCTATCCCTATCCCAAGCACGAGCACTACCCCGATGATGTTGAATCCGTGAAATACCGCTTGGATTGGAATGACCGATTTGATTCCGGCGCGGCCGATAGCCGCTACTACGGGTTCATTTATGAAAAGCGAGGTCAATAGTATTTTTCTAGGATTGCAGTGTTGTTTCCCGTAATGGATCATCGCAGCGCCCATGCAACGCATAACACTCTTGTTACTCGCATTTTTGGTGATCTCTGCGGTTTACCTCGCGGCATGGCCTGCGCCAAACCTTGTCTATCCGGCAATGGTATTGGCGCACGCTGGCCTTGGCCTGCTTTTCGGGCTGCTGGGGATCCGGTTGCTTCCGCGGGCGAGGAAGCAACCACTCGTCTGCAAAGCCGGCGCCGTGCTGCTGGCGGCGGGCACGGTGATTGGCGCGGTTCTGATCTTCACCGGCACCTCGCGCCCAATGCGTTATGTGTTAATTGCGCATATCGCGGTGTGCGGTGTGGCTGTAATCCTGCTCGCCGCGTGGTGGACACAGCGCCGCCGTGTCACGAGGGCGGAAGGAGTATCGGCCTCGCACGCGGTTTGGGGCGTCGCTGCCGGGTTCCTGGTGATTGCCGTGGGCGTAAGCGCGGGCGCGTGGTATGCGCGAACTTCGTGGAGCAAAAGCTTCATCATTCGTAATCCGCCAACCGCGCCGCTCTCCATGGACGACGAGGGCGATGGGGCGAACGGAATGTTCTTCCCAAGCTCAGCACAGGTGGCTGGGACGCAGAAAATTCCTGCCAAGTTCTTCATGGAATCCGATGCCTGCGCGCGTTGCCACCAGGATATTTACAACCAGTGGCAGAAGTCGGCCCATCACTTCTCGTCGTTCAACAATCAGTGGTACCGGAAGAGCATCGAGTACATGCAGGATGTGCGCGGCACCAAGCCTTCGAAATGGTGCGGCGGTTGTCACGATCCGGCGGTCCTCTACAGCGGTCTGATGGATACGCCCATCCGGCAGATCGTGCACCGGCCGGAGTCGCAAGCCGGGCTGGGCTGCATGATGTGCCACTCGATCACCAAGGTGAAGAGCACGATGGGCCAGGCGGATTTTCTGCTGGAATATCCGAAGTTACACGAGCTGGCGGCAACCAAGAACCCGGTGATGCGAGCGCTGCACGACTTTGCCATCAAGCTCAACCCGGAGCCGCATCGGCGCGTGTTCCTGAAGCCCTTTATGCGCGACCAGACGGCAGAGTTCTGCTCTTCGTGCCACAAAGTGCATCTCGATGTACCGGTTAACAATTATCGCTGGATACGCGGTTTCAACGAATACGACAACTGGCAGGCGAGCGGTGTTTCCGGCCTAGGGGCGCGGTCTTTCTACTATCCGCCGAAGCCGCAGCAGTGTGCGGACTGCCACATGCCCGCCACGAGATCCGCAGATTTCGGGAATATAGACGGGTTCGTGCACTCGCATCAGTTCCCGGCCGCGAATACGGCGCTGCCGACCGCGAATCAAGATCCTGCCCAGATGAAGCTGGAAGAAAACTTCCTGAAGTCCGGGGTGGTAACGGTTGATATTTTCGCGATCTCGCACGCCGCGGCGATGAAGACCGGCGGCACGGCCGAGAGCGAAACGGCGACGACGTTTGCGGTTGGGGAAGAAGCCGAGGTGAAAACGGCAGGCGAGTCCAATGCGCCGGTCACACCGATCACCGCGCCCCTGGATGAGACGAATCCAGTGCTGCACCGCGGCGACAGCGTGCGCATGGATGTGGTGGTACGCACTCGGAAGGTGGGACATTTCTTTCCCGGCGGGACCGTCGACGCCCCCGACACTTGGCTGGAACTCAGGGCGGTGGACGACAAGGGACAGACCATCTTCTGGAGCGGCAAGGTCGAGGATGACGGCAAGGGGCCGGTGGAGCAGGGCGCGCATTTCTATCGTTCGCTGCAGATTGACGAGCACGGCAATCCGATCAACAAGCGCAACGCCTGGTCAACGCGCGCCGTGGTGTATGTGCGGTTGATTCCGCCGGGAGCGGCGGATACGGTTCACTTCCGGGTGAACGTGCCGCAGAACGTAGGAGACAAGATCACTTTTACGGCACGGCTGCTGTATCGCAAGTTCTCCTGGTGGAACACGCATTTTGCCTATGCGGGGGAGTCGAAAGACGGGGCCGCCACGCCGCTGACGCAGGCCGGGTACGACGATCGACATTTCGCGTTCGATGCGGACATGCAGGATGTGTCGGGCAACTTGAAGACCGTGCCAGACCTCCCGGTGGAGACCCTTGCCGAAAAATCCGTGCAACTGCGAGTCTTGTCGAAGGGCACTGCCGAGGAAGCTCCGAAGACCGTGACCAGGAAAGACGAGTGGCAGCGCTGGAACGATTACGGGATCGGCTTGTTCTTGCAGGGCGACCTGAAAGCTGCGGCGGCCGCTTTCGAAAAAGTAACCGAAGCCGATCCGGAGAACCCCGATGGCTGGGTGAATATTGGCCGCGTGGCATTGCAGGAAGGCGACGTAGAGCGGGCACGCGAGGTCTTGACCCGAGCGCTGAAGCTGAGTCCGTCGCTGGCTCGTACGCATTACTTTTACTCCCGGGTGCTTCGCGCCGACGGGGACTACGACGGCGCCGCCCAGCATTTGAAAACTGTCCTCGCGCAATACCCGAAAGACAGGGTAGTGCGCAACGATTTGGGCCGCATTTTCTTCCTGGAGCGGAAGTACGATGACGCCCTTGGGCAACTGCAGCAGGTGATCTCGGTCGACCCGGAAGACTTGCAGGCGAACTACAACCTGATGCTCTGTTACCGAGGACTCGGCAAAACCGAGTTGGCCACGGAATATCAGAAGCGTTACGAGCGCTTCAAAGCCGATGAATCATCGCAGGCGTTGACGGGCGAATATCGCCGCCGGCATCCGGAAGACAACAACGAACGACAACTGATCCACGAGCACGTGTCGGTGCCACTCGGCGGCCCCGCGGCAAAGAGCGTGCCTCCGATCCATACTGCTCACGCGACAACTCCAGCTGCGAACGCGGGGAAATAGGGCCCATGAAAACTCTCCTCACAAAATTCTGTATAGCGGGTGTGTTCTTGTGCGGCGTGCTGGCGGCGGGCGCCGGGCCGCGCGTTACCTTTCGCGACATCACGCAACAGGCAGGTATTCGTTTTACGCACACGAATGGCGCCACCGGCAAAAAGTATCTGCCGGAGACGATGGGCCCGGGTTGTGCATTTCTCGATTACGACAACGATGGATACGCCGACATCCTGCTGATCAACGGCAAGGACCTGAGCGCCCCCAACGCTACCTCGACGATGAAGCTCTACCACAACAACCAGGACGGCACCTTTACGGATGTCACGAAGAAAGCCGGCCTCGCTATCCCCATGTTCGGGCTCGGAGTGGCGGTAGGCGACTACGATAACGACGGCTTTGACGACATCTTTGTGACTGCTCTCGGCCAGAGCCGCCTGTTCCACAACAACGGGAATGGGACCTTCACGGATGCGACTCGGAGTGCGGGATTGATGGGACCGAACGAATTCAGCACCAGCGCGGCGTGGGTGGACTATGACGGCGACGGGAAACTCGACCTGGTGGTTGCCAATTACGTGCAGTGGACGCCGCAGACCGATATCTTCTGCACCCTGGACGGCAGCAGGAAATCCTATTGCACACCGGAAGCCTACAAAGGCGCATCGCTGCGCTTGTGGCATAACCTCGGCAGTGGGAAATTCGAAGATGCGACGGTGAAGGCGGGACTGTACGACACGACGGCAAAGTCTCTCGGCATTGCCGAAGCTGACGTGAACGGCGATGGCTGGCCGGACTTGATCGTTGCGAACGATACGCAACCGAACAAACTGTATGTCAACAAGGGAAACGGCAAGTTCGTGGAGAGCGGCGTCGCTTCAGGTATCGCCTTCAGCGAAGATGGCGTGGCGCGCGCCGGGATGGGCGTTGATGCTGCCGACTACGATCGCTCGGGACGTCCGAGCATTATCATTGGCAATTTTTCGAACCAGATGATGGCGCTCTATCACAACGAGGGCAACACGCTCTTTGTCGATGAAGCGCCGCGCTCAGAGGTCGGACGCAAGAGCCTGCTGACCCTGGGTTTCTCCTGTTTCTTTTTCGATTACGACAACGATGGCTGGCCGGACATTTTTGTGGCGAACGGCCACATCGAACCGGAAATCGAGAGAATTCAGAAACGGGTGAAATATGCGCAGCCGTCGCACCTTTTTCGGAATGAAGGCAAAGGCGAGTTTGTGGAGGCCACCGCCGAGGTTGGGCCTGCGATCGGAACGCCACGAGTAGCCCGGGGCGCCGCTTATGCAGATATCGACAATGATGGATATCTCGATCTGTTGATTACAACCAATGGCGGGCCGGCCCTGCTTCTGCATAATGAAGGCGGGAAGAACCAAAGCCTGCGGATCAAGCTTTGGGGCACGCGCTCGAATCGCGATGGCATTGGGGCAGTGGTGCAGGTGCGCTCGGGCAGCGATAAGCAGATGCAGATGCTGCGCAGCGGTTCCGGTTACCTTTCGGCGAGTGAACTGGTTCTGACCTTTGGACTGGCACAGCATGCGCAGGCGGATACTGTGGAAATTCGTTGGCCCAGCGGGCAAGTGGATCATCTTTCGAATGTGGCTGCCGGCGAAACGATAACCGTGAAGGAAGGTTCCGGCATCGTCCAGAAGCGTCCTTACGGCGCGGTCCCTGCGAAACCAGCTCTGACAAAAACCAGGGCAGCGAAATGAGTGAGCTGACCACAAGCTCCGCAACCCGTATCCTAGGACTGCTTCGACAGAAGAGAGTTTCACCCCTGGAAGTTGCGGAAGAATACATCCGCGCCATCGAGCAACTCAATCCACAGCTGAACGCGTTGGTGGATTTCGATCCGGAGCGCGTGCGGCGACAGGCCCGCGATGTAACGGCAGGGAACGGGCCATTGGCCGGCCTGCCGGTGACGGTCAAGTCATCGATCTCGGCTGCCGGGTACAAGTGCGAGGTGGGCAGCGAACTCTATCGCAGCCATGTTCCGAAGGACGACGCTACAGTTGTGACGAGGCTGCGGCAAGCGGGGGCGGTCATCCTCGGAACCACGAATGCTCCCGAATTGCTCATGGCCTACGAGACCGACAATCTCGTCTACGGCCGTACCTCGAATCCCTGGAACCTCGCATACTCCGCCGGGGGGTCGAGTGGAGGGGAATCTGCGGCGATTGCCGCCGGACTTTCGGCGGCGGGGCTCGGCAGCGATAGCGGCGGTTCCGTTCGCCAACCGGCACACGCTACCGGGATCTGTTCCCTGAAGCCTACATCGGGTCGGATTCCTTCAGCCGGACACATTCCCCCGTGCATTGGTCCGTTCACGACGCTTGGCGCAATAGGGCCAATGGCGCGCACGATGGAAGATATAGCCCTCCTGTTCAGCGTGCTTGCGGGAGCAGAAGAGACGGATCCAGCAAGTGCTCCCGTAGGCCTGCGCCATCCCAAACTCGAGGAGTTGAAGCGCGTTCCGATCGGCTATTTCGAAGATGATGGTCTCATTCCAGTTACGCCCGAGACACGCCTCGCGGTGCAATCGGCAGCCGAGGTTCTGCAGGAAGAAGGTTTCCGATTGGAACCATTTCGGCCCCGTATCCTTGAAACCGCACGTAAGCTGTGGTGGACGTTTTTTGTCCGCTGCGGAGCCATGTTCGACGAGGCGATCGTCAAGGGCCGCCACGAAGAACTCAGCCCGGTCTTCAAGGAGTTCCTCGGGATCGCCAACGCTGAACCGAAGCTCTCGGCGGAGGAACTGATGTTCGCATGGGCGGAGAGCGATCTCGTCCGAAGAAAAATGCTCGAGGAGATGAAAGAATTTCCCGTTCTGCTTTGCCCGGTATCGTCTGTCCCTGCGTTTCGCCACGGCGAACGCTCATGGCAGATTGAAGGCCAAGAGGTGCAATACCTGGATGCGATGCGCTACACGCAATGGTTTAACACCCTCGGCGGCCCGGCCGCAGTGGTGCCGGTGGGTCGTTCCTTAGAGGGATTGCCGATCGGCGTGCAACTGGCGGGCCGACCCTACGAAGATGAAGTTGTGCTTGGCATTGCGGATATCCTCGATCGTCAATTCGGATATCAGGCGCCACCTCTGGCTGCAATCGCTGCGGGCTCCTCTGCTCTCTGATCCATTACCGCCTCTGTGACTCGGATCAAGTGGCTTGCAAGAACGTCCCTGTGGTTGCATCCCGAAGAAGAGTAAGATGTGGGTCCTTCGAGACCCGGCTCCTCTGGAGGTGCCATGTCGCAGTCACGACGCCGTTGGTTAATCAGCTTTTCGGGAGCGCTCGGCGCGCTTGCACTAAGTCAAGTCGCGGCCGCACAGACGATGCCAAGTGCCCGTCCGATGCCGTCTCCCAATGCTCCCGATCCGCATGCTCCCGCGGGACTTGATCGTCCTCCCATGGCTGGCCCTGACAGCAAGGGGATCAATCCGCAACTTGAGAAGGAACTGAGAACGGATGTTCAGAAGCTCTACGAGTTAGCTTCGGAGCTCAAACAGCAGGTGGAATCCACCGATCTGAACTCAGTGCTCTCGTTGGGAGTGGTCAAGAAGGCGCAGCAGATCGAGAAGCTGGCGAAGCACATCAAAGAGCATGCCAAGGGTTAGCGCGGAGTTGGCGCGGGCTCGTTATTCGTCTCCAGATGAAAGGCGTCCCGCGGACCCTCATAGGATTGGTCTCCCTCACGGCTTCGTTGCTGTTCCGCTTGCTTATTGAGTTGAACGAAGAGCGCGCGTTCCTGTTCCGCCTTCTCAGGAAGCTTTGCGCGTGTGTAGGCCTTTGCCAGATTGAAGTGGATCTGCGGGCTGTTCGGTTCTAGTTGGCCCGCGGTCTCCAACTCGGCCACGGCGGATGGAATATCGCCGGACTCGAGCAACGCCCTTCCAAGCAGATAATGAGCCTCAGCGGAGTGAGGTGCGAGCTTGAGGGCATGCTGTGCGGCTGGGATCGCCTCCGCCGGGCGATGCCGGCGGGTGGCGATGGAGGCAATCCGCACGTACGGAAGTTCGCTCGCGGGCGAGATTTGCGATTCTTCGCGCATCTGGATTTCGGCCTCGTCATAGCGGCTCAGTGCGACCAATGCGGTCCCGTAGGCGTAATGCAGGAACGGTACCCTCGGCGACTGCTTAAGCATGGACTCGAAGTTCGCGAACGCCTCGTCGTAGTGGCTCGCACGCAGGAACTCAGCGGTCGCCCCTGCTTTTGCGACGGTAGGTCGAAGGGAAGGGTCGATCTGGTCGGGAAAACGAGAGATGCGGAGCAGCGCCATGCCGAGCGCAAATTGCGCGTCCTTTTTCAGAGGGCCGGAACCCGCGTCAGGGGAGAGTACGGACATGGCTTTCTCAAATTGTGCCGAGTGGTTGAGAAGAAGACCCAGCCTGTAATTCGCCAATTGCATGGCTTCCGGACTTCCGCCGAAACCCAAGTCGCGGCCACGCTGCAAGTGGAGCAACGCGTTGTCATAGTCTTTCATTTCGAATTCCGACAATCCAAGGACTGCCCAGGAGGTCCCATCTTGCGGTTTGGATTGAAGCCAAAGCTTTAATTCAGAAGCAGCTTGCGGATACCTCGCGAGGGCGTAGTCGAGCATCGCCTGCTTCCTGATCAAATCATCGGTTTCTACGTTTGCTGAATCGGCGCTGCGGTAGAGGCGCGCAATGCGGGAATCGATGGAAGCTTTTTCGGGAGCAAGACTTTCTGCGAGCTGCGATTCCTGGAGAGCCTCCTCGACCTGCCCGGAGGCCCGCAAGGATTCGGCGAGCGCTCGATGAGCAGCTTGTGATCGGGGAGCGAGTTGCGCTGCCCGTTCCGCAGCTTTTCGCGCCGAGTCGAGATGCCCCGACTGAAGCTCCAGCGAACTGATCACGATCCATGGCAGGGCACTGTCGGGAGAAAGTTTGGTTTCCAGTCGCTGCTGTGCAAGAGCCTCGGGAAGGTGATTCGAGGCGGCGAGCGCGTTGCCAAAGACGTAATGCAAGTAAGGCATTTCCGGGTGAGCCTTCACGAGTTCACCGAGGCGCGCGAGTTCCGCCGGAACGTCTCCCCTTGCGGCAGAGATGGACGCCTCGCCGGCGCTGCGGAGCCATGATTCCCGCGAGAGATCAACCTCGGTGGGAAGAAGGGGCACGCGGAGCAACGCCAATCCCAGCGCCAACCCGATCTGGTCTGGGGGTTGCGTCTCGGGAAAGGAAGAGAGCAGCAGGGAGGAAGCGAGCTCAAAGTCACCGTCCCTGATTCGAAGCAGTGCGAGGTGATAGGCGGCCACACGTGCGATCTCGGGGTCATCGCCTGCACCGAGCGACTGCCCTTTTTCAAGATGGGCGCGCGCGTCGGAAAACGATCTCATCTCGAATTCGCACAGCCCGAGAAAGTTCCACGCCGATCCCATGGAGGGCAGCAACTGGGTGACTTTCTCAAAGCTTTCCTTTGCCTCGTTGAATTGATTGGCCTCATAGAGCAGAGTGCCGAGGTACCACCATCCCTCACCCCAGTCCGGCTTCAGAGTCACCGCTTGCCGGTATTCGCCGATCGCCGTAGCGGTGTGTCCAGCCTCTCGGGCGGCCGTTGCGGTTTGCACTACGGATTCAAAGATAGGGCCGGGATTGGTTTGGCCAATGCAGGGGACCGTGCCCGCGAAGAGGATGAGGAAGCGAGCAGAACTCCGCAGAGATGGGCCAATGAACGGCATGAGGTCGCTTGCGCGTTAGCATATCCCAAGCTGTCTGCGAGGACGAGCATGATATTGTTCTCAGAATGTCGCGGGTTCGGATCCCTCACAATTCCTGCGGGAAGGGTGTGTCGCGCCGCACATTCCTACAAGTGTTGTCCATGCTGGCGGGAGGCGCGTGCGTCGGGAGTCTTCCGCTCCTCGGTGCGTCTACGATCCCTACGTTTGAAGAAATTCCACCAGCCAGGAGTGGGATCACGTGGGTGCACACCGCTGGAAAATCTGCAGAGAAATTCCTGCCGGAAACCAGTGGAGCGGGATGCGCGTTCCTCGACTATGACAACGATGGATGGATGGACATCTACCTGGTGAACAGCGGGAAGTGCGATTTTTATACTCCGGCGTCTCCCCTTCGCAACGCGCTTTACCGAAACAATCGCGACGGCACGTTCACCGACGTCACCGAGAAGGCCGGAGTTGGGGGCGCGGGATACGGGATGGGCGTGGCGGTTGGGGACTATGACGGCGACGGCTTTCCCGATATCTACGTCACCTGCTATGGCCGGAATATTCTCTACCACAACAATGGCGATGGAACATTCACCGACGTGACAGAAAAGGCCGGCGTCGGAATTGCCGGCTGGAGCTCCAGTGCGGTCTGGTTCGACTATGACAACGATGGACGGCTGGATCTTTTTGTCTGCAGTTTTGTCGAATTCAACAAAACTCTGAGCTGCGGGGTAGATAGCCGAGGGGTTCATCATTACTGCATCCCACGCATCTTCACGCCCCGTCCAAGCAAGCTCTTTCACAATAACGGCGATGGCACCTTTACGGATGTGAGCAAAGAAACAGGCATCTCGGAATATCCCTGCAAGGCGTGGGGCGTAGTTGCTACGGATATCAACAACGATGGCCGAATGGACCTGTTCGTTTCCAACGACACGGTGGCGAATCTTCTCCTCGTGAATCGCGGAAGCCGCTTCGAGGAAGTCGGCCTCGCGGCGGATGTGGCGTACAGCGCGGAGGGGCGTGCGCGGTCCGGGATGGGCGTGGATTCCGCGGATTTCGACCAGGACGGCTGGATGGATCTTTTCGTCGCCAATATCGACGAAGAGATTTTCTCGCTTTATCGCAACCAGCAAGACGGCACGTTCGACGACCTCGCGATACCGATGGGCATCGGCATGGCAACGCGGTGGATGAGTGGATGGGGGCTGAAATTCTTTGACTACGACAACGATGGTGACCTCGATCTCATCCTGTCGAACGGTTTTCCCGATGACCTGGTCGAAGAACTTTCCCACCAAGTCACGTACAAAGAGCCGCTGCTGTTGTTTCACAACGAAGGAAAGAGTTTCAAGAACGTCAGCCAGGGGAGCGGCGAGGTCTTCGCGAAGACCTTCGCGGCGCGAGGACTCGCGATCGGCGATTTCAACAACGATGGCGCGGTCGATGTACTGATCAGCAACAATGACGAGCCCCCGATACTGCTGCAAAATAATGTGGGGGCGAAAAACCACTGGCTTGGCTTGCGGCTGGTTGGGCGCAAGTGCAATTCCGACGCGGTCGGGGCGCGTGTTGCCTGGCAAGCGGGGGACTTGAAACGTTCGACGATGAAGGTCGGGGGCGGAAGCTTTCTTTCCTCCCACGATCCGCGGCTGGTGCTCGGCATAGGCGGCCGTAAGAAGATCGACTCACTGGAGATCCGATGGCCGCTGCCGAGCGCCTCCGTGGAGCGGTTTACCGATGTTCCGCTCGATCGCTATATCACGATCGAAGAGGGAAGCGGGAAGTGGAAGTAAGCGACGGCGCAGTGAGGCAAAGACAACGGCGTTCGTGAGAGATCCTAAGATGCGTTTGGCAGGTGTGGTCAGCTCATTGGCCGGTCTGCTCCTGATCGCCTCGGTGTTGGGCCAAACGCCCGCGGGCCGTCCCGATCCAGCGGCAGACATACCGGTCCTGCGTTCAAATACGAGGCTGGTACAGGTGAGCGTGGTTGTGCACGACAGGTCCGGCAACCCGATTACCAACCTGAAGAAAGAAGATTTCCAGGTCTTCGACGAAGGACGTCCGCAGGAGATGGCTTTCTTTGGGAGCGAATCGCCCGTTTCGCCCGCCGCAGTAACGCCGGGGCATCTTCCGCCAAACTTCTTCACCAATCGGTTCGATCTCACTGGCGAGGTTCCGGGCGCGGTGACGATTGTGCTCTTTGACGCACTCAATACCTCCTTCGAAGACCAGGCGTGGGTGCGTCGCCAGATCGTTCGGTCGCTGCAGCACTTCAATCCGGACGATCATGTTGCCCTGTACGGGCTGAATACGCAGCTCATCGTTCTTCATGACTTCACGCAGGATATTTCGGCGCTTGTCAAAGCAGCGACTTCTTTCACTCCCAATGAACTGGCAGCTTACGATGCTTCCCACCCCGGCACCTTTGACGTGCCGGCACTCCACAACGATCCGGCCTGGATGCAATTTCAGGGACGCGTGAACGAGGCGAACCAGGAGATTTCGGACCAATACAAAGTAGATCGCGTGAACCTCACCATCGCGGCTCTGGAAGCGATTGCCGACCACGTGGCAGGCATTCCCGGACGCAAGAACCTGGTATGGATTTCCGGCGGATTTCCCGTGCAGGTTGCGATGGGTGTGATTGCTCCGGATCGTGATGCCCGGTTGTTAAACCCAAACGACGCTGCGAAGGCCCTGAGTAGCGTGAATATGGCGATTTATCCGATTGATGCCCATGGCATCGAAGGGGCGAGCGGCATGTCGCCATCGATGCAGAGTCCGGGCGCAAACGATAAGGAATTCTTCGCGCGCCAAAACAACCGCGATTCCTTTCGCATGCTGGCGGACGCTACCGGCGGCCAGGCATTCTACGGCACGAACGACATCACCGGAGCGGCGCAGCGCGCATTCAACGACGGCCGTTACGCATACACCTTGGGCTTCTATCCGAATCACGGGCACTGGGACGGTAAATATCGCAAGATCAAAATTGTGCTGAAGGGACAATCTGCGCAGCTTCGGTATCGGAAAGGGTACTTTGCCTATCCCGATGGGCCGGCATCGGATCAGAAGATCGAGTCCGATCTGCGCGCGGTGGCGGCAAGTCCTTTGGAAGCGACGAATCTGGCGCTGCTGATCAGCGCGGGAATATCCGCTGCGGCCACTTCGCGCACGGTGGATTTGCGTATCCAGATGGATCCGAAGCAGTTTCTTCTATCGCCATCGGGCGAACACGAAACCGGCGCACTCGATATGTACTACCTGCAACGAGACGCCGACGGCAAGGTCCTGGCGGCTGACAAGCATCATCTCGGCTTGAACTTCGAACCAAAACAGTATGAATACCTGGCGCGCGCAGGCATGATCTTCGAAAGTCGTCTTAGCCTGCGCCCCGCGAGCAGTGAGATTCGAGTGGTGGTACGGGATTCAGGCTCCGGGGCTTTCGGCTCGGTCACCATTCCTGTGAAACAGTTGCTTTCCGGAACGTCTTCTGCTCCCCTTCCCACAAAGAGGTAATTTCAGTCTGGATAGGCCTCGCCCTTTGGCACGACGCGGATCCGATGGTCGGTGAAGGCATAGTGCATCTCCGGGACGTACACCTTAGGCATGTGGCAGGCGGCACAGTCTTTCTGCGCCACGGGACAGATCTTTTGCGATTGTGATGCAGTCGGCTTTACGCCCGAGACCGCGTGGCATTGCAGGCACGCTCGATCGTAAGACAACGAGTCTTTCTGCAAAGGTTGGTGAGGATCGTGACAGGCAATGCACGTGAGCCGTGCATCGCCTTTTCCCCAGCACTTACTCTCCTGCAGCCGGAAGGGCTGCGACTTTGCGGTCGAGACGCCTTTGGCCCCGGTGAGTTTCACGTCCCAGAACGTGGCGTGACAGGCGCCGCAGAAGTCGACGGAATCCGACGGTTCGAGCTGCGCGGCATTGAAGATGGTGCCGCGCGCCGCATCCGGGGTGCCCGCCATGTTCGCAACCTGCGCCGCGGCAACGTGTTTCGCGCCGGGGCCGTGACAGGCTTCACAACTCACACCGAGCATCAACCTCTGCTCGTCAAGCTGTGAGCCTATCCTGGAAGCTGTCGAATGGCAGGAAAAGCAGTGCTCTACCTCCGACTTCGGCACGGGTCGATCCATCGCCTCATCCACATCCTTGGGCGACGCCAATTCGCGCGAGGGAGTGAAATGCAAATTCTTGAGGGTGTCAAAGTAGGTGACGCGCGCTTCGTAGAAATTACCGTCGGCTTTCTTGAAAAGATACGACTGTCCGACCCGACCGTTGCCAAAGGCCCACAGTAAGTTCGCGGACTGCGTGTGGGTGCCGTCGGTGACGGTATAGGTGTTTTGGGCAGCATGCGTACGGATTTCGTAGCGATAGGGACCCACTCTGAAATGCAATTCCGGATGTTGCCGAAGGATCTCCGCGTCCGCGGCATGCATCGAGGTTTGCGCCATCGGCGTGGTTTTTTGCGTCGCGACTTTGGTTGCGTGGCAGGACGCGCAGACCTGCGCGCCAACGTAGTCCTCACGCGATGTGCCGCCCTGCGTCGGCCAGAAACCCGGGTCAGCGAGGTGATCGGCGGTGGAGAGTTGCGCGTGGCAGGGAACTGCTAGGGAAGGAGCGAGCAGGAAGAGGCTGAGGCATAAGCACAGCGATTTCACAGAAAGGCCTTAGGCACCGTCCCGCCTTGCGCTATGACTTCCGCTCTTATGCGAAGCAGGCGAGGCGGCCGCAGTGGAAGCACGCACCACCAGCTCCGGTTCGACTACGATCTCGGGGATGTATTCCGATTTACCTTCAATCTGTTCGACGACGGTCCTTGCAGCGATTTGTCCCATCTGTTTCAGGGGCTGGCGGATTGTCGTCAATGCAGGTTGAACGTAGGCAGCGACCGGGATGTCGTCAAATCCCACGACGGAGATGTCTTCCGGAATTCGCAGCCCCGCTTCGCGAAATGCCCCCATAGCGCCGATGGCGGAAAGATCGTTGTAGGCGAACAGCGCGGTGAAGTCGACCTTGCGGGCCAGCAGTTCTTTGGCGAAGGGATACCCCAGATCCGGTGTTGACGCCTTACTGTCGATTTGTACGGTCAGCTCCGGAAGAATATTTACACCTAATTCCGCGGCAATTTCGCAGATCGATGACCAACGCACTTTGGAGTCCGAGCTCGCGGGATCCCCGATCAGGAAGGCGATCCGCTCATGCCCGAGCTGCGTCAGATGGGTAAGTGCGAGCCGCGCCGCTAACTTGTGGTCGATGACGATGTTGGTAACGCCTTTGACCTGGCGATGTCCGGAAACTGCTACCGTGGGAAGCCCGGGATCGCTGAGAATCGAGGTATCGGTGGTGATGAATCCCTCGACACCCCGCGTGATCAACATCTTGGAATAACTTTCGAGAACCTCCTGATCGTGGCGGTGACTCACAGCCAGGAAGAAGTAATTATTCTTTCTCAAATACTCTTCGACACCGCTGATGACCATCCCGCCGTAAGGATCGCCAATCTCTTCCGCAATTACGCCGATCGTGTATGCGCGTTGCAGTCGCAGGGAACGAGCAAAGTAGTTGGGGCTGTAACCCATTTCGCGAGCTGTCTTCAGAATGCGCTGTTTGGTTGCGTCGGGTATGGAGCGCGCCGCAGCGGAACTGTTGAGCACCGCGGACACCGTGCCGGCGGTCAACCCAAGACGTTGAGCGATCGTCTTCAGGGTTACACGGCTCTCTTCCCGGGACCGTGGGGGTTTTTTCTGGTTCGTGCTCATCGCTCACAACCCGGCGCGTCGAGTGCTATAGGTGGCACTCGACCGTAGAAATGATGAAAGGGCCTTGTCATACCCTCGGCTCTATACCAACGAAGATGCAGCGAACCGGCTCAATTTTGGCCTATTGATCAAACGAGTGCCTAAAGTAAACCCGACCTTACGGTATTAGCAACTGCGATCGTACTTGCTTCTTTTGTGACTGCTACAGGGATCTGGGTTAGAACTACGCCGTCACATTTGCGCGGCTAGAATAACATTATTCTGTTGACATCCAGACTCACTGGGATTAAAACCCTTACACCTAATGGGAATCTATTAGGCAGATCATTAGATAAAAGTTGTGGGGCTTTTCTTTTACCTGTCCTTGCGGATCGTTGGGGTTTCGCTTGGCAGGCTGTGTATCAGTGCTAACCAAACTGAGGGTGGAGCATGCGTATTCCAATGCCACAAGTGCGTCCCGTAGGCGGAGCTGCGAGTCTTTTCCGCCGATCGATTCTCACCACACTTTTGATCCTGCTGGCGTTCTCGATAGGCGCGCAGGCGCAAAACTATTCCGGTTCGATCACCGGCACGGTTACAGATGCTTCCGGAGCGGCCATCCCCGGCGCGAAGGTGACCGTTATCAATACGGCCACGAACGCGACAAGTAAGGGTTCGACGAGCGGAACGGGCTCCTACTCCGTCCAGCAGTTGCCAGTAGGTACCTATGAAGTTCACGTCGAGCAGCCGAACTTCAAGGAGTTCGTCGCGAAGAACGTGGAAGTTCACGTCTCCACCAACACCGAAGTCAACGCAAAACTCGACATCGGCAACGTCAGCGAAAAAGTAACGGTGGAAGCCGATGCATTGGAAGTCCAGACGACGAGTGCCTCGCTCGGTGAAGTTGTCGAAGGGACGCAGGTTCGCGAGCTGCCTCTCAATGGCGAGAATTTTGTTGGCCTGACCCAGCTTTCTCCCGGCGTCTCCGCCGCAAACACGTTTGATGGCCGTGATAAGGGCCTCGCCGGCGGCGTCGACTTCTCCGTCAATGGCAATCCCTACACCAACAACCTCTTCCTGGTGGACGGCGTCAACAACAACGACGTCGGCTCCAACCGCACCATCCTCGTCTACCCCTCGGTCGACACCATTGCCGAGTTCAAGATGATCCGCAACTCCTACGGTCCGGAATACGGCCAGGCGTCCGGCGCGATCATCAGCATCACCACCAAATCCGGCACCAACCAGTTCCATGGCGGCGCTTTCTACGCCGGTCGTAACGACGCACTCGACGCCAACGACTGGTTCTCCAATAACAACAACACCGGTAAAGCCGAACTGCGGCGCAATGACTGGGGCTATAACATCAGCGGCCCGGTCATCAAAAACAAATTGTTCTTCTGGTGGAACCAGGAGTGGAACCGCGAGGTCCGTGGCGTGTCGGAATCGGCTTGCGTGCCGACAGCCGCCGAACGCGCCGGCGACTTCTCGGCTGGCACCAGTTGCGGTGCCACCGTTCCCACGATTCCCGCGCAGTTCCAGGCGGCAGGCAATCCGCTCAAGATCGCAACCCCCGATCCGGCTGGTCTCCTGTATGCACAGTTTTATCCCCTGCCCAACAAAGTGGCCGGCTCCGATGGAAAGAATTGGGCCGCCCCGGTAAACAATCGTCTGAATTGGAGCGAGTGGAACGTTCGCTCGGATTACGACATTACGAAGAGCGAGCGCGCCAGTTTCCGCTGGACCCAGGATTCGTGGGACAATCCCGCACCCAATCCCGGTTCCTTCTGGGGAGATTCGATCTTCCCAACCGTTTCCGCCAACTGGAGCCAGCCTTCCAAGAGCGTCATGGCTAAGTTGAGCTCGACGATTACCAACTCGCTCGTCAACGACGTCGAATTCGGTTACGGTCACAATGCAATCATCACCTCCCTGGGTGGTTCCGGCGCCGGGTTGGTGGGTCAAATCAATGCGGCTATCCCAACCTCATGGCCGGCTTCGCTGAAACAGGCAGGCGCCCTGCCGGAATCGGCGTGGGGCGGTTTGCAACCGTACGGCAGCCAGCAGACCATCTGGGATATCGCTCCTTACGGAAACCATGAAGACCTTTATACGGTTCAAGACAACCTGACCAAGGTCCAAGGCAACCACACCTTCAAGGTTGGCGCGTTCTACAGCACCAACGCCAAGATCGAAGACAATAACGGTGGAACCGATCAGCCGACCATCAACGCCGGCAGCGGAGTCCTCTACAACACCAACAATCAATTGGCCAATTTGCTCTTGCCCGGTGTCGGCGTCCCGAACCCGCAGACGTTCACGATGTCCGAGAACAGCATCAATGCGACAGCCTATGTCCATTGGCATGATTTCGAGTGGTATGTGCAGGATTCGTGGAAGGTCAATCGCCGGTTGACCGTCGATTACGGCTTCCGGTGGTCGTTCTACCGCGAACCGTATGCTTCTGACAATCACTGGGCTTCGTTCAGCCTGGCGGATTACAACCCTGCTTTGCCGGCCAGCGATGCCTGTAATGGCGTCATCATCGTGCCCGGTACTACGCCTTGCCAGAACGCCGCTTCAGCCCTCTCGGCACTCGGAATTCCGCTTCCGCTCTCCGACGGTACTCCGGGCCCGAATCGCGCTCTCGTCAACCAGAACAACCACGACATCGCACCTCGTATCGGTATTGCGTGGGATGTCTTTGGCAATGGCAAGACCGCACTCCGCTTAGGCGGTGGTCAATTCTTCCAGCGCGAACTGGTCGGCATGGACGAGAGCCTCGCCCGTACCGCGCCATTCGTGATTAACGCAACCTCCGTGCGTCCCCTGGACACAGCCGCACCGTTGTCCAGTCCGGCCGTATCGCCGAACGCTGCGAAAGATCCTCGCCCTGTCACCCCAAACAGCTGGCAGTGGAACGTTTCGTTGGAACAGGAAGTTGCGCGTAATACGACAGTCCAGGTGGGCTACGTCGGCAACGTGGGCATCCACCTCACCTCCATGCTCGATCTGAACCAGATCGCGCCGGCCAATTGGCTGAACGCTGCCTTTGTGAGCGGTTCCGCCCAGAACGCCTATCGCCCTGCCGGGAACTTCGGAGAGATTGGCGAGTTCGCTCGCCAGGGTCACTCCGATTACAACGCTTTGCAGGTTTTGTTCCGGTCGCAAACCGGCGGTTGGGGCAACTTCCAAGCGGCTTACACCTGGTCCCACTCCATCGGCAACGTTGACCTCGACAACTCCTCGGGTAGCGTGAACCAGGAAGCCTGGACCTATAACGGCAACCCCAGCCTCGATAAGGGCAACTCCAACATCAACCGTGCGAACATCTTCGTTGCCAATGAAGTGCTCTACCTGCCGAAGTTCGCTGGACACAACACGTTGGTCCAGCAATCGTTGGGAGGATGGGAGCTGAACAGCATTGCCCAAATCGAGGATGGCAACTCTCTCAGTGTATTCACCAACGGCGCCAACGCCGTGGGTGGCAGCACTCTCAACTCCTTGTTCGGCACCGGCTTTACCAGCAACCAGCGTCCGCTGGTTACGGGAGTCGGCTGTAACTCGTCCGTGCCCGGAGCTCCTGCCGATCAGATCCTCAATCCCGCTGCCTTCACCCTCGTCGGATATGCCCTCGGCACCATTCCTGCGAATACTGCGGGACGCGGCATCTGTTCCGGTCCTGGCAACATTAACTTCGACGTCCAGTTCGCCAAGAGCTGGTTCATCCGCGAGCGGCTTCGGATCAAGTTCAGCATGGATATGTTCAACATCTTCAACCATGCGAACTTCAGCGGGAACGGCTTCTCCAATGGCTTCTCCGGCAGCAACCTGGTGTGCGGATCTGCTCCTTGCAGCCCGACAAACAATGTCGTGACCAGCTTCAATACGGGCGGACTCGGCACCTTCGGTCAAGCAACTCAGGTACGACCCGGACGAGAACTTCAATATGGTATGAAGTTCACGTTCTAACCTCTCACTCAACCAACACGTTGTAACCTCCGAAGGCGGGGCTTGAATCTTCAAGCCCCGTCACTTTATTCTGGGACGCAGTGCACCCGCCCAAATTCCCGCCGTTCTCTGTTGGTCGAATACTCCCTGGTTTGCGAGAGAAGCTGGGCTTGCATTTCAACTTCTGTGCCTTGATCTGCCTGGTGGCTGTGTCGACAGTTTCAGCCCAGTCAAACTCATCCAAGGCGGTCTCCGCCAAGGCAACGGCGAATCAACCCCAGGCCGAAGCAGAACTTTCTCGCCGGATCAAGGAGGCCGAAAGCGCCCGCCTTACCGGCAACCCGGATGCCATCGCGACCGCGAACCGGCGCCTTTCCGCGCTTGCCTTGCGCGAGATGGGACAGTTACGGCTGCTCGAGCTTGCCTATCCCCAAGCCATCGAGCTCTACCACAGCTCGGTCGAATTGGACGACGAGCCGGATACGCGAGTCGATCTTGCGATTGCGGACCTGGATGCGGGTCAATTAGACGATGCTGTCGCCGAGTCGAACCGGGCGCTCGCTGCTGCTCCCGATAGCGTGCGCGCAAATGCTGTTCTAGGCCGGTCGCTTATGCGCAAGCGGCAGTATCCGCAGGCGGCTGAAGCCCTCACGAAGGCCGTGGCCCGGGAACCGGACATCGAATCGATGTATTCGCTGGGGATTTGTCTGCTTGCTGGTAAAGATCCCGAAGATAAGAAAAAGGCAGCGGCGGTATTCCAGAAGATGATCGAAATCGCCGGAGACAGTGGATCGCTTCACGTCCTGTTTGGCCGCGCGTACCGCGATGCGGACGACCTTCCCGGTGCCATCCGGGAGTTGGAACGCGCCGTTCAGCTCGATCCAAAGACGCCGCATGCCCACTACTTCCTCGGACTGGCACGCCTTTCTCTCAATGAGTGGAAGCCGACGCCGGAGGCTAAGAGCGAGCTTCTCAAGGAAGCACGAAACTATCCCCATGACTTCCTCGCCAACTACATGCTTGGTTTCCTGGCGTCCGAAGAGCGGCAATATGAGGAGTCGAACAAATACCTGACGATCGCAGCCGAGGCGAGCCCCACATGGCCGGAACCTTGGCTGTACATGGGACTGAATGCTTATGCGCAAGGCGACATGAAGCGCGCGGAGATGACTCTTCGCAAAGCGGTGGAGCTCACTGGCAGGGATGAATCGCGCTCGAACTATCAAATCCGGCGCGCCTACGTCGATCTAGGCAGGATCCTCTCAAGCTCCGGCCGTAAGGAGGAAGCTGAGACATTTCTTAACAAAGCGCGGGAGTTGCAAAACAAAACTATGGCGCAGACCCAGCAAACTGTGGCGCAGAATGCGGCTGCCGCCGGCGCAAGTAACGCTGCGGCCATCGTAGCGTTGAATCCGGAGACTGAGGCCCAAGCGGCTCCGCTGCTGCCCGCAAATACCGATCCCTTTGCTCGGCTGAATGCTTCGACGATGGCGCGCTCCAACCTGACAGACAAGCAGCGTACGGCCGCCGAGGCCCAGGAGGCCCGTCTGCGGACGGTTCTAGGCACGAGTTTAAGCGACCTGGCGACGGCGGAAGCGGTACACGGTCAGTACCCGGTGGCCCTCGCCCATTTCGAGCAAGCCGAACACTGGAACCCGGCCACTCCGGGTCTCGCGAGAAATCTTGGGCTCTGTGCGTACAAACAAAACAACTACCCGGAGGCGATTCGCGGTCTCTCCCACGCCCTTGAAGAAAAGCCGTCCGATAATCCCGCCCGCGCCATGCTCGGCATGTCTTATTTTGCCAGCGACAGGTTCGCCGATGCCGCCAAAACTTTTCAGCCGCTAGGCACACGGGGAATGCAGGATCCTACCGTCGGGTATGCCTGGGCTGCTTCGCTCACTCGCCTCGGCGATCTGAAACAAGCCTCCACGGTGCTCGGCCAATTTGAATCGGAGAATCTGCCCAACGATATCCTTCTGCTCGTCGGCCAGCTATGGACGGAGATCGGCGATTACCCGCGTGCGGTCACGGTCCTGCACCGTGCCTCGCAATCCGATCCGGGCCTGCTAAAAGCCCATTACTTTGCGGGATTGGCCTGTCTGCGGTGGGAGCACTGGGGCGACGCCGCAAGCGAATTCCAGGCGGAACTCGCCTTGGCGCCCTCCGATCTCGATGCCAAATACAATCTTGGCTTCGTCTATCTCCAGGAGGCCAGGGTTGACGACGCGCTGGCGCTCTTCCGCGGAGTCATCGATGTCAATCCGACCTATGCCAATGCGCAATACCAGATCGGCAAGATTCTTCTCGACCGCGGTCAGCTCGACGAGGCCGTTACCCGCCTCGAAATCGCGGCTCGACTTATCCCCCAAGTGGATTACGTCCACTACCAACTCCAGGCCGCCTATCGCAAGGAGTCACGCATGGCCGATGCAGACCGTGAACTGGCGCTCTACAAGCAGCTCAAGGCGCAGGCGCGTGAGCGCACCTCATTGCCGAAACAGAATCCCTAGGTTCATAGCGTGAACATCTTCCACCGTCAATTCGCGGCACTCCTTCTTTCAGCTCTACTGGCCGGCTCTTCTTCCGCGCAGATGGGGCACAACCCTCCTCCGCCTCCGCCGCCTGGGGCCAAGTCCACCAAGTGCAATGGGCGGACAGTGCCGCAGTTCGAAGACATCACGGCGAAGACCGGTATTCACTTCACGCATACTTCGGATCCCTCCAAGAAGTACATCGTGGAATCGATGAGCGGCGGTGTCATTCTGATCGACTATGATCGCGACGGTTGGCCCGACATCTACTTTACGAATGCCCCGACGGTTGAAATGGCGATCAAGGGCCAAAAGAGCCAGGGCGCTCTCTACCACAACAATCACGATGGCACCTTCACCGATGTAACCGCCAAATCCGGCCTGAACTCTCCCTGCTTCGCGATGGGTGGCGCGGTGGGCGACTATGACAACGATGGGTGGCCCGATCTCTACCTCACCTGCCTGGGCGGAAACGTCCTTTACCACAACAATGGCAACGGCACGTTTACCGACGTCACTGCGAAAGCAGGAGTGGCCGACGGCCGCTGGTCCACCGGCGCCGCTTTTGGCGATTACGATGGCGATGGGTACGTCGATTTGATGGTCGTGAACTATGTGGATTTCCACCTCAATGACCTGCCCGGCTTCGGCAAGTTTCCCAACTGCAAATACCGCGGCATCGACGTGCAATGTGGACCGCGAGGCCTGAAAGGTGCGGGCGATTCGCTCTTCCACAATAATGGCGACGGCACCTTTACAAATGTCTCGAAGCAGGCAGGCGTGGACGACCCCAACGGGTACTACGGCATGGGCGTCGTCTGGGCCGACTTCAATAACACCGGCCGCCCCGACATCTACATCACGAACGATTCCACACCCAAGTTTCTCTATAAGAATGAAGGCGATGGCAAATTCAAGGAGATCGGTCTCGAGTCGGGTACGGCGGTCAGCGAAGACGGCTCGGAACAGGCTTCGATGGGCATCGCGATCGGGGACTACCTTCACACCGGCAGGCCCGACCTCTACATCACCAACTTCGAAGACGAAGATGACCTTCTCTACCGCAACGACGGGAACTGGGACTTTACGGACGTCTCGTATAAGTCCGGGGTCGCGCTGCCGTCGTTACCATGGGTTAAGTGGGGAACTGCCTTTGCAGACTTCGATAACGACGGCTGGCTCGATCTCATCGCCGTGGGCGGCCACGTATATCCGCAGGTCGATTCGCTGCCTTCGGGCGGCGGCTACCGGGAGCCGAAGCTTCTACACCTCAACCAGAAGGACGGTACTTTCTGCGATGCGAGCGACGAAGCCGGACCTGCCCTGAAAGAGCGGCGCGTGTCACGTGGACTCGCGGTTGGGGACCTGTTTAACGATGGCAACATGGATGTCGTGATCAGCGATATTGACGGGGGGCCGATGATCCTTCGCAACCATGGTGTACCGGGAGCCCACTGGACCAGCTTTGAACTGGCCGGCACCAAGAGCAACCGCTTGGCCCTGAACGCCAGGCTCAAAATCGTCGCCGGGGGCATGACGCAGACGGCAGAGATTCATAGTGGCGGAAGCTACCTTTCACAAAACGATTTGCGCGTGCACTTTGGCCTTGGTGCGGCCACCAGAATCGATTCACTCGAGATTCGCTGGCCCTCCGGCAAGGTCGATACGGTGAAGGATCTCGACGCGGATCACTTCTACTCGATCCTGGAAGGGCAGGGGGTGGTTCCTGACGACCGGATCCGTCCCGGGGCGCCGAAGCATCCTTGAAGGCACCAGAATTTTCTTTCGGGGAATCGGTATTCCTTTGCAAGAATAACGATCTTCTACTAGTATCGAGCGCGGCTCAATGTGGGGCTGCGGTCCTCTCTTCTTGGTAGGAGTTTTCATGTCGCAATGGCGCTCGCCATCGAAATTCGCGCTGCTTGTTTTTATTCTTCTTACAACAACTTTTCTGATCGCCGGTGATGATATTCCCGCCGCCGCCTGGCGTCGTCCGATCGGGGAGCCTCTGAAAAATCCGGGAGGCCGTAAACCCGGGCTCACGATTATCGACGACGGTTACTGGCAGGGAGCGCCGGTCGGCGGATTCGGTGCCGGCACTTTCTCGCGCACCTATCGTGGAAACTTCGAACGCTGGCATATCAAGGCGGGCATCCACAAATATCAGAATGTCCCTGCAAACCAGTTTGCAGTATTCGTTCAGCCCGAAGGCGAGGCAGCCACCGCGCAAGTGCTCTCCACGCAGAAGCCCGACGGTCCGGAACTCGCAGCATGGAATTGGAGCTATCCGGTTGGTGGCGGAGAATATGCCGCGCTTTATCCGAAGTCATGGTTTGCGTATAAATCGCCTCAACTCCCCGTCACTCTTACGCTCGAACAGTTTTCGCCGATCCTTCCCGACAACTACAAAGAGAGTAGCTATCCGGTCGCGGTCTACAACTGGTACATCACCAATCCCACCGAAAAACGCGTCACAGTTTCCATCCTGTTTTCTTGGACCAACATGATCGGGTGGTTTCGTGACACCACCACTGGTTTCGCCGCTGGATTGAATTCCCAAAACATTAACCGGTATAAATCCGAGGCCTTCAACAACGGCCAGATGCAGGGAATCGTCTTCGATCGGGTGAGAAATCGTCCGGTCTCGGAAGAGTGGGACGGGCAGTTCGCGATTGCCTCTCTTGCAGGGAGCGGGGCAGAGGTCACCTATCTCACCACCTACCGTCCGAGTGGCAGCGGTGCGGAAGTGTGGGCGCCATTTGCGAAAGACGGACGCCTGCCGAATCAAGCTGCGGGCCTGGCCAGCAGCAGTGACCCGCTGGCCGGAGCGATCGCCGTCCGTGTCACGCTTGCGCCGGGCGAGAAGAGGCTTGTTCCTATGGCGCTCGCTTGGGATCTGCCTTATGTGCAGTTCGGACTTGGCCGCAAGTGGGTTCGTCACTACACACGCTTCTTCGACCGCTCCGGCACAAATGCCTGGAAGATTGCTCGGACGGCACTCGAGCAGGGCAAGGACTGGAGCCGCCAGATCGATGCATGGCAAAAGCCTTATATCGAAAATCAGGACAAGCCCCTCTGGTATCGGGGCATGTTGTTCAACGAGCTCTATGACCTCGCCGACGGCGGCACGCTCTGGGCGCACGAAGTAGAGAAGCCCGGCAACCCAGAGCACCCATCCTCGTTCAAGGATGACAGTTTCACTTACATGGAGTGCTTCGACTATCCGTACTATGGATCGCTCGATGTGCGCTTCTACGGCTCATTTCCGCTTGCGAAATTCTGGCCCGAGATTGAAAAGCAAGAGATCCGCGAATACGCCGACACCATTCCTGAGACCATCAAGCAGGACTACATCTGGGCGTGGAAATCGGATCTCGAACACAAGCTGGTTCCAACCGAGCGCAAGGTCGCAGGTTCTGTGCCGCACGATCTCGGCAGCCCGATCGAAGATCCACTCGTTCTACCCAACCAGTACAACTTCCAGAGCGTCTCGGATTGGAAGGACCTGAATACGAAGTATGTCCTCATGGTGTGGCGGGACTACGTAATGTCGGGCAGCAGGGACAAGGCTTTCCTGCAATATAACTTCAAGGCTGTGAAACAGGCGATGCAGTTCCTTCGCCAGTTTGACAAGAATAACGATGGCCTGATCGAGAACGACGGGTATCCGGACCAGACTTACGACAACTGGACGGCGAGGGGCGAGAGCGCTTACAGCGGCAGCCTCTACCTTGCGGCATTGCGCGCCATCGAAGAGATGGCAAAAGTTCTTGGTGATCAACCGACCGCGACGGAGAATGCCGATCTCTTCAAGCGCGCGCAGGCCGCCTTCATCAAGAAACTCTGGAACGGCACGTACTTCAACTACGACGTGGGCAGCTCCTACAAAGACAGCATCATGGCGGAGCAGCTTGCCGGGCAATGGTACGCATCCCTCACCGGCCTTGGCGATCTTGTCCCGCGTGAAATGCGTCGCTCCGCGCTGAAACACGTTTACGACTTCAATGTCATGAAGCTCGATAACGGCGCCATGGGCGCATTGAACGGAATCAGCGCCAACGGCCAGTTGTTGAAGGATGATGAGCAAACGGAAGAGGTCTGGTCTGGCGTGACCCTGGCGGTCGCCGCCACCATGCTGCAGGAAGGGCTGCGAGACGAAGGCTATGCCACTGCCAAGGGTGTCTATAACGTGGTGTACGAAGAGAAGGGATACTGGTTCCGCACTCCGGAGGCGTGGGACACCAAGGGCTTCTATCGAGCTGGTATGTATATGCGGCCTGGTTCCATCTGGTCCATGGAAATGGTACCCGCAACCGCTGGAAGCGCGTCGGCGGCAAAATAGTTCTTTTCTCGCGCAGTTGCTACGGGGCTGAAAGCTCTGCGCCTAGCCGGCGTCGGGTGCGAGCCCGGCGTGAGATCGCTGGGCTAGTTTGCGCACCCACGATATTTCCTCCAAGGGACGGCACCGCAGATCATGCTTATGTATCGCTGCCTATTACTCCTATTGCTTTCGCTGCCACTCATCGCCCAAGACACACCTGCTTTCCATCGCGCGCAGCACCTTCGTCACGGCATCAACACCAGCGAATGGTTCGCGCAATCCAGCGACTACAGTCCGCAGCGGTTGCGCACATATACGAAGCTCGACGACATCGACCGCATTAAGAAGATGGGGTTCGATCACATTCGTATCAGCATCGATCCACAGGTCTTCGAATGCCTTCGCGATGGAGCGAACTGCGAACGGGTACAAGTGCTCGATGACGTAGTACACCGGGCGCTTGGCCAAGATCTCGCCGTTATCCTCGATCTTCACCCGGGAAGCGATTACAAGCGCCAGATCGCTACCAGCGAAGATGCTGTCGAACGCGCTGCCCTGCTGTGGTCACGCATTGCGGGGCACTACGCGAAGTCCGATCCCGAACGGCTTTTCTTCGAGGTGATGAACGAGCCCGAGCTTTCGGACTTTTTCCGCTGGAACGGCGTGGAAGAAATGCTCGTGAAGGCGATCCGCCAGAGCGCCCCGCAGCACACCGTCATCGTGGCGGGCGCGCGCTATTCAGATATCGCTGATTTGGTTCGTCTGCCTGCATTTACCGATCATAACCTCATTTTTAACTTTCACTATTACGAGCCCCACACCTTCACCCACGAAGGCGCATCGTGGGGTTCAGCTTATTGGCTGCACATCCAGGACCTGCCATTTCCGGCGACCACGGAAAACATTGCTCCCGTCTTGAACCAGCAACCCGACGAGTATGCGCGCTGGGAGATCACCGAATACGCGCTGGAGCATTGGGATGCGGTCCGTATTGAAGGGGAGATGGCATTTTCCGCGGATTGGGCGAAGCGCCACGATGTTCCGTTGATCTGCGACGAATTTGGGGCCTACCGCGAGCACACACAGCCGGAAGACCGCATGCGCTGGCTAACTGCCGTGCGAAGCGCGCTGGAGAAGAACCATATTGGATGGACGATGTGGGACTATCGCGGAGGCTTCGGCGTTGTCCGCGTCAGCGGTGACCAGGTGACGGAGGATCCCTTGGTGTTACAAGCGCTTGGGCTGCGCTAAGCTGTTTGCCAAAGCGATTCCTTTCGGCGGAGAACCTGACGTGTGAAGTCTCAGTAATGGTCCAGCGCAACACACCCGTTGCCTTCGGTGCAGAGATAGGCTTTTGCGGTGGTCAGGTTCTTAAACTCCTCGGCCCGCCCGCTGGGCCACGCGATCTCGACTCGGTCCACTTTGTCCTGCCGCCCCACACCGAAGGTTACCGGCAGTTCTGATTGCGAGAGGTAGCTGGAGCCGCTGTGGACCATCCGCATCTGCCTCACGCCGCCATGGTAGATGCGAATGACGGCGCCGATGCCATCGCGATTCGATTTCGTTCCCGCAAAATGAAACCGAATGCTGCGATTGTTATTGGCAAGATCGTTGCGATAGAGGTACGCCGGACCGTTGTTGGTGGTGAGCAGCAGGTCCAGATCGCCATCACGGTCGAAGTCACCGTAAGCCAGGCCGCGACCGACTTTGGGGCTGGCGAAGCCGCCGCCGACTGCGTCCGCTACATCTCGAAAAATGCCGTGGCCATTGTTGAGAAAGATCTGCGGCGATTGCTCATAAGCAACATCGCGACGGATCGCGCGGACACTGTCATCGATGTGCCCATTGACAGCGATCAGGTCAAGTGCCCCATCCAGGTTCAGGTCGGCGAAGGCGCATCCGAAGCCGAGCATACGGCGGGAGGCGCCGCCGACGCCGGTAGTCACCGCGACGTCGGTGAAATCGCCGTTTGCGCCGGCACGGTAAAGACCGATCATCTCATTATCGAAATTGGTGACAGCGATGCCGGGTCGGCCTGAATTTTCAAAATCACCCACGTCGATTCCCATGCCTGCCCGGGCCTTGCCATCGCCGCTGAAGGCCAACCCGGCCTCGACGCCGACATCTTCGAATCGGCCGTTTTTCAAGTTGCGATAAAGCTTGTTCGGTTCTGTGTCGTTGGCGACGACGAGGTCGGGCCAACCATCGTTGTTGCTGTCCAGCATGGCGACGCCGAGCGACTTCGAACTGGAATCGAAGACGCCGCTCTTGGCAGTAACGTCCTCGAACGTGCCGTCCCCGCGATTTCGAAACAGCCAGCAGGTTTCGCCGCGGTAGGCCTCGGGCGTGCAGTAAGACTTATGCTTGCCGTCAATGCTGCAGGCAATGTCGTTCTCCGGAGACCACTTCACATAGTTACAAACGAAGAGGTCGAGAAAGCCGTCGCGATCGAAGTCAAACCAGAGGGCGGAGGTACTCAGCGCATGGCGGCCGTCGAGTCCGCTGGATTTGGTTGCGTCCACAAACCTGCCCTTGCCGGTATTGCGGAAGAGTCGGTTCTGTCCCACACAGGTAACCAACAGGTCGGGAAAGCCATCGTTGTTGTAGTCAGCAACGGCCACGCCCATGCCATACATCTCGACGTCCAGGCCGGCGCTCTTGGTCACATCTGTGAACGTGCCATCGCGGTTGTTGCGGTAGAGGCGCAGGATCGAGTGCTCTTTACTGTGGTCGTGCCAATCCATTCCGTTGACAAGCAGGATGTCGAGCCAGCCATCGCCGTCGTAATCAAGGAAAGCACAGCCGGGTCCGAGGGTTTCCGGTAGCAGCTTTCCGCCGAACGCGCCATTGTTGTGCCTGAAATCGATCCCGGCGGCGCCGGTGACATCGGTGAGGCGAAATCCAGGTTGCAGTGCAGTCTCGGCCAGGAGTTCGCGCGAGGAAAACGCGAGCCCCAGCAGGCCCATGCCATACAGAAAATCGCGACGATTCAAGAGAGTGTCACCAACCCATTCTTGATGGCGTACACGACAAGTTCGGCGGTGTTATGAATGCCGAGCGCCTCCATGATATTGGCGCGGTGCACGGAGACCGTATTGACGCTGAGCGAGAGATCGCTCGCAATTTCCTTGTTCGACTTGCCATTGACGATCAGTTGCAGGATCTCAAGCTCGCGGTTCGTCAGGCCGAGATTCTTGTCGCCTTTGAGCGCCGTGGGTTTTGCGACCTTCGGATCGAGCACTGTCTCCCCTTCGGCGACTTTTCGGACCGCCTGGACCAGATCGAGATCCACGGCGCTTTTGAGGATGTAGCCGTTCGCCCCCGCCTCGAGCGCCAGACGGACCCAGGTGTCCTCGGAGTGCATGGTCAGCATCAGGACCGCGATGTGCGGCCACTTGGTGCGTATCTGGCGGGTCGCATCCATGCCGCTGGTCCCCGGCAGGGCGCAATCCATTACCACAACGTTCGGATGAAGTTCTCCGGCGAGCTTCACCGCCTCGGTGCCGTCCCCTGCTTCGGCGACGACCGAAATCTCCGGATCATCCTCAAGCATGAGCCGAAACCCGCGGCGCACGAGGGCGTGATCGTCCACGAGGAGTACGGAAATCTTGCTTTTCTTCATGCGCTCAATCGCTCCTTGGGAACTTCAAGACGAACCAGCGTGCCTCCGCCAGGCGCGGGCAGCCACTGGATAGTCCCGCCCAGCAACTCGGCCCGCTCTCTCATCGCCACCACGCCAATGCCGCGCCTCGCGGGGTCCGGTTGCATGCCTTTTCCGTGGTCTTCCACCTCCAGCGAAAGCCCTTCCGGTTGAAAAGCCAGCCGGACCCGGGCCTCCACCGCACCGGAATGACGGACAACGTTATTCAGCGCCTCCTGGAGGATGCGGTAAATGTGTATCCCCGCGGAGCTGGCAATCGGGACGGAGGCTCCGGATTTCTCGTAGTGTACGGTAATTCCGTTTTGCCGTTCCACCATGGGCAGGTACCAGTCGATGGCATGCTCGACTCCCGCTTCATCGAGGACAACCGGATGCAGTGCCTGCGAAAGGCTGCGCACGCTGTCGAGAGTGGATTGTGCCATCTCGCGGACCTCATGCAGATCGCGCGCCCAGGTGCTGCCGGCGGGCGCTTGTTTTTCTGCACGGCCCAGCAGGGAACCAATGGCGGTGAGGATCTGCCCGAACTCGTCGTGCAGCTCGCGCGAGATGAATTGCAGCGTGGATTCCTGGGTGGCGATGAGCTTGTGCGCCAGCTCGCTGCGCTGTTCCGAGAGCGACGCGAGCTGCGCAAAGAGCTGACGGTTGGAGAAGGTAATGAGCACGCCCGTGAGAATGATGGCCGCCAGCGTGGCTCCGAGGAAGAGAACGACATTGCGCTCTACCCCAGCATAGATCGATTCGATCTGGTGCGCTGCCTCCTCTTCATTCTGGTTGTTTTCCACCAACTGGCGTGCGACCGTGGAACTCAAGCCGGCTGCTCGGGTCTGCAGTGCTGGGATAAGAGAGCGAGCTGACTTCTCATCGCCGGACTCGGCAACCTTGAAGACACGGTCCACCTCTGACCAGAACTGCGAGACAGAGGTTGCCAGATACTGGCGCTGCTCCGGCGTCCGATGCGCGGCCGCCAGTTGGTCCTCTTTCCGCAACGCGTCGTCCAGATCCACCCGCAGGCGTCGGAACTGGCTCGCCCAGGCACTCAGCGGGTAGGGCTCGTCACCCTGAAGCATGTCGCGCATGGCCAGCGCGAGGGCGTTGAGGTTGTTCTGGATGCGCAGTAACTGCAGGGAATCGCGCCGGTTGCGATCGACCAGATCGCTTTGCACCTGCCGAAGGTGCGTAATCTGGATGCGGATGTACCGCGAGTAGACCAGCACCGAGCAAAGAATCACGATCAGGGCTAAAAGAAGTCCCCGTGTCGGGGTGCGGCGCTGGGCTATGCTTCGAGGCACGCGGCGGGCATTCAAGGGCGATCTACTTCGCCTTGATCATGACATACTTCTTGCCGGCATAGAGACGGTAGCCGCCACTATCCGCCACCAGTTTCAGCGGTACAGGACGTTTCAATTGATCATCCTGATCGTAGGCGACACTGATCACGTTGTCGGCCGCGACGTCGAGCACTACAAAGTTTCCTTCCTTCGTAAAGCCGAAGCCATACTGACCGGGGCCGATCTCCGCATTGCCGATGCTGACTTTGGTCTCCGTGATCAGCAGACCCTGGTACTTCGCCTGAACGTCAGAGGAATAACCTGAATTGTCCACGAACCCTGCGACGAGCAGCTTACCGTTATCGAACCGTACAGCCCCCGAATTGCGGCTCTGGACGGAGGCCACCAGGCCGTCGAAGAAATAATTGGCAGGAACCACCGTCTTCAACTCAGCCGGATCGAGGACGCCCGTTTTCTTGGCCTGCTGTGCGAAGGAACTGCACGCGATCGATGCAAGGCATAAGACGGCGAGGATCGAGGTTCTCATTCGTGGGATCTCCATGCGTTAAGTTAGCGGTTAGCCAGTGTACGACGGGGAGCGGCTCTTCGCCACAGATTTAGTTGGCGATCCAGGCCGCAAAGCGCCTGAAGTGCACTAGAATATCGTTCGTCTATGGCGACCTTCAGGTGGCGCTCGGCTGCATCCATTCTCGTTCTGGCGGCCGCAACCTCGGCTTTTCCTCAAAGCACGAACGATCCGGCCAGGCCTCACATCACCGGGTTCTCTCATGTCGCCGTATACGTGGACGACCTCGACAAGGCACGGCACTTTTACGAGAACGTGCTGGGATATGCCCCCGAATCCCCAGCCCGGTTCGTTGTGAACGAGCGTCAGTCGATCGAGTTGGAGCAGGCGCCCAAGGGAACCCACGATCGCATCGCTCACATCGCGTTCTTGACCGATTCGGCGGAGGGAATGCGCCTCTACCTCAAGTCGAAGGGAATCCAAGTGCCGGACTCGGTCGGCGAGGGACGCGACGGCGCCCGCTGGTTTGCGCTCACCGATCCTGCCGGGCAGCCCATCGAGTTTATCGAAGAGAAACCGCACCCGGTCGCCAAGGCCACGCTGCCTCCGGCATCCCGGCAGATCATCCACGTCGGCTTCGTCGTGCGAGATCGCGCACCGGAGGAACACTTCTATAAAGATATCCTCGGCTTCCGTCCTTACTGGCATGGTGGAATGGAGCCTGGCCGTACCGACTGGGTCGCGCTGCAGGTTCCCGAGGGCACGGTGTGGATCGAGGAGATGCTCGGGGCCAGCGATCATCCGACGCCGCATGACCTGGGTGTGCTGAACCACTTCTCGCTCGGCGTGGATAAGATCGACACCGTAATCCCGAACCTGAAAGAGCATGGCTGGAAGCCGACGGGCAGCGACCAGGATCGCCCGCAGCTCGGCAAGGATGGAAAGTGGCAGTTCAATATCTACGATCCTGACCAGACGCGCGTGGAGTACATGGAGTTCCGCCCTGCCGAGAAACCTTGTTGCTCGGATTTCACTGGGCCGCATCCGCACGACTGATTGCCAAAGGAAAGGGGCTCGCATGACCACGCGTCGTGACTTCGTTAAGGCTTCGCTCGCCACCTTCGCGGTTGCGGCAGTTTCGCGATCGGCGTGGGCATCCGCGGTGACGCCCATTGGCCTGCAACTCTACAGCGTGCGCCACCAGGCCCAGGCAGATCTGGCGGCTGTGCTCGCTAAGGTGAAGCAAATCGGCTATGGAGAGGTGGAAACGTACTGGAATCTCTACTCGCATCCGGCGCCGGAGTTGCGGCGGATGATCGTTGATGCCGGGCTCCAGGTCCCGAGCGGACACTTCGATTACGAGAAGGTAGAACAGTCCTTCGAGTACGCCCACCAGTTGGGAGTGTCCTACATGGTCTGCCCCATGCTGCCGAAGAACATGCAGAACTCGTCCTTGGATGCGTTCAAGCAAGCGGCAGAGAAGTTCAACCAGTGGGGAGAGCAGGCGCAGAAAGCAGGCTTCCGCTTCGCGTTCCACAACCATAACTACGAGTTTCAAAAGTTCGGGGACATCACCGGGTACGAGACCCTGGTGGCGCGAACCGATCCCAAGCTGGTTTGGTTTGAGATGGATTGCTATTGGGTAACGCAAGCGGGCCGCGATCCAGTGGAAATGATGAAATCGCTCGGCAGTCGCGTTCGGATGCTGCACCTCAAGGACCGCCTGCCTGGGGTTCCTGCCTCGCAAAAGCTGGGCAAGCCCGCGGAACACTTCACGGAGGTCGGAACTGGAACGTTGGACTTCAAAGCGATTGCTGCCGAGGCGCGCTCGATCGGGGTGGAGCACTATTTTGTGGAGCAGGACACGATCAGCAAGCCTGTCTATGAGAGCCTGACCACGAGTTTTCAGAACGCGAAGCGATTCTTATCGTGAAGGTGCGCGGTTGCACTCCAAAATGTTGTGCGTAGAATGAACGGGTTTGCCCGCTCCGGTTGATCTGGGCGGCTGGTTGACTGAGAACGTGAGAGGGAACCGAATGCGAAGAGTATCGATTGGCGGCTTACAGCTCCTTTGTTCCAGCTTATATTCACAGCGGACCATATGGGCCATCTTGGCAGCTCTCTTCCTGTGTACCAGTATGACTTCGCAAGCAGCAGTGCGCGCAACCACAATCAGCAGCGGCTGGCAGTTTCGTGCCGTCGGTAAACCGCCGTTACCGGCTGCGCTGGAGTGGCATGCCGCGACTGTTCCCGGCGTGGTACAGACCGATCTGCTCCAGAACAAGCTCATCCCGGATCCCTTTTACGGGAATAACGAACCCGAACTGCAATGGATCGGATTGACCGATTGGGAGTACCAGACCAAGTTTTCGGCGGATGCGGCAACGGTGGCCCAGGAGCATGTGGAACTGGTCTTCGACGGCCTCGACACCTATGCCGAAGTTTATGTGAACGATCAGAAGGTCCTCGACGCCGGCAACATGTTCCGCACCTGGCGCGTAGATGTGAAGAAGAGTGTGAAGGCCGGCGACAACACCCTGCGCGTTGTCTTCCATTCGCCGGTGATGACCTGGTTGCCGAAGCTGCGCAATTTGCCCTATCACCTTCCCTCGGTGAACACCGCGCAGACAGGCGCGGAAGAAGGCATTCCGACCGATCCGTACACCCGCAAAGCGCCTTACCACTACGGCTGGGACTGGGGTCCGCGATACGTCACCGAAGGCATCTGGCGTCCGGTGCGTCTCGAAAGTTGGGATGGCGCTCGCATCAGCGATTTGCACATCGCGCAGCCCGCGGTCAGCAAACAGTCCGCACGCCTGATGGCAGTCCTGGAAATCGAAGCCACTCAGGAAACCATGGCGGACATTACCGTGAGCGGAGCCTTCCACGGAAAAAATGCGGTCACCGAGATACGCAAAGAGAGGCTCTACCCGGGGGCGAACGAAGTCAAAGTTCCCCTTAAGATTGACAACCCGAATCTCTGGTATCCGGCCGATTATGGTCCACAGGACAGGTATCAATTCACCGCTTTTGTGAAGACGGGCAAGGTCGAGGACCACGCGCAGGTTACAACCGGCCTGCGTTCGATAGAACTTCGCCGCCAACCCGATCAGTGGGGCAAAAGCTTCGAGTTCGTGGTAAACGGCATCGTGATTTATGCCAAAGGCGCCAACCTCATCCCGTTCGACAGCTTCCTGCCGCGTGTCACGCGCGAAGATCATCGCACCATGTTGCTGGCGGCAAGAGCGGCGCATATGAATATGGTCCGCGAGTGGGGCGGCGGAGCCTACGAGAGCGACGACTTCTACGATCTTTGCGACGAACTCGGCATCCTGGTGTGGCAGGAGTTCATGTTTGGAGGGGCCATGGTGCCGGGAGACCTCGGCTTCCAGGAAAACGTACGGCAGGAAGCGATCGACAATGTTCGACGATTGCGCAACCATCCCAGCGTGGTGCTCTGGTGCGGCAATAACGAGATGGAAACCGGATGGAAACACTGGGGCGACCGCCAGGCCTTCAAAGACTCCGTTCCCCCGGATGTCCGTGAGCAGGTCTGGCAGGATTATGTCGTTCTGTTTCGTGACGTGATCAAGAGCGTCGTCACCGAATACGCGCCGGGAACCCCTTACTGGCCGAGTTCTCCGAGCGCCAACTTCGAGGCGCCCCCCGATAATCAGAATGATGGCGACATGCATTACTGGGCGGTCTGGCATGCGCAGAATCCGATTGAGGATTACACCAAGCAGCATCCGCGTTTCATGTCCGAGTACGGCTTCCAATCTTTTCCGGAGATGAGCACCATTCGCCGCTTTGCGCAGCCCAGCGACTACGATATCAACTCCGTCGTGATGCGCAACCACCAGAAGAATACCGGCGGAAACGAGCGCATCCTCACTTACATGCTCCGCGAGTACCGCGAGCCCAAGGATTTCGAATCGTTTGTCTACATGAGCCAGGTGCAGCAGGCGGAGGCCATCAAGGTCGGAGCGGAGCACTTCCGTCGAATGAAGCCGCGCACCATGGGCCAGTTCTACTGGCAGCTGAACGACTGCTGGCCGGTCGCATCGTGGTCGAGCATCGACTACTACGGCCGCTGGAAGGCGCTGCAATATTATGCGGTCCGCTTCTTCGACGACGTACTCGTCTCCCCGTGGGATCACGATGGCAAGATCGAGACCTATGTTATTTCCGACAAGTTGCAGCCCCTGAACGCCACGCTGCGTATCCGGCTGATGGACTTTTCCGGCAAGGTGCTTTCGGATAAATCGACGGACATCGATGTTCCGGCGCAGTCGAGCGCTATCTACCAGACACAAAGCGAGCAGGAACTGCTCGGGTCTGCCGATCCGAAAACCGTTTTCGCTGTTTACGAACTGCAACAGGGCGGCAAGGTAATAGGCCGCAACGAGCTCTTTTTTGCCCGCACGCGCGATCTCAACCTGCCATCGCCGAACGTCGATGTGAAGGTCGGCAGCCAGGGGGACAAGGTGGTGATCACGATGAAATCCGCCACGCTCGCGCGTCATGTAGCTCTGTTCTTTGGCGATCTCGATGTACAGACAACGGACAATTACTTCGATATCCTGCCGGGTGCGGAAGTCACGGTTGCCGTGAAAGGCAAGGCCTCCGCCGACCAGGTTCGGCAGGCGCTGAAATTCGTGACCATCGTCGACGCCGAGCGTGACTCCGGCAAAACTGTGGCGACACTTGCCCAGTGAGGCGGCCGTGCATCTGCTCGTCTTCGACGTGGGAGGCAGTCACATCGCTGGCGCGCTTTGCGACTGCGAAACGCTTGATCTGCAATCGCGCGCTTCCGTCGCAGTCGATTGCAACGCGGATGAGACATCCTTCTACACCGCGGTCGATCAACTCTCGCGCGAGATTCTCAAACAGACGGACACTGAATTCAGCCGGATCGGGGGGATGAGTTTCGCCTTCCCGGGACCTTTCGATTATGCCCAGGGCATCAGCCGCTTGACCCACAAGTTCGCCTCCCTGCACGGCAAGAGCTTGCGCTCTGAGTTGGCGGCACGATGCGCGCTGGAGCCTCGAAGCATTCGTTTCTTGAACGATGCAGATGCCTTTTTGCTTGGCGAACTCACCCGTTTGCCCTCCGCGCGAGAAGGGAACACCGTCGGCATCACCCTGGGAACCGGCGTAGGCTCGGCCTTTGCGGTTGCAGGGCAAATCGCGCGCAACGGCTGCGGCATTCCGCCGGACGGAGAGATTTGGAACCTGCCCTGGGAGAGCGGGATCGTAGAGGATGCGATTTCGACCCGCGGCATTCAGGCGGAATACGAAAGTCGCACCGCTCGCCGATTGCCGGTGCGCGAGATCGCGAACGGATGCCCTGCTGATGCCCACGCAGTTGAAGTCTTCGAGAACTTCGGGGAAACACTCGGCAATGTCTTACGCGTCGTGATGAGAGAGTTTCGCCCCTCTACCATTATTTTCGGTGGAGCGATTTCGCGCAGCGCCGCGCTCTTCCTCCCGGTTACCGCTCGCCAGTTTGGCGGATCGAGGACGTTACAGGTCTCCACCCTGTTCGAAGATGCAGCTCTCTACGGTGCAGCAGCCTACTGGATCTACCAGGAAGAACTGGCACGGAAGGAATCATGATACGAATTGCACGTCTGCTTTGCGTTGGCGTTGTCGCCGTGGCGTTCTGCCTAACCTCCCTGGCGCGCGCCGACATTTCGCTCCCGGTTCTACTCTCGGATGGCGTCGTGTTGCAACGCGGCATGCCGATCCACATTTGGGGAAAGGCCGCGCCGGATGAAAATGTTCGGGTTGTGCTGAACCGCCAATCCAAGAGCACAGTCGCTGACTTCGCCGGCCGATGGCACATCTATCTCGCGCCGGAAGCCGCAGGCGGCCCTTACGAACTTTCCGTCAACGGGCAGAATCAAATCGTGCTGCACGATGTGCTGATCGGGGATGTTTGGGTCGCTTCCGGCCAATCGAACATGGAATATCCGATGGAGGGCTGGAACGGAACTCCAAAGGATGCAGCCGAGGAAATCCCGAAAGCAAACCTGCCCTCTGTGCATCTGTTTCACGTTGCGAAGGCCTATGCCGATCATCCTCTCGACGATCTCTCCACTCCAGCGAAGTGGAGTCCGTGTATCCCGGATACGGTTCGTGAGTTCTCCGCCGTCGCTTATTACTTCGCAAAAGAAATCGCTGCGCACGAAAAGGTACCGATTGGAGTCATCGAATCGACCTGGGGTGGTACCGTTGCGGAGGCGTGGACGAGTCTCGATGGACTGTCGAGCAATCCGGGCCTGATGCCCATCTTCGCCAACCGCGCCCACATGGTCGATAATCTTGTCGAGACCGAGACAGTCGCCCCCCACGAAGCCGAATTGAAACAGCAGGCGCGCGCCAACGGCCTTCCCGTGCCGGTGTTTGCGTGGCATCCGGATCCGCATAGCTGGGAGCCTGCAGCGCTCTACAACGCCATGATTGCGCCCTTGACGCCGTACCCAATACGCGGCGTGATCTGGTATCAGGGGGAGAGCAATTCGGCTCTCGAGCGCGCTCCGCATTACGGGATGCTATTCGAAACCATGATTCGCGATTGGCGCAATCATTGGGCAATTGGCGATTTCCCGTTTCTCTATGTGCAGATTGCCAACTACAAGTCGAACCTGCTGGAAGACTGGGCGCCAGTACGCGAAGGACAGCGCAAGGCCCTTGGTCTTGTGAATACCGCAATGGCCGTCACCATCGATATCGGGAATCCGGATGACGTGCACCCCACCGATAAACTGGACGTGGGCCGCCGCCTCTCCCTCGCCGCCCGTGCTCTTACCTACGGCGAGCATCTCGAATACTCGGGGCCCCTATTGCGCTCGGTGACGCGCGAAGAGAAGGCGCTACGTGTCTGGTTCGATGATGCTGAAGGCCTGAAGCCGGGAGCCAAGGGGCTCTGCGGCTTCGTGATCGCTGGCCAGGATCGAAAATTCGTTCCGGCGGCTGCAAAGATTGACGGTTCGACAATCGTCGTAGCGAGCCCGCAGGTGCAGGCGCCCGCAATTGTCCGCTATGCCTGGGAAAACAGCCCTGAGTGCCCGTTCTTCAATTCTGCAGGGCTACCCGCTTCTCCGTTCCAGGGCAGCCTCGCCTTGTTCCACTAGGCTTATGGGGCGGCGATCTGGAAGCGCAGAACCGATTGCGCAATGCGATATTGGTATTGCGCCGTCGAGAACTGGATCTGCGCCTGGGTTTGCTGCAGTTGCGCCTGACTCAGTTCCACGATGGAGCTCAAGCCAAGCGTGTAGCGGGTTTGCGAGAGGTTGATCGCAAGATTCGCCTGGTCGAGGAACTGTTGCGAGACTCCAATCCGGTTGTAGGCCGCGATCGCATTCAGCCAACTCGTTCGCACGTCGTTCGCAATGCGGTCCTTTAGATCGCGAAGCTGCTCCTGTTGCGCCTGGGCACGAAGCGAAGCCTCGTGCGAGCGGGCGGGGTAGAGAAATCCGTTAAAGATCGGCACGTTTACATTCACGCCGATTGCCCCATACCAGTTCAGGAAGGGCGACGTGCCGTTGATGGTGCTGCTATACGGGACCTTTCCGGCCACGCCAAGCGCTTCCACGCTGGGCAGCAGCAGATCGCGTTCGGCCTTCTGAAAGCGCTGTGCCGCCTGGTATTCGAAGCTCTGCGAGGCGATCTCCGGCCGATTGCTGAAGGCCTGCGTTTCGAGCTGGGCGACCGCGTCCGGCGGCGGAGTCAGGGCGGTGTCCGCGTCTACCAATTCGAATCGCTGCTGGTCGGAAAAACCGAGGATCTCCGACAAACCGGAGAGCGCCGCCTGAAAGTTGTTCTGCGCGTCCAGCAGAAAGAGCTTCGCTTGCGCAAGATTAGCGTTGGCAAAGCTGACATCGAGCTCGGAGCGCAATTTGTTGTTAAACAGCGTGGTGATCTGATCCGACACCAGTTGCCGCGCGCTTACCGTCTGTTCTGCGACCCTCAGCAAGGCGAGCGCCTGCAGCGCGTTGTAAAACGATTCATCCACTGTCAACCGGATCTGCTCCGCGGTGGCGGCGGCATTCATATTCGCCGCTTTTGCGCGCAGCGCCGCCGCGGCCACTAGATTGTGCGTGCGGCCAAAATCAGTAACCAACTGCGACAGGGTTACGCCGCCCGCGGCACGGTCGTAGATCACCGGATTGTTGAGATTGCCGGCAGCAATACGGGAGCCCTCATTGGCATCCACCGCTGTCAGGCTGCCGTATAAATTCGGGTAGTATGCCGATCTCTGTTCGCGCGTCACCTGGTTGGAAGCGAGGTAAAGCAGCCGCGAAACCGAAATCTGCGGATTGTTCTTTACCGCCAGTGCCTCCGCATCCTGCAGCGTAAGCCGCTGGCGAGGGCCCGCTGTCGGCACACGAACCGGCGTTTGCGCGCCTTGCGCCGGCGACACCGCCGGCTGGGTGGTCGGTGTCTGCTGGCCTGCAACGGGAGCAGCCTGCGGCGGAGCGGCAGCCGGCGGGTTTGCTTGCGCCATCATCGCTGCAGCAAGCCACCCCAGACAAAGTGCGAGCGAGAGGCTCTTGCGAATCAACCTTGCACCTCCGCGTTCGCTGGATTCTCTTCGTGGCGGTGAATCACGAGGTACGCCGCGGGCACGAGAAACACCGTGATCACCACTGATACGGTGAGGCCGCCAATAATGGCGCGCGCCAATGGAGCATATTGTTCGCTGCCGGCCTCGAGCGCTAACGCCATTGGGATCAAGCCAAGAATCGTAGCCAGCGACGTCATTAAGATCGGCCGCAGTCGCACGCGGCACGCGAGTGCCACGGCCTCCCGGATTCTCATTCCTTCTCTCCGGTAATTGCGCGTCACGTCCACAATCAGGATGCTGTTGGATACCACGATGCCGGTCATCATGATCAAACCCATCAGCGACATCACATTCAGTGTCGTATGCGTGATCAGCAGGAACACGATTACGCCCGTGATTCCCGAGGGAATCGCGAGCAGGATGATGAACGGATCGATGAAGGAGGCGAACTGCGCCATCAGGATGAGGTAAACCAGCACAATCGCGAGCGTCAATCCTATGCCGAAGCTCAGGAACGACTGGCGCATCGATTCCACCGAGCCGCGCAGTTGAACGCGGGTATTCGGCGGCAGCTTCGTGTCTTTGATGAGCTTGTCGACTTCGTTGCCAAGCTTGCCAAGATCTTGTCCCCTGGGAGACACGTAAAGATCGATGACCCGGAAGAGTTGATAATGATCGACCTCGGTCGGAGTGTTGATCACCTTGATGTCTGCCAGGTTTTCGAGCATCGTCGGCTTGCTGTTATTCGGGGCGTGCAGTGGGATTTGCTTGAAATCTTCCATCGTCATGGAACCAATCGTCCGGTCGGAGTACTGCACGGTGAGGAAGTAGTTATTGCCGTTCTTCGGATCCACCCAGTAACTGGGCGCGATCATGCCGTTCGAAGTCAGTGCGGTCACTACGTTCTGCACAACGTCACTCGCCGTCAGCCCGAGTCGCGCCGCCATTTCGCGGTGTACGTTCAACTGCAACCCCGGATAGTCAAGATCCTGGGGGATGAGGATATCGCTGACGTCCCGGTTCTCGCGCAGCTTTACGGCCAACTCGCGGGCTACATCGTAGGCGGCATGCTGGTTGTTTCCGCTCACCTGGATGTCAATCGGTGCGGGCATTCCCTGGTTCACCACGGAGTCCACAAGGCCGCCCGTTTGGAAGAAGGTGGAAATCTCCGGCAGGTCGGCGGCCAGCTTGCGGCGCACCCGGTCCATGTAGACGAAGCTGCTTTCCTTGTGTTCTTTCGTCAGGCTCACTTGCACGAAAGCCGTGTGCTGCCCGGAATTGCTGGTGTAGATCGACGAAAGGTCCGGCGTCAATCCGATGTTGGAGACGATCATCCGGAGGTCATCCTTCGGGATCACCTGGCGGATCTCTTCTTCGACATTGGCGATGTACTGGTTGGTCATCTCCAGCCGGGAGCCGGTGGGAGCTTTTACGTTAATTACGAATTGCCCGGGGTCCGTGCGCGGGAAGAAGGACACGCCCATCAACGGGAAGAGTGCGAGGCTCACCACGAAGCTCGCCATGATGACCACGATCGTAAAGATCGGTCGTGTCAGGGCACGATCCACGGCCTCGTCGTAACGCATCAGCATCTGGTCATATTTGCGGTTGAAGCCGCGCACGATCCTGTCAAACCACGAGAGCTCGTGGCCGCCACCCGCGTGGCCATGAGCTGACTTGATGAAACGCGCGCAGAACAGCGGAACCAGCGTCATGGCGACCAGGTAAGACGCCGCCAGCGCGAGCACCACGCCGAGTGCCAGCGCGATGAACAGATACCGGCTGACGCCGTACAGCAACATGACAGGGAAGAAGACGATAGCCGTGGTGAAGGTGGCAGCAAGTACAGCGAGCTGTACCTCCTGACCGCCCCTTTCCGCCGCCACCGCCGGCTCCTCTCCGTTTTCAAGGTGCCGGAAAATGTTCTCCAGCACCACCACCGAGTTGTCGATCAAGCGAGAGAGCACAAGCGCCAGACCGCCCAGAACCATCGTGTTGATGGTGCTGCCCACCGCGCTTAGCAATAGAAATGCGGCGAGACAGGAAATCGGGATCGAGAGCAGCACCGAGATGGTGCCGCGCACCGATCCCAGAAAGACCAGGATCATGATGGCCGTCAACAGCAGTCCGATTCCGCCCTCGCGAATCACGTTCGCAACTGCGGTTTTTACATACGCGGATTGGTCGAATACCACCGTCGAGACCAGCGAGCTTGGCACATCCAGCAGGTGCCGGATGCGATCGCGTACGCCGTTCACGATCTGGATGGTGTTGCTGTTGCCGCCCTGCTTGAGAATCGGCAGGTATACCGATTTCTGGCCATCCACCCGCACAATGTTGTACTGGATCGCGGAAGAATCTTCCGCATGCCCGATATCCCCAAAGCGCAGTACGTTGTTGCCGATCGCTTTCAGGGGTACGTCATTCATCGCCTGGATGTCCGGCAGCTGGCTGTTGCTGTAAATGTTGTAATCGCGCGGGCCGATTCGCACGTCGCCCGCCGGCAGAATCTTGTTCGCATCGTTCACCGCGCGGACCACGTCCATGGGGCTGAGCTGGGCAGCTTCAAGCTTTATGGGATCGACGTAGAACTGTACCTGGCGGTACTTTCCGCCGAACGGTTGCGGAACGGAGGCGCCGGGAACGTTCGCAATCTGGTTACGCACGTTGAATTGCCCAAGGTCGTGCAGCTGGGTTTCACTCAGCCCCTGGCCCTTCAGGGTCACCAGACACACCGGCAAACTGGAAGCATCGAACTTCAACACCACGGGAGGCAGCGTGCCCTGCGGCAATCGCCGCAGGTCGGCCATCGCAAGGTTGGCGATTTCGCTCACCGCGGCATCGGCATCCGTGCCCGGCTGGAAGTAAACCTTGATCAGGCTCACGCCGGTCAGCGAACGCGATTCAATGTGATCGATATTGCTGCCCAGCGTGAAGAAGCGCTCGAAAGTGTCCGTGATGTCCGCCTCGATCTGTTGCGGAGGCATTCCGCTGTAGAAGGTCGCGACCACTACCACCGGAATTTGGATCTGCGGAAACAAATCGACCGGCATGCGCGCCACGGTGGTCACTCCCACCACCACGATGCCCAGGCACAACATCAAAATAAAAAACGGATATTTGATTGCAAAACTGGACATGCTTACTCCGCCGCTTCCGTGTTGGTGCCCGCCGTCAACACCCGCTCTTTCGGCTTCACCACTTCTCCCGGCTGGTAGGCGTTGAGGTTGCCGACGATCACGCGATCCCCCGGATTGAGTCCCGAGACGATCTCCACGTTATTCGGGCCTTCGATGCCGAGCTTCACTTCGCGCAGCTCGACCTTGTTGTCTTTATCCACTCGCAGCACGGAGTTCTTGCTCTCGCCGCGCTGGATCGCTTCGATCGGAACCGTCAACGCATCGGGCCGCGTGTTGGCGCTGAGTCGAACATCCGCATACATGCCGGGTTGCAAATGGTAATCGCGATTGGGAACGTCGATTTCCACTTGCTCGGTACGGGTCGAAGGATCGAGAGAGTTGGTATAGCGCGTGACCTTGCCGGTGAAATGTTCGCCCGTGGCCTGTACCGTCACGTCCGCGCTGTCCCCGTTTCGAATCGTGGCGGCCAGGGATTCAGCAACCGGCACTCGCAACCGCAGCACCTTGATCTCCGCGACCGTAACCACCGGCATCCCCCCCGATGATGTCCCGGCCTGTACAAGCGATCCGGTATCGGCGAAGCGAGCTGTCACTACACCGTCGTACGGCGCCGTGATTTGCGAGTAGTTCCCCAGGGCGGCAAAGTGCTGATAATTTGCCTTCGCCACCTCCAACTCCTGTCGAGCTGCTGCCAGCGCCGATTTCGCGGCATCGACCTGCGCCTGCGCGGCGCGATCCTTCGCGGTAGCGTCGTCGAGCTCCTGTTGCGCGATCAAGCCGGGCCGCACCTTATCTGTGTTCACCAGGCGTTCTGCGTTAGCGTGCAGAGCCACGCTGTCGGCCTCCGCCCGCGAAACTTCGCTATGCGCCCGCTGAATTTCTTCTTCCGCGTGGTGAACGGCAGCGTTTGCTTCATCGACTTGCGCCACAAGTTCGGGAATCTCCAGCACAGCCAGAACCTCTCCCGTATGCACGCGATCGCCGATATCTACATTGATCTTCTTGATATAACCCGCGACCTTGGCGTGGATTGGAACATCCTGGTACGGGAGAAACTCGCCCGCGATCGATAACTGGTTGGATATCGGCTGGCGTTTCGCAATGGCAACCGCGGCGCTTGCGGGGGTGGAGGCAGCGGCAGTTTGTACGTGTCCTCCACGCATACTGAATGCGATGGCCGCGATCAATACGCAGGCCAGCACTCCTCCAGCCAGCAGCAGGACGCGCTTTCGACGGACTTCCATTTGTTTTTCTCTCTTTACGTCGTAGTGCGACTCGAGGGATGAGCTAGCCATCGCACCAGTATTAGCCAGGGCCCATGCCTCAAATAGGATGCAGCGCTTTACCCGGGAATCAAACTTTCAGATTGCGAGATGATCCAGGAGCAAACTAGGAAAGAAGTGCCGGAGGGGGCCGATTGTAATAGGAGCCGGGGAGGCGCCGCGGCGAGAGAGTTCGGTCCGCATTCAGAGGTTGGCGCACGTAGGTCGGCGCAGGCAACGGCAGATATGTGGGTGTCGGAGTAGCGGTTTCGAAGCTCGTCGACTTCAGGTTCCGCTGGTGCGCGGGAGACATTTGGCTCTTCGCCGCATGGTGCTCCCCGGAACTCAGTGGCCGCGCCCTGTAAACCGTGGTCAGCGAAAGAAGCGCCAGTAACACCAGTCCCACCGCAAGGGATCCCTTGTCGAACCATGCTAAGAATTTGCGGGGGGCCGGCGGACGCATCACTCTAGTATTGGACGTGACAACTCCCAGAATGTCAATGTTCCGCCCGGTGTGCACTTTAGAGTCCGGATACGCCCAGCTCGCGATAATTTCAGCACTTTTGGCGGCCGGCTGGTACATTGTTGCAACTCTGTAAAAGACCCGACCAAAGGCCGCCGCTTGAACCTGACCGCCCTCGACTGGTCCATCATGGTGCTGTACTTCGCGTTCGTGCTCGGTATCGGGATCGTCGCGAAACGCTATACCAAAACCAGTACGGATTTCTTCCTCGCCGGCCGATCGCTGCCCGCCTGGATCTGCGGCCTGGCCTTCCTCTCGGCAAATCTCGGGGCCCAGGAAGTCATCGGCATGGCTGCCTCCGGGGCCAAGTACGGCATCGCCACCAGCCACTTCTACTGGATTGGCGCCGTTCCAGCCATGGTCTTTGTCGGCGTCTTCATGATGCCGTTCTACTACGGCTCCCGTGCCCGCTCCGTCCCCGAATACCTTCGCCTGCGCTTCGATGAGAAGACGCGCGCCTTGAACGCGATCTCGTTCGCCACCATGACGGTTTTCTCTTCCGGGATCTCCATGTACGCCATGGCCAAGCTCATCCAGATCCTGCACGTCTTCGACGCGCCCCTGCGCGCGATGGGCTTTGCCGAGGGCGCTACCTTTCACGCCAGCATCGTGCTCTCAGCCCTGATCGTCCTCTGCTACATCCTCCTAGGCGGCTTGACGAGCGCCATCTACAACGAAGTGCTCCAGTTCTTCCTGATCGTGGCCGGCTTCCTGCCGCTGGTCCTGCTCGGACTCAAGAACGTCGGCGGCTGGTCCGGATTGAAGGCCCAATTGCCTACGGCTTATGTGCATGCCTGGCGCGGTATGGGACACGCCCAGACGAATCTGATGGGTGTGGAATGGTTCGGACTTGGCATGGGTCTCGCATTCGTCCTCTCGTTCGGGTACTGGTGCACGGATTTCCTCGTGGTGCAGCGGGCTATGGCGGCGGAGTCCATGAGCGCTGCGCGCCGCACTCCGGTCATCGCCGCCATCCCGAAGATGGTGTTTCCGTTCCTCGTTATTTTGCCCGGCTTGATCGCTATTGCCTTACCCCCGCAGCCGTCCGCCATTGCCGGTATGGCGCAAGGGAAGTCGGAGATCGTGGTTCCAGGAACGCGCGGCGTAATTCCCCCAAAGTTAGATCCGGCGGGCTCCCCCATGCTGGACGCGAACGGCAAGCCGGTTCTCGACTACGATCTCGCCATCCCCAACATGCTGCTCCACTATTTTCCGACCGGCTTGCTTGGCCTCGGTTTGACCGCGCTGCTGGCAAGCTTCATGTCGGGCATGGCGGGAAACGTCACCGCCTTCAACACCGTCTGGACCTACGACATCTATCAGTCCTACATCCACAAACGCGGCAGTGACGCCCACTACCTTGCCATGGGACGCTGGGCGACCGTGTTCGGCATTGCTCTCTCGGTGGCAGCCGCCTATGCGGCCACGCGCTTCAACAACATCATGGATTTCCTCCAGCTCGTCTTCGCCTTCGTGAACGCGCCCCTGTTTGCTACCTTTCTCCTCGGCATGTTTTGGAAGCGGACGACGGGGCATGGCGCGTTCTTCGGGCTGCTCTCCGGAACCTGTGCCGCGGCCTTGCATCACGGTTTGACTTTGCCCGCCGGGGCCGTCCCGGGTATAAAAGGCGGATGGATTGCCATCGTTCATGCCTATCCCAGCGAGATGGCACAGAATTTCTGGACTGCCATCTGGGCGTGGACGGTTTGTTTCCTGGTAACCATCGCCGTCAGCCTGGTCACTCGTCCCCGCGATGAGGAGCAGTTGCATGGCTTGGTTTACTCGCTCACCGAGCGCGTGCGTAGCGAAGACGTTCCGTGGTTTGAACGTCCGGCGGTGCTCGGGTGCATCGTCCTTGGCATCGTGTTGCTGTTAAACATAGTCTTCTGGTAGCGCAACTATGGGATTAGACATTCGACTGCCAATCGGTCTGCTGTTCAGCCTCATCGGCATCCTGCTGGCTGGCTTCGGAGCGTTTGGCGGCAAGGACATCTACCAGCGCTCGCTCGGCTACAACGTGAATCTCGATTGGGGCGTCGTTCTGTTGGTGTTCGGCCTGGGGATGCTGGTGCTCGGCTTTCGTGGCATGCGCCGAGGAACTCCCAAGTGACGCCGGCGAGTTCGTCCATCGCAAAGGGAGAGGCCCTGTCCGAGGCCTTCCAGCAACTCTACCGCGCGACCCCGATGCTCTTTCGCGCTCCCGGCCGGGTGAATCTGATCGGCGAGCATACCGATTACAACGATGGTTTCGTCATGCCGGCAGCCATCGATTTCTCCACCTGGGTTGCAGCTTCCCCACGTACCGGCAACACTCTCCACGTCCGTTCCAAACAGTATGACGAGGAGTGTGCTCTTTCCCTGGAGAACCTTGAGGGCGCTCCCCGCGGCCACTGGAGCGACTATGTCCGCGGCATCGCGGCCGTCCTGCAATCTGCCGGCCTCAAGCTGCGCGGCGCGAACCTGCTGATTGACAGCGAAGTCCCACTCGGCGCCGGACTGAGCTCCTCCGCCGCACTCGAACTTTCAACTGCCTTGGCGCTCCTCGGAATTGCAGCGCTCCAGCTTCCACGACTCGAGCTGGTGAAGCTCGCCCAAAAAGCGGAAAACCAGTACACCGGCGCGATGTGCGGCATCATGGATCAGTTCATTGCCGGCTTCGGGCACGCGGGGAATGCGCTCCTTCTCGATTGCCGCTCGCTGGACTATTCTTTATTGCCGATTCCCGAACAGGTGCGACTCGTGATCTGCAACTCTATGGTCAAGCACGATCTTGCCGCTGGCGAGTACAACGTTCGCCGTGCGGAATGTGCCGAGGCCGTGAAAATCATCCGCCAACAATACTCTGCCGTGCATGCTCTGCGCGATGTTACTCCGGAGATGCTCGAGGCTTCGAAGAAGTCTCTCCCGGAGATTATCTATCGCCGGGCGAAGCACGTGGTGACCGAGAACCAGCGCGTCCTCGCTGCCGCCGAGGCCCTTCGCGAGCACAGGTTACCGGCCTTCGGAGAGCTCATGTACGCCTCGCATGAAAGCTTACGGGATGATTACGAGGTAAGTTGCCGCGAGCTTGATTCGCTCGTGAGTATCGCCGCCGAAGCCGACGGCGTAATCGGTGCGCGCATGACCGGCGGCGGCTTTGGCGGGTGTACCGTCAACTTGGTAGAGGCCGAGGCCGTGGATCATTTTCAAGCGCACGTGGCGGATAGGTATGCACGTGAGAACGGCCGCAGGCCGGATGTCTTCGTCTGCTCGCCTGCCGAAGGCGCGGAACAAGTGAAAGTCGAAGGTGCGCGTTGAAGGTCCTTGTCACCGGAGGTGCAGGCTACATCGGCAGCGTGGTCACCGACGCATTGCTCCAGGCCGGCCACAGCGTGGTGGCGTACGACAACCTTTCCAAGGGCCACCGGGAGGCCCTCTCTCCTGGCGCGCAACTCGTGGTCGGCGACCTCGCCGATCGCACCACCCTCGCTGCAGTCCTGCAAGCAGGTCACTTCGACGGCATCATGCACTTCGCTGCTTCCATCGAGGCCGGCGAGTCGATGATCGTTCCCGAGAAGTTCTTCCGTAACAACACCGCTAATACTCTTACGCTGCTCGAACTGGTCCTCGAACATCACATCCCGCGCGTGGTCTTCTCCTCGACGGCGGCGCTCTATGGCGATCCCGAACGCACCCCCATCGAAGAATCCGATCCGCTGCGGCCCACCAACCCCTACGGCGAATCGAAGCTCCTCGTCGAGCGCATGCTGGAATGGTTTCATCGCATCCACGGCCTGCGCTATGCAAGCCTGCGTTACTTCAACGCCGCCGGGGCAACCGAACAACTCGGCGAGGCGCACAACCCGGAGACCCACCTTATCCCTCTCGTGCTCGACGCGGCAGCAGGGAAGCGCGAATCGATTTCAATCTTTGGCACCGACTATCCCACCGTCGATGGCAGTTGCGTTCGCGACTACATTCATGTCACTGACCTCGCCGCCGCACACCTGCTCGCCTTCGACCGCCTCGGAAAAGACGACAAGCCTGAAAAGCTGATCTACAACCTCGGCAATGGCCGCGGATTCAGCGTGCGCGAAGTCATTGCCGCTGCCGCCGAAGTCACCGGAAAGAAGATCCCGGTGAAAGAAGCACCGCGCCGCGCCGGCGATCCGGCAACGCTGGTTGCCAGTTCGCAAAAGATCCGCCAGGAATTAGCTTGGCGTCCGAAGCACACTGAACTGAAGGAAATCCTCGAGAGCGCATGGCGATGGCGATGCGCCCACCCCAACGGCTACGCGCAAACGAAATGATCGACGCGATGAACAACACGCCCCACCGGCGCCTCAATCCGCTTACCGGCGAATGGATCCTCGTCTCGCCGCAGCGCACCCGGCGCCCGTGGCAGGGCCGGGTCGAGAAAGCCCCGCCTTCCGCCGCTATCGCCTACGACCCCACCTGCTATCTCTGTCCCGGAAACGCCCGCGCCGGCGGCGCCCGCAATCCGCAGTACACCTCGACCTTCGTCTTCACCAATGATTTCGCGGCCCTCGAAGCACACGGCGCCGAGTTCCACGAAAACCAATCGAACCTACTGGTGGCAGAAAGCGAACCCGGTACCTGCCGCGTCCTTTGTTTCTCGCCCCGCCACGACCTCACCCTCTCACGCATGGAACCGGACGCGATTCGCGCCGTGGTCGATCTATGGGCCGAGCAATACCGCGAATTCGGATCGCAGCCGGGGATTAATTACGTTCAGATCTTCGAGAACCGCGGCGAAATCATGGGCGCCAGCAACCCACATCCCCATGGCCAGATCTGGGCCAACGCGACCATTCCCAATGAGCCGCACAAGGAACAGCTCAGCCAGTCACGTTATTGGCAGGAGAGAAACGCGTGCTTGCTTTGCGATGTTCTCGCTCTGGAGACTAAAGCCTCCACGCGCATCGTTTGCGAGAACGATGGCTTCGTCGCGCTCGTACCCTTCTGGGCAATCTGGCCCTATGAACTACTCGTACTGTCGAAGCGCCACGTCCGCGATCTCGCCGAGCTCAACGGCCCCGAACGCCAGGCCCTTGCCGACATCCTGAAACGCGTCACCACCCGATACGACAATCTCTTCGAAACCTCGTTCCCCTATTCGATGGGTTTCCATCAGGCGCCCACCGACCATGCTCCCCACCCCGAATGGCATCTGCACGCGCACTTTTATCCGCCCCTGTTGCGCTCTGCGACCATCAAGAAATTCATGGTGGGCTACGAAATGCTCGCTTCGCCGCAACGGGATATCACCCCCGAATCCGCGGCCGCCCAGTTGCGCGCGCTCAGCGAAATTCACTATCTCGATAAGACCTAATCCGCTCCCCTTCAACCCCATCGTATTCCCAATTCGAGACGCGAATGTTCGGCAATCTCTCGCACATTCGAATCTTCTAGAGATGTTCAATACCCAGTGTTTCCGCACCTTTCAATGAATCTGGGCCGCCTATAACCTCGAAATCCCTTCCAGCTACTCGCAATAATTTTCTCCGCGGCCCTGCTGTCACTGAAAACCTTTTCTTCCGGGACTATTCTCCGCGTGGTTCTGGTTCTCAACCGAGAGCAAGTTCTCCCCCGAGTTCCGGACTGCAAATCAATGTTCCTCCGCTGTCAGAGTTCATACCGAAGTTCCCGCTGCGGATCCGCAGCAAATCATGAAGGGGGTATGCAAAATGCGTAAGGCTGTACCAAGAGAAGAGATGCTTAAGAAGTTCCGCGCGAAGATCAAGGCCGGCGAGCCGATTATCGGCGGCGGCGCAGGTACCGGAATTTCCGCCAAGATGGCCGAAGCAGGCGGTATCGACCTGCTTATCATTTACAACTCAGGCCGTTACCGCATGGCAGGCCGCGGCTCTTTGGCGGGCCTGTTGGCGTATGGCGATGCGAACGCCATCGTGCTCGAGATGGGTCATGAAGTCATCCCCGTCGTGAAACACACGCCGGTTCTGGCTGGCATCAACGGCACCGATCCTTTCAAGGTTCCCGATGTCTTCCTGGAAGAAGTAAAACGCAATCAATTCAGTGGCGTGCAGAACTTCCCGACCGTCGGCCTCATCGATGGCGACTTCCGCAAGAACATTGAAGCCACCGGCATGGGCTATGACAAGGAAGTGGAGTGGATCAAGATCGCCAGTGAAATGGATCTGTTCTGCTCTCCGTATGTGTTCGACGAGAAACAGGCGGTCGACATGGTTCATGCCGGCGCTGACATGATCGTCGCGCACGTCGGTCTCACCACCGCCGGATCCATCGGCGCCGGTGTTGCCCTGAAACTGAAGGACGCCTGCGACCGCGTGATGTCCATCATGCATGCTGCCAAGAAGGTGCGGAACGACATCATCGTGATCTGCCATGGCGGCCCGTTTGACGAGCCTGACAACGTTGCCGAAGCGCTCTCCAAGATGCCCGGCGTCGCCGGATTCTTCGGAGCCTCCAGCGTCGAGCGTCTGCCAACCGAGCGCGCCATCAAGGAGCAGGTCCAGGCATTCAAGAACGTCCTGGTTGCTCACTAAACCCCTCGCTCTCCGCTTCCCGCCGCCATCGCGGAAGGCGGAGAGCCACCTCTGTATCTGGGTATCCCTCATGTGGATCGATGTAGCTCTGGATCATTTTTCCGCCACAAAGAAGAGACCGAAGGTCTGGATCGCGGTCGATGTCCTGCGCGCGACCTCGGTCATGACCACCTTCCTCGCCGAAGGTGGAGAGAAGCTGTACATGACCGCCGATGTCGAAGAGGCTCGCACCTTGCAGCGAGACCTCCATCTGCTGGCGATGGGCGAAGAATTTGCCCGGCCCATCGATGGCTTCGACTTCGATAACTCTCCCATGGCGCTCCTGCGCGCCAAAGATCGGCTCAAAGGCCGCAGCGGCGTGCACAGCACCTCCAACGGCACCAAGCTGGTGAAGCTCCTCATGTCGCTCGGCGGCGCCGTCATCGCCGGCAGCTTTCTCAATTTGACCGCCTGCGCCGAGCGCGCCGTCACCTTGCTAAAGCGTCCGGCAGTCCCCGGTCCGGCACTCGAAGAAGACGTTTCCGACGGCATCCCCAGCGCGGACGAAGACGGCATCGTGATTGCCTGCGCCGGCCGCAGCACCTTGCCCATCCTCGATGACACCTACTTCGCCGGTGCGCTGGTCGAGCGCCTGCAACTGCTCCTGCCGTACGCCGAGTTGCGGGATGCCGCCCGCATCGCCCTCGCCGTGCGCCGTGCTCTCCACGTGGAAGACGCGTTCCGCGCCAGCGAGAGTGGCATTGTCATGGCCGGCCTCGGACTCCAGGAAGAGATCTTGTTTTGCGCCCGTCGCGACATTTATTCCTGCGTGCCGGAGGCAAGTCTCCAAGGCAATCACCTCGTGATGACGGCTTCCGCCAACGGCGACTGCCTGGCGCCCGTCGAAGCCGAAAAGCTTATGCATTCGTAACCCCAGTACCAGTGACCGCGTTCGAAGAGAGGATTGATCATGAATAAAACAGTCTTACTTGTAGGCGCCATGGATACCAAGGGCGAGGATTTCGCCCATGTGAAACACCTCATCGAGCAACAGGAATTGAAGACCCTCGTCGTCGATTTCGGCGTGCTCGGCGAGCCCACCGGCATCAAGCCCGATGTCCCCAACAGCGAAGTCGCCAAGGCCGGCGGCTCCGACATCAAAACCATGCGCGCCGAGCAGAAGAAGGATTTCTGCATGGAAACGCAAACCAAGGGCCTCATCAAAATCGTCCGCAAGCTTTATGACGAAGGCAAGATTCACGGCATCCTGGGCATGGCCGGAAGCGGCGGCACCTCCATCGCCACCGCTGCCATGCGCGCTCTGCCCGTCGGCTTCCCCAAGCTGATGGTGAGCACGGTTGCCAGCGAAGATGTCTCTGCCTATGTCGGCACGAAAGACATCATCATGTTCCCGTCCATCACGGATGTGGCCGGATTGAACCGCATCAGCCGCCTGATCTACAACAACGCTGCGGGTGCCATCGCCGGCGCCGTCAAGCAGAAGGCTCCAAAGATCGATGCGACCCGTCCCCTCGTCGTCGCCAGCATGTTCGGCAACACCACCAAGGCCGTCGATCGTGCCAAGGGCCAGATCGAGAAGCAAGGCTACGAGGTCCTGGTATTCCACTCCACCGGCACCGGCGGCAAGGTTCTCGAGAGCCTCACCGAAGACGGTCTCGTGAATGCCAGCTATGACCTCACCACCACCGAACTCGCCGACTACGTCTGCGGTGGCGTGATGTCCGCCGGCCCTGACCGTCTGAAAGCCGCGGCCCGGAAGGGAATTCCGACCATCATCGTTCCCGGTTGCGTCGATATGGCGAACTTCTGGGGCGTCGAAACCATGCCGCCGAAATATCAGACCGGCCGCAAGCTCTACAAGTGGAACCCCAATGTCACCCTCATGCGTACCAATGTTGAGGAAAACAAGAAGATGGGTGAGCTGATCGCCAATGCCGCCAACGAACACAACGGCAAGGTCGCCATCCTCCTGCCGTTGAAAGGCGTCTCGATGCTCGACAGCCCGGGTGGAGACTTCTGGGATCCGGAAGCCGACCATGCCTGCTACGACACCATCAAGAAGCTCGCAAAAGCCAACGTGCCGATCATTGAGATCGATGCCAACATCAACGATCCCGAGTTCGTCGACAAAACGGTTGAAGTGCTGCTCGCGCTCATCAAGGGCAAGGCCGTCCATTCGGAACTCGCCCACGCAGTAGCCGCAGTGTAACCAGGCCCCGAACCAGAAAAGCCGGATCCGAGTTCCCCCACTCGATCCGGCTTTTTCCAGCGCGTCCAGCGTGCTCTGTCACCTTGAGCGTCCGTTCTGTCATCCTGAGCGAAGGACGCAAAGCGTCCGTAGTCGAAGGACCCCTACCGTACCTAAGCTCTCCCGTCGAGATCCAAAATCGAGGGTGCGCCACCCGTGGCCTTTCTCCGTTCTGTCATCCTGAGCGAAGGACGCGAAGCGTCCGTAGTCGAAGGACCCCTACCATACCTAAGACAAGGCCAAAGGCCGGCTCGGGGTTGAAGCCCGACGCGATAGCGCCGGGGTCAAGCAAAACAAAAAGCCGCGCCCGCAACGCCGTTTCACCTGCATCCTTCTCTCTTGTTGTCATTGCGGGAGGGCGCTAGCCCGACATGGCAATCTGCTGTTCTCCGACATACAAAACAAAAGCCCCGCCGCGGCGGGGCTTCCATCCGAACTCTGCTTACCGCGTAAACAAATCCTTGATCGCCTGCTTCATCACCTGTCCGCCGACGCTCGAAATCGACTGGGTCAAAGGAATGTCCTTGGGGCACACTTCCACGCAATTCTGCGCGTAGCCGCACTCCTGGATGCCGCCATCGCCCATCAGCGCATGCAGGCGTTCGCTCTTTAGAACCTCGCCCGTTGGGTGCATATTGAACAGCCGCACCTGCGAGATCGTCGCCGCTCCCACGAAGCCGGTGTTGTCGTTGAACTGCGGGCAGGCCTCCATGCAGCAGCAGCACGAGATGCAACGCGACAGCGGATAGGCCTGTTCCTGCACCTGCGGCATGATCCGCGGCCCCGGTCCGAGATCGTACGTGCCGTCGATCGGCACCCACGACTTTGTCTCCTTCAGGTTCTCGAAGAGCACGCTGCGATCGACCGCCAGATCGCGCACGACAGGGAACTTGGAGAACGGCTCCAGCTTGATCGGCTGCTCCAGCTTATCCACCAGCGCCGAGCACGCCATCCGTGCCTTGCCGTTGATCAGCATCGCGCACGAGCCGCAGACCTCTTCCAGGCAGTTCGAGTCGTAGGTGATCGGCGTGGTCTTCTTGCCGTCGCGCGTCGTCGGGTGCAGCGCGATCTCCATCAGGCTCGAAATCACGTTCATGCCCGGCCGCCACTGCAGTTCGAACTCTTCCCATACCGGCTTCGTCTCCGGGTTTGCCTGTCGTTTGATCTTGAAGATGACTGTCTTGTTTGCCATTCTCTCGGTCCCTTAAAAAGATCCTTCGCCTGCGCTCGGGATGATCACTTCGCTGCGTCGTAACGGCGCGGACGCGGCGGAATCAAGGAAATATCCACCGGCTCGAATTCGAATCGCGGCTCATCGGCATCCGGCGCGAAGTATGCCTTCGTCGTCTTCAGCCAGTTCTTGTCGTCGCGCTCCGGGAAGTCGGGCTTGTAATGCGAACCACGCGATTCGTCGCGCAGCGCCGCCCCCTGCGTAATCACCCTCGCCAGCTGCAGCATGTTATAAAGCTGCCGCGTGAACACGAACGACGTATTCGCCCACTTGCTCTTGTCGCTCAGGTTCACGTTCCGATAGCGTTCCAGCAACTCGACCAGCTTCGCGTCCGTCTCCTGCAAATTCTTGTTATAGCGGACGACCGTCACGTTCTTGCTCATGATGTCGCCCAGCTCCCGCCAGATCTGGAACGGATTCTCGGTTCCATCATTCGAGATCAGCCGCTGGTTCGCATCTTCCTGCCGCTTGCGCTCCGCCTCGAACGCTCCATTCGCGTTCCCGCCCGTCTTATTGCGCGCATACTGCACCGCGTTCGGTCCCGCCCGGAAGCCGCCGAAGATGCACGACACCAGCGAATTCGCTCCCAGCCGGTTCGCTCCGTGGATCGAGTAATCGCACTCACCGCATGCATATAGACCGGCAATGTTCGTCTGTTGGTTGAAGTCTACCCAGAGCCCGCCCATGGTGTAGTGCATTCCCGGAAAGATCTTCATCGGAACGTCCCGTGGATCGTCGCCCACGAACTTCTCGTAGATCTCCAGGATGCCTTCCAGCTTCCGGTTCAGCGTCTCGCGATCGATGTGCGTCAGGTCGAGATACACCATCGGCTGTCCGTCGATCCCGAGGTGCAGCTCGTACACTACCTTGTGAATCGCCCGCGTCGCCACATCGCGGGGCACCAGGTTCCCGTATTTCGGATACCACTCTTCCAGGAAGTACCAGCGCTCCGACTCCGGAATCGACTTCGCCTCGCGGTTATCGCCCTGCTTCTTCGGAACCCAGACCCGTCCGCCTTCGCCGCGCGCCGACTCCGACATCAGCCGCAGCTTGTCTTCGCCCGGAATCGAAGTCGGGTGCACCTGGATCATCTCGCCGTTGGCGTAGAACGCGCCCTGCTGGTACAGCGCCGACTGTGCCGACCCCGTGCACACCACCGAGTTCGTCGACTTGCCGAAGATCGCTCCGATCCCACCCGTCGCCATGATCACCGCATCGGCTTCGAAGGTCCGCACCTCCATGGTTCGCAGGTCGATTGCGCAAATCCCCCGGCAGACCTTATTCTCATCGACCACCGCCGACAAGAATTCCCAGCCCTCGTACTTCACAACTTTCTTTTCGGATTCGTAACGCCGTACCTGCTCATCCAGCGCGTACAGAAGCTGCTGCCCGGTCGTCGCTCCCGCAAAAGCCGTGCGGTTATAGAGGGTGCCGCCGAAGCGCCGGAAATCGAGCAAACCCTCGGGGGTACGGTTGAAGGGAACTCCCATGCGATCCAGCAGGTCGATGATCCCCGGCGCCTGGTCGCACATATCCTTCACCGGCGCCTGGTTCGCCAAAAAGTCGCCACCATAAATCGTGTCGTCGAAATGCTTCCAGGTGGTGTCGCCTTCGCCCTTGAGGTTCTTGGCCGCGTTGATGCCGCCCTGCGCGCACACCGAGTGCGACCGCTTCACCGGAACAATGGAAAAAAGGTCTACGTGCGCGCCCATTTCGGCGATCTTGATGACGGCCGACAGTCCTGCCAGTCCGCCACCCACCACAATAATCTTCGGAGTCGATGCCATGAGTTCCTGCCCGCCAGCGACCAGCGGTCGCAATAGTTCAATATGAAAGTTGGCTCGGTTGATGCTGTTCGATTTGCTGTACCTTCTGGTCCTCACCCGCCCACTTCGGCGAACGGAACGCATACAAGGTGTAGAAACCCGTAAAAATGAAGGCCAGCGCGATCAGCACGCAGACATATCCCAGCTTCCGCCGCGCGTTATCGCCGACCGCAATTCCCCACTTCGCGCAGAAGAGCCAGATGCCATACGCGAAATGCCACGAGGCCGCGACGATCCCCACCACGTAGAACAGGAACGCCCACGTGACCCTCACCTCGCCCTGCACTTTGCCGAACGCCAGGAAGTATCCCGGCACTCCGTTGGTCGTCCCGAACAGGTGCGGCCCAAGCACCCGCATGGTATACACGTGCCAGCCGATATAAATGAGGGCGATCAGACCCGTCCAACGCTGCGCGGTGTACATCCAGTTGCCGGTCCACGGATACTCCGTAACGTTGCCGTCCCCCCGCAGCCAGATATATAAGCCGTAAATCGCGTGGTAGAGCAGCGGGATATAAATCCCCACCCACTCCAGCACCTCCGCGAAGGGAAGTCCGGTCAGGAATTTCACCTGCTCGGCATACGCATGCGGACCATTGGTGGCGAAGGCATTCGAAATGAAATGCTCTACCAGGAACGCGCCAATCGGAATAATGCCGCTTAACGAATGCAATCGCCGGAGAAGAAAGGAATTGCCTTGCCCGGCGCGCAAGGGAGGCACTCCCTTGCGGACACTAGTGCTGGCCGAAGCTGCCACGATGAACGACTCCTTGAGAGTTCGGAGTGCTGAATAGAACCTTGCATTATCAATTTTGCCGACAAGGCAAGTCAAGAAACGCAAGGAAACATCGACGGGAGTCTATACGTTGCAGAAAAAATCCAATGTGATGAACATCACATAGGTTCCGTATCGGATTCGGCATGTCGCGCCAGCTATAATCCCATTCATGCGCATGGCCACAACCCAACCCGAGGTGGGGGACCATCGTGGCCCGCTTCCGTCCCACCCTGGCCCGCATCTTCTTCCTGCTGTCCATCCTCGGACCAGGATTCATTACCGCCAACGTCGATAACGACGCAGGCGGCATCTACACCTATGCCGCCGCCGGCGCCCAGTACGGATACGCTCTCCTCTGGACGATCATCCCCGTCACCATCTGCCTCACCTTTGCCCAGGAAATCTCCGCCCGCATGGGCGTGGCCACCGGCAAAGGCCTCAGCGAACTCATCCGCGAAGAATACGGAATCCGCATCACCTTTGCCCTCATGTGCGGCCTCGTCCTGTGCAACGTCGGCGACGTCGTCTCGGAATTCGCCGGCGTGGCCAGCAGCATTGAACTCTTCGGCATCAGCAAATTCATTTCCGTGCCCATCGGCGCCGCCCTGGTCTGGCTGCTGGTGGTCTATATCGACTACAAGCGGCTGGAGAAGATCTTCGTATTCCTCTCGTTCCTCTACATCGCCTACATCGTCACCGCCTTCGTCGCCAAGCCCGATTGGTCCCAGGCTCTCGTCCACATCGTCCACCCTCCGCGTCTTTCGCAGATGAAGGACGCCTCCTACCTCTACCTCGCCGTCGGGATCATCGGCGCGACCATTGCTCCCTGGCAGCAGTTCTATCTCCAGGCCTCCATCGTGGACAAAGGCGCCTCCAAGTCCAATCTCAAATTCAGCCAGGCCGATGCCATCGTCGGCTCGTTGTTTTCGGTCCTCGTGGCCACCTTTATTGTCATCGCCTGCGCCGCGACCCTCTTTGCCCACGGCCACCACGAGATCCGCGATGCCGCCGATGCCGCTGCCTCCCTGCGCCCCCTCGGCGGAGAGTACGCCTATCTTCTATTCGCGATCGGGCTTCTGAACGCCTCCCTGTTTGCCGCCTCCATCCTTCCGCTCTCCACCGCCTACACCGTTTGCGAGGCCCTCGGCTTCGAGTCCGGACTCAACAAGAAATTTCGCGAAGCCCCCGTCTTTTACTGGCTCTATACCGCCCTCATCGTCGGCGGGGCTGCCATCATCCTCATTCCCAAAGCGCCACTCGTAAAGCTCGCCGTCCTCTCCCAGGTCCTGAACGGCGTTCTGCTGCCCTTTGTCCTGGTGTTCATGCTCCTGTTGATCAACAAGTCCGAACTCATGGGACGCCACGTCAACTCCCGGACCTACAACGTCGTCGCCTGGTCGCTGACCGTCATCATCCTCGTTCTTACGGTCTTCATGCTATTCACTCAGTTCAAGAGTTGAACGCCCGACCGCGATTTTCCTCGCTCGCTCGGCATTTGTCCCACTCTGTCCCGCTCTGTCTCTTGTCTCCTCCCCGCTCCTCCGCCAAAATCCCAGCGCGCTTTTGTGAGTACAACCTCGAGGTGCCAACATGATCCGCCGGTCTCTGCTACTCGCCATCATCGCCCTGCTCGCCCCGTTCGCTTTCGCCGACTCCTTCGGCACCGGCACCATCAATGATCCGACGCTCAATAACATCAAGGCCTTCACCGTCACGATCCCGGCCGGCTGGAAGTTCCAGGGTACGGTCGTCCGCGGGCCGCAGTGCGACCCCATGTCCGCTCCCGTCTTCCGCGCCTACTCGCCCGACGGCCTCACCGAAATCCGCCTGGAACCCATGTTTGCCTGGAGCTTCCATCCCGCTATCAAAATGGCGGCCATCCAGGGCTGTATGCCCTACCAGGGAACCATGAGCGCCTCCGACTTCCTGCAGCACTATGTCGAGCTCATCCCCGGCGGCGTTCATGTCGTGGGAAGCATGCCCATCGCCGCCGCTTTTCGCGAACGGGTTGAAAAACTTCCGGCTGCTCTGAACGCGAATAACCGGACCCCTGGCTTTCACGCCTCCGTCGATACCGCCGCCCTTCGCATCGAGACCCACAACGGCACCTTCACCATCGAGCAGCGCCTCCGCGCCTGGGTCGAGTGCCGCACCAATACCGGGATGGGCAAATTCAACGGCGGCGGCTGCAGCGGCCATGTCGATGTCCTGCGCGCTCCGAAAGGCAAGCTCGATGCCCTCGTCGCCCTGGTCGACGGCCACGATCTCACCAAGACCGTTCACGAAGGCCCATGGCTGCAGGCCGTAATGGCGCGGCAGCAGCAGGAAGGCCGTGACGCCATGCGCCGCCTCACCCAGACCGAACAGCAACAGCAGGCCATGATCCGCAGCCAGTACGAACAGATCCAGGAAACCATGAACCGCAACCACCAAGCCTTCATGCAGCAGCAGGAAGCCTCGTTCCAGAGCTCCATGCGCAATGCCAACAACGCCATGAACGCCCGTACCACCGCCGCCTCCGACTGGGTCGATTACTCGCTCGACCAGAAAACCGTGGTCGGTTCCAACGGATACGCGAAAGTCTCCACCGACTACGACCACGTCTGGTCCGACGGCCACAACAACTGGTACCTCGCCCACGATCCCAACGCCAACCCCAACGGCGTTCTCCCCGGCAATTGGAGCGAAGACCAGAAAGTCCACGGCAACGGCCAGCCAATTCACTAACCCGTGCGAGTCATGGCGACACACTGAAGGCTGTGGGTGCCCCACCCTTCTCGCGCAGCGAGAGGGTGGGTAACGAACCTGCCGGCTGTGTTCTCCTTCCTGGCGAACAAACCAGCTCGTATCAGGCCAAGACTTCAGTCGTGCCGCCACAAGCCAAGCATGCCGTTCAGGGAAAGCGTTGTATCAGGGCACGACTTCAGTCGTGCCAAAAAACAAAGCATGCCGTCCAGGCGAAAGTTTCGTATCAGGGCACGACTTCAGTCGTGCCGAAAAAACAGCAGGAGATGTGGGCTTTAGCCCCTGCGAGAACGACCCGCGCGAGAAAGCATCCCCGGACGACGTCATGGCGACCGCAGAACGCGCACAACGATGCGCGTTCGTAGCGGAGCCACCTTGTGTCTGCTTTTCCGCGAACGAGTTTCGTATCAGGGCACGTCTTCAGTCGTGCCGAAAAGCAGCAGGAAACGTGGGCTTCAGCCCCTGCCGCCAACGAGTCCGTTGATTTTCCACTTTCCCCCGGTGTAACCTTCCCGACCATTCATGGCGCACGACGTCTTCATCAGCTACTCCAGCAAAGATCGTAACGTTGCCGATGCCGTCTGCCATGCCTTGGAAACCGCGAAAATCCGCTGCTGGTATGCCCCTCGCGATGTCTCCGCCGGAGCCGACTGGCCCGCCGCCATCATCCATGCCATCACGGATTGCCGCGCGATGGTCTATGTGTTCACCGAAAATTCCAAGATGTCGGAAGATGTGACCCGCGAGGTGCAGCACGCCTTCCGCAAGGGCAAAACCGTCATCCCGTTTCGACTGGAACAAATCACCGCCACGCCCAGCCTCGAGTATTACCTGGAACGTGTTCATTGGCTCAACGCCTTCCCTCCGCCCTTCGAGAGTTATCTCGCCGCCCTCGTCGCCCACGTCCGGGCAAATCTGGAGACGCCGGTTGCCCGCAACGAAGAAGAGCAACGCGCCGAGTCTGCCAAAGCCCAGCGTAAACAGCAGGACGAACGGCTTCTTAAGGAAGGAGAAAAGCTTTTTGCCGACCACCAGACGCTCCTGCAATTCATCACCATGAACCAAAAGGAACGGAAGGAACTACACCTGGAAAGATTTACCTTCGTAACTCCCGAACAATGGGCAGAAACCGTCGGCAGGGAATTGCTCTCCCGCGGCTCCTCCATTCCAACCGTCGCCTGGGTCATCAATACCCACATCGCCGCCAGGAAAAACCAAATGGTGGGCTGGACTACTTTGGCGACCGCGATCCTTCTCTTCGTCATTGCGATCAAAATGAATTCGGTTAGCGTTTTCCTGCTGTCCGGCGTCGTCTTGTCGGCTGGCATCGTCGCCGTTTGGCGGATGAACGTCGCAGGAGCGAAATTTTTCAATTTCGCGAATCCCACCACCGCGGTCGAGCAGTTGCGGCTCGCAAAACTGTATGAGTGGGGCCACCAATATCCCACTGCTTTCGGTTGGTATTTGAAGGCAGCCGCGCAGGGGGATCAGTCCGCGATTTGGACCGTAACCAAGTGGTACGAGCAGGGAATTGGACTCTCGCAGGATCAGGAAGCGGCGGCCCGCTGGCGTGCTACCGCCGCCACGTCCGGTTTCACGAAGCGAATCGGTTGAAGATACCCCGCCCCCCGTCACACTCCCCCGCGTCACCCATCACAGACATCGTGACACGACCCTCTTATTCTGTTTTCGTGGGGCACTCTCACTGGGCCTTCTTGATCGTTCACAACTGATTAACCCTCCGCTTCGGGAGAAAGGGGTGTTCACCCGAAAAATCGAGGCTAACTCCCATCTTTGGAATATTTTGCCCGTAAATTCTCTGGATAGAAGATTTTGCGGGTTTTCCACAGCCTAAGCTGCTGAAACTGCAAGAGGGCGGGGGAGGGGGGTATCCGATACTAAGAAGTAAACGCCTTCGATGTCTCCCACTTACGTGTTCCCGGTCACAGACGCCCGCAGTCAGCGCCCCGTAGCATGGTTTTCGCAGGAGGCATTCATGTCAACCGTTGCCGTGGAGTCCCTCACCCTTCAACATCTTCAAACCGCCTATGAAGGCGAGAGCAACGCCCGGGTCCGTTATCGCCTCTTTGCCGTGCAGGCCGACATGGACGGCTATCGCGATGTGGCGAGCCTCTTCCGCGCCGCCGCCCGCGCCGAACAGATCCACGCCGACAACCATGCCAAGGTGATTCGCTCCCTCGGCGCCGACCCCCGGCGTTCCATCCAGCCCGTCCAGGTCCACGACACCGCCACCAACCTCGAAGCCGCGATTCAAGGCGAGGAGTACGAGCGCGACGTCATGTATCCGGAGTTCGTCTCCGAAGCCAAAGCGAGCCGCCAGAACGCCGCCGCGCGCACCTTCTCCTATGCCCTCGAGGCCGAGGCAGAGCACGCAAAGCTCTTCCGCGCCGCCCTCGATTCACTGAAGATAGGGCAGGGGGATGTCCAGTACTTCGTCTGCCCCGTCTGCGGCTACACCACGGCGGACATCAATCTCGTGCGCTGCGCCATCTGCAACAACCCGCGCGAACGCTTCGAGATTGTGAGCTAGAAAAATCATTTACCACGGAGGCGCGAAGGTAAACGAGGTTGGTGGATTCAGAAATCAAAATCCCTCGTGTATCTCCGTGTCCTCTGGGTTAAAGCTTTTGATGTTCGTCAGCCCACTCTAGAAATTTCCGGAATGCCGCCCCGCGATGGCTGTACTGCGACTTCTCCTCCGCGCTCAGCTCCGCGAAGGTCTTCCCGATCTGAGGGAAGAAAAACATCGGGTCGTAGCCAAAGCCATGTGCCCCGCGCAACTCGCGCAGGATCTGTCCTTCCGCCTTACCGCGGAACGTCGCAAGCGTCACGCCATCGCGCGCCAGCGCCAGCACGCATACAAACCGCCCGCTGCGCCGATCATCGGGAACTTCGCGCAACCGCTCAAGCACGAGCTCGTTGTTCTTGTCATCGATGTCGTCGCCCGTGTAACCGACCTCATCCGTCGCGTAGCGCGCCGAGCGCACGCCGGGAGCGCCGCCCAACGCATCCACCTCGAGCCCCGAATCGTCGGCGAGCACGAGCTGTCCCGGAACATGGCGGCTGTAGTAGTCGGCCTTGATCCGCGCATTCGCCTCGAAGGTCTCGCCATCTTCGGCAGGAGCCTCGATCTGCTTGTATGCGGGCAAGAGGTCCAACTCGACATCATGCACCCGCGCCGCCCCGACAAAGTCGCGGATCTTGCCCGGATTCGACGTCGCTACCAATATGCGTCGCATTGACCGTCAACACCTACCACGAAGATACGGAGTCACTGAGAAGCGTTGCCTTTGACCCTCAATCCCACAGCCACGAACGCCGCGAGCACGGACAGGGCGATTCCCCAGCTCCGATCCGCCGTCCACCCGTAGTCAATCGCGACCTCATGATGTCCCGCGGGAAGCTCCAGCACCATGCGTCCCGTGCCATCTTCCGTCTCGGGCTGATAGGCCCTTCCGTCCACTCTTACCTTCCACGCCGGATAGTCGAGGAGCCGCAGAGTGTCGCGCGTCGGCACCTGGGAGTCGATCGTCAGCCGCTTCTTCTCCGGTCCCCACACCTGGAATGCGCTATGTACCAGGGATCCAGGCTCCAGCTTCCGCTGCTCCTCGTTCTGGCTCGTAATCCGGATCGCGATCCGCGGCGCATTGGCCTCCAGGTTGGAGTTATCCGCCTGCGTCGGCGTGTACTCGTCCGTGCCTTCGTAGCCGACGCCGGAGTCGATCGCCTCCGCCAACGCCACCGGACGATCTTCCGGGTAAATCGGCTGCTGGAACCTCCAATAGCAGAGGCCAATGACCGCGGGAACCACCACGAACAGCGCCAGCCTCGCTGCCCGCGTACGGGTGAAGCTTACCGCCGCGAACACTGCCAAGGCGACGTTGAGCACCAGCAGCCAGCGCCAGGGAAACTGCACGTACATCAGCTTCGGCGCGTACTTCCATACCAGGATGCTGACCGGCATCATGAGGAAGGCAGCCAGCACCACCATTCCCAGCAGCAGGTTGTAGAGCGTGATCGATCGCTGTCGCAGCGGCCTGGCGAACGCCGCGAACAGCACCGCCGCGAGCAACTCGGTCGCCGCAAACACCGAGGTCCGCAGCAGCACGGCATCGTGCTCCGCATCGGCAGTATGGGCGAACAGGAAGTTCTCCTGCGGCGACGCCCCCTGCGATACAGCCTGTCCGATCTGCACCCATCGTTGTTCATACACCGCGGGCACGAGGTAGAAGCCGGCAAGCGCCAATCCGAGCACCATCGCGGCTGCCGCCCGCAACAGCGGTTCCACGCTCCGCAGCTGCGCCGCCCGGGCGAGAACGATCACCGCCAGCAGGTAGCTCGCGATCACCGCCGCCGGCAGGTTGGTCAGCCAGATCGCCGCCACATGCAACCCCAGCAGCAGGGCGTTCCGTGCGAATCCGCCGCGCTCGCGCAGCGCGAAGAGCAGGATCCCCGGAAGCCAGACGGCGGCGATCATCTCCGCGAAGGCGCCGCGTTCGTAGATCACCACCAGCAGGTACGGGTTCACCGCATACAGGATTGCCGCCGCCACGGAGATCCGCTCGTCGAGCCACTCGCGGGCGAAGAGATACATACTGAATCCCGCCGCCATCATCACGAGTGCCGAAAGCGTCCCCGGCACCGCCCTCCACGGCAGCACCAACCCGAGCGCCCCCCCGGCCACCCAGGAAACCGGCGGGTAGAACACAAACCTCGGTTCACCGCTCCCGTAGTTGGCAAAAGCAGCCCAATGGGGGTACAGGATGCCGGCCTTCCACTGCCGCGTGATCTCGATCCAGGAATTCACATGGAAGGTGAGGTCGTGGCCATTACTGGTGCCCCGCCATAAGAACGGAAGCACCGCAATCATTGCGACAACGGGAACCCACCAAAGCCCTGCTGGAACCTCGTTCCGGATACGCATGCGCGCGCCCATCTTAAATGAACGAGCAGCCCTGCCTGACCTCAATCACGAGCGGCTGTTAATTCCGCAGCTTTCGATTTGCACGAACCGGTATGTATTCGGTGCATCCAACAAAGAGTTAGAAACACGTTGAGATGCGGCGCTTTCGCGCCGAAAAAAGGACGGATCGTCCCATGGGAGGGAACTTCATGAAACGGAATCTGATCGTACTGGCAACATCGGCATTGTTCACAGTGGGTATGGCCATGGCTCAGGCGGGTGGAGCAGGTGGCGGCGGCGGCGCGGCGGGAGCTGGCGGGGGTGCTGCGGGCGGAGCGGGTTCTGCGGCGGGCGCAAGTGCAGGATCGGCCGCAGGTCAGGGTTCAACCGGCACAGCAGGCGCAGGTACAACCGGGGTTGCTGGACAGGGCACAACTGGTGTCGCTGGACAGGGTACAACCGGGGCGGCGGGAACCGGGACGATGGGAACTGGAACCGCGGGTCAGACTGGCTCGGCGGTAGGCACGACGGGCGCACCGTCGGGCATCAATGAGACCACTCCTGGCGCAACCTCGGGTACGACCGGCGCAACCGGGTCCACCGGCGTCAACGGAACCAGCACAGTGAACGGAAACTCGACGAGCACGACGGGAACGACCGGAACCATGGGCACCGCGGGATCTGGGACAACCGGTGCGGCGGGCGTGGGGACCACGAGTACGAATCCCGACGGCGTGCCAAACAGCACAACGAGCCCAAGCAACACGAATCCCGATGGGACGATGCCGAACAACAATACGAGCACGCCCCAGAACAACGCAACCCAGACGACGACCGTTCCCAAATAACTCGTTACTCAAACTAACGTCGAAAACGCCTGGGCCATCGCCCAGGCGTTTCCTTGTTTGTCAGCATCTGTTAACCGCTCTAACCCTTCATATGGTTGACCAATTTCCCCGGTTGCCCGCTGGAAACCAGAACCGGCCCCCGATGGAAGCGGTTCGATTCCATTGCATTGATCTGGGAAAGAGTCAGCAGCTTGGTGCTGCCACAAACAGAGCAGTTGTACTCATATCGGTCTGGGGAGTGAAATTCAACGAATTTAGAAGTGCGGCCGCAGTCAGCACACTGCAATTGTTGCGGCACCCGCGAACTAATCCAGATATTCCTATCCGGTAGAACAGACATTGCACGAGCCTCGAATCACAGGTTAGCGCGTTCTGTAGGGAATACGCCTGTGCTTAGGATGAACCTGTGCCCCTGTCTCCGAATGTTAATAGAATGTTAAAAAAAAGTCTGAATCCGAAAATGAATCACAACCTTAGTAAGAAAGTGCCACCCGTTTTGGGATGGCACTAGCCCGTTCGGGACAGCGGGTCAGTCGGCGGATGCTGTCTCCATCGCCGGAACCTCCTGCTGCTGCTGCTGCCGCCCAACTTCGTGCAGTTCCAGGTGTTTCGTCTCCGGGGAGAAGAACAGGCTGCCGATCGTCATGGTCGCGCCGATGGTCAGCACGACGGCGGGAGATAGCCACATATCCTGCTTTTCAATATTCGCAATAAACGGGATCTTGTGCGCCCAGGCCACATAGACGCCAAACCACGCGCCGAGCAAAGCGCCCGACGAGTATCCAAAACCGACGCCGGCGGCGCGCCGCGAGGTGGGAAAGCGTTCACAGAGGTAAGCCGGGACCACGCCCCAGGCCAGCTTCAGCATCGCCGCCATGCACGTGCCCAATACCGCCATCCAAAGGTTGCGATTGATGGCTGCGTGATAAAGCACGTAGAAGACGGGAATGCCTCCGGCAATGAGGAACAGGCAATACCACTGGGTAAGAACCTTGCGCCCTGTGCGGTCCGAAAGCCAGCCATAAAAGTTGTAGCCCAGGAATGCCATGAACAGCGCAAAGCCATAAATCAGGCTGTACGTCGTAGTGTTAAAACCGCGTCCATTTAACGTGAGGATGTTCGGGAGGAAGCCGTAAACCGAATAATCGGTGAGGAACAATCCGGTCATGAAGAAGAACACCTGGAAGAAGTCCCACACCTGCGGTGGTTTGAACAGGCTAAAGAACGGCGCTTTCTGGATCGTCTTTTCTTCTTTCGCGCGCTCGAACTCAGGGGATTCATGCAGGGTGCTGCGGATGAATAATGCCAGGAACACTGGGATCACACCGGTCATGAACGCGATGCGCCAGCCGTAGCTCGCGAGCGCCGCTTTGCCCAATTGCGAGGAGATGAGTGCCACTACGAGCGACGCGAAAACGTAGCCGAGAGGGAACCCGGACTGAATGAATCCGCCAATCGCTCCGCGCCTCGGTTGGGGGGCATGTTCGATGGCGAACACGTGGCCGACGGCATACTCACCGCCGAAGAAGCAGCCCATGAAGAAGCGCAGTATGCAGAAAATTATGTACGACCACACTCCTACCTGCTGGTAGGTAGGCAGGAATCCGGCGAGCAGCGACATGACACCGACGCCGCCGATGGTGAGGATCAGCAGGAATCGCCGGCCGATCTTGTCCGCATAATGGCCGAAGATCGCCGACCCCACCGGACGCGCCGCCATGGTGATGGAGTAGGTGAAGACAATCGTCAGGTATTGCCAGGCTGCGCTGCCTTTGGGCGAGACGAAAATCTTGACCAGGATGGGTGCCATGACGATGACCATCGCCATGTCGTAGGCATCGAGCATGAACCCCAGAAACTGGGAGATCATGGCGAGCTTGGTGGCTCTAGGAAGACGTGGGTGCTCAGCCATGGAGCGGCCTCCGGAAAAAAGGAATGAAGATCTGAAGCCCGTTGGTGCGCTGGAAACGCGGCGCGGTTTCACGCAAAAATCCGCGGCGAACGGGGCGGTTTATATCACGGACCGTGGTCGTGAATCCTGTGCGGCACGTCACACTCGCGCGTGACGTATCGATGCTTATCGATGTGGATCAGGGTTCGACAGCGAAGCGGAAAGTGGCGCCTGGCGAAGGGTTCGAGAGCGGCTTAGCACTTAAGCGCCGCTCGATCATCGGCGCACTGTCACAAAGAGTCGTGAGCGGCGATACAAAAAAATCAGATCGTGCGCTGATATAAGCGCCCCACGGAGGGCAAATGCGCAGATTTGTCAGCGGCATACTTTTATTCACCCTGCTTGCTCCCATCAGCCTCCTGGCTGAGGACGCAAAGCCAACCAAAAAAGCGGCGAAGAAATCGACCGTCCAACAACAGCTGCAACAGATGCAAGAGCAGCTCGAAGAACAGAAATCCCAGATCCAGCAACAGCAGTCCCAGATCCAGCAGCAGCAATCGCAGATTCAACAGCTGCAACAGGGCAACACGACTGCCGAACAGCAAGCGGCCCAATTGCAAAGCGGAGTGCAACAGGCCAACCAGCAGGCGGCAGCCGCGCAGCAGGCTGCGAGCAACCTGTCGGCAAACGTTGCCGATCTGAAGACCACCACGGCGGAAGCGCTGAAAGTTTCCACCGACGACCACAAGAAACTGGACAAGATCACCAACCCCGACGCATATGCGGCGAAGCCGACGTTTATTGCCGCAGTGGCGCCAGTCCGGACCTTGCCGCTGGATCCTCCGGTGAAAGACGGATTGATTCCGAGCTTCCGCCTGGGATTGGTCCGGGTCACGCCCTACGGGTTCATCAAGTCAACCATCGCAGAAGACTCCTCATCGCCCCGGGGCGACGATTTCCCGCTGCCTGGTTTCCTCAACGCCGATACCGGGCCGACCAATGATCCCGAATTTCACCTGAAGGCACGTTCCAGCCGGTTTGGAGCAAGTTTCGAGTGGCCGGATATCTCGAAGAACCTGGCCATCACCGGCAAGTTCGAGTTCGACTGGGAAGGCGTCTTCAGCCGCGCGGACAATCGCAACGTCTCGTCAATCCGCAGCAACGCCCCAACCATCCGCCTGGGCTACATGCGGATGGACTACACGAAGGGGAAGACAGATTGGTTCTTTGAAGCCGGCCAAGACTGGACCCCGTTTGGATCCAGCACGCTGCCGAACCTTTTGGAGACCACCGGTCTGGGTATTGCCTTTGGTAGTCTCTACGAACGCCAGCCCGAGATGCGTTTCGGCTTCTCGCAAGCGATCTCCGGGTCGTTTAAGTTTTCACCCGAGTTCGCGGTGGTTATGCCCGGATTCGGCAACCTGCCCACCGACGTCGGAAACCAGCTTGGTTACGGCGAACGCCAAGGCGCAGATTCCGATCGTCCAGAAATCCAGGCCCGTGCCGTCTTCCAGTGGCAGCTTGATCATGCCAAGGGCGTTGCCCCGGCCCAGATCATCTTCAGCGGCGTCGACGGGAAGCGTACCGCGATCGTGCTGGCTTCGGCTGTCCCGGCTGCTTACGCTTCCGCTTTTCCCACCGGCGCAGAAGTCAGCAGCAAACGCTGGGGGGGAACCACCGAAGTGCAACTGCCTACCCGATGGTTTACTCTCGTCGGCAAAGCCTATCGCGGCGCTGACCTGAGATACTATTTCGCTGGTCAGCTGTTCTCGAACTTCAACGATGCTTACGGCTTGACTGGTCTTGCCAACGCCTCCAACGTCGACGGATCCTCGACCGTAGTCTTCGGGCGCAACGCTGCTGGTGACGCGGTCGTTGCCCCGCAGCGTCCGGTTCGAAGCGATGGCGGTTTCGCTAACCTCGGCCTGCCGCTCTCGCGGTGGTTCAACGCCAATCCTGCAGGCCGTAACGCGGGATGGCAGTTGTACTTCCATTATGGGATCGACCAGGTGGAGGCAAGCGATCTCTACCATCTCACGGCGTTCGATGCAGAACCATCGCGTGCACGTAGCCGTATGGCCGCGGCCACTCTCTACTACAAGGTGAATCCGTGGTGCACGTTTGCCTACGAGCAGTCTCTGTATACGACGGTCGGGGATCCCAATCTTGCCGGGATCTACCTGAAAGTCGCCGGAACACCCAGCCGTGAGTGGAACGATCGACGGGAGGAGTTCGGCCCGGTATTCACGTTCTAGGCTTTCCAACCCTGTTTTTTCATCCCAGGCTGCCCGGCAACGGGCAGCCTTTTTCGCATATTGACGCTCATCGATATCGATCCAGAAAATCCTTCGTAAATTTTCATCGAAAATTTACATCGTGTGTTAGGCTTTCGGCCACCAATTGCGGCCTGCGTGGGGCTGCTCGCTGAGGATTAGGTGTCCCGCGGATAACCAGGCGGGCCACCCGTCAGAAGAGTTCGATCTGTCAGACTTCGAAGCTCATCGATTCAGCGACCTCGGTAAGCCATCCTCGCGGGCAATGCCAGCCTACAAAGTATCTCGGAGGACAAATGCGTCGATTTGTCAGTGCGGTATTGTTCTTGGCAATGCTTGCCCCCACCAGCTTGCTGGCTCAAGATGCGAAGCCAGTGAAGGCGAAGAAGAGGACAGTGAGAAAGTCGGCTGTCGAATTAAAACTGGAACAGCTCCAGCAACAACTGCAGACGCAGCAGGACCAGATTCAGCAGCAACAATCGCAGATCCAGCAACAGCAGTCGCAGATCCAACAGCTGCAGCAGGGAACTGCGACCGCCGAACAACAGGCTGCCCAACTGCAAACCAGCGTCCAGCAAGCCAATCAGGAGGCGCAAGCCGCGCAACAACAGACCAGCAACCTCTCGGCCAACGTGGCCGATTTGAAGGCGACCACCGCGCAGGCAATTACGGTCTCCAACGAAGACCATAAGAAGCTGGACAAGGTCGTCAACCCGGATGCGTATGCACCCAAGCCGACGGTTGTCGCGGCGGTCGCTCCGATTCGTCCGCTGCCCATCGATGCGCCGCCCAAAGATGGGCTGATTCCGGCCTTCCGCCTCGGCCTTGTCCGTGTGACTCCCTACGGCTTTATCAAGTCCACGGTTGCGGAAGATTCTTCCTCGCCACGCGGCGACGATTTCCCGCTGCCCGGTTTCCTGAACGCGGACACCGGTCCGAGCCCCAATCCTGAGTTCCACCTCAAGGCACGCTCCAGCCGCATGGGCGCGAATTTCGAATGGCCGGACGCTTCCAGGAATCTGACCATCACCGGCAAGTTCGAGTTCGATTGGGAAGGTCCCTTCAGCCGTGCCGACAACCGCAATATCTCGGCGATCCGAAGCAGTACTCCGACCATTCGCCTCGGTTACGTCAAATTGGACTACACCCACGGGACGACCGATTGGTTCTTCGAAGCAGGACAGGACTGGACCCCGTTTGCATCCAGCACCCTGCCAAACCTGCTGGAAACCACTGGTCTCGGCATTGGTTTCGGAACCTTGTACGAGCGCGACCCGCTGATGCGGGTTGGCTTCACCCAAAAGCTGGCGGGTTCTTTGAAGTTTTCGCCTGAAGTCGCGGTCGTGATGCCGGCGTTCGGTAACCTGCCCTCCAACGTAGCCGACCAGTTGGGTTTTGGCGAACGCCAGGGAGCCGATTCCGACCGTCCTGAGATCCAGGCTCGCGCTGTCTTCCAATGGCAGCTCGACCATTCCAAGGGTGTAGCTCCAGCGCAGATCATCTTCAGTGGCATGGACGGGAAGCGTACCGCCATCGTGTTGGCTTCGGCCGTACCGGCCGCCTATGCATCCGCGTTCCCGACGGGTGCGGAGGTAAGCAGCAAGACGTGGGGAGGGACCACCGAAGTTCAATTACCCACCCGATGGTTCACGTTGGTCGGAAAGGTCTATCGCGGGGCGGACCTTCGATACTACTTCGCAGGCCAGCTCTTCTCGAACTTTAACGACCCCTACGGTCTGACCGGTTTGGCGACGGCGACCAACGTTGACGGCTCTTCGACGGTAGTCTTTGGCCGCGACGCGGCGGGCAATGCTGTCGTTGCGCCGCAGCGTCCCGTGCGTAGCAACGGCGGTTTTGCCAACCTGGGCCTGCCGCTCTCGCGCTGGTTCAATGCCAATCCGGAGGGAAGAAACGCCGGATGGCAGCTCTATTTCCACTACGGAGTGGACCAGGTGGATGCGGGCGATCTCACTCACATCACGGATGGTGGCGCGGTTCCGGACCGTGCCCGCAGCCGCATGGCCGCGGTCACTCTTTATTACAAGCTGAACCCATGGTGCACGTTCGCGTACGAACAGTCGCTCTATACGACCATCGGCGACCCCAGCCTGACAGGGACTTACCTCAAGGTCTCCGGAGTGCAAAGCCGCGAATGGAACGACCGTCGCGAAGAATTTGGGCCCGTCTTTACGTTCTAGCTTGCAAGATCAATGCAAGCGGAGCAATCTCTTTTGCAGTACCGAATGGGCGGACCATAGTCTGCCCATTCTCTTTGGTATAACGGAGCCGCTTCCATGAACACACTGCCGGTCATGATCGGCGTTCTTTGCGTCTTCGCCCTCGCCTACCGCTATTACAGTGCATTCCTCGCCGCGAAGGCCTTGGTGCTCGACGACCGCCGCATTACTCCTGCCCATCAATACGAAGATGGGCATAATTATGTCCCCTCTCCCAAGTGGGTGCTATTTGGCCATCACTTCGCCGCGATTGCCGGCGCTGGACCGCTGGTAGGCCCCACGCTCGCGGCGCAATTCGGCTTTGCGCCGGGACTCACCTGGATTCTGGCCGGCGCGGTGTTTGCCGGTTGCGTGCAGGACTTTATCGTTCTCGTCGCCTCGGTTCGCCACAAGGGGAAATCGCTCGCCGAGGTTGCGCGCACCGAAATCAGCCCCTTTGCGGGGCTGGTCGCGATGATCGCGGTGCTCTTCATCCTTCTCGTTACCCTGGCCGGACTCGGGATTGTCGTGGTCAACGCGCTTTCCAACAGCCCGTGGGGCGTTTTCACCATCGGCATGACCATCCCCATCGCCCTGTTGATGGGTCTCTATATGTTCAGGAGCGCGCCGGGACAGATTCGCGTTGCCGTGCCAAGCACCGTGGGCGTGGTGCTGCTGATGGCTGCTCTCATCGGCGGCCATACGTTCGCGGCGTCGTCTTACGCCCACACCCTCGTTTTCACCGGCCACCAGATCACCATCCTCATGGCGATCTACGGTTTCGTGGCATCGATTCTTCCCGTGTGGCTGCTGCTCGAGCCGCGCGATTATCTCTCGACCTACATAAAACTGGGCACCATCGCGATCCTCATCGTCGGTGTCTTCTTCGTTCATCCCGATATCAAGTTCCCGGCAGTCACCCAGTTCGTTCACGGCGGCGGCCCAATTATTCCCGGCAAGCTCTTTCCGTTCCTTTTCGTGACCATCGCCTGCGGCGCCATCTCCGGATTTCATTCACTCGTCTCCTCCGGAACCACGCCCAAGATGCTCGACAAGGAGACCGACGCGCGATTTATCGGCTATGGCGCCATGATCTGCGAGGGAGTTGTCGGCGTGCTCGCACTGATCGCTGCCACCTCCATGTTCCCCGGAGATTACTTCGCCATCAACACGACACCCGCAGTGTTCGCGAAACTCGGGATGCACACCGTCAATCTCGATATGTTTTCGCGGGAAGTCGGCGAAAACCTCGCCGGCCGCACCGGCGGCGCGGTATCGCTGGCGGTCGGCATGGCGCAAATCTTCCGCGGCCTGCCCGGCATGGATCGCCTCATGAGCTACTGGTACCACTACGCCATCATGTTCGAGGCTCTGTTCATATTGACGACCGTCGATACGGGCACCCGGGTAGCGCGCTACGTGATGCACGAGCTGCTGGGCAAGGTCTACAAACCGTTCTCCGACCAGAAATGGTGGCCCGGCACGTACGCCACGACTACGCTCGTGGTGCTGGGATGGGGTTACTTGATCTATACCGGCAACATCTCCACGATCTGGCCGCTGTTTGGCACAGGGAATCAGCTGCTCGCGACGATTGCGCTGGCGGTCTGCACCACCTTCCTGATCAACATGGGCAAAGCCAAGTATGCGATCTGTACTTTTGTTCCCATGTGCTTCGTGGGAGTGACGACCCTGACTGCCGGGGTCCTCTCCATCAAGACGATCTTCTGGCCGTTGACTGCCAAGCCGGGAAAGGTCTTCCAGGGCTACCTCGATTCGACCCTGATGGTGATCTTTATCGCCGGCGTCGTGCTCGTCGTTATCGACGCTGCCAGGCGCTGGATCAAGACGCTGCAGGGTGAGCAGATTCCCAAGGAAGCCTTCGGTCCTCCCGAGGTCGACCTCGCGAAACCTCCCATGCGCTGCTGCTAGCAAGCTGTGGATACCCCACCCTCGTCCCGCCAGGGACTGGGTGGGGCCGTCCCGCTAACAGGTTTGCCCGTCGACTTCTTCCAGCCCGCTCGCGAGTGATCCGGCGCACCGCGCTCCCAATATCGACGATTGTCGATCTGGTGCGCTGCCTCACGCCAACCTGTGAGGCACATCACATACCGTCGTACATGCGGAAAAGGACAATCCTGAAGCTGCGGGCGCGCATTTTACCCAGTCCCCTTCGGCCGCCGGCGCAGCCACCTTACGGAAGTCGAGGCAACTATGTCCGTCACTGCCACCCCTCCGCCAGTCGCGAAAGCGCCTGCCGTCGCACCCACGCAACCCCCGGCGCCGTCGCTTGCGAGGACGATTGCAGGAACCGTCGCCGTCGTGGCCATCGTTTTCGGAGCACTCATCCTGCTCAAGACCACCCACCCCCAGGCATGGCACCAGGGTTATGATCCGCTCGGCCACTGGTGGCTCTCCACCTTGTGTGCCGCCCTGCCGATCGTGGTCCTGCTCGGCAGCCTCGCAGTTTTCGAAATCAAGGCGCATTACTCGGCGTTGCTTGGCCTGGTCGCCGCGCTTCTTGTCGCCGTCGGTATCTTTCACATGCCGCTCAAACTCGGCCTGGTGACCGCAACCTATGGTGCCGGTTATGGCCTGTTTCCAATCGGCTGGATCATTCTCAACGTGATCTTCATGTACCAGCTCACCAATGAGACCGGCAAATTCAAGGTGCTGCAAGATAGCATGATGGGCATTACGCAGGACCGTCGCCTGCAACTGCTGCTCATTGCCTTTTGCTTCGGCGCATTCTTCGAGGGTGCGTCCGGCTTCGGAACCCCGGTTGCCGTGACCGCCGCGATCCTCATCGGCCTGGGCTTCCGCCCCCTGCAAGCTTCGGGTCTTTCCTTGATTGCGAACACCGCGCCTGTCGCCTTCGGAGCTCTCGGAATTCCCATCATCGCCCTGAGCGGCGTTACCGGTATGGATCCCAAGATCCTCGGCGCCAATATTGGCTGGATTCTCACCCCATTCTGTCTGCTCGTTCCTTTCTGGCTGATCTGGGCCTTTGCGGGATTTCGCGGCATGCTCGAGATCTGGCCCGCGATTCTCGTCGCCGGTGGAAGCTTCGCTCTCACCCAGTTGCTGATGGCGCTCTTCCACGGCCCATGGCTGGTTGATATCGTCGCCTCGGTTGTATCAATGGTGCTCTTGATCGGTTTCTTGAAGCTCTGGAAGCCCAAGAAGATCTGGAGTCTTGAGCACGAGGACCAGAACCGCGATACGACCAAGGGGCACGGCCGCACCACCGGCGAAGTCGTCGCCGCCTGGACGCCCTGGGTCATTCTCAGCGTCGCCGTCTTTACCTGGGGTTCGCAAAAAGGCAAGCTCTTCCTCAACACCCTGGCGATCGCCGGACACAAGTTCACCCTTCTCAACTTCCCGGTCACCGCGATTCACAACATGATTTCGCGGATGCCGCCTGTCGTTCTCAAGCCCACCCCTGAGCCCGCGGTCTTTACCTTGAACTGGCTCTCGGCTACCGGCTCGGGGATCCTGATCGCGGGCATTCTCTCCGGCTTCATCATGGGTTGTGGCCCGCTCCGGATCGCAAAGATTTACGGCAAGACGATCTGGAAAGTCCGCTTCTCGATGATGACCATCGCCTGCATGCTCGGCCTCGGCTTCCTCACCCGCTACTCGGGCGTCGATGCCACCATGGGCCTGGCTTTCGCGCGCACCGGCGTGATGTATCCGTTCTTTGGCACCTTGCTCGGCTGGCTGGGCGTGGCGCTCACCGGTTCGGACACCTCCTCCAACGTGCTCTTCGGCAGCTTGCAGAAGATCACTGCCCAGCAGATTCACATCCAGCCCACGCTGATGGCCTCGGCCAACAGCGCCGGCGGCGTGATGGGCAAGATGATCGACGCGCAGAGCATTGTCGTAGCCAGTACCGCGACCCAGTGGTACGGGCACGAAGGAGACATCCTGCGTTACGTCTTCTTCCACAGCATCGCGCTCGCGGCACTCTGCGGCATCATGGTTTTCCTCATGGCCTATGTAGCTCCTTTTACCCACCTGGTGCATTGATCCAGGTATAAGCTGGTGGCTGAGTGCTCCCCCAACTCGGCCACCGGCTACTCGGAGAAGAAATGGCGGCGACTGTCACTGCGCCATCGAAGTTGAGCACGGAAGGACTTCAATCCTTATTGAACGGCGTCGTGGACGCCAATCGGGTTCTCACCCGTCCCATCGATCGCATCGCCTATGCCTCTGACGGCAGCTTCTATCGCCTCATCCCGCAGGCGGTCATTCAGGCAAAAGGCATCGAGGAAATTCAGGGTCTCTTTCGTTTCAGCCACCAGCATGAAATTCCCCTGACTTTTCGGGCTGCCGGTACCAGCCTCTCCGGCCAGTCGATTTCCGACGGGCTGTTGGTCGATGTCGCGCGGCATTGGCGCGAAGTGCAGGTGCGCGATGGCGGCAAGAGCCTGTGGGCGCAAGCGGGACTGATCGGAGCGCGTGCCAACCTGGCGCTGGCTCCCTTCAAGAGCAAGATCGGCCCCGATCCCGCGTCGATCTCGACGTGTACGATCGGCGGCATTCTCGCCAATAATTCCAGCGGTATGTGCTGCGGCGTGGAACAAAATGCGTACCACACACTGCAGTCATTGAAATTCGTTTTGCCCTCGGGAACGGTGATCGATACGCGCGATCCCAACGCCGACGAGCTCTTCCATGCCCGCGAGCCCGAACTCACGCGCGGCATTCTCAATCTCAAAGCACAGATCGAATCGAACACCCGCGCTGCGCGATCGCATCCGCAGCAAATACCGGATGAAGAACACCACCGGCTACGGGCTGAATGCATTCATCGATTTCGATCGTGCCATCGACATCTTCCAGCATGTGCTCATCGGATCGGAAGGGACACTGGCCTTCATCGCCGAAGCCATCCTGAATACCGTCCCCGATCTTCCGGTGAAGTACACGGGACTGCTGCTCTTCCCGGATCTCTACGCAGCCTCCGCTTCCATCGTTCCTTTGCGTCAGGCCGGGGCGAAGGCGCTTGAGATCATGGATCGCGCCTCGTTGCGCTCGGTCGAGAACCAGCCCGGCGTTCCGGCGTCGCTGAAGATCTTGAACGAAGGCGCTGCGGGGTTGCTCGTCGAATTCCAATCGGCCGACGAAGCCGAGCGCCGTCAACTCGAGGAATTGGCGAGGGACGCCAGCAGCACGCTCCAACTCGTGGAGAATCCGACCTGGACTCACAATCCCATGGAACAGGCCCTGCTCTGGAAGATTCGCGCCGGCATGTTCCCGTCGGTCGGGTCGGTTCGCAAGAGCGGCACCACCGTCGTGATCGAAGATGTGGCATTTCCGGTCGAGCGCCTGGCCGAGGGCGCCATCGACCTCACCAAGGTCTTCAAGCGTCACGATTACAACAACGCGATCATCTTCGGACACGCCAAGGACGGCAATCTCCACTTCGTCATCACGCAGTCATTCAACACCCAGGGCGACATCGATCAGTACGCGCGTTTCATCGACGACATCGTGAATCTCGTCGTCAACCGCTATGACGGCGCGATCAAGGCCGAGCACGGCACCGGCCGCAACATGGCTCCGTTTGTCGAAACCGAGTGGGGAAGCGATGGCTACGAGATCATGCGCCGCCTCAAGCAGCTCTGCGACCCGCAGAACCTGCTCAATCCCGGCGTCATCATCAATTCGAATCCAAAAGCCCACCTTGCCAACTTGAAACAGCTGCCCTCGGTCGAGCCCGAAGTCGATAAGTGCATCGAGTGCGGCTTCTGCGAGCCGAAGTGTCCCAGCCGCGAGCTCACGCTTACCCCGCGGCAGCGCATTGTCGTGCGCCGCGAGATGGCGCGCATTCAGCAGAACGGGCACAGCGACCGGGAACTGTATTCCGCGCTCGACAAGGAATTCCCCTACATGGCGCTCGACACCTGCGCCGCCGACGGCCTCTGTGCTACCGCCTGTCCGGTGAGCATCGATACTGGTTCGCTCGTCAAGCGTTTCCGCCGCATGCGCCACACCGAGGAAGAACACACCTGGTCGGTACGCATCGCCAAAGATTTTGCGAAGACCGAGTTCGCGGTTCGCTGGTCGCTTCGCCTCGGTCACCTGGCGCAATCGGTGCTCGGCACGAAGGCTATGGTCGGCATCACCCGAGCATTGCGCAAGCGCCTGGGCGACACCGTCCCTCTCTGGACCACCGATGTTCCGCACGCGGCTGCTTCCATCCCGCGTACCCACCGGGAAGGCGCAGTCGCCGTCTATTTCCCGAGCTGCATCTCGCGCACCATGGGACGCTTGCCGCTGGAAGAGAAAGATCGCTCCCTGATGGAAGTAATGGTGGCGATTGCTCATCGTGCGGGATCGGCGGTTTTCATTCCACACGACGTCAAAGGCACCTGCTGCGGAACCCCGTTCTCGTCGAAGGGCTTCGATCGTGCGCACAAGATCATTGCCAATCAAGCCATCGAAAAATTCTGGCGCTGGTCGGAGCAGGGAAAGCTTCCCATTGTTATCGACACCAGCCCGTGTACCTATGGGTTCCTGAATGCGCGCCCTTATCTCACGCCGGCCAACCAGGAACGTTTCGATGCATTGAAGATTATCGATTCCATTGACTTCGTTTCCGAGCAACTTCTGCCCAAGCTGACGATCGAGCGCAAGATCGGCTCGGTGGCGCTGCACCCGGTCTGCTCGGTCACCAAGCTTGGCCTGACGCCGAAGCTGCAGAAAATCGCCGAAGCCTGTAGTGAATCGGTCACTATCCCTCCCTCCGCCGGTTGCTGCGGTTTCGCGGGTGACCGCGGCTTCCTCCTGCCGGAGCTAACCGAAGCGGCCACCAGGCACGAGGCAGCGGAAGTCGCCGCCAAGCATCACGAAGGCTATTTCTCCAGCAGCCGCACCTGCGAGATCGGCATGACCCGCTCCACGGGAGAGGTCTATCGTTCCTATCTTTACCTCTTAGAAAAGGTGAGCCGCTGATGAATAAACGCGTTGCTCTCTTTATTCCTTGTTTTGTCGACCAGATGCAGCCGCAGGTCGGCCTTGACACGGTCAAGGTTCTTCGCGGCGCCGGTTATTCCGTCGAGTATCCCGAAGACCAGACCTGCTGCGGCCAGCCTGGCTTCAACACCGGCCAGTGGGATGCCGCGCGTCCTTGCGCCGAACGGTTCGTTAAGGTCTTCCGCAACTATGACCAGATTGTCTGCCCCTCGGGTTCCTGCACGAGCATGGTGCGCACCCATTACCCCGAGCTCCTGAAAGACAGTGCTCTGAGAGAGGACGCAATTTCCGTCGGCAAACGTACCTTCGAGCTCTGCGAATTCCTGGTGCGAGTTGCGGGCGTGCAGGATGTCGGTGCCGAATTCTGGCACAGCGTCACGTATCATCCCTCCTGCCACGCAACCCGCGAACTCGGCATCTACAACGAACCGATTACGCTGCTCAGTAAGGTGAAGGGCCTGGAACTGAAACTTATGCCGAATGCCATCGAATGTTGTGGCTTCGGGGGCATGTTTGCTACGAAGTTCGGCATGATCTCTTCTGCCATGGGCGAGACCAAGGTAGCGAACATCGAGGCGACGGGCGCGGAATATGTCACCGCCGTCGATCCGAGCTGCCTCATGCATCTCGACGGTGTTCTGCGCTTCCAGCAGCACCTGCCCAAAGCGATTCACATCGCGTCGATCCTGGCGCACACCTCGCAGGAGGCACGATGAGCCGCATCGCCGAAGAGTTCCTCGTAGCCGCGGCGCAGAAGTCCGCCGACCTCACCCATCGCGCCACCATCAAGCGCAACATGGACAGCTACGACGCTGCCGTTGACAAGGGCAAGTTACGTTTTGCCGACTGGGAAGCGGCGCGCGCACGCGCCGCACAGGTGAAATCCGAGGGCATTCGCAACCTCGGGGCTTTGTTGCAGTCCTTCGAAGAGAAAATTATCGCACGTGGTGGCCATGTCTACTGGGCTGAGAACTCCGCCGATGCCCGCCAGTACATCTGCGAGGTCGCGCAGAAGAACCACGTTAAGACCGTCGTCAAATCCAAGTCGATGGTGACGGAAGAGATCCATCTCTCGCCCGCGCTCGAAAAACTTGGAATGAAGGTGTGGGAGACTGATCTCGGTGAATTGATCGTCCAGTTGCGCAACGAAGCCCCCTACCACATCGTGACGCCCGCCATGCACCTCACCCGCGAGCAGATCCGCGATCTCTTCCAGGAAAAAATCCCGGAAGACATGGATGGCGAGACCCACCAGGAACTGGTCGCCGCCGCACGCCGCTTCCTGCGCCGTGCTTTCTTCTCCGCGGAAATGGGGATCTCCGGCGCAAACTTCCTGGTCGCCGATGCCGGTCTGGTCGCGATTTCTACCAACGAAGGCAACGGCCGCCTGACAACAAGCCTTCCCCGCGTGCATGTCGTCGTTACCGGTATCGAGAAGGTGATCCCGCGACTCGAGGATCTCGGCGTGCTCTGGCCCGTGCTCGCAACCACCGGCACAGGCCAGCCGATCACCACTTACAGCACGTTGATCGGCGGTCCGAAGACAGCCGACGAAGTCGACGGTCCGGAAGAGTTCCACGTGGTCCTCGTTGATAACGGCCGCACCGAGGTCCTCGCCGATAAAGCCCAGCAGGAATTGCTTCGCTGCATCCGCTGTGGCGCCTGCCTGAACATCTGTCCCGTCTACCGGCAGGTCGGGGGACACACCTACTCCACCACCTATCCCGGCCCCATCGGCAGCGCGCTGACGCCGATTTTCCAAAGCCAGAAGGATTACGGCCATCTTTCCTACGCATGCACCCTGTGTACCGCCTGCAACAGCGTTTGCCCGGTAAAGATCAAGCTCAGCGATCATCTGCTGGAGAACCGGCGAAAGTATGTCGCCGAGGGCGAGGCAAAATTAAGCGAGAAAGTCGGCTTCTCGTTCTTCCGCTGGGCCGCCATGAGCCGCAGCCGCTTCGCCTTCTTCGGATGGTTCGGCCGCAAGTCCCTGCGCGCAGCAATGGCCCTAGGAATCAGTCCAGGACTGCTGGGCCCGCTCGCCAAGTGGACGCAATATCGTGCCGTGATGGATGTGCCGAAAGATTCCTTCCGCGCTTTGTGGAGAAAACAAAATGGCAACCACAACTAATCCCGGCCGTGAGCGGATTCTCGACCGCATCCGCAAAGCCAACGTGCCTTTGGATCCCGCCATCGACGGCGCAAGCGTTACGCTCGACCAGATCTACGCGCCTATCCCCGATGCGATGGAGCGCTTCCTCGCGGAATGCAAAGCGAACCTGACTGAGGTCAAGATCGCCGGCGATGCGGAGGGCTCAACCCACGCCTTGGGCGAACTTCTTTCATCGCTCCCCGCCGGCAGCGTTTATGTGCAGGACCATCCTTCTTTACGCCGCTTCACCGCCGCTTTTGGCGATCGCCCGGTACTGTGGTCGAGCGGCGGACGAGCCCCCGAAGATTGCCAGGTCACGATCACTTTGTGTGAGGGTTTGATCGCGCAGACCGGATCGATTCTCAGTTCCAGTCGCTCCGGAGGGCGTGGCGGTTCGATCATTCCTCCGACGCACATCGTCTATGCAACTTCTGACCAGTTGATGCCCGACATCACCACGGCCCTACGCAAAGCGATGAACAGCGATCTCAAGGATGCATCGTACTTCGGCCTGATCACCGGCTCCAGCCGCACTGCGGATATCGAGAAGATCCTGGTGCAGGGCGCACACGGACCCCGTAAAGTAGCCATCGTTCTGGAGACGCGTTAGCTAGGACTCAAACGCAGGCACTGCAAGCGAATCCGGGGAAGGTTCCCGGTGGGTTGCAGCATCGCGTTTCCTCTCATGCACGATGTACAAATAAACCAGAAAATAGGTCAGCCCGGAAACGCACTCGTGCGCCAGCCACCACGGCGCACCTTTGCTCAGTGCGACGAAGCCGAATTCCAGTCGCACGACATTCAGTAAAAACATGGCTGGCAGCAACGCCGCCAGCCGTGCAACGTTTCTCGCAATCGAAGACTTCAGACTCCATAGCAGCGGGATTGCGCCAAAGAAAGCATCGATCATCGTGCAAGCCGTTTCGAACCGCGCACGAATTCCGCCCACCGAGACGACATCGAGGGTCAGGCGGTGCATGGAAACCCCCAGCACCGCCGAAATCCGCACCAGCGTTTCGGTCGTGAAGCCGCGCAGCCACATCCACTGAAAGCAGTAGCACAGCCCCACGAACACGGGTACCAGCAGCACCCGCATCGCGAGTTCGTGTTTGCGCAGCTTCCCGATAATCGATCGCATGGTTGTTCCTCTAGCTTCGGCGGAGCCGTGCAATCCACTGTTTACCGCCAGCCAAACCTGCCAGCACGCCCAAAGCAATCAATGAAGGTCCGGCGCTGAACGGTTGGTCTTGCGAAGACTGACTCGCAGGGGCGCCTTCGTTTGCAGCGTTCTGCGTGAAATTGGGTTGTCCCAATACCAGCGAGGCGTTCTCGCCGTTCTTCTTGCACTGCGCGCTGAATTTCAGAGTGCGGTTGTTCTGTGTATCGCCAACCCAGACGTCGCCTGTAAGGTGGATGACGATCCCATCCGGATTGTCCAAGGTTGCTGCGGTTGGAGCGGGGAGGCCTTGGTTGACGTTGCTGGAAACAAAATCCGGCTGGCCCAATACGAGTTCCGCCGCCATCCCATTACGGAAGCGTGCGTCGTACATCAGAACTCGGTTGTTGTACCGGTCCGCCACCCATAGCCGTTTGTGTAACAGATCGAATCCGACGCCGGTCGGGTAGTCCAGCGAAGAGGCAGATACTCCACCATTGTTCACCGCGTTCGAGGTGAAGGCGGTGGCTGCGGGTTGGCCCAACTCCACGCTCGCATTCATGTCGGTCGTAAACGGAGGCCGGAATTCCAGCACCCGATTGTTGTTGCTATCGGCTACCCACAAGTCACCCTGCAGATCGAATGCAATGCCGGATGGCCGGCACAAAGTCGACTGCGAAACCGTGCCCGTGGCTCCATTACAGTTACTCGAAACAAAGTCAGCCTGCCCGAGGACGACATCCGCGGCTTCTCCATTCGTGAATGGGCGCGGGAAGCGCAATACGCGGTTGTTTCCCAAGTCGGCCACCCACAGGTTTCCTTTCCAATCCAAAGCTACTCCGCCAGTGAAGCCCAGGCTGCTGGCGGTCGGCACACCCCCTATGTTCGTGCACGAGGTAGTGAAATCCGGTGCGCCGATTACCAGGGTCGCGGCTTCGCCATTGGTGAACGGCTTCTTGAATCCGAGCACACGGCAGTTGCTGGCATCGCCCACGTAGACGTTCTTGCCAAGCAAATCCTGGGTCGAGGACCCCGGAAAACTCATTGTCGATGAGGTCGCCGAAAAAGTTGTAGTGACGAAGTCCGGCTGCCCGAGCACTACATCCGCATTCTGGCCGTTGGTTTTCGGATGGTGGTACAGCAGCACCCGATTGTTCGCGGAGTCGGGCACGAAAAGGTGGTTGATGATGTCATCGTCGTCGCGATCGCCGCCTTTCTTTTGATCCGAGAACGCATAGCCGGTTACGAGCAACATGGATGCAGCGCATGCTGCGACCTTGAGGACGCCTTTGGATAAGAACATCATTACCTCGCGTGAGCGTGATGCCGGGTTGCATGCGCGCGCAGAATTCCCTCTATTTTGGGGAGTTTAGAGGTTGATTCGGGGAGCACAGGCTTCGGAGGCGACAGACTACCATCCCTCTCTCCAGGAACAACACGACGATCTTTTCTTAACCAAGAGGAACTAGGGCGTCTATCGTTTACCGATAAGTTCCCGCATTGGCTACTGCGCCACTTCGCGCTCATCCCTGATCACAAGGGAACGCCAGCAACGCTCGTCACGAAGCAGTCATTCCAAAACTGCCGGCGCGATCAAGCAAATGTCCGTCGCCGACGCCCGTATCGGATTAGGCCTCACACGCCGAACCGCGAACCGAGCCACCTTCCCTCATGCTGTTCCGCGGCGGATAATGAACCTATGTTCCGTCTTCGCCCTCCCATGATTCTGTTTGCACTGCTCACTCTGCCTGCGATTGCGCAGGAGCTTCCGAAGCTGCCGAAGAACATCCCTGGCGTCGTGAACATCCCGCATCTGCTGCAATCGCCCGCCAAGGTTGTGAAGCCGGTCTATCCGCCCGAAGCCTTGCAACGTTGGGTAGAGACGACCGTGGTTCTCGATGTTGTGCTCGACGAGGCCGGCAACGTACAAACGCTCGGCTGCGATCGCTACTGCAGCGATCAACGTCCGGACCTCATCCATGCCGCGGCAGAAGCAGTACGGCAGTGGCACTGGAACCCGGTACTGGTGAAGGGAAGAGCAGCGCGGGTGCGGACGCGAGTTCCGGTTGACTTCGCGCTCGATGCGACCAGTCCTCCCATCAGCGTCTGCAATATCCTGCATGATCCGCAGTGGTTCTATGGCCGCGTTGTAAATGTCTTCGGGACGGTCGAGCGCGTGGCCGGAGTGAACGTCCTTGCGGCCAACGATTGCGCGGGCAACATCGTCATCGCCATGAGCGGCGACGCCACGCCCGTGGAGAAGGACGCCAAGTATGCCCAGCTCGAACAGGCCCTCGCCTCCGGGCCGGCGCAAGCCTCGCTGCGCGGTTTGATCCACGACGACAGCGGCCCCGGCCGGCTCACCGGCGAGCGGATTGTCTTGCAGCGCGTGCTCCAGTGCGCAACGAAATAGCGTTTGCCGAGCGAATCAGCAGCGATTCCTCCGGAGTGCAGTGATAAAATCCCCGCGATTTCAGGCCGATCCCTCTCCCCCACGCTGAGCCTTTTCCCAGGAGCATGCGATGAACGTAAATCGCCCGGTCCTTCTTGGCATTGCGTCTTCTCTTTGCATCGCCATCTTCGCTATGCCGCTCTATGCCGATTCGCTTCCCAAATCCGCTGCCGGACTTAACTGGGTTCGCTATACCGACTCGGCGGAAGGCGCATTCTCCATGGATGTCCCGCTGGGCTGGCAGGTACAAGGCGGCATGTACCGCTTCGGCTATTTCGATGTGCGTTGGATGATGGATGTTCGCGCCTTGAACGGCAAAGTCATCATCCGCATCGACGATCCCAACGTGCCGCCCTATGTCTTGCCGGGCCCCCACACGGGACCTGCCGGTCATGCCGCCATCAAGCCGCAGCAGTACCAGATGCTTGTCGACAACTATCGCGAAGCCCAGCCTTACGCGGAAACATACGCCAGGCACCGCTTCTCAGGTGTTTGCAAGACGTTTACTGCGATCAAATCTGACTGGCAGCCGAGGATGCCGTCGGCATGGCACGCCGACGCGGGTAGCCGCGTGACCGAGGGGACGGTCGCCTACGATTGTGCAACCTCGGACGGGCCGCGTGTTGTCTCGGTTTATGCGCGAAGCACGCTGCATCCGAGCAGCGGACTGTGGCAGGTCGATCCTATTATCAGCTCGATTGAGTCGCCCGATACGACCCCTCTCGCTGCATCCATGATCCAGCACATGATCGACAGTTGGCAGGTGAATCCTGACTGGGAGCGTTATCAGCAACGTATGACGCAGATGGGTCTCGATCAGATCCGTGCCGGCTTCCGGCAATTCCTGCAACAGATGCAGGTTTACCACCAGCAGCGCGAAGCCGCCATGAACCAGCAGGTCGCTCGCTACGAATCGCAGCAACACGCCCAGGCGCAACAGGTCTCCGGCTGGGGTGAAATGCTGACCGGACTGACCACGGTTCGCGACTCCAACACCGGCACGCAATTCCAGGTTTTCAGCGGACCGAAGTCCAACTACTACACCAACGGCAATGGAGTCACCATCAATTCCAACCTTTCTCCAGGCGGAAATTTCCATAAGGTGGATGAAGTCAACCGATGATCGATCCGTGCGGGAGTCTTTCCAGAAGTCTGCGCCTGCAAGGGTGCAGGTGGGCAATGGCGGGAATTTTGGTGAGAAACAGTAGGGCGAACTACAACTGCATCCACGTCACCAGCAAAATGCCGATACACGTCAGCAGCGGCCGGATCTGCAGATAACTTCCCCCGGTGTAGAAGTGTCCAGCGGCATAGCAGAGGACACACGCGACCGCAACAAGCATTACTTTGGGCCAGATCTTCAAGGCAAGCTCCTAAGGTAAAAAGCGGAGGAGAGACTAAGGGGAGGCAAAGAATACCCCGATGCGGAGAGCGACGGCAAGCAGTATTTTGAGGAAATTGCAAGATAACGTGGGGGCCAGAGACCTTAGTTAGAAAGGTTCCTTCCGCGCTGTTTTCCACCTCGTTAACCTGCTTGCCGACCCGCAATGCAACCGCAGGACGCGGAGTTTGCCTCGTCACCCTTCCATCCCGATCGACGTCGAGTCAACGGAACCTGCCGACTATGAGGTTGTAAGCACCTGCGCGGAAAACTCTTATCTAGATTTGCTGTGTGGAAAGAATAGCCGGGGCCGAATCCCTTACTTCCTGAGAAGGCTGGCCGTTCGCGGGCTGGGAATGTACTAAGCAGTTAACAAACGCGTCTCGTCACCCAATGTACTGCAGCTCCAGCAGGGAGCAGTCGTCGTTCAGCGCCTGGCCCTGGGCGAAGTTCACCACCTGCTCCAGTACCGCCTCGACCCCCCGGGCCGCCACGGAATGCAGCCGGTCATCCCCGAAGAACTCGCCGCTCGGGTCTTCCGCCTCGGTCACGCCGTCCGAGAAAACCAGCAGACGGCTGCCGGGCTCAAGCTTCGTCTTCAGCACCTCGTATTGCGCATCGAGAAAGAGACCGACGGGCAGGCACGAAGTCTCCAGTGCCTCGACCTTCTCATTGCAGATCCGCAAGGGCGGCAGGTGTCCGCAGTTGACGATCGTCAATTCGCCGTCCGCGCGCAGTTGGCCCGCGAGCAGGGTGGCATATTTGCCGAGCAACTGCTTGTTGCACAGGAGCCGGTTGGCCGCGGAGACCATTTCCTCCACCGGGCGCTGCTGTACAAAATGCGAGTACGCCACGCCATGCAGCACCGAGGCCAGCAACGCCGCGGAGATCCCTTTGCCGCTCACGTCGGCGAAGACGAAGTAAAGCGAATCGCCGGCCGCCACGATGTCGTAGAAATCCCCTCCGACCGATTTACAGGGGATTGTCCGAGCTTTGAACGAAGCAAACTTGCAGTCGGGGTTCGTCACCGAAAGCAACTGCTTCTGGATCTCGGCGGCGATTCCCATCTCCTGGCGTTCGCGCCGCGCCTGGTCTTCCGCTTCCGCAAGGTACGCATGCTCAATCAGGGCTGCGGCGTCGTTCGCGAGGGCGCCTACGATGTCGTGGCTGATGTTCGTCAATCCCTTGGTGCGGTAATGGCTGTCGAGATAGAGCAGTCCCCAGAGGTTCTCGTCGCGCGAACCGACTTTGCGCCGCAGCGGAATGCAGAGGATGCTTCGCAGGTTGTGGGCAACAATACTCTGCCGCGCCGACCAGTTCGATTCCTGTTGCGTGTCGGTAATCAGGAAGTCTGAGCCCGAGGCCGCGGCCTCTTTCAGAACCGAGTGGGAAACCGTCTGTGCATCGGTGAGGATCTTGCCCTCGGCATCGCGCCCATAGGTCATCACGATCTCGCCGCCGGGCCCGGGCTTAAAGAAGAATGCGCGCTCCGCTTTGGTCACGCGCAAGCTAAAGTCCACCAGGATGGTGAGTACCTCGGAGACCGCAGATGCCAGGTTGAGACGCCGCGCCGCGTCCAGAAATTCGCGCAGGTGTTCGAGATCGGAATAGGTGGAGTGTTCCTGCCAGCTCGAGAGCCTCTGGATCAGCGACTCGCCCACCGCCTCCTGCGGCGCGAAGATGACGTGGACCTGCGCGAGTCCCAGGTCGATGCGATCGTTCGGCTTCAGCACGCACCGGTCTGCCTTGGCGCCGTTGACCTTGCTGCCGTGCTTGCTGCCCAGGTCCACGAAGACGTAATCGTCGCCCTCGTGAAGGATCTGCGCGTGTTCGCGCGAGATACTGGGATCGGAGATCACCAGCGCATTCTCCGGCTTTCGTCCGATGGAATACGGAAAGCGGTCCAGTTTCAATTCCTCCACCAGCGTTCCGCGCAATACGCGGATGGTCGGCGCATCGGCGGCGGCAGCAACTCCCCCAAATCCCGTCATCGTTCCCATGGTGTGATCCTTTAAGCGAACCCGGCATCCGGCTGTCCTTCCGCCGGAAGATCGAAATGTGGTGCCGATTCTAGCAGGGAATCGTTGCCTTTTCCGGCCTTCCGACATACACTTTGCGCCCGCCGGAGCCGAAAGGCGAGGGTGCCGTGCTGAATCCATGCTTCTCGCCCAGGAGTTGACCATGAAGAAGCTGACGATTTGGCTGTCGGCGGTGCTGCTGTTCACTGCCGCGTGCCATAAGAGAGTCGTAGTAGCGGGTGGGTCGTCTCCGCCGGGAGTGACGCCCGTCGATTGCAGTAAGCTGCCCGAGGCGAGCTATCCAGGTCTTAAAGTGGACCACTCCGGTTCGGCGAGAATCTACACCGTTGACATTGACGCCGTGCCAAAACCGCCCGAGACCCATGCGGAGATCTGTCTTTCCGTCGAAAACGATGATGTCGTGTTATGGAAGCACTCGGACGATCGAAAGCTGAGCTTCCCCGAGGCGCATTCTGACGTGGCGGGCTGCAAGAATCCCTTCAAGGGTAGTCACCCGAAAGAGTTTCGCGACTTTTACCAAAGCGGAGAACTCGACAACCAGGTGATTGGGTGCCACTACACGCTCAAATTTGAGCGGCAGAGTGGCCCTCCAACCGATCCCCACATTGTGATTGGCGGCAAGTAAGGATGGCGCAGGCTACTGCGCCATCGCCCGCTGGATATCGGGAACCGCCAGGAGCGAATCCAGGTCCGGACAGGCGCGGATATCGGCCTTCGAGTATCCCTCTTCAATCGCCTGCCGCAGGCGCTCGGCAGCTTCTTTCGGATGCCCCAGCCGGGCATAGATCCGGGCGGCGAAGAACATCGTTTCGGCATCCTCCGGCCTGTCTTTTTGCGCCCGCTTCAGGTAATCGAGGGCCTGCGTTTCGTCGCCGAGAGCGGCGAAATTGTAGGCAAGCATCACATTCAGCCCCTGGTCGCGGGGATTGACGCTCTGTTGTTCCTGCGCGATCTTGTTCGATTGCTTGTAGGCATCCTCGGCCTCGGTCTTATAAGAATGCGACCAGAAATAGGCATCTCCCAAAACGCTGTAAAGCGCGTAGGCGCGGTTGCCCTGGTCGAGGGCTTGCCGGAAGGCGTTGATGGCGTCATCGAATTTTCTTTCATGCAGGTAGGCCTGCCCGAGGTTCTGATAGACGCTTGCACTTGGCCGTAGCGCGACTGCCTTCTGCAGCGCCTCAATCGCTTCCTGATTCTTTCCCTGCAGGATGTAGACGCCGCCCAGGCTCGAATAGAGCATGGCGTTGGCAGGCGACTGGTCGATCGCTTCCCGGAACTCTTCCGCTGCCTCCTCGTAACGCGCCTGTCGCGCGTAGAAGGCCCCGAGCCAATCGTATCCCGCCCAATAGTGCGGTCGTGCGGCGATCCCGCGCTTGTAAACCTGCTCTGCCGCAGCCGGTTCCTTGATCTTCTCGTAGGTGCTGGCAAGCTCGCGCAGTGCGATGTCATTACTGGGTTCGGCCTGCACTACGGTTTCCAACTCCTTGACCGCCTTTTCATATTCTCCCGTGCCTGCCGCAATGATTCCCAGGCATAGGTGCGAATCCGGAAGTCCCGGATTCTTTTTGACCGCCGCTTCGCAAGCCACCCGTGCCTCGCCCACCAGGGAGGGTTGATGGGTGAGCTCATACTTCCGCCAGTACGCTCTTCCCAGCGCGGCGCTCGCCTGGGCATAGTTTGCGTCTTTCAGGAGGGCGCCTTGAAAACTCTCGATGGCGCGTTCTACGTTTTCCGGATCTTCGTACTCGCGGAGATAGCCGCTGCCGGTGAGGAACAGGTCGTAGGCGGCAGGGTCCGACGTCCCCCGTTGCTCGAGCGACCGCCGCTCCGTATCTTCCAGTTGGACATCGAGCATGTTCAGCGCCCCGTCGACAATCTTGTCTTCCAGCTTGAACGAATTGTCGATCGTGTCTTCCACCTGCTCGGAACGGAGCTGGCTCATGGTGCGTGTGTCCACCAGGTTGTAGGTGATGCGCACCGCTTTCCCGATCTTTTCCAGTTGGCCCTCGATCACCAGGTCGGCACCCACCTGCTGCTTGGCTGCCGAGGCATTACTCAACGAGAGCCGCCGAACCTCCGAGGCAGGCGTTACCTGCAACTCGTGGGCAGCCGCGATGCGCGCCAGCTTCGACGTCAGGGTGACGCAGATGCCATCGCTGTATGCCGCCAGGTTCTGCTGCGCCTCTCCGATGATCTGGAAGGGAAGCACCGCCACCGAGCGATAGTGCACCGGCACCGCGGTCGCGACCTGGTTGACCATTGGCTGCACATGGCGTCGGACAGAAAAATATCCCGCTGTGGCAATCAGCATCCCCAGGGCTGCTGCAATCAGCGCCCAGTGTCGGGTGCGCGAGCGCCGCCTCCTGCCCGGCATCGCTGCCAGGGTGCTCAGCGGTGTCCCATAAAGTTTGCGCTGGCATGTGGTCAGGTCGGTGATGACCTCGCGCACGCTCTGGTAGCGCTCTTCCCGCGATTTCGCCAGCATCTTGCAGACGATCCAGTCGATCTCGGCGGGAGTGCCAGGATCGAACGAGCTTACGGGCGCAGGCTCTTCGTGAACCGTCTTGTGCAGCGTATCGAGAAGCGTTGGGCCGGCAAACGGAGCCTTGGCAGTGAGCAATTCGTAGAAGATCACGCCCAGCGCGAAGATGTCGGCACGTTCGTCAATCTCCTGTTCACGAATCATTTCCGGCGGCATGAATCCCGGGGTTCCGGCGAGCCTCGGCTGCGCGATGGAGACGGTGGCTTCTTCCTGGCGCGATAACTGCCGCGCTAGCCCGAAGTCGAGCACCTTGGCGATCCCGTTATGGGTCAGCAGAATGTTCCCGGGCTTTAGATCGCAGTGCACTACATGCGCCGCGTGCGCCGCAGCCACTCCGTCCGCAATCTGCAAAGCGAGCGGAAAGAACTGGTCGAGCGCGACTCTCCGCGGATACCGCCTGCGAAGTTCACCCCCGTCGACGTATTCCAGCACCAGGAGAAGCTCGCCCTCGGCGTCCAGCACGTCGTAGATCTGTACGACATGCGAGTTGTTGATCGCCGCGGCGCGCTTGGCTTCGGAAAGAAAGCGTTTGCGGTCGTCTTCGTGACAAAGGCGTTGCGACATCCGCTTGATGACAACCGCGCGGTGCAGCAGGATGTCATCGGCGAGATACGCCTCTCCCATGCCACCCGCCCCGAGCTGTCTCACAATCTGGTACCGCTGCAGGATTGAGTCGGGCAGTGAGGCATTCCACGTGGGTTGTGGAGAAGCGGTCACGGTGACGGTATGTTACTGCAGGTCGCGCCCGCCGCAGTCACCTAGATACACCGATAAGGCAATTTTGCGATGCCTTACGAAACAATACCCTTACAGGAAATTCCGGATCAGGATCGCGTCGGAGTTGAAATTGCCCTTGGCGATCGCCAGCTTGCCATCGCGCAGCCAGGAATAGGTGAAGATATAACCGTCGGTAAAGTGGGTGAGCTGTGCCGGGTGTTCGCCGTTCAGATCGACCTTCCAGAGGTTGGTCACGCCATTCAGAGTGTTGGCATAGGTAATGCCACTGTCGTCGGCAGTCCAGCTTGGGTTCCCCGCACTCTCCGGTATCTCGAAGCTGCTGGTGATCTTGCCATCGCCCGGATTCATGATTCCGAAACGCCACTTGGATTGCGGCTCGTCGTAATAGTTCACCAACAGGCGATCGCCTTTGTACGAGACCTGCGCCCCTTGTATCTGCAGTGGGGAAACTCTCGTAGCGGTGCCTCCGCTGGCCGGAATGCGGTCGAGCGAGAAGTGTCCTCCCTCGATGTGCGTAAAGTAAACGGTCTGGTTGTCTCCGAAGGTCGGGTTCAGGTCGGCATTGCCGAAGGTGAGCTGCCGGGGATTGCCTCCATCGCTATCGCTGATCCATAAGTTCGGCTTGTTGTCGTGCAGCGCCATGTAAACCACATGCTTTCCATCCGGAGAGAGCGACGCAGAAGTAACGAAGTCACGAGTCTGGCTTACTTGCGCGGGGGCGGAGCCGTTTTCGTCGGCTACCAGGATGCCCGACCGGTCGGTTCCTTCGGCGGAATATACGATCTTGCCTCCCTGGGACGATAGTCCCTGCAGCCCGATCACCGCGTCATGCGTGATCTGCTTTTCGTTGGAGCCGTTGGCATCGGTGATCCACAGGTTGGAAACGACCGCGGTTTGTATCGTGACGATGGTGGAGTTGTCCGCCGTAACGCCAAAGCTCGTCGTGCCGTAGCCGTTCAGGTCATTGGTGATGCGCGAAACTTCGGCGCCGGGATAGCTGATATAGAAGATCTGCCGGTTTCGCTCGCCGACTCGCGTCGACGCGGTGTATACCAGCCCACTGCCGTCGCTAAGCCACGCCATGCGCCCGAGCTGCCCAGTGATCTTGGGGATCAGCGTAGTCAGCTTGCCCGACAAATCGACGACGCCGATACCTTCCCCATATCCGTCCTTGCCGATCGTCAGCACCGGAGTCGCGATCAGTTTTCCATCCGCCGACCAGGAAACGCCGTAGTTGCTGAACCATTGATCGCCGATCTTCGAAGAGATCAGCGTCCGGTTGATCGTTCCATCCGCCGTGTTCGCAATCACGATGGTCGACAGCCCTTCTTTGGGTAGCTCGCGTATGAAAGCGAACTGGCTGCCGTCCGGCGAAAACGAGATTGGCCCCGAGATGTTGGAGAGAATCTTGCGCGGCGTTCCCCCCAGGGTAGGCACAACGTAGAGCGCATTGTTCGGCTCGCTCTGCGGAGCCCATGTGTAGTAAACGAAGTTGCCGTCCGGCGAGAAGGTCGTGCCACTGTAGCTGACATTCGAGTCGGGAAGCAGCTTTACGGAACTTGAAGTAACGATCTGGCGCAGCCAGAGGCTCGATTTCCCATTCTCGGTCAGCTCATACACTACATATTTGCCATCGGGCGAGATATTCGCAGCGCCTTCGATCTTGCCGCTGTTGGTCAGCCGCACGATCGACATCTGCTGGCCAATGCGATGCACCGGCCCGCGATGCATTTGCGACCAGAGCGCCCAGCCTCCCAGGCCGATCACCGCAACCAGGAAAGCAAGTGCGATCAGGAGGCCGGTCTTGTGCCGCTTGGCCTCCCCGATTAATACCGAGGCGCTGGAAGGCGCCGCTGCCGTCGCCGCCGCGGAGGAAATCGGCTGCGACGGGAAGGGCGCATGCGATGTGGTAGGTGACGAAATGGAGGCGGATGGATACGCAGCGGTGGCGGCCGCGGAACCCCCGGCCGGAGTGCGGCCGCTGGTGTCTCGCCGCAGCCGCTTGAAGTCTCCGCGCAACTCGGCGGCCGTTTGGTAGCGCAGATCCCGGTCTTTTTCCAGGGCTTTACAGATGATCTCCGCCAGCTTCGGCGGCATCTGCGGGCTGAGATCCTGCGGAGGGATGGGATCTCGATCGAGGATCCCGGCAAAAATTACGGGCGAGGTAGCCCCTTCGAACGGCACCCGCCCGGTACACATCTCGTAGAGCACCGCGCCGAAAGAGAAGAGATCGCTGCGTCCATCCAGCTCTTCGCCGCGCGCCTGCTCCGGTGACATGTAGGCTGCGGTTCCTACCGCCATGCCCGGGCTGGTTAGATAGCTGTCCGGATCCCCCGAGGTTGCCCCGATGGTCTGCGCCACCGCGTGACGGTCCACCGCGAGCTTCGCCAACCCGAAGTCTAGAACCTTTACTACGCCCTTTTTTGTGACGAAGATGTTCGCCGGCTTGATGTCGCGATGCACAATGCCGTGCGCATGCGCTACGTCCAGCGCATCGGAAACTTGAATGGCAGCGTCGAGGACGCGATCGGTATTGAGCGTTCCATCGGCGATCAGCTGGCCGAGGGTGCAGCCTTCCAGCAACTCCATCGCAATCATCCATGTCCCGTCGTATTGCTCGGCGGCATAGATGGTGCAGATGTTGGGATGATTGAGCGCCGAGGCGGAGCGTGCTTCGCGCAGGAACCGCTCCAGCGAAGCCGGGTTCTGCGAGTACTGTTCGGGCAGAAACTTGAGAGCCACGCGGCGTCCGAGGGTTGTGTCTTCTGCCTCGTACACAACGCCCATGCCGCCGCTTCCCAGCTGGGAAAGAATCTTGTAATGCCCGATCACTTTACCGATCAACTGTGTAGCTCCTGCCGCACGAGCCTGGATTGTAGTGCCCTTTCATTCTTTTACGCAGCGCGCGGAATTGCGGTTCATGGTAATTTCCAAGCCGCGCAAAGGCAAACCCAGAATCATGCCCGCTCGAGACATGCCTGGAACTCCTCGTCTCTCCTGATTTGAAACTGCCTTATCACAACTTCTCGTTTCGGCCTGTAGTCACTTTGGGCCCGTGATCTCCATCACTCTCGATCCGCTCACTCCCGCCGAAGATGCGTTCATGGAACGCGAGAAGCCTCCGCGGAGGCCGTTCCAGGCTTCTTCGAACTGAGGAGTGAGAATGAAGGCGAAACGATACTTACTGGCCGTAATCGCAGGCGCATTGCTGCTTTGTGGCCTGAGCTTTGCCGCTGACGGAAAAACCGCAGGAGGATACGTAGGCTCCGACACCTGCAAGAGCTGCCACGAAGCGCAGTTTACGAACTTACAGGCTACGCCGCATGCGAGAACCATGTTTTCGACCATCGCCGGCGATCCGGCACATGGCTGCGAGTCCTGCCATGGCCCGGGCGCAGCCCACGTGGATGGCGGCGGCGATAAATCCAGGATCTATACCTTTAAGAACGTTTCTCCCAAAGAAATCAGCCAGCGTTGCCTGACTTGTCATGCGAGTCACCCCGAGCAGGCCGGCTTCATGCGCTCCTCGCACATGAAGAATGATGTGAGCTGCCTGAGTTGCCATTCCGTCCACCATGCCGCCCAGCCGCAGAAGCTGCTGGTAGCCCGGCCCAACGACCTGTGTTTCTCGTGTCACGGCGAGATGCAGGGAGAGTTTGCCAAACCTTCGCACCATCGCGTGCAGGAGGGGCTGATCACCTGCGCCGACTGCCACAACGTGCATGGCGCGGCCAAGCCGAAACAGGTGCGCAGCGCCGCCGGCGGCGACGATGTCTGTTTCAAGTGTCATCGCGACAAGCAGGGTCCATTCGTCTTCGAACACCTTCCGGTCAAGACCGAAGGCTGCACCGCGTGCCACACGCCCCATGGCTCGAGCAACCCGAAGCTGCTGACGCGCAGCCAGGCAAACACCCTCTGCACCGAGTGCCATGGCACCGCCACGCTGCCCAGCCTGCACAACCAGTCCGCCAAGTATGCCCAGTGCACCCTGTGCCACGTCGCCGTGCACGGGTCGAATACCAGCAACGTGCTGTTCAAGTTCTAGCCCCGGGAGGCCACGCGTATGAAAGCCAATCTCACAAGCAAGCATCTGCGCCTCTGTCGAAAAGGCAACCTGGAGCCGAGAAGCGCATGGATGCAAACCACGATCCTGCTGACCGGGTGTTTGATCTGCCTCCTGCCTGTGCTGGCACACGCGCAAGAGGCCGGGCAGGGAATCCAGTACGGGAACTTCAACGTGCAGCAGAGCACGGAATTGGGTTACCGCTTTACCGGGGTCGACGGCAATGCATCGATGTACGACAGTTACGTCGATCTGCCGTCCGGGCCGCGCATGCTGGAACAGACGTTCAGTCTGCGCTCCCTCACCCGCAAAGGCGCGCTCGTCGATGATCTGTTCGTCAGCAGCTTCGGCTACGGCGGCGATCCGGAGACCGTGACCCGGCTCCGTGCCTCCAAGGACCACTGGTACGACTTTACCGGCAGTTTCCGGCGAGACGTAAACTCGTTCGACTACAACCTCCTCGCCAATCCTCTAAATCCGATCAATCCCTACATTCAGGTGAATCAGTCTCCGCATTCCGAAGACCTGGTGCGCCGGATGCAGGATTACGCGCTGACTTTGGCTCCGGAGTCGAGATTCCGGCTACGGCTCGGCTATAGTCGCAATACCAACGAAGGTCCCTCGTATACCTCTTTTCACGAAGGCAGCGACGTGCTGCTCAATCAGCCGTTCAAGACGATCACGGATACGTACGCTTTCGGCGTGGATTACCGCATCGCTCCGCGAACCACGATCAGTTATGACCAGAGCTGGGACAACTTCCGCAACGACACCTACTGGTACGACTCCAATCTGAGCTTTGTGCTCTCCAACAACACGCCGGTGGATGCCGGACTGGTGTACAACGCCGGACTCAGTCTTCCCTGCGCTACCCCGTTCAGTACCAATCCGCTGGGAGGGCCGTTCGTGCTGAAGGCCACCTGCAACGGCTACCAGTCCTATACGCGGACCGGCGATGTGCGCAGCTTGTTCCCGACCGAAAAACTCGCCCTGCAATCGAGCTATTTCAAGAGGCTCGACATCACGGCCAGCGGCCTCTACAGCTCGGGAGACAGCCACGTCGACAATTCGAATGAAAACTTCCTCGGCCTCGTCACGCGCACCAACGAACGTGCCTTTAACTTCAACGGCGCAGCCAAAACGCGGCGCATTCTCGGCAACGCCGACTTCGGCGCAACCTATCAGATCACCGACAAGCTGCGCTTCTCCGAATCCTTCCGCTACTACGACTCACGCCTTCCCGGCGCCTGGCTGAGCGCCGATTCTTCGCTCTTTGGCGCCGTCGGAGGAAGCTCGCTGCTGCTCTCGCCGGGCTTCTTCGATCCTGCGGACTGTCCACCGCCTTACACCGCCGCGACCTGTCCCAAACACACCTCCGGCAGCGGCGCAGACACAGCCACCGTCAACTACATCAACGCGCAGGACAGCCTCCTGCTCACCAACACCGCCAGCTTGGAATATGACCTCACCCGCCGTATGGGCGTGCATGCCGGCTACCGCTGGCAGGAGCGTTCCATCCAGCAGGATCAGACCACCGACTCGGATTCCTTCTACTACCCTCCGAACCCGACCCGGAATGCATCTCTGACCTGCACCAACACCCTCGCGAACGGCACCTGTGAGGTGCTATCAAGCACAAATGTCCTGGACGCACTGGACATAACCCAGCATGGCGGCCTCTTTGGCGTATGGTTGCGGCCGGTCGATTCCCTCCGTCTCACCGGCGACGTAGAGATTGCCACGGCCGACGGAGCGGTCACCCGTATCAGTCCGCGAAACCTGCAGCATTACAAGGTTCGCAGCACGTGGAAGCCTTCTCGCTGGGCCTCCCTGGCCGCCAACCTGAACTGGCTCGAGCAGCGCAACACCCGCATCGCGGGCACCTTCAACGGAGGCGATCCCGATCAAAATCACCTCGACCATACCCGCACCTTTGCCTTCAGCGCCATGCTCACGCCGAATGAAAGGCTCTCGCTGGATGTCGGCCTCGACTGGCAGGATATCTATTCCAGTACCGGGAGCTGCATCAACCTGGGAGCGGTTTCGGCATTGTTTCCTGCCTGCAACTTCGGCGCGGGCAGCGTGCTGCAGAACTCGCTGGGACAGTGGCAGTACCAGACCACCGTCTATGGAGGCCATGCCAACCTCATCCTGAAACCCCTGAAAAGGCTGACGACCTCGGTCGGCTATGACCTTACGGACAGCGTCGGCACGGACCTCTATTACAGCCTGGTGGTGTCCGACTACGCGATCCAGCCGAATTCTCTGCAACCACAGGGGACGCTCTACTACCTATGGCACAAGCCAACCGCGGCGATGGCCTACGATCTCACCGCTCACTGGACCGCCAAGGGAGCCTGGGGCGGCTACGACTACAACGAGCGAGGCTGGCAGGGTCCGGTGGTGCCGCGCGACTTCCACGCCAGCACCGGAACTCTTTCCCTGCGATACGGCTTCTGAAAAGTCAACCTCCTGCCTTGTTTGGCCCCACTGCAAAGTGGGGCTTTTTCGTGACAGATCGCCGCTGGTTGGCCCAGGCCGGGAGAGTAGCGAAATACAACGTTCGCAAAAGCCCGAAACCCTGAGAATGTTCGCACGTCACAATCGTGCTCCCGACTCGCAAGTCGTCTTCCCATACACGCCGCTTCGATCATTCCTATCTCTCCTGGATCCGCTGCTTTCCAGTACTTGCGTTGCTTCCTCACGCTTCGCCCGTAGGTGTTCATTTTCGCAACGACACAATGTCACGTGATGCGGGTCACATGGCGACGTGCGAAGTCTCACTGCGGGAAAGGGACTGATCTGCGACCTTACAGAGTTCCGGATTGGGTCTTACCGCTCCCTCCGGAGCACGTTCGAAAACTCTACAGGGAAGGTATTTCACATGAAATCGAAAGCAATTCTGACTGTGGCTGCCCTGGCTGCCATGAGCCTGACCGCCTTCGCTGCCGACGGCGGCGAGGTCTACAAGGCGAAGTGCGCCAGCTGCCATGGTGCCGACGGCGCCGGTGCAATGGCCAAAAAGATGGGCTCCCGCGACCTGAACTCCCCGGAATTTCAGAAGTCCTCCGACGCTGATATCCAGGCGGTTGTCGCCAAGGGCAAGGGAAAGATGCCGGGTTATGAAGGCAAACTCAGCAACGACGACATCGCTGCCGTCGCCAAGTACGTCCGCACGCTCAAGAAGTAGCTGTTTGTTGCATTCCAGGCGCTGGTTGGCGCTGATTTGAGGGAATTGTGAAACCGAAGTGTTCCATTTGGTTGATCTTGGCGATCCTGCTCTTCACGATCGCACAGGCAAACGCCGCACCGAAGAAAAAGACAATCAACAACGACGAGTGCCTCGCCTGCCACAGCGATGCCTCGATGACCAAGGACGACAACGGAAAACAAGTCAGCCTGCACGTGGATGATGCCAAGTTCAAGGCTTCGATCCATAGCGCATTCAATTGCACCGATTGCCACACGGAGATCAACGGTGCGCCTCATGATCCAGCGTCAACCAAGCCGCAATGTGCCACCTGTCACGCGGACGAACAAAGCAAGTACGACCACGGCGTGCACGCCAAGGCGATCAAGGCAGGGGACGGCAAAGCAGCCCAGTGCCAGGACTGCCACGGAAGCGTACATGAGCTGCTTCCGGCAAGCGATCCGGCCTCGCGGGTGAACCGCCACAACATTCCCAACACCTGCGGAAGCTGCCACAGCAACAAGGCAACCATGCAGAGCGCCGGCCTGAGCACCGCTCCCTACAGTTCCTATGAGGACAGTGTGCACGGCAAGGCGGTGAATGGCGGCTCGCAAACCGCGGCCGTTTGTACCGACTGTCACGGTCGAACACGACATTCTCACGGCACGCGATCCGGCATCCCCGATCTTCAAGTTCAATGTCCCGAATACCTGCGCCAAGTGCCACGGGAATGAGAGCAAACAGTACACCGCGAGCATTCACGGCAAGGCCATCGCCCGGGGAGTGTGGAATGCTCCGGTCTGCACCGATTGTCACGGGATCCACGGTATCAAGAAGCCCAGCGATCCGAATTCTTCGGTCTCGGCAGCGAACATTTCCAATGTCACCTGCGCCAACTGCCATGAGGGCGTGAAGCTCTCCAACGAATTCGGCATCCAGGGACGGCGCGAGACGACCTATCTTGCCAGCTATCACGGCATGGCATCGAAGATGGGTTCGACCATCGCCGCAAACTGTGCCAGCTGCCACACCGCGCACAATATTCTGCCTTCCAGCGATCCCAATTCGTCCATCAACCATGCGAACCTGGCGAAGACCTGCGGCCAATGCCATCCCGGCGCCAATGACAACTTCATCAAGGGCAAGGTTCACCTCGATGCGATGTCAGCCGGCAGCGACGTCGGCGGCAAGATCGTCAACCTGGTCTCGAAGTTTTACATTTGGATGATCGTTTTCACCATCGGCGGGATGTTGCTGCACAACATCGTCATCTTCCGCCGGAAGCTGCAGGACAGCCGTAAAGCTTCTCCGCGCATTCTCTTCCGCATGTCGAAGCGGCAGCGCGCCCAGCATTTGCTCTTGCTGATCAGCTTCTTTGTCCTCGTTTTTACCGGCTTCGCTCTCAAATTCCCCAACTCGATCTTCGCGTTCCTGCTGGGAAACAGCGAAAGGTTCCGCAGCGTGGTGCACCGCATCGCGGGCGTTGTCCTGATCCTGACGGGGATCTATCACGTGCTCTACGCGGCCTTCTCGGCCGAAGGACGCAAACTGATCCTGGACTTCCTGCCCGAGTGGAAGGACGTAACCGATACCCGCGACACCGCCCTCTACTACCTCGGTTTCATCGACAGGAAACCTTTATACAAACGCTTTAACTATGCCGAGAAGATGGAGTACTGGGCGCTGGTTTGGGGCACGATCGTTATGGCTTCCACCGGCTTGATGGCGTGGTTCAAGGTCGGCGTGGGCACCGTCATTCCACGCTGGACAATCGATGTAGCGCTCACCATTCACTTCTACGAAGCGATTCTGGCCACCCTGGCAATCCTCGTCTGGCATTTCTACATGGTGATTTACGACCCTGCTGCCTATCCCATGAATTGGGCATGGCTCGATGGCCGTATGAGCATTGAACATTACCAGCACGAGCATCCGCTGGATACGGAAGCCCTTGCTCAGGCCCCGGGGTCGGAAACAGAAGCCGTAGAAGAGTCAGAAGCAAAGAGCGTCGCAGCCCATGATTAGCTCTGCAATTGTTGAATTTCGCCACACCGGCAGTGTTCGCACACTGCCGGTAAGTTTTGGGATTTGAGCCGAAGCGGCTATTCGGGAGGAAAGAGAATGCCGGATATAAACGGAAATGATACGAAGGGCGAGCAACCGAACAGAAAATTAGCCCGCAACATGATCAGCCTTGTCGGAATGGCGCTGGCCATTGTCGCGGCTGCGAACATCCTCTTCCTGTTTCTGATCGACGTCATGTCGTCCCACCCGAATGCCTACGTCGGCATTCTCGGCTACATGGTGATGCCGGGATTTCTCGTGCTCGGCCTGGTGCTGATCCCCTTGGGAATGTTTTGGGAGCGTCGTCGCCGTGGACACGCATCGCTGCCGACCCTGGACCTCAATAGCCCGCAGCAGCGCAGTTCCGCCGCCTTCGTACTGTCTTTCGTGGTGGTGTTCCTGATGCTCAGCGCGGTGGGAAGCTATCGCGCCTACGAGTTCACCGATTCGGTGCAGTTCTGCGGAGAGCTCTGCCATACCGTCATGCATCCGGAGTTTACGGCCTATCAGCAATCCCCTCACGCGCGCGTCGCCTGCGTGGAGTGCCATGTCGGCTCGGGCGCCTCCTGGTATGTGAAGTCGAAGATGTCGGGCTTACGGCAAGTGTATGCCGCGACTTTCAATACCTTTCCGCGGCCGATTCCGTCTCCGGTACAAAACCTTCGTCCCGCGGCCCAGACTTGCGAACAGTGTCACTGGCCCCAGAAGTTCTGGGGGGCGCAGTTGAAGACGATCAACCATTTTGGTTACGACGAGAAGAACACCCCGCGTACCATCAACCTGCTGGTAAAGACCGGCGGCGGCGACGCGAACAATGGCATGGCGACCGGCATCCACTGGCACATGAACATTGAAAACAAGATCTCTTACATCTCCGACGAAAAGCGCCAGAACATCTCGTACGTGAAAGCGATCAACCTCAAGGGCGTCGTCACCGAATACTTCACCAAAGACAATCCAGTTTCGGCGGACCAGGTCGCCAAAGCTCCTCAGCGAAAGATGGATTGCATCGATTGCCACAATCGCCCATCCCACATTTACGTGCCGCCGGATCGCTCGGTGGATAATTCGCTTGCGGCCGGCCGGATCGACGCTTCGCTGCCCTACGTGAAACAACAGGCGGTCACCGTCCTGACCAAGGAGTACAAGAGTACCGACGAAGCCTTGAAGACAATTGCGGCGGAGTTCCCAAAGTATTATGCGAGCACGTATCCGCAGGTAGCGCAGCAAAAATCGCAGCAGATTCAGGACGCTACCGCCGAACTACAGCGCATCTTCAAAACCACAACGTTTCCGGAGATGAAGCTGGACTGGAAGACGCATCCCAATAATATCGGCCACTTCTACTACAACGGATGCTTCCGCTGTCACGACGGCAACCACGTCAGCAAAGAGGGAAAGGTCATCAGCAAGGATTGCACGATCTGCCACACGCTCCTTTCGCAGGAAGAAGGCGGCGTACAGACGGCGGGATCGGCGCTGGGCGTTCCATTCAAGCATCCGGTGGATATCGGCGACCTGAGCCAGGTGAATTGCTCCGATTGTCATACCGGCGGGGTGCAATAGCACACAGCAGCCCGTGTCATGAGGCAAGAGGCTCAGCCATGAGCCTCTTTTCTTTTCTCCAGGATGGTTACGATCAGTGAGTAGAGGAATATCTCCCAGAGAAACCAGGCAATTGCTGCGATCACGAAAAGAACCTGGAACTTCGATCCGCGAATCGTCAACCGCACATAGCCAAATTCCGACACGGCGCGCCAGGTAGCGCCTGCAAGCGCAACCAAGGCCATGGCCGCAAGCAGGAGAAAACTCACGCCTGCGGAAGGCCCTCTCGGTTCGATGTTGCGCGCCGGCGTTGTGCGATACCAGACCGCCAGCCAGATGCCGAGAATCACGAGCCCTAGGATCGTGCTGAGAAACTGCAAAAAAGCCCAACCCGGCATATAGGGGGCGAATGGGAGACCCAGCCTGTTATGGAGCACTGCAATGTGCTCAGTCGGCCAGGTATGCCCATGGGTAAAGGAGTCCCACAGCACGTGAGTCGCGAGACCCAGGGCGAGCGCCGCGAAGAGCCAGAGAACATCGGCGAGATTCTTCGGGAGCGCCTTTTCCGCGGGAGCAAGGCGTCGCTGCACCGAGGCCGGCAACAGGCCCGTCACCGGACGTTGGATGACGAGGTGGAAAACGTAGAAAGCCAGAAGCGTAAACGGAAAGCAGTAGAGGAAAAGATCAGGGCTCTGGTGCCATGCGCGGCTGTCCCCTGAAACTCGAAGAAAATACTCAAAATCTGGCCCAAAGCTGCCGATGACCAGCGCCGACCAGGGCAGGCGGGTACGGCGGAAGGGCAGCACGGCGGCTGCATGCGAAACGGTAAATGGCATTCCTTCCGATTATCCCGTAACCCTGGCGATCTCGGAAGGAGAACCCCCGGAGTGACGTACATCACAAGCCTACGTGACGCAAGGCACCGAGGGTTGTTCGCCGATTTCCTATCTTGGAACTGTCCATAAAGACCCGCGAAGACGGGCAAGGAGACTGAATGACAGCAACAGGAGCAGGGAAGAAGGAATACACGCCCCGATTGATTTTCTGGGAAGTGACCAAGGGTTGCAATTTGCGCTGCGTCCATTGCCGCGCAACCGCAACCGAGCTGGCTTCTCCCCGGGACCTTTCCACCCCGCGTGCCCTCGATATCATTTCGCAAATCGCCGATTTCTGCAGTCCGATCCTGGTCCTCAGCGGCGGAGAACCGTTGTACCGTCCTGACATTTTCCAACTCGCTCGCTTCGCCACCGAGAAGGGTATCCGCGTGGCGCTGGCGACGAATGGCACCCTGGTCACGAAGGAAGTCGCGCGCAAGATCGTCGATAGCGGCGTACGCCGGGTCTCGATCAGCCTGGACGGAGCCGACGCCCACACCCACGATACCTTCCGCGGAATTCCCGGAGCCTTCGAGGCTGCGGTCTATGGCTTGCGCAACCTGAAGGAACTCGGCATGTCGGTGCAGATCAACATGACCATTGCCCGGCACAACGCCAGCCAGCTTCCTTCGGTGCTGAGCTTGTCACGCGAAATCGGCGCCGACGCTCTGCACACTTTCCTGCTCGTTCCCGTAGGCTGCGGCGTCGATATCGCCGAAGAACAGATGGTCCCGCCGCAGGAATACGAGGAGATGTTGAACTGGTTCTACGATCGTTCCCTCGAAGGCGGAATTGAGCTGAAGGCGACCTGCGCGCCGCATTACTATCGCGTTGCCCGGCAGCGCCGCGCGGCCGACCGCAAGCTTTATGGAAACGTTGCACCTTCTGCAGAGTCCGCGCCCGCCATCGGTCCGACCGACATGATGATGCCCGGATCTACCGGAGTGGTGATCCGTCCCAGTGTTCATCCGGCTCACGCCGCCAGCGCACATCCTGCCGGCCATCCCGGCGAGATGTCCGCCATGACCAAGGGCTGCCTCGCCGGAACCGGCGTCTGCTTCATCTCCCACGAGGGCGAAGTTTTCCCCTGCGGCTATCTGCCGGCCATCGCCGGCGACCTGCGCGTCCAGCCGTTCGCCGATATCTGGAACCACTCCATCGTCTTCAACAACCTGCGCGACGACGACAAGCTCGAAGGCAAGTGCGGCTGCTGTGAATTCAAGCACGTCTGCATGGGTTGCCGCGCCCGCGCCTATGCCGCGACCGGCAATTACATGAGTGAAGAACCGTTCTGTGTCTACACTCCGAAATCGCTCACCAACATCGGAGCGGGGAAGTAGCCGGAGATTGATGAGGATCGATATGGCGCAGATGGCTTCAACCCTCGTAATGGTTCCGGCAGCGCGACGCAAAGCCCTGGTCATTCCACGCGAGCACGGCGCCTGGGGAATGCTGCTCGTCCCGCTCGCGTCGGGAGCAGCGGTTGGATTCCTGCATGGCAGCAATGTCAGCGGTCTGGTCCTTCTGGTAACCGCGGCTTTATCGCTCTTCTGGCTGCGCACCCCGGTCGAGAGCCTTCTAGGCACTTCGCCGATGCGCGCGCAATCGGTGCCGGAGCGAATGCTGGCGATTAAGTTCGCGCTGGCGCTCGCCACGGTCTCCGCCATCACCCTCACAGCCCTGCTGTGGGGCGGCAAGAACCTCGGACTAGTTGCAATCGGCGGAGCGGCCTTTGGGGCCTTTGGCCTCCAGATGCTGGCCCGCTCGATCTCGCGCAAGTACCGCATGATCGCCCAGATGATCGGCGCAGCTGGACTGAGTTCCTCCGCAGCGGCAGCGTATTACGTAGTAACAGGACGCTTCGACGCGGTCGCTGGGGCGCTCTGGCTGGCGAACTGGATCTTCGCCGGGGACCAGATTCATTACGTACAGCTCACCTTGCATCATTCGCGCGTCCGGGGAGTTGCGGAGCGCTTCTATCGTGGAATGGGATTTTTCTTCGGGCAGGTCGTAATGTTCGCCGCGGTCTTTGGCGCCTGTACTGTGAATGTTCTACCCAAGTTCGTGCTCCTGGCGTTCATTCCCGTGGTCGTTCGCGGGCTGCTGTTCTTCTTCAAGAAGCCCGCTCCCCTCGCGCTGGTGCGACTGGGGGTTTCGGAGCTGGTTCACTCGGTCTTTTTCGGACTCCTGTTGTTTGTCTCGTTCGCTTGGAAGGGATTTGTGTAAGGTCCAGCAACCTCGGGCGTTATCCTTCCAGCATTCTCATTGGGCATCGGAACCTCCGGTGCCCCTTTTTCTTAGACGCCCATCGCTTTGGCATAGAGGCGGTGGAAGTGATGCACCCCTTTCTCCTGCTTGGCGCTGTAGCGTCCCCGGTCATAAGACTGCGATTTCAGGTTCTTGTGAACGACCTCGCAGATGTGCCCATCCTCCACCTGGATCTCGTCGCTGAACTTCATCGTCTGCTCGGCTGCCGCAACACCGTCCGCAGGGAAGTACCACTCGAAGATTGCGACACAGGTCTCCGGCCCCGTCGGGAGAACGATATTCAGCGAGACGTTGTCGGGATAACAATTCAGCATCCAGTTGGGGAAGATCCAGAAATATTCGGCCTCCAGGTCGCCCTCCGACTGCTTGTAATGACGCTCTACCCTGCTCTCATTCTCGGGGCCGCGGATGGGGCTTGCCTGCAACGAATGTTTCTTGAAGAGCGTCGTGACGTAGGCGTTATAGTCGAGTTCGCGGTTCAGGCTGGGATGCACGCTGGGCAGGTGATAGCCCTCGAGATAATTGTCGATGTACACCTTCCAGTTGCACTGCATGGGGTAGTCGCGACGTCCCGCAAGGCGCAGTTTGCCGAAGTTGTATTTTGCCGCCTGAGCCGGAAGCTCACCGAACGCAGTGAGGAGAGGCTCGGCCTGCGGATCGAGATTGACGAAGATCTGGCCCTCCCACTCGCCTACCTGTACCGGGCGCAAGCGGAAATCCTCGGCATTGAAGTTGGCCGTGCCCTCCATCTCCGGCGCATTCAAAAGACGTCCATCGAGGCCGTACGTCCAACCGTGGTAGCCGCAGCGGAAGAGTTTCCGAGTGCCGCAACCTTCGGCCGGAGGTCCAGCGCGATGGCGGCACACGTTGTAAAAGCCGCGCAATTTGTTCTCGGCGTCGCGGGTGATCAAAAGCGGCTCGCCGCACAAATCGAGGGTGAAGTATTCACCCGGATTGGCGGCCTGCTCCGCTCGACCGGCAACCTGCCACGTACGCCAGAAGATCTTGCGTTTCTCCTGCTCCAGCAAGGCGGGATCGACGTAAAAATTCGCCGGGAGCGTGAAAGCGCTTTCCAGGTCGGCGATCAGAGGCTGCGGAATTCTGTTGACGGTCTGTGCCATGCTTCAATACCTTCCGACAATCGCATGGATTATAACGAAGCGACCGCCGCGCAACCTGCCGTCGATATGAGCCCCGCTTCGCCGAATCCCGCAAAGCCGACACTCTTACGCGGCATGTCGCTGGCAGACGCCGTGCTGCTGCTGGTCGGCGGCATCATTGGCTCGGGACTCTTCCTCACTGCCAGCGATGTGGCCTCTGCGACACGGACCCCCTTGTTATTCATGCTGGCATGGGTTGTGGGCGGTGTCGTCTCCATCCTCGCTTGTTACTCGGTGGCGGAACTCGGCAGCATGTTCCCCGAGGCCGGCGGCCAATACATCTATTTGCGGGAAGCCTATGGCGACTTCGTCGCCTTCCTCTATGGCTGGATGATCTTCTCGGTGAATGTGACGGGCAGCATCGCGGCCATCGCCGCCGGTTTCGCGGCCTACGCCGGTGCGCTGATCACGCCCCTCAACGCTGCCCGCCCGATCTTCTCGCTGGGTGCGTGGACCTTCCACATGGGACACCTGGTGGCCATCGTTGCCATCCTTTTTCTCACCTGGATCAACGTCATCGGATTGCGACGGGCGGTGGTTTTGCAGAACATCGCCACTTGGGCCAAGTTCGTGGCCATCGGCGGCTTTCTGCTGTTGGGGTTCACGGTGGGTCGCGGACATTGGTCAAACTTTGCGGCGCCCATGCCCGGCCATGTGAGCCCGCGCGTCCTGATGAGTGGCTTTGGGGTGGCGCTGATCGCCGTCTTCTGGGTTTACGACGGATGGGTGTACATCACCTGGGTGGCCGGCGAAATCAAGCAGCCGGAACGCAATGTACCGCGCTCGTTGATGTATGGAATTGGCGTGGTTGTCCTGATCACCATGCTGGTGAACATCCTCTATCTATACGCGATGCCGATGTCCACGATGTCGCAACAAGCAACGGTCGGGGAATCGGCTGCGAAGATGCTGTTCTTTCCCGGTGCGGGACGCTGGCTGAGCGCACTGGTTGCCACCGCCTGTTTTGGCGCGGCAGCGAGCTGCATCCTGAGTGGAGCGCGCGTGTATTACGCCATGGCGGCAGACGGGATCTTCTTCAAGAAACTGGCCGAAGTGCATCCTAGATGGCGTACGCCGGCTTTTAGCCTGATCGTCCAGGGCGTGTGGTCGTGTGCGCTGGTCCTTACCGGGCGATATGACCAGTTGTTCACATACGTGATGTTCATCAGCGTGATTGCCTATGCTGGCGCCGCTTCGAGTATTTTTGTCCTACGGCGAAAACGACCGGACATGCCTCGGCCTTACAAATGTCCTGGGTATCCGTGGGTGCCCCTCGCCTATTGCGTCATCTGCGGAGCATGGGCACTGAATGCGCTCTGGTCCAAGCCAGTGGAATCTCTGGCTGGCGTCGGCATCATGCTTATAGGCGCTCCCGCTTACTTTTATTGGAGACGCGGCGCCCAGAGTGCCGCCGCCCGCTAGAACCAATCTGGTAATTTTCAGCTTACGCCGCTTACAAAAGTTTGCATCCAAACCCGCAACTTCCCGAGAGACTTGGGTTGTAAGCTCGTGAAGTGTATTCCTGTTCCGCATTTCATCGAATGCAAGGGCCTCGGTGCGGTATCGTGGCAATCATCGGTCTTACTCGGACTTTAAAACAAGGAGTAGTCGTTCCATGAAAACGCTTGGCCTGTTCGCGGCAGTCTTTTCTCTCGCTTTCCTGGCGGCATGTGGCGGAGGCGGTCCCGCGAATCCAGGGACCGGCGCCGCCGGATTCACCAATGCAAGCTTCACCGGCAGATACGTCTTCACCATGATGGGTCAGTGCGCCAGTGTATGTTCCTCCACTTCGGTCATTCGCTCGGTGGGCTACCTGGTTGCCGATGGCAACGGGAACATCACGGCGGGCTCCTGGGACCTGAACATCGGCGGAGCGGACACGGCGATTGCGACGCTGAGCGGAACCTACTCTACCGCCAGCGACGGCAAAGTCTCTTTAAACCTGAATAACGGCTCGAACACTGACACGTACCTCATCATGCTCACGGGAACGGCCGGCGGCTATATCGTCTCCACCGACGCGGCCTGGGCGCTCTCCGGAGTGGTGGAAGCGCAATCCGCATCGGCCATCGGAACCCAGCCCGCCGGCAACTACGTCTTCCAGGCCTCGGGCTTGACCTCGGGTGGATCTGCCTGGGGGCTGGCAGGAGCCATGAATCTGGGCAGTGGCACCGTCACTGTGGATATGAACAACAACGGCATCATCACTACGCTTGCCACCGGAACGGCCACAACGAGCGCGTATAGCGCCACGACGGGCCGTGGCTTGGTGACGCTCACCACCGGCACCCTGCCAACCATGAGCTTTGCGTATTACGTGGTCGATGCGAACACCTTGGAGCTTGTGTCCGACGACGCGACCGGCGGTTCGCAGGGACGCGCAGAGGTCGCGGGCGCAGTTACCTCCGGGAACATCCTCGCCGGCTCGTTTGCATTCTTGAGTGCCGGGTTTCCACCGTCAAGCGCAGGCGGAATCGCGCAGATTACGGAAGGCGGTCTCTTCACCGGCGATGGCGCAGGCAACATCAGTTCTGGCGTAATTGATACCGTGTACGACGCAAATGGCCAGACCGGGGTCTCGTTCACCGCCACTGGCTCCGTTACCAGCAATGCCGGTGTCACGCGCGACGCGTTGTCTCTTACGCCAGGTGCGGGAAGCACCGTTTCCCCAACCACCCACGCTGTGCTCTGGCTGACCAACGCCGGTCGCGGTTTCTTCGTCACTACCGACACCGATCGCGCCGAGTCGGGCATCGTGAATGCTCAAACCGGCGGCCCGGCCTACACCGACAACGGCACCTTCGGCTTCTACCAAAACGGATGGGCAATTTCCAACGGATCGGCGGAAGGTTTGAACAATGCCACCCTCTTCAAGAGCTCCGGTGGCACCGTCAGCGGATACACGCAGGGGCTCAACCTGTTCGGGACGCCCAACGTCAATACTGGAACCGGACAATTGGCCTTCGATTCCAGCAATATCGGCGAACTCACCTTGAACGGAACGGCGATCGGAACGGAGGACTTCCGCATTTACCAGTACTCTGCTTCCAACGCCTTCATCATGGAGGCCGACCAGGGAAGCGTGTCGGCCGGGCTGATGACGATCCAGACCGGGCAGTAGGGAAGCACCGTTTTCGGGACCAAGGAAAGGCGACCCACGGGTCGCCTTTCCTGTTGCGTCAATACCGTTTGTTACAGCGCGGGCGTTTCGAATACGTGCTTGGCTTCGTCCCCTTTGAAGGTGACTTCGGTCAGGACGTTCTGGTTCTTGGCATTCTGTACGTAACGGCTCTCGGTGCGGACCGCTTTTCCGGCGATGGGCACGAGGCTGCACTTTACTTTCACTTCGATTGCCTTCGATTTTGGAACATCGTTCTGGCGGAAGATCATGAAATGATCTTCGCCCTGCATCTGGTGCTGAACGGAATAAGTGCCAGCGGGCAGAGGAGTCCCTGCGAGAACCATAGGTTTATCGAACGTGATGTTCTGATGATCTGCGATCTTGGGCATCGCGCCCGCGAAACTTGCGACACTCGCGAGAACCAACACGCATAACAGCGATACCAGGATCAGCGATGATTTCTTCATGATAGATATCTCCGGGTTTGGGTCCTCGATTGCACAGTTAAAATCAAGCTCTGAACCCAAACGTTTCAGTCTAGCGCCGGAGTTGGAAGGAACCAGTGAGGCACGTCACGTGAGGGGGTGACGTGCCATGCTCGCCAGGCAGCGCCGAAATACACGCTGAAAAGCACGTCAAAATGCACAAAAAAGCGCTATTTTGCCATCCAAAATGGCTGTTTTGCGGCGACAAAATTCACCGGCACTTCGTGGACAAAGGTCTTCAACCAGCGGGTGCATTCCTCCATGCCGGCCTGCTCGCTCGGGATATGGCCGAGGACGATGAGGGCCTTGTTCCGGCCCTGGGTGACGGCGTCGGCGACATACTCGACAGTCTCCCACTCGGCGGCTTCGCCGATCAGCAGCGCCTGCACATCGTCCCGCTCAAGAAGATACGTGTGACGCGGGAATCCGGCGGCTCCGGGGGAGAGGGCGACGTGCGTGACCTTCATGCCGGGATCGCCGATGACGCGTACGACGCTGGAGTCGAGCTTGGCCGCGGCTTCTTCGGCCAGTTGCTTGAGAGTGGTTTCGGGCATCGTGAAGAGGAACTGGTCGGCGGGATTCTGAAATTTCTCCCAGCCGAGGGCATGCACGGTGCCTGCCTCGATGCCATCGGGATCTCGCTTGTGCCAGTGATCGTGGAAGCGCCAGACGACCATGCCATGTTTCTCGATAAAGGCGCGTTTTTCCGCCCAGACCGGATCGTTTTCCGGCAAGCCCTCCGGCGTATCGAGGTGCGCGTAGAAGGTCGGTTCGTGGGTGATGACGAAGTTCAAGCCCTGGGCGGCGGCGCGTTGCAGGACATCCATGGTGGCCATCATGGTCACGGCGATGCCGGTGACGGGGGTGTCCGGATTGCCGGCCTTGAAGGTGTCAACCGTCTTCGTTTCCCACTCGACGCCGACTTGCTTCTGGATCTCGGAGACGATCTGGCGAGCGGTGGGACGAGCGGCTTGGGCATGGGCGAGGGAAGTGAGTACGAGGAGAACGGGTAAGAGTTTCATGAGCGGGGATAGTGTACCCGTTGCTCGAACAGCGCTGCTGCGACCCACCCTCCCTGCGGGAAGGATGGGGCACCCACATTTAAGGAGCAAAACAAAAGAGGCAGAGCTTTTTGCCCTGCCTCCTGGTCAAGAGACTGTTTTAGCAGCCGTTGTTGTTGACGGTGCAGCCGGATCCGGTGGCGACGCCGGACTTGCAGACGTTGACCGTGGAACCGGGTTGGCAGTTGGAGGTTGCGCTGGCGCCATTGACCGTAGTGCGCCACAGCTTGATGTTCGTGGCCGGCCCGGGACCGCCGTCGGAGCGGGCGTCGAGCAGGTCGATGGTGCTGGTGCCCGAAGCGGCGTTCACGATGTTGTCTTCGATCGTGATGTTGCTGGTGCCGCGCGCCATCATGACCCAGCCCTGGATCACGTTGTTGATGGTGTTGTTGTTAACCGTCGCGTTCTCAACCTCCGTTCCGCTATCGGGATCCCCAAGATGGATGGTCGCGATGTTGGAGGCGAAGCCGCCTGGCTGATTGATGTTGTTAATGGTGTTGTTGTGCACCGAGTTCGGACCGTTCTTGTTGTTGGTGCCGCGCAGGCGGACGGCACGTCCATCCTGGGCGTCGAAGGTGTTGGAGTAGATCTCGCAGGCGTCGGTCTGGTCGCAGAGCACGCCGCGCGCGGGATCGCCGTTAGAGGCATTCTTCTGGTTGACCAGGTTGTTGTTATAGACCTTCACGTTGTAAAGGCCGTAGGCAACAATGCCCTGGCAGGCAGCGGCCGTGGATTGGCAAAGCGTCGAATTGTTGTAGAACGCCGCGTACGCCTTGTTGCTATGCGCGGTGCCCTGCACTTGCAGGTTTCCAATACGCGGATTGCTGAGACCGGTAGCCGAAACCGAAGTGTTGTCGTGGACGAGGACGTTCGGACCGCTGACCGTCGTCTTCGTCATGCCGCCGAAATCGACCAACATGTTGAAGGTCTCGGTCGAACTGGTGTTGGAGGCGTTGGTCCAGGAGATGTGGTCAATCTCCATGGGCGACGCGACGGTAGGGTCGGTATCGACGTTGAAGTAGAGACAGCCCGGATGGGTCGGATCGGCGTCGTTACAAGCAATTTTTCCGTTGTAAACGTGAACGCCGCCGGGGTTGCTGGAACCACTGGTTTTCAACGAGCCACGAATGGTGTGGCCGTTGAGGTTCAGCACCATGTTGGGGCCGATGAGGGTCAGGCACTGGCCGGCGCCGTTGCTGCTGCCAATGTCACTCGCCAAGTAATAGGTGGTGTTAGGCGAGAGCTTCTGATTGCAACTGGTAACCGGGGTACCGTTTCCGGTGGGCGGAGGCGGAGGGGTGCTCGAGCCGATGGTGGCATATTCAACCGTATCGGCCTTTGTGCCGGAGGAGGTGAAGGCCTGGAAGACGAAACGGTGCGAACCGCTGGCCAGGGCGATGCTGGTTTGCACGGTGGCCGTCTTGTAGTCGCCATACTTCTTGCCGTCGACGTAGAGCTGGCTGCGTGCGGCGCCGGAAGAGGCCGCCAGGAACGAAACGGGGGAAGAGACCGTCGCATTGCTCGCCGGGGTGCAAATCTTGGTGGCGAGGGCCGTGGTGCCGGTGGAGCACTGGGCGTACGACAGGGAGGACAGGAATAGGGCGGTGGGCAGCAGGAACAGTTGCCACTTCTTCAAATCGTATCTCCTATAGACGGGTGGTGCTCCTAGTGTAACCACTCAGTTTGGAGAAGCGCACTCCGTGGAAACCCTTGATTCCAGAGTACCTGGACCATATTGGTTCTAAGGTACAGAAATGATTTGCGATGAACGATGGAACTGCTCCGATTGAGTTAGGGGAAAAGAAAGGCGGAGCTGCGGGATGGAGGATCTTCTTGCAGAGTGGCAGAGGCGGACTCGGATTTTCTGGCGTGAATCGCGGGCTCTCTCGTGACGTGCCGGCGGCACTCGCGAGATCGGCTGGCGACAGATCGGTGACTTCGGCGGTCGCGTAGGAATTCCCGTCGTAAATGGAAACAAAGGGTAGCTGTGCTGCGAATGGGGATCATTGTCTGCATTCTCCGGTCGCCAGCAGCGGGTTGTGAAGGCGGCGGGTTCTTCGGTCGAGGCGACAGACTTATGTAAGCCCCTTCCTTTACAGCATTTCCACCACCGTGTTACCTTGATAGAGACGTTATTGGATACGTTAGAGAATAGAGCAGGAGCACACCAGTTTCAGTGTTAGCCCGAGAGCAGAAAACCAACATCATCGAGCAGTACAAGACACACGCGAACGATACCGGCAGCCCTGAGGTCCAGATCGCGATTCTGAGCCAGCGTATTAACGAGCTGACGGACCACTTCAAGACGCATAAGAAGGATCACGCTTCGCGCCGCGGTCTTCTGATGATGGTGAGCAAGCGCCGTAGCTTGCTGGACTATCTGAAGAAGTTCGATGTCGAGCGCTATAAGACGGTGATTCAGAAACTCGGCATCCGCAAATAACTACCCCAGCAAGCGCAAAAGCGGCGCTCGCCGGGGCCCCGCATGGTTTTATGTTTACCCCCGCTCTGTGCACGCGTGTGTCACCGAGCGGGCGCTGCTATTGGGCTAATACCTGCCACCCGTTTCATGCCCCGTAGAATCCTCTTCTATCGCGCATGCGGTGTCTCCTGAAGGAAGAAGGAACAATGAAGCCTGAACCGAAAACAGCCACGGTGGAACTCGCCGGAGGCAAGTCACTCAGTTTCGAAACCGGAAAACTTGCAAAACAGGCGCACGGATCTGCGATTGTTCGCAGCGGAGAAAGCGTGGTCCTGGCCACGGCTTGCGCCAACCCGGACCCGCGAGAGGGAATCGACTTTTTCCCGTTGACCGTGGACTACCGCGAATACACCTACGCCGGCGGACGTTTCCCCGGCGGATTCATCAAGCGTGAAGGCCGGCCGAGCGAAAAGGAAATCCTCACCAGCCGTCAGATTGACCGCCCCATCCGTCCGCTGTTCCCAGAAGGTTTCCGCTGCGAGACCCAGGTCATCGCCATGGTCCTCTCCGCGGACGCGCAGAACGATCCCGATGTCTGCGGCATCAACGGAGCCTCGGCGGCCCTGGCCGTTTCCGACATTCCGTTCAATGGTCCGATCGGCGCGGTGCGCGTTGGCCTGGTCGAGGGGCAGAACGTCGTGAACCCGACGTACGACGAGATGCGTTCGTCGAAGCTGAACATCATGGTCGTCGGCACCGCCGAAGGCATCGTGATGATTGAATCGGGTGCGCAGGAAGCGACCGAAGAAGAGGTCGTCAGCGCCATCGAGTTCGGGCACGGCGAGGTCAAAAAGATTTGCGCCGTGATCAGCAAGCTGGCCAAGGAAGTCGGCAAGGCGAAGCGCGAAGTAAAGCCGGTGGAGCACGACGAGGCCTACGCCAAGGAACTGCAAGCCAAGGTGGGCGCTGATTTGGCCGATGCGCTCAACACGGAGAAGTATCCGAAGAGCGAGAGCTATGCCAAGGTCAAGGAAATCAAGTCGAAGCTGAAGGAAGCGATTCCGGCCGACGATGAAGCCGGCCTGAAGAAGCTCAGCAAGTATTACGAACTGCTGCGTGAAGATATCTTCCGCCAGCAGGTGACCAAGCAGAAGCGCAGGCCGGATGGGCGGGCATTCGACCAGATCCGTCCGATCTGGATCGAGGTCGATGTGCTGCCCCGCACCCATGGGTCGGCGATCTTCACCCGCGGCGAAACCCAGGCGCTGGTTACGACCACGCTCGGCACCGGCGAAGACATGCAGCGCATGGAAGGTTTCGAAGGCGAAGCCAAGAAGCGCTTCATGCTGCACTACAACTTCCCGCCGTTCAGCGTGGGCGAAGTGGCATTCCTGCGCGGCGCGGGCCGTCGTGAGATCGGCCACGGCGCACTTGCCGAGCGCGCCTTGTCGGCCGTGCTTCCGGCGGAAGACAAGTGGCCCTACGCGATGCGCGTGGTCTCCGACATCCTCGAGTCCAACGGATCTTCGTCGATGGCTTCCATCTGCGGCGGTTCGCTGAGCTTGATGGATGCGGGCGTACCGTTGAAGGCTCCGGTAGCGGGTATCGCGATGGGGTTGGTGAAGGAAGGCGACGAGTATGCCATCCTGACCGACATCGCAGGCGCCGAGGATCATTACGGCGACATGGACTTCAAGGTCGCCGGAACGGAAGCAGGCATTACCGCGCTGCAGATGGATATCAAGATCGGCGGCATTACGGCGCAGATCATGCGCGAGGCGCTGGAGCAGGCACGACGCGGACGGCTCTTCATCCTCGGCAAGATGAAAGAGGTAATCGGCAGCGCGCGCACCGAGTTGAGTGAGTTCGCACCGCGCTTCTACACCCTGCAGATTCCGACCGACAAGATCCGCGACCTCATCGGGCCGGGCGGCAAGGTGATTCGCGGCATCGTCGAGCAGACGGGCGTGAAGATCGATGTCGAAGACAGCGGCAAGGTCAACGTGGCATCGAGCGACCAGGAAGCTGCCAAGCAGGCACTGAAGATGATCCAGGACATTACGGCAACGGCAGAGGTAGGGAAGACCTATCTCGGCACCGTGACGCGCCTGGCGGACTTCGGTGCGTTCGTCGAGATTATTCCCGGAACCGATGGGTTGCTGCACATCAGTGAAGTCGCCGAGCATCGCATTAAGGATGTGAAGGACGAGCTGCATGAAGGCGACCAGGTGCTGGTAAAGGTTCTCGCCGTGGATGGCAACCGCATTAAGCTGTCGCGCAAAGCTGTATTGAAAGAGCAGCGCGCGAAGATGGCGGCGGAAGGCGGCGGCGACGGCGCAGAACTTGCGACTGCCGAAGCCGGTGCTCCGGGCGGCGTGACGTTCGAAGGCGGGTACGAAGGCGGCGAAGAAGAGCAGGAGGGCGAGCCGAACTTCAACCGTGACGATGTGCCCCATGAGCGTCCGGCGGGCGGCGGCGATCGCGGAGATCGTGGTCCTCGTCCGCATGGCGGCGGCGGTGGTGGTGGTCGCGGTGGACGCGGTCGTCGTCCGGGCGGTGGTGGACGTCCTGGCGGTGGCGGTCGTGGCGGCCATGGTGGCGGCGGTGGTGGCCGACGAGGCTAAGCCTCTTTTCGTTGCAATTCACAGCCACGCGCGATGCGTGGCTGTTTTCTTTGCCGCCGGCCTGGACGGCGATTGGTGCGAGGGGCTCAGCGGATGTATCATCCCCCACGAAAGTTGGAAAGTCTCCAACTGGGGCGCCACCACATCCGGAGGATCTATGAGGAAGTTTTTGTTGGGCCTTCTGCTGCTCGTTCTCTTTACATCGGCTGCGTATGCGCAGGATGCCGATGCGCCGCACGTGGTGAAGATGGCGGCAACGAAGTTCATGAACCTGCCGATGTTGCCGAAGTGCATGCAAATCTCAGCACAGGAAGGCGACCCGATGAAAGGTGCGGCGGTCATCCTGATCAAGATGACGTCGGGTTGCACGATTCCTTGGCATTGGCATACCGCGAGGGAACAGCTCTTCATCGCGTCGGGCAGGGGCAAAGCCGAGATGAAAGATCATGGCGGGGAAGCTGTCGGTTCAGGCGATTTTGTTTACCTCACCGCGAAAAAAATCCACCAGTTCACCTGCACCGCCAGTTGCGTTTTCTTCGACGTTACCGATGGAGCCTTTGACGTTCATTATGTGAACGCGGATGGCACGGAGATTCCGCCGGAGGAGGCGCTGAAGTCCAAGAGCGCTTCCACCCACGCAAAAGCAAAACCCAAGACCGAATGATGTCTTTTTATAACGTGCAGGAAGAAAGGCAGCCAGCAGGGTGGCTGCCTTTCTCGAATTCTCTCCTTCATGCTTACGCGGACGGCAACGAATCGGAGTCGGCTTCGTCTAAAACTGCGTCCGCAGCCGACATGGATTCGATCCAGAAGTAAGGGCTTCTAGCTCTTGCGGCTGCGTGCCATGGCCTCGCGAGCCTCGCGGTCGGCGGTGCGGCGACGTTCGGTTTCGCGCTTGTCCCAGAGTTGCTTGCCCTTGGCGACGGCGAGTTCCACTTTGACCCTCCCATTTTTGAAGTACATGCGGGTAGGGATGAGGGTGTGGCCTTTTTGCTGGGATTGGGCGAGTAGTTTCAGGATTTGACTGCGTTTTGCCAGGAGTTTACGGGTGCGTAGTGGTTCATGGTTGTTATAACTACCGGCATCATAGGGTCCGATATGGGCATTGATCAGGAAAAGTTCGTTGTCTTTCACCAAGCCATAGGCGTCTTTGAGGTTGGCACGTCCGCTGCGGATCGACTTCACTTCTGTGCCACGGAGGGCGATTCCGGTTTCGAGCTTGTCCGTGAGGAAATAATTGTGGGAAGCGGCGCGATTGACCGAAGCGTCGCGGTCGCCTGAGGCGATCGGGTCTCGTTTGGTGCTCTTGGGAACCTTGGAGCGTTCGGGATTGGGGGTTCTCGTCATGAAACTTTAATGCCTTCACCCGATAGGGATGAAGGCGGTTACCTTGTATGCTAGCACAAAGAAACGGTTTAGCTTCGAGTGCGAGATTATGGATGGTATACTCGCGCGCAGATGAGAAGGGATTCGCTTCATCCATCCCTTCCGCGCCGCGAACAGGATCACAATGGCGGGCGTATCTTGCAGCAAGATCCGCCGAGCAGTCAGCTTTACAGGAGAGATGCCTTTTGGTGCAGCCGAAGCTCCAACGAAAAGGAACCCGATGATACGGCTCAAGAGCGCAACGGTGCTGCTGCTCCTCGTCGTCTTCGCAGCACTCCCCGCGCTTGCAGATAAGGCGCAGACACTTTACCAACAGGGACGCGACGCGGAAGCGCGGCAGGACTATGAGACTGCGTATGCGGACTACGCCGAGGCCTACAAGATGAAGCCCTCGGACGTGCGCTTTCGAGCGGCCGCCGAGCGAGGCAAGTTTCTCGCCGCCGCCGCGCACGTACATCGCGGGCAGATCCTCCGCGATGCTGGAAAACTGCAGGATGCGCTGGTGGAGTTCCAGAAGGCAGTGGCCATCGACTCCTCGAGCTTCATTGCAGTGCAGGAAGAGAAGCGGACGCGGGAGTTGATCGAGCAGGCCGAACATCCGGTACCGCAGTCGTTCAATACCGGCGACGTACTGACGCGCCGGGTGCAGCAGGCCGCGGGTCCGGTGGATCTCGCGCCTATTTCGAATACGCCGATCACGTTGCGGGCGGCGCAGGATTCCAAGATCGTGTATGACACGATCGGCAAGCTGGCGGGAATCAATGTGCTGTTTGATCCCGATTACACCTCGCGCCAGATCAACATCCAGCTGAAAGACGTAAGCCTGCAGGATGCGTTGCAGATTGTCGCCCTGGAGTCGAAGACTTTCTGGCGTCCGGTGACGCCGAACACGATTTTCGTGGCCGCCGACACTCCCTCGAAGCGGAAGGAATTAGAGCAGAACGTGGTTCGCACTTTTTACCTTTCCAACCTTTCGCAGCCGACGGAGTTACAGGACCTGGTGAACACGATCCGCACCATCGTGGAAGTGAACCGAGTGCAGCAGTTGCCGACGCAGGGCGCGATCGTGGCGCGCGGAACGCCGGACCAGATCGCGCTGGTGCAAAAGCTGATCGACGATATCGACAAGGCGCGGCCGGAGGTAGTGGTGGAGATTGCCGTGCTGCAGGTTTCGAAGACAAAGATGCGCAACCTCGGCATTACGCCGCCGTCGAGTGTCTCCGCAACCCTTCAGGACAACCTCAACAGCACGACCAACTCTACAACCACGAACAGTAATACCAGCAATCTCAATGGCACGACCACGACTGCTGCGACCACCGGTAACGTAAACCTGAACAGCCTGGCGCACATCAACGCCACGAACTTCGAGCTGAACATTCCTTCGGCCACGGCCAACATCCTGTTCAGTGATGCGGATTCGAAATTGATTCAGAACCCGAGCATCCGCGCGGTGGATGGCCAGAAGGCCACGCTGAAGATCGGCGATCGTATTCCGGTGGCGACCGGATCGTTCCAGCCGGGCATCGGCGGCGTTGGCATCAACCCCCTGGTCAATACGCAGTTCAACTACATCGACGTCGGCGTAAACATCGACGTCACGCCGCGCATCCACGCGGATAACGAAGTCTCGATGAAGCTGGTGCTCGACGTGTCGTCGGTTACCGGCTACCAAAGCATCGGTGGCATCAATCAGCCGACCATCGGACAACGCAAGGTGGAGCACGAGATCCGGCTGAAGGATGGCGAGATCAATATTCTCGGCGGCATTCTCCAGCAGGAGAATGACAAAACCCTGACCGGACTGCCGTTCCTTTCCCAGATCCCGATCCTGCGTTATCTCTTCGGCTCGGAGAGCGTCAACAAAGTGGACAGCGAAGTGGTGTTCGCGATCATTCCGCACATCGTTCGCCGGTATGACGTGTCGGCTTACAACACGCGCGCGGTCGATGTAGGTACCGGTTCGGCGATCCAGTTAACGAGGATGCCGCAGGCGGCGCCGCCGAATGGCTCCGCTGTGAGTGCGGTACAGCCGCCGCCTTCCAACACGCCGGCGCAGGGAAACCCCAACGGCGCGGTGTTGAGCTTCGATCCTTCTACGTTGGACGCGCCGGTCGGTTCGACCGTCGCGGTCAACGTCAGCATTGCCGGAGGCCAGAACGTTTACTCGGTTCCGGTGCAGATTGGCTACGACCCCAAGACGTTGTCGCTGGTGAACGTTTCGAACGGCAATTTCCTGAGTCGCGACGGCCAAGTGGTGGCGCTGGTGCATCGCGACGATCCGATGACCGGCCAGCTTGAGGTGACTGCCAGTCGTCCTCCGGGAGCGCCGGGAGTCTCGGGCGACGGGCAGGTGTTTACCCTGACATTTGTCGCCAAGGCGCCTGGGAGTTCGCAGCTGAGCATTCACCAGGCGGTCCTCAGGGACGCGGCGCAGCAGAAGATCCCGGCAACGGGATCCCAGGCGATGATCACCGTACACTAGCGTTCGGGGACCAGAGGCGTCTAAAAAAGAGGATGTTGTCCACAAGACAGAGAAGCGGAGTGCGCGGCTTCACCATGGTGGAGCTGGTGGTGGCCATCGCGGTGATGGCGATCCTGGCAGGCGCGGCGATTCCGTTGGCCCGCAACGTGATCAAGCGGGAAAAAGAGCGTGAGCTCCGGCAGGATCTGTGGAACATGCGCGACGCCATCGACCGCTATAAAGACGCAGCCGACCGCGGCGCTTTTCAGATCAAGGTCGGGACGGAAGGCTATCCGCCGGATCTCGAGACGCTGGTGAAGGGCGTGGACGTAAACGGCAAGAAGATCAAGTTCCTGCGGCGCATTCCGGTCGACCCCATGACGGGGGACACCGACTGGGGACTGCGCTCGATGCAGGACGATCCAGATTCGACCTCGTGGGGCGGGCAGAACGTTTTCGACGTGTACACTAAATCGGAAGGCACCGGCCTGAACGGGACCAAGTACCAGCAATGGTAAAGAGACGAAAGAGCGCGGGATTCACCCTGATCGAGCTCATGATCGTGATGAGCATCATCGTGATCCTGCTTGGAATCGCGATTCCGAACTACCGCAACTCGATTGTGCGGGCGCGCGAGAGTGTGCTGAAGAACGACCTCTATACCATGCGCTCGGTAATCGATCAGTACACGCTCGACAAGCAGAAGGCGCCGCAGTCGCTCGAAGACCTGGTCTCGGCCGGGTATCTCAAGACCATTCCGAAAGACCCGATGACGAACACCACGGAATGGGACGTGCAGCAGGAAGACAGCCTGATGGCCGTGGATCAGCAGGAGCCCGGCATCGTGGACGTGCACAGCACATCGAGCGCGACCTCTTCCGAGGGCACTCCTTACAGCGCGTGGTAAATCAATAGGGTACGCACTTAAGTAATCCTCCGAAGTACTTCCGTACCCAGCTTTTCCATTCTCTTCCAGAGTTTCTCGGTGCTATATTCAGCTCCGCATAACCAGAGTTCGTTTCCTATAAAGATGTTCGCGGCACCGCCGGTAAGCGGGGTGCGTATTGGGCCCGGAAGAAGAAGTCTCTGAATGCGAGTAGAGCCCGGATCCCTCGAAACGGCTCGATCGCAGGAAGAGAGTGAAAGTATTGCAGCACCGGACCAAGCGAACGAGAGAGGGAAGCCTGCTTTTCGTCCCGGAGAAGCACGGCAACGGCGAGCGATTGTGGAGGACGGTTCAAGCCGCCGCCACGCCAGCCGGCGAGGACGCAACGCCGCCCAGCGCTGCCTTCGCGAAAGAAAGATCACGATTGAACGGACAATCTCCCCTTGTCCGCGGGTAAGACTGAACAAAAAGTCGACCGCAGTTCTTTGTGGCTGGAGTGTCGCGTGTGCGGGGAAGACCAGAGATTATGGAGCGCAGTACTGCAATGTACGTGAAACGAAGAGAACGCGGATTCAGTTTGCTCGAAACGCTTATGGTGGTGGCGATCTCGCTGATCGTCGCGGCTACCGCGGTGATGTCGTTCATGAACGCGCTGAAGCACGAACAGGCCGAGTCGGCGATCCAGTTCATCAAGCGCGAGATGTTGAACGCGCATGCCAGCGCGGTACAGACGCGGTCCGTGTACTACGTAACCTTCACCGCGCCGGGCACAATCCAGACAACCAGTTACATCACGGGATCTTCCACCAGCGTGACTTTGCCGACCGGTTACAGTTTCGATGTGGAGAGCACAACGCCCACGCCGCCGGATGGCTACGGCACGGCGTCCACGGCGATCGATCTTGGTTATGGTGTAACCCATAACCCGACAACCGCGATCTACTTCTATCCGGACGGCAGCTCCCGCGACAACCTGGGACGTTTCAATGGCGGCGTGATCTATGTCGCAAAGGCCGGAGATTCGACGACCGCCCACGCGATCAGCGTCATCGGAGCAACCGGCAGAATCGCAAGCTGGCGCCTGGCCAACGTATCGGGCGGGCTTGCTTGGAAGGAGGACTAATGCGCACACGGGATTTCATTCACAGACGCAGGGCTTCCGAGAAGGGAATGTCGCTGCTGGAAGTTATGGTTGCGGCAGTCGTCCTCATGATTGGGATGGTTGGCGTATTGAGTCTTTTCAGCTACGCAGTCGTCACCATGAACTTCAGCGACGAAGAGATGATCGCCCGCCAGAAGGCAAGAGAAGCCCTGGAAGGCGTGGTGGGTGCGCGAAACTCTGCTTCGTATTCCTGGGACGACATTAACAATGCGCCGGCCGGAATCTTCGTCTCGACCGCTACTACGATGACCAATCCCGGCCCGGACGGGATCGTGAATACGAACGATGACTCCGGAGTTGAATCGATCACCCTGCCGAACGGAAAGACGCGTGTGCTTTCCGATTTCAAGCGGCAGATCACGATCGCTCCCGCAACCGTGGGCGGACTACCGTCCAGCACACTGCGGACAATCACGGTGACTATCACGTATCCGCGAGGCCAGTTCGGCACAGGCACTTATCAGGCAATTGGCTACATTTCGAGCTGGAACTAAGGGCGCAAGCATGAAGATTGAGAAAAAGACGAGTAGCGGCTTCAGCCTGATCGAATTGCTGACGGCGATGACCTTGAGCCTGACGATCCTGGGCGCCGGAATGATGATGTACAAAAAGGCCGTCGATATCACCAACATGGTGTCGCAGCGGTCCACGGTGCAGAGTAACTCGCGCGCCGGCATCGATTCGGTCAGTTCAGATTTGAGCCAGGCCGGATCGGGCCTGCCGGCGTCGGGCATCTCGCTGCCGACAGCGGCGAAATTCGGCTGCTCCTCTACCGCCTGCGGACTTTACTTCTATCCGCTGAACGGCACGACGCCGACTTTGTTTTCCGTGATCCCGGGAAACGCACTGGGACCTTCGATTAACGGCGGAACGGCCACGGACGTTGTAACCATGGCCTACACCGATCGGACGCCCGATCTCAACACTTCCGGATTGATCTGTTCGGGTGCGACCAACTCGGGCTTCGACGCCTATCCGCTGACTACCGTGACGCTCTCGCCGCTGGCGATCACATTCAATGCGAGCACTTGTCCGACAGTGGGTGACCCTGGGTATGGATTCCAGGCGGGAGATCTAGTGATGATCTCCAACTCGAACGGGACCATCGTGCAGTACGTGACCAACGTGGACTCCGCCAACCGGAAGCTCACGTTTGGTTCGGATCCATTCGGACTGAATGTAACGGGCACCGGAGCGGGCAGCCTGGGGAGTCTGTTCTCCGGGGCGACGCTTCCTCCCTCCGGCTCGGCGCCCTCGACGGTGGCCATCAAGCTGGACGTGATTACCTACTTCCTCAACGTTCCCAACCTCGGCACGTCGGCGCAGTTGCCGCCGCGCCTTATGCGCCAGGTGAATGGTTTGTCGCCGCAACCGGTGGCGGAGCAGGTGAATGACCTGCGCATCACCTACGACGTGATCAATGCGGCGACCGGGAATCCCGCTGCGAGCCCGCCGGTACTGCCACTGCTCGGAGCGCAAACCAATCCCACAACGCTGAGCAACATTCGCAAGATCAACGTGAAGCTGGTAGGCGTGGGCGGCTTGGCGAGCCCCAATGTTCCAACGCAACAAGTGGCGCTGACGACCTCGGTCAGTCCCAGAAGTTTGAGCTTCTACGACGAGTATCCGTCGACCTCGACTGGTTCGAGCGGTTTCTAGGAGAAGATATGCAAACGAGAACGAGGATGAATTCTGGCCGACGCGGGGAACGGGGCATTGCTCTGCTCACCGCTCTGATTCTTCTTCTCTTAATGACTGGACTGGCTGCCGGCCTCACCTACATGGTGATGGGGCAGAAAAATCTCACCGGCGGAGATATTCAGGCCAATACGACGTATTACAACACCGAAGCCGGTATTGAGAACATGACGGTGCAGCTGGCCAACCTGTATCAACGCCAGCAGTCTCCGAATACCGCGACCATCCAGGCGCTGGGCAATACGCCCCCGGTGATACCGGGCGTGACGTGGAAGGAATATGCCTTCAACGTGCCGACCGACGCGAACGGCAACCCGATTTCCTACAACGGCGTAGTGCCGCAGGATTCGTCAGGCCTGGGAGGGCTGGCTGCCGCCATCATTCCGATTTCGTTGCAGGCGACGGCGCAGCTCAACGATGGATCCACGGGCAGCACCGGCACAAAGCTTCCCACGCAGGTACGCATGCTGCGCAAAGTGGAAGTAGCGCTGATCCCCGTCTTCCAGTTCGGCGTTTTCTCCGACATGGACCTGGCTTATCACGCTGGTCCTGATTTCCACTTCGATGGACTTGTGCACACCAACGGCAACCTCTTCCTTTCCGGACAGGGCACAACGATTTTCAACGCCGCCATCACCGTCGCAAAGAAGACGGGAGCCGCCGCGGGCTCATTAGCGGATAACCAGATCTTCCGTGACGTGCTGCCGAACTTCATGAACGCTTCGAGCCAGGGCTACACGGGACCAGTATGGATCCCGACGGTATCCCTCGGCTGCAGCGCCAATGGAACCACGTGGCCGTCGAGTCCGAACAGCACCTGCAAGGCGATCTCGCAAAGCCAGGGGACGGTCAACACCACAACGGGAAGCTATTCGAGCACAGGCACCGGCATCACCTGGACCGCCAACCTGTACGGCGGCGGCAGCACGAGCGCTCCGGCCTGGGACAACATGGCCTCCTCGAATTGGGGATCCATGCTGCAGCGGGATACCCCGCCACTCACTTTGCCATTCATCAATGGCGCCACCGGTTCCGCAACCGATCCGCTGCCGATCGAAATTATTCGCCGGCCTCCGGTGGGGGAAGACGTCACCAGCAACCTGGGATCGTCGCGTCTTTATAACGAGGCATCGATTCGTATCATGCTGGACGATGATCCGCGGAACCTCGACCCGAACGTCGCGTGGAATGATGCGGACAATGTTCCGCTTCAGGCGACTTACAACTGGAATGCAGATTCGGCGTTCAAGTACGGATACCTCCACCTGGTGAGCGGCTCGACGGATAAGTACTATCCGCTGGCGACGGGCAGTACGTCGCAAAAGATCTGGCAGTCCTCGACGGGCGTTTACAAGCAGGACACGACCTGGTCGATTCCTTCGGCGGATGCCTACGGCACCCGCGGCGGGTACACCTACAACAACTACACAAGCTGGACGACCATTGGCAGCGGCATGACGGGTCAGATCACGACCGGCGACAAGGACGGCACTTCCGGCCACGCCACCGAGGTGGATTGGCCACTGCTGAGCGGCTGGATCCGCGTCGAGATCAAGAAATCGGACGGCACGTGGGTTGGCGTAACGCGCGAATGGCTCAAGTTCGGCTTCTCGCGGGCCAGCAGCATTCCAGACTCTGAACACAGCAGCACCCATCCCGTACCCACGAATTCGGACGGTACTGCGCCGATCCTCTACCTGCAGGAGCTTGCCGACCGCAATGGGGACGGCAGTGCGGCCACCACGGAGACCAACCAAACCGGCGCCAGCAGCCCGGTCCCCGCTCCGTGGGGTGGAAATTGGGTGAAGTACCAACCTTACGCTTACTACCCGATCAACGTTTACGATACCCGCGAAGGAGAGGTTCGCGACAATACGCAGTCCGCGAACTCCTGCGCGATCAACGGCATCATGAACGTGGTCGAAATCGACGTGGGCAACCTGAAGAAATGGCTGGCGGGAACTTACGGCACGAGCGGAACCCTGGCCGATAACTCCGTCGCAAATGGGTACATCCTGTATTTCTCAGACCGTCGCGGAAACGTCGACAAAGCCGCGCACACCGATGGCGGATACGACTACCTGGATACGATCAACGACCGGAGCAGCGCGGGCACGCCCAATTCGACGCTTGATCCTTCCGAGAACGTGTACACGACGCCTGAGAACACCACGGGCAATTTCGGCAACCTGACATCCACGGAACTGCTGACGCCGCCCAAGTATATTGGCGCCGGCTTTAACTACCCCACGATCACTTCGGATTCCTTGACGGTGTTCCACCGCATTAACTGCATGTGGAACTCGTCGGGTTCCAATTCGAGCTGGGCTTCGACCTTCCAGGGGGCGGGGCGCTCCAACGTCGTGCTAGGTCCGCGGCATGCCCTGCGTCTGGTGGACACGACGCTGGGGAACATTCCGACCAAGCCGAGCGGAACAGGTGGATTCACGGTAGCCAGCGAGCAGCCCGTATACCTGTTCGGAAACTACAACGCCACGGATGCGGGCTGGGCCACGACGAGCACTCCGTCTGCAGTCATTGCGGATGCGGTGACGCTGGAATCGACGGCCTGGAACGACATCAATGGCTTCTCCAATCCGGCAACCAGCATCGGCTCAAATCCGAAGAATGCGAACACCACCTGGTACAGGTTGGCGGTTGCGGCCGGCAAGAACCACACCTTCTTCTACACCAGCTACGGCGGTGACGACTGGGGTAGCGATGGCGGTGTGCACAACTTCCTGCGCTTCCAGGAGGACTGGAGCGGGCAATGGGCGCACTACAAGGGATCCTTGGTGACCCTGTTCTATTCGGCGTACGGAACGGGACCGTTCAAGTGCTGTTCGACGGTGTATAGCCCGCCGAGCCGCGACTACTCTTTCGACCAGAATTTCTCGAATCCGGCGTTGATGCCTCCGGGAACCCCGCGGTTCCTGCAGGTGGTCAACACGGCCTATCGCCAGGACGACAGTCCAAAGGCGACCAACTAACAACGCATCACCTCCGACTCGGCCAGGCTTCGTGCCTGGCCTCTTTTTTTGCCCGATAACTGGCGGAATCGCCCCGGCTTGTGTTTCAATCCAGAGTCCTGCGGGAGCCCCGGATTCCTGGAGAAAAGCTACAATAAGGAAAACGTGGGAGTGAGTGAGATGGAAAACCCTTTAAAGCTGAAGCGGATTCATCACGTCGAGTTCTTTGTCGGCAACGCCAAGCAGTCGGCTTATTACTATCGCAAGGGCTTTGGATTCAACCAGATAGCCTATAAGGGACTGGAAACGGGAGCGCGCGACGCGGCCACCTACGTCCTGCAGCAGAACAAGACCAACTTCATGCTGACTACGCCGCTGAAGCCGGAGCACCCCGCTGCGGACCATATCCGCCGCCACGGCGATGGGGTGAAAGATATCGCGCTGCAAGTGGAAGACGCCGACTTTGCTTTTGAAGAGGCTGTGAAACGCGGCGCGAAACCGGCCTTCGAGCCCAAGGACGTCACCGACGACTACGGCACCGTCCGATGGGGCGCGGTCCACACCTACGGAGAGACCATCCACTCGTTCATTTCGTACAAGAATTACGCTGGGCCGTTCCTGCCGGGATTCCAGTCGGCCATCGTCCCCGGAGACGAGACGGGGATCCTGCTGATCGATCACATGGTGGGCAACGTCGAACTCGGCAAGATGAACGAATGGGCCGACTTCTACCACAATGTTTTCGGCTTCCATCGCTTCATCAGCTTCGATGACAAGGACATCTCGACCGAGTACTCGGCGCTGATGAGTATCGTGATGTCCGACGATTCGTACTTCGTGAAGTTCCCGATCAACGAGCCGGCACCGGGAAAGCGCAAGAGCCAGATCGATGAATATCTTGAGGCCTACGGCAGCCCCGGTGTGCAGCACATTGCGTTGCGCGTGACCGACGTGATCGAGACGGTAAGCAAGCTGCAGAAGAACGGCATCGAATTCCTGCGCGTGCCGGACTCGTATTACGACATCGTGCAGAAGCGCGTTGGCGAGATCGAGGAGCCCATCGAGAAGATCAAGCAGCTCGGCGTGCTCATCGATAAAGACGACGAGGGATACCTGCTGCAGATCTTCAGCAAGCCCGTGGAAGACCGCCCGACGGTGTTCTTCGAGATCATCCAGCGGAAGGGAAGCCGCGGCTTTGGCAAAGGCAATTTCAAGGCGCTCTTCGAAGCACTTGAACTTGAGCAGGCGCGGCGCGGCAACTTGTAAACGTAGAGTGAAGCTTAAGCCCTCGAGGGTACATGGCAAAGCACGACCTTAAGTATCAAAGCGGCTTCGGCAACGAGTTCGCAACGGAAGCCGAAGCCGGCGCGCTGCCGCAGGGACAGAATTCTCCGCAGAAAGCGCCGCTTGGTCTTTACACGGAGCAGCTCAGCGGAACTCCTTTCACCGCACCGCGGCTGCAGAACCGGCGCACATGGGCCTACCGCATTCGTCCCTCGGTGGTGCACAAGCCCTACGAAGCGGCTGAGCAGAAACTTTTGCGCAGCACGCCGTTCGATGAAGTGCCGACGTCCCCGAACCAGCTGCGTTGGGATCCACCGCCGATTCCGGATGTCCCCACCGATTTCGTCGATGGCCTCATCACCCTCGCGGGGAACGGCGACTCGACGATGCACAGCGGCGTCGGGATTCACCTGTACGTCGCCAACCAGTCGATGAAGGATCGCTTCTTCTACGATGCCGATGGCGAGTTGCTCATCGTGCCGCAGCTCGGGGAGCTGATCTTTCACACCGAGCTTGGTCGGATCCATGCGGCGCCCGGCGAAATCGTCGTCATTCAGCGCGGCATCAAGTTCCGGGTTGAACTGCTCGGCAAGCAGGCGCGCGGCTACATTTGCGAGAACTATGGCGCCATGTTCCGCCTGCCGGATCTCGGTCCGATTGGCGCGAACGGGCTGGCGAATGCGCGCGACTTCCTGACGCCGCTCGCTGCGTACGAAGACCGCGAAGGCAGTTTTCGCGTCAATTCGAAATTCTGCGGGAAGCTATGGGAGTCGGAGTACAACCACTCTCCGTTGAACGTAGTGGCATGGCACGGCAACTATGCGCCGTACAAGTACGACCTGGCGCGCTTCAACTGCATCAATTCCGTGACCTTCGACCATCCCGATCCGTCGATCTACACGGTGCTCACGTCGCCCTCGGAAATTCCCGGCACGGCCAATGCGGATTTCGTGATTTTCCCGCCGCGCTGGATGGTGGCCGAGCACACCTTCCGTCCGCCGTGGTTTCATCGCAACTTCATGAACGAATTCATGGGCCTCATCCGCGGAGAGTATGACGCGAAGGCCGAAGGTTTTGTCCCCGGCGGAGCGAGCCTGCACAACTGCATGAGCGGCCACGGCCCCGACGCTGCGACCTTCGAAAAGGCGAGCACGGCGGAGCTCAAGCCGCAATTCCTGGGCGATACCCTCGCCTTCATGTTCGAGACGCGCTTCGTGTGCCGTCCGACGAAGTACGCACTCGAAACGGCGCAACTTCAGCACGAGTACTACACCTGCTGGCAGGATCTGAAGAAGCATTTCAAACCGAAGCATTGAGTTCTCCGCAGGCGGGCCCAGGTTCAGACGGAATGCAATCGACGCAGACGGCAACCGCACTCCACGCGCTCCTCGATTCGCTGATCGATTATGCAGGACTCTTTCCGCCTGCCGGACTCGGCATGCATGCGGCGGTGGAGAATTTCAGCCGCTATAAAACCGGCCCTTACTCCTGGATGTTAGGACGGTTTGTGGTGCCCGTCGCACGCCTTACGGAGTTCGAGGAAGCATGGCGGAACCTCGGCAAGCCGGAAGGGTGGCAGCTGAGCGGTCTGGTTACCAAGCCCGAAGCCGAACTGCCCGTCGTCGACTCGTTTAACACGAAACACAAGGACACGTTGCGGATCGATGCCATCGAGTCGAAGGCTTCGACCCCGACAGAGATCCGCGCGCTCCCCGCGCAAATCACGACGTATGTCGAGATTCCATCCCGCAACAATCCCACAGAACTGATTGCCACGATCAAAGCGGCCGGACTGCGCGCCAAGATCCGCACCGGAGGGTTGACGGAAGACATGTTTCCGGATGCCGCGACGATCGCGCGTTTCCTGCGCTCCTGTGCGGCCGCCGGTGTTCCGTTGAAGGCGACCGCCGGGCTGCATCATCCGGTGCGTTGCGTGAAGCCTTTTACCTACGAAGCTGACAGCGCTCGTGGCCCCATGCATGGCTTTCTGAATGTATTCCTCGCGGCCGGCTTCGCCCGCCAGGGACATCCGCAGGCTTTTGTCGAAAGGCTTTTACTGGAAGAGAACGGGAACGAGCTGAAATTCAGCGACCAGGGCGTGCAATGGCGCGGCGCGGAGCTGACTGCCTCCGAGATTATCGATCTGCGGGCGCGCTTCGCCATCGCATTCGGTTCCTGTTCCTTCGAGGAACCGATCGCGGACCTGCAAGCCCTCGGCCTGCTACCCTGAGAAGACATGAACGAGACGCACGATCCTCAAGCGAAGTCGTGGGTAACTTCCGCCAACCATCCGGGCTGCGATTTTCCTGTCCAGAATTTGCCCTACGGAGTCTTTCGCCGCAAGGACCATGAGGGTGGCGGCATAGGCGTCGCGATTGGCGACCAGGTTTTTGATGTCGGTGCGTGGGTGCGGGACCAAGGCCAGAGTTCGGCGGAGTTGGCGTTGCTGGCCGAACCTCGCCTGAACCGATTTCTCGGCGCTGGGACACAAGTGTGGAGCGCCGCCCGCAAATCGCTATTCCACCTCCTGCGCGAAGATGCACCGCAGCGCGAGATGGTGGCGCATTATCTCGACACGATGACAAACGTCGAGATGCTCATGCCGATCACCATTGCCGACTACACCGACTTTTACGCATCGGTCTATCACGCGACCAATCTCGGCAGCATGTTCCGGCCCGATAATCCGCTGCTCCCGAATTACAAGTGGATCCCCATTGGCTATCACGGGCGCGCTTCTTCCATCGTGATCAGCGGGACGCCGGTAAAGCGTCCCAGCGGCCAGCGCAAGCCGCCGACGGCCGATGCACCGACCTTCGGCCCCTGTGCGCAACTGGATTACGAACTGGAAGTCGGCGCCATCATCGGGCAGGGAAATGCTCTCGGCGATCCTATCCCGCTGCGCGAGGCCGAACAGCACATCTTCGGTCTTTGCCTCTCGAACGACTGGTCGGCGCGGGACATTCAAGGATGGGAGTATCAGCCGCTGGGACCGTTTCTCGCCAAGAACTTTTCGACGACGATCTCGCCGTGGATCGTGAGCCTGGAAGCTCTGGAGCCGTATCGCATCCCGGCGTTTCCCCGGCCAGAGGGCGATCCGCAGCCGCTTCCATATTTGTTCGACGAACGGGATCGCGAACGGGGCGGCTTCGACATCTCGCTGGAGGTGTATCTCTCTACCCGCAAAATGCGCGAGGAGAAGATCGCACCCTTCCGTCTGAGTCGCGGGAACTTTCGCGATGTGTATTGGACCTTCGCGCAGATGGTCGCCCATCACACCTCGAACGGCTGCAATCTCCAGGCTGGCGATCTCTTCGGCAGCGGCACCGTGTCCGGCAATACAAAGGACGCGCGCGGATCGCTCGTGGAGCTTACCTGGCGAGGCGCGGAGCCGTTGTCGCTACCCTCCGGCGAGACCCGCAAGTTCCTCGAAGATGGCGATGAGGTCATATTCCGTGGCTACGCCGAGCGTGATGGACAGAAACGTATAGGCTTCGGCGAGTGCCGCGGCGTGATTACTGGATAAACCATTTCTGTGAGAGCAGGGTTCCTTCGACTCCGCCGCTCCGCGGCTGCGCTCAGGATGACAAGCGGTGAGACAATAGAGATGCGATGATCCAGTTGTCCTCGGCCGGTAAGCGCTTCGGCCCCAAGATCCTTTTCCAAAATCTCGACTGGCTGATTACGCCCCAGGACCGCGTTGGATTGGTCGGCGCGAACGGCACCGGAAAGACAACCTTGCTCAAGGTGCTGGCCGGCATTGAATTACTCGACTACGGTTCGATGCAATCGACTCGAGGCATCACGCAGGGATATCTTCCGCAGGATGGCCTACAGCTTTCCGGACGTTCGGTCTTTGCCGAGTGCCTGAGCGTCTTCGACGATCTGCGCTCCATGGAGCGCGAAGTCGAAACGCTCACCCGCCGCATGAGCGAAATCGACCACGAGTCGGCCGAGTACAGCCAGATTGCGGATCGCTTTCACCGCATCGACAGCGAGTTTCGCGTGCGCGATGGGTATTCCCTGGAGTCGCAGGTGGGGACCGTGCTTGCGGGCCTCGGTTTTAGCAAGGAAGATTGGGCGCGTGATACGGGTGAATTCTCCGGTGGTTGGCAGATGCGCATCGCGCTCGCCAAGCTGTTGCTTTCCAGACCCAACCTTCTGCTGCTCGACGAACCGACCAACCATCTCGACCTCGAAACGCGTAACTGGCTCGAGGGCTACCTGGCGAACTATCCGTATGCGTACATCCTGATCTCGCATGACCGCTATTTTCTCGATGTGACGGTGAACAAGACGGTCGAGATCTGGAACAAGGAAGTGCACTTCTATAGCGGCAATTACGACAAATATCTCGCCCAGAAAGAAATGCGCCGCTCGCAGCTGGAGGCCGCTTATAAGAATCAGCGCGACCGCATCGAGCAGCTCGAGGCTTTTATCAATCGCTTTCGTTACCAGGCGACGAAGGCCAAGCAGGTGCAGAGCCGCATCAAAGAGCTCGAAAAAATCGAGCGCATCGAAATTCCTCCTGAAGAAAAGACGATCCACTTCAAATTTCCACAGCCCAAGCCCAGCGGACGACAGGTGGTGGAGGCTAAGGCACTGGCGAAAAGCTACGGGGAGAAGGAAGTCTTGCGGAATGCGGACTTCTTCATCGAACGCGGCGACCGTATCGCGCTGGTGGGCGTGAACGGCGCCGGCAAATCGACGCTCATCAAGCTGCTCGCGGGGATGGAGCCCACCACTGGCGGAGATCTGAAGCTCGGGCATAACGTGGAGGCCGATTACTTCGCGCAAGACCAGTACAAAGTGCTCGATCCAAATGCCCGCATGCTCGACGACATCGCAGAGCTTTCGCCGCGATCGACGCAGACCGAGCTGCGCAGCCTGCTCGGATGCTTCCTCTTCTCGGAAGACGATGTCTTCAAGACGCTCGGTGTGCTCTCCGGTGGGGAACGCAACCGTTACGCGCTTGCCCGCATGCTGCTGCATCCCTCGAACTTCCTGCTGCTCGATGAGCCCACCAACCACCTCGATCTGCGCGCCAAGGACGTGCTGCTGGATGCATTGAGCCGGTTCGAGGGCACCGTCGTCTTCGTGTCGCACGACCGCTACTTCATCGACAAGCTGGCGACGCGAGTATTCGAAGTCGCCGATGGGCGTGTGCAGGTCTATCCCGGCAATTACGAAGACTACATGCGGTCCAAGGAGGCGGTCGCCACGATGGACGGGGAATCGACGTCCGCGGCCGGAAAGAACAGCAACGGCGACGGCGCAGCGTCGACGACGGCTGGCGACCGAGGGAAGCGTCTCAATCCGATCAAGCAGCGGCAATACGAGGAACGCGTCCTGGAGATTGAAGAGCTGGTGGAGCGGGCGGAGATCGGCATTGCGGAATGTGAAACGGCCTTGGCGAATTTCATAAGCGTCGAGGAGACGAAGCGGCAATCCGACGTGCTTGAGCGGCGTCGCGCGGAATTGGCGGCCTTGATGGCAGAGTGGGAGCAGGTTACGCAAACCCTCGAAGAGGCAAAGTCGTAAACAACTCGCCGGGTCGTTCGCATTTTTTCGATTGCGACTCTCCCTCTCGAAGGGCAGAATAGGCGCGGATTTCAGGAGAATTCATTGTTCTGCGGGAAGTGTGGCAATCCTCTCTCTGACGGCGCGAAGTTTTGTGGAAGCTGTGGCACTCCTGTCGCCCAGTCAGGAGAGCAGCGTGATCCGGTGCCGATCACGACGGCTTCCGCGCCGGATCCGACCCCAGTTCTAGTACCTCCCGCCGAGCCAGTCCGCCAAGGTGTTCCAGCGCCGATCATGACCGCCTCTGCGGCGGGTCCGACCGCAGTTCCACCTCCTCCCGTTGCCGAACGCTCCAGCAAAGCGCCCATCATTATTCTCGGAGTTTTCGTGCTGGTCATGGCTGTGCTGGGCTACGAGATGTTGCAGTTCAAGAGGGCGGGAAAGAAAGCCGGCGGTGTAGATGTGGCAGTCATTCCGTCTCAGCTCACGATGAAGCCCGGAGAGTCGCACCTTCTTGAAGCGACCGTGCTCGGTACCGAAAACACCGATGTCGGCTGGACGGTACTGGAAGGAGCGGCCGGAGGCTCGGTGGCGAACGCCGGGGCCACCGCGCACGACGGCCACGTTTTCTCCGCCGGAAAATACACGGCACCCGCGAACCCAGGCGTCTATCATGTGATCGCCAGCAGCAAGGCCGACGAGAGCCGCGCCTCGAGCGCGACGATCACCGTGAGTCGCTGAACGAGCCTAGAGACGTTTGAATTTTCCAGAACGATAGACTTCCTGCAGCCAGAGCACGCCGGCGATGGTCTTTGCGTCGAGAAGTTTGCCCGAAAGCGCCATCTTCAGAGCCTCCGAGAGCGAAAAGAGGCGCTTGGTGATCACCTCGTCCTCTTCCGGCTGTGCCTTGCCGCGCTTCAAGCCCTTGGCGAGAAAGATCGACATGCTCTCGTCCAGGAAGCCGGGGCTTACGTAAAAAAACAGCGCCTCGCTCCAGTTTTCCGAGGTGTAGCCCGTCTCTTCGATCAGTTCTCGCTTGGCGCCTGCAAGGGGAGCTTCCTCGCCATCGAGACCGCCGGCAGGAAGCTCCCACAGGTATTGGCCGGCAGCATGACGATACTGGCGGACGAGTAGAACACGCGGTTCGCGCCGCGCGTCGTCGACGGGGAGGATCACGACGGAGCCGCCATGGTGCACGATATCGCGGCGTCCGGTATGGCCGTCGGGGTCCCGTACCTGTTCGATGGCCACGCTGAAGACCTTGCCCTTGAAAACGGCTTTTTTGGAGAGAATCTTCGCGGATTTTGCTTTCTTCGGCATTAGCTACAGAGGATATCCCAGCTGGGACTTTGAGAGGCTAGAAGCCGTCTGCTCCGCGCCTTGCGCTCTTTGCTCAGGAGGCCAAGGTGAAAGCGACCCACCCTGTCACTTCCGTGACAAGGGCGGGGCGCCCACATTTCCGGACAGCTTACTTCTCGTTTCCCAAGATCTCTAAGAAGCGAGCCAGGGACTCGATGCCGCGGTAGAAGTTCGGAATGTGGAACTTCTCGTTCGGTGCATGGAGGTTGTCGTCGGGAAGACCGAAGCCCATCATCACCGAGGGAATCTTCAGGTCGTTGGCGAACTGCGCAACGATGGGTATCGACCCTCCGGAGCGGATGTAGACGGTGTCTTTCCCGAAAACCTCGTGCATCGCTTCGGTCGAGGCTTTGACAAATTTATTCTTGGTGCCGACCACGATCGCGGGGCCCTTGCTGTGCACCTTGATCTTGAGCTGGATGCCCTTAGGGGTCAACGAAGTGACGTACTCGGTGTATTTCTTCAGGATATCGTCGGGGTTTTGGTCGGGAACGAGGCGCATGGATACCTTTGCCGAGGCCTTGGCGGGAATGACGGTCTTGGCGCCGGGAGCGACGAAGCCGCCCGGCATGCCGTGGACCTCCAGTGTAGGCCGCGCCCAGGTGCGATAGAGCACCGGGTACTTGTCTTCGCCGGTGAGCACGTTCGATCCGACTTCTTTTTTTCGATATTCCTCTTCGTCGAAGGGCAGTGACTTCCACGCCCTCAACTCGGCAGCCGAAGGCTTCTTCACGTGCTCGTAGAATCCAGGGATGAGGATCTTACCCTTGGCATCTTTCAGCTTGCTGAGGATTTCGATGAGGGCGAAGAGGGGATTGGGAGCAGCACCGCCGTAAATGCCGGAATGCAGGTCGGTGGAGGCACCCTGCGCTTCGATTTCCGTGTAAACGAGGCCGCGCAGTCCGACGCACAGGGTGGGAAGGTCGGGAGCGAAGAGCTCGGTATCGCTGACCAGCGCAAAGTCGGCCTTCAGCTTTTCGGCATGGGTATGGACGTACTCCTCGATGGACTCGCCGCCGACCTCCTCTTCGCCTTCAAGAATCACTTTAACGTTGACCGGGAGCTTGCCTTGGCCGGTCTGGAAGAGGGTTTCGAAGGCCTTCATCTGCATCCAGAGCTGGCCTTTGTCGTCGACGGCGCCGCGGGCGTAGAGGTTCTGGTTACGCTCGGTAGGCTCGAATGGAGGACTGACCCACTCGTCAAGAGGTTCAGCCGGTTGCACGTCGTAGTGGGCGTAGCAGAGGGCGGTGGGTTTCCCTTCGGCATGCAGCCAGTCGCCATAGACCAGCGGATGGCCCTGAGTCTGGATGGTCTCGACGTTCTCGAAGCCGATGCGCTTCAGTTCGTCGGCCACAAAATGCGCAGCGCGGCGGACATCCTCCTTATGCTCTTCGGCAGTGCTGACACTGGGGATACGGAGAAAGTTCTTGAGTTCTTCGAGAAAACGCGCCTGATTTTCACGCGCGTAACTGACAGCGTTGGAAGACATAAAAGGGCACGCTCCTTGGGTGAGGACCTGTATCAGTCAAACTTATAAGTATAAACGTTATGAGTGCAGCAGGAGGGCTTGACACCGCAGCAGAGCAGTTCCTTACGGGATGTCAGGAGAGTTTGCGTTTGAGAAATGAGCTCTTCCGTCGTTTCACCGCCAGCGACTGCATGAAATCAGGATCCCTGCGGAGCCACTCGCTGGCAAAGCGTTGGCCTTTGACCGGGAGGTAGCGGACGTCCTCTCCGCACTGCGCGCACGCGGGAAACGTGGTGAACCGAACCTTGGCAGCATGTACGGGGCGATGCTGGTTGTGCCAAACCCAAAAACTGCCTGCCGCTGGCACTTCGTCGCCGGGACGATACAGTGCGCAGCCAATATGGCTGGCAAACGCGACGGAAAGCTCGGCGGTGCTGGTGGCGGAAGAGGTCAAATCTTCCAACAGGGAATCGAGATGAGAACGGATCGCGGTTGCCACGAAGAAGCCTCCGAAGACCTACTCGGTATTGGAGCATTCTTCAGACGCGATGTGATCAGAACGCTGTAAAGCGGCTGTAAAGAGTAGGGCTCCGGGATGTAAAAGCCTGCGGCCTTCCATCCCGGGAACTCAGGAAGCCCTTTTCTTAAGCGAGTCATCCTCGTCGGGATCGGGAATGCTCGAGGGCGGATCGCTGGTGGGGAACGAGTCCGCGAGAGTTTTATCGTGCATCTTCTCGCGACGCTCGTCTTCGCCGCTGCTCGTTCTCTCTTCCGGATCGCGGCGGCTGCCGCTGTGCTCCGGTTCGTGCGCCGTCACTTGCGGCGAACCCGGCTTCTTGGTCTTGTCATCCATGTAGCAATTCCTCCCTAAACTTCATACTTCGATGCCGGATCCGGGGGAAATGTGGTGCCGCAACTCTCCTCGGGGCTTCGGCAGGCATCTCGTCCATACAGGGAGGCACGCATGACGACGGACCCGGTTTGCGGCAAACAGGTAGAAGAGGAAAACGCGATGCACCAGGTGGATTTCCGCGGGCGGACTTTCTACTTCTGCTCGGCGGAGTGCGAAGAGGTATTCGAGACGGATCCGGCGCCCTACGCACAGGCGGCAAGTTAAAGTATTGGTTTAACTGCCTAGGAAAGTGTGGCGAGGCCTTCGGGCGGAAGCTTTGTCTCGTGCAGCGCGCGGCATAAGGGTTTGAATCTCATTTACATGTTACAACATCTATTGTTGTGAGGTATAAATGCGATGATCACCATCCGACCTGCCGACGAACGTGGGCACGCCGATCATGGCTGGCTCAACACCCGATTCACTTTCTCCTTTGCCGACTACCAGGACCCGCGGCACATGGGATTCCGCGCTCTCCGCGTGATCAATGACGACCGCATCGCGGGCGGCGGAGGCTTCGGAGCGCATCCCCACCGCGACATGGAGATCATTACGTACATGGTGGAGGGGCAGTTGGAACACCAGGACAACATGGGACATGGCGCCGTGCTGAGACGGGGCGACGTGCAGCACATGACCGCCGGGCGCGGCGTGGTCCACAGCGAATTCAATCACTCGCAAACCGAGCCTATCCGGCTGCTGCAGATCTGGATCCTCCCCGAGAAGCGAGGGCTTGTGCCCGATTACCAGGACCGGCACTTCGATGAACAGGGCAAGAGCAACCGGTTGCGCCTGGTAGCGTCGCCGGATGGGCGCGAGGAGTCGCTGATCATCAACCAGGAAGTGGACCTCTACGATGCAGCGCTTTCGCGGGGAAATGAGGTGCGGCACGAGCTACGTCCAGGGCGGCACGCATGGCTTCAGGTGATCCACGGAGAGCTGAGCCTGAATGGGCAGCAGCTGAAAGGCGGCGACGGAGCAGCAGTTTCCGAGGAAGCTGTATTGAAGATCGTGGGCGAATCCAACAAAGCGGAGTTTCTACTGTTCGATTTGGCCTAAGGGGCGAAAGAACTTAGCCTCTAGGCGTCCAGGCGGCACGACGGATACGACCGAATCCGGGACGAAATACCCATGGGTGGGGACCAGGGGCCCAATTCCTCGGCTTGGATCCTGAAACCCTGGCGATGCCTTCCATCATCCGATGGAAGGCATTTATCTTTTGCGGGCACCCAGCTCTGGATTGCTACAAAAATCTATACATCGAACTCTCCGCCAGGAGCGTCATTAGAGTAAGGGGGTTTGGGATGATTACGCGAAAGCTGGTGAACCTGATCGAGAACCATTGTGACGAGTTGGCAAGAGTATTGGCGCAGCGGTTGCATCGCTCTTCTCGGACAGCCGGATTCCTGGTGATTCCCCGCGAAGAGCTGGTGCACGCTACCGGCGATTTATACCGCAACCTTGGGGAGTGGCTGCTCAGCAAGACGGAAGACGAAATCGAAACGCGTTTTGTGGAGATTGGTAAACGACGGCACGCTCAGAAGGTCCCGCTGGATGACGTCGTGTGGGGCATTATTCTCTCCAAGGAAACATTGTGGGGTTATTTACGCCGCGAGTCGCTGGCCGACCACGCGCTGGATTTGTTCAACGAGTTGGAGTTCATGCAGCTGCTCGATGGCTTCTTCGACCGCGCCGTGTACTACGCGGTAAGAGGTTACGAGTCGGCTAAGTCATCGCGTGCGGCAGCTTAGCCTTGCGCGCTAGCCGGACGGAACCGATAATCGTCTGGCAATGTCTCCACAAGTGCACGGCAAAGGGCATCATCACAAGATCCCTCGCAACTACTGTTATGGCTGTGGCGTAGATAACAAAGAGGGCATGCGCCTGGAGTTTGTCTACGACCAGGAGCGGAATTCCATGGTTGCGCGCCTCCGTCTGGGGACGCGGTTCATGGGGCCTCCGGGGCACGCGCATGGCGGCGTGATCGCGACGGTGCTCGACGAAGCCATGGGCAAGGTCATGAAGATCCATAACGTGATCGCCCTCACCTCGCGCATGGAAGTGCAGTTTCTGAAGCCCGTACCACTCCAAGAAACTTTAATCGCGGAAGGCAAACCGAGGGCGCATCGCGGCCGTCGTTACTGGACAGTTGCGGAAATTCGCAACTCAAAAGGGGACATACTGGCGCGGAGCAAGGGGCTTTTCGTGGCCATCGACCCGGTGCAGAAGTTCGGCAAACATCTCGAGAAGATGCTGAAACGGGTAGGGAAGAACTTCAAAGATTGATTCGTAAGTTCATCGCGCGCAATATCCGTCGCTTTATCCGGTACTACCCGCCATTGCTGGGGGCAGGCATCCACGTGACCCGGATCAGCGCCGATTGCCGCGAGATCGACGTCGAGATGAAATTGCGTTTCTGGAATGCCAACTACGTGGGAACCCACTACGGCGGTTCGTTGTACTCGATGACGGATCCGTTCTTCATGCTGATGCTGATCCAGAATCTCGGTTCCGGTTACATCGTGTGGGACAAAGCGGCGGGCATTCGCTTTCGCAAGCCGGGACGCGGCAAAGTGACGGCGCAGTTTCGGCTCTCGCAGGAGCAGATTGACGAGATCCGGCGCGCCTTGGAGACCCAGGAAAAGTTCGAGCCCATTTATATCGTCCAAGTGAAGGACGAATCGGGTGACGTGGTCGCCGAGGTGCAGAAGACGCTCTACGTCCGCAGGAAGCCGGCGTAGCGCGGGCGCGTTATTTCAGCGCCTCGGTGGCTGCCTTGGCACACTGTCCGTCCTGGTCACTCGTCCCTCCAGAGACACCGATCGCACCGACGATTTTTCCTTCCACGACGAGAGGCAGTCCGCCTTCGAGCGGGGTGGCATTGTGCAATCCGAGAACCCGGGTACCGACGCCGCCCCCGGCGACCGCATCCTGTAGAGCCTTCGTCGGGCGTTTGTAGATGGCCGCAGTGCGCGCCTTTTCGACGGCAACTTCCGCGCTTGCGATCTGAGTATTGTCCATCTTCTCGTAGTAAACGAGTGTGCCGCTGGGATCGACCACTGCTACCGCGACCGTCCAGTTGTTCTTGATGGCCTCGGCAATGGCGGGCGCGGCTACCTTTTTGGCCACCTCCAGACTCACGGGGGCGCCGTAGGGGTTGGGCATCTGGGCAAGAGCGGAGCTGCCGAGCAAAAAGGCAAACAGCACGAAGGCGAGGACTTTGTTCGAGAACTGCAAAGACATGTCCGCTCCTGACGAATGAGTTGAATTCGAGCCGAAAAGCTTAGCCAAATCGGCCGGGGTACGCAATGAGAATCTCTGGCCGGCGACGTACCGCTGCCGCGCGGAACGCGATAAAATAGATAGTTCCAGTCACAACGGGGTCGGGTGGAGAGTCGGCAATAGGGGTGTCCTCGATCCAGAGAAGGATTTATGCCAGAAAACAAAAACGGACATTATGGGCTGCGTCTGAAAACCGGCCTTGCAGAGATGCTCAAGGGCGGCGTCATTATGGACGTGATGAGCGCTGACCAGGCCGAGATTGCGCAAAAGTCCGGCGCAACATCGGTGATGGCCCTGGAGAAGGTTCCGGCGATGCTGCGCGCCGAAGGTGGCGTGGCGCGCATGGCTAGCCCCAAAGTGATCAAGGAGATCATGAGCACGGTGGACATTCCCGTGATGGCGAAGTGCCGTATCGGCCACTTTGCCGAGGCGCAGATCCTGCAGGAACTGGGCGTCGATTACATTGACGAGAGCGAAGTGTTGACCCCAGCCGACGAAGAGCATCACGTCGATAAGCATGCCTTCAAGACACCCTTTGTCTGCGGCGCCCGCAACTTGGGCGAAGCGCTGCGGCGCATTGCCGAAGGCGCGGCGATGATCCGTACCAAGGGCGAGGCGGGCACCGGCGACGTGATCCATGCCGTCAAGCATATGCGGCAGATCACCAAAGAAATGAGGCAGTTAACTGTTCTAGGTGAAGAAGAACTTTATGCTGCCGCTAAGCATCACCAGGCGCCTTACGAGCTGATACGGATGGTAGCCAAAGCAGGGAAGCTGCCGGTACCGAACTTCTCGGCGGGCGGCATTGCCACGCCAGCCGACGCGGCTCTGATGATGCAGCTGGGGGCGGAAGCCGTGTTCGTTGGATCGGGAATTTTCATGAAGGAGCGCGCAACGCCGCTCGACCTGAAGGATCCAAAGGAGCGCGAAGAGGCCATGACGCGAGCCACGGCAATCGTGCAGGCGACCACCCATTTCAACGATCCCAAGGTGCTCGCGGAGGTCAGCGAGAAGGTCACCGGAACGATGAAGGGACTTGCCGTGTCGGCGATCGCGGAAGCAGATCTTCTGCAGACCCGAGGCTGGTAGCTTCATCCACTTGAGAACGACAGGGGCGCAGAGCGATCTGCGCCTTTGTTCTGCAGGGAGGTTTTCATCAAGATCGCAAGCTGGAACGTGAATTCCATCCGGGCGCGGATTGACCATGTGACCGGGTGGTTGAAAGAGCAGCAGCCGGATGTGCTCCTGATGCAGGAACTCAAGGGTGCGGAGTTCCCGGCGGAGACTTTCCGTGTTGCGGGCTACGAGAGCGCGGCGGTGACGCAGAAGGCCTACAACGGGGTCGCCATTCTCTCCAAGTCTCCTATTGAAATGCTGGCCAACGCGCTGCTTGGGGACGAAGCCGACATGCATGCCCGTTTTCTCGAGACGCGCATTCACGGGATTCGCGTGGTCAATATCTATGCCCCGAATGGCAATCCGATCGGCAGCGAGAGCTTCCGCTATAAGCTTGCCTGGATGGACCGCCTGGCGGTGCGCATGGAGCGCTGGCTGCAGGACGAGACGCCCACGCTCATCGGCGGCGATTTCAACGTGATTCCCGAGGACATCGACTGCCACAAGCCGGCCTCCTGGATGCGCGATGCGCTGTTTCAGCCTGAACCACGGGAGCGCTACCGCAAGTTGCTTGCGATGGGCTACACGGATGCATTCCGCTCGCTGCATCCCGCCGAAGGCGGCCACTTCACGTTTTGGGATTATTTCCGGCAGTCCTTTGAACACAACCGCGGCATCCGTATCGATCACTTTCTGCTATCTCCGGCACTTGCCGGGCGGCTGCAAAGTTGCACCATCGATAAAGCGCCCCGGCAACTGCCGAAGCCCTCGGACCACACTCCGATCATGGTGGAATTGCGTTAGGCGACCAAACGCTGCGTACGTGCGTTCCATCTTCCGCGGCGCAGCCACCACTCCGCGACCACGGCGTTGATGGAGAAGCCGATCCAGAAGGCGATCCCGAAAAACTGGTGGGGGGTGAGATGGGTGAGGCGACTGGTGGCGAAGAAGATGCCCATGATGGGGCGAGTCGTCGCAATCCCAAGTAGGACCACCACCGCACGCACCAGCCAGCGCCGCTCCCGTCGTTCGTCTTTCTGCAACCGATAGCGGAATGCGTTCGTCAGCGAGATCAGGAACCAGGTATTGAAGACGAGTACGGCTGAGCGCTCGACCCAACCGCCGACGGCGTGTGAACTCATGGCGTATGCCGTACCGCCCACGATCCAGCCCAAAATATAGAGCGCTCGTTGCGGCCACTCAGCCTTCGTCCAGCGGAAGAGCACGACCGGAACCAGCGCGACGAACAGGAGTGCGGGAATGATGTGCGCCCGGGAGAGGGTAGCGTGCGCCGCGAAATAAGCGTCGAGGGATTGAAGCTGTGGTGGCCCGGACTGCAATGGGTGTGCAAGGGCGACCAGCCGGCGCACCACCGCCGCCGCAGCGATAAGGATGCACAACCAGAAACCTGACTTCAGCCATAGGGGTGCCGAAGAAATCTCCGCGTTTGCCTGGCGACGCTGATTTGGAACCATCCTCGTACCTGCTTTCTGCCAGGCACCATTCGATACCGCGACCAGTTCGGCGGCGACGGGAAATCGGCAAGCGAGCGTCCAGAGGCGGTAAACGGCGACATCCCGCTCTGGACCGGTGCAGGTTCGATTACAATTTCGTAACCCACCAGCAGAGGGCCCTGCATGCATCTTTCGCGAGATTTTCGTTACGCGCTGCGCCAACTGCGCAAGAATCCTGGCTTTACTACGATCGCAATCGTGGCTCTGGCGCTGGGTATTGGGCTGTCCACCGTAATCTTCAGCATCTTCTACAACGGTGTGCTGTATCCGTTTCCTTACCGCGATGCAAACCGCCTGATGGTGATTCAACTGCACGACACCGCTCGCGGTGCGGAAGCTTTTCGCACCCTGTATCGCCTAAGAGATATCGCGATGTTCCAGAAGCAAAACCACAGCTTCGAGGACGTCGTCGCCTATTCCGGCTGGGACGTTCCTTATACGCACCAGAACACCTCAGAAGATGTTCATGGTTGCGTTCTCACTCCCAACGCGATGGAGTTCTGGGGAGTCGCTCCGCTGTTCGGACGAGGGCTTACGGAGAGAGACGCGCAAGCGGGGGCCTCTCCGGCCGTCTTGTTGAGCTACGCGTTCTGGAAGAGCCATTTCAACGGCGAGCGCTCGGTCCTGGGCAAGACCATGATGCTCAATGGCGCTTCGCGCACTGTGGTTGGCGTAATGCCGAAGCGTTTCCTGCTCTTCGGCGCCGATGTTTACATCGTCATCCCGTGGAACCGGCCAGAGCCCGACTTTGCCCAGGCGATCGAGCATAACGATCCGGTTTATTTCTTCGCCAGCGCGATTATCAAAAAAAATGTCAGCCTGGCATCGGCGGGTGCCGACCTGCAGGTGATCGCGGAGGGCCTTGCGGCTGTGTATCGCCAGGAATATCCGGAGCACTTCCAGATGTCGGTGAGGCCGCTGAACGATGCGATTGTGGCGGATTTCAAGCAAACCGTTTTCCTGCTGATCGCAGCCGTGGTCCTGTTGCTGTTTATCTCTGCCAGCAACGTGGCGAGCCTGCTGCTCACTCACCACACCGCTCGGGCACGCGAAATCGCGCTTCGTTCTGCGCTCGGAGCGAGCCGCGGACGGCTCATTGCGCAGCTGTTCGTCGAAAGTCTCGTGCTCGGTGTCGCCGGATGCCTTGCCGGCAGTCTCCTGAGTTTCCTCGGCCTGCAACTCGTTCACTACACTCCGGGGCTGCAGGTTCCCGGAGAAGCGGACCTGAGTTTGAACTGGCCTGTGCTGCTTTTTGCGGTTGGGGTGTCGCTGCTGACCACGCTCTTGTTTGGTCTTTCGCCGGCATGGCTCGCGGTTCGGCGCGACCTCCGCTCCAACCTTCAAACCAGCGGTGTGAACGTGGGCGCGGCTCGCGGCGGTACCCGGATTCGCGCGGGTCTCGTCGTGGGCCAAGTGGCGATCTCCATGCTGTTGCTCTTCTTCGCTGGCCTCATGTTGCGCAGCTTCTACTCTATGCTCCACTTCGATAGTGGAATCCAGACGCAGGGACTTTTCGACGCCAGGGTGCGCGTGCCCGGCCATGCCTACGAGACCGTGGAAGGGAAGCGGGCCTTCTTCGAGAATGCCCTGCCGCGCATCCTTGCGGTGCCAGGCGTGACCTATGCTGCCACCTCCATTGGCCTGCCGATGGAAGGAGTTCCGGGAAGCCGCGACATCACGATTCCTGGCAAGCCGCACGATAAGGACTGGACGACGGCCTTCGATGGCGTAAGCGAAGACTATTTTGCTGTGCTCGGCCTGCAACTACTGCACGGGCGTCTGCTGACGGCGGAAGATATGGCCTCGGGTCGCAAGGTGGCGGTGGTGAACCGTGCGCTCGTGAAGGCCTACTTCGGCAATGACGACCCGATTGGCCGGCAAATCAAGTTCAACGAACTCGACGACATTCCCGAGACACCGCACGACGCCTACTTCGAGATCGTGGGCGTGGTCAGCGATTACAGAAACTTGGGGCTGGAAGAGCCTGTAGAGCCGCAAGCGTTTCTGCCGTACACCTTCACCGGCTTCGGACCGCGTTCCCTGGTGGTACGCACTTCGGTCAATCCTTCGAGCGTAGTGAACAACGTACGACAGGCGGTAGCCGCAGCCGATCCCGAGGCCCTCCTGATCAGGCCGGAGACACTGGATGACTTCCTGAACAGTCATGTGTACATGAAGCCCAAGTTTCGCATGATGTCCTTCGGTGCATGCGCCGGGATCGGCCTGGGGCTTGCCTTGATCGGGCTCTTCGGCGTCATCGCTTATTCCGTCACCCTGCAAACCCACGACTTTGGGGTTCGTATCGCTCTCGGCGCGCAGAGCGGAAATATCCTCTCTCTCGTCCTGCGCAAAGGACTCTGGCTCGTCGGCGTTGGGATCGTGACAGGACTCGTATCGGCGGTTCTCGTGGTACGGATAGTAAAGTCGCAGTTGTGGGGAGTATCGGCCTTCGACCTACGTACCCTCGTCGTGGCCCCGCTCGCCCTGCTCGCCACGGGCATGCTGGCGTGTTATATCCCAGCGCGTCGGGCGATGAAGGTCGATCCCATGGTCGCGCTACGCCACGAGTAGAGTACGCTTAAGCAGCTCGTTCCCGAGAGGTGGCCTGTGCCAGTTCGGCCGCGCTGGCGTGTACCTTCATGAGCGGAACCAGCGCCGTTGCCAGCCGGTTCTTGTAGCCGTATTCCCCCGTCATGTAGTCGCAGTCGAGTTCTTCGGCGAGGGTGCGGGCGGTGACTTCGTAGATCAGCACCGTGCCCGGGGAGAACTTCGACCACGCTGGATCGAAGTAGATGGTGTAGAGGCGGCGCGCCTCTGCGTCGCGAAGGGTGACCAGCGCTGCCACCAGGTTGCTGCCGTGTTCCAGGGTGAAGATTTCGCAGCGGTCGCCCATCGTCTCGCAAGCCAACGCCATGAACTCGCGGCGATGCGGGTCGAGAAAGACGTTGTCGGTCTCGTCGGGAAACTGTGTCGCCTTGCGGTCGTAAATCGCGCGTACGAGAGCGCGGTTCCTGCCGGTGTGCGCATGGAAGTGCACCCCGCGCTTGATCAAGCGGCGGTAATACATGCCGAGGCGGTTGTGGGCGGCGCGGAACTCATCGCAATCCATATCGCCATGGCGGACGCAAGGCGCATTGGCGAAGCTCGTGGTGGGAATCATCCCCCAATGGCGGTGGGCTTCGGGACGCAAGGCGAAAAATGAGATCGGCCGGTTGAGCTTGGCGACCTCCACCCACGCGGCGTCAAGCGCCTCCGGCGATCCGGCGTGCAGCACGTCGCGATAATCGAAGAGCGTTTCGCCGAGGAGGGTGATTTCACCCGTGCTCTGGCGGACCGCCGCCGGAATGAGCGCCATCGACGAGTCGCTCTCCGCGACTACGACGTACGGTGCTTCGCGCTCAGCGAAGTGGGAGGCGGCAAGATGATTCAGTTCGAAGCTCTGAAAGGCGGTCTGATGCGCAGGCTGATAGAGCCGTTCCCATACGGGACGAAGACGTTCGATCTCGGCGGGGGAAGTCGCGACCGTTATACGCAAATCAACTCCACGTGACGTTGGATGCTATTGCGAATTATAGGTACAGTCTTGCGAGAACCAGTGCTCCTGATTTCGCACGCACAGACAAAATTAGCCGCAGGCGATTAGTATGTGCTGATGAAAATGCCTCATCCGGCCACGCTTTGTCCAGTAACTTTTGGTCTCGCATTCCTATTCTTTTCGGCAATGTCCGTCTCGGCACAAGCACCTGTTGAGTCTCCAGATCTGCACCCCGATGGGAGTGTCACGTTCAGGCTCCAGGCGCCCTCGGCGCAAAAGGTAGAGCTGCACCTTGAAGATGCTTCCGGCGAGAGGCCGGCTGAGCTGACCAAGGATGCGCAGGGTGTTTGGTCGGTGACAATAGAAGCTTTGCCCGCCGATATTTACAGCTACGTGTTTGTCGTGGACGGGATGGACATCATCGACCCGAATGTGCACGAATTCGTGCCCAACCATTTCGGCCAGGGCGGCGTGTTCACCGTTCCGGGAACTCCGGCCGAGCCGTGGGAAGAGACCGACGTTCCGCATGGTGAGCTGCACCGGCATTTTTACACTTCGAGGATCGTTGGCGACCGCCGGGATTTCTTTGTATATACCCCGCCAGGATTCAACCCTAAGAAGAAGACGAAGTATCCCGTGTTGTACCTGCTGCATGGCTACAGCGACTTCGCGAATGCCTGGTCGGTAATGGGCAAAGCCAATTTCATCCTCGATAACCTCATTGCGCAAGGCAAAGCCAAGCCGATGATCGTCGTCATGCCGCTCGGCTACGGCGCGCCGAAGTTGTTGGAGAGGCGCTGGCAAGACGTCGGCCACAACGAGCTGTGGCAGCAGAATATCGAGCGTTTCACCGATACCCTATTGCAGGAAGTCATCCCGCAAGTCGAAGCTGAGTATCCGGTGATCAAGGATCCGAAGGGACGGGCGATTGCCGGTTTGTCGATGGGCGGCGCCGAGACGCTCTACAGCGGGCTGAATCATCTCGATACCTTCGCGTGGATGGGCGCGATGAGCTCGGCGATCTTCGACGATCCCGCGAAGACCTTTCCGGCGCTGGACGCGAAACAGGCAAAGAAGATCAAGCTGCTCTGGATCGCCTGTGGAAAAGAAGACGGCTTGCTCAAAAACAACCAGGAATTCGAAACCTGGCTGAAGTCGAAAAGCATTCCGTTTCAGAATGTGGAGACCGACGGCGCGCACACATGGCCGGTTTGGCGCCGTAACCTGGTGGCTCTCGCGCCCTTGCTATTTCGATAGCGGGACTAGAACTTGAATCCGCCGGCCGAAGCAGAGAGAGCCTTGAGGCGTACTGGGGCTTCCTCGACTACCTGCTGATGCATGAACTGGCGGTACTTGGTCCAGACATTCTCGTCCGCACTGCCGGTCAGGCGCTGCATGCACCATTCCATGGGAAAGCAGCTCTCCTCCCCGCTCCGCAGAGCGTAGGAATTGCCGGAGCCGAAGCTCGGTTGCCACGCGGAGCCCGGTTTGTTCTTGCGGATCGTTTCGCCAACGTAGGAACCCAGCACGAACGCCATCGAGTTCACGTCCACCACGTTAGGATCCGCGACAAACGTATCGTGCAGATACGAGAGTATGGTCTCCACGCTGCGGATGGATTCGTTGGTGTAGTCGAGAGTAAGTTCGTAGCGGCTGCGCGCACGTGCAATCGCTTTCACAGCGCCTTGGGAAATCAGGGCCTCGACGGACATGGGAAATGTAGCTTTGCGGCGATTCTTGCCTCGGATGGCTGCGGCAAGGAGAAACGTGACCGGTAGGCTAACGAGGATCACAGACGAAACTACCGAGAAGTGGGCCATAGTCAGAGTAGATGCTGCTGCGACTCATACTAGCTTGACACACTTATTCTGGCTCCATTACTAAAGTTTGATTAAGCCTCCTTGATTTTTTCCCGTTTTGCTGCGGCTCCTTCAATCGGAGCACGAGGCTCCGTCATCCGCGCTGGATCAAGGATTTCGCGGATCTGCTCTTCCGACAAATATCCTTTCTGGCGCGCGATTTCGATAATGGTCTTCCCGGTCGCTACCGACTCTTTGGCGATCTCGGCTGCCTTCGCATAGCCGATGTATGGGTTCAAAGCAGTGGCCAGTGAGACGGTACTCTGGGCGTAGAACTCGTTGCGCTTCGCATTGGCGGTAATTCCGGCGATAGCCTTGTCGGTGAATACCCGAAGCATGTTGGTCAGGATAGTGATCGACTGTAGGACGTTGTAAGCCATCGTGGGCATCATGACGTTAAGTTCGAGCTGCCCCGCCTGCACCGCCATTGCGACCGCCAAATCGTTGCCAATTACCTGGAAGGAAACCATCGCCGCGAGCTCTGCCATCACGGGATTGATTTTGCCCGGCATGATCGAGGAGCCAGGCTGGAGCGCGGGCAGGTTGATCTCGCCGAAGCCGGTGTTGGGTCCGGAGGAGAGCAGCCGGAGATCGTTGCTGATGCGGATGACTTCAAGCGCCAGGTTGCGCAAGGCAGAGCTGATCGAGGCCATGGCGAGGTTTGATTGCATGGCATAGCGAAGGTCATCCGAGGAGACGAGCTGCTGGCCGGAGATGCGCGACAGATGAGCAACCGCTTTCTCGCGGTATGCAGGATGGGTATTGATGCCGGTGCCAACCGCGGAGCCTCCTAACCCGAGCTCGCGCAGCAGCCCTGCCTGCGTACGGATCTGTTCTCCGGCGCGGCGGATGGCCACGGCATAAGCGGCAAACTCCTGGCCCAGGCGCATTGGCACCGCATCCTGCATATGGGTTCGGCCGGACTTGAGGATGCCGTGAAACTCCTCCGCTTTCCGGTCGAGCGCCGCCGCCAGGTCGTCGAGCACCGGATAAAGTCGCTCGAGTTCAAGCAGGGCGGCCAGGCGCATGGCGGTAGGGAAGACGTCGTTAGTCGATTGGCCGTAGTTCACATGATCGTTGGGATGGACGATCTTGTATTCGCCGCGATGTCCGCCGGCGAGTTCTTCGGCGCGATTCGCGATGACCTCGTTGGCATTCATGTGGAAGCTGACGCCGGCCCCGGCCTGGAAGACATCAACCAGGAACTGGTCGTTCCATCGGCCTGACTCAACCTCTTTTGCGGCGGCGAGGATCGCGTCGGCCACCTTGGGGTCCACTGCGCCAAGCTCCTTGTTGGCTTCGGCCGCGGCTTGCTTCTCCATCGCGATGGCGCGGATCAGCGTAGGATGGGCGCGCATGCCGCTGATCGGAAAATTCTCGATGGCGCGAGCCGTCTGGATGCCGTAATAGGCATCGGCGGGGACATTCTTGTAGCCAAGTGAATCCTTTTCCTGTCGAGTCGCCATACGGTTCTCCTTGACTACGGATGCGAGATGCGGATTCATGGTCGCACGGAAAGGGATACAAGTGGCAGCTTTGCGGCCCGGGGATTCTGCAAGTAGAATCTGGTGCGGCTGGGAGGGTGAGCGATGGCCAAGGAAATCAGCGCTGCGACCATTTCCATCGAACGCTATGTAGAACTGCTGCGGGAACTCCCTGGCGACGCGTTTGAGGACGTTCCGAGGATCGAAGAGTGGGCGCGTCAGCACCCGGTGGATCCGGCCACGCTGGACCGCTATCTCGTTTGGGACCGCCAGCACTATACCCGCAACCTCATCGACCACACCGATCTCTACGACTTGATGGCCATCTGCTGGGATGTAGGCCAGAGCAGCTCGATCCACAACCACAAAGGGCAGAACTGCTGGATGTCGGTGCCTCAGGGCCGCCTGGTGGTGCAGAACTACCGCGTGATCTCGGAAAGTCTCGACGAGCACTGTTGCGAGATTGTTCCCACCGATACGGTGGAGATGAACGCACGCCATCCCGTGGGAGTAAATCCGGAGCACCCCGTGCACTCCGTGGCGAATCCACGCCACTTCAATCAGCAGGCGGTGAGTCTCCACATTTATTCGCGGCCCTTCGATTCCTGCATCGTTTATTCGGACGAGCAGGGAACCTGCGGAGAGATCAAGCTGCACTTCAACACGATGTATGGCGAAGCTACGCCCATTCGGCAACGCCACTAAAAATCGAGCCTACGACCACGAGGCGGCAGCTCCGAAAATCGCCGTCCTCCTGTAATCTGTTTCCTAGGCACATGGGCGAACCGAACTATTCCTTCGACGTACTTGTCATCGGCGCCGGTCCCACGGGACTGGCTTGCGGCATTGAGGCCAAACGCGCGGGTTTCCGGGTGGCGAATATCGACAAAGGCTGCCTGGTGAACTCCTTGTTTCATTACCCGGCGAACATGACGTTCTTTACCACTCCGGAGCTGCTGGAGATTGGCGACATTCCATTTCCCAGCGCCAACCAGAAGCCCACTCGTCAGGAAGCGCTGGAGTACTACCGCAAAGTCACCGAGCACTATCAGCTCGACGTCCGGCAGTATGAGCGCGTGGAGGCGATCAGTGGCAGCGATGGCGATTTCCATGTGAAGACGAAGAACCTGCACGGCAAGCTCTTCGACTACACGGCGAAGAAGCTCATCCTCTCGACCGGCTATTACGATCTGCCCAACATGATGAATATTCCAGGGGAAGATCTGCCCAAGGTCTTTCACTATTACCGCGAGCCGCATCCGTTCTTCGATCTGGATGTGATCGTGGTGGGTGCGAAGAACTCTGCGGCGATCGCGGCACTGGAGTTATGGCGGCACGGGGCGCGCGTCACCCTGGTGCATCGTGGGCCGGGGATTCACAACCATGTGAAGTACTGGATCAAGCCCGACATCGAGAACCGGATCAAAGCCGGCGAAGTGAAGGCTTTTTTTAACACCACGGTCTGCGAGATCACGCCCGAGGAGGTCTTGCTGCGAACTGCCGAGGGCGAAAAGCGGGTGAAGAACGACTATGTTTTTGCTCTGACCGGATACCATCCGGACTTTGCGTTTCTTGAGGCAATCGGTGTCGAGTTCATCGGCAAAGACCACCGTCCCATATCCGACCCTGAAACATTAGAGAGCAATGTGAAAGGCGTGTACCTTGCAGGAGTGATTGTCGCCGGCATGCGCACCAACGAGATTTTTATCGAGAACGGTCGCTTCCACGGAAGGCAGATCGCCGAGCATTTGAAGCAGGTCCTGCACTAGGCGAGAGAGATATCCATGACAGACCAGGAATTTCAGAAACACAGTGAAACCGCACTGGAAGCGCTGAAGCGCTCATTGTACGAGGCCGAAGAAGAGGCCGAATTCGAAGTGGAAGAAGCGGGTGGGGCATTGCAGGTGAACTTCGACGATCCTCCGGGAAGATTCGTGGTGTCGCCCAACAGCCCGGTTCGGCAGATTTGGATTTCGGCGCTCTCCACTAGCTTCAAACTCGATTGGTCGGACGCAGCGCAGAAGTTTGTGCTAACCAAGTCCGGCGAGAGTCTGAAGGACTTGATGTCGCGGCTTATCAACGAACAGCTGGGCGGGGAAGCCATAGAGCTGCACTGATCGCATCATGTTCTCCGATATCGTTCACCTTGCCGCGGATCGTCGCAAGACGGGCATCCAGTACGCGATCCGTATCCTGCTCGGGTCGCTGGTGGCGTGGCTGGCCTTGCACTCGGTCGGGCATCGCGATCCGTTGTGGGCGATGATCTCGGTGGTGATGGTTTCGGAGCCCGAAGTGCGGTCCGCGGTGCTCGCCTTTCGCTGGCGGGTAACCAACACGGTCGTCGGCTGTGCGGTCGGCGTTCTTTTTCTTTGGGCCTTGGGACCCTCGATCGGGTCGATCCTGTTTGCGATGGTGACCTGTGTCCTGATTTGCACCTGGGTCATCGACGCACCAACAGGTTGGCGCATCGGCCCCATCAGTACGGCAATCGTGATGACCCCGGGTGTTCTGCAGCACAACCAATCCACCGGGATGGAGGAGGCGCTGCTGCGCACCAGTGCGGTGCTGGCGGGCAGCGCCATCGCCGTGATCGTCGCCTGGCTGCTGGATATCGTGCTGCCGAAACTCCGGCCTCAGCCCCGCTCTTCTTCTTAGCTACTGTGCTTTCGCTGTCTGGGTGCCCCCGTGACACACGGCAAGGCCCGGCTCAATCGCGGTGCCTTCTTCGTAGTCATTCCAGGTATCGATCATCAGGTAAGGCAGCGGATGATCGGGGGAATAGTAGCGTCGGAAGAGACGCAACGACTCGTCGAAGGTCTTTCCGCAACGCGTATCCATGTGCCGGTTGCGGCTCCACGAGGCCTTGGAATCGTTGAAGCCCGGCCACGCGGCGCCCACTGCCAGCTTGTTCGGGAACTGGTTGTTCATCCGCAGATAAAAGTTCTTGAGGTAATCTTCGCCCCAGTTCGATCCGTCGTGTTGCCAGCCTAGATGGCCGGGATTGACCCACGCATAAAAGCCGTCGAAATCCTGGGTGTATTTCGCGGGAATATCTTTGTAGATCAACAGCGGCTGCTCGTCCCAGGAGTTGACGGCCTGGCGAACCCGGTTCCAATCCGTGAACGTTCCCTTGGGGAAGATGAAGATCAGCGGATGCCCGTCGAAACGCAGGTAGGCGCTACGTGTCGGTGCTTTCGGGCCAATGTAGTGATCGTAGGCGTATTGCAGGTCGTCGATCACGATCCCGGTGGCATTTTCCGGATCCTGCGTGTCTTCGTCATACATGACGGCGGTCTGGAAGCTGTTCTCCGCCGCAGTCTGCTGCAAGGCCGCATAGGCGTGGTCTTCGAAGGTGTGGTGAGGGCCGTACCAGTTCACCACGAAGCCTTGTATCCCGAGCGCCTTCGCCTGCGTGACCTGCTTCTGAAGTTGGACGGGGTCCTGGCTGTTGTAGCCCACATTGATATGGCCGGGACGCCCAAACCAGGGTTGGTAGGCGGCGAGCAGCACGGGACTGCTCGAAGGAACCTGGAAGTTTTCGCGAAGCGTCTGGTTGAAACTGGCGTTCGCGCCATTTTTCGACGAACAGCCGAGAGCGGCCGCAAGAATAGCGAGGAGTGCTGTGAGAGTGAATAATTTCACGATCGGTAACCTAAGCCTAATTGGATGTTAATTCAGGCAGGAGTGTTGGACAGAGCTGCAGGAATAGCCCGGAAGTGGTGGTTTGACAGAAACTTACGGATGGAGCGTTTCGTTCAGAACCAGCGGATTGCCATCCTGCACGGTAATGGTCTTACGCAGGGTTTGGTGGCCCTCCAGTTGGATCTCCATCACATAATTGCCTGGATTGAGGCCGAAATCGACGGGAGTGCTCTTGGGGACCGCCTGGCCGTTAATCAGCACGGTTGCCCCGGCCGGTTCGGTGTGGACACTCAGCCGTACTCCGCTGATCTTGGCGCCAAAGAGCTTTTTCACCTTGCCGGTCTGGGCGACGCGAATATCGGGCGTGCTGCCGGCTTCGAGCAGTGACAGGTTGCGAGACTGCTGTTGTCCCGCGGTCATGCTGACCGTGTCATTGGCCTCGAGGTAGCCCATCTTGCGAAGCGTGACGGTATGGGTTCCCGGGGCGACGGGAACTTGCGAAGGGGTCACATGGCCGGTGCTGACGCCGTCGATCAGGATATAAGCATCCGTCGGATTGCTCAGCACCGTCAGGTAAGCGGGTGGCAGAGCAAGCTGCACGGCCAGGTTGGAACGGGCTCCGGCGGTGATTTGAATGGAGCGGGTTGCGGCTGCGTAGCCATCCTTTGTAATCGTGAGCGTGTGCACTCCGGGCGAGAGCAGGGAAATCACCTGCGGCGTGGTGAACGTCAGGTTCGCTTTGCCGTCGACAACCACCCGCGCCCCGTCCGGCGTAGTGGAGATCATTACGCTTCCCAGGTAAGGCGAGCTGACGCTTGGACCGGCCGCAGGTTGAACCACGGTGATTATCGGCTTCTTCGGCGCAACCTGGGCAGTCTGTCGCGGATGACGCGTTTCCGCGCGAGGAACCGGCGCGCTCTTCCGTTCCGGCTGCGCCGCGGCGGGAGCTGTTTCGACCGGGCTGATCACCGCGGACGCGACAGGGGCCGCTGTCTGTGCAACTGCGCGGGCAGGCTGCGGGCTGGCCGGAGCGGTGGAGGTGTAGTCCTCCGCATGCGGTGTACCCCAGAAGGAAAGCGCGACGGTGCGCGTGATAAACCCGGCAAGCACCACGATCACGCAGGTGAGTGCGATGACCCACGGGTCGATCTTCTTGAATCTTGTCTTGGCCTCGTCCCACGTGGTCTCTGCGAAGTTGCGGAGCGCTTCTTTCGCCAGCGCCACTTTGCTCGGACCGGCCGGCTGAAGAGGCAATAATTCGTCCAAAGGAGGCGCTGGCGCAACCACGGCAGGCGTCCGTTTGAAGGGCACCGGTGGGGCAGAGAAGCGGGTAATTTCGGCGGAGGAAACGGAGGAGCCAACTCCGGCCCCCGCGGCCATCGCGGCGGAATTTTGCGCGGCGTGCATCACTGCTTCTACGGCAAGTCGCGGAGCTCCCGTTTCTACCGGGGCGGGTGTCTGGTTGGCGAAGGTCAGGGTCGAGGTCGCCAGCGATCCCGCTTCCTTTGCGGGCTTAACCGCGATGGGCGACGGCGCAACGACCGGCACCGGCGGAGCCGAAACCACCTTCTTCTTCCCGAACGAACGGTAATCCTCGAGGGCGCGTACCAGATCGGGCCCGCTCTGAAAACGGGCCGAGCGATCGCGCGCCAAGGCCTTCACAATGACTGCGTTGATTCCCGGTGGAATGGTGGAGTTGATCTTGACCGGTGCTACCAGCTCCCTCTCTGTGCTTTGCAGAAGGGCCTCCCAGCCGTCTGCCTCATAAGGCAGCCTCCCGGTGGCGATCTCGTAAAGCATCAGCGCAATGCTGTAGAAGTTGGTGGTGCGATCGGCGCCATGGCCGGCGAGCTGTTCCGGAGCCAGATAAAGAGACGATGGATGGAACGGATCGCTCTGCGGATCGTTCCGCCGATAAAGGCCGAGATCGAGGATCTTGGTGGAACCGTCAAATTCAATGGCGACGTTTTCGGGATGCAGCGCGTGATGTACCAATCCGCGCGAGTGCGCCGACTCAATGCCGTCACAGGACTGGCGGGCGAAATCGATCAGATCCGAAGTGCCGAGGCGATCGCCGCTGCGCAGATTTTCGCGTAACGTGTGGCCGTCAATAAAGCTGCTGACGATAAAGAATGCGCCATCGAGTTCGCCCGAGCCAATGATCTTGGCCAGGTTGCCGGCTTCGACATTTTGCGCGCCACGCGCCTGGGCATGCTGTTTCTGCAGGAAAACGTCGCTGTCCGGGCGATCGTTCGGCCATTGGGTCCGAATGCTGATCGTGATGCGCTTGGTGGCGTCGAACGCCTTGAGGCAGGCCCCGTCCGCTGCCTCCCGCAGGGAAGACACTTCGAACTGGCCAATGTTTCTGAGAGAGGCAATTACCTTCTCAATAACGTCCCTGTCGCGAGACATCCGGACAATCTCCCAAAGGGCCCTGGATCACAAGTGATATCGGTAATTTACCGCCAACCGGAGAGGTACAGATAGTTACGCCGGGCATGCACCTTGGTGTGACTTTCGGAGGCTGCCGGAAAGAAGAAAGCCCGCCAGATGGCGGGCTTTTCTGGTGCTGGATGCGCTTATTGGCTCTGCGAGGCCGCCATCTTGGCCGGGGCCGCAGACTTCTGGGCCAGGACTTTCTTGGCATTGTCGGCCAACTGCTTTGCCTGGGGTAGAAGGTCGAGTCCCTTGAGCACGATGGGATCGGTCTCCGCATGAACCCGGAGACCTTCCTGAGCGCCGTACTGGTTTACGAACAGCTCCGCCTTGATATTGGCGCGGACCCAGTCATCGTTGTCCTTCAGATCGGCCTCGGTGAAGCCGATCTTCTGTTCGTCGAGGAACTTGCGGAACTCCTGCATCACCGCGTCGTCAACATTGAAATTCTTGTCGACGTTGTGATGGAGGGCCATGTAGTGCTTCGAGAAGTTGAAGAAGACGTATTTCAATAACATTTCGTCTTCGAACTTGTTGCTCTTGGTCGCCGCCAGCTTGACGTCCGGGGTAATGCCTCCGCCGCCGTAGACGGTGCGTCCGCTGTCGGTGAGCTTTACTTCCTTGTTGGCGTTGTTGTCGTTGTTTTCCGGGTTGTAGTAGTAGTCGTACAACGAAACGCCGGTGTATTCGCGCTGGATCAACCGGCCGCTGGGCGTGTAGTAGTGGGCCGTCGTCAAGGCTAAGCCCGTGTTTTCGGAGAGCGGATACACGGTCTGAACCAGGCCCTTGCCGAAGGTCGTTTCACCGGCGATCAGGCCTCGATCATGGTCCTGAATGGCGCCGGAGACAATCTCCGCCGCCGAAGCCGTACCGCGATTCACCAGCACGACCAGGGGATAATCCTTGCCGCCATTGCCGTGGGCCGCGCGGTAGATCTTCTCCGGGCTGGAACGGCCATGGTGCGAGACGATGACTTGTCCCTTCTTGAGGAACTTGTCGGCCACGCCCACGCCTTCACTCAGCAGTCCGCCGGGGTTCTGGCGGAGATCGAGGATGAGGCCCTTCAGGTCGCCCATTTCATCGAGCGCTTCCTGCACCTCGTGCTCGGTCGTTTCCTGGAAGCCCGAGACGTGCATGTAGCCAATGCCCGGACGAATCATGAAGTGAACGTCCACGCTGTAACGGGGAATCTCGTCACGGATCACGGAGAACTCAAGCGGCTTATCGGTGCCTTCGCGCAGCACAGCAATGCGGACCGTGGTGCCCTTGGGTCCCTTCAACAAGTCGGCAACGTCGCTGGTGCTCATGTTGTCAGTCGGTTTGCCATCGACGGCGATAATGACGTCCCCAGGACGAATTCCGGCGCGATAGGCCGGGGCCCCCGCGAAGGGTGCGATGACGATGACCTTATTGTTCCGCGGACCTACCTGCATGCCGACGCCGTAATACTTGCCGCGCTGTTCTTCACGCAGCAGGGCGTACTGCTTGGGATCGAAGAAATTGGAGTGCGGATCGAGGACGCGCAACATGCCCGGGATGGCGCCGTTGTAGATCGCCTTGTCGGCGCTGACCGGCTCGGCGTAGTTCTGCTCGACAACGTCATAGACGTTGGAGAAGGTGCGCAGATCGTCGCGAATATCGCTGTCGCTGGCGCCTGTGATCTTCTGCCCGAAGACGAGTCCCAGGCAGCCACAGGACAGTAAAATCAATACAACAAGAAATATCGTGCGACGTGAACTACGCATCGGCCGTCCTTCAGAATGTCGAACCCCGCGAGCTCTGCAGGGACCCGAATGCACAATATCTGGTGCATTCGCTTGAGTTAGTCGGAGTATAGCACCCAACCCCCGCCTTTCAGAGGTCACTCAGGTGCACTCTTTCAGATGCCGGGAGTGATTTGGAAGGTGCGGGAAATCGAGTTCTACCCTGAACATCTGACGTATCCCGGGAAGATATGTAAGCGATTGGCAGGGCAGGAAATCCATGCTGCTGTCGCCACCGTAGTCTAATTGCTGGTTACAGCTAGTTACCGTTATCATGGAGGCATGAACCTCGGCATGTCAGAGATGATTTTTATCTTCCTGCTGGCGCTGCTGATCTTTGGGCCGCGAAAATTGCCCGAAATCGCACGCGAGGTAGGGAAGTTCATGGCCGAGTTCAAGCGGGCCGGCAACGAATTCCGCAACCAGATCGAGACCGAGATCCAGAACCTTGATCTCGAGGAACAGATCAAAAAGGACGCCGAAAAGCGTGAAGCGGCCATGAAAGAGGCCGAACAGCGAAGGTTGGCGGCGCAGTCCCAGGGCGAACTGTTCGACGGCAGCCGCACCCTCGAACAGGAATCGCACGACGAAGGTGTGGCGAGCGGTTCGCTGGAGATGCCGACCATCCTGCCTCCGGAGAACACGGTGGTGAACTCGCTGGCGACCCCGAGTTCCTCGCTGATCGAGGCGGAAGACAACCCTCCCAGGGAAGCGGACGAACCGCCCTTGACGAACCGTGAGCATCAGACGGAGCCGAATGCCTAGCCTCAACGATATCGATCCCTCCATTAAGGCACGGCTTTCCTCGGAAACCCTGAAGGGCATGAGCTTCCTCGAGCATCTCGAGGAGCTGCGGCGGCGCATCATCTGGAGCGCCATCTACATGGCTGGCGGCTTCGGCGTCTGTTACTGGTTCCACGAGCAGATTTACGCCGTCATGCAAAAGCCCATCATGTTCGCGTTGAAGGCGCATGGGCTGGACCAGAAGCTCGTCTATCTGAATCCCACCGAGCCCTTCAATATGTATTTGAAGGTTTCGTTTATTGCCGGGCTCTTCGTTGCTTCCCCTCTGGTGCTCTACCAGGTGTGGCTGTTCATCGCGCCGGGCCTCTACCGGAACGAGCGCCGTTATGTGACGCCGTTCATGATCAGCACGGTTGGGCTGTTCGTTGCGGGTGGCTATTTCGGCTACAGGATGGTCTATCCCGCGGCGCTGGATTTCCTGATCGGATACAGCAAGCAGTTTGCGCCGATGATCACCATCAACGAGTACACCGACTTGTTCATGACGATCATCGTCGGCCTGGGCATTGTCTTCGAGATGCCGATCCTCGTCTTCTTCCTGTCGCTGATGGGTATTGTCAGCGCCGGGTGGATGTGGAGAAATCTGCGCTATTCGATCCTGGTGATCTTCATCATCGCCGCCATCATCACTCCCACCACCGACATCATGAATATGTGCATCTTCGCGGCCCCGATGATCCTCCTCTATCTCGTCTCGATCGGCGTGGCCTTCATCGTGCATCCAGCCGCCCGGCGCAAGCGTCGTGAAGCCAAGGAACAGCAGGGATAACACTTGAAGCGCATCGGGATCTTGACATCGTTCGTGCTGGCGGCCGCCTTGTGCACGAGCTGTAACCGCCAGCCGGATGCCTCCGTCGCCAACGCCGCCCCACCGCAGCAGGCGCAACCGGCGAACCAGGCGGTGACTCAAGGTGTCACGCCGCAGCCGGTTCCTGCCGGTGCCTTACACGTGAACGGCGCCCGCGCGTTCCAGTACAACAAAGAGGTCGTGGCCTTCGGCACGCGGCCGGTAGGCAGTGAAGGGCATACGAAGCTCGAGAATTATCTGAAGTCGAAATTGAAAGACGACAATCTCGAGATCGATGAGTTTCCCATCGATTCGCCGGCAGGCAAGTTCACCGGGCGGAATTACATCGCGAAGTTTCCCGGCAAGAAAGACGGCATCATCGTAGTTGCCGGGCATTACGACACCGTGTATTCGCTCCCCAAGGCCTTTGTAGGCGCCAATGATGGCGGATCCTCCACTGCTCTGCCCCTCGAGATTGCCGACGTGCTGCGCGGCAAGCCAAACGACGGTTATAGCGTTTGGCTGGTGTGGACCGACGCCGAAGAGGCCTTCAAGACCTGGTCAGCCGACGACAGCCTTTATGGAACAAAACATCTGGCGGCGAAGTGGAAGCAGGACGGAACCGCGGCCAGGATCAAGGCATTCATCCTTGTCGATATGATCGGGGACGCCGATCTCGACATCCAGGAAGAGATGAACTCCACCCCGTGGCTGCGCAAGCTGGAGTACCAGGCCGCCACCGACCTGGGGTACCAGTCCCATTTCTTTGCCGCACAGATGGCGGTCGAGGACGATCATCTTCCATTCGCTAAAATCGGCGTTCCAGTGGTCGATATCATCGACCTGGATTACGGCTACAACGATTCGCTCCACCACTCGGTGGAAGATACGCTCGATAAAGAGAGCCCCAAGAGCCTGCAGATCGCCGGCGACACGGTGCTGGAAATGATCCGCTTGTTGAACCAGCAGTAAGCCACGCGCCGTCGATCGCCTCGAGCGGACGCCTGTCCAGAATCCGACGATGCGCCTCACAGCGAAATAAAAAAGCCACTCGCCGAAGCGAGTGGCCAAGGAAAGGAATAGGCTTGCGGCCCGTTCCGAAAATTAGAAGCCGATACGCAGACCCCATTCGATAGTGCGGGGAGCGCCTTCGGCGAAGACGCCTGTTCCGGCACCGACGCGCACGCTGGCCTGATCGTTGTAGGTGGTGCCGTTGATCGCCCCCGTGGTGCCCGTAAGCAGTCCCGAAAGGGTGTTCGGCGGCAGGTCGAAGTTAGAGAAGTTGAACACGTTGTAAACGCCAAAGCTCGGCTCGATCTCGATGACGTGATCGCCGAAGCTCTTCTTGCCGACCCAGCTCAACTTCAAGTCAAACACCCGCAGCCAGTCCATGTTGACCTGACCGGAGGGAGCAAGCGACAACGGCTGGGCGACGAGTCCTGCCTGCTGTAGCTCCGTGAGACTGAAGAGACCCTGGCTCACTAACACCGCTCCGGCAGGCGTTGGCTGGCCGGCGACAGTGTTGTTGTAGTTGGTCAGGACCGAGTTGATATTGCCGGCATTGACGCTGCGGCCGTACGCGCCGAGCGAGGTGCCTGGCAGAAGGTCCTGGGTAGTTCCATCCCCCGTGAAGTCGGTCTGGAAGATCCCGCCCGCACCGGTTCCGTAGGCGCTCGTAGCGACGAGCGAGGTGGACAGAGGTGAATAGAAGTGGCTGATGATGCTGAAGCGGAAACCACCCTTCGTATCGGCAATAAAGCCGAATGAGAACTGGTTTCGCCGGTCCAGGATCGAATCACCCGAGAATTGGCACGGGTTATTGTTGTCGATTGCCGACAGGACAAAGTCCTGATCCGAGTTTGCCGTCGTGGAGGGATTGGCGCCGCCGCAGTTCTTGAACGACGACAAGCTGTAGGAGAAGGTTCCGTTGAACCCGTGAACACCGGGCAGCGGATTCTTAATCTGGTGCGTCAGCTTGATGTCCAACGCGTTGTAGACCGAGCGTCCGGACGGAACCGACATATTCACGACACCCTGAGCGGGATTGAGACCAGGGAAGGCGCATCCGCCAGGGGTACCGCAAGCACCACCGAGATCGCTCGCTGAATCGAGTCCATTCGAAGCAAACGCAGCACCCGCCTGAGTACCCAGCTTGCCGATTACACAATCAATATCGGCAGAGCTCGAACCGCCACCGCAACCGTTGGCCGCAGACGTAGCTGCAATAGCCGCTAGTGCTCCAGCTTTGTTGAAGTACTTGACGTCGCCAGAGTGGTTGAGGTCGACGCCAAGCAACAGTTGCGTGGTGACGTTGCGAACGTAGTCCACACTGAGAACCGTGCCCGGACCTAGCTCACGTTGGACGCCGAAGTTCATTTCCAGCGCTCGCGGAGAACGGTAGTTCGGAGCAAACAGACCCTCAGCAGTGCCTGGGCCACCGGAGTTGAAGTTAGCACCGACCGAAGTGTAGCCGCCGATGTAGTTTCCGTTCGGGGCGCTCAGGTTAAATGGCACCGCCGCCTCAAACTCTTGCTCGATGGTGGCCATAGCCGCCGCTTCGTTACCAATGTTACCGACGCACTGGGCATCGGTTGCTCCAAAGCTCTGGCCCGGAATCGCAATCGACGAACCAGCGTTGCAGATTGCCGCCGTCTGTAAGAAGGCGCCGTTCGGCAAGCGGAGAGGACGGTCGAAGAGAACGTTGTTGAAAATTACGTTCTCGTAGTAGAGACCAATACCGGCGCGGATGGCGGTCTTCCCGTTGTTCCAGGGATCCCACGCAACGCCGAGCGTCGGAGCGAAGTTCTTGTTCGGGTTCGGAACCGGAGCGCCCAGGTTCGGGAAGTCGGGAACGATGTTGTTGAGCTCAGGGATGGCACCGAGATCGCTGTCGGTACGGCCGGTATCGCGATCGTAGCGAACACCGAGGTTGACGGTGAAGTTCGGCTTCAACTTCCAGGTATCGGAAATGTAGAGGCCAATCCGGTTATCAGGGCCGAGACCGCCGGCGGGGAACCCGAGAGCCGGTTCGGTCGTCGAGTAACCCTGGCCGTTGGAGATCACGACTAGATCCATCGGATAGTTGAGGGGGTTGGAAGCACCGCCCGGGAACGTGGGGCAGGCCTGTGGAGTGGTTGGTGTACAGTCGGCTCCGTTAGCGTAGGCGACATCGCCCGCGTTAAAGTTCCCCTGGATGCGGGGCGCCAAGCCAAAGAAGGAAGCGAATCCGCCGCCCTGAATGTGGTTATAAGACGCGCCAAAGCGAACAATGTGGCGTCCCCAGGTCTTGGAACCGTCGTACTTGATCTGGTTGTTCTGCTGCGGGGTGCTCTGCGGAGCCAGGAGGTTCGGGCCGGTGTAGGGTCCGCCGTTGATCTGGATGGCGGCATAGAGGCCGGGACCGAAGGGCTCGGATAGCGGCAATCCGCTGCCGATGTCGGCATCGCCGATTTCATTCTGGAACTTCATGTACGAGTAGCGAATGCTGTGGCTGAAATTGCCGGTGGTGAAGTCCGCGCCGACAACGTTCTGCCGCACGAAGTTCTTGTTGCTGTACGGATTCAGCGCGTCCGAGAAGAAGGTTCCTACCGCTTTGATCTGCGAGTAACTGTAGCGGTAGAACAGGTTCATGCCCTTGGGGCCCTTATAGTCGAGGCGTCCAATGGCATCGCCGGTCTTGAATGGCGATGCGAAACCTCCTGAGAAGCCGGTAAACGGCGCGGCATATTGCACCGGGATGAACGAGTGTTGCAGGGTCCGCTCTCCGTCGGCAAAGAAGAACAGCTTGTCTTTGATGATCGCGCCGCCGAGGCGTCCGCCGTACTGGCTACGCTGGTAGGTGGCGTTCAGTCCCTCCGGATGAGGAAGCTGCGCGCCTTCACTGCTATCGCGGAAGAGACCGAAGCCTTCCCCGTGCAGCGAGTTGGAACCGGAGCGCGTGGTTACGTTGACCACGCCGGAGGAGCTTAGGTCGTTGCTGAGATCCATCGTTGATTGCGCGATTTGAAATTCCTGGATCGCGCTGGAAGGGATGTTGCCGGTGGTGGTGCCGACCGTTTCGTCGGAGATATCCACACCGTCCACTTGGATACGAGCGGTACGGCCGAAACGGCCGCCGATCGAAATCGACTGATACCCGACCTTGGTCGGGTCAAAATTGGTCCCGTCCTGAATTTGGACACCCGGTTCCAACTGGGCAAGATCGAGGAAGTTGCGGCCGTTGATCGGCAGCTGGTCGATCTGTTGCGCGGTAAGCACGCCCTGCACGGAGGACTGTTCGGTATCCACACCGACTGAGGAAGCCTCAACGTCCACGGTCTGCGATTGCGATCCCACCTGCAACTTGGCGTTGTAGCCGGTGGTGTTTCCGACTTGCGCCACGACCGTGGTCTCCATGGACTGGAATCCAGGGGCTTCAATGCGCAGCTTGTAGTTTCCGGGAAGGATGGAACCGGAATTGTAAAAACCGCTGGAATTGGAAGTCAGGGTTTTCGCGGCGCCGGTAGCAGTGTTGGTGAGGATGACTTTGGCGTTGGGAACGGCTGCTCCGGAAGAATCGGTGATCGTGCCCTGGATACTGCCCGTAGAAACGGTGGACTGGGAGTACAGCAGCCCCGTCGTGAACATGAGGGTGAAGGTCCAAATCAAGACAAGGACCTGCCGCCAAGTCTTGCTCATACTACCTCCTGCTATTCAGTTGTGTACGGATGGACGCATGCTCGAATGCACTAATTGAGGAGAGCCGCGTTGCGAACTGCTTTGCAATTCTGCCGCCTAAGACGAGAGCCCAGTAACGGGTTTGAAAATAGGAGGCTTACGTCCGACTTGCTGCAGTGGGCTTTCGTAACGCTACGTATATTCGTAGAAACCCCGGACAGGATACGGGAATTCTGAACAGAGACTCGGAATCAGATCGAACTTAACGGAAAAACGCCACGAAACGGGAAGACCGGTGCGCTATTTTCCGGTGGACCGGCGAAGTGTTACAGCACATTCGTGGCGATTTTGGACCCTGTCCTCATCTCTAGGAATGTTTTTCGCTACAACATTTCATAGAAGTGTCACGAGTTGAAGGCAAAGTGCTCGAAGTCCGCCAGAGCCAAGAACAACCAGAAGCCTCAGGCTGCTTGGCGATGTGGCATCTTCGGGTCGCTCTTCACATACACTTCTCCGCCGCGAATCTCGACATCGTAGGTCTTGAGGTGTTGTTCCGCAGGTCCGGCGATCACCCGCCCGTTGCGAATATCGAATTGCGATCCGTGCCAGGGACATTGCACGGCGCAACCAATGACTGCACCATCCGACAATGGCCCGCCTTTGTGAGGGCAGTAGTCACTGAAAGCGAAGATTCCTTCCGAGCAACGCGTCACGGCGATCCTCTCCTCGCCAATGCGAATTAACATTGTCTGGCCGTCGCCAAGTTCTCCCTGGTTGCATACCGGACGAGCGAAGCTCTCGACGGTTCTCTCCTTGAAGTTGCCGGCGTTGGCGTAGCGATGGTCGACGCCGATCTGGTTGCGATATACCAACGTGCCACCCAGCCAACCGGAATAACCGATCGCGACGACGCCAAGAAATTCCGCCAGCAGCGTCATGTTGTCGGGGAGAGTAGACGGACTGCCCTGCCGCCAGGCAGCGTAGATGAAAATCAGGAGAGCGAGCGTATTCACGCTGCCATGAATGTATCCTCGACTGCGCGCGCTGGATTTGGCGGGAACCGATCCGAACAGATCGAGCACACCGGGCACGGCAGCCAGCACGGCTCCTACGCATCCGCCGACGGCAGCGAAGAATCCCGCCGCGCCGAGCAGAGGATTGCCCGTCAGAACACCGAGCACTCCGAAAACAAGAGCACCGATCCAGAGTCCTATCGGCAGCGCGACGAGCATGGGGTGAATCGGGTGAGAGGCGATGTTAGCCCGCGAACGCATAAGCTCTCCTCAATCAAGGCGTTACTTACATGGATTGCGTTTCCGTGCGGCGGGGATGGCCGGATCGTGTCGTCGCCCGCTTTCCATTTCGTTTCGGGGGCAGCGAACGCGAGCCGCTTTGTTCCGGTTTTCTTTGATTTCGCTTCGATCAGGGCAGCAGTTGCCCCGCGGATGATTCCGCTTTGTGATTCGCAATGGTTCCGTTATAACGTACGGCAGAGCTATATAGCTCCCAGGGGACTGACTCTCCGATGCAACTGACCGCGATCGACTGGATCGTCATTGTCGCTTATTTTTCCATGAACCTGCTGATCGGGTTCTACTACGCCCGCAAGGCCAGCAGCTCCGTCGACGAATTTTTTATCTCCGGACGCGAAGTCTCCTGGTGGCTCGCCGGAACTTCGATGGTGGCGACGACCTTTGGCGCAGATACGCCGCTGGTTGTCACCGGCATCATCTTCCGCTATGGCATAGCAGGGAACTGGCTCTGGTGGAACCTGGCTCTCAGCGGCATGCTGACGGTCTTCTTCTTCGCCCGCCTCTGGCGCCGCTCTGGCGTTCTCACCGACATGGAATTTGCCGAGCTGCGCTATGCAGGGAAGCCCGCCGCCTTCCTGCGCGGTTTCCGCGCGCTCTACCTCGCACTGCCGGTGAACACGATCATCATGGGATGGGTGAACCTGGCGATGGCGAAAGTGCTGGAGCTCACGCTCGGCATCCACAAAATGAATGCCGTCATGTTCTGCCTGGCCATGACGCTGCTCTATGCGGCCATCTCCGGATTATGGGCGGTGCTTTGGACTGACCTGCTGCAGTTCATCCTGAAAATGAGCATGGTGATCGCGCTCGCGGTGTTCGCGGTAAAAGCCGTGGGAGGTATGCATGCTTTGACCTCTGCGCTGGCGACGCAACACCCGATCAATGGCGATTCCTACCTCCGTTTCGCGCCGGACTGGGCATCGGGCTGGATGGTGATGTTCCTCGTCTATCTCAGCATCAACTGGTGGGCGAGTTGGTATCCCGGCGCGGAGCCGGGAGGCGGCGGATACATCGCGCAGCGCATCTTCTCCGCCAAAGACGAGAAGAATTCCCTCGGCGCAACGCTCTGGTTCAACTTCGCGCACTATGCCTTGCGGCCCTGGCCTTGGATTCTCGCCGCCTTGGTTGCGGTCGTGATGTTCCCTCACATCAAGGATCCTGAGACCGGCTACATCAAGGTAATGATCGCTTACTTGCCGCCCAGCCTGCGCGGCTTGATGCTGGCCGGCTTCGCCGCCGCTTACATGTCAACCATCGGTACGCATATCAACCTTGGCGCCTCTTATCTGATCAACGATTTCTATCGTCGCTTCATCAAGAACGACGCGAGCGAAAAACACTACGTCACGGCGTCGCGCCTGGCGACTGTCTTTGTCACCGTACTCTCGGCGGTCGCGACGTATTACATGCACTCCATCGAAGGTGCGTGGAAGTTCCTGATCTCGATCGGCGCCGGGGCGGGTCTTGTGTTTATGCTGCGATGGTTCTGGTGGCGCATCAACGCCTGGTCGGAGGTCGGCGCCATGTCGGCGGCGGCGGTATCCTCGTTGTTCCTGCAATCGAGAGCGGGCACCGGCGTGGTGGAACTGCTCCGGCGATTTGATCCAAAACTTGCGCCGGGGCCGCTTGACGGCAGCACCCCGCACGGCTTTGCCTGGGTCATGATCCTGACGACGGCGATCACGACGGTCAGCTGGCTGGTGGTCACCTTGCTCACTCCTCCCGAACCGGAAGAGAAGCTGCGTGCCTTTTACCGAAAAGTACAACCGTCGGCATTCGGTTGGAGTAGGATCGCGAAACTCGAAGGCGAGAACTCGCGCCAGAGCCTCTTGTGGTCCGCGGTCGATTGGGTAATGGGCTGCGGGATGATTTATTGTTCACTGTTCGGGATCGGACGCCTGCTCTTTGGCCCTGTCTGGCAGGGGCTGCTCTTGCTCGCGATTGCCGCCTTCTGCTTGTGGTTCCTCTTCTGGGATCTCAACCGGCGGGGGTGGGATACGCTGAGCAGTTGAGGAGAATCGCGATGAAATTTGCAAGTTCGCTGCTGGCCTTTGCGTTGTTGATCGCTCCTGCCTTTGCTCAGACAGATGCGAAGCCCCCGGCGCCGGAACAGAACGCCGAGAAACCGCAGCCCGCGCAAGTTCAGCCGGATCAGAAAGAACCAGCGCCGGGAGATGCCAACGCGCAGCCCGACGACCGTCCGGGGACGATCGTGGATGCCATCAACGTTACCTGGGCCGACGAGCAGAAGGACTTCATCGCACTCGCCGACGAGATGCCGGAGGCGAAGTGGAACTTCAAACCCACGCGTGGCGAATTCAAGGATGTGCGCACCTTCGGCGAGATGGTGAAGCACGTCGCCTGCGCGAACGAGGGCTTCGCCAAAGAGATGCTCGGCGCAACGCCGCCGGAAGCCTGCGACAAAGGGGGTCCGAATCCCGCAAAAACCAAGGCGCAGATCATGAAATATCTCCGCGACTCGTTCGCGATGCTCGATGAGCAGCTCAACTCCATCGACGAGAAGAACGAAATGCAGCCCGTCGATGGGCCGTATGGCGGCCCGAATACCAGGATCGGGATGGCGGTGCTGGCCGCGTGGCATGTGGCCGACCACTACGGCCAACTGGTGGAGTACGTGCGCATGAATGGGATCGTTCCGCCCGCGAGCCGCCCCGTTCCTGTTCCCGGCAAGTAGCTGCTCCAACCGCGCTGTCTCGTACAATGGGCGGGACAGCATGCCCCATAACCTGATCTTCTGGATTGCCTTCAATTGTTTTGTGCTCTTGATGCTGGCGCTCGACCTGGGCGTCTTCCAGCGGCACAAGCATGTCATCCGGTTCCGCGAGGCGATTGGGTGGACGCTGGTCTGGGTGGCCCTGGCCGCACTGTTCGCGCTTCTTCTCTACTACCACGGCCAACGCATGGCGGCCGATACGGCACTCTCCAATAGTGAGCTCTCCCTGCAATTCATCACCGGATACGTTATCGAGTTGTCGCTCAGCGTCGACAATCTCTTCGTCTTCTTGCTGCTCTTCCGCTTTTTCCATGTTCCCGGAGAGTTGCAGCGGAAAGTGCTGACCTGGGGAATTCTCGGGGCGCTCGTCATGCGCGCGATATTCATTTTTGCCGGGGTCGCGCTGATCAAGCGCTTCGAGTGGATCAGCTACATCTTCGGCGCCTTCCTGGTCTACGCGGGCATCAAGCTGATCTTCGGATCGGGCGACGAGGTACCGAAAGAAAATGTCGTCATTCGTGTCTTCCGGCGGATGGTACCGGTGACGGCGGAATTCGACGGCGAACGTTTCTTCACTGTGAAGAACGGTCTCCGCTACGCCACGCCCCTCGCCGTCGTTCTGCTGATGGTGGAAACGACGGATGTCCTGTTTGCGGTCGATTCCATACCGGCCGTCCTTGCGATTTCGCGCGATGCGTTCATCGTCTTTACTTCGAACGTCTTCGCCATCCTTGGATTGCGCTCGATGTACTTCGCCCTCGCGGGTTTAATGGAGGTCTTTCACCTCCTGCACTACGGACTTTCGGTGGTGCTGGTGTTTATCGGCGTGAAGATGCTGGGCGCGCACTACTTCGAAATTCCCATCGTGCTCTCGCTGGGGATTGTCATCGCCGTCCTGGCAACTGCAGTCGGCTTGTCGTTGGTTTTCCCGAAGAAGAAGCACGCGGTATCCTAGAAGTACCTTCTTTCGAGGTCTGCCATGTTGTTGCAAGGCGTATTTCCCGCGATCACCACTCCGTTTTATCCGGATGGGCGGATCTATTTCCGCAAGCTCGAGCACAATGTCGAGAAGTATTGCCTCACCGGCATCGCAGGCCTGGTGGTTCTCGGATCCACCGGTGAGGTAGTGATGCTCTCCGATGCGGAGCGCCGCGATGTGCTGCAGGGCGCCATCGCCGCCGCCGCTCCGGCCCAGGTGATGATCGCCGGCACGGGCGCCGAGAGCGTGCGTGTAACCCTTGAGATGACCACAGCCGCCGCTGAATTCGGCTACGACGCAGCGCTGGTTCGCACCCCGCACTACTACAAGAGCCAGATGACCCCCGCTGCTATGCTGAACTTCTATCGGACCGTGGCCGACCGTTCGCCGCTGCCCGTGCTCATCTACAGCGTCCCGCCGTTTACCGGCTACGACATCCCGACCGAAGTTGTGCGGGAACTCGCCGAACATCCGAACATCATCGGTATCAAGGAGTCGAGCGGGTCGGTGGAAAAGATCAAACAGATGGCCGAAGAGACCGCACACGTGCGCCGGTCGAGCCCTGTCTCCCTGCGCCGCGCAAAAGGACGCGCCGATCTGGTTTCAGTCTCGTCGCTGGCTGGGAATGCCGTTGCCGTGGAGGAGAAGACCCACGAGGTCGGCTTCCAGATCCTCGCCGGATCCGCGCAGAAGATGCTGCCCTCCTTGCAGGCAGGCGCCGCGGGAGCGGTGCTGGCGTTTGGCGCCGCCGTACCTGCGGCGTGCGCGGAGATTCATGCGGCGTTCCGCGCCGGTGATCTTGCCACGGCGCAGCGCGTACAGGAAAAAATCGTTCAACCCGCCACGCGGATCGCCTCGCAGCAGGGTATCCCCGGGGTGAAGTATGCGATGGACTTTAACGGCTACTACGGCGGAACTCCGCGATTGCCGCTCCTGCCGGTGAATTACGAAAGCCGGGTCGAGATCGAAGATTTGCTGCGCGACCTCAGGAATTAGGTCCGGGGAGAACACAAAAAGGGCAGCCCGAAAGCTGCCCTTTATCTTCGTTCGAGTCTTAGGCGACTCGACCCTTCTTGCCCTTGTCGTTCTTTTTTCCAGCATGCACAGGTTCCACGACCGTGCCGCGTCCCGCGAATGGCTCGGGCGCCTTCCGGGTATCTTCTTTCGTCGGCTTGGTTTCCTTTGAACCGCGCTCTTTGTGCAGCGGGTCTACTCCGGGGTCTTCGCCTTCGTCTTTACCGGTATGTGGATCCACGACGAACAGCAGGTCCGACAGATCACTGGCATGTTCTTCTTCTTCAGATTTGATGTGCTCGATCATGCGGCGGGTCGTCGGATCGTTCTCGCCGAAGTATTCGATCATCTGCTGATAGACGTCGATTACCACGCGCTCGGCGATCAGGTCTTCCTTGATCATGTCGGCGAGGGTCTCGCCTTCCACGTAGTGGGAAACCGAGCGCTCGAGCAGCGTCTTGGGGTTAAAGTCTGGTTTGCCGCCGAGCTGCTGGATGCGCTCGGCAATTTCGTCCGCGTGTTCGCGTTCTTCATCGGCGTGTTCTTTGAACTCGCCGGAAACCGCTTTGCCGTGAACCCCGGTGGCCATAAAGTAGTGGTGCATGTAGCGCAGCACGCAGACAATTTCGGTAGCGAGCGCCTCGTTCAGAATTTCGACCGTCTTATCGACATCGCCTTTGTAGCTGTCGGTGACGGCTCCGTCCTCGATTTTCTGCGCGGCACGCTGGCGGATTTCTTCTAGATCTTTCACGAAATGCGGCATGGGACCTCTAGGGAATAGGGAAGTCCGCCCCGCGAAGAGCGGCGCTCAGTTAGACACTCTGAACCCGGGTTGCGGATGTCTTAAATTCGTGGTGCTCTGGATTATCGGGGGATGAACAGTGAAGAGTTTCTGGTCCATCACGCGCTGGATTTTCCTCGGGACCCTCGGCTTGGTGCTGCTTTTGCTACTGAGCAAGCCTGCCACTCCCGTGCCCAAAGTTCCCGCCGAGTCCCACCAGCAGTTGGCGACGCAATTTGAACAAAAATTGGAGCACCTGGAGCAGGCGAATACCCCCGGTGAGAGCGGAGCCCGGGAGCAATTCAACGCCGACGAGGTCAATGCCGGGCTCGACGACATGACCGCAAATGGCGGCAAATCTCCCGAGCCCGGGAACATAAAAATCGTTGGCGTGAACTTCGTCGGCGACGAAGCGGTCGGCCAGTTCATCGTGAACCGCTTCGGCAAAGAGCTCTACGTCACCATGACCGGCCATCTCAGCGCCAGGAATGGCTATGCCAACATCGAGCTCACGAGCGTCAAGATCGGCCGGTTGTCCGTACCTGTAGCGCTCATCAATCCTCGGCTTCAGCAGCGCCTTGCCGAACCGGAGCAACGCGAGCGCCTCAAGCTGCCGGATTTCATCGCCGATCTTCGGGTGGAGGACGGAAAACTGGTGGTCGTGCAGAAATAATTCACTTTCATGCGCGAAAATTGACCGGTTCCGTATTTTCCGCAGCACAGAATTTTCATCTTAGGGTTATGCTGCAAAGGAACGAGTGACTCACGATGCCCAACTACCCACTTTCCGACCTCATCGGCGCCCCCGTTTACGACTCCTCGGGCGCGCAGGCCGGCCGTGTGCGCGAATTGGCCATCGTTCCTCAGCAGGACACCAATAAAATCGCGGCCCTCGTTCTCAAAACCAGGGGTGGTATGCGCCTCATGGCGCCGCAGCAGATCCTCGGAATTAACGGTGGAATCAAGACCAAGATTTTGGCTGCCGACCTGACCGAATTTGGCGGCTCAGAGGGCATGCTGATGCTCACCCGCGATCTGCTCGACCAGCAGATCATCGACACCAACGGCCGCAAGGTGGTGCGCGTGAACGACGTCGAGTTGACCGGCGACGCGGCTGAGCCGTTCGTGCTGAAAGTCAGTGGGGTCGATATCGGCGCCCGTGGCGCCGCGCGTCGTCTTCTGAAAGGCATCGTCCCGCGTCCTGCGCTGAATGCATTCCTGAGGAAGCTTTCGTCCAAGCTCATTCCCTGGGATTATGTTGACCTGATCGAGACCGATCCCGCTCGGCGGGTGAAGCTGAAGATTTCCGGCGACAAGCTCGCCACGCTGCATCCTGCCGACTTGGCCGATATCATCGAAGAACTCGCGCCCGCCGAGCGCGAGGCCCTCTTCCAGACCCTCGATGAAGACGTCGCAGCCCAGGCGTTGGAAGAGATCGATCCCAAGCTCCAGGTCTCCATCCTCAGCTCGCTCGATACCGAGCATGCCGCCGACATCGTGGAGGAAATGGATCCCGATGCGGCTGCCGACCTGCTCTCCGAACTGCCCGCGGAACATTCCGAAGAGATCCTGACGGAGATGGAGCCGCAGGAGCGGCACGACGTCGAGGAATTGATGGAGTTCGAGGAAGATACGGCCGCCGGCCGCATGACCACGGACTACATGGCCTTGCTGCCCACGGCGCGCGTCGCGTACGCCATCGAGATGCTCCGGCACTTCGATGGGCCGCTGGAGAGCATGAGCACCATCTACCTCGTCGATAAGGACGAGAAGCTCGTCGGCGCCGTTCCGCTCGCCAGGCTGGTCCTCGCCAATCCCTCCACGCCGCTTTCGGAACTGGGCGAAGGCAGCCATATCTCCTGCCACCCGGATGCCGATGAGCGTGAAGTTGCCGAACTCTTCGACAAGTACAACCTTTTGACCCTCCCGGTCGTGGACGACGACGGAGTTCTCACCGGCGTTATCACCGCCGACGACGTAATCAGCCTTTTGCGCAGCAAACTCTAGTTCGTTGTGTTAATAAGCGGTGAACAGTCGATCCGCCAAGGCTCTGCTGGCAATTGATGCTTTCTGACCTCCGGGAGCCTTCGTGCCCTTCGTGGTTCAAGATTTCGATCTGAACTGCGCCAACTCTGGCGTGATTCCAACATCGCAGTTATTCTGGACGGGCTGCATCACTTCACACGCAATCACAAAGAGCAGGAATGAAATGGACCAGGCATTGGAAGACCCGGCTGCTGCTGATTCTGGCGGTGATTGGTCCGGGCTTCATCACAGCGAATGTCGATAACGACGCCGGCGGAATTTTTCAATATTCCGCTGCCGGCGCGCAATTCGGCTATGGCCTGCTTTGGACCCTGCTTCCCACAACCATTGCATTGATCGTGGTCCAGGAAATGGCCGCACGGCTGGGCGCCGTCACCGGCAAAGGGCTCTCGGATCTCATTCGCGAAGAGTACGGTCTGCGCATCACGGCTTTCATGATGGTATGTCTCATCATCTGCAACTTCGGAAACGTGGTTGCCGAATTTGCCGGGATCGCCAGCAGCTTGCAGCTCTTCAACGTCTCCAAATATGTCAGCGTCCCAATCTGCGGAGTGGTGGTCTGGTTCCTTGTAGTCAAGGGCAATTACAAGAACGTTGAGAAGGTGTTTCTCGCGGCGTCCTTCGTCTACTTCGCCTACATCATTGCGGGATGGGTCGCGGGCCCTGCGTGGAAAGAGGCGCTGGTCGCTACTATTAAGCCATCGAGCAATGTCAATTTCCGAGACTCGGAGTACGTGTACACCATCATCGGCCTGGTAGGTACCACGATCGCTCCGTGGATGCAGTTCTACTTGCAGGCTTCTATCGTCGAGAAGGGAATCACCCCGAAGCAGTACCGCGCCTCGCGCTGGGACGTAATCATCGGCTGCATCTTTACCGACGTGGTGGCATGGTTCATCATCGTTGCCTGCGCCGCGACGCTTTTCATTCACGGGTACCACCAGATCAACGACGGCGCCGATGCCGCCAAGGCCCTGGCGCCGCTCGCCGGGCAGTATGCCTTCATCTTGTTTGCCGTAGGGCTGTTCAATGCTTCGCTCTTTGCGGCCTCCATCCTGCCGCTCTCCACGGCGTACACCGTCTGCGAAGGGCTGGGCTTCGAATCGGGCGTCGACAAATCTTTTGGCGAGGCTCCGTTTTTCTACTGGCTCTACACGGTCTTGATCGTGGCCGGCGGAGCCGTGATCCTGATCCCCAACCTGCCGCTGGTGAAAATCAGCATTCTCTCGCAGGTGGTGAACGGGATTGTGCTTCCGTTCGTGCTTATCTTCATGTTGATGCTGGCCAACAAGAAGGAATTGATGGGAAGGCACGTGAACGGCCGGACCTTCAACGCGGTGGCGTGGCTGACCACGGTCATCATGATCGCGCTGACCCTGGCCTGGTTTGCGACCCTGCGTAAGAGCAGCACGCCCCCAGCGCAGAGCAAGACAGGCTGGAGCCTTACACACCCGGCCTAAAATCTTTCACTCTCAGCGATTGCGCGTACGATCTCGCGATCTGCCTCCAGGAAATCGAGCGCAGCAACCTGGCCTCTCTCCACCCATCGAACATCGTTGAAGATGACGTTCCGGATCTCGCCGCTCCAGCGCTCGACGCGGAAAAAGTGAAGTTCCACGATCACGCCGCGGGTGTAGGAATGGCGAACCGTCTGGACGAGTGGCCCAATTTCCGCATGAATTGCCAGCTCTTCCTCGAGTTCGCGGGCCAGCGCCTGCTCCGGGCCTTCGTTGGGCTCGATCTTGCCGCCGGGGAACTCCCACTTCAGCGGGAATGGGTCGGTTTTTGGCCGCTGGCAGCAGAGAATCTCGTCGCCGCGCACGAGGATGCCGGCGACCACCCGTTTCACTTTGACGGAAGCGGAGGAAGTCTCCATTCAGGCGGTGCGTTCCAGGTACTCGCTGACCAGCCGCGCACAATATTCGCAGAACCTGCGGTCTTCCTGGTCGAAGGCGGCGGGTTCGTGGCTGTCGATGTCAAGTTCGCCAACGATCTCTCCGCGCACCCGGACCGGCACCACGATCTCCGATTTGGTTTCCAGCGAACAGGCGAGATAGCGCGGATCGGCGTTCACGTCATCCACTATGACCGTGTTGCCGCTGGTTACGGCCGCCCCGCAAATCCCCTGGTTTACTGGGATGCGCGTATGTGATGTCGGCGCGCCGACGTAGGGACCGAGCACCAGAACCGGATCCACGCCCGGCAATGCGCTCTTCTCGATCAGGTAGAAGCCGACCCAGTTGTAATGCGAAATGTGCTGCTGCAAGCGTCCCACGATGTCGGTCATCAGGTCTTCGACGCTCGGGGCGGCTTGCGCCATAGTCTTCAGCTCGGCTGCGAGTTGTTCGCGCGTGACAGTTGTAGCCATCGATTTATTTAAACATAGAGGTCGGCGGCGATCCGCCGGATGCCTTGAGCAGCAGGGAATTCCCGAGGGTGCAGCGCCCATGCAATCGCATGCAGCCCGCCGATGAGAGTTGGAGAAGGCGTGTTCAGCAGTTCATCGTTGATGCAGTACACGCGATGGTCACGGACGGCGCTGACCTCGGTCCATCCGCGCTCGCGCACGATTTTCTCCAGCGGAACCCGGTCTCCCGCACCGCACCACGCGGCCAGAATTACGTCTGGATTCGTGCCGGCGATCGTTGCCGCATCGGTATGCGCGCCGGGGGTACCGACGAACTCTCCACCGGCAGCCTCTACCAGTTCGGCAACCCATGGCTGCGAGTGGATGATGGGCTTGCCCCATTCCTCGGCAAACACCCGCAACCTCGGCTCGAGCCCTCGGGTGACCTCTCGCACGCGGACAATTTCGTTTTGCATATCGCGAATGATTTCCTGCCCACGCTCGGCCTCGTTCATCACGCCCGCAATCGTCGCAATGTCGCAATAGATATCGTCCAGAGTTCTAGGCGCCAACCCGACAAATCGAATCCCGGCCTTCAGGATCTCCGCCACCGCCTCCAGTTGATACGGAACCGAAGCAATCACCAGGTCGGGACGCGCCGCGAGGATCTCATCCGCCTTGGCCGTCCACGAATCATGAATGATGTGTGCGCCGCTGTTCTGCACCGCCGGCGCCACATCCACGCAATAACGAGTGCAGGCCACCAGGCGATCCAGCAATCCCAGGCGGTCCAGCGTTACCGTGGCGCTGGGCTGTAGAGACGCCACTCGCTTTGGCGAAAACTCCATCATCGATTCCAGCATAACTGACCGCACGGCGCATGGCCGGTACAATAGAAGAATGTATTCGGCCCGGCTGCTGGATCACTTCGAACACCCGCGTCATGCGGGCGATCTGCCTGGGGCAAACGTGCGCGTGAGGGTCGAAAATCCCGCCTGTGGCGACATTCTCGAGCTTGCAGCCATCGTGCAGGACGGAGTGGTCCGCGAGATTCGCTTTCTTGCCAAGGGCTGCGTGCCATCCATGGCCTGCGGTTCGGCGCTCGCGTCGCTGGTGGAGAGTAGACCCGTCGATCACCTGCTGACGATCCGCAAGGAAGATGTTCTACGCGAAGTCGAAAGCGTTCCCGAAGCCTCCGGACATGCCGTCCATCTTGCACTCGACGCCTTATCGCAGTTGTGGAAGGCCGCCCGGCAACCCGCTACTTCTGCGGTGAATTCGCGCTCAGGGCCTTGATCTCCGTCGCCAGGGAAGCAATTTGTTCATCGGTCAGCTTGCCAGCGAACTTTGGCATGTGACCCTTGCCGTTCGCAATGATTGTCTTTAATTCGTCATCCGCCATCGTGCTCTTCGTCAGCGCAGGCCCGCCAAAATGGCGGCCTTCCGCGGTCTTCCCGTGACATTTCGCGCAGCTCTTCTCGTAAACCGGATCGGCAGTTAACGAACCGGGCGACTGAGCAAAAGACGAGACACCGAGAAGCGCAAGCGTGCAGGTCGCGATCAACAAACGTTGGCAGAGATTCATTCCGTATCCTCGGTCCACGATCTTAACGTATCGGCTCGTAAATCGGCCACCCGCGCTGCTCTGCAATCTCGCGCAAGTCCGGGTTCGGGTGAATCACGAACGGATGCCGCGCCAGTTCGAGCATGTCGAGATCGAAGATCGAATTACCGAACACCGCGTCCGGGGTTCGCTGGATCACCTCGCGGATCGCCACCGCTTTATCCGGCCCAGAAGGCACGCGCACCAGTTTGTCCGTAACCACGCCGTTTTCTACGTGGACCTCGGCGGCCAGCACATGTTCGCGGGGAATGCCGAAGAACTCCGCGCCGACCTCCACCACCCAGTTGTTCGTCGACGAGATCGCCCACAGATCCACGCCGCCTTCCTTCAGCGCATGGGTAAGCTTGAACATCTCCGGAAAAATCGCGCCGTGAATTTGCTCGTGCCAGTATGCATTCGCTTGCGAATGCAGGAAATCCTCCCGCAATCCGCTGTGGATGGTGACCATGTCACCGCACATCACCTCTTCAGCAATAGTGCGGTTTGCCTCGTATTCGGCGTGGCGCGGCAGAATCCATTGCAGCGCTTCTTCGGAAAGCAGGCCGCGCTTCTGCTCCCAACGAAAGAAGCCGGCGCCGCTGTCATGCTCCCACAGGGTACCGTCGCAGTCGAAGACCGCCAGTTTGACGTCGAGCGCAAGCACCGAGGCAACGAAGCGCTCGGCATCCTCGGAAAGTTGTTCGGGAAACGATGTACTCAATGCCCTGGTCCAGTATCGAAGTGCAGGAGGCGCTGGTAGTCCTCCGGCGTATCAATATTGGCACAGACTCGCGGATCGTTCACAGGCTGGTAGAAGATGTGTTCCTGGTGGGCATGCTCCACGTCGCGCGCAACCGCCGTTATCCGGCGCACGCAGAAACGCTTCGATCATCTCGCGCCCCACTACATACGGATGTCCATGCTTGCCTTCGAACTCCGGCACCACCGACCACACTGGGTCCGGCGCGGCCACGAACGCCGCCCGCAATGCCTCGACCGTTTTCGGCAGCACCGGCGGACGATCGACCAGGGCGACGATCGCAGCATCCCGCCCGCGGTTCAGCACCTCCTGCATCCCGATTCGCAACGAGCTGAACTGCCCAGTCTCAGGATGCGGGTTGTTGATGAGGAATGCTCCCGCCGCATACACCACCGGCAGGATCGACTCTTCATTCTTCCCAGCCACCACGATCACCAGGTCGGTGTGTGGGCGCAGCATATCGATGGCTGCACCCAGAAATGTCTGCCGCCAACTTGTCGGATGCGTAACATCCGTCGGCCAGGGAAGCAGCGCCTTATCGCGGCCCATGCGCGAACTCGCGCCCGCCGCCAGGATGACGCCGCAAAATCCGGGGGCGCGCGTCACTTCGCGCTCTCCGTCGCATCTTCTTCTTCCACGGGATCTCCGCTGATCATCACCCGGTAAGCCTTCCCCTGGGCCTCCGGAATTGCCTTGCGCCGGATCGCAATCATCTCAGCGACAATCGAAACTGCAATCTCCTCCGGCGTGATCGCCCCGATCTCCAGCCCCACCGGCGCGTGCACATTCTCGAACTTCGTGAGCGGAAAGCCTTCCTTCTCGAGTTCCTTGTAGATCGTGATCACCTTGCGCTTGGAGCCGATCATTCCCACGTAGCGGGCCGGCGTATTCACCGCCCAGCGCAGCACCCGCATGTCGTCGCGGTGCCCCCGGGTGACAATTACGATATAGGCGGCTTCGCTGATCTGCAGTCCCGCGCATGCCTTCTCAAAATCTTCAGCGATCACCCCGCGCGCATCTGGAAACCGCTCACGGTTCGCGTACGATTCGCGGTCGTCGATCACCGTGGTCTCAAAGCCCGCGATCTGCGCGACCTGGTAGAGGCTATACGCAACGTGCCCCGCGCCGAAGATGTAGAGCAGCGCAGGCGGCAGCACAGGTTCCACAAATACCTCCAGCGTTCCCCCGCAAACCAGGCCAGTCTCGTATTTCGGATTCTGGTTCAGGTTGAAGGTCAGGGTCCGCGGCTTTTCCTGTTCCATCACCTCGCGTGCCGCCTGCCACACTTCGGCCTCCACGCAGCCACCGCCGATCGTCCCGACAAGCGATCCGTCATCCCGTACCAGCATCTTCGCCGTCCGAAACGATGGAATCGATCCGCGCACATTCACGATGGTCGCCACCGCGCCCCGGCGGCCCTGCCGGCGCAGCGCGACGATCTCCTCGTATAAATCCATAAGTTCATTATTGGATGCCGACGGCGCGATTGCAATGACGAGCGTCACACCCCTAATTCCGCGTGCTACAGTTTTCTGTTTCTAAGGAGCACGTGATGAAAGCCGTTCGCATTCATGAATTCGGCGGTCCCGAGGTCCTGAAGTACGAAGACGTACCCGAACCCGAGCTGCGCAAAGACCAGGTGCTGGTCCAGGTCAAGGCCTGCGCCCTCAATCACCTCGATCTCTGGATTCGCAAGGGCATCCCCGGCATCCAGTTACCGCTCATCCTCGGCAGCGACGTCAGCGGCATTATCGCCCGCGTCGGGGAATACGTGACCGACCTCAAGCAAGGTCAGCGCGTCCTCCTCGCCCCTATGAGTTCCTGCTACCACTGCGAGTTCTGCCTCCGCGGCGAGCACAGCTTCTGCTCCCAATTTACCGTCCGCGGACAACGCATCCAGGGCGGCGACTGCGAATACGTCGCGGTGCCTCGCGTGGAAGTCATTCCCATCCCGGACTCCCTCAGCTTCGACGAAGCCGCCAGCGTGCCGCTCGTCTTCCTCACCGCCTGGCACATGCTCGTGAGCCGCGCCAAAATCCACCATGGCCAGACCGTGCTGGTTCTCGGCGCCGGCTCCGGCGTGGGCACCGCCGCTATCCAGATCTGCAAACTGCTCGGCTGCACCGTCATCACCACCGCCGGCAATGAACACAAGCTCGAACTCGCAAAAAAACTCGGCGCCGACTTCACCATCGACCACTACAAGCAGAAGATCTCCGACGAAGTAAGAAAGATCGTGAAGCCCGGCGTAGATGTCGTCTTCGAGCACACCGGGCAAGCCACCTGGCCGGAGAGCCTGCGCTCCATGCGCGTCGGCGGCACCCTCGTTACCTGCGGCGCCACCACCGGACCCGAAGCCAAGCTCGACCTCCGCGTGCTCTTCACCCGGCAACTGTCCTTCCTTGGCTCGTTCATGGGCAACATGGGCGATCTCCAGGAGGCGCTCGAAATACGTTTTCTCGGGAAAACTCAAACCGGTCGTCGATCGCACCTTTCCGCTAAGCGACGCCGCCAAGGCCCACGAGTATCTGGAGAAAGGCGAACAGTTCGGCAAAGTTGTGCTCAATCCGTGATTTATCGGAGCGACGCGGCACGATAAAATGCCTCCTACATGTCCGCTGTCCCCCAACCCCAAACTGCCCCCCAGGGAAGCATTTTCAAGCTGCCCGCCTTCCGCACCATCTGGTTTGGTCAGTTCGTCAGCATCTTCGGTGATTTTGTTGCGATCTTCGCGATTGTCAGCCTCATCACCTTCCGCTGGCACGGCAATCCGCTGCAAGTGACTTCCGTCGTCATCGTTTATGTGCTGCCGCTCGCCATTATCGGGCCGCCGATGGGAGTCCTGGTCGATCACTGGAACGTGAAGCGCGTCATGATCGTCAGCGACCTCACGCGCGCTGTGCTGGCGCTGCTCCTGATCTTCGTCGCGAACGTGCGGGAGATTGGCATTCTGCTCTTCGCCATCAGCGTCATGTCCTGTGCCTTCGTGCCCGCGCAATCCATTTCCGTCCGAACGCTGGTTCCGCGCGAGCGCCTGCTGCAGGCGAATGCCATGCTCTCGCAAGCCTTCTACCTGATACGCATTGCCTCGCCGGTGGTTGCCGGATCGATCGTAGCGTGGCTCTCCGAGCGCGCCTGTTTCTACATCGACGCCGCGAGCTTTCTCTTTTCCGCGCTGATGATCTCGACCCTCACCATTCATCGGCCGCCGCGCGAGGATGCCGACAAGACCCTGCGCGGTCTGACCAATGACTTCACGGAAGGGAATAGGTTCATCTTCACCCACCCTGGGCTCTCTTTCGTGTTTATCGCCATGGCGGCCGCGATGTTTGTGATGAGCGCCTTCAGTCCCCTCATCTCCATCTTCGTCCGCGACCAGTTGCACGCTGGGACCTTTCTGTACGGTCTGATCAGCGCCATGATCGGCGTTGGGCTGATTGCGGGCACCACCATGATCACGAAGATCTCCGGTGGCAAGCCGAAGTCAGGCGTGGTGGTCATCGGATTGTTCTCGCTTGCCATTGCCACCGCCGTGCTGGCTGCAGCGCGCATCCCGGCGGTCGCTGGAATCAGCACCTTCCTGCTCGGCTTCTCGATCGCCATGGTGCTGATCCCAGCGCAAACTATGTCGCAGCGCGAAACCCCGCCGCAGATGGTGGGCCGGGTGAGCAGCACCTTCATGTCGATGATCTCGATCGCGCAGGTCTTGGGACTGTTGCTGAGCGGATCTCTCGCGCAACGCCTCGGCATGCAGCGGCTCTTCCTCACCTGCGCCGGCGCGCTCGTCCTTCTCGCCATCGCCGGATGGATGTGGCTCCGCAGCCGGCCCGAACCTGCGCCCGCCACTGCCTAGAAGTCGCGCAGCGACGCCAGTCAATAGCCCGGCACGTGAGTGCCGGGAAACGGTCGCCCGCGCTGCGAGTCCCCTTCAGGGGACGGCATCCGATCCAACCGTTATAATGGACCTGTATGTCCAACGTGACGGATCGCTTCGATAACCTCGTCGGCTCGGACCAGAGCACCGAGCAACTGCGCCGCGCCACCTTCGGCGAGCAGCCGAATGAGGGCATTGTCCTGACCACCCTCGACAACGCGGTGAACTGGATCCGCAAAAGCTCGATCTGGCCCATGACCTTCGGCCTCGCCTGCTGCGCCATCGAGATGATGTCGATGGGCGCCAGCCGCTTCGATATTGCGCGCTTCGGCGCCGAAGTCTTCCGCCCGTCGCCCCGCCAGAGCGATCTCATGATCATCGCCGGCCGCGTCTCGCAGAAAATGGCCCCCGTCATCCGCCAGCTTTATCTCCAGATGCCCGAACCCAAGTGGGTCATCTCGATGGGCGCCTGCGCGACCTCCGGAGGCGTCTTCAACAATTACGCCCTGGTGCAAGGCGTGAACCAGTGGATCCCGGTGGACATCTACGTCCCCGGCTGCCCCCCGCGCCCCGAACAGTTGATCTACGCGATCACGCTTTTGCAGGAAAAAATTCAGGCCGAGCGCGGCAGCTTCAAACGCGCCCTGAATCTATCGACCTAAATCTCTTTTCAGTTTTTCGTCATGTCGAGCGAAGGACGCGGAGAGTATCCGCGTCCGCAGTCGAGATACCCTTCGTTCCTCCGCGACCATACCCAACGTTTTCTTCACCGCACGCCTGAATTTTCGTATCATCCCCTTCCATGCATCCCGCCGACCTTCAGAAAGAACACAACCGCCTTTCCCAGGCTTATCGCAACATGACCGACGACGAGCTCGAAGGCGTCGCCGCGGAGGCCTACGACCTCACCGACATCGCCCGGCAGGCGCTCTCCTTCGAAATCTCCAACCGCGGCCTGAGAATCTCCCTGAACCTCGCAGCACCAGAGGACGAGACCCTCGAACCGCTTCCGCCCACCGACGATGGCTTCGTGCCTGACGACCGCGACATCGCCGTCGTCTACGTCGCGCACGCCATGGACGAGCTCCTGAAGGTGAAAACGGTCCTCGATCAGGCGCATATCGAATGTTTTCTCGGGGAAGAGAGGACTCGCGATTCCAGGCTATTCGGCTCGAGCTTTCATGGCGACGTGGAGATGCGCGTCTGGCTCGCCCAGTACAACCTCGCCATTGAGCTTCTCACCGTCGCCATCCCGGATTTCGGAAAACAGGAAGAGCCGCCCGACCTCGAAATCCGCTGCCCCAAATGCCACTCCGAAGGCGTCATCTTCGAGGAACGCGACGCCACCTCTGCTGGCGGCAAGGTTACCAATCCATCGAAGTTCCACTGGGTCTGTGACGACTGCGGCCATGAGTGGGAAGACGAAGGAATCGCCGGGAACAAGCCCGCCCCCGAGCCCCCGTTCAAGGGTCTCTGATCACAAAGATCGGTGCGGCCATCACAGGCGCTTTAACGCGCCTCCCGATACTCTACGCATGTGGGGCATGCCCACCCGGCTCTCACCTGTTCTTTGAAAAAGTAACGCGGCTCAGCCCGAACGCGGCGCGGTTCAGCAAACTAAGCTGCGAAAAGTACCCACGCAGTTCCTTGTCATTGCGAGCCCCAGCCCTTGGGGCGTGGCAACCTGCTGTTCTCTCGCGCGGTTCAGCCCACAAAAGTCGCGCAGACCCCGTTGCTGTCCTTGTCATTGCGAGCCCCAGCCTTTGGGGCGTGGCAACCTGCTGTTCTGCCGCGCGGTTCAGCCCACAAAAGTCGCGCAGACCCCGTCGCTGCTCTTGTCATTGCGAGCCCAGCCCTTGGGGCGTGGCAACCTGCTGTTCTGCCGCGCGGTTCAGCCCACAAAAGTCGCGCAGACCCCGTCGCTGCTCTTGTCATTGCGAGCCCCAGCCCTTGGGGCGTGGCAACCTGCTGTTCTCTCTAAGCCCCCTAACTCCTTATCCCGCAATATTTTGCCCCTAACCCCTTTGTCCGGAATATTTTGCGCGGATTGCACTGTCTAAACCCTTGAAAACAAACAAGAGCAGCGGGGAGGGGTAGTACAATCCACGCGTGGACTGGACCGCACTGCTGCTCACCCTGAAGTTGTCGCTGATCGTCAGCGCGGTGCTGCTGGTGGTCGGGCTGCCGATCGCCGCCTGGATCGCCTTTTCCCGGGCGCGCTGGAAATTTCTCCTCGAGTCGGTGGTCGCCCTGCCGATCGTCCTGCCGCCTACCGTGCTCGGTTTTTACGTCCTGGTTGCCATTGGTCCGCTAAGCCCCTTTGGGCGCGCCTACGCTAGCCTCACCGGCCACGGGCTGGCGTTTACCTTCGGAGGCCTTGTCGTCGGCTCGGTACTCTACAGCCTGCCCTTCGCGGTGCAACCCATGGCCGCCGGTTTCGCCTCTGTGGACCATTCCTTGCTCCGTGCCGCGGCGACCCTGGGGGCCTCTCCCTATCGCGTCTTTCACCGCATCGTCCTGCCGCTGTCAAAAAACGCGATCATTACCGGTACCATGCTGGCCTTTGCGCATACTCTCGGTGAGTTCGGCGTGGTGCTCATGATCGGCGGCAATATCCCCGGCCAGACGCAGACGGTCTCCATCGCGATTTACGATTCCGTCGAGGCGCTCGACTATCGCGCAGCCAATCAGACGGCCCTGCTGCTGCTGGTGGTCTCGTTCGTCATGCTGTCCCTGGTCTATGGATTGAACCGAAGCAAGTGGGTGATCTGGCCGTGGCGGTGATCGCGCTCTCCGTCAAGGTGCGGAAGCAGTTTCCCAGCGGTTTCACCCTGCAAGTCGATTTCGGCTTCGCCCCCGGGTTCAGCATCCTCTTCGGCGCCTCGGGTGCCGGCAAGACGACTCTCCTGGACTGCATCGCCGGGTTCACCAAGCCCGACGAAGGCAGAATTGTCGCCGGCGATCGCGTTCTGCTCGATACCTCGGCGCCGCTCGACCTCCCGACTCACCTCCGTGGCGTGGCCTACGTCCTGCAATCACAGGCGTTGTTTCCCCACCTCACGGTGCGCGAAAACATCGCCTTCGGACTAACCGGCAGTGACGAACAACGCTGGAGCACGCGCGTCGTCCCGCTCGTGGACGCAATGGAGATCTCCGAGCTGTTGGATCGCAAGCCACCGCAGTTGTCGGCCGGCCAGCGGCAGCGGGTTGCCTTGGCTCGGGCACTCGCTCCCGCTCCCTCGCTCCTGCTGATGGACGAACCGCTCGCCGCCCTCGACGCCGCGACCAAGACGAAGATCGTGGAATTCCTGCGCCGCTGGAACGAGGAACGGCAGATCCCGATCCTCTACGTCACCCACGACCGCGAGGAGGCGTACACGCTGGGAGAACGCTTGATCGTCCTCGAAGAGGGAAAAGTGGTCGCTTCGGGTGCTCCGCAGGACGTGCTCACCTCGCCCGCGCGCAAGCCCATCGCGCAGCTCGCGGGCTTCGAGAACCTGCTGCAATGCGAAGTGGTGAGCGAGCATGCCGAGCAAGGCACCATGAGCTGCCGCATCTCCGGCACGGAGGTCGTTCTCGAAGCACCGCTGACGCGCATCACCGGCCCTCAACTCGCGCTCGGAATCCGCGCCGGGGACATCCTCGTCGCCGCCGAGCGCCCGAAAGCCATCAGCGCGCGCAATATCCTGCCCGGCACGATCGAGTCGGTAGAGCAGAGGGGGGTGCGAGTGCGCCTGTTAGTCAACGTCCACGGCGCCAAATTTGAAGCGCACGTAACGACCGGCGCTCAACTCTCGCTGGGGCTTACAGGAGGGAAGAACGTGTGGCTCGTGATTAAAACGTATTCCTGCCATCTCCTCAACCCATAGGGACGACGGGCGATTTGTCGAAGCCGACAAAGACGGGCTCGGGATGCAGGTCGATCTGGAAGCGCGAAAACACCGTTTCGCGAATCACGTTCATGAACGACGCGATCTCCGACGATCTCGCGCCGCCGCGATTCACGATCGCCAGCGTATGCTTACTCGAAATGCCGACATTTCCGTGCACGTACCCCTTGTGAAATCCGGCTTTCTCCACCAGCCACGCCGCCGACAGCTTCCGCTGGCCGTCTTCGGCCGGATAGCTGGGAAGCTGCAGTCCACGGCTCTGCATGGCGGCGTCGAGTTCGAGGAAGCGTTGCAGTCGAACGATGGGATTCTTGAAGAACGATCCCGCGCTGCGCACGTCCGGATCGCCTTCCACCAGCAACATGCCCTTGCTGCGCCGGATCTCCCGTACCGCATCGCGCACCTCCTGGAGCGACGGTTCCGAGGTGGTTCCCTCGAAGTATCGTTGCAGGTCCGCATACTCGATCTTTGGCTTCGCACCGCGCTTCAGCGCATAGCTCACCCGCAAGACGATGAAGCGGTCTCGATCCGTGGTGTTGAAGAGGCTGGTCCGATAGGCGAAACCGCAATCGGCGTTGGTGAACTCGCGCAGCTCTCCGCTCTCCCGATCGAGGGCCGTTACGCCGACAATCGTGTCGGAGACCTCCTGTCCGTAGGCGCCCACGTTCTGCACCGGCGTCCCACCCACGGTTCCCGGTATGCCGCTCAGGCACTCGATGCCGCCGCAATTTGCCGCGACCGCAGCGCCGACGAAGGCGTCCCAATCTTCGCCCGCGGCCGTCTCGAACACGATATCGTCGCCTTTCCCACGCCGCTGGATCCCCTTCATCTGGAGATGAAGCACCAGCCCCGGCCAGCCGGCGTCGGAGACCACGAGATTGCTTCCGCCTCCCAGGACGAAGAGGGGAAGCTTCTGGGCCGAGCAATGCTCGACGGCATCCCGCACCTGTTCCGGACTATGCGCCTCGACGTAGAAGCGAGCCGAGCCGCCGACGCCCAGCGTGGTCAAAGGCGCTAAAGGAACCTTCTCTCGAATGGAAAGCACAGCCCATCATAACCAGCGAGCCTGCCGACCGCCACGCGGGAACTTTGGCGTCACTTTCTTGTCACCTCGGTGGGAGGCAGAACATCGAATAGGAAGTGCGATAATGAGCCAGCAGTTGAGGAGAGCGAATGTATCCAGAGATTATGCTTGTGCCGATGCGTGAGGAGTTGACGCGGGTCGGGATTGAGGAAGCGAAGACCCCGGAGGCGGTGGACGAAGCCGTGCGCAATACCCAGGGCACACTGATGGTCGTGGTGAACTCGGTTTGCGGATGTGCAGCGGGCAAAATGCGGCCCGGTATCCGTCGCGCGTTACAGCATGGGACCAAGCCGGTCCGGTCCATTACCGTATTCGCCGGTCAGGATCGCGAGGCCACCGACAAAGCTCGCAGCTACTTCACGGGATATCCGCCCTCCTCGCCCTCGATTGGTTTCCTGCGCGATGGCAAGCTGGTCCACATGATCCAGCGGAGCGATATCGAAACACGCACCGCGGAGCAGATCGCGGCGAACCTCGAGCAGGCCTTCGATCAATACTGCGGAGCTGCGGCGGAAACGAGCAAGAGCTAAAAGTTTATCGGCAAGAATAGGGGCGCTACGGCGCCCTTATTCTTTTTGGTTATCGCTTCGCGCCTGCTGGAGTGCGGCCAGAACCGCCCGGTTCTTCGGCTGCATTTGTGCAGCTTTTTCGAGAAAGGGAAGGGCGTCGGCGTTCCTGTGGTTCTCCAAATAAAGAGCGCCCACGATGTAGTTCGCATAAAACGTTCTGGGATGCAATGCGGCGGCGCGCTCCGCATACTGCAGAGCCGCATCCTTGTTCCCCGCGTCATAGGCCTGTTCAGCACGATACACTTCGCTGTCCGCCGCCAACCTTTGATGTCCCGAGTAGCCAATGACGAGGATCAGTGCGAGCACCGCCGCGATCGCCATGTAACCCGGGGTGTCCGATTTCTCCCGCTCCGCTCGAAAGATCATGGCAGGCAGGGCGTATCCGAGAATGACCCCGGCGATCAATCCGCCCACGTGCGCGGCATTGTTGATGATCGGGATGGTAGCCCCAAGCACGAGGTTATAAAAAATCACCGCGCCGATACTTCCGATATCGCGTTTCAGCACCGCTCGATCAACGGGTAACTTCTTGAAATAGACCATCGCGGCGAGCGCTCCCGCGACTCCGAAGATCGCGCCGCTCGCTCCCACGCTCACCGTGTCGGGCCGCCAGATCAAAGTCGCAGAACTGCCCGCGAAGCCGCTCAGCAGGTAGATGATCAGGAAATTCCTTCGTCCATAAAACAACTCAGCGGTGTAGCCGAGGTTGCGAAGCGCCCACATATTCACCGCGATGTGGATAATCCCGCCATGCAGGAACATCGAGGTGAGCATCCGCCACCACTCGCCACTGGCAGTCGCAGGGGCAAAATCGGCGCCCCAGCGCAGTGCTGTCTCCGTATCGAAGGCGAAGAATTGCTTCGTCATCAATGCCATGGCCAGGAAGACAGCGACATTGATGCCGATCAGGATCCGGGTAGCGATCGGCGGCGGAAGCTGGATCCGCGGCACGGCAGACTGGTCGGTGTTTTCCGGCGGAAGGACTTGCGGCCGCAATTGTTCGCGGGCTCGCCTCTCGCACTCCGGGCAGCGCTGCTTCACATCTCCGAACCAATTGGAAAACTCAGTCCCGCATTGTTCGCACTTTGCCATAGCTATCTAGAGGTGAATGCCTTGATGGCGATGGCATTCGGTTGTGCCCCGACGGGGATCATGGTGACGAGAGCGCGGTCGCGGCTGATCTTCGAATTCTCGCGTGTCTTGACGGTGCGCACAACCGCGACATCTCCCGAACGGGTATTCACGACCAGGAGATGCGATTCATCCGTGGTGAACGCCAATGCATCGGGCTGGCTCCCAACCTGGATGGAGTCGATCGCCCGTCCATCGTCAATGCTGTACACGGAAACCGAATCGGAGCCGAAGTCGCTGACATAGAGCAACGAGTTGTCGTTGGTCGTCACCGAGTGCGCGGGATGCTCGCCGATCGGGAACGAGCCACCCACTTCGTTGGTTGATGTCTCAATCGAAGAGATGTTGTTAGAGTCGAAGTTGCTCACGAAAATTTCGCCACCGTCCGGTTTGAGAGTGAGTTGTATCGGAGATCCGCCGACTTGGAGAAGCGACAGCACCTTGCTTCGCTTCAAGTCGATGGCCGCGACTTCGTTGGCCGCCGGGCACGCAACAAAGGCCTTGCTCGAGTCCTTCAGGACCGCGATGTCCTGGGGCTCCCGGCAGACATTCAGCGTGGCGCGTACGGTGCCTTTTGGCGCATCGATCAATGAAACGGAGTTGCCAAGCCGGTTCGAAACGACCACGGTGGCTCCGTCCGGCGAAACCTGGGCGACTCCCGCACCCCCGCCGACGGGAATCGTTTTCCAGACGGTATGTTTCTCAAGATCAAGGACGGAGACGCTGTCGGACCCGGCGTTGGCCACGTATCCCCATTTGCCGTCGGCGGAGACCGAGATGAAGTAGGGCGTATGGCCCACCGCGATGATGGCCACGACCTGGTTGGTCTCAGCATCGATGACCGACACCGAGCCGGAATCCGTGTTCACGATGTACACCTCGTTACTCCGCGGATTGACCGCTACTCCCGTCGGCCCGCGACCGACGTTAATCGTCTTCACCGACCGGAAGTAGCGCGCATCGAGCACACTGACGGTGTCGCTCTTGCCATTTGAGACGTAGGCGTATTCGTGATAGTTCGCATCATTCGTGGAATCGCCGCGACAACCGGTCAACAGCGCGATTGAGGAGAGCGCAACGGCGAAAAGCACGCGGCGAAGGAAGGAGCCCACAACCCACGAGCGCACAATCTTCATCGGGTGCTTGCCGCATCCAGTGGCGGCGACACCGCCTGAGGGTCGGCGACGCTGCGCTGTACCACGGGCGCAATCTGTCGCACCTGGTGCAATAACTCGTCGAATTGGTCGAGATAAAGCGACTGCTTGCCATCGGAGAGGGCACGGTCGGGTTCGTTGTGCACCTCGACGATCAGGCCGTCTGCGCCTACCGCCACTGCCGCCCGCGAGAGCGGCGTTACCTTGCTGCGGACGCCCGTGCCGTGGCTCGGATCGACCAGGATCGGCAAGTGGCTCAGCCGGTGGACGGCGGGCACAACGCTGAGATCGAGCGTGTTGCGCGTGTGATCGGCGAAGGTCCGGACGCCGCGCTCGCAAAGGATGACGTTGTAATTGCCCTCGCTCATCACGTACTCGCCGGCCATCAGGAACTCTTCCAGCGTCGCCGACATACCGCGCTTCAGCAGTACCGGCTTGCGCGCCCGTCCGGCTTTCTTTAAGAGGGAGAAGTTCTGCATGTTGCGCGCCCCGATCTGGATCACATCGGCATAGCGCTCTACCAGTTCAAGCGATTCGTTATCCACCGCCTCGGTAACGATCAGCAACCCGAACTGGTCGCGGATCTCTGCCATGATCTTCAAGCCTGCTTCGCCGAGACCCTGGAATGTGTAGGGCGAGGTGCGTGGCTTGTAGGCGCCTCCACGGAAGAAGCGCACGCCAGAGCGTGCCACGTGTTCGGCAATGGCGAATGCCTGCTTCCGGTTCTCGATCGCGCACGGCCCGGCGATGATGCCGAGCTCCGTACCTCCTATGCTGGCCCCATTCGCAAAACTGATAATGGTGGGGTCGTCCTTCACATCGCGGCTGACCAGCTTGTACGGTTTGCTGACGCGGATGACTTCGACTACGCCTGGTAGCTCGTCCAGGGTGCCGGGATCTACGGCTCCTTCGTTGCCGGTAATGCCGATGGCGGTGCGCTGTGCGCCAGGAATCGGATGGGGGCGAAAGCCCAGCTCTTCAATTCTTTTGCAGACCGCGCGCACCTGGTCTTCAGTGGCGTGCGCGTTCATTACGACTAGCATGCAACACCTCGGGGTCTGGGTCCCCCGCGCAAACCCTGCGGCTGGTTCGCTGGGCGAAGGAAACCAATAGTTTACCGTGCCGGGGCTAAGGTGGGAAAGCGGAGATTGCCGTCGTCCCTCATCCAAAAACCACTCCTGCGCGTAATTCCATCAACAGCCGCCAATGTTGCAATCACTTGCAATTTACTTTGCGGCTGGAAGAGGATTTTGATATTGTGCGCGGAACACGAAAGCAGCACGTTTTGGCGCTGCTCCGGCTTTCACAGGCTTTCCGATCTCAAGCGTAAATCCACGGGAATTCGAGGAGGGGTACGATGGCGTTTTGTCCAGGTTGTGGAACCCAAGTGGCAGATGGTGCGACATTCTGCGCATCCTGCGGAAAACCGATGGGGGCGACGATGAGTGGCGCGGCCGCAGCACCGGCACCAGCCGTCGGCGTGGCCCCGGTAGCAGCCGCAGCACCCGCATCCGGTCTCAGTGACAATGTTGCCGGACTGCTTTGCTATTCGCCGGTCGGGCTGATTGCCGACATCATCTTCCTGGTCGTCGATCCGTACAAAACTAACAAATTCATTCGCTTTCACGCTTTCCAGTCGCTGTTCCTCTGCGGAGCCATGTTCGCGCTGGGCATCTCGTTCATGATCATCAACATGGTCCTGGGTGCGATCTTCTTCCCCCTGGTGGCGATAGCCGCGATCATCGAGTTGCTCATCTGGCTCGGCAGCCTGGTGCTGTTCATCATGATGATGATCAAAGCGTACGGCATGCAGACGACGCATCTGCCGATCGTCGGCGCCCTCGCGGACAAACAGGTCTAACGCTTAGCCTTCGATTTCCATGGGAACGCCCGCCTCGCGCGGGCGTTTTGCTTTTCAGGGAAGGTCCGTCGGCGCGAGCATGCTAAAGGGGAAGAACGGAAGGTTGCGCAACACGGCAAACACAAGAACGATAGCCAAAAAAATCCAGAGAGTACGGGGCGCGAATCTTGGGCTGAGGGGCCTCCACCGGTGCGTCAGGGTCGCGCCGAGTTCGTAGAGCAGGAACGGCAGCAAGAGCACCGAGATGGCGTTTTCTCCAAAGGCTGCCAGCGGATGGCCATGGACGAGGAGGTAAAGCGCGCGGGTGGTGCCACAACCGGGACAGAAGAAGCCCGTGAGCGCATGCAGGGGGCAGGGTGGAAGCAGGGCAGCGTGCCCGGGCTTGGCGACCGTGACCAACGCAGCCAGCCCTCCCAGCACCCCCGCACTAAGAATTGCGAGCCGCGTCTCGCTACCGATGGATTCAGTGCGCATGTCTCGCGATACTCGCCGCCAATCCAAGAACCATGAGCAGGATGTAGATGAGGATGCACCCGGCGCCCACGCCAAAGGCGATCCACGCCCATTGTTTGGCCTGCCGGGAAGAAGCGAGCGCGCCTTGGACATCTCCCACTGCCAGCTTGGAGTTGACTTGGGCGGCAAAGATGATCGAGACAATCCCGAGCGGCAGGCAGCAGAAGAAGGTGACCAGGATCGCCTGCACGAGATAATTGGGAATGCTTTGCGCCCCTGGTGGCGCAGACGAATAAGACTGAGCAACGGGAGCCTGCTGGTACGATTGCGGCATAGGCGGCGGTTGGGAGGGCGGAGGGACATTCAGGTTCGCTGCCGGCAGTACGTTGCCGCACTGGATGCACGTGGTGGCGGTGTCGTCATTGCGGGTGCCGCACTTTGAACAGTACACAAATCCTCCAGGAAGTTATGCCCGGTGCCGAGTACCGGAGACGCGAAACTTTATCGGCTTATCGAAGCACGGTCAACAGACTTCGCGTCCTTGACAGGAGTACTCTCAAAATGTCATTCCTATTAGCTTTTCACTCTTCGACCGATGACCTCTGTGGGGCTACTCGCGGGGCGGTTTAAAAGGACCAGTTGTGAGAATTCGGGTGTTCTACCACGATCGTTGTTTCGATGGGGCGTCATCGGCTTCGCTGTTCAGCCGTTTTTACCGCGAGCGGATTCGCGAAAACGTGGACTTCGAGTTCACCGGGCTGGTACACCGCGCCGGAGCGCTTTTTGACGAGAAGCAGTTCGACGGCGACGAAAACGCGATTGTGGATTTCAAATATTCTGCCTCTCCCAAGATCACCTGGTGGTTCGATCATCATCAGAGCGCTTTCCTTACCCCGGCCGACGCCGAACATTTCGAAACCCAGACCAGCGCCAAAATGTTCTACGACCCCGATTTCAAGTCGTGCACCAAGTTTATCGCCACCGTGGCGGAGACCCGCTTCGGCTTCGACGTTTCCAAGGTGGCCGAACTGGTGGACTGGGCCGATACGATCGACGGCGCGCTCTACAAAGATGCCCAGACGGCCGTCGAGATGAAACAGCCGGCGATGAAGCTCACCATGGTGATCGAATCCGCGCAGGACGAAGGCTACGTGCCGAAGATCATCCCCCACCTGGCGTATGAACCGCTCGCCCAGGTAATTGAACTGCCCTTCGTCGCTGAGCGCATCCCGCGGCTCATGGAACGGCATTGGAAATCCATCGAGATCGTGCGCAGCCGGGCAGAGAGCGAGGACGGCACTGTCTTCTTCGACGTGACCGACCAGGAGTTGGAAGGCTACAACAAGTTCATCCCGTACTATCTGCACCCGGAGTGCACCTATAGCGTCGGGCTCAGCAAGAGCAGCTTCCGCATGAAGGTTTCAGTGGGATCGAATCCGTGGACGACCACCCCGGAAGAGAAGATGGTGAACCTGGCGAAGATCTGCGAGCGCTACGGAGGCGGCGGCCACGCCCGCGTCGGCGCGATCTCATTTCCTCCCGGCGACCCCGAGCGCGCACGTCAGGCGGCGAAAGAGATCGTGGCGGAGCTTCGGGCGGCACAGCGAGCCCTGTTCTCTTAGCGATTCCCGGCGGATGCCTTGCTTGTGCATTTTCGATTTTTTGCACGGTGTAAGCTGCGCAAAATATTGAGTGCAAGGAAGATCTACGCTAAGGTTCAAAAGACGGAATTATCCCTTTGACAAAGCCAGCACCTTAGGGTTGCTCGACCGTTGTCCTGAAGTCCGAACAAAAATCGGATTTTAGCTTTGTGGCGTCTGATTTCGTGATAGCTATTTGGCGCAATGCCGTTGCAGTTCCGCTATCCTCGCCGCCTCGTTTTCCAGACGCTTGACGCCTCGCGCCCCGACTCATTCAATGGCTGGTACTGCGAGCGCTGTTGCTGGTCGGTTCGTCTCACGGAAACCTACAGGGCTCTTCACGTGAACGAGCTATTTGCAGTCCACGACTGCGAAACCTTTGCTGCCGCGAATTGGAAGGTCGGCGCGCAATAGTTATTTTCTTTCGCCCTTTGTTCAAGGGAGGAAAAGCAGTGCGGCTTCGCCGCATCCTCAAATCCTTGCGAAAAAAATCTCCTCGTGAGGCAACGTTCTGGACGATATCGAGAAAGCAGAGCTGCTACGGAGGATTAAGGTAGCCAGGAGCTCTGTTTCCGCAATATCGATTCAGGGCCAAATCTAAGGTGATTTTTCACCTGTTGTTCAACTGATAACGATCGCCTGAAAGCCTCTCCTGACGGGCTCTCTGGAGGGCGGAAGTGTCAGCTGGGCAGGTGCTCGGGAACCTGAGAAGAAGCAAGTACTAAGCCACGCCTTAATCCCCGACTAGTACTGCCTTTTCAAAAAGATACAACGCTAAGGTTTTTTGATTGAGGCAGAGTAGATGCGTCTTTAGAGTCCGAATTGCGTTGCAATACTCCCTCACGCGAAACGACGCGCCAGGCCCCCCGCGCTGGGAGTGAAGCGACCGGAAAAGACACCAAAATTCCCCCCGGAGCTGAGTTCAAAAAATGGTCAAGACAAACCTCATCCGAGCCGCCCTTCTTACCACCCTGATGTTCCTGTTCGCTAGCGTCAGCTTTGCACAAACGACAAAGAGTTATATCGAAAAGATGTCGGGATGGGATTCCTGTTCCGTATGCGCCGGCGCCAAAGGCAAAGGTGCAAATATTCCGCACAGCATGGTTCAGAACGTTGCCAGTCCAACCCTGGGCGCCAAGTCGGCGGAGTTCAAGATCAGCGGCTCTCACCCGTATGGAGCCGCTCTCTGGTGGAAGCAACTGGGCGCCGAACCGAACGCCCATAACTTCACCTACGACCTGTATTACTACCTGAAGAATCCCGCCGCTCCCCAGTCCCTGGAGTTCGATGTGAACCAATCGGGGTCCGGCCACCGCTTTGTCTTCGGCACACAGTGCGATATGGCATCGCACACCTATGAAGTCTGGAACGTGGGCACGCGCTGGCAAAAAACAGGGATCGCCTGCGCACGGCCGGCGGCCTACAAGTGGAACCATATTACGCTGCAGTTCCAGCGGACGAGCACCAACAAGGTGAAGTTCGTCTCGGTGACGATCAACGGCGCTACGCACTATATCAACCGCACCTACGCTCCCGAATCGAGCGGTGCGAAAGAGCTCAACGTTGCCTTCCAGATGGATGGCAACCGCAGCATGACCGCTTACCAGACCTGGGTCGAAAAGGTTTCGCTGAAGTATTGGTAAAACGTCATTCCCGCGGTCAGGTTTAGAATTAAAGGGCGATGGCCTCTATGGCCTTCGCCCTTTATAGCTTTTAGGGTGAGATGGTGAAGTTTTTCATGAAGAATTGCGTTTATCTGATACCGGTACTCTTAGCATTCCAGGCGCTGGGTTTGGCGCAGGGCCAGAACAATCAGGAAGCCAATAAGAACGTTGCGAAACCCGCCGCGGCGGCGCGCCCAGCGCAGAAAACGAATTCCGCAAAGGCCGGTCGCAAGAAGTTCGTGCTGGACGTGGTACAGAGCGCGGTAGCGCTGCCGCAGCCGGATCCGCAGGACCGCCTGCGAGTGCTGAACTCGGCTGCCAATGTGATTAGCCCGATCGACTACAAAATGGCCCGGCAGTTTGCCAAGGAGGGCGCGCAGATCGAGGCGGAATTGATTTCGTCCGGACAGACGCCGGCGGTTTCGATGCTCTCGACAGGCGCGGTGGACTGCTCGTCGGCGGCGAATTTCGCGGAGAGAATTCCTCCCACCGCCGCGTTACAGGCAGAACAGTCGCTGATCGGCGCCTTAACCAGCTGTCCAAAAGAGGCACTGGTTCCCGTCCAGCAGAAGTTCGAAACGGCAATGGCGCAGGGGGTCATCGCTCCGCGAGGGCTCCTGGCGGTGATGGAAAAGGTCGGGGTGAAGACGGCCTGGTCGCAAAGCACCTTCGAAAAGATGTTCTCGTCGTTACCCTCGGACGCAACCGCGAACAAGGCCGAGGCGCCGAACTACGCCGCTATGTACGAGCGCATGGCTCCCGAGCTGGACAAGGACATTGCCAGGAACGCTGGGCTCAAGCTTCTGGACTGGCTCGGCAAGGTGCCGGACAGCGGCGAACGGGCGGTGGCGATCAACATTTCGACGGATGCGATGAAGAAAGCGCTGGGAGACAAGGCGTACGGGGAGGCTCTGTCGTCGGATGTGATGGCCCAACAGACGGCGGCCCTGGCTGGCGCTCAGGGAGAGATCGAGCATCCGCAGGAGGAAAGTGTCTCGGTGCTGGACGCCCTGAACAACAGCGGCAACGACCAGACCGACGCCTTGCGGCAGATGATGCCGCTCTCGCTGCGTGCGCGGCAGGCGGCGGCGGATGGTTTTGCCTCCGGCAGCGATGGAAACGCGAAGATGGCAGACCGCTATTTCGACATTGCCTATTCGGCGTTAGAAGAAGTGTGGAACCACCGGGCGGACAGTTCGGTGGACGCTCCAGCGGTGGTGGAAGAGGTAAATGAGGCGGCGGCGCAGGTGAACCCGGTTACGGCCTTACAACGGGCACAAAAGCTGTCGGACCCTTCGGCCCAGGCGATCAGCATGCTGGCGGTGGCGCGGGTAGTGGTGGGGAAGCAGTAGCCAAGCTCAAGCTAGTGGCGCATGACGATCAGATTGTCGGGATCCGGACCAGGGGGTTCCGGCTCCAGGAACTCCTCTTCTTCGCGGGCTGGCGGGATCGCAGATACGCTGAACAGGCAGACGAGCAAAACTCCGGTGAAAAGACCGAACGAAGTGCCAGCGAAAAACCAGCAGAGTTGGGCCACAGTTACGTTCTCCTCGACTCGGTTCTAACACGAAAGGCTGAGAACCCAGCCACTGACCTAAGTAACCATTGTGCGAGCGAGTTCCGAATGTGATCTATCCCAAAAGGGATAAGTGGAGTACCTCGAAAGGACTAGGGCGAAAAGGCAGGCAGCTATGCAGGAGGCCGGCCCGGGTGGTGGACAAGTCGTGGTATGATGTTCATGCGTTTGATTCATTCGGCACCACCAGCAGATCTCGCCTGAACAGCAAGTCCTGCCCGTAGTACACCGGATCACCATCCAACGTAAATCAACACAGAAAAGAGAAGTTTTCAATGGAACAAGGAACAGTGAAGTGGTTCAACGATGCGAAGGGTTTTGGCTTCATCAGCCGTCAGAACGGTGAGGACGTTTTCGTCCATCACACCGCCATCCAGGCCAATGGCTTCCGCAGCTTGCAGGAAGGCCAGGCGGTGCAGTTCAACGTGGTGAAGGGACCCAAGGGTTGGCAGGCAGAAAACGTTCAGGCTCTCTAAGCCTCTCGTAGAACCCCAAAAAGCTGAAGCAGCCGTGAGAAATCCGGCTGCTTTTCCTTTTGCAGCTATTTCTGAACATCGCAGTGATCCATCACAATCGCTAGAGGTTGCGGGTTCTGCCACAAGGAACGTTGCACGAGCCATGCTCCTCTGATCTTACGGGCTCGGGTTTTCCCGTCACTGGCTTGGAATTGGGTTTACGAAAGCTATCGTAAGGCAGATAATTTCGGATGGAGCAAGAGAGTTCGCTCTCCCAATAAGTAAGCCGCCAGGCCAAAGAAGTGGAAGGTATCCGATGTGTCGCGCCGCTTGGGTTCCACCTGCCCTGATTAGATTTGTGTTCCACCACCTCAGTGCCTTTCTGCTGTTGCTAACCTCGATTGCCGCGACCACCGCGTACGCGCAGCGGACCTATGGCCCGCCTCAGGTGCCGACTGGGATGGATTCGAGCGTGAATAACTCGGCGACCATTTCCACCCGTGCGGGCGCTACGATTCACGTCAAGATCGTTGGGGAGAACGGCAAGCCCTTAAAGCAGCAGTCGCTCATTCGCATCACCAGTGAATCGACAGGGGTGGTGATGTTTCAGTCCACCAAGGACTCGGAAACGAGCTTTCCCAACCTACAGGCCGCGAACTACTTGCTGGAAGTGGGCGCGGCAGGCTACCTCGGGATGCACGAGCAGATTCCGGTGAAGGACATCGCTTTTGACGCGACGGAGACGGTCATTCTTCATCGTGATCCGGCAGCCGTGGATCTCACCCTGAGGGATGCTGCGGATCTGCCGTCGAAGACCCGCAAAGAAGCCGAGAAGGGGGTGCAGGCGCTGGAACTCTCGAGCTTCATGGAAGCCCGCAAACACCTCGAGATCGCCAACCACCAATATCCCTCGAGCGCGACGATCAACTTCCTGCTGGGCTATCTGGCTTTACAACAAAAGGATTCGGATCACGAGCTCAGTTACCTGACCAAGGCGCTCGAGCTAAATCCACACCACGTGCAGGCGCAAAATCTGCTGGGGCAGCTTTATTATCAGCGCCACGATTATGCACACGCCGCCGAGGCGGAAGAAGTGGTGGTCGCGAACAATGGAGAGTCGGCGATCGCGCGACGGGTGCTTGCCAACTCTTACCTGCAACTGAAGCAATATGAGAAGGCGCGGCAGCATGCGCAATGGGCGGTCGATAAGGGGGGCGCCGAAGGCACGGCGGCCAAACTGGTATTGGGACAGGCATTGGCAGGGCTGCACCAGAACGACGAAGCGATCAAGACCCTAAATGCATATGTTGAGAATGAGCCGCCGGGCGCGGTATCGCCCAAGTTGCGGGAAGAGATCGAGCAACTGAAGAAACGGGTTGCAAGCGGCAATAACGAACAGGGCACCGTGATCGGAGATCCGGCCGCCGATGCGGAAGAAGCCGACACAGTTCCGGGAATGGGCATGCCGTCGGACATCGATTCGCGCAAGCCATCCGTTGTGGCCTCGGTGCAGTGTCCGAGCAACTTGCTGGAGATGGCCGCGAAGAGGTCGAAGGAGTTGGTGGACAGCGTTGCGCAATTCTCCGCCATCGAGGACATGGTGCACGAGAGCCTGACGCCGCAGGGAATGCCGCGAAGCCGCGAGACGCGCAAGTTCAACTACCTGGTCTCGATCACGGAGCCACAGGACGGTCCCCTCATTGTGCAGGAATTCCGCGACGCTGCCGGTGGGGTGCTCGACATGCCGGAGCAAATTTCGACGACCGGTCTTGCCGTGCTGGCGATTGTTTTCCATCCCACCTACCAAAGCGACTTCCAGATGGATTGCGAGGGCCTGGGAGAATGGAATGGACGACCGGCATGGCTGGTGCACTTCCGCCAAAAGGACGACAGGCCCAGCCGTATCCGGACCTATGTAGTCAGCGGCACGAATTATCCGGTTCGGCTGAAGGGCAGGGCGTGGCTGGCGGCTGACAATTTTGAAATGCTGCACCTGGAAAGTGACCTGGTGCGGCCAGTGCCTGAGATTCGCCTGATGGCGGAACACACCAGCGTGAGTTACGGCCCGGTGGAGTTCAAGAAAACGAATACCGACCTGTGGCTGCCGAAGAGCGCGGACTTATACGTGCATTTCGCCAAGCACCGCTTTCACAGGAGCGAGAATTTCGATCACTTCATGCTCTTTGCTACCGATGCGACCGACAAGCCGAACCTTCCGAAAGCGGATGTGAATAAGAGCGGGCCGGACAACAACCACGGTGGCGGTCCACGGCAGTGATCGGCCTGCTACTGTAGCTTGATGTGTATCTCGGTATCTTTGTCGAGTGAGAACATCGCCTTCTCGATGGACGGCGCCTTGATGGTGGCGTGAGGATTGTTCGACATACCCCATTGTTCCCTGGGTATCCCGAGAAAATTCTTGTCGAGCTTGTGGTTCTTGTTCAGATCGTGAATGAGAGCGACGGCATACTTTCCCGGTGGAAGGTTGGGCACCTTGAGAATTTGGGTGCCTTTCTCCGCCGGAACCGCGATGTCACGAAAGGCAGCCTGGCGATCCTCCGCCCAGCCTTTCGGACTGTTGAAGATCAGCACGCCGAGATTCCCCTCGTTGCTGCTCATTCCCTCGACCACGATCTGCAAGGTGCAGCAGTTGGAGGAAGTCGGGGTGGAAGTTTGCGCGACGGCGAAGGATGTGCAGACCAGCAAGGTCGCAAGAAAACTGCAAATTCGATGAATAGCAGGCACGATCGTCTCCCTTTTAAAGGGAGGATTGTATGTTTCGCCGCGGAGCGCCACGCATAAAAGCGAGCTAGGATTCCCAAAACAAGCAGCCGCAGGAGGCAGAGGCCGGTCAGTCCCGCTTGCGGAAATGGAAGCCTGAATAGGAGTTGACGGACAAGCCCGGGAAGAGGGTGAAGGTCATCGAGAGTTCGGGCGCAGCCCAACGATCGACGAGTTCATAGCCGGAGGCGGCAAAGTCGGCGATCAGCTCATCGCGATTGCGGACCATGCAGGGAACCGCGAAGGTGGGCCTCTGCTGCACGGTGACAAAGGTCGAGCGCGAGGGATGGACGGGGCTGCGGTTCACGATCACATGCATCGGGCGCGCACCCACGGCGTCGAGCCACGATGCAATGGACCCCTCCCAATAATGCAGGGAACCGGAGGCCAGCAGGACATCGAAGGGTCCGCCGACGTTGGCGAGAGAATCCTCGAATCGCAATTCGGTGATGTTGGATTCCTGCGCGAGCTTGGCGCCTGCCGCCGTGACCGCGGGAAGGTCAACCACAACCCAACGAAGAGCCAGGATCTGCGGCAGGTTGGGACGGTAGGCGTAATAGATGTTGCCCACGTTGCCGCCGAAGTCGAGGACCGACAGCGACCCCTGCGCGGCGATTTCGTTCATTGCCTTGAGAACCTTCGGATCGCTGGCGCGGAGGGTGTGCATCATCTCGCGATGCATATCGATGGAGTCGGTGTCGTGTCCGGCATGGCGATCGCTGCCGGCGGCCCGCCAGGCATCCGCGAAATTGGTGAAGGCGACCTGGGGATAATTCAGGCGGCGAAGCAGCGCCCGCGAGGGCGGGAACTGTTCGGCACGCCTAAGCCATCGGACTCCCGCGGGAGAGTTCAATGCTCGTTTCACCGTGTCTTTCAAGAACGATTGCCTCCACATCGTGGGCGCTGGGATGTCATCGAACTCAAAACGTTCCCTTGTTCGCAGGAAGGGCAACGAAGCGCGGCGGGAACCAGAGGCGCGGAGTTCGCGCCCTTAACTAACCTCGTGCGGCCTTCGCGCTTCGCTTTCGCTCGGCCCAGCGTTTCTTCATCGCAGCGCCGATGCGCGCTCGAGCCTCTGCGCTCATCTTCCTTCGCGGTTTGCGGCCTCGCCGGGTGGTGGCGGCGGATCCGCCAATGGACTCCAGGGCGCGAATCGCCTTCTCGATGCGATCTCGTTCCTGTTTGAGTTGTTCGAGGATATTACGCGAATCCAATAGACTTGCTCCTGCTGTGAAGAGTGAACCGCATGACGCCCCATTGTACACAGGCGGACTGCGTTATCGGTTGTAGGTAAAAGGACCTCGAACGTGACAGGGGCAGATGGAGGCCCTGGGCAGAGTCGAACTGCCGACCAACGGTTTAGGAAACCGCTGCTCTATCCATCTGAGCTACAGGGCCGCTCTGTGACGTAGCCCCATTATCGCAAATCGGCGGGCAACGCTGCGCTCGCACGGCGCGTGGCGAAAGCTAGACCTGCAGGAACGGGTTGCGCTCACGTTCTTCCTGGATCGTTGTGGTTGGGCCGTGGCCGGGAATGACGATGGTGTGGTCCGGAAGGACGAGCAACTTCTGATGGATCGAACGCAGGATCGTCTCATACGAACCGCCGGGAAGGTCGGTGCGGCCGATGCTGCCCTGGAAGAGCGTATCGCCGGCGATCAACGTATTTTCGGCGGCGAAGAGCAGGCAGATGCTGCCCTGGGTGTGTCCGGGAGTATGAATGACGCTGGCCTTGAGATTGCCGAAGCGAACGACATCGCCGTCGGCAAGATCGGCATCGATGGTCACATGGCCGGGGTCTCGCATGCCGAGCCATGAGGCTTGCATGGGCAGCATTTTGAGCAGGGCATCATCGTTCTGGTTCAAAAGGATGGGAGCACCGGTCGCATTCTTGAGCTTGAGGGCTCCTCCCACGTGATCGATGTGGGCGTGCGTTACGACGATCTGTTTGCAAGTAAGATCGTGTTTTTCCAGAATCGCCAACACGGTTTCGATATCGTCGCCGGGATCGATCACGATGGCCTCGCGGGTGGATTCGTCAGCAATCACAGAACAATTGCACTGCAGCGGGCCGACCGGGAAAATTTCGTGGATCATGCTCTCCTTTGTAGACGAAGGACGCGCCGGAGACTTATCGGGTAACGATCTTCCTGCTAACCCCACCGCGGAACAATTGTTCCGGATGCGAGTTGCGGGTTCGAAAAAACGCCCCGGGACTGAGCACTCAAAAAAAGCGAAAACCTCCGCGCGCGGAGGTTTCGGGACAAGTTGTTGCTACTTCTTCGGTTGGGCCGGAGCCGATTGCTGTACGGGCGCAGCTTTCGAGCCATTCAGCACCGAACTGGTATTCCCCATGTGCCGGGCAGCCATCACGCTGAGCACGATGGAAGTAAGCATAAAGACTACGGCCGACCACGTCGTCGCCTTGGAGAGGGCGTTGGCAGCGCCGCGTGGGCCAAACGCCGTTTGGCTGCCGCTACCGCCAAAGGCCGCCGCCAGATCGGCGCTCTTCCCGCTCTGCAGCAGGACTACGATAATGAGAAAGAAACAGACTGCGATGTGAATTGTCGTGATCAGGTAAATCATTGAAATCTCGGGAGCACCGGGGACTCACGGCGCTGAACTTTCCTTTTCTCTCTCAATCGATTTCGGAAACTCGAGGCCGGGCCGTGCTGGATCGTTTGGTGCGGAAGGGGGGACTTGAACCCCCATGCCTTTCGGCGCCACCCCCTCAAGATGGTGTGTCTGCCAATTTCACCACTTCCGCAGAGTTTTCCAAAGAACGTGTGAGGCAAGGTGATTATAACAAACGGGCTAATCGCGACCAAACGTGCGGCAATGCTGCAAAGCGGCTCTGGCGCGCAACTCGCGAACGGTTTTGCGGGGGTTTGGGAAGGCGTGTTCCTTGACCCTGCATCCGGGGTCATTTCTAATCATTCATTCATTCAAAGGAGCTTGCATGAAAATCGCTTTCTTAGGTTTAGGAATCATGGGCAGGCCGATGGCAGCGAATCTGGCCAAGGCGGGGAATGAAGTTGCGGTGTGGAATCGCACTCCGAAGAACGTGCAAGGAGCGCGTACGGCGGCGACTCCCGCCGAGGCTGCCGATGGAGCCGAGGTGGTGTGGATGTGCGTGGCCGACACCGCGGCCGTGAAGCGGGTATTGTTTGGCGACGATGGTGTGGAAGGGAAGTTGCGTGCGGGGATGATCGTGGTGGATTCCAGTACGATCTCGCCGGTGGAAACCCTGAAGTTTGCCGAGCGGGTGCGAGCCAAGGGCGCCGATTATGTCGATGCACCGATCACGGGTTCCAAAATCGGCGCCGAGTCGGCACAACTCATCTTCATGGTAGGGGCCGAGGACGAGACCCTGAAGCGGCTGCAGCCTTTGTTCAGCGTGATGGGGAAAAAGGTCGTCCATATGGGCGGGGTCGGAAAAGGGCAGGCCTCCAAGATCTCCTTGAATCTGCAGATAGCCATGATTTTTGAAGGATTTATTGAAGGATTTGAGTTGGCGACGCGGCTGGGTGTGGAACCCGAGAGGTTCGTTGAATTGGTCCAGAACACCATGGTGCGTTCGGGGGTGGTGGATTACAAGGCGCCGTTCGTCCTCAAGCGCGATTATTCCCCGAACTTTCCGCTCCGGCTGATGCGAAAAGACCTGCTCCTGGTGGGAGACGCTGCCAAAGCGATCGGCCTGGTATTGCCCGGCGTGGAGACCGTGACTGAGGTCTATGAAAAGGCGTACAAGGCGGGACATGGGGATGAGGATTACGCGGCCACGCTCGCATTGCTGACGAAAAAGTGAGCGCGGGACCTGATTGCGGGCCGAAGCTGGGTTAAATCAGGAAAAACGCAGGCCTGAAGGGCCGCTACAGGTCTAGAAAGCCGATGGCGAAGAACTGTTTGCGAGCTCGCGGATTACATCGAAGACATTGAAGTCGGCGAGGGCATCGGGTTCCATCGTGTTGAGGGCCATGGTAGCGGAGAAGTGGGGCGCCTCTTTGCGGAAGGCGATTTTAAGGAAATCGTAACTTCGGGAGGCGGCGAGAGCGTCCATCATGTTGACGATTTCGTGCTGCCAATCTTTGCGCGTGGTAATGACGATGGTTCCGAGTTTCTCGGCGGACCACTGACGGGAAGCGGTTGGAACAGTAGAAACAGAGGCGCCACACCAGCGATGGTTATGGACATCCAGGTCAAAAGCCGGAGGGGAATCGAGATTCGCCGCGAAGGTTGCGGTTTCCTGGTGCTTGCGAAGCCGATACCAGAGCCAACTGAAGGGCATCTCGCGCGGCGCCAATTGGACTACCAGGTGCGCGTGGTGGAAAGCGTTGGTTCTGAGGCGCAAATTCAGCTGGAAACGCGAGGCGGAAAGCCATTGGATCTCAGAGACCCGGCCGTGGCGTCGAAAAGCGAGTTGAACCCACGTGAGGATCAGCCGCGAGCGGCGGCGGAGCCAGAAGCGCCAGGAGAAATACCAGAGTAGGAAGAGTGCGGCCGCGATGCCGCCGTCAATGAGAGCTAACCACCACATCTCGGAAGCTAGGATGCGAAATTCCTTACGGTAGATGTTCGTTTTTACTTGGACGGCGGTTTATCGAGAATGTAAACCTGCGCAGGGCCACCCGGCTGTATGTTGTTCTTCTGGAAGGCCTCTTTAATGCGCCGCCTGAGTTCGCGGCTCACCAGGTATTGCTGTCCCGGCTTGGTTTTTACCAACATCAAATAGTCAACTTCCTGGCCAGAGATTTTCTCGATTCCGGGCACTTCCGGCTTTCCGACGATCAGATCCTTCAGCTTAGGGTCGTCTGGAAGCTCGGCGCCGACCTCTTCGAGGAGCCCGGTGATCTTGTCGCTTGGCTCGCTATAGGCGACCGAGACGTGCATGGCAATCTGGGTCCAGTCGCGCGTGAAGTTGGTGACAACGGAGATGGAGCTGTTGGGTACGATGTGCAGCGATCCATCGCCATCGCGCAGGATGGTACGGCGGAGGCTCATGAGTTCGACGACGCCGGTGCGATCCGCGATCTTGATGGTGTCGCCCACTTCGTACTGGTTCTCGACGAGGATGAAAAAGCCCGTCACTACGTCTTTCACCAGGGTCTGCGCGCCGAAGCCGATGGCAAGGCCGGCAACGCCAGCGCTGGCGAGCAACGGGCCCATGTTGATTCCGAACAGGGGAAGGATCTGCATGGCCGCCAGGAAGGCGATGATGAAGACACCCATGCTGTAAACCACGCCGGAGAGGGTGCGAATCTGTTGCGCACGCACACCGCTGGGCAGGGCGCCGGTTTTGCCGAGGTGGGAGAGACGGCGGGTGATGAGTTTGAGGAGGCGGGTAAGAATGAACGCGATCAGCAGGACGCCCAGGATCTTGGGAACGTCATGCCGCACAAACTCGAAGGTATCGTCGCTCCACTGGTCCCAGAGAGACCAGAGCCGCTTATGCGCGGTAAAAACCGACTGTACTGCAGCAGTAAAGCCCAGATTGCTATAAGACATTTTCGCCGGATTATAACAAGTCGCTGGCTGGAGAGACCGATGCCTGCACTGCTTATAATTGCATGAAGTGCCCGTCCGAGGTTCTCATGAAACGCTATACACTTCCGATGCTGCTTCTGCTTCTCTTTGTCACGGCATTTGCCACGCAGGATTCAACGCCCGCCGCAGACCCACAATATTCGGCAGCTCCGCATGCCACCGGCAACGAGGCCTGGACGCGCGAGCAGTTGGCGAAAATGCGGCGCGAACAGAAAGCGGCTCGCCAGAAACAACTCAAGGAAGATACGGGAAAACTTCTGGAACTCGCGACGGAGCTGAAGACCTCGGTCGATAAGACCAACGAGAACGTGCTTTCCCTGGAAGTGGTGAAAAAGGCGGAAGAGATCGAAAAGCTGGCAAAGCAGATCAAGACGAACATGCGAGACGAGATCCGCTAGAAGTCGAAATGGGAAGCTAAGGAATAATCCAGCTGCAGGCGGGCCAAGCTGAGCGAAGCTAAGTGCGGAACTCCTCTTCCGGAGGCCACTCGTGAGTGCAGCGCACTTGGCGGTTCAGATTCGCGGCGATGACGAACTTGGAATCTTCACTCGCGAGAATGTTGCTCGCGACCAAGCGCTGTTTCTGTTTTACCGTGCGAGTGGGCCAACACTCGACGATCGATTTCTCCGGCTCGACGATGCGCATTATGTGCGAAGCGCCGGAGACCTGCATCGCCTGATCCAACACGCCTGCAATCCTTCCGCCTATATCGATTGGAGCGAGCTGACGCTGCGCGCCTTGCGCCTGCTGAAAGAAGGGGATGAGATTACGTTGAACTATCTCACCTTGTATGAGTCCACCCCGAACCCGTTCGTCTGCCAGTGCGGTTCGGAGGAATGCTACGGAGAGGTACGCGGATTCAAGTACCTGTCTCTCGGACAACAATTGAAAATCGAGCTATACCTATCGCCATACCTGAGAGAGTTGCTCAACAAGCAAGTTCTGAGTTCACGGGCCCAAGCAAGCTAGACCTCCTGGAAAAACTAAAAAAGCGCCATCCCTAAAAGATGGCGCTTCTTTCCGTTTAAGAAGAGCTAGCTCTTGAGCGAACCGATGCGCATCCCGTAGAAACTGCGCCATACGAAATAGGCGGAGACGACGAAGAACGCGAGAGCCAGGATGCGAGTCATCGGTGCTCCACGATCATGGGTAAGCGATACCGCGAGTTCGACCGCCAGCAATCCGAAAAGCGTGGTGAATTTGATGACCGGGTTCATCGCCACCGAGGAGGTGTCCTTGAAGGGATCGCCGACGGTGTCGCCGACAACCGTGGCATCGTGGAGGGCGGTGCCTTTCTGCTTCAGTTCGACCTCGACGACCTTCTTGGCATTATCCCAGGCGCCTCCGGCGTTGGCCATGAAGATGGCCTGGTACAAGCCGAAGATCGCGATGGAGATGAGGTAGCCGATAAAGAAGAAGGGTTCGGCAAAGGCGAAGGCGAGCGTGCCGAAGAAGACAGCGAGGAAGATGTTGAACATGCCCTTCTGCGCATACTGGGTGCAGATGGCAACCACCTTTTTGCTGTCGCTGACGGACGCTTTCTCTGTGCCTTCGAGCTTGATATTGGCCTTAATGAATTCGACTGCGCGGTAGGCACCCGTGCTTACGGCCTGGATCGAAGCGCCCGAGAACCAGTAGATCATGGCGCCGCCGGTGATCAAGCCGAGCATGAATGGGGCATGTAACAGCGAGAGCTTGGCAACATTCTCGGTGAGGCCGTTGGTAAGAGCCATGATGATGGAGAAGATCATGGTGGTGGCGCCGACGACGGCGGTACCGATGAGCACCGGCTTGGCAGTCGCTTTGAAGGTGTTGCCGGCGCCGTCATTGGCCTCGAGCAGGTACTTGGCACGCTCGAAGTTCACCGTGCAGTGAAAATCCTTCTGCAACTCGGACTCGATGTTGGGGATGGTCTCGATCAGCGAGAGCTCGTAAACGGACTGCGCGTTGTCGGTGACGGGTCCGTAGGAGTCGACCGCGATGGTCACCGGTCCCATGCCGAGGAAGCCGAACGCAACGAGGCCGAAGGCGAAGACCGGGGCGGCGATCATCACTGCGCTGAGGCCCTGGAGCGAGAAGTAATAGCCCACCCCCATGAGAACGACCATGGTGAGGCCGAGCCAATAGGCAGAGAAGTTGCCCGCGACCAAACCCGAAAGGATGTTGAGGGAAGCCCCGCCTTCCTGCGAAGAGGTGACGACCTCTTTCACGTGCTTGGAGTCCACCGAGGTGAAGACCTTCACGAATTCCGGGATCACCGCGCCGGCGAGAGTTCCGCAGGAGATGATCGAGGCCAGCTTCCACCACAGGGTTGTGCTGTTATCCCCGGGGCCCAGTACCGGAATTATCAGGTAGCTGACGATGTAGGTAAGGATGATGGAGACAATCGAGGTGATCCAGACGAGGGAGGTGAGAGGCGTCTCGAAGTTCATCTCGTCGGCATGGCCGTAGCGAGCCTTGGCAATGGCGGCGTTCAGGAAATAGGCGCCGGCGCTGGAGACCAGCATCATGATGCGCATGACGAAGATCCAAACCAGCAATTGAACCTGGACGCTCGGGCTCTTGACGCCGAGCAGGATGAAGGTAATGAGCGCCACCCCGGTGACGCCATAGGTTTCGAATCCATCCGCGGAGGGGCCAACCGAGTCGCCCGCGTTGTCGCCGGTGCAGTCGGCGATGACGCCGGGGTTCCGGGCATCGTCTTCCTTGATCTTGAAGACGATCTTCATCAGGTCGGAGCCGATGTCGGCGATCTTGGTGAAAATTCCGCCGGCGATGCGCAGTGCCGCCGCGCCGAGCGATTCACCGATGGCGAAGCCGATGAAACAAGGGCCCGCGAACTGCCCCGGCACGAAGAGAAGAATGCAAAGCATGATGAGCAGCTCGACGCTGATCAGCATCATGCCGACGCTCATTCCAGCGCGCAGAGGAATTGCATAAATAGGATAGGGTTTGCCGCTGAGGCCGGCGAATGCCGTGCGCGAGTTCGCAAACGTGTTGACACGGATACCGAACCACGCAACGCCGTAGCTGCCGGCGATTCCGACGAGGCTGAAGGCCAGGATGATCGGGAGGGTCGTGCTGACCGGTGCGACCGGTGCGAGCCATCCGAAATAGAGACCGATGATAACGGCGATGAAGGCCCAAAGAATAAGGATGAACTTGCCCTGGGTAACGAGATAGGTTTTGCAGGTCTCGTAAATCAGTTCGGAGATCTCGCGCATGCTGCGATGTACCGGCAGGTTCTTGAGCTGCAGGTAGATGGTGAGGCCGAAGAGAAGGCCCAAGGCGCAGAAGACCAGGCCGATGAGCAGGAGCTTGTGGCCATTCACGCCGAGGAAATCGACCGTAGAAAGATCGGGCAGCTTCAGGCTGGCTTCCCCGGCGGCTTCGGGTTGGGCGAAGGCGGCGGTGCCCGACAACATCGAGACGCTTAAGAAGATGGCAGTCGAGACAAAGGAACGGCGCATGGCGAGCACCGCTTTGGACAAGCGCCGCACAGTGGCGTGCCAGATAGACATTGCGTTTCCTCCAGGGGATGCTGTGACGGCAGGCAATACCTGCAGCTCCCCATGATTAAAAGTCATAGGTGGATCTCCGCCGGCCGTTGCGTGGCGGACATCGGTGGTGGGCGGATCTTGCAGCACCGCCGATTTTCTCCCATCAGAGCGCATTGCACACGTTTTGATGCGTGGGCAAACGACATCACTGACCAAAATCGGAATACCTCGTCAACTCGGGTCCTTGGCGAAATGAATTTGCTTCGCCGAGGTCGGACGCGCTTCCACTTCAGACGGAAGTGTGTTTGAGGTTTGGCCGCGTCAAAGGATCAGCGCCAGGGGAACCCATCGGCTCCGATAGCGCACCTCAAAAGGCGAGCATTTATAACATTTTGAAAGAAGCCGGGTCAATCACACAAGCAGGTGAGTCCGGTAGAATGCGGCAGCGCATCCCTCATGAATCGCCTCTCACTGTTCGGGTTGTTGGCCGTTACCCTTATGCTGGTGTGCTATGCGCTGGAGGCGCGCGGCCGGGGATACATCCTGGGCTTCGCCGTCGCCTGTGCCCTGGGATCGGCTTACGGATTTCTCCAGGGAGCCTGGCCGTTCGGAGTGGTCGAAGCGATCTGGGCGCTGGTGGCGCTGCGCCGGTGGATGCAGGCGGCCGGGAAGAAGGGGATACCATAACCGGCATGGCATCAGGGACCGGGATTCCGTTTGGCTATGCACGGGCGCTTCGGGGGGAGATCATCGCCCGCAACCGGAAGCTGGCCGAGGAGCAGTCGCTCTCGTCTGCCCTCAGCTATGGCCGCGACGCCGTCGTGGTGTACACGTTGTCGAACGACGCCCGTGCCCATGGAAATTTCTTTCCCGAAAGCTTTGCGGCGATCGCCCGCACACCCGCCTGGCGAAAACGGCTGAGCAAGCCGCATACCGGCCGCCGGCATCTTCCCAGGCATGAAAGCAGGCAGTGGCGCGAACTGGACTCCTGCACCAGTTCCGATGCGTTGCTGATGAATATCTTCTGCAACCCGAAGGCGCTCGCGGAAGGGAAGTTGCACAGATTGATGACCGTCGATCCGGGGACACGGCCGGAGTTTGGGGTCCGCGTGGCTGCGCCGCTGGAAAACGGTCATCGCGATCGCACCGAAGTCGATATGCGATTCGGCAATGTGCTCGTGGAGGCGAAGTTGACCGAGGCGGACTTCCAATGCTGCCAGGTTGCGATGATGGAACGGTATCGCGACTTCCGCGAGACCTTCGATTGTGCGGCGCTGCCGCGCAGGGAAGAGGGCTACGCGGGATACCAGTTGTTACGCAGTCTGCTTGCGGCCCGCGCCACCGATGCCAGCTTCTGCGTGATTGCGGATGCGCGACGCCTCGATCTTCGCGAACAATGGTTTGCCGTGATGCAATGCGTGCGCGCTTACGACCTCCGCATGCGTTGCCAGATGCTGACGTGGCAGGAGGTCAGCGCCACGTTGCCGGAGGGGTTGCGCGCCTGGCTGGGCGAGAAGTACGGCATCTTCCCTCCGGGTGATGAGCCCCAGTTGGATGCCTCGGAATGGTATTGGTGAAGGCATCCGGTTCGGGATTTTTTGACGATCGCGCGGCTGCTCGCTTACAATAAATCTGGTTACAATTCAAATGCGCACCTTCCTCGTGCGCCCGCCACACTCCTCAGTAGCTCAATGGCAGAGCATCCGGCTGTTAACCGGAGGGTTGTAGGTTCGAGTCCTACCTGAGGAGCCATTTCTTTTCAGGCACTTACTGAATTTGCTTCGCCTCGCCCGCCTCGCCCTTTCTGTTCCCCCTCCGAAGATGTTCCTGACACCGCGTCTGCCGCGGGAGGGCCGAATACCTCAGAGGTTCTGCTCATACTTCCGAAGTAACGCGATTTACTCACCCGGGGTGAAAAGCAAGGTGAGCTATACGGGTCAGCACTGGAATCCGAACTCTGCCACACTTCTGAATGGAGCAGTACATGCTTCGGTGTGCAGAAATGAGATCTAGATGGTCACACAGGGCGAAACCGCCGCAGAAAAACTAAGAATGCTGATCGTAGACGACAATGAAACGCTTCGCGTCTCCTTGGCCGCCGCTCTCGAGTTAAACAACTTCGTAGTCACGACCGCCGCGGCTGTGAGCGAAGCATTACATCTCATTGACACGCAAGATTTCGATGTTCTCCTCTCCGATCTGCATATGCCTGGAGCGGGAGATGGATTCACAGTCGTAAGTGCCATGCGACACAAGAATCCTGACGCGGTGACCTTGGTCTTCACCGGTTATCCCGCTTTGAAAGAGGCGATGACCGCCATCCTGTTGCAGGCTGACGAGGTGCTGGTGAAGCCTATGGGCATTCCAGCGCTGGTCGAACTTATCCGAGAGAGGGTTAGTCGTAGGGGGACACGACAATTGCTGAATACTGAAAGAGTGGCTTCCATCCTGGAACGTGATGCCGTGGCCACGATTGCGGATTGGCTGACTCGGGTAGGGCGAGAACCCGAATTGACCAACCTGCCGCTCACTGACGGGCAGCGCACCGGGCACTTGCCGGCGCTGTTCCAAGAACTGGTGGAGCGATTGAGGGTCCCTCGAAAGCTAGGGACAAAACAGCCGTCTCCGGCAGCCGTTTTGCATGGCAAAGTGCGTCATGCCGAAGGCTACTCGATTGCCATGATTGTCGAAGAGTCGCGCATTCTGCAGGTCAGCATCTTCCAAACTCTGCAAAACAATCTGGCTACTGTCGATTTCAGTCTCTTGCTGATTGACGTTATGACCATAGCCGACGAGGTAGATTCGCAGCTGAAGCAAACCATCGTGAGTTTCTCGGAAGAGTCCGCAATGGCGGCTGCCTAACAAATTCAGATTTTGCGGTTACGCCAGGGATTTCCATATTCATCATCCCTCGCTCGAGGTTCTGTCTGCGATGCGCCTTTTTGATAGGCCTTTGTGGGGAACGTGTGCGGCGGCCGCTCCGTATCGTTCTGAGGAAAGACACAGTGTAGCGGTTTGGGAGTTGGCCGGATGCATGGCTCCTGCTGTTCAGGGCCATGCATCCTCCTTCAGTCCGGCACAGATGTCTTGCTCTGACCCGTTTAGTCGTGCGTTGCGGGGAGTTTCAATAAGGTGCTCGTGCAGGATATTTCTTCGGCGCTGCCACTGAAGGCGCCGGTGTCTTGACCGCTGCCAAACGGCTTTGATGTCGATGTCCGAGACAATGTGATGTAATCGGATTCGGGTTGGGAAAAGAACATTGGGTCGGCGCTGGAAACGCTCACCGTCAACTTTTTGCCATCACTGGAAAGGCACCCAGTACCGGTCGTCGTTAAGACGACGGTGTTCTCCGCCTTCGTAAAGCCCGACCACGGTACGCAGTTGCTCTCCGAGGGCACGGCAAAGCCTGTTCCAATGAACGTCGTGCCGCCATGGCCGAAGCCGCCATTTACCGCGATGCAGTAATGTGCCTCCGCGGCGACGCTGTAGCCCGGGGCGGCCAGCCCCAGCAGCAGACACAGATGGGATGTCTTGAAGCGAAACATAAATTCGTTCCTCCTTCATGCGGTTGTGACTTATAGGCGCTGAAGTCATCTCGCAGGTCGGAGCTGACCACACCTATGAGTGGTTTAGGCCTCAAATTCGGCAGCAAAGACACTCGCGATCTGGGCCTCGGTGTACGCTCGGCGAGAGTCACTGCCTCTATTTCTACTTACGAAATCGGGGACCTCGTGGATTGCAACGTTCGCATCCTACGATTTGAGGATCGGCCTAATATTTTCGTTCCGGGGGGAGCCGGAGGGTTAGAAGCCGGGGAGTCTAGAACAAGCGAGCATAGCTGCTCAATGACACTTATATGCCGAGACCTCCCATTGCGTTGGGACGCAAAACGCCACGAAGTCTATTGAGGTTCGCGTTTTGCGTACAGGGAGTGGTGGATGCTGCCTTCTTCGGTTCTTATCATTGGCGCGGGACCTACCGGGATGACCGCCGCGATTGAGTTGAAGCGTTTTGGGTTTGATGTTCGGATCATCGACAAGGCGGACCACATGGCTCGCCACTCGCAAGCGTTAGTCGTGCAAGCCAGGACTCTCGAGCAGTTCCAGCGGTACGGGATTGCTGCAGCCGCTGTCGCCCGGGGACGAAAGTTGAAGCGGGCGAACTTCTGGAGTGACGGCAAAGAGATTTTGTCCGTCCAACTGGAACGGATCCCAAGTCGCTACCCATATGTTCTCTTCCTCCCGCAGTCGGAGACAGAGGCGCTGCTCAACGAGCACATGGAAGGTCTGGGGGTGAAGACCGAGCGTCAGGTCGAGTTGATCTCGCTCACCCCAAAGAATGGTGCCTTTCAGGCGACCATCCGCCACCCTGATGGTACCTCCGAGGAACTGAGTCCCAGGTGGATCCTCGGTTGCGACGGAGCACACAGCCGGGTTCGTGAAATGACGGGCACGCCCTTCGAAGGCGGCGGTGTGGGATTGTCTTTCTTCCTCGGGGATCTTGAGATCGACGGTCCGGATGCTCCCACGGATGAACTGGTGATTCACCTGCATCATGGAGATGTCGTTTTTATGGGACGGCTCTCCGACCGGATAGTCCGGCTGATTGTTGCGATGCATGACAAGCAAGGCCAAGAAGACGATCGTCCACTGACGCTGGCGGATTTTCAGCGAGCCGTCGATGAAGCTGGCGTGCGCGTTACGGTCCGCTCGTCCGAGTGGATGACGCCCTTTCACGTGAACGACCGCCAGGCGAAGCACTATCGCAGCGGGAACGCATTCCTGGCCGGCGATGCCTCGCACATCCATTCTCCCGTAGGCGGCCAGGGCATGAATACCGGGATCCAGGATGTTGCGAACCTGGCATGGAAGCTGGCGGCCGTCGCTCGCGGCGCCGATGACAGCTTGCTCGATAGCTACGAGGAGGAAAGGGGCGCCGTTGGGAAGTCGCTCTTGAAGTTCACGGAGCGCGGCCTGAAGATGGCCACCCTCTCCGAGCCTCTGCTGACGGGTGCTCGCGACGCGCTACTCCCCCTGATCTCCAAGCTGCACCCGATCCAGCAAGCAGCGATGGGATTTATCTCCGAAACCTCGATCGAGTACCGTTCCTCCTCGATCGTGGCCGACCATGGTGGAGATGGAGAGCTGCGGGCTGGAGATCGCATGCCGGATCTCGGTTTGACCAACGGGTCCGGCGCTTCGACACTCCTGCAAGACTGGACAGCAGCGAAACACCGCGCGATTCTTCTCGACGGTTCGGAGGCAGAGAGCGGCGCACTCCAAGAGAGTTTTCGTTTCGCGGAGATCGTTCGGCTTTCGGTTTCTTCCCTCGACGATGCGGGACGAAAGCTGCTGGGCAGCGGCAAGAAACTGATCATCGTGCGGCCCGACGGGTACGTTGGCTTCCGCGCCCCCCTCGACAACACTTCGGCCCAAATAAGCTATGCCCGGCAGGACTGCCTCGCCTAAGGCCCGACGAGTAGCTGCTCCTAAAAGGGAACGGGAATCCCAGCAGGCCCTGCCAAGCGAACGATGAGGCTCTCCGTTTGCGCTGCGGAATTTCGCAACGGCTCTGGGCGAGAAGACCCAAATCGTCGCGCGTAACCCTCGCGTCCTCTGGGGTGCCAGTATTACTTATTTCGCGTAAACGCCTCAAACGTCTCCACTTGTCGTTTTCGATTGCGGAAGGGCGAAGCGGCAGCACAAGTGCAATGTGATTACCGGAGACGTTCTTGAGATTGCTTCGGCGAATGACGGTTGCGACCCGTATGGCAGAGAGCGAGACCAGACCCTGCGAGGTCTTTTCGCAGTGTGAAACGCGGAGCGGTTTCCGCACACCGCGATGGCTCGTCCAGCTAATTCTGCTGCTGGTGGGCTGCACGTCGCTGGCGGTGGCTGCCACCCATCCGGTTCCTCTCGATCCAAAGGCGGATTCGAGTACCTGTTTACAGTGCCACGAAGACAAGTCGAAGGGGGCACACGTCCACTCCGCGATTGCGATGGGCTGCACCTCGTGCCATGAGATCAGGGTCAACAAAGACATTACCCGCGTCAAGCTGATCACTTCTACCCCGCAGGCCCTTTGCATCACCTGCCATGCCGACAAGAACGCGGCAACTCTCAAGGGGACGGTGCATCCACCGGCGGTGCGCGACTGCATCAAATGCCATGATCCCCATCAGTCGGCCAACAAGTTCCAATTGGTGAAGGCGACCTCCGGCGACAGCAAAGAAAATCTCTGCTTGAGCTGCCACACCCAGGGCACGGACGTCCCGAAGGGCGGCAGCCGCCACGCTGCACTCGACATGGGCTGCGACACCTGTCACGTCACCCACAAGGTTGGCGAGGTGGGAAAGCAGGAGTTCGATTTCCATCTGACGAAGGCGGCCCCGGCACTCTGTCTCGACTGCCACGATGCCAAGGATGAAGCGCTGGTAAAGGCGCACAACGGCCAGCCCTTCGCGACTGCGAACTGCACCCAGTGCCACGATCCGCACCAATCGGCGCAGCCCAAGCTGCTGCAGAAGTTCACCCACATGCCGTTTGCCAGCAACGCGTGCGATACGTGTCACCAGCCGGCAAAAGACGGGAAAGTGGTTCTCACCAACAGCGATTCCAAGGCGATCTGCGTGACTTGTCACGAGGATCAGGCCAAGAAGATCGAAACTGCAAAGGTGCAACATCCCGGGGCGCAGGGAGATTGCATCGCGTGCCACAATCCGCATGCAGGGAAGACTCCCGGATTCCTGCAGCCTGACCCCGTACAAGCCTGCCTGGCATGTCACAGCGACCAGGCCGACCAGATGAAGAAGGCCCATCTGCACCAACCGGCCTTCCGGCAGGGTTGCGCCACCTGTCACGAGCCACACGGGGGCGACAACGAGCACCTGCTGCGCACTGCCAAACCGGACCAGTTGTGCCTGGAGTGCCACGGGCCCGAAGCCCCAGCCCCGAAGAAGCTGGAAGCCGACCACCTGATCGCTATCTTCGATGGAAAGGTCAGGTTGCCGGAAGACTACTTCACCAAAAATAAGGTCGTCGTGCTGCCGATCAAGTTCGGGCGTGGGCATCCGGTCAACGGCCACCCGATCTCCGACGTCCCGGATCCAAGCGATCTCACGAAAACTTACGCGAAGATCAACTGCCTGTCATGCCACCAGCCGCATGCCTCGGCGAAGCCCGATCTGCTGATCAAGGACCAGGCAAATAACGCGGCATTCTGCGCCAGCTGTCATAAGGACCTAACCAAGCGTTAGCCGCCCGAGGAGGAGAAATACCATGCCCGAACGCGCAACCATTTCGAATCGCAGTCGCAATGCCCGGAGATTGTTGTGCCTTGCGCTCGGCCTGGCGATGCTTGCGCCCCTTTCGGCGTTCGGCGAAAAGAAGAAAAAGGCAGCGCCCGTCGCCCACGGACCTATTGATTATTCCAATATCGTATGGCCGAACCCGCCGGCGGTGGCGCGTATCCGGTATGAGGCCTTTTACGCCGCAGAGAAAATCTCGCAAGTGGAGGCCGAGAACAGCACCAAAAAGGCGAAGTGGATGGACCGGCTCGCCGGCACACAGACTGAGTCGGAAAGCACCAAGATCCTCTTCCAACTCAACGAGCCGTACGGCCTCGCTGTGGATTCCAAGAACAACCTGTACATAGCCGATCAGAAGGTGGGCGCGGTTTTCATTTTCAACACCGATACGCGTGCGCTTGACATGATTAAGAACAAGACGCACGCCCATTTCGTGCGCATCATCGGGCTCGCGTTGGACGACGACGACCGTCTGTTCGTCTCCGATCCCGGGCTGCGCCACGTGCTGGTCTTCGACAAAACCCACAAGGCGATCGATGTGATCACTGACGGAATGTCGGAGCCCGGAGGACTGGCCATCGACCGTGAGAACCGCCTACTCTACGTCTCCGACGTCAAGCTCGACCAGGTGCTGGTCTACGACGCCGATTCTCTGAAATTGCTCCGCAAAATCGGCACAACCGGCCACAACCACGAGCTCACCAGCCCGGGAGATTTTGCCCGGCCGAGCGGGCTGGCCGTCGACAAGGATGGAAACCTCTACGTCGCCGACACCTTAAACAACCGCATTGAGATCTTCGACGCCGACGGCCAATTCGTGCGCGCCTTCGGCAAAGCCGGCGACGGTCCCGGCTACTTCTCCCGGCCCAAGGGCGTGGCCATCGATGGAGACGGCCATATCTGGGTTGCGGACGGCATGCAGGACCGCGTTCAGGTCTTCAATCAGGAAGCCCAGTTGCTCATTTCTTTCGGCGGCCACGGGCTGCTTCCGGGCCAGTTTCAAGGCATCGTGAATATCGCCATCGACAAGAATAACCGCGTCTTCACCTCCGAGATCTTTCCTGGCCGCGTGCAGCAATTTCAGTATGTGAACGACGCGGAAGCTGACAAAGCGCGCCAGCTGAAAGACGAACAACGGGAGAAGAAAGCCGCGGCGGCGACCAAGGAAGTCACGCCGATCGCTGCGCCCACCGCCGAGACGAAGCCGCCGCAAAGCCGGTAAACCTTCTCTCGAACCCAGCCGCAACAGCGCTCCTGTTGCATTTCTTCTCTATCGCTTGAACTGCTGCGTTTCGCAATACTTGCGAGATAACGACATTTCGCAACTGCGGAATTTCACCGATCTTTTTGTCTGGGTGGCTGATTTCCCCCACTTTCCTCTAGTTCCGAATTAGGAACGAAACCCATTCCGGCCCGATTGAGCAATTAGAGTCAGAGACTTACAGATCATTTCTTGCTTTTGGACGAGGCGATTTGGTTCGGATAGCAACTTGCACTAGCAGGGGTGGGGGCGGCTGCAAAAGTGCCCAAGCACGCAAAGTAGCCCTTGGCCTAAGCCTCCGTTGATTCGTGAAGGCTGTAGAAATCAGGAGGTCGTAATTTTTATGAAGAAGTCACTCTTAGTCGTACTCGTCGTCCTGGCATTCGCCGGCGTGATGATGGGACAGGCCTGGACATCCCCGGTGGACGTCCTCGGCGCACATAACAACAACGGCCGTGGTTGCGCGGGCTGTCACTCGCCGCACAGCGGCTCCTTCGGTTCCGGTCACAACGGCGCTGCCGACACCGGCAGCTATGCATTGTGGGGACAGGACGCCAGCCCACTTTACGGCAAGACCATCGCCTTTGGCGACAGCGGCAAATACACGGAAGTCATGCCTTCGACGATCGCTGGCGGAAGCCAGGAAGTGGGCGGAATTCTGCTTTGCCTCAGCTGCCATGACGGCAACGTTACGGCCAGCAACATGATGGTCAACCAGTCCTACGAACAGCGGATCGGCCTTCTGACGAACACCGCTTACGGCGCAGGGAAGATCCCAACCCTGCTCGGCAATGACGGTTCCGGAGCCGGCAACTACACCAACGATCACCCGGTAGGTCAGCTCGCCACCATCAGCGTGGGCAGCGGCCTGGTCAACACCGCCGGCAAACTGTCAGTCACCGCCGGCTCTCCTTACGCGCAGTTCGTAGCGAACTACGGCTGGCCCGCCCTGGCGCCCGGCAAATGGTCGAACCCCTACGGCGTAACCGCTGCGGGCGCGCCCTATGTGCTTTGCACCACCTGCCACAACCAGCACGTGATGACGGTTTACACCTCCTCCACGGCTAGCCCGATTGCGAACGACGGCGGCGGCAAGTTCTACGCCACCTACTTCTTCATCAACGGCCCGTACAACCCGAACATCAACAACGTTGCGAACACCAATGCGCCCTCGACGACCCAGTTCTGCCGTCAGTGCCACTTTGGCGAATCCAACGAGGCCAACAACACCAACAACATCCCGACGGTCTTCCAGTAGAGATCACGTGGGACCAATGGGGAGAGATTTTCTCTCCCCATTTTTTCGATCTGAGACTGTAAACGATTTCGACAAGTGAGGAATTATGAAGTACCCGTTTTCGATCTGCGCGCTGCTTTTAGTGGCTCTAGCCGCGGCTCCAGCCCAAATGGCCTCTCATTCTCCGACGACGGTCGCCAAGGCGACAACGCCTGCAACCACGCCGGCGCCCCAGGCGAGCGACAAGACGGTAGCCGTCGTGAACGGTGCAGTACTCACGGACCGCGACCTGCTGCGGGAGATGTACACCATCTTCCCTTACGCCCAGCAGCACAATGGTGGATTCCCCAAGGAACAAGAGGCTTCGATCCGCCAGGGCGCGCTGCAAATGATCATCTTCGAAGAACTGGTTTATCAGGAAGCGGTGCGGCGTAAGCTAACGGTTTCTCAGGACAAGGTCGTCGAAGGCGAAGGTGAATTTCGCAAGCAATTCAAAAGTCCCGACCAGTTCCAGCAATACCTGCAAATTGAAATGCACGGTTCCACCAAGGAACTGCGCGAGAAGATCAAGCGCTCCATCCTGATCGAACAGGTGCTGAAGAGCGACGTAGAAGACCGGTCTGCGGTATCGCTGGCGGAACTGAGAGCCTATTACGAGAAAAATCCGGCGAAGTTCGAGGTGCCGGAAACGTTCACCTTCCAGAGCATCTCTGTTGTGCCGCCACTCAGGCCGTCTCCCCAGCAGGCAAAGGATGCCCAGCAACACGCGCAAGACATTCTGCGGCAGGTGAAGGCGACGAAAAGCTACCAGGATTTCGGATTACTGGCGGAGAGAGTTTCGGAAGACGATTTCCGGGTGAACATGGGCGACCACAAAACCGTGGGCCGCGACAAGTTGCCGCCGGACGTCGTGAAAGCGCTGCTCGCGATTCAGCCGGGGCAAACCACGGGCCTGATCCAGATCGAATCGGCATATACCATCATCCGCTTGAACGCTCACGATCTTCCCAAGAAGAAGAGCCTGGAAGAGGTGAAAGCGGATCTCAAGGTCGAATTGCAGAAGAACAAGTACGAGAAGTTACGCTCCGGGCTCGACAAGAGACTTCGCGCCAAGGCCAAGATCGAAGTCAGCTAGACATCTATACATCATGGGGGCAGCCGTCAGCCGGCTGTCCCCGTTTTCTTCCCACATTGAGTCTTTCACCCCGCCCAACGGGTGATATGCCACACTCCCAGAAATTCAATCTTCTGAACCGCCGCTTCAACTTTCCTAACTCCTTTCGTTTCAGAAGGAAAGTAGGCTCCCCTACCGCCTAACTTTGGCACCCGTGTTGCCTCTAGAAGAACAGGTTCTCCAGGGTCTGCGCCTTGGAGGGAGGTAGTTGCTCCATGACGATCGCGAAACACATTATGGCGCTGATGCTTCTGTTAGCCGCGCAAATGGTGTACGCGCAGATCGAACTGGGTGACACCAAGTTGAACGGCGGCGGATTGTTCACCACGGGATACCAGGGATCGTATGGCGACGAAATTCAATCGAACCATGGCCTGGATTTGGGATTCGACGGTGTCTTTACGGGGTCTTATTACAATCCCAATTTCCTGTCTTTCAACATAAATCCATACTGGGGGCAGTCACGCGCCGACTCGGACTTTCAATCCCTCACCGCTTCCCACGGCGTCAATGGTTCGGCTAATTTCTTCACCGGCAGCCATTTCCCGGGATCTTTCAATTATCACTATGACGCAAACAGTACCGGAACGTTTGGCCTGGTTGGGCAGCCGAACTTCACGACCCGCGGCACGAGCGACGGTTTAGGAATTTCCTGGAGTGCATTGCTGCCGGACCTGCCGACGCTAACGGTTTCCTATTCCCAAGGCAGCGGCAATAGCACCCTCTACGGCACCGACCAGAAGGATGATACCGACACCCACCTGTTCAACGTTCACTCCAACTATGAAATTGCGGGCTTCCGCCTGAATGCCTTTTACGATCACAATACCCTTCACTCGATATTCCCGGAATTCCTCGCCGGGCAGGAAGATGGCGTGCAGAGTTCGTCCGGCAATGATCTTGGCTTTGGGGCGCAACACAACCTGCCTCTGCATGGAATATTTTCCGCCACCTACACACGCGCATCGGCTACCGGCGATTATCTTTCGACCGACGGACAAGGTGGAACCACCACCACCTCCACCTATACGGACAGCACGGAAAATGCGAACGCCAGCTTTCACCCCACGACCAAGCTCAGCCTCAACGTCACGCAGAACTACACGGACAATCTAACCGGTTATCTCGCACAGAGCCTGGGCAACAACACGGCTCCGGTACCCGGCCTCGATCTGGGATCGGGATCGTACTCGTCATTGATGGGTGGAGGAGCGACCTATTCCTTTACCAACTACCTCTCCGCCCAGGCACAAGCTACCTATTACGACCAGCATTACTTCGGCAAGTCCTTCTCGGGCGAATATCTAAGCGGTACGGTGAACTACGGAAAGAGAATTCTGGACACGTTCACCTTCTCAGCCTCGGTGATCGACAGCTCGAACGGGCTGGGGACTAACTCCGTGGGATTTATCGGCAATGTGAACGCTTTCCGGCGGTTTGCGGGCTGGGAAACCTCGGGCCAGTTCTCATACGCCCAAAACGTGCAGACCCTTCTGATCACCTATACGACTTCGTATTACAGCTATGACGCGCGAGTGCGACGCCGCTTGCCGGCCGGCCTCTCCTGGATTGCGGCCTTCAACGGCAACCACAGCGGCTTGGCGCAGCAGCAAGGCACGAGCAACCACAGCGAGAGCTATTCGTCCTCGCTCGGCGGACGACGCTGGTCTCTGAATGCTTTTTACACCCAGGCCACGGGCCTTTCTCTTCTAGGTGCCGGCGGTGTCATCACGCCGACTCCCACTCCGGGGCTGACCGATTTCATTCTCTTCAACGGATCCAGTTATGGCGGCGGCGCATCGCTCACGCCGATCCGACGGCTTTCGCTTTCAGGCACCTTCAGCCGGGCCATCAGCGATACGCTATCGACTACCTATTCGCGCAACAATACAGAGATTTTTAACGCGCAACTCCAGTATCGCCTCAGGAGAATCGGACTTCTGGCCGGATATACTCGGTTCACACAAGGGATCAGTGCAATCGGATTACCGGTCAACTCCACTTCCTATTTCGTCGGGGTAAGCAGATGGTTCGATTTCTTCTAAACCCTCGAAGCAGATTCTCCGGGCTGGCGGCCGCGGCGCTGGGTTTGCTGCTGACTATTCCGGCGATCGCCTCGAAGCACGCGAAGGAGACGACGGTTCCTGCCCCTCCGGACATCCTGATGGATGGCGGCCGAAGGCTGTCCTTCGAGCGCAGTTTCAGCCTGGAGCGGGAAGTCAAGCCGAAGCGCGGCTTCTGGAACAAGCTGGTCGATATCGCGATCGGCGAACCGGATTTCAAATATCTCGTAAGTCCCTACAGCGTAGTTACCGATTCCCGCGGCCGCATCATCGTTACCGACCAGGCCGCCGCGGGCGTGCACATTTTCGACTTCGCCCAACAGAAATATAAGTTCTTATCGCGGCGCGACACTGGCAAAGATCCAATGATCATGCCGCAGTGCGTCGCGGTAGACGCCCAGGACAATATCTATGTCAGCGACTCCGAGGCCGGCAAAGTCTTTGTCTTCGACGCGAACGGCAAATTCCGGCACGCCATAGGAAGCCTGAAAGGCGGAGAAGGCTACTTCAAGAGACCTACGGGTGTCGCGGTGGATTCCGCCGCGCAGCGCATTTACGTCACCGACACGTTGCGCAACAAGATCTTCATGATGGACATGCAGGGCAGCGTCCTCCAGGTCATCGGAAAGACGGGCACAGGCGACGGGGAGTTCAACTATCCGACCGAGTTGCGACTGCATGGCTCCGACCTGGTTGTGGTGGATGCGATGAATTTCCGGGTGCAAGTGCTCGGCAAGGATGGCACCTTCCGCTACGCGATCGGGAAGATCGGCGATGGCGCCGGATGGATCTTCCGTCCCAAAGGGATTGGCTTCGATTCGGAAGGACATCTGTACATCGTCGATGCGCAATGGGGCATGGTGCAGGTTTTCGATCAAGAGGGACGTTTGCTCTATTACTTCGGGAAGAAGGGAACAGGCCTCGGAGAGTTCCAGCTTCCCTCCGGGTTGCAGATCGACAAGCAGGATCGCATTTACGTGGTGGACTCCTTCAATCGACGCGTGCAAGTTTTTCATTACTACGGCATCGCTTCGCCGGCAGACGGAAGGAAACAGTGAAACGGGCTCTCGCAATCATGCTCCTCGCTCTCGCGGGCCAACTGATCCTGGCGCAGACGCCACCCCCCACAAACGCTGACGTTTTGGGCGTGCACAATCTTTCGCTGGGAAGCGGGGCATCGGTATATTCGCAGGGAAGCTTAGGATGCACCATCTGTCATGCTCCGCACAGTGGGATTGGCGGGGTGACGCCGCTCTGGAACCAAAAACTCTCGAGCCAGACCTACACCCCCTATACGAGCACCACCTACCAGCAAAAGGGGAACCCGCAGCCGACGCTGGGAGTCACTAGCAGCCTTTGCCTGAGTTGTCATGACGGCACGGTAGGAGTTGGCTCATCGGCAGCTTATGGGCGACTTCCGGTTTCGGGCGCATTGAACAGTGCCGATTCGTTCGGCACCACGCTGACCGGTTCGCATCCGTTCAGCATAGTAACGCCGATGAAAGATGCGTCGGACCTCGTGGCGTCGCTGGTATCGCAGGGCAAAACGGCAGATATCACGGGAGCCGTGCAACTCGTAAACGGCGGCATCGAGTGCACCTCGTGTCATAGTCCCCACGTACAAGGCATCGATAAGGTTGCGCAGAACTTCCTCGTCCGCGACAGCTCGAATGGCCAGATGTGTCTTGCCTGCCACGACCCCAACCGGGTCGTGCAGGGACAGATCAACCCGCTTACGGGATTCGTCGGCAGTGTGCACCAGACGGCCACCAACCAGGTTTCGTCCGACGGGCACGTTGGCTCGTATCTCACGGTCGGCGCCAATGCATGCACCTCGTGTCACCAGTCGCATAACTCGGAAGCCCCGGCGCGGCTGCTTCGGTCGGCCAATCCCTCCGCCATGGGAGTCGATCCGGTTTCGCAATCGTGCGTCACTTGCCACAACGGTAGTACCTACGTGTCGCCGTCGCCGCTCAACGTGATGGCCGAGGTGGCAAAGGTCGGCCACCCGCAGCCATCCGGCAATAACTTTCACGACGCCGCCGAATCGACTCTGCTCAACAACAATCGTCATACGACGTGCGTCGATTGCCACAATCCTCATGCCGGGAACGCGGTGACGCAATTTACTGCGCCGCCCGCGCTTCGTCCGTCGCAGGCGCTGGTCGCGGGAATCAGCGCTGCCGATGGCGTCACGGTGCTTACGCCTGCGGTGAACCAGTATGAGAACTGTCTTCGTTGTCACGGCACGAGCACGAACAAGCAACAGTTGATCGTCTATGGCTACATGCCACGGCGTACGGTGACCGCTCCAGATCCGCTGAATGTGATTCCGGAATTCGCCACCACGGCGACATCGAGCCATCCGGTGACGCACCCTCGGACCAGCCCGTTGCCCCAACCCAGCTTGCTGGTCAACATGCTTAACCTGGATGGAACAACCTCGGCGCGCAGCTTGGGGCCGGGCACGAGCTTATTCTGCACGGATTGCCACAACAGCGACGATAACCGCGAATTTGGCGGCAAGGGACCGAACGGCCCGCATGGCTCGGTCAACTTCCACATTCTGGAGAGGAACTACCAGTTCAGCCAGGCGGCGATACCCGGTGGAGTGGTGACGAATCTTTTCCCCAGTCCAGCGCTCACTATCAATGGCCCCTATGCCATGTGCGCCAAGTGCCACGACTTGAGCAACGTTCTCAACAACAATAGCTTCGCGCAACATAACCTGCACAGCTCGCAATACGGCTTCAGTTGTTCGGTCTGCCATACCTCGCACGGGATGGGTGCCAGCTCCCCCACCATTACGGGAGAGCGCATGGTCAATTTCGATGCGAATGTAGTTGGACAGAACGGCGCACTGCCTATCTCTTACAACCGGGGCAGCGGTACCTGTACGCTGATGTGCCACCAGGTGGCGCACAACAGCGATGGAACCGTGGTTGGCGGCGGGGCCGGTACGGCTGCCCGAAAGACGAAATAAGAAACCCAGGCTTCCCGGCGGCCGTCATTTCTACTCGTTGTTTTGCCGCGCCGTCGGCGCTGTGTCGCCATTGCCGGCGGGGCATGCCGCTCCGTTTGCAGCCCAGGCTTTTACCTCCGCCATGAATTCGGCATGCGATATGGGAATCGGGGTGCGTCCCTCGCCGGGATGCCAGCCCCACAGCACGAGCGGGGTCTGCATGTGTTCCACGATCTCGTTCACGGTGCGACCGCCGTTCTGTGCGGGATCCTTGAACAGTTCACACAATTGCCGATCGTTCAATCCTTCCCAAATCATCGGCATTCTGGGCGAAGGTAGATGCCAATCCGGGGCGCCGGGCGGGGTATGTTCTCCCACCACATTCTGTTCCTGGTGGCATGTGCTGCAGTTCGCGCCGGCAACGCCGTTGCCGTTCGGACCTCGACGGACGTTCATGGTGTGGGGGTGTTCGTCGTCGCCCTGCCGCGGGAAGTCTCCCTGGGAATGGCAATTCATGCAGCGCGGGTGATGCAGCACCTTGACCATCGATTCGAAGGCGGCAGCGGAGGCCGCAGCATCACGGTTGCCGGAATCGGAGACTTGTTCGCCTGCCTTCCCAAGAGTTCCGCCGGCAGCGTGAGAATGCGCGAGGATCAGCAGGCCGAAGACAAGCGGGACTGCTGGGATCATCCAATGTTCTCGCCGTTTCATTCCCGTTGTCCTCTCGTCGATGTTCATGTGCGTGCCGAAAGTGCGGCCCTGACGCGATCGGACGTAAAAGGCACTTCGCGGAGGCGAATCCCAGCCGCATCAAAAATCGCGTTGCCGATCGCAGCCGGAACCACGGTGATGGCTGTTTCTCCTGCTCCGGTGGCGGGCACATCGAAGCGATCGATCAAGGTAATCTCGACCGCAGGCACTTCGATTCCGAGGGAGAGACTGTGATAGCTCTCCCAGTCTGCGGAGGTAACGCGCCGATCGTCCCATTTCACTTCTTCCACGAGAGCGCGGCTCATTCCCTGGAGTATGCCGCCTTCGATCTGATTTCGAAGCCCGTCGGGATTGGAGATTGGACCACTATCGACAGCGATAAAGAACCTGGCGGGTCGAACTTGGCCACTAGCGAGATCGATCGTGACATCCGCGACGAGTGCGGCGTACCCGTTATCCCCTTCATAGGCGACGCAAGCTACGCCGCGTCCAGTGACCATCCCGGAGTGGGCGGTGCGGTCTCTGGTTGCCGAGCGATTGTCCCACCGCGCAGCCTTGGCGGCCGCTTTCAGCACATCGATGAGGCGTTCTTCGCGGAGATGCCGGAGCCGGTAAGCTACGGGATCGGCGTTTGCCGCACTGCAAAGTTCGTCCATGAAGCACTCATGCGCAAACGTGTTCTGGATGCGCAGGGGCGAACGTAGTGGACCGGTAAAGAAGGGAGACGCGACCGTATGCGTCAGAACGCGCTCGCTGCGGATGTTTCCCGTGCCGCCGCACTTGCCGCCGACGCAACCGGCTACGTACGACGGCACGTGATTGCTGCGGTTGCGAAGCTCTCCTTTCGGCTCCACGGCGGTCCGGGGCGTGACCGTCTCCGGTTCGAACCCTGCCAGCATCCCCGTGACAACATTTCCAGGACGGTCATAGCCCGGACGATTCCCGCGGGAAGCGACCCAGTTCTCGCACTTCCAGGCGACGACGGTGCCGCTGGCGTCCATAGCAGCGCGCTGTTCGACGAGAACCGCTGAGCCGAAGTTTTCCCAGGCCATTTCATCTTGCCGCGAGAGCTGCACCCGCACCGGGCGGCCAACCGCGTGCGATAAGAGCGCGGCGTCGAAAGAAACGGTGTCGGCGCCATTGAGTCCGTAACAGCCAGAGCCTCGAACATAAATGACGCGCACGCTTTCGAGCGGTACTCTCAGCAGCGTTGCCACGATGCTGCGTGTCGGATAAACCGATTGCGTTGCGGACCACACAGTCACTGCGTTCGGTCGCACGTCGGCCACGGCACACGAGGTACCGACGGATCCGTGCATCTGGTAGGGAAAGCTGTAGGCGGCGCCCAGCACCGAATGGGCCGATCCAAGCTGCTGCTCGATATCCTTCGAATCCAACACGAGGGTGTCGCGTGAAGGGAGCTTTCGCATGCTGTTGTAAAACGTTGCCTGCGGCGGCAAGGCCGCTCCGAAGTTCCACTTCACCTGGAGACGGCGGGCTGCTTCGATCGCTTGTGATTGTTTTTCCGCGACCACGCCAACAAAATTCTCGCGTCGAACCACCTTTACGATTCCGGCGATCCCTCGAACCGAGCTCTCGTCCACGCTCGAGACGGTGGCGCCCACGTGGGGAGGCCGCACTACGCGGCCGTGCAGCATCCCGGGAACACGCACATTGTGCACGAACTCGAATTGGGCGGTCATCAGCGCCGTCCTGTCGAGCGAGGGAACAGGTTTCCCCAGCACCGTCCACTGCTGCGGAGTGCGTCGCCGGGCTGTCGGCTTCAACGGAATGTTAAAGCGCTTGTTGCCGATGAGCTGTTCGTAGGAGACTCTCTGGCCGTTGCGGCCGAGGATGGCGCCTGCGTCCACGGTTAATTCTCCCGCATTCTCGCGAAAGCGTTGTGCCGCCATGGCTACCAGCGCCTCCCGGGCGGTGGCCGCCGCCTGGGCGAGGCCTTCGGTGTTGAAGTTTGTCGGCGTCGATTGGCTGCCCGAGGTCGTACCCTGGTCCGGACAAACGGATGTGTCGCATTGAATCAGCTTGACCCGTTGAATGGGCACGCAGAGTTCTTCCGCGACTAATTGGGTCTGGGCGGTAAGCATGCCTTGGCCGAAATCGCATTTCCCGGTACATGCGGTGATCGTCCCGTCGGCTGCGACGGCGATCCATGAATCAAGTCGCGATGGATCGATATGCGACGGATGCGTGCCGAAGGGCCCCTGGGCTTCCGCGAAGGGACCAACCAGCGACGTGGCGCTGAAGCCGACGATCAGCACACCAGAGCTTCGAAGGAAATCGCGGCGGGAAACGCTCATGGTTTTCCCAGGTTTGCGTATTTTCGGATGGCGCGCATCATGCGAACATGCGTGAAGCAACGGCACAGAACGCCTCCGAGCGCTTCACGGAGCTCTTCATCGGTGGCATGGGGTTTCTCGTCGAGTACAACCTTCGCAGTGAGAATCACGCCACTGAGGCAGAAGCCGCACTGGGCTGCCCCCTCCTCAATGAACGCCTCTTGCAGCGGGTGAGGTTTTTCGGGTGTGCCCAGGCCTTCGAGAGTGGTGACCTCGTCCGAGCCGACCGCTCTGACCGGCATCACGCAGGAGCGTACGGTCTGGCCGCGCACAATCACCGTGCATGCGCCGCACTGGGCCATCCCGCACCCGAACTTGGGACCGCGCAGCCCGATCTCGTCCGCTAACACGAAGAGCAGCGGGGTTGATGGATCGAGATCGACCCGATGTACACGGCCGTTCACTTTCAGCTCTATCGACATCACAATCCGGAGCGTGCCGAATCGCGGACCCGGCGGCAGCTTATTCCGCTTGGATGCGGCTGCGCCACTGAAAGTTGAGCGAAGAGAGGTCTACGGCTACGGAACCACGCATCGCTTTCTCCGTTGGTTCATCTAATGGACATGAATCATGGGTTACCGGTATCGGTTTTGGACCTCGTCGGAATGCGTGCAGGGGAATCGGCCGGCAGCGCGATTGCCCGGTCCGTGGACCTGGCGCAGCAGGTTGAACATCTTGGCTACCGTCGTTATTGGCTGGCAGAACACCATTCCATTCCTGGATTAGCCTGCTCGGCGACGGCTGTACTGATCGGTCACGTCGCCTCGGCGACCAACAAGATCCGGGTAGGCAGTGGCGGTGTGATGCTGCCGAATCACGCGCCTCTCGTGGTAGCCGAACAATTTGGCACGCTGGAAGCCATGTATCCCGGACGCATCGACCTTGGATTGGGACGTGCTCCCGGTGGCGACTTCCAGACCATGCGGGCACTGCGCCGCGATTCGGGGCAGGGCGGCGAGGATTTCCCCGCGCTGCTCCAGGAGTTGCGCACCTACCTCGGTCCGGAGCAACCCGGACAAGTGGTGAAGGCCATTCCGGGGCAGGGCAGCAATGTGCCGATCACCCTGCTGGGTTCGAGCGTATTCAGCGCCCAACTAGCCGCCTATCTTGGTTTGCCTTTCGCATTCGCAGCGCACTTCGCTCCGGAATACCTTTTCGCCGCGGCCCGTCTTTACCGGGAGCAGTTCCGGCCCAGCGAGGTCTCGCGGGGGCCGCACTTCATGGTCGCAGTGCAGGTGATCGCGGCGGAAACCGATGCGGCGGCGCGCCGGCTGTTTACCACCCCGCAACAGCGTTTCTTGCGGCTCATTCGCAATCAGCCCGTGGAATTGTTGCCACCTGTTGACTCAATGGAAGGGCTGTGGCGGGAGCACGAACGGGAGGCGGTCGCGCAGAGGCTGTCGGCTGCGATCGTGGGCTCTAACGCTACGGTGAAGGCTGGCCTGGAAGAGCTTGTTGGTGCAACGGAAGCCGACGAGGTGATCGTTGTAACCGATACCTACGAACATGCGGACCGCGTGGAGTCGTACCGCCGGGTGGCGGAGATTTCCGGAGCGATCCCGGCGAAGGAAGCGGCGGCCCTGGTAAGCTGAAGACCGAAACCCCGAAGAACCGCTCCGGTCTTATTTTCCGCTAGAGATTTGCGCCCCTGTTTCCCGAGATCAAGCGAACGATGAGGGTCAGCACAATCGCGCCAATAATGGCGATGACGATGCTGCCGATCATGCCGTGTTCGCCGGCAGTGCCCATGCCAATGTGGCCTGAGATGAAGCCGCCGATGAGAGCGCCGACGAGACCGACCACCATATCCATGAAAACTCCGTAGCCGGAGCCCTTCATGAGTTTGCCGGTGATGAAACCGGCGATAATTCCGATGATGATCCAGGCGATGATTCCGTGACCCATATTGTCGTTCCTCCAGGACTTTCGAAGTCGCTGCCAGGCCAAAAGCGATCCCAGCACAAATCGTGAGATGAGGAAGGAGTGCCAAAAGCTGCATGGCACATCACGATTGATGCGCCATGCCCACTTTCGTCGCCCGCTCGCGGCGAGGGGGAAGCGGCTCGCTTTACTGCGCGGACATGGGCAGAGCCACGGTATTCACGTCCCCTGGGTTGTCGCGCAGCTTCACGTAGAGGGTCTTGCTCTTCGGATGCGGTATCGGTAGAGCATTGGCGAGAAAGCCATCCGGAACGGCTACCGGATTGGCGAAGTCCTCTTCTGTGCTTACCGAATCGATGAGGTAAAGCTTCTCGCCCAGGAGAGCGCATTGCTTTTCCTGGCCTTCAGCGCATCGGATGCCCTTGAGCTGCGGGATCCTGACGAGAGAAACCAGCGCCTGCCAGTTTCCCTGGTCGCCATTGCCGATCACGGCGCGGAACTTCAAGGCGCCGAAAGCGGAGGGACCGAGATGCTTCATCGGATCGAGCAGGGCTACCATGGTTTTCGAATCCTGGAGGGTGAGATTGCCGTCCTGCACGCTGAGGGTGACGTGGAATGCCTCATCGGCGGTGGCCACCTCGATTTTTTCGTCAGGAGTGAAGGCTGCCGGACTCTCCGCCTTGAGCACGAAGCTGAGGCGGGCGTCCTGCGGCAGATCGTCGGGGTTGCCGAGCTTCATGCCGACGGAGCTTTCGTCTTCGGCTTGAACCGTTTTGTTCAGGAGCACGACTTCCGGCCTCGGATCATCGACCTTTACCTTCACATCGAGTTCACGCCCGTCATTGAGCTCGGCATGGGCGGTTAGGTTGTCGCCAGGGTTGCTGTCGAAGCCGCCCTTCATGGCGAGCAATTTGAGTTCATCGATCTGGTTGTTCCGCGTGAGTCCGTGAGGCAGGAACTTCACGCCTTTCACGTCGAGCTCGGCGACCTGGTCCAGCCGGGTGCCTTTCAGAACGCCTTCCGCATCGTGGGCATGAATGGTGAAGGCATCCAGACGTCCGGCTTCCGCGTACGAGTGCAACGCGATCACATCCGGCTCGTGGAGGCCGAACTTCTCGACCCTCACCTGGAGCAATCCCGAACTGGCATCCTTGAGCGGAATATGGAGCTCGAGTTCATCCGGCTTGGACTTCTTCCAGGTGGAGACCAGTTTGTTCTCGCGCTCGTCGTTGACGACGACATCTTTCACGCAAGCCGCGTCGGCGACCTGCAAGTGCAGAGTGTCTTCGCGCCCGACAATGAGTGCGCTGGCGTCCTTCGAAGCTACGACGAGTTTGGCGGAACGTGGTGTACGGAAAGAGAAATGCGGTCCCTCGAAATTCTGAAAGCCCCACGACCCTCGCAGAGTACCGGTCAGTTCCTCATCGAAATTGGCAGGCTTAATGCCCTCCGTCTCCGCAACGATGCCGCCCTTGGCGGGATCGGCTTTGGCGGGCAGGTCCAACGCCTTCCCGTCGGCGGTCTGTAGATGAAGAGTAAGACCGTGAGCGAGGTCTGTGGCGAAGACCAGTGGCGCACCTTCCACCGGCAGGATCAACTTGGGATCGGCGAGACAGAAGACCTGTTTCGCGTCGACAACATGCAGCGGAGGGGGCACGGCGCTGGTTACCGGCGGCAGGCCGACGACGATTACGGATTTTGGATTACGAAACGAAGGGGGATTGTTGAGCCGCAGGTTCAGGGTCTCTTGTTTTGGCAGGGCGAGCGCTGGAATGTATTGGTACTGCGCGGTGTGCGTGCTTCCGAGGATGCGCGCTACATCGAGCACAGCGCCGACATAGGGGCTGTAGTATCCGAACTTAGCCTGGGGGGTCGAACTGATCTGCGACATCAAATCGCCCGAGGCGCCGCTGGTCACGGCCGTTACCATGCTTTGGGTATGCGCGTCGTCGAGCACAAGTTGATCGGTACCCTGGGTAAGGCAGGGAACCTGCTGGGCCGTCGGCTTATCGAAGCATTGCGAATCAACCTTCATGTTCAGGCTGCGGGCGAGAATCTGAGTGTGCTCTTTGAACTCCGCCGGACTGGTGTTCGGCAGGTCCTTTACGTCCGCGAGGTATTTCTCGAGACGAGCCCGGTCCAGGCTCACCTGCCAGAGATCCTGGGAGGCCCGCACAAAGGCACCCGGCTTGTCTCGAACGGCTTTCCGCAGCGTGCTGAAACCGCCTCCGGTTTCCGGAGCGAGAAAGATAAGGGCTTCCTCGGCCTCTGCCGGAACCGTGATGAACACACCTTCTTCGTGGACGGACTTCGTCCATGTATCGACACGCGTGAACCAATTCTCCGGCGGAGGGTTGGTGGCGCCCCGGAGGAAGGCCACGATCATGAGGTAATGCACCGACTGACTATCAGGCAGATCGGGGTGAATCCACAGGCGGTCGCCCGGGCGCAGGTTGGGCACCTCGGCCACGGGAAGTGTTTTTCCCCCGCGTTCCACGTGCACATCTACCTTCGGACCTATGAGATCGAAGGCTGCCGCATCCGCCTGCGCGGAGGAGGAAAAAGCGCACAACAAGCTCAATAGAAAGAAGTAAGAAAGCGCTTTCTGAGCCCCACAACGAAAGACTTCCATCAGCAATGATCCTGCCCTTAAGGCCGGAAGACCGGCGGCTTACATTTTACCGGGATGGGGGCACCTCGTGGGCAGGAGATCACCTTAGACAACGGCACACATGTGCCGTAGCTCTGCAAGATTCACACTGCGGTCATCCTTTTTATTGATCGAATTACGAACTTATTTCCTTCGCGAGAACCAGCCAATCAGGATCCCGCAAAGTGTGCCGGCAGCGAATGAGGCGACGACGGTTTCCACCGGATGCCGCTTGATGCGCTGTTGGCTATCCTCCATGAGTTCTTCCACGGCATCGCAACTGTGCTTTACGGCACGCTTTGCCATCCCCACGCCGTCTTCAAAGGCCTCGGTCATGGCGGCGGTCGCGCGCGAGGCACGGTGCGCCCCGTCTGCGATCTGTTCGCCCGCTTTTTCAAGCACTGTTTCCAACATACAAACCTCCTGCATTACGGATTTTGTGACTCAAACAGCCGGCTAGATTCGGCTGACGAAACGCTCTTCTTCCAACCGCTCATGTTTCGACCGCGTGGCGATGCGCAGGATGCGCGGATGTTCCAGCCGTTCGTAGTCGGCAAACTGCATCCGCAGGAGTTCGCGATGAGACCCCGCGTTGAAAGCAATCTCGGGGTCGTCTTCGAGTTTTTCATCTGCATAAACGGAGAGACCGTAAAGCGTGCCGAAGGGAGGCATAGCGCCGAGCTCGCAATCGGGAAAGACATTTTTGAATTCCTCCTCGGTTACGAGTTTCACCTCACGGGCGTTCAGCCCCTCTTCGAGCGCTTTCAAATCCAGGTGACGAGAACCGGGTACCACAGCCATGGCAAGCTCTCCATCCACTTTGACCACAACTGTCTTCGCTATCTCCTTTCCGGGAGTGTGGGTAACCGCCGCAGTGGCTGCGGCCGTAAACGCCCGAGAATGGCTGATGAGGACGTACCGGATATCGTTCTTGTCGAGGAACTCTTTCAATCTTTGAACTGGCATACAGCCTCCTGTTGTGCGATGGCTGGGTTACCGGTCGTTGTAACGCGAGTCGCTCCTCGGCCTGGGGCACTCCCAGGCAAGATCGACTGTCACGAATATCTCCCCATGGGAAGAGGACGGCGGAAGGTCTTTCGTGCAGGCTCCCGCTTTGGGAAGGGAGCCTGCTGCTACGGATTCGGATAATTCACAAGAGCGGAGCGACGCTCAGCGGAGTGGGGCGCCGCGCAACGCCGGGTTCAAGCCAATCTCCAATCTCATTGAACCTTGGCGAACCACTCCTCGAACCAGGCGAGCGATCGCACCGTGTAGTCGCGACGGTCGGCCGGGCGGCCAACTGCGTGTCCTTCATTCGGATAGACCACCAGAGTTGTGGGTACCTGGAAAGTCTTTAGGGCGTGCCACCATTCCACCGACTGCTCCATCGGCACTTCGCCATCGCGATCGCCCACCAGGATCAACGTCGGTGTTTTCACGCGCTTCACAAAGTGCATGGGGTCGCTTTTGTCGTACACCGCCGGATCGTCGTACACCGAAGCGCCGAAGTAGGGAATCATCCATTCATCGATATCGTTCAGGCCGTAGTAGCTCAGCCAGTCCGACAACCCAGCCCCGGCAACTGCGGCGGCGAAGCGGTTGGTCTGGGATTCGGCCCACATCGTCATGTAGCCGCCATAACTGTGCCCCATGATGCCGACTCGCTTGGTATCGATGGGATACTCCTTCGCGAGCGCATCGATGGAGGCAAGGATGTCGCGATAATCGCCTCCACCGAAATCCTTCACGTTGCCGCGTGTGAATGTCTCGCCCTGGCCGTAGCTACCGCGAGGATTTGGACAAAGCGAGAAATAGCCCATCAGCGACTGCGGAGCGGAAAAGAGTGCATCCCAATGCGAAGTACACGCGGATGCGGGACCGCCATGAACGGTAATTACCAATGGATACTGGGTGCCCGGCTTGATCTCCTTCGGCAGGGTGAGCCAGCCTTGGATCGTGGCGGAGCCATTTTTCCAGTGAACGCTCTTGGCCTGTCCCCAGGTGGCAGTCGCGTCTTCATTCAACGAAGTAAGCTTTGTCCATTTGCCGATAGGACCGACCCAGACCTCGGGCGCTTCGCTCCGTGATTGGCGTATAACCGCACTCTGCTGACCGTCAGCGGAATAGCTGCCCTGGATGTTTCCCCAGGAGTGGGTGGACACTTCTTCCTCGCCCTTCCACAGGTGCGAGACCGAACCGCTTTGGGTGACGCTGCCGAAACCGGCATTGCCGTCGACGTTCTCGCCGAAAAGAATATGACCATCGAAGGTCCAGGCCAGCGACGCAGGCGAGGTCTTGATCCCGGGCGTCAGGTTACGCGCCATGCCGCCGGCAATCGGAACGACGGAAACATCGCCACCGACCACGTCTTCGTCACTCATCAGGCCTTCGATAAAGGCCACCGACTTCCCATCGGGCGAAACATGCGGCATCGCGATTTGCAACTTGGGCGCATAGATCTCGTGCATCTCGCCATCTGCGGCGGCTGCGCGGTAAAGGCGCGCAATCCACCAGTTGTTGTCGCCCGACCCGTGCGCCGCGATCGCGGCCCAGCCGCTGCCATCCGGCTGCCAGTCGTATTCATACACGTACATATCCGCCGGAGAAATCTGTTTCACTGCGCCAGTAGCGAGATCGATCGTCGTAATGCGTTGCTCATAGATCTTCTCGTCGATCACGCCCGCGAGCGGGGTCATAGGCTGCAGCGGACCAGCCACGCGCGGCATATCTTCAATAAACAGGACGCTGAGTTTCGATCCGTCTGGCGAGAACAGCGGGCTCTGAACATATCCGTGTAACTGGGCGATCCGCTTCTTCGAGCTTCCGTCATAAAGCCAGATTTCGGATTGCGGGACTTCGCCTCCGAGGTCGGCGATTATGCCCAGGCGCTTGCTGTCGGCACTCCACGCGACTTCGCGGGCATGCAGCTTATTTCCAAGAGGAATCGAATGCGAATCGCCACCGTTTGCCGAAGAGACAGAGAGTTGGCCCTCGACGACGACGGCGACCTGCTTGCCATCCGGGGAAATTGCGACTTGTTCGATCCGTTTCGTCTTCGGAATGGAGTCCACGATCGCCGCTGCGCGCGAGGTGTCCTGGGCGGAAGCTGTAAAAAGCATAGTCGAGAGAAAAACGAGGACTGCCAGGAAACGAGAGATTCTCACTGATCTTTATCCCACGAACGACGAGATGAAAAAACGTGTACGAGGGTAACATGTTCGTGCGCTCGGCTTCGCAGCCACGCGAGTTGGCGCATGTGCGAGTAAGGGAGTGAAGTTGCCGGCCAAAAAAGCGTCACCAGTAGGGACGCCACATTCCGACCTCGATTCGCTGCGTGTCGTCCTGGTTTCTACCCGTAATCCGCTGAACATCGGCGCAGCCGCGCGGGCGATGAGCAATTTCGGCGTGATGCACCTCCGCGTGGTCAATCCCTACGATCCTTCTTTTCGCGAGGCGCAATCGGCGGTGGGAGCCGCCGATCTGCTGAAGAACGCCGAACAGTTCACCTCGGTCGCCGAAGCCGTTGCCGACTGCTCTCTGGTGGTCGGTACCACCGCGGCCCGGGACAGGGAATTGCAACACTCCCTTTATCCGTTGCTTAGGTCGCTGCCCCGCTCATTCATGCGGGTCTTCGCTCCGGGAAGGTGGCGCTCCTGTTCGGCTCCGAGAAGCGGGGGCTTTCGAATGCGGACCTCAACCATTGCCACTGGCTCATGCATATTCCGACTCGAACCGAACACCTTTCCATGAATCTTGGACAGTCGGTCGCAGTCAGTCTTTATGAGTTGGCGCGGGTATCGCAGTTTCCGCCGCAGGCTACGCCTGTGAAGCAAGCAACCGCAGGTCACCTCGATCGCGTCACGGCTTTGCTCCTGGAAGCGCTTCGGTCGAGCGGGTATGTAAAGGCGGGTGGGGCGGCGACGGAGGCCAAAATCCGTCGCTTCGTGCGGCGGCTGCAACTCAACCAAGAGGATGGAGAACTGCTGCTGGGCATGCTTCGTAAAATCGTTGGAAAATTAGACCGCGCGAAGATGTAGAGGGCGCTATTCGAACGTCCCTGCAATCGCGAAGGCGACAATGGTGCTGCCGGTGCGTCCGGTTGTTTCTTCCACTTCCTGCAAGACCTCCGACTCGAGATCCTCAGGGTCAGGCACCACTTCGCAGTCGGCAATTTCCTGGGCCGAGGCGCCGTGATAGCAGAGGTCGCAGACCCCAAGTCCGCCTTCGGAAGCGATCGGCGGGCCAAAGACGCGGCACGTCATGGGACGAAACTCGTAGAGATCGCAGGTGCCGGTGGCCGGATCCAGGAGCGGACAGGGTTCCTCGTTGGCGAAACCCTCAAAGCGTTCCATGGCCTCCGGGCTTTCGTCCAAGAGACCGGTTGCGAGATCGCCAGGGAAGTCCGCCGCGAGCTGCGCAATGGCGGCTTTTGAGCGCGCCCGAACGCGGGCAGGCCCGCTCCGGATCGACCGTTTGCAATTGCGCCAGCCCATCGGTTAGCCGTTCGACATCGAGCTGGCTGATAGCGAAGACCCCGTGGCAGCACTGCGTGCAGCCCGGCCGGCAGAGCAGCCAATCGCCGCTCCTGCGAGCCGATTCCGCGAAGGCAGCATCGACAATCTGCACCAGCTGGGAATCGGCTGCGGGGCGGGTCATGAAGAAAGCATAGGCTTTCGGCCGAAATTCCGCTTGACACATTACTGTGCCGCACATAGTATGTGTCATATCCTATATGGCAAACCGTACCGAATCCGCTGACGAGCTCTTCGAAAACCTCCGGCTGGAGCTCCGTCGTGGATGCCTGGTGCTGGCAGTATTGGCCCAACTCAGAACCGAACGCTACGGATACACCCTGCGCAAGGCGCTGGCCGATGACGGGTTGCCCATTGATGAAGGAACGCTGTATCCGCTGCTGCGCAGGCTTGAGGTCCAGGGGCTGCTGGTCAGCGAGTGGCGCGAGGAAGACAAGCGCAATAAGCGGTTTTATCGTTCTTCCCCGGTGGGGGAAGAGGTCCTGGAAAAGCTCTTAGAGGAGTGGAAGGGAATCAACCGGTCGCTCAGTCGAATTCTGCAAGAGGTGTAGCCATGGAATTAGTCGATCGTTATTTATTTGCGGTGGGCAGATATCTCCCCAAGGGTCGCCGGGCGGACATCCTGGCGGAATTGCGCGCCAACATCCTTGCGCTGGCGGAGGATCGGGAACAGGAACTCGGCCGGAGTTTAACGCTGGAGGAAGAGGAGGCGATTCTGAAGCAGCATGGGCATCCCATGCTGGTCGCCGCTCGGTATCTGCCGCAACAATACTTGATTGGTCCCGCAGTATTTCCGTTTTATCTGTACGTCATGAAGTTCGCCTTCCCATGGGTTCTGCTGCTGTACGTGATAGCGCACGCCGCAGGGCTTGTGGTCGAGCCGATCACGGTTGAGCGGATCGTCGACATCGTCCTCGGCTTCGTTCCGGTAGCGTTCTACTCCGCTGCCTGGATCACCCTGGTCTTCGCGCTGATGGAGTTTGCTACCGCGCGCTACATGAAAGATTCGCGGGTGCTGTACGCGTGGAGTCCGCGGAAGCTTCCTGTCCCGGAGCCGGAGATCGAGCGCCACTCGCACCCGATCTTCGATTTCATCGGCAGCTTGTTTACCCTGGCGTTCCTGTTGGTCGTGCGAGAGCATCCGTTCCTGGTGCTTGGACCCGGGATCGTGTTCCTCAACACGTTTCGTCCCGCGCCGGTATGGATCACGGTGTATGAAATTGCGATTGTCTTCGTGAGCGTTCAACTCGTCTTCAAATTCTTCGCGATCTTTTCGGCGATGGTGCGCCAATGGCGGGTGGCCATCGATCTTGCCACGAAGGCGGGAGCCATCGTCATCATTGCCTATCTCATCCATGCAAAGGAGTATGTGGTTCTAGCCGGTGGGTCGGATACCGCAGCACTCCAGAAGGCCGTGCAATCGATCAACAAGGCGATGTATCTGGGATGGAAAGTGCTCCTCGTAATCCTTTCCCTGCAATTGTTGTGGGAGGTCGGCAAGCGCGTGTATCCGCGCCTCTATAGCCGTGTTGTGCCATCGCATTTCTTCTCGTAAGGGCAGTGAGGCGGCAGTCGGCGAAAAGAAATCGGCTTGCGAGGCATGACGCAGATTGACGCATCTCCACAAAGGTTATGACAGCCATCTAGATCGTCCATGGCACGGAAATCGGGGATCGAACCATCAGTGATCACGGCCGCAATGGCTGGTGACCGAGCCGCTTTCGCACAAATCTATCTCCAATATCGCAGCCTGGTTTTCGCGGTTTGTCACCGCCTTGTGAAGAATCAAGCGATCTGCGAAGAACTGGTGCAGGACACTTTTCTGCTGGTCCTGCGCAAGATTCACTTGTTTCGGGGACAGTCGCAGTTTGCAACCTGGCTGTACCAGATCGCGCGCAACACCGCCCTGATGTATCTCCGCGATCAGCAAGCGAAAGACAGCAACGAGTCGCTTGCACAATGGCAGGAAGACGACACCAAGGTGGTGCAGCTGGAGCGCGTGCTCAGAGTGCAGGACCGAAACCTGCATTCCCTTGCCGATCGCGTAACCCTGGAGCGGCTGATCGGTAAAATGGCTCCCGGCTACCGTTCCACGCTGCTGCTCCATGATTTGCACGGATACGAGCACGAAGAAATTTGCGAAATCATGAGCGTACGGCAGGGAACCAGCAAGTCGCAGCTCCATAAGGGAAGAAAACGCCTACGGGCCATGCTGGAAGCGGCGTAAGGCCGTTCCAGGACGTTTTCCCGCTTCAACCGCCGATCTGAGTGGCTCAGAGCGCGCACGGACGTAGGCCCTTGCTAGAATGCACCTTAATGCAGGGAAATTCAGGTTTTCGCCGCGTCATTCGCCTCATTCGCAACGTCGTCGGGCAAAAGCAATTCTATAGAGCCGCGCGCCTCCTCATGTACGAAGCACAATTCGATGTGCTCAACGACCCCGCCGATAATGGTGAAGCCTATCTGCAAAGGGTTGTGCTTGCATGTGTTTCAAATCCCATCGTATTCGATGTCGGCGCGAACATTGGCGACTGGTCCGCGATGCTGCTCGCCAACCAGAAGCCCACTAAGCTCTACGCCTTCGAGCCATGTCCTGGAACTTTCGAGATACTGAAGCGTCGCGGCCTTGCTTCCACCCTCGTTCCTGCCGCGTGCTCTGACCGTTCGGGGAAGGCGTTTATGTCGGTTACAGCCGTGGGAGCAGGCACCAACTCGCTCACCGATAGCAAAACGGGCGCCGAAGTGCCCGTTGTCGCACTCGATGATTACTGCCGGGAACATCACATTCCGCACATAGATCTTCTGAAGATCGATGCGGAAGGCTACGATTTCAACGTCCTGTCTGGGGCTCAATCTCTTCTGGCTTCCCACGCGGTGGAGGTTTTGCAATTCGAATACAACCACCGCTGGATCGGAAACCGGAAACTCCTGAAAGACGCCTTCGACCTCCTGATTCCACTCGGCTACCAACTCGGTAAACTCTCCGGTGATTCCGTGCAGCTCTATCCCGCATGGCATTGGGAAATGGAAACATACCGTGAGGCGAACTTCATCGCATGGCTGCCCGTGTGGCAAGCGAGGCTCCGCACTGTTCCGGCGCGATGGCTGGCTGCCGAATAGCACTCGAGGTGGATTTCTTCGGGTCAAGTCGATAGAAGAGTACGGAACCCGCGTAGATTTGATACCGCCCGACTTCCCGCACATCAAAACGTTGCTGCATAAAAGCGAAGACTGCTGGCTCGTCGCCGTTCAACCGCAAGTAATAGGCAGGACGATAGTGGTCGAGCTTCCATGTTAAGGATTGCGTACCGTGTTCTGAGTTGATGGACGAAATGCCGGAGATCATGCTGACGGTATTTGCAAAGTGGCCAACGACGAAGGCTTCAGGCTGACCGTCTTCTGCGAGACGTGCGCGGATGCTGTGAGCCATGGAAACAAAAGAATACTGCGGAGAGAGCAGATAGACAGAAGTGCGAAATGTATCGACAACGAGCATTGCCAGCACGAGCACTGGGACCACAAATTTCCCAAACCGGTTCTTTTCGTTTTGTAAAGCGAGAGCAATCCAGATCGCGAATGGTACGAGCATTGCCACGTAATATCGGACGGGCGCGTAATGCGCCACTGTCAGATACAGTACATATGCTCCCGCCCACAGCAGCGAGAAGTTTAGTAACCGGTTGCGTAGTCCCAGTCGGAAAAGAACGGAGGATGGCGGCGAAGAAAATAGCGACAAATCCTACGAGCCGGGAATACCGGCTTCACCATCACCGCGTCGGCGGCGCCAACTACGAATCCTGCATGTCTCAGCTATTTCTACGCTAATCACTAGCGAGAGAAAATCGTTAACCCCCGAAACTGCCTTTGCGAGAAGCCCTGGCAGGCACGTAGCACCGCAGTTCGGCATGGCGGGTTGTGGATCTCAATCACAATGAACCGCGTCAGGGAAAGCCACTCGTCGGCGTGGAGAGAGAACAGTTCTTCCTCCGCGCTCTCGATGTCGCACTTGAATAAATCAACGTGCGGGAAATTGTGTTTCTTGAGTAAATCGGGGAGAGGAACACCGGGTATATCGCCAGAGCCGGATTCGACGACCTCCCGAGCGTCCTTCTGCGGATTAGGGCCAAAGTTCAACATCGTGGCGACAGGCCAAACGGCGACCTGCTCGATGTGAACTCTTTCGCCATAGGGAAAGAGGTTCTTTCTCAGCAGCTCGCAATTGTCCACGTCGGGCTCTATGGCAAGTAACTGGCTTTTGGGGTAGCGGGAGAGAAGCCACGCGGCCGAGTCTCCGATATTTGCGCCGGCGTCCACAATGTATTCCGGATCGACGTCGGGAAGGATTTGTCCATAGCTTTCGCGGCAGATTGTACCTAGGAACTCGACAGGGTCACTCGAATCAGGGCGAATAAAGAACGGGGCAGCAAGGTTCGAGGGGTGCAGTTCAATAAGCGATGTGTGGGGGTGATAGAGCTTCATGGTTTCTGAGAGACCTAATACCCGCACCGCACTAATCCAATCGGTTAAAGCAGAGACGGCTCGGTATGCGGTTTTGGGGACGATGGGACGTACCGCAGACCGCAGCCCCTCGACTATCACAGAAAACATATCTGGAAATTCTAACAAAGTGACCGGATGGCGCCGATCACGCTGACCATCGCGAGTTCCAGCACAGCGGACCCTTGAGGGCGGCGATAAGATGATCGCTATTCGACAGCCAGCCATCGCGCCGGAACGGTGCGGAGCCTGGCTTTCATGGTCCGCCAAGCAAATTGCCAGCCGATTCGGCTGCCAGAGTTGGTGGAATGCTTCCCGAATCCAAATGTGGCAGTTAGAATCCCGATGACTCCTATGGATTTCCGAGAACGGCTCTACCGCTCTTACGCGTCTCAGCAGGTTGGGGTAACCGCAGAAAAACTGGATGTGGTTTTGGCGCGAAGTGCTCCTTATTTTCGCCGCATTCTGAAATGGCTCCCCGTCCAGAAAACCGATCGCATTGTTGACTTAGGATGTGGGTACGGCTCTTTGCTCTACTTCCTCCAAAAGAACGGGTACTCGAATCTGGGAGGGGTGGATGTCTCTCCCGAGCAAGTCGAACTCGCTCATCACCTGGGGCTGAACTATGTAGTGGGTGGGGAAATTCGCGATTTCCTTCTCTCCGCCGCGCCGGGGAGCGTGGCGTCCGTGATCGCATTCGACGTATTTGAGCACCTGACGCGCTCGGAGCTGCTGGAGATGGGCGATTCCATAACCCGGGTGCTAACTGCTGAAGGACGACTCATCGCGCACGTCCCAAATGCGGCTGGGTTGTTTTCAGGCGTTATCCGGTATGGAGACCTGACCCACGAAAACGCTTTCACGCCCCTCAACCTCTTGCAATTCGGGAATGCTTGCGGATTGAAGCTTATCGCCATCCAGGAGGACACCCCGGTGATTCACGGGGTTGTGAGCTTTGCGCGCTGGCTGATTTGGAAGCTTGGAAGCGCGCCGCTGCGCCTTTTATTCCTGGCCGAAAGTCCCGTTGCTTTCAGCAACGTCGTGCTCTCTCAAAATATGCTGGCGGTATTTGCCAAGGTCTAATCGCGGGGCAACTCACTGGGGGAAGTGCGGGGAAGGAATGGTGCGCCGTGGGAGACGATTTCAGAACTCTTCCCGGATCGGAGATCGTCGATTCTAGGCAAGTTGCGCCGCTCCAGAGCAGATCGAAACCTCACAATCCGCGAGATTGGAAGATTTCGGGCGGGTTGAGTGCTTCCGGAGTAGCCATACGCAAAAGCGTGAAAATTTGGCAATCCTAGAGCAATCCGTTTCGAGATTTTGACTCTTCGTTCATTCGATGTCACCTACGGGAAAGTCTATTTTGGCTGAAGCAACCAGCCGAATCCACTTTGGCGCAGCCCCACGACTCCGAGGGAGTCAAGCGACAACATCGCTCCCGAGTCTGTCTCCTGCAAGGTGAATCGCCCGGTTCCGTCCGGCCGAATGATCCACGACTCTGCGTTCGCGGCATCGCCAACCGAGAGATCACCCGCAACCGCAGCACCATTGGAAAGCGCCACAAGGGCGTACGATCCATCTGCTTGACGCAGGATATTCCACATCGCATCTTTACCAAGCTTACGCAGTCCAAGAATAATGCCGCTTCCTGTACTCACGGGCGCCAGTTCGTTTCCATTCCCATCGGCCAACGAATAGCCGGTAAAGCCGGGAGTCTTCGAAGATGCGGGAACGAGATCGATGGCCGTGGTTGCTCTTTTCACGTACACGCTATCCATTCGGAAATCGCTCAGACCGGGTGCCACCGCTCCGAGAGGTTGTGGCCGCAAGTGGCGGATGCGAGAGAGCATGGTGCGCAGGTAAGCATCTGTCGCAGCACCAACATCGGGAAGAAGCTGACCGCCGCTCGAGGGGAGCCGGCAGGTGCTCATGGCAAGCACACCTTGCACCGGAGTAGCCGTATCTTGCCAGAAGTCACAATCCCCGTCCCCCGTCACGCCTAGGGCCATGAAGCGAAGCTCGGTTCCCGAGCCCGCGGTGGAGAGTGCGCCATTGAATTCATATCCGACCATCGCCACATCGCCTACGAAGGACTGCAGGGTGAAGGGCGTTGAACCGACCGTACCTATCACTCCGCCGTCAAGAGCGACGTGCCCCGAGGAGGACTGCAGGTTTATGAACATCGGGCTCGACGCTCCGGTATCGCGCCAATTGTCGAAGATGGTGAGCGAGGCGCCGGACGTGACTGAGAAGGTGGTGCCATTCGTCGAACTCGTTCCGGTCGTCGTACCGAACCCACTCAGCCGGCCAAACGTTGTCAGTCCGGCGGCAGAGAGCTGCCCACCGTTCGCTGAAATGCTCGAAACAACCCCGTAAATCTGACCGCTCAGGATTTCAACCACTGCCTGATCGATGCCTTCCGCAGCTATGCCCTTCTGATTCTCGAGATTCGTTTCCAGGTCGGAGAAGCGCACGCGCGAGCCCGGAGCATCATTAACTTGCACCTGTACTGCCTGCACTTTGTCCAACGCGTCGAAGGCGATATCTTTGATCGCCGCGCGTGATGGGCTTTGCAGCTGGACCATCGGTCCTGCGCCTTTACCAACCCAATCTACGAATGTCACGCCGTTGCCATCGCCGACCAATTGCAGATCGCTGCCGCCCGCAATCACCAGCGTTTTGTCGAGTGAATAAACCCCCGACTCAAGATGGACGACCGGCCGCGAACCGCTGAGCTTGGCGGCCTTGTTGAGTGCCGCCTGAATCGTCGTAGCGCTGGAACCGGGGGTGATCTCAAAGACCGCGCGGTGCAGGTTGGGTTGGAAAGTAGCGGGGCCACTGAGGCCTATGGCCAACACCGTGGGATCGATCTGCTTGTCATCGACCGATATATTTCGGCCGATTCCACCATCCAGCACGTTCGGGCGGTCGAACTTATTCCCGATGCTGAAGACGTCCGTGGGCACCCAATTGTTGGCTTCCACGACCGGAAACGTCGCCCCGTTCTGGTCCAGGAATGTGTTGTCAAAAAGCATCAGCGGGCCTTGGTTGCCGATCACGATAGGCGTGCTCTGCGCGTTGATGATCAGATTGTCCTGCAAGGTAATTTGTGCGGGATTCGCACCGATCGCACGGGCGACGAAGAACGCCCTCGATCCCACCGAGGTGTTTCCTCGTTCAGAGAAGTAACTCGTATTTGCCATCTCCATGTCGGCTTCCTGTGAGCGCTGAAAGAGACTGTTGTAAACATGGAAGTGGCCCGCGAGATTGGTGTTGGTAAGACCGACCCGACAGTCCGTAAAGGTCGAATCCCGGACCCAGATGTCGAGTGCATTCCAATTCTCGACGCTCACCCCTGCTTCGCTAATCCGGCTGAACTGCGTGCGGTCTATCATCAACTCCGCAGCCCAGCCCACGCGCACTCCATAATTTAGGTTTACAAAGACTTCGTCGTCTTCGGCATCTCCGGTCGGGAAATAACCTGCCTGTCCATCGAATTCGTAGCGATGCCCGGTATCTGCCACCGCAGCTCCGTTCCAGGTGAGCCGCTTGATGCGGGTGTGCGACGAAGCTTGCACCACAAGCATCGTTCCGCCGTTCGCGCCATCCCAAATTAACGATGTCGTCGTGGGGTCTTCTCCAATTATTCCGAACCCTTGCGAATTTGAAACCCTCAGCGTGTCCGTGATGCGATAAGTGCCCGTCGGAATCCACAGCACGGGACCGGGCTTCGCGAGGATTGCGTTGATCGCAGCCTGGATGGCCGCAGTGTCGTCGGCGATACCGTCGCCCTTCGCTCCATAGGACCTCACGTTCACCCAATTTGCGAATGGTCCCACGAATTCCTCGCCAGTCGTAGAAAACGGTTCCTGCGTGACCGTCGGAGTCCCGCCAGTCAGCGCAGTACCTGCGCTGCTATTGTTGGAATGCTTGCTTGCAATTGCGGAAATGTTGAACAGCAAGACAAAGGAAAGGAAGAAGAGTAAGAGTTTGGTGCAGCGCAAGCGTGGCTCCGTGACTCGTCGTGACATTCGTCAACGAAGAAGCACACCGCGGGCCACTCTCATTAAAATCGTCGCAACGAGGTCCATGGAAGGACAGAGGGCCTCTAAAGATTTGCAATGATGGCGGTTCTACACAGCAGTTGGATGGGTCTACACGTCCGCACATCGCGGACGCCGAGCTACCGCGAACAAAGGCGAGTCCACAATTCAGAAAATGTCCAGAATCCGGTCGGTCGTGAATGCCGCGTATTGAAATGTCGCTGCCGAAAGTCGTGCGAATGATGCGGCTTCCTACCTGACGGAGAAAAAGAAGAGCCTCACGCTCTACAGCCAGATCACGTGATCTGGACCGCGCACAGCAGGCAACGCTTGCAGAAATGCGACGCTATGAGCAGCGTTTGACGCTCCTGCGAGGTCGAATGGACCATGCGTATCCAGACAAGCTTGACGGGAAGATCGCTGAGGAGTTCTAGGGACGGAAGCAGGCTGACTGGATGCGTGAGGAAGAGGAGATTGCCGCCGCGCTGGAGGCTTTCTTCACCACGACCACGGATTCACGACAGCAACTGCTTACCGTGTCCAAGCGCTTTAGAACTCGCGAATAAGGCTTATTTACTGTAAACCAGAAACCAGAAGAGCAAGGCAAACTGCTCAAAATGGTACTTTCGAACTGCTCCACAGACGGTGTAAGTCTCACGCCCACTTACAGAAAACCGTTCGACATGATCTTTCGGAGAGCGAAGAAGAAGGTATGGTGCGCCCGGAGAGATTCGAACTCCCGACCTAATGCTCCGGAGGCATTCGCTCTATCCAGCTGAGCTACGGGCGCACAATCCCTTCATTATATCCGACGCATGGCGCTGGACATTCCTACCCCGCAGGGGATACAACGGAATTCCTGTTCCAACTCTCTAACTCGGGAGCAGGCGTGCTTTGTCACTTAGCCCGGCCATGGCCGGGAATCAGGACCGATCGCGGAGGATCGAAATGCAGAACTGGAAGAAAGCAGTGATTTTCGGCGCAGTGGGTGTAGGCGCCGTGTTGTTCTTTACGGGACGACGGTCGATCGGCACCGCGGTAGCCGCCGGCGGGTTGGCGATTCTGGCCTCCGAATACCCGGAGAAATTCGAAGCGGTCTGGGAGAATGCGCCGGAGTACCTGCAGCGCGGCACCCAGATTTTCTCGACCCTGCAGAAAATCGGAGAACGTTTTGCGGAGGCGGCCGAGGAGCGGGGCGCGGCGGCCTGGAGCGAAATTCGCGAATACGGCCACTAAGCCGTCCCGCGGATACGGTTCGTAACACAAAGGCGGCCGCTCAGGCCGCCTTTTCCTTGCCGTCAGATTGTCAGTCGATGCCAAGCTGCTTGCGCGCGTCCGGGCTGATGCGCTCCGGAGACCACGCGGGCTCCCAGATCATCTCCACTTTTGCGTTCACCACGCCGGGCATCTGGAATAACCGGCGCTGCACGGAGTCGCTGATCGAGCCGTGCGAGGGGCATCCGGGCGAAGTGAGCGTCATGTCCACTTCGATATCCTCCCCGGTGGTGCCGGGAACTTCGGTGGGCTTGATCCGCACCGCATACACCAGCCCGAGGTCCACGATATTTACCGGAATCTCCGGGTCGTAACACTCTTTCAACGCGTTGAGGATTTCTTCCTGAGTGAGCGCCATGGCTCTAGTGTATCGCGAAGGGCGGATGCGATCACCGCTGTTGCCCAGGGGAAGTCTAGGCTTCGCGCGGCCGCGGCCCAGGGTGGATTGTCTCCAGGATGCGTCGCCGCTCCACCGACGGCGGGATCGACCACCCATTCTCGTTCTCGACTACCCGAACGATCGCCGGATCCGGGATTGCGGCATTCGCCACGCTGGTCTTGCGCTCCCAGATCTGCGCCCGAAGTCCGTGGAAGGTCTCGATCGCGGAGGGCGGCACGTTGCCGCTCGCAATAACGTAAGCGGGTGTGTCGGTGGCGGGAGAGAGCACGACGAAGCGAGCGTCCAGCAGCGGCGCATCGAAATTGTTGAAGACGAACTGGAAGGCTTCGGGGTGGGCGATCATTCCATTGTCGCCGGTGTAGTTCACCACGAACTCTTCCTCTACCTCATCGCCGGCTCTCAGGGCAGCTCGATCCACCGGTTGCTCGGTTCCGGATTGGTTGACGAGATGAGCGCTCAACAACTGGCCGCCTTCGGGGAGCGCCAGCGGACGAAAAGTCTGTATACCCGCGGTCGTCAGGATTTGCACCACGCGGTGCATATACAGAGAAACGCTTCCGTCGCGACGTTCGATCGCTACTTTATCCTGAAGAAGAATGACCGAGGAGGAAGATGCCTCCAGCGTTCCTTCCAGCGGCGCCGGCGCTGCTCGGCGATAACGAGCATAAAACGGCGCTGAGTACTCTTCCTCCTGGGACGCGCTGGCACTCAGGGCCATGCGCCGGAAGTTACGCGCGTTGGGAGCGATAGCCAGAAAATCGGCCGCAGCGCGATCGGCAGCCGCGTCGTTCCCGGTGCGCTGCAATTCGGAAATCAGCATGCGATGCGCGGCGCGATCAAGCGGCCAATCGTGCAGAACACGTTTTATTTCGGTGATCGCCTCAGCATCGTGGTTATTGTTCGCCAGCCACTCGGCGCAGGCTAGCGAGCCCGGAACACAGGATGTCGGCCGCTCCGTCGCTGTTTCCGAGCGAACCGCTCCCGGTATTCGTTCCGCCACCAGGCGTTGCCCAACGAGGGTGCCGGCAAGTTCCGACTGACGGATGAGATCACTTGCGCCCTCTCGGTCGCCCTCGGCAAGAGAAACAGCCGCATGAAGGTACGTCGTTTCGCGGGCACTCATCCGCAAAGTTCGTGAAGAAAGCTGGTCCGCGCCGCCGAGTGGATAAATACGAATCCGCGGCGTTCCATCCACGGCGCGGAAGGTGAGGCGGACATGATGCTCTCCGGCCGTGAGCGTATTCAGGCCGGGGACGAGTTCTTTGTCGTCCAGAGCGAGCTTCGCGCTCCCCAGGTCACTGGTAACCACATATTGCCCAGAGCTGGATGCTACATAGCTTGTTTCCGCGATATACGTCGAGGCGGCAGGAAGATACTCGGGCACGCGGATCACGCTGTCGGCAAACTCGAATTGTTCGGGCACGGACTTCGCGGCCGCCGCGCCTGCACGAACGATGGTCCACTTGGTAAGCCACCCTGCTTTTGCGGACCAGTTACGAATTTCCGCATCCGGTAAGCCATCCAGCGAAGCTTCGTACAAAGCCTCTGCCGCGGCTGTACCACAAGGCGACTCTCCGTTGGCGAGGTTCTCGAGCGCCGTACGTTTTTGCCGGAAGAGGTCCGAGTTCTTGCCGAGCTCTGCGAGCCGCATGGCCGCGACCGTTACTCTCGGGTCGCCATCTTTCGCCAAGGCGCAGAGCGTGGATGCGCTGCGCAGTTCATTCGCCTCGTTTCCCAGCAAAGCCGCAGCTTCCATCGCAACGAACCAGGCATCCAGGTTTCGTGGTGTCCGCTTGATTTCGTGCTGCGCGAGGCTCGCGGCGAGCTTGATGCTGTCCTTTTCGAACAGTGCGGAGGTGGCCGAGGCAGCCCCTGGCGAAGGATTCTCTCCATTTTTCAGGGGGTGGCGCGTTGGCGACGCAGGATACGCTGCGGCATGGAGGCGGGAATCCGAGGTCAGGACACAGCAAATCGCAAGACTGATGAAGACGGATAAAGCGCGGAGTCGGAAACATTCGTTCATTCGAACGACTCGCAAGTGACTCTACGAAGGCCGCTGCCGGGAGCGGCGAAATAGCTCGCCCTGGCAGCCAAAAGCCACCAGGGCAAAGCTCAATTCAATGTGGGACGCCGCCGCATTCCTCCCCCCGGATTCCTGTCGGGCGGCGCCCAAATGTGTTGATTTCGTGGAGAGAGTATCGGTCAGAGTTCCCGTTCCGGCTATTAAGGTAACTGCCTAGCCAACGCGGTATTTGACCTTAGTGCCTTTAGGGTACTGAACAAAGGCTCCCGACTAGCGTGGCGCGGAGGAGCGCAAAAATAACGGGAGCGTGTGGCCACGCTCCCGGATAGACCCAAGTTCGGATTACTGCATTCCGTCGAAGACGTTCACGCCACTCTCATCCACGCAGGTCGGCGGCGCAGTTTCGAGCGCCTCCAGGCCATACTCATAACCTCGATCGAAGGCCTTCAGGTTCAGCTCGCGGAAACTCGGTGGGACCGAATCCCCCACCGCCGTGCGCAAGGCTTCGCGGCTTACGAGGTTGGTAACGGCCGCGGTAAAGCCGACCATCACGATGTTCAGCACCATCCGTTTTCCTAGCTCTTCCGCCAACCGGGTAGCGGGAGCGCTGTACACGCGTCCGGCTTCCGAGAGTCCCGAGACCTTCACCAGGTCCTGCTCCACGATCAGCGTTCCCCCCGCCTTCAGTTCGGGAGCGAACTTTGTGTACGCTTCCTGCGACATCACGATCAATACATCCGGATTGGTTACGTAGGGATAGAGTACCGGTTTTGAATCGATGATCACCTGCGCGCTGCAGGCCCCGCCGCGCGCCTCGGGGCCGAAGCTCTGCGTCATGGTTGCAAAGCCTCCTTCGAGGATCGATGCGGCCTTGCCGATGACAATTGCGGAGAGAATGACGCCTTGCCCGCCGAAACCGGCGATACGGATCTCGGTTAGCTGCATGACAGTTCCTCCGTCTCCACGTAATCGTCACCGAGGCTGTCGGCGAGTTTGTGCTGCATCAGTTCCATGTAGTTGGGGCGCTCACGATCCACAAACTTGCCAACGATGATCTCGCCTTGCCGGCTGAGTGCGACTTCGTTGGTCGGCGCGCCGTTCTTCACCTTGCTCATCGCCTTGTAGTACTTCATCGTGTCCAGCCCGTCGCCCATTTTGTTGCGCCGTTGATAAAGGGTGGGGCACGGTGAGACGATTTCGAGGAAGCAAAAGCCCTTTTTGGCGAACATTTCCTGCAAGGTCTTCGTGATTTGCCGGACATGAAAGGTCGTCCACCGAGCCACGAAGACTGCACCTGATGCTTCGACGAGGTAGGGAAGATTGAAGGCCGGATCGAAGGTGCCGTACGGCGCCGTTGAAGTGACGACATCCCCCGGGGTTGCCGGTCCAGTCTGGCCGCCGGTCATGGCATAGATCAGGTTGTTGACGCAGATCACCTTGAGATCGATGTTGCGCCGCGCCGCGTGGATCAGATGGTTTCCGCCGATGGCGAAGAGGTCGCCATCGCCGCTGTAAACCACCACCTGCGTCTTGGGATTCGCTAGCTTCAATCCGGTGGCGAAGGGTATGGCGCGCCCGTGGGTGGTGTGAAAGGAGTCAAGGTTCACATAGCCCGCAACCCGGCCAGTGCAGCCGATGCCGCTCACGATGGCCATGTGGTTCACGTCCATGCCGGAATCGATGAGCGCCCGCGAGAAGCAATTCACGGTGGTGCCAATGCCGCATCCCGGGCACCAGATGTGCGGGATGCGATCCATGCGCAGGAACTGTTCTACCGGACTGCTCGGATGAACGAGGGTCATTGCAGCACCTCCACGATTGCGTTCAGAATGTCGTCAGGCCGGTGCACGCTGCCCCCGGCATGGGATACCATGCGCGTTTTGCATTGTCCGTTGGCCGCCCGCTCCACTTCACGAACCATCTGCCCGAGGTTGAGCTCTGGAACTACCAGCGCCTTCACCTTGCCGGCGATTTCCCGGATCTGCTTTTCGGGGAATGGCCATGCGGTGATGATGCGGAAGCTTCCCACCTTCAGCCCGCGATCCTTCGCGAGGTCGATCGCCCGTTGTGCCACCCGTGAGGTGATTCCGTAAGAGACAACGACGACATCGGCTCCCTCGATCTCCCTCTCTTCATAAAGCGTGATCTCGTCCACGTGATTGCGGATCTTGCCTTGCAGGCGCTTCATCAGCGTGTCCTGCACGCTGGGCGTCATGTTCGGATAGCCACGATCGTCGTGCGTCAGTCCGGTTACGTGCATCGAGAAACCCTGGCCGAGGTGCGCCATCTCCGGCACGTCGTGTTCGTCCGGGGCATAAAGATGGAAGTTGTTGGGGTCTTTGGTCGTGAAGTGCCGCGGTTCGATCTCGATCTGGTCGGCGGAGGGAATCACGACCTTCTCGGTCATGTGTCCCACCACCTCGTCCATCATCATCAAGACGGGAGTGCGATATTTTTCCGCATAGTTGAAGGCTTTGATGGTGAGGTCAAAACATTCCTGCGGAGAGTTCGGGCAGATCGCAATGATCTCGTAATCGCCGTGCGAACCCCAGCGCGCCTGCATCATGTCGCCCTGTGCCGGCAGAGTCGGTAAGCCGGTCGATGGGCCGCCGCGTTGCACATTCACGAACACGCACGGCGTTTCCGTCATCACCGCGTAACCCAGGTGTTCCATCATCAACGAGAAGCCCGGGCCGGAGGTGACGGTGAAGGCCTTTGCGCCTCCCCATACCGCACCCTGGATCGTGATCGAGGCTGCCAGTTCGTCTTCCATCTGGATGAACGTGCCGCCCACCTTCGGTATGCGGGCGGCGAAGCGCTCTACAACTTCGGTCGATGGAGTGATCGGATATCCGGCCGAAAAACGGGCGCCTGCCGCCAAAGCTCCTTCGCAACAGGCATGGTCGCCATCCAGAAAGTGGGAGCCGGTCAGGACCCCTGCGGGATCAGCTTGCATCGGAAGCCTCCTCGGTCGATTCGGACGCCGGTTCCGCTGCCTCTTCGGTCGTCTTCGCCTCTTGTTTCATGCGGAAGCCGTAGATGGCGAAATCCGGGCAGTACATCCCGCATAAATCGCAGCCGCTGCATTTTTCGGGATGGGTAGCGTGGGGAGGGTGATATCCCTTCGAGTTGAATGCGGAGGACAGCTCCAGGACCTTCGTCGGGCAGAATTCAACGCAAAACCCGCAGGCTTTACATCGTTCCACCACGATCTGCACGGAACCACGTGCCATTGGCTACCTCGCTTCCGGCTACCCTGAATCCAGGGGTCGCCGGGCTGATTTTTCGCCAAGATGTTTCTCAACCCCAGCGTGGATCGATTGTCCATTGCAATTGACCACAGGGAAGTGACCCCTATCACATAGGGTTGTGAGGTAGGTCGCGGATCGCCGGCAGACTGGGTCCCATTGCCAGGAAGGACCGAGGTTCGTGCCCGGGGTAGAATGATCCGCTCCTCGACTGCCTCCACCGGAGACGCTCTTGAAAATCAAAGCTCTTCTTAGCTGCGTTCTACTCGCGCTCTCCATCTGCGCATACTCGCAATCCGCCGCACCGTCGGCCACGCTCACGCCGGGCGACAATCTCGTCATCGAAAAGATTCCCCCGATTCCGGTCGCCATCGATGAGCAGACGCGCCGCTACGGCGACTACCGCACGGCCAGCTTCTTCGACTGGCATCCCTTCCGGCACGAGATGTTGATCGGTACGCGCTTTGGCGACGTTCCGCAAGTGCATTGGGTGAAGATGCCGGGCGGCGAGCGCGAGCAGATGACCTTCTACGCCGATCGTGTCTCCGGAGCACAGTTCGAACCCAAGGGCCACTATTTCGTCTTCTCCAAGGATGTCGGCGGTGGCGAGTGGTACCAGTTCTATCGCTACAACCTGGAGAACGGCGACATCACCCTGCTCACCGACGGCAAGTCGCGCAACACCGAGATGCTCTTCGCCCACGACGACAGCCGGATCGCCTACTCCTCGACGCGCCGCAACAACAAAGACAACGATCTCTGGATCATGGACACCTCCGATCCCAAGACCGATCACATGCTGGTCCAGCTCGAGGGCGGCGGATGGGCGCCGGCCGACTGGTCGCACGATGGCAAACAGCTTTTACTGACCGAGTTCATCTCCATCAACCAAACCAACGTTTACACCGTCGATGTGGCCTCGGGAGAGAAGAAGCAGCTCACGCCCAAGCAATCGGCGGAGAACGAGGTCAGTTACTCCCACCCGCAGTTCTCCCGCGACGGCCGCGGTGCGTATATGACGACTGACCTCGATTCGGAGTTTCACCGTCTCGCTTATTTCGATCTTGCGACGATGAAGCCGAAGTTCCTCACCTCCTCCATCCCTTGGGACGTGGAGGAATACGACCTCAGCGAAGATGGAAAGACGATCGCATTCGTCACCGACGAAAACGGCATCGGCAAGCTCTACCTGATGGATACGGCGAGCGGCAAATTCCATCCCGTTGCGGGCCTTCCCAATGGCGTACTTTCCGGTGCCAAAATCCATCGCGATGGAAAAATCGTCGCCGTCGGTGTTGCCTCTGCAAAGTCTCCCAACGATGTCTATTCGGTTGAAATTCCTACCGGTAAGGTGGAGCGCTGGACCACGAGCGAAACCGGCGGCCTCAACGCTTCGAACTTCGTCGAGCCGGAACTGGTCAAGTGGAAGAGCTTCGACGGCAAGGAGATTACCGGCTTCCTGTATCAGCCCGATGCCAAAAAGTTTCCCGGCAAACGTCCCGTCATTGTTGTCATCCACGGCGGTCCGGAGGGCCAGTCCCGCCCGGTTTATCTGGGGCGCAACAACTACTTCCTCAATGAGATGGGCGTGGCCCTGCTGTATCCGAACGTCCGCGGATCGACCGGCTACGGCAAAACCTTCAGCAAACTCGACAACGGCTTCCACCGCGACGACACCTACAAGGATATCGGTGCGCTGCTCGATTGGATCGGCACCCAGCCATCGCTCGATGCCACGCACATCATGGCCTATGGCGGCAGCTACGGCGGCCACATGACCTGGGCGGTCTCGGCCTTCTACAACGACAAGATCCGTTGCGCGCTGCCCATCGTCGGCATGTCGAACCTCGTCACCTTCCTCGAGCACACCGAGGCCTACCGCCGCGACCTCCGCCGGGCGGAGTACGGCGACGAACGCGATCCCAAGATGCGTGCCTATCTCGAAAAAATCGCGCCCATGAACCACCTCGACGCCATGCACAAGCCGATCTTCGCCGTAGTGGGCAAGAACGATCCCCGCGTGCCCTGGACCGAATCGCGGCAGATCCTCGATAAGCTCAACGCCCAGGGAACTCCGACCTGGTTCCTCATGGCCAACGACGAAGGCCATGGCTACGCCAAGAAGAAGAACCAGGACTTTCTCTTCGACGCCGAAGTCATGTTCGTCAAAACCTACTTACTTGAGCAGTAACTGCATTTGGGTTGGCCCACTCTTGTCGCGCCCGCGATAGGGTGGGTCACCTCACCCCGCTATGTGACAGCCCTCACTGCCGAAAAACCGCGGCGGCAGCACCATGCTGGCGGAGAAAAGTGTCCCCACATCATGGGTCTAATGACGCTTTCTTATCCACATGAAAAAAGTACTGATTCTCGGAGCCGCCGGCAGGGACTTCCATAACTTCAATGTTGTCTTTCGCCACAACCCTGAGTACCAGGTCATAGCCTTCACCGCCGCCCAGATTCCCGACATCGCCAACAAAACCTATCCGCCGGAACTGGCGGGGAAGGAATACCCCAAGGGAATTCCGATTGTGGAAGAAGACCAGATGGAGAGGATCATTCACGACGAGGAAGTGGATGTCGTCGTCTTCTCCTATAGCGATGTGAAGCACGAGACCCTGATGCACCTCGCCTCGCGCGCGGTCGCCGCCGGCGCGGATTTCTGGCTGTTGGGCGCCGAAAAGACGGAATTGAAGTCGAAAGTTCCCGTAATTTCCGTCTGCGCCGTGCGCACCGGCTGCGGCAAAAGTCCCGTCTCCCGTCGCATAGCCGCCGAGCTGAAACAGAACAACTGGCATCCCGTGGTGATCCGCCACCCCATGCCTTATGGCGATCTCGCCCAGCAGCACGCGCAACGCTTCGCCACCCTCGACGACCTTGTCCGTCACGACTGCACTATCGAGGAGCGCGAGGAATACGAACCCCACATCATCGAAGGCCGCACGGTTTATGCCGGCGTGGATTACGAAGAGATTCTTCGCCAGGCCGAAAACGAAGGCGACATCATCCTCTGGGACGGCGGCAACAATGACACTCCTTTCTACAAGAGCGATCTTCAGATCGTCGTTCTCGATCCGCACCGCCCCGGTCACGAGCTTGCTTACTATCCCGGCGAGGTCAACTTCCGCGCCGGATCGGTCCTGATCATCAACAAGGTCGATACCGCCAATCGGGACAACGTAGAAACGGTTCGCAAGAACATCGCGAAATTCAATCCCAACGCTCAGGTGATCGAGACCGCCTGCAAGGTCATGGTGGCCGATCCCGAGCAGGTACGCGGCAAGCGCGTGTTGGTGGTGGAAGACGGTCCAACCCTTACCCACGGCGAAATGCCGTACGGTGCGGGTGTGGTCGCGGCCAAGAACTTCGGCGCTGCGACCATGGTCGATCCTCGTCCCTTCGCGATCGGCTCGATCAAGAAGACCTTCGAGAAGTTTCCTCACCTTGGGCGCGTTCTGCCTGCAATGGGCTACAACGACCAGCAGCGGCATGAACTGGAGCAGACCATCGCCAACACGCCCTGCGAGCTGGTGCTGATCGCGACTCCGATCGACCTGGCGCGCGCCATCAAGATCGAAAAGCCCGCCCTGCGCGTCTCCTACGAGGTTGAAGAAGTCGGCGGACGTGCGTTGACCGACCTCATCGAGAACTTCACGCTCGCCCACCGGCCGGTCGTCACCGGGGCAGGGAGGTAGCGCATGTTTGCCACGGATTTCCTCTCAATTCGCGATTTCACGCCACGCCAGATCCGCCACCTGCTCGACCTGGCCATGAGCATCAAAGCCATGCCGGCAGCGTACTCGCGAGCGTTGCGCGGTAAGACCCTCGCGCTCATCTTCGAAAAGCCCTCGCTGCGTACCCGCGTCTCGTTCGATGTGGGCATCCAGCAGCTGGGCGGCTTCTCCATCTATCTCTCGCCCGCCGAAATCAACCTCGGCAAACGCGAGAGCGTTTACGACGTCGCCAAGAACCTTGAGCGCATGGTGCAGGGCATCATGATTCGCACCTTTGCCCACAAGATCGTCGAGGACATGGCGTCCTTCGCCAGTATTCCCGTCATCAACGGACTTACCGATTACAGCCACCCCTGCCAGGCGATGGCGGATTACATGACGATCTTTGAAGCTAAAGGACGGCTCACCGGGCTGAAGCTTGCGTACATCGGCGACGGCAACAACGTCGCGCATTCGCTGATGTTTGCCGGTGCGCAACTCGGCGTCCACGTAGCCGTGGCGACTCCGGATGGCTACGAGCCCGATCGCGCCGCCTTCGAATGGGCGAAGGCCCGGGCCTCGGAAAACGGCGGGAGTTGCATCGTCACCAACGATCCGGTAGCAGCGGCCAAAGACGCCGACGTGCTCTACACCGACGTCTGGACCAGCATGGGCCAGGAATCGGAGGCCGCACTGCGCCGCCAGATCTTCCTGCCCTATCAGGTGAACGCCAAGCTCTTCGCAAAGGCCAAGGCCGACGCCATCTTTATGCATTGCTTGCCCGCGCACCGCGGCGATGAGGTAACCGATGAGGTCATCGACTCGCCCCGGTCGTTCGTGTTTCCGGAGGCGGAGAATCGCCTCCACGCACAAAAGGCGATCATGCTCGAGTTGATGCGCGAAGAATCGTCGGTTGCGCATGAACTCAGTGCGCCGCAGGAGTTGGAGTTGGTGCGGTAAACGGGACCCGGGAAGGCGGTGGGTGATCCGATCTGTGGGTGCCCCATCCTTCTGGCTTCGGCCAGAGGATGGGTCCTAATCCGCGCCCTCCCGGGTGAGTGACTTATGTCGAAGACTGCTTTGATCGCAGTGGGCGGCAACTCTCTGATTCGTGCAGGCGAGAAGGGCACAATCCAGGAACAATTGGCGAATACCCGCCGCACGGCCGAGGCGATCGTCGGCCTGGTGAAGCTCGGCTTCCGGCTGGTAATCACCCACGGCAATGGCCCCCAAGTCGGGGCACAGCTTCTTCGCTCGGAGCGCGCCTCCGATCTCGTGTATGGGCAAACCCTCGACGTCTGCGGGGCCGCCAGCCAGGGCGAGATCGGCTATTTGCTGGCACAATCGCTGCGTAACGAGTTAATGGAAGCGCGCATCGATATGCCCGTGGTAAGCCTGGTCACGCAGACCGTCGTCTCCGCCGAAGACCCCGCGATGCATCACCCCACCAAGCCCATCGGCCCCTTCTATTCACGCGCCGATGCGGAAGACAAGCACCGCAATCTTGGCTGGAGCATCGTGGAAGATGCGGCCCGCGGCTACCGACGCGTCGTGCCCTCGCCGGAGCCGATTGAAATTCTTGAAGTGGATGTCATTTGCGACCTCGTCCACCAGGGGGTGCTGGTGATCTCCACCGGAGGCGGCGGGATCCCGGTCATTCGCCAGCACGGCATACTGCACGGCGTCGAGGCGGTCATCGACAAGGACCGCGCCTCATCGCTGCTTGCTACCGAACTGAACGTCGATCTTTTCGCAATTTCCACCGACACGGATTACGTTTACCTGGACTATCGCAAGCCGGGCCAAATACCGCTGCGGGCGGTGAGCGCGGGAGAATTGGCCGCTTATTACGAGGCGGGTCATTTCCCGCCCGGCAACATGGGCCCGAAAGTCGAGTCCGTGCTGCGCTTCCTGGAGAGCGGCGGAAACGAGGCGGTCATCACCTCGTTCGAGTTTCTCGAGGCTGCCGTGCGGGGCAGCGCCGGAACCCACATCTATGCCGATGTTCCGCAGAAAGTTGTCAACAAGGTAATTGAGATGCCGAGCATTCGTTAATCCGGTCAGCGGGAGCGGCCGGCAGCAGCCCGGCAAAGGTGATAATGACATGCAGTTGATTGAAACAGCCACGAAACGATCACCCAGTCCGGCGAACGCCTCTTTGAGCCTTCGTCACGTTGTCGAGTCGCAGCAGTTCACCCTGCCGCTGCTGATGGAATTGTTCGACCGGGTCCGCGTGATGGAACGGATCGTCGCCCGCGGAGGTACGCTCGATTATCAGAACCGCATCCTCGCCAGCGTCTTTTACGAGCCCTCGACCCGCACCCGCTTCTCCTTCGAGGCAGCCATGCACCGCCTCGGCGGCCGCGTGCTCTCCACCGAGCAGGCGCGTGTCTTTTCGTCCGCCGTTGAGAGCGAGCAGGTCGAGGATTCCATCCGCATCATCGCCAGCTACTGCGATGTCATCGTCATCCGCCACCATCAGGAGGGCGGAGCAGCGCGCGCGGCGGCGGTTTCCCCGGTTCCCGTCATCAATGCGGGCGACGGCGACGGCGGCCAGCACCCCACCCAGGCCCTGCTCGACCTCTTCACCATCTACCGCGAACGCCCCATCGAGGGACTCAGCGTCGCCTTCATTGGCGAGCTCGACCGCGGACGTACGGTGCGTTCGTTGGCCTACCTGCTGGCCAAGTTTGACCGCGTCAAGATCTACTTCGTCAGTCCACCCGAGTTGCAGATGAAGGACGACATTTTGCAATATCTCGATCGCCACGAGGTGAAATACGAAATCGAATCGGACATCGAGCGCGTCGTGGGCGAGGTCGACGTGGTTTACCAGACCCGCATCCGCCCCGAACGTGTAAGTAGCGTGGCGAGCCAAATGAAGTATGCCATCGACTCCAGCGTCCTCAGGAAGCTGAAGACCGATGCGATGATCCTGCACCCGCTTCCGAGGACCGTCGAACTCGACAAAACCGTCGATTCCGACCCCCGCGCCTTCTATTTCCGCCAGGCTGCCAATGGCCTGTGTGTCAGAATGGCGCTGCTGACCATGCTGCTGGATCGATAGGGTTTGCTTTTGAAAGGGCGGGGCTTTAGGCCCCGCCGCACCACCGGAGACTTACAATCATGCACGTGATCGATCGCATGCTAACCAAGGATTACATCGAGCTCGAAGAACAATACGGAGCTCACAACTATCATCCCCTCGATGTCGTCATCGAGCGCGCCGAGGGCGTATGGGTTTACGACGTCGAAGGCAACCGTTATCTCGATTGCCTGGCCTCCTACTCCGCCGTCAACCAGGGCCACTGCCATCCAAAAATACTTCAAGCGTTACTTGAACAATCGAAAAAGGTCACCCTCACCTCGCGCGCCTTTCGCAACGACCAGCTTCCGCTGCTCTACCAGGAACTGAACGCCCTGAGCGGCATGGACAAAGCGCTCCCCATGAACTCCGGGGCGGAAGCTGTCGAGACCGCTATCAAAGCCGCCCGCAAATGGGGATACAAGATCAAGGGCATTCCCGAAGGCAAGGCCGAGATCATTGTCTGCGCCAACAATTTCCATGGCCGCACCGTCACCGTCATCAGCTTCTCCACCGACGAACAATATCGCGATGGCTTTGGCCCATTCACTCCCGGCTTCAAAGTCATCCCCTTTGGCGATGCCAGGGAACTCAAGCACGCCATCACGCCGAACACCTGCGCCTTCCTGGTTGAGCCGATCCAGGGCGAAGCCGGCATCGTGATCCCGCCCGACGGCTTCCTGAAAGAAGCCGCGCAGATCTGCCGCGACCATCGCGTGCTCATGATTTGCGATGAGATCCAGTCCGGCCTCGGCCGCACCGGAAAACTCTTCGCTTACCAGCACGAGGGAATCAAGCCGGACGTCGTCATCGTGGGCAAGGCCCTCTCCGGAGGTTTTTATCCCGTCTCCGCCGTGCTGGCCTCCAAGGAAGTGCTCGGCGTCTTCAAGCCCGGCGATCACGGCAGCACCTTCGGCGGCAATCCGCTGGCCTGCGCCATCGCGCGCGCCGCGCTCAAGGCTCTCGTCGACGAAAAGATGGTGGAGCGCTCCGAAGAACTCGGCGCCTATTTCCTCGCCAAACTTAAGACGCTCAGGAGCGACAAACTGAAGGAAGCCCGCGGCCGCGGCCTCTGGATCGGCATCGAGCTGACGGTAGCAGCGCGTCCTTACTGCGAAGCCCTGAAGCAACTCGGCCTCTTATGCAAGGAAACGCACGAGCACGTCATCCGCATCGCGCCGCCACTGGTGATCACCCGCGAAGAAATCGACTGGGCCGTCGACCGAATCAAGCAGGTGCTGGAGCAGACGTAAAACGGGCGCCCCGTTCTCATCGCGTACGTGGTGGAGGGCGGGGCATCGCGGTCAGCTCATAATGTCGCTGGCTTCTTCAATTCTCTCCCTTGTCATCCAGAGGAGCGAAGCGACGTAGGGACCCGCTGTCGCCTTTCGGACGGCCTACTCCAACGCCTTCTGCAACAGCATCCCCGCTCCCGCGATGTTGCCGATCAACTCCTGCGGAACCCCATGCCGCTCCCGCAGATACTCCGGCGCGTTGTAGCTCACCCGCACCTTTCCACTCCCGTCCTCCCACACCAGCGCCTTCAGCGGCAGATCGAGCGCGAGGGTCGGCGCGGCAATCATCAAGGGCGTCCCTGCCTTCGGACTGCCGAAGACGATCACCTGCGCGAACGGCATCTTCATCCCGGCCTTGGCGGCCTCGCCGCTGTGATCGAAGCGCCCGAAGATCATCAGCCCTTTGCTGCGAATGGCCGACTCGATCCGCTCTACCGTCTCCTGCGCGGAATACTTGCTGTCCAGGTGAACCATGCCGTTGCCGGGAAAAGAAGTCATCTCCATCACCTCACAACAAAGATGTCAGCGGGGCTTGCAGAGACCCTGAATTTCGCGCAGCAAAAAGCCCCACCTTCTCGGGTGGGGCCGCCGGATCTACTGCCCGTGGAGTTCGTCTTTGTAAACCTCGCCGCCCTTCATCACGAACTTCACCCGCTGCAATTCCGTGATGTCCTTCAGCGGATCGCCGCTCACCGCAATCAGGTCACCGTACTTGCCCGCTTCGATCGCGCCGATCTTGTCGGACCACCCCAACAGGTCCGGGGCACCCACCGTCGAGGTCTGGATCGCCTGCAACGGCGTCATCCCAAGATGCACGTAGGTCTCAAACTCATGCGCATTGAAGCCCGTGTGGATAAACCGCCGCATCCGTCCCGAACGCAACCTTCACGCCGCTGGCAAATGCGTGCTGAATGTTCTGCCGCAGTAAGGGAAGCACAACGTCCATCTTCGCCTTCACATAGGGCGGAATGCCGATCCGATCCGCGTTTTGCGGCAGCCACTCCGTGAGATACAGAGTCGGTACGAGGTAGGTCCCGTGCTGCTTCATCAGCGCGATCGCCTCGTCGTTGATGTAGGTCCCATGCTCGATCGAATCCACGCCGGCTTCGGTTGCCCACAGGATGCCCTGCACGCCATGTGCATGCGCGGCCACTTTACGCCCCAGGCGATGCGCCTCGCTCACGATCATCTTCATCTCGTCGAGCGTGTACTGCGATGCCTGTGGATTGTCGCCCTTCGACATCACGCCGCCTGTCGCCATGAACTTGATCACATCGGCGCCGTACTTGATGTCGTCGCGCACTTTTTTCTGCACGCCTTCCACGCCATCCGCCACCCCGTCGGCGTACGAGTGATATTCCCAGGGCAGAAGATTGTTATCCGCGTGCCCGCCGGTGATACTCAGCGGCGGCCCGCTCACCAGCATGCGCGGCCCCGGAACGTGTCCGTCGTTGATCGCATCGCGCAACGCGACATCGGTGAAGGCACTTGCGCCCACATTGCGCACCGTGGTGAAGCCCGCCAAAAGCGTGATGCGCGCATTGGCTGCGCCAATCAACGCTTCGCGCTCGGGCGAAACAGTTAAGCCCTTCAGCCCCACATCCCCAACATCGAAGGTGAGGTGCGTGTGCGCATCCGTCAGGCCAGGCAAAACGGTTGCGTTCGACAGATCAATGACCTTTGCCCCTGACGGAACCTGCACGCTTGCGCCAACACTCTTAATTACGCCGTTCTCGATCACGATGCTGACGTTGTTGTGGTATTGCCCGGTCTTTACGTCAAGCAGGCGTCCCGCCTTCACGACCACGGTGGAAGAAGGTGTTTGCGCAATCGCAAAGGAGCAGAGGAGAAGCAGGAAGACCAAACAGACGTTTCATGGGAAGGGCCAAGCTCCGAGAAAATTTGTAGAGCACGGATTCTAAAACAAAACTGGCCGCCATGCAGGCAGCCACGTGCAACGCAATCTTCCTCAGCTCCTATTTCTTTGCCGTGGACCAGTCGTAGATTTCGCCCGTCTGCCGCATCAGTTGCAGCTCGGCCTTTTCCACCTCAAGCTGCGCGTCGAGATACGCGGCGTAACGGTCCGAAGAGTCCAGCCGCGCGTTCTCCACGTCGCGAGAGGTCGCATTGCCGGTCGAGAGCCGGTCTTGCGTCGCCGTAGCGCCGGTGTCCGCAACTTCATATTCCAGCTTCGCGACATCCGCCGCGGCTTGCAACTGCGCCAGGCTGCGTTGCAGTTTCAGCGTGTCTTCGGTCACCTGGTTGCGCGCCAGTTCCGCTTCTTTCTTGGCACGGACGGCGTCTGCATCCGCGGCCTCGGTGATGGCACGCTGGCTTGCGCTGAAGAACGGAAAGCGTATATCCACGCCGATACTGGCATTGTTACGCTGAAACGTCTTGTAGTACTGGTCGTAATTGTTGTAACGCGCAAGCATCGCGTATTGCGCCGCAAAATCCACCGCCGGCATCCATTGCTTGTGCTCCGCGCGTGCCTTGAATTCCGCCGATTGCGCCTTCTGGTCCGCGGCCTTCACCACCATGCTGTTCTCCACCGCTTGCGACGCAAGATCAGACTCCTGCCGCACGTCGGGAATTTTAGGCAGCGATTCCGGGTCGGTATCGATCGTTCCGGCGGGGAAGCCCGTCAGCTTCGAAAGATGATCGCGCAGCACATCGATATTGCCTTCGATCTCCGCCATCTTCATTCGCACCCGCGCCGAGTTAAGTTGCGATTTCTTCAGCTCCAGTTGGCTGTCGATCCCCTGGTCCACGCGTTGTGTGGTGATGAACTCCGCGCGCTTCGCGGCATCCTCTTCCTGTTTCAGGATCTTCAGCTTCGCAAGCGCCCGGTCCAGTTGGAAGTAGGTGAGGGCCGTGTCGAGAATCACCTGGTCGCGCTTGTCGAGCGTCTGCGTGGATGCCGCTTGCCACTGGAAGCGGGCAGCGCGAATGTACTCGCGCTGCGGAAAGTTCAGCAGCAACGACTGCGTGTTGAAATTCAGGATCGACGGAGCCGAGCCCTCGAGCGTCAATGGAAATCCAAAAGATGCGCCCAATCCCGATCCGAGAATTGCCTGGGGGATATATGCATCGCGCGCTTGCGCCAGGCTCGCCCGGGCATGCGCCTCCTCGGCCGCTGCCACCGCCATCGCCCCGCTGTGTTTCAGCGCCGCGTCAATCGCCTTATTGAACGGAATCGTTTCTGCCAGGAGAGGGGAAGCCATGCACACACACAGCATTGCGCCCGGCAATCCCCGTAGAAGCTGCCGCCGCACCGTCTTGAAGAGTGATCCCATGCTTCGCTTCGTCAATACGGCAGTATAAATGGCCGGAAGCTCTCGGTTACGCATCCGTCCGGGCTTTGGCCCGAAGGGGAAACCGTGAAGTGTTGCGAAGCGTCTAGCCTTGCAGCTTGTCCAGCGCCGCCTGCGCCTTCTTGAAGTCGCTTGCCATGCCCAGCGCCGCGCGATACTGGGCAATCGCGTCGCCGCGCCGCTGCATCTTCTCCAGCAGTTCTCCAAGAAGATAATGGGCACGGAATGCAGGAGCATCTTCTTCGAAATGCCCCTGTCCCAGGTATTCCTGCAGATAGCTCACGGCTCCCGGATAGTTTCTCCCGGCGCGATACAGAATTCCCGCTGCATCGTAGAGAACGTTCGCGCCGCGTCCTGGGACAGCGACAGCCGAGGTGATCGCCTTTTCCATTTCCGCCAACCGCCCGCGTGATTGGTAAAACGATGCCAGGTTGATCCAATAGTTTGCCGGATTCTTCGCGGTAGCGATGGCTGCCTTGAATTCGGTCTCCGCGTCGTCCATGTCTTTGCCATGTTGCGCGATCCGCGCCCGGATGAGGTGCGATGCGGCTACATCGAAACGGGCCGTTGCATCTGCTTGCGCTTTTGCCTTGTCGATCCCCCCGCCCATGATCGCGGGCGCCTCGATGTAGTACTCCGATAGGTCGAGTCGCGCTTGGCTGGCAACGGGGTTCAGTTGCACGGCCTTTTCGAACTCCGACTTGGTCTTGCGCGCGAGGTTGGCGGCGCCGAGTACTCCGACGGTGTCCGCTTTTTCTCCGTAAGCGCGCCCCATCCAGCTATGAAAATCGCTGCTGTTCGGCTGCAACTTCAGCGCCCGCTGGTTCGTCGCAATCGCGTCATCCCATGCTTCGATCGAGTAATACGCGCGCGCCAGGAGATTCAAAGACTCTGCGTCCGTCGGATTGTTCTTCACCCGTTCCTGGAGTTGCGTGATCGCCTCATCGATCCGTCCGGAACGGATCAATTGCACGTCCGCCTCTGCTGCGAGAACCGGAGCCGATAGGGCCGCTGTAACTAAAACGAGCAGGGCGGAAAGCAGGATACGACGAATCATTGACCTTCTACTTTAACTTTCATGCCCTCGCGCAGCGGCTGCATGTTCAGCGAATTCAAAGCCACCAGGGCCGTCGACGGGATGCCGGAAACTTCCACCCGCGTCAGGTTCGAGATACCGGTTTCTACGTTCTTCCGCTCCAGTTCATGTCCGGACACGACGAATACATATTTCTGCGCGCCATCCAAGCGAACCGCCTCACGCGGTACAGTGAGCACATCCTTGCGTTCCGCCGTGATGATGGAAACCGAAACGTTCGTGTTCGGCAGCAGCTTCAGGTCCTCGTTCGGCACCTCGACGAGGATCTCGCCCACCATGCGCGTTCCCCGCGTCACGATCGTGGTCGGCACGCGCGACACCTTGCCGGTCCAGGTGCGATCCGGCAGCGCATCCCACGTCACTAATACCTTTTGGTCCTGCGACAGGCGGCCGATATCCGGCTCGTCGATGAAGGCCTTTACCTGCATCGTCTTCAACTGCGCCACCCCAACCAGCAAGTCTCCTGGGTTGACAAACGAGCCCTCGCGCACCGGCAGCGCGTAGACAGTGCCATCCACCGTGGAACGCACATTTGTCTCACCCAGCGTGACCTGCGCGGCATCGTAAGTCGCCTTCGCTTCCGCCTGGGTCGCTTCCGCGCGTGAGAGGTCCTGCGGAGAGTAGCGGGCCGTTCCGTTCTGCTGGAGAGCGGCTACCGCCGCATCCGCAACTTTCACCTGGTTTTCCGCCGCTTGTACCTCGGCCGGAGAAGCCGCTCCGCTTTGCACCAGTTTCTTGAGAGCTTCGAGGTTGCGGGCGGCTGCGTTGCGGTCCGCCTGGGCTTTCACCAGTTGCGATTGCCGGTTCAGTACTTCTTCGCGGTTACCGCCGGCCTGCAATGCTGCCTGCTCTGCCTCGGCGCCCCTGAGTTGCGCCAGCGCCCGCGCCGCCTGGGCACGAATTCCCGCATCGTCCAGCGTCAGCAGAAGCTGACCCTTCTTGACGGGATCGCCGGCCTTCACGTAGATCTGCTTGATCGTGGTGGAGATCGGTGCATGCGCCTGGAAATCGACTACCGGCTCTACTTTTCCATTGGTTGAAATAGTCGCCGTCAGGGAACCGCGTTCCACGTGGTCGGCTCGGATGGCTGCCGTCCCTTTACGCATCACCAGCATCGTCGCCCCGGCAATTACCACGAGCAGCAGAACAAACGGTATAAGCAGGCTGCGTCGGCTGCCGTTGCCATTGCCATTCAGGCTACTGTCGTGTTGAGCGGCCATGCGTCTGGAATTTTTAAGTATAACGTAAGGTTCCCGCCGCTCCGGTGACGTCGCGGGTTCCACACGTGCCGCTTTGGGTGTCGAAGCCATTTCTCATTGGACGCGATTTTGGGTCGTTGGTCGCTTATTTTCAGCAAGTACTTTGCTTTCCGACCAGCCTTAATCCTTGCACCGTCATCTCACCTGCAACAGCAAGCCAATCCCTCGATGGGTGTATGCTCTCCCCCTGCGGAGCACGTGATGACTGCGAAGAGTTGCTGGAACGTCACAAAACGCGCGGTGACGGATATTGTTAATAACCATACCCTCTCCTTTGCCGCCTCGCTCTCCTACTACTTCGTCATGTCGCTCTTCCCGGCGCTGATTGCACTGGCCGCCGTGGTTTCTCTGTTGCCTCTTCCTAACCTCTTCCAGGACATCCTGTCCGTCCTCGCCCGCGTGGTGCCCGCGCAAGGCATGGGGCTCGTGAATAAGGTGGTTGCCGATGTCATTCGTCCCCACAGCGGCGGTCTCCTCAGTCTTGGCTTACTCGGAACCCTGTGGTCTTCCTCCAGCGGCTTTGCTGGAATCGTCGAAGCCCTCAACGTTGCCTACAACGTGCCGGAGACCCGCCCCTGGTGGAAGGTTCGTCTGCTGGCCATTGGTCTTACCGTGCTCGTGGGCGGCATGCTCGTCGTTTCCTTCCTGTGCATGACTCTGGGTCCCCACTTCTTCGGGCTCTTCGCCGATAAAATCGGTCTCGGCCCCGCCTTCCTCTTCGTTTGGAAATATGCGCGCTGGATCATTGCCGGTATCTTCGTCGTGATCTCCGTTGAATTGATCTACTTCCTTGCCCCCAACGTACGGCAGCGTTTTGTGCAGACGTTGCCCGGTGCGGTAATCGCTCTCGCCGGCTGGCTTCTCCTGTCGTTTGGTCTCGGCGTCTACTTCGGAAAATTCGCCCACTTCAATAAGACTTACGGCGTACTCGGCGCGGCCATCGCCTTGCTTGTCTGGATGTACTGGACCGCCTTCGCCGTGCTCGTCGGCGGCGAAATCAACTCGGAGATCATCCAGGAACGCGGTGACGGCAAACTGCCTCTCAAACAGCCTCCACCGACCGAGGTCAAACCCGTACCCTCCGACTCCGCCCAACTCGCGGCCTGATCCGATCAATACTGCGAAGGCGCAAATCAAATCCAGCCGGGCAGCGGCGCTGGTTAATAGCCCAGCGCGTAAGCGCGGGGTGATGCGGCGGCAGATCCATGACCCCGCAGGGCGCTACACCTCCATTTAGAATATCCCCATGCCGAAACAACCCGCTTACACCGCGGAACACGCTGCCGCGGGCTTGCACGCCAGCTTCCCCGAGATCGAGGTCTGGCCCAATCAATTTCCCAACTACGAGATTGAAATCGACATTCCCGAATTCACCTCCGTCTGTCCCAAGACCGGCCTCCCGGATTTCGGAACTCTCTGGATCCGCTACATGCCGAACAAAACCTGCCTCGAACTGAAATCGCTCAAGGAATACTTGTTCGCTTATCGCAATCTCGGGATTTTTCAGGAGAACATCGTCAACCGCGTGCTCGAAGACGTGGTGAAAGCCACCAGGCCCGTCTGGGCCGAAGTACGCGGCGTCTTCCGTCCGCGCGGCGGCCTCGGCACCACCGTAGTCGCCCGCTACCCCCGCCCGAAGAAATAAACAACCATGTGGGTGCCCCATCCTTGTCGCTCTGCGACAGGGTGGGCCGCAGCCCCGCCCGGCTTCCGCCGCCCCAGCCACGTACGAAAACCCCGCGTGATATTCTCACCGCCATCGTGCCCACGTCGCCGAATCCAGCGCGCGCCCTCGTTGGCCCCACTGCCGCCGGCTTCGCACTTTTACTTCTGACCGCCCTCAATTTTCTCAACTACATCGACCGCTCCATCCTCTTTGCCGTTCAGCCGCAAATTCAAACCGAATTCCACATCACCGATAGCCAGATCGGCCTCCTCACCTCCGCATTCTTTTTCTGCTACATGTGCTTCGCGCCCTTCGCCGGCTTTCTCGCCGACCGTGTCGCCCGCAAATACATCATGGCCGTCGGCGCGGTGCTCTGGAGCGTCGCCACTCTTCTCACCGCCGTCACCCACAGCTACGGCGTGCTCCTGCTCCGCCACACTATTGTCGGGATCGGCGAAGCCACCTTTGTCACTATCACTCCCGCCTTCGTCTCCGATCTCTTCGACGAGCGTCTCCGCGGACGCATCATGGCGATCTTCTATGTCGCCATCCCGGTCGGCACCGCCATTGGCTATCTTCTCGGCGGAGCCCTCGGCCACAAATATGGATGGCGCGCGCCCTTCTACGTCTGTGCCGCCCCCGGCGTGCTGCTCGGCCTGCTTCTTCTGCTGGTTCCCGAGCCAGTCCGCGGCTCGCGCGACACCATCCAGCGAACCTACGAACGGACCTCGCTGCTCGGTCTCCGGAAGAACGCCGCCTTCTGGACCTGCAGCCTCGGCATGGCGATGATGACCTTCGCCGTCGGCGGCCTCCAGGTCTGGATGCCTACCTTTCTCTCTCGCCTCCGCGGCATCCCACTCGAGCAAGCCAACTTCCGCTTCGGACTTCTTACTGTCGTCGCCGGCACCGCGTCCGCCCTCGCCGGTGGCTGGCTCGGCGATCGTCTGCTGCGCAAGAACGTCGGCGCCTACTATCTCGTCTCTGCCGTCGGCATGGCGATTTCCATTCCGTTCGTGGTCATCGCCATCACCATCCATGGCGCCATCATGTATCCCGCGATCCTGCTTGCCGAGTTCTTCATCCTGCTCAACACCGCGCCCCTCAATGCCGCGCTGGTGAACTCCGTCTCCGCCAACATCCGCTCCACTGCCGTCGCCGTAAACCTCTTCACCATCCATCTCCTTGGCGACGCCTTTTCGCCCACCATCATCGGCTACATCTCCGACAAGACGAACCTCCAGATCGGTTTCCTGCCGACCGTCGCGGCAGTTATCCTATCCGCTGTGATCCTCTTCCTCGGAGTCCGCACCGCTCCCAAGATCGCCAGTCTCCCATCCGCGGGCGCGCACGGATGAGTTGGTTGCACCTGCACGGTATCGGCTGGAACGCTCTCCTTGCCTTCGTCCTCGCATTCATCTGGCTCTCCCGGGTGATCGCCGCCGCGCGCGGTATGCCGCGCATTGCCGAGATCAGCCGGCCGGAGTGGGATCTTCCGCCGCTCGATGCCACCGGCCACACTCCTCGCGTCAGCATCGTTGTGTGCGCCCTCAACGAGGAGGCGAAGATCGAGCCCGCGCTGCGCTCCCTCCTCGAACTCGACTATCCCGACTACGAGGTCGTCGCCGTCGATGACCGCTCGACCGACCGCACCGGCGACATCATGGACCGCATCTCCGAGGAATATCGCCTCAAGAACGAGCGCCTCACCGAACTCCACGGCGATGCGGCGCAGCATCATCGCCTCAAGGTCGTGCATGTCACCGAACTGCCTCCCGGCTGGCTCGGCAAGGTCCACGCCATGTGGAGCGCGACCAACGTTGCCTCCGGCGCATGGATACTTTTCACCGACGCCGACGTCGTCTTCCGCCAGGACACGCTGCGCCGCGCCATCGCCTATGCCGAGAAGGATCACGCCGACCACGTCGTCCTCTTTCCAACCATGCTCATGTACACCTGGGACGAGCGCATGATGATCGCCTTCTTCCAGGCCATGTTCGTCTTCGGCCATCGTCCGTGGAAGACCGCCGATCCCAAGTCACGCGACCACATGGGCGTCGGCGCCTTCAACCTTGTTCGCCGCAGCGCCTACGAGAAGATCGGCACCTACTCGCGCATGCGGCTCTCCGTCGTCGACGACATGAAGCTCGGCGAACTGGTCAAGAAGTCCGGCTTCGCCCAGCGCAATGTCTTCGGACGCGACCTGATCCAGTTGCACTGGGCCACCGGGGCCCTCGGCGTGGTGCGCGGGCTCACCAAGAACTTCTTCGCCATCCTCCGCTTCAACCCGTTCCTGGCGACCGGCGCGATCTTCTTCCTGCTGCTCTTTAACCTCGTGCCCTTTGTCGGGTTGGCCATGTCCCATGGATTGGCCCGCGCAGGCTATGCTGCCTGCGTCCTCTCCATTGCCGGCATCTATTACGGTATGGCGGACCGCTCCAACGTTCCTCCTTATTACGTGGTCCTGCATCCCGTCAGCACGCTCCTGTTCGCCTATACCGTGGCGCGTTCGATGGTAGTGACGATGGCGCAAGGTGGAATCACCTGGCGCGGCACGAAGTATTCCTTGAGTGAGTTGCGTAAGGGAGTCGATGTATGACGCTTAGGCCTGAATGGAGAGAACGTTTTCACCTGCAACAGAAGACGCTCGAGTCGATGCTGCACAAGTTTCCGGAGCCGGTGCTCTACGCGCATCCGCAGTCAGGGAAGTGGAGCGCCTTCGAACACATCGCCCATCTATCGCACTACCAGGAGATCACGCTCGCCCGCCTGGCAGACCTGATTGCCGGAGCGGCTACCACCGATGTCAGCCCGTATCACTCGGAAGAAGATCCGGAATTCCTCGCCTGGTGCCAGCTCTCTTCCTCCGCTCTCCTCGATCGCTATCATGTCGCGCGCAAAGCCTTGATCAACGAATTAAACGATGTCGATCCCGACAAGGTCATTCACCTGCTTGCGCATCCCACCTACGGGCGTTTGGATGTCTCCGCGCTGACGGAGTTTTTCCTGCATCACGAAGCCCACCATCTCTACCAGGCCTACCGGTTGGCGTTGATGTCGTCGAAATCCGTCTAACGAACGGAAAGCTATTCGCTGAACGGATCGGTAGTGTCCTGCTGCACGGCTTTCGTTTTGGAACGCTTCGGCTTCTTGGCGCGAAAGGTTCCTGCACTGAAGTTGCCGTGCTCGGTCACATCGTATTTCTTCGGCAGTGGCGGGATGTGCGAGGCGGCATCGCCGTGCAGCTGGCTGCTTTCGGCCAGGATGATCTCGGGATGTCCGTTGTAGAGCTTGACCAGGCCATCGATTTCGATCTCCCGATCCGCCAGCGAACGGACGTCGCCGATCTCCTGAAGGTGGCCGGGGAAGATCACCACCGTGAAAGGGCAACCGACGTAGCTCTCGCAAAAGTTCAGGTAGTGGGTGCCGCTCGGGCTCGCCGAGACCTTCACCACTCGGCCTCGCATGCACACCATCTCGCCAACATGCTTCGCCGCCTGGTCGAAAGGAAGGCAATCGGCACGGCCGGCGGCGGCGCTTGCCATGAGAAGCGCCACCGCCCAGGCCATGCCGGGTTTCACTTGGTCGGCTCCATCTTGAGCACGTCGTTGAAGCGGTTGAAGTAGTTGAAGAGCCCGATGGCCGCTGCCAGTTCGATGATCTCGCCTTCGTCGTAGTGCAGGCGCAACTCGGTCCAGAACGCGTCGTCGACCTCGCGCGGGCGCAAGGTCTCGCGCTCGGCAAGTTCGAGGGCGGCCTTCTCCGCCGGAGTAAAGTCGTCGCGGGTGCGAAAGTTGGCCAAGTCGGAAATCTGTTCCTTCGAGTATCCGTGCCGTTCTGCCAGAACGGTGTGAGAAGCGAGTCAATACTGGCAGGAGTTCAACTGCGAGGTGCGGACGATCACCAGCTCCTTCAGCTTCGCGCCGATCGTGCCGGTTTCCATCACGGCGCGGAAGTGCGCAATCATGGTGCGCAGGATTTCCGGACGATGCGCCACGGTGCGAAACATGTTCGGCACATTGCCGCGCACCTTCAGGTAGTGGTCGTAAATTTCGGAGGTGGCCGGATCGACCTCCGATTGATCAAGACGGCGAATTCTCATCAGTACCTCTTTACGCGAAGTGAGTGAATGTGACAATCCTACCCGAGTGTCATGTTCCCGAAATGCGCTTTGCGCCGGCCGCCTGTCATGCTGAGCGGAGAAACGCGCAGCGTTTCGCAGTCGAAGGACCCCTCCCTGCGATCGCTGCCGCAGGACTCGATCGGCGCAGAGGTTGCAATCCTTCGCTCCCCGCACTACACTCCGCCCACATGGCCACCTTTGTGAATTGCCCGAAGTGCGGGAACTCCGCCATCCGCGGAGGCTATCCCGTGTGGGTCATCATTATCTCCATTCTCTTTTTCCCCGTCGGTCTCCTCGCCCTCCTCGCCGGACGGAAACCGACCCGATGCCTGCACTGCGGCTTCACCTGGGTCGCCTGATCAGTCCCCCATTCTGAGTACGCCTTTCCCCAAACGTCGTACGCTCGCATCACTGCCGGGCCGCCACCGTCCGCGTATCCTCGCCTCTCGCACTACGACCCATCGCCGCTTGCACCATGGCAGCACCTAAGTCCTTTGTTCGGCATATTTTGCCTGTAACTCTTTCGGGCTCTATATTTTGCGAGTTTTTCACAGCCTAAGCTGCTGAAAATACAGGAGGGTTGGGGAGGGGGGTAGATGCGAAGAGGAGCTGAATGATGAAGGAATGTTCCCACGTCAAGGCTGACGGCAATACCTGCAAATCGCCCCGCATCAACGGCGAAAACTTCTGCTACTTCCATGTGGCCGCGCGCGATCGCATTCGCCGTCAGCGCATCGCCGCGCAACGCAAGCTACCGCTCCAGATCCCTATCCTCGAAGATCACGAGTCGATCCAGCTCACTATCACCGACGTCGTCAATGCCATGCTCGCCGATCGCATCGATTACAAGAAGGCCGCCCTCGCCCTCTACGCCCTGCAAACCGCCGCCGTCAACGTCAAACACACCACCTTCGACGAACCCCACAACAACTGGAAAAGCTACAATCCGCATCTCGACCCCGCCCTCCCGCAAATCGAAGACGAAACCGATCCCTCCGAGCCCGAGAGCGAAGAGAAAAAACCCTCCGAATCGATCCAGGAGGACCAGGTCATTCCCCGCATCGAAGCCAGCGCGGAGAGGTCGCGACGAGCGAGATCATCCTCGCCCTCTCCGAAAAAACCTCCGCAACGCGCCGCCTCGAACCACAACCAGGCTCTCGTCCAATCGGCTCTCAAGCACCTGCGAAAGCGCAGCACCGCGTAATCCTTCACAGGGGCGAGACTGCTCTTATGGAAGATCACCGCGAGTCCGTAAAGACGACCGGCTTCGGAAGCCCACGGCGACAGCCGTGGGAAAGCAACTGCGGGCTGATATTCTTCCATCGTGCAGGTGAAGGTCGTTTATTTCGGGATTCTGCGGGAGCTGGCGGGGACCGCGGAGGAGGCGATGGACGTCGCCGAGGGCGTGACCTCGGGCGACCTCTTCGAGGCGTTGCGGGAGAAGTATCCCGCCATCGAGCGCTTTGCAAAATCGGTGGCGCTGGCGGTGAACCTGGAATACACCGATAAGACGCGGGTATTGCGGGCGAACGACGAAGTCGCGCTGATCCCGCCGGTGAGCGGAGGACTGCCCGAGGAGACGAAGACCGCGCACTGCGAGATTGTGCGGGAACGGATTCCGACCGAGACGATCGCTGCGGCGCTGCGCGCCGGGGAAGATGGGGCGGTGCTGGTGTTCGAGGGCGTCGTCCGGAACAACACCCGCGGCCGGAGGACGCTTTACCTCGATTACGAAGCGTACCTCCCCATGGCGATGCGGGAGATGGAGGCGCTGGCGGAGCAGGTGCAGCGCGAATTCAAGATCCGGGAGATACGGATCGTGCACCGCATCGGACGAATCGAGATCGGGGAGACGAGCGTGGCCATCGTGGTGGCGTCGGCGCACCGGGCGGCGGCCTTCGAGGCATGCCGTTTTGCAATCGATACGTTGAAGAAAAAGGTGCCGATCTGGAAGAAAGAGTACTTTGAAGACGGGGCCGTCTGGGCGGACGGCGAAGCCTTTCCACCGGAGATCGCGCCCGGATGAGGTTCCCGGGAGCAGAGCGGGGGCTAAAGCCCAGGTTGTGGCGTTGCGGTCGGCACGACTGAAGTCGTGCCCTGATACAAGCAAGTGCGAGAGATTTTCGGAGCGGTAGGGGTCCTTCGGCTGCGCGTCCTGCGGACGCTTCGCTCAGGTGACAACGATTCATGAGATCCGGGATGCATGCTTTCCATATTCGGCTTCAAACGTCTTAATACACACACAATGCTGCGCCTTGCCGCCTTATTCCTGGCCTTCGGAGCCATCGCTGTCTTCGCCCAGGACAATTCTTCTCCCCAGACGCCGCCGGCAGGCAAGCCGATTCCCAACCATACCGTTCCAAAGCCGCCCAGTGCGGGAGGCAGCAATTCCTCGGAGCAGCCGCAACCGACGTTCAAGGTGAACGTGAAGCTGGTGAACGTTTACACCACGGTGGTGGACGAGCACGGGGCGCCCATCGCCAACCTGAAGAAAGAAGACTTCGTCCTCACGGAAGACGACACACCGGAGAAGATCGCGGTGTTTCAGCGAGAGTCGGAGCTGCCGTTGTCGATCGTGATCGCCATCGATGCCAGCGGAAGCACGAAGAAAGACCTCAAGCTGGAGACGGATTCGGCAAGGCGGTTCGCGCACGATATCGTGCGACCGATCGATGTGCTGAGCGTGTACTCGTTCAGCGAGGATGTGAACGAGGTGGTGCCATTCACCTCGGACCTGAAGCTGATCGACCGGGGGATTAACAACATCGTGCCGGGGTCGGCGACCGCGCTTTACGACACCATCTACCTGGCATCGAGGACCTTGCTGAAGCGGCAGGGCCGGAAGGTGATGGTGCTGATCACCGATGGGGGCGATACCTACAGCAAGATCGACTACCAGGAGGCGGTACGGGCGGCGACGCAGAGCGAAACGCTGCTGTACAGCATCATCATGGTGCCGGTGGAGCAGAGTGCGGGCCGCGATACCGGGGGGGAGCACGCGTTGATCCAGCTTTCGCGGGACACAGGCGGTAAGCATTATTACGCCAAGGATCTGACGCAGCTCGATGTGGCGTTCAAACAAATTTCCGACGAACTGCGGACGCAATACCTGATCGGCTACTATCCGTCGCGCCGACTGGCGGGATCGGACTTCCGGAAGATCGACATCCAGCTTGCGCCGACGGTTCCGAATGCAGACACGTTGCAGGTACGACATCGCGCCGGGTACTACACGAGCCCATTGGAATAACAGTTTCCGGAATTCGAAACAATGGGACTACGCAATTTCGAAGATTCGCCGCGTGTATCTCCGGAATTTTGTACTGTTATGTTTTGTCGGGACGGCGAATCAAGTGGTTAGCCGCACGGCACGAACGGTAAGAGACGTGCAACATGAAGATGTTGCGCGAATTTCAAGGCTCAGCATCTTCCGCGTCGCTGCGTTGGCTGGGCAATTGAAGATCGCCGCGCAACATTCTTTTCGGCCGTCTCGCGAATTCTTCGGGGCGGCCTTTTTTATGCCACGAAATGGTTACTGGGAGGTGGTGGAGCAGCATGACATAATGGCTTCATTATGTCGTTTCGAACGCCGCCACCCGATCACAAAAAGGGAAAGAACCCCCCACCGGAAGAGACCCACGAAGAAGCTGCTTACCTGAAGATGCTCGGCGAGAAACAGAAGCCGGTGCGCATCAAGCTGGTGGATGGCGAAGTGGTGAAGGGCTGGATCGAGTATTACGACCGGGCCATGGTGCGGCTGACACGGGACGGGGCGCCGAACCTGTTCATCTACAAGCACGACATCCGGTACATCATGGAAGAGAACGGCAACAAGAAGACCCGTCCGGAGATGGCCAAGGCCGCGGAAGCTGCTCCCGCGGAAGAGTAGCGAATGCCCCCGGCGGCGGATTTCGAATTCGTACCCCAGATCGAAACGATCGCGCGCGAGGCCGGCGCGCTGCTGCTGCATTATTTCCATCAGCGAGTGAAAATCGAATACAAGGGCGACGTTGACCTGGTGACCGTCGCCGACCGCGCTTCGGAAAAACTGATCGTGGAGCGGGTGCGCGCGGCCTGGCCGGGGCACGATATTGTTGGGGAAGAGGGAACGCGGCAGGAGACGGGGGCGGAGTATCGCTGGTACATCGATCCGCTCGATGGGACGACGAACTTCGCGCATGGCTACCCGGTGTTCTGCGTCTCGATGGGGCTGGAGCGGCGCGGAGAGATGGTTGCAGGAGTTCTTTACGATCCGACACGCGATGAACTGTTCGCGGCCGAGCAGGGCAAGGGAGCCTTCCTGAATGGCAAGCCGATCCGAGTGTCGCAGACGAAGCGGTTGTGCGAATCCCTGCTGGCGACCGGATTTCCCAGCCACAAGCGGCATAAAAATCCGAACATCCACTTCTATCACCAGATCACGCTGCACTCGCACGGGGTGAGACGCGCGGGATCGGCGGCGCTGGACCTGGCGAACGTGGCTTGCGGACGCTACGACGGCTTCTGGGAGTTCAACCTCAATCCGTGGGATACCTCGGCGGGGACGTTACTGGTGAAAGAAGCCGGGGGAACGGTGACGCGCTACGACGGATCCACCTGGCGGATGGACAGCAAAGAGACCCTGGCGTCGAACGGGCTGATTCATGACGAGTTGATGCGGGCTTTTCAAGCGATCTTCGCGGGGCAGGAGATGGAAGCGCTGCCGTCGCCGCAAGAGTGGGCCAAGAACCGCGGGTAGCCGCCGCATTCCAGAACTAGTTCATCTTCATCCCAGGCATCGCCGAATGGTCCATGTTGTCGTGGCCTTTCTCGTCATCGCTGGTCGAGAAAATATTCTTTGGGTCGGTTTCGTAAGGATAGATGTGGACCATCCATCCAAAGATATGGGGATGAAATTCTCCGCCGGCCGCGTCGCAAGCTTCCTTTGTGTTGATGGAACCCAGCAGACCGAATTTAGCGTTGGGGCCGAAGTAGGCGGCTTTCTGTCCGACGGGCGCTTTGCAGAAATTTACGTGCTGATGCCATTGCGCAATGCTGAGCGGAATTCGCTGGTTGAGTTCGTCCTCGGTGGCATCGACGCGAGCGGTGTACATCGCACCGATGAGCTGATATCCGCCATCCGCTGTCTTCTTGTAGAGAAGAGATGTCGGCTTAAGAGGATCGAAGTGCATCCAGGCCTCGCGGGCATTCTCGTATTTCGTGAAGTGATACTGGGACTGCGGAAGATTGGGCAGGAAGATCTGATAACCATCGGCCAAGGCCTTGGTGTAGTCCTGATAGGGCGCCATGGCGGTTTTAGCTGCCTGGATGATGGCCTCGGCTCTCTGCTGGTCACCGGGCTGCGCCGGGCGCAGGGAGGTCATGTACATGTGACCGGGCGAGTGGGACATGTTCTCATGGGCAGCAGTGGGCGATGGCGCGCTCTGCTGGCCGGACTGCGCGAAGGTCGCGCCGGCTCCCAGTAGAACGATCGCGCTCAGGAAGGCAGCAAAGCGGGCGGTTATGACGAAGCGGCGGTGCGGCATTCAGAAGATCCCCTCGACCGTGAACACGGTTCTTACGGTGAAAGTTTCGGCGCTGGAAGAATTCTAGTCTGGGGGCGAGATCCCTGGGCGGGGAAGACTTGAGGGATGAGTGACTTGGCGTCCCCGACGGGATTCGAACCCGTGTTATCGCCGTGAAAGGGCGGTGTCCTAGGCCGGGCTAGACGACGGGGACGCTTGCATGGAAGGAGTGCAGCCGACGTAATCATCGTAGCAGCGGTGATTTGGCTGTGTCAAAGATGCTGGCGTCGAACAACAGGTCCTTACGTCGCTGCGCTCCTCTGGAGGACAAGAGAGAGGGATGGAGGAGCGAGGAACGATGTGGGCTGGCCGCGGGAGGAACAGCAGGTCCTTACGTCGCTGCGCTCCTCTGGAGGACAAGAGAGAGGGATGGAGGAGCGAGGAACGATGTGGGCTGTGCCGCGGTGCGGTGGGTTGTCGAATCAGGACGACATCGGTGCGCCGCCGATTTCTTCCAGGACTTGCAAGGGGGAACGTTCGGGGGCGACGAGGGCGCGTTGTGGGATGATGAACGTTTGCTCGAGGACATACTGGCCGGAGAGGACGGCGTGCGGGACGCCGTCGGTATAGACCATCCAGGTGCAGCCCGGCGAGAAATCGGTTCGAATTTTGGGGGATGCCGATTGGAAATCGTTGTTCTCCTTCAGCCAATCGTGGAAATGCAGCATGAAGCGGTCGTATCGGGAGCGGTTGGGGACGGGAGCGCCGATGGCGTGCGCGGCACTCTGTGCGGCGTGAGCAAAGCGGTCGACCAAGGAAGGTTGGGCGAAGCGCTGCACGCCGGCGGCTGTGGCCAGCTTCGTGGCGAGGACGTGGAAGGGTTCGCCGGTGAGTCCAGACACGATCGACGGAAGGATTGATATTGGTGAAGACGCGGAGAATGCGGGCGCCGCGCGTGGGACGAGTAGGGAAGGCGTCAACGTGGAGGAGATCGTTGCGTTTGTGGAGCGCGAGATCGCGGTTCTTTTCCTCCAGCGGGCGGAAGCTGGCGTAGTCGAGTTGGAAGTCGTGGCCGTAGGGCGCGAGGAACTTTTTCACGAATCCGACTACCTGCTGCGAGTAACCGCGCATGACGGACTGCATGCGGCCGCGATCGGGCGCGTCATTGGCGATGCCGCGCAGAACATCGCTGGTGGGCCGGTAGGAAATGTTCTTGTGAAAGCGCGACTCGGTCTGCCTCTGCGAGAGCAGGAAGTCGCGGTCTTCGGCGGGCAGGTCGAACGGAATTCCGTCAAACAGAAGAATCCGGCCGCTCTCCAGCTCCACGCACCATTCACGGGAACGGTCCTGATCTTGCCAACCGTTGCGATTGAAGTCGCGCACCACCGAACATGCCGCTGACGTATTCATGGTTGTAAATCTCTGCAATGATCCCATCATGGTGGAAGCTTCGCCGCGACAGGACTCTGCTAGTCTAACTTCTCTGATGCGAAGTTGGCTGGCGATTTCGATGTTGGTGTTGGGCGTTGCCGCGTGCGCCCAGCAGCCTGGCACAGGGTCTGGTACCCCTGCGAACACGGCTGCACCGGCGGCGAAGCCGGATGAGACGGTGGTGGTGACGGGTACATTCGAGCCAATGCCGCTGGAAGAGTTGGAGCGCTCGGTGATGGCGCTCGATACCCAGCAGGCGCCATTGCTGTATTCCAGCGACGTGGATTATTTGCGGCTCGATCCTTCGATCGATTTGCAGGAACGGGCACCGGGCGGAGTGCAGGCCGATCTTTCGATCCGCGGCGCGACCTTTGGGCAGACGCTGGTCCTGATCGACGGGCTGCGGGTGAATGATGCGCAGACGGGCCACCACAACCTCGACCTGCCGATCCCGCTGGATTCGATCAGCCGGATCGAGGTGCTGCACGGCGCGGGATCGACTTTTTATGGCGCGGACGCGATGGGTGGGGCGGTGAATTTCATCACCGCGCCGGCGGCGGTGAGCGAGTTTCGGATTCGCGCGGGGCTGGGAAACTTTGGCTACAACGAGGAGCGCGCGGTGGCCTCGTACGCGACCAAGCGCTGGAGCGAGCAGGTCACGGCGGACCGGAGCTTCTCGACCGGATTCATGGCGGACCGGGACTACCGAAGCGCGGCGGTTTCGAGCGAAACGCATTTTCAGACCGCGCTGGGAGCGACGATGGTGCTGCTCTCGACGGCAGACCGTCCGTTCGGGGCGAACCAGTTTTATGGTCCCTACGATTCGTGGGAGAGAACGAAGGGCTGGTTTGCCGCGCTGACGCAGGACCTGGGGCAGCAGACGGCGTTCGACTTCGGATACCGGCGGCACACGGACGAGTTTGTATTGCTGCGCGACGATCCGAGCGTTTACGAAAACAACCATGTGACCGATAGCTGGCAGGCCTCGCTGCGGCGGCACGACGAGGTGGCGCAGAACACGACGGTTTCCTACGGCGTAGAGGGATATCGCGACCAGATCGACAGCAACAATCTCGGGCATCACGGGCGCAATCGCGGCGCGATCTATGCGGCGGTGGATTTCCGGGCATTGCGCCGGTTTTCGGTTTCGCTGGGCGCGCGCGAGGAGTCGTACAACGGGACGCGCGGGCAGTTTACGCCTTCGGCGAGCGCGGCGTACTGGATCTCGTCGAAGGTAAAAGTGCGTGGCGCGGTGAGCCGGGCATTTCGTATTCCGACCTACACGGATCTTTATTACAGCGATCCGGCGAACGTCGGGAACCCCGATCTGCGGCCGGAGTCGGCTTGGAGTTATGAAGGCGGGGTCGATTGGAATGCGGGAGCGAAGGTTTCGTTTTCCGCGACCGGGTTTGAACGCCGCGAGCGCGACGGAATCGATTACGTGAAGTGCCAGCCCGGATACCTGTTCGACGACGGAACTGGAGACTGCATCGCGAGCCCGGGAGCGACCGACCTCTGGCATGCGTACAACATCGACCGGCTTAACTTCGCCGGGGTCGAGACGGTGGTGCGCTACAAGCCATCGGACCGGCAGGAATTCGATCTCGGCTACACGGGGATTTACGGAGCACAGCAGGCGCTGAACGGATTGATCTCGCAGTATGTATTCAACTATCCCACGCATAACGCCTTTGCCGCGTGGCAGGGAAGTGTCAGCCACGGGATCATCGCGCGTACGCGGCTGGGCGTGACACAGCGCTACCAGCGCGATGCTTACCCGCTATGGGATCTTGCGATCGCGCGCGACGAGGGCCGAATACGCCCGTATCTCGAGCTTACGAACCTCACCGACACGTCTTACCAGGAGATCGTGGGCATCCCGATGCCGGGGCGCGCGGTGATCGGCGGCGTGGAACTCGTGGTCTTCCGCAAAAAGCAGTGAGAAGAACTAGACCGTCCTGAGCACCTTGCCGGCGATGAGGCCCGCCACGAGAAATCCGACGAGCTGGGTAAACATGTAGGCGATGGTGTAGTCGGTGGGAAAGCCGTACCAATTCCAGTAAGGCACATTGGTTGCGAGAACCGCGACGATTCCGACCGTCGTGACGAAGGCGACGCGGCGGCTGTAAGTGCCCAGGGCGGCGCGGGCGAGCAGCAGCGAGGCGAGGAAGGCTTCCACGAGTTCGGTGACGAACTCGGTGATGAGCTGCGCGGGCGTGAGCGCCTTGGCTCCAGCGGGATGGTAGATGAGCAGGCCCGAAGGATTGGCATTGAGCTTTTCCTGGTAGTGAGCCATGGCATTGTTTTGTTCGGCGTGGGTGGGATTGGGGCCGAGGCCCATGCCGGGGAAGATGTAAAGGCCGGAGTGATCGCCGAGAGAGGCTTGCATCGCCGCGAGCACGGGAGCCTCGTTGGGAATTTCACTGACGCCGATGCGGCCCAGCGGCAGCGCCATGTGGGCAATCGACATCCAGAGGAACATTCCGATTCCAGCGAAGAGACCGGCGATTAGGACGCGTTTCATGGACAGCTCCTGTAAGCGTGGGCATTATCCATGTACACAGGAGCTTTGGCAACGGATGGGCGGCGATCAGTGCGACGGCGCGTAGAAGACGTAGTCGGCGGAGTATTTCGATTTCACTTCATCGCCTTTGCTGGAGGCATCGCAGCCGGAGGCGGGAGGCTGTCCGCCCTCGGTATGAATGCGCTGCACGAATTCGACCTTGCTCAATACGCCTTCGGCGGAGTGGGAGTTGTCGGCCGCGACGAGAAGCCACGGAATGGAAGTGCCGTCGGGGGCGTTTTCTTTCTTCACCACGCTGCCGGTGATGAGGCTGCCATCCTTGTGCTGCCACTTGGGTCCGGCGGAGTGGGTGATGATCATGTGGCCGTCGGCGTCGCGCAACTCGGCCTGCGGAGCTTTCAGCGTCCAGGCGAACTTGCCGGAAGCATCGGCGTTGCAGGTATAGATTTGTACGCCCATCGCGTGCGCCTGGAGAACCATTTGTTGGCCGGCGGGAGGCTTGAGCGAGGCGGGAACGTCAGTAGGCGCGGACTGCGCGAAGCCGGCGAGGGAAAGCAAGGAGGTCACGAGCGTCGTACGGAAGAACATGGCAAGGGATTCTAGCACCGAGGAGTGGAGGCCCTGGAATTCTCGAACGCATTGCGGGCCCCGGAGTTTTGCAGCGCCTGGTCCGGAGGAGCTAGAATCCCACACCGCATTCGTTTTCACGACTGCACCGCTCACGTGAACCCGGGATGTCCACCATCGTGGCGGCCGACGACCGGGAGTCTGCGCTATCTGATGGTTGACGGCCTCGTCTGAGTAGAATGCAGCCAGGGCGTCGGGAGCGGCATGCTTGAACGCCGTAACCGGGCCCCGGAGAGTTCTTTCGGCGTCTTGTGGTTATAGCATCCCGCCTGCGACTTGGCCCGCTGCTCAGGCCCAAGTACAATACAGGCTGATCCCACGTATTAATGGAATGCGAATGTCCTTATGGAAGAAAGCCGGCACGCTCGCCGGTTTGTTGTCTGCGGTCATCCTCTGGTCGGCCTGCGGGGACACCTACCGTCCGATTGCCAACCCCATCATCTCCCCAGGTGGCGATCCGCAGCCCATTAACTACGCCTTCGTCCTCTTCAACAATCCCAATGGTCCCGGCGGAACCGTCGGGCAGGGAATCGTCGAGGAAATCGATGTTTCCGGGGACTCCGTTACTCTCGATGCGCAGGTAGGCTACAACCCGGTCTTTGCCTACATGATCACCGCTTCGGCGAATAGCGGGGTCGCGAACCTCGTCGTGGCGAACCATGACGACGGCACCCTCAGCAATATCACCTTCGTCGATGCTGCCATTAACAACAACACCACCGTCACCCTGCCGGCCGCCACCACGCCCGTGAGCTTTTTAGGACGCGCGACGATCGCCTACGTCCTCAATTCGGCGGAACCAAGCTCCTGTCCGAACGGCTCGGTGAATGCGCTCACCAGCGATTCGGTGGTGACCAACACGATCTGTGTGGGCAGGAACCCCGTGGCGATGATCCAGCAGCCTTCGGGGGGCAAGGTGTACATCGTGAATCAAGGCGACGATACCGTCAGCGTCGTCGATCCCACCAGCCTGCAGGTGATTGCGACCATCCCGGTGGGCGCCAACCCGGTGGCGGTGAGCACCAACATCGATGGCTCGTACGTATTCGTGGTGAACCAGGGATCGAATAACCTGACGCTGATTCACGCCGTGGACAACACGACTACCACGATTCCCGTCGGAACCGGGCCCAACTTCTCGTTCTTCGACAAGCGCCGCAACCGGCTTTACGTGACCAACGGCGGCAGCAACGATGTCAGCGTGCTCGACCTCTCGCAAGCTGCGCCCGTTTTACTCGTGCAGCACGTAGCGCTGGGCGCCGGTGCATTGAACCCGACTTCGCTGGTTCCGCTGGCGGACGGTTCTCGTTATTACGTGGCGAACAGTGGCAGCAACAACGTGAGCGTCATCGATGCCGGCAGCAATACGCTCTCCGGAACGACCACGGCCAATCCGATTCCCCTCGGTCCGGTGGGCACCCCGGTTCCCTTGAGCATCGAAAGCGAACCAACCAGCACCAAGGTTTATGTCACGACGGCAGCCCCTCCAGCGGGCCAGTTCCCGTCGAATAATCCTAATGGCGCGCCAGGGGTGACGATTATCCGCACCGACACCAACGCGATCACGAATTTTCTGCCGGCCCCGCAGGCAGATCCGGCGTGCCAGGTCAACCCGATCAGCGGCACGACTTGCGCCTACCAGACGCCGCTGCAGATTCTTACTTACGTGCGCTAAAAGCGTTTTGAGTGGAAAAAGAAAGAGGGTGGAGAAATCTCCACCCTCTTCGTTCGTACTGGATCTTTAGGCGGTAGCGGCGATCTCTTCCCCACGACGGCGGCGGTTGTAGCGCATCGCGATGTTCATGTACACGCTACCGGCAGAGGTCTCGACGAACAGGACGAGGGCTTCGGTCTCCTCGTTGCCCTTAAAGCCGAGATCTTCCTTGTGCACCGCCGGAGGAAGGATCCGGAAGTGAAAACCCTGGTCGTTCAGCGTGGTGACCGCATTGCCGATCACGAGATTCGCCAGTTCGCAGATCGTCTCGTAAACAAGCTGGTCGCTTTGCGCGACCGGCTGCCCGGCGAGATGCGACGCCACCCGGGTGGCGGTCTCCGGATCGATGTCGAAGATGACCCGTCCTTCGATGTCGCCATGGACCTCGACCACGGCCGCGACCCCTTTGCGGCGATAGGCTTCCTCTTCCATCGTCATATCGCCGATGCGCGTGTTGCACTGCAAGGTCTCGGCCAGCACGGCGTCCGCGGCATTGATAAAGGGTTGGATCAGGTCCATCTTCATTGGCCGGAATCCCCTGCCGACGCCGCCGAGGCGGAGGCGAGCACCGTGCCCTCGTCGCCGAGAACGTACTTGATCACCTCGTAAAGCACCTCGGGCTTCACCGGTTTCTGGACGAAGTGCCGCGCGCCCTTCTGCAACGCCGCCACGATGTTCTCCTGGTAGCCCACCGACGACACCATCACGATGCGTGCGTCCGGATGCTGCTGCACGATGCGCTCGGCAGCTTCGATGCCTTCCATCTGTGGCATCGTGATATCCATCAGAACGATGTCGGGCCGGGTGCGATCGTATTCCGAGATCGCGGTGCACCCATCGCCCGCCTCCCCCGCCACCTGGCCGCCGAAGCCATCGATCATCCTGGTCAGGTTCTTGCGAGCGAACACGGAATCGTCCACCACGAGGTAACGAACCGGTTGCCGGTCCTTACTGCGAACTAGAGCACCGAATTGCTCCATACATTTCCTCTCCGGGCTGGCCGGTATGCTGCGAGAGCATCCGGCGCTAACCGTTGAAACTAATCACATGCCTTCGCACGTTGCGCCGAGCATTGCACCTGCAACATATTGGGCAATGCGTCGAGCGAAACGACGCGTGTTACATTTCCCCGTTCGATTGCCACCTTCGGCATTCCGAACACTACGCTGGAGGCTTCGTCCTGTGCGACGGTCAACCCGCCTGCAGCCTTGATCTCACCGATTCCATCGGCACCGTCTTCGCCCATCCCCGTCATGATCAACCCCATTGCCCGTGCGCCAAACTCGTGGGCGACACTGCGAAATAAAACGTCGGCCGAGGGACGATGGCCGTTGACCCGGGGATCGTCAGAGAGAACCGCTACGTCTCCCATGGGCATCTTGCGAACCCGCATGTGCCGGTTGCCGGGACAGATAAGAGCACGGCCCGCCAGCAACAGATCCCCCGACTGCGCTTCCTTGACTTCGATGGCGCAAGCTTCTGACAGCCGGTTGGCAAACATCTGGGTGAAGCCCTCCGGCATGTGCTGCACAATCAGGATCGACGCCGGAAAATCGGCAGGCAACTGCGAAAGCAGGTAGAGCAGCGCGTTTGGGCCGCCGGTCGAAATGCCGATCGCCACGATCTTGGTCGGCGTCATTCTCGTGCCCGGAGCCGGCCGCGGTTGCTTCCGCACCGCGCGCAGATGCTCTTCGTCAACTTTTGCCACCTCGGGACGTGGCCGGCGCGCAGCTCCTGCGGCCTTGACCTTCGCGATCAGCTCGTCGGCGATCGTCTCCATCAGGACGGAGGCATTCTCCTGAGGCTTGGCAATGAAGTCGAATGCGCCGGACTGCAGGGCCTTGAAGGTTTCACCCGCGCCTTCCGTGCTGTGGGCGCTGACCACGATGACCGGTATCCCACCTCGCTTGGTGATATGACGCAAGGTCGCGAGGCCATCCATTTCCGGCATCTCGAGATCGAGGGTCACCACGTCGGGACGAAGTTCTTCGATCTTCTTGAGGCCGAATGCCCCGTCCATGGCGGTGCCCACCACCTCGATCGAAGAATCGCGTTGCAGCATCTGCGTGAGCATCTTTCGCATCAGCGCGGAGTCGTCGATCACCAGTACGCGAATTGGAGAGGTCATCATGCTGAGGCCCCCAATTGCTTCGGTACATTTTGGATCGCCCGTCCCAGCCGCTCCACGACCGCGGCGACATTCAGGATCAGGACAACAGTGCCGTCACCCAGGATCGAAGCCCCGCTTACCAGGTCCGTGGCGACGAGATTATCTTCCAGCGCTTTGATGACCAGCTCCTCTTCGCCGACGAGTTTGTCCACAATCAGGCCAAAACGTCGTTCGCCGAGAGCAACGACTACGACAAAGATCTTGCTGTTGCCGGCAGCCACTGGACCTTTTTTCCCCTCCAGGCGGTCGAGCCGCACCAGGGTGACGATCTGATTGCGCAGCTGCAAAACCTCATGGTGATCCACGGTATGGATATTTTGCGCCGTCGTACGTGCAATCTCAACGACCGATCCGAGCGGCACTGCATAAAGACGATTCGCGACGCGGAAGAGCAGCGCCTGCATGATCGCCAGGGTCAGGGGTACCCGCAACTGGAAGGTAGTGCCACGCCCGCGTTCGGTCTGGATCCCGATGGAACCTTTCAGGCGACGGAGCACGCTGTCCACGATATCCATCCCCATGCCGCGGCCCGAAATTTCGGTGACCTGCTCCGAAGTGCTCAGCCCAGGACGGAAGATAAGAGCCAATGCCTCCTGCTCCGTGAGCTTGTCGGCATCTTTTTCGGAGAGAATGTTGTTCTCGACCGCCTTGCGCACGACGCGCTCTCGGTCGATTCCTTTTCCATCGTCACTGAGTTCGATGACGACCTGGTTCCCCTGGTAGTAGGCGTTGAGTTGCAGAGCGTCCTTTCGCGGGCTTCCCGGCGGCCGCGCGTTCCGCGGACGACTCGATGCCGTGATCGACAGCGTTACGCACCAGGTGCATCATGGGCTCGGCAAGCGCATCGAGAATGCTCTTGTCGAGATCCGTGTTCTGGCCGGATACGATCAGCTCGACATCTTTGCCGCTGCTGCGCGCAACGTCGCGGGCAACACGCGGGAAGCGGCGGAAGAGCTGTTCGACCGGCACCATGCGAATCTTCATCACCGAGCGCTGCAACTCGTTGAGGACCTGCGCCTGGAAGGCCATGGCGTCGGCGAATTTGGACCGCAGCGGATCCTTGGGATGCAGCTTGCCGAATTCCGAAAGCGTCTGGTTGAGCATCGACTTCCCAATGATCAGCTCGCCGACAAGATTGAGCACGGTGTCGATGCGGTCGGCATCCACGCGGAGCAGGTTCTCTGGAGTGAAGGTATTCGTGGAAGGCGCCTGGTCTCCTGTCCCGTCGCGTTCGGACTCCTCCACTGCAAGGAGCGCTGGAAGTGCGGTGCGCTCTTCTACCTTTACCGGGGTCAACGTCGCAGCCTGGGTTGGGAGGTCCAGGGCCGCAGGCAAAGCCTCAGGTTGCGCGGTCTTCACTCGCCTCTCCATAAACCTGCAGAACGGTGTGTCTCGTGATGGACGGCACCTGGAGCTTCTTCTCGATGACTTCTGCCGGCAGGGAACTCGCGAGTGCCGCTTCGATGCAAGCCATGCCATCGGGTAAGAGATCGCCCTCGGGTTGAATGGCCAGCAAGGTCCCGATGGAATGAAGCACGTTTTTCAGAAGTTGAAGAGCCGCCATCCGCATCGGGCAGTTCGCTTCCACCTCGATCGAGATGAGGTAGATCGGCGTCGCTTCGTCAGCCGCCTTCTCAATGCGGAGCTGATCGTATTCCGTCCATGCGAACTCGGCCGGCGCGTTTGTGGCCACCGCCGCGGAGGGCTTCGAAGTCAGCCCTTGAATCAGCTTTCGAACATGCTCGGTGGAGGGCAGCTTGGAGTGGCCGCGGTAGGCGGAGAGCATACCGTCGAAACTATCCGCAGCGTGTAGCACCAGCTCGACCAGATTGCCATCGGCGCCGACGGCTACGTCATTCGTCAGCGCATCCTCCATCTCGTGCGCCAGCTCGCTCAGTTCGCGGAAGCCGCACGCGGCCGAATCGCCCTTCAGGGTATGCACCGTGCGCCGGATGTCGCGCACGATCTCCACGTCATGGGGACGCCGCTCCAGTTCGAGTCCTTCGTCGTTGAGCGTCTGCAGCAGTTCCTGCGCGCTCTCGAAGAACAAGTCCCGGAGTTCGTTTGCCCGTTCGTCGGAGAAAAATCCCACGTTACGCCTCAATCCTCTGGTATGCGGTCCCGTTGTTCACATGCACCATGCGGAACTGTTCGCTCAAGCCAAACAGGCTCTCCGCATGGCCTACAAATAGAAATCCGCCTGGCCGCAGGCAGCGATAGAACTTGCTGATCAGGCGCCTCTGCTCGGCTTCGTCGAAATAGATCATCACGTTGCGGCAGAAGATCACGTCGTTGTTCTGGGGAAGGAACTCCGTCTTCAGGTTATGGAAGTCGAAGTGGACAACTTCCTTCAAAGCCTTTTTGACCAGGTAGCGGTCGTTGACCCGGTCGAAATAGCGAAGGCGATAGGAGTAGTCCACCGGTTCCATCTGGGTTTCGGAGTAGCTGCCCTCCTGCGCGGCACGCAACACGCGATAGCTGATATCGGACGCGACGATTTCCACCCTCCACGGTGGCGGCACGAGCGGCTTCGGCGACGGCGTTTCAATCGGCAGCGGATTGCGCAGGTTATAAAACGCCAGCGCATCGCAGATCAGCATTGCCATGGTGTACGGTTCCTGGCCCGTGGAGCACCCCGCGCTCCAGACCTTCAGGGACCAGTCCCGGCGCTGGTGCTTGCGGTGCAGGAGCTCTTCCAGGGTGATCTTATGAAAAAGTTCAAGCTGTGGCTTGTTACGAAAGAAACTTGTTTCGTTGATGGTCAGGTTATCGACCAGCGCGGCGATCTCGGTGCGTGCCCTCGGCCCGGTCAGCAGCTTGTAGTAGTTGTAGAAGCCGTCGAGGCTGTTTTCCCGGATTCTCCGGTTTACGCGGTCCTGCAGAAAATGCGCGCGCCGATCGTCGAAGAACATGCCGCATTCCTGGTAGACGAGGGTCTGCAGCAGCTTCATCTCCGCTTCGCTTAGGGCCACTTGCATGCCTGGTGTCGCCATATCCTCTCGTGGCAATGGCGCGGGATGTCACCGCCATTGCGATTCCCACTCGATGTGCTAAGCCTTGGCCGCCGCTGCCGTTTCCGCCAGCTCTCCCACCCGCTTCAACTCGCCCCGCTGCAGAATCTTATTGAGGTCGATAAGAATGATGAGCCGGCCTTTCAGCTTTCCAACCCCGGTCACGTAATTCAACTCACCGTCCTCGAAGACGTTGGGCGGATTCTCCACCTCCGACGGCGGAAGCTTTCAGAACCTCCGAAGCCGAATCGACGATCAGGCCTACCAGTTTCTTGTCCGACTCGATGACCATCACGCGATTCTTGCGGTCGCTGACGATCTCGGTCTCTCCAAAACGTTTTCGGAGATCGATGATGGAGACGATCTTTCCCCGCAGGTTGATGACGCCTTCGATGTAGTCCGGGGCATCCGGCACCGCGGTGATATCCGGCACCCGCACGATCTCGTGAACGAGGTGGATCGGGACGCCGAATGTCTCACGTCCGACGCGGAAACCGACGAGATGGAGATCTTTGGCCATGTGGATGATCAGCGCGCAGAGGCGGCGAAACGTGAAGCTATCCGCTCCGTGGCGCTCTCCTGTCCGCGGTCCCCATTTCGGCCGATGCTGCTGATGGTGCCGATGATGAAGCGGTCCATGGAATCGAGCAGTTGCCGCGACATCTTCGACATCTGCTCCGCCGAGGCCGCTAGCTCCGTGGACCCGGAGGTGCTCTGCTGGGTCAGTTCGCGCATGCGTTCCATGGCGCGAACCACCGCTTGCGCGCCGCCCGCTTGCTCTTCCACCGACGAGTTGATCTCGTGGGTGATCTCGTTGAGCCGGGTGGTAGCCCGTGCGATCTGCGACGATCCGTGCGATTGTTCGTTGGTGGCGGCGCCGATCTCCTGGGCGAACTTGTAAACTTCGGTGACCACCGAACTGATTTTCTTCAGCGCGAGGCTGAGATCGTTGCCCAGCACCAGCCCCTCGTTGACGATGGTGGTGCTCTTCTCCATGTTCTCGACGGCCTTGCGGGCTTCTTTCTGAATGCTCTGGATCAGGTCTGAGATTTCTTTCGTGGACTGCGCCGACTTCTCGGCGAGTTTGCGAACTTCGTCGGCGACCACCGCAAAGCCAAGTCCGTGCTCTCCGGCACGGGCCGCTTCGATGGCGGCATTCAACGCAAGCAGGTTCGTCTGCTCGGCCAGGTCGTCGATTACCTCGATGATCTTGCCGATGTCGTCGGCACGCTGCCCGAGGGCATCGATGATGTTGGACGAAGACTGGATCGCAGTATTGATGCGGCCCAGTCCGTCGGTCGCCTTCTGCATCGTGCCGATGCCGCTGTGAACCTCTTCCCGCGACTTGTTCGAAATGTCGAGCAAAACCTTCGCGGTGTCGGCCACGCGCTGGATGCTCGCCACCATCTGGTCGATGGAAGCGGAGGTCTCGCTTACATTCGAGGCCTGCATCTGCGTGTTCTTCACCATGTTCTGCACGTTGACGCTCATCTCGTGCATGGTGCTGGTCACTTCATCGATCGCCGACGAAGCCTGCACGCTGATCTTCGCGGATTCATCCGAGGCATCCGCCACCTGCGTCGATCCCGCGGCGACTTGCGAGGCGCTATCGCGCACCCGGCCCACCAGCATGCGAAGGCCTTCCGTCATACCGAGGAAGGCGTTGCCGAGGGTATCGCGGGTGGAACGGGGATGGATTTCGACGGTCAGGTCGCCGCCTGCGATGGCCTCAGAAACCGAAGCCATCTCCCGGAGGTACGCGACCATGGAATTGAAGGTATTGGCGAGATCGCCAATTTCGTCTTCGCGCTGGATGGCGACTTTGTGGTCCAGATCGCCGGATTGCCCGATCTCACGCGCCATCTTGTTGAGACTGTCGAGTGGATCGAGAATACTGCGGGCGGTACGCCGCGAAATGATGATGCCAACCGCCACCGCCAGTAACATCATGGCAACCGACGCAGCCAGGGTAAACATGGAGGCTTCCTGGTCGCTGTCACGGCGCTTGGAGAGTTCCTTCTCGTTGTCGCTGGCGGCGGCATCGAGTGCTTCATCGGGTTGGGGCTGCTTTTCCCAGGAATTCTTTGCCTGGATGTAAGCGATCTGCACATCGCCACCGCTGGCATTGCCCATCTCGACTTCCTTGCCCTTCTGCAGCAGGGGAGTGGCGAACTCGGCATACCAGGCTTTGTTGCGCTCTTCGAGCTGGGCCAGCGCATTCCGTTGGCCGTCGGAATAGGCCTTATCTCTCGCCCCGATCAGCTCACGCCCAAACGTTTCCATGCCGGAGCGGAACTGGCCGAGAGGTTCAGGGCCGCCGGTGAGCACATAACTCTCCAGCGCCAGCCGGTTCTGCATCATTTGGAAGCGCAACTTGTCGATGGATGCGGCCATATCGAGCGCGCTCTGCGCGGCAGCTTTGGCGCTGCGCTCGCGCATCACGGAAATAAAACTGGCGCAAAACAGTGCGATCACCAGCAGCAGCATCGCACTGAACGATATGAATAGCCTTTCACGAATTGTCTTGCCTCTGTTCATGGCTTCCTATGCCCTCCCAATGCCGCCTCGGCTGCGATCTCCGTGGAAGGCGTCTTCAATCGACTCCAGGTGCAAAGTGAAATTCAATGATGTTCGTCGTGGTATCGGCCCCTGGCTCATAACGGTAATGTCTCGCCGCCTCGACTGAAGCGTCCACCAGCAGTGGATGTCCGCCGAGCGCCTTCGCCTGGAGTACAGCTCCGTTCGGCGCCACCGTGACTTGCACCTTCACGGTCGCTACCAGGCGCATCTTCTGCGCCAATTCGGGGTACAGCGGCAACGCCCGGGTCTTGACCTTCCGAGTCGTTGCGTCTTGCGCCACACACAGGATCGACAGCGCCAGAAACATCCACAGGAAAACAACCCAACGCCGCGGTTTGAAACCAGTCACCCGAAACTCGTCTTGAATCATCATCGACCTAAGCCTCTTGCAGACACACCGGGACCCGTAATTCTCTTTGCAACAACAGTGCCAGCTAGTAGGTAACTGGTACTGTCGTGTCGCTAGCGCAACAAATCTATGAGAGAGAACCACTTAAGGCACTAGGCATAGTGACTGCAAGGTCATCGGGGGAACGGTTTGCAAGTTTAAGAGTCTCACCGGGTTAAGGGAGTAGGCGGTTTGTCTCAGGATGAGAAGGAATCCACCCCTAGTGCCCTAGGGATGGTGCTATTTTGCTTGACTCAAATTGAGACACCATCCTATTGTGCAGTCACGGATGCTTCTACTCTGGTTAACTGCTGCGACGGCACACACTTATGGCTGCTAGCAAAGCGCGGGTGATGCCGGGACGGTTTCGTGGTGCCCAGGAGGCATTGCACGAACTCTTGCTGCAGTTTCCCGCCACGGTGGACCCGCGCGAAGACCTCGCAGCCCTGGTGTCCCGCTTCTGTCGTGCCGTGAGAGAGATGTTTGCCGCCTCCGGCGCCTATTGCTGGCTGCTGGAAGAAGGCAACGGACTTACCGGGTTCGCGGCCGATGGCCTGCAGGCCGCCACCTTCCCCGGGGTTCGCCTCTCTCTCGATCAACCTTCGCTTGCGCGCCAGGCCATCGAATCCGGACGAGCCGCGTTTATCAACGAAGTAGAACGCGATCCTGCGCCCGCATCGCCGGTCGCCATCCTGGCGGTTCCGCTGCTTGCCCTGTCACAGCCCATCGGCGTGCTGATCCTCACCCATCACGAGAAGGGAAAACAGTTCAATCTCGACACCGCTTCGGCCGTGCTGGTTCTCGGCGCGCATCTCGGAGCGGTGGTTTCCAATGCCCGTCTGGCGCACGCTCTCGCCCTGGAACGCCGGCGGAACGAGACGCTGATCGATGCCGCCGAGAGTTTCCATGCCCGCATGAGCCTCCCGGAGCTTAAGCGAACGATTGCGGATCGCGTGCGAAAACTGTTGCACGCCGAGACCGCCCTCGTGGTCTGGTCGCACCTCGACGGCTTTACCCTCGATGCAATTTCCAGTTCCACCTCTGTGCCCGAGTCGCAGGCTGTTTCCGGATTTCTTTCGGAGCTGGCATCGCGGGCCGTCATCGCGCCCGATCCTCTGTTTGGCCGCGCCCCGCAGGAGGAACCGCTGCTGCGCGGCGCGGTCATCGCCACCTCGCTGCGGACGCACTCCGGCCGCGGTGCGATTGTTGCCTCCGCCGGCACGAGAAATTTCGGAACCCAGGAAGAGGTTCTGCTCTCGGGGTTGGCTTCCTTTGGTTCCACCGCGCTGAGCAATGCGGAACTCCAGGCCACCACGCAGACCCAGTCGCAGGATCTCCAGCGCCTGCTCGATATCTCCTCCAACCTTGCGCATGGCGCCACGATTGATCGCTTTCTCGATCAATTCCTGCCGCGAACCGCGGAATTTCTCGAATTTGAGAGTGCATCCGTCGTCCTGCTGGAGAAAGACGAGCCGGTCCTGCGTTGGGTGGTGCAGAACGGCCAGTCGCGCTCTGCCCACAAGCCTCTCGAATCGAGCCTGGTTCGGCAGATTCTCTCCGGAGACAATGTGTTCGTGAGCCGCGAAGAGGGTTCCCATCCTCTCGCCGAGCGAGGAACACCGGGACCGTCGCATTCCTTTGAGGTCCTCTCGGCTCCCTTGCGTACCGCGACGGGAAGGGCTCTCGGGCTTCTCACGGTGGCGGACAAGCGGGAAGGCAAAGCGGTGAGCGACTCCGACACGCGGAGGCTCAAAGCGCTTGCCTCCGAGGCGGCGGTCGTCATTGAGGCGGCGGAAAATTTCGAGAGACTGGAAGAACATCGCCGCCGCGCGGAAGACCTCGTCGGGCTGGCCCTGGCCTTGAATTCCACCCTCGACGTCGGCGACCTGGCGCAATCGTTCACCGTGAAAGCCGCGCAGATGCTGGGTGCTCCCGCCGCCGCCGCGGTGATTGTTTCTCCCCACGGCTTCGAGGCGATCGTCCTGCACCCCGAGCGGCAGGAAGAAGACAAGGTGCTGGCACACCGGCTGGCGCACGGCCTCGCCGATGTCATCAGTGCCCACGGGCGTGCTGCCATTCACGGCAGCGCGGGCGAATTGCTTGGCGACAACCTTGGCCATGCGCTGGGCTGGAACGACGTTGCCATTGCGCCGCTCTCCTCCGGAACGGGCGAACTGATCGGCATGCTGTGCCTGGCGAACCGTGGCCGCGCCCTCGACGATGTGGAGGCGCATCTCCTGCATGCCGTCGTTGCCCACGCCTCGGTAGCGTTTGAGAACTCGCGTCTCTTCGGCCAGATCGCCAACTCGAACCGCAATTGGAACCAGATCTTCGACGCCATCAGCGACATGATGATCGTGCATGACGATCACAACCGCATCGTCCGCACCAACCGCGCCCTTTCTGACCTGGTGGGCGTCGAACCGAAACAACTGGTTGCCATGGACGTGCGTGGCCTGGTTCCGCTGTGCAGCACCGACGACAGTCCATGCCCGTTCTGCGTGCTTTCCAACGACGGCGTGAGCGAGTATCACAATGACGTCCTGCAACGTTCCTACCTGGTATCGACTTCGCGTATTGCGGGCAGCACGGAAGCGCAGACCGTTCACGTACTGAAAGACATTACCGACCGGCGCGAAGTTGAACTGCGCTACCGCGAACTCTTCGACAACATCCACGAAGGGTTGTTTTTCTCCACCCCCGGCGGACGCTTCGTGGAGGTGAACGATGCGCTGGTGAAGATGCTGGGCTACGAGAGTCGCGAAGAGTTGTTGCAGGTCGACATCCGCAAGCAACTGCATCTTGGCGCCGCCCAGCACGACCGCTTTATCAAGGCAATCGAAGAGCACGGGGCCATGCGGAACTTCGAATGTCCCTTGATGCGCAAAGACGGCAAGATCATCTACACCCTGCAGAACTGTTACGCGGTGCGCGATGCGGGCGGCAGGAGCATGCAATATCGCGGGCTGATCCTCGACATCTCAGAGGTAAAAACCTTCCAGACCGAGTTACAGCGCCAGCGCGACTTCAATCTCAAGATCCTGAATAACACCCAAAGCGTGATCATCGTCTGCGATACCGTCGGACTGATCACCTATGGCAACGAACGTTGCGCGGTGGCCTGCGGCTACGATCCGCAGACCCTGGTAGGCACGCCCCTGGCGAACCTGGTGGCGGCGGAGGGTCGCGACATGTTCATCCGGGCGATCGATTCCACCAGCGAAGGCGAGCAGGTCGAAAGCCTCGAAATTCCACTGCAGTGCGCCGATGGACGCATTATCCGTCACAGCGTGACCCTCAGCCCCATGCGCGACGAGCAGGGTGGCGTTACCAGCATCATCGCGCTCATGACCGACATCACGGACGCCTCCATGCTCCAGGCGAAACTGATCCACTCCGAGAAAATGGCAGCCGTCGGGCAGTTGGTTTCCGGCGTGGCGCACGAAGTCAATAATCCGCTGACCGCCATCATGGGATACGCCGATCTGTTGACGACGACCGAAGAGCTGCCTGCCGAGGCCAGGCGCGACTTGAGCATCATTTTGCAGGAGGCGCAGCGCACCAAGCAGATCGTGCAGAACCTGCTGAGCTTCGCGCGACAATCCGCGCCGCACCGCGAGCCCGTGAACCTGAACGCCGTGCTCGCCCGCACTCTGCAGCTCCGGCAATACGATTTCGTCAACCACGGAGTGGATGTACGGGAACAGTACGACGCGAATCTTCCCCCCGTCTATGGCGATCCGCAGCAGTTGCAGCAGGTATTCCTCAACGTCGTGAACAACGCCTACGACGCGGTCCGCGAAGTGACTCGCGTGCCCGTGGTGAAGATCTCAACCTCTGCCGCCAATGGCATGGTGGAAGTGCGCATCAGCGACAACGGCCCTGGGATCAGCTTGCCGGATCGCATCTTTGATCCGTTTTTCACCACCAAGGAAGTGGGCAAGGGAACCGGCCTGGGGCTCAGCATCTGTTACGGGATCATGCGAGAACATGGCGGTGAAATCACGTGCATCAACCTCCCCAACGGAGAGGGCGCTACGTTCACCGTAAAACTCCCGATTTACTCCACCTTGACCGCGATGGCAATCGCGCCCAACATCGAAGACTCCGACAAATCCGATAACGGGTTAGAGCCTCCGGAGAAAGTAATCGCATGATGTCTCTTCCTCTGCTTGTGATCGAAGACGAACCCGCCGTGATGTCGTTTGTGCGCCGTGCACTCGAGCGCGGCGGCTATGTGGTGGTCCCTGCCAGCTCAGGCACCGAGGCGCTCGGCCTCCTCGATCGACAGCAGTTCTGCGGCATTGTCTCCGACATGCGCACTCCCGGAGACATTGATGGAGGCGGCGTTTACAAGTGGATCAAGGCCAATCGTCCGGAGCTGGCACAGCGCATCGTGTTCATCACCGGCGACATTGTGAATGAAGATACGGTCGCCATATTGCGCGAGACGGGCGCCCCCTGTGTGGAAAAACCGTTTCGCGTCCAGGACCTGCTCGCAACCGTTGAGGACACCATCGGCAAGCCGGAGCAGTCATGACCGAAGACTATCGCATTCGCCTCCTGATCGTTGACGACCAGCAGAGCATCCGCAAGCTCTGCATCGCCATTGGCAGCACGCTTGGCTTTGTCTGCAACGAAGCGGAGAGTGCGGAAGCCGCGCTGGCCGCACTGGAAACGGAGTCGCCCGATATCATCCTCGCCGATTTGCGCATGGGCGAAATGACGGGAATCGATTTCCTTGAAAGCGTTAAGAAGGTTCTGCCGCGCACCGAAGTCGCCATCATGACCGGCTACGGTTCGATCGAAACTGCGGTGCAGGCCATGAAATTAGGCGCCTACGATTACATCACCAAGCCCTTCCGGGTCGACGAATTGAAGATGGTTCTGCAACGCATGGCGGAAAAAGTACGCTTGGTGGCGGAAAACCATTTCCTGCGCGAGCGCGTGAATACCGAGATGGAACTGCACGGCATCGTCGGCTCGTCCGCCAAGATACAGGACGTATTGCGGATGGTGGCGCGCCTCAAAGACACGCGAACGCCGGTCCTGATCTGCGGCGAGAGCGGCACGGGCAAGGAACTCGTCGCCCGCGCCATGCATTTCCGCGGCGGCTTTGCGAAGCGGCCCTTCGTCGCCGTGGATTGCGGATCGCTGGTTCCGACCTTGATCGAAAGTGAGCTGTTTGGACACGAAAAAGGCGCGTTTACGGGCGCAATTAAGCCCAAAGAAGGCCTTTTTCAAGCGGCAAATGGCGGCACCATTTTCCTCGACGAAATCGGGGAACTGCCCCTCGACCTCCAGGCCAAACTGCTGCGCGTGTTGCAGGATAAGCAGGTTAGACCCGTCGGCAGCAACAATTCAGTCAAGGTGGACGTGCGCGTGATCGCGGCGACTAACCGCGACCTTGAGGCCGGATACAAGAACGGGACCTTCCGCAAAGACCTCTATTTTCGGCTGAATGTCGTCACGGTCTACCTGCCGTCGCTGCGCGAACGGAAGTCCGATATTCCGACGCTGCTGCAGTATTTTCTCGATCGCTACGCCTCCAACTCGCAAACCATTGATATCACTCCGGCTGCGATGAAGTGCCTGATGCTCTACGACTGGCCCGGCAATGTGCGCGAGCTGGAAAACTGCATGGAACGAGCGGTTGCCCTTGGGAACGGAGAGCTGATCGACCTCGAAGACCTGCCTCCGGCGATCGGTGCGACCGCACCAGCGAAGGCCGACTCGGCGGTGTCCCCGTCCTATAACTCTACGGATCTAGAGGACATCGAGCGGGTCACAATCCAGCGGGTGTTTGACCAGGTGAACGGCGACAAATTGCTCGCCGGCAAGATGCTCGGCATCAGCCGCGCGACCCTCTATCGCAAGATCAAGCGCTACAACATCGAAACGTCGCGGCGCGCCTCCGAGGCCCTGGCCGGCGACTCGGCGTGAGACTCTGTCTCACTTTGATACGATTCCCGGCCGCCTTTTTCCGCGTCTCCAACCATTGACTCTGAATTGTCAACCACTTGGCGATTGCCTCGTCACGTAGGGTTTGGTGTGCCTCGTGCAATAACAAACGCTTGCAACACAGGTTCTGGCGTTTTCGGGCCTGCTTTTGGAGGCAAACTTGGCTACCGGCTCAATCATGAAACCCGATCCGAATTCTTTCGTGCATCGGTTGGCTCAATTCTTTCCGGACGCGACCCCAGTCCGCATTCCTGTCAACGTAACCGGCAAAACCATCTCGGGGAAGCACTTTTCGGAACGAACCACGATTGAGTTCGGCACGCCTCGCGAAGCGATCTTCGGATCGCACTTGCCCCTTGAATTCGCCGACACGCTTCGTCTGGAAAACTCGGACGGCAGCCTCAACACGGAGGTGAGCGTCGTCGCAATCCATTACCTCGACGGAAACACCACGGCGGTCGCAGCCCGTTTTCTGGGAGAAGTTTCCAATTGGGTGGTAAAGGGATAAATGGCAACCACCGCCCAGCCGAAAGTTCGCGCTCCGGAGTCCGAATGGCGGACAGCCCGCAGGCTGTATGCGATTTACTCCGGGGTGTTGGCACATTTCGACTTAGGCGTGCCGCCTTGTCCTGAGATTGAGTCTCTTATCGACCGGCAAGAGGAGGAAGTGCGCGAACGCGTGGAAGAGTGGATCACCCTGATGGATGATCACTGTCCGGTGATGCTGTTGCGCCAGGTCCTGCAACGCGACGAGATTGGCACCCAGGAAAACCTGCTCGCCCTCATCCGTCGCCACCTCGACCGGCCGGAGAAAACCATCGTCGATCGCACCAAGCTCGATTTCCTGCTGGTGCAGTTCGTCGTCAACTCGATGCCCGAAGGGCTGAGCCCGAGCGAACTCACGCTTGCAGAGGTAGGAAGGGCACTGGAGCCGGTACTCGGCCCGTACAGCCTTGCCATTCCTGACTGGCTGGAACCCTGCGAAGCGCTTGCCGAGGACGTCGGCAAGTGTCACTGCATGCAGGACCTGGTCGATTACCAGATCCTGGAGCGAGGACGGGAGATTAAGACGGTTGCCGGCGAACGATTCTTCCAGCCGATCGCCCTGGTTCTTTTTACGCACTACAACATCCTGCTGCGGCGGACCTTCATCTTCAGCCTGCGTGCGGACCTCGCTGTGCTGCAGAGAAATGTGACGAGGCTGCAAAAGCTTGGGGTGAAATCGATCGATGCGACCCAAGCCGGACTTTCGGACCACGAGGCGCTCGCCAGCGTCCGCCGGATTTGCCTGGAATGGCGCAATCTTCTCAGCACCGAGTATTCGGGCGGCCAGGTCTTCCGGGCGATCAACGAATTGCGCACGTGCACAGAGCAGGCGCTGCGTGGCCAGGTACAGCGGATACAGCAGGAGCGGCACCGGCGCCGAGGACGACACACGCGCAACGACGCTGCAGAGCGGGGAAGCGAAGGCCGGATCGGGGTCCGGCTGCAGATCGATCTCTCGGACGACATCCAAGGTGCCTTCACCGACCAACAGGCTGAACCGGTGCCGGAGATGACTGTCGAAAGCGCGTATCCGGAACTGACGGTGGATTACGAGACGATATCCGCCAATACCGAGCGCTACAAAATCCCACTCGTGATCGGCCGTATCCGCTCCCAACTTGCAAAGGCGGAGGCGAATGCCAGGGCACACGCCTTCTCCGTGTACTTCGGCAGCTCCGCGGTTCGGCTCTCCTCGTGGGAGACCAAGGCATTTCTTGTGGACGACGACGAATCGGTGGGCGCCGTAAAGGCTTCGGTCGCGGCGCGGCTCATCCTCCGGAAAGCTTTCGACGAATTCCGGGAAGGAGTCACCGGGGCCCTCTCGACGGCGCTCACGATTGCTCACTGCGAGGCCGCCCGGACCCAGGAATTTATCGCCCAGATCCGCGAGGGTTGCGATATCGACAAAATCGTTTTCTTGACTGCAACCGCTCAGCGCCTGCTCGAGTTGATTCGTGAGGCCGAATTTGCGTTGGGGTAAGGAAGAGGTGGAATGATGCAACAGCCCAGCGTTCTGGTGATCTCCGATCACCCCGAGTTCGCGCAATCGCTGATGGGCCGGTGGCACTCCGAACGGATGGTGCCGGCGTTCACGGTAATGACGAGCGAGGTATATACCGGACATGCGAGCCGCTCGTGCGGCCTGATCATCCTTGGCCCGGTTGAGACCAACCGGCTCTCCTTATTGCTCACCTCCGTTGCCCAAGCGCCGCAACAGGTGATTGCCGTGCTCTCCGAGACGACACCGTCCAACACAATTGCACACAGTTCGCGCATCATGGTGATGCGGCAACATGAAGGATGGCTCGAGCTATTGATCCTGCTCGCCTCCGAATGCCTGCGGCGTGTCGAAACCATTCACCGCGCGGAGCGGGCCGAGAAGATGGCTGCCGAGGCCAGCGCCCAGGCGACTCTCGGGCGTTACATGCTGGAGATGCGGCACGGGCTGAACAACGCGTTGACGTCCGTGCTCGGCAATGCCGAGCTTCTGCTGATGCAGCCGGAACAGTTTTCCGGCGAGGTACGCGACCAGCTCACCACGATCCGCAGCATGTCACTGCGGATGAATGAAATTCTCGCTCGCTTTTCTTCGCTCGAGGCGGAGCTCACGTTTGCGAAGCGAGAGGCCCTGGGCGATCCGGTTCCGTTCGTGCGCGCGACCGCCCCCGGCCTGAGTTCCTTCTAGCCGGCGCTAGGTGAACATGAACTCCTTGGTTCGCAAGTCGCGGATCTGATCGCGCAGCTTCGCAGCCTTCTCGAACTCAAAACGCTTGGCTGCTTCCCGCATGTCGTTTTCGAGCCTGGTGACAAAGGCGTCGAGCTGCTCCTGCGATCTGAATTCGGGAATCTCGTCCGGTTGCGCGGTGATGTCCACATAGTCCGCTCCGACGATGGCCGCCAGGGCCATGTCCACGGGCCGCACGATCGATTCCGGCGTGATCCCATGTTCTTCGTTGTACGCCTGCTGGATCGCTCGGCGGCGATCGGTCTCGTTGATCGCCTTCTGCATGGAATCGGTCATGCGGTCGGCATAGAGGATCGCGCGGCCTTCAAGGTGGCGCGCGCAACGGCCCATGGTCTGGATGAGCGATCCCTGCGAACGCAGGAAACCTTCCTTGTCGGCATCGAGAATCGCCACCAGGGAAACCTCCGGCAGGTCGAGACCCTCGCGCAACAGATTGATGCCAATCAATACGTCGAATTCTCCCTTGCGCAAGTCGCGCAGGATCTTGATCCGTTCCAGGGTCTCGATTTCCGAGTGCATGTAGCGGCAACGCACCCCAACCTCGGTGTAGTACTCGCTCAAATCTTCCGCCATGCGCTTGGTGAGCGTGGTCACCAGCACGCGTTCATGCTTTTCGGCGCGCTTGCGGATTTCGTGCAGCAGGTCGTCGATCTGCCCCTTCACCGGGCGAACTTCGACTTGCGGATCGATCAATCCCGTCGGCCGGATGATCTGCTCCACCACCACGCCGGCAGCCTTGGTCAACTCGTAGGGACCGGGAGTCGCGGAGACATACACCGCCTGGTTCACGCGGTTCTCGAACTCATCAAACGTGAGCGGACGATTATCCAGCGCACTCGGCAACCGGAAGCCGTATTCGATGAGGTTCTCCTTGCGCGAGCGGTCGCCATGCCACATGCCGTGCAGTTGCGGAACCGTCTGGTGCGACTCGTCGATGAACAACAGGTACTCGCGCGGCATGTAGTCGAGCAGCGTGGGCGGCGGCTCTCCGGGCAACCTCCCGGTGAAGTGCCGCGAGTAGTTCTCGATCCCGTGGCAGTACCCCATTTCCTTGATCATCTCCGAGATCGAAACGCGTGCGCTGGTGAATGCGCTGCGATTCGACCAGGCGGCCCTGCTTCTGGAGCTCGTTTTCCCACCAGCCAAGTTCTTCCAGGATCGTCGTGACCGCCGAGCTCTTGCGCTCCGGCTGCATCACGTAATGCGACTTCGGATAAATCGGCAGCCGGGTATATTTCTGCTTCACCGTGCCGAAGAGGGGATCGATCTGCGCGAGCGACTCGATCTCGTCGCCGAACATCTCGATGCGATACGCATTGTCCTCGTAGGTTGGATAGATCTCGATCACGTCGCCGCGTACGCGGAAGGTGCCGCGCCGGAAATCGTCGTTGGTCCGCTCGTAGAGGATTTCGACCAGCTTCTTCAGGATGTCGTCGCGCTTGATCCGCTGTCCCTTCTCGAGGAAAAGCAACATGCCGTAATAGGCTTCCGGCGAACCAAGGCCGTAGATGCAGCTCACGCTGGCGACGATGATCACATCGCGCCGCTCGAACAGAGACTTTGTCGCCGACAGGCGCAACTTGTCGAGCTCATCATTGACCGTCGCTTCTTTCTCGATATATACGTCGCCCGCCGGGATATAGGCTTCCGGCTGGTAATAGTCGTAATACGAGACGAAGTACTCGACGGCGTTGTTCGGGAAAAATCCCTTGAACTCGTGATAGAGCTGGGCGGCGAGGGTCTTGTTGTGGGCCAGGATGAGCGCCGGGCGGTTCAGCTGCTCGATGATCTTCGCCATCGTGAAGGTTTTGCCCGAGCCGGTAACGCCGAGCAGCACCTGGTGCTTATCGCCGTCGCGGAGGCCGGTTGTCAACTGTTCGATGGCGCGCGCCTGGTCGCCCTGCGGCTTGTATGGAGAACTGACTTTAAGATCCATGTAGATTCGCCCCAGAGCGAGAGCAAAAGGTTCCGGAAGCCGCACAGATGCGGATTTCGGCGTCTGGGTATCTCTTTATTATAACGGGAACCTTGGAGGGCGCGCTGCTGGGACTACCCCAGGACCTGGGCGATCTCTTCCGGCGTATCCACCACGACATCCGGCGGGGCATGCTTTAGCGACTCGGGCGAAAAGCCATAGGTCACGCCGATGCTCCACATCCCGGCGTTCTTCGCGGTCAAGCTGTCGTTCTGCGAATCGCCGATCATCACGGACTCCCCGGGCGTTGCTCCGAGTTCCTGCATGAGGGTCTTCGCGCCAAGGGGGTCGGGTTTCTTAGTTTCGAAACTATTGCCGCCATACACCTGCGCGAAGAACTCTCCCAGCCCCAAGCCGGCCACGATATCGCGGGAAGGCCGAACCGGCTTATTGGTCAGGATGGCCTGCTTCCGCGCCGGCGTACCGTTGCGCGCCGCGCCGATGGCGTGCAACGCCGGGAGGATCCCATCGTAAACGTAGGTGTTATCCAGCTTGTGCTCGCGGTAGTAGAGCAGAAAATATTCCAGCGCTTCCTTGACGAAACCTTCGTCATTGGGATCGCCGAGGGAGCGGCGCACGAGCATCGGGGCGCCATCGCCGATGAAAGTGCCGATGGTCTCTACCGGCAGCTCCGGCCGTTTGAATTGCCGGAGCATGGCATTGATGGAATGCGCCAGGTCGAGCTCAGAGTCCACGAGGGTGCCGTCTAAATCCCACACAACCAGCTTGATCTTGCCTGCAGGTAAGGCTCGGTTTACTTGAATCATCTCTCTTCAGTATAGATGTCGGGTTGGCCGGTTTCGATCCATGCGAGTAAGCTCCGAGAGAAGGGTTTTTCAGAAGGGAACTATCGGATGCGCGTTCTCATCATTGGCGGCACTCGCAACCTCGGGCCTTCGATCGTACGCGCAATGCTCGCCGAAGGCCATCACGTCACGATCTTTCATCGCGGACGCACCCTGTTCAAAGCGCTGCGCGGTGTCGAGGTGCTGCACGGAGATCGTGGGGAACGCGACGATTGCGAGCGCCTGCTCGGCTCTCGCGAATTCGATGCGGTGATCGATATGACCCTCTATAACGGGCGCGACGCTGCGATTGCCATTGACGTACTACAGGGCCGGGTCGGCCATTACATCTTCATCAGCACGGGGCAGGTGTACCTGGTGAGGATCGGGCCCGAGCGGCCTTTTCACGAAGAGGATTATGCAGGCCCGCTTATGCCGGAGCCGTCGAAAGAAAATCATTTCGAGCACAGCAACTGGAGCTACGGGATGGAGAAACGCGCGGCGGAAGACCTGCTCGCCGAGACATTCGCGAAACACGGCTTTCCTTTCACATCTCTCCGCTTGCCCATGGTGAACAGCGAACGGGATCACTTCCACCGGCTGGAGAATTATCTTCTCCGCATGTCGGATGGTGGGACGCTGCTGATTCCCGACGATCCCGGGCTGCCGCTTCGGCACGTTTATGGGGAAGACGTGGTGCGTGCGATCCTGGCCTCCCTGGCGAACTCCGAATCGATCGGCCGTGCCTACAACATCTCGCAGGACGAGACATTATCGCTGCGTGAGTTCCTTGATCTCACTGCCGGCATGGCCGGTTCCCGGCTGCAGGTCGCTGCCTTCCCACGCCCGCTGCTCGATTCTGCGCGCCTGCTTCCGCATTGTTCGCCCTTCAGCGATCCATGGATGTCCAGCCTGGATAACCAGCGCAGCAGGCAGGAACTCGGGTTGACGTATACACCTGTCCGCGACTGCCTGGAAACGCTGGTTGAGTACTATCGAGAGCACCGTGATCTCGCGCCCCCGGGCTATGAGCAGCGCGACCGGGAATTACAATTTGCGCTGCACCATGGGGCTTAGGAAAACATCTAATGGCTGGGCGGGTCCTTACGCTAGAATGGGGAGAACACCAGTGGGGGTCCCCGGCAAGTCGATTTGACGGGTTGGAAGGCAGCAGTAGGACCAGACCGGCATACATGCTCGCGCCGCCCCGTGTTCGATCGCTCTCATCCGAGGAATTGAATGGCCACGACCAAGGCAGAGCCGAAGTCTGCGATTGCGAGCAACAAGACTGTGGACAAGACGTACGAGGGCCTTACGCGGGAGGATCTTCTTCGCGCCTATCGCCTCATGTATCTCTCGCGCCGCATTGACGATCGCGAGATCCTCCTCAAACGCCAGCAGCGCGTTTTCTTCCAGATCTCAGGAGCCGGCCACGAGGCTTTTCTCGTCGCCGCCGGGTTGCTGCTCAAGCCGGCATACGACTGGTTCTTTCCCTACTACCGCGATCGCGCGCTCTGTCTCGCCCTGGGCATGACGGCGGAAGAGATGCTGCTCGGCGCGGTGGGCGCTGCCGCCGATCCTAACTCCGGTGGACGCCAGATGCCCTCGCACTGGGGACATAAAGCGCTGAATATCGTTACCGGCTCTTCGCCGACCGGATCGCAGTTGCTGCATGCCGTGGGATGCGCCGAGGCAGGGCGGTTCTTTGCCGCGCACCCGGAGGCGGCGGCGAAAGCCGAAGGCGATTACCGGCAATTCAAGGACATCGACTTCCACGGCGACGAAGTCAGCTATGTCTCGTGTGGCGATGGAACCACCAGCCAGGGTGAGTTCTGGGAGTCGCTGAGTACGGCCTCGAATCGCAAACTGCCGGTGCTGTTCGTGGTGGAAGATAATGAGTACGCCATTTCCACACCGGTCGAAGTCAACACCCCGGGCGGCAACATCAGCAAGCTGGTGGCGAACTATCCGAACTTCCACTTCGAAGAATGCGATGGCACTGACCTGTTGGAGAGCTATCGCGCCTTCCGCCGCGCCATCGACTACATCCGCTCCGGCAAAGGTCCGGCGTTCGTGCACGGGCACGTGATCCGTCCCTATTCGCACTCGCTGTCCGATGACGAGAAGCTTTATCGTCCGGAGGCCGAGCGCAAGAGCGAAGCGGAACGCGATCCCATCGTCCGATTCCAGAAGTTCCTGACGGCGGAGGGCTTGGCCACAGACAAGGATCTGCGCCAGGTCGAAAAAGAGGTCGATGCCGAGGTGCAGGAGTCGTCGGATCGAGCGGTAGAGGCAGCGATTCCGGCGCTCGACAGCTACAACCAGCATCTTTACTCGCAGGAAGTCGACCCTACCGCCGCGGCCTTCGACAACAAGCCGGTCTTTCCCGCGCACGTCGAAGGGGAGACTGCCGTCGCGCCGGCCAAGACCATGGCCGACCTCATCAACGCCTGCCTGCGCGACGAGATGAAACGCGACCCGCGCATCGTGATCTTCGGCGAAGACGTTGCCGACTGCAGCCGCGAAGATTACCTGAAGCAAAAGCAGGTGAAAGGGAAGGGCGGCGTCTTCAAGCTTACCTCCGGCCTGCAGATCGAGTACGGCGCCGATCGCGTCTTCAACTCACCTCTCGCAGAAGCGAACATCGTTGGCCGCGCCACCGGCATGGCTACCCGCGGGTTGAAACCGGTGGTCGAAATTCAGTTCTTCGACTACATCTGGCCCGCCATGCACCAGCTTCGCAACGAGCTGCCGGTGATCCGCTGGCGGTCGAACGGCACGTTTTCGGCACCCGCTGTGGTGCGGGTCGCAATCGGTGGATATCTGACGGGCGGTGCGATCTACCACTCGCAGTGCGGGGAGAGCATCTTCACGCACACGCCGGGTATGCGCGTCGTTTTCCCATCGAATGCTCTGGACGCCAACGGCCTGCTGCGCACCGCCATCCGTTGCGACGATCCCGTGCTCTTCCTCGAGCACAAGCGCCTCTACCGCGAAACCTATGGCCGCTCGCCTTATCCCGGACCGGACTACATGGTTCCCTTCGGCAAAGCCAAGACGGTGAAAGCCGGAAGCGATCTCAGCGTCATCACGTATGGTGCGGTGGTACCTCGCGCCCTGCAGGCGGCACAGAAGATCGAGCGCGACCACAACGTCAGCGTCGAGCTGATCGATCTCCGTACGTTGAATCCTTACGATTGGGAGGCGATTGCCGAGTCGGTTCGCAAGACCAACCGGGTCATCGTGGCGCACGAGGACACCTTGAGCTGGGGCTATGGCGCCGAGATCGCGGCGCGCATTGCCGGAGAATTGTTCGAAGATCTCGATGCTCCCGTGAAACGGGTCGCTGCGAAGGATACGTTTATCGCTTACCAGCCTGCACTGGAAGACGTCATCCTGCCGCAGTCCGACGACTTGTTCGCGGCCATGCTGGAGATGAGCAAGTACTGAGCTTCCCGCCAATAAAAAAAGGCGCACCCAGCGGTGCGCTTTTTTATTTCCGCGACCGCTATTTCCTTCCCCCGCCTCCGCGGCCGAGCAAAGCGTCGATGGAGAGCTCACCCGCGCCCAGGAAGATCAGCGCGAACGCGACCGTGGCCAGCATCAAGGGAAACTCATATCCGCCATTCTGATTGAAGAATCCGCGGTGGAAGTGCACTTTGGAAATGGCCACGACCATGTCAATCAGAACAAACAGCGATGCAATGCGCGTGGCAAAGCCGCCGATCAGAAGCAGTCCGCCAACGAACTCTGCGGCGATCGACAGGTAGGCCGTCCAGCCCGGCAGACCCAACCCCGAGACCGTGTGCACGAAGTGTCCCGGTCCGGCGTGGATCTTCTGCCATCCATGGGCAACCATGATGGCGCCAAGCACGAGGCGCAGAACGAACAGCGACAGCGGTTGCAGCTTGTTTAACACTCCCACTCTAGGCTCCTGCTTTCATGGCATGTGTTCCCGAACCCTGGACTTGGTATGCGATCGCAAGGCCGCGGGCTGCCATCTCTTCCAGAAAACGTTCTGCTGGAACATCACGCTCCTGCAGGACGTCTCCGCGTTTGCCGATCTCACCCCGCACCATCATCTGTAAAACGATCGAAGCCGGCCAGGCGGTGGTTCGCATCATCGACGTGAGCTTCGTCTTGCGGTCCGTCTTATCGACCAGTGTAAATGACGCAACGGTCTTTCCTGCGTGAGCTTCTACGCGCAGGATAGTAGCTTCCGGCGCATCGTCCACGAACTTCTCCAGGAAGAGGCTGCTCGTCAGTTGGCGAGGCGCAATCTCAATCTTGCCGAGCTTGCGCTTCTCGCTGGAAAAAAAGCCGAAGTCGTAGAGGGTTCGAATCATCGCGCAATGACCCTTGTAGCGGATCGTCTTCTCGAAGCACTCGCCAACTTTCTTGCCGAACGTCTCCGGCATGGTCGAGGTTCCGCCGGATGTGTGAAAGGCCTCGAGCGCCGGCCATCCTTCGAGTTGGAACTCCTCGATCTCCGAGAGTGGTTCGACGGTGATGAGTTTACCGCCGCGCAAAATCCGTGCCGGCTCACAATATTCGTTGATCAGTCCCTCGACCGAGAACACCAGCTGATAGCCGAACGGCATCTTCGGCTTCTGCGGCAACCCTCCGACGTAAATCTTCAGCGCATCGGCCTTTCCACCCACGCGGCGCACCAACTCGCCCCCGAGGATGGATGCCATCCCCGGCGATAACCCGCAGTCCGGCGCCAGTCCCACGCCGCGTTTCTCCGCCTGCTTCGCGAGTTCCAGGGTCTTTCGGACGACGACATTGTTGCCGCCAAGGTCGGCAAAATGTGCTCTTGTCTCGATGGCTGCTTTCGCCAGCCCGAGGTTGAAAAAGTAGGGAACCGCCGACAGAACGCCGTCATGGCCTTTCATCAGCCTGGCAGCGCTTTTCACGTTCGCCGCGTCGATGGCGACCGCGCGTCACCTTGTTTGTCCGCGCCAGCTTGTTGACGCGCGATGCGGTTTCCTTCGCTCTCTTCGAGTCCGCGTCCGCAAGCGTTACCGCAGAAACATCATCCTGACGCGCCATGTCGTACGCGGCCGCCGAGCCCATCATGCCTGCACCGATAACCAGGAGCTTCATAAAATTCCCTCGCGTTCCAATGAATGAGACCAAACTCTCCAGCTTACCGTACGCGGCCCATCGCAACAATCGAGCCGGCAGAGTCATGTATCCTAGCCAACATGCCTCGTCCCTCCGCCTTCGCCCGCGGATTCCGCACCCTGCGCCGCGAGCCCTCCGTACTGCTCGCGGAGATCGCCTGGCGCTGGCTCTTCGGAGGCATAGCGCTCGCCCTGCTCGGATGGGCCTCGATCGTCTTTCTGCGCGCGGTGGAAGTTTCCAAGGCCAACCAGCTCCTGCTGCGAACCTGGAACCCGGTCGTCCTCCAGTACGTATCTGCGCGACCTGCTGCACGACAAGTGGGGACTGCTCGCGCGACTCGCGCTCATCGCCGGGGTGAGCCTGTCGTTTCTGTGGATCGTCACCGCGGGCATCGCGCGTACCGCCAACACCCGCGTGCTCCTCGAACGCGCCGCTATCGACCACGGGGAAGAGCGTACGACGCGCCTCAACCTGCGCACCGTCGTCGCAATCCAGTTCCTTCGCGTGGCCCTGCTCTGGATCGGCCTCGCCGTTTACTTCGCCAGCGCGTTCATCTCCGCACTCCTCACCAGCGGCGACCAGGTCCATACCGCGGCTTTTCTTTTCTTATTTCTCGCGATGTTCGTGACCGCGGCGGCCATCCTGTCTTTCTTTAACTGGATCCTGCTGCTCGCGCCCATCTACGCCCTGCGCGATGGGCTGACCCTGCCACGGGCGATGCTCGGCGCCTGGCAACTCACGCGCTCGCGCTCCGGGAGCCTCTTCGGCCTCAACCTGGCCCATCTCGCGCTGCGCCTCGTCTGGTTCGTTTTCATGAGCGGCGTCGCGGCCATTCCCATGGGCTTCGTGCAGATCCTTCCGAAGTTCGTGGTCTTCCTCGCTGCTCTTGCGAGCACCATGCTCTATTGCGCCGGGGCCGACCTGCTCTTCGTGGCCCGCTACGCCGGATATATCGAAATCGCCGAGCAGGAGCTTCATCCCAGCCCGGAGCCCAGCTACGCCATTCCCGATCTCCGCCCTGACATTTCCGTTCCGCCGATCTCGAACCCGCCGTATCCGACACCGGATGGCGGATAGCCCGGGGCCCGCCCCAAAGCTAACCATCCCTCCTGCACAAATCGCTACTCCCCCTTTACACTGTTTCCTCATTCTGCGAGACTCAAAAGTGGACACCCAATCAATCGTCATCCTCGACTTCGGTTCGCAATATACCCAGCTGATTGCGCGCCGTATCCGTGAACAAAGCGTCTTCTCGGTTGTCCTGCCCTGTACCGCCAAGCTCGACGAAATCCAGAAATACAATCCCGCCGCCATCATCCTCTCCGGCGGCCCCAGCTCGGTTTACGACGCCGACGCCCCGCCCGCCGATCCCAAAGTTCTCCAACTCGGCCTCCCCGTGCTCGGCATCTGTTACGGCCTGCAATGGATGACGCACAACCTCGGGGGCACCGTCCACGCCGCCGCCAAGCGCGAGTACGGCCATGCCGAAGTTGAAATCGTCGCCGACTCGCCGCTCTTCGCGCATCTCACCGGCCCTCTCCAGGTCTGGATGTCGCACGGCGATGAAGCCGACAAGCTCCCCGACGGCTTCACCCTCTTCGCCAAGACCGCCAACGCCGTGGCTGGAATTCAATATCCCGCGAAGAACTGGTACGCCATCCAGTTCCATCCCGAAGTCCACCACACCCGGCAGGGAACCGAGATCCTGCGTAACTTCCTCTTCGAGATCGTAAAGATCAAGCCCAACTGGACGCCGGCGCGCTTCATCGACGAAACCGTCGAGCGCATTCGCCAGCAGGTCGGCAGCGGCCACGTCATCTGCGGACTCTCCGGCGGCGTAGATTCCTCGGTCGCCGCGACGCTCGTCCACAAGGCCATCGGCAAACAGCTCACCTGCATCTTCGTCAACAACGGTGTCCTCCGCCTCAACGAGTTCGCGAGCGTGCAAACCAATCTGCGCGACAAGCTCGGCCTCAACATCGTCGGCGTCGATGCCACCGACCTGTTCCTCGGCAAGCTCAAGGGCGTCACCGAGCCCGAGAAGAAGCGCAAGATCATCGGCAACGAGTTCATCACCGTCTTCGAGCAGGAAGCCCACCGCATCGAGCAGCAGAGCGGCAAAGTCGATTGGCTCGTCCAGGGCACGCTCTATCCCGATGTCATCGAATCGCAATCCGTGCGCGGCCCTTCGCAGGTCATCAAGAGCCACCACAACGTCGGCGGGCTGCCCGAGAAGATGAAGCTCAAGCTCATCGAACCCTTAAAGGATTTGTTTAAGGATGAGGTGCGCCGCATCGGGCGCGACCTGGGGATGCCGGAAGACGTTCTCAACCGCCAGCCATTCCCCGGCCCCGGCCTTGCCGTCCGGATTCTCGGTGAAGTCACCCCGGAGCGTATCGCCCTGCTCCAGCTTGCCGACCACATCGTCGTCAGCGAGATCAAGAAGGCCGGGCTCTACACCAAGATCTGGCAATCCTTCGCCGTGCTGCTGCCGGTGATGTCGGTGGGGGTCATGGGCGACCAGCGTACCTATGCCTACACCTGCGCCGTGCGCAGCGTGCACAGCGAAGACGGCATGACCGCCGACTGGGTCCCGCTGCCCTACGACGTGCTGAAGTCGATCAGCAATCGGATCGTGAATGAGGTGAAGGGCATCAACCGCGTGGTGTACGACATCACGTCCAAGCCGCCGGGAACGATTGAGTGGGAATAGATAGATCGGCGCCCCGGCAGGCTTGAGCCCAACTCAAGGCGCCTTCTATCAGGAGTCGGGTGGTCAAATCTTTCTCCGAGGAATGATCTTTTACAAGGACGTGTACCATCGCCAGCATTGGACTGAATTGTGCGTTTGGCACAACGTGAAAGCGCCGCTCAGTCACGTGGCGAATTACGCCTAGTTAAGACAACCGGGCCCCAGGAATTGCGCGTTTCTTCCACGAATAACTGCGAGAGCCTTCCAGCCTGAGACGGCTTAACCTTGTAGCTGCATCTGGCCGCGTATTTCGGGCGTATGGGTGGCTTATTCCATCTCTACTTCAATCTTCTTCCCATCGGCGTCGAGCTTGGTGATCTTGAAGCTGCGGATTTGGCCGGACTGGATTTCTTCGGGCTTCGACGACTGGGCTGCGCCGCTCTTCCACTTCGATTGCAGCATCGCGCCTAACGAGGACAGATCGGCCTTCGGCGAACTCGTGGCGGAAGTAACTGCGGCGGATTTGGCGGTGAACTTCGCGGCGGCGTGAATGCCTTCGCCGAGTTCGACGCGGCCGTGATCGCCCTTCACTTCCAGCACGCGTCCGGTGACGGCGTCGCCGACCTTGTGCTCGGCGATGTATTCATCGAGTCCCGTCGGAATGAGCTGCTTCATGCTGAGCTTGATCTGGCGCTTGTCGGAGTCGATGGCGAGGACCATCGCTTGCACCGTCTGCCCGAGCTTCACAACTTCCTGCGGATGGTTGACGCGCCGGTCGGCGACCAGCTCGCTGATGTGTACCATGCCCTCGATGCCCTCCGCCAGTTGCACGAAGGCCCCGAACTTCTGGACGCTGGTGACCGGTCCCTCGACGACGGTTCCAGCGGCGAAGCGCTGCGCGGCTTCGGCCCAGGGATCGCCGAGCGCCTGCTTGAGTCCGAGGGCGATGCGCTTCTCGGCGGTATCGATCTTGAGGATGACGACCTCGACGGATTCGCCGGCCTTCACCACATCGCTCGGCTTGCGGACCTTCTTCGACGACCACGACATCTCGGAGATGTGGATCAGGCCCTCGATACCGGGTTCGAGCTCGACGAAGGCGCCGAAGTCGGTAAGCCGCGAGACCACGCCGCGCACCCGTTCGCCGACTTTGTACTTGCCGGGAACCGCGTCCCAGGGATGCGGCTGGAGTTGCTTCATGCTGAGCGAGATGCGGCGCTTGTCCTGGTCGAGCTTGAGGACCTTGGCCTCGATCTCCTGGCCGATGGTGAGGACGTCAGCGGGATTCTCGACGCGCGTCCACGAGATCTCGCCAACGTGCAGCAGAGCATCGACGCCACCGATATCGACGAAGGCGCCATAGCTGGCGAGGCTGCGGACGGTCCCGTGAACCGTCGCGCCTTCCTGGAGTTCCTCGTAGCGGCGGCCGCTGGCGGCGCGCACCTCCTCTTCGAGGACGGCACGGCGATCGACGACGAGATCTTCGTCGGCAACGTCGAGCTTGGTGATGCGGCAGCGGATCTCGGAGCCGACGAGCTTCTCCATCTCGGCAGCGTCCTTGGTGCCGGTGCGCGAGGCGGGCATGAAGGCGCGCACGCCGACATCGACGGTGAGGCCGCCTTTGATCACGCCGGTGACGGTGCCCATGATGGTCGCCTTCTCGGCGAAGGCACGTTCGAGGGCCGACCAGTCGGTGGGCATCTGGACCTTGGTCCGCGAGAGGAGGTAGTAGCCGCCCTCGGGATCGCGTCCGGCGATGGAGACCTGGAGTTTGTCGCCGGGATTCGGCGGCTTGGGAAAGGCAGTGAGCGGCAGCGTGCCTTCGGTCTTATAGCCGATGTCGATGAAGACGAGTTCGTCGGAGACCGATACAACCGTGCCTTCGAGCTGGCCCTTGTGGGCGTGGACGTGTTCGTAGTCTTTCAGGAGGTCGAGGAAGGATTCGGAGTCGGACATGCGGATTCGTGGTGTAAGGAAAAGGATACCATCTTGGCCGGGAACAGCAGGTTGCCACGTCGCTGCGCTCCTCGCAATGACAAGAGAGAGGGATGGGGGGCGAGCGGGAAGGTGGGCTGGCCGCGGGGTAGGAACAGCAGGTTGCCACGTCGCTGCGCTCCTCGCAATGACAAGAGAGAGGGATGGAGGGCGCGCGGGAAGGTGGGCTGGCCGCGCGGTAGGAACAGCAGGTTGCCACGTCGCTGCGCTCCTCGCAATGACAAGAGAGAGGGATGGTGGGGCGAGCGGGAAGGTGGGCTGGCCGCGCGGTAGGAACAGCAGGTTGCCACGTCGCTGCGCTCCTCGCAATGACAAGAGAGAGGGATGGAGGGGCGAGCGGGAAGGTGGGCTGGCCGCGGGCGAAACGCCTGTGGCTAGGGATGCGCGACGATGCCGGGTACGTTGCCGTTGGCCTGGCCGGCGTGGAGCTCGGCGATGCAGAAGTCTGCGATGCCGGGGCCGCACTGATAAACCTCGTAGAGCGGCAGGTCGCTGGGCTGAACAACATAGTTGCCGTCGGGCATGTCGTCGAGCGAGTCCTGGTCGACATCGACGAAGCGGTTGCCGGGTTCGGCCTTGAGACGGAACTGCTTCGAGCTGGGCTCGTAGTTGTTGTAGGAGTAGCAACGTCCGACGCAAGCGAGATCGACGGCATGATCCTCGTGGATGCGGGAGCCGGGTACGGGGGGAAGCAGCGAGATAACGCGCCGTCCGGCGTAGGGCCGCACGAGTTCGACGACTTTCTCATAGCGGCGCTCGAGTTGAGCTGTATCGCGGAAGAGCATGGCGAAGAAGACGATGGCGACGATGCCGGTAGCGACGAGGAACCAGCGTGGTGGCCGGCAGACAGTGACGAGAGCGGCCATGGCGATGGCGGAGTAGAGGGAGGCGCGGTCGGGCAGAAAGCCCATGATGCCGAAGGTGGCGTCATTGTAGAAGCCGCCGGGGGCGAAGGCGATGGCGAGGGCAATCGCCAGGTAAAACTGCAGCCAGGGCGAAGTGCGCGGGATGGTTCCACGCCGCAGCGCAAGCAGGATGCAGAGGCCGCACAGGATCCAGACGGCGATGCCGCACCACAGGTAGCTGCGGGTGAAGACCTCGAACTGGTCGGCGCCAAGCAACCAGTAGCGATGGCTTTCCGGCGAAAGGATCTGAACCCGATGGGCCAGCCCCGCGCGAATGATGAAGGGCGACGCGATGACCAGCAGAGTGGCGACGAGTTGATATTTCGTGGGCAGAAATCGAAGGGCCGCGAGGTAAATGCCCAAGGCAACCATGCAGGCGGCGCCCATCGGATGAGCGACGGCGGCCAGCACAAAAAGCAGCGGGAGGATCAGAAACTCCCGGAGCGAGCCGCCGGCAACGATGGCCAGCGCGAAAAAGGAAATGCCCACCGAGAGATAGCAGTTGAAGAATCCCCAGTGAAAGATGACGCCATAACTGATCATCGCCAACAGCGGCACGACGCTCCCTGCGGCTTTGTTGGCAGCCGCCGAGGCAAAAGCGAAGCCTCCCCAGAAAAACACGAGCACACAAAGCCCGACAGCAATGCGCGCCGTGGGGATGAGTCCGAAGTAGGGGAGCAGATGGCTGAGGAGGAGGTCGAAGAGAATGTTGGTGTACTGGCGATCGAGATGGAGCCCAGGCAGAAGGCCTTGTTCGACGGACTGGGTGAGCCATGCAGTGTAGAGATGACTGCCGAGATCGCCGGCCTGGATGGGGCGGTGCCAGAAGCAGGGAAGGAGGATCACGAGAGAACAAAGGAGGACAAAGACCCACGATTCGCGCAGCCAACGGGCGGCGCGGAAGATTGCCGATGACGGCTGTGCGGGCGGGTGGATGGGCTCCTCGGTCACTGATGCGCATTTTAACGTGAATCGGTGGGAATCCCCGACGCGGTGCGTTGTGCGCTCTATCACAGACACGATTGCCGTCGAGCTGGATGATGGGGAGGAGATGAAGACCAAATCTATTGCCGATTTTGTGGATGAGCGCGAAATCGAGGTAGCGCTTCGGCAGGCGAGTGGCGCCGACCGTTCGATGGCGCGCGAATGCCTGGCGAAGGCGCGGTCGATGGCTGGGCTGACACTGCGCGAGGCCGCGGTGCTGATGCAAGCCGATGAAGATCTTCGCGAAGAGCTGTACGAAGCTGCGCGTTTCGTAAAGAACGAAGTTTATGGGTCGCGGCTGGTGCTGTTCGCGCCGTTGTATATCTCGAACCTGTGCACCAACGAATGCTCGTATTGCGCGTTCCGTAAGGACAACAAAGAGGTGCGGCGCCGCTGGCTCAGCCAGAAGGAGATCGCCGAACAGACGCGGATCCTGATCGAGCAGGGATACAAGCGCACCCTGCTCGTGGCGGGAGAGGCTTACCCGAAGAACGACTTCCAATACATTCTCGAGTCGATCGCGACGATCTACGCGACGAAGTCGGGGAACGGCGAGATGCGGCGGGTGCATGCGAACATTGCACCGCCGACGGTCGAACAGTTCTACGCGCTGCGCGAGGCAAAGCTTGGGGTGTACCAGTGCTTCCAGGAGAGCTACCACCGGCCGACCTACGCGAGCGTGCATAAAGCGGGCAAGAAAGCGGATTTCGATTGGCGTGCGACCGTGATGCACCGCGCCATGGAGAGTGGGGTCGGCGATGTCGGTATGGGGGTTCTGTACGGGCTCTATGACTGGCGATGGGAGACGCTGGCGCTGTTGCAGCATATTCGGGATCTAGAGCGGACCTACGGAGCGGGATCACACACCATCAGCGTTCCACGCATCGAGCCGGCGGTGGGATCGGATGTGGCCGCACGTCCACCGTATGCGGTGAACGATGACGACTTTTTGAAGATCGTGGCGCTGCTTCGGCTGGCGGTGCCCTACACGGGCCTGGTGATGTCGACGCGGGAACCGGCGGAGATTCGGCGGAAGTGCCTGGAGATCGGGATTTCGCAGATGTCGGCGGGCAGCCGCACGGATCCGGGCGGTTACAGCGAAAACGAAATCGATAAAGATGCCGGGCAGTTCGTGGTCGGCGACCATCGGCCGCTGAGCGAGGTAGTGCGCGAGGTCGCCGAGCTAGGCTTTATCCCGTCCTTCTGCACCGCGTGTTATCGCGTCGGCCGCACCGGTGGCGAATTCAGGAACCTGGCGAGCTTCCCACACGTGATTTCGCGGAAATGCGAAACCAATGCCCTGACCACCCTGCTCGAGTATCTTTGCGACTATTCGGCGGGGGATGCGAAGATCGCAGGCGAGCGTGTCATTGAGAAACAATTGGAGAAAATGCCGCACACCCAACGCGCCTTTGTGACGGCCATGCTGGAGCGCATCAAGCGGGGGGAGCGGGATCTGTTTGTGTAGGATGAAAAGCAGGGCCCTCGAACTGAGCGATGGTCAGGAAATCGCCGGGAAGCGAGAAGGCAAGAGTGGGTCGATCATCTGGAAGAATACCCATCGCACAGCGAAGTTCTCCAACGTCATGCCTTGCACCTCGATTCAGTGACGGATGAAATCGTCTCCGACGTCCGTTGACGCTGGATGGGTTTACGCAGAACATTCGACTGAAACGGACAAAACAGATCTGGGAGTGCCGTGGCCAATGAATGTCGTCCGCGGAAGCGGACTCCCGATTTGAACGGCAACCTTCCCAGCACTCACGTGCTGGGCTATTGTCTGCCGTCGCTACGCGACTCGTTGCCTATCGTGCGATTTGGTCGAGGCGAAGATCGTCGCGGGCGTTCGAAGGCCTATTTCGACCGTGAATTCCACAGGCCAGCCGTGGTTCCGGTTACCCACGCCCGCGCTGAGCGAATAGAATAAAAGCAGACCCCCATGGCCTCTGAATTCGTCCATCTCCACCTGCATACCGACTACTCCATGCTCGACGGCGCCAGCGACGTCGAGAAGCTGGTGGCGCGCGTGAAGGAACTCGACCAGCCGGCTGTTGCCATGACCGATCACGGCAACATCTACGGCGCGGTGCATTTCTCGAACGCCGCGAAGGAGAAGGGCATTAAGCCGATCCTGGGATGCGAGCTGTACATCTGCCAGAAAGAGGATCATCGGGCGGCGCCGGAGGGCGATCAATACAACCACTTGATCGTGCTGGCAGAGAACGAAGAGGGCTATCGCAACCTCGTCAAGATCGTGAGCGAGGCCTCGCTGCACGGTTTTTATTACAAGCCGCGCGTCGGTAAGAAATTCCTCGCCGAGCACGCGAAGGGCTTGATAGGCCTCTCGGCCTGCTTAAAAGGTGAAGTCGCCGAGCGGCTGACGGAAGGGAAGTACGAGGCGGCGAAGACGGCAGCGACGACCTTCGGTGAAATCTTCGGGAAGAACAATTTCTATCTCGAGATCCAGGACCAGGGGCTGGAAGAAGAGAAGCGGATTCACCAGGGACTCTTCGACCTTGAGAAAGAGCTGGGATACCCGATGGTGGCCACAAACGACAGCCACTATCTTTGCGAAGACGACAGCCACGCGCAGGACGTGATGGTCTGCATCCAGACGGGCAAATCGATTCATGACACCAACCGGCTGAAGTTTTCGACCAACCAGTTTTTCGTGAAGAGCGCGCGCGAGATGGGGCAGCTGTTCAACGGCGCCGAACGCGTGATCTCGCGAACGATGGAGATCGCCGAACGTTGCAACGTGAAGCTGGAGAAAGTAAAGAATCCCTTCCCCAGGTTCGATGTGCCGGAAGGCATGTCGATTGACAGCTACTTCGAGGAAGTGGCGCGCAAGGGGATGGCGAAGCGCGTGAACCTGATGCGCGAATTGCAGGCGCAGGGCCGGCTGCGGCACTCGTTCGCCGAATATGAAGAGCGGTTGAACTTCGAAATTGACACGATCAAGAAGATGCAGTTTCCCGGCTACTTCCTCATCGTGTGGGATTTCATTCGCTACGCCAAGGAGAACAATATTCCCGTGGGGCCGGGACGTGGATCGGCCGCTGGGTCACTGGTCGCGTACGCGATGGCGATCACAGATGTGGATCCGCTCCAGAACAACCTGCTCTTCCAGCGCTTCCTGAACCCCGAACGCATTTCGATGCCCGATATCGACGTGGACTTCTGCATGAACCGTCGCGGCGAGGTCATCAAATATGTGACCGAGAAGTACGGACGCGACCAGGTGGCGCAGATTATCACCTTTGGCACGATGGCAGCGAAGGCGGCGATCAAGGACTGCGGGCGCGCGATGGACATTCCCTATGCGGAAGTGGACCGCGTGGCGAAGATGGTCCCAACGACGATCAATATCACCATCGACGGCGCCTTGAAGGATTCGCCGATGTTGGCCAGTGCGTACGAGTCCGAGCCGCAGGTGAAGGAATTGATCGACACCGCCAAACGCCTTGAAGGGCTGGTGCGAAACGCGGGAGTGCATGCCTCGGCGGTGGTGATCGCGCCGCAGCCGCTCACCGACCTGGTTCCACTGCATCGCACGAAGAACGACGAAATCGTGACTGCCTACGACATGAAGGCAGTCGAGAAGATGGGCCTGTTGAAGATGGACTTCCTCGGGCTCACCACGCTTACGATTCTGGACGATGCACTGAAGTTGATTGCGCAGACGAAGAGCGAGAAGGTGGAGCTGGAGAAGCTTCCGCTTGACGACAAGGCGACCTACGAGCGCATCTTCCACAGCGGATACACCAGCGGCATCTTCCAGTTTGAAAGTTCGGGCATGCGCGACGTGCTGCGAAAGTATAAGCCCGACACCGTCGAAGACCTGACGGCGTTGAACGCGCTTTACCGGCCCGGCCCGATCCAGGGCGGGATGATCGACGACTTCATCAACCGCAAGTGGGGACGGGCGAAGGTTGACTATTTCCACGACGATTTGAAATCGATCCTGGCCGAAACGCTGGGCGTCATCGTCTACCAGGAACAGGTCATGCAGATCGCCAACAAACTGGCGGGCTACTCGCTGGGGGAAGCCGATCTGTTGCGCCGCGCCATGGGCAAGAAAGATCCCAAGGAGATGGAGAAGCAGCGCGATCGCTTCACCAAGGGCGCGATCGACCGGGGGTATGCCAAGGACCTCACCATCCACATCTTCGATCTAATGGAGCAGTTCGCTGGATACGGCTTCAATAAGTCGCACTCGGCGGCCTATGCGTTGCTGGCATACCACACCGCATATCTGAAGACGCACTATCCGATCGAGTTCATGGCGGCTCTGCTGACGTCGGTGAGCGGTAGTACCGATGACGTGGTGAAGTACATCAACGAGTGCCGCGATATGGGCATAGCCGTTGAGCCGCCGGATGTGAACATCTCGCTGGCGAGCTTTACGCCCGATGGCGAAGCGATCCGTTTTGGGCTGTCGGCGATCAAGAACCTCGGCCACAACGCGATTGAGTCGATTGTGAATGCACGGGGCGGGCTCGGAAAGTTCGCTTCGTTTTTCCAGTTCTGCGAAAAGGTTGACTTGCGGTTGCTGAATAAACGCGTGATCGAATCGCTGATCAAGAGTGGGGCGATGGACCCGCTCGGACGTCGTTCGCAGCTCTTCGCGGTCATCGATCGCTCGATGGAACATGCGCAGAAAATGCAGCGCGACGCGGAGTCGGGCCAGCATGGCTTATTTGGCGTGTTCGACGAGGAGAAGCCGGGAAAGGTGAACGACCAGCTGCCCAATGTCCCCGATTGGGATGAGCACCAGCGCCTGGCGTACGAAAAAGAAATCCTCGGATTCTTCATCACCGGGCATCCGATGGAGAAGTATAAGGACAAACTCGCGGACTTCCGCGCGTTGAATACCGAGGACCTGAAGGCTATGCGCGCGTCGACAGGGAAAGAGGAGTATTACGTTGGCGGCGTGATGTGCAACGTGAAGGTCGCGAAGTCGAAGAAAGGCGACATGTATGCCCTCGGGACACTGGAGGACATGCATGGTGCCGTCGCCTTTCTATGCTTCAGCGACAACTACAAGCGGCTTGTCGAGCGGCTGAAGCTGGAAGTACCCGTGCTGGTGAAGGGTGCCATTCGGATCGAAGAAGACAATCCTCCGAAGATCATGGTCAGTGACATCGTGCCTCTGGAGACCGCGGTGCCGAAACTTCCGTCGAAGATTCGGCTGCGGGTACCGCTGGAGAATGCGACGGAGGGAATGATTGACGCCCTGCACTTGATTTTCGGGGAATGCAAGGGAAACGCGAAAGTTTTGTTCGATCTGGAACAGGCGGGAGACTTTCTGGTCGTGATGGAAGCGGAAAGCTATAATGTGCAAGCGGACCGGACGTTCGTCGCGCGCGTGGAAGAGCTGTGCGGCCGGGGCGCGGTACGAGCAATCGATTAAATCCTGCATTGCCGGGAGTTACTGTTGGCTGCTCCGAAAAACCAAGCCGCACCGCATCCGGCCACAGCGGAACGCGATTCCGGACTGGTGAAGAACGGAATTCTGCCGGCGGTGGACTACTGGATTACCGCAGTCGAGCGCCTCGTTGATTCGCCAGGAGCGAAAGCCCCAAAGATGGAAGCCACTTCAAAAGCACAACAGGAACTGGAACGGATCGAGAAGCAGATTTCGGAGCTGGAAGCAGCCGCGGGAGACAACCAGGCGGCGCGCAAGCAGCTCCAGGAATTGCACGAGCGAGTTGCTTCCTTACGACGGCAGGTTACCGCGCAAATGGGTCCATGGCAAAAGGTTGAATTGGCGCGGCATCCCCAGCGGCCCTACATGATGGACTATGTCGATCGCCTTTTCACGGACTTCAGCGAGATCCATGGCGACCGGGCCTTTGCGGACGATGCTGCGATCGTCTGCGGTATGGCGCGCTTCCGCGGGCAGGAGTGCCTGGTGGTGGGCACGCAGAAAGGCCGCGACAACAAGGAGAAGTTCCGGCGCAACTTCGGATCGCCCAATCCGGAGGGCTATCGCAAGGCGCTGCGGGCAATGAAGATTGCCGAGAAGTTCGACCGTCCCATCTTTACGTTCGTCGATGTAGTGGGCGCCTATCCGGGGCTGGGTGCGGAAGAGCGCGGCCAGGCGGAGGCCATCGCGCATAACCTGCGCGAAATGGCTCGCCTGAATGTACCCGTGATCACGATCATTACGGGCGAAGGAGGATCGGGCGGGGCGCTGGCGATTGCCGTCGCCGACCGCGTGCTGATGATGGAGAACAGCATCTATTCGGTGATCTCGCCGGAGGGATGCGCTTCGATCATGTGGCGTGATTCGACCAAGAAGGAGATCGCCGCGGCAGCGCTGAAGATCACAGCCGAAGACAATGTCGCCTTGGGGACGGCGGATGACATCGTTCGCGAACCCGCCGGCGGAGCGCACACCGACTACGATGAAGCGGCTGCGTATGTCGGAGAGGCGCTGGGGAAGCACCTGAGCGAGTTGCAGGCGATGTCGAAGGAGCAGATGCTGGAGGAGCGCTACCGCAAGTTCCGCGAAATGGCGAAGTACTTCAGCGAGGCATAGAGGTTTTACCCCAGCGGCGAAAGCCAGCCGCGTCCAGCGCATTGAAGGCGAGCCTGAAAGGCTCGCTCTACCTCAAACCTGCACTGTTGTATCCTCACCTCCATGTTTCGGCGTGGGGTTCTCTTATTCTTCCTGTGCGCGTCGCTCGGGGCGCAGCAGCAATCGCAACAATTCCACATCCAACCGGTTCGTCCGATCGCGGAATTGCGGGCGGATGCGCTGAAAGCATCTCCGCCTGCGGAGAGTGGCATCTTCCGCAAGCCTGACCTCGTGGAACTCACCCGGCTCGACCCCTCAATCAAGCTCGACATCCATTACGCTTCCAGCAACAACTTCCTGGGGGTGCCCCTGTATGAAGAGGCGCGGGCGTTCATGGAGCGTCCGGCGGCGGAGGCGGTGGCGCGGGTAAATCGCAAGCTGCATGAGCAGGGCCTGGGACTCCTGGTATTCGATGCATATCGCCCGTGGTATGTGACCAAGATCTTCTGGGACGCGACGCCGGTGAAGGACCACGAGTACGTGGCTGATCCGGCGAGCGGTTCGCGGCACAATCGTGGATGCGCGGTCGATCTGACGATCTACGACCTCAAGACAAATCAACCGCTCTCGATGCCGAGCGGATACGACGAGATGTCGGAGCGGGCGCATCCGAACTACGCGGGCGGTACGGCTGAGGAGCGGGCACACCGTGAAGTTTTACGCAAGGCGATGGAGGCCGAGGGCTTCACCGTCTACGAATTCGAGTGGTGGCACTTCGACTACAAGGACTGGAAAGAGTACCCGATTGTGAATGTGCGATTTGCGGACATTCGCTAGAAGAACCGGTACTCGCGCTGACATCGCTCTGCTTCGCGCGAGTATTAGAGCAGGGAAGCGATAAAAACCTGCCCGCCGTTCGTCTGCAGAAATTGGATGCGTTTTTATGGCGGATGTTGTATTTGTCATGACTCCGCGCCCGGGCCAAAGAAGTTTTTTCGAGGAGCGAGGTTTCATGTCCGAAAGAGCGGCTGCTAGTGTGCTTACGATTGATGTGAATCGAACCGGTGCCACCCCAGTTGTGCGCTGCGGTGGCAGGCTGGTTATGGGGCAGAACGACCGGTTCTACGACTGCATCCGGGAGCTGATGCCAGAGCATAAAAGGGTCGTCTTGGATTTCACGGAGCTCATTCGTATGGACAGCACGGGCCTGGGGACGCTGGTTCGCGTGTACGTGCATGCCAAGGCGGCGGGCTGCTCGCTGGAGATGAAGAATGTCGGCCCACAGATCAAGCACCTGCTCGGAATCACGAACCTGTGGTCGGCATTGACCATCGTTGGGGAAAACAACATCAAGCTTCCGTAATCTCAGCCGATCGAGACGAGCTCCGCAATTTTTTCCTTCCACTCGGCGGGGCCGGTCTGGTGAACGCTGGTCCCGTTGACGTCGACTGCAACTGTGACCGGCATGTCCTTCACGTCGAATTCGTAAATTGCTTCCATGCCCAAGTCGGCGAAGGCCACTGTGCGCGAGGACTTGATGGCTTTCGAAACCAGGTAGGCGGCGCCGCCAACGGCCATCAGGTAGACGGCCTTGTTGTCGCGAATGGCTTCGATCGCGACCGGTCCACGTTCTGCTTTGCCGACCATGCCTAGCAATCCGGTCTGCTCGAGCATCTGGCGGGTGAATTTGTCCATGCGCGTGGCGGTGGTGGGGCCGGCGGGACCGACCACTTCTTCGCGGACGGGATCGACCGGGCCGACGTAGTAGATGAAGCGGTTGGTGAAGTCCACCGGGAGCTTCTCACCCTTGTTCAGCATGTCCGTCATGCGCTTGTGGGCGGCGTCGCGGCCGGTGAGGAGCTTGCCGTTGAGCAGCAGGACCTCGCCGGGCTTCCAGGTGGCGACCTCTTCGCGGGTGACGGTATCGAGGTTCACGCGACGCGCATTCTTCGGGGCGTAGGTGAGCTTCGGCCAATCTTCGAGGGAGGGCGGCTCGAGATGCGCGGGGCCGCTGCCGTCGAGATGGAAGTGGGCGTGGCGGGTAGCGGCGCAGTTGGGAATCATGGCGATGGGCAGATTTGCGGCGTGAGTCGGATAATCGCGCACTTTCACGTCGAGGACGGTGGTGAGTCCGCCGAGACCCTGCGCGCCGATGCCGAGAGCGTTGACTTTCTTATAGAGCTCGATGCGCAGTTCTTCAGCGCGGGTTTTAGCGCCGCGTTCGATGAGCTCCTGGATATCGATGGGATCCATAAGTGACTCTTTGGCGAGCAGCATCGCTTTCTCAGCGGTGCCGCCGATGCCGATACCGAGCATCCCGGGAGGACACCAGCCCGCGCCCATGGTCGGAACAGTTTTCAGAACCCACTCGACGATGGAATCCGAGGGGTTCAGCATGGCGAATTTCGATTTGGCTTCGGAACCGCCACCCTTAGCGGCGACGATGACATCGACAGTGTCGCCGGGGACGAGCTGAATGTTGACGACCGCGGGGGTGTTGTCCTGGGTATTCTTGCGGGCGCCGGCGGGGTCGGCGAGGATGGAGGCGCGAAGCTTGTTGTCGGGATGATTGTAGGCGCGGCGAACACCTTCGTTCACCATCTCGTCCACGGTCATCGTCGCCTGCCATTGAACGTTCATGCCGATCTTGAGGAAGACGGTGACGATACCGGTGTCCTGGCAGATGGGGCGGTGGCCCTCGGCGCACATGCGCGAGTTGATGAGGAGCTGCGCGATGGCGTCGCGCGCGGCCTCGGACTGCTCTTTTTCGTAGGCGGCAGCGAGGCTCTTGATGAAGTCGACGGGGTGGTAATAGGAGATGTATTGCAACGCGTCGGCTACGCTCTGGATGAGGTCTTCCTGCTTGATCACGGTCATGACGTTCCTAGAGTAATCCTTTGCCGGGGAGAGTTGAAAACGGCAGGTACCCCCCTCCCCACCCCTCTTGTATTTTCAGCAACTTAGGCGGTGTAATCTTCGCAAAATATAGAAAGCAAGCGAGTTACGGGTAAAATATTCCAAAATAAAGGGTTAGCTCATAGATCGAAGAAGCGACACAAACCGCGCTTGCCATCGATAGGAGGATATAGGGAGGGGTGCCGGGCATGTCTGTGAGGAGTGCACGTGAAGGATGTGATGACGTTCCGAGCCTCGCGCTGGAGGCTCGAGGTGGGAGCGATGTCGTCGCGGTGGAAAATCAAAACAAAAGGTAGCAGGGGCTGAAGCCCCTTTTCGGCTGGGTTGGGCGTCACGACTGAAGTCGTACCCTGATACAAACCGGTACTTCACCGCCAATCGTCCTGCTACGCAGGGGGCCTTCGACTGCGCGCACTGCGTGGGCTCCGCTCAGGATGACAAGCTGCGAACGCCGCGTTCTTCGCTCAGGATGACAGGAGAAGATCCGTGGCAACTCTGGATGGTTGGATGGGACTCTGAGGGTCTTATATGCCTAACGACAATCGCGGCAAGAAGGGGTTCTGGCATCGCCACGGACTCGGAATCGCAGCCTGTTCTTTCTTGTTGCTGTGGTTCGTGCTCTATACGCAGTCGAACCCCAACACGCATTGGGGATCGTTTTTCGGCAATGCGATCGCGGACTGGTCGGGCGTGGTGGTGACCGTGTTCGCGACCAAATATCTCGTCGAGATCGGCTCTTCGGAGAGCCGCCGTCCCAAACCGCGCATGCTGAAACCGTTACTGCTGTGGCTCTACGATCATTCGCTGTCGGTGTTCCTGGTGATCACCGGGATCGGATGGGTCATTCTCTTTTCGCGCTCCGATCCGCAGGGGAAGTGGGGGCAGGTGGTGGGCAATATCGTCTCCGAATGGACGCAGGTGTTGGGGCTGGTGCTGCTGACCAAGCGACTGATCGAGTGGGGATCGAAGGAGTAGGTGTCGCGGGCTTCGCGCTTTTGTGTTGTGGACAGGCAGGGCTGGATGCTGACGCGGGCAAAACGCGAGATCCTTCGGCTGCGAATCCGCATCGGTATGCATTCTTCGTCGCCATGAGGAGAGTGGAGCGGTAGGGGTCCTTCGACTGCGAACGCTGCGCGTTCTGCGCTCCGGATGAGAGCCAAGAGCCAAACAAAGGGTAGCTCCGCTGCGAATGCGGATTGGTATCCGCATTCTTCGGTCGCCATGACAGGAGCGTGGAGCGGATAGGGGTCCTTCGACTGCGAACGCTGCGCGTTCTTCGCTCAGGATGACACGTGGAAAGTTTCGAGCGGGTAGGGGTCCTTCGGCTGCGAACGCTGCGCGTTCTTCGCTCAGGATGACAACGGGGGACGAGTGTTGGCGTGCGGAGCCTGCTCTTTGTGGCCGGACGGTTCATGCCGGGACGGTGACGTCGGAATGCGGAACCATTATCCTGTTGGCATGATGGGAATCCGGAAGCCTTTCGCAATTACGATTATCGGTCTTTTCCTTTCCTTTTTCGGGGAGGCGGCACAAGCGCAGCAGAATTATCCCTACTACGAGCACGTGATTTTTGATAACAGCCTGGAAAAAGACGGCTATTTCTACAGCGCGGGACATGCGTCGGAACCGAGCACATTGCAATTGGTGGACGGGAAGTTGCCGGTCGAGACCAAGTTTTTTCATTCCCCGCCGAATGCTTTGCGGCTGGAGTGGACCTCGAGCGCGCAGGGTGGATGGGAGGCGGCGATCAATTTGGTGATGTTCCGCGACCGCGGGCCAACCCTGAACGGATCGGAGCTGACATTCTGGTGCCTGGCTCCGGCGGCAATTGCGGGCGATCAACTGCCGGCGATGCGGTTGCAGGATGAAGACCGCGGATTCAGCGCCACGCTTCCATTGAAGAATTATGTGCGGGAGATGCCGGCGGGGAAGTGGGTCGAGGTGACCGTTCCACTGGACAAGATTCCAAGTGCATCGATTCACCCCATCGATCTGCACAGGTTGCGCAGGATCGTGTTCTTTCAGAACGCGTCTACCGGGTCGCATACGCTGATCGTGGACGATTTCAAGATCGATAACCCGTCAGATCGTGCAGGGAAATTGCCTGCGCCCGCGAATGTCCGAGCCAAGGGATATGAGCGGCACGTGGATGTGAGTTGGGATGCGGTGCCGGGCGCTGAAGTGCAAAGCTATGTCGTCTATCGGTCGTTGAACGGCGGCGTCTTTCAGCCCGTGGGGACGGAAGAAGGAGAGAATCATCGCTACATGGACTGGCTGGGAAAGGCGGGTGAGAAGGCGGAGTACAAGGTTGCGGCGTGGGACCGAGGCTACCGGGAATCGGCGCTGTCGCAGACCGCTTCCGCCACGACGCGGCAGCTGAACGACGACGAACTGCTGACCATGCTGCAGGAGGAGTGTTTCCACTACTACTGGGACGGGGCGCACCCAAAGGCCGGAGCGACGCTGGAGAGCATTCCCGGAGACGATCGCATCGTGGCGACGGGGGCGAGCGGCTTCGGCATCATGGCGCTCATCGTCGGCGTGGATCGCGGGTTCATCACGCGCGAGCAGGGCGTGGAACGGATGACGAAGATCGTGTCGTTTTTCGAGAAGGCGCCGCGCTATCACGGGGTGTGGGCGCACTTTAACAATGGCGATACCGCGCAGACGATGGCGGTGTTCGGGATCTTCGACGATGGCGGCGACCTGGTCGAGACCTCGTTCCTGATGGAGGGGATGCTGGCGGCGCGGCAATACTTTAACGGAGCGAATGCGGCGGAGCAGTCGCTAGCGAAGCGCATTACGAAACTCTGGGACGATGTGGAGTGGAGCTGGTACCAGCGCACGGCAGACAGCACTGCGCTTTACTGGCACTGGTCGCCGAACTGGGCATGGCACATCAACCACAGGCTGACGGGCTTCAACGAGGTGATGATCACTTACCTGCTGGCGATTGCTTCGCCGACGCATCCGGTGGCGCCGAGTCTCTATTACACGGGGTGGGCGAGCCAGAGCGAGCAGGCGGCGCATTATCGCAGCGCATGGGGCGAGACAAAAGAGGGCGACCAGTACACCAACGGCCACACGTATTACGGGATCAAGCTCGATGTGGGAGTGGGAACCGGAGGTCCGCTGTTCTTCACCGATTATTCCTACATGGGCTTCGACGCCCGCGGCATTCACGACAGGTTCACCGACTACTTCGATAATAATCGGAACATCGCGCGAATCAATTATGACTATTCGGTAGCGAACCCCAAACACTTCAAGGGATATGGGCCGGATGCGTGGGGATTGACGGCGGCGGATGGACCGGAGGGATACGTGCCGCGTGCGCCGGATACGGACCACGATGACGGGACAATGGTTCCGACCGGGGCGTTGTCGTCGTTCCCGTACACGCCGGAAAAATCGATGGCGGCGTTGAAGCACTTCTATCGGGATTTGGGTGAAGGGGTTTGGGGCATTTACGGACCGCGGGATGCGTTCAACCAGAGCCAGGACTGGTATTCGCCTATTTACATGGGACTGAACCAGGCTCCGATTGTGGTGATGACGGAGAACTACCGGACGGGGCTGATCTGGAAGCTGTTCATGCAGAATCCGGAGGTGCAACCGATGCTGGATAAGATTGGCTTTGAGAAGGACGGAAAGTAAAAGCGTGATGCGTCGGGGCCCGAGGTTGGGCCGTTCGAGAATCGCTGGCGCAGTCCAAGCCCTTCGTCCCGCCGATTCCACCCTCATGACAGGCGCTAAGGTGGTACATCCGTTTACTAGCTGAATACTACCAACGGCTGCTAACTCGTCGGCATTCCATGCCTTAGCGTGTTTTTGGGGAGGCTGGACGGGCTATGCTAAGCAGTGGGGAAGTGGGTTTCAATCCAGCTAAACACGTATACTGGAAGCATTCATGAACTTGGACGCAAACGAAAAAACTTTACTTTTGCTGAAGCCGCGAGGCTTCTGCGCCGGGGTGGTTCGCGCCATCGATATTGTACGCATTGCGCTGGAGGCCTTCGGTGCACCGATCTATGTGCGGAAAGAGATCGTACACAACCGCTACGTGGTCGATGACCTGGCCAGCAAGGGGGCAATCTTCGTCGATGAGATCGACGAGGTGCCGAACGGGCAGCGGGTGATCTACAGCGCGCACGGGGTTTCGCCGGAGGTACGGGAGGCGAGCAAGAAGCGCGGGCTGCGGGTGGTGGATGCGACGTGTCCGCTGGTGACCAAGGTGCACGTGGAGGCGATTAAGTTCGCGAAGGAAGGGCACTCGCTGGTGTTGATCGGGCACCACGACCATGATGAGGTCGTCGGAACGCTGGGCGAGGCGCCGGACGTGACCTACGTGATCTCTACGCCGGAAGAGGTCGACAAGCTGGAAGTGCCGGATCCGAACCGGGTGGCGTATCTCACGCAGACGACGTTGAGCCTGGACGAGACGGTGCACGTGATTGAAGCGCTCAAGAAGAAGTTTCCCAATATCCGCGGCCCGCACGCGCAGGACATTTGTTATGCGACGGAGAACCGGCAGACGGCGGTGAAGGATGTTTCGGCCGATTGCGATCTGCTGCTGGTGGTGGGCTCGGACAATAGTTCCAACTCGAACCGGCTGGTGGAAGTGGCGCGCAACCTGAAGACGCACTCCTACCTGATCGAGAACTGCAAGGCGATCAAGGCGGAGTGGCTGGAGGGCGTGAAGACCGTCGGAGTGACGGCGGGCGCGTCGGCGCCGGAGATCCTGGTGGAGCAGGTGGTTGAGTTCCTGACGAGCAAGGGCTTTACGAACCTGAAGGAAGTGGAAGTGATGCCGGAAAACGTGCGCTTTGGATTGCCTCCGGAGATCGTGGCGGCGATTGGCTCGGCACCGGCAGCGGCGCAGTAACAGAGATACGGTTCTCACGCATCCCCCAGCAGGGACCGGAGTTTTGATGGAAGAGAAGCACATCCAGCCTGAAATTACATTTGGCAAGATTGACGGCGTACGTGCACGAATCGCCGAAGCGATGGAAGCGGCGAAGCGGTACCTCTTCTCGCGGCAGGATCGGGAAGAAGGTTTCTGGTGCGGAGAACTCGAGGCGGATACGACTCTCGAGTCGGATTACATCGTCCTGCATACCCTGCTTGGCACCGGCAATCCGGTAAAGATGGAGAAGGCCGCGCGCGAGATCCTCAGGCACCAGAACGAGGACGGCGGCTGGAGTATTTTCAAAGGCGGTCCGTCGAATGTCAGCGCCTCGGTGAAGGCATATTTCGCGCTGAAGCTAATGGGCCGGATGGCAGAAGAGCCGGAGATGACGAAGGCCCGCGAGTGCATCCTGGCACTTGGTGGCGTGACGGCGATCAATACCTTTTCGAAGATGTACCTGTGTTTCTTCGGGCAGTATGACTACGTGGCGGTGCCGGCCATTCCGCCGGAGATCGTGCTGTTTCCGAACTGGTTCTGGTTCAACCTCTACGAAATTTCCTCGTGGTCGCGGGCGATCCTGGTCCCGTTGTCGATTTGCTACGCCAAGAAGCCATTCAAGAAGATTCCCGACGAGATGAATATCGACGAGCTGTTCCTGGAAGGACGGCACGGCAACCTGCAGTTGAAGTGGGACAAGAGTCCCATCTCGTGGCGTAACTTCTTCCTGGTGCTCAATAATCTCGTCCACTTCTTTGAGCGGGTGCATGTGCGCCCGTTGCGGACGCTGGCGCTGAAGAAAGCCGAGAAGTGGATGCTGGAGCGGCTCGAGATGAGCGACGGTTTGGGTGCGATCTATCCGGGCATCCTGAACTCGATCATCGCGCTGCGCGCGCAGGGGTACTCCACGGACGATCCGCAGGTAATTCGCGCTCTCGATGAGTTCGAGGCGCTCGGGATCGAGGAAAAGGATACGTTCCGGATGCAGCCTTGCAAGTCGCCGGTATGGGACACGGCGTACGCGATCTTCGCGCTGGGCGAGGCTGGGGTCCCGGCGGACGACCCGCGGATGGTGCGTCCGGCGGAGTGGATGCTGAAGAAGCAGGTGACGCACAAGGGCGACTGGTCGGTGAAGGTTCCGAAGGTCCAGCCGGGCGGATGGTATTTCGAATTCAATAACGAGTTTTATCCCGATGTGGATGACAGCGCGCAGGTGATGCTGGCGTTGAACCACGTGCGCACCTCGAACGAGCGCTACCAGGACGAGACGGTAAAGCGCGCACTGGACTGGGTGCTGGCGATGCAGTGCAAGAACGGCGGCTGGGCCTCGTTCGACAAAGACAACAACAAGATGGTTTTCCAGCACATTCCGTTCGCCGACCATAACGCCATGCTGGACCCAGCCACGGTGGATATCACGGGGCGGGTGCTGGAGTCGTTGGCGAATCATGGGTACGCCCTCAAGGATAAGTGTGTGCAGCGCGCGGTGGAGTTCATCCAGCGCGAGCAGGAGCCCGATGGCTCCTGGTTCGGACGCTGGGGGGTGAACTACATCTATGGCACGATGCTCTGCCTGCGCGGGTTGGCGGCGGTGGGCGTCGACCATCATGAGCCCATGGTGCAGCAGGCGGCAGAGTGGCTGCGGATGATGCAGAACCCCGACGGCGGATGGGGCGAGAGCTGCGAGTCGTACGACAACTCGATTTTGCGCGGGCAAGGTCCGAGCACCGCTTCGCAAACCGCGTGGGCGGTGATGGGACTGCTCGCCGCCAACGATCTACGCAGCGATTCGGTGACGCGCGGCATTGCCTATCTTCTGGAAGGGCAGCAGGCCGATGGATCGTGGAAGGACGGCTGGTACACGGGAACAGGCTTCCCGCGGGTGTTCTACCTGAAGTACCACATGTACGCCGAGTACTTCCCGTTGATCGCCCTGGCGACCTACGAACGGCGGTTGAGCGTTCCGATAGAAGAGCGGGTGAAGCTGGGGCCGCAGCGCTAAGGCTGCTCGCTCTTGGCTGTTAGCTATTAGCGGGTTTTGCCGAGAGCGAATAGCGAGGAGCCAACAGACTTCACATGAGAGTTTTCGTTACCGGAGCCACGGGATTCGTTGGGAGCCATATTGCCGAGCAGTTGGAGGCGATGGGAGCTGACGTTCGCGTCCTGGTGCGAAACACGAGCCGCAGCGAAAACCTGGAGATGCTGAAGGCGGAGCGCGTAGTCGGCGATCTGCGGGATTTCGAGTCGCTGAAGAAGGGCATGGCCGGCTGCGAGTTCGTATTCCATGTAGCTGCGGATTATCGGCTGTGGACGCGCAATCCGAGCGAGATGTACGCGTCGAACGTGGGGGGCACGATGATGGTGATCCGTGCCGCGCAAGAGCTTGGGGTTCGGCGGGTGGTTTACACGAGCAGCGTAGCGACGATGGGCTTCGGGCACAACGGTACGGCGGTGGACGAAACGACGCCGGTCGATCGCACGATGATGATCGGGCACTACAAAAAGTCGAAGTGGGACGCGGAGCGGGTGGCTTTCATGATGGCGCAGAAGGGAGCCGAGGTAGTGATCGTAAATCCGAGCACGCCGATCGGCGAGCGCGACATCAAGCCGACGCCCACGGGCCAGATCGTGGTGGACTTCCTGAAAAAGAAGTTTCCTGCCTACGTCGATACCGGGCTGAACCTGGTGGATGTGCGGGAGTGCGCGCGCGGGCACATTGCGGCCATGGAGCGAGGACGCAGCGGGGAGCGCTACATCCTGGGCGGCGAGAACCTGACGCTGAAACAGATTCTCGATAAGCTGGCGGCGATCACGGGTATTCCATCGCCGACCATCAAGCTGCCGTACGCGGTGGCGCTGATGACCGGCGTGGTGGACACGGTGTTCACCGGGTATCTGTTGCGCAAGGAGCCGCGGGTGACGATTGACGCGGTTCGCATGGGACGAAAAAAGATGTTCGTTTCCTCGGCGAAGTCCGAGGCGGAACTTGGCTATAAGGCCGGATCCGCGGACGATGGATTACGGCGCGCGGCGGAGTGGTTTCGCGCGCACGGGTACGCGTGATGGCGGGACGGATTGCGATCGTCTGCGCGATGGCGGTGGAGATCAAGCCGCTGGTGCGCAGGTGGGGCAAGGTCCGAGAGCGCGGGTTGACGTTCTTTGAAAGCGAGATGGCGGTGGCAGTGGTGGCGGGAATCGGTTCGGCTCCCGCAGCGCTGGCGGCGATGACGCTGGTCGCGCGCGAGCAGCCGAGCTGCCTGGTTTCGGCCGGATTTGTGGGTGCCTTGCGCCGCGACTTGCAGGTTGGGGATGTCCTTTTGCCGCAAGCGGTGATCAACGTTGCGACGGGCAGGCGCTTTGTTTCGCGGGATCTCGAGGCGAAAGGAACGATCGTGAGCGGACGCGCGATTGCCGGCGAGGAGCGGAAACGCGAGTTGCGCGAACAGTTCGACGCGGATGCCATCGACATGGAAGGCGCCGGCGTGGCGAGCATTGCCGAATCCTGCGGGCTGCCGTTCTTCGCGATGAAGGCAGTTTCTGACGAGATGGATTTTCCCCTGCCTCCGATGAATGAGTTTGTGGACGCGGCAGGGAAGTTTCACGTAGCTGGGTTTGCGGCTAAGGCGCTGGTTCATCCGAAGTGGTGGAGACCGACGTTGGCGCTCGCGAGAAACAGCCATCGAGCTTCTCTGGAGCTTTGCCGGGCACTTGAGCATCAAATTGTGCAGTTCACCAAGCTGCAAACAGGAGTGGTTGCGCCGCACTGAGTGCGGCGGAAACATATGCCGGTAGCGACACAGTTAGGAACAGACCGTGGGAAGCAGGCGATTCCCGGGACAATGAAGGCGGCAGTGTATCGCGGCGTGAACGACGTGCGGCTGGAGACAGTACCGGTACCGCAGATCGGGCGCGGCGAGATCCTGATCCGGGTGCACTCCTGCGGAATCTGCGGGACGGACCTGAAAAAGATTTCGACCGGATCGCATTCGGCTCCGCGCATCTTCGGACACGAAACAGCGGGCGTGATCGCCGCGGTGGGCGAGGGAGTCGAGAGTTTTCATGCCGGCGAGCGCGTGCTCGCCTTCCATCACATTCCGTGCCGCGAGTGCTACTACTGCAAGCACAAGGTATTCGCGCAGTGTCCCACGTATAAGAAAGTTGGCGTGACGGCCGGCTTTGAGCCGAGCGGCGGTGGCTTTTCCGAGTACGTGCGGGTGATGGACTGGATCGTGGAGCGGGGCGGCGTCGTGAAGCTTCCCGACAATGTTTCCTACGACCTGGCGACGTTCGTCGAGCCGGTGAATACCTGCATCAAGGGGATCGAGACACTCGGGTTAAAGCCGGGCGAAACCGTGCTGGTGATCGGGCAAGGGCCGATTGGCATGATTCTTGCGTTCCTGGCGCAACGGGCCGGAGCCCGGGTGATTTGCTCCGATTTGTTCCCGCAGAGGCTTACAATAGGAGAGACTCTGGGCCTCAAGAACGGCATAGACGGATCGAAGACGGACGTGGTTGCGCACGTGCGCAGTCTTACCGAAGGACGTGGCGCGGACGCCTCGATCCTGGCGGTTGCGGTCAATGGCCTGATCCGTACTGCGATGGATGCAGTTCGGCCCGGGGGACGCATTCTGTTATTCGCACAGACGCAGCACGGCGAAGCGATGATCGATCCCGCCGCGGTATGCGTGGATGAGAAGAGCCTTTTAGGTTCTTACAGCGCTTCTGTGGATTTACAGCAGGAGTCAGTAAACTTTGTTTTCAGCCGCGAGATGGACCTTGAAAAGTTGATCTCGCATCGTTTTCCGCTGGAGCGCTCGGTGGAAGCTTTGCAGATGGCGGCACGCCCGCAACCGGACTCGTTGAAGATCATGATCCAGCCCGGCAATGCGGGAGAAGGACAAACGAAGTGAGCAAAACGATGACCGCCGCTGTTCTCTATGGCAAGGAAGATGTTCGCATCGAGAAGGTGCCGGTCCCGAAGGTCGGAGAAGGTGAAGTACTGGTGAAGGTGCAAGTGGCGCTCACCTGTGGCACCGATGTGAAGGTGTATCGCCGTGGATATCATGCGCGGATGATCGTGCCTCCGGCGCTGTTCGGGCATGAATTGGCCGGCATCGTGGAAGAGGTTGGACCGGGAGTCAAGAAGCTGAAGAAGGGAATGCGCGTGGTCGCGCTGAACTCGGCGCCCTGCGGCGTCTGCTTCTACTGCTCGAAACACCAGGAAAATCTTTGCGAAGACCTGCTCTTCAACAACGGGGCTTATGCGGAGTACATCCGCATTCCAAAAAGAATTGTCGAGAAGAACCTGCTGGTCATTCCGGATGGCGTGAGCTTCGATGAAGCAGCGGTGATCGAGCCACTGGCGTGCGTCCTGCGCGGATTGCATGAGACCGGGATGGAAGTGGGCGACACGGTGACGGTGATCGGAGCAGGGCCGATCGGGTTGATGTTCGTGAAAGTGGCGTCGATCTCGGGCTGCAAGGTGATCGCCGTGGTGAAGCACGATGAGCAGGTGGAAGCGGCCAAGAAGATGGGCGCACACAAGGTCGTGCAGATCACGAAAGTTGACGATGCGGTGAAGGCCGTGATCGACTTGACGCCGGAAAAGCGCGGGTCGGACGTAGTGATTGAGGCGGTGGGACGGCCGCAGGCTTGGGAGTGGGCGATCGACATGGCGCGCAAGGGCGGCACGGTCAACTTCTTCGGCGGCTGCGCCAAGGGAACGAAGGTCGAACTCAACACTGAGCGGCTGCACTATTCCGAAATCACGTTGAAGTCGACGTTTCATCACACGCCGGAGACGGTGCGCAAGGCGTTTGCGCTGATTGCCGAGCGCAAGATCAAGGGCTCCGACTACATTACGGGCGAGGCGCCATTGTCGCGGCTCACGCAGGTTTTCAAAATGATGGTGGAGCGCGGCGGCGAAATTAAGACAGCCATCATTCCCGGGCACTGATCACGCAAGCGAACCACCGGATTGCCGGCAACAGTATCGCGACCGTTCACTCTCATGGCAAGCTACGTACAGCATTCCAACGTGCCAGTCGATTCGAAAAAAGTTCCCGAAGCGGGTTGGGACCGTTTGCCGCTCGACTACGCGATCCCTGAGACTGCGCCGTCGCTCGCCGATGCCCAGGCTTATTGCAAGCGGCTGGCAACCGGCCACTATGAAAACTTTTCGGTGGTTACGTGGTTCCTGCCGAAGCACCTGCACCAGCACTTCTTCAATGTGTATGCCTATTGCCGGATCTCCGACGACCTGGGCGACGAGGTGGGCGACACCGCGCTTTCCCTGAAGCTGCTGGATGAGTGGGAGGCGGAGCTGAATGCGACGTACCTCAGCCTGGCAGAAGCGGCTCCGGTTGATGTGCGGAAGGATGCGGAAAAGCTGCAGCCGAGACGCATCAGCAGAATGCGGTGAGCCCGCGACATCCGGTGTTCATCGCGTTACGCGAGACGATTCGCGAGTTCGATATACCGCGGGACCCGTTCGCAGACCTGCTGAAAGCGTTCCGGCAGGACCAGACGGTGACGCGCTTCGAGACTTTCGACGATGTGCTGGCGTACTGCAGGAATTCAGCGAACCCGGTAGGGCACCTGGTGCTCTATCTCTGCGGATATCGCGACGCGGAACGCCAGAAGCTTTCCGATTACACCTGCACTGCGTTGCAACTGGCGAATTTCTGGCAGGATGTTGCCGTGGACTACGGCAAGGACCGTATCTATCTTCCGCGCGAGAGCCTGCGGCGTTTTGGGGTCAGCGAGAAGGAGATCGCCGAGGGCCATGCCACTCCGCAATTCCTCGAAATGATGAAGTTCGAAGTAGGGCGTGCGAGGGCCTGGTTCGACCGCGGCTTGCCGCTGGCCGCCATGGTGAACCGCGAACTCGCGCTGGATATTGAGCTGTTCAGCCGCGGGGGGCAGGAGATCCTGAACGCGATCGAGCGGCAAGGTTACGACGTGCTGAAGAGCCGCCCGGCGATTTCGAAACCAAAGAAGCTGTGGCTGGTGTTGCGCGCCGCCATGGGGAAGCTTCTGTGAGCGCGTCCGACAGGAAACAGCACCCGTTGCAACTATCAACCGCTTATGGCGTGTGCCGCCACATTACGCGCACGCAGGCGAAGAATTTCTATTACGCCTTTCTGGTGCTGCCGCGGCGGAAGCGCAATGCGCTTTGCGCAGTCTATGCTTTTATGCGGCACGCCGATGACATCGCGGACGACGAATCTGTTCCGGTACTGGTGCGCCGCGAGAAGCTATCGGCACTGCTGGATGGTTTGCATCGCGCGGTGGCCGGCGATCCGACGGATGACCCGGTGTTGTTCGCGCTGGCGCATGCGCAAAAAAAGTATGACGTGCCGCTGGATTGGCTCGACAAGCTCGTATTCGGCACAATGATGGACCTGCACGACCCACCGCCACAGTCCGCGGTGGAGAATGTCGCCGCTGCCGAAGGGCAAACGGCCGTCCTAACCAGGCATTTGCTCACCTTCCACAGCTTCGATGACCTGTATGCCTATTGCTACCACGTCGCCTCGGTAGTGGGATTGGTGTGCATCAAGATATTCGGCTATCGCGATCCGAAGGCGGAGAAGCTTGCGGAGCGCACAGGCATCGCTTTCCAGCTGACGAATATTCTTCGCGATGTGAAGGAAGATGCGGAGATGGGCCGCGTCTATCTTCCGGAGGAGGACCTGGAGACCTTCGGCGTAACGCCGGAAGATGTGGTGGCTGGACCGGCACGCGACCGGATTCGGCCGGTGCTGCAACTGGAAGGCGAGCGGGCACTCAGCTATTACCAGTCAGCGCAGGAGTTGATTGCGCTGATCGACGACGACAGCCAGGCGGCCCTCTGGGCGCTGGTGGAAATCTATCGCAGGCTGATGGAAAAGATCGTTGCCCGGAAGTACGACGTGTTCAGCGAGCGGGTTCGGCTGACAACCGGCGAGAAGCTGAGAGTGCTGGGGAAGGGACTCGTCCTTCGCCTGACATGAGCGCCACGCTTACCGAAACGAGACTCAAGGCAGAGATTCCGAAAGACAAGCGCGCATCCGTCGCGATCGTGGGTGGCGGGCTGGCGGGGCTGGCGGCAGGCTGTGCCCTGTCCGAGGCCGGCTTTGCGGTGCGACTGCTGGAGCGCAAGCCGTTTCTGGGCGGCCGGGCATCGTCGTACCAACATCCGGCGACGGGCGAGGTGGTGGACAACTGCCAGCACGTTCTGCTGGCCTGCTGCACGAACCTTCTTGATTTCTACAAACGTCTCGGAGTGGAAGACCAGATCCGCTGGTTTCAGCAGCTGACCTTTCTCCTGCCGGACGGAAAATCCGGAACAATCGAGCCTTCGTGGCTTCCGGCGCCGCTGCATGCGGCCCCGGCCTTCCTGAAATTCTCCGTGCTGACGATGCGCGACAAGCTGGCGATCGCGCGCGCTATGCTATCGCTGATCGGCGGGCTTCCCAAGGAGAGCGGGGAGAATTTCCTCTCCTGGTTGAAGCGGCACGGGCAAACCGAGCGGGCAATCACCCGTTTCTGGGCGCCGGTGCTGATCAGCGCGCTCAATGACGATCTCGACCAGGTTTCGGTACGCTACGCGGCCATGGTGTTTCGCGATTCTTTCCTGAAATCTGCCGAGGCCGGAAGGATGGGAGTTCCGGCGGCGCCGCTGAGCGAGATCTATGGGCGCGCGGGAGATTACATGGCAGAGCGCGGCGGCGAGGTAATGCTGCGTGCCTCCGTGGAAAGCGTGGCCGTCGAAGATACCCGGGTGCGAGTGCGCGCGAACGGCGAAAGTTTCGAGAGCGACTACGTGGTGCTGGCCGCGCCGTTCTACGAAGCCGCCAAGCTGCTGCCGCAATCCGCGGAGGCGGATGCGTTGCGCTCGCAGATGGGCGAACTGAAGACGGTGCCGATTACCGGGATCCACTTCTGGTTCGACCGCGAAGTCACACCCCTGGAACACGCGGTGCTGCTCGATCGGACGATCCAGTGGATGTTTCAGAAATCGAAGCTGCTGCGGGGAAAACGCGATATGGGCGCACCATTGGCCGCGGGAAGCCATATCGAACTGGTGGTAAGTTCGTCGAAGTCTCTGCTGGAAATGGGAAGAAACGAGATCCTGGACCTGGCGCTGAAGGAGTTCACCGAATTCTTTCCGGAAGCGAAGGACGCGCGGGTATTGAAGTCGGCGGTGATCAAGGAGGTGCATGCGACCTTCTCGCCGGCGCCGCAAAGCGACCGCTATCGGCCGTTCCCCATCACGCCGTGGCCGAGGCTTTTCCTGAGTGGCGATTGGACGGCGACAGGATGGCCTGCAACGATGGAGGGCGCGGTGCGGGCAGGATATGCCACCGCCGAAGCGCTGGCGTTTGCCAGCGGCGCGCAGCGAAAGTTCCTGGTGCCGGATCTTCCGGCGCGCGGACTGATGAAGCTGTTTTCTTAAGTGAACGAGCCACTACTGCGCCGTCGTCTTTTCCCTGGCAAGTTCTTCGTGAAAATCCGCTTCCGGTTTCTTGATGGCAGCCTTGTACCCCTGCGGATCGATCCACAGAGAAGGATTCGCACGGGCGCCTTGGTTTAGCTTTCCAAGCATGTTGAAGTAGCCACCGTGCGCGCCCAGAAAAATATCGACAGGAAGCTGTTTATAGGTAGCGAACGTTCGCTCGAAGTCTTGCTCGATTCCCGGGTAGGAGGCGGATTTTCCGTGGCTCGCCACATAACGAACTCCGGGGTTGCTGCTCCAACCGCCAACAATAGCGACCAATCGTTCCGTACCGTCCAGGTTCACGCGCAGCGTGAAGGTCGTGCAACCGCGGGTGTGACCGGCCGTCCGGAGCGCGGTAATCGTGGTTCCGCCAAGGGTGATCTTGTCGCCATCGTGCAGAGTCCTGCTGACATGGGCGACCGGGAAGCGGGAGGCGGGAAGATCGAAGGAGGTGCGGCCGCCACTTTCGACGACGTCCACATCGCCTTCCATGACTTCGAACTGCGCCCCGGTTTCACGGAGGACCTGAGCAGCGCCGCCGACATGATCGGAGTGAGCCTGGCTGCTGAGCAGGATCTTCGTGTCCTTCCAGCGGAAGCCTAGTTGCTCGACGCTGTGGCGAATTTGCGGCGGCGAAGACTCGAGGTTCGCGTTGATGAGAATGTTGCCTGCGGGCGTAACAATCAGATAAGACGCGAGGTCGCGACTGCCGACGTAGTAGAGATCGCCTGCGATCTTGAAGGGTTCGATGGGGGTTGTCCAGTCGCTGGGAGTTTCGCAGAGAGAAGTTGCGACGAGAAGCAGGCACAAAAGAAGAGGGCGCATGGGTTTTGATTGTAGCGGTCCTAGTAAGTCCAGAGATTGCGTTTTGGCTTCGTAGAGGGGTCGACCAGAATGCAAGATCCTTCGACTGCGTTTCGCGGCTGATTGCGAAACTTCGCTCAGATGACAAGACCTGAGATGTATCGGAGCGGGTAGGGGTCCTTCGACTGCGCCGCGCGGGACGCGGCTCCGCTCAGGATGACAAGATCGAAAACGATGCGCGGGTTCTCCGCTCAGGATGACAAGCGTCAAACGTTACGCGTTGCCGACCTTGGTGTTCTTTTGGGCATAGGCGAAGCGGTAGACCTGGGCATCGATTTCGCGGCGGAGGTCGCGCCAGATCGTGTCCGGCATTTGCAGGAAGGTGTCCACCACCTTGGGATCGAATTGTTTCCCGGACCACTGCGCGATTTCTTCGCGAGCGGCCTGGATGGACTGCGCGGCGCGATAGGGACGGTCGGAGGTGATGGCGTCGAGGGTATCGGCGACGGCAAAGATCCGGGCGCCGAGGGGGATCTGTTCGCCCTTCAGGCCACGCGGGTAACCGGTGCCGTCGTAGAACTCCTGGTGGGCGTAAACGATCTCGGCGGCCTCGTAGAGAAAGGGGATTTTGCGCAGCATGTGGTAGCCGCGATAACAGTGCTCGCGCATGATCACGACCTCGTCGGGGGTGAGCGGACCGGGCTTGCGCAGGATCGCGTCGGGGATGGCCATTTTGCCGATGTCGTGCAGGAAGGCGCCGCGGGCGATGACGCGGATGCGCTCGGTTTCGAGCCCCATGGCGCGGGCGGTGGCAATGGTGAAGGCGGTGACCCGTTTGGAGTGGCCTTCGGTTTCGGCGTCTTTCAGGTCAAGTGCGTCGCCCAAGGCTTCCAGGGTGATGTCGTACGAGCGCTCGAGATCGGCCATGGCCTGACGTAACTGCTCCGTCCGGTTGGCGACCAGGGATTCGAGGTTGGTCTGGTAGGCGCGGTTCTCCAGTTTGAGGCGGCGGTTCTCGAGGGCCCGGCGGACCATGGCCAAAAGCTGTTCGCGCTCGAAAGGTTTCAGCAGGTAGTCGTAGGCGCCGTTGCGGATGGCGGCCAGCGCGACCGAAATATCGTGCACCGCCGTAACCATGACGACCGGCATATCCGGATAGCGTTCCTTGGTTTTCTCCAGCAGTCCGATCCCATCGAGTTCCGCCATCATCAGGTCCGAAAGCATCAATTCGAACTCTTCGCCGGATTCGAGCACGGCCAGCGCCTGCAGGCCGGAAGCAGCCTGCTGGGTTTTGTATCCGGCGTTACTCAGCATGGAAGAGACGATTTCCCGGATAGGTTCTTCGTCATCGACCACGAGGATTCTGTCACCAGCCATAAGACCCTTATCTCACAATAGCGTTTTGAGTAACCGGGAGATTCTCACACAGCGGTGCTGGAATGCAAAGGCTGGTTTGAAAATGGTGACGAAGGTCACTTCTACCCGGACGCGGGCGAGAACTAGACTAGGTTCATTGTACAACGAGAATCACTCCTGTTACCCCCGCGAAAGCCGCGAAATACGGGGCTTCACCGAAGGTACTGGTATATGATCACTGCCAATTCGATGCAGGCGGCGCCTCATCCCAGCGGCTATTGGCAATTGGTATTCCATCAATTGCTTTACGCCGATGTTTTGACCAAGGGGCCTGACATTCTCATCCTCCTGGCCGCGACGATCCTCGTTTACCGTACCTTCCGCGAAAAATTTCTCTTGATCTGGGTGGGCGGATGGGCCGCGTACTGGATCTACCGGCTGCTGGGAACATTTACAGCCGCACATACTTCCCCTGCACTCACGATCGCTGCGCACATCGCCTATATCGGCGCCGCGGCGATGTTCTCCATAGCAATCTTGCACTATACCCGGAGGAAGCAGTGGCAATGGTTCATCTATCTGGCAGCGGCGCTCGCGGTTGCGGCTGCGTGCCTCCGAGGCCTGTGGACCGGCGCGCCGGCGGTTGTGACCGTCGCAGAGGTGGTTCTGAGCTGCGCGATGACCTGGACAGCCGGGCTGCAACTGCTCTTGTTCACACGGGGCAGGCGCCAGGTCGGGGTGTGGCTGATGATTCCGATGCTGCTCCTGATGCATCCCGACGTTTCCCGCGGACAAGCGCACGTGCTGGCCGGTTTCGACGTCGCCATCGAACTGCTGCTGGGCCTGAGCATGTTGGTGATCGTGCTCGACCACTCGCGAGAGCGGACCGAACGCTTAAGCCTGGTCAATAGGATTACGAGCACCATTGCGGGAACCCACGAGGCGGGACCGCTGGTTCTGAGTGCCTTGCAGCAACTGAAAACCCACATCGGGGCGTCCTGCGCCTGGTACCGCCAGCCGGTGGGGGACAAGCTGATCCTGCAGCAGCATATCGGACTCTCCGAAGGGTACCTGAGCAGCCAGCGCGTGCTCAGGCTGGAAGAGAGCAACGCGCTGCGGATGATCGAACAGGGAACCCCCGGAACCTACGAGGCCTCGGAGAGCGATTCGGCTTCGTCCGCCCTCTTCGCCGAGATGAATGTCAGCCAGGTACTGGTGATTCCGGTGAAAGGCAAGAGCACGATCATCGGCACGATCAACCTGGGCATTTCGAGGCGCCGTGCTTTCTTTCCCGAGGAGATGAGCTTTCTGGCCTCGGTGGCGGACCAGTTGGGTATTGCACTGGAGAACCTGCGGATGTTCGAGCAGGTGATGCGATCGCAGCGGCAATGGATCAGCACCTTCGATTCGATCGAGGACATCATTCTTGTCCACGATGACGCGGGACGCATCATGCGAACCAATCGCGCCCTGCTGCAGCGGTTGGGAAAGCGAGTCCACGAAGTCATTCACGAGCCGATCGGCGCGGTGCTGCCCAATGTGCCTTCCAACGTGAATTGTCCGTATTGCGAAGGAGGTCGGGAGGGATACGAAGGGCCGGACCCGTGCTTTGGCGGGTACTCGATGGTTTCGACGTCAACCTATGCCTCGGGCGGCAGCGCGGATCCGGGAACGATTCATGTGGTCAAGGACACGACCGAGCGACGGGCCGCCGAGGAACGGTATCGGCTGCTGTTCGAGGAGGTTGGCGAAGGGGTTTACATCACCACCAGCGACGGGCGAATCCTCGAGGTCAACGACGCTTATGTGCGCATGCTCGGCTATGACGATCGCCGCGAGGTGCTCAACCTCGACCTGGGGAACAGCGTTTATGTACGCTCGGAGGACCGCGAGCGGCTCCTGGCGGAAATTCAGGCCAACAACTTTGTCCGCAATGTCGAGACCGCTCTGCGGCGGAAAGACGGCGGAACGATCACGGTGCTGGAGAGCGGCTTCGCGACCCGCGACGTGAGCGGCAGGATCGTTCGCTACCAGGGATTCCTGGTCGATATCAGCGAACAAAAGCGCATCGAGAACGAGATCAAGCGGCGCAATCGCGAACTCAATGCCCTGAACTCGATCGCGGTGATCGGGGCGCAGTCCTTCGATCTGGACGAAATCCTGAACGTTACCCTCCGGCAGACGGCGGAGCTATTCAGCGCCGACCTGGGCTCCATCTGGATCTACGATCCGGCGAAGCAAATCCTGGAAGCGCGTGCGTCCTTCGGACCCCAAAGCCTGGGCGAGAAGATCCAGGAACTCAAGGTGAGCCCCGAACTCCAACGCGCGCTGGTGGAAAGCCATCTCGAGTCTCTGACCGAAGAACAGATTGCCCTGGTTCCGGAAGAGGTACGGCAGCATTTCCTGGAGAGCGGCATCTCCTCGTGGATCTGCGTTCTGCTTTGGGTTGGCGAGAAACCCCTGGGAGTGATTGGCATCAGCACCCGGGCGGCCAGGGAATACTCGGCGTTGGACAGGAACCTGATGGTTGCTATTGGCCGGCAACTTGCGACCACCATCGACAAGGTGCGCCTTTATGAAGAGACGACGAGGGCCTACGACGATCTGCAGCGCACCCAGGAACAGTTGCTGCAAAGCGAAAAGATGTCGGCCGTTGGCCAGCTGATCTCGGGCGTCGCGCACGAGCTCAACAATCCGTTGACGGCGATCGTGGGATACGCCCAGTTGCTGGAGCAAGAGCCTCTGTCTGCGCGCGCCCTGGATTTCGTCCAGAAGCTCTATAAGCAGACGCAGCGCACGCGACGGGTGGTGCAGAACCTGCTCTCCTTCGCGCGTCAGCGGAAGCCCCTGAAGCAGGATGTCGACTTGCGAAGGGTGATCGACGAGACGCTGGCGTTACGCGATTACGACCTGAAGCTGAATAACATTGGGGTAGAGCGCGAATTTTCCGACACATTCCCGCACGTGGTTGCGGACGCGCATCAGTTGGAACAGGTGTTTCTCAACATCATCAACAATGCGGTGGATGCGATGCTGGAGAGCACTAAGGGCGGAATGTTGCGGGTGAAGGCAGGAATAGACGATGAGCGCCACTCGGCGGTCGTCGAGTTTCGCGACACCGGGCCGGGAATCAAGGATCCAAAGCGCATCTTCGATCCCTTCTACACGACCAAGACGGTGGGCAAGGGAACGGGGCTTGGCTTGAGCATCTGCTACGGCATCGTGAAAGAACACGGCGGGGATATTTCCGCCTTTAACCATCCCGACGGGGGTGCCGTTTTCCAGGTACGACTTCCGCTCACCTCACGCAGCCGGTTCCAGGAGGCGGTGCCCGCGGTCATCCCGAACGAGGCGCTCCGGGGGAAGATCCTGGCGGTAGACGACGAGGACGCGGTGCTCGAGCTGGAACGCGAGCTGTTGTCCGGGGCAGGCGCCGAGGTGCACTGCGCCCAGGACGGGGCCGAGGCTATTCGGTTGATGCAGAGCCATGTCTTCGATGCCGTCGTGATCGACAGCAAGATGCCCGGCGAGCTCGATGGAGCAGACGTTTACCGGTGGGCGCTGAAGAACCATCCCGAGCTGGCCTCGCGCTTTGTATTCACCGTCTCGCACGCCGCCGAGCCCCATGTACGAGAGTTCCTCGAAGAGCAATCTCTTACACATATTGAGAAGCCGTTCCAGGTTTCCGAGCTGATCACGGTCCTGCGAAGAATTCTCGGCCTGCAGAAAGCCGCAGTCGTACCCAGCGCATCCTAAGACTTAGACAACTCTCTTGGCCATTCCATGCAGGGCGAAATGTGGAATCTGCGTACCACATCGAGGCACTCCTTTGTCTTCCGCCCTATCGTGCTGCGTCGCTTTTACATAGCCCAGGAATAGAAGAGGTATCATCCGGGCCTTAGTTCTCTTAGGCTTCCGGCCCTTTTGTCCGCATTCCGTGCCCTTGCGGGCAACCCCCAGAGTTAGGCAGCGGGATTGCAATAAGTAGAGGCGTGGGGGACACAAGAACCCTCGATTCACTGGTTCGCTGAAGGAAAGATGTTCAGCAGCCCGCCCAAGCAAGAAGAAGCAATCGACACAATTAACCCATAAGGGGGCAGAATGGCGAGCACACTTCAGAACGTTGCGATCTCCGACTTTGCGAACTTCATCCCAGGCATTGCGCCGTCCACAGAACAATACAAGTCGATTTATGAAGGGAACCGGCACCGGGTTTATGCCCTGTCGTTCTGGATGACGGACAGCGAATTGAAGGCGGAGCAGTTACTCGAAGCGACGTTCGTTCGCGCATTTGCGGAAAACGATTCACCAACGGAAGAACAGATTGACAATGCCCTCATCGCGCAACTGCGCGACGAATATGCAGTCGGCACCCTGACGCTCAAATGCGCAGGAGCCACCAAAGTTCTCAACGCCCGCGAGAACATGAAGCGGGTGCACCTGGAGCTGGCGGTTGTGCAGCTTCCGGCTACCGAAAAGCTGATTTACCTGATGCACGACGGCGAAGGCTACAGCCACGCCCGCGTCGCTCAGGCGCTCGGAATCAGCGTGCCACAATCGAAGGAAGGTCTTCACCAAGCTCGCCTGCGGATCCGCGAGCTCGTCGTCGACATGGCCTGGTAGCAACGATCTCTCTGCTTTAAATTACTCTCTCCATTTTTCCTGCCCCTTTTAGCCAAAGGGGCATTTTTCTTGCATGAGAAAGCGGAGCCTCCTGGCTCCGCTTGTAACATCTTCGGATGAATTCTGATCAGCGAGCGACGGTGGCGTTCTTGAGCACTCCGGCTTCGGCGGCGATCTTTTCGAGCTTGGCGCGGTTCTCAGGACGCAGGGGAACCATGGGAAGCCGGTAGACCTCCTCAATGCGGCCCATCATCGCCAGAACGGCCTTTACAGGGCCCGGATTCGATTCGAGGAAGTTGGCATTCATCAGGTTCAGCAGGCGTCCGTGGAGGGCGCGAGCGGTCGCCCAATCATTGTTCAGGGCGGCACGAACCATTGCAGACAGTTCTTTAGGAACCTGGTTTGAGGCCACGGAGATCAGGCCAACGCCGCCGACAGCGAGAATGGGCAGCGTCAAGGCATCGTCGCCGGAGAGAACGGTGAAATCCTCCGGCTTCTGGTGGCAGATCTCCATGATCTGCGCCATGTTGCCGCTGGCTTCCTTCACCGCGACGATGTTCGGAATCTGGGCAAGCCGCAGCAGGGTAGCGGTTTCAATATTCGCGGCGGTGCGGCCGGGCACGTTGTAGAGGACCAGTGGCTTGTCAACGGCTTCGGCAATCGCTTTGAAGTGCTGGTATTGGCCCTCCTGCGTGGGCTTGTTGTAATAAGGTGAGGCAGTCAGGATGGCATCCACGCCGCGGATGGCCGCAACTTCTTTTGCCCGGGTCACGGCTTCGGCAGTGCTGTTCGAGGTGGCGCCGGCGACGATGGGGACGCGGCCGCTGGCGACATCGATGGTGGATTCGATGACCTGGATCCACTCGTCATGGGTGAGGGTTGGCGTTTCCCCCGTGGTGCCGCAGGGGACCAGGAAGTCGATGCCCGACTCGATCTGCCATTCGACGAGCGCGCGCTGGGCTCGCAGATCGACGCTGCCGTCCTGCTTGAAGGGCGTTACCAGTGCGGTGCCGCAGCCACGTAATTTCATCGTCAGACCTCGTGAAAAATCTCACGGAACTCGTAGAACCCGGTTTTGTTTTGCAGCCATTCGGCGGCCTTTACGGCACCCTCGGCAAAGCCGCGCCGCGAACGGGCTTCATGGGTCAAGGTGAGAGTATCGCAATCGGATTCGAGGGATATTGTATGCGTTCCCGAGGCATCGCCTTCGCGAATGGAGGCGATGCCCAGCTTTTTTCCGCCATTCTGCTGCAAGATTTGTTGAAGCTTGAGGGCCGTTCCCGACGGCGCGTCCTTCTTTTGGACGTGATGAATCTCTTCGATGGATCCACTGTAGCCGTGCTTCAAAGCTTCGGCTGCCAGCTGTGCGATCTCGAAGAACAGATTCACGCCGAAAGAGAAGTTTGGCGCGTACACAAATCCCGTACCGCTCTCCTTCACCAGGCCGCGAATGCGATCCAGTTCGCCATACCATCCGGTGGTTCCGACGACCATGTTCTTGCCGGCGCGGATGCATGCTTCCATGTTCCTGATCACGGCGCTCGGCGTAGTAAAGTCGATCACCACGTCGATCCCACTCAGGCCGGCCGTCGTGAGGGCGCTGCCGTTACGGTTCTCCGATTCGTCGAGGCTGCGCACCTGGTGCTGCCGTTCGAGAGCGTAATCGCTCACCAGCGATCCGGTTTTTCCGCAGCCCAGAACCAGCAGGTTCAATCGAACACCTCGGGATCGAGATCGGTAAAAAAGTGTGTGTGCAGCCGCCGTACGGCTTCCGGAACATCGTCTTCGTCAATCACGAAGGTGATGTTGATCTCGGAGGCGCCCTGGGAAATCATCCGCACATTGATGTCGGAGATTGCGCTGAAAACCTGCGCCGCGATTCCGGGACGTTCGCGGATATTTTCGCCGACGAGACAAACGATCGCTTTGCGGCCAGCGTATTTTACGAAGGCCAGGTTCTCCATGTCAGCAGCGATTTCCGGGATGCGTTCGTTGGAGTCGACGGTGAGCGAGACGCTGACCTCCGATGTCGATACGACATCGACGGCACATTTGTGTCGGTCGAAGATTTCGAAGATCTGGCGCAAGAAGCCGTGCGCCATCAGCATACGCGCGGCCACCACGTCGATCACGGTAATGCGCTTCTTGGCGGCGATCGCCTTGAACGGGTGCCGGGTTTGCGGCGCGCGCGAAACGATCTTGGTGCCTTCGTTCGAGGGGTTGCGCGAATTCAGGATATAGACCGGAATGTTCTTTTCGATGGCCGGCAGAACCGTGGCCGGGTGGAGGACCTTGGCTCCGAAGTATGCCAGTTCGGCTGCCTCTTCGAAGCTGATGATCTTGATGCGATGCGCGTCCGGACAGAGATTGGGATCCGTGGTCTTCATGCCATCGACGTCGGTCCAGATTTCGATCGCTTGTGCGTTCAGGCCGGCGCCGACCAGCGAGGCGGAGAAATCGGAGCCGCCGCGTCCGATGGTCGTCGTAATGCCCTCAGGTGTGCTGCCGATGAAACCACCCAAGACCGGAACCTTTCCGGCCTCGACAATAGGACGTAGGGTCTTTTCCAGGCGACGATTGATTTCGTGGGTCTGGGGCACGGCGCGGCCGAAGGTGTTGTCGGTAACGATCAGATCGCGGGCATCGACATGGATGGCCTGGATTCCGCGGGCCGCGAAGGCTGCTGCCACAACTTTGCTGTTGATGCGTTCGCCGTAGGCGACAACGTTGTCCTGGGTGCGCGGCGTGAGTTCGCCGACGGCGCAGATACCTTCCAGCAGCTTCTCAAGGGTGTCGTAATCGCGGGCAAGGCTGGCGTGCACGTCGTCCCCAGAATCTGTGACGAGAGACGCGGCCACCGCGGCGTGGCGTTGTCGCAGGGCGTCGCAAAGGCCGAGGGAATTCTCCTTGTCGCCTGACCCGGCTGCCGATGCCATAGAGATGAGTTGATCGGTGGCCTTCGACATTGCGCTGACCACCACGACGGGATGGCGGTCCAGCCTCTCTCGAACGATGGTGGCAACGCGATCAATCGCTTCGGCGCTCTCGACGGAGGTGCCGCCGAACTTCATCACGATCATCGCGTCGTCGTCCTCGGTACGGGCGGAAGCGGTGCGCCTGGCGGAGAGCTCATGCCAGATAGCCCTTCGCCTTCAACAACTCCGCATTGAGGATCGCCGCACCAGCGGCGCCGCGAATGGTGTTGTGCGAAAGCACGACGAATCGCCAATCGAGCAGGCCGCAGGGACGCAAGCGTCCGATGGTTGCGGTCATGCCGCCACCGGCGTTTACATCGAAGCGTGGCTGCGGACGGTCGGCGCGTTCGTCGTATGCGAGCATCTGCGGCGGCGCGGAGGGAAGGGCGAGTTGTTGTGGCACTCCGATGTACTCCCGCCATGCGTTCAGGATATCTGCCTCAGTGGTCTTCTTGGCGAAGCTCAACGAAACACACTCGGTGTGCCCGTCTTCCACCGGGACGCGGTTGCAGTGTGCCGTGATTGCGAAGGGCGCGTCCGTAATGCCGCCCGGACCATGCGTGCCGAGCAACTTTTTGGTCTCCGCTTCCAGCTTCGGTTCCTCGCCGTTGATAAAGGGAATCACATTGCCGAGAATATCGAGCGATGGCACGCCGGGATATCCAGCGCCGCTTACCGCCTGCATGGTGCTGACGAAAATTTTGTCGATGTGAAACCGCTGATGCAGAGGCGCCAATGCCATGACGAGGCCGATGGCACAGCAGTTGGGATTGGTGACGATGTAACCGCCGGAGCGCTTGCGCCACTTCTGGAGTTCGAGGATCGCGATGTGCTCGGGATTGACCTCGGGAATGACGAGCGGGACATCCGGGTACATGCGGAAGGCAGAAGAATTGGTGACGACTGCGCAGCCGGCGCTTGCGAAGAGCGGTTCCAGTTCTTTCGCCGGGGCGGAGTCCAAAGCCGCAAATATTACTTTCGGGGCGCCCGACGGATCGGCAGGCGATACCTGCATCTGCGCGATGCGCTCGGGCAAGGCGGTCTTCATGCGCCAGCGCGCGGCTTCCGCGTAGCTCTTGCCTTCCGATCGCTCCGATGCCGCGAGCCACGCAATTTCGAACCAGGGGTGACCTTCGAGCAGTTGAATGAATCGCTGCCCGACCATGCCGGTCGCGCCCAAAATACCGATGGGAATCTTCTTGTCTTGCATGATGAATTTGGTTGGATTGTAACATCCAGAGCAGCAGGGAAGAATGACATGGATAGCACACACCGAAGCGATCGGTGAGGTGCGACCTGCCTAATCGCGCAACACTTCCGTATTCTGTTCCGGCACGAGGATGCGTTGAATTTTGTAATTGTCATCCATCCACATAGCCCATTGCATCCCATCGACATCGAGGTCGAAGCGGCGCAATTCGACCTCGCTACCCTTGAGCTTCACCTTTTCCAGACCCTTGTATTCGATGTTGATGACGACGGGGGTTGCGGTATGCGGGACCAGTCCGCCGAACTTCGTCTTGGGCATATTGCACTGCGCGTCGCCCGGCTTGCAGCTTGCCCCGATGTAGCGCCACGCCAGCAGTTCGCGATGGGTGAAGAAGAAGTCGTCGAGCACAACCGTGGACGCCGGAAGCAGCAGCGGCCGGTCAAAGGGCTTGGCCTTTTCGCCACTGTAGAGATGCTCGATCAGGAATTTGTCATCGGGCGTGACGACCGTCGAGGCCTTCCCCGGAGTAATTTCTTTCCACTCGTAGTGCAGAAGGTCTCCATTGGCCGCCAGTTGCATGTCCGAGCGTTGCTCGATCTTGCTTCCGCCCTGGTCAATGGTGAGATCGCAATGCGTGGAACTACCGGTAGATGTCTGCTCGATCGTGAATGCTTCTGTGCCTACGCGGTTGCCGCTGACGAAGATTCCAAATTGGCCGGAGTCGACGATCTTGCCAGTCTCTTTTGGCTTGGAACCTGCAAACAAGGGGAACGTGGAAAGACTGGCGATGAGCACAACAGCGATACGAATCGAGCGGAACAGCGGCTGCACAGAACCTCCATCGAGTACTGCAATACGGTAGCGCAGCGGAGCTGTGCTACCAAGACACTAATCGGATACGGCTGGCCTTGCCTGCCGCCCGAGGATTGAAGCGATCTCGCTGGCGATCTCCGGCGGGGTTCGCCCTGCAACTTGAATTACGGCGTTGGCCAGGCGGTAAGTGGGCTGACGCTCCTCGAATAGCTTGCGAGACCGCTCTGGATCGAGCATGAGCGGCCGCCCGCCATCTTCGTTACAACAGCGCGAGAACAGGAGGTCGAAATCGGCTTCGAGATAAACCGTAATCGCGTGACGATCGAGGAGTAGTTCGCGGTTCGCCGCCTGAATAAACGTACCGCCGCCAAGGGCAAGCACCGCAGGCTCGCCGCCCGAGCCAACGATCTGTTCGAGAACCTCGCGCTCGATCTGCCGGAAGCGCGGTTCGCCTTCGGCCTGAAAAATCTCAGGAATGCTGCGCCCTGCGTGTTTCTCGATTTCACTATCGAGGTCAAGAAACCTGTAACCCAGCAACTCCGCCAGGACGGCGCCCACAGTTGATTTTCCCGAGCCCATAAATCCCGTGAGGCAGAGCCAGTTCGCGCTGGTAGAGATTGGTTCTTGCGACGGGTTCACGGGCAAATCTTTTCGACTGCAGATGAGTTCATTCAGGTTTGGGGCTCTGGGGAAATTCTAGCATCGCGAGAAGAGGGATTTGCGGCAGCGAACTACGCAGCGGTGAGGAGATCACCTGAGGAGATCTACGCGGTCGGGCGCGTAAGTGCGGGCCAAAATACACGCGGTGCCCGCGATTCCGGCAGTGCAAGACAGAAATTTACCCTAGAAAGTACGCTTGGCCTGGGGCGGCTTGGCGAGTCCCTCGTGGTCAATCGAGTGCTGAATGTTGTTCCACACCCTTGGATCCGGGTCTTCCATCGCCACCAGCAGTTTTGCCTGTTCGGCGATGTATTTCAGATCCCGCACCAGGTCGGAACAGATGTGGCAGGTGCGCAAGTGCTCCTGCTCCTGCTCACTACCGCCGGTATCAATGATCTCCGGTAATACTCTCTGGAACTCGGCGCACGTCATCACAACCTCTCCCCGTTTATAACCAGCTGCCGTACCTTGCTTGCCCATGGCTGGTGAACTTTCTCCCACTCAACGCCTGGCGGCCTTTTCGGCTCTGTTCGATTTGAGCAGGTCGCGTAACTTCATTCTTGCTTTGTGGAGCTGCGATTTGCTGTTGCCGATTGAGCAGCCCATCATTTCGGCAATTTCGTTGTGCTCGTAACCTTCCACGTCGTGCAGCACGAAGATAATCCGGTATCCCGGAGGCAAGCTTTCAATAGCACGGCCCAGGTTTACCCGGTCGATCGAACCGGCCAGCACGTTGTCGCGCGCGCCGATGTCCTTTTTCGGCCCATCTTCCTGCTGGGGCTCCATACTTTCCTCGAGCGAAACCTCGGGGAGCCCCTTTTTCCTTAAATGCATTAGAACCACATTCACAGCCAGACGATGTAACCAGGTCGAAAAAGCGGACTCACCCCGGAAAGTGGCGATCTTCCGGAAGAGTTGCAGGAAGGCTTCCTGGGTAAGATCCTCGGCTTCGGCTGTATTGCCGGTCATGCGCAGGCAGAGCGAATACACCCGGCGCTTATGCAGGCCGTAGAGGGCCTCAAACGATTCGGCATCGCCATTTTTCGCCCGTTCTATCGCCTCAGCTTCGGTAATCCCAGTCGAAAGAATCTTCTTTGCTGTCGTCAATGATCAACCTTCAGGTCTGGTTCGCTCTCCTCTGGCCAGCAGCCTCGGCCGGGAGCCATTTGGAAAGAGTGTAAAAATTGCAAATTGGTTGTATGGAGGACCTTCTTCCGCAACTCTTAAGACACTGCGCTACCCTCCCAATCCTGCGGAAAGTGGCTCCCATGGCCCTGACCGGCGTTTTCGCCCCAGTTCGAGCTATGGCGAGGAAGGAGGCTGGCTTTGGTGCTCACCCCTTGGCGGTAATCGTCTCCAGTCCATGCCCGTGCGGCCCAGTCTCACGTGCATGTAACAGGAAGGCGAAAAGCATCGAGAGGAAGCCGATGATGGAGAACGTCCACATGCCCAACCGGTACCCGTTGGGATTCGTAGCGCTCGCCCCCGCAAAGTCGTTCTCCCATCCGATGAGGAAGTTGAAGCCCGCGAGCCCGATGTTCTGGATCATCGTCATCACGCCATAGGCGGTGCCGAGCTTAGTCTCAGGCACGATGTAGGCGACCGAGGGCCACATGACGGCAGGGATCAATGAGAATGCCACGCCCATCATCGCCATGGGGAAGAGCAGGTTCACGTGGGTGTAAGCCATGATCAGGTAAACCGGAATTAGGAGGAGCGATCCGAACATCATGAAGAGAGCTCGCTTGCCGACCTTGTCGACCAGCAGTCCGAAGAGCGGAGTGGCGATCATGGCGAAGAGTGTCAGGAGGCTGGAAAGAAAGCCGCCCTGCTCGCGCGAGGTGCCGTGCGCTTCCATGAAGAACTTCACGGCGAAGGTCTGGAAAGGGAAGATCCCGGAGTAGAAGAGAATGCACAGGCCGACGATGTACCAGTACGACAGGCCGAAGTTGAAAAGGTCTTTGAAGACGACCTTGTCGGGCTTGGCGGCGTTTCCCAGCTCATAATGGCTCTCCGCGTAGTTCTCCATGCCCCAATACACCAGAGCTCCAATGACGCAGAGGGTGCAGACGCCCACGCCGATCAGGAACGGGCCGCGCCAGGTGGCGTACGCGCCCCTTGCCCAGGTCGGGGAATTCAAAGCTGCGAACGAACCGAGGCGGGCGATGGTGAGGTTCACGCCGAAAGCAAAGCTGAGTTCTTTCCCGCGAAACCACTTCGCAAGCAGGGTAGTCACGGAAACGATCAGAGATTCGGCGCCCATGCCGAAGACGAGGCGTCCGGTAGCCATCAGCCACAGGTGCGGGCTGAGGACGGTGATGACCGATCCGACAAAGCAGAGGACCCCGAAGATGAACGTAGATTTCTTTACCCCGATGCGGTCGATGACCATCCCGCCGATCACCACGGTGAAGATATTGGGGACGCTATAAATGCCCTGCAACAGGCCGATGTTCGAATCGGTAAAGCCAAGCTGCTTGCTGAGGAGATCGGCGACCGGGCTGAGCGCGTCGTAAACGTAGTAGTTGCCGAACATCGCCAGGCTGACGAAGATCAAGACGACCCAGCGGTAGAGCTTGGTGGGTTGCGGGCGTTCGACGATGGCTGCGGGCTCGCTCATTCGGAAATGGCCTCAGGTTTGAAGCACGAAGATACCAGATACCCAGAAAAAGCCACAGCGCGCGGGTGACGATTGCTTTATCGATTCGTCGAATAGACCAGGAGCAAGAAGCGAGAGCTCCCTGTTCCTCTCCATGCTGATGAAAAGCCCCGCTACCCGGCGGGGCTTTGTTGTGCCGCAAAAATCAAGGCGAGGCTCTTGGCCTCGCCCGGGTTGAAATTCGAAACCGCTATTTCGGGTTGGTGTCGCTGGCCGGCAGTTGCTGGTTCTGCGGACTGCTCTTGGCACCGGGAGTGACCGAAGGCGTGGTGGGATTCTCAGCGTTTTCGGTGCCGTTGTCCTCGCCCGGGACGTTGGCGAGCATGTCGCCTTCCGGGGTGGCGTAGGCACCCGGCATGTTGGCAATGCCGCTTGCCGGATTGAACCCGCTCTGGTTGCGATCGGTGATGGGCTGGCCGTTGGCGAGCTTGGCCGAAATCACGCCGTTGTCGGAATCGGTCGAGGTGAGCTTGTCGATATCGTCGTTGGTGTAGGTCCTGTGAGCCTGCACATGCTCCTTACGGAAGCGCATCGCGATCGTCCCGAGACTCGGACCCGCGATCCCGACATTGAAGGCGTTGTCCGGATTGACCGGCGCGAAATCGAACATCGTCGCAATCGTCTCCGTGTTCGCCTGGTCGGTCGCGGTGTTGAAGAAGTCGCTTTGCGGCATGCCTCCGTTCACCAGTGTCTCTGGCTGCTCGGTGGCTAACGTCTGCGGCATGGTGACGGTCGCAGGAGAGAACCCATTGCTCAGCGTCAGCGTGGGGGTACTGACGAGCGGGAGCATCGCGTTGGAAGCGGAGTCCGGAGAAACGGTTGTGAAGGTACCGGGCACGGTTTGCTGTGCGAGGGCGGCGGTGGAGAGTAAGAGAGTCACGACCCCAATGCGGAACATACATTTGCTCCCGATCGGAACCTTAGGGATCCAATCATTGCTGCTACTTTGGATTTGCCGAGTATACATAGAGATGCCTGCATTTCTCTAAGTATTTAGTACTAGGGGAAACGGGTCATCCGGGCTGGGAAACTTAGGAGCCGACGAAGCGGGCATAGAGGCTGCGGGCCACCCCGGTATCGGTGGTGCCCTTGATGATGGCGCGGCCATCGGGGAAGAGCGTCATCTCGTAGGGATCATGGAAGAAACGGAGGGCAAACTGGTTGTGCCGGACGTCGCCATGAGGCCGGAGACGGCCCTCAATCTCGCTGAAATCGATAGGCCTGTGACGCTCGTGAATCTGCACCGAATTGCGACCACATAAGGTGATGTGCGGGCGGCCTTCGCCGGAAAGATGAACGAAATCGCGCTTTCCGCAGGCGCGACACCCCGCCTTCGGGCCGCCAACCTGGATCTCGGAGCGGTCGTTTGTCCAGAGATCGACGGAGAGCAGGGTGGTGCGCAGCTTTTCGGGGGAACCTACAAAAAATTTCAATGCTTCGGTTGCCGAGAGCGATGCCACGTAGTTCACTGCCGTGTTCAAGATGCCGGAGGTATCGCAGGTTTCGACGATACCCTGCGGCGAGTCGGGAAAGATGCAGGCAAGACAGGCGGTTTTGCCGGGAATGATATTCATGGCAACGCCGTAACTTGCGACCGCGGCGGTGTAGATCCAGGGCACGCCGTGTTTCACCGCATAGTCGTTGATCAGGTATCGGGTCTCGAAATTATCGGTGCCGTCGAGGATCAGTTGGACATTGCCGAGAAGGTCCTCGGCGTTGTCGGGGGTCAGGTCGGCGACCTGCGGTTCAACCATGATTTCGGAGTTGAAGGCGGCAATCTTACGGCAGGCGGCAATGGCCTTGGGCAGGGATTCGGCAGCATCTGCTTCGTCAAACAGGCCTTGCCGCTGGAGGTTGCTGGGCTCTACGTAGTCGCGATCGAGGATGCGAAGGTACCCGACGCCGGCGCGTGCCAACAGGGAAGCCAATGCAGAGCCGGTGGCGCCGCACCCGACGATGACTGCGCGGGCACCCGCCAGGCGGCGCTGTCCTTCGGCACCGATTCCCGGAAACAGAATTTGCCGGGAGTACCGTTCTTCGAAACCCACTGAGACCTCGTGATTCAGGTACGACGATTTATTATAGGGGCCGGATTGATTCAATAGCTAAAGTGCTGGTGCAATTGCGTTTCTGGCGAGGATACGGAAAGAGGAGGACTGCTCGCGGATGGCTGCTGGCCGTCGCGCTGACTTGCGCCTCCCTTCCAGGGATCTTGGCGCAGCAAGGACCCGCGAACCCACCACCTTCGTCGAGCGCGTCGGACCTGGTCGGCAAGCCCATTAGCGAGATCAAATTTCAGGGCGCGGATCCCGCCAGTACGGATCCTCTGTCGGAATACCTGGCGCTGAAACCTGGCGACCTTCTCGAAACCGCGAAGGTGAGCAGCAGTATCAAGGCGCTGTTTGCTACCGGGAAATTTTCCAATATCCAGGCCGAAGCGGATGAGAGTGGCAATGGAGGCGTGGTTCTCACCTTCACCGTGCAGGAGAGATACTTCGTCGGCGATGTGAGTCTTTTCGGACTTCCGAAGAAGGGTCCGCCCACGTTACGCCAGCTGCTGGACGCGACCAAACTCCAACTCGGGCGCCCGTTTTCGGAGGTCGATATAAAGCGCGCCATCGAACAGATGACCGGGGTGATGGAGGATAACGGCTACTACACCTCGACCTTCACGTACACGCGCGACCCCCAGTCGAGTAGCCGGCAGATGAATATCCGCTTCCAGGTGACGCCGGGACTGCATGCCAAGGTCGGCAATGTCCGGGTCACGGGCGACTCAGGTTTCACGGCAGCGGAGCTGCAGGCGATCACGAAGATCAAATCCGGAGCGCCGATCGAGGCGGCAAAGTCCACCCGCGCTCTCGAGCGCCTCCGCAAGAAATATCAAAAGCGGGACCGGCTGGAGGCCCAGGTATCGCTGGCAAGGCGCACCTACCACGCAGATACCAATACCGTCGATTACCTCTTCACCATTCAACGTGGGCCGAAGGTGGATATTGAAGTCGAAGGCACGAAGCTGCGCGAGGGGCTGATCAAACGCTACATCCCGGTTTACGAAGAGAACGCGGCAGACGACGATCTGCTCAACGAAGGGACGCGCAACCTGCGCGACTTTTTTCAAGGTGAGGGTTATTTCGACGTAAAGGTGAGCTACACGCGCAAGCGCAGTCCAGCGAATGACTTTTTGAGCATTGTGTACAGCGTGGATTTGGGCGAGCGCCACAAACTGCAGGCGGTAAAAATTGAAGGCAATAAATACTTTCCCGTGGAGTCGATCAAGGAGCGGCTCAGCGTTCAGCCTGCCAGCTACCTGAATGTCTTCGGAAAGTTCAGCCAGGCCATGCTCGCACGGGATGTGCAGTCGATCACGTCGTTGTACAAGATGAACGGCTTTCTGGATGTCAATGTCCAGGCGCAGGTGGAAGACAACTACCTGGGGCACAACGGGGAGTTGCGCATCGTGTTCCACATTGACGAAGGTCCTCAATCACGGGTGCACAACCTGACCATCCTCGGGAACCTTGCCATCTCGCGCCAGCAGTTGGCTTCGAAATTGTCCCTCGCCGACGGCCAGCCTTACTCCGACTACTCAGTTTCCAGCGATCGCGACACCATTGTGAGTTATTACTACAATCGCGGTTTTCCCAACATGGATATGCAGATTACGGCCATTCCGTTCAACGGCGACAAGCATTCCATGGACGTCACCTACGACATTCATGAGGGCCGCCAGGTATTCGTGGACCGCGTATACGTCTCCGGGCTGCATTACACGCGGCCTAGCGTGGTGCAGCAAAGAATGAACATCCACGATGGCGATCCGCTGAGCCAGGTTGACATGCTGGACACACAGCGGCGGCTCTACGATCTGGGACTCTTCAGCGAAGTCAATCTCGCCGTGCAGAACCCTGACGGGGCGGCCGATCGAAAAAACGTGCTTTTCCAACTCTCGGAGACCAAACGCTGGACCTTCGATTACGGTCTGGGACTGGAAGTTTCTACGGGCAGCGCGCCCGAAGGCACGGCGAGCAATGGCTCAAAGACCCTCACGCCGGAGGGGCCGACGGGTTGGAGTCCGCGGGTTTCGTTCGAAGTGACCCGGCTCGACGTCGGCGGACGGGATCATACCCTGGTCCTGAAGACACGTTACGGGCGGCTTGAACAGCGGGCATTGATCAGTTACGAGGCGCCACGGCTCTTCTCGAAGGAGAACTGGCGGCTTACGGTAAGTGGATTTTTCGACAAGTCCGCCGATGTGCGAACCTTCACCGCGCAACGGCTCGAAGGTTCCGTGCAGGCGGAAGATGTGGCGAGCAAATCCCTCACCATCCTCTATCGCTTCAGTTACCGGAGAGTCAACGTGGATCCGACTACGCTGGTGATCGATCCGGCCCTGATCCCTTTGTATTCGAAGCCGGCGCGGATCGGTATGCCTAGCATTACATTGATCTACGATCGACGCGACGATCCGATCGACGCCCACAAAGGAACGTACACGACGGCGGATTTCGGCGTCGCCGGCAGCTTTTTCGGATCCGAATCCAACTATGGCCGAGTACTGCTGCAGAACTCCAGCTACTATCAGTTCGGAGCGAAGAAGTACGTTTTTGCCCGCTCCACCCGCATCGGTTTCGAGTCACCCTTTGAGAACTCCTCCATCGTGCCACTCCCGGAGCGGTTCTACGCGGGAGGGGGGAACTCGCTGCGTGGATTCTCTATCAACCAGGCCGGCCCTCGCGATCAACTCACGGGGTTCCCGATCGGTGGCAATGCGCTCTTCGTGAACAACCTGGAATTACGCCTTCCCCCGCCGACGCTGCCCTACGTCCAGGACAACCTGAGCTTCGTACTATTCCACGACATGGGTAACGTCTTCGACACCACCAGCCATTTGTTCAAGGGGATTTTCCGGTTGCACCAGGCTTCCATTGCAGCCTGCTCGGCGCCGGGCACGCAGGTCGCTTGTAATTACAACTACCTGGAGCAAGCCATTGGGCTGGGAATTCGGTACCATACCCCTGTCGGGCCTGTGCGGTTTGACCTCGGATATGCCCTGAACCCGGCCCGCTACCCCATTCTCGAAAACAATCAACAGCAGTCAACGCAGCGAGTCAACGTCTTTTTCAGTATCGGCCAGACATTCTGATGCGAACTTTTTTCAAGATCGGCATTTTCACGATCCTGGCGATCAGCAACTACTGCTTCGCTGGTGAGGTGATCGACCGGCTGGTGGCATCGGTCGAGAACGTGCCGATTTTGCAGAGTGACTGGGAGAAGGCAGTCGCCTTCGAAGCCCTCCAGCAGGGAAGGTCCGTGGCGTCGTTCAAGCCCGATGAACGTCGCGCGGCTTTGGATCGCCTGGTGGATCAGCAACTGCTCCGCTTGCAGATGGGCGACGAAAACATTGCCACTGCCGAAGAGCGCGAAGTCGATAACGAAGTGGGAAGGATCCGGGCAACGTATCCGCAGGCCAAGACCGACGAAAGTTGGCGGCAATTGCTGGCGGATTACGGGCTGGACGAGGAATATGTGCGGCAGAAAGTCGCGAAACAGCTGCAGGTGATGCGTTTCGTCGACCTGCGATTACGTCCGGAGACCCGCGTCCCGCGAGAGGATATTGAGGACTATTACAAAGAGACCATGGTCCCGGCGGTGCGCAGCCGTGGGGCGAAGGAAGAGAGCCTGACCGAGGCCTACCCGCAGATCGAAGAGATCCTGCGGCAACAGCGCCTCGACGAACTGCTGAGCGGTTGGCTGCACGACCTCCGGGATCATAGCGATATCAAATGGCTGGGAGTCGAAGAGAACGCTCCATCGGAAAGCTCGGTCGCGGTGCCCGGCTCCGGAGGCAGATAACCTGCTCATGGCCGGCCCGAGCCAGCAGCCTTTGCAACATCGCACATTGCGGCACGCAAGTTACGGCGCCTCGGTCCTGGTGTTCTTCCTTGCCCTTGGATGGTATCTCACCAGCGCTGGATTTCGTGAAGTAGTCCGCGGCCGCGTGAGGCAGGAGATTGCCGATGCCACCGGCGGGCGAGTGGAGATCGAGCGCCTGGAGTGGAACGTTGCGGAACTGCGGTTCGCAATCCAAGGGTTGACCGTGCATGGACTGGAAGCCGCAGGCGACGCCCCGCTGCTCCATGTCGATCGCATCGATGGCAACCTCCGCATCGTGTCGCTGCTTGGCCGAAAGGTCAGTTTCAACTCTCTCGTCTTCGAACGGCCGTCGGTGAATCTCATCGTCTATCCGGACGGACGTACCAATCAGCCGGCTCCGCGGACACGAAGCGCAGGGCGCAGGCAGGAATCCTTCGAGCCGTTATTTAATCTGGCGATTCGCGATCTGGTGCTGAAGAACGGCGCTCTGCAGGTGAATGAGCAAAAGACTCCATTCAATCTAGCTGCAAAGGATGTGGCCGCCAATGTCGGATACCTTCGTAGTCCAGAGTGCTACGACGGAAAAATCTCCATCGGTAAGTTCGACACGAACCTGCAAAACTACCGTCCCTTCGCATCGACCGCCAATTTCGATTTCCGGCTCTTTCGCAACTCTCTCGTTGTCCGCACCGGCCAGGTCAGCTCCGAAAGTTCGCAACTGTCTTTCAGCGGGAGCCTGGAGGATTTTTCCAGGCCGCGCGTCGCGTTCAACTACAAGCTGAAACTTGATCTGCGCCAACTGGGCGCCGTGGTTCGCACCGTTGCGCTGCAAGCAGGTGTACTGCAGATGAATGGCAACGCCCAGGCTCACGACGAACAGATGACCTCCAGCGGAAATCTGCAACTCAGCAATGGGAGCTGGAATGCCGCGGCTGTGCACGTGAGTGCGGTATCAGGATCCGCGAGTTTCCGGTTGGACCAGGATCGCCTCGATGTGAACCGCATCGTCGCCAATGCGCTGGGAGGGACGATCACCGGCCAGATGACGGTGCTGCGCTGGAACGCGCCGCCCCGCGCCGAGAAAGAACCGCAGCCAAAAGGTGCGAGATCGCCCCATAGCATCGGGGCACGCGAGCAAACCGCAAAGGCAACCTTCACTTTGCGAGGGATTGACGTACAGAAGATCGCGGCACTCTTTGCCACGCGGCGGCTGCCACTGGACGATCTTCATCCTTCGGGAGTTGCCGACGCTGACGCCCAACTGACTTGGGTAGGAACTCCCAGGGCGTCGCAACTTAGCCTTGACGTTCGCTCCTCGCCGGGGATGGCATCCGGCGGAGAAACGGTGCCGCTGGAAGCTCACGTGCAGGGCGTCTATGACTTTCGCACGGCAAGCATGCAGATCAACCTGGCAGACTTGCAAACAGCCTCCACCCATCTCACCGCCTCCGGGTCCATTGGCGAAAGTGCGGTGGATCTCTCGGTATCCGCGAGTACCGCAAAGCTGCGCGAGTTTGAGCCTTTGCTGGCCGCGAACGGCGCCGGGAAATTTCCCGTCGAACTCAAGGGAGAAGGATCTTTCCAGGGGACACTTTCGGGCAGCCCGAGTTTGCCGGCCGTGGCCGGACACCTGAAGCTTCACGATTTCACGACTCTGATCCAGCCGAATCAGAGCACCGCGCTTGAGCCCCAGCTTGTGAAAGCACTCCACAGGAAAAATAAGGCCGCGCCGTCCCCGCAAGCACCGCCGACGGGGAAGCCCTTTCGCTTTCACTGGGACTCCTTCGACGGAAATGTCACTTACGGACCCGCCAGAGCCTCGGTTCGGGATGGGGTGTTGACCAGCGGGAGTTCACGCATCGATTTTGCAGGTACCACCTCGCTCAAGAACGGATCGTTTACCGATGATTCTGTGTTCCAGGCTACATCGGCGATTCACAATGCGCGCGTAGAAGACGCACAGGCGCTGCTCGGGTTGAATTACCCGGTAACCGGGAAATTCAATCTCGAACTGGAGATAGCTGGAACCGGACGAGAACCGAAAGGTACCGGAACCGTCTCGATCTCGGATGGCACTGCGTACGGGGAGCCGCTGGAATCGCTGTCGTCGAATTTAAATTTCAGCGGGCGCGAAGCGCGCTTCACGGATCTGAAAGTTGTTTCCGGTGGGGCCAAAGCGCAGGGCACAGGGTCGATCAATCTTTCGAGTGAACAGTTTCGTCTCGCCATACAAGGTTCAGGAGTCGATCTTTTACGTTTCCGCGTGCTCCAGACCTCCAAGGTGAAGCTCACTGGGATTGCCCGGTTCACGGCGAAGGGCGGCGGCACGCTGTCAGCACCCTCCTTAGAGGGAGAAATTCATATCAGCAATGTGTCGTTAGGTGGAAAGCGGGAAGGCGATCTGGACGTTGCCGCGACGACCGTTGGCGAGAATCTTAATTTCACCGCCGAGTCTCACTTCGTGACCGCGACCCTCACGGCAGGCGGCCGCATTCGCCTTCGTGGAGACTTCGACTGCGACATCACGGCGAAGTTTGGCAACGTGGACCTGCAACCCTTTCTCGTCGGCGTGGCGCGGGGCCACTCCTCCATCGACGGCACGGTTCACGCCACGGGACCGGTCCGTTATCCGGAGCGCCTCAATGCGCGGCTGGAAATCCCGCGCTATGAATCGCAGGTGGAAACGGTTGTGCTGCACAATTCCGGCCCAATTGTTGCAACGTATGCCGACGGCACGGCCACGCTGCAATCGTTTCGCCTGGTCGGCGACGAAACCGACCTCACCTCCAGCGGAACCGCCAAGCTTGTCGGCACACAGGAATTGAAAATGCGGGCCGACGGACAACTGAACCTTAAGCTGCTGCAGAGCTTCGACCCCGAGATCGTAGCCTATGGCCAAACCTTAATCGGCGTCCGCGTTGGCGGTACGTTGGAAGACCCTGCCCTGCGCGGGCGAATCACCATCGAGCACGCTGGGATCGCGTACGTCGATATGCCGAACGGTTTGAGCGACCTCAACGGGACTCTTGTCTTCAATGAAGACCGGTTGCAAGTGGAAAAGCTGACGGCCCACACCGGCGGTGGCGATCTGGCGATCGGCGGATTCATCAGCTACGGACGCAACATCAGCTTCAACCTGACGGCCACCGGAAAAGACGTTCGTATTCGCTATCCGGAAGGCGTGAGCGCTAATGCCGACGCCGACCTCCGCCTGGCGGGCACCCTGCAAAATGCCACCCTGAGTGGCGATGTGGTGGTGAACAAGTTCGGTTTGAATCCGCGCTTCGATTTCGCCTACTACCTCACGCGTTCGAAGCAGACGCCTACTGCGCCGAACCCGGACTCGCCCCTGAATAACCTGCATTTCGATGTTCGCGTGGTTTCGACCCCGGAGTTGCAGGTACAAACCTCCCTGGCAAAAATCACCGGGGACGTCGATTTGCGGTTGCGGGGAACCGCGTTCCGCCCGGTGGTTCTGGGCCGCATCAGCATCGTGGAAGGCGACGTGACCTTCAACGGGACCAAGTACCGGCTGGATCGTGGCGACATCCTGTTCACCAATCCGACGAAAATTGAGCCCCTTCTCGACCTTGAGGCCTCGGCCCGGGTCAGCGATTACGACATCTCCATCGGATTGCATGGCACCACCGACAAGCTGAATACCACTTACCGGTCCGACCCGCCTCTGCCGACGGCCGATGTCTTTGCGCTGCTCGCATTTGGCCGCACCACCGACCAGGCTTACACCGCGCCGCAGAGCAGCAACGCCTTCACTGAGTCTGCCTCCAGCGCCGTCCTGGGCTCGGCGCTCAACGCGGCGGTTAGTAGCCGCGTCCAAAAACTGTTTGGGGCGAGCCGCATCAAGATCGACCCGGAGGTCGGCGGGGCGGAGAATAACCCCAATGCTCGCATCACGGTAGAGCAGCAGGTTTCGGGTAATATCACGTTGACTTACATTACGAACCTGGCGCAATCTGCCCAGCAGGTTATTCAGTTTCAATACAATGTGAATCGAAATCTGTCGATTGTTGGGGTGCGCGACGAGTACGGCGTTGTAGGATTTGAAGTGCAGGTCCGGCAGCGCAGGCGTTAGCTGCCCAGTCATCGAGAACCAATATGGCCGCAAACCCAAATACAGACCCGCTCGCCATCGAGCGTTCGCAGATGGTCGAAGAGCAGCTTCGGCGCCGGGGAGTTCGCGATCAGCGCGTGCTCAAGGCGATGGGCGCGGTCCCGCGCGAAGAGTTTGTCGTGGACCGTTATCGCGACCAGGCTTATGCGGATCACCCTTTGCCGATACCCCTGGGACAGACCGTGTCGCAGCCGTTCATCGTGGGGCGAATGATTGAGGCCGCCGAAGTAAAGCCGAACAGCAAAGTTCTTGAGGTTGGCACCGGGACCGGATACCAGGCCGCGGTTCTGGCGGAGATGGGCGCTCATGTGTTCACGATGGAGCGGCACGCCGAACTCGCAGCGCTGGCACGCATCAACCTCAGCCGTCTCGATTATCGCGATGTGCGGGTGCTCACCGACGATGGCAGTGAGGGGCTGCCGGCAGAAGCCCCCTTCGATGCAATCATTATTGCCGCAGCCGTGCCCGATAGCCCGCCATCCCTATTCGAGCAATTAGCGGAGGGCGGCCACCTGGTCGTCCCCATCGGTCCGCCCGATTTGCAGGTTCTCTACGCGATCGGCAAAGAGAAGGGAATGATGGTGAAGCGCCGGCTGGAAGACTGCCGTTTCGTTCCTCTCATCGGCAAACTCGGATACACGCCCGCCAAGCCCTGATTCATCTAAAAAAAGGAGCGTGCGCGCACGCTCCTTTCCAGAAGGTTGAACGAACCGTCCTATCGGTGGTGCTGCACATACTCCTGAGCAGCCTTCAGCTCGTGGCTGGCTTGATCGAGCAATTCCTTCGCCCGCTGGGCGTGGCCGCCGAGACGTTCTCCATTCGCTTGCTGCGCGGCAGAGATGGCATCAAAAGCCTGGCGGCAGTACTGTTGCGCGGCCATCAGGTTGGGATAACGCCTCCCAATGTCCTGTTCCGGAGCCTGCCCAACGGCAACGCCGGCCACAAAGATCGCAAGTGCAGCAGTACCAATCTGAATCTTCTTCTTCATAGTCTTCTCCATAGCTGTAGATGTGTGTACGCCCAGGAACACGGTACGCAATCTTAGAACAAACCGGAGGTGGAAAGGCTGTGTGCGACAAAGAAAAAAAGGCGGGACCAAAGTGGCCCCGCCAGTACCGGAGTTGCAGAGTTCTCGCGTTAGAAGACGTATTTGTTTGCGTCGATCACGCGCTGCGCCACTTGCTGCTGTAGCGCGATCACGTTTACAGGCTCCTGCTTCACCAACCGCCGCAAGATCATCAGTTGGGTGCGTAACATATCGCCTTCTGCCACCGCTGCCATGACTTTCTTGGCGGAAGTTTCAACCCGGGCGATCGCTCCCGCGATATAGATCTGGGCCATCGCCGTCGCGAGGGCGCCTTCTTTTTCGCCTTTCGCCCCGATGAGTTTCACCGTCCGCAGCACCGCCGACTCCATCGCGAATGTTTCGATGATGATGTCGGCAATCGCGCCCATGACTTCCTGCTGGTTGACGAGATCCTGCATATACTTCTGCGAGGCTGCCCCGGCAACCAGCAAGCCGATTTTCTTCGCGTTGGCGACGATCGTCCGCTCCGCTGCCAGCGTGCCTTCGATCTCCTCGGTCGACGGGCCAGCCAGCACTTCGTCCATGACCTTCTTGATCGCCGGCAGAAGAGCGAGTTGGCCGCTCATCGCGCGCTTCATCAGGAAGCCGGTGATGATCATGCGGTTGATTTCGTTGGTGCCTTCGAAGATGCGGTTCACGCGGGAATCACGATAGGCGCGTTCCGCGGGATACTCCTCTACGAAGCCGTAGCCACCGAAGATCTGAACAGTTTCGTCAACTGCCATGTCGAGCAATTCCGATGCCCAGACCTTGATGATGGAGCACTCGACGGCGTATTCTTCGATCGCTTTCCGGGTTTCCTTGGCTTCGTCCGTGCTGCCTTTCTGCACTTCGGAAAGCGCCTCATCCATCATGCCGACCGTCCGGTACACCAACGCTTCACCGGTGTAAATGCCCGCCGCCATTTGCGCCAGCTTTTCGCGGATCAAGCCGAAATCGGAAATGACCTTGCCGAAGGCCTTGCGCTGCTTCGCATACGCGATGGCATGCGAAAGGATGTTCCGCGAGCCGCCCACGCAAGCTGCGCCCAGCTTGAAGCGTCCGATGTTCAGGATGTTAAAGGCGATGATGTGGCCCTTGCCGATTTCGCCGAGCACGTTCTCAACGGGCACCTGGCAATCGTTGAGGATGAGGGGAGCCGTGGACGAACCGCGGATGCCGAGTTTCTTCTCTTCCGCACCGACAGAAAAGCCGGGGAAGTTGCGCTCGACGATGAAGGCCGTGAACTTCTCTCCGTCAACCTTCGCGAAGACGATGTAAAGGTCGGCGAAATTGGCGTTGGTGATCCACATCTTCTCGCCGTTCAGCACGTAGTGCTTGCCATCGGCGGAAAGGACGGCTTTCGTGCGCGGGTTCATCGCGTCAGAGCCGCTGGTGCTCTCGCTCAGCGCGTAAGCGCCAATCAGTTCGCCGCTCGCCAGACGCGGCAGGTATTTCTTTTTCTGCTCTTCGTTGCCGAAATAGACGATGGGCAGGGTGCCGATGCCGGAGTGCGCGCCGTAACTGACGGAGAAGCTGCCGCACTTCGCGATGTGATCGGCGATGAGCGCGGAGGAAACCTTGTCCATCTCGGAGCCGCCATATTCGGCGGGCACATCGGCGTTGGTCAAACCCGCATCGCTGGCCTTCTTCAGCAGCTCCCGCGTAACCGCCCACTCTTTGTGCTCGATCTTCTCGATCACGGGAACGATTTCGTTGTTCGCGAAATCCTCGGCGAGCTTGGCCACCATCTGCTGGTCTTCGTTGAAATCCTCCGGCGTAAAGACGTTGTCGAGCTTGTGCTCCTCGAGAAGAAAGCTGCCGCCGGTGATGCGTTGCTTATTGACTGGTGCGGTTGTTGCCATTACCCCTCCAAACCTGTCTTAACCACAGAGGACACAGAGGACTCTGAGGTATTTAAAGTACGATTCACGAAGCGTTTGATCCCATCCTTCAAATGGAGTTCGTGGTATCCAAGGTCGATTCGAGTTCCGCGATAAATGACCGGAAGTCCGAGCTGCACCTGGACATCAAATCCGGCCTCTCGCAGCTCATAGGCAAGGCATGCTTCGTAAGCGCTTTCCAGAAGTCCCGGACCGAGAGCCGAATGCACTTTCATGGCGGTGCCGATCACAGCTCTCGTAACCTCGTTCACTTCCATAAGCCCTCTGAGACCTCAGCGTCCTCTGTGGTTAAGAGATGTTTTCAAAAATTCCCGCTGCTCCCATGCCGCCACCTACGCACATGGTCACGATGCCGTACTTACCGTTGCGGCGCTTCAGGTCGCGGATGATCGTCGCGGTCAACTTGGCGCCGGTGCAGCCCAGCGGATGCCCGAGGGCCACTGCGCCGCCGTTTGGGTTCACCTTCGCAGGATCCAGCCCTGCTTCCTTGATGACCGAAAGTGCCTGCGCCGCAAACGCTTCGTTTAACTCGAAGACATCGATGTCTTGCAGCTTCAATCCTGCGAGCTTCAGCGCCTTCGGAATCGCATACACCGGGCCTTCGCCCATCTCCTCCGGTTTGTACCCGGCGGTTGCGAAGGCGACGAAGCGAACCAGCGGCTTGAGGCCGAGTTCATGCGCGCGGTGCGCGGACATCACCACCGCAGCTGCTCCGCCGTCCGACATCTGCGACGAGTTGCCTGCGGTCACGGTACCCTTAGCGTGGAATGCGGGTTTAAGCGAGCCGAGCGCTTCCATGGTGGTGTCGGCGCGTGGACCTTCATCGACTTTGAAGACGATCTCCTGGCGCTTGGGTTTCGAGCCGTTCGGAGTGGTGAAGCTCACGGGCACAGGAACGATCTCGTCTTCGAAGTGACCGGCTCGGATCGCGGCAATCGCTTTCCTGTGACTGTTCAGCGAGAACTCATCGGCCATCTCGCGGGTTATGCCATGCTTTTTCGCAAGACGCTCGGCCGTGAGACCCATCGAGAGATAGGCGTCGGGATAGTTCAAGACGAGCGACGGGTTGGCGGTGAACTTATGGCCGCCCATGGGCACCATGGTCATGCTCTCGGTGCCGCCAGCCACGATCACTTCGGCGCCGCCACCACGAATGCGTTCAGCCGCCAGTGCGATCGCCTGCAGGCCGGACGCGCAGAAGCGGTTGATGGTCATGGCTGAGCATTCAACCGGTAGTCCGGCCCGCAGGGAGGCGATGCGCGCCACGTTCATGCCCTGTTCCGCCTCCGGCATGGCGCAGCCGAGGATCACATCTTCGATCTCGCGAACGTCGAGTTGCGGCACCCGCTCGAGCGCACCCTTGATGGCGATCGCACCGAGGTCGTCCGGCCTCGTGGCCCGCAGGGTTCCTTTGTAAGCCTTGCCGACCGGTGTCCGGACGGCGGATACGATAACTACTTCACGCATGATCTAGTTCCTCAACGGCTTTCCGGTCTTCAACGTGTGCTGGATTCTTTCCTGCGTCTTCTTCTCGCCGCAAAGCGACTTGAAGCCTTCGCGTTCGAGATCGAGCAGGTATTGTTCGCTGACGAGCGTTCCCGGCGTAACCGCGCCTCCGCACAGCACCTCGGCAACCTTGTTTCCGATCTTCACTTCGTGGTCGGTGATGAACTCACCCTGGCGCATGATGTGCACACCCAACTTCAAGGTGGCAAGAATGCTTTCTCCCGGTGCGGCTACATCGGTGCGCATGACGGGCGCCTGGTAGCCCTCACGGACCATCTCCAGCGCTTTGGCCTTCGCATCGGTCAAGATGCGCTCGCGATTCATGACGATGATGTCGTCACGATGGAGGAATCCAAGGCCTTTTGCTTCCACGGCCGAGGTGGAAACCTTGGCCATGGCAATCGTCTCGAAGGCCTTCTTCATCGCTTCCATCATTTCAACCGATTCACCGCGGCCATCGGGTCGGATGGTTTGCGCGGCATCGACTGCGCGCAGATGTCATCTCCTTGCAGCCACCACCGCCAGGCAGCAGCCCCACGCCGACTTCGACCAGTCCCATGTAGAGCTCGGCATGCGGCTGGCGGGCAGGGGAGTGCAGCACGACCTCGCAGCCGCCGCCTAACGTCATGCCGAAGGGCGCAACCACGACCGGTTTCTGCGAGAACTTGATCGCCTGGGTCATGTTCTGGAACTGGCGGATCATCATGTCGATCTCGTCCCACTCCTCTTCCTGCACGGCCATGAGGAGCATCATGATGTTCGCGCCAACGGAGAAGTTCTGGGCGTCATTCGTAATAACGAAAGCGTCGAAGTGATCGCCCGCTCCGCCCGGCTTCAGGGTTGACGTGACCATCTGGATGATGTCGCCGCCGAGCGAGTTCATCTTGGAGTGGAATTCGAGGCAGCCCACACCATTGCCAAGGTCCACGAGCGACGCGCCCGCATTCTTCTTCACCACCTTGTGCGATTTCTTCGCCACCGTCACCGACCACACACCCTGTGCGGCGGGAACGTCCTTGTACTCGCCGGCGGTGAGGTCGAAATAGGCGCGGCCAGAGCGGGCCTTCGGTGCGTCGACGTACCAACTCTTGTGACCGGAGGCGAGCAGCTTCTCGACATTGGCTGCCATCGGCTTGCCCTCGGCCTTCATGCGCGCGACGGTCGCTTCCACTCCGGCGGCATCCCATAGTTCGAAGGGGCCGAGTTCCCAGTTGAAGCCCATGCGCATGGCGGCATCGATCTCAACCACGGTGTCGCTGATCTCGGGAATGCGGTTCGCGGCGTAGGTCCAGAGTTCGGTGAGCGTCGTCCAAAGGAACTGTCCGGCCTTGTCGCCCTTTTGCGGGCCACTGCCGTCGAGGCCGAGCAAAGCGCGCAGGCGCTCCGGCGTGGTCTCGATATTCTTCGCGACTTCCAGGGCAGGGAACTTCGGCTTAGAGCGCGGGTGATACTCCAGCGTCTTCCAGTTCAGCGCCAGCCGCTCTTCGCCCTGCGGTCCTTTCTGCTTTTTGTAGAAGCCGCCCTTGGTCTTGTCGCCCAGCCATTTGTTCTCGAGCATCTTCTTGTAGAAGGCCGGAATCTGGAGATCGCTTCGCTCGTCGGTGACGTTGGCCTTCATGTTGCCGACCACGTGCCCGAGAATGTCGAGGCCGACCAGGTCGATGGTGCGGAAGGTCGCGGACTTCGGCCAGCCCACGGCGGATCCGGTGAGCGCGTCGATGTCTTCAATGGAGAGATCCATTTCCTGCATCACGCGAATCACGTTCAGCACGCTGAAGGTGCCAATGCGGTTCCCGATGAAATTCGGCGTGTCCTTGGCGTGGACAATCCCTTTGCCAAGCCGCACATCGCAAAGATGCGCGACCGCTTCCATGGCCTTGGGATCGGTGTCGGGCGTGGGGATCAGCTCGAGGAGCCGCATGTACCGCGGCGGATTGAAGAAGTGCGTGCCAAACCAGTGGCGGCGAAAATCCTCACTGAATCCCTCGCTGATGGAAGCCACCGGAAGTCCGCTGGTGTTGGTGGTGATCAGCGCCCCCGGCCGTCGAACCGCTTCGACTTTCTTAAGAAGAGCACGTTTGATCTCCAGGTTCTCGACGACTGCCTCGATGATCCAATCCACCTCCGCGAGCTTTGCAAGATCATCTTCGAAGTTGCCGATGGTGACAAGCTTCGCCAAATCCGGATGAAAGAACGCCGCCGGCTTTGATTTCTTCGCGCCGTCGAGCCCGGCCGCGGCGATCTTGTTGCGCGCGGGTCCATCAGCATCGGGTGGAACGATATCGAGAAGGTAGGAGGGAATTCCTGCGTTGGCGAAGTGAGCGGCAATGCGGGCACCCATGGTCCCCGCGCCCAGAACGGCTACTTTATCGATGCGCTTCAGCATGTGTTTTCGACAATACCCCGTGTTACGAAGGCAATTCTTTTTGAGCGATCCCGGTTGTTATAGCTACTCAGATGACGACGTTCCCCACTGGCGACGTACGTTGTCCCGAAAACTTGCGTAACGCCTGCCGAAGGTCCGGCCTTGACAGGGCACAACAAAAGGCGTCCGAAGCCATCAGGTTATGCATTCTGGCGCCTCGGGGCGCTCGGTAAAGCGATTCGAACTCGCAAAAAAGACCAGGGAATATTAAGCGGCGCACGCCGATAGATGTGGGGTTGAGGATGGCACGGCGTGCGCCTATTCAATTGAAGCAATGCTAGTGAATGAATACTCATTCAGTCAATCGAAATGTCGCCGCCTCAAGAAAATTTCCTTCCCAAATCTGCAACCCTTAATCCGCCGTGGAAACTGTGCCCTCGCCCAGCTCCGGATGCGCCTTCACGTACTCCAGCGCCTCCTTGGCCATCTGGCGTTCACCCTTGTAGCTCAGGAGCTTAGGAGCGTCGGCCAGGGGCGTCCAGAAGCATTGCTGCACCTCCCGCCGCATCTCCGGAGTGATGTTCCCGAGCTTCCCGCCGGTGTACCGGAAAAGATAAAAACTCACCACTTTGAAGACCCGGGCCCGGTCTCCCCAGGAGCGGACATAAAAGTATTTGATGTCGGCGAGCTTGGTGATGATCTCGGCGCGAACTCCCGTCTCTTCGAACACCTCGCGTTCGGCGGTCTGTCGCGGCTTTTCGCCTTCGTCCACCGTACCCTTGGGAAGGGCGAGAACATGGGGTTTTCGCGGATCAACTCCGGCTTTTGGCGCGTTTTTGGGGCGTTCCAGGTGGGGTTCGATGGTGGCGATATGCCAGTCTCCGCGCATCATACGGAGGACTACGCCGCCAGCCGAGAATTCACGCACCATAAATCTAAAAAAAGCTTGCAGAGAATGGCCCATCATCTCAGTTTTCTGCGCGATCTGACAACTTCAGAGCGGAAAAGCAGCGTTCATCGGGTACTCGGCATCGTAAATAAAGCGCAGGTCTTTTGCCGGATATTGAAGTGGGGTGAGCAAAGGCCGGCGATGAAGGTGCGCGTGGCGCATATTTCCAAGATTGTTCGCTCGGTGCGAGCTTTCACCCGCGAACTAGGCCGCCAGACAGACGTTCCCCCGCAAAACATCACTGTTTCCTCGGTTCCTCCCAAGATCGGCCTAGCCCTCGGCGGCGGATTTGCCCGCGGCCTCGCTCACATCGGCGTATTGCGGGTGCTGCGCGAAGAAGGAATTCCCATCGACTACATCGCTGGAACCAGTGTGGGGTCGATTGTCGGAGCGTCGTATTGCAGCGGTATCTCCCCGCGCGAAATGCAGGAGATTGCCGGCATCGTTCGCTTCAAGGATTTCGCCCGCTGGTCGTTGAACAAGTTCGGCTTCTGCACCAACGACCGCATGAGCAGCTTCCTCTGCAAGATTGTCAAATGCAAGACCTTCGAGGAACTGCACACCCCGCTTGCGGTGGTTGCCACGGATTTCATTACCGGCGAACCCGTGGTATTCCGTTCGGGACCGATCGTGGAGGCCGTGCGCGCCAGTTGTGCTTATCCCGGCATGTTTACGCCGGTCAAGGTGAATGGACGCCTGCTCGTGGATGGCATGCTCTCGCACGCCGTACCCACGACGCCACTGCGCGAAATGGGCGCGGACCGGGTGCTCGCCGTCTATCTCAGCGCGCACTGGGTCAATCTCAACGGTCCGCGGCATGTGTTCGACATCATCGGGCAGTGCTTCTCGATCGCGCAGGCAAAAATGAGCAGCTTGTGGAAACGCGACGCGGACCTGGTAATCGAACCCAACGTAGATGGCTTCGCCTACGACGGATTCGATCGCTGCCGGGACTTGATTCGCTCGGGAGAAAATTCGATCCAGGCCGTGCTGCCGGCGGTGAAGGAGTGGCTGAAAACCGTCGAGCGGCCGCTGGGAGACGCGCGTTTCGAAGCCGCCAAGACTGTAGCGCCACCGAGCGTCGAGCCCTCGCGGCTCATCGCCTGATTCACGGCCCTGGTGACCAACTTCAGGTACTCCTTCGCGCAGTTGTCCTCATGTACGCTGTCCATGCGGTATGCAGCTTGCCGCCAGGACCAGACGCTCTTAATGAAAAAGGCAGCCGCCCTTCTCTCGCTGGTAATTCTGCTGGGGAATCCCTCATCGGCTACGAGTTTCGGCGACCCGGAAAAAACGCCTTCTTTCCAGCCTCCCACCACGATTGCCGGATTCGAAGCGCCCGCGGAGGAACTTGCGGTCGAGAAAAAGTTTCTGGCTGTCCCCGATCCGAAGAGGGCGGAACAGGAACTGAAGACATTGACGGCTGCCCCGCATCTCGCTACCACGCCGGAAGACTTTAAGACTGCGGAGTACGTGCTGGAACGCTACAAGGAGGCCGGACTCCAGGCCTCGATCGTGGAGTACAAAGTCTATTTTGGTATCCCTATTTCGGTTTCCATCGATGTGGTTGCTCCGGGCAACGTTTCCATGCACGGGCCGAGCGCGGAACGAATCGATGCCGACGAGCCTTACCAGAACGACGGACGCATTTCCCCGGTGTTCAGCGGATATTCGCCGAGCGGTGATGTGACCGCCGACGTTGTGTATGCGAACTACGGACGCCCCGAGGATTTCGAGGAACTCGCGAGGTTAGGGGTGGACGTCAAAGGCAAGCTCGTAATCGTTCGCTATGGGGAAAACTTCCGAGGGGTAAAGGAACTGATCGCGCAGCAACACGGCGCCGCCGGCCTCATCGTTTACTCCGATCCGATGGACGATGGGTATTACCGCGGCGATGTGTATCCCAAGGGTCCGTACCGCCCGAGCAGTGCCGTGCAGCGAGGCGACATCCATTTCATGTTTCGCTATCCCGGGGATCCGACCACACCCGGAGTCGCCTCTTTGCCCAGCTTGCCGGCGGAGAAACGCACGGATCCCGATAAGGCAGACTCTCTCCCCAAGATCCCGGCGATTCCCATTTCATACGGCGATGCGTCGCCGATCCTGCAGCATCTTGAGGGACCCGAATCACCGCGTTCCTGGCAGGGAGCGCTGCCTTTTACCTATCATGTGGGACCGGGACCGGTGCGGGTACACCTGGATGTGAAGATGGACTACCAGTACCGAACCATCTGGGATGTGATCGGGACGGTTGCGGGCAGCGAGTACCCGAAGGAGTTGGTGATCTCGGGCAATCACCGGGACGCGTGGGTCTTCGGAGCGGTGGATCCCGGCAGCGGTTCGGCTGCGCAGTTGGAGGCGGTGCGCGGCATCGGGCAATTGCTCAAGAGCGGCTGGCACCCGAAGCGCACGATCGTGTTTGCCAGTTGGGACGCAGAAGAGCAGGGTATGATCGGATCCACGGAGTGGGCCGAAGAACACGCTATGGACCTGAAGAAGGCAGTGGCGTACTTCAACATGGATGTGGCGGTCAGCGGCCCCAATTTCGCGGCCGCTTCCGTACCAAGCCTGAAACAGTTCCTCCGCGAGGTGGCCAGGGGCGTACCCAGTCCGCAAGGCGGCAGCGTTTACGACGCCTGGCAGAAACAGGTGTCGGGAAGATCGTCGCTTCGGAACGACGCATTTCCGGATGTGAACGGTTCGGCCCGACATTCCGCTGCGGCGCCGTCGCGACCCGACGTCCCGGTGGGAGACCTGGGCAGCGGATCCGACTACTCGGTGTTTCTCGACCATCTCGGTGTGCCCTCCGCCGACATGGGAAGCCATGGGCCCTACGGCGTCTATCACTCCGCGTTCGATGACTTCGCCTGGTACAGCACGTTCGGCGACCCTCATTTCGCGTATCTGCAGGAAATGGCAAGACTCGAAGGCCTGCAGGTGCTCCGCATGGCAGATGCGGACGTGTTGCCTCTCGATTACGAGGAGTACGGCTCCGAAATCGAAGCCTACGTCGAATACATGAAGCAGAAAGCTTCGGAGGCATTTCCCCAGGGTGCTCCGAGACTCGACGAGGTGAGTAAGGCAGCGAAGCGTCTTCAGTCGGCGGGTCGGATGCTGCTCGGCGCGGTGAAGGCAGGGAAGACGCCTGACCCGGAGCGCTTAAACCAGGCGCTGCTGGAGGCCGAGCACTCTCTCATTACGAGCGGGCTCCCGGGCCGTCCCTGGTTTCGTCACGCGATCTACGCCCCAGGAGAGACCACTGGCTATGAAGCCGTGGTGCTGCCCGGCATCTCCGCCGCCATCGAACGCCACGACCTGCCCATGCTCCTGGAGCAGAGACAAACCACGGCGGCAGCGATTAATAAGGCCGCAGAAGCTCTGGAGTCCGTACACAGCTTCTGAAACACTACCTCGATACCAGCACATCTTTTCGCCCTACTTAAGACCTTCACCTGATTGGCGTCCGGCGAGCGGAATCGAACAATCGTTCCCATTATGATTCCGATGCTGCCGGCGATTCATCGTTTCATCGAGGCGCACGACCGCTACCTCGCACTCAATGATGCTCGCAGCGGATTCGAGACCCCGCGCCAGCGTGAAATCTTTCATATCGAAATTATGAAGGCTTATCTCGAAGTGCAGTATCGCGCCAAAGTCATTGCCGGACTGCAATATGCCGATGGCATGGATTTTGCGGATTCGCACTGAACCGGCATCTCACGATCGCGACCTGCAGAGGTTGGTCCTTCAGTACTAGGTTAGGATTTCCAGAGTTGCGAGCCACCCTCGGACGATAGACTCGTTCTAATCATTTGCGCCAATCCCTAGTCGCAGGAAGGTCGCCGTTTTTGCTGCTCCGAAGGTTTTCATGGCTCTAGCCCGCATTCGAACGCATTTTCCAGAAGAAGTTTCAGAACTCTGCGAGGCCCTCAGGGAGGCCGGTTATGTCGTGGAGATCGTCCGTCCGGGGCAGGTGCATATCCTGCCGGCAGACCTGGAACTCACGGTCGATAAGCTTCCGGTTGTCGATGCCTGGCGGCATGTTCCCAATGCGGATGAGGTGTATGTAGCGCCCGATACTCCGGAGAGCCGGGATATTCGCAGCGCGTTGAACACCGAGGGCGCGCTGCCGCCGCTGTTATCGCGCTTTCTCGTGGAGACCGGCGAACGTTACAACGGTTTCACTGCCTGGCTGAGGCTGCAGGCCCGGGAGATTCGCGCTCGCGCGCACGAGCTCCGGCTAAAGTGGACACCTCCGCGGGAATACCACACCCCTGTGCATCTCGAGCCGGTTGCGCCAGCCAGCCTTAACGAGACGAGGATTGACGCGGCGATCGAGCACGCCCACCTGGAGGTTGTGAGCCGGAACGAGAAGGCAATCCGCCGGCAGGAGGCCGAACGCCAGCATTTGGCCGAAAAGGCGCGGGCTATGGAAGAGAGCCGTGAACGCGCCCGTGAAGCGGCAGAAGCGAAAGCTTTGCTGGAAGAGCAGAAGAAGATTGAGGCGATGGTGCGTGCCAGCGAAAAGCTGCGGCAACGTGTGTTGAACGGCACCCTGCCTCCGAAGCGAGAGGCGGTGCGCAAGCGACCGCGACGCCTCTTGCGGACGCAACGTGATCGTGCGTTCTTCCGCGCCGGAGTTGCGGCCTTCGCGCTTTCCATGGGGTTAGCCATGCTGGCCGCCGAGGCTTTGCATCCGCGGCCGGCGTCTCTCGCCATACCGCAAAATACGGCACATGCCAGCGGCGTCCCGTTTGCTCCGCATGCCATCGGAGACGAGCAGGATGCGACGGGGAAAGCGCCGAATCCGAGTCCCTCTTTCACGGCAAGACCGGCAGCTGCCATACCTGCGAGTGACACGTCCTTGAAGGCGCCGGCAAGCAAAGCATCGCATATGCGCCGCATCAGCAGTCAGAGCGACGTGGCGGCGGATGACGTAGAGGTGATCGTCCGCAAGCCGCTACCCAGGCGGCAGGCCGTTAAGCCCAAGGGCTCGATCGCCCACTATTCCGACTTGGATTAAAGATCGACGAATCGTGGCGCTACACGTAGGCGTGGCGCCGGGACTCGCTCTGTGCGACCACCGGTACAAATTGGATGGCGAGCATTGTCTCGTCGTCCAGTCTTTCGCCGTCGCCGCGAAAGCCGTCGAGCAGCGCCCGGCAGTGTTGCACCACTTCACAGGGCTCCCGCATTTTTCGTTCACGGATCAATTCGCGCAGCGATTGCAGCCCGAGCTCTTCGCCGGCCGCATTTTGCGCCTCGCATATTCCGTCCGTGTAAAGCACCAGGGTGTCGCGGGGCTCAAGCTTGGTCTGTTGCACCGTGAACTGCTGGCTGCAGAACATGCCAAAGGGCAGGTCCGTGCTTTCCAGGACGTCGACATCCGAATCCCGGGCGATGAGCACCGGCAGATGTCCGGCGTTGGCCAATTTCACATCGCCGGAAGGCGTGATATGTCCGAACACGAGGGTGGCAAACTGCCCCGACATCGCGCTCTCACAAAATAGGCGGTTGGCTTGCTCAAGCAAAACGCCCACGCAATCCGCCGTCGGAATGAGGGCACGAAAAACGGCGCGCAGGCTGGCGGTGAGCATCGCAGCGCTCACGCCTTTGCCGGCAACGTCGGCGAGGATGAAGTAGAGGCCACCCTGGCCGTCGGCGATCAGGTCGCAGTAGTCGCCGCTGACGATGCGGGCAGGCCGGAAGTGGTAAGCGGTCTCCCACCCCTCCAGCGACGCTTTATCGGGCGGCAACAGGCCGCTTTGCATGCGCGCAGCAAGATCCAGATCGAATTCCAGGGCGCGCTGCTGTGCAGGGGTCAGGCAGCCCAGGCAGAATGTGACCAACGGGTCGGCCATGACGCGATCGACCTCGATCGACTCGTGGCAGTTCTGGCAGACCCCAAAGTTGCCGGTTTCCAGCTTGTTCAGGGCCTGGTCCACTTCCTGCAAAAGATGCTGCATTTGCGACGTTTCGTGATGGCTGAGCGCCGTTTCAAGGCTCTGCCGACGCACAACAAGCTGTTCGCGAATCTGGTTGAGGTATGCGGTCTCGGCAATGTTCATGGGAGTGTCCCCGTGTTGCGTATTAGAACCGTAAGATAGAGCGTCGGATTCAGCTTTTCTATCCGGTTGCGGGGCGCAAATTTACTGCGGATAACAGGTGCTCCACCGGGAAGACAATTTTGTTGTCTTCAAGATTTAGTGCAGGAAATCTCTGCACAGTATTCAAGCGATGAGAGTTGCAGGCTTAATATTGAAAGGTAGGGACTTAGGCTTTAAACAGCCAATGCCGGGAGGGCGATGCATGAAAGAGTTGATCGAAGCGATACAGGACGAGTTTCGCGAGGAGATGCCGGCGGTGCGGCGGATCCTCGAACGGGTTCCGACCGACAAGGTTTCGTGGAAGCCGCATGGGAAATCACGAACCCTGGGGGAGCTGGCGTTGCATGTGGCAAACCTTCCCGGGATGGCAGACAAAATCGTGAACCTCGAGGAGTTCTCGCCCGGAGGAGGTACGCCTACGGTGGTGACAAGCGCGGAACAGGTTCGCGAAGCCTTCGAAAAGAATGTAGTGCTGGGTGAGAAAGCGTTAGCGGCTCTTACCGAGGAGAGGGCGAAAGGTGATTGGCGACTGGTGTTCCAGGGTAAGGAGATCCTGCGGAGGAAGCGCATTGCGGCCCTACGGACCAATGTGCTGAACCACCTGTATCACCATCGCGGGCAGTTGTCGGTGTATCTGCGGCTGCTGGATATTCCGGTGCCCGTGGTGTATGGCCCGACAGCCGATGAGAATCCGTTCCTCTAAGAGGCGCGGGCAAGCATGTTTCCTGAATCTTGAGGCCCCAAGGGTCAGCTCCGGTGGGCTGACCCGCTGGTATGGACTCCTTACTTCAGGATGGTGAGCTGCGCAGCCATTTCGGCGGCATAGTCCTTCTTTTCGATGCCGTGGACCTGCTTGTTGTACTCATCGACCTTCGAGGAATAATTCATCGAGCAGAACTTCGGGCCGCACATCGAACAGAAAGCGGCTTCCTTGTAATACGCGTCGGGCAGGGTTTCGTCGTGCATGGAACGCGCTGTCTCGGGATCGAGCGAGAGGTTGAACTGCGACTCCCAGTCGAAGGTGTAGCGGGCGTGACTGAGGGCGTTGTCTCGGTCCTGCGCCCCGGGACGGTGGCGCGCTACGTCGGCGGCGTGAGCGGCGATCTTGTAGGCGATGATGCCATCCTTCACATCTTTTTCGTTGGGCAGCCCGAGGTGTTCCTTTGGCGTGACGTAGCAGAGCATCGAAGCGCCATGCCAGCCGATTAACGCCGCGCCGATGGCGCTGGTGATGTGGTCGTAGCCGGGTGCGATGTCGATGACCAGCGGGCCGAGGGTGTAGAAGGGCGCGCCGTGGCAGAGTTCGACTTCGAGATCGACCTGCTCTTTGATCTTGTCGAGGGGCACGTGGCCGGGACCTTCGATCATGACCTGGACGTCGTGTTCCCAGGCCTTACTGGTCAGTTCCCCGAGGGTTTTCAGTTCGGAGAACTGTGCTTCGTCGCTGGCGTCGGCGATACAGCCGGGACGCAGGCCGTCGCCGAGCGAATAGGAGACGTCGTACTTCTTGAGGACCTTGGTGATGTCGTCGAAGCGCTCGTAGAGGAAATTCTGCTTGTGGTGATGGGCCATCCACTGGGCGAGGATTGCGCCGCCGCGGCTGACGATGCCGGTGATGCGCTTGGCCACCATCGGCAAATACTGGATCAGTACGCCGGCGTGGATGGTCATGTAATCGACGCCCTGCTGCGCCTGCTCCTCGATGACCTCGAGCATGAGATCGGCGGTGAGGTCTTCAATGCGCTTCACGCGCGAGACGGCTTCGTAGATCGGAACCGTGCCGATGGGAACGGGCGAATGGCGAAGGATGGCTTCGCGGATCTCGTGGATGTCGCCGCCTGTGGAGAGGTCCATCACGGTGTCGGCGCCATGGTGGACGGAGGTATGGAGCTTCTTGAGCTCGGTTTCGACATCGGAGGTGACGGCGGAGTTGCCGATGTTGGCGTTGATCTTGCACTTCGACTCGATGCCGATGGCCATTGGCTCGAGCTCGGGGTGATTGATGTTGGCCGGGATGATCATGCGTCCGACGGCAACCTCGGCGCGGATAACCTCGGGGGCAACGCGCTCGCGCTCGGCGACATAGAGCATTTCTTCCGTAACGAGGCCTTTACGGGCGAAGTGCATCTGGGAAACATTGTTATCGCCGGTGCGGGCGGCTTCGGCCTTGCGCTTAACGATCCATTCCTCGCGCGGCTTAGGGGTGGTCGTGGGGGTGCCGTTTCCGTTGCCGTTTGCGCTGCTCATAAATCGGGTCTCCATCCTGCGGGTGAAAGAGAAATTATACGCTGCAAAACGGACGTTTCTTCGAGTTCGCTGGCTGGATGGAGAAGGCAGGGGTCCTTCGACTACGAACACGGAACGTCTGCCGCGCTCTTCGCTCAGGATGTCACCTGAAAATGAATGTCGAATTCCCGGAGTTGTACTGTGACCGGAGAAGTGGGATCGGTGTGCTAGGAGCCGGTGGTTCGCGAGGTTATGCTCGTCTGCGGAAGCGAGTTATGAAAAAGACCATAGCGTTGGCGGGTGCGATTGCAAGACACGCGACGACGTTCGATTTTGTTGCAATGCTCCTGGCGGAGTCCGAGGTGCGTGTGTTGGCGGTGGACATCGATGCCGAGCGGAACCTCCCCGCATTCGTCAATGGATTGATAGCGGAGAGGCGGATTGATGGTTTGCTGGGTATTGGGGAAGCGGACGATGCCGATGTCATCGGAACGGTATTGCAAGCCTTGCCGTTGGGCTTTCCCAAGATGCTGGTGAGCACGGCCGCGGGTGGAGATGTTTCCCGGTACGCCGGCACGAAAGATGCCGTGATGTGGCCCTCCGTCGTGAGTTCAACTGAGTTGAACAGCGTCTCGCGCGAGATCCTGGCCAATGCAGCGGCGGCGATTGCCGGTGCGGTGATGATGCCTGGTATCGAGAAGCAGGCATCGAAGCCGCTCATCGTCGCCTCGATGTATGGGAACACGACCCCGGCGGTCACGCGAGCGAAGGAGCGCTTCGAAGAGGCGGGCTTCGACGTTTTGATTTTCCACGCCAGCGGAGTCGGTGGACGGGTGATGGAGTCGCTGATCGACGACGGCTTGGCGGCGGCGTGCTTCGATTTCACCACGACGGAGTTGATCGACTATGTTGCCGGCGGGGTCATGTCGGCGGGGCCGGACCGGCTGATGGCGGCGGCAAGGAAAGGAATTCCGACCATCCTGGTGCCGGGGTGCATTGACCAGATCGTGTTCCACAGCGTGGAGCAGATGCCGCCGGAATACCGCTCGCGCAATCTCTACCAGTGGAATCCGAATGTCACGCTGATGCGCAGCAACGCGGCAGAGTGTCGGAAGGTAGGGGAGATGATCGCGCGGGCAGCCAACGCGCACGCGTCGGGACAGGTGGCGATCCTGCTGCCGCTCGGTGGGACATCGATGCTGGACCAGTCGGGCGGGCCGTACTGGGACCCGGAGGCAAACCGTGCCTGTTTCGAAGCGATCGAGCAGCAGACGAAGCCGGCAGTGCGGGTGTATGCGATCGAGGCGCATATCAACGAGCCAGTGTTCGTGGACAAAGCAATCGCAGTGTTCTTCGAATTGCTGGAGCGAGCGGGGGTACGCGGCGAACCCGCTGCGGCGGTTGCGAGATGAGCGCGGGATGCGGCCTTCGTTGACGGGTGCTTGGCTGACCGCTAAGATGACTTAACTTTTCCCTCTCGCAGCATGATCAATCAGACCATCTCCCACTACCGAATCGTCGAGAAGCTAGGCGGTGGCGGCATGGGCGTGGTGTACAAGGCGGAAGACACGCGTCTGCACCGCTTTGTAGCGCTCAAGTTCCTGCCAGACGAGGTGGCGCGCGACCCCCAGGCGCTGGCCCGGTTTCGGCGCGAGGCACAGGCGGCATCGGCGCTGAACCATCCGAACATCTGCACAATTTACGACGTTGGGGAAGAAGACGGGCAAGCCTTCCTGGCGATGGAGTATCTGGAAGGCGCGACCCTGAAGCACCTGATCACTGGCCAGCGCGATGGAGATGAATCGACTGCTGTCGGTGGCGATAGAGATCTCCGATGCCCTCGACGCTGCTCATTCCAAGGGCATCATCCATCGTGACATCAAGCCGGCAAATTTGTTCGTCACGGACCGCGAGCACGCCAAGGTGCTCGACTTCGGTTTGGCCAAGGTAGCGCCTCCTCCTATCTCTACCAGCCAGATCGGCCAGGCCAAGACAATGACGGCGGGCGCAGAGCAGGAGCACCTGACCAGTCCGGGTTCAATGCTTGGCACGATGGCGTATATGTCTCCGGAGCAGGTTCGGGCCAAAGACCTGGATGCGCGCAGCGACCTATTCTCGTTTGGGGCCGTGCTGTATGAAATGGCCACAGGAACGTTGGCCTTTCGCGGCGAAAGCTCCGGCGTGATCCTGAAGGCGATTCTCGACACGACGCCGACGGCGCCGGTGCGCCTGAATCCCGATGTTCCTGCCGACCTGGAACGGATCATCCTGAAGGCGCTGGAGAAGGACCGTAACTTGCGGTACCAGCACGCCGCCGAGATGCGCGCGGACCTGGAGCGGTTGAAGCGGGACAGCAGTTCCGGAATTCACTCGGCAACTTCGATGTCCGGGCGGGCCTCCCGGGAACAGCAATCTCCGTGGCGCAGAATTTTGGTTGGATTGGCATCGGCGTTCTTGACGACGGCAGTGATTATGAGCATCGTGCTTTTCTTTCACGCCGGCAAGAGCGCGACTTCCGGAAGCAAGGAGTGGAAACAGCTTACGTTCTTCACCGATTCGGTGGTGTATCCGGCCTTGTCGCCCGACGGCCGCATGCTGGCATTTATACGGGGAGAAGGTTCGTTTTTCGGACGCGGGGAGCTTTACCTGAAGATGCTGCCGGACGGCGATCCGGTACAGCTAACCCACGACGATAAGGAGAAGTTAAGCCCGGCCTTTTCGCCGGACGGATCGCGGATTGCTTACAGCGTGGTTGAGCCATGGGAGACGTGGCAGATTTCGGTGCTCGGAGGCCAGCCGCAACTGTTGTTGCCGAATTCTTCTTCCGTAACCTGGATCGATGGGGGAAAACGGCTGCTTTACTCGGAGGAGAAAGAGGGCCTGCATATGGCCCTGGTTACCAGCGACGAGAGCCGGGGAAACGGACGGGATGTTTATGTGCCTCCGGGAAACCGCAGCATGGTGCACCACTCGTATCTGTCGCCGGATGGACGTTGGGTGTTGACGGTCGAGATGAATAACCGCGGCGACATCGGGCCGTGCCATGTGGTGCCCTTCGACGGCGACGGAAAAATGGTTGAGGTCGGACCGGCGAATCGGCAGTGTCTGGCCGGAGCCTGGTCGCGTGATGGGAAATACATCTACCTTTCCGTGGAGTCGGACGGATTCCACATCTGGCGGCAACGATTCCCGGGCGGCGAGCTCGAGCAGATCACCACCGGGCCGACATCGCAGGAAGGCATTGCCATGGACCCGGATGGGAGATCGCTGGTGACTTCGGTAGGGACCTCGGACAGCACCGTGTGGATACATGACAAATCCGGCGATCAGCAGGTCTCCTCGGAGGGGAGCGCGATCGGCCCCGCGTTCTCGGCGGATGGAACTGCCCTCTATTTCCTGATGTCGAATGGGCAGACGCAAGGGTTTGAGCTGTGGAAGAGAGACATGAGCGATGGCAAACTCGAGAGGGTGTTGCCCAACACCGATCTCGATACTTATTCCGTCTCACGTGACGGGAAGCAGGTTGTCTTCGCCCGCAGCGACGAGAAGGGACATTCGAGTATCTGGACGGCGCCCATGAATCGACGCACTGCGCCGGTGAAGATTTCGAGTGCGGCGGACGAAGACGGTCCGTCGTTTCTGCCGGACGGGGATATCCTGTTTCGCGCCCAGGAAGGCGGATCGAATTTTGCCTATCGCATGAAGAGCGATGGGAGCGACAGGCACAAGGTTTCGGGGCAGCGAATCCTGGATCCTCCATGGGTTTCACCGGACGGCAAATGGATGGTGGCGACGGTGCCCGGTCCGGATCCGGACCACATGGTGGTGACGAAGGCCTATCCCATCGACGGCGGAGAGCCGCTGATGTTGTGCCAGGATTACTGCGGATGGACCTGGGATGCGACCGGATCCTTTGTGTATCTCCATGTCGGGCAGTGGTATCGAGGATCGTATGTCTTCCCGGTACCGCATGGATCGGATTTTCCAAAGCTGCCGGCGGAGGGTTTGGGGCGGCAGGAAGACGTTGCGGCTATTAAAGGCGCAAAGTTGGTGACGGAATTCGTCGGAGGCGCGTTGAACGAGACGGTGTATCCCTTTACGAGAACCAACGTCCGCAGGAATCTGTACCGGGTCCCGCTGCCGTAGGAGTTGATTTCCGAAGAGAGGCGGACAAAAGCCGAATAAAGTCCCTCTTTCGTAGTATTTGACCCGGGCCGGAGAGGCTCGTATCCTTTCCATGGGGTTGATCTCTACATGTCTGAACGGAAGCCCAGCTATACGCGCTTTGCGGTTGCGATCGTTTTTGTCTTGGTGCCAATCGGCTACCTGGCCGTAACTGGCGCGCGCGACAAGGATATTGCCAGCTACTACAAGACTATCCAGGAAATCCAGACGATGGGACCAAGCGTTTACGAGAAGCGCTTGCGGGTAGCGGGTACGGTCGCGGATGGTTCGATCAAGCGGCAGGGCACCCACGTCGAGTTCCAGCTCGAAGAGCAGGGACGCTTGCTGCCGGTGGTTTACAACGGCACGGAGGCACCGCCGGACACGTTTAAAGACAAGTCGCAGGCGCTGGCCGAGGGCAAGATGGGCCGCGACGGAGTATTTCACGCCCAGAAGATCCAAGCGAAGTGTGCGTCGAAGTATGCGCCAAAGCCGGACGGAACCACTCCCGGTACAAACCAGGCGCAGACGAGCGGCGGCTCTTCCGCGTCGATGTAGCGCTGGTTCGGCGCAAACTTAACGGAAGAGCTTGCGGACCTAGATAGAATCTCTCACGTGACCACACCAGGGCAGCCAGCTCCGACCGAAGCCGCGGCAGCCGTTTCCCTTCAGGACATCGTGAAATTTTTCGGGCGCTTTGTGGCGCTGCGACACGTCTCGGCGCAATTCGAGGCGGGGAAGCTCTACGTCATTCTCGGCGATAACGGGGCAGGGAAATCGACGCTGCTGCGCATCATGACCGGGCTGCTGAAACCGAGTTCCGGCGAGGTACGGCTGTTGGGGGAGGCGCCGGAGGAGCGGGCGCAGCGCTTTGGGTATATGGGTCACGCGCCGCTGCTGTACGACGAACTGACGGGCTTCGAGAACCTGCATTACTTCGCCGGACTCTACGGAATTCACGAGCAGGAAAAGATTCGCGAGGCGATCCGGAGCGTGGGGCTCGATCCAAACCTCGACCGGCGGGTAGGGAACTACTCACAGGGAATGCGGCAACGGATGTCGCTGGCGCGGGCGGTGATTCACAATCCGGAGGTGTTGTTCCTCGACGAGCCCTTTTCGAACGTCGATATCAAATCAGCACACGAGATGGCGGGATTGCTGGGGAAGATGCGCGACAGCGGGCGGACGCTTTTTGTCGTTACGCATCAGCGGCAGGTGCTGGATGCGGTGGCCGATGAGTACATCGTGATGGATGCGGGGCAGATCGTGTCCCGCGGTCGGGAGTACAGCGCATGACTCCCAGCTTTGCGTCGGTGCTGCGTTCGACGATCGGCAAAGACCTGCGCATGGAGTGGCGCTCGAAAGACGCGATCAACTCCATGCTCTTCTTCTCGCTGCTGGTGGTGGTGATCTTCAGTTTCTCGTTCGATCCCACGGCGGAGACTTCGCGGGAAATTGCAGGCGGGCTGATCTGGACATCGTTCTTATTTGCCGCGGTGGTGGCGCTGAACCAGACGTGGGCGCGCGAGCTGCGCAACCAGGCGCTGGACGCTTTTCGGGTCTCGCCGGCTCCGCCCAACTCTTTGTTCCTGGCCAAGGCGCTGGGGAACATGATTTTCGTCACCGTGCTCGAGTGCCTGATGGCGCCGCTGTTCACGATGTTCTATAACCTGCGGGCGCTGGGAAACTGGAGACTGCTGCCGGTAATCGCGCTGCTGGGGACTTGGGCGCTGGTGGTGAACGGGACGTTCTTTGCAGCGATGTCGATCCGCACCCGCATCCGTGAGGTGCTGCTTCCCTTAATTCTCTTTCCGGTATCGTTGCCGGCGATCCTGGCGATGGTGAATGCGACGCAGGCGGTGCTGACGGGCGACAATTCGCCTATCATCTGGATCAAGCTGTTGACGGTATATGATGTGGTATTCACGACGGTTTGCCTGATGCTTTTTGGGGTAGTCCTACACGCAGAATGAAATCGGCTTTTATCTTCGCGGTCCTGGCCGCACTCGCACTGCTTGGGTTCAGCACCTGGCAGGCCCTCTACGTTGCTCCCACCGACGCCCTGCAGGGGGATGTGCAGAGGGTCTTCTACTACCACGTGCCTTGTGCCTGGGTGGCGGGGCTCTGCTTCTTCTTTAACTTTTGCGCCTCCGTCTGGTACCTGTTCCGCCGCAACCCGGCAGTGGATGCGTTTGCGCTGGCATCCGCGGAAGTCGGCGTAGTTTTCTGTACGATCGTGCTGATCACAGGACCGCTGTGGGCGAGGCCGGTGTGGGGGATCTGGTGGACCTGGGACCCGCGCCTGACGAGCACGTTTGTATTGTGGCTGATTTACATCAGCTACCTGATTGTGCGAAAGTTTGCCACCGGCGGCCAGGGAGCGGTGCTCGGGGCGGCGCTGGCGATTTTCGGATTCGTCGATGTGCCGATCGTTTATTTTTCGATCCGCATCTTCCGCACGCAGCATCCGCAACCGGTATTCGCGGGCGGAGAGAACTCCGGGCTCGAGATCCACATGCTGCATGCGTTCCTTTGGAACCTGCTGGCATTCACGGTTCTCGGACTGGTGATCGTGTGGGCGCGCTATATTGTCCAGCGGGTGGACCAGGCGGTCGAAGAGGCGCATAAGGCTCTGGCCCTGCGCGAGGGAGCGGCAGGAGCGCCGCCGAGCGCAAGGTTCGCCGGGGATCCTGGAGGGGCGGCATGAATTCCCTGAGTTTCATGCACGCGGCCTACATCGTGGTGTGGGTTATTCTGGGCGGCTACGTGGCCGATCTTGGGGCGCGTTACCTGAAGTTGAAGAAGGAACTCAGAGACCTGGATAAGTGAGTACTGCAACGGCTGAAGAAATCAAAGCCCCGTCTACCGGAATTCTTCCGTTGATCGCGGTTGCCAACCTGGTTGTGTGCTGTGCATTCCTCTTGTTCTCCGTTCCGTTTTACTGGAAGCAGATCCATATTCTCTATAGCTGGCCGTCGGCGGATGCCCAGGTGATCCGCGCCAAGGTGGTGCCGGTTCGTTCTGAGGTTTCCGAGGACGGACAGCGGGTTTACGACTCGGACATACAGGTTCTGTTCACGGTCAACGGCAAGCCCCACATCGCGGAGATCTTCTCGCACCGCAGCCCCAACATCGATAAGGTTCGTTACGAAACGAACAAGTTTCCCGTGGGGAGCCACCACGATATCCGCTACAACCCAGCCAGCCTCACCGATGTACGGGTGAATGCCGGATACAACCGGCGCTTCTTTTTCGCACCGCTGCTGATTACCGGATTCGGGATCATCTTCGGTATCTTCGCAGGCATTTTCTTCGCCATGACGCGCAGCGGCCGCAAGACTACCAACGCGGTGCCTGCCTAAAGCGATTCCAATCCTCCGCGTTTCAGGACACTGGCCCAGATTTTGCATTTTGATGGCAACTTCAGGGATAAAATGGCGCGCAATTGCGTGTGCCGGTAATTCCGGCAGTGGGGGTATTTCCATGAGGACGCGCCGAACCTGTGTTGCCATCGTGTTGTTGCTCGCTTCCACTCAGTTGTATGCGCAGCGAAGAGGCTTCTCGGATCAACAGAACACCGAAGTCGACGTGCGCGTGGTGAACGAAAGCGGACGCCCGGTCAACTCGATGCTTCGCGTGGAACTGCTGCCGTCGAGCGGGGAGACGCCGCTTGGGCAGGTGCATACCGAGACCGATGGCACAGCAAGAATGTCGATACCCGGAGGCGGCGGTGCCTTCCGGCTACGTGTGTCGGGCGCTGGAATCGAGGCGACGACCACCGGGATCTTCACCATTGAGAGGCTCGAGACGAGTCACATGGAGATGGTGAAGGTGAATCTCACCAAAGCGGGTGGAGGAGCAACCTCGAGTGGCCTGAGCTCAGCCATTGATTATTCCGTCCCTAAAAACGCCAAGAAAGAGATGGATGCCGCGGCCGCGAGCCTCCATGCTGGAGACTGGAGGGCTGCCGAGGTGCACTTTGAGGCCGCCATCAAAGCATATGCGAAGTACGATCGTGCCTATTACGGACTAGGACTCGCCAAGCAGAACCTGGGAGATGAGGCAGGCGCCAAAGAGGCCTTCCAGAAGGCGATTGAACTCAACGACCACAATGCCGATGCGGAGCGTGACCTGGGACGTGTATTGGAAGGGGAGCGAGATTGGGCGGGCGCGGCGGACCTGCTGACGAAGTCACTTTCTATTGACCCGAATAGCGCGGCGACGCTTACGCTGCTGGCGATCGCGCAGATTCAGCAAGGACAGGTGGATGAGGCGATTGCGAGCGCCAGCCGGGTGCACGCTCTCGATCACAAGTCTTACGCCATCGCCCACCTGGTGCTGGCGCGTGCTTACGAGTCGAAGTCGCAGAAAGACAAAGCGATTTCCGAATACAAGCTGTTCTTGCAGGAAGAGCCGAGCGGGCCGCGCTCTGATGCGGCGAGGAACGACCTGGCGCAACTGGGCGTCGCCAACTGAAAAAGACTAACCGTTTTCGCGGGGAACCTGCCGCAGAAAGCCGAACATCAAGGTCAGCGCCCAACCTGGATGCTGCGCGTCCAGGTGCTGGGACTTCTCGCGTTCTGTCACGAACCCGCTGTGGCAAATCGGGCAGCTGATGCTTTCCACGGTGGAGAGGCCCCCGGACGTGATCGCGGATATGGGGATCAGGTTCAGCATGGGAAGAAGAGTAAGCGCGGGAGTAATCAACTAGTATCCCACCAACGTCACAATCGCTCCCCCATTTGTGACTAGAGAACCCACTTTCCAATCAAGCAGTTAGCAACATCCTCACGCTTCTCGTGTGAGCTGAGTGGCCAGCGTGATGTGACGCAGGACACAGCGCCGTGGTTTTCCCAGACCTATGATGCGCGCAGATGGAGCCGGCAGCGGACCGCCCATTGCTGGTGACTTTTCTGGAGGCATGCGATGTTCGAAGCCGAGATCGAAATGGAAAAAAAGTCCAGTTCCTTTGGACCGGTATTATTTATCGCCGTCCTGGTGCTCGCCATAGCGGGGGTGATTTACTACGCCGTGCATGAGAGCAGGAAGAGCATGTCGGAAGCCCAGGCATCGCAGCTGATTACTTCCATCCTGAAGACCAAGGGTCCGGCGACACTGCACTTCCGCACCGGCCTGGTCAAGCAGACGGTGGAAGAGAAGCCCTTTGATCCACAATACAAGTTGCTGGAGAAGGCCGGGCTCATCAAGACATCGAAGCGCGATGGCGGACTCGAAGTGATGCTTACGCCGGCCGGGGAGAGAGTCCTGGGAGAAATTAAAGATGTCAGTCGCACCAAGCGGCTCGAGGGTGGGGAATCGATCGTGGTGCCGCTGGCCGACCGCAAACTGGTGGCGATCACGAAGGTTGAAGTGCTTTCCCCAACCCGCGCCAACGTGGCTTATACGTGGAAGTGGCAGCCGACACGGCTGGGTGAGGTGTTCGATGCCTCTAACCCGTTGGTTGCGGCCTTCAGTGTTTGGGACCGCGGCACGCTGATCAAGGACTATGGAGTCGATTTCTACCATGCCGATCCCAAGCCGGAGCAGTTCAGCTTTGTGCGTGGTTCGGATGACGGCTGGAGCATCCTGCAAGCTGAATAACCGCCAGATTGTGTTTGGATCGATGGCCCATGCCGCCGGCATGGGCTTTTCTCTGTCTCCTGTCAGTACATTCGTAACCTCTTCATCATGACTCCCGTGACATAGCGGAGCACGACCTATTGGGCGATGATTGCCTCAACCAGCGGTTGAGACTCCCAACCGCGTCCGCTAGCCGCCGCTCCAGGAGTCAAGGGGATTCATTATGTTCGAACAAGAGCCGCAGATCGAAGGCAGATCCTGGCCTGCCGTCCCGATGATGTTGATCGCCGCGATCTTCCTGACAATGATTGGCACAGCCGTTTATGTCTTCCATGAAGCTCGAAAGGGAATGAGCGAGGCGGAAGCGAGACACACGGTGGAGGCGATGCTGGAACAACGCGGTCCTGCCACGGTCCGTTTCCGTACCGGTCTCGTGACGCCCACCGCGACCGACAAGCCCGGCGACCTGCAATATGCCCTGCTGGAGCGCGCGGAGATCGTTACCAGCGTGAAGCGCGACAATGGTGTGCAGGTGAACTTCACCGAGTACGGCGCGAAGCTGGTGCGCGGTATCGAGGGAACGACCCACGCCCATAACAGCGACGGCACGGAAGAGTATGTTGTGCCGCTCGCAAAACGCGAGGTTCTTACCGTGACGGGCGTGAATGTGCTGAGTCCCAGTTCGGCAAGCATTCATTACACCTGGCAATGGCAGCCGACGCCGATGGGCGACGTGTTCGACCTGGCAGGAAATTACATGAACGGTTTCGATGTTTGGCAGCGTGACGCGCTGGCCAAGGGATATGGCGCCGACCTTTACCATCGCGCGCCGGTGCAGGACGAGTACAACGCGACCAGCGGATGGCAGCTCGCCAGCAACTGAGAATTCGGGGGAGGCTGATCAGAATAAGCCCGGCGAAGCTGCCGGGCTTTCTGCTGCGCAATCGGCAGGTATCACGAGTAGGGATAGAAGATGAAAAACAGGAGTGACAAAGCGGCGAGCACCCACAAGCCGGGCTTCAACTCGCGTCCGCGGCCGGAGACGATTTTGCAGATCGGATAGAGGACGAAGCCGGCGGTGATGCCGATGGCGATGTTGAAGGTGAAAGACATCAGCATGACGGTCGCGAAGGCAGGAATGGATTCGGTGAAGTCGTCGAAATCGATACGGGTGATGGGCGCCAGCATGAAGAGTCCGACGATGATCAGGGCGGGGCCGTAGGCCTGCGGAGGGATGGCGCCGACAAAGGGGGCGAAAAAGAGCGTCAGCAGAAAACATCCGCCGGTGACGAGAACGGTGAGCCCGGTGCGCCCGCCGGCTTCGATGCCGGTGGCAGACTCAACGAAGGCGCCAGAGGTGGTCGTTCCGACTGCGGCAGAAAAGCAGGTAGCGAGCGCATCGACCAGCATGGGACGCTCGATCTGCGGGAGATTGCCTTCGGCATCGAGAAACCCGGCACGGGCGGAAAGGCCGATGAGGGTACCCATGGTGTCGACAAAGGCCATGATGAAGACCGTCAGCACCACGGGAAACGCACCCCAGGTCAGCGCGCCCTTGAAGTCGAGCTTCCACACGATGGGCAGGACGCTCGGCGGCAGGCTGACGATGGCATGGGGGGCGGGCGCGACGCGGGCGAGGAAGGCTACGATAGCGGTAACGAGGATGCCAAGGAGCAGAGCGCCTGGAAATTTGCGGATGATCAGGACCGAGATGAGAACGAAGCCGAAAATCGCAACCAGCACGGGCGCGGACGTCAGATGCCCTGCCTTGACCGGGGCTCCGGGAACTCCCAGCGCCACCAGGCCGGTCTGATTCAGGCCAATGAACGTGAGAAAGAAACCGATGCCTACGGCGAAGCTGTAACGCAGGCTGGTCGGCACGCCTTCGACGATCCATTGCCGCAGCTTAAGAACAGTGAGGAGGACGAAAGCGACGCCGGCGAGAAAGATTGCGGCCAGCGCAGTCTCCCACTTGTAGCCGAGCATCTTGCAAACCGTGAAGGCGATGAACGCGTTTTCGCCCATATAGGGCGCGATGGCGAAGGGGCGGTTTGCATAGACGCCCATCAATACGCAGCCGAAGACTGCCGCCAGCACGGTGGCAACGAACGAGGGACCGGTGGGAATTCCAGCCACGGAGAGGATCGCCGGATTCACGACCACGATGTAACTCATGGTGGTGAACGTCGTAAGTCCGGCGAGGACTTCGCGGCCGAGGGTGGTGCCCCGTTGTTCGATCTTGAAAAAGCGTACGAGTGGGTTCATCGGTGAACGCAGCTTAGATTGTGGCGAGAGAGAAAATCAATCTCCGACTGCTTCTTCCTCGATGGAGGTTACCGCTTTGGATTTCGGGGATTCGGGAACGGAAAGGAACGGCTGGTCCTTCGGCGCGTCGATCTCCAGCGGCAGACGCCAATCCCGAGCCGAGGCGTGCCCAGCCTCGATCCATGCCATGCGGGTGATGAGCGATCCCGCGATGCTGGAAGCCGCGGCTATGCGGCGCAGCTTGCGGGAGGTTTCGCGCGGAGTGAACAGGGATGCGAGGCGCAGGCCCAGGGGAATCGGTCCGGAAAGCATGCCGCCGGTGCGGATAATCCAGCCGCTGTAGCCGTGCTTGAGGGGCTCGGTGACGACACGAGGATTGGTTTCGATGCGTACGCCTTCGGCAGCTTCAACACCCGAGGCAAGAAGACCAAGCACGTTGAGGGCTGGGCTGCGATCGTGCCCCAGCAATTCGAGCACCGATACGGCTGCGTTGAGACCGCTCATGCCGAAGTGCAGTGGCAGGGTGCTGACAAACTCGTTCCAGACGGGAATTGCGGAGGCGCCAATCAGCACGCCGGTGTAGTTGGAAAACGGGAGCCCGAACAAACAGGCGAAGCCTTCGGCAACGTTGCCGATGATCTTGATTGCGCCGATCCCGCTGCGATCGGAGAGCCACTGGGCGAAGGCGGAGGCTCCCGTAAAGGTACCGAAGCCGGCGAGCGCCCAGGCGCCCATGGACATGGCGCTTTGCGGCTTGAAGACGCGCAGCATGTTGAGGAAGCGATCGGGCCGCCCGAGATCGGAAATGAGCAGGGCACTGGAAACGACGGCGCCCGCAGCCGCAATATAGCGGCAGTCACGGGCGATCTTGAAGTCGGAGCCGGTCCAGTGGGCCATGGTTCCGATGACGGCCGCGGAGCCCGCGGCGCCGCCAACGAAGAAATAGACCGGAATCTCCCACGTCCACTGCGGCTCCTTGAGCATGGGAATGCCGTAATAGCCGGTCTCGGGAGAAGCGACGGGGAAGGGCGCGCCTTCGGGACGGACCCCCTTCGCCTGCACGCGGCCTTTGCGCTCGGCTTCGTTGCGAATTTCGATGATCCGCTGTTCGCGAGCGGGATCAATCGTGCCCGGCTGTTTCGGCTCGTTCATCGGCGGCTCCCAAGGAAGGCGAAGAAGCTGCCGGCGAGGAGAATGCCGGCGGCGATGGCGGAACTAGTCCACCCGGTTGTTAGGTATTTCGTAGGAACTTCGGGATTCGGCGGAAGATTGTACTGCCTGGGGTCGCCACGCACGATGAAGGCCGCATGAACGCCGCCTACGCTGGTGTGGGTGGGATCGTAGTAGTGCACGTCTTCCATACCGCGCGATTCGAGTTCTGCCATCCGCTCCTTCGCGACGATGCGCATTTCCTCGATGGGGCCGAACTTGATCGATTCCGTCGGGCAGGCCTTGGCGCAAGCCGGTTTCAGGCCTTCCTTCTGGCGGTCATAACAGAAGGTGCATTTGAAGGCGCGGCCATCTTTCACGTTTTTCTGTACTACGCCGAAGGGGCAGGAAACCACGCAGTACGAGCAGCCATTACAGACATCGGGCTGCAAATAAACGCCGCCGAACTCTGTCCGCGTCAGCGCGCCGGTCGGGCAGGCCTCGAGGCATCCGGCATTTTCGCAGTGCTTGCAGACATCGGATTCGAAGGTCCAGGAAGCGAGATCGCCGTTGTTGCCGCCGGTGCCCGCCTCGGGCGGGTGCTCGACGAAGGAAACGTGACGCCAGGTGGAGTGTCCCAGGTGCCCGGTATTGTCATAGGAGAATCCGCTCCAGTCGTAGCCGTCGGCGTCAACCTGGTTCCATTCCTTGCAGGCAACTTCGCAGGCCTTGCAGCCGATGCATAACGTGGAATCCGTGAGAAATGCCGTGACGTTGCTCATGCGGGCTGCTCTGCTCTTTCTTGAACTTTCCGTACCGCGTTGCGTCCTCGCGGACGGCGGCCCGGCTCGATGTCGCATATTAAAGCCTTGGTTTCCATGATCCGGACGTTGGGTTCCTCGCTGATGACCAGCAGATCGTTGGTGGCGTCGCCTTTGACGAGTCCTTCATAGCCCCAGTGATAAGGCAATCCGATCTGGTGGACGGTACGGCCTTCGACCCATAACGGCCGCATGCGGCGAGTGACGAGAACGCGGGCCTCGACAATCGCGCGGGGCGTCGTAATGGTCGCGAAATCACCATGCCGGAGACCGCGTTCTGCCGCTAACTCCGGCGAAACTTCGCAGAACAGTTCGGGCTGGAGTTCTGCCAGGTGCGGCAGGGTTCGAGACATTCCTCCCGCGGTATGGTGTTCGGTCAGGCGGTACGTCGTCAGGCCAAACGGATAGCGTTCGTCCCCGAACTTGGCGTAAGGATTGTCGGGGCGTATTTTCTTGTCGGCCGGCGGATTCGAATCGTGCTCGTGAGGATAGAGAGGGTTGCGGAACTGGGATTCCAGCGGTTCGTAATGCGTGGGCAGAGGACCATCTTTCAGCCCACTCGCGACCCAGAGCCACCCCATGCCATCGGGGTGCAGGATAAAAGGTTTATCGCCGCGGATTCCATCCACTCCCTTGGCGCCCGGGGGCGGAACGTAACTCGGCGCCTTCTTCTTGTCGAAGTCCGGATTGTCGATACCGGTCCATTCCTGCTTCTCCTCGTCCCACCAGACCAGTTTCTTGCGCTCGCTCCAGGGCTTGCCGTCGGGACGCGCGGAGGCGCGGTTGTACAGGATGCGAATGTCACTGGGCCACGAGAATCCCCATCCGTGGCCGAGGTAATTCCGCGATTCGCGTTGGTTCGCTTTGTTGGTGGTTTCGTCGGGATGAACTCCCGCATAGATCCAGCAACCGCTGGTAGTGGTCCCGTCGGCCTTCAGTTCCTGGTAGCGGGTAATCATCTTCCCGGTAGTCAGGTCGCGACCGTTTACCTCCATCAGGATCTGGTCGGCGCTCGGTTCGTTCTGGATGCCGTGGGTGTAGTAATCCCAGGTCAGGGTGTTCAACGCTTCATACTTCTTCCCGGTTTTTCCAGCCGCCTTGGCCTTGAGACGGCGGCCCAGGTGATACAGGAACCACGCTTCGCTGCGGATATCGCCCGCTGGCTCGATCGCCTGCTCGCGGAATTGGACCAGTCGTTGGGTGTTCGTGAAGCAGCCGGATTTTTCCGCCGTGCCCGCTGCGGGGAAGAGGAATACCTCGGTGCCGATTTCTTCAGTTTTGAGTTGGCCGCGCTGTACCTCCGGCGAGTTCTTCCACCACGTGGCACTCTCAATTTCCGACATGTCGCGCACCACGAGCCACTTCAGTTTGGACATGGCGGTGCGCTGCAACCCCGAGTTCGACGCGCCCACGGCCGGGTTCTGGCCCATGATGAACAGGCCGTCAACCTTGCCATCCTGCATGTCGAGCCAATAGCCAAAGTGCGAGTGATCGCCGGTCACACGCGGAAGGAGATCGAAGCACCAATCGTTCTCTTTCTTTGCGGCGTCGCCATACCAGGACCTCAACAGGCTGACGCTGAATTTTTCGAAGTTGTACCAGACGCCGTTCGCCGAAGTGTGCTTCTTCACATAGCTGCGGAAGTCGTTGGCGTCCTTTTCAAAAAACGGCATCGGCAGGTAGCCGGGAAGAATGTCATACAGTGTGGGAATGTCGGTGGAGCCCTGAATCGAGGCATGGCCCCGTAGCGCGAGAATGCCTCCGCCGGGTCGGCCGATGTTCCCAAGCAGCAGTTGGAGGATCGCGGCGGTGCGAATGATCTGCACGCCCTTGGAATGTTGCGTGAACCCGACGGCGTAGCAGATGGCGGCAGTCTTGTCCGGGCCCGAGGCATTACAGAATGTCTCCGCGACCTTCAGGAATTGTTCTTTCGGAACACCCGCGTGCTCTTCGATGAACTCCGGCGTATAACGCGCGAAATGGCGCTTCATGACCTGGTAAACGCAGCGCGGGTGCTCGAGGGTGAAATCGGCGTGATATTGCGCCTCGTTCGACGCCTCACCGCCGCGGTCCTTTCCATGTCCACCGCCGGCATCCTTGTGACCCGGCATATCGCCGCCGCCAGCGTCCTTCTTCGGCGCGCCTTCGTAGAGCCAGGTTTCGGGATTGTACTTCTTTGTCGCCTCGTCCCAGCCGGACCATACGCCTTCGTTGTCCTCGGGGTCCTTCATGTCCTCGCGGAGGATTACAGCAGCGTTTGTGTAGTTGACAACGTAATCGCGGAAGATCTTGTCGTGGGTGATGGCGTAATTCACCAATCCGCCGAGGAAAAGAATGTCGGTTCCGGCGCGGAAGGGTACCCAGATGTCCGCCATGGCGGAAGTTCTCGTGAAACGCGGATCGACGTGGATAATTTTGCCGCCGCGCTCGCGGGCTTCCATGACCCACTGGAATCCGACCGGGTGGTTCTCGGCCATATTCGATCCCATGATGAGGATCGCGTCAGCGTTGGCCAAATCCTGTTGTGCGGTGGTGGCGCCGCCGCGTCCGAACGATGTCCCCAGACCGGGGACGGTAGAGCTGTGTCATATCCGGGCCTGGTTGCTTACGCAAACCATGCCCAGACCTCCTGCGAAAAGTTTCTTGATCAGGTAGTTCTCTTCGTTATCGAGAGTGGCGCCGCCGAGGTGGGCGATTGCCTTCGTCTGCATCACCCATTGATCGTCCTGTTTTTCGACGAAGGTGCGCTCGCGGGTCTCCCACACGCGGTCGGCCACCATATCCATCGCGGTCTCGAGGTCGAGGTCCTCCCACTCGGTTCCGTAGGGACGCCGATATTTCACGTTCATTAGGCGGCTATCCACCGTATGGAGTTGATAGGTCGCAGCACCCTTGGGGCAAAGACGGCCGCGCGAGATCGGCGAATCAGGGTCGCCTTCGATGTTGATCAGCTCGTTGTCCTTATGAAAGACGAGTTGGCCGCAACCCACACCACAATACGGACAGACGGAACGCGTGACATTGGCGCCGACATGTCGTGCTTCCAGCTTCCGGGTGGTGTCGCTCATCGCGATTTCGCCCGTTGCTTTCCAGTCTTTGTGTTGGATTTGCCGGACCACCGGCCAGCGAGAGAGCAGATCTTTTAGCAAAACGTCACCCCTCAATTGGTTAAGAGGAAAACGGCCCCACTGCGGTTGCCCGATTTTACCCCACAACCTGCAATGGTGATTCAAAGTCTTCTACCCCGATTTTCGCTATACTGGGCGCAAAGGGACCTTGCGTGAGCTCCGATCAAAAGACGTTTTACATTGAAACCTTTGGATGCCAGATGAACTTTCACGACAGTGAAAAAGTCGTGGGTACGCTCATCTCCCAGGGATACAGCCAGGTGGAATCGGAGCAGGATGCGGGCCTCATTCTCTACAACACGTGTTCCATCCGCGATAAGGCCGAACAGAAGGTCTTCCACCGCTTGAATGAGTTCCGCCAGCTCCAGAAACAGGGCAAACGTTTCGCGGTGCTGGGGTGCGTGGCACAGCAGGAAGGGGAAAAGATCTTCGAGCGTGCGCCGCATGTGTCACTCGTGGCCGGGTCCGCATCTTACCGCAACCTGCCAGAGATGCTGATTCAGATCGAGGGCGGCAGTAAGCGCGTCACGGGCCTGGACGACCGGGAGACCGACCAGACCTTCGAGACCGAGTTCACCGCTCGCGGCAACGCCCATCGCGGCTACATCACGATCATCGAGGGATGCGACAAGTTCTGCGCCTACTGCGTGGTCCCTTACACCCGGGGCAAAGAGCGCAGTCGGACGGCGGAGAGTGTGTTGCGCGAGGCGCGGCAGATGGCCGACGCCGGATTTACCGACATCCAGCTACTCGGGCAGAACGTGAATTCCTATCACGATCCCTCCGGCACGATGAGCTTTGCCGAGTTGCTCCGCGCAGTCGGAGAGGTCGCGGGTATTCGACGCGTGCGGTTCACTACCTCCCATCCGCGCGACTTTACCAAGGACATCATCGACGCGATCGACTCGGTTCCGACCCTCTGCGACCACGTCCACCTGCCGGTACAGAGCGGATCATCGAAGGTGCTGCGCGAGATGTTCCGCGAATACACGCGCGAGCAATACCTCGAGCGCATCGCCTGGATGAAGCAGGCGCGGAATCGCCGTATCAGTATCACCACCGATGTGATCGTCGGCTTCCCGGGAGAAACCGAAGCTGAGTTCCAGGAAACGCTTACGCTGCTCGACGAGGTCCAGTACGACGGCGTGTTCTCCTTCAAGTATTCGCCGCGTCCGAATACCCCGGCGCTGAAGTACATCGACACCGTCGGCGAAGAAGAAAAATCGCGGCGTTTGCAGATCCTGATGGAGCGGCAGCGAGAGATTCAACGCGCCAATTATCGCAATCATATCGGGGAAGTTCTTGAAGTGATGGTTGAAGCCGAGAATACGGCGCGCTCGCAGTGGATCGGGCGCACTTCGCAGAATAAGACGCTGAACTTTTCGGTGCCGCAAGGGGTGCAGCCCGAAATCGGGTCCTATCATCACGTGCTGGTGACGCAAGCATTCCCCAACAGCCTCGTCGGGCAATTGGTGACGAACTCGTAGCGGGAGGATCCTGATGGAAGTGGAGATGAAAATCCGTGGCCTGATGATGGACCCCGTCACCAATATGCCCATCGTGATCCTGAAGGACGTCGGCAGCGACACCGTACTGCCGATTTGGGTTGGCGTCTACGAGGCCAATGCGATTGCGCTGGAGATCGAAAAGGTCAGCACCCCGAGGCCGATGACCCACGATCTGCTGAAGAACGTGCTGCTTGGCATGGAGGCTCGCGTCGAGAAGGTGGTGGTTACCGAGCTGAAGGACGATACCTTCTACGCTGTGATCTGGCTCACCCGAGATGGGAGTCCGGTGAGCATCGACTCCCGTCCATCCGACGCCCTTGCGCTCGCGCTGCGCGTGGACTGTCCGATCTATGTCGAGGACGAGGTCTTGAAGACCAGCAAACAAGCCGCGCAGATCAGCGATCGCGTGACTCCTGACGACCTGCGCAAATGGCTGGAAGGACTCAACGACGACGACCTCGGCCGTTACAAAATGTAACCGCCCCGACGGTTGCGGCGGTTTGCGCTTCCGGCTATCCTTCTCGCGTTATGCACCGCGAAAAATTGACTCTCGGATCGATTCTATTTCTGGCGCTCGGGATTGCGTGGATCACCAGCTTCTGGAACGGCAGTGTCGGGTTTACTGCCGGCCAGCCGGTGGCGGCAAGTAAGTTTGCGATGGACGTATCGGTGACGGGATGGCCTGCACTTGGCGGAGTGGTGCTCTGTGCCGTTGGCGCCATCATGCTGCTCGTCTGCGCAGTCATGTCCATGGTGGATATCGCGAGCGCCCGGCGCGCTTAGCTACTCGAAGACGATTTTTCCCTGGCGGACCACCGAGTGCTTGCGGAAGTGGTCGCTATGCTCCGGGAAGTCGGTCCGGTAATGCGCTCCCCGGCTCTCTTCGCGGGCCAGCGCCGAGCGCGCGATCAGCAGCCCTGTTTCCAGAACGTTCGCCGCCTCCCAAACCCGCCGAGAGCATCGTCCCGGAACCTCGGCGCGCAAAGCTTCCAGTTCCGCGATCACGTTTTTCAGGCGCTTTCCTTCGCGGACCACGCCCACATCGCGCCACATCAGTGCTTGCACCTGGCTCAGTATGTTTTCCGCCTGCTCGCGTTCGCGTAGCGGGTCCGCAATGGGAACCTGAGTTTCTTCGGGCTGCGGCTGGAGCTTCTGGTGTTCATCGGCGAGGGTGCGCGCGGCGCGTGCGCCAAACACGAGACCTTCGAGCAGGGAATTGCTCGCCAACCGGTTCGCGCCATGGACGCCGGTGCACGCACATTCGCCTGCCGCATAGAGGCCCGGGAGCGTCGTGCGCCCATCGAGATCGGTGCGTACGCCGCCCATCGCATAATGCGCCGCCGGGCGAATCGGGATGAGGTCGGTGGCGATGTCGATGTTGTACTTCATGCAGGTCTGGTAGATCCGCGGGAAGCGCGTGCGCACGCGTTCGGGCGGAAGGTGGGTGAGGTCGAGATAGACCACGGCATCGTCCGAGCCGGCTAGTTCGATCTCGTGGGCGATGGCGCGGGCCACGACATCGCGCGGCGCCAGCTCGGCCAGCGAATGATACTTGGTCATGAATCGCTGGAGGGCCATGTTGCGCAGGTAGGCGCCTTCGCCGCGCAGGGCCTCAGAGAGCAGGAAGCGCGGTGCGCCCTTCAGGTAGAGCGCCGTCGGGTGAAATTGCACGAACTCCATGTCGCTGATCTCGGCGCCGGCGCGATAGGCCATGGCAACGCCGTCTCCAGTAGCGACCGTGGGATTGGTGGTATCGCTGTACACCTGCCCGAGTCCGCCGGTCGCAAGCACCACGCCGGAAGCCCGGATCGAACGAGCGCGGTTTTCGGCGTCAAGCACGCGAACGCCGCATACGCGCCCGTGCTCGACGATCAGTTCCATGGTGAATTCGAATTCAAGAAATTGAATTTTAGGTAGGCTGGAAGCCTTGGCATAGAGCGCGCGCCCGATCTCCTGCCCGGTCGAGTCGCCATGCGCGTGCAGAACTCGATTGCGACTATGCGCGCCTTCGCGGGTGAAGGCCAGCTTGGTGCCATTGCGGTCGAACTGCGTGCCCCACTCGATAAGTTCCTCGATGCGCGGCGGACCTTCCTCGACCAGCACGCGCGCGGCTTCCACGTTCACCAGGCCGTCGCCGGCGCTGATGGTGTCTTGCAGGTGCAAGCCGATCTCGTCTTCGTCGCTGAGCGCGACGGCGATTCCACCCTGCGCGTACTGGGTGTTCGACTCGGCCACCTCGCGCTTGGCCAGACAGATCACATCGCCACTGGCGGCTAACTCGATGGCCGCTCGAAGCCCTGCGACTCCGGCTCCAATCACAATAAAATCAGTGTGTGAGGGGATTTCCTTCATCTGCGTGCGGTTCAAAGCAAATGGTACCATGCGAAAAGCGTACGCAATCCGTCGCGCCGCGCAGCGCAATTCGTCCTAAGACAGAAAGAACAGAACCACATTGAACTGCGTCACCGTCCAGACATCGAGCCGCAACTACGACGTGCTCATTGGCAACGAACTTCTTCGCGACGCAGGGACGCACATTCGTGCGGTACTGCCGGACGTGCAGCGCGCCTTCATCGTAACCACGCCGCCAATTCGCAAGCTGTGGGCCGGCATCGTGACCGAAGCACTCGCCGCCGCCGGGCTCGAAGTGATCTTTCTCGAGATGGAAGATGGCGAGCGCGCCAAGACGATTGCCTCCGTGGAAGACCTGGCCTCGAAGATGATGGCGAAAGAGGCCGACCGCAAATCCCTGGTATGCGCCCTGGGCGGCGGCGTAGTGGGCGATGTGGCGGGTTTCCTGGCTTCGATTTTTATGCGCGGCGTGCCGGTCGTGCACATGCCAACCACCTTCCTCGCACAGGTGGATTCCTCCGTCGGCGGCAAGACAGGAGTGAATCTAAAGGCCGGCAAGAATCTTGTAGGCACGTTTTATCAACCCTGGCTGGTGCTCGCCGATCCTGGCGTTTTCAGCACTCTGCCCGAACGCGAATTTCGCTCGGGACTCTATGAGTCGTTGAAGTGCGGCGTCATTCGCCGTCCGGAACTCTTCGAGCGCATGGATCGCGAACGGCAGAACATCGTGCAGCGGGATCCGGAGCTACTCGAGTGGCTGATCACCGAAAGCGTGCGGGTGAAGGCCGAGGTGGTGAGCGCCGACGAGAAAGAGAACGGCGAGCGGCGCATCCTGAACTTCGGACACACGATCGGCCACGCTCTCGAGGCAGAAACCGGGTACAAGTATTTTCTGCACGGCGAAGCGGTGGCGTGGGGCATGATTGCCGCCACGATGATCGCCGCTGGTCTACAGATGACGGATTCCGCCACGGCGCAGCGCATTATTTCCTCCGTGCTGGCTTTCGCGCCCCTGCCGAAGATCGAGGTGAACAGCCGGCGAACGGCGCAACGCATTAAAGGCGACAAGAAGACAGTTCATGGCGTGACCCACTTCATCCTGCCGCGAGAAATTGGCAAAGTCGAAGTCGTTACCGACGTACCGGATCGTGCGGTTCTCCACGCCATCGAGGAATTGAAATATCTTTCATTCGTGACCTAAGAGCGTGACCGAGAAACTAAAACAACCCGTGGTGGGTGCGGCTCCGGCCGGAGCGCACGATGAAACGCAAGCCGCCGAGCAGGTGCGCGAGATGTTTTCCTCAATTGCGCCGCGCTACGACCTGCTCAACCATGTGCTCTCGATGAACGTCGATCGCCTGTGGTGGAACCGTACGGCGCGTGTCTTCCGCGGGATCCTGCAAAATTCCAAGTCTCGGGTGCTCGATCTTTGCTGCGGAACGGGCGACATGACCTTTGCGCTTTACCGCCACGCCGGAACTCCCAAGCCGCGGATGGTCGGAGCGGACTTCTCCACGGCGATGCTCGAACGCGCCCGGGAAAAAGGAACAGGGAAGCCGATCGAATGGATCGAGGCCGACGCGCTGCACATGCCCTTCGGCAACGACGAATTCGACCTTGTCACCAGCGCCTTCGGGTTCCGCAATCTCGCGAACTACGACGCCGGCCTGCGCGAGATCTATCGCGTGCTGCGCCGCGACGGCGAGATTGGTATCCTCGACTTCAGCGAGCCGAAGGGAGCCTTCGGTCACCTCTACCGCTTTTACTTCAAAAATATTCTTCCGAAAATTGGCGCCATGATCTCCGGCGTCCAGGGGCCTTACGCGTATCTGCCGGCCTCTGTAGAGCGCTTCCCGGAGCCCGATGAGATGCTGGAGCGGATGCGTGCCGCCGGATTTCGCGAAGTCTCCTGGACGCGCTACACGCTGGGCATCGCCGGACTGTGGCGCGGTAAGAAATAGGCCGCCAGAGTCTCTGCCTTCACCATTTCCTTAGTTTACGAATCCAGGGTTACAAGCCTCACCCGGACCGTGGTATTGTCCAAGTCCTAAACTCTGGCCCGCGCTCCTCACGGAAGTGTATGAACATCCTTTTGCTCTCGATGCCGGATTATTTCGAGCACATGCCCCCGGTGGCGATCAGGATGCCGAATGGCGCTCTCACTTCGCTGGCCGGCAATGTGGACAGTCACCACAAGGTCGCCGTCGCCGACCTGATCCTCGCCCATCGCACGGTCCGGGAGACGGTCACGCGATTGATTGCGGAGCTCGATCCGCAAGTCGTCGGGCTCTCCATCATGACTTTTCAACGACGGACTGCCGGCCGCATCGTCGATTTGATCCGCACCCTCAAGCCTGAGATCAAAATCGTGGTGGGTGGCTATGACCCGAGCCTTGCCAGCGAAGCGTACGAGGATATGGCGATCGATTTCCTCATTCGCGGCGAGGGGGAGCTGCCGTTTCGCGAACTCCTGCGGACGATCGAGGCGGGCGGGACTTTCGAAAAGATTCGCGGCCTTTCGTATCGGGAAAGCGAGCACTGGATCCACAATCCTGCAGGGGCGGTGCACCGCCTCGAAGATGGCGAGATCCGGCTGCCGAAGCGCGACGCGCGGATCCTCAAGGGCTACACGCTTCTGGGCAGGCAGGTCGATGTCGTCGAAACATCGCGCGGCTGCACTTACGATTGCAGCTTCTGCTCCATCATCGAGATGCGCGGGCGGAATTTCCACACCTACTCGTTCGAGCGCGTGCTCGATGATATTCGTGACGCGCGCGATCACGGCGCCCGCACGATCTTCCTCGTCGACGACAACATCATGCTCAACGTGAAACGCTTTGAGCAGTTGTGTAACGCCATCATTGATGCCGGATTAAACAAGATCGATTATTTCCTGCAGGCGATGACTTCTTCCATTGCGAACCATGGCGAGACGCTCGCACCCCTGATGCGAAGAGCCGGGTTTCGCTATGTCTTTCTTGGGATCGAGAACATCCTGGAGAACGATCTTGAATTCCTGCATGCCTCGGCCAAGAACACTGCGCGCGACAATGGACAGAAAACCGGCAATGCGACCTTGCGCGCCATCGAGCTGCTGCACCGGCACAAAATGCTGGTGGTCGGAGGGCTGATCGTCGGAAATCCGAACGACACCCAGGAATCGATCGAGGCCAATCTCAAGTTTGCGCGGCGTTACGTGGATTGGCCGTACATCCAGCATCCCACCCCTTACCCGCGCACGCCGATGACGGAGCAATTTCGCAGAAGCGGCCTGATCATCAACGAGCGGTTCGAAGAATATGACGGCACGACCGCCGTGGTGCGAACCGAGCACCTCTCCGCCGAAGACATCGAGTTCGCACGCTGGAGGGCGGAACGATGGATGAAGGTGCGGCACATTCCCGCAGTGTTCAGCCACGATCCGTGGTTCGTGACCACGCACGCTCCTCAAATGCTTGCGCATACCTTCCGCGGCTCCACCCTTCGCACCTGGATTGGGCTGGAAGACGAACGCAAGGCCTTCGAACGGTACAAAGAGATTCGCAAGCGCGAACGGGAATTGGTCTAGGCAAGCGCCGTTAAAACACTTCGCTCAGGCGCCGAATCCCTTCGCGAATTGCCGCCTCGCGCAGGCGGGAATAGCCGAGCAATATTCCGGCGCGGTGCGATTTCTCCAGGCAGTACGGCGCGATTCCGTAGATGCCGACGCCGCGTGCCGCCGCGGCTTTGATCAGCGCTTCTTCGCTGACTCTCCGTCGGGGCCATACCACCAGGTGAGCGCCCGCTCCGTCGCCGCTCACCTCCACCCGGGATCCCAGATGCTTTCGAATGGCTTCGAGGAGGACGGTGCGACGCCTGGCGTTCCTTCGCCGCACTCGACGCAGATAGCGCTCATACATTCCACTCGAAATAAATTCCGCCAGCGCCTCCTGCTCGAGAGATGCGGTATGCCGGTCGCAGAGCCACTTTGCCGCCTGAAACGCGGGCACCAGCGTCTTCGGCGCAACGAGATAACCAATCCTCAACGCAGAAAAAACTGTGCGCGAGAATGTGCCAATGTAAATGACCCGTCCTTCGCTATCGAGGCCCTGCAGAGACTCCAGGGGACCTCCTTCGTAGTGGAACTCGCCGTCGTAATCGTCTTCTACAATCATCGCGGAGGAACCCTTGGCCCACGCGAGCAGCGCAAGTCTTCGCGCAAGGGGCAAGATGCCGCCGGTCGGGAATTGATGCGAGGGCGTCACAAACGCTATGCGAGCACGCGCCGGCAGCTTTCCGGGATCGATCCCATCGCGGTCCACCGGCACCGGCAAAAGGTGGGCTCCCGCCGCACGCAGCACTTCGCTCATGCCCTGGTAACTCGGATCTTCAAGGACAACTCGATCGCCCGTCTCGATCAACACCCGGGCGATGAGATCGAGGGCCTGTTGCGAGCCATTCACAACGATCACCTGTTCCGCATCGCAAACCACTGCCCGCGAGCGGCGCAGGTGCGCGGATACCGCCTCACGAAGCGCCCGGTTCCCGCTTGCGTGCCCATAGTCCAGTTCCGATACCGGGGCCTTGCGCGCGGTGCGCATCAGGATGCGCCGCCACATTTCAAAAGGGAAGAGCTCGATATCACTGCGTCCATAGGCGAAGTCATAGGGGAACGACGCGGAATGCCGCGCGAAATAGGTCATTCTCGACCATGAGGATGAGGCTATCCGGCCATAACGCGAGATACGTACCTTCGCCGAGGGTTGTGGCTGCAAGGGACGAGTGGCCTGGATCGCTGCCGATACGTAGGTTCCCGAGCCGGAACGGCCGGTAACGAAACCCTCAGCCAGCAATTGGTCGTACGCAAGCAGCACAACCGTGCGTGAGACCCCGAGTTGATCCGCCAAATCACGGGTGGAGGGTAGCTGTTCGCCGGCGCGGTAGGCACCTGCGAGGATCCCTTCGCGCAATCCGAGATAGATCTGTCGGAAAAGCGGCCCGCGTCCTTTCACAAGTGGTATCGCGGATGTCATAAAAAGTGGTTCTTGGAACATACCATGTGCCGAGAGACACTGCCATTGGAGGTTCCCATGTTCAAACAATTGCGCTGGGTTATCGTCCCGCTCGGGATGGCAGCTGTCTTGGTTTCGGCGACCGTCCTCGCGCAGAGCAGCGCCGGGCCCTCTCGCGACGGGCAACACGATTGGGACATGCTCATCGGCACCTGGAAGATGCATCTTCATAAGCTTGTGCATCCGCTGACGGGCTCGAACGAGTGGGTGGACTTCGAAGCGCACGACGTCGCTCGGAAGGTCTGGAATGGCAAAGCCAACCTTGATGAATTTGAAGCGGAGGGGCCGGCGGGGCATATCGAGGGACTGACCCTGCGGCTCTACAATCCGCAGACCCACCAGTGGAGCCTGCATTGGGCGAATGCTGCCGCGCCGGCGTTGGAGAATCCCGTGATCGGGGAATTTAAGGACGGCATCGGCGAGTTTTACGACCAGGAACTTTACCGGGGAAGATCGATCTTCGTCCGCTTCCGATGGACGAACGTCACCGACCATTCAGGCGATTTCACGCAATCGTTCTCGCCGGATGGCGGGAAGACCTGGGAGCCAAACTGGATCACCACGATGGCGCCCGAGGATCCCAAAGAGGCGAAGTTTCCGCCGAATCCGGACAACCACGATGGACAGCATGATTTCGACTTCGAGTTTGGCCGGTGGAAGGCGCACCTGCGGCGGCTGGTGCATCCGCTGTCGGGATCGCAGGAGTGGGTGGAATATGACGGCACCTCCGTTGTGAACAAGGTTTGGAATGGACGCGCCAACCTCGGCGAATTCGAGGTGAAGAACGCATCCGGGGCGATTGAAGGTTTGAGCTTGCGACTCTTCGATCCCAAGTCGCACCAGTGGTGCATCTACTGGGCGAGCGCGGCAGACGGGCAGCTTGATCCTGTGCCGATGGCGGGCGGATTTAAGGAGGGGCGCGGAGAATTCTACAACCAGGAACTCTTCAACGGGCGCTATATCTTCGTCCGGTTTATTTTCTCCGGGATCACCCGTGATTCTTTCAAGCTTGAACAAGCGTTCTCGTCCGACGGAGGGAAGAGCTGGGAACCGAACTGGATCACCACCTTCGCACGCGAGAAGGAGGAGTCGCCGCAATGATCGTCGAAATGCGGACATACAAATTGAAGCCGGGTTGCCGGCCGAAGTTTCTTGAGATCTTTCGCGCACAATCGATGCCCGCCCATGCGGAAATCGGGATGAAGATCATTGGCCCGTTTCTCTCGGTCGAAGACCCCGACACATTCTTTTTCATGCGCGGTTTTCCCAACCTTGCTTCGCGCGAACCGATGAAAGCGAAGTTCTACGAAGGAACCCTCTGGAAGTCGGAGCTCGAAGAAGTACTGATGCCGATGATCGAAAAGTACGACGTCGTGCTTGTGGATGATGCGGATGCACTCCTCGGCTGGAACTGACCTTCTCAAGGAGACAGGGGCGCCGGCTCCTGATCAGCTTTGTTTCTTTTGCGGTTTGAACAGCGCCCAGTCTGTGTCGGTCATGCTCTGTCCCAGGTAGTTAAATTCGCCGGCACCCTGGAGCCACTCCCCTCCATCCATGGTGACGACCTCACCGTTGATGTACGACGCGCCTTCGCTCACCAGGAAGGCGGCCAGGTTGGCGATTTCCTCGGGTGTTCCGAAGCGGCGCAACGGAACCCGATTGATCGCGAGTTGTTCAAGATCTTTCTTCGGAAGCAAACGCGAGAAAGCGCCTTCGGTGGGAATCGGGCCGGGAGCGATGGCGTTGAGCCGGATGCCGCGCGCTCCCCATTCCACCGCGAGACTTCGCGTCAGCGCTTGCACGCCGGCCTTGGAGACGGCCGAGGGCACCACATAGCCCGAGCCGGAACCGCTGGACGAATAGGTGGCGACAATATTCAGCACAGAGGCCGGCTTGCGCTCGGCGAGCCATCGGCGGCCGCACGACATCGTCATGTGGATCGTTCCCATGAGCACGATGCCGATCACTGCGTCCCAGGCGCGGGGCGAGAGTTCTTCGGTGCGCGCGAGAAAATTTCCGGCAGCGTTGTTGACCAGGATGTCGAGCGGACCCTCGCTCCAGATCTGGGCGATGCACTCCTCAACCATGGCGAGGTCACGCACATCGCAGCGCACCCCGTGGATGCTCCCCCCGGTCGCCGCAGTGAGTTCGGCGCAGCTGGATTGCAACACCTCTTCGCGGCGGCCGCAGATGTACACCGTCGCTCCCAGTTCGAGGTAGCGCTTTGCCATCGCCTTCCCGAGGCCGGTGCCGCCCCCGGTAATCAACGCCCGCTTGCCGCGCAACAGATCTGGACGAAACATGCGTACCCCCTCCCCTAACCCTTTTGTATTTTCAGCAACTTAGGCGGTGAATTGTTCGCAAAATATAGAAAACAGGTGAGTTACAGGTAAAATATTCCAGAATAAAGGGTTACATCGCAAAATGTACCACGAAGACATTGCGGCACGGGGATTCGAAAGAACGCAGACGGCCCGTGGGAGAATACCCGACATGCGCAGAATAGCGGGCAGGAGAGCAAGAGTCTGTGACGTGAGGATGCCGAAATTGGGATGAGGTCCGGTTTGGACTTGAGGAGACGGAACAACCATGCGAAGACATAGAAGTTCTGCACGCCCAGGGTTGGCGGCAGGTGCGTTGGCGGTGGGAGCGATTGCGTGGGCGCATTTGCGATCGGTGCGCTGGCGGTGGGTGCGGTTGCGATTGGCCGCTTGTCGATTGGGAAAGCGAAGGTCGCTTCGCTGGAGATTGGTGAGTTGAGAGTCCGGCGGCTGATGGTAGCGGAGTCGTTGGAGCTGCCGGCGAAGGAGTGATCGCGCGGGAACAGCAGGTCGCCACGTCGCTACGCTCCTCGCGATGACAAGAAGAGGGAAGAAAGGGCGAGCGGGGATGTGGGCTGGCCGCGGTGCGGGAAGGCACCTTGATTCAGGCTTCTCTTCTTTCTTTTTCTCCGTTTGAGAGGAGTTGCGAGATTGCAGCGATCAACGCATCGGGTTCGATCGGCTTGGACAGTATGAGATCGATCGGCGCGAACCTGGAAATCACGTCGGTGTGCCCGGAGAGCATGAGGGTCAGGACGGGACGTATGCGTTTCAGCCGCGATGCGATCGCGAGGCCATCCATGTCGGGTAAGCCATGGTCGATGATTACGAGGTCAACGGGGCTAGCCACAAAGCGACGGTCCGCTTCCCCGGAGGTTTCCGCGGTGATGCAGCGATAGCCTTTGCCACGAAGGAACATCGAGAGGGTTGCGAGCGATCCGCGATGATCGTCAACACAGAGAATGGTATGCATGGATCCCCGAGCGTCGGCATGGGATGAGCCGAAAGACTGCCGTACAACGCCCGGAGTCATTGCGGACGCTGCTTATCCCGGACGGAAAGCAGGTCGGATCACATCGGAAGTGACAACTTCATCCTACGCCGAAAACAATCTGTCAGAACTGGCTTTGGAGATACCGCACAGGTATTCGCGAGTTCGTGTGCAAAAAAGCGCATTGCCATGCTGCTGCTATGAACTAAGGCAGCCAGACACGCTGCTTTTCCATGATCGTTGCAGGCCCTACGACGAAGCTGTCAAGGGGACCAGGCTTCCACGGAATTCGTCCGCGAGCAGGGCCAAAATGGCGCGGTTTCGCGATCCGAAATACCTGTTTCGCAGTACTCGGGAGCCTGAGCAGGCGAGAGTACTACTATGGTCACTTAGTACCTGAGTAACACTGATTTTTCAAAAAGATACAACGCTAAGGTTTTTGGATGGAGGCAGAGTTGATGCGTCGTTAGAGTCGGAATTGCGGTGCCGTACTCCACGAGGCAAAAACAACCCAGTGGGGGTAAAGCAACCGGAAACCAATCCCCCTGGAGTAGATGTTCGCAATGATCAAGACCCATTTCATCCAAGCCGCGATTTTGACCGGTATCCTGTTCCTTCTTGCCAGCACCGGTTTTGCACAGACCACGAAATCCAATATCGAAAAAATGTCCGGATGGCAATCCTGCTCGGTGTGCGCCGGGGCGGGCGGCAATGGCGCGACCATTCCCCACACAATGACGCAGGGCGTTTCGAGCCCCAGCATGGGAGGCAAATCAACGCACTACTGGGTCGGCGGAACCCATAGCTTCGGGGCGGCGTTGTGGTGGAAGCAGCTCGGTGCCGATTCGAGCGCGCATAATTTTGTGTACGACGTGTATTTCTATTTGAAGAATCCGGGCGCCTCGCAGGCTCTGGAATTCGACGTCAACCAATCGGTGGGCGGAAAGAAATTCATCTTCGGAACGCAGTGCAATATCGCCGCGCATACGTATGACGTGTACTCGGTAGCCACGCACTGGGTGCACACGGGCATCGCCTGCAGCACGCCGACGGCTTACAAGTGGAATCACCTGTCGCTGCAGTTCCAGCGCACGTCGGGCAACCAAGTGAAGTTTGTTTCGGTAGCCATCAACGGAGCGACGCACTACATCAACCGCACGTATTCGCCGAAGGCGAGCGGGGTGCAGGAGCTCAACGTGGCGTTCCAGATGGACGGCAACCGTTCGATGACCGACTACGACACCTGGCTGGAGAACGTCTCGCTGAAGTACTGGTAGAGAAACGACAGCAGAATTAGGGATCAGCGGATCCGGCCCTGTTCGCAAGGGGCCGGATTTTTTGCTTTTGATTGGAAGGTGAAAGGAAATGGTGGAGGCGGCGGGAGTTGAACCCGCGTCCGCAAGCGAAGTCAGTCAAGAGACTACATGTTTATTCCGGTTCATTGCGCCGGGATAAACCGGCACCTTCATCTTTCGGGCTTGGAACGGACAAGAAACCCGATCGACTAGCCTGTAAATCTCGATCGCACGCCCAGACGTAGCGTTTTGACCCAGCCTACTGTGCGACGCCCTGACTCCGGCCCGTAGGCGAAGCTGGAGAGGACGGCAACTTAATTAATTAAGCTGCGTAAGCCATCTGCGTGTTGGCAGATATTGTTTTGCACACGATTACGGGTGCATGCACCCCGACATGCCTCTTGGCCGCAAACACTTCCGTCGAAGCCGTGACGCCCCCACTTGGTGTTGCAACCGCATGACTGCGGTTGTCAAAGAACTTTGTCTACTCTAGCACCGGTACAAGCCCAGTCAATCGAATTAGATGAGCACGGGCTGTGCCGGGATTCGGGCGTTACGGCCATACCGGATGTACACTGGGGGCGGAATTCGCCTGCAATCGGCTGAATTGCCAAGGTTTTGCAACCATCGTCCGGGAAGTACATCCAACGTTGCGGCAGTGAACCACAGATGGGTTTGCCCGGCGTGCGTGGCCCGGCGATCTGACCACGAGAGATTCGGGAGCGTACCGATTGGTCTCTGACTGTATCCCCTTGCGAGACGTGCCGCACACCTCGCGGCTCTTCGCCGATTATCTTGGGCATTCTCCCGCACTCCGGTCTTTTTACCCCTCCTTACCGTTCAACCAGAACCTCGCAGCTTTTAAGTCCTCCGTAACGTACTCGCCGGAGATGCGGCAGCAAGTGGCCTCCGTCCTGGAGCGGCAGAACCGGGCCCTGGGCGGATCCGAGGCTGCGCTGGCGAATATCGAGCGCTTGCGGCATGGCGCCTTTGCCATGGTCTCGGGGCAGCAGGTCGGCTTGTTTGGCGGGCCGCTGCTGGCGATCCTGAAGGCGGCGCATGCGGTGCGCGTGGCGCGCGACTTGACCGAGCAGGGAACGGACACGATTCCGGTCTTTTGGATGGCGTCAGAAGACCACGATTTGGCCGAGGTGAATCATGTGTTCCTGCCGAAGCCGGACTTCAGTTTGCAGCGGTTGACGGTGGACGTAACAGGCACGACCGGCGCACCGATGTCGGAGCTGCACTTCGAGCCGCAGGTGCGGCAGGTGGTGGAGCAGGCGGCAGAACTGCTCGGCGATACGGCGGTCACCGACATTCTCAAAGAGAGTTATCGCGAGGGCGAGACCCTGGCGTCGTCGTTCGGAAAGCTGTTTGTGCGGCTGTTCGCCGCCCAGGGACTGGTTTTGCTGGACCCGGCCGATGGGGAGTTGCACCGGATCGTGTCCCCATTGTTCCGCCGCGCAGTGGAAGATGCGGCCGAAATTGCGGCCGCGCTGCAGGCGCGCGGCAAGGCGCTGGAACATGCTGGGTATCACGAGCAGGTGAAGGTGGGTGGCGGCAGCGTGCTGCTGTTTGCGATCCAGGACGGAGCGCGGACGGCGATCCAGAGACAGAACAGCCATTTCAGCATCGGCAAAGAGAAGTTGACGAAGGAAGAGCTGCTGGCGCGGATTGAACGCGAACCGGAGAAGTTCAACGCGAACGTATTGCTGCGGCCGGTGATGCAGGACACCCTGCTGCCGACGCTGGCGTATATCGGCGGCCCGGCGGAGGTGGCGTACTTCGCGCAGGGGTCGGTGGTGTACGAGCGGCTGCTGGGACGGGTGACGCCGATTCTGCCGCGGTTCAGCGCAACCTTGATCGAACCGAAGATCGAGAAACTCTTGCAGCGATACGAGCTGACGTTGGAAGACCTCTATCACGGGGCGGACGTGCTGGCGGAGAAGCTCGCACAGAAGACGCTGCCGCCGGAGCTGGACGAAAGTTTTCGTGCAGCGCTGGCGATCGTTACGCATACCATGACCGGGGTCGAGGAATCGCTGGAGAAACTGGACCCAACGCTGGTGGAGGCCTCGCAGCGCGCGACCTCGAAGATGCGCTACCAGGTAGGACGGCTGCATCGGCGGGCGGCAAGGGCCGCACTGCGCAGGACGCACGTTCTTTCGCAGCACGCGAACCAGATCATCGATGCACTCTATCCGGAAAAGGCGCTGCAGGAGCGGACGGTGGGAGCGGTGTATTTCCTGGCGAAATATGGGCTGGAGCTGATCGACACATTGGTGGAAGCGGCCGGGACGTGTCCGGAGCACCGGGTGATCCGGGTGTGACGGTTCTTTACGCAGCAAAAAGTCAAAAGCAAAACAGAGGGTAGCTCCGCTGCGAATGCGGATCGGTGTCCGCATCCTCCGGTCGCCATGACATGATCTGCACTGCGCGGCTTCGCTCAGGATGACATGGGGTGGAGTAGAATTTCCTTCATGCCAAAGCAAGCTCCCATCTTTGAGACAACCTGCCCCTGCTGCGGGGCGATGCTGAAGGTCGATTCGGAGACGAAGGCGGTCATCGCGCATACGCCGAAGGCGATCCCGAAGACCTTTGCCGACCTGAGCGAAGCGGCGAAGGCGATGAAGGAGCAGGAGGGCCGCAAAGAGTCGATCTTCCAGCAATCGGTGGAGGCGCACAAGAATTCGGCGAGCCTGCTGGAGAAGAAGTTCCAGGAAGCGGTGAAGAAGGCGAAAGAGACGCCCGACACCGGCAAACCGCTGCGCGATTTCGATCTCGACTGATAGTTATGGCTGATCCGGCCGGCCGAACGCGTCCGCTGCTCCTCGGGCATCGCGGGCAGAGACACACGCGACGCAGCATCCTCCGCTACTTCCGTTCACAAATCATTCCCCCTGACAACACCCTGGCGGCCTTCGAGCTCTCGCTACAGCGAGGCTGTGATGGCTTCGAGTTCGACGTGCGCTACACGCACGATCGCCGCGGTGTGATCTGTCACGATCCGGACTATGGCGGGTTCAACGTGGCGAGCTCGAGCTATGCCTCGTTGCGTACGGTGCGTCGCGAGCGTCGCGAAACGCCTGCGGACGACGAGGCCATACCGTGCCTCGAAGATGTGCTCGAAGGGTTCGCCAAGCGCGCTTATCTCGATATCGAAGTAAAGGTTCCCGGCTTCGAAGAGGAGATCGTGGAGGCGATCCGGCAGCGCAGGCCGGAGGCTGGATACGTTGTCTCTTCATTTCTTCCGCCCGTCTTGCGACGCTTTCACGAACTCGACGCGGAGCTGCCGCTGGGATTCGTGTGCGCGGACCGCAAGGTACTGCCGCAGTGGCGCGAGCTGCCGGTGGGCGTGGTGATTCCGCAGGCGAAGCTGGTGAGCGAAGCGGCGGTGCGCGAGTGGCACGAGGAAGGGAAGCAAGTGTTCGTCTGGACGGTGAACCGGGAGTCGGAGATGAGGCGCCTGGCGCGTTGGGGCGTGGATGGGATTATCTCGGACGACACCGAGCTGCTAGTGAAGGTGTTTGGCGGAAAGCACGAACCTGGGCCATGATCTGCGCGCTGCTGATCTTCGGCAACTCGGCGCATTGGACGCTGCTGGAAGCGGCGGTCGGTCTCGCGTGCGTTGCCATTCTGTTCGCTTTCGGGTTTGCAGGAGAGCGAATCACGCCTGCACTCCAACGGCAAGGGCCGGCAGTGCGGTTGTCGCTTCCTCTGCTGTTCGCGTTGCCGTACTTACTGATTGCCGGCGCCGACGGCGTTTTTCGATGGCGATGGCTGGCGGTCTATGTTGCCGTACCGGTGAGCGTGGGCCTGCTTCTGTGGCTGGCCGCGCGTATCGATCCGGAACAGCGGGGAACGTGGTGCGATTATGTCGTGCTTCTGCTGCTCGGACTGGCGGTTGATCTGCGATGGCTCGAGCCGGCATGGCCGGCGCACCTGCATTCGCTGGGGAAGATCGTGCTGCTGGACACCGGACTGTACGGATTCCTGGGGATCCGCGGGCTGACGAATACGGGGATCGATTTTCGCGTGCGCTGGCAGGATGTGAAGATCGGATTACGCGAGCTTGTCTTTTACGCGCCGTTTGCGATTCCGCTAGGGCTGGCACTCGGTTTCCTGCATGTGCATCGGGTGGCGATTCCCTGGTGGATCGCGCTGGCGTGGCTCTACACCGTGGTGTTCATCGCGATTCCCGAAGAGATCTTCTTCCGCGGATGGATGCAGAACCTTCTCGAACGACGGTTAGGCCGCATGGCGGCGCTGACTCACGACCTCGATTTTGTTCGGGCTTTCGCACTTCAACAAACGGGCGTTGCACTTCAACTGGCAGTACGTGGTACTGGCGACGATTGCCGGGATTTTCTACGGACGTGCCTGGCGCGCGGAGAGACGCGTGGCGGCGTCGGCCATTACCCACGCGTCGGTGGACACGCTGTGGTCGATCTGGCTGCGCTGAAGACGATGGGGGTGGGGGTGATAACGCAGGTAGCCGAGTCCGACGCGCATGTTGTGGTGCAGGGCGGCTGGAATGGTGATGGCAATGGTGAGACCGAAGACGGCGTGGGCGAGACCCAGCGAGTAGAGATCGCGGTAACGCAAGAACAAGGTGCAGGCGGCAATTCCCCAGACGAACGTTGCAACCATGAGCACTGGGTTGGGAATATGGGCGCAGGCGAAGAGGCTGGCGGAGACCAGGACCGCCAACGCCGGTGTGCGGAAGACGCGGAGCAGGCGCAACAGAAAATATTCCTGCAGAATGAACTGCTGCAGGAAGGACCAGAGGACGTAGCCCCAGACGCGGTAATGGATCACGCCATTTTCATAGGGCGGATGGAGCGTCTGCTCATGGCGCGCCAGCAGGATCTGGAGCGCGGCGAGGACGAAGGCCAGCGCAACCACCCAGAGGGAGCGTTTGAATCCGCTGACACCGAGCTCCAGGGCGCTGCGGTTCTCCCGTACGAGGAAAGTTGAGCCGAGGATCCATGCCAGGGCGACGAGCGAGAGCCAGCCCTGCTGCGCAGCGGGGCATCCAGAGGATGAATTCGATCAGGACGAACGTGAAAGCGACTTCGAAGATGGCGCGCGCGGAATGGGAAGGTGCCGGCTGCACAGGTCTGCATTATGCACCTGATGAAGGGTGACCTTGCAGCGCACCTTTGGGCCTCCGAGGCTCGCGAGTTGCACAATGAACAATTAGACTAGGTGCGATGAACACAACAGGAGAGCGATTCGAGAGGGCAGTGGCCATCATGCGGCGGCTTCGGGAGCCGGGTGGCTGCCCGTGGGACCGGGAACAGACTTTCGATACGATCAAGCCGTTCACGCTCGAGGAAACGTACGAGGTCCTCGAAGCAATCGACAACCGCGACTGGACCGAGCTTCCCGGCGAACTCGGCGACCTTCTGCTGCAGATTCTTTTCTACGCGCAGATGGCGGCGGAGGAACAGAAGTTTACGCTTGACGACGTGATCGAGCAGCTCTCGACCAAGCTGGTGAACCGCCATCCGCATGTCTTTGGCGATGTGGAAGCGAACACCTCGGCGGAGGTCCTGCGCAACTGGGAGATGTTGAAGGCGGAGGAGCGGGCGAAGCGGGAAGAGGGAAGCGGCGGACCGACGAGAGATCGGAAGAAGAAGTCGCTGCTGGCAAGCGTTTCCGCCGGGCTGCCCGGATTGATCGAGGCGGGCAAGATCAGTTCGAAGGCGGCGCATGTCGGTTTCGAGTGGCCGGAGATCGAAGCTCTCTTCGAAAAGTTGAGCGAGGAGACGAACGAGCTGCGGGAAGAGCTCAAGCATTTTCCCGGCGGCCTACCGAAGGCTCCCAGTGCGCGGGGCATCGCGAGCTCCAGCGGAGAAGAGCCGCTGCCGGACCAACTGCGTGGCCGCCTGGAAGACGAGATCGGCGATCTGCTGTTCACGGTCGTTAACCTTGCAAGGTACGTGCGGGTCGATCCCGAATCTGCGCTGAAGCGCACGAACCGCAAGTTTCGAGCGCGTTTCTTTCAGATGGAAGAGGTAGCAGAGAAACAGGGTAAGAAACTCGAACAGCTGTCGCTGGAAGAACTGGAAAATCTATGGAAAGAGTCGAAGCGGTCGGAGCGCGGCAACAAATGACGGAATCCGCGGTGACGATTCGGGTCTGCAAGGAGCTGAAGGAATGGGAAGAGTGTGTACGCCTTCAGCAGGAAGTCTGGGGCTTCAGCGATCTCGACCTGGTGCCGCTGCGGATGTTTTCGGTGGCGTCGAAGATCGGCGGCCAGGTGGTTGGGGCTTACGACGGCGAGAGGCTGGTGGGGTTCGCGCTCTCCATCCCGGGCAGCCGTAACAAGTATTCGTATTTGCATTCGCACATGCTGGCGGTGGCGGAAAGCCATCGCAACCACGGGCTCGGGCGCAAGATCAAACTCTTCCAGCGCGAGGATGCCATCGCCCAGGGCTATGAGCTGATGGAGTGGACCTTCGATCCGCTGGAGATCAAGAACGCCTATCTCAACATCACCAAGCTGGGCGCGATCGCGCGGCGCTACAACATCAACCAGTATGGAATCACGAGCTCGCCGTTGCAGGGCTTTCTGCCTACGGACCGGCTGGTTGCCGAGTGGTGGCTGAAATCGAAGCGCGTGGAGACCTTGTTGCGTACCGGCTCATTGCCGGCGAGTCGGACCGAGCTGAGCATCGAGGTGCCGGCAGCGATCTACCAGTGGAAGGCCGAGGAGCCGACCCGCGCGCGGGCGAAAGAAGTACAGTCGCGCAATCGCGACCTCTTCCTCAGGAGCTTCGATCAGGGTCTCGCCTGCCTGGGGTACGAGCGCGACGCAGAGGGAAACGGATCGTTTCTCGTCGGCCGCTGGGAGGAAAGCTGGACGTATGCAACCGGAGCACATCCGAAATGAAGATTGAAGCGATCACGATTCGGCAGATTGAGATGCCGCTGGTGCAGTTTTTCGAGACCAGCTTCGGGCGTATCTACAGCCGCCGCATGATGCTGGTAACGGTGCACTGCGATGGCGTCGATGGTTGGGGCGAGTGCGTAGCCGACGAAGCGCCTTTCTACAGCGGAGAGTCTGTCGATACCGCCTGGTACGTGGTGCGGGAATACCTGGCGCCGATGCTGCTGGGCAAGACGATCGAAAAGGGAAGCGAGGTTCCGGCGCTGCTGGCGCGGGTCCGCGCCCATCGCATGGCGAAGGGTGCGCTGGAAAACGCGCTGTGGGATGCCGAGGCCAAGGCGAAGAACGTACCGCTGTGGAAGTTGCTGGGCGGAACGCTCGCGAAGATTCCGTGCGGGGTGTCGATCGGCATCCAGGATTCACACGAGCAGTTACTGCAAAAGATCGAGACGGAACTGGCGGCAGGCTACCAGCGCATCAAGGTCAAGGTGAAGCCGGGCTGGGATGTCGAGGTGCTCGCGAAGATTCGAAGGCGGTGGCCGGACATCCTGTTGAGTTGCGATGCGAATTCGGCGTACACGCTCGCAGATCTCGATCACCTGAAGAAGTTTGAAGAGTTCCGGCTGCTGATGATCGAGCAGCCGCTATGGAATGACGATTTCTATTTTCACGCGCAGGTGCAGAAGCAGCTCAAGACCGCGATTTGCCTGGATGAATCGATCGAGAGCGTGCGCGATGCGCAGGCGGCGCTGGAACTCGGCGCATGCCGGATCATCAACATCAAGGTCGGGCGGGTCGGCGGCTTCAGCGAGGCGATTGCAGTGCATAACATGGCGCAGAAATTCGGGGTTCCGGTGTGGTGCGGCGGAATGCTGGAGTCAGGTCTGGGACGGTCGCACAACATCGCGCTTTCCACGCTGCCGAATTTCAAGCTGCCCGGCGACGTGTCGGCCTCGAAGCGCTACTGGAAAGAGGACGTGATCGAACCGGAGGTCACGGTGGGCGGCGACGGGTTTATCGCGATCCGGGATGTGCCCGGGACGGGGTATGCGCTGCGCGAGGATCAGGTGGAGAAGATCACGGTGAAGAAAGAGACGCTGCGTAGGTAAAGCAAACAGCAGGTCCCGACGACGTCGCTCCACCACCCCGCCAGCGGGAGCTGTCGGGGACCCCGATTGCGCTCCTCTGGATGACAAGAGAGAGGGTAGGAGATTGAGGCGGTAAGGTGGGCTGGCCGCGGGGAACAGCAGGTCCCTACGTCGCTGCGCTCCTCTGGATGACAAGAGAGAGGGTAGGAGATTGAGGCGGTAAGGTGGGCTGGCCGCGGGGAACAGCAGGTCCCTACGTCGCTCCACCACCCCGCCAGCGGGAGCTGCCGGGGACCCCGATTGCGCTCCTCTGGATGACAAGAGGAAGTGTGGGAGATTGAAAAGGGCGATGTGGGCTGGCCGCTGGGCGTTTTAGGCGGAGTGTTGCGGGGCTTGCTTGGCTTCCAGGGCGATTTTGATCAGGTCTTCGGCCACGCGTTGGGTGTTGTGGCGGGCTAAGAGAACGTTGTCTTCGGCGCGGCGATAGACGTCGAGATAATTCCCAAGAACAGGTTTCACCCCAAGCTCGCGGATGCGGTCGATATCGATCGCAATCTGCTCCTGTCCCTCGTCCGCGTATTTGGCGCGCATCTCCTCCGGCGCCGGGGCGTTGTTGATGAGCGCGTAGTCGAAAAATTCGCAGTTGGCATGGCTGTAGAGGGCGCGGATGTGGTCGGCGGCGCTGAGGCCGAGGCTTTCGTTGGCCTGGGTCATGAGGTTACAGACATATACCTTCACGGCGCGCGAGTCGCAGAGTGCCTGGGGCAGTGCATTCACCAGCAAGTTGGGAACGAGGCTGGTGAAGAGCGATCCCGGGCCGATGGTGATGAGATCGGCATTCTGGATGGCGGAGATGGCGTCGGGGATGGGCTCCGCGTTCGCCGGCAGCATGCGCAGGTTAACGATGCGCCGCTTGCTGGCGGTGATCTTGGTTTCGCCGACGACCTTGGTGCCGTCGTCCATCAGGGCTTCGAGTTGCACATGACTGGTGGTGGCCGGGAAGATGCGTCCGCGGGTGGCCAGCACCTCCGACGAAAGGCGAACGGCCTCGCCGAAATCTCCTGTCAGATCCGAGAGCGCCAGCAGGAAGAGATTGCCGAAATTGTGATCTTTCAGGCCCGCGCCGGCGCGGAAGCGATATTGGAAGATCCGCGAGAGAAGCTCTTCTTCTTCGGAGAGCGCCACGATGCAGTTGCGAATGTCTCCCGGCGGCAGGACATTGAATTCCTTGCGCAGCCGGCCGCTGGAGCCGCCGTCGTCACTGACAGTTACGATCGCCGCCAGGTTGCTGATGCTGGCCCCGGTGCTGGACACGGCATCGTCGGGGCGGCCGACATAGCGCTTTAGGCCGCGCAGCAGGGTGGAAAGCCCGGTGCCCCCGCCGATGGCGACGACATTGAGCGACGGCCTTTCCGATGGAAGAGTCATACTGCGACAGACGAACCCGGGTTAGAAATTGCTGGAGGAAGGACCTTCATAACCAGCCTCGGGATAGAGCAACTCGGTGAAGCGCGGATCCTCCGAAAGGTTATTGAAGTCGGAATCGTTGCGAGCCTGGAAGCGATTGCCCGCATTCAAGCGAATGGATTCAGCCAGTGCTCGCAGCGCTTCCGGGAAGTGGCCGGTCAGGCATTCCAGGGCGGCCGATCCGTACCAGACGTAGTCCTTGGTGGGGTGCGCTTTCAACAGCTTGTCGAAGTGCTCGCGGGCGGTGATGTAATCGCCGAGGTTGACCAGCGAGATCGCGTAGTCGTAGTGCTCCTCCGGCGACCTGAACTTGCTGGTGAGATCGACGCGCGAAAGTTGTTGCCGGCAGGTGCTCAGATGGACCCCGGCACGGTCAGCGAGTTCGGGGCTCGGACCAGCGACGACTTTTTCCAGAAAACCGATCGCCTTGTCGAATTTATGGGCCTGCATGGCCTTCAGCCCCGTCTCGTAGTTTTGCACAGCCTGTGAAAAACGAGGGTCACTGGAAGGGGAGAGCGCCTTTCCGGAAGGCGATTCGGGTTCGGGGGCGTTCCCCTTGCGCTTGTGAGCAGGCTTTGTTTGGTTAGACTTAGCCATGGATTCTTTAACTTGTGGTGGCGCATTCTTTTTCATTCAAGCGCCCCCGAAAATGTGACTAAAAAGTGCGACCTATCGCGGGCTGTGGAAATTGGCAGAGTGCGAAGGCAAGCACGGTTTATACCTGCAATCCTGAGCCACGTCAACTTGACGCAAAAAGAGGGAAGAAACCGCATTTTGTCCTGCAAATTCGGGCTTTTTGGACGTCTAAAAAATCACTTTACAGCATGATACCTTGTATAGCATAGTATCGACCCAATGAAGGCGAGCGGCGATCGAGAAGCGGGCGAGCAAGACAAGTGGGAGATCCAACTTCGCAAGGGGTGCCTGGAGCTGGCGATCCTGGCGGCGCTCTGGGAGGGAAGACTCTATGGGCTGGAAATTCTGCGCCGCCTGGCAAGAGATTCGGACCTGGTGGTGACGGAGGGGACGATTTATCCGCTGCTGAGCCGCCTGAAGGCACTGGGATTGGTGGAGAGCGAGTGGGTGGAGTCGGAGGCCGGGCATCCGCGGAAGTATTACTCGCTGACGAGAGATGGCCGCCAGAGAGCGCGTGAGATGGCGGAGATATGGAAACGCTTCACGACGAGTATGGGGCGCCTGCTGGCGCCTCTCGGGGCGAACCCGGGCAAAGGAGGTGCGCGATGAAGGATAGGGCGGAGAAGAAAGTGAACGGCTATCTCGATGCATTGCGCAAGCGACTGCGCGGCATGAGCGAACTGGACGCCGACGATATTGTGGCAGAGTTGCGCGCGCACATCGTGGAGCAGGCGAGTGCAGGCGGGGCGATGACGGTGGAGAGCGTAGAAGCGACATTGGCCGCGCTGGGGTCTCCGGAGGAATTGGCGAGCGAGTACGTGACAGACGATCTGCTGGCGCGGGCACAGGTGAGCCGCTCGCCGGTGCGGATTTTGCGCAGCGTCTTCCACCTTGCGAGTCTGAGCTTCGCGGGATTCTGCGTGCTCTTGACCACCGTCACGGGTTACACGCTGGGCGTGGTTGCGCTGCTTGCGGGATTCATGAAGCTGATCCATCCACACACGGCGGGGGTGTGGCTGCTGCAGGCGGGGGATGACCTTGAGATATCGGTACGCATGGGATTTGGGAGTGTCCCCGCCGCGGGTAGGGAAGTGTTGGGCAAGTGGCTGGTGCCGATAGGATTGGTGCTGGGATGTGGACTGCTTGTGCTGACGACGAAGTTTTCAGTGTGGTGCTTGCAGAGGTATCGCAACTCGCGGAGGCTGCCGGGAGGCGGACGATGAGCGGAGCCGCGATGGCGCTGGCCGGGACGAAGCTGGGCGGGCTGAGCGCCGGGCGACGATGGTTCTCGCTGCTGGAATTTGGAATCGGCACCGCGATCGTGATCGGTCACAACGTCTTTCACAAAATTCCTAACGAGGTTCCGATCCTGTTCGTCATGGGTCTGGTTTCCGTCCGTTTGCTGGATGGCTCGTGGAAGGCGATGGGATTGGGGTTGCCGGCTTCGTGGGGAAAGACCATCCTGTTCGCGTTGGGGGCGGCGACAGTGCGGTTGTTGCTCGGCGAGCTCGTGGTGGATCCTCTGACTGCGCGTATCTGGCCCGCTCCGCACGCTCCGAAGGGCATGGAGCAGATCGCGGGACACTGGGGCGTGGCGCTTGGCTGGCTATGCCTGGTGTGGACATTCGCGGCCTTCGGGGAGGAAATCAGCTATCGCGGATATCTGGTAACGCGGGCGGCGGACATAGGGAACCGGTCGCAGCAGGCGTATTGGGTCGCCGTGCTCGCGGTGTCGGTGTTATTCGGGTACGGGCATTCCTACAAGGGACCGGCGGGCATCGTGGACTCCGGGATGGCGGGCCTGGTGCTGGGCGCGGCGTATTTACTTTCCGGGCGCAATTTATGGGTGAGCATCCTGGCTCACGGACTCATCGATACCGTGGGCGTGGCGGCGGTGTTTATGGGATGGGCCAGTTAAGGTGTGCTGAAGCTCAGTTCAGCGAAGTTGCGTTTTCCAGATCGATGTTCTGCCAATCGCCGCGGATGATGCCCTCACGAATTTCCTTCGGCGTCTTTTTCAGCTTCGTCTGCCGGTACGCGTAATAAAGCTCTTTGAGGCACGTGCCGCAGTGGGCGGCATGGGTGGTCTCGTAGCAAGTGCGCAGGCTCTTGTGCCCGATCTTGTCGCAGTAGCAATAGCAGGGAAGCTGGTGCAACACGGCGGGAATCTTTTCGGCCAATTCGTAGGCGTGCGTCTGATAGGGATGCTGAAAACTCTCACCCCATCGTTGATCCTTCGCCAGGATCGGCGGGAGATTGTCGGACGCCGAAGGCGGACCCGGATTGAAGGCGGGTACGGGATTATCGGTTTGCGCAAAGGCGAGGATGGCGAGCAGGGCGAGGATCGGAACAAGGAAGAAGGGCTTTTTCAAGGGGAGACCTCATACGAATTTTACATTACGAACGCGGTCACTTTCGAGGCTATCGCCAGGAGCCGGGGGTGCGCGATTCGCCGTATAATCGAGAGGACACGGGCCCAAAGCCCGTGAACGCGCGGAGCCGAATGAAGGAAGGATTACCGATAGAAGTTATGCAAGCGCCCCCTTCGTCGGCCCGTATATGGCGCGTCTGGGTCCGGGATATCTTCATTTCCCTGGCAGTTTCGGCGTTCATCATCATCTTCCTGTATCAGCCGGTTAAGGTCGAGGGCACCAGCATGATGCCGGGGCTCACCGACCAGGAACGCATCTTCATCAACAAATTCGTGTACAAGCTGGAGCCGATCTCGCGCGGCGACGTGATCGTGTTCCGCTATCCGCTCGACCCGTCGAAGAGTTACATCAAGCGGGTGGTGGCGCTGGCCGGCGATCGGGTGCGGATTGAGGACGGGATTTTGTTTGTAAACGGGCGGCGGGTGCGCGAGTCGTACGTGCCGAGCGATTACATCGACACGCGCAGCTATCCCGAAACGGTTGTTCCAGCGCAGACCTATTTCGTGCTCGGCGATCACCGGAATCTGTCGAACGACAGTCGCGATTTCGGTCCGGTGCCGGAGCAGTTGATTTACGGCAAAGCGGTGTTTGCCTACTGGCCCATGGATAAGGTGGGGACACTGCACTAGATTTGGCCGGCAGTCTGGATGCAGGGGACTTCCTGGGCGGACCACCATCAGCGCGTGTCGGCGCCTGTTTGGATTCCCCGTAATGGCGTGGATTCGAGCGGTGTCCCTTCGTCTTGATCAACTGCCCTGAATGTTTCCGTTCGTTCCCGAACAACGCCACCCTCGAAGAAGCGCAAGAGATCCAGCATGCGGGCAGCTCTTCGGGATACCAGGCCTCGCCCATGGCAGGTGCTCAGCTCTGAGCCAAGTGGCACAGCCGGTATCGATAAGTTGGAAAGGCCGGCACGAGATACCGTGCCGGCGAGACCCCGCCCTACGCCGACGGGATCGGCTGGAAGTCCAGTGCGGCGGTAATCTCGATGGCTTTGTGCAGCGATTGATAAACCGGGCAATCCTTTTCGAAAGTTCTGATCACCCGCTCGGCGGCGGCGCGCTTCCCCTCCTCGGCCTTCAGATGAGCGAGGAAGTGAATGCGGCGGATGACGAGGATTCCATGTTCGTTGGTTTCCACATCTCCGGTAGTTTCGACTTTCAGGCGGCCATCGGCGATCGGAATCTCGCGGACGGTGAGAGCGCGTGCGAGAACGCCGGTCATACAAGCTGCGGCTGCGGCGATGACGTAATCGAGGGTGGAGGCGTGGGGAAGATAAGTGGCCGCTGCGAGTTGGAAGTGCTTCGCGAGATCGCCGTGCATGCCCATCGGCACCGGTTCCGGTTCCGCGGGAACAGTGACGAGCTTCAGCATTCCCGGCCTGGGTTCGACCTCAATCTGGGCGCGGTAAACAATCTTGGATTTTTCAGGGGCAGCAACTTCGGTAGATGACATATAAGGGCTCCTGATTTCGAGTGTAAGACGGAAGAGCGGGGAACCGGAGTACTGGAGGGACACATTTTCGAGTCGATTCCCAAGTGCGATTTGCGAGGAATCCGCTGCGAACGCGCATTTGTCTGGGCGTTCTGCGGTCGCCATGACGTGCTGGGAAGAGGGCTTGGTCCTCGCATGGGACAGCCGTTCTCGGGTATGGGTGTGGGCTTGGGTTTTGCCTGTTTCGCGTTTGCCGCAACACCTGATAAAATCTTTAAAATCCACCCCCGGAGAAATATGTGCAAGCAATCCTTGCGCTGGAAGATGGCCGCATCTTCAGAGGCAAAGGTTACGGAGCAGCCAGCGAATGCATCGGGGAAGTAGTTTTTAATACTTCCATCACCGGCTACCAGGAAATCGCCACCGATCCTTCCTACGCCGGGCAAATCGTCGTTCTTACCAACCCGCAGATCGGCAATTACGGAACCACCCCCGAAGACGATGAATCGATGAAGCCCTATATCGAGGGGTTGATCGTGCGCGAGTTCTCCAAGGTGACCTCGAACTGGCGCTCGGAGGACGACGCCGACGACTATTTCAAACGCAACCACGTTCCCGTCCTCGCCGATATCGATACCCGCGCGCTGGTGCGCCACCTCCGCGACCACGGGGTGATGCGCGGCGTGATCTCCACGTCGGAGACGGATATTGAAAAGCTGGTCGCGAAGGCGAAGTCGATCCCGAAGATGGATGGCACCGATCTCGCGAGCGTGGTGACGACCAAACAGCTCTACAAGTGGGAGAAGGGGCCGATCGCGATTGGCGAGGCTGCCGAGGTCGCGGCGCCCAGGCATAACGTTGTCGCCTATGACTACGGCATCAAGCACAACATCCTGCGGATGCTGGTGGGCGAGTGCTGCAATGTAACCGTGGTTCCGGCGACGACGAGTGCAGAGGATGTGCTCGCGATGAAACCCGACGGCGTGTTTCTCTCCAACGGGCCGGGCGATCCGGAGCCGGTGACTTACGCGCAGAAGAACATACAGAAGTTGATGGGGCGCGTGCCGGTCTTCGGCATCTGCCTGGGGCATCAACTGATCGGACTGGCGCTCGGCGGAAAGACGTACAAGCTGAAATTCGGGCACCACGGCGGCAATCATCCGGTGAAGCAACTGGAGACGGGCAAGGTGGAGATCACCGCGCACAACCACAACTTCGCGGTCGATCCGGATTCGCTGAAGCAGAGCGAGGTCGAACTTACGCACGTGGATTTGAACGACGACACGCTGGAAGGATTACGGCATCGATCTCTGCCGCTGTTCAGTGTGCAGTATCACCCGGAGGCGTCGCCGGGTCCGCACGATTCGCATTACCTGTTCGGCGATTTCGTGAAGATGATGGATGAATGGAAAGGAAAGTAGCTTGAGTGGAGCACAAAGATACGGAAGCGTGTGGCTGCTGGCAGCCACGTTCCTGTTTTCTTCCGTCGTCTTTGCCTGCACGGAGGCTCCCACAAATCCCGCTCCGGTAAGCCGTTCTTTTCAAGTCACGGCTTCCGATTCTCACCACCATCCGCTGGCAGGGGTTCGAGTTTCGCTGGGCACGATCGACCGCTACAAAACCATGCATGCAGTCGCGAGAGGAACGACCGATTCGAACGGAGTCCTGAAATTCCAAAACGTACCTCTTGGAAGCTTCACGCTGCAATTCACGGATGCCTTGGGCGAAAGGCAGTTTCGCGACGTATCCGTAGTGAAAACCGGCGGAGCGGACGGGTTGCAATACGAGTGGCCGTACGTGAACTGGATTCCACTGCGGTCCGCGAGCGCACTGGTGAAGAGCAATGCTGACCCGCTGCGTCATTACCAAGTCAGCCTGCAAGGGGTGCCGGAAGGCAACGTGCTCGGCATTAGCGATACGGACCAGCTAGGAAGATTTGACTTGCCCGCTGAACGCCCGGGCCGGTACCGGGTCGAGATACTACAGCCCGATACCGATAGCGGAATCCCGACGAGTCTTGGGACAATTCCAATTGAAGTCACCGGGGACGAGCGTCTTCCGGCGTTGGATACGATCTACATCGCGGAAACATCCTGTGGACTGCAGAGCGATCGGATATGCAGGGGCAATGCGATTGAAAGCTCCTGCTTGCACATTGTGGATTCGCAAGGAGCTGACATTCCGATTGCGTTCGCGAAGCTGACTGCAAAGTCCGGTACGGTCCTGCGAGATCGGTTCAAGGCGAGCGCAAAGGCGATGTTCGAACTCGCCGATATGGCGTCGGGCGAATACGAGATGGAGATTTTTGCGGCGGGATTCGCTCCCGCCTCCGTCTCCGTTCGAAGTACGGCGGACAAAGCGTCGTGCAGAACGCCAGCAGTGGTTACCATGAATGCAATTGGTTATGGCTGTCAGCCTCCAGCACAAGGAAAGGTCAATTAAAGGTGCCGCGTCGTAACGACATCTCGAAGATTCTGATTATCGGTTCCGGTCCCATCGTCATCGGGCAATCGGCGGAGTTCGACTACTCCGGGGCGCAGGCGTGCAAGGCGCTCAAGGCGGAAGGGTACGAGGTCGTACTTGCAAACTCGAATCCAGCGACCATCATGACCGATCCGGAGATGGCCGATCGGACCTATATCGAGCCGCTCACGCTGCAATACCTCGAAGAGATCATCCGCATTGAAGCCGAGATGATGAAGCACCAGCGCGGGGCCGGGAAGTTTGCCCTGCTGCCCACGGTCGGCGGACAGACGGCGCTGAACCTGGCGGTGGATCTCGCCGATGGCGGTGTGCTCGAGAAGTACGGCGTGACCCTCATCGGCGCGCAACTGGCGGCGATCAAGAAGGCCGAAGACCGGCTGCTTTTCAAAGATGCAATGACCAAGATCGGCCTCGACGTGCCGCGGTCGGCGCTGGTGAACAACCTCAAAGACGGCATCGAGTTCAGCGCGAAACTTGGATTTCCGCTGGTGCTGCGGCCCTCGTTCACGTTGGGCGGCAGCGGTGGCGGTATTGCCTACAACCGCGAAGAGCTGATGGAGTTGCTGGCGAAGGGACTCGACCTCTCGCCGGTGCATGAAGTACTGCTGGAAGAATCGGTGCTCGGCTGGAAAGAGTACGAACTCGAACTGATGCGCGATGTGAAGGACAACGTCATCGTCGATCTGCTCGATCGAGAACTTCGATCCCATGGGCGTGCACACCGGCGATTCGATCACCGTCGCGCCGGCACAGACGCTCAGCGACCGCGAATACCAGCTCATGCGCGACGCGGCGATCAAGGTGATCCGCGAGATTGGCGTCGAGACCGGCGGTTCGAACATCCAGTTCGCTACCGACCCGAAGACGGGGCGGATGATCGTGATCGAGATGAACCCGCGCGTCTCGCGCTCCTCGGCGCTGGCTTCGAAGGCGACCGGGTTTCCGATCGCGAAGATTGCGGCGCGGCTCGCCGTCGGCTACACGCTCGACGAAATCACCAACGACATAACGCGCAAGACGCCGGCCTGTTTCGAGCCGACGCTCGACTACGTGGTCGTCAAAATTCCCAAATGGCAGTTCGAGAAATTTCCGGGCGCCGATGCGTCGCTCGGGCCGCAGATGAAATCGGTGGGCGAAGCGATGGCGATCGGGCGCACCTTCAAGGAAGCCTTGATGAAGGGCATCCGCTCGCTGGAGACCGGTAAGAGCATCGCATCCGAAAAAGTCGAAGAGCGAATCATTACCAAGCGGCTGGTCACCGCGCATCCTGAGCGCCTGCAGTATGTGCGTCACGCGCTGCTGCATGGCTGGACGATCGAAAAAGTCCATGACCTGACAAAGATCGATCCGTGGTTCCTGCACCAGCTAAAAGATATTGCCCACGCCCACGCGCATACGGAAGGCCATACACCGGATGAGATCGGGACGGAGGAAATGCGCGAGCTGAAGCGCATGGGGTTCTCCGACGAGCGGCTGGCCAACCTGTGGAACGTGAAGGGTGGCCGTGGTTCGGCTGCCCTCGTGTATGAAAAGCGTCACGCCAGCGGCGTTCGTCCGGTGTACAAGCGCGTGGATACCTGCGCCGCGGAGTTCGAGAGCTTTACGCCGTATCTCTACTCGACCTACGAAGAAGAAGACGAAGCCGCGCCCACCGACCGGAAGAAGATCATCATCCTGGGCAGCGGGCCGAACCGCATCGGGCAGGGGATTGAGTTCGATTACTGTTGCTGCCATGCGGCCTTCGCGCTGCGCGATGATGGCTTCGAGACCATCATGGTCAATTGCAATCCCGAGACCGTGTCGACGGACTACGACACCAGCGATCGACTTTACTTCGAGCCGCTGACCTTCGAAGATGTGATGGAAATCTACGAGCACGAGGCGGCTTCGGGGGCACCGATCGGCGTGATCGTGCAATACGGCGGCCAGACACCGCTGAACCTGGCGCTGCCGTTGAAGGCCGCGGGGGTGCCGGTAATTGGAACTTCGCCGGAATCCATCGATCTCGCGGAAGACCGGAAGCGCTTCAACAAGCTGCTGGAAGAACTGGATATTCCGCAGCCGCCCGGTGCGACGGCGACGAGCCTGGAAGAGGCGGTGGCGAACGCAAACCGCATCGGATACCCGGTGCTGGTGCGGCCTTCCTACGTCCTTGGCGGGCGCGCGATGATGATCTGCTACGAGCGCGAGGAGGTTGAGCGCTACATGCGGCAGGCCGTCGAATACTCGCAAGAGCGTCCAGTGCTCATCGACCACTTCCTCGAGGACGCGACGGAGGTGGATGTGGATTGCATCTCCGACGGCGAGGATGTAGTGATCGGCGGCATCATGCAGCACATCGAGGAGGCCGGCATACACTCCGGCGATTCTTCGTGCGTGCTGCCATCCGTGGATCTGTCCCACAAGGTGCTGGCCACCATCCGCGACTACACGTTCCGATTGGCGAGGGCACTGAAGGTTGTCGGGCTGATGAATGTGCAGTACGCGATCCAGCGCGACAAGGTATTTGTCATTGAGGTCAATCCGCGGGCCTCGCGCACGATTCCGTACGTCTCGAAGGCAACCGGCGTGCCGCTGGCGAAGATTGCCGCCCGGCTGATGACGGGCCGGAAGCTGCGAGAGTTTCTTCCGGAGAATGTTGAGCGGGCAACGGACCTGGCGACAGGGGACTGCTACTACGTGAAATCTCCCGTCTTTCCCTGGGGCAAGTTCCCGGGCGTCGATACCGTGCTCGGGCCAGAGATGAAATCGACGGGCGAAGTTATGGGTGTGGCCGACAACTTCGGCGAGGCCTTCGCCAAGGCGCAAATGGCCGCCGGACAAAAGCTGCCAACGAGTGGAACGGTCTTCATCAGCGTCAGCCGACGCGATAAGCCGCATGCGGCCGCGCTCGCGAAGCGCTTCGTCGAACTCGGATTCAAACTCGTCGCAACCCACGGCACGGCCGACGTGATCGAAGATGCCGGGCTGCAGGTGGAGCGCGTCTTCAAGGTCAAAGAGGGCCGGCCGAATGTCGTCGATCTGATCAAGGGCGAACGCATTCAACTCATCATCAATACGCCGCAAGGTTCCGAGCCGTGGTTCGACGAGAAGGCAATCCGGCGGGCGGCGATCACGGCCCGCATCCCGACGATCACAACCCTGTCGGCGGGCCGCGCGGTGGTCGAGGGCATCGCGGCGCTGCAAAAGGGCAAGACGACGGTCTATGCCTTGCAGGAACTGCATCGCGAGCGCAAGCAGGGGTCGTCGGCTGCCGACTAGCCTTACATGGACTCTGCCGCCCAACTGCAACATATCTATTTAGCTGGATTTGAGCTGCAAACCTTCGAGCGTTACCCGAAGTTGATCGGGGTCACGAAAGGGAACTGCGTTGCGCTCCTCGTGCCCGGTGTCGATGGCCTGCAGATCATGGGCACTCCGGGGTGGCGGATGGGCGAGGTCCTCGGCGTTCTGACGGAAGTAGCCGGACGCAAGGTCTTCCAGGCGAAATCGGAGATCGTGGAAGCGACGCCGGAGCGGATCGCGGAGCTCGAGGCATTTCGCGCGGAACTGCATCGGCTGCTGGCGGACTCCTCCGGGGAACGTCCGGTATGAAACTGGCTGTCAACGCGGCGAGAACCCTGATCGCCGGCTTTGTTCTTGCCGCGATCGCGGCAGGCCAGCAGCCATTTCCCGTAACCTCGATCGTGAATGCGCCGACCATTGCCGGACGGCCGGTGGCGCTCGATCACGAGGGAAAGCTGCTGCCGTGGCCGATGCCGGACGACACCGGTTATTCCTACTCCTCGTATTTTCTCTCGCAATGGACGGTGGTGTGGGACCAATACAACCGCCAGCGCCTACCCTACTTTTATTGTTGCTTCGACTTCGACCGGACCACTTTTGAACTGACGCCAGACCGCCACTGGGCGAACTCTACCGGCTACCTTCGCGAAATGATGACCGGGTTCATCGAGCGGCTCTATCCCTACACGGGCGACGCGAGGACGCTCGAGTTCCTGCAGAACTTCGTCGATTACGAATTGGAGAATGGCCTGACGCCGGAAGGCTATGCCTGGGCGGGAGTGCCTTATCCATCGGCCAACCCGGGAAGCCCGCGCTATACGGGATGGAGCGAGCATGGCGAAGACTATGTGGAACCGCACGTGGTGGGTGGAGATGGCTATGCCTACCTCCGGCTCTACGAGATGACCGGCAACACGAAGTATCTTCGCGCGGCGATTCGCTGTGCGGATGCGCTGGTGAAGAACTATACGGCGGGCGATGAGAAACATTCGCCGTGGCCGGGCCGCTGTTCCGCGAAGAGCGGCCGGGTGGAAGGTGGGAAGGGAATGTTTCCTTACTCCGCCAACGTATTGGACCCGATCCTTTTGTTCGATGAGTTGACTCGGCTCGGCGCAGGGGATATTGCCTCGTACAAAAGGGTGCGCGCGGGCGCATGGGCGTGGCTGATGAAGTATCCCATGCAGAACAATGTGTGGGTCGGCTACTTCGAGGATGTACCGGGAAGCATGGAGAACATGAACCAGGTGATTCCGCTTGAGTTCGCCCGCTACGTGCTGCTGCAGCCCGAGAAAGATGCCGCGTGGAAGGATCATGCGCGGCAACTGATCGAGTGGGTGAAAACGACGCCGAAGTGGCCAAAATATGTTGTGCACGGCGCAACTGTGACCACGGAACAGGGAGACGGGAAAACCTTCTGCTGCAATCTTCCCAACCAGTGTTGCGATAGTCACAGCGCAAGGCTGGCCGCGGTGGAAGCGCTGTACTTCGCGAAGACCGGGGATGCGGCATACAAGGAAGCGGCCTACCGCACCTACAACTGGGTGACTTACTTTCAGGGGCTTCCCGCGGAGGCGCACGCGCCGTTCAGCAACCAGTGGTGGTTTACCGATGAGTTTGCGGATGGGCCACGCCGCATGATGGATGCATTCTGGGCAGTGCCGGAGTGGGCGCCGGCCGACGAGTCTCACCTGCTGGGATCGAGTTCGGTGGTGACGAAGATTGCGTATGGAAAAGGGTCGATCACCTACTCGACATTCGACGCCGAATCCTTCGACGTTCTGCGATTGAACTTCCGGCCGGAGGCCGTGATGGTGGGAGGAAAAGCGATCACGCCGGGCAGATTTCCCGATCGCGAAGGATATGTCTTTGACGAAAAGACGGGTGTGCTTTCCATCCATCACACGAGTTCCCGGGATGTTGACATCCAGGGCCATGGGGACCGTCCGCCGACCTTCATCACCTTTGACGACCCGCACCTTCCCGTGGGAACGGCGCTTGTCGGACAGTATCCCAGCGGTGTTGTCGACTGGGGCAGCGGCGTGTGGCGGATTGCGGGACCGCTGGGCAAGTTTGGCACCTTCAACCTCGCACTTGCCGATGGTGAGGCGCGTCACGCAGGCTTCACGTTTTACGCGCCGCGCGTCATGGCGGGGATCGATATCTACAATGACGGCGATGCCGAAGTTACTGTGCGGGTTCGATCGGCAGGGAACTCCGCGGTGTTCGTGACGATCGGTCCCAAGCAGCTTCGCCGTTTCAGAACCGGATGGCAGCACGCAGCTTCCGACGTCACTTTCGAATTCACTGGTGGCAACAGGCTTCGCTTCGACAACCTGGCATATTCGATGCCGTAGACGGCGCGAGGGAACTTGCTTCCCGGTTGGACGATCCGCTGCTCTACAGGCTCGAGCTCGCTGCGGAGGCAGCTTGTCGAGCGGCGAGCCACGCGTCGTAGCCTCCGGTAAGATTCGCGACATCGCGGAAGCCGTGTTGCCGCAAGATGCTGGTCGCGATGGAGCTGCGGTAGCCACCTTTGCAGTGGACGACGAGAAGCTTGTCGCGGCCGAGCTCGCCGGTGCGGGCAGGCAACTGGCCGAGCGGGATGCGGGACGATCCATCGATTGCCCCGGCGGCGACTTCGCCCGCCTCGCGGACATCGAGCAAAGCGATGTGGTCCTTTTCTTTCTCGACTAGATCGGAGAATTCTTCAACCGATACTTGAGGGATGTAATCGAGTTCGAGGCCGCTCTGCACCCAGCCGCTGATGCCGCCCTCCAGGTAGGCGGTCACCTTTTCAATGCCGACGCGGGCGAGACGCATTTGCGATTCGCGCACGTGCGCCGCATCTTCGCCAACCAGGATGATCTGCCGATCGAGGCCCATGATGCGCGCCGCCCACGAGGCGTATTGGCCGGAGAGGGCAATATGCAGCGATCCGGGAACGTGGGCAACCGCAAACTCAATTACGGGCCGGGTATCGAGGACGATGGCGCCTTCGGCCTGAAGGCGCAGAACTTCAGGCCCTCGGATAGCGGCGGGGCTTGGGAGGCTTTCCAACGCGGCAGCGCCTTCGCGGTTCAGTTCCACCTCGCGGCTGAAATATGCAGGCCGCGGAGGAAGCGCGTCAGTGAGCAAGCGGACGAAGTCGTCGGAGGTGCGGGCCTGCAATGCGTAATTGCTGCGGCGCTCCTTGCCGATGGTCGAGAAGCGCTCGGCGCCCATCTGGCGGCCGCAGAGAGAGCCCGCGCCGTGCGCCGGATAGATCGTGGTCTCGTCCGGCAGCTTGAGGAGGCCCTGGTGCAGGCTCTGGAACAGCATTGCCGCCAGCTCCTGCGGCGTGTGGTCTCCGGAGAGGTCCGGGCGGCCGACGTCGCCGACGAAGAGAGTATCCCCGGTGAAGACCGCCTTGGGCGCCGAGGGTTCGGCAAGGTCGGTCAGGACAATCGAGATGCTTTCCAAAGTGTGGCCGGGTGTCTGAAGAAAGTCGAGCCGGCCGTTGCCGAAGCGAATCGAGTCGCCGGTCTTGACCGCCGTGTGCGGGAACTTGGCTCCGGCGCCTTCGCCCAGATAAATGCGCGCCCCGGTGCGCTCGGCGAGCTCGTGGTGTCCGGAGACGAAATCGGCGTGGAGATGCGTCTCGAGGATGTGAGCGATCTTGAGATTCTTTTGGCGCGCAGTCTCGAGGTAGATCTCCACGTCGCGCTGCGGATCGATGACGGCGGCTACGCCTTCGGACGAGACCAGGTAGGAGGCGTGGGCGAGACATCCGAGAAAGAACTGTTCGATTTCAACGGCGGCCATAAGCGCGGGTGAGTATAGGACAAAGCGGGAACCTTGGGGAGACCCGAGCTCACGGGCGGCTGCTCATGCTGGAAATACGCCGTCCCCACGCTACTTTACATAATATCTGTTATCGGACATTCCAGCTAACGACGCGAACGGCCTGATGGATCCTCGTTGCGCCTCGGTTTCAGCGCTGGTATTGCTCGTCGCTGACCTTTTCCAACCAGTCGACGACTTTGCCGTTGAGTTTTTCCTGGATGGCGATGTGGGTCATGGCCGTGGTCGGCGTGGCGCCATGCCAGTGTTTCTCTCCGGGCGCAAACCAGACCACATCCCCGGGATGGATCTCCTCGACTGCTCCGCCTTTGCGCTGTGCCCAGCCGCATCCGGCGGTGACGATCAGAGTCTGGCCCAGCGGATGGGTATGCCATGCGGTTCGAGCGCCGGGTTCGAAGGTGACGCTCGCCCCTTGAACGAGCGCCGGGTCGGGTGCCTGGAAGAGCGGATCGATTCGCACCGTGCCGGTGAACCAGTCCGATGGCCCCTTAGCGGAAGGTTGTGTGCCGACTCTTTGGATATCCATTGTTTTTCCTTTCCTGGAGCGCGGATTCCGCAACTATTCGTGAACAATAGATGCTTGGCTGGGAGTTGATGCGGCGCAGAGTGTCCCCGCATCTCATTAGGTTATGAAAAAGCCGAAAGTCATCTTTTTCGATGTGAACGAGACGTTGCTGGATCTTGCAGCGTTGCGGGAGCCTGTAGGAGCGGCCCTGGGTGGGCGCAAGGATTTGTTGCCGCTTTGGTTTTCCACCATGCTGCACCATTCGCTGGTGGATAGCGCGACCGAGCGCTATCACGATTTCGGAGAGATTGGCGCAGCGGCCCTGACGATGGTCGCCCGCAGCAACGGGATCGAGTTGAGCGAGGAGAAAGCCAAAGCGGCAATCGTTGGGCCCTTGCGGGCGCTGCCGCCGCATCCGGATGTGAAAGAAGGGCTGCGAGCGCTGAGGAGCCAAGGGTATTCTTTGGCAACGCTGACCAACTCGTCGAACCTGGGTGTCAAAACGCAATTGGAGAACGCGGGATTGACGGAGTTTTTCGACAAGCGCCTCAGCATTGAAGACCTGAAGCTTTACAAGCCGCATCTCCGGACGTATCACTGGGCGGCGGAGCAGATGAAGGTGCGGCCGGAAGAGGCGATGATGGTCGCGGCGCATGGCTGGGACATCGCGGGGATCAAAGCCGCCGGGATGCAAGGGGTGTTCGTGGCGCGGCCGGGCAAGAGCTTGTACCCGCTGGCGATTCCGCCTGATTTCATCGTGCGGGATCTCAAGGAATTGGCAGAGGTCCTCGGTCGCCTCCAGGCCGGCTAACAGCAGCGGCTTATGGAAAGCTCGCTGTGGGGATGTTGCTTGTGGTAATAGGCGAGCACCTCTTCGCCAAGCAAGGGAGCGAACACTTCCCTCTTCGCACAGGTTTCGGCGCCGATGAATTCGACCGGATCGAGCACCACGTTGGGATTGGCAGGTTCGTCATCCGGGTGCCCCGTGGGATAGGCGGGAAGAATTACGACCGAACGAGATTTCTCTCCGCCGTTTGCGCGTTCGCAACGAACCGCGACGCGGTCGCCATGCGCTTTCTCGATGGTGAATTTGCAGTCTGGTCCGCTGAGGCTCTCCAGGTGCTTCCTCAGGGTGCTGAGGGTGGCAACCTGAACCGGCTGCCATCGCTCGGTGAGTCTGCGCATAGGAACCTCGATTCTCTTACCCTTAAGTGGGATGCGCGGCGGTGCCAGCACGTTTCCATTTCGAGGGAGAGCAAAGCATAACAGCTTCCGGTCCAGCTACTTACCTGCTCCGCAGCTGCGGGTCGTTGGTCTCTTATTACCAAAGGTGGATGACTGCTGGCGTATCCCGATCGCGGTTGGAGCAGCTTACAATGCTTGCGTCAGATGTCTCCGCGGAGGAAGCAGTGAGTTCTGCCATGCATACCGGTGCTTCGGTTTCAGTCAGGCTTGAAAATGTTACGGACGAACTCCGGCAGATTCACGAGTTGCTGGCCTCGGAGAGTGACGTGGATTCGCGCATCCTCACCGACTTCCGCGACGCGGTGAACCGGGTGCGAAACACGGCATGGGCGGTCGAGCAGTTCGCCAATTCCAAGCAAATGGAAACCGATCCGCAGACCGTGCTTACGGTCCTGGCGGGCGAGAGAATCCGCGTGGCCTACCAGCTATGCCGGCTGATCCAGGGGGATCTGGCCAACCCGGATATCCAGTTTCAGAAGGGGCAACTGCTCCAGTTCCGCGATGCCGCGCTCGAATTGGAGAACCAACTGAACGCCCTGGTCGACGGCAAATAATTCGCTGCTTATTTCGTTGGGACAGGTTCCCGAGCGGGCAATACCAGCTTGGGATGGAAGAGCGTGCCGGCGATGCGCTGCGCCACGCAGACGATCTCAGACTGCCCGGCAAACACCTTCACTAGCTTTGCTTTCGAAAATTCAGGAAGGTTCACGGAACGTCCGTTGCGGATGTAGGCGACGATGTCGTCGTTCGCGGTCACGGACGGAAGCTGCGGAAGAATGCGACGTGGGTGGATCAAAAGTTCGTCAACTCTTGCTTCCGACAATGCCTGCTCCACTGTCTCCAGCGTGTGCGCCTGGTCGATGGTGAATTCTGCAACCGCGGTGCGCCGCAAGCTGGCGAGATGGGCTCCGCAACCGAGACGACGGCCGAGATCGTGTGCGATGGAACGGATGTAGGTGCCGGAGGAGACGCGGGCACGGAATCCCACACAGTCTGGCTTCGCCGAAGGCAGGATCTGCAATTCGAAAATCTCTACCGAACTTGGCTTGAGTTCTACTTCGAGTTTCTTCCGGGCCAACTTGTACGCCGGGATGCCGTGGATTTTCTTGGCTGAGAACGGCGGGGGCATCTGCTGTTGCGCACCGAGAAACTCCCGGCCGAGCGACTGCAGCTCTTCAAGTGTTACTTGAACTTCCCGCGGAGTACTGGTGGGCTCGCCTTCCGCGTCGTAGGTGTCGGTGGAGAAGCCGAGGCGGATCTCGCCATCGTAGGATTTGTCGGAGTGGTTGTAGAACTGGGAGAGCCGTGTGTAGCGGCCGAGCACGACCGGCAATACGCCCGTCGCCATGGGGTCGAGGGTGCCGAGGTGGCCGGCGGAGCGTTCGCCCAGAGTGCGCCGCAAGCGGGCGACGACGTCGTGCGAGGTCCAGCCGGCGGGCTTGTCGATGACGATTACGGCGTCTAGGGGCATTCTCTGCTATCGTGTACCGTGGACGGTCGCGGGGTCAAATAGGCACACCGCCGCGGCTTTGGATCTCCTACGAGTTACCGCTCGTCCACTTGCCAGCTTACTTTGAACCATGATTCCCCTGAAGGACGATAGCCCGCGGTTCAGTACCCCGTACGTAACCTTCTTCCTGTTGGGCCTCAACATTCTGATCTTTTTGCTGCAAAAGTGGGTGAACGCAACCCAGGGCGTGGGCTCCTATGACCAGCTGATGATGGTCTTCGGGCTGGTCCCGGTGAAGATCCCGATCGTGTTGGCCGGAGGCCAGGTACCCCTGCGCATGGTCGGCTTTCTCGGTACGCGTTACGTTACGCCGGTTGCGGCATTCCTGCCCTTGCTGACCTCGATGTTCCTCCACAGCGGCTGGTGGCACATCATTTCCAACATGTGGGTACTGTGGATTTTCGGCGACAATGTCGAGGATTATCTCGGGCACTTCAAGTTTCTGCTTTTCTACCTGGGCGTAGGCATCGCGGGCGGGTTGCTGCACGTGGCATTCAACTGGTATTCGATGCTGCCCACGATTGGCGCAAGCGGCGCCATCGCCGGAGTGATGGGCGCCTATTTCGTGCTCTACCCGCGAGCGCGGGTGCTGACGCTGGTTCCCTTCTTCTTCGTATTCTTCGTCTGGCTTCCGGCATGGATCGTGCTGGGCTACTGGTTCCTGGCGCAATTTCTGGGAGGCGCGGCGACCGCGATTCAGACGCACGGTGCGGCGGCATCCGGCGGTGGCGTCGCTTTCTGGGCGCACGTGGGCGGTTTTGTGACTGGCCTGATCATGATCAAGCTGCTGCCGCAACGGCCGCGGCTCTATCGCTATAGCGGATGGAACTGATGACCAAACAACACTTCTTCTACAAGCTGATTCCGCCTCGTCCGACGTTCGCGCACGATATGACGGACACGGAGCGGGGATTGATGATGGCGCACGTACAGTACTTCCATCAGCACTTCGTCGAAAAACGGGTATTGATCTACGGTCCTGTGCTGGCGGTCGAGGGATCGTTCGGGATGGCGGTGCTGGCGGTGCAGGACGAGGCCGAAGCGCGGACGATTGCGGAGAACGATCCGACGATCCTGGCGAAACTGCACACCTATGAGATCTATCCGATGCGGATCGGCGGAGCGCAGGGTCCGGGAACCGATTAGCTGCCCACAGATGATTCGGAGTCAGGCGCGGCGGAGGACGAGACCGTTGTAGTGGTCTTCTACATCCTTCAAGTACTGGTTGATGGTTGCGTCGTAGCCACGGAAGAAGCGGCTGATGAAGCGAAAGACCGGATTGTAGATCTCGCCGTTTTCGGTAATCTGCAAAACACAGCCTCGCGAGGCAGGCCGGATTTCGAACGTCCACGTGCCTCCGAAAGGAAGATTCTTATCCGCAATGCGGATGACGCGCCTCGTCGGCGGATCGACTTCCTCCTCTTCGAAGGTGATGGCGTGATTGTGGTGATCGACTTCGCGCCAGCTTGGCTTGCCGTCGATCATTCCAACCGGCTCGTAGCTGCGCACGGTGGAGCGCCAGGTGGGAGGCCCGGAGATCAGGGAATACACCGATTCCGGGGTCTGCTGAACTTGCAGGCTACGGGTAGCGGTATGCGTCCTCGGGAGAAATGCGCCCACGATCACGACTGTCAGGATGGGCAGCACGAGCATCACCAGGACCACGAACATCCATCGCATGGTTTAGAGCGCTCCTCCGGTTGGCGTGATCACCAGGTCCTGCACGGTCGCGTTCGCGGGCAGTGCGAGCGCGGAGACCAGGGCATCGGCAACGCTCTCGGCGGACATCATCCGTTCCCGCGGCGCATCTTTCCAGAACTGTTTCCAGATGTCCGTATCGGTGGCGCCTGGGGTAAACGCGATGACGCGGATGCCACGGGAGCGCAGCTCTTCGCGCAGCGTGTTGGTGAACGACAAAAGCGCCGCCTTCGAGGCGCCGTAAGCCGACATGCCGGGAAACACCGTGGTGGCAGCTATCGAAACGTTGTTGACGATGGTCGATCCGCGGCGCAGCAGGGGAAGCGCGGCGCGGGTACAGAGAAATGCGCCGGTGAGGTTGGTATCGATCACGGTACGCCATGCGTCGAGCGAAAGGTGATCGACGTGGGCCGAGGCCTGGGCCAGTCCGGCGTTGTTGATAAGCACGTCAAGCTGGGGAAAGTGGCGGCCGATGGTGGCGAAGAGGTCGTCGACGGAGTCCTCGTCGCGAATATCGCAAGCATGGCTGAAGACGGAGCCGCCGCTACGCGTGATCTCGGATGTGGCGCGATGCAGCGCGTCTTCGTCGCGACCGGTAATGATGACGCTGGCGCCTTCCCGGGCAAGAGCGCGCGCGATCGCCAAGCCGATCCCACGGTTGCCGCCGGTGACCAGGACGACCTGATCTTCCATGCGGCGCAGTTCAATCGAAGGATAACGCTTGTTTTTTGGCTTCGGTTTGGCGGCTTTATGCGAAGTGGCTCTCTTCGGCATGGCTGACTACCCGGATGCCTGCGAAGATACCAGATTTTCAGAGGCCTAGCGGGGGAAACTGCCTAGAAGCCGTTCGCCTTCCCATTCCGCACTAGCGAGAGGAACTCTTCGCGTGTCTGCGGTTCACGGAAAGCCCCCAGCATCGCCGACGTCACCGTAGAAGAGTGCTGTTTCTCGACTCCGCGCATCATCATGCACAAGTGGCGTGCCTCGATGATAACGCCCACCCCGTAAGGGTCGATGACCCGCTGAATGGTCTCGGCAATCTCGGTAGTCAGGCGCTCCTGTACTTGCAGTCGTCGCGCAAAAAGTTCCACCAAGCGCGGTAGCTTGCTGAGACCGATGACTTTGCCCTTCGGTATGTAAGCGATGTGCACTTTTCCGAAAAACGGCAGAATGTGATGTTCGCAGAGGCTGAACATCTCGATGTCCTTCACGATCACCATTTCGTCGTAGGTGACGGTGAACAGCGCGCCGTTAAGCACGGTCTCGGGATCCTCGTCGTATCCCTTGGTGAGGTACTTGAGCGCCTTCGCATAGCGCTCCGGGGTGCGCAGGAGTCCCTCGCGCTGGGGATCTTCCCCGATGCGCTGGATCAACTCGGCGACGATTTCTTCGGTCGTGGCGCTGGTTAACGTTACGGCTTCGTCTTTCGTTTTCATAGTGACTCGGGACTAACTCGTCGCTCTGTTGCATTCGAAATGCGGTGCACCACGTTCTTCCGCGGAACCATCCTCATCCCGTGTTCTACCCTCCGTCGCCGGTAACTTCAAAGCTGTTTTGCGAGGTCTCTTCCAGCCTTACTTTATCCAGATGAGTGCTGGATAGGCTTTGTTTCAGAATGTTGTAAATAGAAATACAAAGGTTTTCCGTGGTTGGCACAAGATCGCGAAACTCGGGAATGCAGTTCAAATTCTGGTGATCGAAGCGCTCCAACACCTGCTCGCGCACGACGCGATCGATGTCCACCAGGTTATAGACCATTCCGGTATCGCCTGCGACCTGGCCGCTCACCGTGACTTCCAGCGCGTAATTGTGCCCGTGGCCGTAGGGATTGTTGCACTTTCCGTAAACCGACCGGTTCTGCTCCTCGGTCAGCTCAGGGCTGTGCAGGCGGTGCGAAGCGGCGAACCAGTACCGGCGGGTGAGATGGGCCTTCATGCTTCCCCGTAGAAATCGACCCAGAGGTCGTGCATCTCGTAAAGGCGCACGCGGTGCAGCTTTGCGACATGGAGCTTCCCTTCCAGCCGTTTCCAGATGGCGATCGCGATGTTCTCGGTGGTCGGGATCTGCGCCTGGAATTCCGGGACTTCGTGGTTGAGATAGCGGTGGTCCATCGCATCCACGACCTCGCGGTTCACGATCTCCTTCAGCTCCTTGAGATCGACGACGAACCCCGTGGTGGCGTCGGCTTCGCCTTTTACCGTTACTTCGAGGGTGTAGTTGTGGCCGTGACCGTTCGGGTTATTGCACTTGCCGAAGATACGCTGGTTCTCTTCCGCGCTGAATGCCGGGTTGTGGTAATGATGCGAAGCCGAGAACTCGGATTTCCTGGTGAGATAGACGGTCATGCCCGCGGGTTATACCTTCTCCGCCACGCGCTTTTGCGCCGGCTCCGGAGGCGGCGCGGGATACGAGCGCCCTTTCCACGTCACCTCGCCGCGAGCGTAGCTGCGGACGGAGCGCCGTAAGAGCCAGGCGAACATCGGCAGGCCGAAGATCGACAGCATCTCGGAGGAGAAACCGAAGTGGGCACGATGAATGCGCTTGAGGAATCGCGTCCAGAGCGCGGCGGTAAGGCCGGCGAATCCGGCAGCCACGATGAAATGCTGGAAGAACGCGGAAACGGTGGCGCCAGCCAGCGCCGCAACAATGAACGCAAATTCCGACATACGGCGCGCGGCGAGCTCCTGCGCGTCCGGGAAAAGCAGCGCCAGGTTTTTCGTCCAGCCCTCGCGCAACTGGCGGAAGCTGCGATACATGCGGGTCTTTACCGCTTCGCCCCCGTAGCGGAAGGCGAGCCGGCCACCGGCTTCCTTGATGGAGCGCGCCAGATCGACGTCTTCGAGCAGGGTGAAGGCGACCGAGGAGTGTCCGCCGATCAATTCGTAGGCGTGCCGGCGAATGAGCAAGTACTGTCCATTGGCGGCGGCGACGGGGGAGCGCGGATCGCTCACTTCCTTCGGCTTGAACGTAGCCGCCAGTTCCGCGAAGACCACTGGCATGATCGCCCGCTCCCAGAAGCTTTTCACCACCTGTTGCGGAGAATAAGAGAGCAAATCGGAGCCGTGGCGCTCGGCCTCCGAGACGGCACGGGCGAGCGAGCCAGGCTTATGGAAGGTATCAGCGTCGGTGAAGAGGAACCAATCGCCCCGCGCATGCCGCGCGCCGAAGGCGAGGGCGTTCGACTTTCCGCACCAGCCTTCCGGGAGCGGGGGCGCAGCCATGCCGCGAACGGCGGCAAAGCTGTCGGCAATCCGCCGGGTACCGTCGGTCGAGCCGTCGTCCACCACGATAATTTCGAAGGGAATGCCCTCCTGGTTGACCAGGGACTTGAGGCAAGTCTCGAGGCATGACTCCTCGTTGCGCGCAGGGATAATGACCGAGACAATCGGCCTCTGGTAGCTGCGGCGGATGCGCTTGCGAAATGACATGAGCGGTCTGGATCCGGCAAACCCGTTGGTGGCTGGGGGTAATTTCCCACAAACCGGGTGTGGCTCGGGTAATCCTACTTGGTTATTATAAATTCGTGAAACGGTTTAGGCATTTCTTACCCGTCCTGTTGGTAATCTTGTTTTCCTCCTGTTACCAGGGCACCCGCCCGGCACAGCTTGGGACGGAGGCGCCGCAATTCACCGTAACTGACTCGCAGCACACCGTTTCCTTGCACGATTTCCGCGGCAAAACCGTGGTTTTGAACTTCTGGGCCACCTGGTGCCCGCCCTGCGTCGCCGAGATGCCCTCGCTGGTGCAACTCCAGAAGATACTAGGAGATAAAGTCGTCATCCTGGCGGTCAGCACGGACGTGGACGAGAGTGCCTACAAACAGTTCATCCGGGACCATCACATCGACCTGTTGACCGTCCGTGACGCTGCGAATAAATCGAATGCGCTCTACGGGACGTATAAGTTCCCGGAGACCTACATCATCGATAAGGACGGAAAGATCCGGCGAAAGTTTATCGGCGAGGCCAACTGGACATCGCCGGATATCGTGAATTATCTGCGATCGCTGGCGTCGTAGGCCGGAACAACCCGGAGTCCGGTACTACAGTTTGACCTTCCGCAGCCGCAATGCATTCGTAATCACCGAGACGGAGCTGAAGCTCATCGCGGCCGCGGCGAGGATGGGGCTGAAATGCCATCCGAAGATTGGGTAGAGCGCTCCGGCGGCGATCGGCACCCCCAGCGCGTTGTACACGAAGGCGAAAAACAAATTCTGCCGGATGTTGCGCATCACGGCTTCGCTGAGGCGGCGGGCGCGCACGATGCCGCGAAGATCACCTTTCAGCAAGGTGATGCCGCCGCTCTCCATGGCGATATCGGCACCGGTGCTCATGGCGATGCCCACGTCGGCGGCGGCGAGGGCGGGCGCATCGTTGATGCCATCGCCGGCCATGGCCACGCGCTTCCCCTCCTTCTGCAAGGCACGAACGACGTCGGCTTTGCGTTGCGGCAAGACTTCGGCTTCGAAGTGGCGGATGCCGAGCTGTTTCGCGACCGCTTCGGCGGTGGTGCGATTGTCGCCGGTAAGCATGACGACCATCAGCTTCTCGTCGCGCAGGGCTTGCAGGGCCTCTTGTGTGCTGGGCTTGATGGGATCGGAGACGCCCAAGAGTCCGGCGGACTGCTTGTCGATGGCGACGAACATCACCGTCTGGCCTTGCGCGCGGAGGGATTGAGCTTTCGCTTCCAGCTGCGCGGTATCGGCGCCGAGTTGCTGCAGGAAGGCCGGATTGCCGACCGCAACGCTTTTCCCTTCCACGTCGCCTTGTACTCCAAGTCCGGGAGTACGCTAGAAAGTTTGCGGCCTGCGGGATCGTCATTCCGTTTGCCTCGGCGGCCTGGAGGATCGCCGTTCCCAGGGCATGTTCACTGCCGCGCTCGACCGCTGCGGCCAGCCGGACTAGCTCTTCTTCTTTCATCGGCGCAATCGCCTCGACCGACGTGAGTTCAGGCTTGCCCTGGGTGAGGGTGCCGGTCTTGTCGATGACGAGGGTGTCGATGCGCTCCATCGTCTCCAACGCTTCCGCGTTGCGCACCAGGACGCCGGCATGCGCGCCGCGCCCGGTGCCGACCATGATCGCCATGGGCGTCGCCAGGCCGAGTGCGCAGGGGCAGGCGATAATCAGCACCGCGACAGCGTTCACCATCGCCACGGCAAAGCGCGGCTCGGGGCCAAGGAGCATCCAGATGGCGAAGGTGATCACTGCAACTGCGATCACCGCGGGAACAAACACCGCTGAGACCTTGTCGGCGAGGCGCTGAATCGGGGCGCGGCTGCGTTGCGCATCGCTCACCAGGCGCACGATTTGCGCGAGCATGGTTTCACTGCCGACGTGCTCCGCCCGCAGGATGAAAGAACCGTTTCCGTTGAGCGTGCCGCCGATCACCTGCGATCCTTCGCGCTTCTCTCCCGGAAGCGATTCGCCCGTGACCATGGACTCGTCCACCGAACTCGATCCGGAGAGAATCACGCCATCGACAGGAATTTTCTCGCCCGGCCGCACACGAAGGCGATCGCCCTTCTGCACTTCAGAAAGAGGAATATCGTGCTCCGATTCGTCGGCTGCCACGCGGCGTGCGACTTTGGGCGCGAGGTCCAGGAGGGCGCGAATCGCGCTGCTGGTGCGGCTGCGCGCGCGCAACTCGAGCACCTGCCCGAGGAGCACGAGAATGGTGATGGCCGCCGCTGCTTCGAAGTACACCTCGGGCATGCCGTGCGGGCCGCGCAAACTTGCGGGAAACATCTGTGGCGCGATGGCAGCCACCGCGCTGTACAGGTAAGAAACGCCCACGCCCATGCCGATCAACGTGAACATGTTGGGGCTGCGGAATTTCAGCGAGGCGGCGAAGCGCTCGAAGAACGGCCAGCCGCCCCACAGCACAATGGGAGTTGCGAGGACAAACTCAATCCAGGCAACGACACGCGGGCTCCAGGCGTGGGCGAGAGGTCCGAACATGTGGCCCATCGCCAGCGCCAGCAGTGGCACGCCAAGGGCTACGCTCCACCAGAAGCGTCGCGTCATCTGGACAAGCTCCGGATTGGCCTCCTCCGCAGCGGTCACCGTCCGTGGCTCGAGGGCCATACCGCACTTCGGGCAACTTCCAGGGTGATCGCTCACCACCTCCGGATGCATCGGGCAGACGTACTCGGTTTTCGACGACGGGGCAGCCAAAGTCTCGGGTTCGAGGGCCATGCCGCACTTTGGACAGATCCCCGGCCCAGGCTGCCGAACTTCCGGATCCATGGGGCAGGTATAGATAGGCGCCGGAACGGACGGCGCTGCGGTCTTGGGTGGAGCAGATCCGATGGTTACCGGTGCATGCGACATCCCGCCGGGAACATACTTCGGATCAAGATATTTCGCCGGGTCGGCCTGGAACTTTGCGACGCAACCTTTGCTGCAGAAATAGTAGGTCTTTCCGCTGTGCTCGACCGATCCGGCGGCACTTCGGGGGTTGACGTTCATGCCACAAACCGGATCCTTCACGATCAACGGCGAAACAGCCGTCGCACCGATCTCGGTGAGAGGCGCGGCGGCGATCGTCACCGGGGTGTGCGCCATGCCTGTCGGCTTGTAATTGGGATCAAGATACTTCTCGTGATCCATTTCGAACCTGCCCATGCAGGCGCCGCTGCAGAAGTAATACCTTTTCCCCTGGTAGTCGAGCACTCCGGCGGCCTTCTCCGGATCGACCATCATTCCGCAGACAACATCTTTCACCGGCTCCAATTTGTGTCCTTCCTGTGGCGGTTCGAACCACGTCCAGCGCTTCTCGGCATCATGGGAGAGAAACTCTTCGACCTCGCGCGACAGCTCTTGCGGTATTCCTGAGACGAACCGCACCGCTTTGGGCCGCTCGTTCGCCGCAGGTGCCCTGGATGGAGCGAGCTGCGTGACATCGGGCAGAACGAGATCCACGATTTCGGACTCTTCCTGGGTCAAGCTATCCGATGTCGCGACAGGCGACGGCGATGCAGGAGGCGGAAGCGCGGCAGGGGCGTCGAGTACATCGCCGCGTTCTTCGTCGTTCGACGCTGGTCCCTGGTGTTCCGGATTATCTCGCTCTAGTGTCATGCGGAATCATGAGTCGGTGCCGATTGCGTACCATCGCCACCGATGCTCTATATTGATAAAGGTAATTATCCAACCTGGCCCGAGGGCCTGAGTGATTTCCCGATAGTGACTGCGAGGCGCGACCCGAAATGACAACCGTTGACGTCGTATTCCGATATGGACAACAGCCTGGCGAAACCGAGATGCGTGCCCTCGATAACCTTCGCGAGGTCTATGGTATTCGCCGTCTCCTCTTCAAGGAGCAGGAGCGCACCGTGCGGGTGGAATACGATGCGACCCGCCTTAACGAACAAACCGTCGCCTCGCTGTTGCGGCGCACCGGACTTGATATCACAGAAAAGCTGCAGCTGATCTAGAACGCCTGGGGTTTATTTCCCGGATACCGAAGTTGTTCCCGCGCTACAGCACTTGACTCCTATTGTGCATCGTAACGCGGGTGAAACTTACGTCCGTTCTCCCATTCCATCTCTTCATCCTGGTGATCCTGAGCGCCTGCTTCGCGGCGGGGCAAGACGTACCGCCGCCGCCCTGCGGCTTTGGCCCCTTCGGCCGTGCTGTGGGCCGCGACAGCAAAACCATGCTGCACGGCATCCTGAGCGCGCCGCGCAATGCGATCCGTCCGCGGAACCTGGCATGGGAGCTCCCGGTCGGAGCTGCCACAGGCCTGCTGATCGCGAAAGGAGACCGTCCTTTCGAAAACCGCTTCCATTCGCCAACGCTTATCAACGACAGCACGCGGGCATCCGACATCGCGATTGCGGCGCAGCTCGGTGTGGGCGGGCTGGCGTGGATTGGAGGCTGTGCAAAACATGACCCGTCGCTGGCGAACAATGCCTTCACAGCACTTGCGGCAGCCGGCTTCGGGCAAGTCATCAATCTCGGCATCAAGGAAGGCTTTCGCCGCCAGTATCCCTACCAGGCCAACAGCACTGGTGCTTTCTTTAGCAGGAGCCGCGCCGGTTCCTTCACCTCCGGACACGCCACGACTAGCTTCGCCTTCGCTGCGGCGATCGCGCATCGCTATCCGCACAAGCCGTTGGTGGTGTGGGGGTCGTACGCCCTCGCCACCGGCTTGAGCGTCGCGCGTCTGCCGGGAAAGAAACACTATCCGTCGGACGTGTTAGTCGGTGCGGCCATCGGCTACGTCACCGGCACCTATATCGCGAACCACGCGTCGCCGTAACTAGAGGCCGAGTTCCGACAGCCCTGGATGTCCCTCTGGCCGCTTGCCCAGCGGCCAATGGTATTTGCGGTCGGTCTCGCGGATCGGCAAATCGTTGATGCTCGCGAGACGCCGCTGCATCAGCCCATTCTCGTCGAACTCCCAGTTTTCATTGCCGTAAGAGCGAAACCAGCTTCCGGAGTCGTCGTGCCATTCGTAGGCAAAGCGCACCGCGATGCGATTGCCGTCGAAGGCCCAGAGTTCCTTGATCAACCGGTAGTCCAGTTCCCTGCTCCACTTGCGCTTGAGAAAGGCGACGATCTCTTCGCGTCCGCGCAGGAACTCCGAACGATTGCGCCACGCGGAATCGGGCGTATAAGCCAGCGAAACTTTCTCGGGATCGCGGGTGTTCCAGGCGTCCTCCGCCAGGCGAACTTTCTGGGCAGCAGTTTCTCGAGTGAAGGGCGGGAGTGGAGGTCGGGCACCAGTAGACATCATGCCTCCTGTTACGAAGCAAGATGATTATGCAGGATGGGAGGTCGCGGGAAGAAACGTGTGAGCAGATTTAGAAAGGGCGTTGTTCTGGGGCCTCTGGCCGAAACCCCGAACAACGCCCTTTCTTGCGCCACTTCGTCTGGCATTGGTAATAGCATCCCGCGTACCAAAGCCATCCAACGTGCTTTCTGCTGAAAACAAAGTGTTTTAAGCAGCAACTACTCACCTGCGTAGCGTAGCTTTTTCATGGCATGGGAAATTCTTGCGTATCCCCTAAAGGTAGAGTTTGCTCCCCAGTAGGAAGCAGAGTCTCACAGTTGCAAAATCTTGCAACTTTCGCATTGTGAGCAGCACGACGGTGGGTTCCGTCGCAGAGTTGCTGCGCCTCATCGAAGGCAACAGCGAGCTCTTCGGAAGGCTTTACGTTTTGCGCCGGAGTGTTAGAATCGTCAGTTGTTTTCAGAGACTTGACGCATTGTGTTATCTTGCTCTGCGGCGATGATCGGCGGGCCTTCGCAGCATTTACGGGGTTGAGGAGCGCCGCCAGCAGCGTTTTTGGGGTACAAAGAGAAAATTTACCGGGTTAGCCTGTTGCAGCATGCAATGGCGAAGCCCTTTTCCCTTGCGGCCACGATGCCGAGGAGCACGGTCCTGACATTGCAGCAGAGTTCGTCCCGCGTTTCGTTCGTCCAGTTTTTTTCACCCCTTAGCTTTAAGGAGACCGCGTGAGTTCGGTCACACAACCGCTTGCGGTTCCACGGCCTGGCTTCGCTTCGCTCGCGAAGGACTACGCAGAACTCACCAAGGCCCGGGTCACTACATTGATCGTAATGACGGCGTGGACCGGCTCGTATTTCGCAGCAGCGAAATCTGGGCTACCGCTGGTGAGCTGGACACTGTTCAACGCTCTGCTCGGCATCGGCCTGGTCTCGGGCGGCACGGCGGCAATGAACGAGTTCATCGAGCGCGATAGTGATGCACGCATGCGCCGGACGGCCATGCGTCCGCTGGTGACGCGAAGCATGAGCCTCGGACACGGCATGGTGGTTTCGCTGGTCATGATGATCGGCGGCGCCGGCTACCTGGGCCTGATGACCAACTGGCTCACCGCCGCCCTGGCGCTGATGACCAGCATGGTTTACCTGATGGCTTACACGCCATTGAAGAAGATCCATCCCATCTGTACCTCGATCGGCGCCTTCCCCGGCGCGATGCCTCCGGTGCTGGGCTGGACCGCCATCCGTGGACGCCTCGACTGGGAAGCGGTCGTCCTGTTTGCAATCCTCTTCTTCTGGCAGTTCCCGCACTTCCACTCCATCGCGTGGCTCTATCGCGACGATTATGAGAATGCCGGGATCAAGATGCTGCCGGTGGTCGAGCGCGATGGACGATCTACCGCACGGGCGATTCTCGCGTATGCGATCCTGCTCTTCCTCGTAACCCTGGCCCCGACGCTGCTGCATTTTGCCGGCAAGGATTTATTTTGTCGCAGCCATTCTGCTGGGCGCATTCATGTTCTGGATGAGCTTGCGCATGTGGACGATGAAACTCACGCCCAGTTCGCCGCACTCGAAGAAGTACGCGCGCCAGTTGCTGCTGGCCTCCGTCACTTACCTGCCGCTGCTATTCACGGTGATGATGCTGGATCGGACCATTTAACTGCCGTTCACTTTCTGACCTTTGGAGCAGGGCCAATGCCCTGCTCCACCTGCTTTGTGCCTTACAATGGCAAGGTGAGTGTTTCCACAACGGTTCTAACCCCTCCCGGCGCGCTAACATCTGCCTCGGTCATCGAAGTACAGGACCTGCGCCACACCTATGACAAGCGGGTGGCGCTGGATGGCGTTTCCTTTGCTGTTCGCCCGGCCGAGATTTTCGGGCTGCTTGGTCCCAATGGCAGTGGCAAGACCACGATGTTCCGCATCCTCTCGACCCTCATGCTGCCGACCTCCGGGCGAGCGCTGATCCAGGGACACGACGCGGCGAAAGACCCGGCGGCGTTGCGTCGTGAGATTGGCGTCGTCTTCCAGGCGCAGAGCATCGACGTGAAACTTACTGCAGCCGAGAACCTGACCCACATCGGCCACCTGTATGGGCTGAAGGGCGACGGGCTGAAACAGCGGGTCCACGAGATGCTGGGCCGTGTGCGGCTGGACGATCGCGCGAATGAGAAGGCCGAGACATTTTCCGGCGGCATGCAGCGGCGGCTCGAACTGGCGAAGGGCCTGCTGCACCATCCAACGGTATTGCTCCTGGATGAACCGACGACCGGCCTGGACCCGGGCGCACGTCGCGATCTGTGGCAGTATCTGCAAATTTTGCGCGACGAAGAACGCGTAACCGTGATCGTGACCACGCACCTCATGGAAGAGGCTGAAAAGTGTGACCGGCTGGCCATCCTCAGCTCCGGCAAATTGGTTGCACTGGGAACGCCGGCGGAATTGAAGCACGAGATAGGCGGCGATGTGATCGTTCTGGAAACCGGCGATGCCGAGGCACTGGCCCATCGTCTTGCGGAACGCTTCGGAGTGGAGGCGACCGCTCTGGACGGCAAAGTCCGGTTCGAACGCGAACAAGGACACCGATTCGTTACAGATGTGGTCGAGGCATTTCCCGGCGAGATCCAGTCGATCTCGGTCAGTAAGCCGACATTGGAAGACGTATTCATCCGCCGCACCGGGCATCGTTTCTGGACGGAAGACGAAAAGGCAAAACAGGCCGAAGCGGTCGGCAAGAAAAAGAAGAAGCATTAAACTATGGCAACCACCACTGCGGCAGCACCCCGAGTTCGACCCATCAATCCCGGCGCGATTACGCCTTCGATTTCGCTCTGGAAGCGCGAGATCGTGCGCTTCTACCGGCAGAAAGCGCGGGTGGTCGGCGTGATCCTGTCGCCGCTGCTCTTCTGGATTGTTATCGGCTCCGGCTTCGGCAGTTCGTTCCGCGGCGAAAACGGCGGCGGCCAGCACTATCTCGACTTCTTCTTTCCCGGCGCGCTGACGATGATCGTGCTCTTCACCTCAATCTTCACGATGATGTCGGTAATCGAGGACCGTAACGAAGGTTTTCTGCTCTCCGTGCTGGTGGCTCCGGTGAGCCGTTCGGTGATCGTGCTGGGCAAGGTGCTGGGCGGCACGACCCTGGCTGCCATCCAGGGATTGATCTTCCTCGTGTTTGCTCCGCTGATCGGCGTGCACTTCACGCTGACCAGTTTCCTGCTGATCGTGTTGACCAGTCTTCCTGGTGGCCTTCTCGTTGACAGCGCTCGGCTTCGCGATCGCGTGGCCGATGGACTCGACCCAGGCCTTCCACGCCATCATCAACCTGTTCCTGATTCCGCTCTGGCTACTTTCGGGATCGCTCTTCCCGGTCAGCAGCGCGTCGAAGTGGCTCAAGTTGCTGATGCTCATCAACCCGCTTACCTACGGGACCGAGGCGCTCCGGGCGCTCATGTATCCGGGTAGCACCTCGATCGACTTCCCCGTTAGCATGGACCTGGCGATCTTGGGCGGGTTCGCTCTCGTGATGTTCGTTATCGCATTTGCGTTGGCCAACCGGCGTACCACGAAACCTGCCGCCTGATATGCAAACCGACCTCAGCATCTTCCCGGCGATCAACGCCACCCTCAACGGTACCGCCGCCGTGCTGATCGGCACCGGCGTGTATTTCATCAAGACGAAGCGGCCCGCCACGCACCGAAAATTCATGATCGCCGCCGTGATCTGTTCCTCGCTCTTCCTGGTCTGCTATCTCACCTATCACGGGCTGCTCGGCGCGCATAGCGGATCGGTGAGCAAGCATTTCGCCGGAACGGGGGTCTCGCGCGATGTGTATTTCACGATCCTGATCTCGCACACCATCCTGGCGATCGTAATCGTCCCGCTGGTGCTGATTTCGCTTACCCGAGGACTGAAATCGAACTTCCTGAAACACCGGGCGATTGCCCGCTGGACCTATCCGCTATGGATGTATGTCAGCGTGACCGGCGTGGTGATCTATTTCATGCTGTACAAGATTTACGCGTAGGCGCCATTCCCACATCCCACCAAAGCAGCCCCCGCGTCTCATTCGCGCCGGCGGCTTTTGGCTGATATAGTTTTCCTTCAACGACAGGAGTCCCTCATGGCAAAGAGCGTCAACAAAGTCATTCTCGTCGGCAATCTGGGCAAAGATCCCGAGGTGAAGTACACCCCACAGGGTACGGCGATCGCGCGTTTCTCGCTGGCCACGAACGAGCGCTACAAAGACAAGCAGGGCGAGTGGCAGGATCGCACCGAGTGGCACAACATCGTTGCCTGGCAGCGGCTCGCTGAAATCGTCGGCGAATACGTGAAGAAGGGCTCCAAGATCTACATCGAAGGCCGCCTCACGACGAACAGCTGGGAAGACCAGAAGACCGGCGAAAAGAAGTACCGCACCGAGATCGTGGCCAATGACCTCGTCCTGCTCAGCGGACGCGGAGACGCCGGCGGCGGCGGCGAAGAAGGCGGAGGCGGCTTCCGTCGCAAAGAGGCCTCCGGTGGCGGCTTCGACCAGCGCCCCAGCGGTGGCGGCAACGATTTCGATACGCACGCCCCGGCGGCGAGCCACGGCGAAATTACCGACGACGATATTCCGTTCTAAGCAGCGGCGCGCTTTTCTTTCACCAATACGTTCGCTTCGAGCGAATTCGAGTGGTTCAGGTGGAGCGGGCCTTTATGCTCGCGTGGAAACCCCCTTTGCTTTGGGGTGTCAGCCTTAAGGTAATCCAATCTTCCGCGATGACATCCAAACGCAACTCCCAACTCGCCATCATCCGCAGCTCCCGCATTCATGCTGCCGGCGTCTTTGCCACGCAGCCCATCAAGAAGAGGACGCGCATTCTCGAGTACGATGGCCCACGGCTCTCCAAGCCGGAAGCTGACGCGGTCTATGAGGATCGCAACGATACTTACCTGTTCGGCGTGGGAGACGGAACGCAGGTGATCGATGGGCACTCCATGGCGATGTTCGTCAACCACTCCTGCGACCCGAATTGTGAAACCGAAGAAACCGATGGGCACGTCTGGATCCAGGCCATGCGCGACATCCAGCCCGGCGAAGAACTCACCTACGACTACTACCTCTACGATGGCGATGACGAAGCGCCCTGCTATTGCGGAGCGAAGAACTGTCGCGGGACGATGTATGGCGAGAGTCCGGCCAAGAAGGCAAGTCGCTCTTAAGCGTGTGCCATGACGAAACCGGCAAAGCCGCGCAAGGAAGACAAACAGCTCAAGCGCGTACGAAAGGTGTGCGCCGCACTGCCGGAGACCTCAGAGAAACTCTCGCATGGTGAGCCGACCTTCTTCGTCCACAAGAAGGTTTTCGTGATGTTCGCCAACAATCATCACAACGACGGGCACGTTGCGGTTTGGATTCCGGCGCGCGCGGGGATGCAGGAGATCCTGATCGGCGAAGCCCCTGAAACCTACTTCCGGCCGCCTTATGTCGGCGTGAAAGGCTGGGTTGGGATTGAACTCGCAAAAATCGACGACGCCGCGCTGGAGGCGCATATCCGCGAGGCATGGAAGCTGATCGCGCCGAAACGGCTTTCGGCCGCTCCGCTGGACTAGCGCTCTACACCACAAAATATTTTGCGGACGGGTGATGCACCACGATTGCCGACGTCGATTGCTCGGGATCGAGCAGGAAACCGGTCGTGAGCTGCACGCCGATGGTTTTATCGGGCTCGAGAAGCTGAAAGAGCTTGGTCTGGTCTTCCAGGTTAGGGCACGCCGGATACCCGAACGAGTAACGCGAGCCGCGATACTTCTGATGAAAGAGGTCGTTGATCCGCGGCGAATCGACCCCGCCGATCCCCAGTTCTTCGCGTACCCGCTTGTGCATGAATTCCGCCAGCGCCTCGGCGGTCTCCACCGAGAGGCCGTGCAGGTAGAGATACTTCGTGTATTCACCGGCCTCGAAGAGTTGCTGCGTCACGTGCGAAGCTTGTGCCCCGATGGTCACGCAGGTCAACCCAAGCACATCGAACTTCCCTGACGATTTCGGCAAGAAGAAGTCCGATATGCAAAGCCGTCGTCCTTCGCGCTGCCGCGGGAAGTTGAAACGCACCAGTTCCTCGCTGCCGGTCGGGATCGTAAACCACCAGGTCGTTGCCATCGCCCTGGGCCGGCCAGTAGCCGTAAACGACCTTCGGTTCGAACCAACCGGAGGCGATCACTTCCTCTTCGAGCTTATGCAGGATCGGGCGGTACTTCTCTTCGACGAGGCGGACGTAGTCCTCCTGCGAGGCCGTCTTGAGCTGCCACTGGTTCTTGAACAGCGCCGTGTGGTTGATGTACTGGAAGAGCGTTCGCAGGTCGAAATCCTTCGGGCCAAGCACCTGGCGTCCCCAGAAGGGGGGCCTGGGCACATTCGGCGCGGGCGGGATCTCGATACTCGGCGCCTGGGCGTCATCCGCCTCGGCAACAGCGGCCGCGCGCAAACTGCTTCACCACGCGACCTTCTTCCAGCCGCTTGTCCTTTGCGCCGTTCTCGGTCGAGAGGTCTTCCATGATGTGCAGCCCGGCGAAGGCGTCATCGGCATAGAAGATCGACGACTGCGTCTCGCGTCGCAAGTCGTCTTCTACGTACTTGCGGGTGAGTGCAGCACCGCCGCAGATCACCGGGAAACGCAATCCTTGCCGCTCCAGGTCCTGGATGACGTACTTCATCTCCAGGGTCGACTTCACCAGCAGCCCGCTCAAGCCGATTGCGTTTGCGCCGTGTTCCTGCGCCGCCTTGATGATCGAATCGGAGGGCTGCTTGATGCCCAGGTTCACCACGCGAAATCCGTTGTTGGTGAGGATGATGTCGACCAGGTTCTTCCCGATGTCGTGCACGTCGCCTTTGACGGTGGCCAGCACCAGGATTCCCTTCGAGCTTCCCTCTTTTTTCTCCATCTTCGGTTCGAGGTAGGCGACGGCCGCCTTCATCACGCCCGCCGAATCCAGCACCGAGGGCAGCTGCATCTTGCGCGCGCCGAAGAGGTCGCCGACGGTCTTCATGCCGTCGAGAAGCACCTCGTTGATGATCTGCAGCGGCGTATAGGTCTCAAGCATGCCTGGTCGAGCAGTTGCGGAAGCGTCTTCTTCTCCGCCTCGCCGACTTCCTTTTCACCGTTGATAATGGCGAACTTCAGCTTGTCTTCGATGGAGAGCGTATCGACGTGCGCCGATGTGTGCTCCTGCTTCCCCTGCGCTCCGGCAAAGGCCTGCATGAAGCGCTGCAGCGGATCGCCATCCGCCTGGTTGTAGTAAATCAACTTGCGTGCAAGTTCAACTTCAGCTTCCGGTATTTTGTATAACGGATAGATCTTGCTGTAGTTAACAATGGCCATATCGAGGCCATTGTTGACCGCCTCGTGCATGAAAACGGAGTTCAACACGCGCCGCGAATAGGCGCTCAGGCCGAACGAAATGTTGCTTACACCGAGGATCGTCTTCACCTCGGGCAGCGCCTGCTTCACGCCCTTTACCGCTTTCAAAGTCTCGATGCCCGCGGTGCGATAGTCGTCCTGGCCCGTGGAAATCGGCAGTGTCAGGGTGTCGAAGATCAAATCCTGCGGCCGAACGCCGTACTTATTGACCGCGAGATCGTAAATGCGCTGGGCAATCGCGACCTTCTTCTCGGCGGTTAAGGCCATTCCCTCTTCGTCGATCGTCAGGGCGATCACCGCCGCGCCGTAGCGCTTCGCCATCGGCAGAACTTTGCTGGTGCGCTTCTCACCGTCTTCGAGGTTGATCGAGTTGATGATTGCCTTGCCGGGAATACGCTTCAGCGCCTCCTCGATGACGTCGGCTTCGGTGGAATCGACGAGCACGGGAGCGGGGACGCGCGTGGCAATCTTGTCGAGGATCGCGCTGATGTAGCCTTTCTCGTCTTCGCCAACGATGGCGCAGCAGAGGTCAAGCATGTGCGAGCCTTCGTTCACCAGCTTCTTGGCCAGCGCGAGGATCGCATCGTAATTCTGCGTCTTGACGAGATTGCGGAAGTGCTCGACGCGCGTCGTTGTGTTCATTTCCTCGGCGACGACCAGCGGCTTCGGATCGAGGTCGAGGGGAACAATCGAATAGGCGCTGGCGGCCGCAGCGAGCGGCTTTACATCACGGGATGCCGGGGTCAAGTTCGCGCAGGTCTCGGCAACCAGCTTGATGTGCGCAGGAGTCGTCCCGCAGCAACCTCCGACGATGCGCACGCCGTACTCGAGGATGAAACGCTTGTGATGTCTCGCCAGCTCTTCCGGCGTGAGTTTGTATACGGCATGTCCGCCGACGTTCTGCGGAAGCCCCGCATTGGGCAGTACCGAGATCGGCTTTGGCGAATTCAAGCTGAGATAGCGGACGGCGTCGTTCATCTCCACCGGGCCGGTCGCGCAGTTCAGGCCGATCGAGGCGACGTCGAACATCTCCAGGGTGGTAACCGCGGCGCCAATTTCCGTGCCCAGCAGCATCGTCCCGGATTCCTGAAGGGTTACTTGAACCTGTACCGGAACCTGTTTTCCGGTCTGCTGCATGGCATCGAAACAGGCGACGACGCCAATCTTCGCCTGGAGCAGGTCCTGCGCCGTCTCCACCAGCAGCACGTCCACGCCGGCTTCGATCAGGGCGACCGCCTGCTCTACGTAGGCGGCGAGCATCTCGTCCCATGTAATGTGCGCCAGCGACGGCAGCTTGGTGGTGGGTCCGATCGAGCCGGAGACGAAGCGCTTGCGCCCTTTCGAGGAGAAGTCGTTGGCTACTTCGCGCGCGATCTTCACCGCGGCATGGTTGATCTCCGCAACCTTGTCCCCGAGGCCGAATTCAGCGAGGACGATCCGGGTCGCCCCGAAGGTATTGGTCTCCACCACGTCAGCGCCCGCCTGGAAGTAATCGGCATGGATACCGCGGATGATGTCGGGCCGGCTGAGAACCAGGACTTCGCTGCAGTTCTCCTTCCCCCAGAAATCGTCCAGGGTAGGCTGGCACTGCTGGATGCATGTGCCCATGCCGCCATCGTAGATGACGACACGTTCGGCCAAAGTTTTCAGGAAGTCGCTCATCAGAAATTGGTGACTCTCTGCATTGTAGTGGCTGGCGCGGGAAACAGAAAACCGGCTGCAGTCAGCAGCCGGTTTCGGACTCTCGAACGATACTATTACTTCGCGAGCTGCTTCTCCACGCGCTTCTGCTCGCGGGACTCAAGGTTGAAAATCTCGTTGGCTCCATTGTGCGCCGGTTTGCCGGAAAGCAGTTGCTCCTTGCGATACACCAGGCTGCTGGCATTAAAGGTCGCGAGCTCGAATCCATGCCCGTGTGTGATGGCGTCGGTGGGACAAGCTTCCACGCAATAACCGCAGAAGATACATCGGTTGTAATCGATGTTGTAAACCTTGGCGTAGCGCTCGGCGCCGCTGACCCGGTTGGTCTCGGTGTTCTCGGCCGCTTCGATGTAAATACAGTTCGAGGGACAGGCGGCCGCGCAGAGGAAGCAGGCAACGCACTTCTCCAGTCCGTTTTCGTCGCGCTGCAGCACGTGCATCCCGCGGAAGCGCTCCTGGAACACCGCTCCCCGCATGACGCCGGGGCCGTCCGGGTAATTTTCGACAGTGGTGGGCTTGAACATCTCCGAAAAAGTGATGCCCATGCCCTTTGCGATCGCGCCTATATTTCGCAGATAACCCATAGCTTTGTCTTCAGTATAACGAATCGCTCGCTTCCGACCAAGCCGCGCGACATTGGGCCGGACGCCGGGTTTTGGGGTGATAGCCTTGAACATCGTGACTACGCGGTTGCTGACACAATTCTCGTTTGCGTTGCTGCTGGCCACCTCGGCCCTGGCGCAGCAGAATGCATCTCTGATCGCCGGCAATCCCGAATCGCTGTTGAAGGAAGTGGTTGCCAACCAGAAGCAACTCGAAATCACGCGCAAGAATTACATCTTCCATCGCCGCGACGAAGAGCAGGACGCCGACGAAAACGGCAAGGTCAGGAAGACCACCGTAAGCGAGTACGAAGTGTTTTTTGTCGGCCCGTGGGAGATCGATCGTCTCCTCGCGAAGGATGGCAAGCCGATCAGCGACTCCGAAAAAAAGAAGCAGGACGATCAGGTCGCGAAAGAAGAGAAGAAGGCACGCGAACGGATGCGCAAGGAAGAGGCTGGCGAAGAGCCCGACAAAGAAGCGATCACCCTGGCAAAGTTTCTCGCTGCCGATCGCTTTTTCAATCTCCGGCGCGAAGCGTTTCGTGGCCGCGAGGTGTACGCCTTCGACTTTGCGCCGCGGCCTGACTTCAAGCCGCACAACCTCTCGGAGAAAGTGCTGGAATCGCTGGGCGGCACGATCTGGATCGACGAAGACGCCAAGCAAGTGGTGCGCCTAGAAGCTCGTCTTCTCGACGGCATCAAGGTCGGCGCGGGCATTGTCGGCTCAGTCAAGAAGGGCGGCAATGTCATCTTCGAACAAGAGAAGGTGAACGGCGAGGTCTGGATGCCGTCTTATGCCGAGATCCACCTGGATTACCGGATCGTCTTCAGCCGCAAGGTGTCCAACATCGTCCTGCGCTACAGCGACTACCGCAAGTTCAAGGTGGATTCGAAGATCACCGGGTATCAGGAAGTGAAGCCGCAGTAGGGAGGCGATACATCCACCGGGCATTCTGCGACGACGTTCAGATCCTCAGTCCAGACTTCCCTGCTCCACCACGACGTTTTCGCGGACGATCAAGCGGTGTGCCGCCATCTCTTTCAGCTTTGGCAGCACGCGTTGTACGTGCTCATCGAGATCCACAAAAACCAGCACCAGCGGAAGGTTTCCGCCGGCATCGACGAGGGAGGCGGTCTTCACCCGGCTGCGTCCGACAAAGCCGGCCACGGCATGAAAGACGGCTGCGCCGTACACGTTTTCGGAGCGCAAATAATTCAGCAGTTCGAGGTAAAGCGGACGCCGTTGCCAGCGGTCGGATTCATTGAGGTACATCGTGACTTGTACGGCCATGCCGTTGGTCATTGTATGTCGAACTCCGAGGAGATGGGTGGAATCGATCGAGCGGTTTTTCCGCTATAGGACACGCGCCAGGGCCGCGCCACCGAGCACTGCCGCCAGGCAGAGAATGTTGTTGGCCAGGACGTTGCCGGCGAACAGCGACCAGTGTCCCTGCTCGAAGTACACCATGCTCTCGAAGGCATAGCTCGAGAAGGTCGTGAACGCGCCGCAGAAGCCAATCGCGATCATCAGCCGCCAACGCGGGTCGACGAACGCCTTCTCGGTGGTGTACACCAGAAACAGCCCCAGGATGAAGCTGCCGGAAAGGTTGATGAACAAGGTGCCCCAGGGAAAGCTGGTGCCGACCAGCCGGGCAGTTAAGCGGCTTAGGAAGTAGCGCGCGCAGGCGCCAAAGATGCCGCCCAGGGATACCCACAGGTATTCGCGAAGAGCCACGACGGAGTCCTCCCACGTAAAGTCGGTAGGAGTTATCAGCGCGCGTCGGAATCCCGCGGCGGTTAGGGCGAACTCCATCGCCTGGTTGAAGCTTCAGTTTAGCAATTCACGACGGGGAATGGTCAATTTCCGTTTTTTAGCCCGGCATGATCGGCCGCCAGCTTAGCCAGCATCGACCAATCCACGTCTTCCCCGTAATGCGACATCGTCATCAGCATGTGATCGCGAAGCAGGCTTGCCAACGGTAGCGCCGCTGTCTTCCCGTCTCCGGCCGCAATTGCTAAGCGCATGTCCTTGAGGGCGAGGGGTACGCGGAATCCCACCGGCTCGTACTCTTCTTTTGCGATCTTCATCCCATAATTCTTATAAATCGGCGCGGCGAATAAGGTCGTGGTGAGAAACTCCATGTACTTTACCGGATCGATGCCGTACTTGCGTATCAGCATGACCGCTTCGCCCATGGCCTCCAGCGCCGAAGCGATCAGAAAATTGCCACTCAGCTTGGTGACATTCGCCTGCACCGGATCGCTCCCGATCTCGAAGACCTGCTGCCCAATCGAAGCCAGCAGCGGTTGGGCTGTCGCAACAGCTTTCGCGTCTCCGGCGACCACGATCCATAGTTTCTTCGCCGCCGCGGCATCCGGCCGTCCAAACACAGGCGCCGACACATAGAGCTGTTGCCGCTCCTTGTGCACCCTCTTCAGCTTCTCCGCCATCTCGACGCTGATGGTGCTGAGAGAAATATGCAAACCGCCTTTTGGCAGGTTTTCCAGAAGGCCGTCATCCAGGATCTGCTGCAGCGCGTGATCGTCTGCCACCATGGTGAAGACAACGTCATTCCCCGCTGCCTCCTGGATCTCCTCCGCCAGCTTCGCTCCCTGCTTCACCAGCGGCGCAGCTTTCGAGGCAGTACGGTTCCACACCGTTACCTGATGTCCTGCTGCGATCAGGTTCGCCGCGATCGGCTCGCCCATGTTCCCCAATCCAAAGAATCCAATGTTCACGTTGAGCTCCTAAGGAATGGATGAACAACCGATCGATTCGGTTGAAAACTCTTCCAATTGACTAATTTGGAATGCATATCGGCGATCACTTCCCAAACTGGGAGCTCCCTGAGCTGAATTTAGCAACACTGCGCAAATACGCATCGATACAGGGTGTTGCGATCTGCAGCCGCATAGAAACGCTGTAGCTGTTCGCCTCTCGGACGAACATCACCCCCCGACGTGACCTCTATCACCGAAGCCTTTCCTGCGCGGCGTAAGACTCTCTTCGGAAGCACCTAGGTGCGTGTGTCTTCTGGAGGTCGCGTGAGCGCATCCGGCTCACCCCTCGAACTTGATCAATAAGAGGCCGTGAACTACGTCATGAAGAAGCTATTTGCAGTGATGCTCTTTACCGCAGTTGTCCTGTTCCTCATGCTTCCTAACCTCTCCTGGGCCGACGACGCCGCTGCCACCTACAAGGCAAAGTGCGCCATGTGCCACGGAGCCGATGCCAAGGGCAAAGGCAATATCCCGGACCTCACCTCCGACAAGGTGAAGAAGGCCTCCGACGCCGAACTGGAAGACTTCATTGCCAACGGCGGACCGGCCAAGAAGGCGACCCATGCCTTCGGCAGCAAGGGTGTCGATGCGAAGGCGATGGTCGGCTACATCCGTTCGCTGAAGTAGTTGGGTATGGGGGTGCGCATGAGCCCAGCGCCGCAGACCGTAAAGTTGGCGAGACCAGGCCCACCCCACAGCTTTTCTGAAGCGCGTGAGCGGAGGGCTCATGAGTAAGTCCATTCTGTATGACGCCACGATGTGCATCGACTGCAAGGCCTGCGAACAGGCCTGTGCGGCGCACGCCGGGCTTCCCTACGACGACAAGATCGCGGCCCAGGAATACCAGTCGGCCCACAAGCTCACCGCCGTTCTCAACAAGAGCGACAAATACATGCGCCGCCTGTGCATGCACTGCCAGGAACCCGCGTGCGCCTCGGTTTGTCCGGTAGCCGCCCTGCAGAAGACCGAACTCGGTCCGGTGATCTACGACGAGCACCGCTGCATGGGCTGTCGTTACTGCATGGCCGCGTGCCCATTCACCGTCCCCAAGTACGAGTGGGAAAAGCCGTTGCCTGCGATCCGCAAGTGCACCATGTGTTACGACCGCGTCGGCCGCGGCGAGCCCACAGCGTGCGCCGAGGCCTGCCCCACCGGCGCCACCAAGTTCGGCGAACGGGATGCCCTCCTCAAAGAAGCCCGCCAGCGGATCGATAAGAATCCCGGCCAGTACCTCAACCACATCTTCGGAGAGACCGAAGTCGGCGGAACCTCGGTATTCCTGCTCACCGGCGCCGGCACCAAGTTTGAAAACTATGGCCTGCGTGCCGATCTCGTGCACGACCCGCTGCCCATGTACACCTTCCGCGTTCTCTCCCGCATTCCGGACTTCGTGCCGATCGGGGGCGTGCTGCTGGGCGGCATCTGGTGGATTACCCATCGCCGCGAAGATGTCGCCGCCGCCGAAGCTGCGGAGCGTGCGGAAGAAGAGAAGAACAAGGGAGGCCGCCGGTGACGAATCCGCTACCAAAGTTCCGCTTCACCTTCTGGAAGCTGGTCCTCATCTTCTTCATGGTGGTCGGCGCCTATTCCACCTGGATCCGCTTCCGCTACGGCCTGGGCGCCTCGACCAACCTCTCCGACCAATTCCCCTGGGGCCTCTGGGTAGGCTTCGACGTGCTTTGCGGCGTCATGCTTGCCGCCGGCGGCTTCACCCTCACGGCCGCGGTACACATCTTCAACATCAAGCGGCTGCATGCCATCGTGCGTCCCACGGTCTTGACCGCCTTTCTCGGGTACGTGCTGGTCAGCGTCGCGCTGCTGTTTGACCTCGGACGTCCCTATCGCATATGGCATCCGCTGATCATGCGGAATCCGCATTCGGTGATGTTTGAGGTTGCCTATTGCGTGATGCTCTACACCGCCGTGCTCTCGCTGGAATTCGCGCCCATCGTGCTGGAACACTTCCACCTGAAGAAACCACTGGCCATCCTGTCGAAGATTTCCGTACCGATTGTCATCTTCGGTGTCATTCTTTCAACCCTGCACCAGTCTTCGCTCGGCACGGTGTACCTCATCATGCCGAACAAGCTGCATCCCTTCTGGTATAGCCCAATTCTGCCGGCATTCTTCTTCCTGTCGGCGATCGCCGTAGGGTTGGCGATGACGATCTTTGAATCGTCGATGAGTTCGAAGTATTTCGGGCGTGCCCTGGAGCTGCATATCCTGCGTGAACTCGGCCGAGTGCTGGTCGTCGTTCTCGGCGTGTATGCGATCCTGCGCTTCGAGGACCTCTATCACCGCGGTGTACTCAAGCTGATCTTCATCGCGGGATATGAGCAGCGGCTCTTCCTCCTGGAAGCTTTCCTGATCCTCTGCCCTTTGCTGCTGCTGTGTATTCGCAAAGTACGGAACAGCGCGCAAGGCCTGTATTTTGCGGCGGTATTGGTCGTCCTCGGGTTTATCACCAACCGCCTCAACGTCAGCATCACCGGCATCGAGAGCGCTGCCGGAACGCACTACATCCCCAAGTGGACGGAGTTGGCGATTACCGGCGCGATCATCGCCGCCGGGTTTGCCATCTTCGGACTGGTCGCGAAATATCTCCCGATCTTTCCCGAAGAACACGAACCCAAACCTAACGCGGTTCCAGCCGAAGCTCCCGTAGTAGCGGCGGCGCTGGTCAATGCCGGAGACTGAAAAACCCGGAGCGTCGTCGCGTCAGCGAGATGGCAGCCTCACCTCCAAGGCCACGAACCATGCATCGGGCGATGGAACTCATGATGCGGAAATGCGGCGATGGCATCGCGTGTCGCAGACGATCAGCGCCAAGCTGCTGCTTCTGCTGATCGGTTCCCTGCTTACGATCTTTGCTGCGCTGGGCTTCGTCAACATTCGCCTGCACCGCCATCACCTCGAAGCCATGTCGCTGACCGCGGCCGAACGCCAGAGCGATGTCATTAAGCGCAGCACGTCGCATTACATGATGCGCAACGACCGCGCCGGCCTCTACCAGATCATCAGCACCATGGCGGATCAGCCCGGTATGAAGCGCATCCGCATCATCAACCAGGAAGGCCAGATCAGTTTTTCCACCGACACGGCCGAGGTGCACCGCCAGGTCGATAAGAACGCGGAGGCCTGTTACGCCTGTCACGCGCAGGCAGCCCCGCTGACGAAGCTGAACCGCCCCGACCGTTTTCGTATCTATCGCGCGAACGGGGAACGTGTACTGGGCATCATTACGCCGATCGAGAACCAGGCGAGTTGTTCGAACGCCGATTGTCACGCCCATCCGAAAGAGCAGCAGATCCTCGGCGTGCTCGATGTAAGTCTTTCGCTCAAGACCACCGACGCCAACCTGGCGGAGAGCACCCGAACCATGATCGCCTACACGGTGCTCGCCGTGATGCTCGTCTCCCTTGCCGCATGGCTTTTTGTGTGGCGCGTGGTGCACGAACCGCTTGGGAGTTCTTAAAGCCGGAACCGAGCGTCTCACCCATGGGGATCTGGGCTTCCAGATCGAGCCGAACTCCAACGACGAGGTAGGCGAGTTGGCGCATTCGTTCAACGAAATGAGCCGCCAACTCAGCAACGCTCGCGACGAGATTACCGCCTGGAACCGCACCCTTGAAGATCGGGTTCTCGAGAAGACCAGCGAATTGAAGAAGGCCGCCGAACGCATGCTGCACGTCGAGAAGATGGCAACCATCGGCAAGATGGCGGCCGTGGTCGCCCACGAGATCAACAACCCGCTCTCCGGCATCCTCACCTATTCCAAGCTGGTGAAGCGCTGGATCGAGCGGGGCGTCTTCGACGACGATGCCAAGCGCCATGAAATGGCCGAGAACCTCGACCTGGTGGCGATCGAGAGCCGCCGCTGCGGCGACCTGGTCAAGAACCTGCTCAGCTTCTCGCGCTCCAATCCCATCAACCTCGAGTGGATCCAGCTCAACCCGATTGTGGATCGCGTGGTGAAACTCGCGGCTCACAAGCTGGAGATGGCCTCGATCGAGATTCACGTCGATTCGGGCGCCGATCTTCCGGTGGTCCGTGCCGACGCAGCCCAGATGGAGCAGGTGCTGCTGGCCTTGACGATGAATGCCATCGATGCCATGCCGCACGGCGGCAATCTGTGGATCTCGACCGGCGTTACGGATCACAGTGAGCTCCTGATGCAAGTCCGCGACGACGGTGTCGGCATTCCCGCCGACATCCTTCCCCGCCTCTTCGAACCATTCCTTACCACCAAGGACACTGGCAAGGGCGTGGGCTTGGGCCTCGCGATCAGCCACAACATCGTGGAGCGTCATAACGGGCGCATTGAAGTCGATTCGAAGCTGGGCCACGGAACAACTTTCAATATCTACCTGCCGCTGTCGGACGAGGCTTTTGACCTGGCCGTGGCGGCCGCGAATAAGGGCGATGCGAGGTAAGTCATGAGCAACCTGAAGGGTAAACTCCTGGTAGTGGACGACGAGTTAAGCGTACGCGACTCGCTCGCGAAGTGGTTTCGCGAAGAAGGCTACGAGGTGGACGTCGCGGAGAGCGGCAGCGAAGCGCTGACCCGCGTCGCCGAGCAGACCTACGACCTCGCGCTGCTCGACATCAAGATGCGCGGCACCGATGGGGTCGAGTTGCAGCGCAAGCTGCACGAACTCGTGCCCTCTCTCATCGTTATCATGATGACCGGTTACGCCTCGGTGGAGACCGCCGTGGCCACGCTGCGCAACGGCGCTTACGACTACATCACCAAGCCGCTCGATCCCGAGGAAACCGCCCATCTGGTCGGCAAGGCGCTCGCGCATAAACGCGTAGAGCAGGAAAACGTTCGCCTGAAAGAGCAGATCGAAGAACATGCCCACGTCGATCTTGTGTGGCGCAGCGATGCAATGAAGAAAGTGAACGAGGCGATCGAGACCGTCGCGCCCACCGATGCCACCGTGCTTATTACCGGGGAGAGCGGCACGGGCAAGGAAGTGGTTGCCCGCGCCATCCACGCTCTGAGCACCCGCCGCTTCCATCCCATGGTCCCGGTGCACTGCGGCGCACTGACTGAATCGTTGCTGGAGAGCGAACTGTTTGGTCACGAAAAGGGCGCATTCACCGGTGCTCAATACCGCAAAAAGGGAAAGTTCGAAGTAGCGGAAGGGGGAACCGTGTTCCTCGATGAAATCGGCGACATCAGCCTGAAGACGCAGACCGATCTTCTGCGTGTCCTGCAGGAGCGCGAGATCGTACGCGTCGGTGGAAACCAGCCGATCGCGGTGGATTTCCGCGTCGTCGCCGCCACCAACAAGAACCTTGAGACGCTGATCGAAGAGGGTCATTTCCGGCCGGATCTCTTCTACAGGCTGAACGTCTTTCGCATCGAATTGCCTGCGCTGCGCGATCGCAAGGAAGACATTCCCCTGCTGGTGAATCACTTCGTGAAGAAGTTTGCGGAACAGATGAACAAGCGGATCACGCGCGTGGCTTCGGTAGCCATGAACTTACTGCAGCAATATCCCTGGCCCGGGAACGTACGCGAGCTGGAAAACGCCGTCGAACGCGCCATGGTAGTGGCCCAGGAGCCCGAGCTGCGCGAAACCGATTTCTCGCTCAAGACCAAGGCGGTTGTGAGCGGCACGAACGGAACAGGAACTCCGCGGAAGCTGGAGGATATCGAGAAGGAGCACATCCTGCATGTGCTCGAACAGTGCAACTGGAACCAGACGCGCGCCGCCGAACTGCTCGATATCGACCGCGTCACACTGCATCACAAGATCAAGAGGTACGGCTGGAGCAAGGCCACGACCGCCGGTCATTCATGAAGGAATTGCATCTCTTGCCGATCGGGAATGTGCCTCCCGACGTGCTCGGGTGGCTGCAGCGCCAGCTCTGCGAGCTGTTCCGGGTACCCTGCGCCCTCTTACAGCCGGCGCTCGATCCGCGCGCGGCCTACCACCCTGAACGCCAGCAGTACCACTCCAGCGAACTGATCGCGCGCATGCAGCCCTACATCACCGACCATACCTGGAAGCTGCTCGGCGTCACGGCAGAAGATCTCTACATTCCAATTTTGACCTTCGTTTTCGGCGAAGCCCAGGTCGGCGGCAAGTCTGCCATTGTGTCACTGCACCGGTTGCGACAGGAATTTTACGGGCTTCCGGAAGACAAGACGCTCCTGGCGCAACGTCTCTTGACCGAGTCCGTTCACGAGTTAGGCCATACCCTGGAACTCACCCACTGCGACGATTACCGCTGCGTGATGGCGGCGTCGCATGCCGTGGAGTGGATCGACATCAAGGAATCGGCCTTCTGCCAAGACTGCGCCGCCAAGATCACCTAAAATCCTGGCTTGTCATCCTGAGGGAAGCGCGCAAAGCGCGCGCAGCTCCACGAACGAGTGGGAGTGCACCCGAACGCCCAAGGCTCTCGCAGGCTACTTCTTCCGTGCCAAGACGTTGTTGGTATGATGTTCCGCCAGCATCGCCGACGACAACATGACACCCATAACGAGGAAAATGATGAGGAAAATCACTGCGATGATGAGGACCGGCATAGCCACCTCCGCTACCTGCATTCTGCAGCGAAGATTACCTGCGGGATGTGACCGGACTCACCGCGATATGTGAGAGCAGGAGAGAACACCACGGATCAAGAACCGATGAGACGTGGCCGTTGCGAAATTCCGCACTTCCTTGCGCCGAAGCCCTAGCTACCCAGCTTCGACAGCTGCGAATCCAGATCCGCCAGCGAACTACGCAGCATTTCCGTGTACCTCTCGTTGCCGCTGGCTTCCAGTTGCTGCAGAATCCGCTTGCGGGCAAGCTGAATTCCCTGCCGCTTGCGTTGGCGCTCCTGCATTTCCGGTGTGATTTTTGATTTTTCGTCTTCGATGAGAGGGGCGGGCGATGCAGCAGATTCCATTTGACCTTCCACAGACTTGCTTTCCCAACCGCGGGCCATGTCAAATTATAACGTTTTTGTAGGGCGAATTTCATCAAAAAAGCCCTCGCAGGGTCTCTGCGAAGGCTTTTGGAATCCCCTTAAGCAACGCGTTTCTTGCCGCGCCGCTCGCGGGTTGCGGGCTTTTTCGGCGCTTCGTGAACCGCCGACTCTCTTTGTGCTTCCGCCACTCGACTTTCGCCCTTCTTTTGCCCCTTCATCTGTTCCAGACTCTGTTTCAGCGCCGCCATCAGATCCACCACCTTCTCCGGCTTGGCGGGCTTGCCGACAGCCTCTACGTCACGGCCTTCGACGCGCGCCTGGATCAGTTTCTTCACGTTCTCTTCGTAGGTGTCGTGAAATTTTTCAGGCTCGAACTTCCCTGCCAGCGCCTCGATCAACTGGTGTGCGATCTTGATTTCGGCGGGCCTGATCTCGGTATGCGCTTTCGGCGCCTCCATTTTGCGCACTTCATCCTCGTAATACATGGTGTGCAGCATCATGCCGCTCTCGTGCGGCCGCAGAAACACCGTGTATTCGCGATTGTGCATCGTAAGCTTGGCGATTCCGAGATAATTGGTTTCTTTCAGCGCCTGCGCCAGCAAGGCGTACGGTTTTTCTCCGCCTTCGTCGGGTTGCAGATAATACGACGATTCGAAGTAGACCGGATCCACGTCGTCCGCCTTCACGAATTCCAGGATTTCCATCGCCTTGGCGGTTTTCGGTTCGATCTTCTTCAATTCTTCGGGCTCAACGATGACGTATTCGCCCTTGCGGTACTCGTAACCCTTCACGATCTCGTCGCGGTCGAGCACCTTGCCGTCGGCCGGACAAATCAGCTGCTGCTTAACCCGCACATGATCGTCACGGTGAAGTTGATTAAACGAAATACGAGAACCGCGCGCGCCGGAAAATAAACGCACCGGCATCGAAATAAGCCCGAACGTTAGATATCCAGACCAGACAGACGCAGCCATGAGTTCACCTTTCAGTCCCGTTCTATTGAAATCCGCACGCCGGCGCCAGATTCGCGCCGGATCGCGCAACCGGGCGGGTAGAGTAGCATGCCCTGCACCTGTTACGATGCGGAAAAGCGTAGACGGGTCAAGATCGTAAATCGCGCTGCGCCACGGAAGACATTGCAAAGTTTGTTCACTTTCGCTTTTTCATCGTCTGCGGTTGCGGCCGATCTGCTTGCTTCGCGGATGATTCCCGCCATCGCCATCACCGCCGTCTTCGCCCTGTGGGCGCGGTGGATGAAAGGTGTCACTCCGGGCGGGGCGCTTGCCGGCTTCGCCGTTGCCCTTACGATTTACCTGGGTGCTGGATTTTCCGGATTCGCGGTTCTTTTCGGAGTCTTTCTCCTGACCGCGGTCGCGACCCGGTGGCGACACGACACCAAGGCCGAACATGGAAAGGTGCAGCCGTCGAGCGGAAGAGACGGCTGGCAAGTGTTCGCCAACCTGTTTGCCGCGGCCGCGATTTGCGGGGCCTGCATCGCGTATCCGCACGCCTTCGTTTTCCTCATTCCCGGCGTGGTCGCGGCCCTTGCTGAAGCCGCTGCGGACACGGTGAGCAGCGAGACCGGCGAGGCGATCCGGGGGCGCACCTACATTATCGTGGGTTTCTCGCCGGTTGAGGCGGGTCTCGATGGCGGCATCAGCGTTGGCGGAACCCTCTGGGGCGCTCTCGCTGCCCTCACCGTCGGCGTGCTCGCTTGGATGACCGGGTTACTCGACATGCAATGGGCGTTCATCGCCGCGGCCTGCGGCTTTACCGGCATGCTCTTCGACAGCCTGCTCGGTGCAACCCTCGAGCGTCGCGGCATTCTGGGCAACGACGGCGTCAATTTTTTAAGCACCGTCTTCGCCGCCGACCTCGCCTTGCTGATTTCCTGGTGGGTCCGTTAGAACAAGCACGAATCTAGCGAGTGTCATCCTGAGCGAAGCGTGCACAGGACCCCGGCTCCGCCGTCGACAAACCCGATCGAACCGGCGACAGAGGCGCGAGGTCTCCATCAACCAATAACGTTACAATGCTCCGCAAATGATCCGCCGCCTGAAACCGATCGCTCTCCTGCTCTTTCTCACCGCACCACTCTTCGCGCAAAACTACGACTACCTCATCCGCAACGGCCGCCTTGTGGACGGATCCGGCAATCCCTGGGTCTATGCCGACATTGGCATCGTGCAGGATCGCATCGCCTTCATCGGCACTGCTGCACCCGATGTCACCGCCAAGCGCACCATCGATGCAAAGGGACTAATCATTGCCCCGGGCTTTATCGACATGCTCGGCCAATCCGAGCTGAACCTGCTCATCGATCCGCGCGCCGAGAGCAAGCTGCGCCAGGGCATTACCACCGAGATCACGGGAGAGGGCGACACGGTCGCGCCGCTGAACGATCGCATTAAGAAAGAAGCAGCCGATTTCACCGAGCATTTCCATCTCAACGTCGACTGGCTCCAGCTCGAGGATTACTTTCACCGGCTGGAGAAGGCGAAGCCAGGCGTGAATCTCGGAACCTATGTCGGGGCCGCGCAGGTTCGCAATTATGTCATCGGCACCGCCAACCGGGCGCCGACAGCGAGCGAATTAAAAGACATGCAGGACCTCGTAGAAGACGCCATGATGCAGGGAGCGATGGGTGTCTCGAGCGCTCTGATGTATGCCCCCGGGGAATACGCCAAGACCAGCGAGCTGGTTGCGCTGGCCCGCGTCGCCGCCAAGCACGGCGGCATCTACGCCTCGCATATCCGCAATGAGAGCGAGACCGAACTCGACGCCATCCGCGAGGTGGAACAGATCGCCCGCGAAGCCAACATTCCTGCCGAGATCTTCCATCTCAAGGTGGCCGGAAAAGGAAACTGGGGCAAGATGCCCGCCATTCTTTCCGAGATCGAAGATGCCCGCGCCAGCGGTCTCGACATTACCGCCGATCAATATCCGTACATTGCTTCGGCAACCTCCCTGGGCGCCGTCATCCCGGCGAGATATCACGAGGGCGGGGTTGATGCTTTTACCAAGCGGCTGCAGGATCCGAAGATTCGTGCGGAGATCCGCGAGCTTCTCCAGGCCGACAATCACTCCTTTGACAACATGTGGCTGGGCACGGGCGGAAGTGGCAAAGGCATCCTCGTCACTTCCGTCCTCAAGCCCGAGCTGAAGAAATATGAAGGCAAGAACATCCAGCAGATCGCTGCGAGTGAAAACAAGGATCCGCTCGACGCGATTATGGACCTCGTAGTCGCCGACCACGATAATGTCGGGGCTGTTTACTTCGAGATGAGCGAAGACGACCTGCGTCTCGCCATGCGTGAGCCGTGGGTGAGTGTGGGCACGGACTACGGCGAGCAAGCGGAAGACGGGCCGCTGAGCGAGTCGAAATCGCATCCGCGCGCATGGGGCAGTTTCGCTCGTATTCTCGGCACGTACGTTCGCGACCAGCACGTCCTTCGCCTCGAGGACGCCATTCGCAAATTCTCGTCGCTGCCCGCCCAACGGGAGAAACTCGAACATCGCGGCTTGCTGAAGCCCGGCTACTTCGCCGATATCACCATCTTCGATCCCGCCACCGTGCGGGATATCGCCACCTTCGAGGACCCTAATCACCCGTCGGTGGGCTTCAAATACGTCTTCGTCAACGGCGTGCTGTCGGTAGAGGACGACAAGCTCACCGGCCAGACCGGTGGCCGCCCGCTCCGCGGACCAGGCTGGATGTACAAGGAGGCAAATCCGGAGGGTCTTGCGCCGCGCGGCGCCATCGAGGGGATGATCACCGACGAAGGCGGCTACCCGGTCTTCCGCGTCAACGTGACACTCCTGGACGCTTCGGGGAAAGAGCTCGCCAGCATCAGTAACAAGCGCGATGGTAGCTACGCGTTCGAACGCACCGAAGCGTGCCACGGCTGCACCGTGAAAGTCGAAAAGATGGGCTTCCATGCAGGATCGGACAAAATCACCTACAACGGCATCAACAGCGTCTGGAGCGGATTCAAACTCGAACGTACGCCGACGTCCGTCGCGTCAACCCAAAGGTAATTGGGTTTGGTTCGATTCCTCCAAGGGGCTGAAGCCCGAATTCTGAGGAAGGTCGTACGGCGCGACGAGACGTCCCGCTCGGGCTAACTTCCGGTTCCCGCGATAGGGGTAGTCCTCTCGTAACCCCTCAAAACCGGCACCCCCTCTATGTTTACGAAGATGAAAATGGCATTCTATAAACAGCGAATCTGAAAGTTGTTGACCAAACATACCCCCAGGGCATCTAAACCAATATCCGGTGCTCTGAAAACTTGCGGAACCTGCTTGCATGATGAAGTGGCGTACATTTACGGTCGTCTGGATCCTCGCGTTGGCGATTTTGCTTTTCGCAAAGCACCATAGCGCGATGGCGGAGCAGCGTTCGGTGAACAGCATCCTCGACCTTACCCACACCATGAGCGAAGCGTCGCCTACATGGAATGATAGCGAGCGCTACCACGCCAAGAACACTGCCAGCCACGAGGAACACGGCTACTACACCCGACAAGTCGCGCTGCCGGAACACTTCGGCACGCACATCGATGCGCCGGCGCATTTCGCCCAGGGCATGTGGACGGTCGACCAGATTCCCGCCGAACGCCTCATTCGTCCGCTTGCCGTGATCGACGTCTCGCGCAAAGCAGCCAAGAACCCCGATTACCTTCTCACCGTGGACGATATCGCGGCATGGGAAGACGTTCACGGTCATATTCCGCAAGGCGCGGTCGTCCTCATGCGCACGGGATGGGGAGAGCGCTGGAATAATCCGAAGACATTCCGCAACGCGGATGATCGAGGTATTCTGCACTTCCCCGGCTTTTCCCTGGAAGCAGCCCAGTTCCTCGTTAATGCCCGCTATGTGGTCGGCATTGGAACCGACACCATGAGCGTCGATGCCGGCGTCAGCCAGGACTATCCGGTTCACCAGTACTGCTCCACGCGCAGCGTTTATCACCTGGAAAACGTCGCGAATCTTGCGATCACCCCGGAAGCGGGCGCTACCCTCGTCGTCGCCCCAGCGAAATTCGAAAATGGCTCCGGCGCGCCAGCGCGTCTCCTGGCAATGTTGAAATAGTCATTTTGGGATTGTCAGGGTGAGCGGAAAATGCGGAGACCTCCGCATTCGTAGCCGAACCCATCGTGCGTTTCGCCTTACCTACCGACGGCCAGACCCATCTCCCACCAACGTCGTACGCCCCACCTGTCAAGCCCCCGCGACCCGCGCTTTTGCACCTATCCCGCTGATCTCCAATGGAATATAAATTCCGAAAAAGTGTCCGGTTTGCCCCCTCCCAATTGCTATTCTGAAAATAGGAACAAGAGAAAACCCCGCCCATGCAGGCTGCGATGGGCACACCTGTCGTCCAAGGGCTTAACTCCTTTGTCGCGATAACTCTTTGTTTTGTTAGACGCCGGGGTTTTCCACAGCCCAAGCTGCTGAAAACAAATCAGGGCACCCCCGGGGGTGTTGCCGGCTAGGTGATATGCAGCTTCCAGAGGGCGTAGCTGAAGACCTCACGCTGGACGGCCCAGAAGCGTGCCCAGAGGGAATGGGGAATCGATCCCGGGCGTGGCGAGCCATAGCACTCCACTCCCTGCTCCCGCATTAATCGCTTCACGCGAAACAGGTGATAGGCGTCGCTGACGGCCAGACATGTACGCAGGCCGTTGGTCCGCATAATGACCCCGACTCGCTCTGCGGACTGGGCAGTGTCGCCGCCATGGGTTTCCTCGATCAGCGCCTCGTCAGGGATGCCATGCGCCAGCAGGTACGCGTGTCCAACGCCTCCTTCGCTGTAGCGTGGATCCTTTCCGCTGCCCCCGGTCGTGATGACGAAGGGCGCCATATCCTGGCGGAAGAGGTCGAGGCCGTGGTCGAGCCGCGCCCGCAATACGGGCGAGGGACGGCCGTAATATTCGGCCGCCCCGAAGACAACGATGGCGTCGGTGGGCCGCCGCTCGTCAGTGTTAGCTTGGTGGATAATAGCGACCGAAGTAGTAACGTCAAATAAAACAGCCGCCGTGAGCAGGAAAAGCAGCGCGAGAGCCGCTATCTTCCGGCCGCGAGGCGGCGGCGCCGTGCTCATTCTTTTTCGAACATCTCCGCAATCTGCTCTTGCGGAATCGCTCCCAGGCGGATGAGCCGCCACTGGCCGTCACCCTGGCTCAGGTCGACGATCGTCGATGCAACTTCGCGAGGAGACGTACCGCCGTCCACGATGAGCGGGATGCGATCTTCGAGTTGCTCTTTCACCGCCTCCGCCGTGGTGCATTCGCTGGCGCCGCTCAGGTTAGCGGAAGTTGCCGTAATCGGCAGGCCCGCGGCCCGGATCACGGCCAGTGGAATGGGCGACGCCGGCACGCGAAGGGCAACGTTGCCGGAGTTGGCCGTGACCTTGAGCGGAAGGCGGGCGTGCGCTCGCACAATAATCGTCAGCGGACCCGGCCAGAAACGTCGAGCCAGCAGATAGAACGCGGAAGGCAGTTCGTGAGCGAGCTCTTCCGCCTGGTCCACCGACTCGATCATGAGCGAAAGAGGCTTATGCCGCGAACGGCTTTTGATCTCGTAGACGCGCTCGACGGCGCGCAGGTTGAATGGATCGGCTGCCAAACCATAAAACGTGTCTGTCGGCATACCCAGAACCTGGCCAGCCTTTAATTGATCGGCGGCATATGCCACGAGGTTATGCTCGGGCTGAACATTGTTGATCTTTACGATTTCGGGTCGCACCCGTATGTCCTCGATTTGAGCGGAGGTGGCGGACGCAGAAGTCTTGCGAGGTGTCGTCCGCGAATAAGCAGCTTACCATGTCCGAGCCGAAGTGCGGAATGTCGGCGAGTATCATGGTCACGAGAAATCCAAATTGGACCATTCCCTAAAAGACCGGTTGCGGCTCATTACCAGCCGCCAGAACAGCTCTGTCAAGGAATTGCGGCGCGCTTTCCACGCCGGCACGCCGACCGAGGACGGCTACTCCGCCGTCGAGGGCATGCACCTCATCGAGGAGGCCATCCGGAGCGGGCTGCGAATCAAAGCGGCGTTCTTCAGCCAGGAGGTCGAAGACCGCGCCCACAAGCTGCTGCCTCAGCTCGCCGCCCAGGTTGAAACATTGCTCCTGCCGGACGACGTCTTCGCCAGCGCCGTGCTGACCGATTCGCCACAGGGCGTAGCCGCCCTGGTGAAGCTGAAATCCTTCAAGCTCGACGACGTGCTCCGGGCGGAGAACCCTCTGCTCATCGGCGTCGCCGGCGTGCAGGATCCCGGCAACCTGGGGACGATCCTGCGTTCCGCGGAAGCTTTCGGCGCGAACGGAGCGCTCCTGGGCGATCGGAGCGTCTCGCCATGGAATCCAAAGGTAATTCGCGGCAGCTCGGGCTCTGTCTTCCGGCTGCCGGTGGTGAAGGTCGAGTGGAACCAGGTGATTGGGCAACTCAAAGAACGTGGCATCCGCACCTGGGCGACCTCATCGCACAGAGGGGAGGCGTTGCCCGAGGTGGATTTCAGCGGCCCCTCGCTGGTGATCGTGGGCAGTGAGGGTGCGGGGGTAAGCCGAGAGCTGCTGGCCATGGTCGATGGAACTCTGGCGATCCCGCACTCCCCGAAAGTCGAGTCGCTGAACGCGGGGATCGCGGCTTCGATCGTGCTGTACGAGGCTTCGCGGCAACGAAATGCAAACGGATGAGCCTCTTCGACACAGCTCGTCCTGCTGAACCCGATCGCGGCCGTCCGCTGGCGGACCGCATGCGGCCGCGCACGCTCGACGAATTCGTCGGGCAGGAGCATATCCTCGCGCCCGGTAAGCCGCTGCGGGTGCAGATCGAACGTGATGACATCGGCTCGCTGATTTTCTGGGGGCCGCCCGGCGTCGGCAAAACTACCTTAGCGAAGATTATCGCCGCGATGACGCATGCAGAGTTCATCGAGTTTTCGGCCGTGCTCTCGGGAATCAAGGAGATCAAGCAGGTCATGGCCGATGCCGAACGCGCCCGGCAGTACGGCACGCGGACCATCGTCTTTGTCGACGAAATCCACCGCTTCAATCGCGCGCAGCAGGATGCATTTTTGCCCCACGTGGAGCGCGGTAACATCCGCCTCATCGGGGCGACGACCGAAAATCCTTCTTTCGAGATCAATTCGGCGCTCCTCTCGCGCAGCCGGGTTTACACGCTGAATCCGCTTACCGAGGAGCAGATCGTAGGCTTGCTGCGAAAGGCTCTTGTGGATCGCGAACTCGGCCTGGGCGGGCTCGATGTGACCGCGGAGGAGAGCGCGCTTGCTCGTATTGCCTCCTATTCCAGCGGCGATGCGCGTTCCGGCTACAACGTACTGGAGGTCGCCGCCCAAGCCGCCGGAGCGACGGCGGCGCGCCTCATCACGGAACAGATCGTGGCGGATGCGCTGCAACGACGCGTGTTACGTTACGACAAATCGGGAGAAGAGCATTACAACCTCATCTCTGCTCTTCACAAGTCGGTGCGTAACAGTGATCCGGACGCGGCGCTCTACTGGCTCGCGCGGATGGTCGAGTCCGGCGAGGATCCGCTGTACATCGCGCGGCGGGTAGTCCGGATGGCGGTGGAAGATATCGGTCTTGCCGACCCGAATGCTCTCGCGTTGACGCTGGCGGCCAAGGATGCGATTGATTTTCTCGGAATGCCGGAGGCCAACCTTGCCTTGGCGCAGGCCGTCGTCTATCTCTCCATCGCGCCGAAATCGAACGCACTCTACACGGCATACAGCGACGTGCAGACCGACGTGGAGCAGACCGCTGCGGATCCGGTGCCGCTGCATCTGCGCAACGCTCCGACGAAACTGATGAAAGACACCGGTTACGGCGCCGGCTACAAGTATGCACACGATTTCGACGACAAGACGACCGACATGCAATGCCTGCCCGACAATCTGAAAGACCGCGTCTACTACCACCCGACCGAACAGGGCGTGGAGAAGCGAATTAAAGATCGGCTGGCGGAGATTCGCCGCAGGCGGGGCAAACCCCCGGATGACGATCAGTAGAGAAGATACTTCGACCGCACCTTCTCAAATTCCTCCAGCTTCTCGCGGTATTGCTCTGCGATCGTGCGCGGATCCATGCCACTCTTAAGCTTCGTCAGCACGTCGTCGCTCACGAGTAATTCCGCCATCTTGTCGATCTGCCATTGCTGCGGGTAGAGCGTGTGCAGCGCGGCAGCGAGTTCGATGCCGAGTTCCGGAGAGTCGAGTGCCTCGCGGTCGGTGAGCACCAGGTTCACGCCTCCGACCCGCTGGTTGGCGTACACCGCGCTCGTTGGGGTGAATTGGATTGGCACGAAGCGTACTCCGGAGATCCGGCGTGCGTTCAAAAAGGCCGCGAATTCCTCGGGCTTGATCCACGGCGCGCCCACAACTTCGAAGGGCGTATCCGTTCCGCGTCCGACAGAAATATTCGTGCCTTCGATGAGGCCGACGCCGGGATAAAGAATAGCCTCGGTCAGGCTGCGCAGATTCGGCGAGGGATTGATCCACATCTGCCCGGTCGAGTCGAACCAGTCGCCGCGCTGCCACTCTTTCATCGTTACCACTGTAAGCTTGGCATGGATACCGAGGGTCTCGTTGAACATGCGCGCCAGTTCGCCAACGGTCATGCCATGGCGCGGCGGCAGGGTGGTGTAATTGGTGAAGCTCTCTTTGCCACTGTCGGAAACCGGGCCTTCGACCATCGTTCCGCCGATCGGGATCCGGCCGGTCGAGGACGATCAGCGGTTTCCCGGCCTTCGCGCAAGCTTCCAAAAAATAGCCGAGGGTCGCTTCGTACGTGTAGAAGCGCACGCCCGCATCCTGGATGTCATAGACCACCGCATCCAGCTTGCTGAGCGCGTCCATCGATGGCCGTCGTTTCGCATCCGAGCCGCCATAGAGGCTATAAATTGTCACGCCAGTGGCGGAGTCACGCGAGTTGCCGACATTCGTCGAATCCAACGTGCCCTGGATGCCGTGCTCGGGGCTGAAGATCGCCGCTAACTCAATCCCCGGCGCACGCGCCAGCACATCGATGGTTCGTCTTCCGTGGGAATCGAGGCCGGTCTGGTTGGTAACCAGACCAATCCGCCGGGCGCCGGCCTTGCGCAAAGCTTCGAAGTCGTGCTCTTCCAGGACATCGATCCCGGTCGACACGCTGGCGTTGCGCGACAGGATGCGCCGTCCCGAGGGATTGGTTTCGTTGTAGCCGGTGATCTCCGCCAGCCGCAGCTTGTTGGTTTCGTCCACGGTGAGATTGAGGGCCGTAGTAACGGCGGTGGCGAAGCGAGTGCGCAGGGAAACCACGTTGCCGTGGTTGTTCACGGCATTGGTCAGCAGGATGATGTAGGTCTTTGTGGTGGGATCGATCCACAGCGATGTGCCGGTAAAACCGGTGTGCCCAAAGCTGCCCACGGGAAGCAGTTCACCGCGATTGGTAGCGTAGGGCGAATCGATGTCCCATCCAAGGCCGCGCAAAATAGACTGCGTCTGCGGCTGCTGCGGGGTGGTCATCTTCTCAACCGTCAGCGGCGACCAGATCTTGCCGTCGTTATCGAGAAGCGCCTGGGCGAACTTGGCGAGGTCATCAGCAGTCGAAAACACGCCGGCATGCCCGGCGACGCCGCCCATCTGGCGGGCGGTCGGATCGTGCACGATGCCTCGCAGCAGTTGACCGGTATGCGGATCCACCTCTGTGGGCGCGATCTCGTTGCGCCACTCGGCCGGAGGGAGATAGGTGGTGTGCTCCATCCCCAGGGGCCGGAAGATCTGTTCTTTCGCATAGCGGTCTAGCGGGCCGCCGGTCAGGCGCTGCACCATCTCGCCGAGCACGATGAAATTGATGTCGCTGTAGCGGAACTGCGAGCCCGGGGGAGCATCGGGACGCGTGGCGTTGGCACGCCGGTAGCCTTCTTCGAGTCCGGTCCAGTAAGGCGTCAGTTCGAGGTCGGGGGGTAGGCCGGAATAGTGTGTCATCAAGTCGCGGACGGTGATGTCCTGCTTCCCGTTTTGCGCAAACTCGGGGATGTAGCGAGCGACCGGTTCGCCAAGTTTGATTCTTCCCTGCTCAAAGAGTTTCATCACGCAACCGGTGGTCGCAACCACCTTGGTCAACGATGCGAGGTCGAACACGGTATCGACGGTCATTGCTTCGCGATGGGACGAAGAGCGAAAGCCGATCGCCTTGCGATAAACGATCTTGCCGTTGTGGCCTACGATTGCGACGGCGCCGGGTGCTAGTTGATTCTGCACCGCGTCCTTCAAGATGCCATCGAGTACATCGAGCCGGGAATCGGGTGCGGCTTCCACGCCAGCAGAGGCGGACAACGGATGGACGACGACAAAGATGACGAGGACGGCAGCGAAGAGCTTTGACCTGCAGTGCGGAAGTCGGTTCAACAGCGGTTTCCCTTCCCGTGTTACAGAGAAATGATGTTTATTATAGGGGCGCGACTTGGAGCCTACAGTAATGAACCAGGTTCAACCGGCGGCGTTGGAGCACGCCTTCGAGCACCAGGATGTGCAGTTCGCTGGTGCGTTCCGGCTGCTCGCCGAGGGCATCCGCGAGCACGTGACCCCGGGCGCCGTAGTGGCCGTGACCCAGAACTGCAGGCTCGTCGCGTGGAAAGCGTTCGGGCGGTTTACCTACGAAGAAGACGCTCCCATCGTTCAGCCCGAAACTGTATACGATCTGGCCTCGGTTACGAAGGCGGTAGCGACCACTACCATGGCCATGCTCTTGCACGAACGCGGCGCGCTCAAGACGAATCAGAAGGTGCGCGACTTTTTTCGCGAGTTCGAAGATGGCGGCAAGCGGGAGATCACGCTCGCCATGCTGCTCTCCCACTCTTCCGGATTGCCGGCCTACGAAAAGCTCTTTCTTCGCTGCAAGACGCGCGGGCAGATCGTGGGGGCTGCCGCCGCCGCACCTCTCGCAAATCAGCCGGGCATCCGCTCGGAATATAGCGATTTAGGTTTCATCCTGTTGGGAGATATCCTCGCTCGTATTGCGGGCGAGAGCCTGGAGGCATTCGTGGACCGCGAGATTGCGACGCCGCTCGGCATGACAACGGCACGATACTGTCCGCACGCCGAGAAGCGCTCTACGATTCCTCCGACGCAAGACGATCGCGACTTTCGCCATCGCGTGATCCAGGGAGAAGTGGATGATGAGAACGCCAGCATAATGGGTGGTGTCGCGGGACACGCGGGACTCTTCGCCAGTGCCTATGACCTCGCGCTCTTCGGCGAATGCCTGTTGCGGGGGGGCGCCCCGATTCTTCAACCGGAAACCGTTCGGCTCTTCACCCGTCGCCCGTATTCTCCCGCCGGCACAAGTTTTGCTCTCGGCTGGGACACGCCTTCCTCGCCGTCGCAATCCGGAAGCAAGCTTTCCGCAAAAGCGTACGGACATCTCGGCTACACCGGAACCTCGCTTTGGATCGATCCCGAGCGGAGGCTCTCGATCACCCTGCTTACTAACCGCACATGGCCCCATCGTGAATCGCAGGCGATCAAGACGCTGAGGCCGGCGGTCCATGATGCTATCGTGGAGAATCTCTGACCCAGAACATGAGACATAAGCCTGCAACCGATACCGCTCACCTGCGCACGGAGCGTCCGAATCCGGCTTCGGCGGACCTCGATCTCAAATCCGCGCTGGAAATCGTGGAGATCATTAACCGCGAAGATCAGAAAGTCGCGAAGGCAGTCCGCAAAGCGCTTCCCCAGGTGGCGAAGGCTGTCAGCGCAGTGGAACAGGCATTCCGCCGCGGCGGACGACTGATCTATGTGGGTACAGGAACGAGTGGCCGCCTGGGCGCTCTCGATGCCAGCGAGTGTCCGCCGACGTTCAACACTTCGCCGGAGCGGGTGCAATACCTCATCGCGGGCGGCGACCAGGCGCTGGGTCACGCCGTAGAGGCGAACGAAGATTCCCGCGAGGCTGGTCGCGCCGACATGGTGAAGAAGAAACCGGGGCGCAAGGATGTTGTGATCGGTCTCGCAGCCAGCGGACGTACGCCTTATACCATCGCTGCAGTGGAATACGCCCGGAGCAAGGGCGCGAGGACGGTTGCGATTGTCTGCAATACCGGCACGCCGTTAGCGGCCATCGCCGATGTCGCCATCGAGGTGGAAGTTGGCCCCGAGGTCGTGAGCGGTTCGACGCGGATGAAGGCCGGTACAGCGCAAAAGATGATCTGCAACATGATCACTACCGGCGCGTTCACCCGGCTTGGCTATGTTTATGGAAACCTGATGGTGAATCTTCACCTCAAGAACCAGAAGCTCATGGAACGAGGCATTCGCATCGTCCAGCAGATCACCGGCCTCTCCGCCGATGAGGCCGCCCGCGCCGTCGAACAGGCCGGGGATAGCATTCCCGTCGCGCTGGTGATGGTCCAGGCAAGCGTCTCGAAGGCGGTTGCCGCGCGACGGCTCAAAGCTGCGGGCGGCAGTGTACGAAAAGCCATCGCCGAGCGCCGCTAGATTTCATCTTGTTCCGTAAAGTTGCTGCGCTGGTCTTCCGGCAAGGCACTCTCGATGGCGTTGCGTACGGCGGTCATCAGGGCCTCGCGGTTACCGGCTTGCGCATAGGTGATAGCGGGATGGAAGGTCAGGGTGACCGGACCGGGTTTCATGCGGAACCGGTTTTTCGGCCACATCGCGAAGGTACCGCTGATGGTGACCGGAATTACGGGGACGCCCGACTCTTCGGCCAGGTAAAAGGGCCCCTTCTTCATGGACCGCATTCTTCCGTCGCTCGAGCGGGTGCCTTCGGGGAATACGGTCATATGCAGATTCTGGCGCAGGACCTCAGTTGCCTCCCGAATGCTCGCGATGGCCGCGTCGCGGTTCGTGCGATCCACGGGTACAAGTTGCGCCAGCTTCATGGCGGTTCCGAGCAATGGAATCCGGAACAATTCTTTCTTCACCAGCACCGACGTGCGACCCGGAATGAGCGGGATCACGATCGGCGGGTCCATGTTCGAAACGTGGTTTGCCATGAAGATGTAGTTCTGACCCTGGCGGATGTTCTCGCGTCCGCGAATCTCGATCTTCGCGCCTGCCAGCTTCGCACCGACGAGCGCACCCCAGACCGCGCTCTTGTAGAGCCCGTCGATGCGGCCCGTGATCAACATCCAGGGTATGCCCCAGATACCGTTCAGCAGCGTCCAGAAGGCCCACCAGGCAAACGCGAGAAACGTTCGGATCATCGGGGCCCGGCCATGGGGAGATCGTCTCCGGTGATCCACGCTTTACGCTGCGCGCGCTGGTCCGGGGTCACGATCGGCAAATCGACCGCCGCAAGCCCCGACTGGTTGGAGGCTTTGAGTACGACATTCACCACGATCGGACGACCATGCGAAGTGAAGCGGAACGAGATATTTTCGCCCGGCTTACGCCCGGCGAGAAATGTGTCCAATTCACCGAGATATTCGTCTCCATTGATCGCCGCCAGGGTGTCGCCGACACGCACACCCGCAGCTTCGACAGGACTGCCCGGGGAGATGGACACGACTTCGGGCAAGCCGGTGAAATTTACCGTCGCGTCGAACCCGGCATCGGTTCCGAGAATCGTAAAAGGCTCGACCTTCAGACCCACCCAGCGGAGAAAATCGTCGTAGGGAATCGGCTCTGTGCCGCGAACGTACTTCGCAAAGAAGTCTTTGAGGTCCGCGCCACTGACGCTCTCGGCGGCTTGTTGTATGCCCTGGGAGTCGTCATAGTAGCGATGTTTCCTGGCGTATTCAGCGTTCATGAATTGAAACAGATCACGCAAAGACTTGGTTCCTCGGGTTGCCTCTCGTATCCGCAAGTCGAGCAGCACGCCAAGCAATTCCCCGCTGGTGTAGTAGGAAACGCTTCGTTCCGGACGACGGTAGTAGGGCCGTCCCTCCAGCCACGCATCGACGCTGGAGTCTTCCGGCGACTGAAAGCGGCGTGCCGGACGGCTCTCAAACTCGGTCAATATCTCGGAGAGATGGGCGAGGTAGCCGCGCTCGTTGAGCAGTCCCGCGCGAACCAACATGAGCTCCGAAGCAGTGCTGGTTACGCCTTCGCAAAACCACAGCGCGCGTGAGTACTGCTCGTGTTCGAAATCGACCGGCTCCATGGATTGCGGGCGTATGCGCTTCACATTCCACAAGTGGAAGAACTCGTGGGCGGTCGTGTCGATGGGGGCGAGAGGGTTGTCGCGAAGCCGAAAGGCAGGGGTAGTGATGGCCGTGCCATAACTGTGTTCCATCCCTCCGCCAATCGGTCCATGCGGGAAATGGTAGAGGAAGGTGTATTGCTGGAAGGGCCGATCCTGCATCCAATCGACCTCGGCGTGCACCACCTTCTTCACCGCATCCTGCAAGGGAGTGAGGGTGTAGTCAGCCTTGTCGGCATCGACAACGATGCGATAGCGCGCTCCATCTTCGTCGAAGGTAGAAATTTGACTACTTCCGACGTCCACGGGACTATCGACAAGAACGTCATAGCGAACCGGCTCGTGAAGCTGGTAGGTGCCTTCCAACGGAAGTTCGTCGAACACGCCTAAATCGTGGAGCGCCCACTGCGAAGGCAGGTGAGAGAACGCGAGCATGAGCGGGGTGCTGCGCTCCTTCGGCTCATAGAGCAAAACTTCTGCCCAGTTCAGAAAGATGTGATCGGCAGTGACTTGGGAGCTAAACGGACCCGGAGTATTGGCGAACACCGTGTACTCGATCACCGCGCAACCATCCGCGGCGCCCACCTGCCAGGTCGTTTTGTCGAGGGCGGTCACCGGTAACGGTTCGTTCTTGTTGTTTCTGGCGGCAACACCGGTGACGTATTGGGCGAAATCGCGAACCTGGTAGAGCGCATTCCAAACCGGCATCTGGAATTCTGTAGGGCCGCTGGATTGATAGCGGATCGCAATATGCAAGAGATGGCGATCATGATCCGCGCCGGAGATAAAGTATTCCAAGGGTGCGCTGGGCGTGAGTTTAGCCGGGGCCGAACAGGTAACCGGGTTGGCGCCGAATCCGAGAGACGCGAGCGAAAACAGGATGAGCAGCAATCCGCCGAAACGCACGATGCAGCGGCCGAGGGCATTCATGCGCCCTGCTCGATTCTGGCAGGCAGCTTTTCGTAGATGCCGCCAAAGCCTCCATTGGAGAGGATCGCGACGACATCACCCGGAACAAGTTCAGGGACGATGGCAGCCGTAATCTCATCCGCCGTCGGATGCAATACCGCGGGAGTTCCCTGCTGGTTGAGTTCGCGCACCACGTTTGCCGGATCGAGGCGCTCGGATTCCGGAATCGCCTCCGACTTGAAGATTCCGGCCAGCACTACCCGGTCGGCGATGCGAAGACTTTGCACGAGTTCGTGCTGAAATACGTTGCGGCGCAGGGTATTGGAACGCGGCTCGAGGACCGCCCAGAGACGGCGCCCGGCATAGCGGGTGCGCAGCGCCTTGAGGGTTTCGGCAATGGCCGTGGGGTGATGCGCGAAATCGTCGATGATCGTAATCCCCTTCACCTCGGCCTTGACCTCGAGTCGCCGCTTGACGCTCTTGAATTCGTGAAGGGCCGCCGCAACTTCTTCCGGGGCGATGCCGTAATGCGCAGCCATGGCGGCTGCAACCGTGGCATTGAGCACGTTGTAATCGCCGGCAATGGGAAATTCGAGCTTCGCCCAGGCAGTGCCGTGACGCAGCACCGTCCAACGAGTCTGAGCCGGCGAGTGCTGCACGTTGGCGACGCGCCATTCGGAGTTCGCGGCGAAGCCGTAGCGCTCGACCTTGCAGAAGGCCTTGGCAACGCATTCGTCCACGTTGCGATGCCCATCCCACGCAAGGATTCTGCCGCTGCGCGGGATCAGGTTCACCAAACGCTTAAAGGCCGTCTTCACTTCCTCGAGATCTTTGTAAATATCCGCGTGGTCGAACTCGACGGCGGTCAAAATAAGCGACTTCGGAAAATAATGGAGAAACTTCGGGCCTTTGTCGAAGAAGGCGGTGTCGTATTCATCGCCTTCGATGATGAAATGCGCGCCCTCGCTGACGGCAAAACTCGAACCGAAGTTCTCGGCAATGCCACCGATCAGGAACGAAGGATTGCGACCGGCGAAATGGAAGATCCACGCGAGCATCGAGGTAGTGGTGGTTTTCCCATGCGTGCCGGCGACGGCAATCACTTCGCGCTGTTGCAGAAATTCGTCATGAAGCAGCGCAGCCATGGATGTAAACGGGATGCCCTGGTCCAGCACGTATTCGAGCTCTACATTTCCGCGGGAGATGGCATTGCCGATCACGACGAGGTCGGGCCGCGATGTGAGATTGCTTTCGGCGAACGGCTGCGAGACGGGCACACCGATCCGGGCGAGGAAATCGGACATCGGCGGATAGGCCGCGGCATCCGAGCCGGTGACATGGAATCCACGCGCCTTGAGCATGCCCGCCAGCGATGCCATCGCCGTGCCACAGATGCCGACCAGATGGATATGCTTGCTCATCGTCCGGCCTGTTCCTTTGCCACGTCCGGCGCCCGCCGCTCTTCGACCGCAGCGTCGAATCCGAGATGCACTTGCTCCGTCACCCGAAGCCTGCCGTTGACCGCGAACGGGAGGACGTGATTCGCGCGCCGAACATGTCCGGAGGGAAAGCCGTAGGCGACCGGAATCTGGAACTCGGTCAAGATCCGCAAAATGATCTCCTGTAGCCGATAGTCCTGCCCCGAAGGCTGGATGCAGTCCAGCATCTCGCCGAAGATCACGCCGCGCACCTCTTCGAATTTGCCGGCAAGCTTTAACTGCATCAGCATACGGTCCACCTGGTACGGCTTGGCGTTGACGTCTTCGAGGAACAGGATCGTTCCCCTGGTGTCAATCTCGTATGGCGTTCCAAGCGATGCCACAAGCATGGAGAGGCAGCCACCGTAAAGAGTTCCTTGTGCCTCGCCTTGTATCAGCGCTTCGACCTCGTCGCGCCCGAAATCCTTTTCGTAGCCCGACAAGGATCCGAGTACCGTGCTCCACGATTCCAGGTCGATGCCATCCTCGTGGGCAAAATCTTTCGCCACCATGGGGCCGTGGAAGGCCACCAGGCCATTATCGGCAAAGAACGTGAGCAACGTGGTGATGTCGCTGTAGCCGATAAAAGGCTTGGGATTCGCCAACAGCTTCTTTATGTTCAAGTGCGGCAAGACATGGTTGCTGCCGTAGCCGCCGCGAGCACAGACGATCGCCCGCACTTCAGGATTGGCAAACATGTGCTCGAGTTCCGCGACGCGACGCGCCACGCTTCCCGCGAAAAAAAGATCCCTCTCGAAGATCGAGTCGAGGTAATACGGCACGTAGCCCAGGCGTCCGAGGTGTTCGCACCCGGCAGCCAGTGACTTGGGATCGATATTGCTCGCCGGCGCGACGATTCCTACGATGTCGCCGGGCCGTAGCATTGGCGGGCGAATTGGGGCGACGTGCGGCATCTGGCCCATCCTAAATGAAAAACTGGCCGGTGCAGACGATCGTAGCCGGACCTGTCAGCGTGATCTCCTGATTCCATTCGACCGTCTGCGCGCCCCCGGGCGTGCTCACCCGGACCGGAGAATCGCACCGCCCGCTGTGGATCGCCGCAACCGCTGAAGCGCACGAACCGGTTCCGGAAGACTGGGTCTCTCCAACGCCACGCTCGTACAGGCGAACATCTACGTGCTGCCGTCCGCTCACTTTCACAAACTCGATATTTGTGCCGTGCGGAAAATGTGGGGTTCGTGCGATTGCCTCGGCGAGCATCTGCCAGCCTTCGGCAAATCGCTCTACAAAGATCACGAAGTGGGGATTGCCGGTCGATAAGCGAATCCCGGTCGTCTCCGCTCCCGCGGCTCGCACCGTGAGTTCGCCGCCGATTTCCGCCGCACCCATGGCGGTTCTGAATTCGTATGTATTCCCGCGACGGGCGATGAGTTCACAACGTCTGATTCCCGCGCCGGTCTGAATCGAGATAGGTTCTGCTGCTCCGTGCTCTGCGATGCACGCGGCCACGCAGCGGGTCCCGTTGCCGGACACTTCCGCTTCGCTGCCATCGGCGTTGATTAGCCGCGCCTCGATATCGGCAACCTTGGAGGGGATGAGCCACTCCACACCGTCGGCGCCGACTCCGTTGTGACGATCGCAGAGATTGCGCGTCAGAGAGTGGATGTCCGGGCCGGAATGCGCGATGTCGATGACGAGAAAATCATTGCCGCAGGCGCTGGCCTTGGCGAACGGGATCGAGGTCACGCGCTACTCCCGTTCCGGCGCAGAAAAGGTATTGACCCGTGTCACGCAACCCAGTGTCTGCAGGATTGATAGCAGTCGCTGACGCTCCCCGAGGGTGTTGGTGACCACGAACTGCATGCGGTAATGGCTATTGGACTTGCTGACCTGCACACTTTCCATTACATGATGCATGTCTTCCAGAACTTCATTGATGGAATTCGTGAGTTCGTCCGGATTCTCGCCGAATACTTCGTACAGCGTCGGCATCGGCTTGAGATTGAACTTAGTTTCCATCGAACCGAGGATGATCAGAGCCAGCATGATCAGCACGGTAGAGAAGACAGCCGTGAGGTATAGGCCACCACCGGCCGCCATTCCGACCGAGGCGACCACGAAGAGAGTTGCCGCCGTCGTGATGCCCTGCACGGAACCACGGGAATGCAAGATGGATCCAGCGCCGATGAAACCGATGCCGGGAATGATCTGCGCCGCTACGCGCGTGTGGTCGCCGCTAAACTCTCCCGCCAGCTCAGCGGAAAGGACCGTAAACAATGCGGCGCCGAGGCAGATGAACATGTTGGTGCGAAGCCCAGCGGGTTTATGTCTAAGCTCGCGTTCAAGGCCAATCGCGCCACCCAGAAAAGCGGCAAGGCCGATGCGGAAGAGGTTTGACCCTATCTCCCACCAAGGCTCGAATTTGAAGCCGTGCGCGGCCGCCCAACTTAATGGATTCATGAAATTGCAACAAATTCTAGCACTCCGATTCCTGAGCAGGAATTGCGTCCCATGGTTCAACGTCTAGAGCGCAGGCGCGTTCCGCACCACACTGCGATAGATGGACGCCGCCGGCTGACCGGCGACGTGCAAAACAAGCAGGCTTTGCAAGCCCTCGGGATGCTGGTGCGCGGCCTTGGAGACGGTGTCGTCGTCGAATGCAATCACGTAATCGGCGTGCTCAGCGGGTTGATTCAGCGCGACCTCCCATTGCCAGAAGAGCCCTTCCCAAATCACGTGGTCCAGGTGACGATCCGCCAGTTGCAACGCACCAACGTATGAGCCGGTCTGCATCAGGATGGTTGCGTTTTGCGGCATAGCTGCGATGTAACGCGCGAGAGCGGTATCGAGAGACAGGCGGGCTTTACCGTTGGCCCGCGCCTCCCGCAGGACGATCGGTGTCGCGCGCCACGACCATGCGTACCCGCCGGTGACGATTGCAAGAACCACGACGGGAACCGACACGGCCCATCGCTTGTGGGCGAATGGCACTTTCTTACCCATGGATGCGAGCACGGCCAGGCTCACGGCGAAGAGCGGCAAGAGTTCGAGCCCATACCGCACGTTGTAGTACGAGAACGGCCACCATTCCGGCAGGAAGATCGGCACACTGCCGTAGGCGATGGAAAGGGCGTAGAAGGCCAGCGGCGACCACATGAGCAACCATATCCATCCCCTTGCAATCGTAGCGGCAATCGCGATGCTTCCTAGAACCACGGCGCACATCACGAAGAACTGCCAAGGTCCTTCCGCCATGTTGAGCTTGGCGGCCTTCAGGAAATACAGCGCAGCGGTCCCCGAATGGTTCTTCCCTGGGTAAGGCGGCGCTCCTTTCGGAGTGGTGCGCTCGGCAATTGCCTTGGCGGAATAGGGACCGCTGGCGAAATCCATGGCATGGCGGGAGAGAAGGTAGTTGTAACTTAGCCAGAGTGCCGGGACGAGCGCGCAGAAAAGGCAGAATCGGAGCGCTGCCTTTTTCAGCGCGCGCCGAGCTTTCGCCGATAGCGACTCCCACTGCCGAACCAGCAACAGCAAGGCGGCGATGCCGCACACCATGGTCAGGAACCAGCCGTCGTAGCGCGTGAGCATTGCGCCGCCCAGCACGATCGCGCAGCGGCTCAGTGCCTTTTGAGCGCTAAGCCTTCCCGCTTTTCCCTCGAGGGCCTGGGCGAACGCGTCGAGGTACACGATTGCCCAGATCATCAGGGCAAGGTACACGCTCTCGCCCATGGCGGTCGCTTGCATGTAGAGCAAGTTTGGGTTGAGGAGGTAAATCGCTGCCGCCAGCCCGCCGATCGCAGCAGAGGTGCGGGCCGAAACCAGCCGGTAAAGCCCGACTCCACCAAGCACGAAGGCGACCATCGAGGGCAGCGAGCCGCCGATTCCGCTGACCCAGAAATTATCCGAGAGAAGAAACGGAATCATCAACAAGTGCGGGAGGGGCAGCCAAACCGTGCCGAGCTGCCGGATGCCGGGCTCGCGACAATCGAAGACGCGGCGCGCAATGTTGAGGTGAGCGACGGCATCGCCGTACAGGAGGATCTCGCCGCGCCTGTAAAAGAACAGGAACGCAGCAAACGAAAGAACCGCACCACAGAGGGCAACAATCCCGGAATAGTCGATCGGCTCCAGCGGCGGCGCTGCTTTCACTTTCTTCATCAGTCGAGATGGGTGAGGTCGCGGAAGAGGGCGAGGCGCTCTTCGACCTGTTCGCGGGTCAGCGATTGCAGTCGCTCGGTTCCGAAACGCTCCACTGCGAACGATCCCATGACGCTGCCGTAAAACATCGCATTTTTCAGAACCGAACGAGTCAGCTCCGGCTGAGAGGCGATGTAACCCATGAACCCTCCGGCGAAAGAATCGCCCGCACCGGTGGGATCGACAACCTCTTCCAACGGCAGCGCAGGGGCGCGGAACGGATGATGCGTTCCGCCGAACTCGCCGTCACGGAAGAAGATGGTTGCGCCGTACTCGCCATGCTTGATGACCAATGCCTTGGGACCGAGGCCGAGCACTTTGCGAGCGGCGCGTGGCACGCTCGCGTCCTGCGACAGCATTTTCGCTTCGGTGTCGTTGATCAGCAGAATGTCGACGCCCTTCAACGTCTCCAGCAGTTCGGCATGCTTGATGTTGATCCAAAGGTTCATAGTGTCGCCACCCACGAGCTTCACCTTCGGCAACTGCTTACGCACCTGCAACTGCAGCACGGGATCGATGTTGGCCAGGAACAGGTAGTCGGAATCGCGGTAGCCCTCGGGAATTTCGGGGTTGAAATTCTGGAAGACGTTCAGGTCCGTGAACTTTGTCTTGGCGTCGTTGATATTGTCGGCGTGATACTCGCCGCCCCAATGAAAGGTCTTCCCTGCCGCATGGACGAGCCCGGAGGTATCCACGCCGCGCGCCCGCATTACGTCTTCGTGTTGCTCGGTGAAGTCTTCTCCAACCACGGCGATTACACGGACTTTCGTGAACTGGCTTGCAGCGAGCGAGAAGTAAGTTGCCGCTCCACCCAGGATCTTTTCGCGCTCGCCATAAGGGGTTTTCAGGGTATCAAAGGCAACGGAGCCCACCACTACGATCGACATTCCTACGCGCCCACTCTCTTTCGGTCGAAATATTTCCCAACAATCAACTGTAACTTCTCCAGCGTGGCGGCAGGCACAACGTCCTTATTAGTAATGATGGCCGTCGCTAAAGCCGATCCGCATTTACAGGAGCGCGTGCGCGGCATCATGGCCACCGCTTCTCGTACGACGCCGCAGGCGTTTTCCGCATTCTTGAGCAGCACGGCCACGATCTGGTCCACGGTTACGGCATCGTGATCCGGATGCCAGCAATCGTAGTCGGTTACCATCGCCACGGTGACATAACAAATCTCCGCTTCGCGAGCGAGTTTTGCTTCCTGGAGATTGGTCATGCCGATTACATCCATTCCCCACGAGCGGTATAGGTTCGACTCCGCCTTGGTAGAAAATTGCGGCCCTTCCATGCAGACGTAGGTTCCACCTGACTTTGAAACTACGCCTGCCTTGTCAGTGGCGCTTTTCAGAACCTTGGTCATCTCTCCACAGACCGGGTCACCGAAGGCAACGTGCGCCACGAGTCCCTCGCCGAAGAAGGTAGAGATTCTCTGCTTAGTGCGGTCATAGAACTGATCGGGAATCACGAACTCCAGCGGGCGGTGTTCCTCCTTCAGAGATCCTACCGCCGAAACGGAGATAATCCGCTCCACCCCGAGCTGCTTGAACCCATGAATATTGGCGCGAAAGTTCAGCTCCGTCGGGAGCAGGCGATGGCCGCGGCCGTGACGCGCGAGAAAGGCTACCTTCCGGCCGGCCAAGGTTCCCAGTACATAGGGATCCGATGGATCGCCGAACGGAGTACTTAGTTTAACTTCCTCAACTTCGGAGACGCCAGGCATGGAGTAAAGCCCGCTACCTCCGATAATGCCTATCTCTGCTTGCGACAATCCGAATCTCCTGAACTTACGAAGTAAATAGCTGATACTAATAATACGTTCTAGTCTGTTTTCGCCGCTGTATAGTTATAAGACATGGATCGCAAAAACGATTCCCTTGGCCCTTGTCCCCACTGCGGATCCGAAAAGGTTCTCCGCTCCCGCCGCAGAGGATTTCGGGAACACCTCATAAGGTTCTTCTCTCCAAACATGCGCTTCTATCGCTGTCACAAGTGCGGCTCAAGATTCATGGTGAATATCGGCCCGGCCAGCGGAACGATGACCGTTCGCGATCTGAAGGACGCAAGGTAGTCCCGGTCACCACTTCGAGCCCGCGATAGGCGCGAGCAGCACGGCATCCATTCCAGCGAAGTTCCTGAAGTTCAACATCGGACCAGCCTTCATCCGAAGCGTGGCAGAAGTGCGGGCGCCTCCCGCGTCCGCTTGCAACGCGGAACTTCTCAGCCGTGCGGCATCTTCCTTGGCAAAGCTCTCGATTGCGACGACGACCGTACCGCTGCGCTCGACCGACACAGGACCTGTCTCCGTTTCCTTGCGGAAAACATTCTTGTCCTGCGTCCCCGTGCTCGTATCCGTTCGAAGGCTCTTGTAACGTTCCTTCCAGGATCCGGCGAAGAGCTTTGCAAAGTCGGCCGCGCTGTCTTCGTCGCTCCACTTGGAAACATAAATAAAGGCAACGTTTCCCGGCGGGGTCCCCTTCTTGTGAGCGGCGTAGTAATAGCCTCCGCGCCAGGCGGGCGTCAGTCCAGCAGAGGTCTCGGCATCGGCATAGAGTTCCATCAGGACGTTGACGTCGAACTGGCCCAGAGCGCCGAAATCCACCTGCTCCCAGCCATGGCCCAGGATCTTGTCGTAGTCCGGCACCGATAGCAGGGGGACATGCTCTCCGGCGAGATAGCTCTTCGGCTGCATTACCTCGCGCGTGTCCTGCGGAGGCGCCTGCAGAGTGCCGGTGAACGCCTTTTGCTGGCCCTGGCTTACCAGTACCTGCCGTTCGAATTCTGTTCCCTCTCGATAGGCGAACATCATGGCGCGCTTGATATACAGAGGGGCGCTATTGAAGATCGGCGATCCGGTGCTGTCCATCATCTGGTCTTCCATTACCTTCACGGCATCCGGAGCATCGGCGGAGGTTCGACCCATGGGAGCAAGGCTGTAGTCGATCAGTACCAGCATGGCCTGGCCCTCGGTTACCGACTGCCGCGCTACGCGTACTTCGTCCAGCGACAACTGCTCAGGCAAAGAGAGTTTCTTGCCTTCCGGTTTGCCACCCTCCTCCCACTTGTCGAGGTCCACAAACTGGTCCTGCAACGCGTGCGTTAATTCGTGGGCCATAACCGGCTTCTGGACGTCGGGCGGAAGCCAATCGAGGAGGTTCATCGTCTTGGTTTTCGTGTCGTAATAACCGGCCACCTGTTCGCGCAACATCGAAACCATGAATTTCCGCAGATTGAAGCCTTCCGGCAACAGGCCGAACTTCTTCATCACGAACTCGGACTCTTCCATCCGCTTCGCATCCGGATCTTCCTTCATGCGCTTTTCGATAAATTTTTGCACCTCATCGCGCGAGGTGAGCCTGTGTTTCACGTCGTGCTTGATGGGTAGTCCCGTCTGATGGCTGGCAAAGCGCAAGATCTCGTCGCCGGATTTGAACAAATCCTGGGCTTCCTGCGGCGTGATCTTCTTCTCTGGAACCGCCGCTGCCTGACCGGTCTGCGAATCAGGACCCGACTCGGGGCCCTGCTGTGGTTTCTCGGGCGCGTCCTGGCTTGGCGCGGGAGGCGGTTGGACCGGAGGGGTGGGATCTTGGCCTGGACAAGTCGCTGCCAGGCTGACGGCTAGACAAAATACCGCAAAAATACGATGAAAAGGCACACAACGATTAAAACACAGCAGGGTACGTGCGAGCACGGCGGCTCGGCACAGGGCCTGTCTATTTCACGCGGTGATAATCGAATTCCATCGACTCGGACTTGCCGTTTTCTCTGGAAGTCCAGAGCTCCTTGTGATGGTCGGCATCGGCCAGGGTCATCTTTACATTCTCCATGTGCGTATCGCCCGGCGCGATGTTCGTGCCATCGATGTACTTGAACTCCACGGTATTGCCGTCGCCCTTCAGCGCTTCCATGCGGGGCTGGTTGTGGGCCGCGCAGTAGTGTGTTGCCAGGAAGCGGTCGCCATCCATGTGATAGATGGTGACCATCTCAAACGGCGTCCCGCTGGCCATGATTTCCATGAGTGCCGAACCATCGCCGGTCAGGCGAAACTCCGTTGTCGTCGGCCGACCGCCGAAAGTACCTTCCCATTTGCCGACGAGTTTTTTCATCTGCTCGAACTGGGGAGAAGGTTTAACGACCGACATCTGCTCGTGCTCATGCTCCTGGGCACATCCGGCGACCGACAGCGCAACTGTGGCAAATAGAAGTAACAATGAGCGACGCATAAACCCCTCCATCGAAGCGAGCGGATTCTATAGCGCCGGCTTAGTATCGGCAACCGCCGTTCTTCGAATCCCCCGTTGCTTCGCTATAATCAAATGTTCTGTATGCGCAACTCCCTCTTACAAGAGAAGTCCTTGCCGGCGCGGATGGGCAGCTATCACGGCGCCGAGGCTGCAGCTGTGTTCACCAGTCCCGGGGAAGAACTCGAGATTTTGCGCTCCGGAGCTGCCATTTTCGAGACGACCTGGCGCGCCAAAATCGTGGTGACCGGAGAAGATCGCGTCCGCTGGCTGAACGGCATGGTCACAAACAACGTCCGCGATCTCGCTACGGGGAATGGGGTTTACAGCTTCGTTCTCAATCCACAGGGCCGGATTCAGGGCGATTTGACCGCTTACAACCGTGGAGACTACTTCCTGCTCGCCACGGATGAGTCACAGGCCGCTAACCTGATCGGCTGGTTCGATCGCTACATCATCATGGACGACGTCGAACTCGCCAATGTGAGTGAGAAGCTGGCGTCCTTCGGCCTCCGAGGTCCCCGCGCTGCCCAGGTTTTACAGACAGCGAATCTGCCCGCGACTCTTGAGCTGCTGCAGGTTGTGGACGCGACCTGGAATGGCGTCGGCATCTCGGTAGCCCGAGGGGCCAGCGAGTCGTTTCCGGAATTCGAAATCTGGTTCGCCCCGGAGAACACCGCCGCGCTCTGGGATGCGTTGGTCCTCGCCGGAGCCCAACCGGTCGGCTACGAGGCGCTTGAGACCTTCCGCGTTGCAGCGGGCATCCCGGTATTCGGCCAGGACATCCGCGAACGCGAGTTACCGCAAGAGACCCAGCAGAAGCACGCTCTCCATTTCGCCAAGGGTTGCTACATCGGCCAGGAGATCGTGGAACGCATCCACTCGCGCGGCAACGTACATCGCGGCCTTGCTGGTTTCGAAGTTTCGCAAGTCGTATCCGCCGGAACCAAATTACTGAAAGACGGCAAGGAAGTCGGAGAGCTGACCAGCGTGGCGGTTCTTCCCTCCCGGCAGTTCATAGCCCTGGGATACATACGTCGCGAGGCAGCAGCCCCGGGCACAGAATTACGCGCCGGCGATGCCGTCGCTCATCCGCATCCAATTCCCTTTGAGATCTGACCATGGCAGACAAGAAAAACGAAAGCAACTTTACCGTCACCGATCGACGCAAGTTCACGATGGAAGGCGAGGTTCGTCCCGACGCTCCCCGCGAAGAAGAAACGCAGAACTCCGCGCCTGTGGCCACTGAGACAAAAACCGGCGACTCCAGCGTTACGGAGTTCCCGAAGCGGCCGGTGGAAGCTCCCGGGACAGAAGAAGAACCTGCGGAAGAGGATGCCGTCACGGCCGAAGAGAAGCGCGCTTCGGCTGCGGCTTACAAGCAATCGTCGGAAGACATCGACCAGCACCTCTCCGGCCAGATGAAAGAGCAGGGGCGCAGCGCCAAGGATTTCGAGATGACCTTCGAGAAGCTGGTGGCGTCGTTGTACACCACGGCTCTCATGCAGCTTGGGCTCGATCCCCAGTCGGGACAGGTGAAATATCAGCCCGATATTATCGCGGCTCGCCAGACGGTGGACATGTTGTCGATCCTCCAGGAAAAAACCAAGGGCAATCTCGACGCCAAGGAGTCTCGCCTGCTCGACAGCGTTCTTTACGAACTGCGCATGGCCTACATCGAGATCACGAAGATGTTGACGCAGGCCCCGCCCCCGACGGGAGGCAAAGGCAACGCCTGATGCGCGCAACCCTTACGGTCCTGGGCAGCGGCACGTCCATGGGCGTGCCCACCATTGGCTGTGACTGCGCGGTCTGCCGCTCAACCGACCCTCATGACCGCCGCACCCGTCCGTCGATTATGGTGCAGTACGGCGACAAACTGGTGCTGGTCGATACCACTCCGGATTTCCGCGAACAGGCATTGCGCGAGGGTATCCGCAAGATCGACGCCATCCTCTACACCCATGGTCATGCCGATCACATCCTGGGTCTCGACGACGTCCGTCCGCTCAGTTTCCCCCGCATTACCGGCGGTCCCAAAGTTCCGCTCTACGCAAACGACAGCACTTCGCGCGTGCTGCGGCACGTCTTCAAGTACATCTTCGACGATGACTATAAATTCGGAAGCATCGCCCAGGTGGAACTGCACCCGCTCAATCACCAGCCCCTGCGTCTCTTCGACGCAACGTTTACTCCGGTGCCGGTGATTCACGGCGAAGCGGAGATTTACGGGTATAGATTTGGTTCGGCCGCCTATCTGACCGATTTCAGCGAGATTCCCGAAGCCTCCATGGAAATGCTGCAAGGTCTCGACATTCTTTTCCTGGATGCACTCCGTCATAAGCCGCATCCCACGCACTCCACCGTCGAGAACTCTCTCTCGATCGTGCAGCGGCTGCAGCCGAAGCGCACATTCTTCACCCACATCTCGCACGATCTGCCACATGAAGCCACAAACCGCCAGCTCCCGCCCGGGGTGCAACTGTCGCACGACGGGTTGAAGCTCGAGTTTGAGCTCTGAACCGCCGCCGATGAGGATATTCCGCTCACTCGACGACATTCCCGCAGGCTTCGGACCCGCCGTGGTCAGCATCGGCAACTTCGACGGCGTACATCGCGCGCATCAGCGCGTGCTGAGGGCGCTGGTCCACCACGCGCATCAAATCGATGGCCGCGCCATTGCCATCACGTTCGATCCGCATCCCACGCGGATCCTGCGTCCCGACGTCGCGCCTAAGCTCATCACACCGATGTCGACGAAGCTGCTCTACCTGGAACGGACCGGCATCGACGCCGTGCTGGTGCTTCCTTTCACGCGCGATCTCTCGGTCATGTCGCCACGCGCTTTCGTGCAGCACATTCTCGTTGAGAAGCTCGCCACCCGCGAGGTCCACGAGGGCTACAACTTTCGCTTTGGGCACAAGGCACAGGGTGACATCCATCGCCTGGAGGAACTCGGCCGTGAATTTGGATTCGCCGTTACGATTGATCCGGAGATGAAACTGCGGGGCCACGCGGTCTCCAGCAGCCAGATCCGAAAACTCATCGCGGAGGGAGAAATGTCGCGTGCGCGGGCGCTGCTGGGACGTCCTTTCAGCATCGTCTCGCACCCCGGACGGGGACGCGGCCTGGGGCACAAGTACACCGTGCCCACCATCAACCTCGTGGAATACGGCGAAATCGTGCCCCGGAATGGCGTGTACATCACCCGTACCCGAGTCGCGGACGAGGCCTTCGACTCCGTGACCAACGTGGGTAACCGGCCAACCTTCGGCGACGATGGCTTCGCGATTGAAACCCACCTGCTGAACTTTCATCCGATTGAGCTGACCGCGCAGACCGAAGTTGAGATCATCTTCCTCAAGCGCATCCGCGACGAAATCAAGTTCCCCAACACCGAGGCGCTGAAGACCCAGATCGGCCGCGATGTCCAGACCGCCTTGCGGTATTTCAAGCTTCACACGCGCTACGCGCGCTGATCGAGTCTTGTAAGTTCCGAGCCAGGTTTCTAGGCAAGGTTTACAATCCGCCGATGCTTTTCCAGGACGTCACCGCCACGCAGCGTCGCACGCTGGTTGCCGCGGCCCTGGGCTGGGCGCTTGATGCCTTCGACGTCATGCTGTACGCCATGGTCGTGGCTTATGTCATGCGCGACCTGCACATTGGCAAGCCTGTTGTCGGTCTCCTCAACACGCTCACCCTCCTCGCCAGCGGCATTGGAGGATTGCTCTTCGGCTGGATCGCCGACCGCATGGGACGCACCCGCGCCCTCATGCTTAGCATCGGGACTTACTCCCTCTGCTCCTTTGGCTCCGGGCTTTCCACGTCCGTCCAGATGCTCGCGGCCTTCCGTTTCGTCCTGGGCCTCGGAATGGGAGGCGAATGGAACACTGGCGCGACACTCGTGGCTGAGACTTGGCCAACCGAACTGCGCGCCAAAGCCATTGCAGTGGTGCAGAGCTCCTGGGCGTGGGGATACGCCGCCGCCGCGCTGGTTGCCGGGTTCATCCTCCATCACTTTCACAACTGGCGATACGTCTTCTTCATCGGCATCGCTCCTGCGCTGGTCATTCTCTGGATTCGACGCTTCGTGCCTGAGTCCGAGATGTGGGAGCAACATCGCCTCCAGGTGCTGGCGCCCGAAGCTTCGGATGTTCGCAGGGTCGGACCTTATCTCCGGAACGCCGTTATTCTGCTCCTCCTGAATTTCTTCGGGCTCTTCGCCTGGTGGGGGCTTTTCACCTGGATTCCTCCCTACCTGTCATTACCGGTTGAGCAAGGCGGACGCGGTTTCTCGCAACTCGGAACCACCGGCTTTCTCGTCTTCCTCAATCTGGCAGGAATGTTTCCCGGCTACGTCAGCTTTGGATTTGTAGCCGATCGCTTCGGAAGACGACCGGCGTTCTTCGGCTACCTGATGGCCGCGGCGGTGGCCGTCCCGTTTTACGCGCAGGCCCGGCGGCCTTCCGCGATTTTGCTGCTGGGTGCTGTTGTCGCCTTTTTCGGGACCGGCTTCTTCTCTGGATCGGGCATCGTTGGCTCGGAGCTGTTTCCCACCGGCCTTCGCGCTCGCGCCCTGGGTTTCACTTATAACGGCGCCCGGATGCTGAGTTCGGTTGCTCCGTATGTCATCGGGGCGCTCAGCCTTCACCACGGGCTTAGCGGAGCATTCCTGGTCTGTGCCGTTGGTTTTCTTCTCGCCGCCTGCACTTCCCTATTGCTCCCCGAAACTCGCGGGAAAGTTTTGGAGTAGGGAATGATCCGCTACTCTGGCGAAGTACTGCCTCGCATCGGAGAACGGCGCCATTACGCTGATACCGTCGTTGTAAGGCAAAGTTTTTCTTGACAAAAAATTCGTGCGGCGACAAAGTTCCCCCCTTACATCTGGTCCCTTCCGCTACTCCTGAACTAGGTCCTGTTCTTGGGCCCCACGGTTCTCAATCTCATTTTGCTCCAGGAGGACACATGGAAACTGCCATCGGAGTATTTGCTTCTCGCGACCGCGCGGAAGAAGCCGTCAAGGAACTGGGTGCGCACGGCATTGCGGAACAATCCATCGTATTCATGACGCGTTCTGAGACCGAAGCAAAGACCGTCGCAAAGGAATGGGGCGAAATGGTCGGAGGATTTATGGGGAGCGCTGCGGGGATGTCGGCCGGTGTGCTCGCAGCCAGCTTGCTGCTACCCGGAATTGGAACCGTCTTCGCACTGGGCTTCGGCGGAGCCGCTCTGCTTGGACTCGCGGGGGCAGGCGCTGGTGGCTCCGTGGGCACTGCGGCAGTACGCGATCAAGGGCTCGCGGTACCCACACCTGACGAAAAATGTTCTGAGGATGTCCAATTCTTCCGCGAAGTCCTCAAGGAAGGCCGTTCCCTGATTGTTGTCCGGACCGAGCACGAGCACGAAGCCACCGTGGCTTGCGGAATCCTCGACCGGCTAGGAATCGGCATGCAAGGCAAAGCACCGATCAAAATTGACACCGTCGTGCGCCAGTCCGGAAGCGTCGGGATCATCGATGTATCCGGGCGCATCACAATTGGCGATGGCAGTATGAAGTTACGGCAGGCGGTGGCTGAGCTGATTGATCGCGGGTACGGCCAGATCCTGATTAACGTGGACCAAGTGAATTACATCGACAGCTCCGGGCTTGGGGAACTGGTAAAAAGCCTCACCACCATCCGCGGCCGGGGCGGCCATCTGAAGCTTGCCTCTGTGAACAAGCGGGTTTACGACCTGTTGAAGGTAACCAGCCTGGCAGCCGTTTTCGATATCGAAGCAGACGAAGCGAGTGCCCTCGCATCCTTCAACGGGATGAGTTCGAGCGCCGTGGCGTAGTCAAAGTCACGACAGCGCGATCGGTTCCAGCAGAAACTGAGCGGCTTCGGCGCAACCGAAGCGGATCAGCCGGCCGTCGAGGTCGCTCAGCAGAAGCTTTTCCGGTGCCGCCGTCGCGATCCCGCCCTCTTCGTCCAGGATCACCGATCCCTCGTGCAATAAAGAGCGATAGGCGATCTGAACGTTTTCACGGTCCAGTTCGACAACCAGGAACGCAGCCAGCTTCCCTGCCGGATGTACCTCGATCCTGTTCTCTGAGCGGCGAATCCCGAGAATGGGTCTTCCCAAGTCGTTTCGTTGAATCACCTCGCGATGCAAAGCCTCGCAAAAGTTCCTCCAACTCTGCTCGCACAACCCATTCACTCTTCGGTCGCGACGTTCTTCGCGCTCGAAGAACTGTACTTTGCGCAACCGCCAAGCACGGCGCTCCGATGCAATCTGTTCGATGGGGAAGTACGTGCTCCTACCTTGTGCGCGGGACATGTTGCAAACGTACTTGCCCGTCCAGTGACTCTCAATCCGGCAAACGGTGGCAGAGAAACAAAGCTGTGGAAATTCCCGGAATCTGATTACTCAATCGGTTCCACGGCGATCGGCGATCCTCCGCGCTCGGGACGCTGTACCAGCAGGATTGCGCTGAGCACGACCGCGATTCCCGCTACCTGGATTGGCGAAACGGTTTCACTGAGGAAAATCGCGGCAATCACAACTGAGAACACGGGCTCAAGTGCGGCGGTGACGATCACCCGGGTTGCATCCAGGTGATGGAGTCCGGCGAAGTAGAACGAAAACGGGATGGCGGCAGACGTGATTGAAAACAGCAGCATGAATCCATACTGTGCCGCCGAGTAATGCGCCGCCACGATCTTCCAGGGAGGATTCACGACGATCCACACGATCGCCGCGCCCAGAAATGCATTGGTGAGTACCGCCCACCGGTCGTAACGCTGTAGAAGTTGTCGCCCATAGATGCTGTAGAAGGCGAAAGACACAGCCGCCGCCTGGGCCGCCACCACGCCGATCGTATTGATCCGGATGCTGCCTGTGGCGATGGCAAGAAACGGGAAATGTCGTACTCCCCCAAAAGCACCGATGGCGAACACACACCCCAGAACTGCCAGGATCACGCCCCACACTCGCGTCGCAGTCGCCCGCTGCTGGCCTGTAAAGAGCATATACAGCAGCACCCAAACCGGCGCGGTGTATTGCAGGATGATCGCCGTCGCTACCGTCGTCTTCTGGATGGCTAGGTAGTAGGCGTAATTCGAGATCGCCAACCCCAGCGCTCCTAGAAGGAACGCGCGCAGCATCTCGCGGCGCGGCAGCGTCATTCGCTCTCGCCCGCGAACCGCCCACAGCACTGGCGTGACGAGAAAAAATGCAATCGTCGTGCGCGCCTGCGCCAGGATGATCGGGTCGATGGGACGCAGTCCACCAAAGAGCCTCCCGGTAAATGCAGCCCTTCCCAGGCTGGCTGAGATGCCCCAGCAGAACGTCGCCGCGGCTACATACAGGTACCCGCGTACGGCGTGCGATCTGTGTGTTGAGGTCAAGGATCAGGTGTATGGGAAGGTTTCGAGGTCGTCAAGTGGAGGGTATCTTCTCGATACCTCTGTACCAATTCGCGCCAGCGTTTTGGCCCCTCCGGCTTGCAATACCCTCGAAAACTGCAGTAAATTGGCCTTGCTCTCGCGATTCTCCCCTCCTTTGTGCGACCCCACAGCCTTACGACATTCGTGTCTGGCGCCCGGGTTGGAGTGTGTGTACAGTCCGCTCCGGTCGGAAGTCCCTCGCCTCACCCCGCCAAAACGCCCGATTCTTGGTGCAATTTGCGATCCTACGACTATCGAACGGAATCTAAACTACTAAGCTCGAAAATAGTCACTCCTGCAAGTCCGCTGCAATTAGGCGGGGTTATCCACAGATGGCCCCAAGATGTAGGGGCTGGATGCTTGACGTGCGCACCTGAGCCCGGTAGATTACCTTCAATCGCGCCCCGGTGCCCTGCTCACCGGCGGCCGTGTTTGAGTAACCGGCGTTGCGACGCATTTCAGCCATGCGTCGGGGAAAGACAAACTGTCAGCGCAAACCGCGTGCCACCCAGCCACGGCGCGAACGGCATGGCTGCTCGAAGGAGTAGAAGTTGCTCAAACTGAAGAAACTCCAGATCCTGGGATTCAAGTCATTCTGCGATCGGACCGAGCTCAAGTTTCCGGGCGACGGGATCGCCGCCATCGTTGGGCCCAACGGGTGCGGGAAGTCGAATATCGCCGATGCCATCTCGTGGGTACTCGGCGAGCAGTCCGCCAAGTCGCTGCGCGGCATACACATGCAGGACGTGATCTTTGCCGGCACGCGCGATCGCAAGCCCACCGGCATGGCCGAAGTCTCGCTCACGCTCATCGACCCCGATCAATATGAGGGGAAGATCGGCGATACGGAGATCGAGATCCTCGATGACATGCCTGATGACTGGGACGAAGCCGGCATACGTTCGGCCGCCGCCGAAGAGGTTGAAGAGTACACCGCTGAAGTCCAGCCGGGCACCACGGGAGAAGGCGAAACTCCGGAACAAGCGAACGGTGAGCTCGCCGCCAACGCCGAGAATTCAGAAGTCCGAGATCCAAGCACCGCCCCGTCCGAAGTTGCCGAAGTCCAGCCAACGGAAGCAGCCGTTCATGCCAATTCGGCGGTGGTTCTCAAGATCCGCCGCCGCAAGTTCAACCACAAGCAGTTCAAGAAGGGCGAGATCTGCGTCACCCGGCGTCTGTTCCGTTCGGGCGACAGCGAATATCTCCTCAACGGCAAGCTCAGCCGGTTGCGCGATGTGCATGACATCTTCATGGGCACCGGTCTTGGGCCGGAGTCGTACGCGATCATCGAGCAGGGACGCATCGGGCAGATCCTGAGCAGCAAGCCGACCGACCGCCGCGCCATCATCGAGGAAGCCGCGGGCATCACGAAGTATAAGACCAAGAAGCGGCTCGCCGAGGCACGGCTCGAGGACGCCAAAGCGAACCTTTCACGCGTGAATGACATCTTCGACGAAGTCACGCGGCAGATGAATTCGCTGAAGCGCCAGGCCGCCAAGGCCGAGCGCTATGCCAAGCTGCGCGACGAAATGCGCGAGAGGCTCAAGGTTGTGCTCGCCAGCAAGTTCGCGCTCATCGACGCCGAGATTGTCGGTCTCGAAGCGGAACTGACCACGGTCAGTGAACAGATCCACACCCGCACCGAAACCGTGACGGCGATGGACGCTGAACATGGTGAGCGGGTGCAACGCGGATACGCCATCGACTCCGAAGCCAAGCAGAACCGCGAGAACCTGAACAGCATCTCGCGCGAGATGGACCGCGCGGCCGAGCGGCGCCGCACCAACGAGGAGCGTTGCGCTGAACTGGTAGCGCGTTCTGCCGGGGCCGATGCGGAGATCGCCAACACCACCGAGCAACTCGGACGGTTAGAGGAAGAGCTCGCAACCAATCGGCAGGTGCTGGAATCCGCGGCTGCGGATGTAGCGGTCGCGCAATCGAGCCTGCAAGCGAAACAGCAGGAGGCCTCCGCCGCCGCTGCCAACCTGATGAACGTGGAGCGCGAGCAGGAACAGCGCCGCTCGGAGATATTCGCGGCGGTGAACGCGGCCTCGAACGTCCGCAACCGCATTACGCAGGCAGAGGAGCGGATCGCCAACCTCGAACGCGAACACAGCCGTTTGACCGGCGAAATTGCCGCCGCCAACCAGCAACTCGAGTCCTTCGGCGGGCAGCGCGGCCAGCTTGGACTGGAGTTCGAGTCGGCAAACACCCGGGTGAATGCTCTTGCCAGCCAGATCGGCGATGCGCGCTCTTCCCTGCAGCAGAAGCGGCAGGAGGAGATCGAGGCCAAGCGGAACGCAGATGCGCTGCGCGGCGAATACGCGACGCTTCTCGGCAAAAAGGGGTCGCTCGAGTCGGTGATCAACGAGCACGGCTACTCGACCGAGTCGGTGAAACGGCTCTTCCAGTCGGGTGGACTTCGCGAAGGCAATACGCCCGCAGGAGTGCTGGCCGACTTTCTGGAAGTGGAAGACAAGTACGAGCACGTGGTGGAAGACTTCCTGCGCGACGAACTCAACTTCGTCGTGGTGAAGTCGTGGGACGCCGCCGACGAAGGGCTGCGGCTGCTGAAGGGCGATGTCGACGGACGAGCCACCTTCCTCGTGCATCCCAGCGATTCGCAGGCCAAGTTCTCCTTCGTCCTCGACGAGTCGATGCGGCTTCCGTTCACGCCCGACCGCGTGACGCCAATGAAGAATTGCATCCGCGTGTTGAACGGCTTTGGCAAATCGCTCGAAGTCGTACTGCCGAAGCTGGGCAACGGCTACATCGTGCCCGACCCGGCAATCGGCCGCGAACTCGCGCTGGAAAACCCGGACGCATTCTTTCTCTCGCAGAGCGGAGAGTGCTTCCACAACGTCACCGTGACCGGCGGCAAGCAGCGCAGCCAGGGGCCACTCTCGCTGAAGCGCGAATTGCGCGAGGTCCTGCGGCATATTGACCAGGTCGAGCGTTCCCTGCGCGATGGCGAAGCACGAGTCCTGATGCTTGGCAAGGAGATCGCCGAACTGACTTCCCTGCTGCAGCGCCTGGAAGACGAGAAGCGCGAAGGCGAGAAACATGCCATGACCAGCGGTCACACGCTGCGCCAATTGGACAACGAGATGGCGCGCGTGCGCGACCGTCACGCCACCTACGAAGGTGAGCTGCAGCGCGTGCAGGGCGAACGTAGCGAGCGCCAGACAGCCATTGGAGGTCTGCGCCAGGAACTAGAAACCGCGGAGCAGCGGCACCAGGAACTAGAAACAGCGATGCACGCCGCACAGCAGAGCCTGACCGAGTTGCGAACGGCGCGCGATAACGCGAGCCATGCAGCCTCCGAAGCGCTGGCACAGGTCGCGGCTCTGGAGGAGCGGCATCGGGCGGCAGCCTCTTCCCTGCAACGCATCGAGTCGATGGTGCAGGAGGTCGCGGCGCGTATCGGCAAGTTGAAGGGCCAACTCGAGGCGGCGGCGGCGGAGAAACAGCAGCGCGAAGCGGAGAACGTCACCATCGCCGAACAGATCGTTACGTGGACGGCGGAGCGCGAGGCGGCCGAGAATCGCGACCGCGAGCTACAAACCGAGAGCGAGCAGGTGCGGGCACGCATCGCCGAGATTGAAGAAGAGCTCAAGACGGCACGGCAGGCCCTCGATGCAGCGCGCGACCGTCGCGGCGAACTGGGCACGGCCATTGCGCGGCTGCAATCGGATGGCGCACACATGGCCGAGACTTGCGTGCAGGAGCTCGGCATCATGCGGCCGGAGCTGATGGGCATCGAAGACCTGCCCCGCCTGATCGGCGACGAACTCACGGTGGCCGACAACGAGCAGAAAGAGATGCGCACGCGGCTCGAGAACATGGGGCCGGTGAACATGATGGCGCTCGAGGAGTACAAGGAAACGGCGCAGCGCCATGAGTTCCTGGAGACCCAGCGCAAAGACTTGCTCGATTCCATCACCAACACGCAGGAAACGATCAAGGAGATCGACCAGATCACCAAGGTCAAGTTCGACGAGGCCTTTACCGCCATCAACGAAAATTTCGGTAAGGCCTTTAAGAAGCTATTCGGCGGCGGCCAAGGCTTCATGCGACTCACCGACGAGCTCAACACGGCCGAGAGCGGCATCGACGTGATTGCCTCGCCTCCGGGGAAGAAGCTGCAGAACGTGCTGCTGCTCTCCGGCGGCGAAAAAACGCTCACCGCGTTCTCCATGCTGGTCGGCATCTTCCAGTTCGCGCCGAGCCCCTTCTGCATTCTCGACGAAGTGGACGCGCCGCTGGACGAGGCCAACATCGGCCGCTTCAACGAGCTGGTAAAGGAGATGAGCATGCAGACGCAGTTCATCCTCATCACCCACAGCAAGCGCACGATGAGCACCGCCCCAGTAATGTATGGCGTCACCATGCAGGAGCCGGGCGTGTCGAAGATCGTGAGCGTACGCTTCGGGGAAGAAGCAATGCCGCCGCGAGCGGCTACCGCTTAACCCTTATCAACCACCGGGGGCACAGAGATTGAGGTATTCGCTACTCCATCCCTGTGCCTTTGTTTATTTCAGTAGCTTAGGCGGCGACCTATCAGGCCGCTTTCAACTGCACGGGGACGCTGCTGCTGATCGGCTCGACATTAATGTGGAGTTTGGCGCGATTGCTGCGCAGCTTTGGGGCGATGACGCGGCTGATGCTGTCGATCGTCGCGCTCAGGTCCGCAGCCTCCATTTGAGGGATGTCGAGAGTTACGTGCAAGTCGAAGAGAAAGGGCTGCCGGCGCCGGGTATGGCTGGCGCGGTGATCCACCAGTCGGCCACCGACGATGCCGGCCAGCGAGAGGAGGCCGTGGCCGCCGCATATCGGGCACTGGTCGCCAAAGCTGGTGGTGACAAGTTCGCAATCGACGCACAGCACGGCGTTCTGCAGCACGACGGTTTCCGGGGCGCTTCTACCGTTATCGCGAGTCATACGAACCAATCCTCCCGTCTTATCCTAGCCCAATCAGGAGAAAGTCGTGTGAAATCCGGCCTCACGGCGTATAGATCCAGACATTGTCCGTGGACGTCATGGAGGTCGAATAGCCGCCCAGGAGCAGCACTTCCCCATTCTTGAGCGCAGTTTCGGTCATAAACCATTGCGGCGTGCCGGTGCCGGAGTCGAGCGCTTCGAAAGCGGAGCGTTTGGGATCGAAGAGCTCGGCTGTGGCGCTGCCTCCGGCGATGAGAACGTTGCCGTCAGGGAGGAGCGCGGATTCGTGGGCGAGTTTGAAGCGCTTCTCGGACATGGCCGGTACGGCGGTGAAAGTATGCTTCGCCGGGTCGTAGAGTTCGGCGTCGGCCAGAGTTCCCTTCCAGTCGCGGTCATCGGCGCCACCGGCGATGAGCACGCGGCCGTCGTTGAGAAGCTGCGCGGTGTGCTTGTAGCGCGCCTGACGCATGGAAGCGAGAGGGGTGAGCTTCGCGGTCTTCGGGTCGAAGAATTCGGCGCTGGCGACGACGCGGCCATCGGCCATGCCACCGGTGACGAGCACCGTTCCATCCGTCATTCGCGTGGCGGTGTGCTCGATACGGCCATCGTGCATTTCGCCGGTTATGGCGAATTTATTCGTCCTGGGATCGAAGAGTTCGGCGGTGCGCTGGCCGATGCGGTCGTCAATGCCACCGCCGGCGATCAACACACGTCCATCCTGCAATGTGGTTGCGGTGGCTCCCGCCCTTCGCGCGGTCATGGGAGCGAGCGGTGAGAATTTGCCGGAGGCAGGGTCGTAGATTTCAGCGGCATCGGTGGGCCCGTGCGACCATCCGCCGGCAACGAGGACGCGGCCGTCGTTGAGCAGAGCGGCGACCTGTCCTACGCGCCTGGTGATCATTGTCCCGGTCGGCGTGAATTGACGCGTCGCGGGATCGTAAAGTTCAGCGTTATCGAGGAACTCGCCGTTCTTGACCATGCCGCCAGCGATGAGAACCCGGCCATCTTTCAGAAGAGTGGCCGTATGGCCGGACCGCGGGGAGAGCATGTGTCCGGCTGCGACGATTTTTCCGGTGCGAACCGGGGGACGATCGGCGGAGAGGGGGAGCGCCAGTACGAGGACCGGAAGAACGAGGGCCCAGCGGCGAGTGCGGGACATAGCGCCTCCTGGCGAACGTATTGTACGGATAGACGGAAGCGAGGCGAGGAAAGATATCTTTGGGCCGCGAATCATTTCGTGAGCTGCACAAGGCAGGCTCCGCTCCGAATGCGGATCATTCCGGGCGCCAACAACTGCGCATGGAACAGGAGACCTGCTGCCACGTCCGCTCGAGTTTTCTGGCACAATAATGAGTGGGACTCATGACAACTTACCGCGCTATTCACGAGCACATCGAGCGGCACCCTTCTCTGCCTCCGGAGGCGGTGATCAAGGCCGACCTTCTGCGGCGGGGAATATCGTTTGCCGATGAGGCGCTCATTCCTCCGCCTGGGGCTGAAGTTCCTTTACACCAGCCGAAGTCGTACTTCATTTTTTCCTTCGACATGGTGAGGCAGAGCGAACTGGATGAGGCGCACAAGTGGCGGGCCCCTGAGGAGATTGCGCTGACAGGTGGCCCGCTGGCTCTGCGGCGGACAATCGTTTCGGTGCGGCTGAATCCGGAGTCGCCCTACAGAGTGACAGTGTTCGAAGGCGAGCGCTGGCTGGAGATTGACGGACAGCGGTTCGCCCAAGTCGCGCTGCCTCCCTTCCCGCCGTATTACGCCGAGAAACTGGCGGATGGGCGGGCGGTGGCGGAGATCGCGCCGACCATCCAATGGGGGTACCTGATTTACCTCACCGTCTTCCGGGTGTGCCAGTACTTTGGCGAGAAGGAAGAGTGCCAGTTCTGCGACATCAACCACAATTATCGCCAGCAGATTGCGGCCAAGCGGCCCTACACCGGTGTCAAAAAGGTGGAAGACATTGTCGCGGCGATGGAGAAGATCGCGGCGCGCGACAATCCAAGCAAGGCTTACACGATTACGGGGGGAAGCGTAACCTCGCAGCTCGGAGGCGAGACGGAGGTCGAATTTTATTCGAAGTACGTGGAGGCGATCGAGTCGCGCTTCCCGGGGCGCTGGATTGGCAAGGTCGTGACCCAGGCCTGGCCGGTGGAGGATGTGAAGCGTCTGAAGGCCTCCGGAGCGCAGATTTACCACCCGAATTACGAGGTGTGGGATCGCGAGCTGTTCGCCAAACTGTGTCCGGGGAAAGAGCGATATATCGGGCACGACGAGTGGATACGCCGGATCGTGGGGGCGGCCGAGGTCTTCGGGCCCGCAAAGGTGATCCCGAATTTTGTGGCAGGCATTGAGATGGCAGAGCCGTACGGGTTCAGCGACGTGGAAGAGGCGGTGCGGTCGACCGGCGAGGGCCTGGACTTCTTTATGGCGCAGGGGATTACGCCTCGCTTCACGACATGGTGTCCGGAGCCGACGACGCCGCTGGGAAAGACGAACCCGGAGGGCGCGCCGCTGGAATATCATTTGCGATTGCTCGAGGTATATCGCGACACGGTGGAGCGGCACCACCTGGCTCCGCCGCCGGGGTATGGAGAAGCGGGTCCCGGGCGTGCAGTGTTTTCGGTATCGCCTTTTATGGATGTGCTGGGGATGAGTGCCGAGGACGAGGTACGCGCTTCGGAGTCGGCTCGAGCACTGTAATTCCCTGCTCGAAAAAAAATTATTTTGCGATCCTTGACACGAGAGTTCCGAGTGTTGTGAACCCGGAGCTATTTTCGAGACTCTAAGATTAAGAAAGTTTCCCAGGCCCAGAGCGTTAGAACTCCGCTCTGGGCGTGGGTTTCGCAAGACTACGGAAGTTGTCAATCATTTTCCGTCGAACTGCACCGAAGTTGGAATTCGAAAAATTTTCAGACCGTTGACAAAAGGAACCGGATAACTAGAATGACCGACGTTCTCGCTCACCAAAATAGTTCATCAGATAAGAACGTGAAAACTTCCGACACCCAAAACGCCGTCCTGTTGCACACCGACATACCGGAGCTCGAGCTCTACGCGAGCGGCAAGGTGCGCGACATTTATAAAGTTGACAGCGACCATCTGCTGTTCATCGCCTCGGACCGCATCTCGGCCTTCGACTACGTGCTTGCTTCGGGAATTCCGAACAAGGGCCGGGTGCTGACGCAGCTCTCGCTGTTCTGGTTCGACTTCCTGAAGAACATTGTGGCCAATCACCTGGTCACCGCCGATGTGAGCCAATATCCACCCGAGCTGAAGGCGCACGAGTCGCAGTTGCGTGGCCGCTCGATGCTGGTCGCGCATGCGCAGATGGTTTCCGTGGAATGCGTGGTGCGCGGATATCTTTCCGGCTCGGGCTGGAAGGAATACAAGAACAATGGTGAAGTATGCGGGATTAAGCTGCCTGCCGGATTGAAGGAAAGCGACAAGCTGCCGGAGCCGATCTTCACGCCGGCCATAAAGGCCCAGACGGGTCACGACGAAAACATTTCCTTCGAGCGCATGGTGACGGTGGCAGGGGGCGACCTGAGCGAGAAGCTGCGCGATCTGAGTATCAAGATTTACAAAGCGGCTGCCGATTATGCCCTCACGAAAGGCATCATCATCGCCGATACGAAGTTCGAGTTCGGCATGACGCCCGCGGGGCTGGTGCTGGCGGACGAAGTATTGACTCCCGATTCTTCGCGCTTCTGGCCGGTGGACAAGTACAAGCCCGGCATGGCGCAGGAGTCGTTCGACAAACAATACGTGCGCGATTACCTGGAAGAGATCAAGTGGAACAAGCAGCCGCCGGCACCGGGGCTTCCTGAGGCAGTGGCGGCAAAAACGAGTGAAAAATATGTGGAGGCTTATCGTCGCCTGACAGGGCACGACTTGCCTCAGTAAGCAGGCGCATGACAGGCCTCGACTGGGTCATTCTCCTGTTGCTTCTGGTTTCGACGTTAACGGCAGCGTCACAGGGCTTCATCAATGAAGTGTTCAGCCTGGTGGGCGCGCTGGTCGGTTACGTTTTGGCAGCCTGGGAGTATCCGCGGATTTCACCCTGGTTCGCAAAGTACGTCAGTTCCACGTGGGTGGCTGACATTGCAGCTTTTTTGACAATTTTCTTCTGTGTCCTGCTTCTGGCGGGGGTATTGGCGCGCATTCTCCGGTGGGCGGTTTCGGGCGTCGGGTTGCGATGGTTCGATCGCGCTCTGGGCGGGCTCTTCGGGATGGTGCGCGGGGTAGCGGTAGCGGCAGTCATCGTAATGGCGATGGCGGCGTTCGTGCCCAACAGTCCTGCCTTGAAGAATTCGGCACTGGCACCTTACTTTTTCGTGCTCAGCCGGACAGCCACGTGGATTGCTCCCGCCGACCTGCGGGAGAGGTATCGCGAAGGAATAGAAATTCTGAAAGCGGCGCGAGACAAAGCACCTTCCATATTGCCGCCGCCGAAGACAGGAAAATAGGGTTCGGGTTTTGTTGTCGGCAAGACGTTTTATGAGAGAGGCGCTGTGAAGGACCAGCTCGAAGCACTCATTCTGCAGATGTTCAAGAGCGGCATCCTGTATTCGGAAGCCGTCCGCGAGTTCAAGAAGAGATTCATCATCACGGTTCTCCAGGAAAACAACGGGAACCAATGCAAGGCCGCACGCCAACTCGGCATGCATCGCAACACCCTGAGCCGTACAATCGCCGAGCTCAAGCTGGATGTGAAAAGCATCCGGAATGGCGGACGGCGGCCACCCCGCAGTGAACGCGCGCCTCTCGCTTTGGAGAAGAAGGCAGCGCGATAGGCCCTCCCCCGGCATTTATCCCTAGGAGCAGCTTCAGGCTGCTCCTTTCTAATGTTTGCGCGTTGCCTCAGGTTTGCCTGGTAAGCCTCGGAATCCAGCGGCCCACCTTACGGCAATACTCCTCATACTGCGAGCCATAGCGGGCACGCAGCGTAGGCTCTTCGTACAACAACACGAACAGTTCGACGACCAGCCAGGCGCACACGCCGTACTCCCCGATATGCCGGTCGGCGAAAAAGACCGCCTGGCCGAAGATCATGAGCAGAACACCTACGTACATCGGGTTACGGACGAAGCGATAGAGACCGCTCACCACAAGAGTCTGGGTGGGATGAAGCGGCTCGGGTGTACCACGTCCCTCGCGCACAAATCGGGCTATGGAGTCGAAGAGTGGGAAAGCGCCGGCAACGATCATGGCAATCCCGAGATAGCGCCACAGCTCGATCGGCATTCGCACGCGCCAGCCGCTGATCCACCACGGGATCAGCCCGATGACAGGGCCGGGCCCGACGAAGCAGACGAAGATAAGAGTGCGCCAGAGGTTTGCGCGGGAGTTCACGCGAAGATCTTACTCGCGTAAATCTGCTTCGTCGGACAAGAAAACAGAAGGTGGCTCCGCCGCGAATGCAGATCAGTCTCCGCATTCTCCTGTCGCCACGACGTTCATTCCCGAGAGTCCAAAAAGTAAAAGGAGCAGCCATGACGGCTGCTCCCCTGTGGTTCCCTGGCCTGCGGCTTACTGCGCCGCGGGCTTCTTGTGGGCGGGTGCGGTATGGTGGGCCGGAGCGGCCTGCAGCAGCGCTCCCTTGTTCATGTTCATCATGAATGGGTTCGGCGTGTAGGCATCGGGCGTAGCTTCGAACTGGAGCATGGCGCCTTCCTTCGGCAGGAGGCGAGCAGGAATCGGACCGGCCATGGTGACAGTGATGTCGGCCTTCTTGGCGTCGATGTCATCCGTGCTGCCGGCGAGCTCGATCTTGGTCGGGGTCACGGTGATGACCTGGGCGGCCAGCTGGATCGGCTTGTCGTGGATGGTATCCCACACCTTGTTGGCAGCGTCCTGATTGCCGGAAGAAAGAATGAGCTGCCATTCCGCGAAGCTCATATCTTTCACTTCCTTGGACTTCACGAGGTCGGCAGCCTGCTCGGCCGGAGTCGGAGGAGGAGGTGCCGGCGCGACGTGGAAGTCGGCGGGCGCCTGCGGATTCGCCGCTGCGGCGGCGAGCAATTCGGGCCATCCCTCTTCCGATCCGTGATACTTCGCATACTTCCGGCGGCCGTAGTCGGTGAGCTGCTGTTTCGCCTGCGCAGGAGCCACGCTGGCGGCATGCGCGATGAACCAGAGACCTTCCGGGTTCACGGGGTTGGCTTCGAGATCCGCCAGCGCCAACTGGTATTCATCCAGGAACGAGGCATTCGCCCCCGCAGTGGTAACGGCGGACTTCAGTTCCTGTTGGGCGCTGCCGTAATCCTTGGTATTGAGCGCGCCGAAGCCGGCAGCCCCGTTGAAGATAACCGAGGTTTCCTGCTTGAGCTTCTGGAAGTCGGCCTCGCTCACGCCGTCGGGCTTCTGCATGGTCTGCAGGGCGGCGAGACCTTTCTTGCCGTAATCGGCAGCTTCCGCCGCATTCTGCTGGGCAGTTGGACCGCCCTGGAGAGCCAACATGCGATCGGAGTATGCCAGCAACGCGAGCGCGCGGATGTTATTCGGGTCGGCCTGCAGGATGCGCTTGGCCGTGTCGATCGTCTTCTGCTGGTTGCCTGCCTGCTGGTAAGAACCCATCAGCAGTTCCATGGCATCCGTCTTCATCACGCTATTGGGATAGGTCTGCAGGAAAGATTCGAGAGCGGTGGCCTTGGCGCTCGGGTCGGCTTGTTGCACCGCGTTCACGTAGGCGTTGTACTCAGCGGGATCTTTGATTTCTTTTTTCTGTTGCGGCGCAGCTTGGCCCGCAGCGGGGCTGGACGGCTGCGCGGCCGGGGTCGACTGCTGTGCGACCAGCGGCTGAAGCGCAGCGGTCGCCAACATTAGCAGCATCGTCACTAGCGGTTTCTTCATTCGAATGGCTCCTTCAGACATGGCTACGGATAACGGACGTTCGCCCCGGCGCTTCAGCGCTAGAGTCACTGACGTGACGGCTCATTCTACGCAAGGGATAGGAACGGTATTCTCCCGATGCGACGCGTCGAGCCACGGCATGCACCCGGCGTGAGTCGCTCGTGAATTGTGGATTATAGAAACCCAAAGGTCCCAAGGCAAGTAAGGTACCAGAATTGGCATCGTAATACCGTTCCGGACTTACAAAAACCGGCAAGCTGCCGAATGCGACGTCTTGGTGGGATGCAATCCCGCATTGCTGATTTGCATCCCGTTCCGGGGAAAAGTCTCTAATCTGGTTACGAGGATCCTGATGAACGACACTCCAATAGAATTTCGGCCCCTCTCCGGCCAGGTTGCGGTGGTAACCGGCGCGAGCCGCGGGATGGGCGCTGCCATCGCCCGGCGGCTGGCCACGATGGGCGCCACGATCATCGCTACGGCCCGCAACCAGGAAGCACTGTCGCAAACCGCCCAGTCCATTCGCGAAAACGGCGGGTATTGCGAGGCCGTGCCCTGCGACGTGACCAACCTCACGCAAGTGGAAGCCCTGGGCCGCGCGGTGGAGAAAAAATTCGGACGCGCCGACGTCCTGGTGAACAATGCCGGGGTCGGGAGCTCCGGCCATAACCTGCAGGAGACGGCACCGGATGAGTGGGACCGGATCTTCAACACCAACCTGCGCGGACCCTTTTACCTGATGCGCGCCTTCATCCCGCTGATGATCCAGGCTGGTACCGGGCACATCATCAACATCGCCTCGCTGGCCGGCAAGAACCCGCTGCCCAACGGAGCTGCGTATGCAGCCTCCAAGTGGGGATTGAATGGACTCTCGGTGTCGGTGGCCGAAGAGCTGCGCGCCCACCGCATCCGGGTGAGCGTGATCTGCCCGGGCTCGACGGCGACCGAGTTTGGCGATCATTCGAAAAAGAATGAACACAAGATGCTTTCGCCCGATGACATTGCCCATGCGGTTGCGATGATCGTGACCCAGTCGCCACAGTCTTTCATCAGTGAGATCAGCATCCGACCCACGCAAAAACCTTAGACAACCAGACGAGGACGAAAGTTCCCATGAACGAAATTGCCCGCCTGCAACAGATGCTGCAACAGACCTATTCCGGCATTGGTTTTCACGGGGATTCCATTGCGCAGATCTTTAACTCAATAGACGTGCCGTGCGCGGTTTGGATACCGGAAGGTGGGGTGCATTCGATCTGGCACATCGTGCTGCACATGACGGCCTGGGAGAATGCGATACGCGAGAGGCTGACCAGCGCAACCCTCGTGACCTTGAACGATCAGCAGAACTATCCGGCGTTACCCGAGGCGACGCCGGAAAACTGGTCGAAAGCACTGGATGCTTTCCGTGATGCGTTGCATGGGCTGATCCAAGGTGTAGGAACATTTCCGGCGGACGAGTTGGCTTCGCCGGTGCCGGGGCGTGGCTATGATTTCGCAACGCTATTACATGGGGCGGTCCATCACAATCTGTATCACGCGGGGCAGATCTCTCTACTCAGCGCGATGTACCGGCGGCAACGCAAATCGTAGGCGTCTTATCGGGACACGACGCGGTGTAGCGAATCGCTTTGGTTTGTAATTCCCTATGCTGGATGCTACGATTCGGCTTTCTTACGCAAAAACCAGGAGGGCGGTATGTCGGATTCAGAGAGCAATGGTTTCGTGTGGTTTCTGGCGGGTCTGGGGATCGGCGCGGCCGTGGGCATTCTCTATGCTCCAAAGTCGGGACGCGAGACCCGTGAGGCGATCCTGCAGGCGGCGGAAGACGGCCGCGAGGCCGTCAACACGCGGGTAAAACAGACCAAAGAACAGGCTTCGCAATGGGTGGATAAGAGCCGCCAGTACGTGGAATCGCAGAAGGACCAGATCAAGTCTGCCTTCGAAGCCGGCAAGCAGGCCTATCGCGAGGCGACAGAGGCCGAGAACCCGAGCAAGGCCTAGCGGCTACCCTGTTCAGGACGCATCCGGAATGAATGACACTCTGCTCATGATCTTTATCGGGGTCTCGTCGGCCGCCATCGTGATTCAGGCTGGATTGATGATGGCGATGTATGCGACTACCAAGAAGACCAGCGAGCGCTTCGAACAGCTTGCGACCGAAGTCCGCACCAAGGCCCTGCCGGCGGTCGAATCGGTGCAGACGCTGATCGTGGACAACAAGGAGCGGGTAGAGGAGATCATCGGCAACCTGGCCGAGGCCTCCAGCACCGCGCGCGCGCAATTGCTGCGCATCGACGGGACGGTCACCGACATCCTGGACCGAACCCGACTGCAGGTAATGCGCGTCGATGAGATCACGACCAGCACTCTCGACAAGGTCGAAGAAGCAACTGCGGTTCTGCAGCACACCGTCGTCGGGCCGGCGCGCCGGATCAATGGCGTGCTCTCGGGACTTTCTGCCGGGCTGGGGATGTTCGTTGGCGGACGCCGCGTGAGAAAAAACGGGCCGAAGGCAGGAGCGGGGCAAGAGGATATGTTTATTTAGGAGTCAGGCTTCAGCTGTCGGCTACACCGAGGGCCGCTTGCGCGGCCTTTTTTCTTGCAGCGAAATCGGAGTCGAAGAATCCAGTGGCGCCAAGGATGTGCCCTTCGTTGATCGAAGCTGCTCTCTAGGGCACGTCAGTTCGGTTTGGGAGTACTTTCTGCCGACCGTGGTACATCGCCGCTCTCCCACGATGCATTCCCGTGATAGGTGTCAGCGAAGAGTTGGAAGTCGCGACCGCACGCGAAGCATCGGAATTTGTGAAAAATGGTGTCGCCAGGAATGGGTGTTTTAAGCATGTCCCGTAGAGGACAGGAAGCAGATACCAACAAAAACGTTCCCTGATCCATCACCTCGATCAGTTGGCGAACAATATCCTGATACTCACGAAGGCTGCCGATGTTAAATCTTTGGGAGAATCCATCGCACTTGGGACAAGAAGGCATGTTCTAGCTCAGCAGATCCAGCCGCCACCGATCACGACATCGCCGTCGTAGAAGACCACGGCCTGGCCGGGCGTGATGGCACGCTGGGGCTCGTCGAAGGTGGCCAGCACCTCATCGTCGCCGGCCTTTCCGATAACGGCCCAGGCAGCCTCATGCTTGTGGCGGATTTTGGCGTGCACGCGCATTGGCACGCGGAGATCGTCTACGGCGATCCAGTTCATCCGCTTGGCGTGCAAGGTACGGGAGAGCAATTCATCGTTGCCGCCGACGACCACCTGCTTCTTGTCGCCGCGCAACTCAAGGACGTAGAGCGGTGAACCGGTAGCGAGGCCGAGTCCCTTACGCTGGCCAACGGTGAAATTGTGAATGCCGTCGTGATGGCCAATGACTTTGCCGTCGGAGGTTACCAACTCACCGGCCATATCGGGCAGCGCTTCGCCCTGCTCCTCGAGATAAGCGTCGAGAAACTTCTTGTAGTCGCCGTTGGGGATGAAGCAGATCTCCTGCGAATCGGGCTTCTCGAACAGGCGCAGGCCCTGCTGGCGGGCCTCTTCGCGCACCTCGGGCTTCGTCTTGTGACCCAGGGGAAACAGGGTGCGGCTCAACTGCTCCTGGGTCAGCCCGAAGAGAAAATACGTCTGGTCCTTGGCGCGATCGGCAGGGCGCTTCAGCTCCCAGCGTCCGGTCTGCTGGTTGTAATCGTTGCGCGCGTAGTGGCCGGTGGCAATGCGTTCGGCGCCGATCTGCTGCGCGGTGCGCAGAAGCTGGTCAAACTTGAGATGGTTATTGCAAAGGCTGCAAGGGATCGGGGTGCGTCCGGAGAGGTAATCCTCCACGAACGGCTTCACCACGTCGCGCTCGAAGCGGTCTTCCTGGTTCACCACGTAATACGGGATGCCAAGCGTCTCGGCGACGCGCCGCGCGTCATAGACATCGTCGAGCGAACAGCAGCGGCCAACGCCCGGCTCACCGAAGCCCTCGTGATGGGCGAGGCGGCGCTGGTTCCAGAGCTGCATAGTCAGGCCGATGAGGTTGTAGCCCTCGGAGCGGAGCATGGCAGCGACGGTGGAGGAGTCCACACCGCCCGACATGGCGACCGCAATGGTTGGGGTGGTTGTCATGCGCTTTATCTATTGTAGATGAGAGCGAACCCGTGCAGGTCGCAGGCTCGCCTTCGCCGGGGCCACGAGCCGCATTTCGCGCGGAACCGGATCGATGGTCCGTAGAAAGGTGGGACCCGTGGGATGTTTACTTGGCCCCAAGGGCCTCATTCATTTCGCCCAACCCGTGCTTTACCTTGCAGACCTTGCAAAACGTTGCCTTCTCGGTGTTGTCCACGCGATGGCATACCGGCTTGAGGGTCTTGAGATATGCGAACATCGCCTTGAGATCGTCGTCGCTAAGGTTGCGAAAGAAATTCCACGGCATGATGTTGGAGAGCGGCCGGTTCCGGAAACCCCCGTTACGGATCACCTCAATGAACATCGCTTCGTCGAAGTAGCCGATGCCCGAGGGATCGGGCGTAATGTTGAGCGCGGTCACGGTCTCGATCTTGTCTCCACCACTCCATGGTCCAACGAGCGGAGAACCTCCGGCGAAATCCATGCCGTCGATCGGATTCCCTTTATCGTCGTAGGTCGCATGACATGCCGTACAGTGGCCGACGGTTACCAGGTACTTGCCATACGCAACCTTGTCTGACCGATCGGGTTCGGCGACGTGAGGAAGTGGCGGCAACGGCTGGAATGATTTTTTGAGTTCCTCGGTTAACTGAATCTTTGGTCTTTGGATGTGCACCGGTTCCTGAGAGCGCACATACACGATCACCGATGCGAGATCTTCATCCGAGAGGCTGCGGAAAAAGGAGTACGGCATTAACGGAAAGAGGGTACGACCATCATGGCCGATGCCCTGTCGCAGCGCGCGAACAAACGCGGTATCGCTCCACTTCCCGGCGCCATAATCCGGATCAGGCGATATGTTCGGGATTACGATGCGATTTGCTGCGGACACACCGGCCTCATCATTGGAGAAGACAGTCCCCCCGAATTTTTTGCCAGGAAATGGCTCGATGGGGCGCTTGGAAAAGTCCACCTCGGAATGACAAGCCCAGCACTGCAGCAACCCTTCCACCAGATATTTGCCGCGCTCTAAACGCTCCGGTGTACGAGGAATAACGTCCATCTCCAGCACGGATTGGACTGCCGGAGTCGAAGCCGGTATTGCCGACTGCTGGCCTGCAGAACCGCACAGGCCAATTACAGCGAGGACAAGGAGAGGCAGGGTTGCATAGTTTGCTCGGAGAACTTGCTTTTGCACGAGTTGTCACGCCCCAAAATCAAGATTTGATTTCCGCGACAAGAGCCCAGGGAAACGAAACCGAGACCAAAAACCGTGGAGAATGAATAGGAGAGGGCAGGCGAATACTACTTCGCATCGCAGAGAGGGGTCAAGCCGATTCGACCTGCTGGGTAGCTAACGGGTAATGGCGGCCTTGCGGTACACCGGGCTCAGTTCCCGCAGCCTGGCCACGACTTCCGGCACGCGTTCCAGCGCGAACTCGATATCCTCGAGTGTGGTCTGTTTGCCGAGGCTGAAACGGATGCTGGCACGTGCCTGGTCGCTGGTGAGGCCCATCGCGGTCAGCACATGCGATGGCTCGATTGCGCCGGAGGAACAAGCAGCGCCTGTGGAAACCGAAAGACCTTTCAGATCCAGAGCGATGACCATCGCCTCGCCCTCAATACATTCGAAGCAGATGTTGGAGGTGTTCGGGACGCGCGGTGCCAGGCCGCTGTTGACGATCACCTGGTCGAGTTCCTTCAAAATGGTCTGTTCGAGGCGATCGCGGAGCATGGCCATCCGGGCGGGGCCGTCCTCTGCGAACCACTGCATGGCCAGCTCCGCCGCTTTCCCGAGGCCGACGATGCCGGGAAGATTCTCGGTACCGGCACGGCGCGAACGCTCGTGTCGCCCCCCGTAGAACAGCGGATCGAGGATCGTTCCCTTCCGAACGTAAAGCGCTCCCGTTCCCTGCGGGGCATGCATCTTGTGACCGGCAAGCGTGAGCAAATCGCAACCGAGCTCTTGGACATCGACCGGGATCTTGGCCACCGCCTGCACAGCGTCTGTATGGAAATAGACATCAGCCTCGGCAGCGATTCTGCCGATCTCTCCAGCGTTTTGCAGAACCCCGGTCTCGTTGTTGGCCAGCATGATCGAGATCAACTTTGTGGAGGGACGAAGGGCGTGACGCACCGCGTTGGGATCGATGATTCCCTGCCCATCGACGGGAATGTAGGTCACATCGCAACCGAGTTTTTCGAGACGCTGGCAGGAGTTGAGCACCGCATGGTGTTCGATGGTGCTGGTGATGATGTGGTCGCCGCCCTTGCAAATGCCGAATAACGCCAGGTTGTCACCCTCGGTACCCCCGCTGGTGAAGACGATCTCCGCCTCGCGGGAACCGATGAGATCGGCGACGTGCTCGCGGGCGCGCTCCACCGCGGCGCGCGCCTGCTGCCCCTGCTGGTGGATAGACGATGCGTTTCCGAATTGCCCCAGGAAATAGGGCTGCATCGCCTCCAGCACCTCGGGGAGGAGCGGCGTCGTCGCGTTGTTGTCGAGGTACACGCGGTGCATGGCTCTATTTTAGATGTGCGCGAGAGGGAAAGGCCGTTATCTTTTGTCGCCTGTTGAGGGTGGCGTCCCCTGGAGGGGGCTCGGATTGTTGCGGACTTCTACCAGCGCTTACGCGCTGGGCTATTGACTGGCGTGCCTGCGGCACTTGCTGATTGGGCGAGCCCTCCAGAGGAGAACGAAAGGTGGCTCGGCTGCGGACACGCATTGTTCTGCTCCGGTTGCCATGAGTTCGTGGTGCAAAACAAAAGGCCTGCCCGAAGGCAGGCCATTTGAAACCAAAGGCTTTTACCGCTGTTCCAAGGGGACGTACGGCGCCGGATGTTTCGGGCCGATGTAATCGGCACGAGGGCGGATGAGGCGGTTGTCATCAAGCTGCTCGATGACATGGGCGGACCAACCGGCCACGCGCGAGACGGCAAAGATCGGCGTGAACAAATCGAGGTCGATGCCCAGCGTGTGGTACGTCGAGGCCGAGTAGAAGTCCACGTTCGCGTTGAGCTTCTTCTCCGCCTTGATGAACTCCTCGATCTTCTGGGAGTACTCGAACCACTTGATCTGGCCGCTGGAGTAGCCGAGGTCGCGCGACATCTGGCGAAGATGCGTGGCGCGCGGATCCTCCGTGGTGTACACGCGATGGCCGAAGCCGGGGATCTTTTTCTTCTGCGCCAGCAAACCCTTCACGTACTCGACAGGGTCAGCACCGTTGCGGTCAATTTCTTCGAGGATCTTGAACACAGCTTCGTTGGCGCCGCCGTGCAATGGGCCTTTCAGGGCCCCGATGCCCGCCGTGACGGCCGAGTGCATGTCGCTCAAGGTTGCGGCGACGACGCGCGCGGCGAAGGTCGAGGCATTCAGTTCGTGATCGGCTTGCAGGATGAGAGCGATATCCAGCGCCTTTTCCGCTGTCTTGCTCGGCACCTCGCCGGAAAGCATCAGCAGGAAGTTGGCGGCGTGGGAGAGCGTGCGATCCGGCTCGACGAGCGGTTTGCCTTTGCGGATGCGGTCATAAGCCGTGACGATCATCGCCATCTGCGAGGTCAGGCGAATCGCCTTGCGCAGGTTCGTGTCGTGATCGTTGTTCTTCTCTTCCGGGTCCCACAAGGCCGTGGCCGAGACCACGGTGCGCAGGACGTCCATCGGCAGGGCGTGCTTGGGCGCCTGTCGAATCAAGCTGATGACCGACGCGTCTAATTTGCGTTCGCGCGCCAGGTTGAGTTTGAGTTCCTGCAACTCGGCCCGGTTCGGAAGTTTGCCGAACCAGAGCAGGTAGCACACCTCTTCGAAGGTGGAGTTGTCGGCGAGCTCGTGAATATCGATGCCGCGATACGCGAGGATGCCAGCATCGCCGTCGATGTAACAAATGCCGGACGAACCAGCGACTACATCTTCCAATCCCTTGTTAAATGTTGCCGTAGTAGACATAGATTCTCTTCCCGAACCACTCAAAATGAAGAACCCCGAAAGATGTGCTTTCCGATATAGATGTGTGCCGAGACGGGAAAGCAACCGACTTTTATATCCTACTTTTCACGCCTATTCCAATATAGGCGCTTTCCATTCCCCAACCCGGAATTTTCGACTGCTTTGGCCCGAGACCCGTGCGCCGCATTTGTAACCGCATTGCGGCTGCGTTATAGATAGTAGGACGTAAGCTTTGACCACTTCCGGCGTTCCACGCTGTGAGGTCCATCACATATCGAGGTACTATCTTTGTCCGTTTCCTGGATTGCGAAAAGGTTCTTTGCCCTCTTCCTTGCCCTTTTGATCCTCCTGCCAACCGCGGCCTTCGCCGACGAAGGCATGTGGCTGTTTACCAACCCACCGACGGACAAGATCAACAAAAAGTACAACTTCGAAATCACCCAGCCCTGGCTGGACCACCTCCGGCTGTCCTCGTCGCGGGCCCCTGGCGGCTCCTCAGAGTTCGTTTCGCCCGATGGCCTGCTGATGACCAACCACCACGTGGCCCAAGCCTGTATCCATGACCTCTCCACGAACGGCAAGGATTACATGAAAGACGGCTTTTATGCCGCGACACGGGAGCAGGAACCGAAGTGCCCGGGGATCGAATTCCTCGTCCTTACCGATATCAAGGATGTCACGCAGAAGATCCAGTCGGCAGTGCAGCCGGGCATGAGTTCCGCGGACTCCGGCAAGGCCACTCGCCAGGCCATGGTAGCTGCCGAAAAGGAGTGCTCCGGGAACGGCTACCGCTGCGACGTGGTGACCCTCTATGCCGGAGCGATGTATCACCTGTACAAATACAAGAAATACGACGATGTGCGATTGGTCTTCGCGCCCGAGTTCGATATGGCGTTTTTCGGGGGCGATCCCGACAACTTTACCTATCCGCGCTACGACCTCGACATTACGTTCTTCCGCCTGTACGAAGACGGCAAGCCGGCGCATACCGAGAATTATCTGAAATTCGCGCAGCAAGGAGTGAAACAGGGCGACTTGGTATTCGTCAGCGGACATCCGGGCCGCACCAGCCGCCTGCTGACCGTGGCACAGCTCGAATACCTGCGGGATGTGCAGTATCCGTGGACGCTCAAGAACCTGGATCGCCGCGCCAAGCTGCTGCTCTCGTTTTCCGCGCAAGGCGCCGAACAGGCGCGCGAAGCCGAGCACGATCTGTTCGGCATCCAGAACTCGCTCAAGGCCTACAAGGGATACAACACCTTCTTCGCGGAGAAAGAAGGCATGGAGAAGAAGCAGGCGGACGAGAAGCAAATGCGCGATTACGTGAGCGCCAATGCCGATCGCAAGAAAGAATTCGGCGATCCGTGGGCCGCGGTCCAGCAAGCCGAAGACACCATGCACGGCATGTTCTTCGACTACAACTATGTCGAGATGCTGGCCGGATTCCGCGGTTCGCTCGCGAATTACGCGCGCACGATCGTCCGCGCGTCGCATGAGCGCACCAAGCCGAACGACCAGCGCTTGCGCGAATACACGGATGCACAACTGCCGACCGTGGAGCAGCGGCTGCTCGGCGCGACCCCGGCTTACAAGGATCTCGAGAAGGTCGTGCTCGCGGATAGTCTCACCGACATGCAGGAGCAACAGCCCAAGGATCCGGTGCTGCTGAAGGCGCTTGCCGGCAAATCTCCGAAGGCACGTGCGGCCGAGCTGATCGACGGAACCAAGCTCGACGATCCTGCTTATCGCAAGCAGCTCTACCAGGGCGGCGAGGCGGCCGTGGAAGCAAGCAGGGACCCGCTGATCGTGCTGATGCGCAGCCTCGAGCCCGATGCGCTTGCGCTTCGCAAGAAAGACGACGACGAGGTGGATTCCAAGTTGCGCGATGCGGGCGCGAAGATCGGCAAAGTTCGCTTCGCGATCTTCGGGCAAACCCAGCCGCCCGACGCGACGTTCACGCTGCGCCTCAGCTACGGGCAGGTGAAGGGCTACGAGGAAAACGGCAAACACATTCCCTTCGACACGACCATGGGAGGCGCATACAAGCACGCTGACGATCACGGTCACAAGCCACCCTATGAGTTGCCGAAGAGCTGGCTCGATGCGCAGGGCAAATTCGACGAGGCCACTCCTCTCGATGTGGTGAATACCTCCGACATCATCGGCGGCAACTCTGGAAGTCCCGTGGTGAATACCAAGGGAGAGTTGGTCGGAATTATCTTCGACGGGAACATTCAATCCTTGCCCTGGAACTTTCTCTATGACGACGTGCAGGGCCGGGCGGTAAACGTCGATTCCCGCGCCATCCTGGAAGCGTTGCACGAGATCTACCATGCCGACGGCCTCTATAACGAAATCACCGCGGCGTCGAAGGCTGGAGAGTCCGCCAAGCAATAGCCGTTTAGAATGAATGAGATCCTGCCCCACGATCGCGGTGGGGCTTTCTTATTTAGCACTTTGGTGCCTAAGTGAAAATTTGATGAAAATCCCTTAGGAGATTTTCCTTAATTCGGGTAATCTCCACCAATCCAGCAGTGACTTAGGTTGGGGATCCTGCGGGATTCAAATTGTCTCAAGAGGATGGGGGAACCATGTTAGCCACTCGATCGACCAATGATTTCGGCAGGTTCCAGGTGTTCACTGGCCTGTACGAGACCGTCTGCTTGATCTGCCACAGGCCGCTCGGCATTTCGAAAAACGTACGCGGGCTCGAAATTCTGGAGAAGGCGCACAAGTGTCCGAAGTGCAGTGCCGCGCTGAACGGTGCTGCCACCGGGCAGAGCATCCAGGCCGCATAGATCTGCTCCCGTCGATGCCGCATACGGCACGATGCGAGTTCAGTCTGTCGTAGTAAAGGAATTTGGAGACTTCGCCTGCGCAGGGCCTCCAATATCCTGTTTTGTATCTCCCCCTTTTCCGGCAAGCACCCATTCCTACAGATTTGCGTCTCCATCCCGTCGGGCGGGAGTGTCACTCCTCAGGCCAGATCTCCGCTGCCGTTCCACTGAGAATGCGGTTCTGCGCTGCATCCGAGAGCGGTAGAGCCCGGAATTCCGCAAGATTGTTCTCGATTTCAGGCACGCCGGGTCCCGGCCAGTCGGTACCAAAGAGCGTTTTGTGCGCAATCTCTTCCAACCGGGGGAAGCTTGTCAGCAGTGTCTTCGGCGGGATGCCGCTGATGTCGAGATACATGTTGGGATGACGGCGGAGCAGGAAGAAGGCGGTGTCCATCCAGAGCGGCCGGCCGCCGTGGGCGAGGATGATCTTGAGTTTCGGGAAATCGACGGCGACGTCGTCGGTGTAAATCGGATCGCCGAACTTGTTTCGCGCATTGGGAAACACCGAGGTTCCGGTGTGGATCATCACCGGGATGCCGTTAGCCTCCGCTGCCCGGTAAAGGATTTCGAGCTCCTTCACGCCGTGCAGGTAGTCGTTGGGATAGAGCAACTGGTGCGGCGGATGTATTTTGATGAGGCGAATGCCGAGCCGGACGATCTGTTCGACGTCGGAGAGCATGTTCTGGGTATGGCGCGGATGCACGGAACCACAGGGCAGAAGGCGCAGCGGATCTGCTTTTACATAATTGGCGATCCAGGCATTGACTTCGGCAGTGTGGCCGGTGACGTCGGGATCGACGTAGTTGATCAGCACGGCACGATCGATGCCGATGCGGTCCAGGTGCTTGAGAAATGCTTTCGGGCTGCGCGAGTACTCGGCGATTTCATCCCAGTTCGGGCGCTTGGCCTTCATCAGGACCAGCGCTTCGGGCTTGAACATTCCGAGCGGACCGATATGTACGTGGCAGTCGGTGATTCTCATGGACGATGCGATCTCGCTACAATCATTCGGACACCTGGAGGTGCGATGCGAAAGCTATTGGTCGCCGTAGTGGTTTTGCTCAGTTCCCTTCCGATGATGGCACAGGGCGCCCCGCCACAGAACAAAGCGGACGCTCCTTACGTCATGGAGTACTACTACAAGGTGCAATGGGGACATCAGCAGGAGTTCCTCGATCTTTTTCTCAAGAATCATTATCCTCTGTTGAAGCGCGGCGTCGCCTCAGGACGCATGCTGTCGGTGAAGATCGTCACTCCGGCGAATCACATGACCGAAGATGCACGCTGGGATTATCGCGTGACCATCACCTTTGAAAATTCGACCGTCGCCACCACCAGCAGCCCCGACGAAGACAAATGGGTGAAAGAGCTCTGGCCGGACCAGGAGAAGTATAAGCGCGAAGAGCAGCGGCGCTTCGAGATCCTGCTGGCGCATTGGGATTTGCCGATCACCGAGATCACGCCCGAGAAATGAGTACTTAGGGCGCACTCGGTTTCAAACACAAATACTTGGCGAAGACGAGATTCAGGAGTCCGCCGAGCAGCGCGCTGCCCCACGGTGCATGCTAGTAGAGCGGCACCTTGGGATCGACGAAGCGCGACCAGCGGTCGATGCCTCCGGCCATGGACTGCGCGTGCTCGAAACCCTGCTGCCGCAGCCATGCGGTTACGCTCATGGAACGGACCCCGTGATGGCAATAGACGATCACGCGATCGTCGGGATCGAGTTCCTGCACACGCCCTGGAATATCGCCCATCGGGATATGAAGACTTGGCTCAATGCGCGAGGTTTCGCGCTCCCAAGGTTCACGGACATCGAGCAGCACAACATCGCTCTGATCCTGCAGTTCCTTCACCGCTTCGGGCTGAATTTCGTAATCGAGACTCATGCGGTTCTCAGGATACCTGTTTTGCAAGAAGCCGGCGAAGCTGCATAATCGTGAATCGATGAAACCTTACGGCTGCTTTCTTCTGCTCGCTTCGTTATTTCTCACGATTCCCGCCATCGCCGATCCGGCTTACAAGTATTGGCGCGACGGCAGCGCCGACGACATCACGGCAAAAACCACGCCCGGCTATTCGCTGATGGGCGGCGGCTCCGATCAGGATGCTGCCTTCAAATTCCTATGCGATAAATCCGGTGGCGGCGATTTCCTCATTCTGACCGCCAGCGACGACCACGACTACAACCCGTACATCCAGAATCTCTGCCGGCAGCATTCGGTGGCCACGTTGAGCGTCACCAGCGCCGCGGCTGCCAACGACCCTTTCGTCGCGGCGACGATCCGAAAGGCGGAGGCGCTTTTTATTACCGGCGGCGACCAGGCAAAGTACGTGACCTACTGGAAGCCAAGTCCGATGCGCCAGGCAATCCAGGACCTCATCGACCGTGGCGTGCCGGTGGGAGGCACCAGCGCGGGACTGGCGATTCTCGGCGAGTTTGATTTTGCAGCCCTGCACGACACCGCTTACTCCGAAGAGTCGCTGAAGAACCCATACAACGATGGGGTGACCATCGACCACGGATTTCTCTCCATCCCGCACCTGGAGAACCTGATCACTGACACGCATTTCAAGAAGCGCGACCGGCTGGGACGCACCCTGGTCTTCATGGCGCGCATTCTGCAGGACGGCATGGCGAAGCAGATTCGGGCGATCGGCGTGGATGAAAAGAGCGCAGCACTGTTGGAACCCGATGGATCGATCACAATCGTGGGACCGGGAAGCGGCGCATATTTTTATCGTCCCAAAAGCGCTCCGGAGATCTGCAAGCCGAACGTTCCCCTCACGTTCAAGGAGATCGAGGTGTATCACGTTCCCGCCGGCGGCCATTTCAACGTGGTCTCCTGGACCGGCAACGGCGGTTTTGCTTACACGTTGAATGTCGAGAACGGAGTGATTCAATCCACCTCCGGCTCGAAATACTGAATCGACGGACGAAAAAAAGCGCATCCGAGGATGCGCTTTTCCTTTGCAAGGAAGGTTTAGAGTCCGACCGTAATCGTGCAGGTGCCCGTCAAGCTGCCCAGTGTCCCGGTGATGGTAACCGTGCCACTTGGCGTGGCCGTGCTCAAGACGGTTACGAGTCCGGTATTGGTCACCGTCGCCTGACTGGTATCGCTCGAAGACCAGGTAACGGTGGAAGTAATGTTCGTTCCCGTCTGGTCCGTCGCGGTAAGTTGCTGCGTTCCGCCCGGCGCGACAGTTGCACTCGCCGGGGCGACGGTAATCGATGTTGTATTGCTCACCAGCAGGGGTGCCGTCACCGTGACGCCCCCGTTGTTTGCGGTGGCCGTGATCGTAGTCGAGCCGAGGGCCACTCCGGTCGCCAAGCCGGCTTGCGTGATGGTCGCAATTCCCGTGTTGGAGGAACTCCAGTTGACCATCCCGGTGACGTCTTCGGTCTGGTTGTTGCCCAACGTGCCGGACGCGGTGAACTGCGTCGTCGCCCCCGGTGCTACAAGGCCGCTGGCAGGCGAGATCGTCATCGCAACAATCGCACTCGAGGATGGGAAAAAATCGCCGCAACTGGTGGAAGCGGCAACGACCAGCAAAACGCAAACGAGTGCTGCAAGAGCTGACTTGGTTTCTGACTTCATCCTGGAACGCGGTCCTCTCTTCAATCTACAAACGACTGTCCGGCAGAACTCACCCATTTTAGACGCAGGACGGCAGTTTAGGTCTTAAACCGGCAAGAGTTTCGTTGGGGGTCTGTGACTTCCCTGGCACCAACGACGGGAAGATCCCTTGTCCGTCAGTCGTCCGCCGGACGGGAAAGGCGATCAATAGGCGCTGGCCTGATTCAACTTTTTCACTGCCTCGGCATCGAGCTTGAGTTCGGTCGCGGCAATAATCTCCTTCAACTGATCCAGCTTGGTTGCGCTGGCGATCGGCGCCGTAATGCTCGGACGCGCCATGAGCCATGCCAAGGCCACCTGGGCCTGGGTAGCATTGTGTTGCGTGGCGACCTCTTCTAACGCCTTGAGGATATGCATGCCGCGCTCGGTAAAGAATTTCGTCACCATGCCCCCACGCGCAGCTTTTTCGGCCTCGGCCTTGGAGTGGTACTTGCCGGTGAGAAAACCAGCGGCCAGCGAAAAGTAGGGGATCACGCCGAGCTTGTGTTTCATCACCGTCGGCTCGAGATTTTTTTCATAATCTTCACGATCGTACAGGTTGTAATTGGGCTGCAAGCTCACGTACTCGGGATAGCCACGCTCGCGGCTGGCTTTCAGCGATTCCTCGATGCGAGCGGCGGTGAAATTCGAGCAGCCGATGTAAAGAACCTTTCCCTCTTTCACCAATTTGTCATAGACCGAGAGGGTTTCCTCTACCGGCGTAGTCGGATCGTCGCGATGCGACTGGTAGAGGTCAATGTAATCGGTCTGCAACCGGCGCAGCGACTCTTCCACCTCGTTGAGAATGTATTTCTTCGAGAGCCCCTGTTTTCCTGCGCCCATCGGCGAACCGACCTTGGTCGCGAGGACGATCTGCTTCCGCTTGCCGCTGCGCTTAAACCACTTCCCGATGATCGTTTCCGACTCGCCACCGCTGTGGCCCGGGACCCACGTCGAGTAGGAGTCCGCGGTATCCACCAGGTTCAATCCGGAATCGGCGAACGCATCGAGCAGTTGGAAGGAGGTAGCTTCATCGGCGGTCCAGCCGAACACATTGCCGCCTAATGCCAAGGGTCCTACGGATAATTGCGATGTACCCAGAGTTCTTCGTTCCAATGTTCTTCACCTCTTGCACGTTGGATGAAAGCAACTGATACAAAGTAGCAGGAGGTGAACATACCTTTCAGTGACTCGGCTCAATGCACCGGCGGAAGGTAAGGCATCTGGCGCGCGAAAAACCAGCACAGGAAAAACACGATGGGAATATGTACCGCCATCTGCAGAACACCATAGCCGACGAGATCGCGCGCCCGCAGTCGAAGAATGCCCAGCAGCGGCAGCATCCAGAACGGGTTTACCAGGTTCGGCAGCGCTTCCGCCGCGTTGTAGATTTGCACGACCCATCCGAGGTGCACCTGGTGCAGGTTCGCGGCCTGCAGGATGTAAGGGGCTTCAATGACCCACTTGCTTCCGCCAGAGGGAACGAAGACCCCGAGCACCGCGGAATAAAGCGCCACAAGCAGCGGATAGGTTTCGTGGGTGGTAATGCGGACGAATAGGCCGGCGAGCCAAGTCGATATGCCGGTGCCGACGATCATGCCGAAGATCACGGCATAGAACGGAAACTGGATGATCACGCCACCCGTAGCAGGCACGCATTCCGAGACGGCGCGCATGAAACGCTTGGGACGCCAGTGCAGCAGCAGGCCGACGGTCAGGAACATCAGGTTGTAGGTGTTCAGGTCGAGGGCGGCGAGCGCTCCCTGCGGCGAAGTGCGGAAGACGTCGAAGAGATACCACAACAACAAGGCAGCGACGAAGATGGAAAGCAGCGGACTGTACTCCAGCCATTCCCCGGGTTTCGTCTTCGGCTCAAGAGGACGGTCCACCGGTTCGTAAGGGATGCCGTATGCCTCGGCGGTCCGGGCATTCGCTTCCGAGGGCGCGGAGAGATAAGCAACGATCACGGAAACGACGATGAGCACCGCCGCCATCACCAGGTTCTGCCAGAGAAAGATGGTTTGGCGTAGTGGGACGAGGCCGCTGATGCTGTAAAGAGCCGGCGGAATCGCGCTTTTGGTTCCCATCATCATCGCTGCGGAAGAAGACAGGCCGAGGGCCCACACCGCGCCGAGGCCCAGGTAGCCAGCGGCTCCCGCCGCGCGATAATCCATTCCCTTCACCTTCCTCGCCATCTCGCGCACCAGCAGCCCGCTGAAGATGAGACTCAGGCCCCAGGAGATGAGCGAAGTCAACATCGAGAAAAGGGCAACCATCGCAACGGCGTTTCTGCCGTTCGTCGGCAAACCTGCCAGCCAGCGAATCAGACGATGCACAAGGGGCGTGGTGGCCACCACATAGCCACCGATGATGATCATCACCATCTGCATCGTGAAGGGCACGAGCGTCCAGAAGCCTTTGCCGCCCTGCACCGCAAGCTTGCTCGCTGGTTCGTGGAGTGCGATGCCGGAGAAGAAGACGAAAACAATGCCGACGAAGGCAAATACCAACGGATCCGGAAACCAGCGTTCGCTCCATGTCGCGAGCGCAAGCCCGATTCGCGCCATTTTTGGTTCCGTGTGCACCCCGGTAGGCTTCGCCTCTTGTGCCATTTTGCATCCCCCCGCCTTCAAAGGCGGATAAGCGTACGGCGATGGTGAAAGCACGTCAACTATCGCGGTCAGTAGTTTGTTCGGGGAAAGAGCGGGGTTGCGAACGATGGTGGCAAGCGCCACGAAGTTCTTGAATAACGGAAACCTCCCACACTACAATGCAGCGCACGTCGCGCACCGGGCCACAACGGGGGTGGTTTTGAATCTACGATGCCGGGCCCTGTGCCGTTTGATGTGCTTGATCTGTCTCAGCGTGTGTGCATGGGCCGATGGTCATGGCCCCGAGTTCGGTTTTTCCACCGCCACGTTGGGAACCGGTGATGCCAGTATCGAAACCTCGATGACTTGGCGCTCCGGCGTGGTCATGCTGGGACCGCTCTTCAGCTACGGCGTCAGCGAGAATTTTCAAATCTCGCTCTCAACGCCCTTTCATCTCACTCATGGAGACCACCCTACGGGGCGATTCTCTGCGATGATGCCCGGCAACCCGGAAGTGGAGTTCCTTGCCCGCTGGCGGTTTTATCACGCGCTGACCGGAGTGGGCACTCGAAACGAGGCCACACTCTACGCAGGCCTCTCCGAGTTAACTCAACATGATGCCGACGGTCCGCCGATGGCGCGGCAAACTGGTTTCTACGGAGCTTTAGCCGCCGGACATGTTACGCGGCGATATGACATCTGGGCGGGTGCCGGGTATCAACGTTACGAAAATTTCAGCAGCAACGAGCCTGATCACCAGAGCAATACATTCCTGTCCAGCCTCGTTCTCGGTTGGCGCCCTTGGCTGCTCGACCAAAGTAAGTCCAAATCGGATATACGCTTTTTCCTGGAAACAACCGGCGAGCGCGTAGGACTCGCTTATTTGAGCGTTCCCTCGGGGACTACGATCATCGGCCATGATCACGAGGCCCTGCGTCCCTCCGAACTCGGCGCGGACGCGTCATCTCTCCCTGCGAACAGCATTATTTTCCTGCCCAACACCGGGGGCACAGCAATCTTTTCAGGGCCAACAGCTCTCTTCACTCGCGGCAACATCGCCTACCAGGCCGGCGTTCTGCTTCCGCTTTGGGATCAACCCAATGGAGCACAAAAGCACGAGCGATTCCGGGCAGCCGCAGGAATTACTTATTACTTTTTCGGCAGACAAAAATGAGCTCATTTCACAGTCGCCTATTCCCCTTGCTTCTGATCGCACTGTTCCTGTGCGAAGTCCAGCCGCTGCATGCCGAGTATCTGCAAATAAAACTCCGCGTCTACGGCCTCGATTGCGGACTCTGTGCCCGCGGGGTGAGTGCTTCGATCGGGAGAATGGCGGGCGTGAAATCTGCGGATGTCAGTTTGAAGGATGGAATGCTGGACATCGTGCTCGCTCCCGGGAACACGTTCAAGATGAGTGATCTTCGCCAGCGCATACGCCAAAACGGCTTCCAATCCAAGGAAGCGACGGTCACGGCCATCGGTGAGTTCAAAGGCTTGAAATTTGAAGTCCTTGGTTCCGGCGAATCCTATACGGTCCACAAATCTGAATCACAATCCTCCGGTCCGGTGGAATTAACCTTCGACGTTCGTTAGCCTTTCGCATCACACGCCTATGTGATGTGCTACCATTTCGCGATTCCTATGCAACGCTGGTTTGCCAACCTGGCCCTCGTAGCAATTTGCGTAGGAACTCTCTCGCCATTCTTCGCGGCGGCCCAAGTATCCAGCGTCCACGCCTGTTGTTTGCGAAACGGCGCCCATCATTGCGCGGACTCCGCTGACCCGTCCAGCGAACACACTGTCCGCGTGAAATGCTCTGCCTGTCCCTGGAATGTCGCCAATTCCGGAACGAGTGCGCAAGGGCTGCATGCAGCCCGATTCAGCTTCTGCGTGCTCACCGAGGCCGACACCGTAGCGCTGGCTTCGATCGACGGCGACGACCAGTTAGTCCCGAGCGGACGCTCCGCAAGATCGCCTCCTTCTTCTCTCCTGAATTAACAACGCTGCGCATTGGCCATGATTCTCCGCATTCGAAGCGGCTGCTGGATTTTCCGCTGCTCTCTGCGCGGCGACATCATGCGCATATACGGCCTGTTTCCGAGCATTTACCGAACGGTTTCTGACCCACACAGAGAGAGACAGAGAGAGAGAGAGAAATGACTCGCGGTTTCTTACTATTGTTGCTATTAGGATGTCTGACTGGAGCGGCCGTCGCGACGATCTTCGGTTCGGTGAGGGGCGTCATCCACGACCCACAGCATCGTCCGCTGCAAGGGGCGACGGTTGTTTTGAAAGCGGACACTTCGGACTGGTCGAAGACTACCGTTACGAACGGAAACGGCGAATTCCAAATCAATGCCGTTCCGATCGGCAGTTATTCGATCACGGTCTCCAGCACAGGCTTTGCCCAAAACGTGCAGCACGCCCTGGTGGATTCGAGCACGGTTCCCGTGGTCCACGTTCAATTAGCTCTGGCCGGGAAGAAGGAAAGTGTAGAGGTCTCCGGAACTGCGGAGGTTGCGCCCACCGATTCCGCGACACCGACCACTCTGGTCGATCGTGCGGATATCGAGCGAACCCCGGGAGCGTCGCGCACCAACAGCATGGCGATGATCACGGACTTCGTGCCCGGCGCCTACGTTACCCACGACCAGTTGCACATCCGCGGCGGCCACCAGACGAGTTGGCTGGTGGATGGCGTTCCCGTACCCAACACAAATATCGCCTCGAATATCGGGCCGCCCTTCGATCCCAAAGACATCGACTACATGGAAGTGAACCGCGGCAGCTACGGCGCTGAATTCGGCGATCGGACCTACGGCGTGTTCAACATCGTTCCCCGCTCCGGTTTTGAGAGGAACAACGAGGCCGAACTGGTGCTGAGCGCCGGAAACTTCTACCAGACCAACGACCAGTTGAGCTTTGGCAGCCATACCGAACGCTTCGCCTACTATGCCAGCGTGAATGGCAACCGCAGCGACCTCGGCCTTCAACCGCCGGTTTCGCAGGTGGTCCACGACGCCGCCAACGGCGTGGGCGGGTTTGGATCCTTCATCTTCAACGCGGACCCAGCCGATCAGTTGCGCCTCGTGACCTCGTTGCGCCGAGACTATTACCAGATTCCCTACGATCCCTATCCCAATGATCTTGAGAACGGAGCCATTCCAGGGAACGACTTTACGCCGCAAGGCCCGAGTATCGGCCTTCGCGATGGGAACCACGAATCGGATGCTCTGGCGAACTTTTCCTGGGTCCATACCTTCAACTCAAAAGTTCTGCTGACGCTTTCTCCCTTCTTCCATCGCAACACGGCGAATTACGACAGTTCCCCCACGGATGTCGATCTCGCAACCACCGACCATCACACCTCCACCTACGCGGGCGGACAGGTGAGTTTCAGCGCCAACTTGTGGAAGAACGATTTACAAGCAGGGTTCTACGGCTTTCACCAGAACGACAGCCAGTTCTTCGGAATTCTCTTCAACGACGGCAGCAACACGCCGCCCCTGGCGGAGTACGACGCAGCCTCCGGAGGCCTGGCAGCTGGATTCATCGACGATAAATTCAAGCCTTTCTCCTGGCTCACGTTAATTGCAGGCATGCGGCCGACGCACTTCAGCGGTGGGGTCTCCGAGAGCGCAATCAGTCCCCGCTTTGGTGTCGCGCTGAATGTTCCGCACCTGAACTGGACCTTCCGCGCCTTCTACGGCCATTACTACCAGGCTCCTCCGCTGCTCACCATTGGCGGATCTCTCGAACAGTTTTGCTCTACGAATAGCTGTGGATTCCTTCCGTTGCACGGAGAGCGAGACGAAGAACATCAGTTCGGAGTAGTCATTCCACTGCGCGGGTGGGTGATCGACGCCGATAACTTCCAGACCAACGCCCGCAATTTCTTCGATCACGGATGCATCGGATCGGGTGTTTGCATTCCTCTCACCATCGATCGCGCTCGCATTCGTGGCTGGGAGCTGACTCTCCGATCGCCACGGATCGCTCGTCGTGGGCAGATCCACCTCGCCTATTCCAACCAGGTCGCAGAAGGAGCCACGCCGATCACCGGCGGCTTCACCGACTTCTCGCCTCCGAGCGGCCTATTCCCGCTCGACCACGACCAGCGCAACACCCTCAATGTAGGTGGTGAAGTTTCGTTGCCGTGGAGGTCCTTCGCCGCTACGAACGTTTATTACGGCTCCGGCTTCAGCAATGCCTTTCCGGACCAGCCCTATCCGGGGGACTACTTGCCCGGGCATACAACCTTCGACGTCTCGCTGGGGAAAGACTTCGGCGAGCGCCTCTCCGCTTCGTTGAATGTTCTCAACGTGGCCAACCGTCGCGTCGAACTCGATAACAGCCAGACGTTTGGAGGATTTCACTGGAACAACCCGCGCGAGATCTATCTGGAGGTTCGTTATCGCTTTCATTACTAGGCTGTGAGTCTTCTGCGGAGAAGGTGAGGGATTGCTTTAACCTTCAATAACGGGCGGCTGTTCGCCATGCGTCGTCCGCACGGGAGCCACGTCGGGAGGAATGATCTCGACCTCGGGAGGAAGTCCGCGCATCTCGCGCCGGTGCGCCCGCAATGAGTAGAAGACCGCGAGCAGCGGTGCCGAGACGAGGACTCCCCAGAACTGGAAGAAAAAGCCCAGGACCAGCGGTACCACCAACGAGGCCCAGACCGGCACCCGCGCCGCGCGACGCATGAGGTATGGCTGCAGGAGAAAGCCGTCCACCGCAACAATGATGGCGTAGAGCATGAGCAGGTAGAGAGCGCCGTACCAGCCGCGCCCGGCGATGAGCGAGGCGAGCATGGGACCGGCCAGCGATAATGGGCCGCCAAGATGTGGAATGAATTGGAAAAAGAAAGCCAGCATCGCCCACAAGGGCGCCCAGGGAACGCGCAGGATCAGCAGACCCGTCAACCACAATAGCGAAACCAGCAGCGAATCCAGGCACTGGGCGAAGAACCATCGCTTGAGCGCACGGCCCGTAACCCGGATATTGTGGTGAATCTGCATGCAGAATTGGATGCTTCTGCACTGGCCCCAGAAGCAGTTACTTCGGGGGGTCAGATCCACCAGAAGCCCCGATTTCACATGCTAAACTCGAAGGTGGAATTCCACGCGGGGAAAACAGCATGAAATTCGGCGTGATCATCTTTCCGGGCTCCAATTGTGACCACGACGCGCACTGGGTTCTTGGGCAGGTCGCCAAGCAGCCCGTCACCTTCCTGTGGCATGAGTCGCACGACCTGCAGAACTGCGATGCGATCGTGGTACCGGGTGGATTCGCCTATGGCGACTACCTGCGCACCGGCGCGATCGCCAAGTTTTCGCCCGTCATGGAATCCGTCCGCAAGTTCGCTGACAATGGCGGCCTGGTGATCGGCATCTGCAACGGCTTTCAAATCCTTACCGAAGCCGGATTGCTGCCGGGCGCGCTGCTGCGCAACGAAGGCCTGAAGTACGTCTGCAAGCCGGTGAACGTGCGTGTGGAGACCACCGACACGCCCTTCACTCACGGCCTCAAACAAGGTGACGTGCTTGAGATCCCGATCGGCCACATGGAAGGCAATTACTTCTGCGACGACGCAACCCTGCGCCAGCTTCAGGAGCAGCAGCGCATCGTCTTCCGTTACGCGACGCCCGACGGCCAGATCACGCGCGACGCCAACCCGAACGGCTCGATCGAGAACATTGCGGGCATCTGCAATGAGGGCCGCAATGTGCTGGGAATGATGCCCCATCCGGAGCGAGCCAGCGAGAAAGAACTCGGCATGACCGACGGCTTCCGTATCTTCGAGTCGATGGTCGGCGCGATGGCGAAGCGGTAAGCGCCCTCTGTGGTTAAGAAAACGCTTCCTTGTTTACCACGTAGGGCATTTGCTGGATATTTCCGCCGTAGTTCTGCTCCAGCACGTCGATTAAGCCCTGTACGCAGCGCCCTGCCATTCCCTTGTTCGGATCCGGATCGAGTCGCGTAATGCGGCCGGCACTGGCAAAGTGCGGATACAGGCGGCAGGTCTCTTCGATCTCCGGATCGCGCAGAGGCGAATCGTCTGGCAGCGGTTCCTTCTCGAATACATCGAGTGCGGCGCCGCCCAGGCGCTTCTCTTTCAGAGCTTGCGCCACGGCGTTCTCATCCACGACCGGGCCGCGTGAAGTGTTCACCAGGTAGGCGGTCGGCTTCATCCAGCCCAGAGTCTTTTCGTTGATCAGGTGGTGGGTCGGTGTTCCGCCTTCGCCTTCGCGGATGAGCGGCACATGGATACTGACAAAGTCGGCAAACGACAACGCTTCCTGCAGGTCGACATAGCGGATGGTCGTCCGCTGCTTCTGGATTCCAGTGTCGTAGCGCAGGTCCATCACTCGCTGAATGGCGTTGATGTATTCCTTATTTTGGTACGCCGCGTCGTAGCAGAGGATATTCATGTCGAAGCCGGAGCACTTCTTGATCATCGCGAGACCTATGCGGCCGGTGCCGATGATCGCGATGGTCTTGCCGGTGACTTCATCGCCGAGGAATGGCAGGTAGGGATGCCAGGTTCCCCACTTCTTTTCACGGACTAACTTCTCGGCGGTCCATAACCGGCGTGCGGAGGCAGCGAGAGTGAAGAAGGCAAATTCGGCGGTGGCTTCGGTCAGCACGTCGGCGGTGTTGGTGAAGGGGATGCGGTAGCGGTTGGCGTCGGAGCGATTGATGTTGTCGAAGCCAACGGCGAGTTGCGCGACCACCTTCAGATGACCATTCCCGGCGGAAAAGACCTCCGCATCGATCTTGTCGCGAAGGGTTGTGATCAGCCCGTCGATGCCGGACTTTACCTTTTCGACGATCAGCGACTTCGGCGGGGGATCGACGTGCGGGTAAACTTCCACCTCGTAGCCGCGAGCACGGATCTGATCGAGCGCGTGTTTTCCAATATCGCAGGTGGCAAAAACGCGAAAGGCCTTGTTTTGCATTTGGGAGAGCCCTGTTTATCTACGATTGCGAAAGTGCAGCCAGGGATTCCCCAGATTATATCGACAGCTAGCGAATGCCGCCAGAAACCGCGAGTTCCGCCAGTTTCGACGCGCGTTTGTTCTTCAGCAGCACCAGCTCGGCAGCATGCTGTGCAATGTGTTCGGCGGAGACTTCGAATTCCTTGATCAGCTCCCAGGGGGCGCCGGAATCTCCGAAGCGATCTTTTACTCCGATCGCGCCGGTGATCACCGGCACGCCGAACAGGCTCGGGCTCGAGCTGATGACGTGCGCGACCTGCCAGGCGAGCGCTCCCACCTGGTGCTCTTCGGCCGTGACGACCACGCGGGTATCGAGCGCGGCGCGAAGGATCGTACGGCGATCGAGCGGCTTGAGAGTGTGCATGTTGATGACGCGCGTCTCGTAGCCGAATTCCTGCTTGAGAATCCACGCGGCCCGCATGGCCTCGGGGACCATCGGCCCGCAGGCGATGATCGAGAGGTCTTCGCTCTCGTTGCGGTAGTCCTCCGCAAGCTCGGTCGTGAACGCGTCGAGGAAATTCTTCGCTTCGCTGCGCAGGCGAATGACATTCGCTTTGCCGAAGGCAAAAGGCGTGTCCGGGGTGGAGACGATCGGCGTCGCCTCGCGCGCGAAGCGGATGTACTTCGGCCCAACGTGCTTCAACAGCAGGTAATCGGTGGCCTTCCGTGTTTCCACGGAATCGCACGGCACCACGACCGACATATTGGGCAGCCCGCACATGGCGAAGAGATCTTCCAGCGCCTGGTGGGTGGCGCCATCGGGGCCGACCGAGACGCCGCCGTGGGCGCCGGCGATCATCACGTTGAAGTTGCCATAGCAGATCGAAACCCGGATCTGGTCGAGATTGCGTGCGGCGGCGAAGGTTGCGTAGGTGCCCAGGACGGGCAACTTCCCTTCCCGCGCCAACCCGGCGGCGGCGGCCGTGGCCGACTGTTCGGCGATGCCCATGCTCAGCCAGCGGTTCTTGCGCTCGGGATGTTTCGCATAGAACTCGCTGATGGTGATCGAGCCGGAGATATCGAGACCGAGACACACCACGCGCTCGTCCCCGCCGTTCTCCGCGAGGCTCTCACCGAAGCCCATGCGGGTAGGCTTCATGGCCGCGGTCATGGTGGTGCCGGCGTTCCACCAGTAGTCCCTGCTGAACCGCGGCATCTTGGCTTCCAGTTTCTTCTCGACATCCGCCTGGTAGCGCTTGGCATTTTCCAGCAGCACCGTGTACGGAACCTTGTCTTCCAGGCCGAGTTCCTTCAGACCTTTGACCATCTCATCATAGTTGGGGACCTTGCCGTGCCATCCGGCAACGTTCTCCATGAAGCTGACGCCCTTGCCTTTCACGGTGTTCGCCAGGATCACCGTCGGTTTCCCGCAGCCGCCGTTATTGCGCGCCTGCTCGAGCGCGTTGACGACCTGTTCCATGTGGTGACCGTCGGTCTCGATCACCATCCATCCGAAAGAGCGGTAGCGTTCGGCGAGCGGTTCAACGTTCATCACGTCGGAGACATTGCCGTCGATCTGGAGACGGTTCACGTCGATGATGGCGACGAGGTTGTCGAGCTTGTGATGGGCGGCCTCCATCACGGCCTCCCAGACGTTGCCTTCCTGCTGTTCGCCGTCGCCCATGATGCAGAAGACCTTGTTCTGGCGGCCATCGAGGCGGCTGGCGAGTGCTGAGCCTACCGCTACGCTGAGGCCCTGGCCGAGCGAACCGGTAGAGGCTTCGACGCCGGGCAGTTTCAGCCAGTGCGGATGCCCCTGGAAGGGCGAGTAGAGCTTGCGCAGGGTCATGACATCTTCGCGGTTGCAGAAGCCGGCGAAGGCGAGACCAAGATAGAGCGCGGGCGCTTTGTGCCCAGCAGACCAGAAGATGCGGTCGCGCTCGGGCCAGTTCGGATTTTTCGGATCGTGGTCGGCGACGCGCAGGTAGAGCGCGGCAGTGACGTCCATGATCGACAGGGTGCCTCCCGCGTGTCCGGAGCCGGCCGCGCACAAGGCAACGAGGTTGTAGCCGCGCATCAGGTTCGCTTGTTCTTTCAGCTCTTCAATGTTGAGGCGGCGGGTGATCCGGGAGGTCTGCGAATCGATGATGGACATAGCGGAAGCGTATGTCCGGTGGCACCAGAAGGCAGTGATTGTTATCACTTTGGATTGTGTGAAGGGTTACTGAAACAGTGGCACCCCCCCGGTACCCGGTTCTTTGTTTTCTGGATTTTGCGCAGCAAATCTCTGCAAAATATTCTATCTTCAGGAGTTACAGGCAAAATATTCAGAAACAAGGACTTACACCCACCAAGAGGCGCGGTGTCAAAGAGCAATGGATATCTTTTGGGAATGCCCCACATGCGCAGATTAGAGCGCTCGTGTCACGAAATATGTGATGGAAGACACGGAGGAGAGTGATGGGTGCCTTTATGGGGACCCAGGCGCCGGCGATTTGCAGTTGAGACTCAACCTGCCTTGGGGGATATCTTATTCGCCGCCGCACGACCCGCGAGGTTAAAGACAATGGGTCGAAGCAGGTAGAAAAGAACCACCAGGTACATCACCTCATTCCCCTCGGCAAATGCCCACATGCCGCCCGAAGCGTCCTGTTGATCGGTGATCTGCGCGATCGAAAGTCCGGTTCTGGCGGCCTCGTACCGGATCATGAGTGTGCGCTTGAGAACCATGGCCTGATAGGCGAGCACCCAGACGATCACAAAGATACAAAGCTCGTATCCGATGCGCACAAACCAGTTCAGGTTGAGCACGAACCGGGCATGCCGGTCGCGCTCCGCCGGGGCACGGTCGTTCAGCATCGCCAGGACGGCGAGCCCGATGGGCCCCAAGAGCGCCATAAACAGCCATAGGTAGGATCGCTTCTTGGAGCGGATCACCAAAAGGCACACAAGCAGCCACAAGACGGCTACTACCGCGAAGGATGCCCACATCGACATGAGCTTCAGCAGATTGAGCAGGTGGTAGTTGCGCGCATAGTTCGGATGACCTGCCGCGATTTCTGGATTAATCAGGCTGAACAGCATTCCACCCAGCGCCAACACCAGGGGAATCAGCAGGAGCAGCACAAGTGCCACGAGCGATTGTTTCTTGATCATTCCCACCGCCGGTGAACTTTGTTGGGCTCACTCTACACCCGCCCTGAAATGGTGTTTAGTAACCGCGCAAATACGGTGTATTGGGTAAATGTATCCGGCCTCGAAGTTGGGGATGTGATATCCGGGCCGCGATGATAATGCGCGCATGCCGTTCCTGATAACGCCTGCGGTCAGTCACGACCTGTTACCACTTCAGGTTTTCCGGCGCGCCGTTTGAAGGTTCTCTCGTCCGGATCGCAGCCACCGTCGCCGTCGAGACCAGCGGCCCTACGCCGGGGGATCTGTCGCAGCCGCTTAAAGGCTGCGTCTTCGGTCGAGATGCTTCGATGTCCTCGCTCGCGGCGTTGATCTCGATTTCCAGTTGTTTCCGCGGTTTTTGTGCTGTCGAAGTTACACTAGCTAACCATGGGGCTTCGGATCGAGAAGCTTGGGCCGCTGGTTCTCTTGCTGGTTTCCGTTAGCTTGTGTCTGAACGACGGCTTCGCCCAAGACTCCGCTCCACGTTCTGCTCCGCTCCGGAACGTGGCTTGCCTGAGTACGGCGCAGCGGGCGGAGGTTGATCACCTGTTTGAGCGCCCCCCAAATTCTCCCGGCTACGCGGTTGCCGTAATCAAAGACGGTGAATTTTGTATTGCCAAGGGCTACGGGCTAGCAGACCTTGATAACGACATTGCGATAACCCCCGCAACATCGTTCCACCTCGCCTCTGTTTCGAAACAGTTCACCGGAGCCGCCATTGCGCTGCTGGTTCTCGAACACAAGCTCGCCCTCGACGATCCGGTTGCGAAGTACATTCCGGAGGCCGCCAAGTACGGCAATGGGCTGCGCATCGAGCACCTCATCTACATGACCAGCGGATTGCACGAATACACCGACGTGCCGCGGCCCAACGGCGATCCCTGGATGACGTCCTATTACTTCACCCGGGAGGATGCGATTTCCGCCGCGCTCCGGCCCGACCATCTGGAGTTCGCACCCGGCACCCACTGGGCTTACCGTAACAGCAACTACATGCTTCTCACCCGGATCGTTGAGGTGGTCAGCCGGCAGTCCTTCGCGGCCTTCATGCACGATCGCGTCTTCACGCCGCTCGCCATGTCGCATACCCTAATCGACGACGACACTACCGAGATCATTCCGCATCGCGCAACCGGATATGCCCCTCGTTCGGACCCGAAAGTCGTCAGCGAGATGGCTTCTGTTGGCATTTCCATCAAACCCGGAAACGGATGGGTCCGCATGGTTCGCGTCTCTCCTCACTACGGTGGCAGCGGAGTCTTCACTACGCTGGACGACCTGCTGCTTTGGGATCGGAATTGGTATTCCGGGACGCTGGCAGGTCCAGCCTTCACCGAGCTGATGAACCGTCGGCAGAAGTTTCAGCACGACAAGGACAACGATGCCTTCGGGTTAGTGTGGCGAAGGAGATATGGTCATCCGATGTTGGATTACTCAGGAGCTGATATCGATGCTTCCACCTACATGGCTCGATTTCCGGAACAGCGCCTGACGGTGATCTGCCTGTCCAATATGCCGCTAGGAGATGCGGAAGGCAAGGCAGATGCCTTGTTGGACCTGCTGCACGCGTGGGGTAAACTCTGATCTCACTTGGGGTCGTAATCATTCTCATCCGAGAATCGCTCTCGAAGAGCGATAGCTGGCGGTAACTCCCGTTCTCACTCTCAACCAGTCTCCCTAAAAAAAATTCTTCCACCTGTCGATTCGTGTCGGCCTCGTTCGATTTATTGCCAGAGAGCTGTTACCATCTCCAACTCGAAAAGGACAAACACATGCGATTCATGGTGATCGTCAAATCCACCCCAGAGTCTGAACAACCAGGCGCACTCCCCGATCCGGAGGTGATCGCCGAGATGAATAAGCACATCGATGAGCTGATCGCCGCCGGAGTCCTGGTCGGCTACGAGGGCCTCCATCCGTCGTCCAAAGGCGCTCGCGTCCACTTTTCCGGCACCACGCACACCGTCACCGACGGTCCGTTCGCCGAAACCAAGGAGCTCATTGCGGGCTTCATGATCTTGCGGGTGAACTCCCTCGAAGAAGCCGTCGGTTTGGTCAAGAGCATGCCCAATTGCAGCCCTGATGGCGAAGGCGAGGTCGAGATACGCCAGATCTTCGAGCCGGAAGACTTCGCGTCAAACTTCAACGAAGAAGAGATCCAGCAGGAAAAACAAATCCGCGCTCAACTGGCAGAGCAGGCCGCTAAAAAGTAGCATCCGCTTGCAGGGTGGGACATCCGTTCCCATCAAATCGATGGCGGTAAATCCGGTTACCACCAGGAACCGCATTACGAACTTTTCTGCTCGAAGCCCTCTCGGGTTAGTTTCTCTCGGGAGGTTCCAGGGTAATGGCCACTTTGCCGCGGGCGTGGCCTTCTTCCAGGTACCGGATCGCTTCCGGTACCTCGCGCAAGCTGTAGCATTTGTCGATGACCGGCGAGACTTTTCCGGTTGCCATCAGATCGCGCAGGACGACCAAGTCCTCTTTCTTCAGTTTCGCTCCAACCATCGTCAACGTCTGGCTCACGAAGCGCGACAAGGCGAGCAGGGCGAAGAGGCGGGGGAGAGGACGAATCCATCGGCCAGAGGGTGCTCCGACCATCAGGTAGATGCCCTTGGGTTTTAACACTCCCCGGCAGGCGGACAAAGAGTGGTTCCCGATGCAGTCGAGGAACAGGTCATAACGGCGGCCGCTCCGGGTGAAATCCTCGCGGGTGTAATCCACCACCTGATCGGCGCCGATGGAACGCACCATTTCCAGATTTCTGCTGCTGCATACGCCCGTCACCACGGCGCCGAAAGATTTGGCGATCTGCACCGCGAAGGTACCCACGCCTCCCGCGGCACCGTTAATCAAGAGCTGCTGTCCCGCCTGGATGTGTCCGCGATCGCGAAGACCCTGCAAGGCCGTGATTCCCGCGATCGGCACGGAGGCAGCCTGCGCGAACGACACATTGCCGGGCTTGATGGCCAACGCCGACTCGGGAGCGCACACATACTCGGCGAAGGCCCCGGAGCAGGTGCCGAAGACCTCGTCGCCCAGTTTGAATTGGGTTGCATTCCGGCCAATCGCTTCCACGCGGCCGGCCACGTCCACACCGAGTCGCGTGACCTTCGGTGCAAGCAGCCCGAGCTTGAGGCGAAACGGGTACGGCGTGCCTCGCATGAAGTGCCAGTCGTAAGGATTGACGGAAGCCGCATGAACTCTTACGAGCACCTGGTCGTCACCAACGGCCGGTTCTTCGACCTCTTCGTAATGCAGAACATCGGGCGAACCATAGTTGCGATAGACGATAGCCTTCATTGTTTTCTGCGTCGCAGGGCGTGCGCAGCTCCCGTTTCGAATAGTACGGCATGTGCGAGCCCAGGGGTTTCCGAGATGACGCCGCCGGAAGGGAGTCGTGTTATGGGTCGCCGAACCCCGAGCTGCGTAGCGTTGCAGGGTGCGGGAAGAGTCGCGACCCATCCTCTCGCCGCGCGAGAAGGATGGGGCACCCACGGTGAGGCTGTTCGGATTCGGACACTTTATCGCGCAAGTGGACGAAAGTCTTCGTAGAGCACCATGCAAACCTCAATATCTGCACGGGTGGGAACCCACAAGGGTCTGGCAACGTATGTGCCCTTAACGCTCGCGAGGGTCGCAGACTGCTCATGAATGATATTCGTATCGCTTTCCGCCAGATCCGCAAATCGCCGGGTTTCGTGATCACGGTTGTCCTGACGATTGCTCTCGGGATCGGGGCCAACACCGCAATCTTCACCCTGGTGCATGCCGTGCTGATGAAGTCGCTGCCGGTGGTCGACCCGAAGACGCTCTACCGGATCGGCGACCGCGACGATTGCTGCGTGAACGGCGGCTTCGAGAATGAAGACGGCGATTTCGACCTCTTCTCCTACGAACTCTATGCGCACTTGCGCGACAACACACCGGAGTTCGAACAGCTGGCGGCGATGCAGTCCGGGGGCGACCAGAAGACGGTGCGCCGCGGTTCGGAGCCGGCGAAGGCAGAGATGACGGAATACGTTTCCGGGAATTACTTCAGCACCTTCGGCATCGGGCCCTTCGCGGGACGCATGCTGAGTACGTTGGACGACACGCCGGGTGCGGCTCCGGCGGTGGTGTTGAGCTACCCGGCATGGCAGGCGGATTATGGTGGCGATTCGTCCATCGTGGGCTCGACCATCTTCGTGCAAAACCATCCGGTCACGGTGGTCGGCATTGCGCCCCCGGGGTTCTTTGGCGACAGATTGAGCAGCCGTCCCCCGGCGTTCTGGATACCGCTGGCGATCGAACCGGTGATCGAAGGCCAGAACGCGCTGCTGCACGTGCCTGACAGCAATTGGCTCTACGCCGTGGGGAGACTGAAGCCGGGTGTGGCCGTGGGAGGGCTGCAGGCAAAGATTTCTAACACCCTGCGGTTGTGGCTGATGGGCCAGAGCGCGTACACCCGCAACGGCGGCAATACGGTAATCGCCAAGCAGCATGTGGTGGTTGTGCCCGCGGGCGGCGGCATCCAGAACCTGCAACAGGAGACAGGCAAGGGACTGTACCTGTTGATGGCGATCTCCGCGCTGGTGTTGCTGGTGGCGTGCGCGAACATTGCCAACCTGCTGCTGGCGAGAGGCGCTACGCGCAAGGCGGAGACTTCCATACGGATGGCGTTGGGAGCGGCGCGGCAGCGGCTCATCCGGCAGATGCTGACCGAGAGCATCTTGCTCTCATGCCTTGGTGGTTTGGCGGGATTGCTGGTGGCGTATGCCGGAACCCGGACGATCCTGTCGCTGGCGTTTCCACAAGCGACGCAGCTGCCCATTCATGCCAATCCCTCTCTGAGCGTGCTCGGGTTCGCTTTCCTGCTCTCGCTGATTACCGGCGTGGTCTTCGGGATCGTGCCGGCCTGGATCACGTCGCACTCGGACCCGGCAGAGGCGCTGCGCGGCGTGAACCGCTCGACCCGCGATCACGCTTCCCTGCCGCAGAAATCGCTGATCGTCATGCAGGCGGCGCTGTCGCTGGCGCTGCTGGTGAGTGCCGGGTTGTTGACCAAGAGCTTGCGCAATCTGGAGCACCAGGATTTCGGTCTGAAGACCAGCAATCGATACGTGGTGCATTTAGATCCCGTGGGCGCGGGGTATACACCCGCGAAATTGCCCGCGCTCTACCAGAGAATCGAGCAGCAGTTCGGCGCGCTACCTGGGGTTGACGGTGTGGGCCTCGCGTTGTACAGCACGCTCGAAGGAAACAACTGGGGCGAAGGAATACGGGTAGAAGGGCGGCCGGAACCAGGCCCGACGGAGAACAACAACTCGTCGTGGGACCGGGTCAGTCCGCAGTTCTTTGCCACCATGGGCGAGCCGATCCTGCGCGGCCGGGGATTCGCCGAGTCCGATACGGCCACCTCGCAGATGGTCGCCGTGGTGAATGAAGCCTTCGTCAAGAAGTTCTTCCCGAAGGAAGATCCCATTGGACGGCACTTCGGCATCTTCGACCAGAAGTATGCCGGCGCTTTTGAAATTGTGGGCATCGTGAAAGACGCGAAATATTCCGACCCGCACCAGAAGATACGCCCCATGTATTTCCGTCCGCTGACGCAGCAATTGAAGGTGGATGAGCCCAACGCTACCCAGGCGGAGGGCCGTTCCCTGTTCATCAACTCGATTACGCTGCATTTTCGCGAGAAGCCGGCCAATGTGGATTCCCTGGTGCGAACGACCCTGGCGGATATCGATCCGAACCTGACGGTCACGGATCTGCGCTCGCTCGAAGCGCAGATCGGCGAAAACCTTACCCAGGAACGGCTGATCGCTCGCCTCACGATGCTCTTTGGAGCGCTGGCATTAATCCTGGCGTCTGTCGGCCTGTACGGAATTACGGCGTACGCAGTGGCGCGCAGAACCAGCGAGATCGGCCTGCGGATGGCGCTGGGAGCCGACCGCGGCAACGTGCTGCGCCTGGTATTGCGCACTGTGTTCGCGCGAGTGGCGCTCGGCCTTGCGATTGGCATCCCGCTCACGCTGATCGGGGCTCACTTCATGGCCGATCAGCTTTATAACGTGCGCCCCTACGATCCGCAGAGCCTGGCGGTAGGAATTGTCGTCCTTTCATTAGCGGCGGCGATCGCCGGATTCATTCCCGCGCGGCGTGCAGCCAGCATCGAGCCCATGGAGGCTCTGAGAATCGAGTAGCAAGAAACGTCTGAAAGATCGTTAGCCGTTTCGCCACTCGCCAGTTGTGATACAACGTCCAAGCAACCGGTGGGAGGATCTATGCGGCATTTTCTTACGACGATCTTGTGCGGCCTTCTCTTCTTTGGATCCCGCGCAGCCTTGGCGCAGCACGAGCATGGCGATCATGACCATGGCGAGAGCACGACCGTGACCTACGGCCATATCACCTTCCCAACTTCCTGCGCGACGTCCGTACAACATGAGTTCGAGCTGGCTGTCGCGGAGCTGCACTCCTTCGAGTATTCCACGGCGGAGAAGCAGTTTCATGCCGTCGCCGAGCACGACCCGGGGTGCGCGATCGCCTATTGGGGCGAGGCCATGACGCTGTATCACCAGTTGTGGGCGACCCCGAGGAAGGACGCGCTCAGCGATGGCTGGGCGCTGGTACAGAAAGCAGAGGCAGCCAAGGAGCAGAACGCGCGGGAAGCGGGCTACATCGCGGCGGCTGCGGCCTATTTTAAGCCAGGGGACCAAAGTGGCGAGGAGCGCGCCACTGCCTATTCGCTGGCCATGGACAAATTGCATGAGGCCTATCCCGAGGACGAAGAAGCGGCCATCTTCTATGCGCTCTCGCTGCTGGCGGCGGAGCCGTCCACGGACACCACGCTGGCTTATCCGAAGAAGGCGGTTGCGATCTTGAACGGCGTGCTGGCGAAGGATCCCGATCATCCGGGTATCACGCATTACCTGATCCACGCCTGCGACAATCCGCAGATGGCGCAGGAGGGATTAGCGGCGGCGCGGCATTATGCCAGCATCGCGCCAGGATCGCCGCACGCAGTCCACATGCCGTCGCATATTTTTGCGCGCCTCGGATTGTGGCAGGAATCGATCTCTTCGAACCTGGCAGCCGTGGCCGTGGCGAAGAAAAGCAGCAGCGGCGTCGAGTACCAGCTCCACCCGATGGATTTCCTGATGTACGCCTACTTGCAAACGGGCCAGGACGCCAAGGCTCGCGCGGTGGAAGAAGAAGCGGTGGCGATGAAGAACGGCGGGTATGGCCGCGGGCAGGAGCATTACTACTACTACACCCAAGCTCACTTCCCGGCGATGCTGGCGCTGGAAACAAGAGACTGGAAGGCAGCGGCTGCCTTGCAACCTCCTCCCGGCGCGGGCCCGGGATTCCGGGAGATTACCTTCTCGGCGCAGGCTGAGGCAGCGGGGCATCTGAAGGATGTCTCCGCGGCGAAGAAGGCCCTGGAAAACCTCGAAGCTGCGGATGCCGAGCAGCGGAAAGACAATCCGAAAGAGACCCGCGCGCCGGTGGATACGGATCTCAATGAAGCAAAGGCGTGGCTGGCGTTCGCACAGGGCGACAACGACGCCGCGTTCGCACTCTTGAAGCCTGTGATCGAACTGCAGGACAAGGTCGGCAAGGGCGAGGTCGAGTTACCGGCGCGCGAAATGTACGCCGATATGCTGCTCGAACTCAACCGTCCTAAGGACGCGCTGGAACAATACCAGCTTTCCCTGAAATCCGATCCGAACCGCTTTAACGGACTTTACGGAGCAGCGCACTCCGCCGAACTGGTACAGCAGCGCGATCTCGCAGTGAACTATTACAAGCAGCTGCTGGACAACTGCAAAGACGCCGGCGTGGAGCGTCCGGAGCTGGCGCACGCGAAACAAGTTGTGGCGCAGGTGGTCACGGCAAAGGAGTAGCAGAGCTCCAATCCGCGGCTAGAAAACTTTTCTTCCCTGCTTTTCGTGGGGCTCCGGCTTGGCAAAGCTTTTGCGTGCAAAGGCCCCGACCAGCGGAGGCATGATCGCCACCCCGCGCTTTTCCAGAGCCTCCTCGCGCAGGCGTTGCGCAAGGCTCTCGCTGACGACCGAAGAGGGCGTCATGCCGAGAGCTTCCATCTGCGGCAGGAGGCTGCGGATCGTTTCGGTGAGCCACTCGTACACAGGGCTGTGCGGGCCGCCATCCATGACGCATTCCATCCGGCATTCGGGCGACGGCAGCCCTGCTTCCTGCATGAGCCAGAAAAGCTGCGACCCGACGTTGGGCATCGGAACCGCGCGATGATAAAACTCAACAATCAATTCCAGGACGGACCGCATCAACGGCATTTCCGGCATGGTGCGCGGTGGATAGGTCATGTCGTATTCCTGGAAGGCCACGACGCCGCCGACATGGATCATGCTGACGGCACGGCGCAATACGGAGAGCGCATTCGCGGTGTGTATCAGGATGTGACGGCCGATCACCGCATCGTAGGCGCGCACCGGGGTGTGGCCGTCGAAATCCGTGTGTTCGAAGTTGACTTGATCGTGGCCGGCCGAGCGCACCCGCCGTTCCGCCGTTTCGAGCGCATGCGAGTTGGTATCGATGCAATGCAGGCGTCCGTGCGGCCCCACCAGGCGCGCGGTGATAAGCGAGACCTCTCCGATGCCGCAACCGATTTCGAGGACACGCATACCGCCGGCGACCCCGGCGCGCCGCAAAAAGCTGTCGGTGAGCGGATTCAGGACCGACGCCTGGAGCGAAAGGCGACGACGTTCGTGATCGGCTTGGCTGGACTGAGGTTGGGAAGCGGTGACGCTGCTCATGAACACCTCCGGCTCCGAAGTGCCGCACATTATATGACGCAACTGTGCCGGCGCCGAGTTTTTCTCGCGGCCAAAATCATTCGGCCCGCGCCCGGGTAGCGGGCGTGAGCGGCCCGTGTTTTGCATGTGAGTCGTATCCCGGCCCCCGTCTATCTCGGCAATAAAACCGGGTTGTTCCGAAGCACAACGAATAACAGCGCCTCCACTCTAATGTCCTGTGGAGGCTGTGATGAAGAAGGTTTTTCTCAGTTTGTTAGGAGGTTCTCTGCTGGCCGCTACAGCAGTTGCGCAGTCCGGTACGCAGCAGAGCCAGGGTGAGACAGCGGTGGTGGAAGGATGTCTCTCAAAGCTGGCGAAAGGGCCCTACATAATCACCGCAAGCGGTCCTGAACCAAGGCAATTCCGCGTGACGGGCGGCGACACGTCAGGCTTGTCGGGCCTGGTGGAACACACGGTGCGGGTAACCGGAATTGTGGGCGAAAGCGATCCCCAGGTACAGGTCGCAACCCCGCCGAACCCCGGGAGCACGACGGGAGTTACCTACAACACCATCGACGTAGAGCAGGTGCAGGACGTGACCAGCAATTGCAGCGTGCCCGGGACTGAGAAGCCGAAGTAGGGGAAGCAAAAAGGGACGCCCGTCGGCGTCCCTCGTGATTTCCCGGTTGGTGGAGTTTACAGCCGCTTCTTCGTCCACTCGTCCACGCGATCAAGCGCCTTAGCGATGTTCTCGATCGAGTTGGCGATGGAGAAGCGCAGGTAGCCCTCCCCAAAGGCGCCGAAGGCGGTCCCGGAGAGCGCGGCCACGCCTGCCTCTTCGAGCAGAGCATCGGCAAGTTTCTTCGACGGCCATCCTGTCTTGGTGATATTCGGAAAGGTGTAGAAGGCACCGTGTGGAGAGCGGCAGCTGAAGCCCTTGATCCGGTTTACGCGCTCGATGAAGAAATCGCGGCGCTCGAGGAATGCCTGGTTCATCTTCACCACCGACGACTGGTCGCCTTTGATCGCCTCGACGCCCGCCATCTGCGTAAAGCTCGCGGTGCAGGAGACAGAATTGGTGGCGAGCCGCGCGATGTGGGCCGCGAGGTCGGCGCGCATCACGCCATAACCCATGCGCCATCCGGTCATCGCCCAGGTCTTGGAGAAGCCATCGAGCAGGATGGTGCGCTCTTTGAATCCGGGCACTGACATGATCGAGTGATGCTCGCCCTGGAAGAGAAGGCGGCTGTAGATCTCGTCGCTCAGGACCATGATGTCGCGATCGCCAATGGCCTCGGCAATATCGGCGATGTCCTGCTTGGTGAGCACGCCGCCGGTGGGGTTCTGCGGCGAATTGAGGATGATGAGCTTGGTGCGACCGGTGATCAGTTTCTTGAGCTCGTTGACGTCGAGCCGGAAATCGCGCGACTCGCGGAGCTGGATCGGCACAGCTTTTGCGCCGACGAAGTTGATCATCGACTCGTAGATCGGGAAGCCGGGATTCGGATAGATGATCTCGTCGCCTTCATCCGCCAGCGCCAGCATGGTGAAGAAGATGATCGGCTTGCCGCCGGGCACCACAACGACCTCTTCGGGCGTTACCTTCACGCCGCGAGTGGCGGAGATTTCGTCGGCGATCGCCTGACGCAGGACGGGCAAGCCGGCCGACGGACCATAGTGGGTGAATCCCTGGTTAAGCGCATCGATGCCGGCCTCGACAACGTTGCGAGGCGTGTCAAAGTCGGGCTCGCCGATTTCCAGGTGAATGATGTCTTTGCCCTGCGCTTCGAGAGCGCGAGCGCGAACTAACACTTCGAAGGCGGTTTCGGTACCGAGGCGTGCCATGCGGCGCGCAAGATGCAGTTCAGTAGTAGTGGCTGTCATAAGCAAACTCACGATTATACCTCCGATAAGCGAAACCTATTGTCGAACTAGACAATAGCGCCCACAGAGCGGCAGTCTGCATCCTGCCCCAAAGACTTGCGGCGGGCTGTGACGAACGGCATCGAAGGCTGTGACAGTGCTTACTTCCCCGTTTTCTCTGAGCTCAGGGCGATCGCCGTAGTGATCTCGGCGGTCTTGGCGAGCATGGCGGAGACGGAACAGTATTTCTCTTTCGAGAGGCGCACCGCATCTTCCACGGACTTCCGCGAAACCGTGCCTTCGACTTTATAGAGAAGCGCGATTCGGGTGAAGACCTTCGGGTGCGTATCGGCGCGCTCGGCGACCGCGCTCACCTCGAGGGAGGTGAAGGGCTCGCGTTTCTTCTTGAGAATGGAAACGACATCGGTAGCCGTACAGCCGCACAGCCCCATCAGGACATATTCCAGCGGGCTGCTTCCCTGCTTGGGGTCGCTAGCGTCCATGATGACGGCGTGTCCGCTGCTGGCGACGGCGCTCATGCGCTCGTCCTCGATCCATTTCACGCGGGCTTCCATAGATCCTTTCTATCGCTTCGCATCGGTGTCGGGTTCGGGATGGATCAGTACGCGGAAGAGCTCCGGGTGCGCGTGTTTGAAAGCGATCTCCAGCTCGGTCTGGACTTCGTGCACCCGCGAGAGGGGCATGACGTCGTCGAAGGTGCAGTGGCAGGAGACGTAGAGCTTGCCGCTTACCCGCTTGAAGATGATTTCGTGCATGTCATGAATTTCATGGAAGCGCGAAGCGATCGCCAGAAGCTGTTTCTCAAGGGCTGGCTCGCGAACGATGCGCTGGGTGTGTTCGATGCGCGCCGGCTCGCTCTCGATGTGGGTGAGAATCGAGGAGATCTCGTGCACCTCTTCCCTGATCTCGGCTTCCAGCCGCGTGACCAGGTCGTGCGCCTGCATCATGGTGAGCTGTTCGTCCAACTCCACATGTTGCTCGACGTGAAGCTTGCCGTCGATCTCCTGGATGCTGATGTCGTGCACATACCAGTTGTTGCGGGTGGCCACGCCGCGGATCTGGTCGAACATGTTTTCTTCGTGAGCGGCGCGCGGAATAGCGATCACATCGACATCCGCTTCGGGCAGCACCTGGCGTACCGCCTGGCGAGCAGCGTCCGCCACCAGGCCGGAGCGCTGAAAGGTAACCTGGCGCGAAAGCGCGATATTGAGGTCCACGAAATAGTGGTTGCCGGCGCGGCGAATGCGCACGCGCTCGATCTCGAGAACGCCTTGCACCGCCGTAACGTGGCTGATGATCTGGGCGCGGGCGCCGGCCGGAGCCGCATCGAGCAGGGCGTCGATCGTCTGCCGCGCCAGCCGCCAGGAAACCCACACCACGATCACGGCAACGAACAGCGCGGCAATCGGGTCAGCGCGCAGCAATCCCGGGTGCCGCGTCCGCTCGGCATAGGCCACGATGACCAGGCCGACGATGACGACCGAGCTCGACCACACGTCGGTGCTGAAGTGCAGCGCATCGGCCTGGAGCGCCTGGCTGTCGTACCGGTCCGCAATGCGCTTGAGCTGGCGCGAGCGCCATAGATCGATAAGGATCGATGTGAACATCACGGCAAACGCCCAGAGGCTCGGGCGAATCTCGACCGTCTGGAAGAACAGGCGCTTGCAGGCCTCATAGACGATCCAGACGCAGGTCAGCAGCAGAAGGCCGGTCTCGATGAAGGCGGAAAAGTTCTCCACCTTGCCATGGCCGAACTGGTGGTCGGCGTCGGCCGGTTTGTCCGAGACGCGTACCGACATAAAGGTGATGACGGCGGCGATGAGGTCGAGCCCGGAGTGCGCGGCCTCAGAAAGGATTCCCAAGCTGCCGGTGTAGATACCGACAACCACTTTAAGGGTGGTGATGAACAGGGCGGCGAAGACCGAACGCAACGCGACGGTTTTCTTGTCGCGGCGCATCGCTTCCACTCCGAACTCGAAGCGGTCGGGCGATGCGATGGGTTCTGTCTGGAGATCCGCCATGCGAATGATTATCGCCCCTGGCCGCGAGTCGCGCCAACGAGGAAACGAAGCTCCTGTGCTAGGATTTCGAGTTGATCGGAGGCCCGGTTGTCGCGCTTTCTGCCTTGTGCCGTTCTGCTGTTACTGGCCGGAACTGCGCTTGCCCAGAATACGGCAAAGAAGCCGCCCACGAAGAAACCGCCGCCCGTACAGGCGCAGGTCGCACCCGACGACATGGTGATCGTCATCACCGGCGCGTGCCAGACGCCTCCCGGAGAATTCGCGGTGCGCGACTGCGTCCGCGGAGTGACCCGGCAGGAATTCGAAGACCTTGTCGCTGCCGTTGACCCCAACAGTACCCCGCAATCCCGCCAGAAACTTGCGGAAGCCCTCGGACAGATCATCATTCTCGCCGACGAAGCCCGAAAGCGCGGCCTTCCCAGAGATCCGCAGGTCCACGAATTGATACGGCTGGAGCAGATGCGGCTGCTGGCCAACCTGCTGCTCTCGCGAACCATGAAGCAGGATGCGGCGATCTCCGATACCGACGTTGACACTTTCTATCAGCAGCACCTTCGTGACTACAAACAGGCCGAGTTCCTGAAGATCGACATTCCCACGAAAGACCCGACGGGAGAGCCGCCGGAACAGGACAAAGCGTTCGCGGAAACGATTCGCTCGCGATGCTCGGCGGGAGAAGATCCCGGGAAGTTAGAGGCGGAGGCCGATCAGCGCTCCGGCCACGAAGTTACGGCACCGGCGGATTTGAAGGACCGGCGGCCAGCCACGTTTCCAGCGGACGAGCAAGGGCTCTTCGATCTGAAGCCCGGAGAATGCTCGCCCGCGTTCGCCGAAGGCCACGCCTTCGTCGTGTATAAGGCCGTCGCAATCTCGACCATACCCCTGGCGGAGGCGCGCGCGCAGATCGTAAGCGCCCTCCAGGCAGCGCGGGTCAAGAGCGAGCTGGAGACCCTGAAGCAACAGCACGCAATCAGCCTGAATGGCAAGTACTTCGGGACCGAGCCGGCCGCCGCTTCCAACGAAGGCAAGGCGCCGGAGGCGCCCTCGAACCCTCCGCCCAAATAGCCCACCACGGTCTCTTCTGTTCAGGGCTCCGGAAGTGTCATAGAATGCCCCGCAACTCCCCGGGCCTCTCTACGCATTACCGCACAACAAGGAGCAATCGATGGCCACATCCGCCGCAGCGGCTCGCCTGGTTCCCACCCTCCCCGGACGCCGTTACGACAAGGTCTTTTTCTCCAGCATGGCGGTCCTCATGCTTGGGCATCGTGCTGGTTGGATTCGCGCGCACTTATTTCCTAGCCGGCATGTTCCGCGCCCACCTGCCGAGCCCGATCATTCACGTCCACGGCGCGCTGTTTTCCGCGTGGATCCTGTTATTCATCGTGCAGACCTCGCTGGTGGCTTCGGGCAACGTCGCCATCCACCGCAAGCTGGGGCTGTGGACCTTCGGGTTGGCGTGCCTCATGGTTGCCATCGGCCTGGCGGCCGCGACCAATTCCCTCTCGCGTAACTTCCAAGTGCCCGGCCTCGATCCGCTGACCTTCTACGCCATTCCGATCTTCGACATTGTGATCTTCGCGGGGTTGATTTTCTTTGGGTATCGCGAGCGGTTCAGCGCCGCAGCGCACAAACGGCTGCTTCTGCTCGCAACCATCGCGCTCATGGACGCACCTACCGGACGGCCGCCGTTTGCGGCGATTACCAACCATCCGTATCTTGGCGGATTTTTTATGTGGATCCTGGTCGCGATGCTGATGACCTATGACCTCTGGTCGATCCGCAAGATCCATCCGGCGACTCTTTGGGGTGGATTGTGGCTGGTGATCCTCGGTGAACTCAGCGTCCCGATCGGAATGACCCACGGGTGGCATGCCTTCGCCGGCGCCATCCAGGCAATGGTGCGGCATTGATCGCGGAAGTTATGCCGATCGCAAGGTGATGCGCAGAATTTCGCTGCGCTTCCATAGCCGCATCCGCGGCCCCCAGGTACCAGTTCCGCGTCCCACGATAGCAGTCATGCCGTCGACATCGTAGCGCCCGGAGAGCAGGCGAAACGCGATCCGCACCAGGTATTTGAAGGGCCAGATCTGCCCTTCGTGGGTATGGCCGGAGAGCATCAGCCCCGCGCCCATTTGTGCGGCATGCTCGGCCAGCACCGGGGTATGCGAGAGGAATACGGTAGCGCCGGCCGGACGGTTGGTAAACGCCTGGTCCATCGCGATGGCCTGATCGTGACGACCTGCTTTGCGGAACGAAACGTCATCGACGCCCGCGAGTACCAGGCCGGGCAGCACTTCCACGTGCTCGTCGCGGAGAACGCGCAGGCCGCCTTCGCGAAAGAGCTTGAGGATCGCCTCCGGCCCGGCATAGAACTCGTGGTTTCCCGTAACTACGAACACGCCTAACGGCGCACGGAATCGGCGAATTACGGGAAGCCATCCCGCATGGGTCTCCTCTTCGCCCTCGAAGATGTCGCCGGCCAGGATCAGCAGATCAGGCTTGAGGGATTCGAACTGGGCGATACGCTGGCTGGCCCAGCGAGAGCCCAACATGGTTCCCAGGTGCATGTCGCTGGCAACCACCATCACGGTGCCGTCGGCCGCCATAGGCAGGCCTCCCATCGCCACCTCATATTCCGTCACCACGGGGGTACGCCAAGCCTGGATATAGGCAATCCCCACGAGAACGGCTGCCACGATCAGCGCCGCTGTCCTTATGCGAACCACCAGTCCTGGCAGCAGGAACCCGAAGCCGGTGAGCACATCGGCGGCAAGAAAGCAGACAAATACTACGAAAAAGATGCCGACCCAGCTCGCGCCAAGGTATTCGAGTACGTGCGACGCGCGCCCAAGCTCGAAATGCTCCATGAGGCGGGCGAGGATGTAACTCGCTCCCAGGAAAACGACGACCGGCACCAGGATCTGCGGCGGTACATGCTGGGCGATAAATGGAATCGAACCAAGGCGGGCGATGACATAGGCGTGAGCCCCAGCCCACAACAATAGGATAATGACGAAGAACAAACGGTCTCCCTCGAGGATTTCCGGCGCACTTTAAGTGGATGACTCGCGATCGAAGAACGATTCCCGATCAGGTACAACACTTGCGCCGCCCGACGCACCCTAGCAAGCACAACTTTATGGAGAACGGGAGCTGCATGAAGAATTCAGCGAAAACCAAATCGCTCATCGCGCTGGGCGGATTCGCGGCGGCGGTAGCGGGCGCGGCGTGGTTTGGGGCGCAATATTCGCCGCGGGATGCGCGTACGCGCCTCTGGTACGACCGCTTGGACAAACCCAGCTTCAATCCTCCTCAGGCAGTATTCCCGGTGGTATGGACCGCTCTTTATGGCCTCATGGCCGTGTCCGGATGGCGGGTTTGGTCCGCCGAGAGTTCCGACCAGCGTACCCACGCCTTACAGCTATGGGCTGCCCAGCTACTCTCCAACGCCCAGTGGACGAAGCTTTTCTTTGGCGAACATCGTCCGGTACGCGCTTTGGTGGATGTAGTCACTCTGGAAGCCGCCATCGTGAAGTACATTGCCACTGCTGCCAAAGTGGACCGTATGGCGGCCGCCTGCTTTGTGCCTTACGCCGCATGGGTAGCCTTTGCCGCGGTGCTGAATGCCGAGATCGTCCGGCGCAACCCCGGCGCCTCTCGTAAGTTTCCACCCCCCAAGACCACCTAGGCTAGATCCGCTGCGAGCGCGGAATCCAGGGGATGGCCCTTCGATTTCCGAAAAACGAATATCGCGCCAATGTGCCATTGAGCAGCTTTGAATTCTTGGGTAGGCTGTCGTCACTGCAACGTTGGGCGGAGAAACGTGGCCACCGGAATAAAACAGGGACAGAAAATCAGTTGGTTGCTAGGCGCAGCTATCAGCGGCTTTGTCGCCGCACTTCTCATCCTTCTTCTGCGCGGAACTCCTCGTTCCGTACTCGTCCCCGTAGTCTTCTTAGTTGTCATCATCCTCTGCGCACGCTACTTTGGTCTGCTTGCGGGAATCTTAGGATCGGTGCTCGCCACCACCCTGTTTGCCCTCTTCCTCTTCGAACCTTATGGAAGCCTGGAGATCAGTGACCACCAGGCGCTCTCCAACCTAGCCTTGATGCTCTTTGCCGGAATTGCACTCTCTTATGCCAACGCCGGACAGGTCGAAGACAGGACCATCCCCCCGCCGAGATTGAAGTCGTAGTTCCTCCTACTCGCCCGCGAGCGTACGAATCTCCTTCCACGCGTCTTCCACGTGCCGTCTTTCCGTGCGGGTCTGCCCTACGCAGAAGCGCAGCGCATACTTGCCGTTCAATTTTGTATGGGAAATGAAGAGCTTGCCGCCGGCGTTTAGCCGCTGCAACAGGCGCTCGCTCGCGGTATCGCCGCTCTTGAGCTGGAAACACACCAAATTCAGCGGATGCGGCGCGAGGATCTCAAAACGTGCGTCCGCTTTCACCCAGGCCGCGAACTCCTGCGCCAGTTGTACATGCTGGCGGATGTGGAACTGCAAGCCTTCTACTCCGTAATGCCGAATCACGAACCACAACTTCAGCGCCCGGAAGCGGCGGCCGAGCGGCACATGCCAGTCGCGATAGTCGATCACGGCCCCCTGCTCCGAAGCCTGGTTGCGCAGATATTCCGGAACCACGCTCAAGCTGTTGATCAGCGCCCGGCGGTCCTTCACGTAAAACGCCGTGCAGTCGAAGTTGGTAAACATCCATTTGTGGGGGTTGAAGGCGTAGCTGTCGGCCAGCTCCACTCCGTCCTGGGTCCAGCGAAACTCCGGGCACAGCGCCGCGGTGCCAGCCATCGCGGCATCTACGTGCAACCAGACACCGTGCTTCCGGCAGACCTCGGCGATCGCCCGGATCGGGTCCATCGCCAGGCTCGAGGTGGTGCCGATCGTGGCGCAGACGAAGAACGGCATCTTCCCTGCTGCTTTGTCCTCGGCAATCGCATGATCGAGTGCCTCTGGACGCATCGCGAATTTCTCGTCCACTTCAATCAGCCGCAGATTCTTGCTGCCGACTCCGATGACCTTTACATCTTTCTCGACGTGGGAGTGCGCCTGCGACGACGTGTACGCGACCAGCGGCATGCGGCAACCTTCTTCGTTGCTCTGGCCGTCGGTGATCTGCTCCCGTGCCGCCAGCATGGCGCACAGCGATGCGCTCGACGCAGAGTCCTGGATCACGCCCCCGCCTTTGCTGCTGGAGAGAAAGTGCCGCGGCAGGTCCAGCATCTGCACCAGCCAGTCGAGCATCTTCATCTCGACCTCGGTACAGGCAGGGCTGGTCGCCCACAACATGCCCTGCACGCCTAACCCGGACGAAACGAGGTCGCCGAGGATCGAGGCTCCCGAGGAATTGGAGGGAAAGTACGCGTGAAACTTCGGAGACTGCCAATGCGTGATCCCCGGCAGCACCTTGGCATCGATCTGCGGCAGCAACCCGGTGACCGGTTCTCCCGTACGCGGCGGCTCCTCCGGCAGTGCGCGATAGATTTCGCCCGGAGCCACGGAAGACAGAACCGGCAGCTGCTCCACCCGTTCGAAATAACTGGCGACCCAGTCCACTACCTCGCGCCCGGCCGCACGAAACTCATCCGGCGTCATATGAAAGCCATGCTTCATGTCGTCCATGAAGGTAGCCTATCAAACCAAGCCGATACGATGTGGTGAGCGCTTCGAGGCTAAATTACGGTGATCACGAACGACGCTGGGGTCTGCAGTCCGAAGTGGAAGACTTTGTGGCTGGAGAGGATCTCCGAGATGGCGTCGGCGTGAACCATGTACCGTCCCGGCGGAAGCTTCAGCCCGAAAGGAATCGGGACATTGAGTTTGTGGCTCTGCAGGGTGAAGTGCTGATAACCGATGGCGAAGGCCTTGCCGATCTCGTTGACCGCAACCACTACCACCGTCTCATCGAGGTCCGTGTCCGTCTGGTTGGAAACCGACAGAGCGCCGGAGATGGAAGCGACGTCCAACTTGGGCTCAGCCGCCCATGCGACCGCCGGCACAGACTTTACCTTCGTCGGCTTCTCTGTCTTTGTATCAACAGGACCTTGCTTTTCCTGGGCCACGGTCATGGAGGCCAGGAGCAGCACCGAGATGGCGATTCGCACCAGCATGGCCAGCATTATTCGGCAGAATGGCAATTGCCACTACGTTACTAAGGTCGATATGAATCTGGATGGTTAGTACGTAGGAGAGGATGTCCTTGCGAGGCGGTTTGTCACGGCCTTCAGGAGGCCACGGGGTTCTTGCTATCGAGAAAACGAATCAGCTTCTCGACTTCGCCGTCCTCGACAGCAAGGTCCGCCCAGTCCGGAAGCTTGGCATTTCCCTGGTAGACGAAAATCGCTGGAATTCCAAGCTCCTTGGCCTTGGCGGCGATGGCCACCGCCTCTTCCGGCAATACCGTATGGCCAATCAGGACCGCCAGGAACTCATAATGCTGCAAGAGAACGATCGCATCGAGGGGTTCGCGTGGAGAAGAAACCGAATAACCGGCCATCGCGAGCATATCGTTCCGCCCGATGAGCAGGGGTGTCGAGCGGCTCACAGACAGCAGTCTTCGGGGCGCCTCACTCACAAGTTCTCCTGGCATGAGTCTGAGCCCGAATCGTTCGCGGTTTGTACCGCCGTATCGGCCAGAGTTCTCATGATCGCAAAGCTTGCTTGCAATGTCCTGGATTGATTCTAACAGCGCTCTTCGGCTCTTTTGTCCGTACAAAGCGGGAGTAACTTGAGCCGTTCTCGAGGCTGAGCGCAGCGGAAGCCTCGAGGCGAAATCCCGAGCGTAGCCCAACGGTTCTTTTACAAAGCGGGATAAGGAGTGGTAACAGGCCTGTTCTCGCCAGCTATCTGCGGACAGCCAGCTGCCGGGTTGCTCATGATCCGGGAGCAGTCCGGATAGAACACATCTCCGATGCCGACTATCCGACCAAGGGGATGCCCGACACTGGCGCGATGAACAGGACCAAGTATCCGAGAGCGATACGAATCTTGGTCGATGAGTGCGTTGGACCCAAATCAACTGTTGAACCAAGGGGTCACTTATCCCGCGAGACGACGACTCGGCCGAGCGGCGAGCAGCCTGTTCTAACCAAGCCTTCGCCGCCAGCCTCAGCCGTATCTCGCGCATGACGATCGTCAAACGTCGACTTCCTATTTCTCCTGCACCAGTTCCGCAATCACCGCGGCAAGTTTATCGAGTATCTCGATCCAGCCCTCCAATTGACCGCTATTTTTCGCGCTCTCCAAGGGTTCATTGCCAATGAAGGTAAGTTTCGTCTGGCCGTTTCCGAGATCCTCAAAGAGGGTCACGTCGTACGCACCGTCAATGGCCTCATGTTCTATTCCTAGTTGCGCAGGGTCGATCTTGTTTCCCTTGGAGTCCGAGAAGTACATCAAGGAAACGATTTTCTCGTGCAGAACAATCTCGTGGTATTCAACCGCATTCCAGAACTCCTGCCCATCCGGCGACTTCATGCAGCAGAGGAATTTTCCTCCAACGCGAAAATCCATCTCGCAAACGGGCGCAGTAAAGCCCTTCGGTCCCCACCACTGCATCACGTACTTCGGGTCTGTCCACGCCTTCCAAACCAACTCGCGTGGGGCATCGAAAATCCTTGTCACAACCATCCGCTCCGTCTCATTAACCAGGTTTTTTGTCATCGCTGACCTCCTTGTTTTTCATTGCCTGCACGACCACGTCCAGCTTGTCGAAACTCTCTTCCCAGAATCGGCGATAGTTGAAAGCCCAGTCGCTTACCGTCTTGATCGTCTCTGGCCTGAGGGTGCACACACTCTCTCGTCCACGCTTCGTCTTGATTACAAGCCGCGCCCGCACCAGGTAGGCGATATGTTTTGAAATCATCTGCTGCGAGAGTGCAAACGGTTCCGTCAATCCGTGCACAGAGGCAGGCCCATGCGAGAGTCGTTGGATCATTGCTCGCCGGGTTGGATCCGACAAAGCTGCAAATGTTGTACCCAATTTATCCACAACCAGATGGTAGTGGATTTTCGACCGATGTCAAATGTGAATTTTGCGATTCGCGATTTCCGTCCCGAGTCTCTTAACCCTGAGGCGGCTGTTTGTTACATAGTGTCGGGTTGGTAGGCAACTCGGAAACCGGCTTTTTCACGTGGGAGGGACTGACTTGGAGCGGGAGACCGGGATCGAACCGGCGACATTCAGCTTGGGAAGCTGACGTTCTGCCACTGAACTACTCCCGCTCGCATCGCAATTATATCCGTTCTCATCGACAACCGGGTACCAGGCGATCCACCCGCTAATGTGGAGATTCCTCGTTCACTTTTTGGAACAAAACCCGCCACTCTCCCCGCTTTAGCCCGCTTCGAACACTTTATTTATCAATAGCCACCGGGAAGGCGCTGCACCTCCCAAGCTGTTGGTCGCGGGTTCGATTCCCGTCTCCCGCTCCAAGTCCTCGTTCGATTCTCCGATTCTCTCCCCTTACGATCCTTTTGCTCTCTATACCCTAGTTGTGGGATGCGGCCTGAAATGGGATTGACTTGCGCCCCCATAGCGAGCAAGTTAGCCATAGCAACCGACACGAGAGGATGACTTCACCCGTTGCTGTGAATTCCGAATTTATGGAAGAACCTGCATCTTTTGGCCGCGTAACCTCGCTGGAGTTGGCGGCAATTGACTTATTTGTAAGCAGCCCCGACTTCTACCGGCGGCTTCTCGAAGAACTCTACGAAGGCGTGTATTTCGTCGATACGCAGCGCCGTATCACCTACTGGAACCGCGCTGCCGAACGGATCTCCGGCTACTCCGCCGAGGAAGTGGTCGGCCACTACTGCCAGGACAACATCCTGAACCACGTAAACGACGCGGGCACGCAGCTCTGTTTTGGCCGCTGTCCCCTTATGACCACGATCGAGGATGGCCTGCCGCACGAGTGCGAGCTCTACCTTCACCACAAAAAAGGGCATCGGGTCCCCGTACGGGTTCGCGTGACGCCGGTACGGGACGCCAATCGGAAGATCGTTGGCGCGATCGAGATGTTTGTGGAGGCCTACAGTTCCAAGGCGCGCAGTGAACAGCTCGAACAGCTGCACCACCGTGGTTCTCTCGACGAGATGACGGAGATGGGCAACCGCCGCTTCCTCGAGATCGAGCTCTTTAAGGCCTTGCAGGATTTCCGGCAGCACGGCCTTCCCTTCGGCGCGATCCTTGCCGATATCGATCACCTTCGCATCGTGAATGAACATAACGGCCACGAGATTGGCGACCTCGTCCTGCGCGCCGTCTCCAAGACCCTCGCTAACGCCGTGGGAGATTCCTGCATTCTCGGACGCTGGTCGGTAGACGAGTTCCTCGTCCTGGTTCCGCACTCCTCGGTCGAGCAGGTGGGAGACATCGCGGAGCGCTGCCGTTCGCTGGTGGAACGGACTTTCGTACCCGTTGGCGCGAAACAGGTGAACGCGACCATCTCCGTCGGCGCTTCCACCGTCGATGCACTCGATACCATGGAGTTGATGATCCGCCGACTGGAGAACCTTTTGCAGCGCAGCAAGTACGCCGGCCGGAACCGCGTCACAATGCGATAAAGGTTAGTCGAGCTCTTTTGCCAGCGTTGAATCCGCACAAGTTGCGGATTCGCAGTCGAACGACCTCTAGGGAGCGCAGCTCTAGGAGGTCTCGGCGGCTTCGCGCACCCGGTTCTTCCAGTGCGACCACAGGAACAAGGCAATCGCGATCAGCAAGCCGGCGACAATCACCAGATCGAAGCGGTGGAACCACGCTTTCAGCCGCGGATCGGTGTCCCAGCGCTCTCCCAGTTGCATCCCCACATAAGCCAGCAGCAGGCACCACGGCCAGGATCCAAGAAACGTGTAGATGTGAAAGCGCAGGCGCGGCATCTTGGCGATGCCCGCAGGCAGCGCGATAAACGTCCGGATCACCGGCAACAAGCGCGCGATCAGGACGGTGATATCGCCGTATCGCTGAAAGAAATGTTCCGCCCGGTCCAGGTCATGCTGGTTCAGCAGAATGAACTTTCCCCAGCGGTGGATCAGCGGACGGCCACCGTAGCAGCCGATCTCATACGCCACCACCGAACCCACGTTACAGCCGATCGCCCCCCACGTCGCCACCCAGAGCAGGTTGAAGCGCCCGGTATAGACGAGGTAGCCGGAGAACGGCATGATGACTTCCGACGGCAGAGGAATACATGCCGACTCGATCGCCATGAGCAGCATGACGCCGAGGTAGCCGGCCCCGCTGATGACATGAATGATGAAAACGCCCAGTGAGGCGATGAGATTGTGCAGCATCGTGAGGTAGGTTAGAAGTCCTGCGTGTCTTGCGTGAACGCGAATCCGGGAATGGAGGCGCCGTCCCCTGTTTTTTGTACCTTCACTCGCTTCGTTTCTACGTTCGGAGCGTCGATACCAGCCGGCCGCAACATCGCGTACTGGGTGAAGAGTTCGTTATAAACCTTTGTAACCAGGTAGTTTTTGCCGTCGGCCTCATTGCGCCATACTTGCCCGAGCTGGATCGATTTCACGGCCATAATGATCTCAGAGTATATGCCTTGCCGGAGGCCGTCAATGGAGGTGTGCGCTCGGTCTACAATCCGGCAATGCCCCGTTTCTTTGCCACGCCCGCGGAATTTCGCAAGTGGCTCGAGAGGTATCACGCCACCGAACGCGAGTTGATCGTCGGCTTCTACCGCAAGGGATCGGGCAGACCCAGCATCACCTGGCCGGAGTCTGTGGAACAGGCCTTGTGCTTCGGCTGGATCGACGGCGTTCGGCGCAAGATCGATGCCGAGAGTTACACCATCCGCTTCACCCCGCGCAAGCCCACCAGCATCTGGAGCAACATCAACACCCGCACCATGGAGCGGCTCATTGCGGAAGGCCTCGCCGCCGCGGCCGGACTCACGGCTTACCAGGCTCGCGACGCAAAGAAGACCGGCATCTATGCCTTCGAGCGCGCGGAGGCACGGCTCAGCTCCGAGCAGGAACGTTCGTTTCGCAAGAATGCCAAAGCGTGGAAGTTTTTCGAAGCCATGCCGCCGTGGTACCGGCGAACCGCGACCCACTGGGTGGTGAGTGCCAAGCAGGAGACCACTCGCGCGCGACGCTTGGAAATGTTGATCGTTTGCTCCGCGAAGGGCCTGAAGATCCCGACCCTTCGCCGCCCGGAAGATAAACAGAAATAGATCCCGGCCAGTTACTCCGACACTCCGCTCTCCAGTTGCCGTTGATATTCGGCGCTGTCGAAGCGTCCCTCCGAGGCGACGATCAGTCCATCGCCTCCGATTTTCCAGCGCTCGAAGCCGGAAATCCGCACCCGTTTGCCGGTGCCTCCCGGTCCGTTGTTCGTGCCGGTCAGCGTCCAGTGGTATTCCGTTCGTCCGTCTTGCACGACCAAGTCGTCCATCGCTACGCACAGATCCGGGAACTCCGTCATGAAGGACTGTGCCGTGTCCGTAATCGCGCCACGTCCAACAGCGGGATTTCCGTCGTTTACTCTGAGCGAGCCGCCGGGCGAATAACACGCCGCCACGCTGGCAGCGTTCTGGCTGCACCATGCCGCCGTGTAGCGGATGGCAAACTCTCGCAGCTTTTCCGGATCAACCTCCATCGTTTCGTTCACGATTTCGGCCGCCCATCCTCCAGCAACGCCTGGGCCCGATTGAGATACACCCTGTAATTCCGGATACGCTCTCGGTCGGCGTCCGTCCGGTGATACTGATCGAGCCGCTGTTCCAACTCGCCCTCGTTTGCTCCGCCGGCGAGTTGTTTCACCTGTTCCATCGCTTCGCTGTAGATCTTCGGCAAACGTTCGATCTCCTTGCGCGCCGTCTCCGGGTGATAGCTCATTCGGTCGCCCGTCTGCCACGCATCGATCAATCCATTCGGAGCAGAGGTCTTCAGATCCTGGAGAGCGTTCAGCGTGTCATAGGCTGCGCGCAGGCGATGAATCGCCCCGGCAAAGCCATCGAGTTGCTCCCGGGAAGCGAGCGAACCCTTCGCCCTGCGCACCTCCACCCGCACCGCCGTGTGCACCGGATAGCGCGGCGTGGTGATCACCGTGGTCAGCGTGTTGCCCTCATATCGCCAGCCGATCTTCGCGTCCTCATGGCCGGTGAAGCTCAATGGCTTGCCGTTCACGACTACCGACTCTGGCGGCCAGTCACCCGGAAGACGAACTTCATAGGCGCGCTCGGTAATCATGCCGGGATAGCTGCCCTCCACCGGCGCAACCTGCACTGCCAGGTCGTCGCCCGCCTGCTTGGCGGTGATCTTGGTCCAGGTATCCACGCCGCGTTTGTACGTCTCTCCGTTGCTGGAATCCGCATAGAGCGAGTACTCGCTCGTCTGCTGGTCCGCCAGCGGATAGACCTGGAGGACCAGCGGGTCCACCGGCTTTTCATCGATGTGGCCCATCGGCGGTTGCATCGGCACGATCGCGCCTGCCTTCACATACACCGGCGTCTCCTCGATCAAGAACTTGCGAACGATGTCCCGCGGCCCGCTGAAGTGCTTCCCTGTCTCGCTCTCGATCCATTCGCCGTCCGGAATCCAGACCTCCTGCTGCGCAAGTTCGGTGTTCTCGTCCACCGGCTTGGTTACGGGCGCAACGATCATCTGGCTGCCGAACACATATTCGTTTTTGCGATAGTAGGCGGCATCCTGGTCGGGCCAGTCGTAATAGAGCGGATGCAGAAAGGCCACTCCGGTGTCATATGTGCGCCGTGCTTCCGTATAAACGTACGGCTCGAGCGCCTCGCGCTTCTGCATGGTGTCGCGCATGATGTCCGCGTACGGCTCGGGATACGCCCAGATGCGCCGCTCCGAGTCCGGATTCTTCGTGGTGTGGGTGCGCAGGATTGGACTGTACGTTCCAAATTCAATCCACCGCGTGTAGAGCTCCGGCGCCACAACGCCCGGCATGTGTCCACCGATATCGTGGCTCCAGTACGCGTAGCCGACATTCGCCGCCGTCGCCGTAAACCATGGCTGGAAGGCCAGCGAGTCCCACGTCGAGACCGTGTCGCCCGAGAAGCCGATCTGGTAACGATGATTGCCCAGCCCGCCCCAGCGATGGAATAGCAGAGGCCGCTTGCCCTCGCGCTCCTGATCGGTGAAGTGCACATAGTTCAGCCACCACGTCGGATTCACGCCCTGCACCTTGGTCGTGCTCTCCTGCTGCCAGTCGAGCCACCAGAAATCGATGCCCTGCTTCTCCAGCGGATGATGCAGCAGCTCCATGTAGTTCGTCGCAAACTTTTTGTCCGTGATATCGAACGGCACATACTTGCGCGACGCCGGATCGATTCCCATCGCCCGCGCCATCTCCGGATATGCCTTCTCCCACGGCTGCACGCCCGATGCCGGATGCAGGTTCAGCGTAGCCTTCAACCCCTGCTCGTGCATGTGGTCGAGAAACGCCTTCGGGTCGGGAAACAACAGAGGATTCCAGGTGTAGCCTGACCATCCTAGCGTCTGTTTCGCCTGGTCGGTTTCGTGCATCGCCTCCAGTTGGCTCCGGTTAAGGTGCCAGTCCATGTCGATCACCAGCACGTCGAGCGGCACATCGCTTTCGTGGAAGCCGCGCACCAGCTCATCGAGTTCCTGGTCGCTATAGGCCCAGTAGCGCGACCACCACAATCCGAAGGCAAAGCGCGGCGGCAGCGGAATGCGCCCCGCCACCTGCACGTAATCGCCGAGCGCTTTCTTGTAATCGTGACCGTAGCCGAAGAAATACCAATCCTGCCGGTCGCCCTCCGGACGCTTCATCACCCACGGCCACGGGCTCTGCTCGCCCTGCGCGAAGCTGAAATTGTCGGAGTCGAAGAGCGGGCGCGTGGAGTCGTCCACCAGCACCCAGCCGTCGCGCGAAACCAGGCCCGGACCAATCGGTTCCTTCGTCTTGTCTCCCTTGGCGCCATCCAGGGTACGCGTGGTTCCCAGTAGATTGCCTTCGTCATTGAGGCTCGGACGCCACGCCACCGTCTTCCCATCGAGCACGAAATTCACCAGCAAGCTATCGTCGGTCAGCTTTCCGTTCTGCGGAGCATCCGGGTTGTAGTTCACCCGCACTGCTCCCGTGTCGATAAGCAATCTATGCCCAAATTCTTTGTGCGTGAACTTCGGGACCGGCAACCGGCGGTTGATGAAAACCAGCGAACCATGGTCCTCGAATTTCCCATCCGCCGACCACTCCATGCGAATCAGTTGCGGCGTCAGCACGGTGAACCGCGCATGCCCCGAGGTCACCACCGCCTCCGGATCGGCGACAGGATTGTAGGAGGCCTCCGGAGCCTGCGCTGGGTGTTGGACCTGGGATGTGGCGAAACCGCTGACAAGAATCGAAAAGAGAAGAAGAAGAAAACAGAATCGCTGTTGGCTCACGCGCGGAAAAACCTCTTGGAAGAATTTATACACTTCCGCGCGCGCAAGAAGAAGGCGGCTGGCCGACGAGGCTTCGCAGCTCACCGCGAACAGCGTCGTGTGAACGCTATAATGCCCGCATGTACACTCCTCAGGCTGGAATCTTCGCTCTCGGAACGTCGTCGCATGCCTACCTGGAGTTTGACATTCTGGACCCGCGAAAGCGGCGGGAATTCGCCTCGACCATCTCCGCGATCCGTGAACCACGCACCACCACCGGAGGCGTGAACTTCGTCATTGGCTTTCGGCCTGAGCTCTGGCGCGACATTGTCCCGGAAGACGCCCCTCCGGGCGTTGAGGGCTTTAACCAGGAGATCCAGGGCATAGAAGGCTTCGTGATACCGGCCACGCAACATGACGCGCTGGTATGGCTTTCCGGCAGCGCTTATGACGTCCTCTTCGATATGGCGCGCTCGGTGGTCCATGACCTCGCCGGCCTGGCTTCGTTAACGGACGAGACCTCGAGTTGGCCCTACCAGCATGACCGCGACCTGACCGGCTTCATCGATGGCTCCGAGAATCCCACGCTGCTCGACGCCCCCGATGCGGCCCTCTTGCCCGAAGGTGTTCCCGGTGCTGCCGGCTCCGTGTTGTTGCTGCAAAAATGGAAGCATAAGGTCGCGGAGTGGGAAGCCCTCCCGGTCGAACAGCAGGAGCACATCATGGGGCGCACCAAGCGCGACAGCATCGAACTCGAGAACAAGCCATCCGACTCGCATGTCGCCCGCACCGATCAGGACGAGTTTGGGAAGATCTTTCGTCGCAACATGCCGTACGGCAGCGTCGGCGACCACGGAACCATGTTCGTCGGATTCAGCGCCGACCAGAAGCCGCTTTCCCGAATGCTGGAGAGCATGGCCGGGCTCGTCACCGGCACTCGCGACGCGCTCACCCGCTACACCGAGCCGCTGACCGGCTCGTATTATTTCGTGCCTTCTGTAGAAAGCCTGCGGCGCCTGCGATGAATGCCCGCGCCCAGGGCGCATTTGCGTCGCGGCGTACGACTGCTAGTCCTGGCACGCTAGATTGCTTGCGGTAAGCGGATTTATCGCCAGTAATATCGTGAGACGGAGCGTACCTGTCAGCATCGTTGACCGTTAAAAAGCCCCGGCTCGAGCCGGGGCTTTTCCCTCGCAGATCGATCCTGCTCTATTGGCAATTCGCGATACACGCCTCGTTCCCGGTGCTGGTGAGATTGCTACCGGCGATCTGGCCTCGGGAGTTTAGTCCACTATCGGTCGAGTAAGTACCCGGCGCATTGTCGTAGATAGGCCCGTCCCAACTCACCAGAAGTATGGTGAGTTAGGACGGAGCATCCCGAGGATGGAAATGGCAGGGCAGGCTTCCAGCCGGATCTCACCCCGATCCATTCAGAGGGGAGTGAGGCCCGCGTTTGCCACTCAGGATGAGACTTACTCGACTTTTTGGAATCCGGTATTCATGGTCACCCTCGTTCCAATGATCTTGCCTTGGACGTGAGCGAGCAGGGTACCCGACTCGTCAAACTGATCGATGGTGAATCTTCCCAGGGTTGCCAGTCCTTTCTCACTAAGCGTCAGCCACTGCTGAATACGGGCAGGACCGACCAGGTGTAGCCCCGTGGGATCATAAGAGATTCCAAAGTGGTTCATCCGATACTGCCGCGGTCCAATCTTTGTCCATTCGCCGAGGCAAACGTTGCCGGTCAAGGGAGAGCGCAGGCCGGAAATGTTGATCTCCGTGCCGTCGCTGTGCCACTGAGCGTATCCGGCATCCACTTCGGTACCGTCCGGAATCCCTTCACTTCCTTCCGAGATCCAATGTTCTTTCCAGGTTCCGACGATCGTTGGTTCGGCGGCTGCGGCCTCATCCTCAGCGGGAGAGGACGCCAGCAACAGGTACGGCGAACCGAACAGCTGCTGCGAACTGGGATTGAATGACGCGGGACGATACTGGCCGCAGCCGGCATGTGCGTAGGGAATAAGCAGAGTGGCGAGTACCAGCGCACTCAACGCTGTCACAATTCTCATCTTTCCTGATCTCATAACTTCCTCCTGGCCGAGGGGATTTTCCGGCTCGAGTCCCATAAAACCCAAATTCGAGTTGGCAAACAATGGAGGAAGGTAAATTCGGAGATAAAGAAAGATGAAGACGTAAGTACTTCAATCTATGGGAGAACCAGTCCCGATGATTTTTGCCAATGCTATACTTCAGGCACCTCGGGGGGACAGTTGGCGGTTGTCGTCTATCGCTTCGGCGAGTTCAGCCTTGATTGCGGCAGGTTTGAGCTCAGCCGTAACGGCCGCAGGCTCAAACTTGAGCGGAAGCCTCTCGAACTCCTGGTCCTCCTGGTCACCCGACAGGGGCAGATCGTCACCCGCGAGGAAATCGCCGGGCGCCTGTGGAATCGGGAAGTCTTCGTCGACATCGAACACGGAATTAACACAGCCATCCGCAAAATTCGCCAGACCCTGGGGGACAGCCCCGACCTCCCGCAGTTCGTGCAGACGATCTCCGGCTCCGGATATCGGTTCATCGCACCCGTTACCGCGCTTGAGCCAGAAGTCACCGAGCCCGCCCCGTCACCACACGTTCCAATCGAGCTTCTTCCCGCTCTGTCGGAGATCCCTGCTCCGCCGGCGATTTCGGAGGCCTCCGCTTCTCGGTCGGCCGTCAGACCCCGGCGCAGACTTTGGCTGGTCATCGCCTCGTGCGTCTCCGTCCTCGTCGCAATTGCGGCACTCACTCTCGACTCCCATCCGCTCGCTGCCCGCTTCCTCCATCGAGGCAGTCGCGCCGGCATCGGCTCGATTGCCGTGCTGCCGCTCCAGAATCTCTCCGGAGACCCAGGCCAGGAGTACTTCGCCGACGGAATGACCGACGAACTCATCACGGAGCTCGCCCGGATTCCCAATCTTCGGGTTGTCTCCCGCACCTCCGTGATGGCCAATAAGGGCTCCCCGCGCTCCCTGCCCGATATTGCCCGCCAGCTCGACGTGGACGCCATCGTCGAGGGCTCCATCGTGCGCTCCGGCGACCGTATCCGTATCACCGCCCAGCTCATTGACGCCCGTACCGACCGCCACCTCTGGGCCCAGTCCTTCGAGGGCTCTGCCTCGGACGTCCTCTCGCTCCAGGACAGCGTTGCCCAGCAGATCGCAGCCCAGGCCAGCGTCGTGCTCGTCGCCCCCTCGCCGCGCGCGCCTGTCAACCCAGCCGCGCACGACGCCTACCTTCGGGGCCGTTACTTTTTCAATAAGCAGGACTACTCCCACAGCCTCGAGTCCTTCGAGCAGGCGATTGCCTTAGACCCCGGTTATGCATCCGCCCACGCCGGCTACGCCTCCGCGCTCGAGGCCGCCACCACCTACGCCATCGGCACGCCCCAACAGCTCATGCCCAGAGCCATCGTCGCTGCCCAGCGCGCCATCCAGCTCGATCCCCAGAACGGTGAAGCCTACACCGCGCTGGGTAGCGTCCAAACCATCTATGAGTGGGACTGGTCTGCAGCGGAGCAGAACCTGACCCGCGGCATCGCCCTCAATCCCAACGACTCGATTGCAGAGTTCAAGTATGCGATCTACCTCGAAGCCGTGGGCCGCCCGCAGGATGCCGTCGCTCACATGCGTCGCGCGCTTCAGCTCGATCCGCTATCTTTCCTCGTCAACCGCCGGCTGGGCGTTGCTCTTTACTATGACCGCCAATACGACGCCGCAATTGCACAACTACAGCGCGCCGCCGAGATGGAGCCATCCTCCGGCTCCGTCGAACACTATTTGAGTCTTATCTACGAACAGAAGGGTGAGCACGACAAAGCTGTGGAGCATAATCTCTCAGGGTTGCGCGACCTTCAGCCCCAGCTCGACAGCGACGCTCTTCTTCACGAATACCGGCTGCACGGATGGCAGTCCTACTGGCGCGCGCGCAACCGTGCTCTTAGCACCTCGGGCCTCCCTTGCGTCGATTATGAGATCGGCGTTGATGACCTTCGCGTCAATGAACTCGACCATGCCTTCGATTCGTTCCAACACGCGATCGACGGCCGCTGCTTCGGCATGACATTCATCCGCGTGGACCCGATACTCGACTCGATTCGCCAGGATCCCCGCTACGCCGCTCTCCTTGCACGCATGCATCCGTAAACCAACCGTAAGATGAAAGGCACCGGCCAAACCGGGAAACATGGCGACGGACCGAACACTTTGTCCCGCCTGTCTTTTGCTTGGCGAATTCGATCTACTCTCCTAAGCTCACCGGCATCTCCAGCCCCCCATCCTCCAGTTCTCCACATCCCTCGAATCAATCCACGGCGACATCCTTGTGCCTGGTTTGACCCAGAACCAGTGACTGCAATAACCTAGACTTGGATCACCTTTCTATTTGGTTCCCATGTCAAGGCCCGCACAGCCTCAACATCCCGGCACGCCTCCCCAGGTCGCCAGCCCAATCATTGGCACTGGCGAAATGGCGGAGCTCACCCGTGACTTCGATTGGAGCGCGACGCCCGTCGGGCCTGTCGACACCTGGCCCGATACACTGCTCAACACCGTAAGCTTGATGCTCGGCAATCGGCAGCCCATGTTTCTTTGGTGGGGTGAGGAACTCACTCAGTTCTATAACGACGCCTACCGACCAAGTCTCGGCTCGGATAAGCATCCCAAGGCGCTCGGTCAGCCGGGACCGGAGTGCTGGCCGGAGATCTGGCACGTCATCGGACCTCAAATCGAGGCCGTGATGTCTCGCGGCGAATCGTGCTGGTATGAGGATCAGCTTGTTCCTATCTATCGCGAAGGTGTGCTCGAAGACGTTTACTGGACGTACAGCTATAGTCCGGTTCGCGATCCGAATGGCCGCATTCGCGGAACCCTTGTTATTTGCTCCGAAACCACTCGCCGCGTCACCGCCGAGCATCAGCTCGGGATCGAACGGCAGCGCTTGCTGGATCTCTTCGTCCAGGCGCCGGCCTTCGTAGCGGTGCTGCGCGGACCTGGGCACCTGTTAGAGTTCGCGAATCCGCTCTACCAGGAACTCATAGGCGATCGCAAGGTTGTGGGGAAGCCACTCCGTGAGGCCGTCCCGGAGGCCGAAGAACAGGGGTTTACGTCCATCCTGGATACGGTTTATCAGACCGGCGAACGCCACGTTGCCCATGGTTCCCGGATTATGCTCGCGCGGCGTCCCGGATACCCTCTGGAGACTCGGTATCTTGACTTCATTTATCAACCGATACGGGAGCCGGACGGCAGCATTTCAGGAATCATTGTGCTCGGAATCGATGTCACGGAGCGTAACCGGGCGGAGCAGTCGCTCCTGCAAGCTGAGAAACTCGCAGCCGTGGGCCGACTGGCCGCCAGCATTGCGCATGAAATCAATAATCCTCTGGAGGCCGTGACCAATCTCCTCTACCTGGTCGAGCACACCGATGAGAAAGCACAACGCCTGCAATTTCTGGACGCTGCGCAGCAGGAACTGAGACGCGTCGCAAGGATTACGACACAGACACTTCGATTCCATCGGCAGAGCACGAAAAAAGCCCCTGTCGCCCTCGCCGACGTAATGGAAAGCGTAGTGACCCTCCTCGGCGGACAGCTACGCAATGCGGGCCTTCGCGTCGAGCGCCAATATCGCACCCCGGGCGAAATCGTTGGCTATGACGGCGACTTGCGGCAAGTGTTTGTGAATTTGCTGGATAACGCGATCGATGCCTCGCATGACGGAGGTCAAATCGTGCTGCGAATCCGGGAGAGTTCCGATCACCTGACAGGCGCCCCTGGGATTCGGGCCCTCGTGGGTGACACCGGAACTGGAATGCCGAAACTGGTTCTCGATCGTATCTTCGAGCCCTTTTTCACTACCAAAGAGACTACCGGTACGGGACTGGGGCTCTGGGTCTCGAAAGATATTCTGGACAAACACGACGCCAAGATCCGGGTGCGAACGAGCACTTCCGAAGAAAATCACGGCACGATCTTCTCCATCTTTTTTCCGCACGAGGCGGTTCGCTGAACCGGCGACGCCGCCCTCGCAAAGGTTTAGCCAGCTTCTGCCGCATGGAAACCTGGCCAGCTCACAGCGGCAGGTGACCCATCGCACCTCGACAACGTGCATCGCTCACAGACCGTTGCCTCGCGTCCCGATATTGTGCGCCAGTGGGGTGCTTCCCAACGATCCGCCGGCTCATTGAAACTGTGTGAACCGGCGTCTCCGTCTGGCGCTAACCCCTGATTTCGCAATATTTTAGCTATAACTCTTTTGCAATCTATATTTTGCGCGGATTGCATAGGCTAAACCGCTGAAAACACTAGGGAGTGGGGGAGGGGGGTAGGGTCCCTCCGAGCAGGTCTCCGATCTTGTCGATGGGCACGCGCAGGCCGACAAAAAAGGTGCCGAACGAGGCATAAACGGCGCTCACTTCGTCGAAACGCATCTCGTAGATGAGCTTTTTGAACTGCAGCGGGTCGGCGGAGAAAAGATCGACGCCCCACTCCCAGTCGTCGAAACCGATCGAGCCGCTGATGATCTGCTGCACTTTGCCGGCGAAGCGGCGGCCGACCATGCCGTGCATCTCCATCTGCTTCTGGCGGTGCTCGATGCCCTGGGTATAGAAGTTGATGGCTTCGCCGCGCTTGCGGTCCATGGGGTAGAAGCAGAGGTAACGGTGCGGCGGAATTTTCGGAAAGAGGCGCGGATGCATGGCCGCCTTCTGCCGCTCGATCGTCTCCTGCACTTCCCTCTCCCACTCTTCCGAATGAGGCTGGATGCCCGACTCGGTGAGCTGCTTGTAGAGCTTCACCGTGGAATCGTAGAGGCCAAGCTCGATGACGGACAGATAGGAATTCGTGGCCTCGAGATAGGCCTGCAGCCGCAAACGTTTGATCGCCAACTCGGCGGTGTTCAGCTCGTCGAACGAGCTCCGGAAGTGGATCAGCATGAGGTCGCCCTTGTGTCCGAGCATGGAGAAGAGCGCGGTCTCGCCGCTCTCTTCCATCGGGCACAACAACGCGCTGGCCTCTTTGAGGATGGCCAGGCGTTCGCCCTCGCCGAGTTTGTGCCACTCCGCCCAACGGAAACGGAACATCTGGTGCAGCACGCTATGGCCTTCGAGCGTGATGGGGTGGGCTGGCATTTCCGCGGCAGCAGCAGGCGCTTTGTGGCTCGGCAAGATCGATTCCTTCAGGTCTGAATTTGTACGATTGCGGCTCCCATTGTAATCTGCGAAGTTCACTGCGACGGAGCGCAAGCGAAATGCCACGCGGACAGATTCCACGCCAACCCTCGAAAGCCGGACGCCAAGACAAAGCCAGGAGAGTGGGTGCCCCACCCTTGTCGCAACGCGACAGGGTGGGTGGCAAGAAAGCCGGCACTAAGAAATCCCCCACGCCCAGGCCCGTCAAGGGGTCCTCCAGGGGCGCCACGCCCAAGGGCTACAACCCGATCGCTCCGGAACGCGTACGCGAGATTTTAAAGCGGCTCGATGAGCGTTATCCGAACGTGAAGTGCGCTTTGCACCACAGCAGCGCATGGGAGCTGCTGGTGGCGACGATCCTCTCTGCGCAATGCACCGATGTGCGGGTCAACATGGTGACCCCGGGGCTGTTCAAGAAGTATCCGACGCCCCAGCATTTCGCCGCGCTGCAGCCCGAAGAACTCGAACCGGATATTCGCTCGACTGGATTCTTCCGCAACAAGTCGAAGTCGATTGTCGGAGCAGCGAAAGCAATCGTGAATGAGTTCGGCGGCAACGTTCCGAACGAAATGGACAAGCTCTTGACCGTCCCCGGCGTCGCCCGCAAGACAGCCAACGTGGTGCTTGGATCGTGGTTCGGAATCGCCGACGGGGTGGTGGTGGACACTCATGTCCACCGCATCTCGCGCCGCCTGGAGCTGACGAAAAATAACGATCCCAAGTCGATCGAGCAGGACCTGATGAAAGTCATCCCGCGCGAGAAGTGGATCGACTTCGCCCACCAGATCATCCATCACGGTCGCGCGCTGTGCGTGGCGCGCAATCCGAAGTGCGCCGAGTGTCCGCTGGAGAATATCTGTCACGCGGCGGACAAGACGTGGAGCACGGTGGAGATTCACAAGGCAGCCCAGCCATGAGCCGTCAGAAGCGTTCGAAGTACCAGGCCGATCCTCCGGCGAAGAAGCAGCCTTTCATGACGCCGGAGAAGAAGAAGGTTTACATCCTGATGGCGACGGTGGATGGCGTGCTATTTCTCGCGATCGCGCTAGTGGCCCTCTTCCGGTTCTTACCTCTCTACCCGACGGCCCCGGCACTGGCCTTCGTCGCCGTGGTTTTCAATTATGCGGTGATGTTTTTGAAGCGCGATGTGCTGGCGAATCGAAGATAGTCAGAGTACATACGGGATAAACGCTTTCACCCGGCGGCGGTAGCTCTCGTACGGTTCGCCGAATTGCTCACGCAGCAGTTGCTCCTCTCCACGAACTTTCCAGATCCACAGTCCCAGGAGCAAAGGCAGCACGAGGAAATGTCTTGCCTGCCCCGCTGCAATGGCCGTCCCCAGCAGCGCCAGCAGCACACCGCTATAAATGGGATTTCGTACCAGGCGATAAGGACCGCGCACAACGAGCACGTGGTCTTTCTTGACCGTCACTTCCGCACTCCAGTTTGTGCCGAGCGCAAATCTTGCCCAGATGGAGAGGGCCACGCCCGTCAAGGTCATGATGAAGCCGGTGAACAGCAGTCCCTCGGTTCCTGGTATCAGCCGCCGGTGCAGCCAGCGGACATCGGGCGGCGCAAGGTATAGGAAGCAGATTATTAAGAGGGTGAGCAGGAGCCGTACTGCGGTTCGCCGGCGCGGTTCCCTTTGCTGCGTCCGCTTTGCGGTGAACGCAGTCAGCAGCCATACCAGAAGGAAAATCCACCAGAGATATTCAATCCAATCGCCATAAGGAAGATGGGGCATTGGTCGTCCTCATCCGCCGTTTTACCTCACCCGGCAGCATGTTTTCAGCGGCTTTCGGCCAACAGCGGTCTGGAGACGGCGAATGCCGCAGCCAACAGGGCAAACGTTTATTCGCGTTGATAAGGAGCGGGTGAGCTCTCGGAGAACGATGGCAATCGATGGTGCGGATAAAAAGGCCGCCTTCCGGCGGCCTCTGTTTTGGCACGAAACGGTGCTTCAGACTCCGATCACGCCTACGAGCTCCTTCACGGCGTCGGCACTCTTGGTGAGCGCGGCTTTCTCTTCCGGCGTCAGCTTGATCTCGACGATCTGTTCGATACCTTTCGAGCCGAGCTTGCAGGGTACGCCAACGTAAAGACCGCTGATCCCATACTCGCCCTCGAGATACGCGGCGCACGGCAGGATCTTCTTCTTGTCCTTGAGGATGGCTTCGACCATCTCGGTGGCAGCGGCCGATGGCGCGTAGTAAGCGCTGCCCGTCTTGAGATACTTCACGATCTCGGCGCCGCCGTCGCGGGTACGCTGAATGAGCTGCTCCAGCCGCGCGGGCTCGATAAGTTCAGTAATCGGAATACCGGCGACCGTCGAGTAGCGCGCCAGGGGAACCATGGTGTCGCCATGGCCGCCAAGCACGAAGGCGGTCACGTTCTCAACCGAGACCTTCAACTCATCCGCAATAAAAGTACGGAAGCGGGCGCTATCGAGCACACCGGCCATGCCGATGACACGGTTGCGCGAGAAGCCCGACATCTTGAAGGCGGCCTGTGCCATGGCGTCCAGCGGGTTGGAGACGATGATGAGGATGCAGTTCGGCGAATATTGCAGGACCTTACCGACTACGTCCTTCATGATCTTGTGGTTGGTGTTGAGCAGGTCGTCGCGGCTCATCCCCGGCTTGCGCGGGATGCCCGCAGTAATGACAACGATATCGGAGTTGGCGGTGTCGGCGTAATCGTTGGTGCCGATGATGTGCGCGTCGCGCTTTTCGATCGGCATCGCCTCCAGCAGGTCGAGAGCCTTGCCCTGGGGTACACCTTCGATGATGTCAATGAGAACGACATCCGCCAATTCCTTCGAGGCAATCCAGTGCGCCGCGGTGGCGCCCACGTTGCCCGATCCCACTACTGTAACTTTATGACGCATGATTTCTATCGCTCCCGGCCGGCGCCAGAGGCCGGTCTGATGAATTTGAACGGTTGGGCAAACGCCCAGTCACTTACTCGTGTGCGGCCTGGTGGTGATGGTTGCCTTCCGTATGGGCCGCGTAGTGTTCCATATTGTTGATGATCAGGTTCGCAAACCCCGTGGTGCTGACCTTCTTCGCGCCTTCCATAAGGCGCTCGAAGTCGTAGGTCACAGTCTTGCGCTGGATGGTGTTCTCCATGGAATCTTCAATCAGGCGCGCCGCCTCGTCCCATCCGAGGAAGTCGAACATCATGACGCCTGAGAGAATCACCGAGCCGGGATTGATGACATCCTTGTCGGCATATTTCGGCGCCGTGCCGTGGGTTGCTTCGAAGATGGCGTATTCGCTGCCGATGTTGGCGCCCGGCGCGATGCCGAGGCCGCCGACCTGCGCCGCGCAGGCGTCGGAGATGTAATCGCCGTTCAGGTTCGGCGTGGCGAGCACGCTGTATTCCTCGGGACGGGTGACGATCTGCTGGAAGATCGAATCGGCGATGCGGTCGTTGATCATCAGCATCTTCTTCCAGCGGAAATTTCCGTGCGTTGCATAGATGGAGTCAAGAACCGCTTTGACTTCGGCATATACCGCCTGCTTGAAGTCGTCGGGAGCAAAATCCATTCCCGGCTCGATCATGTGCGCGTTTTGCTCGACCGTGAGGCCCGGGTTCTTGTCCTTGTTGTCGATGATCCAGCTCTCGCGCTCGGTTACGCACTCGCCGCGGAATTCCTGGGTCGCCACTTCGTAGCCCCACTCACGGAACGCACCCTCGGTGTATTTCTGGATGTTGCCCTTGTGAACGATCGTCACCGATTTGCGCCCGGTTTTCAGCGCGTGTTCGATGGCCATTTTCACCAGGCGCTTGGTGCCTGTAATGGAGATCGGCTTGATTCCGATGCCACTGTCTTCGCGGAGGCGCTTGTTGGTGCCGGCGAGCATATCGTTGTTGATGAAGTCGATGATCTTCTTCGCCTTCTCGGTTCCCTGCTTCCACTCGATGCCGGCATAAACGTCTTCCGTGTTCTCGCGGAAGATGGTGATATCCATGCGCTCGGGGTGCTTCACCGGCGAAGGAATGCCCTTGTAGTACTTCACCGGGCGCACACAGGCATAGAGATCGAGGACCTGGCGGAGGGTGACGTTCAACGAGCGGATGCCGCCGCCGATGGGCGTGGTAAGCGGGCCTTTGATCCCGACGCGGAGATCGCGGAAGGCAGCGACGGTGTCGTCGGGCAGCCAGGTATTGAACTTTTCCTTCGCCTTCTCGCCTGCGAACACTTCATACCATGCGACCTTGCGCTTGCCGCCGTAGGCTCTCTCGACCGCTGCGTCGAAGACGCGTACAGAGGCTTTCCAGATGTCGCGGCCGGTGCCGTCGCCTTCGATGTACGGGATGATCGGGTTATCAGGAATGATGAAGCGCCCATTTGAGACCGTGATTTTCTCGCCCTTTGCGGGTAGCGGCAGGCCATTGTAAGAAGACATTCAACCCCTCCAACTAGTAATGCTTTTCATATCTATCGATTCCCGCGACCAGCCGAATAGTGCGCACGTCACACGGGCAAGTGATAGGTCACCGTGCCCGGAGTCGCTTGCCGTCTCTGTAGCGATTCGGAGCCTTCGCTAAACTCTCTAAAGTATCACTCTCAGGGCCCCCCTTCAATCGCCGGAACGGGGATGGGTGGGGAAAAGCGCGCTCCCGGTTAACAGATTGATGAATATCGATCTCAGGCATAATCAAAAGCAGAGGAAAGCAGCGTGAAAGAGCATAACTACGCAGTGCGGACGACCTGGACCGGCAATACCGGCAACGGGACCGCGGAATACCGCGGTTACCGGCGCGACCATGTAATCCGGGGGGAAGGCAAGCCGGAGATCCCGGGCTCGAGCGATCCGAACTTCCGGGGAGACGCGACGCGCTACAACCCTGAGGAGTTGCTGGTGGCAAGCCTTTCGGCGTGCCACATGCTCTGGTATCTGCACCTCTGCTCGACGAATGGAATACGGGTAATCGAGTACGAAGACGCGGCGACTGGGGTAATGCAGGAAAACGCCGATGGCTCGGGCGACTTCGTGCGTGTCGACTTGAAGCCGCGTGTGACAGTTGCCGCCGGATGCGACCTGCAAAAAGCGCATGCCCTTCACGAAGAGGCCCACCGCTTTTGTTTCATTGCGCGGTCGGTGAAGTTCCCCGTGCATGCGACGCCGGAGATCTCAGAGGTCAAGAAATGAGGAAGCGATCGTGCTGGCCATCCGCTATCCGGTAAAGCTCCGCCGGATAGCGGATGGCGAACAGCGTCTTATTTCAGGGAAGCGATATCGATTACAAAGCGGTACCGCACGTCGCTCTTCAGGAGAAAATAATTACGGCAAGACCGGGGAACTGCTGCGGAGGACTCTAGCGAAGCGGCATGCGGAAGACCGGACTGGCTGAGCAGCTTCAACTCCACGATCCAGGTCATATTCTACGCGCCGGATCTTTCTTGCGGAGAAGGCGCTCCATCGTATGTGCATTTCAGTCGTTCTCGCTCTCGGGGTATGATTCCCACGCGCATGGACTTCGACCAGCTTGAGACATTTCTCGCGGTAGCCCGGCTGAGCAGCTTCTCGCGAGCCGCCGAACAAAGGTTTCGCACCCAACCCGCGATCTCGGCACAGATCCGCGCCATGGAAGAAGAGGTCGGCACGAAGCTGCTCGATCGTTCCGGCGGACGCGTTTCGGTGACCGCAGCCGGCAAACATTTCCTGAAGTATGTAGAAGAGGCGCTGGAGTCTCGCAAGAACGTGCTCTCCGCGCTCAAGGAAATGGATGAGGTTCCGCGCGGTGAAGTCGTCGTAGCGGCGAACGAAGCGACCTGCCTGCATGTGCTTCCCGAGGTGTTCGCGCACTTCAAGAAAAAGTACCCGAAGGTGGGTGTAAGCATACGTCGCTCGGAACACGCGAAAATTCTCGATGCGGTGAATTTTAACGCCGTCGATTTTGGGGTGGTTTCGCTGCCGGTTTCCGACAAGCGGCTCTCGGTTGTGCCGATCCACCGCGAGGAGTTAGTAATTATGGTTCCTCCCGGGCATCCGCTGGCGAAACGGCGGTCGGCGATGATCAGCGAAGTTGCCGAGTATCCGCTATTACTGCCCAAGGTAGGCCGAACCCGCGATAGCCTGGAAAATGTTTTTCAGGAACGGGAACTGGAAGTAAACGTTTCGATGGAACTCGACTCGGTAGAGTTGATGAAGCGCTTTGTGGCAGCGAATGTAGGCATCGGCTTTATCGCCAGATCGAACATCGTCGATGACGTCAAGGCGGGCGTGCTCTGCGAGATTGCCATCGCCGACGCGCATATCCGGCGCGAATTGGCGCTCGTGTATCGCAAGGACAAGGTGCTGAGCCGTGCCGCCCAGGCATTTATCGAGATTGCCGTGAGGTTGAAAGCTCCCGCCCAGGAACGCGCAAAGTAGCTTTCGGAAATATCGTGCAAATTTTTCCGTCATTTCACGCACAGCGAGAAACGCTGTGTTATTTTTTTGTTTCAAACCAACAAATTGACGGAGGCTGGAGATTTGGGTAAGGACATGGTTCCGAAGCGGATTTTCCTCACTAAGGGCGTGGGGAAACACAAGGAGCGGCTCACCTCGTTTGAGCTCGCATTGCGCGATGCCGGCATAGCGGCGCAAAACCTGGTCCGGGTCTCCTCCATCTTTCCGCCGAATTGCAAATTAATCACCCGCAAGGAAGGGTTGAAGTACCTCAATCCCGGGGAAGTAGTCTTTGCCGTGGTCGCGGAGAACTCCACCCGCGAGCCGCACCGCCTTGTGGCCTCCAGCATCGGAATGGCTCAGCCTGCCGACCACAGCACCTACGGCTATCTCAGCGAGCACCACTCCTTTGGCGAAACCGACGACATCGCCGGCGATTATGCGGAAGAGCTCGCCGCCGAAATGCTCGCCACTACGCTGGACGTGGAGTTCGATCCCGACAAGAGTTGGGACGAGAAAAAAGAGGTCTACCGCCTCTCCAACAAGATCGTCCGCACCGCCAACATCACGCAATCGGCCGTGGGCGACAAGAAAGGCCTGTGGACGACGACCATCGCAGCGGCGATTTTGATCTTCGAATAAATAGAGAGAATCGGCGGAAAAGAAGAAGGCGCGAGCGATCGCGCCTTTTCTACTGCGGAACAGAGTTGCTTTACGGCTTTTTCTTCAGCCTCTCCAGCACTGCGCCCACGATCATCGGCAGACCCACGGTGGCATCGACGAAGACTTCGCCGAACTTACCGCCTTCGGCGGGAGGAACAAACTTACCCCAGGAAATGGCTTCGCTGTAGGGCGAGCCCGAGAGGCCGCCCCAGTGCACCGGCTCGGGACAGATGCGCAGCCCGTAGTGGTATCGCTTCAGAGGCAGATCCTCGCCGCCACGACGATGGCGCAGCTCGATGAAGGGACCGAACTGCTGCGACCAGTTGCGCGGTACGCCTCCGCCGATGGTGAAGATGCCGAGACGCACCTGCTTCAGGAGGTTCTCCGCGAAGTGTTCGAGGTCGAGGAAGGGATCGAAGCGAATGGGATCCCTTCCCTCTTTTTTGCGCTTGCGATTGTGCAGTGCTACGTCAAGACCAAGCTCGGAGTCGGTGAAGGCGGGGACGAAGACAGGCACGTTCTTCTCAAAGGCCGACTTGAGGATGCCGCGACCCTCGATATGCTCGTGCAGGTAGCGGCCGACCTCGCGGTTGAGCTTGTAGGAGCACATCGTCTCCTTGGCATCCCACTTCTCCAGGATCTGCGCCACGATGCCTTCCACGAAGTTGAGGTTCGTCTCCGGCTCGAGCGTGTCATACACACGGTTGTAGCCTGCCTCGTAAAGCTCGACGTCGTTCATCTTCTCGTCCCAGACAAAGTGTGATTTGCCGGCGGCTTCGACGAGGCCGTGGGCCATCAGGGCGCCGGTCGAGACGATCGTCTTCACGATCCCTGCATCGACCAGGTCGGCGACAATGAGGCCTTGCTTGGCGACCGTCATTGCGCCTGCCAGCGTCATAACAACGAATGCTTCCTTGTCGCGGGCCATGGCTTCCAGGACATCGGCGGCCTGGCCGACCTGGCGTCCAGTGAACGCCGTCTTTGCCATCGCGCGCACCAGGTCATCGACCGTGGTGATCTTCGAAAGGTCGAGTGGCTCAAGCGGGACGAGCTTGTCGGAGATGGGGTCGTGCAATTCGCGCTCGATGCCAGCGCCTTCGTCTTGATGGTCGTGCTTCACGCAGTTCACCTCGGGAATTCGTGCTCGCGGATCAGGGAGGAATGCGAGTGGAGTATGGAACTCTTGAAAGTAATTTCTTCGCGCTGGAACGTCAAATACGACTTCAACGAACCACAGAGGTATCTGAGGCGCAGAATGTGAAAGACACATGAATTGAATTCCCTCGTGACCTCTGCGTCCCCTGTGGTTGGGGATTTGATTTTGTTATCCTACGGAATTGTGGCGGAGGTCGATTTGCCTGCTGAGAAGTTCACCATCGGTCTGATCCAGATGTCATGCGGCCCGGAGCCGGAAGAGAACATGGCGAAGGCGGTGGCGCGGGTGCGCGAGGCGGCGCAGAAGGGGGCCACCGTCATCTGCCTGCCGGAGCTCTTCCAGACGCAATACTTCTGCCAGCGCGAGGACACAGCCCTGTTCGACCTGGCGGAGGCGATTCCCGGCCCCTCGACGAAACGCATCGGAGATCTCGCCCGTGAACTCGGAGTGGTCGTTGTGGCGTCACTCTTTGAGCGCCGGGCGGCGGGGATCTACCACAACACGGCGGCGGTGCTCGACGAGTCGGGCGCGCTGAAGGGCATCTACCGCAAAATGCACATTCCCGACGATCCGCTTTACTACGAGAAGTACTACTTCACCCCGGGCGACCTGGGCTTCAAGTGCTTCGACACGAAGTTCGGCAGCATCGGGACGCTGGTCTGCTGGGACCAGTGGTACCCGGAGGGGGCACGGCTGACCGCGATCCAGGGAGCGCAGGTGCTGTTCTATCCGACCGCGATCGGGTGGCACCCGGCGGAGAAGGCGGAGTTCGGCGTGGCGCAGCACGATGCGTGGCGGACGATCCAGCGCTCGCATGCCATCGCCAACGGCGTGTATGTCGGCGTGGTGAACCGCGTCGGCAAGGAGAATGGTGACGTGCGCGGCAATAAGGTCGACGGCGCGGGATTGGAGTTCTGGGGTGGGTCGTTCATTGCCGATCCGTTCGGCCAGGTCATCGCCGAAGCCTCGCACGACAAGGAAGAGATCCTGCTCGCCGATATCGATCTGCGGCGCATGGAAGATGTCCGGCGCAACTGGCCGTTCCTGCGCGACCGCCGCATCGACAGCTACGGAAAGATTACGCACCGGTTCGACGACTAACACCTACCACGGAGGCACGGAGACACGGAGTTTCGGTTCCGGGTTTCTCTGCACTGAGATTGTCAAAGAGCTCAAACCTTAAGCCTCGTCCTGGCTCGCCCGCTGCGCTCGGCTATCGCATGCCGGCGGAGTGGGAGCCGCATGCGGCGACGTGGATCGCGTGGCCGCACAACCGCTCCGACTGGCCCGGGAAGTTCGAGCCGATTCCGTGGGTGATGGCCGAGATCGTGCGCCATCTGTCGCACGTGGAGCGGGTCAACATCCTCGTCAACGACGAGGCGGCCGAGGAGCGAGCGGCGAAGTTCCTGCGACGGGCCCACGTGCTGCCGGAGAACGAGCGCGTCTCCTCCAACATCCAGTTTCACCACTTCCCTACCAACCGCATCTGGACGCGCGATTACGGACCGATCTTCGTGAAGTCTCCGAAGCAGCAGCCAAAGATCGCGGCACTGGATTGGCACTTCAATGCGTGGGCGAAATACGCCGACTGGCGGCGCGATGACGCGATCCCGCAAAAGGTGCTGGGCGAACTCGGCATCAAGAGCTGGCAGCCTACGTTCGACCTCAACGGCAAGGCGAAGCGCGTGGTTCTCGAAGGCGGCAGCATCGACGTGAACGGCGCGGGAACGATCCTCACCACGGAAGAGTGCCTGCTCAGCGACACGCAGGCGCGCAATCCCGAGCTCTCGCGCGAAGACCTCGAACAGATTTTCGCCGATTACATGGGTGCGACGAAGACCCTGTGGCTGAACCGCGGCATTGCCGGCGACGATACGCACGGACACGTTGACGACCTGGCACGCTTCGTCGATCCGATGACGGTCGTTGTGGCGTGCGAAAATCATCGCGGCGACGACAATTACGAACCGCTGCTCGAAAATTACAAGCGGCTCTCGCGCATGACCGACCAGGAGGGACGCCCTCTGCGGGTGGTGAAGCTGCCGATGCCGGAGCCGGTATGGTTTGAAGGACGGCGGCTGCCGGCCAGCTACGCAAACTTCTACATTGCCAACAAGCGTGTGCTGGTGCCGGTCTTCAACTGCGCGAACGACCTGGCGGCGCTGAACACCCTGGCACAGCTTTTCCCTTCGCGGCGAATCATTCCGATCTATTGCGGCGATTTCATCTGGGGTCTGGGTGCGATCCACTGCATGACGCAGCAACAGCCGGCATAGATCTGACGCGGCGCTGATCGCGCCGGGCTTCTACACCGGGACGGCCTTCGGCCTTGGGGCTAACGTCGACCAAGCTTTCTCGCAACGGCTCGCAGGAGGGTGAGCGGGTGGGTCAGCAGCGTGGTGAGTTTGCCGAGGAGGGTCTGCGGCTCGTGGAAGACGCCAAGTTGGTGCAGAACCGTGGCGCGGTCGTAGTAGATTTTTTCTCCTGCCAGGCGATCGTCGGGCGTGAAGGTATAGCGGCCGCAAAGCGGGATCGCGACGCGTCGGCCGGTCGCGGGAAGGCCTCGCCAGGGACCGAGCTGGGTGCCGCGAATCATCACTTCGAGCAGGATGGCCTCGTCGGCAAAGTGGCACTGGAGGATCTCGATATGGAGATCGGGGAGCGCAGCCATGAGTTGGCTGTAGAAGTCGCGCACCTGATCACGGCCTTGGTAGTGCGCGTCCCAGGGTTCGTCGTCATAGCGCGCGCTGTCGCCGAAGGTGCGAAGGACGCCTTCAAGGTCATGCGCATTTTCGAGGCGAACGTGTTCCTCGACGATGGCCAGGCGGCGCGAGCGGGTATCGGTCATAGCGAGTCCTGAACGCGAGATAGGATACGTCACCAAGGCGCTGACGCAATCGCGATTACTTTCGCGCGGTTCCAGCTCCTTGCGAGGCTCCGTCGCCTCGCAGGCAGAGGCCTGCCGCCCCTGAAGGGGCTGGGATTCGTCGTCGCCTCTGACCCGGCGCTCTAAACCCGGACGGCCTTCGGCCTTGGGGCAGAGAGATGTATAGGGGTTGCGTCTCGAAAAACACGAGACGTGGGGCTTCCTGCGATCCCAATTACGCACGCGTGACGTGACTCTTCGCAGCGAAACGGAGTGTAATTTGCCTCTGCCGGGTCGGAAGTGGGATAGAATTCGACCACTTCCTAAAGAGGTCCGAATGTACTGCACGGGACGCAGTGGTTTCGGCCGGGCTCTTTGGATGGTTGCGGCGATGATGTGCCTGGCGGCGATGGCGGGCATGGCGCAACAGGGCCCTACCGACGAGCACGGCAAGGTTGTCGACCCGCTGGCGGCAAGCGGCAAGCCAGTGGTGCTGCTCTTCCTGAGCACGGACTGCCCCATCTCCAACCGTTATGCGCCGACCATCCAGGAACTGGCGCGCAAGTACGACGGAAAAGTTGTCTTCTGGCTGGTCTATCCCAGCGCCCAGGATTCCGCCGTGGCGATCACCGCGCGTCTTCAGGAGTATGGATACTCGCTTCCCTGGCTGCGCGATCCCGAACATACGCTGGTGCCGAAGGCCGAGGTAACGATCACGCCGGAGGCGGCGGTGTTCGATGGGAAGGGACATCTCCAGTATCACGGACGGATCGACGATTTGTACGAAAGCATCAGCCGCGCTCGGCGCGCGCCCACCACGCACGACCTTGACGACGTGGTGCAGGAGATCGTGACCGGCGCCACGGTGAGCCACCATGCCAGCCCCGCGGTGGGCTGTTACATAGCGGACATGCGATGAGACACCTTTTGTGGTTAGCCGGTGTCATGTTGCTGGCGCAGATCGGTATGGCTCAGAAGCCTTCGGCCGAGGTGACGTTCAACCGTGACATTGCTCCGATCATCTACCAGAACTGTTCTGCCTGCCATCGGCCGGGCGAGTCCGGGCCGTTTCCTCTTCTCACGTACGCGGATGTGAAGCGGCATGCTACGCAGATTGCGCATGTGACGCGGATTGGGTTCATGCCGCCATGGCTTCCGGTTCCGGGAGACTACAAGTTCGCCGATGAGCGGCGGCTGTCGCCGAAGGAGATCGCGACGATTGCCAAGTGGGTGGAGCAGGGAGAAGTGGAAGGCGATCCGAAGGAGCTGCCGCCGGTGCCGCAGTTCCCGGTCGGTTGGCAGCTCGGACAGCCGGACATGGTGTTGAAGGCGCTCAAGCCCTACCTGCTGGCGGCAAGCGGAGGCGACCAGTATTGGAATTTCGTGCTGCCGGCGCCGGTGGACAGGACGCGCTGGGTGAAGGCGGTGGAGATTCGTCCGGCGGACAAGCGGCTGGTGCACCATGCGAATTTGCTTGTCGATACCACGGAATCGGCACGCCACATGGAAGCGGAAAAAGGCTCGGGCTTCGGTGGAATGGAAATCAGCCTGGAGTCGAAGGTGTTCGATCCGGACAGTCATTTCCTCTTCTGGAAGCCGGGGTCGTTTCCGTACGTGGAACCGGAGGGGATGGCGTGGAAGCTGGATCCGGGCACGGACCTGGTGCTGAACGTTCACCTGCAACCTTCGGGCAAGCCGGAGACGATTCAGCCGAGCGTCGGCCTTTACTTCACCGATAAGCCGGCGACGCAGCACCCGATGCTGCTGCAGATCCAGAATGACCGGGCGCTGGATATTCCGGCGGGCGATGCGCATTTTGTGGTGGCGAGCGATTTCACGCTGCCGGTGGACGTGGATGTGCTCGCCATTTATCCGCATGCGCATTATCTCGGAACCGATCTGCTGGCCACCGCAACGCTGCCGGATGGAACGAAGAAGACGCTGATTCACATTCCGCACTGGGATCTGAAATGGCAGGCGGTATTTCGCTATGCGGAGCCGGTGAGCCTGCCCAAGGGTACGACGGTTGCGATGCATTACGTGTACGACAACTCGGAGGACAACGTGGCGAACCCGAACGTTCCTCCGAAGCGGGTGACGGCCGGCAACGCGGCGACGGATGAGATGGCGCACCTGTGGCTGCAGGTTCTGCCGAAGAATTACAACCCGGCCGACGGCGATCCGCGGCGCTTGCTGATGGAGGCGATGGCGCGGCGAACGCTGCAGAACGATCCGGCGGATTTTGCGTCCCACTACAACCTTGCGGCGATGCTGCAGGCTAAAGGCAATCTTGTGGGGGCTCTCCAGGAATATGAACTGGCGGTGAAGTACAGGCCGAAGCAGCCGGTAGCCAACAATGCGCTGGGCGGGGCCTTGATGGCCATGGATCGCCCATCGGAGGCGATTCCCTACTTTCGCAATGCCATCGCGAGCCGCGGGGATTATTTCGATGCGCACTATAACCTGGCGCTGGCTCTGCATGCGACGGGTGACCTGGCGGGAACGATCGAGGAACTGACGCGAGCGGTTGCACTCGCGCCGCAGGATGCGTCGGCGCATGCCAACCTTGGCGCGGTGTTGCTGGAATCGGGGAGGGTAGCGGAAGCACAGGCGGAGTTGAAGAAGGCGCTGAAGATCGATCCGAACCATGAGCTGGCGCGAGAGAACCTGGCGTTGATCCAGCAAGGACAGCGATAACGGGTTTCTTACTTGAGCTTGACGGCGTAGGTGACTTGCAACTCTTCCGTTCGCTCGCGGGTCATCGCCTCCAGGCATGCTACATAGGCGGGATAGCTGGCGCTGCCTCCCTCGTAGAGATCCCGCTCGGCGGCGCAGTTGGAGCTGCGATAACGGATCCACTGCCGCTGCGCGGCGGCGAGCCGTTCGCCGTCGGCATGATTCAGACGCCTTCGCAAGTCCCCGTAGATTTCGTCGAGCTTGGCGTTGGACTTCTTTCGGGCGTCGGAGAGACAGTTAGCCAGTTCGACCGGAACGTTGAAGTTTTGACAAGGCGAAGCGGCCTCGGCCACATGCTGCGCCCGTGCCGGCGCGAGCAGAGTGCATGGGACTGCGGCCAACAGAGCGAAGACGAAGCGCGCTTTCATGAGCAGACATCATAGCCCTTTACGGGGAAGCCGGCAGAGCTTCGTCACCGGGGCCGGGTTCCGTTATTGCGGCTGCGACGGGGTAGTTTCGGTCTTTACATCGTCGCTGGGCGGCTGGGTCTCTTTCGGATTGGCATTGGGGCTGCCGTTGGCTTCGCTCTTGCGCTCGGTGCGGTAGGTGGTTTTCTGGCCGCTGGCGTCGGTTTGCATCTCGGCGCTGCTGGCCGCTACCGCGGCCTTGTCGCCGTCTTCGCGGCTGGCTCCGATTTGTTCGGCGTTGAGATAGCTCGGCACCGGGTTTTTATCACGGTTGGCTTCGCTGCGCTGGTTCACGGAGTTATAGGCCTGCGGGTTCATCGGCGCTACCCCGGTATCATGCGGATTCCGGCTCGTGGCATAGCCGGCCGCGGAACTCGGGGGCGGTGTGGTCTCGCCGACCGAACGTGTGTCCGAGGTGGTAACCGACAGCCCATGGACGCCGGTATGCCCCGAAACACCGATCTCCCCGTGTGCCTGGGTATTGGTCGTAACCGAGCGCGTATTGGCTGCGGCGGCGGAGGTGTCCTGGGCATTGCTGCTCATCTGCGCGCTGCTATCCAGTTGCGTATTCGCGTCTTCGTTGACTGGGCGCTGCATGAGCGCGAGGAGAACCGGGGACGAGCCGACGAGCGCACCGCTCTGCGGCACGGAAGTGCACTTGTCGGAGATCTGTTTGACGTCGGCCAGGGTGAGGATTTCGCCGGTGCTGGCGGGAGCCGGCTTACTGTCGCCATCCACACTCTTTACCGAGCCGGTGATTTCCACGGTCTGGCCGATGTACTGCTTCAGGCGATCGGTAGCGCCCTCGAGTTTGAAGGTCTTACCGCTCACCTGGTCGATGACGGTGTAGTTGTCGCCGGCGCTATTCAGGCATCCACGCACCGTCTGCGGCTTTACGGTGGACTGGTCCGGCATGGAGCCGTTTTCGTTGGGAAATACATCGGACTGCGGCGTCATGGAAGGCGTTTGCGCGACTGCGCCGGTAATCATCAGTGCCAGGATTGCTGTCAGCAGTTTCATCGTGCTTCCTCCACACTTGCCCCATTCTTTAGAGTGCGGAGAGCGGAGCCGGGTTGACCGGGAACACGGAAGCCAGCTGATAAACTTGAGGCGTGCGTGAGACCAGTGTGATCGCGGCTCGGAATGGTTTCGACTGGGACGGGTTCGACGCGTATCTGTTCGATATCGACGGCACCCTGCTTGAACAGCCGGGACTGGGTTCACTACAACTCCTTCCATACGGCGCTGAAGAGCGTCTATCAATGTGAGGCCCGGATCGACAAGGTTCCGGTACACGGGAATACCGACATCGGCATCCTGCGGGCGGCGTCGGAGCTGTGCGGGGTGGATGGCGAACGATTTGCGGCAGGACTGAAGGACGCACAAAAGATCATGGCCGACGAGGTGGAACGGAATGCAACCCAGCTTCGTCCGGAACTCTGCCCGTCGGTTCGTGAGTTGCTCGATTCCCTTTCGGCCGAAGGTAAGTTGATGGGCGTGTGCACCGGGAACCTGGAACGGATCGGCTGGGCCAAGCTCAAAGCGGCGGGGGTCCGAGACCGGTTCAGCGTGGGGGGCTTCAGCGACTGCCACGAGTTCCGGCACGAGATCTTCCGCGATGCGATGGAACAGGCACGTGCACGGCTGGGAACCAGCGCGAGAATCTGCTTTATCGGCGACACGCCCAATGACATCATGGCGGCGCAGAAGTTGCAGATGCCGGTGCTGGCGGTAGCCACCGGAATTTACGGGGTGGACCAACTGCTGGAACATTCGCCAACTTGTTGTGTTCCCTGCTGTACGGAGCTTTTGTAGAGAGTGACGATGAAAACGGCGATCTGGACAGCGATTCTCTTCAGCGCCACCGGCCTGGTGGCGCAGAATCTGCCTGCGCCGCAGACCCCGGCCGTCGATCCGCCGATGGCAACCAAGGAGCAAGACAAGGGGAAAGATCCCTCGAAGAGTGACCAGAAGAAAGCCAAGCACGAATTCTCGGAGGGCGTGAAACTCAAGAAAGAGGGCAGGCTGGGGGAGGCCGCGGAGCGCTTCGAGACCGCCTCAAAGCTGGTTCCCAAGAGCGTGGATTATGCCACCGCCCGCGAGCTGACGCGCGAACAGGCCGTTATGGCGGCGGTCCAGCGCGGGAACCGGGCGATGGAAAAGAACTCCACCATCGAGGCCCAGGCGGACTATCGTGAAGCGCTGCGCATCGATCCCACCAACCAGTTTGCCTTGCAGCAGCTCAAAAACTCATTGCCCGCGCTCTCCGCGGTGAACGCCTCGGTGCGCTACAGCGATGACGAAAAGATGGCGCCGCCGATCCAGTTGGCTCCGGAGAATGTGAAGAAAGCCTTCAGCTTCCGCGGCGATTCTCGCGACCTGATCACGACCGTGATGCAGGCCTATGGCGTGACGGCGACGGTGGATGCCTCGGTGCCGAGCAAGCGGGTCCGCTTCGATCTCGATGAAACCGACTTTGCGCGCGCCGCCAGCGCGGTTGGCGACGTAACCAATACTTTCTGGGTGCCGCTCGGCCTGCGCCAGGTGATGGTGCTCCCCGACACACCGGCCAATCGGCGCGATTACGAGCGCTCGGCGCTGCGTACGTTTTATTTCCCGGACGCAACCTCGCCCACCGAACTGCAGGACATCGTCAACGTCTTCCGGGTCATTTTCGACGTGCGCTTTGTCGTGCCGCAGCCCTCGCAGAACACGATCACGGTGCGCGCGCCGGAGCAGACGATGGAGGCCATCTCACAGTTTTTCGATGACCTCGACGCCTCCCGCCCGCAGGTTTCGCTCGACGTCAACGTCTACCAGATCAGCGGCACCCTGACCCGGCAACTGGGAATCCTGCCGCCGCAGCAGTTCACCACCTTCAATCTCGGCGCCGCGCTGGCGCAGCTGGGCTCCACGAACATTCAGACGATCATCAATAACCTGATTGCTTCCGGGGCGATCAACCAGGCCGGCAGCACCAGTCTCCAGGCACTGATTACCCAGGCGTTGGGCAGCCAGGTAGGGTCGCTATTTCAGACGCCGTTTGCGACATACGGCGGCGGCATCACCCTGATGGCTCTATCGATTCCGGGCGCAACTCTCAACATTAACTTGAATAAATCGGATCTCCAGTCCCTCGATCACTTGACGTTGCGCGCGGCGCAGAATATGCCGGCAACGATCCGCATCGGCGAACGCTATCCGATCCTGAACAGCACCTTTTCGCCGATCTACAACACCTCGGCAATTGCCAACGTGATCGGAAATGGCACCTATATCGCGCCGTTCCCTTCTTTCAATTATGAGGACCTGGGCCTAACCGTAAAGGCGACGCCCACGATCCAGGCCAATCGCGACGTCCGCCTGAACCTGGAGATGCAGATCCGGTCCCTGGGCGCGGGAACGAACAATGGAATTCCGATCATTAACAACGAGGAATACAAGGGCACCATCTCTCTAAAAGATGGCGAACCGGGCGTGGTCATCAGTTACCTGACGACCTCGCAAGCGAAGACCCTGACCGGTATTCCGGGGATCGGAGAGATCCCGGTACTGGGCTCCCTGCTGCATACCACCGACAATGAGGGCCTGGAGTCGGAGCTGATGGTCATCATCACGCCGCGGATCATGAAGGTGGCGGAGCCGAAACTCGAAGCGATCCCGCTTCCGCGGGGAACGTAGCTTTCGCTTGATCCGCGTGACACCCAGCCCTTATTTCTCGTTCTGGGCGAAATCCACCAACTGCTTAAACGTCTCGTAGGGCAGCGAATTGAATGAGTTGATTTTGCGGCCGTTCACGAACAGGGTTGGGGTTGAAGTGATGCCCAGATCCTCGCCAAGCTTTTCGGAGGCCTGTACGTTGGCGAAGGTCTTGGGGTCGGCGATGCAGGCTGCGGTCTTGGCGGGATCGGCTCCGGCATCCGTGGCGTACTGCTTCAGCTTCTCGTCGGCGTTGGCCTCGGTGACATCGGCCTGGTGCTCGTAAACCGAGTCGATAAACTTCCAGGCGACATCGCTATTCGTCTTGAGACAATCCACGTACTTCGAGGCGCGCAGCGCCCACGGATGCAGTTTCTCAAGGGGAAAATTCTGGAAGATTACCCGCACGTTCGGGTTCTCGCTCTGCATCTTCTCGATGTTCGGCAAGGCAGCTTTGCATGCCGGGCATTCGAGATCGGCAAACTCGACGATGGTGACCTTGGCATCCTTCGGTCCGCGAATCGGCCCATCGGCGCTCTTCAGAGCATTGCGGTAGCGCGCGAAGGGATCCGCGCCGAAGTCCATCAACTGTCCCATGAAGGCGAAGTGCTGATCGGGGGAGACGATGAAGTTCAGCACCTGGTCCCCCTGCCCGTTGTTCAGAACCACGGTGACATCGGCATAACCGGGCGCCTCCGCGGGCTTGATCGAGGTGACCTGGTACTTGATCGAGCTGTCATAGCCGACCATATGCTGGATGAAGGCTTTCACCGTGTCTTCCGAAGGCAGGTTCGCGCTGGTAGGGTTCTGCTGGGCAACGGCGGCCGAGGCGAAGCAAAGGGCGAGGACGACAGCGAGGGTTCGGGATATCTTCGTCAATGGGGACTCTCTTTATTGAACTTCGATGCGTGCTGCAATCGGGAATCGGCGGCCGACACCAAACGCCTTGGTGGAAATTTTCAGTCCAGGCGCGGCTTGCTGGCGCTTGTACTCGGTACGTTCGATCATCTCGATCACGCGGCGTACCAGCGCGGGATCGAAACCATGCGTCTTCGCAATTTCGCCGGCGCTCTTCATCTCTTCCACGTAATCATCGAGAATAGCATCGAGGACTTCGTACTCCGGCAAGCTGTCGGTGTCCTTCTGATCGGGACGCAGCTCGGCAGAGGGCGGCTTCTCGAGGGTCGCTGCGGGAATCACTTCGTGGCGCGAATTCACATAGCGCGCGAGGCGGTAAACCAGCGTCTTGGGCACATCCGAGATGACGGCCAGTCCTCCGGCCATGTCGCCATAGAGGGTGCAGTAGCCGACTGCCAGTTCCGACTTGTTGCCGGTGCTCAAAACCAGCGCGCCAAACTTGTTCGACAGTGACATGAGAATATTGCCGCGCACGCGTGACTGGATATTCTCTTCCGTCGTGTCTTCCTTGAGGCCTGAGAACAGGGGCGTCAGCGTTTTGTGGAACGCGGCGAAGATGTCGCCGATGGGAACGATCTCGAAGCGAACGCCCAGGTTCTTCGCCAGCGCGGCAGCGTCGTCGATGCTTCCCGGAGAGGAATAGGGTCCCGGCATGCCGATACCCATCACGTTCTCCGCTCCCAAAGCATCCACGGCGATGGCAGCGGTGAGCGCGGAGTCGATGCCGCCGCTCAGTCCGATAAGCGCTTTTCGGAAGCCGCACTTGTGAACGTAATCGCGGGTGCCGAGCACAAGCGCGGCGTAGGCATTGGCTTCTTCGCCCTGGAGCTGCGCATGAATGTCGCCCTCGAACGTTTCGGAATCGAAAGAAATCAAGTCTTCTTCAAACGACTTCGCCTGCGCAATGACGGATCCATCGGGACCCAGGACGACGCTTGAGCCATCGAAGACCAGGCTGTCATTCCCGCCGACCTGGTTGCACAAGGCAACGACCGTGCGGTATTTGCGAGCGATGGCAGACAACATTTTCCGGCGCAGCTCCTGCTTGGCCACATAGAACGGCGACGCGGAGATATTGAGCAGGACTTTGCCGCCGGCAACCATCAGGTCCTCGACCGGGTCGTTGCCATAGAGGCGCCGATCCCAGAAGTTCTTGTCATTCCAGGCGTCTTCGCAAATGGTGAGGGCGACCGGCGTGTTCTGCTGGCAGAAGAGTTCCTGTTTCTCGGCTGGCGCGAAGTTGCGCATTTCGTCGAAGACGTCGTAGGTGGGCAGCAAACGCTTCGACTGGATGAGGACGATCTTGCCATCGCGCAGGACGGCGGCGGAGTTCAATACCGATTTTCCCATGGTGCCGCTGGCAGGCGTCACCAGGCCGGCGACGACCGTGATTCCGACGGTCTTACGGGCAATCTCTTCAGCAACTTGGCGGTTGCGCTCCACGAAGGAAGAGCGTTCGACGAGATCGCGCGGCGGATAACCGCAAATCGACAGCTCGGGAAAGAGCACGATCTCTGCCCCAGACTCGCGGGCACGCTGCGCATACTGCACGATTTTCGCAGCGTTTCCTACAAAGTCACCAATGGTGGGGTCGATCTGCCCCAAAGCGATTTTCACTCTTACAGTGTAACGGCGAGCTAAGTACCGCGCCAAGCGGTGTCGCCAACGGCAAGCTTGTGATGAGCGAGGTTACAGACTTGTTAATGTCCTTTTGGACGCAGTCCTAAAATTCGACTTTGTTTTACACAGAATCTAGGGAAATCGATTGACGAGAGCTGCCCGGCGGCGAACAATGTTGCTACTTCCTAGCGGATTTACAGGGTTATGCACCAGTCGTGACGCCGGAGGTGTCGGATGGCAGCGGCGAAAGCAAAAATCCTCTGCGTAGATGACGATCTCAGCGGACTGATTATCCGCGCGATGGTGCTGGAGAAGTATGGCTACGAGGTCCTTACGGCGACCGACGGTGAGCAGGCCCTGAAGCTGTTCCGCAACACGCAAATCGACGCAGTCTTAATCGACTACTACATGCCGATGGTCGACGGCGCCTACGTGGCGCGAGCGATGCGCCACCTGAAACCCCAAGTGCCGATCATCATGATCTCGGCTGCCTACATCCTGCCGGGCGACGCTCTCAAAGACAGTGACGGCTTTGTGCTGAAGGGCACGCCTCCCGCAGAGGTGAGTGAGTTGATCGACAAAGTCATTCATCACGCCGCTTAATTGCAGAATTGATGGAACCGAAACGCCTTTGGCGCTATCTCATTAAGTATGAATGAGACGACGGGCGTACGCGTGGTAGTGGTCGGTGGCGGATTCGGCGGCCTTCAAACCGTTACCCACCTTTCAAAGGCCAACGTCCACGTGCTGTTGCTGGATCGCAAGAACCATCACACCTTCCAACCCTTGCTCTACCAGGTTGCGACCGCTGGGCTCTCGCCGGCAGAAATTGCCGCGCCCTTACGCGGGATCCTGGAGGGCCAGTCGAATACCGAGGTTCTGCTTTGCGAGGTGAAGGGCTTCGATCTCGATCGCAAGAAGGTGTTCGCCTGCGATGCAGAGATCGATTACGACTACCTGGTGGTGGCGGCCGGAGCGCGGCATTCTTATTTCGGACATGAAGAATGGGAACCGCTGGCGCCCGGATTGAAGACCCTCGAGGATGCACTGGAGATGCGGCGGCGGATTCTGCTGGCGTTTGAAGATGCGGAGAGACAGGCCGCCATTGAAGGACGGCACGAGGATTTGAACTTCGTCATTGTCGGCGGAGGACCGACAGGGGTTGAGCTGGCGGGGACGATCTCGGAGGTAGCGCGGCAGGCGCTCGCCAGCGATTTTCGCATCATCGATCCGAAGCGCACCCGCGTGATTCTTGTAGAAGCCGGGCCGCGCGTGCTGGCGGCGTATTCGCCGGAACTCTCGAAGAGTGCCGAAGAACAGTTGAAGAAACTGGGCGTCGAAGTGCGCACCAATACGCAAGTCACCGCCGTGAAGAAACACGAGGTCGACATGGGCAGCGAGGTGCTTCCTACGGCCGTCACTCTCTGGGCGGCAGGAGTAGAGGCTTCTCCGCTGGGGCGCGCACTGGGTCAACCGGTGGACCGCGCAGGGCGTGTGCCGGTGCTTTCGGATTGTTCGCTTCCCGGCCATCCCGAAGTTTTCGTGGTGGGCGATCTTGCTGAGTTCAAGGATGCAAACGGCAAGATGTTGCCGGGCGTGGCGCCGGTGGCGATGCAGATGGGGCGATACGTGGCGCGAACCATCCTTGATGACCTGGCGAAACGTCCGCGAAAAGCGTTTCACTATAAAGACAAGGGCAGCCTGGCTACGATCGGACGTGCGGCTGCGGTGGCGCAGTTCCCGAAGTTCAAGATGACCGGCTATCCCGCGTGGCTGGCATGGCTCTTCATCCACGTCCTGTTCCTGATCGGCTTCCGCAACCGCATCCTGGTGATGATCCAGTGGGCGTGGTCGTACTTCACGTATGAGCGCGGGGCGCGCCTCATCACCGATGAAGTGGGGAAATTGCGCGAACAACGGGTTTCTCCGGATTCCACGACGGCCCCTCCGCCGCAGGTGGAAAGCATTGAGCGGCGCAGGGCGTAACCGGCAATCGCAAAGCAAAGCCCCCGCATCGCGCGCGGGGGCTTTTGATTCTGGCGTTTTCTCAGTGAGGCGTGGTTGATTCCGGAGTGCTCGGAGTGCTCTGGTTCGAGGAGTCCGTCTTCGGCGTGCTGTTGTCCTGCGGGCTGGCGGTGGAACTGCCCGCAGCTCCGCCGGACGACGTTGTAGAACCCGGCGTTGTGGAGTTCGGCGGCTGGGGCGGCGTATCCGGCGAAGAAGCCGAAGGCGTTCCGGTTCCCTGCGAAGGATCGCTGTCGGGCACGGTCGCGCTCGGCGCCTTGGGAGCGGGATTGGTGCTGTTTCCGCCGTTCGGGGTCTGCTCGCTCATGGGCTGGCTGCTCTGCGATTGCGAACTGGTGTCGGGCGTTGGGTTGCTGCCCGATGCATTCTGTGCCACCGCGAAACTGGTGGACAGCAGTGCGAGTGTGGCTATGTACGTGAGCTTCGTCATGACTCTCATCTCCCGGCCCGGACTTCCTTGAAAGGGGTAGCCTGTTAGAGAGCCATGTCCTTCCGGGGGGTTGCCGTCACGATTGGTTATCGCAAGCTGCCGTTATAATCGGCTCATCCCGAATTCCGACGGACTCCTTTGAATCTTCGCCGCCTTTTGGTTCTCGTCGTCTGTTCTCTGCTGTGGGTCACTGCCGCCTGGGGGCAGAGCCACGCCGGCGCCCAAACGCTTCTGGTGCTGCCTTTCAACAACGATTCCAAGGCGCCGGGACTCGACTGGGTCAGCGAGGCGTTTCCTGAGCTTCTCGGGCAGCGCATGGCCTCTCCCGCAACCTATGTCATCAGCCGCGACGAGCGTCTGCTGGCCTTCGATCGCTTCGGCATTCCGCAGAGCCTGCATCCGTCGCTGGCCACGCTTTACCAGATGGCAGAGCAAATGGACGCCGACGATGTGGTGATCGGCCACTACAACTTTGACGGCAACAATTTCACCGCTTCCGCACAGCTCCTTGATATGAAGTCGCTGAAACTTGGACCTGCGGTGACCAGCAACGGGCCGCTTACCAGCCTGATGGACATCCAGAGCGCCCTTGCGTGGGAGTTGCTGGGCGAAATGGGCACCCAGCCTCCGGGATCGAAAGAGGCTTTCGTGCGAGCCTCCACCGGCGTGCGTCTCGATGCCTTCGAAAACTACATACGAGGAATCGTCGCCGGGACGCGGGCCGAGAAGATCAGCCGCCTGCGCGACGCCGTTCGCCTGAATCCGAATTACACGCGCGCGCTGTTGCAGCTCGGCAAGGCCTACCTCGAGAACCGCGACTACGAGCAGGCCATCAACTGGCTCTCCCGCATTCCGAAGAGCGATCCGCTAGCCAACGAGGCAAGTTTTGAGTTGGGGATTGCCGCCTTCTACCACGGCGACTATGACCGCGCGGATGCGGCCTTCAGCTTTCTTCTCACCCGCCTGCCGATCCCCGCGATTTACAACAACCTCGGCGTAATCGCCGGGCGCCGCAACCGCCGCAGCGAAGTTGACTACCTGCAGAAGGCGATCGCCGCCGATCCCACTAACGCCGATTACCACTTCAACCTTGCCGTTGCGCTGGCGCGCAATGGAGAGACCTCGGGGGCGATTCGGCAATTGCATGAGGCGCTGAAAACCGGGCCCGACGACGCCGAGGCGAAAGCGTTGCTCGACCAACTCTCGGGCGCAGCCGTGGCCAACATCTCGCACGATCCCTCACAACCCGCCGGAGCTTCGCGGCTGCCCATGGAACGGCTGAAGCGGACCTACGATGAAACCTCCTACCAGCAGGTGGCGATGGAAATCGAGAACGTGGTCGAGCAGCGCCTCGCTACCAGCGATCCCAAGACGCACGCCGATTATCACCTGGAGCGTGGCCACAACCTGCTGAGCCAGGGATTCTCGTCGCAGGCCGAGAAGCAGTTCCGTGAAGCCTTGCAGTACACCCCCGACAGCGCCGCCGCGCACGCCGGACTGGCGCATGCCCTCGAGACGACCGATGCTGCCGCGGCAGCCCGGGAAGCGCAGGCCTCCGTAAAGCTTGAGCCCAACGTCGAGGCGTACCTGGTGCTCGCCCGTTTGGCCCTGGCCAAGGGCGATACTGGCGCGGCGACGGAACACGCCGATGCGGCCCTGAAACTCGAACCCACAAATTCCGCGGCCCAGGCGCTGAAACGAAGCATAGAATCGAAGCTGAGCGAGGCTCCCGCCAAAGCCGAGCAGCCTTGATCGCAAGCGGAGGTGCATTATGCGACGCCTGTTCCTGCTGCTGATTACGGCCTGCCTTGCGCTTCCCGCCGCCGCTCAAATCGTTCGCCTCAAGGTGGACGACACCATACAGCCGGTTACAGCCGAGTACATCAGCCGCGGCATCGATTACGCCGCCGAGCGCCACGCCACCGCGGTGCTGATCGAGTTGCACACCCCCGGCGGGTTGGTGACCTCGACCCGCGAGATCATTTCGAAGATCCTTTCCTCTCCCGTTCCGGTCATCATCTACGTTTTCCCCAGCGCCGCAAATGCCGCTTCGGCCGGGTTTTTTATTCTCGAATCCGCCGACATCGCGGCCATGGCTCCGGGCACGAACACCGGCTCGGCTCATCCTGTAGCCCTGGCTTTCGGGGTCTCCGAGAGTAAGCAGGACGACACAATGAAGATGAAGGTGGAAAACGACCTTGCCGCCTTCATTCGCTCTTATGTCAGCAAGCGCGGCCGCAACGTCAGCGTCGCCGAGACCGCGGTCCGCGAATCGAAAGCCTTCACCGACCAGGAGGCGCTCAACCTGAAATTGATTGACGTCGTCGCGAAAGACGAACAGGACCTGATGTCGCAGCTCAATGGCCGCACCGTGCATCGCTTCGACGGAAGCAGCGTGGTGCTGCACACCGCCGGCCAGCCCATCGTGGATTACGACCGTTCGCTGAAAGAGCAGATTCTTGACTTCATTGTCGACCCCAACATCGCGTTCCTTATTCTCGCCATCGGGATCATCTCGCTCTATGTGGAATTCAACCACCCCGGGGCAATCATTCCAGGCGTGGTCGGCGTTGTCTTCATCCTGCTGGCAATTTTCGCGCTGAACCTGCTGCCGGTTCGCTTTGCGGCGGTCACGCTCATCCTCGCCTCGTTCGCCTTTTTTGTACTCGAGGCGAAATTCGCCACCCACGGCATCCTCGGCATTGGCGGCATGGTGCTGTTGACCCTCGGAGGGCTGTTGCTCGTCGATGGGCCGATTCCCGAGATGCGCGTAAAATTCGTCACCGCCATCTCCGTCGCCATCCCCTTCGGCATCATCACCATGTTCTTGATGACCATCGCACTGCGCGCGCGGCGCAACAAGGTCATGACTGGCGCGCAAGGCATGATCGGACAAACCGGCGTGACGCGTTCGCCGCTCTCGCCCGCAGGCCAGGTAACCATCGTCGGCGAAATCTGGAACGCCTATTCTTCGACCCCTGTTCCCACCGGCGAGCCGGTTGTGGTCCGCGGGATCGACGGGCTCACCCTGATCGTCGAACCCGTAAACCGTGCCGCGTCGAACCCGGAACCTGCCCTGTGGCGTTGAATGAAGGAATGTTTACCAATCCGGGGCATCGGCTTCGGAACCGCCAATTATGAGGGTTTGCCGTATCCCTCGCCCTTCGCAAGCGTTACAATCCGCATGAGAGTGTTGCAATCGGAGGAAGTATGCCGCCGGTCATCGTTCTAGTCCCAATCCTTTTTCTAATCTTCTACGCCTTGAGCTGTATCAAGATCCTCCCCGAGTACGAGCGCGGCGTTATCTTCAACCTCGGACGTCTCAGTCCAGCCCCCAAAGGTCCCGGGCTGATTTTCATTTTCGCACCCGTACAGCGCATCATTCGAATCTCCTTGCAGCAGGAAGCGATGGAAGTGCCGCCGCAGGACATCATCACCCGCGACAACGTTACGCTCAAGGTGAACGCGGTCATTTTCCTGCGCGTGGTGGATCCCAATCGCGCCGTCGTGCAGGTTTCCAACTATCGCTACCAGACCTCGCAATTTGCCCAGACCACGCTGCGCTCGGTGCTCGGCGAAGTCGATCTCGACGAATTGCTCGCGCATCGCGAGAAAATCAACCTGCGCCTGCAAAGCATCCTCGATCAACATACCGATCCGTGGGGCGTGAAGGTGACCAGCGTGGAAGTGAAACAGGTCGATCTTCCGGAGAATATGACGCGCGCCATGGCCAAGCAGGCCGAGGCAGAGCGCGAGAAGCGATCGAAGATCATTCACGCTGAAGGTGAATTCGCGGCGGCGCAGCGGCTGGTGGAAGCCGCCCATCTGCTGGCCACCGAGCCGGCCTCGATTCAGTTGCGCTATTTGCAGACTTTGACCGAGATTGGCGTCGAGAAAAACACCACCGTCATCTTCCCTGTTCCGGTGGATATGCTGTCGGGCATCAAGGCGCTTGTCGATAAGGCCGCGGCAAAATAGCAAGGAGAGAAAAGGCTCATGGCATCCCAGGACACGGAAATTACGCTCGGCCTCGGTAAACTGACCGGGCTCTTCTTCGCCCTCGCGGCCCTCTGCGCCGTGTTTCTCGCGCTCGGCTATTCCCTCGGCAAGAACGCGGTAAAGAACGCTGCCACCACCGTTGCGGATTCGCAGCAACCCGTCGGGACGATCTCTCCGAAGCCCGCCAGTGGCTTCGCGGCGAGGCAGCCGGCGGCCGCGCCGGAGAGCAAGCCGGACCTCACCTTCTATAAAGCGGTAGGGCAGAAAGAACCGGATTCCAAGCTGGCTCCCCCGGAGGAAGACGCGGCGACCTCACGCGCCAGCGCTAAGACAGCTTCGCCGGAGCTCTCGCGTCCCGGCTCCGGATATGTGGTTCAGGTGGCGGCGGTCAGCAAGCAGGAGGACGCGCAGGCGCTCGCCGAAGCGCTCAAGAAAAAGAGTTACGCGGTAATGATCTCCACGAACCCGCCCAATGACAAGCTGTATCACGTGCAGGTTGGGCCGTTCAATGACGTAGCCGAGGCGGAGACGACGCGCAATCGCTTAGTGACCGACGGCTACAATCCAATCCTGAAGAAGTAATTCGATTTCGCTTTCGGGAAAGCGCGCTGCGGCGCGCTTTTTGTCATGCTCCGTTTGTACGGCCCGTGGCTATATTGATGCACATGAATACTCGCAATGGAGACGGGACTCTTACCGATCAACTGCGCGCCGTTGCCGACCCAACCCGCCGCCGGATCCTGCGCATGCTTGGGCAAAAGGGAGCGTGTTCGATCGGAGAAACCACCGGATTGTGCGCCCGCGACATCGAGGCGAAGGTGAAGCTATCGCAACCCACGGTCTCGCACCACATGAGGATTCTCGCCCAGGCCGGCCTGGTGACAGGCCAGCGCCGCGGACAGTGGATGTGGTACAGGCGCGATGAAGCCGCCGTGAAGCAGATGGCGAGACGGTTCAAGGAAGAGATCTGAACGCGTCTGACGAATTTATCTTCTACCGCTGGTTCCGGGCTTCCGTCACACATCGGCGTTGCGCCTTGCCTAGTCCGCTGTGAGCGAAGGCGCTCCCGACTGGTGCATCACGTTGTTCAACGCAGGAACATCGCTTTGCCGGATCTGCTCCCACTTCGCAACATTCTCATCCGTCTGCTGCGAAAGATCGTGGAAGACCTGTTGCTGTTGCTGGGTGGGAGCGGCATCGGCAACGTCGACGAAATCGCTGAAGGTCGCCCACTCCTCGTTCAACATGTTGGGGTAGCGCAGGTTCCCTTCCGAGCTCTTCAGCTTGATCTGGATCAGTTGTGCCTCCACGTCCGTCATCTTCTTGTCTAAGGCGTCGGAGGCGTCGATCACCGGCTTACCTTTCGGATCGTCACCGACCCACTTCTTCAGAGTGTCGAGCTTTGCACGCAGATCGCGAATCTGGTTCACCGCCGTGTGTAGCTTGGTGATCTCATCGCGCACCTGGAGTTCGAAGGCGACCTGTTGCTCCACCTGCTGCACCTGCTCCGCCGACTCTCGGGGGTCGGCCTTCAATTCGAAGGGCTGATCGAAATGCTTGCCGTCCACTGTGAGTCGAACCGTGTATTTACCGGGAGCAGCCACGGGACCCTGGGGAGGCAAACCTTCGTAGAACGCCCCCGGGGATTGCACAGGATCCTCCCAGCGCAAATTCCAGGCGAAGCGGTTCAAGCCCGCTTTGGCCGGGATGATGTTCGGCGGCGGCTCCAGGTCAGGCCACTCCTGCGGCTGCCCATCTTCCTTCTTTTCCTTGTTGGAAAACCTCTTAACGAGCTTCTCGTTGGAGTCCAGAATCTCCAGCGTAGCTTCGTCTTTGGGGGCATCCTTCAAGTAATAGTAGAAGGTTGAGCCGCTCGGAGGATTGTCGCCCACGGGCCGCCGCTTATCGACCGCGTCGGGATAGTGGACGCGATAGCCGTCGCGCGGGCGATAGAGCAGTGTCTCGGCATTTCCGTTGCCCAATTCGCGCAAGGGCGTGATGTCGTCGAGCACCCAGAAGGAACGTCCGTGGGTCGCCACGGCCAGGTCGTTGGCATGCACGACCAGGTCGTGGATCGGCGTGACCGGCAGGTTCAGCTGCAAGGGTTGCCAGCTTGCACCATCGTTGAACGAGACATAGACGCCCTTCTCCGTACCGGCGAAGAGCAGGCCCTTGCGAACCGGGTCTTCGCGTACCGCGTGCACGTAGGCGCCGTCTGGAATGCCCGCTGTCGCAGCGGTCCACGATTTGCCGAAGTCATGCGTCTTGTAGATGTACGGCTTAATGTCGTCGAGCCTATGGCGATCGACGGCAATATAAGCTGTGCCGGCGTCGAAGGGCGATGCCTCCACCAGGCTCACGGTGCTCCACTCCAGCATCGCCTTCGGCGTCACGTCTTCCCAGTGGCCGCCACCGTCTCGTGAAAGCTTCATAAGACCGTCATCCGTGCCTGCCCATAGCAGATCCTTCTGCTTCGGCGACTCCGCCAGGGTGAAGACCGTGTCGTAGTACTCCACGGTTGTGATGTCGAGCGTGATCGGGCCTCCGGAGGGCTGCTGCTTCGATTTATCGTTGCGGGTCAGGTCCGGACTGATTTCTTTCCAGCTCTTACCCTGGTCGGTGGTTTTGAAGATGCGGTCGCCCGCCGTATAGATCGTATTCGGATCGTTGGGCGAGATGACGATCGGCTCCGTCCACTGGAAGCGAACCTTCTGCGTCGCTGCGCCTTGACCCGAGGTGTCGAGCGGAATCGGCGAGATGTCCTGGATCGTTTCCTTGGCGTGGTTATAGCGCGTCACCACGCCGCCGCCATCGCCGGCATAGACGATATTGGCGTCGCGCGGATCGGGCGCTATGTAGCCGCTCTCCCCACCGCCGACCGGATACCAGTCCCAGCGCCCTATCACGCCTTCTTCTTCGTCCATGGTGGCGATGCCGACCGTGCTGTTGTCCTGCTGTGCGCCGTAGATCCAATACGGATAACGGTTGTCGGCGATGATGTGGTAGAACTGCGCCGTCGGCTGGTTCCCCTGCGTGGACCACGTTTTCCCGCCATCGAGCGTGATCGTCGCGCCGCCATCGTTGCTGTTGATGATGCGATTCGTATCCGTTGGGTCGATCCACAGCCCGTGATGATCGCCATGCGGCGCAGGCAGCAGGTCGAAGGATTTCGCCCCGTCCGTCGAACGGAAGGCGCCGGTGTTCAGCACGTACACCGTGTCGATGTTCTTGGGGTCGGCAAAAATGTGGGTGAAGTACCATGCGCGTTGGGTGAATCGCTCATCGCCGTTGACCTTGGTCCAGGTCGCGCCATAGTCTTCTGAACGATAGATGCCGCCGTCCTTGGCTTCGATTAAGGCATAGACGCGCGACGAATTGGCGGCCACCGCAAGACCGATACGCCCGTAAATTCCTTCCGGGAGGCCGTGGCCTTCGAGCCGCTTCCAGGTCGTCCCGCCATCGACAGACTTGTAGATCCCGCTTCCCGGGCCGCCGCTGCTTAAGTTCCACGGCTGGCGGATCACCTGCCACATGGCCGCGTAAATCGTATTTGCGTTGTTGGGATCGAACTGGATGTCAATCGCGCCGGTTTTGTCGTCCTCGTAGAGGACTTTCTCCCAGGTCTTGCCGCCGTCGAGAGTGCGAAAGACGCCGCGCTCCGCATTCGGTCCAAACGCATGGCCTAGCGCAGCGACAAATACGCGGTTCGGGTTCTTCGGATCGACAATCAGCCGGCCGATCTGGCGCGTATCTTCGAGACCAAGATGCTGCCAGCTATTGCCCGCATCGATGGAACGGTACACGCCGTTGCCGTAGGTAATATTGCCGCGGATGCAGGCCTCGCCGGTACCGACGTAAATGACGTTGTGATCGCTCTCCGAAACCGCGATCGCACCGACCGACGTGATTCCCGCTTTGTCGGAAATCGGTTTCCATGTGCCACCGGCATCCATTGTCTTCCATACGCCACCGGCCACCGCGCCGAAATAAAAAGTGGCCGGATCGCCGGGCACGCCGGTTACGGCCAGTACGCGACCGCCGCGGAAAGGCCCGACCTGCCGCCATTTCATCGCGCCAAAGGTTGACTCGGAATATTGCTGGGCGTGGACTGCAGAGCTGAAACTAAACAGGAAGATACACAGCATAAGCAGGCTGTGCTTGCTAAACAGTTGCGAGCTGAGGTTCATTCGGTTGCATCACCCGTACGATATGAAGAGTGACGCCATGGTATAGGCAGGAGGACGAATCTGGCAAAAACCACGAAGGCCGGAAACCCGCAGGCTCCGGCCGACTTTATCTCGCAATGCGGCTTACGCGGTGATTTGTTTCGTTTCTTCCTTCTTTGGCTCCGGCGCTGGATCGTGCAGGGCCGACTTGAAGCCGCGAATGCCTTCGCCCAATCCTTTGCCCAGATCGCCCAGCTTTTTCGGTCCGAAGATCAGGAGCGCAATGCCAAGAATGAATAAGACTTCCGGAACTCCAAGCTCGCCAAACATGAATGCCTCCAACGCCCTGCTATTTCGACGCTCTACGCGCGAAAACGTCGCATTTTCAGCATAATCATAAGCTCTGGAGATGCTCGGAAACATGGCACTTTCAGGCACTCAGCTTTATTCTGAAGAGGCAATTTCACGGTTTCACGCCATGACTATGGAACGCTTCACCGATCGTTATTTTCTGAATGCACGAGCCGCCTGCCGTCATTCCGGCGTCAATCCGCACGTACTCTACCAGGTCTTCCAGCGCGGAGAGGCGATCCTGTGCGGGATGAAGTATGTGCGCGCTTTGCTCGAGCCTCTCGCCGGCGTCACCATCGATGCACTCGAAGACGGCGACCCCATCGGGCCCCTTGAACCCGTGATGCACATGGCGGGACCGATTATCGATCTTCTGCCCTACGAAACCATCTACCTCGGCCTGCTCGCGCGCATGACTCGTGTTACGACCAATGTTCGCAGTGCCGTCCGCGAAGCCAACGGCAAGCCAGTGCTCTTCTTCCCCGCCCGCTTCGATGCCCCGGAAGTCCAGGAGTACGACGGCTATGCTTCCATGATCGGTGGTGCCAGCGGTGCTTCCACCGCCGCCGGCGCCGAACCGTACCGGAAGCCCTCCATCGGGACCCTACCGCACGCCCTGATTGCCGCCTTTGCCGGCGACACGGTACGCGCGACGCTTGCATTAGCCGAAGCCTGCCCGCATGAGCCGATCTGGTCGCTGGTCGATTTCGAAAACGATTCGGCACGTACTGCCGTGGAAGTGTTTCGCGCCTTTCGCGACCGTGGACTCATCCTCGCCGGCGTTCGCCTCGATACCAGCCAGTCGCTCGTCGATGAAGGCCTCCGGCGTGCCGGGAGCGATGAGCAGGGTGTCACTCCGGCACTCGCCCGCTTGGTTCGCCAGGCACTCAACGAGGCAGGTGGCCAGGAGGTCAAGATCGCAGCCAGCGGTGGCTTCACTGCGGAAAAGGTCCGAACCTTTGAGCAGGCCCACGCCCCGGTGGATGTGTACGCAATCGGCGAGGCGTTCTTCGCGGGGTCGGTCCCGTTCACGTCCGATGTTGTCGGCTATTGGAAGGAAAACCAGTTCGTGAGTTGCGCCAAGCAGGGCCGTTCCCTGCGCGAGAATCCAAGGCTCAAGAGGTGGAACTGACTGGATCCTCGCCCAGCGCCTCATCGGTTTCCGGAATCAGAGAGCCGGTGGTGATTTCGGCTGCCGGTTCGCCGCCAACCATCTGTTGCGCAAGCACCATCTTTCGCGCCGCCTGGCGGAACTCGGGAAGATGCCGCGCGAAGAAAATTCCTCCCGCAATGCAGGCCACGCCGCCGATCGCCACGGTAAGTGGTGCACCCATGCGTTCGGCGAGCGCTCCGGCAAATAGCGCGCCAAACGGCGCCATGCCCATGAACATCATGGAGTACACCGCCAGCACGCGTCCGCGCAACCGGTCGGGCGACATCGATTGCAGCAGCGTGTTCGAACTCGCCATCTGCACCATCATGCAGAAGCCCACCGGCAGCAGCAGCAGCGCCGACAGCCAGAAGAATCTCGAAAACGAAAACAGGATCAAACTTGTCCCGAAGCCGAGCGCGCAGTAGCTGATAATCCGGCTAATTCCCTTCAGACCATTCTTCAGCGCCAGGGTCAGAGCACCAGCCAGGGCACCCACCCCGGTAGCGCCCATCAAAATGCCCAGTCCTCGTGCTCCGCCGTGCAGGATGCGATCGGCAAAAATCGGCATCAGCACCGAGTACGGCATACCGACCAGGCTCACCAAGCCGAGCAGCAGCAGCAGCGATCGAATCGGCTTCGCGTTCTGCACAAAGCGGAAGCCCTCGAGGATGTCCTGCAGCGGCGATTTATCGCGAGCGCCCGCGCGCGGCGTGTATGCCAGCCGCATCATCAGCAATCCCGTAATGACCGCAATGTAGCTGATCGAGTTGGCCGCAAAGCACCAGCCCTCGCCAATGCTCGCCACCAGCAGTCCCGCTACTGCCGGTCCCACGATGCGGGCGCCGTTGAACATCGAGGAGTTCAGCGCGATCGCGTTCATCATGTTCTCGCGCCCGACCATATCCGCCAGAAATGCCTGCCGCGCGGGAATATCAAAAGCATTCACCACGCCCATCAGTGCGGCGAGCAGGAACACGTGCCACACCTGCACACGATGGGTCAGCGTGAGCGTTGCGAGAACCCCCGCCAGGATCATGGAGAGCGTCTGCGTGGCGACGATGATCTTGTGCCGGTTGTATCGGTCGGCCACGATCCCGCCGAGCGGCGCGAATAGGAATACGGGGATCTGCGAACAGAAACCGACTGCCCCGAGTTTCAGGCTCGATCCCGTCAGCCGGTAAATCAGCCACGCCTCGGCCACGTTGTCCATCCACGTGCCGACCAGCGAAATCAATTGCCCCGCGAAGAACAGACGGAAATTGCGATTCTGCAGCGCCGGAAGGCGTTCCAGAAACTTTTGCGTCCTGCTCATTTGCGATGGATTTTGGATTGGGGAATCCTGCGCCATTACCGACATCTTAAACGTTTGGATGCGACCACGCGCCGACTCGCTCCTGATATCGCCAAGCTGTCATGGCGATCGAGAACGTGCCGAGATTGCGTTCGGAGCGGAGCCACCTTTTGTTTCGGCTTTGCCCGTCGATTCCGCCGCGAAGGCGCGGTTCGCGAGTGAGCAACCTTCCCTCCTGTTATCCTGATAACTTATGTCGTCGCGCACCAACGCGCTGAGCAGCGCCTCCTCCTCTTATCTCCGCTCCGCCATGCATCAGCCCATCCACTGGCATCAGTGGGGGCCGGAAGCCTTCGACGCCGCGCGGCGCGAAAACAAGCCCATCCTGCTCGACATCGGCGCCGTCTGGTGTCACTGGTGTCACGTCATGGACCGCGAGTCCTACGACGACCCGCAGGTCGCCGAGCTTCTCAACCAGAACTTCATCGCCATCAAGGTCGATCGCGACGAGCGCCCCGACGTCGACAGCCGCTACCAGACCGCCATCGCCGCCATTACCGGGCAAGGCGGCTGGCCCCTCACCGCGTTTCTCACCGCGGAGGGCAAGCCGTTTTATGGCGGCACCTACTTCCCTCCTAGCGACGCCTACGGCCGCCCGAGTTTCAAGAAAATCCTGATGGCCATCGCCGAGGCTTACCGGGAACGCCGCGACGATGTTCTCCGCGAAGCCGACGGCCTGATGGCTGCGCTCGCCAACGCCGAGGGTCTGGCCGGGCATAACGCCGACTTCAACCCGCGCGTCGTACCGCTCATGGTGCAGGCCGCGCTCAATTCCTTCGACCCCCAAAACGGCGGCTTTGGCTCCGCGCCCAAGTTTCCCCACCCTTCGATCCTCGAGGTACTGCTCGACTGGTACGCCCGCACCGGCGAGGAAGGCGCCGGCAACGTAGCTCGCACCACGCTCACGAAGATGGCCCGCGGCGGCGTCTACGACCAGCTCGCCGGCGGCTTCCATCGCTATTCCGTGGATGAGCACTGGATCGTGCCGCACTTCGAGAAAATGTCGTATGACAATTCCGAGCTGCTGCGCACCTACGTTCACGCCTCGCAACTCTTTCCCGACGCCGGCTTCGCCGAGATCGCGAAGGATATCGTTCGCTGGGTTGACGCCACGCTGAGCGACCGCGAACATGGCGGCTTTTACGCCTCGCAGGATGCCGACATCAATCTCGAAGATGATGGCGATTACTTCACCTGGCGCGTGGACGACGCGAAAGCCGTGCTCTCCGCGCAGGAGTTCGAGGTCGCCGCGTTGTATTACGACATCAACGAAGTGGGCGAGATGCCTCACGATGCTTCGAAGAACGTCTTGTGGATCCGCGCCGACGTGGAAGAGATCGCGATGCGGTTGTCGCTCAAGCCCGACCAGGTACGCTCGCTGCTCGCATCGGCGAAGGTGAAGATGCTCGCGGCACGCCTCCTGCGTCCTACCCCGTACATCGACAAGACGATCTACGTGAACTGGAACGCGATGTTCGTCTCGGCCTATCTCGCCGCGGCCCGCGTGCTCGGCCTCGACGATGCCCGCCACTTCGCGCTGCGCACCCTCGATCGCATCCTCGAACACTGGGCCGCCGGGCAACTGCCGCATGTCATCGCTTATTCCGACCCCAAGGCGCAACTCGCCGCTTCGAAGGGCATGCTCGACGACTACGTCTTCACCGCCATCGCTTGTCTCGACGCGTATGAAGCCACCGGCGATCTCACCTACTTCCGCTGCGCCCACGAAATTGCCGACGCCGCGATCACGAAATTCGGCGATACAACCTCCGGCGGCTTCTTCGACGCCGAGCCCACTACTGAACAGGTCGCCCTGGGCGCACTGGTCGTGCGTCGCAAAGCCTTCCAGGATTCCCCGACCCCGGCGGGCAATCCCGCGGCAGCGCTTCTGCTTATGCGCCTGCACGCCTATACCAACGACAGCCGCTACCGCGACAAAGCGGAAGAGACGCTGGAGGTCTTTGCCGGAGCGGTCGAACAATTCGGCATTTACGCTGGCACCTATGGGCGCGCTGCCGTCTGGCTCTCGAAGCCGCACTCGCAAGTCGTGATTGTCGGAATCGACGCGGCCGCAGCGGAGCTCGAGCGAGCCGCCTTTGGCACCTACGCCGAGAACCTCTCCGTCCTCCGTATTCCACAAGCCGATCCACACCTGCTGCCTGCTGCGCTCGCGGAGACTATCCCGAGCGTCCCCGGAGTGAACGAAGGCCGCTCGCTCGCCATCGTCTGCTCCAACTTCACCTGCCAGCCACCGATCAAAGACCCGCGGGAACTAACGAGCCTCCTGCAAGAACGCCTTCGCGCATGACGAACGCCGGCTTCTCCCCTGTCCCTAGCCCGCAAAGCGGGCGCCAGTTGATAGCCCAGCTCGTAAGCGCTGGGTAGCTGCGGCAACCAATTCGAGTCCCCTCCAGGGGACGGCACTCATCCTCGGTATGTGAAAGATCCCAATGGCAACCAAAAAGAAGACCGCTCCCAAGAAACGCAGCGCTCCTAAGAAGACGATCCGCAAAACCGGCAACCACGCCCACGGCGGCACCTACTTCACCCCGAAAGGCAACGTCAGCGTCGCCATTCCCCCGTTCTGGTTCTTCCGTCAGACCAACGACGACCTCGAACTCGACTCTCCCACCACCGCGACTTCCATCGTTGTCAGCGCCTTTCAGCGCAGCGGCCGCGTCGAAGCCCTCGACTCCCGCGACTCCATGCAGCGCTTCCTCCAGACCGCTCCGGCCGTGGGCCGCAAAACGACCACCCTGAGCACCAGGCAGCGTACCGTCGCCCGCTTCAAAGATTCCGAAGGCACCCACTGGCAATGCGAGTTCCTCACCGACGGCACCACCCTGCTGCTCGCAACCTTAAACAGCACGGAGAAGCCCCGATCCACGGAGCTGCAAACCGGCTACGCGGTACTCGATTCCATCAAAATCGTGAAGAAATAGTGGACGGAGAGGTTAGCGGATTTCGCTAGAATGAACTCCCGTGGATAACAAAGCCCTCGCCAATATTTTTTACGAGACCGCCGACCTCATGGAGGTCCAGGGCGACGACAGCTTCCGCATTCGCTCCTATCGCCGTGCCGCCGAGGCCATTGAAGGCCTGCCTACCCAGATTGCCGACATCATTGGGGACGACAAGGCAATGCTCGCCATCCCCGGTATCGGCAAAGGCATGGTCTTCAACCTCAAGGAGATCTTCAGCGAAGGAAAACTCAAGATCCATGCTGAGCTGCTCGAGAAATATCGTCCTTCGATGCTCGAGCTCCTGAAGATCCAGGGCCTCGGTCCGAAGACCATTTCCCTGCTGTGGAGCGCCTTCGGGGTCAGTGACATTCAAGGCGTCGAAAAACTCGCGCGCGAGGGCAAGCTGCGTACCCTGCCGCGCATGAGCGAGAAGAGCGAGCAAAAGATCCTCAAGGCCATCGAGACCTATCGCAACATCTCCGGCCGCTTCCTGCTCGATACCGCCGACCAGACCGCCGAGCGCCTTACCGCCCACCTGCGCGAGTTGCCGGGCATCGAGAAGATTACCCCGGCCGGCTCCCTGCGCCGTGGCCGCGAAACCGTCGGCGACCTCGATATCCTCGTCACCGGCCCCTGCGCAAAAGAAGAAACCATGCGCAACGCGGTGATCGATCACATCCTAAAATTTCCCGGCATCCTCGACGTGCTCGCCAAGGGCGAAAACAAGGTCAGCTTCAAATTGCGCTCCGGCATGCAGGTCGATGTGCGTATCCTCCCGCCGGAGTCGTTCGGCGCGGCGATGCAGTACTTCACCGGTTCGAAGAACCACAACGTCACCCTGCGGCAGCGCGCTCTGAAGATGGGCTATACCCTTAACGAATACGGCCTCGCTAAGCTCGACGACAACTCCATCGTCGCCAGCCACACCGAAGATGAGATTTACGGCAAGCTGGGCCTCGACTGCATTCCTCCCGAGATGCGCGAGAACTGCGGCGAGATCGAGTTGGCGGCGAAGCATCAATTGCCGCGATTGCTCGAGCAGAAGGACCTGCGCGGCGATGTGCACATGCACACCGTAGAGACCGACGGCCGTTGCACCATCGAGGAGATGGCCGAGGCCGCCAAGGCGCGCGGCTACCAGTACATGGCCATCACCGACCACTCCAAGAACCTCGCCATGGCCAATGGCCTCGACGACAAGCGGGCGCTGGAGCATCTCAAGCGCATCCGCCAGGCCAACGACCGGATCGAAGGCATCACCATTCTTACCGGCATCGAGGTCGATATCCTCGCTGACGGTTCGATCGATCTCTCCGACGATGTACTCGCCGAGATGGACATCGTGATCGCCAGCGTGCACTCGGCCTTCAACCAGGAGCGCCAGCAGATGACCGACCGCATCGTGAAGGCGATCTCAAATCCGCAGGTCTCGCTGCTAGGCCATCCCACCGGACGCCTGCTTCTCCGCCGCGATGCCTACGCGCTCGATATGGACGCCGTCATGAAAGCCGCCGCGCAGTACAAGGTCGCCATGGAGTTAAACGCCTACCCTGACCGCCTCGACCTGTGCGACGTTCATCTGCGCATGGCGCGCGAGCGAGGCATTCCGATCGTGATCAACACCGATGCCCACCACACCACCCACATGGACCTCATCAAGTACGGCGTGCTGCAAGCGAGGCGGGCGTGGCTGGGGCCGGCCAACGTGCTGAATACGCTTCCCGTCGGCACGTTCAAAAAGGCGATGCGGAAAACATGGCCGGTAGCCGCCTGAACAGAGACGATCCGGCAGTTCCTCTTCGGAGCTATCGAAGAATATAAATATGCAGTCGGGCATACAATCGGCAGTATGCTCTGCGCAGATCGGAGTCAAAGGAGGCCTTATGCCTGATACGAACCCCGCTGCTGGTAAGGCCCAGAAGCCCGAGTACGACGCCGGCCATATCCCCATGACCGAGGAACTTGACGACGCCAAACACAGCCTGCCCAACTTTATCCCCGTGCTTGCGGCGCTGGTGGTGATTGCCATAGTGGTTGCTGCGGCGGCCTACCTGCTCCGTTCCAAGCCGGTCGCCAGCGGAACCATTGACAACGTCTTCGCCGTCGAACAACTCACCCATAACACCAGTTTTGTTGCGATCAACGTCACCATGCGCAACGTGAGCGACAAAGCTCTTTACGTCAAGGACATCAGGGCTGAGATCACTACGCCCGCGGGACCGTTTGTGGATGATGCCGCGAATGCCTCAGACTATGCGCGCTACATCGCCGCCTATCCCGACCTGGGGCCGGTGGTGAAGGATCCGATCAAGGTCGAGACCAAGGTTGCCCCGGGAGCGAGTCTTGCAGGAACGGTCCTGGTGAATTTTCCGATTACCAAGGCCGATTTCGATAAGCGGTCGGCGGTGTCCGTCACTATCATTCCCTACGATCACGCCCCGATCACCATCTCGGGCAAGTAAAGCAATTCTGCCATCGTCAGCCGGACCTGCGGGTTCGGCTTTTCTTCATTCCGGCTTCTTGAAGATCTTCCGCCGTGCATGCGGGGCATGACCCGGCTTCACGTCGTCATACTTCAGCACGCTGATCGAGCCGTCCACCTCGAGCACCGCAATCGACACGTCGTTCACCGTCGCCACCCCGTGTTCGCGCAGGGCGCGCATCAGTTCATCTCCGCTCACGTGTTCCTTGGCCATGTGAGCCTCGATCACCTGCCCGTCGTGGATGAGCAAGGCAGGCTGTCCCTGCACGAAGCGCCGGAACTTGCGGTTCATCCCCGCTCCTTCGGCAATCACGTAATTCAGCAACAGCAGGGTGGAAGCAGCCACCACGCCGCCGACCAGCGAATTGTCTGGCCCGGTCATGGCATTCTGCACCGAGTTGCTGAGCAGGAGCAGCAGCGTCAGGTCGAAGGGAGTCATCATTCCGACCTCACGCTTGCCGGTAAGACGCACGCCGATCAGGACAACGAAATATACCGTCAACGTGCGGACGAGGATCTCAAGCACCGTATGGGGACTGGTGAGCATGTGCCTGATGATTGCCAACCGCTCGGCGCTTTGCAATGAAAAAGGCCTGCACGCGGCAGGCCTCGTCGTAACGAACTGGATTACTTCGAGACAGGCTGGGGAGCGTTCTTGGGAGCGCTGAGATAGCCGGTGATCTTGTCCTTGTCCACGCTCATGACCACAACTTCATAGAGCAACCGGTCGCGGCCCGTGTAAAACTGCATCGGCTCAAACAAGGTGCGGTCTTTCTTTTCGATCGTGCGATCGTCGGCGATCACGTTCATGGTGAACTTGCCCTTCTTGCGATCCGCCTTCTTCAATTGCAGGCTTATCGTCGACACCGGCTGGGGACGGCCCTTGGTCAGGGTGAACTCATAAATGTTGCGATCGCCTTTATGCTTCAGGAACTCGAGATCGTCGCGGGTATGCGCGATGAGGCCGCTCTGTACGTTGAGGTCGCCGATGGTCGATTCCAGTTTCTTCTTGGTTTCTTCCAGGTCGGTCTTGGTACTCGCGATGTCGGTCTTCGCGCCTCCCAGGTCGGTCTTAACGGTGGTGACGTCGCCTGAAACTTTGGAGAGTTCCTGGCCCTGCTCCTGCTGCGCCTTGCTGAGCTTCGCGGCTGCCTGCGCCTGCGCGCGGCTGAGCTCCTGGGTACGCTTCGCCAGCTCTTCTGAGGTCATGCCGAGCTTGGTACCCAGCGCTTCCACGGAAGCTCGCGTAGTTTTGAGCTGATCCGCAGTCTCGTCCTGCTGTGTGTTGGCGGCCGCCAGTCCCGCTTCTGCCTTGATGAGCCGCGTCCGCATGTCGTACAGGAAGTAGCTCGATCCGATGATGTACAGGGCGGCAATCGCCAGCAGAAGATTGCGGGCGAGCGGACTCATGCTACGGGATGGCTCCGCTTCCACGGGCTGTACAGGCGCGTCTGGATCCCCCAGTAACATAAGAAACACCTCTTAAATTGTAGGTTTTGTTAGACCTATTGTTCTCGCAACATTCAGCAGTGTCAATCCCGGAATGTCAAAGAAGTGTCACCAGCAAAAACGAAAGACGCCGGACTCAGGTACCGGCGTCTCGCGAAGTCCATCAGGTCACGCTCAGTCGTAGTATTCCAGACCCAGGTGCGTGATAAGCTCCTCGCCTTTCAGGTGACGAAGTGTGTTCTTCAGCTTCATGAGCTGGATGAACAGATCATGCTCCGGATACAAGCCATCGGGTGTCATCGGCGACTTGCAGTAGAAGCTCAGCCACTCCTGGATTCCCTTCCCGCGTAGCGCTGAACTGCGCTGCGCAAGATCGAGGAAGAGCACCAGGTCGAGGACAATCGGCGCGGCGAGAATCGAGTCGCGGCAGAGGAAATCGACCTTGATCTGCATCGGGTATCCGAGCCAGCCGAAGATGTCGATGTTGTCCCACCCCTCTTTGTTGTCGCCGCGCGGCGGATAGTAGTTGATCCGCACCTTGTGGAAGATGTTGCCGTACAGATCGGGGTGCAGTTCCGGTTGCAGGATGTGTTCCAGAACCGAGAGCTTTGATTCTTCCTTGGTTTTGAACGATCCGGGATCATCCAGCACCTCGCCGTCGCGGTTGCCGAGGATGTTCGTTGAGTACCAGCCGCTCAATCCCAGCATGCGCGCCTTGAAGCCGGGAGCGAGGATGGTCTTCATCATCGTCTGCCCCGTCTTGAAGTCCTTGCCCGCAATCGGCGCATTGTTCTTCTTCGAAAGGTCCCACATCGCGGGGACATCCACCGTCAGGTTCGGCGCGCCGTTGGCGAAGGGTACGCCCTCCTGCAACGCGGCGTAGGCATAACACATCGACGGAGCAATGCTCTCGTCATTGTCGTGCATCGCCTTCTCGAGCTTCGCCAGCGACTCGTGGGTCGGCCCGCGCTGGATGTACGTTTCCGTGGAGCCGCACCAGATCATCACCAGCCGGTCCGCGCCGCTCTCTTTCTTGAAGTCGCGGATATCCTGGCGAAGCTGCTCGGCCAGCTCCATCTTGTTCTTGCCCTTCTTTACGTTCGGACCGTCGAGGCGTTTCACGTAATTCTTATCGAAAACCGCCTTGCGAGGCTTGATGGTCGAAAGCAACGGCTTCACCTGTTCGATCAGGCTTTTTTCGAGGACGCCCGCCTTGGTGGCGGCCTCGTACATGTTGTCTTCGAAAATGTCCCACCCGGTGAAGACCAGGTCTTCCAGCTTCGCCAGGGGAACAAATTCCTTGATCTTCGGAGAGCGGCCATCGGTTCGTTTGCCGAGTCGCACCGTGCCCATCTGTGTCAGTGAACCGATCGGCTTAGCCAGACCGTGCCGAATCGCTTCCACGCCGGCCACAAAGGTCGTTGCCACGGCGCCCATGCCCGGCATCATGATGCCGAGCTTTCCCTTGGAGGGTTGAATATCGCCAGCCCCCGCCTTCTTCGTATCACTCATCTATATAGTCCGTCCGTTTTGGATGTACCAAACTTCTAAGTTTCGCCTACCAACTGTGCTTTTGCAAACCCGGTACGCTGAGAAGGGCATATCCAGCGCTGAAACGCAATCTCGCGACAGCGAGCCGTGCGGCCGAACATGACGATGTGTCGTAGGTCACACCTTCAACTCACCTCGCGCCACCGGCTTCGGTTGAGTTCCTGAATCGCATGAAATGATGGTCGCATCGAATTTCTTTCTGAAGAAAGCGAGAAACATGCACTTATTTGAACCTCTCCAGATTCGCGGTCTCACCCTGAAGCACCGCGTCGTCGTCTCCCCCATGTGCCAGTACAGCAGCGTCGATGGCTTCGCCAACGATTGGCATCTTGTGCAACTGGGCCGCTTCGCCGTCGGCGGCGCCTCGCTCGTCTTCACGGAAGCGAATGCAGTCCTTCCTGAAGGTCGCATCAGCCCCTCGGACCTCGGTATCTGGAAGGATGAGCACATCGAACCCCTGGCGCGCGTCGTCCGCTTCGTAAAGCAACAGGGCGCCTACGCCGGCACCCAGCTCGCCCACGCCGGACGCAAAGCCAGTACCGCCGAACCCTGGAACGGCGGAATCGCGGTGGCGGTGAAGGACGGTGGCTGGCGTCCCGTGTATGCTCCCAGCGCGATTGCCTTCAACGACAGATACGTTGTCCCCACCGCCCTCGACAAGCCCGGCATTCAGCAGATCGTCCAGGCATTTCACGATGCCGCGAAGCGTGCCCTCGCCGCCGGATTCGAAGTCATCGAAATTCACGCCGCTCATGGGTACCTGTTGCACGAATTCCTCTCTCCCCTTTCGAACCAGCGGACCGACGAGTACGGCGGCTCGTTTGAAAATCGCACCCGCGCCGTCCGCGAAGTCGCCCAGGCGATCCGCCAAGTATGGCCGGAACGGCTGCCCCTCTTCCTGCGCATCTCTGCTACGGACTATCATCTCGGGGGCTGGACGCCTGAAGAATCGATCGAATTGGCCCGGATCGTCAAACACCTCGGCGTGGACTTGGTCGATTGTTCTTCCGGCGGCTTGATCGCGGGGGTGAAAATCCCCGTCGGTCCCGGCTACCAGGTGCCCTTCGCCGAGATGATTCGCCGCGAATCGGGCGTTCTCACCGGAGCCGTGGGCATGATCGTGAGCCCCGCCCAGGCCGACCAGGTCGTCCGCAACGGCAACGCTGATGTCGTGCTGTTGGCGCGCGAGATGTTGCGCCATCCCAACTGGCCCCTCTCTGCGGCGCGCACGCTGAAACAGAAAATCCAGTGGCCAAAACAACACGAACGAGCCGACGATTAGCAGTACCCCATCCATCCGGGTGCCCCACCCTTGTCGCATAAGCGACAGGGTGCGTCTCCGATTCGTTGTTTGCCTCCCCCACGCTCAAAGCCGAAGGCCCAAAACTCCAAAGCCCCTTCAGGGGCGGCAGGCCGTTGTTCGCGAGGCGCAGGCCTCGCCAACTTCACAACGACCGCCTCTTTGTACTGCCCGCTGGAACACGATATTGTGTTTTGTGCCAAAACTCCGCATGGTCTTGAAGCTTGCGATCCTTGCGTTGTTTCTCCTGCCGGCGGCGATCGTCGCTCAGGAGATTTCCCTGCATGGCCGAGTCGCCGATCCTCAAGGCAATTCGCTGTCGAAGGCGCAAGTTGCGTTGAAATCGAAAGACCAGGTGGTGGCGCGAGCAGATTCCGGCCCCGATGGCCGCTTCCGTCTCAAGGTCGCGGCTCCCGGCGATTACCTGCTCCAGGTCGACGCCGCCGGATTCCGCCGTGTGCAGCAAGCGCTCAAAGTCAGGAGGAATGGCAACGCGACGATAGAGATCGCCGTCCGTCAACTCGCCTCTCGAACCGAGAGAGTGGCGGTCACTGCCGACGTGAATGAAGTGGATATTCTGTCCCCTGACCCGGCGGAACGCGTTTTCGTCCGGCAGGATTTACTCGATGCGAATCCGGGCAGGCCCGGAGCCCCGGTGTCCATTCCCGGCTACCCGATCGAAACCGCATCCAGTGGCATCAAAGCCCCGCAGTATTTCGCGCCCGGGGTTGCCGGCGACCATGGCGAACCGATTGCCCAATATATCTCCGTGGGCAGCTACTTGCTTCCGAACAATCTTTCGGCGAACGCGCATGGCAACGGCTATGCCGATCCCAACATCTTCATTCCGGAAATTCTGGAGAGTGTGCAGATCGATGGCGGCGCATTTAACGTGCGCGAAGGAAACCATTCCGTCAATCTCGCCGCCACCTACGGACTGCGAGCGCGCCTCGATCCCTTCCTCACGATCACCGGCGACTCCCGCGACATCGATGCGGTCGCAGGCGTCAGCCTGTCGCCGGAGTCATGGCTGGCCTTCGAGGGCTCTTACGGAAACGGGTTTCTGGATCGGCTCGAGCATCGGCAACAATACAAAATGAATGGCCAGCGGATCATCCACGTTGGGCAACATCGGCTCACGTTGCTCGGCATTGCTTATTACGGCCAGTCGTATGTCCCCGGGCTGGTTCCGATCTTTGCGGAGAACCCCGGCGACTCGGCATTCCCGAACCGCGGCGATACCATCGATCCCCGCCAACGCGACCAAACCCACACGGCCCTGGTGGCGTTGAACGATGTCTGGCAAATCAGCAGCCGCCAGCAATTACAACTCTCCGGCTTCTTCCGCACCTACAATCTCTCTCTCTACTCCAATTTCGGAGAGGGCCTCATCCGCCAAAGCGAGTTCCGTACCGTCACCGGCGGTGGCGTCAATTACATCAACAGGCTCGCCGAATCTTTTTCGCTTTTGGCCGGGTTGGATTACGAGCGCGAGGCCCCTCGCCGCGACAACCTCGATCGCTACGGTTTCTTCGATCCCAGCGCGCCCAGCTACTACGGGCCCTTCACGCCTGTGGACAGCAACAACGTAACCCTCGGATCGGTGACGCCCTACGTTGCGGTGAACGGCCGCATCACCCGTTACCTCGCCTATTATCTCGGCTGGCGACGCGACGAGATCGACTTCGACAACCAGGATTTGCTCCATCTCCAGAACTCGTTTCAGAAATGGGTGGGCGTGAACTCGCCGAAAGCCACGTTTTCCTTTCTTCCCAAAGAGTCCTGGTTCGTTCCCCTCCTCTCCTTCAGCTTCGGCCAGGCATTCTTCACCGAAGACCCGCGCATCGGCACCGGCAGCACCATCGGTACTCCGGTAGCCACCTCGCACGCCTACCAGTTCGTGGCCAGCAAAACCCTTCGTGGCACGGATGTAAAGCTCACCCTCGGACACGTCACCAGCAGCGCGCAACTTGCCAAGATCGATCCCGACACCGGTCTCGCAATCAACCAGGGCCCCAGCCGCCTTCGCTTCATGAGTGTTGCCGTGCGGCGGAATTTTCGTCTCGGAACGTTGCAGGCAAGCCTCTCCAAAGCCGATGCGCGGGATATTGATTCCGGCGAACCCACGCCAGAGGCGCCCCGGACCATCTTCGCTCTGCTGGGAACCGTCGAAAGGCTGCCGTTTGGCCTTCAGGCGAAAGGCGAATTCGAATACGTAGGAAAAAAGCCCCTGGGCACGGGATGCGATCCCGCCAACCTGAGTGCCGAATGCACCGGAACGCCAGTGCGGGAATTCCGGGGTGCCGTGGTGCGGCCGTTCTGGAATGCGCGCATCTACGCGGGCGTCAATTTCCTGATCGCAAGCGGCTACACCGGACAGACCACCGAAACCTTCTACCCGTCCGACCTTCAGGAGGTGGTGGGCGTTCGTATCCCCGCCTATGCCAGCGTGACCCTCACCTACCGATTCGGTCGTTCGGTCGCACCGTCCCCCTGAGTCCGACGCGATCGCATCAGTCGGACAAAAGCCTCGCGCTCAGTCGTAATCCCAGGACCGAAGGCCGACGCGAGTCGCCTAACCGTACAAATCTCTACCCTGAGTGCGTTCGAGGGTGGGCCTCTGCTGCGACGGTGGCCGAAGGTTCAGCGGCTGGCCTTGCTGGTTTACTCCACCGGCAGTACTCTTCCGTGATGCGACCCCTTCGGTATTCCATCAACGTCACATTGGACGGCTGCTGCGATCATCGTGCAATCCCACCCGACGAAGACTTGCATCGTCACGCGATTGAGAACCTCGACAAGGCCGATGCCCTCCTCTTTGGCCGAGTGATTTACGAAATGATGGAGGCAGCGTGGCGGCCGCCGGCGCAGGCTGTAGCGCGGCCTGATTGGATGGAACCCTTCGCCCGGACGATCGACGCAGCAAAGAAGTATGTCGTGTCGAGCACCCTGGACCGAGTCGATTGGAACGCGGAGCTCCTGCGCGGAGATCTGGGGACGGCCGTTCAGCAGCTCAAGCGCGAGTCGGGTAAGGGACTGCTCGTGGGAGGCGTGAAGCTCCCGCTGGCGTTGGCGCAGTTGGGATTGATCGATGAGTACGAGTTCGTGGTGCACCCCAGGCTAGCCGGCCACGGTCCGACATTGTTCGCCGGGCTGTCGAAGCCTTTGGACTTGAGACTTGTGAGCCGGCTGGAGTTCAGCTCCGGAGCCGTGGCGCTGCGCTATGAGCCGAAAAAATAGCCTCGGACTTGTTAGTCCGGCCCAATCACGCATACTCACTAGCATTTTCCCGGATTGCTTACGAACATCCCAAGCTATAAGTAACCGGGGCGGCAGAATTACTAGTGGTATCGCCTGTTCGCAACAGTTATCAGCTCGACGTGTGTGCTGACGGGATCAAGCAGGCTCCGAAGATGTTCACGCGAGATGCAGGACGGCACGAAAGATCTCCCCATCACACAGAAGCGCGGAGGGCCTGGATGTCCCGCATCGGCGGGTTCCCGAAGAAGCGCTTGTACTCCCGATTGAACTGGCTTGGACTTTCGTATCCCACCGCGAAAGCTGCACTCGCAGCATCAAAGTCTTCTGTGAGCATCTTCTGCCGTGCTGTCTGAAGCCGGAGCCGTTTTTGAAACTGAAGAGGACTCATCGCCGTGAGACCACGGAAGTGATGATGCAAAGTCGATCTGCTCATGCCTGCCCTTGATGCAAGCTCATCCACATTCAGCGCTTTCTCGAAGTTCTCGCGGAGCCAGGCAACTGCCTTAGCGGTGCGGTAGCTTTGATCGGCCATCGTTGCAATCGAGCGCAGACGATCTCCCTGTGGCCCCTGCAGAAGCCGGTAAATTATTTCTCGCTGGAGCAACTTGCCAAAGAATGGGACATCCTGCGGAGTTCCTAAAAGCTGAACCATGCGCAAGGACGGCGTAAGCAGCTCTACCGTCACTTCTCCCAGAACCATGCCACGTGTTCCAACGGGCGGTGCAGGAATCCGCACTTCCTCCGTGTGGAGAACGTCGCGGACAACGCCCATATCAAGCTTGAGGAAGAAAGCAAGGTAGGGCTTCTCCACACTGGCGATGGAAACGCGGCTGACGATGGGGAGTTCGATTGATGTGAGCAGGAAGTTTGATTCGCCGAAGACATAGCTCTGTTTGCCCAAATCAACGCGCTTCTTTCCCTGCGGAATGAGAAGCAGACTCGGCTCATAGGTACAGGGATTCGGCGCTGTCGGAGCAGTATTTCGGTAGAGAGTAAGTCCCGGGATGGCTGTTGACCGATCGGAGGCACCGTCTAACGCTTTGCTAATTGAGCCAGCCAGCTCTTTGAGTACCTGCTTGATGTTCGAATCTTTGTTTCTCTGCGATTTATGGGCCATTGGCCGTTTTCCTCAATGCCGTCAAGGATAAAGCAGAAGCACGGCAAGTGCGACATTTCGAACCCGCCCCGGACAAATAGGCAAGATTCTCAGCCGTTCGGGCTTCCGACAATAGTGCGTGTCGGCCTAATCTTGAGGTGGAGAAGAAGACATGAAGACGCGAAAGCTTGGAACGCTGGAAGTATCAGAACTCGGATTTGGCTGCATGAACCTGGCATCGAACTATGGCCCAGCAGCTCCCATCGATGACGCCATCAAGGTCATTCGTGAGGCGCACAGCAGAGGGGTGACGTTCTTTGACACCGCAGAGGTGTACGGACCATATATGAGCGAAACCATCGTCGGGGGCGCCCTCGAACCTTTCCGTCAGGAGGTGAAGATCGCAACAAAGTTCGGCTTCGATCTCACTGAAAAGGGCGGTTTGAACAGCCGGCCCGATCACATCAAGTGGACGGTGAACGGATGTCTCAAGCGTCTTCGGACGGACCACATTGACCTCTTCTATCAACATCGCGTTGACCCGAATGTGCCAATCGAGGACGTTGCGGGAGCGGTGAAAGAGCTTATGGAGGACGGCAAGGTGTTGCATTTCGGCCTCTCGGAAGTTAGCCCCAACACCATCCGCAAAGCACATACTGTTCAACCAGTCGCAGCTCTCCAGACAGAGTATTCGCTGATGAATCGTGACCCGGAAGAGAATGGATTGCTCGATACGTGTGAAGAACTCGGGATCGGCTTTGTGCCCTGGGGTCCCATTGGTATGGGCTATCTGACGCAGAAGCTGGATGGGGATACGAGGTTCGATCCGAAGTCGGATCTGCGTTCTGGATTTGACCGTTTCCGACCGGAAAGCATCGCCGCGAATAAGCCCTTAGTTGATCGCATCACCGAGCTTGCGAAGAGAAAAGGCGCTACGACGGCGCAGTTGTCGCTCGCATGGCTACTGGCTCGGAAACCGTTCATCGTCCCGATCCCTGGAACGAGCAAACTCAAGCACCTTCAGGAGAACATCGAATCCACCAAACTTGTGTTGACCACAAAAGACATGAAAGAGATCGCCAGTGCTCTGGCGGAGTTCAAGGTGCATGGCGGTCGTATGAACGAAGAACAGATGAAGGTCGTAGAGCAGTCGGGCCGCTCCGCACGACGCACTTTAAATAAGTGAGAACCAGGCTCGGTGATAGGTGTCGCGAAATCCCGTTACCACAAGGAATTCGGGTGTGGCAGGATTGCTAGTGGTATCGCCTCTCTCGCCAGCTATTCGGAATACGCACCGATTTTTTCAACCGTCATTGAGATATATTTCGCGCATGGATACGCTCAACGCGTTAGATCAAGCGTGCCAGGTTCGCCCTCCATCGGTTGCCGGCTGGCTTTCGATTGAGCTGTTTACAGAAGCCAGCCACACGGCGCAGTTCGGAATGGCAAATTCTTTTTAGCTCCGGGCAACCAGCAGCTCACCCTTGGTATCCGAGGCAGCAGCAACTCACCTCTGTTGCTCGAAACGGAGACCTGCGATGCGCCTGCTTGTGCTCGCCTCGATTCTGCTCTCTCTCACGCCCTGTTTTGCTCAAGTTGGGTTTTATCCCACCGAATCAACTCCCACTCACGCCGTCCTTGCGGATTTCGACCGTGACGGGTTTCCCGATATGGCGGCAATCACCGATCTGCCCTCGGTGGACATCTTCTTCAACGACCATAATGGCGGCTTCGGCCACTACACCAGCTATGCGATCCCCAGTTCTGGCCCGGCGATCGCAGTCGATCTCAACGGTGACGGCTGGCCCGACATCCTGATCGCAGGCGGAAGCGTCAGCACGGTCCTTATCAACAATGGCAATGGCACCTTTCACCTGGGAACTGCGCCGGCCACAAAAATGCCGGTCTCCTCTTTCGCCGCCGGCGACTTCAACCGCGACGGCAAAGTGGATCTGGTGGCCTTTGAGGGAAAGCAGATCGAGATTCTCATCAACCAGGGCTCCGGAACCTTCGCTTCCGGCCAGATCCTCGCACTTTCGGGGAGCGCAGGAAGCGGGGTGGTTGCTGATTTCGACGGCGATGGCTTCATCGATATCGCGAACAATGAAGGATCGAAAGCGTTGGTATGGTGGGGAAAGGGCAATGGTACGTTTGCCGCGCCAACCCAGATCCCGGCGCCGACCAAGGAAGGCTTTTCTTCCCTCACCTACGCAGACTTCAACAACGACGGGCTCCCCGATCTTGCTCTCAGCAGCAATGGCGGCGATTCCAACTGCGATCCCAACGAAGGCCCGATCTGCGGCTCGACTACCGCGCACGTTTATAAAAACCTTGGAGGCAGAAAGTTCAGCCTTGTCTCTTCTTACACCATGGGCCCCGCCCACGCTGGAATTCTCTTCGCCGCTGACCTGAACGAAGACCTGACTCCGGACTTGGTGAATCTTTTCAACGCAGCCGGTGTCTTCAGCGGAGATCTCAGTTACCGGCCTGGCAAGGGCAACGGCACCTTCGGAAACGAAGTATCGGTTGATTCTCCTTCCGCGACCGACGTCCAGTTCCGCGATCTGAACCTCGACTCGCGGCAGGACATTGTTCTCCCTGAGTATTTTCCCGCTCCCCCCGAGATGGTCGTGGAGCTTGCGGCCAGCGGATCCAAGAACTGCGCTGGAGCCAGTTCTGCATCCCTGAAAGCCAAGATCTGCGCCCCCGCTAACGGTGCAACTGTGAGCTCCCCCGTTCTTGTCACGGCCGCCGGGAACTCTCCGATTGGGGTGCAGCGACTCGAAATCTGGGTGGACGGCAAGAAGGCTTACGTGAAACTCGGAGATCAGTTGAACAAATCAATCACGCTGAGCGCTGGGCAGCATCGTCTCGTCGTGGTGGCGGTCGACAAATATGTCGGAACCTCCAGCACGGTCGAGAACGTGACCGTCAAATGACAAACTGAGTGGCGCAAGAGCTGCTTCTGAGGTCGCTCTTGCGCTCCTTTTTCTGGAATCCATCCATAGGCAGCAGAGCTCCTCACTCTGCTGCTCGCGATAATTGGGAAGGCATCCCCCACGCGATTTTCATGGCATTGCCGGCGGTATTCCGGTGAGCGCTCCTCATCGCGGGACCAACGGGTGTTCGCGACTGGTTCGACTCTCTCGCCTCAACCCCAGGGAACCACTCCCTCCCCAGGAACCGGCGTCACATTCCCCCGTGCTCCCCATCACTTCTTCTTGCCTCGCATCCCGATACTCTGGGCATGTGGGATGGCTTTCCCGCGGGAAACTAGCTCTTTTCCAATTAGTAAACTTTGGACACTTCTACAATGTCCGATAATGCGCAGGCAAACACCGCTAAGTGCAATCGCAGGAAGATTTTCCCTCCAACTGCCTTGCCTGGAAGATTTTACGGATTTTCCACAGCCTAAGCTGCTGAAACTGCAAGGGGGTGGGGGAGGGGGGTACCCGATATTAAGTCGCCAATACCCCGACATTATTCGTGATCGATGAACTCCGTCGGCGCGCTGATCTCCAGCGTCGGCATGTTCCCTTTTCCGAAGACCCGGGCCTCGCCTTCCATGCTCTCCGGATCGACCCCCGCCAGCTCCATCTTGTGGCGCTGGATCTCGCGCAACCGGGCGAGGATGTCCCGTTCGATGGCCACGTACTCGTCTTCGTTGATCTCGCCGTTTTCAAGCCGGATCTGCAGATGCAGCAGCTCTTCCTTGATGGGCGCATCGTTCGTCCACTCTTCTTCCGCGGTCTTGATCAGAGTCCGCATGATGAACTTGAAGCCGGAGAGTGGAGCGAACAGAAGGTCATCGATCAGCAGCATTCGTTACCCCGTAGTGCCGCGCTCGAGTTTGAGGCGGATGTTGACGAAATTGTAGGGCGGCCACGGCCCCGTGTACTTGAAATTCAGCCGGTCGCCGAACTTTTTTGCAATGCGATTCACGGCCGCATCGAACTCAGCTTCGCGCTCGCGCTGGATCAGGAACGCCGCATTCATGATCATCTTGTCGCCGATCGGCTTGTTGTCGCGCGAAGCCACGCAGACCCCGCGCAGGTCTTCATAGACATCACGCACGTACTCGGTCGAGCGCTCCTGCAACGCCTTCTCGATCATGCGGCCCAGCTGCATGCGGGCGAGATACGTGGATTGCAGGTGCTTGCGCGTAATCTCGTGATGGAAGCGATGGATTTCTTCGTGCTCCTTCTTGAGCTCGTCGATGACGTGGTCGCGCTCCCACATTACTTTGAGTCCGAACTCGACCTTGCCTTCCATCTGCTTCAGCACGTCTTTCAACGATGGATAGATCGAACGAAGCACCTCGCGAATGTCGTCGTCAGTGCGGAACACCGTACCGAAGCTCATCGGGATGATGGTGTACTGCTTCATCACGGTTTCGATCACGTGCTCGTGCGCCAGGGCGTTTTCGCGCGTCGGATCGAAAATGAAGACCGGCGTCTTGCTCACCACAGCGGAAATGTCGCCGTGCGCCACCGTGTAAACCTGCTCCCCTGTGCCGCCGATGCCCATCTTGCCGAAGAGCAACTGGTCCTTGGCCTGGATGATGCCGTAAACGTACCGGCCCTCTTGCCTCGAATCGGCAAGCGAAAGCGTCTGTGTAGGCGCCATGGAAACCGGCTGGCGGGCGCCCTGCACCGACACCGGAACGTTCTCCTCCGGGCGGCCCGTCTTGGTGGGTCCTTTCGGCCTCGCGGTTTTCGCTTCGGTCTTCGTCTTACCGGCCGTGCGCTTGTCTGGACTCATCATTTTTCCTTAGCAACTCGGCGATCACCTGTAACAACTGCTGAATATCAATCGGCTTGAACAGTACCGGGATGTTCTCCTGCTCGGCGCGTTCATTGGCCTCGATACTGGCATATCCCGTGAGCAGTACCGCCTGCAGGCCGGGATCGAGGCTGCGGCCGAACTGGATCACGTCGAAGCCGCTCTGTTGCTTTTCAAGAGAAAGATCGCAGAGCAGCAGATCCACGTCGCCCTGCTTCAGGACGTTGCGCGCCTCGTCGGAGGAGATCGCCGCACTCACCGCATAGCCCTGCTGCTGCAGGATCAATCGGTAGGTGACGAGTACGTTGGGTTCGTCATCCACCACCAGGATATGTGGCTCGCTTGCGCTCAAGTCTTCTCTCCAGGGCCCCTACTGTACCAGCGGCAACTCCATGTGGAACACGGTCCCGTGATCTACTTTGCTGCGCACCTTCAACTTGCCGCCGTGGTTCTCGATGATTCCCTTCACGATCCATAGCCCGAGCCCGGTGCCGCGCTCGCCCTTCGTAGTGACGAACGGCTCGAACATGGAGTTGACCATCGCCGGCGGAATTCCGCATCCAGTATCCGCAATCGTGATTGCGATCACCTCGCGCATTCGGTTCCTTCCGACCCGCGTCCGTATCCGCAACTTGCCGCCCTGTGCCATGCTGTCCTTCGCGTTGACTACCAGGTTCGACAAGACCTGGCGGATCTGGTCGGCCGAGCCCACTACCGGCGGAAGCTCACCCAGTTCCCGCTCGACGCGCACCCCGGAGCGGTCCAACTGCCGGGCGAAGAGCATCATCGTATCTTCGACTACCCCGTTCACGTCGACGTTGCCCACTTGCTCGGTATTCCTGTAAAGGCCGAGCATTTGCCGGACGATCCGCGCTACCCGCTCGGTCTCGGTTTTCAGGATGGTATAGACCGGCTGCGCCTCTTCGCGAATGGCGTCCTGCAGCAGGAAGATGCAGTTCTTGATCGCCTCCATCGGGTTATTCACCTCGTGGGCGATCGTTCCGGCCATGCGGCCGGCCACCGCGAACTTCTCCATCTCGAGCATACGGCGCTCCATCTTCAACTGCTCCAGGCGCCGTACCGCGCTCAAGTCGCGGAGCACGGTCACGGTATAGGCGACCATGCCGCGTTCGTCGTAGATCTTGCCGGACCGGGCGTCATATTCGACCTCTGCCTCCGTAACCGGGTTGAAGAGGTGGAGGGGTGCGCTCTCGCGATCGGAGAACGAATACGTGAAAGCCGCGATGTAGGCATCGAGCTTGGCCTGGTTCCGCATGTGCACAGCCTGCCGCTCGCGCTGCTCTTCCCCGAATAGCTCCTGGGCGAGCGGATCGACGAGGACGATCTTCGCATCCTTGTCGCAGACGATGATCGGATCGCCGACGTTTTCGATAATCAGGTTGAGGCGATCGCGATCCTGGCGGACGACTTCTTCCGCGGCAGTCAGCAGCTCGTAGTTCTGGCGAAGCTCATCGTCCGCGCGCCGCAGCTCGGTCACATCGCGCATCACGGTGACCATGCCGGTGCGCCGGGCGTCCGTCCCGTAGCTCGGCGCGGAGACAGCTTCGAACAGTACTTCTTCGCCTTCGATCGCATCTACCAGCGTCATATCGCGAGAGGAATCGACGCCTGCGACCGCCATCGACGAAAGCGCCGCCGAGAAGAGCAGGTTGTTCAATTCCACCGCGCGCACACGGCCTTCACTGACGTTATCCGGCAGCTTGAAGAATCGTTCTGCAGCTTTGTTCTGCGTGATAACACGATGTTGCGCGTCGGTAAGGATCACCGGATCCGCCATGCTCTCGAGCACGGTACGCATCTGGCCGATGGTGGTTTCCATGTCGGTCATGCGGTTGTAATAGTGCTCGACCTTGAAGATGCGCGAGAGATAGCGGTTTGCGAGTTCCACGAGCGCGCTCAATTGCGCGATCTCGGCCGCTTTCACGGACGGCTTCAGTTCCACGCAAACCACGGCTGAATAGGCTCGCATATCACAGGTGCTGCAAACCTGATCGGGAAGATTCAACCGTGTCTTGGCGTTGTAGTTGTCAACCGCCAGGCAATGTGCGGTATTGGACCTCTCGGCCTCCCAACAAGCATTGCGATTGCGATAAACCAGTGGGTGGACGTAGATCGCATTGCCGCCCTTCACTTTTGCTGGAACCGTCTCGGGCTTGAAGGAGTGAAGAACCCGAACCACCGGGTTCTCCATCGCAAACAGAGTAGTGCGCTGTTTCTGTAGATAACCGCGGCTGCAGTTCAGCGAGGCGACAGGAATGATGGCAGAGGTCTCAAAGTCAACCCGCGCGACGAACGCGCAGCGATGTCCGAGGGCGATGATTTCCTCGAGGAGAAGAGGAAATATCTCCTCCGAACGTTCCGCGCCGAGCAGGCGCAGGCCTGCTTTCCGCTCACGCTCGGCCGGTCGCGAATCGGCACGCATTCGCATCTGTGGCGAGGCCATCCCCACGGACCCTCGGCAGTCCCCTTAGATCCGCCGCCGGGCGGGGCGCGCAGTACGGCGAGTTGTGGTTTCCACCACCACTGGCTCCTCGGCTTCTTCGGTCAACTGAGGACGGGAAACCAGTCCAGTCAATCCCACCGCGTCGGCGTACTTGAGGTAAGTGTCGATGGAGGCGACGACCACGCGCGCCTCAACTGTAATCAGATCGATACCGACGAGAGAAATTCGCACCCAGGCATCGATCACGATACCTTTGTCGAGTACGCGATCCAGTACGTCAATTAAGCTCGATCCGCCCGAAACTCTTTCAACTGCCATTCCAGGATCCTCCTAGAAATTCTCCCCTACTTCTTGCGAGCTTTGGCCGCAGTTTTGCGGACCGTGGTGCGCACCTCGCGTTTTACCGCGCCCGGAACTGCTCCCGGCAAGACCGTACGTGTGGTTGATGCAAAACGCTCCGGCATCGTCAGATTCGGATCGTGACGCCACCAGTTCAGGCCGATTTGCTCCGCTTTGTCGACAGAGCACACCAGCAGGCGAATGCGGATAGTCAACAACTCCACATTGGCCAATGAAATTCTTACGTCACCCGCAATCACTAATCCCTTGTCGAGAATGCGATCGAGGATGTCGAGCAGGTTTGCAGTGCCGGAGACTGTGGGTACGCGTTCCATTGTTATTTTTAGAGGACACGAGCGGAGCACAGGTCATTTGCCCTGACCCAAGGCCCTCCTGAACCTGAGCACCACTGGGTCGGAGGCGATAAGCGTTGGGGCATCGTAAACCGCGTGAATCAAGACTGTCAAACCATGCGAGAGATCCGGCATTGCAGCTTCTGCAGCGTGCTTCGCCGCTTCCATGTCTCCCGTCGGCATCCCGGCACCGGGGGAGACGCGATTCCAAAATGTTTGGATGCACGGCTAAGCTGCTGGTTTGTATTACGAAGGTTTATTCCGGGGTCACGCGGAGACTATTCGTCGAGCAATTTGCCGAGGGGGCCAAGATCCAGGTTCAGGTCCTTGGGCGTGAGATTGAATTGGCCAGCCAGTTCGTGAACCTTCTGCTCAAGTTTCATGAGTGCAAGGCCCATGTTCTCGACCTGTTCGTCGTTGAGACTTCCGCCTTCCATGCGGCGGATCGCCTGCCGTTCCAAGAGACGACGGATGAGCTCGATGAGCCCGAGCACCAGCTTTGCCAGCCCCTGCTCCACGGTTTCCGCGTTGCAGTCGATGCGCTCAGTCGAGGCGTTGGCGATGGCGTTCAGCTGCCGCTTCAGGTCGGCGACGGCATCGGCGATCTCGGCGGGCGAAACCTGAAGCGGCTGCTCACTCACGGTTCGTCGTCTCCCGTGGGCAGGAACTCTGTCGGGGGCCATGGACCTGTTAGGCGTACCTCGAAGCCGTCGGGAATCGCAATTTTCGCAGCGGCTTCCCGCAAGGCAGCAACCCGGGTTCGATCGGTCAGCAGGTACATGCGGGTTCCCTGTTCGCTCTCTTTGGCATGATGCTGCCGCAGAAAGTCTTCGAGGCCGCGCAGAACGACGTTGACCGCTTCCTCGCTGCGCACTCGCAAGCGCTTGCGCTGTTCAAGATATTCCGTGCCCGAAGCCGCTTCGGGAGCGGGTTTCTTTCGGTTCACAATGCGCGCTTCAAATTGTGCCAGGCCTTCACTGCGCCGCAAGGCGTTCATGTACCAGCCAGCCTTGTCTTCCAGGTGACTGCGCAGCTCGTCCACGGATTCCAGGATAGTCGGAAAGCGAAATGGCAGAACCGTCCCTTCGCGAAAGACCGCGGAGACGAAGTGATGAAACTCCAGTGCTGCCTGGGTAACATGATCGGCACCCGAGAAGGTTCCCTCTTCCACCTCCGAATACCAGGCGCGCAGGCCGAGATCCTCAACTTCAAAGACGTCGGCGCTCCCGATGCCCACGGGCGGAGCATCGAGAAAATGATGAGCCAGGGAGAGGCAATAAGCCAGGATAGGCATGCGGGTTATCGTCCCTCGGGAGGGCGGGCAGCCGACTTCCGATGCGTTGAAGGATTGTGCTTCTCCGCAGCTTGCCGCGCAGACTCAATCGAAGTTAGGACGACGTTGAGACCGAGAAAGATCAAGTCGACTCCTGCCAGCGAAATGATTAACGTGCCGTGAATCACGACACCGGAATTCAATACATGATCGAGAATATCGAGAAGCGAGATATCTTCGCCGCTCTCACCGCCCAGGATCGTGATTCCCGTACCCGCTTCAGCCATGCTGCCCCACGAACGAGTAGGGCGGCCACGGCCCCGAACACTCCACCCGGTACCGTTCGGACATTCGCGCGGTGAACTCCTGCAACACGGCTTGGAATTTTTTCTGCTGGTCGCGCTTCACCAGGAACGACCCGTGCCATGCGAGGTTTGGCTGGCCACTGCTGGCCCTGCCACCGGGCGCGGTATCAAGACTGGCTGCACCCAGTGCATACCCGAATTCGGCGAGGACCGGATCTTCTTTTTTGTCACGCGGCATCACGCTCTGCGCCTTTTTCTTCAGATAGTCGGTACCGCTCGCCGCAAGGAGAGCCTCCACGGGCGCTGCCTGCAAAGCACGAAATACCTTCACTCCCCACTCGTCAGACCCGGCGATCTTCTTGAACACCGCTTGAAAACCTTTTTTTCCGCTCTTCACATGCTCGCGCAAAGACGCTTCGCTTAGGAATACCGTGCCAAAGCGCGCCGGAAGAATCTCCACCTTGGATGCCAGTTCCGCCACCGCGCGTTGGTGCCGGACTCCCACCGTGGCAAGCCATTCCAGGTCTTCCATGTTTTCCGCAAGCCGCTCCGCGTATTCGCGACGATCCACCCGGCTGATCCAGCACTCGAAATTCTCCAAAGGCAGGGCCGCAATCCCACTCTCACCATCCACGGATTCGGAGCGGATATTCACCTTTGCCCGCGACGGCATCGAGATCCCATAAAGGTAGAGCGCAGCTCCGCTGGACTTGCCAGCGCTCTTTGCGAGCGGGGCACTCTTCTTTTTTGCCTGCTTCTTCTTTACTGGAGTTGCCATAAGGTTTTCGTCAGTTGCTCGAGTCCGCGTTTGCCCGCAATCTCCTTGTCGAACTCGGGCACAATCAGGATAGGCAATCGCAGCTTGCGAACTCGCGCCAGCGTTGCCTTCTGCCATGATTGCTTCCGCTTGCATCGTGCGCAGCTCTCTGCGCCGAGAAGAACGCGGTTCACAAAAATGCCCGCAATGGAGGTCTTCATCTCCTGCAAGGCCGAAAGCAGCCGTCGCGTCTCGTGATCCGGGAGCGGCTCCGCCAGCATTACGATCCATAGCCGGCTGCGCCGTGGATCGCCCAGCGTCGCCGCCAGTTCTCGAACCCGTTGCGATAGGGTCGCGATCTCCACGGCAGCATCCCGTGCGATGGGTAGTGTACGGTGGTGCGCCAGCGTTTTCAACAGAACCCGCGTCCAGCCAAGCAAGCGCGCGGGTGTGCGCAGAACCTCAAGCGCATGGCCAGTGGGCGCCATGTCAATCTGCGCCCGCCCGCCACGATCCACCAGCTCGAGAATGCGCAAGCATGCGAAGATTTCGTCAACCCCAGGCGGCACGACATCGAGCACCGCCAGAAACAAATCCCGTTCGAAGCTCAAGTCGAGATGCACCCCGCGGACTTCGGTCGAAGTTGCACCTTCCACCTTTTGCCGCATCTCTTCCGCCCAGCGCTCATATTCCGCCACGGCATCGATCTCTGCGGCCGTGAGCTTCGCATCGTTCAACACGGGCTGCAACTGGTTTCTCACGTCGGATTGAAACACGTCATCCAGGGAGGGAGCAGGATCGATGGAACAGATCGCAACCGGGATCTCCTTCTCTTTGCGGCGGGAGTGAAACGCCATCCCCGCCGAAATCGTCGTCTTCCCAACGCCCCCCTTTCCCAACGTCAACGTAAGCGGCACCTCCAAGGCCGGCCAGTCGAGAGGCTTGAGATCAAATTCCGCCATCCGCACCGGCCTCGCGACACTCCTCCTCAGGACTGCACCTTCGAAGACATGCTTTGCATAGGCCAGCAGCGCTTCGCCGCCCAGTATGGGAGCGCCGGGATCCTCGGCTTCGCGTAAAGGTACCTCAGCGAATTCGCGTTGCAAGAAGCGTTTTGCTTCTCTCGTGTGCTCCGCCTGCGTCTTGCACCGGGTACACTTTCCGGGGCGGGACACAGCGCGGTTAAGCACGATCTCATCCACTTCCAACGGGACCGGCGCCTTCCGCAGCTGCTCGCGTGCGCGCACAGACTCGTTGAGCGAAAACTTCTCGGGAGAGGTCACGAGTATGAGTTTTGCCTGCTCCCGCCCGAGAGCCCCGGATACTTGGCCAACCATCCGCTGCCAATGCGCGAGGTAAGGGTTTCCGGTGGCGTGCCCCCCAAAATGCGCGGCAAGCACCGCATCGCGGCTCGCCGCAACTTCCAACAGGCGCAGAAAACGCTCCAGGTGAGATGGAAGTTCGAACAACCGCAACGTGTGACCCATCGGCGCGGTGTCCAGCACCACTTCGTCATAATCCGATTCCAAGAGGTCGTGAATCGCGAGCAAGGCCGCTACTTCAGCCATACCGGGAAGCGCGCAATCCAGTAAGGGTTCCAATTCTTCCCGCGTGAAAAGAGAGCCCCCTTCCAGGATCCGCAGAATGCCATCACGCTGCGCGTCGAGAAATGTTTTCACCGCCTGGCCGGCATCGAGCTGTCGCGCGTAGACCAAACCGCGAGTCCGCAGTTTCTTCTCTCGATCGTCCAGTTTAGTTTCGAGGATGTCACCCAGTGAGTGCGCGGGATCGGTGGACAGCAGCAGGATCTTCGCTCGAAGATTTTTTGTGCCCAGATACAAAGCCAGAGCAGACGAAACCGTCGTCTTCCCGACTCCGCCTTTACCAATCACGAATGTGAAGTGTGGCACGGTGTATCAATCTCGCACGGTGCCGGGGGCCGCGCAAGCACTCATCACGGCTGCAGACGGGGCAGGGGCAGAAAGAAGGAGAAGCACGTGCCGTGATTTTCAGATCTCTGCGAACTGCGCACGCGCATGTACCCGCCATGCTTATGGACAATGCCGTTCGAGACCCATAGTCCGAGACCGGTGCCCTTTTCCTGTTTCGTCGTAAAAAAAGGCTCGAAAATCGAATCTATCTTCGCGGGCGGAATACCGGAGCCGCTGTCGAGAATCGAGAAGCGGACCCCTACTTGGCCGGTGCACCAATCGCGGCCGTCGTAGATATGCAGACAGATTCTACCCTTCGATCCCACCGCCTCCATCGCGTTCAAGACGAGGTTCGAGATTACCTGGCGCATTTCTCCCGCGTACCCACGCAGCAGCGCCTGCGATTCGTAGCGTCGCTGAACGTGGATCTGCGCTGCCGCTAGTTTCCGGTCCAGCAGGCCCAGAACGCCCTCGGCCACATCCGTCAGGCTGAATTCGGCGAGGAGGCTCGATTGGCGGTAGAAACCAAGCGTCTGTTTCGAGATGTGGGTCACGCGGTCGAGTTCGGCCTGTGCCATTTCCACATACTTGCGTGTATCCGCGTCGAGTTCGGGTGACACGCCGATGAGATAAACGAGATTGGTGATTGCTTCCAGCGGGTTATTGATCTCGTGCGCGATGGTAGCCGCCATACGTCCCGTGTTGGCCAGCTTTTCCGTGATGCGCAAGGCATCTTCCGCCCGCTTGCGGTCGCCGATGTCGCGGAAGGTGAGCACGACACCCTCCACCTTGCCATCGACCGTATAAGGCGCGGCGGTGTACTCCACCGTGATTGCCACGCCGTCCTCACGTACGAACTGGGACTCGCGTGTGCCGATGGTAATCTCGGACAGGTTTGCGAGAGCGCAGTTCGGATCGGAACATCCCCGTCCGTCGTGGTGCGCGAGTTCATGAAATCGTTGGCCGCTCAAGGAATCAGCCGAGTATCCCAGCAGCCGTTCGGTGGCTGAGTTTACGTAACCGACGCGGCCTTCGCGGTCCATGCGAACCAATCCCTCGGCCATGCTCTGCATCACCGCGGAAAGCTCGGCCTGGGCAGCCTCGATTTCCTTCGCCTGTTTGCGGGCACGCTCTTCCGCCTCGCGCAATCGCAGCATGGCCTTTACGTTGGCCAGCAGTTCGGGGCCTTCGAGGGGTGGGGTCAGGTAACCGTCGGCTCCGCCTTCCAGGCCGAGCACCCGATGGCGGGAGGAGACGTAGGAAGCCGACATCTGCAAAACGGGGATCGATCGGGTTTCGGGATCGCTCTTGATACGCCGGCAAACTTCGTACCCATTCATCCCCGGCAAGCCAACGTCGAGCAGCACCAGGTCAGGATGCTGCTTGACGTGCAATAGCGCCTCTTCGGCGGTAGCCGCCTCGACCACCGTGTACCCGCCGCCGCGCAGCACCCGCCCCAGCGCGTACCGCTGGGCGTCTGTGTCGTCCACCACCAGTATGGTTGCGGATTCCGGCAACTATGCCTCCCGCCGGCTGAGTTCCAGGTCCAAGCCTGCCTTCGCCAGTGCCTTATGGATGACCCTCAGCGATTCCTCGCGCGAGGAACTGGATTTCGACACGATCGCGATGGCGTGGAGCAACAGTTCTTCCCGTTCGCCAGCGCTCAGGGCTTTCGAGGTATGAATGATCACCGGAATGGAGGCGGTCGCGGGATTTTGCTTCAGGAGCGCCAGGGTTTCTTCGCCCTGCATCCCATCCATAATCAGGTCGAGAAAAATTGCGGAAGGCCGCCGTGACTCGGCGATCTGGATCCCATTGGCGCCGCCGTTCGCCTCAACCACCCGCAGGTTCGAAGCCCGCAGCAGGTTCCGCAGCACGTAACGCGAAATCTCCTCATCGTCAATAATGAGCACGGTGGGCGAGGATTCGCGCAACCCCGGCGCCGCTGCCGTTCCAGATTCGCCCGGTCCCTCGATGCCTTCGGAGTAAACCCGCGGAATGATTGCGGAGAAGGTGGACCCGATGCCCTGTTCGCTTTCCAGCGAGACGCTCCCGCCCAGCAGCTCCGCAAATTTCTTGGTGATCGGGAGCCCGAGCCCGGTTCCCTTGGTCTGCCGCTGCAGCGGACTGTCGATTTGCGTGAACTCCTCAAACACCCGTAACTGGTCCGCCCGCGCAATGCCAATTCCGCTGTCGCGGACAGAGAAGATCACGGTATCGTGCTGCCCGGGGCGCGCGCTCACGTTTACTTCCCCAGACTGCGTGAACTTCAAGGCGTTCGAAATGAAGTTACGCAGTATCTGCGAGACTTTGCTTTCATCGGTGAACAGCGTCTTGATCTCCGGCGCATCTTCGAATGTCAGGATCACGTTCGGGTTCGTCAGCAACGGCCGTAACATGCCCCGCAACGCTCCGAACAAGCCATCAACGTCAAATTCATTCGGGCGGACGGTGACTTTTCCGGATTCGATCTTGGCAAGATCAAGCAGATCCGTGACCAGTTCGAGCAGCGTCTCTGCCGAGCGGCGAATGTAAGTTACCTGTTTCTCCTGCTCCGAACTCAAATCACCGTCCACGCGATCCATCAGCAGCTGGCTCAGGCTGATGATCGAGTTCAGCGGCGTGCGGAATTCGTGGCTCATATTCGACAGGAATCGGGTTTTCAGTTCCGAGGTACGCTGCAGGAAATCGGCCCGTTCGTCGAGTTCCGCGTAGAGGGCCACTACCCCCCGGTTGGTATCATCCAACTCGCGGTTCAGGTGATCGAGTTCGCCACTGCGATGGCGTAACTGTTCGAGCGCGGCCATCAGCTCGCGGTTCTGCTGCTCTAATTCGGTGAGCGGATCGCGAGCCTTCGCGGAGTTCAGCCGCTTCACGATCCCTTGGAGTTCATTCTCCGTGAAGTGCTTGCGCGGCGAGAGATGCTTGCCGACGCGGACAGTGGTGCCCTTCAGGGGCGCAGTATCAATTTTAAAATCGTCCATCAGACGCTGCGTTCCCACGAGCCCGAGCCCAAGCCCGGTGCTGGAGACATACCGCCCGCGCAGGACGCGGTCCAGGTCCGGGATGCCCGGGCCGTGGTCCGTGACTTCGATGGTGAGGATCTGTGCTTGATCGAGGTGACCCGATCCGGGCGCCAACTCGAAGGTGACGTCGCCTCCGCCTGCATAGCGAAACGCATTGCGGGCCAACTCGGAGGCTGCGGTTGCAACCCGCACCTGGTCCTGCGAATCGAAGCCCAGCGCTGCGCTCACCTCTCTGGCCGCCTGGCGCGCGAGGACTACGTCGTCTTCATGGTGGAGTCCGATCGCAATGAGTCTCGTCGCCATCGCTAGTTCCTCGCCGGCCCTTCCCGGGCGATCAGTACCGTGGCGTCATCGCGGCGACGACTGTGATCGCGGTAGATGACCGCTGCCGCCAACAACGGGGAGCGCGACTGAAGGCCGGGATACTTTGCCAGGTTCCAATGAGATGCAATTCCGTCGCTGAACATCACCAGGGTCGCTCCCGCGGGCCAGTCGTAGGTGAACTCCTGCAACCTGCCTGCGGCGTGGCCTACGATCCCATTGTGTGAAACCATGTTGCTCATTCTTGCCCCGCCGTAAATCGAAGCCGAAACATTCCCGATCCCGGCAAAGCGGACCTTCCGCAGGTTGTGATCGATCGAAGCCACACTAAGGGCGGCGCCACGGGTCTTCCGCAACGAGTGATGCGCCTCGTCGAGAATGTCGAGCGGGTTCACCGATGCGGTCCGCCGGAATGCCGCGACCGCCTCCTCCGCCGCTTCGGCAGCCCCCGGTCCATGTCCAAGCCCGTCCACCACCATATAGACGGAATGGGTGGTGGTGTGATGCTCGGCCCAACCATCCCCGCACTTGGTTTCGCCCGCCACCGGAACGACCACCGCTCCGGACTCCATCCAGGCCGATGCGGGTTTGGGCATTTTCTTTTCTGAACCGATCAGGCAATGCACTGCGGTTCCGTTTCCTGGGCTGGTATACACCTCGAACAACTCCGACATGCGTTGCATTGCACCCAGGCCCGTTCCCGAGGTGCCCGCACTCGAGTACCCGTCGCGCAGGCATTCTGCCAATTCGAGTATGCCTTTGCCTTTGTCCAGCGCCAGTACATCGATGGTTGCCACCCCGGAGTTCATGCCACGCAACAGGATCTCTCCGTCCTTGCCATGCTTCCAAATGTTGTTGGCGGCCTCGGTCACCACCACCGCAACCCGTCCTACATCGTTTTCCGCCATACCTTGGAGCGCCGCCAGACGGGCAGCCTCTCGGCGAGCCGAGCCCGCCTGTGTTTGCTCCTGCACCGGCACCGGCAGGAAATACGGATAGCTTATTTCCATCGTGTGATTGTGATGCACGTACCCTGTCCAGGCGCGGAATGGATCTCGAAATCGTTGACCAAGCGTCTTGCTCCGCCCAGGCCCAAACCAAGTCCGCCGCCTGTGGTGTACCCGTCTTTGAGCGCAAGTTGAATGTCGGGGATGCCAGGACCGTGGTCCTCAAAAATTAAACGTAGCCCTTTTCGGGGACTCTCCTCGAGTTGTACGACGCGCACGACTCCCCCACCGCCATAGTCGAGAGTATTGCGCGCGAGTTCGCTGGCCGCGGTAACGATCTTGGTTTGGTCTACGAGGCTGAAGCCCATCCCTGCCGCGGCGGATCGCACCGCTTGCCGCGCGACCACAATGTCGGAGGGAGTTTGAATGGGCAGCTCGTCCGTTTTGACGACGGGCATCCGCTACTCCTCCGCTTCCATTCCCATCTCATCGACTTCCGGATCCTCGTCCTCGCCCGAGAGATCCATGGCGTGCAGTTCCCTGCGCAGCATTTCCATGCCTCGCTCCACGTTCAGCGCAGTGCGTACGCCGGGCAGCGAGAGACCGAGTTCCACCAGCGTGATCGCCACCGCGGGCTGCATGCCGACCACCACCGTCGCCGCATCGAGGACGCGCGACATCGCGGCGATGTTGCCGAGCATCCGCCCGATGAATGAATCCACGATCTCCAGTGCCGAGATATCGATCAGGACGCCCTTGGCGCCGGCATCGACGATCTTGTTGGTGAGATCGTCCTGCAGTGTCATCGCCAGGCGGTCATGCATGTCCACCTGAATGGTGACGAGCAAAAACTCTCCCATCCTCAATATGGGTATGCGTTCCATGCCGGCTCCTAATTCCTCTTGCCGTTTTTGTGCTTCTTGCTTGCGGCGCTGATCGCAGATCCTGTCCGGCTCAGCGCCAGGCGAAACGCATCCGCCAGCGTCGCCTTGGTCGCAACATCGGCCAGGTCCACGCCCAGGTGAACGATCGTCTGCGCCGTTTGTGGGCGAATGCCGCTGATGATGCAGTCGGCTCCCATCAGCCGGGCGGCTGTCACGGTCTTGATCAGATGCTGGGCCACCAATGTGTCCACCGTGGGGACGCCGGTGATATCGATGATAGCAACCTCCGAACCGGTTTCGACGATCCGTTGAAGCAGCGACTCCATGACGATTTGGGTGCGGGCGCTATCCAGCGTCCCGATCAGCGGCAACGCCAGCACCCCATCCCACAATTTCACCACCGGGGTTGAAAGCTCCAGCATCTCCTGTTGCTGCCGGGCAATCACCTCTTCGCGAGATTTCTGGAAAACCTCCGCGGTGTAAAGGCCGAGGTGGTCCACCAGGTCGCCAATCATCCAGCTCTCATCCGCCAGTTGTTGCGCGTCCTGGATGTCGGCGCGCATCTGCGTAAAGATCGGCTTCTTCAGCGATAAAACATAAGCAGCAATCTCTGACGGTGCGAAACCCTGCTGGGCGCGCGCTCGCGAGATTTCCGCCAGGTGGTCGCGTACACGCGTCCAATCCTGTCCGCGGGTGTCGGTCTTGCCGCTTGTCAGCGCCTCCACCAACAAGGCGAGCAATACGCTCGACTGGCTGAGAAGGTCGCGGTCGTTCATCAGGTCGGAGCGGCGCGTTGAGATCGCCATCTCCTTCATCCAGTTTTGCAAAATATCGGCTTCGTGCTTCCGAATGATTTCCGGAACTCGGCTCATGAGCGCTCCATGACGCGATCGACTGAGATTCAGATTGCTTGTGATTGCGCTGCTTAGACCAATGCGTACCTGCGCAAGTTTTCCATCGGGAAGGAAAGCAGCATTTGCATACGGTAAATCAAAACGAGACTATGTGCCATCCGTGGAGAAATGAGGGGCTGAATTCGGATCCGCTCCGCTATTTGCGCCGCCTGACGAATTCGGAGCATCCGGGTTGGTCTCGCCCGGCGCCAGCAGGGTGGGCCGCTTCGTCTTCTTCGTGGGAGCTGCTGCCTGTTCTTCCGGTTTCTCCTGCGTTTGCTTTGCCGCCAATTCGACCTCCGGCTCCGTCTTTACGATCTTCTCGCCAGTCACCGTCATCACCGTCAGTTTCGCGACCGTCGGGCCGATGAAACGAACGAATTGCACCTCTTCCGGAGGCGTGCCGTAAATCCACTCTTCGTAGTCGCGGCCTTTCTCATCTTTGTCGCGGTAACGCTTGGGCGGACGTCCCAGCGAATACGTCACCATGTCCTTGTCCATTCCGACCAATACCTGGTGGTTCTTGATCGCCTCCTGGACCTTGGGCGGAAGGGATTTGGCATAGGCCTCCGCCACCGTCATCGAGGTGAAATCGAAAACCGGCGCGAGTAACTGCTTCACCTGGTCGGTCGTGAGATCCGGGATGTAGTCCTTGAACGCAAGGGTGACCACCGAACCCTTCGAGGTCAACTGCCGCCCATCGACCGGCGCCACCGGGGTGTCGGGCCCACCGGCGGAAATGGAAATGTGCTGGTACCACTTGACGCCCTTGCGCGGGCCGCCATTGAACTCGAGGACGATTTTGTCGTTTTCAAATTTCAGATCGGTGATCAGCACTCGGTCGCCGGCATTCGCGGCCGGACCTTCGCGAGCCACCATTTGGCCGAGTTCCAACTGGCCAGGGCTCACCTTGCCGTCTTTCACGGTGACGCCTTTTTTGCCCTGCGGGATCGCGATCTTGGCGAACGCATGTTCGGCCTGCAGCGTGCGAATCAGGGTTATGCGGTGCTCTTCGGTGATTTTAGGAGGCTTGGAAGATGGGTTCTGAGGCGCGGCGTATACCGAAGCACACAATGTGCCTGCACACGCCAGGACAATCCGAAGGAGCGACTGCCGGTTCATGGGATCCCCGCAACGGAGCCATTATATGCCGAATTTCCGCCAGCAACGACTCACGTCGTCCAATTAGGATGCAAACCGCTACCGTTTCGCTGGCGCCGGGCCATCTTTTACCTGTAATCCCCGGCGCGCAACTTCCAACGGTAAGACGGTTCCTCCTGCCCGTCCGAGAGCATCGCTAACCCGCTGGCGCGCTCCTTCCTCTACAAAGAAGATGACGCAGCCCCCGCCACCCGCACCGCAAACCTTTGCCGCTCGCCCCCCGTTGCGTTTTGCAACCGCCATCAGTTTCTCAATCAACGGTGTGCTGATGGTCGGCGCATTGGTTCGCCTCTGCTTCCACTCTTCGCCCAGCAAACGAGCAACTTCATCCCAGTCGTTGGCTGCGAGCGCCAGGTGCATCCCACGCGCGATCGCGGCGATGCGGTCGAAGTTTCTCTGCACCTTCTTGTCGCCGTTGATATGCGCCTTGAAAACTTCCCAGTTGTTGATGCCCGATCGCCGGGGAGCCCCGGTATAAACCAGCACAAACCGCTTTTCGATTTCCTCCGGCGCAACCCGAATCGCTTCGCGCCGGATTCCATCTTCGCCCAGATGGATTGCGTTGATGCCGCCATAGAGCGCGGGATAGTAGTCCTGGCATCCCGTGGGGACTTCGATCAATTGCGCCTCGACATTTTGCGCGATCACCCGGATCTCCTCCGGGCTGAGTTTTCTGCCGGTGTAGCGCGCCAGGGCGGCCGTGGTAGCGATCATCAGTGCCGACGACCCGGAAATTCCCGCGCCTGCCGGCGACTCGGAATGGGTCTCCACCGAGAGACCCCCTTCCGGGGCGAAAAACCTTACTAGGTGCGCCGCCAGGGCATGCTTATATTTCTTCACCGATCGCAACGCGGCGAGATTGGAGAATTCCTCGTTGCGCCCGGTGTCGAGCGAAGACAGCACAATGCGATGATCGCTTCGCCGCGTCAGGCGGCACGAAGTCATGATCTTGACGCCGAAATTCACGGTTACGGCATTCTCGTGAAAGAGATAGAGCGGCCAAAGATCGAGGGTTCCGCCGGCCAGATCGACGCGACAACAGGCGTGCGCGATCACTTCTCCCATTGAGGACCCGGATATCGTACGAGACATAGCCGCTGATTTTGTATCACACGCCCCCGTGCGAATTCAGTGCGCGTGCCTTACCCGCCACTAGCGCAGGTTTGCTTCCGGAGTCTCGGGAGTTTGGGTTGCGCCCGGAATGATGTTCCTCACGATAAGAACCATCGATCGTCCTTCCCGTCCACCTGGCAGGAAGAGCAGCTTACGGGCCGAGTCATACACCAGGGTATGCCCTTTCACGTCGGCCAGGAGCTCGTCGAGAGGCGCAAATCCGGCGGTATTGATCTCGAGGATGGAACCGCCTCCTCCGGCGAACAACGTATGCGACGCGGTATCGAGGTAGAGCGTATCCACGCCACGCTGGGCGGAAACGCGCCCTGCTTCGGCGCCGTTGTCGGCGTTGATGGCCAGCACCGCCTCGCGGACCGCAACGTAGAGCCGGTGACTCGAAGCGTCGTACACCAGCCCGGTCGGTTGCGATCCCTGTAGCTTGAACTGGCTCACAATCTTCATCTGCGGATCGATGCTCACCACCGTGGACTGGTCCTGCACCGTCGCATAGACCAGGTTGTTGTCCCCGATCGCAATGGTCTCAGGACGTCCGCCGAGTTCCACGCTTCCAATCGTCTTGCGCAGCGATGTATCCACCACGAAGAGGGTGGAATTCATCTTATCGCCAACGTAAAGCCGCGTACCGTCGGGAGAGAGCGCCAGAACGTCAGGCGAGCCCTGGAGGTTGAAGCTGTCCTTCACCTCCCAGTCCTGGGAGGAGACAACATCGATCACCGAGTTCGCGGTGGCTACGAACAAGCGGTTATTTTTCGCATCCACGGCGATGCCTCGTGGCTGCGCAATATTGGATATCTGCGCCACCAGGCGACGCCTCTGCGGATCGAAGACGTCAATGGTGTTCGCACCCGTGTGTGACATCACGATCAGGTTGTTCGCCATCGTGATGTCTTCGAACCCGGGCCGTCCCGGAAGATCGATCATCGCAACCGTGCTCAGGCGCGAAGCACCCGCAGGCGCGGCATTGAGCGGCCGCGGTTGCGCGGGCGCCGGACGTGGCTGGGCAAAGCTGAATGAAACCGCTGCGAGCAATAGAAAGAAATAAGCAATTTTGCGCATGAGTATCCGGCGGAAGCCATAGCTCCGCTCCAGGGTTCGATGCTACATCCCGCCACTCTGGCTGTATCGACTAAAATCGGCAGCAGCTTCGGTATTATTCCGTTACCATCTTGGCGCACGGAGCTCCCATGGACTCCGGAGGTTGCATGCGACGCTTTTCCCGGATCGTGACTGTCAGCCTCACCCTGATCCTTTCTTCTTTCTCCGCGGCGCAATCGCCGTCACCACATATTTCCGGCCAGGTGGTCGATCCTCAGTCACGGCCCATCGTTGGCGCGGTTGTAATCCTCTCGGAATCCGGACGTACCCTGCGCTCCACGACGGATACCGATGGCCATTTCGACTTTCCTGCCACTTCGGATTCCGCAGAGGTCAGCGTGGAAATGGCCGGCTTTGCGCCTCAGACCGCCCATGTCCAGCCCGGCGCCGATGCTGCGATCCAGCTTGCGCCTGCCACCATCACCCAGAATGTTGTCGTATCCGCCACCCGCAGCGATGTTCCGGCAGAAGCGACTGCCTCCAGCGTCCGCGTTCTTCCCGCCGAACAGTTGGCGGAGACCGCTGCCGGAACTCTCGACGACAAGCTCCGCCAGGTTCCGGGATTTGAACTCTTCCGCCGCTCCAGTTCCCGCGTGTCCAACCCCACCAACCAGGGTGTCAGCCTGCGCGGACTCGGATCCACCGCCGCCAGCCGAACCCTGGTCCTCTCCGATCTCATTCCCATCAACGATCCTTTCGGCGGTTGGATTCACTGGGACGAAACCCCTCAACTGATGATCCAGCAGGTCGAAGTCGTACGCGGCGGCGGCTCCGACCTTTACGGCAGCAGCGCCATTGGCGGCGTCGTCGATTTCGTCGAGCATCCGCCGACCCTTGCGGCCGGCGAGTTGCAACTCGGCTATGGCGCCCAAAATACCCCGCAAGCCTCCCTGATCGAGACTCTCTCGCACGGTCCCTGGCACGGGCTGATCGCCGGCGACTTCTTTCGCACCGACGGCTACGTGCTGGTTGCTCCCGGCTTACGCGGAGCCATTGACCGCCCCTCCAACGTCCACTACCAGAATGCCGACGTCCAGATCGAACGCACGTTCGGCTCGCGGGGCAGCGCTTTCCTCGGCGGCAACCTGATGAACGAGGCGCGCTCTAACGGCACAATCCTCCAGAACAACGCAACCCGTTTATGGCGCTACGACGCCGGGGTGGACTGGAACACCAGCAACAGCAGCGCGCTGAAGCTCCGTGCGTATGGCACTACCGAACACTACCGCCAAAGCTTCTCCTCGACCGCTCCCGATCGTAATTCCGAAACCCTGACTCGCTTGCAACAGGTGCCCACGGGAGCTCTGGGCGCATCGGCACAATGGCTGCAATCGATTGCCTCGCACTTCACCCTGGTAGCCGGCGCCGACGTCGCGGACATCCGTGCCACCGATCTCGAACTCACCTTCTTCCACGTTCCCACCGGCTTCATCGATACCACCGCCCGTCAGCGCGAAACCGGCGTATACGGGGAAGCCATCCTGCAATACACGAAGTGGACCATCACCGGTTCGTTGCGTTATGACAACTTCCAGAATCTCGACGCGCAACAGTGGTCGCTCGCCAAGAACATCTTTACCTATTTGCCCATTCCCGATCGCACGGAGAACGTCGCTGATCCGCGACTGGGAGTGGTACGACGCGTCACTTCGAATTTCTCCCTCACCGCCAGCGCCTTCCGGGCATTCCGCTCCCCTACAATGAATGAGCTTTATCGCACCGGCCAGGTCGCCCAGCAGATCACCATTGCGAACCCTGAATTGCGCTCCGAGCGCGCCACCGGTTGGGAAACCGGCGTCCAACTCGCACAGCCTTCGCGTAACGCGGTGGTGCGTGCCAGTTATTTCTGGACAGAAGTCAACCGTCCCGTAACCGCACTCACGCTTTCTCAGACTGCCACCACGATCACGCTGATGCGCGAAAATCTTGGGCAGATCCGCAGCCGAGGTGTCTCGCTGGACTACGAAATTGCTCCACGCTCCTGGCTGTTCTTCAGTGGCGGCTACCAGTACGCCCGCGCTACCGTAACTCGCAATGACGAGAACCCTGCGCTGATCGGCAATTGGATTCCTCAGGTACCGCGCAATACCGCCACGGCACAGGCCACCGTCACCCGCAAACGTTGGGGAACCCTTGCTGTCCAAGTACGTGGCACCGGCCACCAGTTCGACGACGATCAGAACCACTTCCTGCTGCACAGCTTCTTCCGCGCCGACGCCTTCGCATCGCACGACTTCAGTCGCTACCTGGAGGTCTTCGTCGCCGGAGAAAATCTCTTCGACCGCACCATCGAGGTCGGCCGCACTCCGATTCTTACTCTCGGCACTCCTCGTCTCGTGCAGGGCGGCCTCCGCATCCGGTGGAAGGACGAATCCAGCCACTGACTTAGCCTGTGCAAACCGGCGCACCACGTACTACCCAAGGATTAAGTGCCGATTTGTGAGTAGAAGCCGGTCATTTCGATTGTAAGTAGCCGCTGCTTCTCAGTACTATGCGTTGCTCCCCAGGGCCAGAACTTCGGACTACACGGTCCGCGTCGGTCACCCATTAACTTTTGTATGGATCGTCTTCGCTGTCCTCGCGATCGACGAAGGCTCCCCCTAGGAGAGAAAACGATGTTCACCGCACGCAACGCTATTCTGCACCTGGGAATAGCCGCCATGCTCACCAGCATGGCCATCGCCGGAACCCCCAAGCAGAACTCAACCCGCACCATCGACGAAAGCTCGCGGGTCACCCTTCAGGGAAATGTCCACCCACTCGCTCGACCCGAGTTCCGGATAGCCCCCGCCTCGCGCTCGCTTCCCATGGAGCGCATGGTCCTTGTCCTTCCATTGCGCAAAGGTGCCGACGCGCAAGTGGAAGCCTTGCTCGCGGCGCAGGGCAATCCCAAGTCTCCGCTCTATCAGAAGTGGCTGACTCCCGAACAGTACGGCCAGCGCTTCGGTATCAGCAACGCCGACCTCGCCACCGTGAAAGGATGGCTGGCGTCTCAGGGCTTTCGCATTGAGGAAGTCGCTCCTGGACGCGGCTGGATCAACTTCTCCGGCACCGTTGATCAGGTCGAAAATGCCTTCCAGACGAGGATCGACGACTATCTCGTGAATGGCGTCCTCCATCACGCCAACAGCGTGGATCCCAGCATTCCCGCTGCCCTTGCCGATGTCGTGCGCGGCGTCCTTTCCCTCCACGACTTCTACTCGCAGCCGATGATCGCCAGCGTCAAGAAACTGAACAGCATCTCTCCGGAATACACCTCCGGTGGAGCGCATTATCTGTCTCCCGGCGACTGGCAGAAAATCTACAACGTAACGCCTCTTTACAGCTCCATCAGCGGCACCGGCCAGACGATCGCCATTGTCGGCCGCACCGACATCAAGACCGCGGACGTCACCGGATTCCGCAAGACCTTCGGCCTTCCCGCGAAAAGCCCCACCATCATTCACAATGGCTCCGATCCCGGCAACCTTGGCGGCGGCGAAGAAGTCGAAGCTGATCTTGACGTGGAGTGGTCTGGCGCAATCGCGAAAAACGCAACCGTCAAATTCGTTGTCTCCAAGTCCACCTCCACCACTGACGGAACCGATCTGTCGGCACAGTACATCGTGAGCCACAATCTCGCACCGGTCATGAGTACGAGTTTTGGACTCTGCGAGAAGAGCCTGGGAACCTCCGGGAATGCCTTCTTCAATAACCTTTGGAAGCAGGCAGCCTCGCAGGGCATTACCGCCTTTGTCTCTTCCGGTGACAGCGGTGCGGCGGGATGCTCTGCCGCCGGCTCCTCCAAGGGAAGCGGTCGCGGCGTAAATGGTCTCGGCTCCACTCCCTACAATGTGGCAGTGGGCGGTACGGAGTTCAGCGATACGTCCAACCCCAGCGCGTACTGGAGCTCGACCAACAGTTCCACGTTCGTCTCCGCCAAGGGCTACATTCCGGAAAAGGTCTGGAACGAGAGCGGCCACGTCAGTGGCGGCTCTGATCTATGGTCATCGGGCGGTGGTGTTAGCACCGTCTACTCGAAGCCCGCGTTCCAATCTGCGAAGGGGGTACCTGCCGACGGCAAGCGAGACGTTCCCGACGTTGCCTTCACCGCCGCCGGCCACGACGGTTACCTGGTCGCCACCGAAGGCCAGTTCATCATCGTCAGCGGGACATCCGCCGCATCGCCGTCATGCGCAAGCGTAATGGCTTTGGTTGTGCAGAAGAAGAAGGCCCGTCAGGGCAATGCCAACACGCGTTTCTACGCGCTCGGCAAAGCGCAGTACAACAGCGGAGGAACCGCCGTGTTTCATGACGTTAAGACCGGCAACAACACCGTGCCCGGTGTCACTGGCTTCTCGGCGACTACCGGTTACGACCAGGCGACCGGTCTCGGATCGGCCAACGTCGATACCCTCGTCACTCACTTCTAGAGGGACGTTGAAACCAGAAAGCCCCCGGCTCTCAGCCCGGGGGCTTCTTATTTTTTTCAGATTTCTACGCAACGACCTAGGTGCGCTTCGCTTTCGCCGCTTCTCCTGCTCCCGCCGCCACGCACCTCACATCGTCTTCCATTTCTTGCCTGCTGACCTCTGAGATGTCGGAACTCCGACGCACGACATCCGCCAGGTGTGCTGCTAATCGCTTCGCGGTGAAATCCGAGCCAAACGCAAAGCGCAGCATGGGGCCGAAGGTATTCGCCGCCGCCAACCCAATAAAGTACAAACCAGCAACGTTCGCTTCGAAGTTCCGCGATAACGCAGGACTGTTCTCGACCGTCTCCAGGCTTGACCGTATCTCTTCGTCGAGAAAAACCAGTCTCCGTACATCCGCCTTGTAGCCAGTCGCCAGAATCATGTGATCGGCAGACCGTTCCACTGGCTTCCTGTTCTCGTCTTGAAAGCTAAGATAAACAGCCTTATCGTGAACCGTTGCCGCGATCTCCGTACAGCCGAGAAACATCGGAAACTTGCCGACCACGCGTTCCCGCATCGGCCAGCCCGGCGCCGGACCCAGGTACTTCTTCACGATGCGTACCCGTAGTTTCTTGGGAAACAATCGAAAAACACCCGGCGCATTGCAGAAGAACCACGATGACCACGATGACCCCAATCCCGACGACGGACGGCGCAGCCTGTCCCACAATGTACGCACCTTGGTCCCGGGGCCGTGATTGAATGCAATCGCCCGCCGGCGTGCAACCAGTGTGACCTCGGCGCCCGCTTCGTGAAGTAGCGCCGCTAAGTCGACCGCCGATGCACCCGCTCCCAGTACAAATATCTTCTTTCCGCGGAAGCGATCCACGTCGCGATGGCACGAACTGTGACTTACGAATTCTGCCGGAAGATTTTCGAACTCAGGCGGCGTATACGCGAAGTACTTGATCCCCACCGCCAGCACCACTCGACGGGCGTGGATTCCACTACCGTCCTCAAGTTCAAGCCGGAAGCCTTGCTCATCGCGGCGTACATCGGTGACCTGTCGCGTATCCAGTTCCGGCAGAAGCCTCTTTTGAAACTCCAGTCCATACCCGATGAACGTTTCCAACGGGACCGGGACCCGAACGTGGTCGTAGGGCAGCCCCTGCTCCCAGCAGAACTTTTCCAGGGTCAACTCTGCAAGCGGGTCGGAAAGGTTCGAGGCGAATCCATCCGACTTCAGCAGCATGCCGGTGGGCATGTTGCTGCGCCAGGTCTGCAGCGGCTCGCCAAACACGCGAAACGAAAGCTTTGCTGCTCTCAGGTGTGCCCCGAGCGACAATCCATAGGGACCAGCGCCCACGATTGCGACATCCACTGTAGCGGTCATTCTTTCTCCGAACACAGTTGTGCAGGTCACGCGAACCGGGAGTCGCGGAGAGCTGCAATCTAAGCTTCTGGGGAAGTTCGACTATGTTAATGAGGAACCGCCCCTTCGACAACTCCCGAGGGTGTCGTTCGATGGTGACTTTCGTGTACACCCCCTCCTTTGAGAGCTGCTGTATCATACGTTCTTTCCCGGACGCAAATTGAATAGAACGAGAAAGATGCCGAAGGTTTTGCTTGCCACGACGTGCCGCTGGATCTCCGCCGCCAGGATTGGCATGGCGCTGCGCGATGCCGGTTGTACGGTCGACGCTGTGTGTCCTTCCGGCCATCCGCTGCGAACCACCAATGTCTTCTCGGCGCTCTATCGCTTCAACGGCCTCCGCCCGCAAGCGTCTTTTTTGCAAGCATGCCGGTGCTCCATCCCAGACCTTGTGGCGCCCTGCGACGAGTTAGCGGCCCAGCTCCTGCACCGCCTTTGCGCTGCGGACGCAACTCCGGCTTCGATTCGACAACTCATCCAGCGTTCGGTGGGAGACGCCGCCTGCTTCCCCGCCATCGAATCGCGATCCGAGTTCCTGGCGATTGCGCAACAGGAGGGCATCACTGTCCCGCCAACTTCTCTGGTGAACACTCCCGAAGACCTCGAACTGTGGCTCGAGCGAAATCCGCTTCCTGCCGTGCTGAAGGCAGACGGCACCTCCGGAGGCGAGGGTGTTCAGGTCGCTACTTCCGCGCAAGCCGCCAGGAGCGCGTTCCGCATGCTTCGCGCCCCGCTGGCTTCCTATGTCGTCTTCAAGCGCACCCTCGTCGATCGCGACTGCAACGATCTGCCGGGCTGGGTCAGCCGTGCCCGACGGAAAGTCAGCATCCAGCCCTTGCTTGAAGGTCGCGATGCCAACATCGCTTTCTTTGCGTGGAACGGGGAGATCGTCGCCGGCACCAGCGTCGAGGTTCTGCAAACCGCCGGTGCGAAGGGACCGGCCACTGTAATCAAGCTCTGTGACCGCAATTGTTTCTTGGACGTCGCCAGGAAAATTGCCAGGCGATTTCGTCTCTCGGGTTTTGGCGGGTTAGATTTCATCCTCGAGGCAGGCACCGGAAAAGCCTATCTGCTCGAATTGAATCCCCGCGTAACACAGACCTGCCATCTATCCCTGGAATCTCCGTGCGACCTTCCCGGCGCGCTTTACGCCAGCTTGACCGGCGAACCGATGCGAGAGCTGCGGTCGCCCATCCACTCCGACACCATCGCGCTCTTTCCCGGCGCGTGGCAATCGGATCCTTCCGCGGAAGTCCTCCGCAGCGGTTTCCACGACGTCCCGTGGCAGCAGCCCTCGCTGGTTCGCTTTGGCGCTGCACCTCCTGCAAGAATCAACCGCAAGAATTGGCTTTCGTTGAAGGCGCGCCTCCGCGCCTCTGTCGGTACGCGATCGGTGGATAAACATGAAGCGTAAAGTTCTCCATCTGATCGGAAGCAATCTCGTGGGCGGCCCTGAAAAACAGATCCTTCACCACGCCATCGACATGAAGGGGTCGGACTACGACATCGAGGTTGGCTCCTTTCAAGACCTCAGCGATCGTCCCGAAGTGCTGGTGGCCGCGGAACAAAACGACCTCGGCACCGTGTGCCTGCCCGGCGGCGTCCACCTCGGCCTGGTGGACGAACTATCCAATATCCTGCGCAAGAAACCGGGTTATCTTCTGTGTACCCACGGCTTTAAATCGAATGTCGTCGGCTATCTTGCGGCGCGCAAGACCCGCACCCGCCACATGGCCTTCTTGCGCGGTTGGACCGCCGAGAACTTGCGCGTCTCTTTTTACGAGGTGCTGGAGCGGCAAGCGTTGAAGCGCGCGCAGTGGGTGGTTTGTGTCTCTCGCAAACAAGCGGAAGAGGTCGCACGGCTGCGGGGCAAACGCGTTGCTCCGTTCGTCATCCCCAACGCCATGCTGCCGCCCTACGCTCGCAAACAGGAAAAAGAAGTTTCGAGGGCCGCACTTGGGATTCCGGACAATGCCTTCGTCTTCGGTTCCGTCGGCCGGCTCAGCCCGGAAAAAGGACATCGCTTCCTGGTGTCGGCCTTCCACGAACTCTGCACCCACCCGGACGAAGCGCGCCCCATGCACCTCATTGTGGTTGGCGACGGCCGCGAACAACCGTCATTGGAAGCGCAAGCCGCGCGGCTGGGAATCGCAGAACGCGTCACCTTCGCGGGCTTTCAGGGCAGCCCCGGCGACTGGATGCGCTTATTCGACTGCCTGGTGCAGCCGTCGCTCACCGAAGGAACACCGAACTCCGTTCTTGAAGCCATGAGTCTAAAAGTTCCCGTCGTCGCCACCGCCGTGGGAGGTGTGGTCGATCTGATCGCCGACGGCCGCAATGGACTTCTTGCCTCCTCCGGAGATCCGCACGCCCTCGCTGTCGCCATGAAGCGAATGATGGACTCGCCGGATCTCCGCCAGCGCTTCCTCATCGACGCCCTCACCGCGAGCGTGGAATACTCGCCCGCCCTGCAGCGCCAAAGGTTGGTGGCGGCCTATGAGACGGCTTTCGCTTCAACGACCCCCTGACACGTTCGTCTTCTGTAAGACAGCCGTTTGGCTGGTGCCTGTCCCCGAACCATGGCACAATGAATTTGGTTGATGTCGCGACCCATGCGAAAGTGGCGGAATTGGCAGACGCACCAGACTTAGGATCTGGCGCCGCAAGGCGTGGGGGTTCGAGTCCCCCCTTTCGCACCAACGATTTCAGGATCGCTTTTGCAAAGCTGCCGGCGTGGACGAGTCCCGTTCCCCGCTATTGCGCAGCCACCTCGAACGACCACACCGCGTTGAACATGAATCCATCGCCCTGCGCCCGCGCGACATCTGCGCCGGAAAATTTCTTGTCTTTCGAGATCGGACGCAGTACCAGCGCATATTCCCCGGGCACCAGCGGCGTACTTGGCTTCACCGTGTATTGCCCCGGCTTGGATTTCTGCGCGTCGATCGGCACCCGATCTTCGATGTAGCCGGAATAGACCGGCCAATCCATCGCGGCATCGGTTCCCTGATCGGTCTTCCCCTGGGTGGCGCCCACCAACCGGTAGGCATTTTGCGAAGGCGTCAGCTTGACGATTGCCGGCACATAATCATCCAGGTTCACTCCTGGCGCCTTGGAGAAGTTCACCGCGAAGCTCGGAGAAAAATCTTTCACCACGTTGGCAGACGCCGCATTCGTCAAGCCCCACACGTACGTTACGGTCGGCGTTGTTTTTTTCCTGGACATCATTCCTGAAAATACGCTGCCGGCCTGCATCACACCCATTCCCGCCATTCCCGAGCCGGTATGCATCGCCAGCCCCATGCCCGCCGTCGTCATTCCGCTCTGCAGCGCCTGCGCCATCACCGAATCGGAGGCCAGCCCCGACATCGTGTTGGCCTTCGACTTCGTCTGCACGATCTGCGATTTCTCCAGCGCGATCGCCTGCGAATTGTCGTCCTTCACGAGCGCGACGGTCGGCATGACATACACCGGCGAATTCGCCGCGATCGGCATCAATGCAGCCAGCGCCTCCGAGCTCGGCTGGGCGCCCGCTGGCGTGGCTGCTGCCCCAACTGCAGGTTCGCTCGCCGTCCCGTTGGTGACGGCCATGATTGCGTCCATCTCGGCTGGCGATACCCCCGCTTTGTGCATCGCGATCAGACCCGCCGGCGAAGTATCGTAATTTCCCGGCTGCGACTTGATCGAAGACACCACGACCGATTCCGCCAAGCCACTCTTCACCAGGCCGATCACGTCGTCGTTCGTCAGGGGCTTCTTGTCCTGCCCCCAGGCACCCGGCGCAATTGCGGTCTGCACTGCAAAGATCTACGCAAAACAAGAAGCGAGGAAGGGTTTGGTGCGAATTTCTCATCGTTCTGACCTCAACGGAAAAACGTCCGGAGAATACCGATAGAGCGCGATGCGGGGCGAAATATTAGCACGAAAATGCTCCCCTTCTTTACAATTCGCAAACCCTTCTCAGGCAAAGAAAACCCGATGTCGGTCGGCGGGAACGGAGGGCCTGTCCGCTGGAATCAACGCTTTTCCGCCATAACTTTGGAAGGTGTGCCATTCGCCTGATCGTCGCTTGTCCACCCCCCTCCGCCAGCGCGACCAAGCCAACGGTGAAAGCTATCGCAAGCTTAAAGGGCTACGACCGATGCCGACGCTTGCTGCGCCGGGCCGAGAAGTCCGAGGAGTCTCGCCGAAAGCCACCTACTTCGCGGTTTTCCACAACGCCCGAGTACAGGCGGCGAGGGTGACGACCAGTACGGCCAGCAACACCGGGAGCCAGTGAAGGTTCACCGGAATCGCAGGAACCGCGGCCCAGCTGGCGAGGCGAACGAAAATACCGATGGCGGCCGCAACGATGAGATAGTCCCACCAGCGGCGCTGGCCGATCCGGTTGCCGATTTCACCCTCGTCCTGGGCGGCGAGGACCTCGTCGTAATTCATGCCGTAGCGCTCGCAATCTTCGCGAAGGACCTCGTGCGCCGAGGAGAGCTCACGCTCGCCGGCGACGGCTGAGCTGATGGCAATCGCTCCCAGAATCATCACCCCCGATCCGGAGACGACCAGGAGTTTCTGCAGGCTGGTGGCGTGCGCCAGCTCTCCGAAGACGAGGGCGCCCCAGGCCAGTCCCCAAAGCTGATTGGTATTCGAGAGGGGAATCCCGCGTCCGATGCCGAGATACTTCACCGCGAACTGTTGCAGCAAGTCGCCGATGACCCAGACGAAACCTCCAAGAAAAAGCCAGAAGAGCATGGGACGGACCTGCGCGGAATGAAAAACCGGCGCCTGCGTGCCCCCGTCGAGCGCCAGCACCAGGAGCAGGACGGTGGCAAGCTCCCCCACGGAAAACGCGGTCACGAACGACAGCGGGTTCATGCCGCTGAGATAGGCCTTGCGATAGGGGATGTACATCGTGCCCCACAGCAGGCTGGCGCCGGCGGCGGCGACAATTCCCTGCACCGCATGCCGCCCCGCCATTGCGCCATGAATCGTGCTGAAGCCGAGCAGGACCGCCGCCGCGAGAATGGCAACGGCTCCCGCCACGACCTTGGTGATCGTCGAGCGGCTTGCACCTCGAAGCTCGCCGAACAAAAGCCATCCCCAGAAGATTCCGACAAGGGAGTTGGCATTCCACAAAGGAAACGCGATCGCCAGGCCGACGTCGCGGATGGCGAAGACCGTAAGCGTGTTCGCGACCGCCCACAGGGCTCCCGCCAGCAGCGCCCACACGATGAGGTGCTTCTTCCCCATCAGGTCAGAGAAGACGTCGCTCGTGCCCTTGAGAAGGGTTGGAAAGCTCCAGCGCGCGGTGAAGACGCCCGCCACCATGCATAAGGAGATGGCGAACGGCGAGAGTCCGGAGTTGACCAGCTTGGTCGGCGCCTCGGCGGCCCCCAGCCAAACCCCCGCACCCAGTCCGCAGGCCACCCCCAGCCAATGCAGAGATGGGGTTGGAGGTGACGCGGGGACGACAACTCCGGGGGCTTGGGTCGAGGCGCTCAATGCAGCCCGGCCAGCAAAGCAATCCCGATCACCAGCACGATGGCGGGAACGAGGAAGTGAATATCCGTGACGATTGCTTTCGCGGTTCGTAGAAACATCGGCGGCCTTTCGATTGCAAATGGCAGAGACCCGATAACGGGATGCTGGTTGAGACGCGCAAGGTTATGGACCTTGCACTCAATCCCAGGTGCCGAATTGAGCCGAAGGCCGACAGGGTTTTAAAGCCCGGCGCGATCACCCTGTTTGTGAACCATCTGCCCTCCAGAATTTTTGGCCGCCACATAGTACACCAGCAGCCAGAGCTGCTCGGGAACGGAGGCTCAAAGGGAGCTGGAGATTTAATGGTTTTTTTATGGCAGATGTGATTTTATGGAGCTTCGGCGGTATGAGGTCAAGCAGCGTGGCAGTTGCTTCGCGTTGGTTCTACTTTTTCATCGGTCTCTGTACCTCGGCACTCGGCGCAGCCTTTGTGTGTTGGCTGGGGCGCCACTTTGAGCCTAAGACCAGCCTGCCGATTCTCTTCCTCGCGGTCATAGCGGTCATCGCCATTCGTACAGGATCGGTTGCCGGAATATTTGGCACGTGCCTGGCTACGATTATCTTTGCTCTTTTCCTCTTTGCCCCGATCGGCAGCATCGCTATCGCAGAGCCAGTTCAGCGGGTCAGCCTTGCCTGGTTCGCGCTCGGCGGCATCTCGATTTCCTTCCTCATCGGGACGGGACCTCCGTCTTCCTGAAACCAATCAGCCGCATGGAAATCGTTGATGGCTGCCTCCGCGGAAGAAACGCGGTGCGGCATGGCTTTGCACCTGCCCCGACTCAGGGTTGGAGCGGCGTGTCTTCCGCTACCGAGGCCGTGAGCCTCATGCCGGGTTTGATTTCAGCCTCTTCGCCACGGGCAGCGAGACCAGCCAGTCCCACGACCGGAACAATCAAAAAACTCTTTGCCCGGGTGTAGTGATTCGCTCCCTCGAGCGATTCCCCGCCCTTCAGCGCGATCTCTTTTCCCAGCCCGGCGAGGGAGTGGACTTCGAACGTAACATCGCCGGGAGTTCCGGCGTGTCCCGCGGGATCGGCCTGGGTGATGGTCGCCTTGACTGGAGTGCCTTTCGCAAGCACAACTATGTCCCCGACTTTCACATCCTGATCGAGCAGCAGATCGAGGGAATCGCCGACCTGCGCGGTCTTCGAATTGATCGTTGACTTGGTGACAAGATGCAGATGGGTGCCCGCACGGAGCACTCCGTCTATAGAGAGAGCGCTGTGGTCCTTGGTAGTTTTGGGGGCGCTCGGCACGCTGTATTTCGCGCTCGCAATCGGACTGCGCAAGGCATTCGGCGAGACCGCAATGGCCTGCAGGACCATGCCATCACGAACCGGGATGGGTCCCTGGTAACGCCTGGAGTTGGTCGTGGGAGTCCAGCCATTCGTGGTGTAGTAAATGACAGCGTAGTGGGTGCGCGACTTGAGACGCACGGTTGTGCCCACCGCCACCGCGCCGGCTCTCACGGAGAACGTCGGCGGCTGGGTGTAGGCGACGACGGGTTCGTTGTTGTTCTGGGCATTCTGCATCGCCTGCTGATTGGCCTGTTGTGCCGCCTGCGATGGCTTGTTCGTTGGCTTGCTGCGCCGCCTGCATCGCCTGTTGATTGGCTTGCTGCGCGGCATCCATGGCTTGTTGCGCCTGCTGGGCGGCCATCGCGCCGGGATTCTGGGCATGCGCTACCGCGCAAGAAAACACGATCAGGAAAAGAATGCGTTTCATGATTCACCTGGATTGTTTTGGCAGAATGGAAATGCTTTGCGGAGGAAAGCGCCGCTTACAAAGCCGGACGGGGAATTCAGCGTGTCGAAAGAGACTGCACGGAACGTGACCATGTCGCCTCGAAGCGCAGGCTGAGCGGATGGACCGCCCACTTGCGCTACACAGCTTAGACGCTGGACTCTAGCACCTTGGCCCTAGTCCTCGCGTAAAGTTTCGAAGCGATTGGTCTCAAAAGGGCACGCCATAGTATCGCGCTGTAACGCGAGCGGCGCGAGAATCGGCTACTTCTTCCCTTTCTTCTTCGGCGCAGCTTTCTTTACCGGTGCTTTCTTGGCTGGCGGTTTCGCCGCTGGCTTTTTTGCTGGAGCCGGCTTCGGCTTGGCTACCGCTTTCTTTGGCGGCTCAGGTTTGGCAGGCGCCTTCTTTGGCTCCGGAACAGCCTTGGCGACTTTTGCCGGAGCTTTCGCGGATGCCTTTGCCGGTGCAGGCGCGGCGGCCGGAGCAGGAGCGGGTGCCGCTACAGCTTCCGCAGCTTTCGGCTTGCGTCCACGCTTGGCGGGAGCGGCGGGGGTAGCCGAGGCAGCGGCGGCCGCAGCCTTGGCAGCTTCTGCGGCAGCAGCGGCCGCCTTCTTGCCGCGCTTCGCCGGTGGTGGTGGTGGCGGCGGTGGCGGTGGCGGCGCGTACGGCTTGAGGAACTTCACGATCTCGTTATGCGAACGCAATTTGCCATCGAGCAGCATCAGGAAGGCTTCGTCGGCGATCTTCGGGTATTCCGGCAGCTGCGGCGTGATGAGCAACTCGGCCATCTCCGGGAACGGCAGCTTCTCGCGCACCTGGCGCCACTTGCCGAAGAAGTTCTTGATCTTGTCCTGCACATTGGCCTGGCGGCCGGTGATGCTGAGAAAAAGCAACGCCTCGGGCGAGGCGCCGCTCAACAGCTTCCAGGTGGCGGAGGGCGTACTCGCTTCCTTGCCGGTGAGCCGTTTGGCGAGGTCTTTCGCACGATCTTCGAGGTGCTTCCAGGAGTTGACGAAATCGCGGCGCGGGATCGCCTTCTGGATATCGTTGATATCTTTCTCGCCGAGCTTCCTGGTGAGGAAGTACATCACGGCGGGCGAGGCGTCGACGCTGATGCCGAAATCAAGCATCTGTTGCTTCGTCTTCAGCAGCTGGGTGAGTTCCGGCGATTCGAGCTTGGCGACCGTCCAGTGCGGATGCAACACCTTGAGCCAGCCTTCTTTTTCCAGGGAGCGGACGATCTCGATGGGATTGTCTTCTCGCGCCACCTGTTCGAGCTCGTACCCGACGGCATCCTTGTTGATGTAGTCGATGTAGTTGTTTTCCTTGGCGGCGTCGTATCGCGCCTGGGTTCGCTCCTCGAGCGGCCAATGGAAGCGAGCCGAGAACCGGGCGGCACGCAACAGGCGCGAAGGCTCTTCGTAGAAGGCGTAGTTGTGCAGAACGCGGAGGACTTTCAGCTCGGCGTCCGCGACTCCATTGAAGGGATCGGCCAACAGTCCACGGGAACCGGGATTCAAGGATAGGGCCATCGCGTTGACGGTAAAGTCACGGCGGCGGAGATCCTCGTTGATCGTGGCGGGTTCGATTTTGGGTGTTTTTCCCGGTTTTTCGTACGTTTCTGCGCGCGCCATGCTCAATTCTGCGCGTACATTTCCGGGCAAAAGCAGGTGCATCGTCCGGGTACCTTCTTCCACACCGTGGATAGAGACGCCCGCTTTCTCCAAGTCTTTCTGGAGCTTAAGGGGGTTTCCCTGAACCGTCAGGTCAATATCCCGAATCGGGAAACCGGTGATGAGGTCGCGAAGAGCGCCGCCCGTCAGATAAATATTCATTTCGTGGGCGCGAGCGACGTCGGTGATGAGGGTCACGGCCTTTTGCTGATCCGGCGTGAGCCTTGTTTCCATTGCGTAAATATAATCAGCCATTGATCTTACGTCCCCATCGCGACGGTAAACGCACGCCTCAAATGTCGGTGCCGCGCACAGGCGGCACACCTCTATTCCGCAGGGGAACTTCCCTTATGAGGCTCCCTGGGGAGCCCTTTCTGCCTATCTAAGTGACTGAGTCGAAGACACTTACAAAAGTGCACAGAAGACGCGGCAACAGCGAGACGATAACACAACGTTTACGATTTGGCTACAAAGTTGATTTGATAGGGGATAGGCGGCGAAAAAGGTGCGAGAATCAGGGGCAGCAACGCCGCATCTGGAGCGGGTTTGCGAGTACCTCCACCATGGCTTCCACGCACAAAAAGGTCGTCGTTCGCAAGCTGGACCGGGACAGCATGAACGGGTTCGTGGGCGCGCATTTCCTCAGCGAGGGCAAGCTGGAGCTGCTGAATACGGCCGGCAACGTGGTCCTGATCGAGCTGCGGGACATCAAGGGTGTCTATTTCGTGCGGGACTTCAACGATTCGGAAGACCTGACACGCAAGACCTTCGCGAACCGGCCACGGGCGGAGGGTTTGTGGGTACGGCTGCGGTTCCGTGACAATGACATCGTCGAGGGGTTGATGCCAAACGACCTGATGCAGATCGGTTCGGAGGGATTCCTGATCAGTCCTCCGGATACGCGGTCGAATACGCAGCGGATCTTTGTTCCTCGAACTGCATTAACCGAGATGGTAGTGCTGGGTGTGATCGGCGAGCGAGTGCGGCGGAGGCCCAGCGAAGAGCTGCAGGTGCCGATGTTCTCGGAGTAGGGTTCGGCGCTTCCGCCGGCAAAACTTTCGCGGCAGTGCGCATAAACAGCAGGTCCCTACGTCGCTGCGCTCCTCTGGATGACAAGAGAGAGTTTGGTGGGTGCCAATTGCTTGCCGGGCGGACCGCTGGCAAACAGCAGGTCCCTACGTCGCTGCGCTCCTCTGGATGACAAGAGAGAGTATGGTGGGTGCCAATTGCTTGCTGGGCGGACCGCTGGCAAACACCAGCTCCCTACGTCGCTGCGCTCCTCTGGATGACAAGAGAGAGTATGGTGGGTGCCAATTGCTTGCTGGGCTGACCGCTGGCAAACACCAGCTTCCTACGTCGCTGCGCTCCTCTGGATGACAAGAGAGAGTATGGTGGGTGCCAATTGCTTGCTGGGCTGACCGCTGGCAAACACCAGGTCCCTACGTCGCTGCGCTCCTCTGGATGACAAGAGAGAGTATGGTGGATGCCAATTGCTTGCTGGGCTGACCGCTGGCAAACACCAGGTCCCTACGTCGCTGCGCTCCTCTGGATGACAAGAGAGAGTATGGTGGATGCCAATTGCTTGCTGGGCTGACCGCTGGCAAACACCAGGTCCCTACGTCGCTGCGCTCCTCTGGATGACAAGAGAGAGTATGGTGGATGCCGATTGCTTACTGGGCTGACCGCTGGCAAATACCAGGTCCCTACGTCGCTGCGCTCCTCTGGATGACAAGAGAGAGTATGGGAGAGGGAGACAGCGGTGGGCTGGACAGGTAACAAACAGGAATTCTGGTGGACGTAGGGGTCCTTCGACTGCGAGCGCTTCGCGTTCTTCGCTCAGGATGACAAGCGTGAAAGTTTAGAATCGTGGGATGAAGCTTACGGAAGTTGCGCTGCGGCTGGGCGTCACGATTGATAACTGTTCCTCTCCGGATCAGGTTGAGGTCACTGCGGTGACGGGGATTGAAGAAGCGGGGCCGCGGGATATTACGTTTGTCTCCAATCCGCGCTATGCGGCGTCGGCGAAGACGACGAAGGCTGCGGCCATCATTGTCAGCGAAGAATTCACCGCCGGTTCGGTGCCGCTGCTGCGCAGTAAGAATCCTTACTTAACGTTTGCAAAGGCGATTGAGCTCTTCTATACGCCGCCAAAGTACGCGCCGGGGATTCACCCGACGGCGGTGATTGCACCGACGGCGAAGATCGGCGCGAATGCATCGATTGGGCCCTACGTTGTGATTGAGGATAACGTTCGCATTGGGGACAACTGCGTGCTGCGCGCGCACGTGGTGATTTATGAAGACGTAACCATTGGCGACAACTTTTTTGCGCATGCGCATGTAGTGGTCCGCGAGCATTGCCGGATCGGCAACCACGTCATTCTGCAGAACGGGGTGGTGATCGGCGCGGACGGGTATGGCTTCGCGCGCGATGGCGAAGGCTGGTACAAGATCGTGCAGTCGGGGTTCACGATCCTCGACGACAAGGTCGAGGTACAGGCGAACGCAACCGTGGATCGCGCTTCGATCGGGGAGACGCACATCTACGCCGATGCGAAGATCGACAACCTGGTGCAGGTCGGCCATGGGTCGAGCGTAGGTGAGCACAGCCTGCTCTGCTCGCAGGTGGGGCTGGCAGGATCGAGCCACGTGGGCAAAAACGTGATCCTGGCGGGCCAGGTGGGGGTTGCGGGACACCTGCACATTGGCGATGGAGTGATCGCCGCGGGACAGACCGGCGTGCAGAACGATATCGAGCCGGGACGCAGGATCGGCGGATCGCCGTCGTTCGACCACAAGCAATGGATCAAGGCCTGGCAGGTCTATACGCGGTTACCAGAGTTAGCCAAGGAGGTCCGAAAACTCGCATCCAAGAAAGAAGAGTAGCCGCCGAGAATTCGTTTGGCTCGGTGGCGAGCATGTTCTAAAGTCTTCCGGAGATTCGCGGCACGATTCCAGTATTGCCTCCAGCATGAGCGAGGAAACCCCCAATCCCACTGTCGTTTCGATCGCCTCCGGTCCCAAGCCGATTCGCGTGCTGTTGCTCGACGACAGCGAAGAGAACCTGGTGCTTCGTTCGGTCATCCTTCGGCAGAAGGGATATGAGGTGGTGACGAGCGCTTCGATCGAAGAAGCGGAGGCGAAGCTGGGCGATATTGACATCGCGGTGCTCGACTATCACTTAGGACATGGGAAATTCGGCACGGCAGTCGCCGATTCTCTGCGGCAGAAGCGGCCGCAGGTTCCGATCATCATCCTGTCCGCTACGCTGGAGCGACGGTTTGGCGGGGTGGCGGACATGCACCTGCTCAAGGGATACAGCTCGGTGGATGACCTGGTGGATGCGTTGCGTTCCTTCGAGGCGAAGCGGCGCGGCAAGCCGGTAGTGGTGGATGCGCGAGAATTTTTCTACTCCCGGATTGCGATGGCGATGGGAGAAGACGTGGTGCTCGAAATCATGGACGGCGACGGCAACTGGCAATACGTGAACGACTACTGCGCCGCGGTGCTGGAGAAGAAACGTTCCTGGTTTATTGGGCAAAACCTGTTCGACACCTACCCGCAGATCAAGGATGAATGGCGCGAGATTATCCGCCAGGTGGCGGAGACGCGTGAAACGTATATCGACCGGCGCGGCATGCGCGGAGCCTCGCACTTGCCGACGAAGAGCCCGTGGTGGCAATGGAACGTGCTGGTCTTCCCGATCAAGCTGAGCGACGGACGCGATGGCGCGGTGATGACCGCGCGGCTCATCCAGAAAAAAAAGTAACTCTACTTTCGCGCCCGCGACAGAAGCAGATTCCCTGCCTTATCGACGCGGCCTCGCCAACCGGGCGGGACGACCGTGGTTGCGCTGTACTCGGTAAGGATCGCGGGGCCGCGGAAAGGCGCCGAGATTGACGCGCGGTCCAGAATCACTGTCGCCAGCGGCTTCCCTGCAAAGACGACCTTCGCACTTTCAGGCGCCACGCGTGCGTCGCTCCCTGAGAATTGGAGCTTCACCTTGGGCGCGGGAATGGTGGCGCGCAGACGAAGGGTCACGATCTCAATTTCGCGATCGGGGTGCGAGTAGCCGTAGCGGCGGTGATGCTCGGCGTGGAAGGCGGCGATGAGTTTGGCCGAATACGGCAGGTTGAGTTCGAAGCCCTGGCCGCGGTAACGGACATCGAGGGAGCGACGCAGGTGCGGCTTCCCTTCCCATTTCTCCTGGACAAATTCCTTCCGGGCGCGCGATTCGAGAGCGCGGAATTCGGCGTCGAGTCTCGACTTTGGAAGCTGCTTCGTAACATTCCAGACCACGGTGCGCGAGAAATCCTTCACGACGTCGCTGACAAGGATGCCAAGGGCGGAGAGCGCGCCGGGGAGCGCCGGGACGATCACGGTCGGAATCGATAGCGACTCGGCGAGTTCGCAGGCATGGAGGGCTCCGGCGCCACCGAAGGCGATCAGGGCGAAGTCTCGGGGATCGTAGCCGCGCTCGATGGAGACGACACGGAGGGCTCGCTCCATGTTGGCGTTGACGACGCGAATGACGCCTTCGGCGAAGGCTTCGAGGGAGAGCGACGAATGGGATTTCTTCAGCCACTCGGCGACGATGCTGCGAGTGCGCTCGAGGTCGAGAGTGAAATCGCCGCCGAGGAAGCGGTTGGGGCGGAGGCGTCCGAGGAGCAGGTTGGCGTCGGTGACGGTGGGCTGGGTGCCGCGGCCGTAGCAGATGGGGCCAGGATCGGCTCCGGCGGATTCGGGGCCGACGCGCAGGGCTCCGGCCGCGTCGAAGCGAGCGATGGAGCCGCCGCCGGCGCCGACGGTGTGAATGTCGAGCATGGGAACGCGTACGGGAAATCCGGCGACTTCGGCCTCGGAGCTGGTGCGAATTTCACGATCGACGAGACAGACGTCGGTGGAGGTGCCACCCATATCGAAACCGATGATGCGGTCAAAGCCGCTCTGGCGCGCCATGGCGGCAGAGCCAACGACACCGCCTGCGGGTCCGGATAAGACAGTGCGGACGGGCTCACGAGAGGCGACTTCGAGGGCGGCGATTCCGCCGCTGGATTGCATGATGAAGATGCGGGAGTTCGACTTGGTGCCGCAGATGCGCAGGCGCAGGGCTTCGAGATAGCGCGACATGAGCGGCTGGAGATACGCGTTCACGACCACCGTGCTGGCGCGTTCGTATTCACGGAATTCCGGCAGCACCCGGTGCGAGATGGAGATGGGAATTGCGAGCGGCTCGAGAGCGGCGGTGACTTTCTTCTCGTTGACGGGGTTGGCGAACGAGAAGAGGAGGGAGAGGGCGATCGACTCGGGAGCAGCGGTTTTCAGTCGATCGGCGAGAGCGTTGAGTTCGTCTGCGGTGGGCGCGCGAAGAATGGAGCCTTCGGAGGCGATGCGTTCGGGGACGCCGAAGCGGAGATCGCCGGGGACGAGCGGATCGACCCGCTGGACGGCGAGATCGTAGAGGCGAGGACGGTTCTGGCGGCCGATTTCGATGGTGTCTTCGAAGCCGGCGGTGGTAACGAAAGCGACGCGCGCGCCTTTGCGTTCGAGCAACGCATTGGTGCCGACGGTGGTGCCGTGCAGGAGAAGAACGGAGTCATCGTGGCCGATTTTGACGACAGCGTTGGCGATGGCCTCGGAGGGATCGTGCGGGGTGGAGAAGACCTTGAGCATGCGCAGGCGGCCGTTCTCGACCCAGACGCAGTCGGTGAAGGTGCCGCCAGTGTCGACGGCGACGCGCAGCGTGGATTTCGGGGCCATCGGGGATCAGGGTAACAGAGGCGTTGCCGCTATTCTGGGATGACAAACGGAGAATTGGGCGTTTTGGTGGACGTAGGGGTCCTTCGACTGCGAACGCCTCCCACCCCGGCTTCGCGTTCTTCGCTCAGGATGACAGAGAGTGGTGATTGCGTAATGGATGGCGGATCGCCCTGTCGCTGGCGCGACAAAGATCGGGCATGCAGGGGTTGCGCCAAACAAGCAGGTCCCTACGTCGCTGCGCTCCTCTGGATGACAAGAGAGAGTATGGTGGATGCCGATTGCTTACTGGGCTGACCGCTGGCAAATACCAGGTCCCTAAATCGCTGCGCTCCTCTGGATGACAAGAGAGAGTATGGTGGATGCCGATTGCTTACTGGGCTGACCGCTGGCAAACACCAGGTCCCTACGTCGCTGCGCTCCTCTGGATGACAAGAGAGAGTATGGTGGATGCCGATTGCTTGCTGGGCTGACCGCTGGCAAACAGCAGGTCCCTACGTCGCTGCGCTCCTCTGGATGACAAGAGAGAGTATGGTGGATGCCGATTGCTTACTGGGCTGACCGCTGGCAAACAGCAGGTCCCTACGTCGCTGCGCTCCTCTGGATGACAAGAGAGAGTATGGTGGATGCCAATTGCTTGCTGGGCTGACCGCTGGCAAACACCAGCTCCCGACGTCGCTGCGCTCCTCTGGATGACAAGAGAGAGTATGGTGGATGCCGATTGCTTGCTGGGCGTGACCGCTGGCAAACAGCAGGTCCCTACGTCGCTGCGCTCCTCTGGATGACAAGAGAGAGTATGGTGGATGCCGATTGCTTACTGGGCTGACCGCTGGCAAATAGCAGGTCCCGACGTCGCTGCGCTCCTCTGGATGACAAGAGAGAGTATGGGAGATCGAGGTAGCGGAGTGTGCTTCCGCGAGTCGGAATGCAAGATCTTTGGGCTGCGAACGCTTCCCACCCCGGCTTCGCGTTCTTCGCTCAGGTGACAACCCGGAGTTTATTTGGGTTTCCAGCGCAGGATTGGTTTTCGTGCGGCGGCGGTTTCGTCCATGCGCGAGACGCGGGTGTTGTGCGGCGCGGTGGCGATGATCTCCGGCGTGTTTTCGGCTTCTTCGGCGACGGCCTTCATGGCGTCGATGAAGAGATCGAGTTCTTCCTTTGATTCGCTCTCGGTGGGCTCGATCATCAGCGCGCCGGGAACGATCAGCGGGAAGGAGGTCGTGTAGGGGTGGAAGCCGTAATCGATGAGGCGCTTGGCGATATCGCCGGTCTTGATGCCCTTGCGCGCCTGGTTGCGATCGCTGAAGACGACCTCGTGCATGCTCGGCGTGTTGTAGGGCAGGTCGTAAATCCCGGCGAGGTGCTTGCGGATGTAGTTGGCATTGAGGACGGCGTCTTCGGTGGTCTGGCGGAGGCCGTCGGGACCGTTGGCCATGATGTAGGCGAGGGCGCGGACGTGCATGCCGAAGTTTCCGAAGTACATGCGGACGCGGCCGATGGACTGCGGGCGATCGTAGTCGAGGCGCAGCGTGCCGTCGGGGTTTTCGACGACGACCGGCTTGGGCAGGAAGGGTTCGAGATGCTTCTTGATTGCAACCGGTCCGGATCCGGGGCCACCGCCGCCGTGCGGCGTGGAAAATGTTTTGTGCAGGTTGAGGTGCATGACGTCGACGCCGAAGTCGCCGGGACGGGTTTTGCCGACGAGGGCGTTCATGTTAGCGCCGTCCATGTAGAGGAGGCCGCCCTTGTCGTGGAGGATGTCGGCAATCTTGTGGATCTCCTGCTCGAAGACGCCGAGGGTGTTCGGGTTGGTGAGCATGAGGGCGGCAACGTCGTCGTTCATCTGCGCGACGAGCGAAGGGATGTCGGTCAGGCCGGCGGCATTGGACTTGAGATTCTCGACCTGGTAGCCGCAGATCGCAGCGGTTGCGGGATTGGTGCCGTGCGCAGAGTCGGGGATGAGGATCTTCTTGCGCGGATTTCCTTGCGACTCGAGATACGAGCGAACGAGGAGGATGCCGGTCATCTCGCCGTGGGCGCCGGCGGCGGGCTGCAGGGTGATGGCATCCATGCCGGTGATCTCGATGAGCTGGTCGGCGAGGGCTTTCATAATGCGCAGCGCGCCCTGCGAAAGCTTCTCGGGCTGATAGGGGTGCGCGCCGGCAAGACCGTCGAGGCGTGCGACGACCTCATTGATGCGGGCGTTGTACTTCATGGTGCAGGAGCCGAGCGGGTACATGCCGTAATCGACGGCGTAGTTCCAGGTGCTCAGGCGGGTGAAGTGACGGATGATTTCGATTTCGCTGACCTCCGGCATGTTGGCGAGATCTTCGCGAACCATGTCGGCGCCGAGGAGAGCTTTTTCGTCAACCTCGGGGACGTCGAGCGGCGGAAGCTTGTACGCCTTTTTGCCCGGCGAGGATTTCTCGAAGATCAGGCCTTCGTTCTGCGAGATGTGAGTGGTGGCTTTCTTGATTTTGTCGGTCAACGTATTGTCGGTCATCGGCCCACTCCCTTCGCGGCGGCGTCGATGGAATCCTTGGTGTTGAGTTCGGTGACACACCAGACGGCGGCATTGCCGAGTTCGGGATAGAACTTCTTCAGCGGGAAGCCTCCGATGATTTTCTTGTCGATGAGGGCGTCATTGAGCTGTCGAGCATCGCGTGAAGTTTGGACGACGAACTCGTTGAAAAAGGGAGAGTTCTTGAAGAGGACTTTCGCGCCCGCCTTCTCGAATGCTTCGACGGCGTAGGCGGTCTTGGCGAGATTCTGCTTGGCGAGATCGCGAAGCCCCTGTTTGCCGTAGATGGTCATAAAGATGTTCGCCATGAGGGCGATGAGGGCCTGGTTGGTGCAGATGTTCGAGGTCGCCTTCTCGCGCCGGATGTGTTGCTCGCGGGTAGAGAGAGTGAGGACGAAGCCGCGCTTGCCGTTACGGTCGCGGGTCTCGCCGACGAGGCGTCCGGGGATCTGGCGAACGAATTTTTCTTTGGTCGCGATAACGCCGGCATAGGGACCACCGTAGCCGAGCGGAATGCCGAAGGACTGCGACTCCAGGCTGACGATGTCGGCCTCTGACGGCGGACGCACGATGCCGAGCGAGAGGGCTTCGGCGATGGAGACGACGAGGAGCGCGCCTTTTTTGTGCGCGATGTCAGCGATGGCAGCAACGTCTTCGAGGGTGCCGAAGAAATTTGGGGATTGAATCAGGACCGCCGCGGTCTGATCGGTGATCGCCGCTTCGAGGGCATTGGCATCGACGCGACCGTTGTCACCGTAGCCGACGAAGGAGAGAGGCAAGCCTTGGTGCTTCGCGTAGGTGGCGATGACCTCGCGGTATTCCGGGTGGACGGTGGTGGCAATGACCGCGCCGGTCCGGCCGGTGAGGCGGACGGCCATCATGATGGCTTCGGCGGAGCCGGTCGAGCCGTCGTACATGGAGGCATTGGCGACTTCCATGCCGGTGAGTTCGCAGATCATTGACTGGAATTCAAAAATGGATTGCAGGGTGCCTTGCGAGATCTCGGGCTGGTAAGGCGTATAGGCGGTAAAGAATTCACCGCGGGAGATGAGGGAGTCGATCACCACAGGCCGGTAGTGGTTGTAGGCACCGGCCCCGAGGAAGATCGAGTAGCCGTTGGCGTTCTCGGCGGCGCGGGCCTTGAAGTAGTCGAGGATTTCGGATTCGCCGAACTGCCGCGGGATGTTCAGGTCGCGGTTGAGGCGATATTCCTCGGGAATCGGCGTGAAGAGGTCGTCGATGGTACCGCAGCCGAGATCGCGAAGCATGGCTTCGCGGTCGGAGGGAGATTTCGGAAGATAGCGCATATAGGTTTGAACTCAAGACAAAGGCCGTTCCATCCCGCTACTCCGCGAGGCGAGTGGACGGCCCGAAATATAGATACATGAGAATGAGAATACGATTCGTTCGGCTTTACCTCAGGGACTAAAGACCCTGCGAATTTTGAGCGCGGATGCTGTCGGCTCAAGCTTACTCCAGCGCTTACGCGCTGGGCTATCAACGGACGTCCGCTGCGCGGGCTCGAACTTTCGTCGACGCTCGCATCATTTCGCTCTCTCGCATCATTTCGCTCTCGAGAGTCGCAGGGGCTAAAGCCCGGTTCTATGGTGCTTTTTCGGCACGACTAAAGTCGTGCCCTGATACAAAGCCTCGACGCTGTTGTCGCACGACCAAAGTCGTGCCCGGTACAAACCTACGAAGCATCAATCCGGCGCGATCAAAGTCGTGCCCTGATACAAAGCCTCGACGCTGTTGTCGCACGACCGAAGTCGGGCCCGGTACAAACCTACGAAGCATTAATCCGGCACGACTAAAGTCGTGCCCTGATACAAACCCTCGACGCTGTTGTCGCACGACCAAAGTCGTGCCCGGTACAAACCTACGAAGCATTAATCCAATCCGGCGCGATCAAAGTCGGGCGCTGGTACGAAACTTTGAAGCACCCAATGGACGCGACTAAAGTCGTGCCCTGATACAAGCGGTCACGAGCAGCCGTAACGACTCAATTCTAATGGCCCGCTTCCTCGGCGGCGTACTTCTCGTAGTCCTCGGCGGACATGAGTTGTTCCAAATCGGATGGATTGGTGATCTCGACCTTGATCATCCAGGCGGCATGGGCGTCCGAATTTACCTTTTCGGGCGACGTAGCGAGCTCTTCGTTGACGGCCGTCACCTTGCCGCTGACCGGGGCGAAGAGATCGCTGACGGCCTTGACGGATTCGACGGAGCCGAAGCTCTGGCCCTTCTTGATCTCGGTGCCGACCTTGGGCAGCTCGACGAAGACGATATCGCCGAGGGACGACTGGGCGTGGTCGGTGATGCCGATGGTGCCGTCGGGTTTAATCCATTCGTGTTCCTGGGTGTATTTGTAGTCTTTCGGATACGCCATTGAAACGTTCTCCCGTGCCGTAAAGGTGCCGTCCGCGAGCGGACTCAAATCTAGTGGTTCCCTACCCAGCGCTTACGCGCTGGGCTATCAGCTGGCGCCCGTTGCGCGGGCTTGCGATGTTGGCGACGCTCGCATCGTTTTGATTTCGAGAGTCGCAGGGGCTAAGGCCCGGTTCCATGGTGCGCGTTTTGGCACGACTGAAGTCGTGCCCTGATACAAACATTGACCTCAGGGCTAAAGCCCTCTTTCTCGGCTGCATTGACGAGGCGCTGGAGCACTCAACCTAACTCGTCTTCTTCGGGCGCTTGTAGAACTGCGCGGGGACGACCTTAGCTTTCACAGCCTGACCGCGAATTTCTACGGCTACTTCATTGTCTAATGCCGCTTGCTCGACGGGTACATACGCCAGCGCGAGATTCCTTTTCAGGAACGGCATATAGGAACCGCTGGTGACGTAGCCAATTTCTTTGCCGGTCTTATCGAGAACCTTATAGCCGTCGCGCGGAATGCCACGCTCGATGGTTTCGAGGCCGACCAGGGTACGCTTTATGCCGTCGGCTTGCGCTTTCTCCAATGCGCTGCGGCCAATGAAATCGCCCTTGTCCATTTTGATAAAGCGATCGAGTCCGGCCTCCCATACGTTGATGGTGTCGGAGATCTCGTGGCCATAGAGCGGAAGCTTGCCTTCGAGGCGCAGGGTGTTGCGCGCGCCCAGGCCGGCCGGAACGACGCCGAACTCCTTCCCGGCCGCAAGCAACTCGTTCCAGACGCGGTCGCTGGTCGCTTCGTCGCTGGGGATGTAGATCTCGAACCCATCCTCGGCGGTGTAGCCGGTGCGGGCGATCAGAATATTTTTCAGGCCGGCAACCGTGCCGCGGGTAAACCAGTAAAACTTCACCTGCGAGAGATCGACGTCGGTCAATTTCTGCAGGGTATCTACGCCCTTCGGTCCCTGGATGGCGATCTGGGTGAACTGGTCGCTGAGGTCTTCGACGGTAACGTTGAACTTCCTGGTATTGTCCTTGACCCAGTTGACATCTTTTTCGCGGGTGCCGGCGTTGATCACCAGAAGGTAGTCGTCATCGGCAAATTTGTGCACGATGACGTCGTCGACGAACGTGCCCTGCGGGTAGAGCATGGCGGAATACTGCGCCTGGCCGTTGTTGAGCTTCGAGGCATCGTTCATGGTGATGTGCTGGACGGCCAGCAGAGCCTCGGGGCCGTGGATCCGGATGTCGCCCATGTGGCTGACATCGAAGAGACCGACGCCGCTGCGCACCGCGAGATGCTCTTTCATCAATCCGCCGGCGGAGGGGTATTCGACGGGCATATCCCAGCCGTTGAAGTCGACCATTTTCGCGCCCATCCTGCGATGGGTGGCGTTCAGCGCAGTTTTGCGAACCGTTGGGTTGGTCTCGACTGGATTCAACGACGACCTTCTTTGTGCGCTAAGTCAATCAGTGAGCGCTACTTGGGTTGGCGGAACTTTGTACGTTACCACGCTGATTTCGGGCGGGTCAATGTGACCTCTTTGTTGCTCTCCTGCAGGGCAAAGAGTCGTCTAATGAATTGCTCTGGCGCGTTTCACAACAAGGAAGAAATCCACAGAATTTCGGGGTAGCTCCTTGAATCGGTCAAGGCTATACTCCCATCCAATTCTCCCGAGACTTCTGTGCCCGAACCTCCCTGAAAAGGGGGCTGAATTCATTGTGGGGTTACGTGTCTAAGAAAACGCTGCTGTGTGTAGATGATGAGGCAGTTGGCCTGAAGGTGCGGAAGATCGTGCTCGAGCGCGAGGGTTACGAGGTATTGACCGCAAGCGACGGCTCGGAGGGCTTGCATGCCTTTGCCGACCACGACGTGGATGCGGTGGTGCTCGACTATTACATGCCGGGCATGAACGGCGCTGCCGTGGCCTCGGCGATGAAGCTGAGCAAGCCTCGTGTACCGATCATCCTGCTCTCCGCCTATGTCACGCTGCCGGAGTCGATCATGGATTCGGTGGACGCCTTCATCGTGAAAGGCGGATCGCCGGAGGTGCTGTTGGGCAAGATTGCCGAACTGACCGAGCACGCGACTGTCTAAAGTTACTTTTCCCAGCCTCCTGTTCGCGCTACATTTCTCCCATGGCTGAACGCTACCGGTGTGGTATTTGCGATCTCGACGAAGACAACTGCCAGTGCCAGAAGTACTGCGCCATTTGCCAGGGCGAGAACGATTGCCGCTTGTGGCAGGACGGACAGTACTACTGCCTGGATTGTCGCGAGGTCTGCGATTACGTGCCGCAACGCCGCTAACGGAGATCCCCCGGGCGCATGCGCGCGGTAGTTCCCTCCTCCACAACGCGGCTGATATGCGCATAGAAGCTGGTGTCCGGCAGTAAAACCTGCAAATAGAAAGCGGATCCGGAGTCGCCCCGGACTTCGCGATACCGGTAGATGCCGGTTTCGCCTTCACTCGTCTCCCGGCCTTGCGGCGCATGATCGAGGAAGTCTTGTACGGACTCGAGGGTGGCATGCTGCACACGGGCACGCATGTTATCGAAGGATTCCGCGGCGTAGGAGCGAACCAGTTTCGTCCAATAGGCCTCGAGCATGGCGGGCGTAGCGAAGATGTCGGCCCAGATGATCTGGCCGCGCACGACGACGACGACGCCAACCGCCTGTTCTTCCCGAAGTTTCTTGCGCACTTCCTCTTTCGATCCGATCAAGGAACTGGCGACATCATCGACCTGCCTGGCGACGCGAGCGTTGCCCATGACCTTTGCGTAGGAAGTGGTGCCCGCAGCGGGAGACGGCATGTCGGCCGGATCGTCTCCGGAGGCCGCAACGCTGCCGGCAGCGCTTTGCACCGACTGTGCCACCGAGGCCCAGACCTCTTGCTGGTTCTCGTTGACCATCGCGTGGCTGCGAACGATGGGCTGCACCATGAAGCTGCCTTTGTCGCCCGCTGCGGCCCCAAAGCGCGCCGAGCTCTCGACCCAGCGTCCGGGTTCGATGCAGAACACCGAGAGGTCGATGGGGTCGCTGTGTGCGGGAACGATGCGATCTTTCCCGATGACGCGATCCTGCTTGCCTCCGGTGACGATTTCACCGGCGAGCAGAAGCAACGGGCGATCGGAATTGTTGACCAGGACGAGAGTATTGACGCTATCGCCGCGATAGGTTTCGGCAGGACGCAACCCGCCTCTCGGCGGGCGCACCATGCCGCGGGCTTTCCCGGCCTCGGTGACTTCCACTTCCCCGCTGCGCAGGCCTTCGTCCAGGGTGAGGAAATCCCACTTGGGAATGGCGGAACGGTCTCTCCGGACAATGGGAAACAAAGTGAGTGCGCCACTCTGTAATGGATCGAGGACGCGATATTCCGGTTGATCGAGCTTCTGTCCGGCCTCGGCATGTGGGGAAACCGCGAACGCTGCGACCAACGCCGCGGCAACGGACGAGCACGCAACTCCGATCCACGCACCATGAACCCATTGCATAGCCACCTCCCGCGCAGAAATTTCTGCTGTTGTGCGTAGAACGGCGGGGTTGCGACTTCTTGCAGATTTTTTTCGAAGCGGAAAAGAAAGACGAGCCGCGTGGAGATACGCGGCTCGCCCTGTGACAACAAGTTATTGCACGGTGACTGAGTACTTGGTGGATGCGCTGTGGCCCTTGGTGTCCCACACGACTACGGATACGGTGTAGGTTCCCGGAGCAACTGTGACGTGGGCGGAGACGCTAGGCACGCTGCTCTGGGCGACGAGTTTGCCGCCGATGTATGCCGCCATCTTCGCTGCGGGGTTGGTACCCGAGATGCCGGTGGCCTCGATGTGCAGCGGTCCGGTGACGTGAGTGGTGGATGGGAAGATCAGGTTTACGGCAAGGGTCGGAGGAGTGACGGTAAGGCTGCGGTAGACGGTGGTGGATGCGCCGGAGGTATCCCAGGTGCGGAGGGTGAGTCCATAGGTTCCGGGTGCGAGGTGAAGGGTGCTGCTGAGATTCGGGGTTGAACTCTTAGCAACCAGAGAAGATCCGATGTAGGCGGCGATGGCGGTGGCGGGAGAGTTGCCGGATATCCCCTTCGCGGTCACGGAGACGGTTCCATCGACCTTGTCCAGGGCCGGTGTCATGAGATTCAGCTGCAAAGTCGGAGGCTTGTTGGGTTCGAAGAAGTCAATCATCGGAACGCCGGAGGCGCCGCCGCCGGGACATCCGGTAAGGGCGAGCGCGAGGCAGGTGCTGCGCAACAGGCTTTGATGGTTGTACTGGATCTGCGAGTGGTAGCCACGTTTGACGTGAGGACCAATGACGAGCGTGGCAATGCGGCCGCCCCCGTACCGTGGATCGAGCGGCTTCACATCGCCTTCGTCCCAAACGATGAACAGGATGCCGTCCTCCTGGAATTGCGGGCTGGCGAGCAGTTGCGGGATGTTGGCCTTGAGCCAGGCATCGGCGTCGGCCAGTGGGGCGCTGTGGGCGTCTTCGATCAGATCGGGAGTGACGTAGGAGTATTCGGGGAGCGTGCCGTTGGCGATGTCGTGCTGGAAATTGGGAGTGCTGGGCACGATGTTGTACTTCAGCGAGCTTTCCACGTCAGTGAAATAGGCGATCGGGTTATGGCGCTTCACGTACTCGCCAACGTTGTAGCCGAGGTATCCGGTGTACGGGAGATGGCTGGCGTAAACCTTCCAGGAGCGGCCATCGCGCTGCATGTGGCGAACGATGTTGTCGACGTTGAAGAACTGCGTGGTGTTGTCGTGGGTCGTGACGGTTTGTCCGGCGGTGATCCACATCAGCGCGGAGAGCGAGTTGTGCATGGTGGCGTAGTACTGGTCGGCAACGCCGTATTCGGTTGCGAGCTTGTTGAAGTACGGCATCTGCGAGCTGCCGATGACCTGTTCGTAGCTGTGGTTTTCGAGCGTGACTACGACGACGTGCTTCGAACGCGGGACGGCGGGGCCGACAGCAGGAGTGGTGTTCTCCACCTGCGCCCAGGCTCCGGTCACGGTTGCAGCGAAGAGAATGAGAGTGAGGAAGCGCTTGCACAGCATGTTGGGATCTCCTTGCCGCAGAAGGTAGGGCAGGAAGAGTTGCACTGAAATGAGTGCAACGACCTAGGAGTTCCGCACTTCGCTTAGGGCATTAATTCATGCAGATTTGATTGCGGAGGTGCCTGGTTGATTACGAGAAGCAGGAGCTCGCGCCATACGCGGACTCCCGCATCGTGTCACGAGGCTTTCATGTGGAAACCGGCGCGCGGCGAGGAGGGGCTTCTAGGGTTTTGTAACGTACCAGACGGTCAATTTCTCGTGAACGATGCCGGTTACATGACCGGTGGAACCGCGATGCCCATGGCAGCAAGGATGGCGATGAGCTCGCGGCGGGCTACGGCGGCGGTAGCGAGAAGGAACCGTTTTCGGCCTTCGTCCTCCTCGGTGAGGATATGGTGCCGGTGGTAGAAGTTGTTAAAGAGTTGCGCAAGTTGGAAAGCGTGTTTGGCGGCGTAGGCCGGTTCGGCTTGGGCGATACAGAGGTCGATGATCTGTGAGGTCTTCCCGGCCATCAGCCAGACATCCCAGATCTCCGGCGTCTCTGCGAAAAACTTCGCGTAATCGATGTCGGCGTCGAGCGCTTCTTCGGGCGTAATGCCGGCCTTGCGGAAGATGTTCGTGGCACGGACGACGGCGTACTGCGCGTAGGGACCGGTTTCGCCCTCGAAAGCGAGGGCCTCTTTGAAGTCGAAGGCGATGACCGAAGCCTTGGTGAACTTGAGCATGAAGTAACGCAGGGCACCGATGGCGATCACGGTGCCGATCTCGCGGCGCTCGGCTTCGCTCAGTTCCGGATGGCGAGAATCGACTTCCCCGGTGGCGGCTTCGATGAGCTTGTCGATGAGGTCGTCGGCTTTGACGCCGAAACCTTTGCGGCCGCTGACTTCGATGTAAGACTTGGCGCGGTCTTCTTCGGAGACCTCGTAGCCAAGGTCGAGGGCGCAGCGCGGGGTAAGGGCGACCATCTCGTAGGAGAAGTGGGTGTAGTGGTCGGCCTTGTCGTTGTAGCCGAGGAGGCGGATGGCTTCCTTGACGGTCTCCTGGGGATCGGATTGGCGGGTATCGATGACGTTATAGATCTCGCTGACGCCGCCGAAGTGCGGGTGGTCGGACTCGCCGTCCGCTGGGTCGCAGGAGATCCAGACCTGCTGGCCGTTGGGATAGCGGTAGAACTTGCGGTAGCCGAAGTCGCGGCCGAGCAGTCCGAACTTCCAGAGGTGGTAGGCGATGTCCTTGCCGACGTAGCCGACGGTGCCGTTGGAGCGCACGATGACCTTGGCCTCTTCGTCGGGCTGACCTTCGGTGCGTTCGCGGCCGGGGCGGGTCATGACCCAGCAGCCTTTGTTCTTGCCCTCGGTTTCGAAATAGAGGACGCCCTTGGCCTTGAGCTGCTCGAAGGCGAGCGCCCAGAAATTCAGGTGCAGGATTTCGCTCTCGCGCGGGAGGAAGTCGTACTCGATGCCGAGGCGGTCCATGGTTTCCAGATGGCGGCGCAGGACGGCACGGGAGATGATCTCGGCGATCTCGGACATCTCGTTGCCGCCGTGCTCGATGGCGTGCAGGGCGTCGAGACGGACTTTCTTATTGTCCGCGGTTTGTTCGTACCACTGCGAGGTGCGCGCGTAAACGTCCCAGCAGACGTAGTCGAAGCGGGGCTGCCCGGTGAGCGCCTGGATTTCGGCTTTGGACTTCTTCTCGAGGTGCACGAAGCCGACGACGACGTCGGCGACCTGGACGCCGGTGTTGTCGATGTAATTTTGGACGTCCACGGTGCGGCCCGCGGCGCGCAGCAGGCGGACGAAGCTGTCGCCGAGGATCGAATTGCGCAGGTGGCCGATGTGGGCAGCCTTGTTGGGATTGATCGAGGTGTGCTCGACGAGGATCTTGCCCTCCTGCGCTGCGGGCGGCGTAACGTTTTTTGCCAGCGACTTGGCGGCATCGCCACGTTTCACGCGGAAGTTGATGTATCCGGCGCCGGCGACCTCCGGCTTCTCGAAGCCTTCGATGGGCGGCAGTTCGGCGGCGACCTCCTCGGCGATCTTTCGCGGAGCTTTGCGCAGGCGCTTGGCAAGCTCGAAGGAAAATGGCAGGGCGTATTCACCCATCTCGACCTTGGGCGGCGCGTCCACGACCAGGTTGGGGAGGTCAACATCGTATTTCTGGCGCAGGAATTGCTGAATGTGCTCGACGAGACGCTGCTGGAGGCTCCTATACACTTCGATCTATTCCTCAAATCACGCAAAACACCCAACACGGAGACACTGAGACACGGAGGGGGTTTGGCCTGGTTTTCTCCGTGGCTCGTGACTCCGTGGTGGAAGTTGGTTTGCGCGGAAGCACGGCGACGGAGATGAACGTAAACTGCTGAAGAAACAGTGATTGTAGCAAAGCGCGCGGTTTGACCCAAAGGCGGCGCTGCCCTACGATGAGTGATTCGGCACTTCTTCCGCAGCTCCGCGGGAGCAATCCAGCGGCCTTGGTTCAGGTTCATGCGCATCGCCTACATTGAATGCTTCTCCGGAATCAGCGGGGATATGTTTCTCGGCGCACTCGTAGATGCCGGTGTCCCGGCGGAACTACTGCGCGAGACAGTACGCGGGCTGAACCTTGGTGCCGAACTGCAGGTGGCGAAGGTGGACCGGAGCGGGATTACATCGACGAAGGTCGATGTGGTGATCAACGGCGAGGTCGACCGTCCGCGGGAGCAAGGGCAGCACGCGCACCATGTGCATTCCCACGAGCATGGGCACTCCCATGGCCACGAGCACACCCATGCGGATGGAACGGTGCATTCCCATTCGCACGCGCATGATGAGGAGAATCAAGCGCAGGATCCTTCGGCTGCGAATCGACAGAGCTCTGCCGAGCACGCGCACGGGCGGCATTTGAGCGAGATCAAGAAGATCATTGCCGGGAGCCCGATCAGCGCGAAGGCGAAGGAAACGGCGACAGCGATCTTCGAGGCGCTGGGTGCGGCCGAAGCCAAAATCCACAACGTGCCGGTAGAAACGATCCACTTCCATGAGGTGGGCGCAGTGGATGCGATCGTGGATATCGTTTGCGCAGCAGTCGGCGCGGAAGGCTTGCAGGTCGATCGCTTCGTCTGTTCGCCGCTGAACGTAGGCGGCGGCACGGTGGTCTGCGCGCATGGAACATTTCCGGTACCTGCACCGGCGACGGTCGAGCTGCTGAAGGGCGCCCCGGTCTTTTCCGGCGAGATTCAAAAGGAACTGGTGACGCCGACGGGCGCGGCGATTGTGAAGGTGCTGGCGCACAGTTTCGGTCCGATGCCGGCAATGACGGTCGCGCAAACTGGATACGGGGCCGGGACCCGCAATTTCAAAGCGCATGCGAATGTGCTGCGCATCACAGTCGGCGAGAGCACGGCGGTGCAAGAATCGACGGGCGAGCTTCCGCTCGACGAGGTCATGGTGCTGGAGGCAAATATCGACGACCTGAATCCGCAGCTCTTTGGCTATGTGGCCGAACAGGCAATGGCGGCAGGGGCGCTGGATGTGTTCGCCACGCCGGTACAGATGAAGAAGAATCGGCCCGGGACGCTGATCACGCTTCTGGCCAAGCCTGAGGATGCGAAGCGGCTTGCGAAGCTGGTGTTTCGCGAGACCACGACCATCGGCATTCGCACCCGCCGTGAGCAGCGTTATGTTCTGCCGCGACGGCACGAGGCGGTGCAGACGCAATGGGGCGAAGTCCGCATGAAGATTGCGCAGATCAACGGCAGCGTGAGCAACTACGCGCCGGAATACGAAGATTGCCGTCGCATCGCCGAGCAGCACGGGGTCCCGCTGAAGGCCGTGATGCAGGACGCGATCCGGCTTTACCTTGAGAGGCATCCGAATCACACCCATGTCTAACGGCAAGTTCTATATCACGACGCCGATTTACTACGTGAACGCGCGTCCGCACATTGGCCATACCTATACGACGGTGGTGTGCGATGCGATCGCGCGCCGCAAACGCATGCTCGGCGTCGACACATTTTTTCTAACCGGAACCGACGAGCACGGGCAGAAGATCGAGCGTTCGGCTACGGCGTCGGGCAAATCGTGCAAGCAATTCGTGGACGAAGTTTCCGCCGAATTCCGCGCCCTCTGGGACCGCATGGGCCTGAGTTACGACAAGTTCATCCGCACCACGGACGAGGAGCATATCCGCGGTGTGCAGGCGATGTTCAAGCTGCTCGAGGAGCGCGGCTACATCTACAAGGGCCGCTACAGCGGACAATATTGCGTCTTCGACGAGCTGTACGTGGAAGTGGAGACGCCGGGCGCGCCCTGCCCCGTCTGCGGGCGGCCGACGGAAACGGTGGAGGAGGAAAATTATTTTTTCAGGCTCTCCGCCATGCAGGAGCCGCTGCTGAAGCTGTATGAATCGGATCCGACCTTCATTCGGCCGGAGGCGCGGCGCAACGAAGTGATTTCGTTTGTGCGCGGTGGATTGAAGGATCTCTCGATCAGCCGCACCACGTTCAAGTGGGGCATCCCGGTGCCGGGCGACGAAGCACACGTGATTTACGTCTGGCTCGATGCGCTGTGCAACTACATCACGGCGCTCGGATTCGGCAATGACGACACGAAGCTGTACGACAAATTCTGGCCAGCCGATGTGCACATGGTGGGCAAGGAGATCGTGCGCTTCCACTGCGTCTACTGGCCGGCATTCCTGATCGCCGCCGGCTTGCCGCTGCCGAAGAGCATTGTGGCGCACGGATGGCTGCTCTTTGAAGAGAGCAAGATGTCGAAGTCGCGCGGCAACATCGTGCGCACGGAGACGATCCTGGACGTGCTGGGGGCCGATGCGCTGCGTTACTTCCTGATGCGCGAGATCGTCTTCGGGCAGGATGGATCCTTTTCGTTCGACGCCCTCGTGCAGCGCTTCAACGCCGACCTGGCGAACGGACTGGGCAATCTGGCGAGCCGCACCCTCTCGATGATCACGCGCTATTTCAAGGGAGAGGTGCCTTATCCTTCGCATGCGGCGGCGCACATGCCGGCGGACGACACGATCGCCAAGACGGCAACCCGGACCATCGAAGAGTTCGGCACAGCTTTCGATCAGTTCCAGTTTTCCAGAGCGCTGGAAACGGCGTGGGGGCTGGTTGCCGCGGTGGATAAGTACATCGTGGAGAACGAGCCCTGGGCGCTCGCCGACAAACAGGAGGAAGAGAGCCGGGCCCGGCTGGCGACGGTGCTGTACACCTCGGCGGAGGCACTCCGCATCGTGACGGCGCTGGCGCACCCGGTAATTCCGGAGTCGACAGCGAAGATCTGGGCGCAGTTGGGACTCGGCGACATCAAGAAGTTCCACCTGGCGGAAATCAAGTGGGGACAGCTCCGGCTGGGAACAAAGCTCGGCAAAGTGGAAGCTGTCTTCCCGCGGGCAGATAAGAGCACGATTGAAAGGATGCAACAGATGGAACTGGAGCGCACGGCAGCGCCCGAACAGAAATCAGACCCAGTGGCAGCAACCGGAAGTGGAGAGGTAGCGCCGACGAATGGCGGCGCACAGACCGCGATCGCGACGGAAGCAGCGGCGGCGGCCAGCGGGTACACGCCGCTGGCTCCGCAGATCACGATTGATGATTTCGCGAAGATCGACCTGCGGGTGGCGGTGGTAAAAGCCGCCGAGAAGGTGAAAGGCGCCGATAAGCTGCTGCGGCTCGAGGTAGACCTTGGCTTCGAGGTACGCCAGATCGTCGCGGGGATTGCGCTGGCTTACGATCCGGAGAAACTCGTCGGGCGCAAGATTGTGATCGTGGCCAACCTGGCGCCGCGCAAGCTGCGCGGGCTGGAGTCGAACGGGATGCTGCTGGCGGCTTCGCTAGAAGGTGGCGTCCCGGTATTGACGGGATTCCATGAAGAAGTGCCGATTGGGGCGCGGCTCAAGTAGTCCATTCCATGTTCGTCGATTCTCATTGCCATCTGGACGGCGCGAAGTTCGATACCGATCGCGATGCCGTGCTCGCGCGGGCGCGCGAGGCCGGGGTTGAGCACCTGCTGCTCATCGGCAATGGCGACGGGCCCGAGACGGCGGATGGTGCGCTGCGGCTGGCGCAGCAGCATGCGTGGATGCATGCAACGGTTGGCATTCATCCGCACGAGGCGCGGCTGGCGACTGAGGCGAATCTTCGGCAGATCGCCGATTGGGCGAGCGATCCGAAGATCGTGGCGTGGGGCGAGATCGGGCTGGATTACTGGTATGACCATTCGCCACGCGATGTGCAGCAAGACGTTTTCGTGCGGCAGCTCGAACTGGCAAAGGTCGCTGCGCTTCCCATCGTGATCCATTGCCGCCCGTCACAGAGGAGCGACTCGGACGCCTGGGACGACTTGTTTCGCTTGCTGCGGGAGAATTGGACGGGGCGAGGCGTGATGCACTGTTTTACGGGAACGACGGAGCAGGCACGGCGGTCGCTCGATATCGGATTTCTGCTCTCGTTTGCGGGGAACGTGACCTTTCCGAAGGCGCAAAACATTCGCGAGGCTGCGCTTCTCTGCCCTATTGGGGAGATGCTGATCGAGACGGATTCGCCCTATCTTGCGCCGGTGCCGCACCGGGGCAAGCGGAACGAGCCCGCGTTTGTGGCGGAGACGGCGCGGTACGTCGCGCAGTTGAGAGGGATTGGCGCGGAGGAAGTGGGCCGCAAGACGACCGAGAATTTTTATCGGTTCTTTGGGATTGAAAGTCGCCGAGGATAGCCATCCCAGGCCTGCGCCAGGCTCCAACAGCAATCGTGTTTCGGACCGGAAGGGACAGCAGATTGCCACGTCGGGCTGCCGTCCTCCTCGCAATGACAACAAGAGAGGGCTGACCAGGGAATTGCAATTCGTCTTTGTATGCGCCTCTCCTCCCCAGTAGGCGCAAATGTGGGGTTTGCCGTACACTACTGTTTTATGGCCGAAAATTCATTCGATATCGTGAGCAAGATCGACCTCCAGGAGGTCAACAACGCCATCCAGCAGGCGATCAAGGAGATCCATACGCGTTTCGACCTGAAGGACACGAAGTCGGAGATCAAGCTGGAAAAAGACGCGATCGAACTGCAGTCTTCCGACGAATACAAGCTGAAGGCGGTCACCGATATCCTGCAGGGTAAGCTGGTGAAACGGGGCGTACCGCTGAAGGGGTTGACGTACGGCACGGTGGAACCCGCCGCAGGATCGACGGTGCGGCAGAAGATCACGATGCAGCAAGGGATTCCCGGGGAAAAAGCCAAGGAGATCGTGCGCGTAATCAAGGATTCGAAAAAGAAGGCGCAGGCATCGATCCAGGGCGACACGGTGCGGGTGAGCAGCAAGGATCGCGATACGCTGCAAGAAGTCATCGCGCTGATCAAGAACAAAGATTTCGGCATCGACGTGCAGTTCACGAATTACCGTTCCAACTGAGAAATGGCGATCCGCTTCACTGTGAGCCGGGGTTGAACAGTCCAGCGACAAAATCCGTGAAAGAAGTCTTCGAGCTGATCAGCGAAGACCTGCTCGCCATTGAGCGCGAGTTCGGCCGCGATACGGTTTCGAACGTCGCGGCGATCACGCAGATCGGCGAATACCTGCGTAACGGTGGCGGAAAACGAATCCGCCCGGCGCTGCTGCTGCTGAGCGCGAAGATGATGGACTACCGCGGGCAGGGGGCGACCCGGCTGGGTGCGGTGGTGGAGATCATTCACACCGCAACCCTGGTGCACGACGACATCATCGACGATGCGCAGATCCGGCGCGGGCGTCCTTCGGCCAACACCCAGTGGGGCAATTCCAAGTGCGTGCTGGCGGGCGACTGGCTTTACATGCAGGCGTTCAAAGTCGCGGTGGCGGAGCGGAACTTCGCGATTCTCGACACGCTGATCGAACTCACCCAAAAGATGGTCGAGGGCGAGTTGCTGCAGATCGAAAAGCTCGGCAAGCTGATTTCGCTGCAGGAGCACTTCGACCTGATCTATCGCAAAACGGCGTGCCTGTTTTCTGTGTGCATGCGCCTGGGCGGAATCCTGGGAGGCGCGACTACGGAGCAGATCGACAAACTGGGTGAATACGGCCATTGTGTGGGAATGGCGTTTCAGATCGTGGACGATGTGCTCGATCTCACCGCCAGCGAAGAAGTGCTGGGAAAGCCCGTGGGCAGCGACCTGCGCGAGGGCAAGGTAACGATGGCGGTGATCGACGCGCTCGAGCATTGCAACGACCATGAGCGGCAGACGATAGAAACCGTAATGCGCGAGGCCGGGTTCGTGAGCGTGCGGCACGAGGACATCCTCGATATCCTCAAGCGATACGATTCGGTAGAGACGGCACTCCTGCGGGCCAACGAATTTGCGGTGCAAGCAAAGTCTGCGATTGAGGCGTTCCCCGACTCCGAGTACAAGCGAGCCCTGCTATGGGTGCCGGAGTTCGTGGTCGAGCGGGAGAAGTAAATCCGCTCGCGTGTAACGAACCATCCAGAAAAACACAGCATCCAACTCAAATCGCTTTGAACCCGGACAACGACAATCCGCCCTGCGAAGAACTGCAACGGCTCCAGCGCGAAGTGGATGCCCTGACGCTTGCGGTGCGGAAGGCAAATGACATTCTCGCGATGTCGGCCGAGTCGCCGGACACGCTGCGTCGACGGCGCAACAGCATCAAGCGCTGGCACGAAATCCATGCAATCGCCTGCGAACGCCTGGCGGCCCATGCGCGCGAGCACCGGTGCTCGCTGGCGCCGAAGACAACGGCATCCTAGTTCCGAAACCGGCATTTATACTCATCCCATGACGAACGAAGTTGAAATCAAGTTCCTCATCGAGGATCCGGGAGCGATGGAAGCCAAGCTTCGCTCCCACAGTTTTCGGGAGAAGACGGCTTCCACCCGAGAGGTGAATACGCTGTACGACTTTCCCGGTCTCACTCTTCGGAAAAAAGGCGAATTGCTGCGCATCCGCCAGTTCGGCGATAAATGGAAGCTGACTCACAAGGCCAAGGGACACTCCGGAAAGCACAAGACCCGCAAAGAGACGGAGACTTCGGTCGGAAACGGCGCGCCTCTCGCCGAGATTTTTGAGTCGTTGGGTCTGAAGCCGGTATTTCGCTACGAGAAATTTCGCTCGGAATGGACGGACGGCAAGGGCGACGTGGTGCTCGATCACACGCCCATCGGCGACTTCGGGGAGATCGAGGGCGAACCGGAGTGGATCGACCACGTCGCGAAATTGCTGGGCGTCCCGGAAGACCAATATATAACGGGCTCGTATACGGAGTTGTTTCAGCAGTTCAAGAAACGCACCCACTGCCAGGCCGAAAACATGACCTTCGCGGAATGCGGCACGAACTAATTTTCTCAGCCGAGGTCCAGCCGCAAAGGGTGATCGACGATGATCGCGCTGCCGGCGGTGAGGGCCTTGGCAGAGTGATGCACTCCGCCGGGTACGATCGCCACCAATCCGGGCCTCGCGATCTGCACAACGCCTTCAATCGTCAGTTCGACCTCCCCGGCGATCACTTCCCAAACTTCCTCCTGGGGATGGAAGTGCTCGTGGATGGATGCCCCCTGCGTGAACTCGTAGTGCGCGAAGGTCATGCTGGGCGAGTGAAAATAACGGCCTCGCCACCCGGGTAACCGTTCGACAACGTTTAATTTACTGGTATCGACCAACATAAACGACGCTCTCCCCAAGGTTGACGGCTCACGAGCACTTGCAGCGTGGGCAAATTCTAGATTAGCTTCGGGGTGTTGGCGGAGAACAATCTTGATAGAAATCACGTACTCACAACGATGACTTCCGGAACTCCGCTCGCCGTCTCGTCAGACGAATCCCAACGAGAAAAGCCCTTTCTCCGCTGGACCTCGGGCACGGCGATTGTGTTGTATGTCGCGTGCGCGCGCTTGCTCCTGTATGCCATTGCAGGGCCAAACTACGGCTACTTCCGGGATGAGCTGTACTACCTCGCATGCGGGCAACATCCCGCATGGGGATACGTGGATCAGCCTCCGCTGATCGGCTGGGTAGCGTGGCTGCTCGAACACACCATCGGGACGTCGCTCTACGCTCTGCGTCTTTTACCGGCATTGGCGCAGGCGGCGACGATTCTTCTCGCCGGGTTGCTGGCGCGGGCATTGGGTGGGCGGCGCTGGGCGATGTTCCTGGCCGCCCTGGCAACCCTGCTCTGCCCGGTTGGTCTCGCGTTCGGGCATCTTTTCACGATGAACGCCTTCGATCCTGTGTTCTGGACGGCGATCGCGCTCTGCATCGTTCGAATTGCGAAGACAGGCGAGCAGCGTTGGTGGCTGGTGGTGGGTGCACTGACGGGCATCGCGCTGCTCAACAAATACGGCATTGCGTTCTGGATTTTCGGTCTCCTGCTTGGGATCGTATTCACGCCGTTGCGCGAGAGCTTTCGTCGTCGGTGGTTCTGGTTGGCTTGTCTCCTGGCGGCGGGGATTGCACTGCCGAATTTTCTCTGGCAATGGCACTACGATTTTCCCTTCCTGCAACTGATGCATAACATCCGCAGCCATGGGCGGGACGTGAGCCTGCCTCCGCTGGGATTCCTTCGCGCGCAAGCGGAGATGATCGGCTATGCGACCGGCGCACTGGTGATCGCCGCAGTCGTCTTCAGCTTTGCGCGTGCAGGGCGCGCTTTTCGTGCCCTGGGAATCGCCTATGTCGTGTTCCTGCTGGAGATGATGGCGCTGCATGGCAAGATGTACTACCTCGCGGCGGTGTACCCGATGATGTTTGCCGCCGGTTCCGTAGGCTTCGACCTGGTAACGCGCCGGCGCGCGCTCGTATGGGCAAAGCCGCTGCTTGCGATCGTCATCGCCGCCATCAGTGGAATCTACGCGCCGCTCATACTGCCGATCCTGCCGGTAAACCGCTTCCTTGCTTACGAGCACCGGATGGGCATCCGGCAGCAGAAGTTTGAGAACCAGCCGGAGGGCAAGCTGCCGCAGATTTACGCCGATATGTTTGGGTGGGAGCAGATGGCTCAAAAAGTCGCGGCCTACTACAAGACGCTTTCGCCCGAAGAGCAGCAGAAGACGGCGATCTTTGGAAACGATTACGGCGAGGCGGGAGCGATCGACTTTTTCGGGCCCAAGTATGGCCTCCCGAGGGCCATCAGCACGCACCAGAATTACTGGATATGGGGTCCGCGGCAATACACGGGGGAGAGCCTGATCGTGCTAGGTGAAGACGATGAGGAAAACATGCGCACCAAGTGTGCGAGTTATACCATCATCGGCCATGCGGACTATCCGTTATCTCGGCCCGACGAATGGCTGCCGATTTACCACTGTCGCGGCTTCAAGTGGAACCTGCAACAGATCTGGCCGGAGATGAAGCACTGGGACTGACCGCTGGGCGTCCCTTCCGCAAGCGCAAAAACGCTCTGTAAAAATTTGGATGGCGCAGTTCCACGCCTCCCCACATCACATGACCTTGTGATATTCTCCGGCGTATCGGATGTGGGGCCCGGCGAACCCTCTCGCCGCTCTTCTCTCGTCACGGATTGATCTACATGCGTATCTCTCCTGGATCCGGACTTCGCTCACGCGATCCGCTCACTTCCAATGGTGGCGGGCGCGGACCGATCCCGGTCGATTACGACTGGGGCGGAGGCGGAGGCGACCATCGCGGCGGAGACGATGATCACATCCCCAGCTACCCCGAACGCCTCAAGCGTGCCCGTTTTGCCGTTTACATCGTTTTAGCTTCGATCATCATGCTGTTCGTGGGTTTCAGCAGCCTGATGCTGGCGCGGCGCACCGGTGGCCGCTACGATGCGGCTACTTCGAACTTTGTCTCGGACTGGACTCCGGTTCCTCTTCCCTTTCGGTTATTGCTGCTCAACACGGCTGTGCTGGGGCTGAGTTCCTTCACCCTGGAACTGGCGCGCAAACAGGCGCGGCGTCGAGTTGCACTCTTCGGATTGCATGTTCCCGGCGTGAGTCTTGGGCGCGAGATCCACTTTCCGTGGCTCGGGATGACGCTGCTGCTGGCAGGCGCATTTCTCTACGGCCAATACCGGGCGTGGGAGTTGCTGCATCACAATGGCGTTTATCTCGGCACCATGATCAGCAGTTCGTTTTTCTTCATCCTGACAGGCGCACACGCCGCGCATTTACTGGCCGGCATGTCCGCCCTCGGCTATGCCGGAACGGTGGCGGCCTTCCGTCGCGCTCCGGAGAACTATCGCCTGGTTATCGATGCAACCAGCGTGTTCTGGCATTTCATGGGCGTCTTGTGGGTTTACCTGCTGGCGCTCATGTACTTCGGCGGGGCGTAATCCTCTGCCGGTCCATTCCTCTCTGTAACTCCAGCCTTGCGCCAGCCGTTCCCTGCACGCTCCCCCGACAGTTTCGTATAATAGAAAGATTCAGCAGCCCTCCGGACGCTCTCTGTATGCTCGCGGAAATTCCTCCGCCCGGTTGGGACGCTACGGGTTCCGATGTCGAACGAGAGCATCATTGTCCGCGGTGCGCGGGTCCACAACTTAAAGAACATCGATTTGGAGATCCCCCACAACCAGCTCACGGTGGTGACGGGCGTCTCCGGCTCCGGCAAATCTTCTCTGGCCTTCGATACGATCTACGCCGAAGGGCAGCGACGCTATGTGGAGTCGCTCTCGGCGTATGCGCGGCAGTTCCTGGAGCGCATTGAGAAGCCGGACGCGGACCTGATCGACGGGATCGCACCCGCGGTCGCCATCAAACAGAAAAACAGTACGCGTAACCCTCGTTCCACGGTCGCGACGGCCACAGAAATCTACGACTACCTGCGGCTGCTCTACGCCCGCATCGGCCACACCTTCTGCGGCAACTGCGGCGGCGAGGTGAAGAAAGATACGGTCGACGAGGTGGCGGACCGACTTCTCGCGATGCCCGAGGGTACCCGCTTCAACGTGCTCTTCCCGCTCGCAACGCCTCCCGTCGTGGAACCGGCGAAGAAGAAGGGACGAAAGTCCAAAAAGCAGGCAGCACCGGCAGAGGACGAAGCGACCAAGGGCCGGCTCTTCGAGCTGCGGAAGCGCGGCTTCAACCGGCTCTTCCAGGGGGGCAGGATCTTCGAGTTCTCCACTCCGGAGTCGCTGCTGGATCTAGACTTTACCAAGCCGGTGTACCTGCTGGTGGATCGCATCGCGATTGCCCCTGACAGCCGCTCGCGCATCGTGGACGCGATTGAGTCGGCGTATCGCGAGGCCGGGGAAGCGATTTTCGAGACCGCTCCGCGCGAGGAGGGTGAGAAGCCCGAGCGGTTCCGCTTCGCGCAGCGCTTTGAATGCAAGAACTGTCACCTGAAATACGACGAGCCGGAGCCGCGGCTGTTCTCGTTCAACAATCCGTATGGCGCCTGCCCGAAGTGCCAGGGCTTCGGAAATACGATCGATTTCGATATGGACCTGGTCGTTCCCGACCCGGCTCTGTCTCTCAATGACGGTGCGATCGAGCCCTGGACCAAGCCGAAATACCGTCCGCTGGGGACGGAGATGAAGCGCTATGCGCGCAGTGCCGGGATTCCGCTCGACGTTCCCTGGCGAGAACTCACTAAAGAGCAGCGCGAGACCCTGATCGAGGGAGATGGCAAGTATCCCGGGGTGCGCGGGTTTTTCAATCACCTGGAGCGGAAGAAGTACAAGTTGCACGTGCGTGTCTTCCTAAGTCGGTATCGGGGCTATTCGCAATGTTCCAGTTGCGGAGGCGCACGGCTACGCACCGAAGCGCGGAACGTAAAAGTTGCGGGCAAGAATATTTGCGAAGTCACCTCGATGACGGTGGAAGAGGCCACGAAGTTTTTCGCGACCCTCCAGCTCACGCGGGAAGAGACGGACATTGCCGGCAAGTTGCTGGAAGAGATTCAGAGCCTTTTGCGTTTCCTGAACGAAGTCGGGTTGGAGTACCTGAGTCTCGACCGATTGGCCTCCACGTTGAGTGGCGGCGAAGCGCAGCGCATCCAGCTCGCAACGTCGCTCGGATCGAGGCTGGTAGGCACCCTTTATGTGCTCGACGAGCCGTCCATCGGGCTGCACAGCCGCGACACGAACCGGCTGATCCACATCCTGCACGACCTACGCGACCTCGGAAACACAATCCTCGTGGTGGAACATGATCCGGAGATCATGCGCACCGCGGATCGCATTCTCGATCTCGGACCCGGCGCGGGAGAGAACGGCGGCAAACTGGTAGCCGCGGGCACTTACAACGAGATCCGTAAGAACAGCGCTTCCCTTACTGGCCGTTATCTCGCCGACGAACTCCATATTCCGATGCCGGCGCAGCGGCGCGAACCCTCGTCGCGAAAGATCGTCATCCGCAACGCGCACTCGCACAACCTCCAGGGCATCGACGTCACGATCCCGCTGGGAATGATCGTGGCAATCACGGGAGTCTCCGGCTCAGGCAAGTCGACCCTGGTGCATGACATCCTTTACCAGGGACTCGCCTCCGAGAAGCGCCAGGTTACGGGGCTGCAAGTCAGCGGTTTCGATTCCATCGAAGGCGCCGAGTTCATCGATGAAGTCGTCCTCGTGGACCAATCGCCGATTGGGCGTACGCCGCGGTCGAATCCGGTCACGTACATCAAGGCCTTTGACGCGATCCGGGAGCACTTCGCTTCCCTGCCGGAGTCGCAGAAGCGCGGTTACGCCGCCGGACACTTCTCCTTCAACATCCCGGGAGGCCGTTGCGAGAACTGCCAGGGCGATGGAACGGTGACCGTCGAGATGCAGTTCCTCGCCGACGTCGAACTCATCTGCGAGGAGTGTAAGGGAACACGCTACAAGCCGGAGGTCCTGGAGATCCACTATCACGGCAAGAATATTCACGAGGTGCTGGATCTTACGGTGAAGGCGGCGCTGCAATTCTTCAGCGGCTCCCCGAAGATTGTGGACAAGCTCCGCGTGCTCGACGAAGTGGGACTCGGCTACCTGCGCCTGGGACAATCCGCAACTACGCTCAGCGGCGGCGAAGCACAGCGCATGAAGCTGGCGCTGCATCTTCAGCCTCGTATGCGCGACATCGGCCGCCCGGCAGGAGATGTGGAAGGCAAGGCCGTGCGCCGTCACCCGCGGATGTTGTACATCTTTGACGAACCCACGACGGGCCTTCACTTCGATGATGTGAGCAAGCTGCTGGCGGCGTTTCGGCGGTTGATGGACGCGGGAGGATCGATCGTCGTGATCGAGCACAACCTGGACGTCGTGAAGACCGCGGATTGGGTGATCGATCTCGGTCCCGAGGGCGGGAACCGCGGTGGCAACATCGTGGTCACCGGAACGCCGGAAACGGTTGCGGCGACGAAGAATTCCTACACCGGCCAATGGCTGGCGAGATTTATGCCGAAGAATGGCAACCATGGGAAGAACTAGCAAGCGCAAAGCAGCAGGAGTCGCGGCGACGGCGTTTAGCTGTGCATTGTTTGCAAGCTCCCTTTTCGCCCAGACACATAAACCGGCCCCTGTCTCCCAAGTGGACCAGGCCGAAGCTGCCATCGATAAGCAAGCGTGGCCGGAAGCCGAATCGCTCCTCAAAGACGCAACATCGAAGGATGCCAAGGACTACCGGGCTTGGTTCGACCTGGGCTTCGTGTACACCTCGGAGGACAAGACGGAGCTCGCGGCGGAGGCCTACCGGCGCTCCGTCGAGGCCAAGCCCGACGTCTTCGAGAGCAACCTGAACCTCGGTATTTCTCTTGCGAAACTCGGCAACCCCGAGGCTGCCAAGTATCTCTCGGCGGCGACCACCCTGAAGCCTACGTCGCATCCCGACGAGGGGTATTACCGCGCATGGCTCTCGCTCGGCCATGTGCTGGGGAGCGAACATCCGCAGGAAGCGACGAAGGCCTTCGCGCAGGCGGCAAAGTTCAAGCCGAAGGATCCCGAGCCGCACCTCAGCGCCGCCGAAGTGGCGGAACACGTCAAGGACACCGCCTCCGCCGAGCGCGAGTACCAGGCCGCGCTGGCGCTCGATCCGAATTCCAAGGATGCGATTACCGGGCTGGCAAACCTTTACCTGGTGGCGAAACGGCTGCCGGAGGCGGAATCCATGCTGCGAAAGGTCATTGCCTCCGAGCCTGGCAATGGGAACGCCCAATTGCAGCTTGCCAGGGTGCTCGCCGCCGAGAACAAAGACGAGGAGGCGACCCAGGCCTACGAAAGCGTCCTGAAGCTCCTGCCGAACGACATGGAGGCCCACCGCTCGGCCGCGGAGTTTTACCTGGCGTCCAAGCAGTATGAAAAAGCCTCGGGGGAATTTGCGTTGCTGGTACAACATGCGCCCAACGATGCCGGGCTCCACCAGCTATACGGCAATACCCTGCTCCGGCTGCACAAGAACGCCGAATCGGAGCAGCAGCAACTCATGGCGATCAAGCTGAATCCCAAGATGGGAGAGGCATACCACGACTTGGCGTTCGCTGCCGCGGAGAACAAGGACTATGGCCTATCGTTGAAGGCGCTGGACGCCCGGGCGCAGTTCTACCCCGAAAATGAGAGTACCTACTTCCTGCGCGCCACGAACTACGATAATCTCCGAAATGTTAAGCAGGCGATCGTGTTTTATAAGCAGTTCCTGTCCGTGGCAGACGGCAAGCATCCGGACCAGGAATGGCAGGCACGCCACCGCCTGATTGCGCTGGACCCCGAATCGAGAAGGAAATGATCCGTCGCACCGCCGCACTGGTCCTGCTTTTCACTGCCATGCCGGCATTTGCGCAACAAGACTTGAAGAGCCGCGCGGATACGGCTTCCGGCGCAGATAAGGCGAAGTTTGCGGTGGAATATGCCGAGCAGTCCGCCAAGGCGGCGGATAAGGCCTTCCAGGAGGGAAAGGATGCGGAAGGCTCCGCGGGGCTGAAGGAGATTGTGAAATACGCAAAGGTTGCTTCGGAGGCCTCTATACAGACCGGCAAGCACGAGAAGGCCACGGAGATTACGCTGCGCAAGATTGCGTATCAACTCGCACAGGTGAAGAACGCTCTGCCGGTGGACGAGCAACCGCAGGTGCAGCAGACGATTGACGAGGTCGATAAGGCGCGAAGTTCCCTGCTCGAAGCTATGTTCGACAAGAAGAGGGGCTCATGAGATTTCTCCTGGTATGCCTAGGTGCGGCTCTCTTGCTTGCGCCGCCGATCGCGGCGCAGAACAGGCCTGGACACGATCCACTCAACCCGGCGGAGGTCGATCAATTGCGCGACACGGCGGTCGAGCCGAACCAGCGCCTGAAGCTCTACGTCGGATTTGCGCGCGCCCGCATGACCAGTATCGACCAGCTGCTCGCCGACCCGAAGGCAAAGGATCGAGCCGGACAGCTCCATGACTTGTTGCAGGATTTCGCCACGCTCTCCGATGAGATCGCAGACAACGTGGAGATGTATAACACGCAGCACTGGGACATCCGTAAGTCTCTTAAGCTGGTGATCGAGGGGGATAGCGAATTCCAGTTGAAGCTGCGTCGTCTTTCGCAACAGAGCGAAGATCCGAAACTTGCCGCTGATGCCGACCAGTACAAGTTCGTCCTGCGCGACGCGATTGAGTCTTTGAACAACAATGCCGACGACGCGCGCCACGCCATGCAGGAGCAGAGTGAGCTGGCAAAGAACAATAAACTCAAGAAGGAGGAGGAGCCGGAGGGCCATCGCGTCTCTTCCGACGTGCCCCACAATTAGTGGCGCGGTCCCGGCCGCGAAGTCCTCTGGACCTCGTGCTAATCTGAATTCGTTTTGAGCAGTCGTGTCCACGAACTATTTCATGAGGCCTATCGCGAGCTGCGGCCGCGCGCGCCTATTCCGGTCATGCACATCCGTTTTTACCCGTTTGCCAACATCAACAACACCATCCGTTTGCGTGAGGGCGAGCTGAAGATCCGCCTCTCCGATCTTCTGGAAGGTGCACCGGAAACGGTGCTGAAGGCGATTGCGCACATCCTGCTTGCCAAGCTTTACCGCAAAGAGGTCGAGTCTCAGCACGCGACCCGCTACCGCCGCTATACGAACACCCGGGAGCTCACCGAAAAGGCACACCTGGTGCGCCAGATGCGCGGTCGGAAGCAGATTTATGGCACCCAGGGACAGGTTTATGACCTCGAGGAGATCTTCGAGGACCTCAACCAGCGCTTTTTCTTCGGATTGATGGCACGGCCCCAACTGACCTGGAGCAATAGCCACTCCCGCCACCTTCTAGGGCATTATGATCCGGCGCATAACGCCATTGTTATCAGCAAGATATTCGATCAGCCCCGGATTCCGCGTTACGCCCTTGAATACCTGCTCTATCACGAAATGCTGCACCTGAAGCATCCGGTAAAGCTTCGCGGCAGCCGCCGCTGTGTGCATGGGCGCGAGTTCCAGGAAGAAGAAAAGCTTTTCCCCGAGCTGGATCGAGCCCTGCAATTCCTGAAGCTCTTGTAGAACCTGTCCCCGTTTGGCAGAAAGCACCTTCGCGCAGGTGTTCTGATTTATCCACCCTCGTATAGAATGCAGGCACTGTGAGTTCCCCGACCACTACCCGGCCTCCGACTCGGAAGTTCAGAGTTCTTGCTGTCGACGATAACGAAATCCATCGCTATGCGTTGTGCAAGCTGCTTGCGTCTGCAGGCTTTGACGTAGCCGGCGCGCATTCTGGCAAAGCCGCACTGGAAGAGATCGAGAAAATGCGGCCGGACGCCGTGCTGCTCGATATCGGCTTGGGCGACATCAGCGGCTTCGAGGTTTGCAACCAGATTCGATCCAGTTCCGACAACAACCGGGTAGCGATCGTCTTTCATTCGGCCAGTGGACACGCCAACGCTGTGCCCCATTCGAACACCGGAGGCGCCGATGCCTTCCTCACCTACCCGGTGGATTCCGAGCACCTTATTTCGGTAATCCGGGGATGCATCCAGCGCCGACTTGATGGGCAGCCTGGACAAAAGCGTCCCAACGGCCAGACCTCCCGGACTACCTAGCAAAAACAAAAAGGCCACGCTCTCGCATGGCCAAGTCGTATCCGATCAAACTTCAATAAGCCCATTTCAGCAGGGTTGCGCCGCTGGTAAATCCCGCTCCGACGGCAGCCAGCAACACGCGGTCTCCCTTCTTCAACTTACCTTCTTCCAGGGCCGTCTGCATGGCGAGAGGAATGGTGCCGGCGGTCGTGTTGCCATACTTCTCGATATTGATGATGACCTTGTCCATCGGCATCTTCAGCCGCTCGGCGGTGGCGACAATGATGCGCTTGTTCGCCTGGTGGGCGATGAAGCAGTCCACATCCGAGCCGGTCATGTGATTGCGGACGAGAATCTTGTCGGTCATCTCCGCCATTTTCTTCACGGCATACTTGAAGACATTCTGCCCATCCTGATGAACCACATGCATGTTCTTCTCAACGGTTTCCTTCGAGGCGGGGTTCAAGCTTCCGCCTCCCGGCATGCAGAGAAACTGGCCGCCGACGCCTTCCACCTGGTGCACATGGTCGAGAATGCCGACATCTTCGCCCTCTTCCGCCGGTTCGAGCAGCACGGCCCCCGCGCCGTCGCCGAAAATGATGCACGTGGCGCGGTCTTTGTAGTCGATCATCGAGGAGTTCACGTCGGAACCGATGACGAGCACCTTCTTGTATTGGCCGCTCTCAATGAACTTAGCGCCGGTCGTCAGCGAATACAGGAATCCGGAGCAGCCCGCCGAAATATCGAAGCCCCATGTGTTGGGAATGCCGAGCTTGTTCTGCACAAGGCAGGCCGTGGAGGGATACATCATGTCAGGGGTAACTGTGCCGACGATGATGCACTCCACCTCGTTCGCCTGGATTCCCCGGTTGGCGAGGCAGATCTTGGCGGCTTCGACCGCGAGATCGCTGGCGGCGACGCCTTTTTCCACCAGGTGGCGTTCCTTTATTCCGGTTCGCTCCAGGATCCATTGATTCGTGGTGTCTACCATCTTCTCTAGATCGAAGTTGGTGAGGACTCGGGGCGGCACGTAGGTACCGAGCGCCGTGATCTTGGCGCGACGAACAGAAGTCAAATCAGTTCTCCATCACAAGGCGAAACTTCATTTTCGCTGATCGATCCACGAATGTCACTATACGGGTACCCAGCTGCGTATCTGCCATTCCCAATGGAGTCTTCTGCCCTTTGTGCGGAACAAAAAAATAGCCGGACACCGGAGAACCCGCTGCACACGTACTGGCCTGCTACCGTTGCTTCCTTCCGGACCTGGCGGGGTTCGCAGGATTACGTCGCGCGGGACCGATGCCCGACCTCTTTGATTTTATCAAACATACGCCGATATCGACGGGAGGACGTCGCGTGGGCATCCACAGGGTGCATTCGATACAATGCGTCGATTGAGATTCCTCGGCGCACTCGTGATTCTGTTTCTGTTCCAGCCGGTGCATGCACAGGAATGTCTCAACGTGCATGGCATGATCGCCGCCCATAAACTCCACTCTTCTCTCACCTCCGCCGGGTTGCCGCAATCCGATGCCTGGGAGTCCGCGACCCCGGTGCGCTTCTGTCACGACTGGCAGGGGCGCAATGCTGATCCCCAGCGCGAAACCGAGGTTCGGGTTCTGTGGACGACGGAAACGCTGTTCCTACGATTTCGCGCGCGCTATCGAACCCTGTACACCTACGAGAATCGCGACCAGCGCCAGCCCGAACTGTGGGAGCGCGACGTGGCCGAGGTCTTCCTGCAGCCCGCCGGTCAAAGCGGCCGCAACTACGCGGAGTTCGAGATCAGCCCCAATGGCGATTGGCTGGATCTTGCTATCAAGCCGGATCAGACCCTCGACCTGAACTGCATGATGAAGAGCAAGGTCGTAGTCGATGCCGCTGCAAACATCTGGACAGCGGAGCTCGCGATCCCGATGAAGAGCCTCACGCGGGAGTTCGACCCCAAGTTGCCGTGGAAGCTGAATTTCTTTCGGGTGGAGGGAGCCGAGCCGGAGCGGTTCTATTCCAGCTGGCAACCGACCAATACTCCAAAACCGAACTTCCACGTCCCCGAGGCGTTCGCGTCGCTGTCGTTCCAAGAATAGGCGTTACGGAAATCCATTACGAAAGACTTTCCCGAAACCTCCCTCCCGCAGGTCACCATGGTCCCAATGACGAATCGCGCCTATTAGCTTCTAGAAATGGCACTGCGCGCGGCCGCGCTTGAGCAGATACTGCTGGTGATAATCCTCGGCGGGGTAGAAAGTCTCCGCCGGTACGATCTGGGTAGCGATCGGGCGCGAGAATTTCCCGCTCTTCTCCAACGCCTCTTTGGAAGCAATTGCCTTCGCCTGTTGCTCCGGCGAATGGAAAAAGATCGCCGACCGGTACTGGGTGCCAACATCCGGACCCTGGCGGTTGAGCTGCGTGGGATTGTGGTTCGCCCAGAAGATTTCCAGCAGCTCCTCAAACGAAACTTTGGCAGGATCGAAGGTGACTTCGACCGCCTCGGCGTGGCCGGTACCGTCGGTGCAAACGTCGTGATAGGTCGGATTGACGGTGTGGCCGCCGGTATAGCCGACCTGCGTCTCCAGCACACCGGGCGTAGTGCGAAACGTCTCTTCCACTCCCCAAAAACAACCGGCAGCAAATGTCGCTTTTTCCATGGCAAGCTCTCCCTCAGCAGAACGAGTTAGTCGGTAGGTTGGATGGCGGCGGATTCCAGCGCCGCTTCGATTTTTTCCGGCTCGAAGCCGATCAGCACGCGGTCGCCAATTACCAGCGTAGGCGTGGACTGGCTTCTATAGGTCCGGACCATGGTGAAGACCGCGGCCTTATCCGAGCTCACGTCATGCTCTTCGAATTCGAGGCCCCGCTCGCGCAGCCATGCCTTCAGCCAATCGCAAGGCGGGCAGTCGGGACGGGTGAAGAGGGTGAGCTTCGGGTGCGGCATAGCTATTCGATGTCGGAGCGACCGAAAAAGACGGAAATTGGCTGCACGAGTAGGGGTCCTTCGACTGCGAGCCCGCAATTTCGGCGGGCTCTTCGCCCAGGATGACAAGCTTCGAGGCTATTCCGTCAGGTGCGACTGCTCTTGCTGCGAGCGGAGTACGCGCTCCACGGAATACGGCGTACGTTCGGTCGGATCGTAGTAGTGGCGGACCTGCAGCTCGCCCAGCAATCCAAGCGCGACCAACTGCACACCGGCAACGATCAACACCGCGGAGGTCAGCATCAATGGACCGTGCTGGCTCACCAGGTGTGTCTGGTGCAGGAGCTTATCGACCATCATCCACAGGGCAAGGCCCAAGCCGGCCATTACGCCGCTCATGCCGACGGTGCCAAAAAAGTGGAGCGGGCGCGACAGATATTTAAGCAGGAAGCGGATGGTCAGCAGATCGAAGAAGACGCGGAAGGTGCGTCCGATGCCGTAATGCGAAACGCCGCGCTCGCGGTTCACGTTCTTGATCGGGATCTCGCAGATGGTGGCGCCATGCCACGATGCGAGGGCCGGAATGAAGCGGTGCATCTCGCCGTAGAGCGGTACGAGGTGCAGCAGGTCGCGGCGATAGGCTTTGAAGGTAGTACCGAAATCGTGAATATCGACGCCGCTTAATTTAGCCATGAGCCAGTTGGCGCAGCGCGACGGAAAGCGCCGCAACACGAAGTTGTCGATGCGTACCTTGCGCCAGCCGCTGACGATGTCGTACCCCTCGTTGATCTTTTCGACGAACTGAGGAATGTCGTTGGGATCATGCTGCAGATCGCCGTCCATGGCAATCACGTAATCGCCCTGGGCGTTGTGGAAGCCGGCGGCGAGCGCCGAGGTCTGGCCAAAGTTGCGGCGCAGTTTCACCACGACGACACGGCTATCGACGGCTGCAATCTGCTGGAGAAGTTTGAAGGTGCCGTCACGGCTGCCGTCATCGACAAACACGAGCTCGAACGTCTCGCCGACGCCCTCCATGACGACCTTCAGGCGGTCGTAGAGCTCGGTTACGTTCTCTTCTTCGTTGTGAAAGGGGACGACGATCGAATACTTAAGCACTTTCGCATTATACCGTTCCGCCCGCAGGGGTCACAAAAGCAAAAGGGGGAGTTTTACATTTGATTACGGGTGCCGGCGCCCCCGTAAACAGTGTACCTGCGGCACTTACTGGTTAGTCGGTTTTGCCGTTGTGCTTGTCCGCGGCGATTCGTTTGCTCATGTGGTTCGCTTCGTGGTTGAGCTGGGCCTGGTCCTTCTTCGTGAGATGGCCATTGTCCTTCGCCATATCTTTCTTTTCGTTGTTCTGCAGGCGCTGTTCGCCACGTTCCAACCGTCGCGTTTCACCGGGCGTAAGCTGACCGCTCTTCACGCCATTGGCAATCCGGTCCTGCTGGTTGGTCTCGCGACCGTTGACCTGGTTCACGCGCGGATGTCCGGGATCAACTTTGTCCGGTCCTGCGCCTGCTGTGTTTGGGTTTTGAGCAACGGCGCTGCCGACGGTCATCAGAGTGCTCGTTGCCAGGATAAGAAGCGTGTGAGTGAGTGTGCGTTTCATGTCAGTAGAAACAGAGCTCCTGAAAGAAAGTTTCGCGGAACTGTGAATGTTTTGGGAGATCACGTAAGGGCGTCGCGCGAGTAACGACACTAAAGGGTTGCGACATACTGCAACAACCGTTCGATCCCTTCACGAAAGAACGCAGCAGAAGTTATCAGGCTGACAACTAGATATCCGTCATTAGCAAAGTCGTAAAAATGTCCCGGCTGCAGCAGGACATCGTGCTGCGAGATAAGTTCGACGGCAAGGTCTTCATCGCTGCGCGTGACGGGGACTCGCAGGATCGCGTACCAGCCGCCTTCCACGAGCAAACGCGAAACCAGTGGTTGGGTCGCGAGCTGCCGATCGAGTTCCGCAAGATTCTCGCGAATGCGCGCATGCAGTTGCTGCTGGATCGTGTGCCGCTCTTCCAGCAACACGGGGATTGCGTGCTGGATGGGAGCGTTCATCGAGAGATACGTGTCCGCGATCACCTCGAGCCGCGCCAGCGCTTCCCTTTCGAGCTCTCCTGGACCGCTCACGGCGATCCAGGCAACCTTCATCTGCGGCAGCCCGGAGATCTTCGAGAGACCGCTCATGGTGAAGGTCAGGCACGTATCATTCGCGGCAAAACTCTGTGGCCTAGCGTGTAACGCGTAGTCGAGAAATACTTCGTCGGCAACAATCGCGAGATTGTGTTGCGCGCAGAGAGCGGCGAGGGCGGCCATTTCATGCGCCTTGACGAACGAGCCGGTGGGATTGTTCGGATGCACGACGATGACCGCGCGAGTGCGATGGGTAAGTTTCTGCTCGAGACCGTGGAGGTCGATCTGCCAGCCGTGGTCGTAGATCAATTCGTACGGAACGAGCCGCACGTCCTGGAGGTCGGCAAGAAACTCGAAGAGCGGATAGCTCGGCGTCGGAATGAGCACCTCGTCGCCGGGCTCGCAGAGGAGACGAAAACAGAAGGTGTAGGCCTCGCTGGTGCTTGTGGTCAGCAGGAGCTGTTCCGGATCGATAGGAAAACCGAGGTCACGGTAGTACCGCGCGACAGCCTCGCGGGCGGACGGCAATCCTTTGGCGAGGGGTTCGTACGCCAGAGAATGGGGGCTTGCCAGAGCCGCCAGGATCGCTGCGGTGTCATAGGACAATCCGACCGTCGTCGGGTTCGAGGCGGTGAGGTCGAGCAGCTCCCGTCCCGAAGCGTGGTGCTGCGTAAGCGCTTCGGTATAGCGATTCGGGCTGAGTTTCCAACTGGTTCTTTGCGAAAACATTCCGTGGCGGCAATTCCTGGAGAGAAGGGCGATTATATCCGGAGGACGCGGAAGTACATGGCCAAACGAGACCGAAGGTACTCTCGCCGCCGGAGTCTCTCGATGCGACGATGCTAGTTATCTGCAAGTAGTCCCAATGCGCCGCGACGACGAAGTACTTCGACAATTTCTGCCCGATCCAGCCGACTGTGGAACGCTGCTGGACTGCGCTGCCGGAATCGGTACGCAAGTGATCGCGCTCGCGCGCCTGGGCTACCTCGTCGAGGGCTCCGACAGCTCCGAGGCCTCGATTGCGCGCGCCAGGGCACAGGCTCAACAGCAGGGGCTTTCCATACAGTTCCGGGTCGACGACGTCCGCTGGCTCGAGGCCGCGCCGGAGAGCTACTACGGCGCCGCCATTGCCCTCGACAATGTTCTGCCTCATCTCGGCTCCATGGAGGACATGCGGGTGGCGCTCACCGCGATCCATGGCCGCTTACGACCCGGTGGAGTCTTTCTCACCGGAATTCGCGACTACGATCCGATCCTGCAGGCCCGGCCGACCGGGATGGCGCCCAGTTTTTCCGAAAACGGAAATGGCCGGCGGATCTTTCACGAAGTTTGGGATTGGCACGACGAGCGTCGCTACACCTGCCATGTGTACGTGAGCAACGAGATCTCGAACCACTGGGAGGTCTTGCACTTCACCGGTCACTACTGCGCCATTCTCAAGTGCGAGATGGCGGAGCTGGTCAGCGCGTGCGGCTTCGGGAAGGTTGAGGTACTCCTGCCGGAGCAAACCGGCTTCCATCAACCACTGGTCCGGGGAGAGAAGCTGTAAGGTCTAGAGCAGCTTTTCGATGTCGTCGGCGATGCGGACCGGCGTCGTCTGCGGTGCATAACGGTCGATGACGTTGCCTTCCTTATCCACCAGAAACTTTGTGAAGTTCCACTTGATGTTGTCGCTGAGCAAACCACCCTTCTCAGCTTTCAGGAACTTGTACACCGGATGCGTATCCGGCCCGTTTACTTTGATCTTGGAAAAGAGCGGAAAGCTGACCCCGTAGTTGACTTCGCAGAAGGACTGGATGTCCTTGTCGCTTCCCGGCTCCTGGTGGCCAAACTGGTTGCAGGGGAAGCCAAGCACCGCGAATCCGCGATCTTTGTAGCGCTCGTATATCTCCTGCAGGCCATGATATTGCGGCGTGAATCCACATTCGCTGGCGGTATTCACGATCAGCAGGACCTTGCCTTTGTAGTCCGAGAGTTTCTTTTCTTTGCCGTTGTTGAGCGTGGCAGACAACTCGTAGAGCCTCATGCGTGTTCTCCGGAACCGTTGCGAACCATTCTCAGGAATTCTTCGTGGACACGGGTGTCTCCGGTGAGCTCCGGGTGGAAAGTAGCCGCCAGGACCTTGCCCTGCTTCACCAGCACCGGATGCCCGGCCCGCTTCGCCAGCACTTCCACGCCCGGCCCGACCTCTTCGATCCTCGGGGCGCGGATGTAGACCATCTCCATCTCGCCACCGGGCAACTTGCACTCGTCGGTGAGGATGGTGCTCTCGATCTGGCGTCCGTAGGCGTTGCGGCGTATCCGGATGTCGATGGCGCCGGTTCCCTTTTGTGCGGGATTTTCCACCTGGTTGGCGAGCAGGATGGCGCCCGCGCAGGTACCAAACGTCGGCTTGGAGGTGACGAACTTCTTCAATTCCTCGAAGCCGTCGTCGCCGAGGAGCTTCAGGAAGGTACTCGACTCGCCTCCGGGGATAACCAGACCGTCGATTTCGGCCAATTGCGAGGGTTTGCGCACCAGAACGACGTCGGCCCCAAGCCGTTCGAGCATCTGGCGATGAGCTTCAAAGTCGCCCTGCAGCGCGAGTACGCCGATTCTCATGGCAGATTTAGATTACCAAAGCGCGGGGGTGATGCGAAAAGGTCGGGAAGGGGCGCCATTCGCTGCGCAGGGACGCCGTTCGGCTTATCACACTTACAGGTGACGGCCTTCCATTGACCCTGCGGGAGGGATACCCATACAATACATATTGAAAATGAATTTCATTTTCAATTTGATACCGGCACTGATCCTGGCCATCCCCCGGAAAGTGGTCGCCCATTCATGATCGAGGCTCTCGTCATCACGCTGCGCGAAGGAGTGGAAGCCGCCCTCATTATCGGCATAACCCTCGCCTATCTCAACAAAATCGGCCGCAACGATCTGCGCAAGTACGTCTATAGCGGCCTGGTCGCCGCCGTTCTCGGAAGCATCGGCGCGGCCATCGTCGTCTCCCGCCTCAACCTGAACACCGACATCGTGGAAGGCTGGGTGATGCTGGTCGCCGCGGTCTTCGTCGTCAGCATGGTGGTCTTCATGATGAAGACCGGCCGGCGGATGAAAGGGGACATCGAGGCCAAGCTCGGCACCCTCACCAGCAAGGGCTCGCAGGTCGGGCTGTTCCTCTTCGTGTTCCTGATGGTGTTCCGCGAAGGCGTAGAAACCGTGCTGATCCTTTCGGCCGTCTCGCTCAACACCACCGAACTGCTGAACTTCCTCGGCACGCTGATCGGCATTGGCCTGGCGGTGGCCTTCGGGGTGATGTTCGTTCGCGGCACGGTGAAGGTCAATCTGCAGAAGTTCTTCAAGGTCACCACCGTCATCCTCTTTTTCGTAGCCTTCCAACTGGTCATCTCCGGCCTGCATGAACTTTCGGAGAACGGTGTACTGCCTTCGAGCAAGGAAGAGATGGCGCTGATCGGACCCATCGTCCGCAACGACATGTTCTTTTTCATCACGATCCTCGCGCTGGCGGCCATGATGGTGCTCTTCGAGTATCGCCGTCGCGCGGGCGTGATGCCCGTGGTGGCCAATGCCGCCGAACGGCGCAAGGCGGAGTGGACGGTGCGCCGCGAACGTTTCTGGGCCTCCTCGCTCTATATCTGTTCGTTCGTCTTCATCATCATGGTGACGGCGCAGTTCATCTACGCGAAAAGTGCGTCTGCCCTCTCCCCCGCTATACCCGTCACGTTTACCGACGGGCGAGCTACGATTCCGCTCTCGCAGGTCGGAGATGGCCACTTGCATCGCTACGAGGCGAACATCGACGGCACGGAGGTTCGTTTCCTGCTGTACCAGAAACCGGACGGCAAGATCGCGACCGTCTTCGATGCCTGCGAGATCTGCGGCCCGGTGGGCTACTACGAGTCGCAGCAGGGACTGGTTTGCAAGAATTGCGCGGCGCCGATCAATCCACAGTCAGTAGGCACTCCTGGCGGATGCAACCCTGTCCCCCTTAAGTCGGTGACAACGACGGATTCCGTAGTGCTGACGGCGGCCGATGTGAAAAGCGGGCTGCGCATCTTCCAGAAGAAATAAGCGATGTTCCTGCGGCTCGTCTATCAATCGTTCCGGCGGCAACAGAGGCGCAAGCTGCTGGCCGGACTCTCGATCGCTCTAGGGGTCACCGTCGCCACGGCCATGATCGCGGTGGCCACCGACATCGGCGACAAGATCAACCGCGAGCTGCGCAGCTACGGCGCCAACATTGCCGTCACAGCCCAGGCCGACACGCTTGACGTGCGCATCGGCGGCGTCGATCTGAAACCGGCGAACGATGGCGCTTACCTCAAGGAATCGGACCTCCCGGAGATCAAAGGCATCTTCTGGCGGAACAACGTCGAGGGCTTTGCTCCCTTCCTGCCGGTGGCCGTCGATGTGCGCTCTGCGTCGGGAAGCGCTCACACAGACCTGGTCGGAACGTATTTTGAAAAGAAGCTGCGCTACGGCAAGGAAGATTTCACAACCGGGGTACGGAAGATCTCGCCGTGGTGGAAGGTCGCGGGCACGTGGCCTGAGGACAGTTCGAGCGACATCCTTGTCGGTGCTTCGCTCGCCAATTCGCTGAAGGTGAGTGCGGGGGATCACGTTCGGATAGGCGACCGTTCCCTGCGGGTAGCTGGCATTCTCACGACCGGCGGCGGGGAAGATAACCAGGTCATCGGACCGCTTGGGCTTGCGCAAAACGTTCTCAGCCGGCCGGGCGCTGTGAAGCAGGTGCTGGTGAGCGCTCTCACCAAACCGGAAGATGATTTCGCGCGCAAGAATCCGAAGGCACTGAGCAAAGCCGACTTCGACCGCTGGTTCTGCTCGCCCTACGCAAAATCGATAGCCTTCCAGGTGCAGGAGGCAATTCCCGGCTCGCGCGCGGTGGAGATCCGGCAGGTCTCGCAGAACGAAGGCAACGTCCTCTCGCGGATCGAAGGACTGATGCTGCTGGTGACGATCGCGGCATTGCTGGCGTCGGCGTTGGCGGTTTCGGCGGCCATGGCGACCGCGATCATGGAGCGGCGCAGCGAGGTAGGTCTGATGAAGGCGATGGGAGCAGCGAATTCGGCTATCGCTGGACTGTTCTTCACCGAGGCCGCCCTGCTGGCGCTTGCCGGTGGCGCGATCGGATTTGCTGTTGGTTCCCTGCTGGCGCGGCGCATCGGCATCTGGATTTTCGCCTCGCAGGTCAGTATCTCGCCGGTGCTCTTCCCGCTGGTGCTCACGATCGCGGTCCTTGTGACCTTTCTCGGCAGCGCGGCTTCCATTCGCAAGGCGATGCTTTACGAGCCGGTCATGGTTCTGCGGGGAGACGCCTGATGGCGCGCAACGGGAAATCGGGCATGTTCTTCCGCATGATGATGCGCGCCGCGCTGGTTCGTAAGGGTCGCGCTACGGCAGCCCTGATGGCCGTGGTGGTGGCGGCTGCCGTGGCCACCGCCATGCTCAATGTCTATATCGATACGCAGGCCAAACTGCAAAGGGAGTTTCGCAACTACGGCGCGAATCTTGTCATCGTTGCACAAAACGGCAAGCCGCTTCCCGCCGATACATTAACGACGGTCGATGCGGTGCTCAGGGGACATGGGGTCGCGGTTCCGTTCGCCTACGCCGTGGTGCAGGCCAGCAAGGGCAAGGCTGTCGTGGTTGCCGGCACCGACTTCGCACGGGCAAAGCTGCTCAACCGCTGGTGGGCGGTATCGAACTGGCCCACGGCGCCCATGGATGCACTCGTGGGTACACGTGCGATGGCGGTCGTTTCACCGAGCGGTGGAAGCTTCGAACTTGCGTTCAAGGATAAGACGGTGCAGGTTGCGCCAGCCGGCACGCTACGCACTGGCGCCGAAGAAGACAGCCGCATTTATCTCTCGATGAATGACTTCAGCGCATGGACTGGGCTTCCTCCTTCGACCATCGAAATCGGGGCCACCGGATCGGCGGCCGAGGTCGAGGCCATGCGCAACCAGCTGGCGGCGGCGCTTCCGCAGGCTGAGGTCAAGCCGGTGCGGCAGATCGTCGAAGCCGAGGGCCGGGTGCTGGGCAAGGCACGCGCTTCCCTGCTCGCCTCGGCGATCGTGATTATCGTGACCTCGATCCTGTGCGTGCTGGCGACGCTGACGGCGTGGGTTCTGGAACAGCGCAAGAACTTTGCGATCATGAAGGCGCTTGGCGCCTCGGAAAGAATCGTTACCGGTTTCTTCGCGGCCGAAGCCGCAGCGCTGGGCGGCGCGGGCGCGATCCTCGGATTCCTGATCGGACTCGGGGCGGCTGCCTGGATCGCGCGCGCCAACTTCCACGCTGCCCTTTCGCCACGGCTTTCGGTGCTGCCGATCGTCTTCGCAGGCAGCGTGCTGTTGGCGCTGGTGGCGGCGCTGCTGCCGATGGGCCTTCTGCGGCGGGTGCAGCCTGCTACCATCTTGAGGGGTGAGTAAAGAATGATCCGGCTGGAAAACGTGAGCAAGCTTTATCCGGCGCGCGCCGAGCGCAATGGCGATGCCGCCATGCTGAAAGCGCTGGATGACGTGAGCTTGCACGTCAACACGGGAGAGTGGCTTGCCGTGATGGGTCCTTCGGGATCGGGCAAATCGACACTGGTCAATTTGGTCGGCTGCCTCGACCAGCCGACCAGCGGCGGGATCTGGCTGGATGGAGAAAATGTCGCGCAGTTCCCTGCATCCGAACTGAATCGCGTGCGCGCCGAGAAGATCGGGTTCATTTTCCAGCAGTTTCATCTCATTCCTTACCTCACCGCGCTGGAGAACGTCATGCTCGCGCAATACTTCCACAGCATGACCGACGAAGGTGAGGCTCGACAGGCGCTGGAGCGAGTCGGGCTGGCGGACCGCGCCAATCATCTGCCGGCGCAGCTTTCCGGTGGCGAGCAGCAGCGGGTGTGCATCGCTCGCGCGCTCATCAACGACCCGAAGATCATTCTCGCCGATGAACCGACCGGCAATCTCGACGCGCAGAACGAAGAGATCGTGTTGCGCCTTTTGCGCGAGTTGCACAATGCCGGGCGGACCATCGTCATGGTGACGCACGATCCCGTCATGGCTCGGCTCGCGGACCGCATGATCGAGCTGCACCATGGCCGGCTCAGCCACGAACAGATCTTCTCGCTCAATGACCAGGAGCAGTTCGACGAACTTCTGGAAGAAATCTGGGTCACGGAAGAGCACGGCGAGTCGGCCGAAGTGGGTCGCTTGGATGACCATGGACTGCTTCCCGTCCCCATTGCCGTGGAGAAGATGGTTGAGCTCGGGCTACTCACGATGCAACGCCATGGTCCGCAGCCGCATGGCCACAAGCGGATCATCAATCCCTGTCATGACGCCATCCGCCAGCAGCAGCATGTGCTTCCGGAAGATGGCGAGTTCGTCGTCCAGTTCACGTCACGCGGACGCGAGCTGGCGCAAAGCATTATCCGCAGGCATCGCCTCGCCGAACGCCTCTTTACCGAAAGCTTCCACATGCAGAACCAGGAAGAGATCGAAGAACAGGCCTGCAAGTTTGAGCACATCCTCTCGCCCGAAGCGACGGAGAAGATCTGTACGTTCCTGGGCCATCCCAGGACGTGCCCGCACGGTGCGCCGATCCCGCCAGGAGCCTGTTGCCGCGCAGCGGGACTTTTGGAGCCACAAGCTGTGGAGGAGAGGGTAAGACGCTAGGCTCGCGCTACTTGCAGGTGAGTTGTGCCGTTCCGCTGGCTTGCTGGACGCCAATCGTGACTGCCACCGAGACCGTAACCGCGCCGGGAGTGGCGTTGATGCAGGTGGCGGTACCATTTCTCGGCGCAATTTGCACATCTGCTGGATCGGAGACGGTCCAATTCTGTTCGGAGATGGCCCCGTTGTTGACCTTGCATCCGACGCCTGCGCTCGGCGCGGAAGCGGTGAACTGCACCTGATTTCCCGGAGGCACCACTGTATGATCGGCGGTGCCGCTGGCGGGCGTTACTACCATCGGAATATCTACGGGACAATTCGGAGTTGAGCTACCGCATCCCCACAGGGAGAACCCGCAGGCAATCACCACAAAGAGAGCGGGAATTCGGTTCATATCCACTCCAGCAACGGACGGGCTCTCCACAGCACTGTAAGCGGCGAAATCATATTCCCAAAACCGGGTGAAAAACTAGTGCCGGTCCAGGCTGCTTTCGCGGGCTTCCGGTTGAATCTGAGACTTACCATCGGCCCGACTTAAGCCATACACCCTCAGAACATCCTCCGCATCGACCACGCCCATGAGAATGTCAGGGTGAAGGCGGCCGACGACGGGCAGCAACATGGCGCCGCCGCCGAGCTTTTCCAGCGCCATCGCAAGCGGCTGGTCGGGATAGACGCGGTAGCCGCCGGAAGAAACGGCGAGATCCGCAACGGTGCGCTCGGCTTCGCCCGCCGCAACCGCGCGCGTGAGCATCGGGACGGTGACGACACCGTAAAGTTCCTGTCCGGGACCGGCGATGGCGAACGCCTCCTGCGACTTCTGGGATGCTTCTTCCAGCGCATGCTTGGCGGTCCAGTTCGGGTCCAGCACAACGCGGCGCGGGCGCATCGCCGCTTCCACGGTGAGGTCTGCCAGAGCGTGGTGCTCCTTGTCGGGGAGATGGATTCCGTCCTGGCGGGCAAGCGTATCAAAAAGTGGATCCGGATGTAGGGTGCGGGCCACCGCGTAGGAGATCATGTTCGCGATCATCAGCGGCAGCATGATCTGGTAGTCCTGCGTTACCTCGAAAATCATGAAGATGGAGGTGATGGGGGCGCGGATGATGCCCGCAAACGTCACTCCCATGCCTACCAACGCATAGGCGCCCACGTCCGCCACGTCGTGTCCGAAGTGGGCGCGTGCCAGCGTCCCAAGGGCGCCGCCAAGCATGGCGCCGAGAAAGAGCGACGGGGCGAAGAGGCCGCCGGAATTGCCGGTAGAAAACGCAATGCTGGTGCCGAGCATCTTGAAAAGCAAGGCCAGCAACAGCACTTCAAAGGCAAGTTTCCCATTGAGAGCGCTGTTCACCACGCCGTAGCCGGCGCCGAGGATTTGGGGAGCAATGAGGGCGCAAACCCCGGCCAGGGCGCCGCCGCCGATGGTGACGTAGTCAATCGGTCCGCGACGTGGAATACGCCCCGCCCACGAGCGCAGGCCGACAATCATCCGGGTGAAAGCCGCCGATACCAATCCCCCGAGCAAGCCAAGGGCGACGTAAAATCCCAGCTCGCCGGCGGCGCCGAACTCGTATTTCGGCACCGTGAACAGCGGTTCCCCGCCGAGGGCTGAACGCCGCACCAGCACTGCGACGACGGCAGCGACGACCGTGGATCCGAGGATCGGCGCATTGATGTTGCCGACGACTTCTTCGAGGGTGAAGATCACGGCGGTGATCGGTGTATTGAAAGCCGCCGCCAGTCCTGCCGCGGCACCTACCGGAATCAACTGCTGGAGATTTTTCTTGGAAAGCGAGAAGAGGCGGCCCAATGCTGAGGCAATGCCGCCCCCGATGTGGATCGCGGGGTCTTCCGGGCCGAGGGGAAGTCCGAGGCCAATACCGATGCCGGAGGCAAAGAACTTACCGATCGTGCCACGCAGTGGAACGTACGCGTCATGGACGATCAGCGCGACCCGAACCTGGTTGACGCCGCTGCCGCGCGCGGAACGGATCCGCAACAGGATCATGCCGCCGATTAGGCCTCCCAGCGCGCAGAAAAGTACGGCGAGCCATGTCTTCTGCGGTGCGATGGTGTAGGCGTAATCGTTTACCAGCTCGATCAGGAAGTGGTACAGGACAACAACGGTGCCTGCCAACCCGCCAACGAAGATGGCGAGCAACATGACAACGGTAGCCTCGCTCGGTCGAGCGAAGGCGAGCAGCTTCTGAATTCCGACTTCAAGACGAATGAACTTCAAATTTGTGAGATGCGCGGCGCGAGCAGAAATGACAAATGGTGCGCCGTTTTCAGAATACCGCAAAAACATAACGGGAGAGGCTGGTTAGCCTCTCCCGTAGTTTCAGTCCGCTGATTTCTGTAGATCCGCAAAGCGCGGCTGGTTATCCACAACCCAGGATCTATAGCGTTCTGGCAAGCGCGTCAGTACAGATGGAAGTTAACTTCCACCATGATCTGTACCGCAACCGGCTTACCGTCCTTCATCGCGGGCTCGAACTTCCACTTTCGAACTGCCTCCATGGCCTTCTCGTCCAGGCCCATGCCGAGGCTGCGAGCTACCTTCGTATCCCGCGGGCGTCCATCCGGCCCAACGATCAACCAAAGAACGCAGACTCCCTGGTACTTGGCTTTGCGAGCTTCTTCCGAATATTCCGGATCGGGCTGGTCGAGAATTTTCGGAGCGGATACGCCGCCACCGACGCGGAACACGCCACCGCCGATGCCGCCACCTTTACCAGGACCAACGCCGGCCCCTTCCCCGGATCCAACGCCACCACCGATGCCGCTTCCGATGCCGGCTCCGGCACCGATTCCGTTCGACGGCGGGCCCGAGGGCATCTTGGCCAGCGGGTCACCGAGGTTCGGCATATTGCTGGCGAGCTTCACCGTCGGCGGTACGACCACCGTCGGCTCCACGGCGAGCTTGGGATGATCGTTGCGGATCACCATCGCCGGGGGCGTAATCTGCTCCATCGCCTGCTTGGGCGGTTTCCCTTTGGGTGCTTCGATCTTGTCCTTGTCACCACCACCGCCGCCGCCGTGCATCGCGTCCATCTTCTTGGGTTGCATCGGCAGGAGCTCGCTCATATCCGGATTGACGAGCGTAACTGTAGGCTTCCTCGCCTCTTGCACGACTTTTGCGCCAGTCAAGGACAGAGCCACAATTCCACCAATGGCGAGCGCGTGCAGTAGGACCGAGATCGTTCCGCTCTTCTTGCGGTTGCCGTACTCGCCCCAGATTTCGCGGACGCGCACCGGCCGGGAGGTCAGCTGCAGGGGCGGAAGTTTCTCAGGAAAAAGGGCTTCCTTGAGGTTCGACGCCAGCGAGCTGAACAAGCCCTGGCTGATATGCGTAGGCGGCAGCAGGTTCAATTCGTCCTGCTTTTTCGTGGTTGGATTCGGCATTAAAACCTGATTCGACATATCGTGATGTCAGCCCTCTTCGGCCTATTTCGACCGTTTGACAGATCCCTTGACCCTGTTCCGGTGGTATTTACCGAGGGAAATCGAGCAACGCATGGGCTGAGCCGCTGCTCTTGATCAAGAGATGTGCACATTGAATGCCAAGTTGCTTTGGGTAGAAAATACCCATTTTCAGCGTCCGCACAGTGTAGCCTAACTTCTTTGAAATGTGAGCTGCTGATTTTGGGTCAAAAGCTGGAAAATATGTGTATCTGGATACCAACTCGCCCTCCGGTAAGCGTTTGACCCTAGGCCCCGGGGATTCCCGCATGCAAACCCCTGCACACGTTGGACGTGAAAAAGGGCGAAAAACTATAATAAAAATTCGGTTCGCGCGATACTCGCGGAAATACCCCTCCCCGGAGCCATCAAGCAAGCCAAAGAACGGAGATCCTAGTGCCCCTGGAGCTTAAGACCACCATCAACCTGCCGCAGACTCCATTCGCGATGAAGGCAAATCTTCCTCAGAACGAGCCAAAAATGCTCGCCCGCTGGGAAGAACAGCGAATTTATGAGCTGATCCGCGAATCGCGGCGGGGCAAGCCCAGCTACATCCTGCACGATGGTCCGCCGTACGCCAACGGTCCCATACACCTTGGTCATGCGCTCAACAAGTGCTTGAAGGATTTTGTGGTTAAGTCCAAGACCATGGCGGGCTACGACGCGCCCTACATCCCGGGGTGGGATTGCCACGGCCTGCCGATCGAGATCAAGGTTGACGAACAGCTTGGGCGCAAGAAGCTCGAGATGGACCCCCTCGCGGTACGTTCCGCCTGCGCAAAGTACGCCGAGAAGTACCTGAACCTGCAGCGCGAACAGTTCAAGCGGCTCGCGGTCTTCGGTCAGTGGGACGACCCTTATTCGACCATGACGCCGCAATACGAATCGGTGGTGTTGCGCATCCTGTATGACTTCCTCGAGAACGGTGCGGTCTATAAGGGACTGAAGCCGGTGTACTGGTGCATTCACGACAAGACGGCCTTGGCGGAGGCCGAGGTCGAGTACGAGATGCATACCAGCCCAAGCGTATACGTGCGCTACATGCTCACCAGCGACGCCGCGGCGATCAGCGCACGCCTCGCCGGGAAAAAGGTGGCCACGATCATCTGGACGACCACCCCTTGGACGCTTCCAGCTTCCATGGCCGTCGCATTCCATCCCGACGCGGAGTATGTCGGACTCGAACAGGAGGGCACGGTCTACATCGTGGCGGCCGAACTCGCGCAGGCCGTGAAGGAGAAGACAGGGTTGCAGTCGGCACTGGAAGTGGCAAGCTTCCCGGGCCGAAAGCTCGAACGGGTGACCTTCCAGCATCCCTTCCTCGATCGCTCGATTCTCGGGGTGATGGCCAACTACGTAACCATGGATACCGGGACTGGCGCGGTCCACACGGCACCGGCTCACGGCGCAGACGACTTCTACACCGGCGTGAACTACGGAATCGACCAGACGTGCAACGTGGACGAGGCTGGCCGCCTGCGCAATGGTCTTCCGGAATACGACGGGCTGCAGGTCTTCAAGGCGAACCCGAAGATCGTGGAGCTTCTGAAGGATCGCGGTGTGCTCATGGGACATGAAAACATCGAGCACTCCTATCCGCATTGCTGGCGCTGTCATAACCCCGTGATCTTCCGCGCGACCGAGCAATGGTTCATCGCGATGGAAAGCAAGCTGGGCAACGGAACGCTGCGGTCGGTGGCGCTCGATGAGATCAAGAAGGTGAAATGGGATCCGGCATGGGGCGAAGAGCGCATCTCGAACATGATCGCCACGCGGCCGGATTGGTGTATCTCGCGGCAGCGCATCTGGGGCGTGCCCATCGCGGTCTTCTTCTGCGAGGGTTGCAACCAGTTGTTGAACGACAAGGCCATCAACGCCGCGGTGGTGGAACGAGTGAAGCGCGAAGGCACGGACACCTGGTACCGGCACACGGCGAGCGAATTGCTTCCCGTGGGAACAAAGTGCGCCCAGTGCGGCGGCTCCGCGTTCCGCAAAGAAATGGACATCATCGACGTCTGGTTCGAGAGCGGCTCCAGCAAGCTGGCGGTCATTGGCAAGCCGAAGGCGGATCTCTACACCGAGGGCGGAGACCAGCACCGCGGCTGGTTCCACTCTTCCCTGCTGTGTCACGTGGGCGCGGAAGGCGAAGCGCCTTACAAGATGGTAGCGACGAGTGGCTGGACGCTCGATCCGCAGGGCCGCGCCATGTCGAAGTCGCTGGGTAACGTGGTGGACCCGGTGGATATCGCCAACCGGCTGGGCGCGGAGATCGTGCGTCTCTGGGTGGCGAGTGTGGATTTCCGCGAAGATGTGCGGGCTTCCGAAGAGCTGATGGGGCGGGTGGCGGACAACTATAAGAAGATCCGCAACACCTTCCGCTGGATCATGGGAAACCTCAACGGTTTCAATCCCGCATCCGATGCGCTTCCGTTTGCAGAGCTGCAGCCGTTCGACCAATACATCCTGCTGCGGCTTGCGGACCTGATCGGAGACGTGCGCGGCTGGTATGACGACTTCAGCTTCCACAAGCTCTTCATGCGGATGAAGGATTTCTGCGTGGTGGACCTCAGCGCGGTTTATTTCGAAGTGGCCAAGGACCGGTTATACACGTTCGCACCGCAATCCAGGGAGCGGCGTTCGGCACAGACGGCCATCTGGACGGTCGGCGAAGCGCTGGTCAGGCTCTTCGCGCCCCTGATGAGCTTCACGGCGGAAGAGATCTGGCAGTTCCTGCCGCCGGTGGCGAACCGTCCGGCAAGCGTGCATGCGGCTTACTTCCCCGTTGCCGATGAGGTGGCGCGCGAGCGGACGAGCGAGGCAGCGAGGAAGATCGAAGACGAGTATGAGCGGCTGATCGCCATCCGCACCGAGGTGTTGAAGGCGCTGGAGGAGGCGCGCAACCAGAAGCTCATCGGCAGCGGATTGGAGGCGCAGGTGGTGCTCACGGCGCCCGCGGAGATCTATTCGCTACTGACGAAGCATGCCGGTGAACTGCGCTACCTGTTCATCGTATCGGATGTGCAGGTGACGCAAGGCGAAGGCGACGGCTCCGGGCTGCCGGTAAAGATCAACAAGGCACCCGGAGAGAAATGTGCCCGCTGCTGGAACTACTCCCGGCACGTGGGCGAAGACAGCGAGTACCCGACGGTATGCGAACGCTGCAGCCCGGTACTGCACGAACTGGAGGCGACGGCAGGCGCGCGCTAGCGTCTGCCGCTCTTCCATTGCAGAGATCGTCCGCCACAACTCGACTGCTGTATCTCGCGATTTCCATCGGCGTTTTCCTGCTGGACCGATGGACGAAGTGGCTGGTCGCGCAAAGAATCTCGCTCTTCGAGAGCATCACGATTATTCCGGGATTCTTCAAGATCACGCACCTGCGGAACAAGGGCGCAGCCTTCAGCCTGTTCGCCGATGCCCCAGAGGCCTGGCGTCTTGCGACCCTGGTGATCTTCTCGCTCATCGCGCTGGTCATCGTGCTAGTGCTCTTGGTGAAATCCAGCGATCGCCTGTCGCTGCAGGGTGGAGCCCTGGCGCTGATTCTTGGAGGGGCCGTCGGTAACCTGTGGGACCGCGTGCTTCACGGATGGGTCACGGATTTCATTCTGGTGTATTACAGGCAGTGGGAGTGGCCGGCGTTCAACGTGGCCGACAGCGCGATCTGTGTAGGAGCCGTGCTTTTGATTGGCGAGATGATTTTCCACCACGAGCACGCGGCGGAGAGCGAAAAACAACCTGCCGGGCAGTGATCGACTAAGCTTGCGCGGTGCGCAACGAGAGATTGGCGTAAGCGGGTGTACCGGGGCGCGCAGCGCCGGCAACCGGCAATTCGACGATGAACACGGTCTCTTGCTGCCCGACATTCGGGTTGCTGCGCACGTAGATGTCGCCACCGTGTTTCCGCGCGATGGATCGCGAAACCCACAACCCAAGGCCACTTCCTTTGCCCACCTTTGAGGTGAAAAAGGGCTCGAACAGGCTCGACATCGACTCCGAAGGTATGCCAATTCCGTTATCGCAAATCTGAATCACGATGTGCTTTTCGCCGTCGAGGGTTTCCACTCGGGCGCTCACGGAAATAGTCCCGCCACCTGCCAGGGCGTCAATCGCGTTCTCGATGAGGTTCTCAAAAACCTGCCGCAACTCGCCATCGAATCCCTTGATGGTGGGAATTTCCTGGAAATGTACATGCGCCTGGATTTTCGCGCGTTCGAACTTGTTGCGCTTCGAGTTCAACACGTGTTCGAGGATTTGCCGCACATCGACATCGGCCGGTGTCTTGGACTCGCGATAGTAGCCGAGGGTCTGGCGAGTGATGTCCCCGGCGCGCTGTACTTCTTTGAGCAGCAACTCGGTAAAGTGCCGCGCTTCCGCGTCGAGAGACTCGTTTTGACTGAGAAGATAGGAGAGATTGGTGATGGACTCGAGGGGATTGTTTACTTCATGCGCGAGAGTAGCCGCCAGGCGCCCGGCAGCGGCGAATTTCTCCTTCTCCACCAGGGCTACTTCCGCGAGCTTACGATCGCGAACGTCGCGCAGGATCTTCGACCCGCCGACCACCCGCCCCTTCTCATCGCGGATCGGTGAAACCGTAAGTGACACATCAAGCAATTCGCCATCTTTGCGCACCCGGCGAGTTTCGTAATGTTCGATACGTTCGCCGCTCTTCAGTCTCGCGATAATTCCTGGTTCCTCGAACTGCAAGTCCCGGGGAATGATCCGCAGCACCGATTGACCGATGATCTCCTCTGCCTTGTATCCGAACAGCCGTTCCGCGGCGGCATTCCAACTGGTGATGATGCCGTCGAGATTCTTCGAGATGATAGCGTCGTCGGAGCACTCGACGATGGCGGCCAGCATGGTGCGTGCGTTGGTGAGCTTCCTGTGCTCGGAGATGTCGCGGACGATCTTGGACGCGCCGATAATGCGGCCGGAACCGTCGCGCATGGGCGAAATCGACAGGGATACATCGAGCCGCTTCCCCAACTTGTGCACCCGCTGCGTCTCGTAATGCTCGATGCGCTGGCCGGCACGGACCTTGCCCAGGAGCATCGGTTCCTCGTGCTGCAACTCCGGGGGAATGATGGTGAGGATCGAACGGCCAATGATCTCGTCTGCCGTGTAGCCAAACATGCGCTCGGCGGCGGCGTTCCAATCCGTGACTATGCCATTGAGATCTTTCGCCACGATTGCATCGTCGGAAGATTCTACGAGGGCGGCCAGGCGGGCCAAAGCAGCTTCCTCGCGTCGCCGCGCTTCGAGGCTGCGCGCGATGATCGCCGATCCGATAAGCTCGCCTTTTGCATCGCGAACCGGCGAGATGGAGACAGAAACATCCACCCGGGTGCCGCCTTTGCGCAGCCGCTGAGTCTCATAGTGTTCCACCCGCATGCCCCGGCCAAGCATTTCCAAGTGCTTCGAATGTTCATGGTGCAAGCTAGGCGGGATAATCAGCAGGACCGAATCCCCGAGGATCTCTTCCGCCTTGTAGCCGAAGAGCTGGGTGGCTGCGGAATTCCAGGTGACGACGGTGCCCTGAACGTCGGTCCCGACGATCGCATCCTCGGAGGAATCGACGATTGCGGCCAGACGCGTAACGATTTCTTCCGGAGTTAAGGGCTTGAAGATCAATGAGGTCACAGATCGAACTTCCGGAGCTGCGAGCGGGCTCGATGGAATCGACCGAGCTTGCGAGGGTGCCGGTTACACAACTTGGTCTATTACATTCCGATGCCCTCATGGTTTGAAGAGGTTGTAAACGGACGGGGCTCTTTTTTCCTGTCAGTAAATCGGGAGAAGCCGGCTGCTTCAGCGATTCGCGCTGGTTCCAGCTCTTTCGGCGACGGCTTCCGTCCTGGCGGCTGCGGCGGGAGATGCCGACGCGCCATAGAGACGCCTGTAAATGGCTGCGTTCCTGACGATGGACTGCACATAATCGCGCGTCTGCACGAAGGGGATGGATTCCACGAATTCCTGGATGTCGCGATAGTGGCCGCTGTCGCGCCAGTCTTCTACGCGATCGGAACCGGCGTTGTAGGCGGCCAGAGCGTATTCCACCATGCCGAGTTTGTCGGTCATTTCGCGAAAATATCGTGTTCCGAGCTCAATGTTGGTGGTAGGCGTGAGTAGCGCCGCCGTGTTGTAGTGCTTCATTCCGACTGCCTTCGCGACATTCTTTCCGGTGACGGGCAGCAGTTGCATTAAACCGTAGGCATTCGCATAGGAGACGGCGCCGGGGTTGAACTCCGACTCCTGCCGGATGAGGGAAGCGACCAGGTACGGATCGAGATTGTTCTCGACCGCGAAGCGCTGCACCTCAGGCCAATAGGGACGCGGGAAGAGAACCCGCCAATAGGCCACCGGCAACGTACCGATCTCCTGCGCGGTGTAGGAAGGGATGACGCGCTTGAGGTATTGCAGCGCGCGGTACGGCTGATTGTTGTCGGTGTAAATGCGGGCCACCTGCAAGCTTGCCCAATTGCCGCTGACACACCCGGGAACAGCTTGCAGTTCCTTGACGGCGAAGTCGATGAGGCCGGCATTTTCAAGCAGCTTCGCTTTTTCCATGCGAAGGTCGTCCGCCGGCGGATCGATGTCGGCGACGGAAGGATCGGGCTCCGGGCCCGAATGAATGCGCGCAAGCAGCGGATCTTCCGCGGGCGTCTGTACGCCGATGGTGCGGAGGCGCTCGCGCGCCATGATCGCGTAATAGTAGTTGCGGTAGCGGTCGGAAAGTTTCGCATACCAGGCGCGTGCCGCGGCGAGATCGCCTTTTTCTTCCAGCAGTCGGCCTTCCCAGTACATGGCGGCCGTCGCTTCAGTGGCGGTGGGATAGAGCTCGACCTGTTCGCGGAACTGGCGCAGGGCGGCGTCGGTGCGTCCCTGGCGGAGATCGAGCCAGGCGGCACGCCAATGCGCGTAGGCGCCACGTGGACCTTGCGGAAAGCGCTGATGGATCTCGCGATAGTCGTCAATCGCGTGATCGTAATCGTGCTTCAGCATGTACATGTTAGCGGCGGTGAACAGGCCTTCCTGCAGCCAACTGGAATTGGGCGCGCGTTCGCGGAGCTGCGCGAGATAGCCATTCACGCGGTCGTCATCGTTGGCGTTGCGGGCGATTTCGAGATCGTTGAAAAGCTTTTGCCCGTAGATTTCACCTGCCGCGTTGGGTGGAATCTGGTCCAGCCAGGTTTGGGCCTCGCGGGTCGCACCGGATTTGACCAGGGCCACGGCAAGATTGTCGAGCACCTGGGAGCGCTGGTCTCCGGAAACAGCATCGACGAGAATGCGGTAATCGTGCGCTGCGTCGGTATAGCGCTTGCCCTTCAAAAGAAGATCCGCTCGCGTGAGACGATCGGCGAGGGAAGCCTGGGGAACGCCCGGCACCTTCTGGAGCTCCGCCTGGGCAGCATCCGCCTCTACGGCGACGGGCAGCGTGTAGTAAAGGTGCTGAAGGATCAGCGCGCCCTTCATCTCCTGGCCGTTCTTGATGTAAGCGCGGCCCAGGGCAAGTTCGGTATCGGCGCGCGTGGGGGTGCGATTCGCCTCGAGCGCTTTGATGGCGTCCGCCGCCTGGTTGGCGTTCAGAGAGGCATTGGCAAAAGCGATCAGGGCTTCGTGGCTGTGCAGCGACTCGGGGTAACGCGTATCGAAGTCGCGGAGATGCTGGAGTGCGGACGCGTAGTCGCCGCTGCCCGCATAGGCCTGGCCGAGAAAGTATTCGACGTAGTCGGCAAGTTCACCGGCGCGCGGCTGGGCATTCTTGAGAGCGCTGATGGCCTGCGGATATTGACGGTCTTGCAGGCGCGCATAGCCGAGCACCAGGTAGCCCAGGGCCCCGGCGTCGCTGGCCGCATGACGCTGCGTCCAGCTCTCAACCCCGGCGTACGCGGCAGGCGTGTGCAACAGGATGAGCTGGTTCGCCATGGGCTTGAGATCCGCCGAGGCGACAAAGGTGCGGTTCATGCGATGCGCCGCGACCTGGCTCAACCTGCGCGAACGGGCCCGCGATTTTTTCCTGCGGGCGGTCGTCTTCTTTTTCGTACCGGTGGTTTTAGCGGCCGGCTTAGAAGCGGATTTCTTTGCGGCCCTTTTCTTCGTGGAAGGCGTTGGGTTGCTCGCAGCAGACGACGAGGTATCCTGCGCCGGAACGGTCCCGGAGAACATACAAAGGGCGAGAGTAAATGCGACCAGATACCGCAAATGCATCCTTCAGCGACTGTGCTCTATACAAAGACGGATGAAAATGGACGTGGGGAGCGCTGAGTCCTGAAAACGCGGTATTTCAGGACCCGAGACTCAGTTTATCGCGGAAAGTTGGCGCCGAGTATGGCAACGTTGTTCTCCGCGAGGTTACGAACTAGCTCCTCCCGGAAGTAGTCGACGTCGGTGATGGTTTTGCCCCACCGCTTCTCGTAGCTGGCACGGCTCTTATCGATCGGCTCGCGCAGGCGGTCGTACAAGTCAGAGTTCTGGCGGCCGACTGTGACGGCATCCTTGTTGTAAAGCTTGATCTCGTCCACCAGCAGCTTTGCAAACCGGCGGGCGCGCTGCCGGGCAACGTCTGCATTATTGGTTGCGGGCGCTTCGCGCGTCGCGGTGCTGCCGGAAGCGGCACCCGCCGCCGCAGCCATTGCTATTGCCGGTTGAGGCTCCTCAAGCGCTACTGCCGATGCCACCGCAGCTGCCGGAGCACTATCCTGCGGGCTTGCGGGGGCCGGCTTCTTGTTCTTGGCAAGTTCATCGAGCTTTGCGGCGGCGGCGTTCACGATGGCTTCGAGGGCGTCGTTGGAGAGCTCGTGGGAGGCGTGGCTGCCGCAGTCGGTATACAGGAACGCCACCACGCGCTCCCGAACCACCAGCGGAAAGATCGTTGCCTGACCGTCGGCAGGAGCGCCGAAACTCTTCACCAGCTTGGAGTCGAACTCCGATGCCTTGCAGGAGACCTTGGAGCGTCCCTGCACGATGCGCGCAGCGATTCCAGAAGAGCACTCGACATTGAGCTTACGGAAATCCGCTTCCGAATCGAAGCTACGCGCTCCCCATCCGGTTGCGGTGTGGCCGTGTACTACGAGGATGCCGGAACGTTCGGCGAATTGCGCGGCTCGTTCGAGCAGCGCCTTGAGGACTTCCGATTGAGAGTGGGTCGCGCGAATCTCTTCAACCGCGCTCTTCACCGCCGCCGCTTCGTCAACAACCTTGGCTCGCGCCGCTGCCGCACTCGCACTTCCCTTCGACGCCAGCTCCGCTTGCGCCTGCTGGAGTTGGTCGCGCACCCGGCCGAGTTCGTCCATCATTGCATCGAGCTGGGTTTGCAGGCGTGCCTGATCTTCGAGGGCTGACTGCAATGCTTTCTGGCCGGCCTCCGACGCTTCGGCGGAACTGCTCAGAACCTTGTCGCGATGGCCCAGAAGCTCCTGCTCACGTTGCTGCCATGACTGTTCCGCGGTCGCGTAATCCGACAGGCGTTTTTCGAGTCCGCTCAGCTGCGCGGCAAGATCTTTCTCGCGCTGCTCCCATGCGATTTGTTGCGCCTCGAACTCGGAGGCCTGGGATGCCAGCGTCGTATGGCCACCAAGCAGTTCTTCTTCCCGCTTCTTCCACGCAAGTTGCCGGGCTTCAAATTCGCTGCGCAAGCTTTCTTCGTGCGCTTTGAGCTGTTTCTCGAAATCTTCTTTGAGCGAGCGTTCGGCGGAGAAGGCCGCCTCTTGGCGATCCTTGAGCTGCTGGGCGAGTTCTTCTTCCCGCTTTTTCGCTGCCGCGCTGAGATCGTCCAGCTGTTGCTGAGTCTTCTCGAACGCCGCCTGCGTGTCCTGCAATTCTTTTTGCAGATCGTCCAATTGCTTCTGACTGCCGGAGAGTTCCCCTTCGAGCCCAACCACACGCTGCTGGAGCTCTCCACCCTGCTGGATCACCTTTTCGCGGTCGGCAATCTCGGCCTGGAGCTGCGCGATGCGCGCTTCGTACTCGGCTTTCTGGGTGTCCAGGGCGCCATGCAGTTCGCGGTCCTTGGCATCGAGCTGCTGCTCGCGGGCGTGCTGGCCTTGCACGAGAAGCTCTTCCAGCAAGTGAACCTGGTCGAGCAGCTCACGCTCTTTGCCTTGCGATGCATCCGCAACCTCGCGCCGCACCGCCTCGATCTTCTCTTCCAGTTCACCGACTCGGGCGGCGTGCTCCTGATCTTTCTTGCTCAGTGCCTCGTGTTTCTCGCGCTCCTTGGCTTCGATGGCCTCGGCCGTGGTCTTGCTTCCGGATTGCAGGCGCTGCTCGTACTCCGCTGTTCTGTCCGCCAGGACACGCTCTTTCTCGCTCAGCACCTTTTCGTGTTCTTCGTCCTTCTTGCTCAGCGCTTCTTTCATCTGGCCGCGAAGGTCTTCGACCTGCTTTTCCAAGTCCTTGAAGCGCTTCTTCTGCTCTTTTTCGCGAGCCTGGAGCTGTTTTACCTCTTCCTGGCTCATTTCGAGCAACAGTTCGAGTTCCTGGCTCTGCTTGGTGAGGCGCTCGGTTTCTGCCTTGAGCGTATTTTCCAGATCGCCAAGCTTGCCGCGAAGCTCTTCTTCCGTCTTGCGCGCCTGTTCGCGGAGTTGCCCGCCCTCACCTTCGAGGGTGCGCAACTGGGATTCGATCGTCTCGATATGCTTCTGCTTTCCGGCGATCTCCTCGCGCGTTTGCGCCAGTTGCTGCTCAAGGTCCTGTGCCTGCCCGGCACGTTCCTTGAGCTCAGCCTGGATGGCCTCCAGCTGCCGGGAATCTTCATCCAGATAAGGACGAAGCTTTTCGCTGACTTCATTGCGCAACTGTTCCGCCTGGGTGAGCAGGACCTGGGCGATTACTTCGTCGATCGATTGCCGTACTTTGTCGATACTAGTCACGTGAAGATCCCGTTCGGAGGAGCAAATTTGACGTAAATTGGCGAATTCGCAGGAGTTCTGCTGGACGGATTATTAGGGGGAGTGGTGGGCATGTCAATGTATCGGTGGTAACTAACTGGGCAAGTGAGCATATTGACCATCTGGCCACCTCACTATCGCGTCAAACCCGGGAGAAGCAGCCCTCGACAGGAACATCGTTCTGCGGTGCCACGTATCTATCTTCCAGTCCTGGCGCAGGGAGGCTTTGCGCTTGCAAGGCCCAGGGCTGGAGGGTGGGGGCATTTGCCAAAGGGGCGGCGGAGACGTCATACTCAGATTTCGCTGCCGCGAATCGCAGCACATACATTCATTCGTGCTAAGAAGTTTTCAGTGCAAAGATTGAATCGGTGAGGGAATGGAGACCATCCAACCCAAAGTAGATGAGCCCGTCAGCGAAGAGCTGATGTTGGTGAATGCCGCCAGGGGCGGCGACGTCGGCGCGTTCGAACAACTGGTACGAAAGTACGACCGGAACGTTTTTCGAATCGCCAACCACATCACCCAAAACCGCGAAGATGCGGAAGATGTGGTGCAGGACGCGTTCCTGAAGGCATTTACAAACCTGGGGCAGTTCCAGGGGCAGTCGAAGTTTTATACGTGGCTGGTGCGCATCGCGGTGAATGAGGCCCTGATGCGGCTGCGGCGGCGTCGTCCGGAGCGGACGGTTTCGCTGGATGAAGACATCAACACGGGTGAGGACACCATTCCCCGCGAAGTGGCGGATTGGTCTCCGAACCCGGAGCAGCTTTACAACCAGTCGGAGTTGCGGGAGATTCTGCAGAAGACCATACAAGGTCTTCCGCCAAGTTTCCGAACGGTGTTCGTACTGCGCGACGTCGAAGGACTTTCGACGGAAGAGACCGCGGACGCGTTGGGACTGAGCATTCCGGCGGTGAAGTCGCGGTTGCTGCGTGCACGTTTACAGTTGCGAGAACGCTTGACCAAGTATTTCAAAAAGCAGCGTGGTGGAGATGGACAACAGTGAAGTGCTCTGAGTTTCTGAAAGAGCTTACCGATTATCTGGACGACCGTATCGATGCTCCGACCAAGGCGGAACTCGAAGAGCACCTTCACTGGTGCCACAACTGCTACGTCGTCTGTAACACCACGAAGATGACCATCGAAATTTATCGCGACTCGCATCTTTACGAACTGCCCAACGATCTGCGCTCCAAGCTGCGCAGCGCCATCGTGTCGAAGTGCGAGAAGTCGAAGCATTCCGGCAGTGAGGAGCCGAAAGCTTCTACCCCGCCGGAGAAATCCAGCGGAAAAGCTTAAGTTACATTCCGATTACATTCCCGATTTTGATTCAAGACCCACGAATAAGCTCGCCAACAGCCGCTTCGTGGGTCGAACCTTTTAGCAGTGAACTGAATCTAAATAGCTGAAGTGAGTCGCAGGCTGGAAGGCATTTCGGACCCTCGTCCATGCCGAAAGGAGTTGCGATGATTTCCAATCTGATTGATAGCTTGTTCGGGTGTTCCCACAAGCGAATCACCTTCCCCATCACGATCAAGCAGGGCCACGCGCACAAACACGAAGCCACAGGGACCTACGTGGTGTGTCTCGACTGCGGTGGAGAATTCGCCTACGACTGGAAAGAAATGAAGGTCCTGGGGCGCCGCGATTCGTATGTCGTTGCCACAACGACGCCCGCCATCAAAGCAGCGTAAGAACGTCTTTCACCCGGAGCTACGGATAGACCGCCATTTCGCGCAGACGCGCGGCTGCGGATTCTGAGCTCACCGGCGAGAAATACACCTCTTTCAAGGTGTACGACTGTGGTTTGTTCGGCAGGATCGGCAGGATCTCGATGTGCCAGTGATAATCCTCGTCGATGGTCTTCCAATAGCCGAGCACTTCGGAGCGGTGCTGGGTGTTGGGCGCGCTGTGCAGCACAAGGTGAAAGCTGTCGGCAACGTTGCGGATCCTGGCCAGCGTGCGGCGAATTAGCGCTGCGAGGTCCCGCAGGTGGGCGTTACGTCCCAACGCGAAACGCTCGAAAAATGCCTCGTGGGTCTTGGGCGTGATCCAGGTCTCGTAGGGAGCACGCGGCGCGTAAGGACACCCGGCCACGAAGTCTCCGCGGACTTCGATGATGCGCTTGGCTGCCTGCAGCTCCTGGTTCAGGATGTCGCAAAAAACGCAGCGTTCTTTATGCAGGAAGTAGTCGCGCGCCGCGCGCAGCTCATAAAGAACACGCCGCGGGACGAAGGTCGTGGCGACAATCTGCGACGTCGGGTGGTCGAATTCCTGGCCGGCCGCTGAACCGTGATTCTTGAACAAGCTGATGTACTTGAACCGGCGGTCCCCTTTCAGGTCCTGCATCCGTTGCGCACACAGCACCAGGAACTGTTCGATCTCCCCATCATCCGCATTCCAAAAATGACGGTCGTGCCGCGGGTTCTCGACCAGGACTTCGTGGGCGCCTATCGTGCGCATGGCATCGTAGAGCCCTTCTCCCCGGCGGCTCGGATCCCCTTCCACGCGGTAAAGCGGGGTGGGATGGACGACTGCGCGCGCGGACCACGGCCCCGCATTCACCGACGATAACGTGGTAATCAATTGAGCCTGTTTCGGCGATTCCGGACAAAACGGACAAAACGCATCGTGGTCGTACGGGTGTTCGGGTTCATCGCCCGTGATGACCCACGAGCGTGTGATCGGGTCCTTGCGGAGTTCCATGCTGACTACTAAAACACATTCGGCGCACCGAGGCCAAGCCTTCGGTGGCGGGCATAGGTCCTCTCGTAACCTCGGATGCAGAAAAAGATCGTGTCCCGAACCCGAAAGCCATACCTGACACCTTCGGCTCTATGCCGTAAAATCAACCATCCTCGAATCGCAAGCGACGCCGGATGAATGACCCGACAACGCCGTTGATGAAACAGTGGGCCCATGTCAAACGGGACCATCCGAACGCGCTCCTCTTTTTTCGCCTTGGCGACTTCTACGAGCTTTTTTTTGAGGATGCGGTAATTGCCGCCCGGGAACTGCAGATTACGCTGACCTCGCGCAACAAGGAAAAGGGCAACTCGGTTCCGATGTGCGGCGTTCCGTATCACGCGGCAGAGAATTACATTGCAAAACTCATCCGGCGCGGCTTCAAAGTCGCCGTCTGCGACCAGATGGAAGATCCGAAGGTCGCAAAGAAGCTGGTGAAACGCGAAGTCACCCGCGTGATGACACCGGGGACTACGGCGGACGCACAGCTCGGATCGGAAGAAAATAACTTTCTGGCGGCGGTGGCGACGCATGGAGACTACGTCGGATTCGCCGCGCTTGATCTTTCGACCGGCGAGTTCCGCGCCACCGAGTTTAAGGGACTCGATGCCCGACGCCGGATCCAGGAAGAGCTGCTGACCCTGCGCCCGCGGGAGGTGCTCTACGCCTCTTCCCTGCCGCTGTTCGAAAGCGTCCGCGCGATCGTCCCATCGCTGAGCCCCGCCCCGGTGGCAAACGGTGCGCTGCCGAAACTGGCGACCATCGAAAATGCGACCTGGGCGGAGACCCCGCTGGAAGATTGGGTTTTCGCGCCCGACTACGCGATTCCACTGGTTGAAAACCATTTCGGTGTGCTATCGCTCGAAGGTTTCGGGCTGGCGGGAAAGGCCTCTGCTGCTTCGGCGGCGGGCGCCATCCTTCACTACGTTCGCCAGACGCAGCGCGGCACTCTCCACCACGTGGACCGCATTGGCTTCTACGAGCGGCAGAATTGTCTTGTGCTTGACGCCGTTACGGTCCGCAACCTCGAACTCGTCGAACCGCTGTTCACCCATACCGGCGAGAGCGTGACCCTTTTTCGCGCGCTGGACGCCACCATCACCCCCATGGGAAAACGGCTGCTTCGCGCCTGGATGCTGCGGCCTTCGATTGATGCCGGGGAAATTCACGGCAGGCTCGATGCCATCGAGACCCAGGTTGCGGACACCCTTGGCCGCGAAGAGTTGCGCAGGGCCATGGATGGAATTCTTGACATCGAGCGCTTGCTGAGCCGGGTGACGCTGGAGACCGCCAATCCGCGCGATTTGCTCGCGCTGGCGCAATGCTTCGCGCGTTTGCCCAAGGTGCGACAGGCCGTGGGACGCTTCACCTCCGAACGCCTGAGTGCGCTCCATACCGCCCTCGACGAATTAGCCGACCTGCGCGAGCGGATCTTTTCGACTTTGATCGACGAGCCCCCGATCTCGTTGAACGACGGCGGCGTGATTCGCGAAGGGCTGGATGCGGCGCTGGATGAACTGCGCGATCTTAGCCGCAATAGCAAGCAGTACATCGCGCAGATCGAGGAACGCGAGCGCAAACGCACCGGCATTGGCTCGCTGAAGATCAAGTTCAACTCGGTGTTCGGTTATTACCTGGAAATCTCGAAGGCCAACCTGCACCACGCGCCGGAAGACTACGAGCGCAAGCAGACGCTGGTGAATGCGGAGCGGTTCACCACCCCCGAACTCAAGGAATACGAAGCCAAGGTCCTCGACGCCCAGGAGAAGATCGTGGAAATCGAGCGGCGCCTCTTCACGGACTTGAGAGTCGCAATTGCCGCCGAGGCACGTCGCGTGCGCCAGACGGGTCTCGCCGTGGCGGAGATCGATGTGCTCGCGAACTTCGCTTCCCTCGCGGCATCGCGTAATTATTGCCGTCCGAAGTTCGACACGAGCGGCGAGTTCGAACTGGTGGAGGGCCGTCATCCCGTCATCGAATTGCAGGAGCTTACGGGAAGCACCGATCGCTTCGTCCCGAATGATCTTTACCTGAACGCCACGACGCACGCGGTGATCGTGCTGACGGGGCCGAACATGGGCGGCAAGTCGACGTACCTGCGACAGGCTGCGCTGATCGCGATCATGGCGCAGATGGGGAGCTTTGTGCCTGCGCGATCGGCGCGCCTGGGGATCGTGGACCGAGTCTTCACCCGCATCGGCGCCGCCGACAACCTGGCGCGCGGCCGGTCGACATTCATGGTGGAAATGACGGAGACGGCTGCGATCCTCAATACCGCGACCGAGCGGTCGCTCATCCTGCTCGATGAAGTCGGCCGCGGCACGTCGACCTACGACGGCTTGGCGATCGCCTGGGCCTGCATTGAGTACCTGCATTCGCGCACTCGCGCCAAGGCACTCTTCGCGACCCATTATCACGAACTCACGGTGCTCGCGGATGAGCTGACCGGGGTGAAAAACTACCACGTCTCCGTGAAAGAGAGCGGCGGCAATGTCATCTTCCTGCGCAAGGTCGAGCCCGGCGCAGCTGATAAGAGCTATGGGATCGAGGTTGCCAAGCTCGCAGGCCTTCCCAGCGACGTGATTGAGCGTGCCCGTACCGTTCTCAAAGAGCATGAGACGGTAGAGCGGCAGGCGACATCGCATCTCGCGACCGATGACAGAACTGCGGCGGGCCCCATGCAGCTCACCATCTTCACCCCGCTCTCGCAGAAGATCGTCGATCAACTGAAGGAAACCGACCTGAACCGGCTGACTCCATTAGAGGCCCTGAACCTGCTTTACGAGTTGAAGAAGCAACTGGAGTAGGAAGAACGATGACACCCACAAAGTTACAAGAGTTGCAGGCACAAGTCGGGCAAGTGATGATTGTCGGCTTCGACGGCACGGAGCTTTCCCCGCGGGTGCGGACGCTTCTTCAGACCATACGGCCCGCGGGCACGATCTTTTTCAAGCGAAACGTGCTCTCGACCGAGCAGACACACAAGTTGAACCTGGATGTGCAGGCGGCGGTGGCGCAGCCATTGTTCCGCTGCGTCGATCTCGAGGGCGGCACGGTGGACCGGCTGCGGGACGCGATCGCCCATGCTCCGGCGCTCGGTCACGTGGCCGCTACGGGGTCGTGCAAAGTCATGCGCCGCTTCGGACGGTTGCTCGCGGAGGAGACTCGAATCGCGGGCTTCAACACAGATTTCGCTCCCGTGATGGATCTGCGCACGTCAGCGTCCCTCAACGTTTTAACTTCCCGAACCATTGGCGAAGATCCGAACCAGGTCGTCGAACTGGCGCGCGAGTTCCTCAAAGGGTTTCACGACGAAGGGGTGCTCGGTTGCGGAAAACATTTTCCCGGCCTGGGCGGCGGCGCGGTCGATTCGCACCAGGAACTTCCGACCATCCACCGTTCGTGGAAGCAGCTCTGGGAGCAGGATCTGCTTCCCTATCGCAAATTAAAGGACGAGTTCCCGTTTGCCATGGTGGCGCACTGCGTTTATCCCCACGCCACGAAGGATAAGCGGCCAGCCTCGATTTCGCGCTTCTGGATGACCGACGTTCTGCGCAAGAAGATCGGGTACAAGGGCCTCATCTGCTCCGACGATCTGGAGATGAAAGGCGTGCAGAAAGCGGTGCCGATCGAAGAAGCCGCCATCGAGGCGATACGCGCCGGCGCCGATATCTTCCTCGTCTGCAACAACGAATCACTGGTGTGGCAAACGCACTATGCCGTGTTGCGCGAGGCGGAGCACGATAAGACATTTGCCAAGCAAGTGGCGGCCGCCGCGCGGCGCGTGCTCGACTTCAAGCGTCGCTCGCGGCCGGTAAAGGCGAAGATGGCGCCCCCGCCGACGCTGCGCACCATTGACCAGATACGGCGCAAGATCTGGGAGTTTTCCGAAGAGGTCCGCCTGAGCGCGCTGCTGGGACAAAGCCAATGATCGTTGCCGGAGTCATGAGCGGCACGAGCGGCGACGGCATCAACGTAGCGTTGGTGCAGTGTATCGGGCGCGGTCTGAAGGCGCGTCTCCGGCTGTTGGCGCACGAAGAGTACCCCTACCCGGCTGCGGTTCGTCAATCCATTTTGAAAATGATGAATGCGCGCTCGGCTGCGGTCGCAGACCTGGCACGGTTAAATTTCCTTTTGGGTGAACTCTATGCCCGGGCGGTGCTCGCCACCCTGAGGAAACACGACGCCAGCTGCGATCTAATCGGCTGCCATGGGCAGACGCTCTATCACCAGGGGGAGGCGCAACCCTTCCTTGGCCGCAAGCTCGCGGTGACGTGGCAGACCGGCGAGTCCGCCGTGATCGCCGCCCGGACCGGAATTCCGGTTGTCAGCGATTTTCGTCCGGCGGACATGGCAGCGGGCGGCAAAGGCGCTCCACTGGTTCCCTATCTCGACTTCCTGCTCTATCGCCGGGCGCGTTTCGGAAGAATTTTGCAGAACATCGGCGGAATTGGGAACCTGACGGCGATTCCCGCTGGGGCAGACCTTTCGCAGGTCATCGCCTTCGACACCGGTCCGGGCAATATGGTGATCGACGCGCTCATGGAGCAGCATTTCGGTCGGAGCTTCGACAAGAACGGCGGCGTCGCCTCCGAAGGGACGCCCGATCTTGAAGTTGTCCGGGCGATTCTGCGACAGCCGTTCTTCCGCCGCAGGCCGCCGAAGACAGCAGGACGCGAAGATTTCGGGCGCGAGTTCGTCTCCCATTTCGTCCAGCTCTGCGGACGCATTCCAAAGCAGGACCTCATCACGACCGCTACCATGCTCACGGCGATGTCGATCCGGCGGGCTATCGAGCACTTTCTCACGAAAGCCGAGAGCTATCGCGAAATTCTCGTCAGCGGAGGCGGCGCAAAGAATCGAACCCTCATGCGGATGCTGAGCGAGGAGCTCCAGCCACTCGGCATCCGGGTGCGAAGCACCGCGGATTTCGGCATGCCCACGGAGGCGAAAGAGGCCGCCGCCTTCGCGCTCCTCGCCTACCAGACCTGGCGACGGCAGCCGTCCAATATTCCCAGCGCCACCGGCGCGAACGCGTCCGGCGATTCTCGGCAAGATCACCTATGCATAAACCGCTGCGCTTGCTGCTGGCGCTCGTCCCGCTGCTTCTGCAACTCTCCTGCGCGCGTACAAATCCGGACCGCAACACACTGGTGATGATTATCGAGAGCAGCCCTACCAATCTCGATCCCCGTGTGGGACTCGACGCGCAATCGGAGCGTATCGACGAACTCATCTTCGACGCACTCGTCCGTCGCGACGAGCACTTCAGCCTGCAACCGTCGCTCGCGGAGCGCTGGGAGATCCCCGATCCCTTGACTTACATCTTTCACTTGCGCCGCGACGTTCACTTCCACGACGGACGGCAACTCACCGCGCGGGATGTGAAGTGGACGCTCGATTCCCTGCTCTCCGGCAAACTCATCAGCCCCAAGGCGAGCACCTACAACAGCGTCGCCTCCGTCGATACGCCGGATGACTGGACCGTGATTCTGCACCTCAGCAGGCCGTACGCTTCGCTGCTGTGGAACCTGGCAGACGGTGCGTTTGGAGTGGTGCCTTATGGAAGCGGCGGGGATTTCTCGCAGCAGCCCATCGGCTCCGGTCCCTTTCGCTTCGTCTCCGCGCGGCAGGACCGTGATGTTGTCATCGAGCGGAACGATTCCTATTGGGGCGCGAAACCGAAACTCCCGCGAGTGCGCTTCATGGTGGTGCCCGATGAGACTACCCGTGCGCTCGAACTCCGCAAAGGCAGCGGGGACGTGCTCATCAACGCGCTTACCGCCGATACCGTCCATGCGCTGCAACGGAATCCAGATCTCGAAACAGATATCAACCCCGGCAGTAACTTCGCCTATCTCGCGCTTAATGCCCGGGATCCGATCCTGAAGGACGTCCGCGTGCGCCAGGCCATCGCCTACGCGATCGACCGGCGGCAGATCATCCATTACCTGATGGGCGATATGGCGCACGAAGCCAATAGCGTTCTACCTCCACAAAGCTGGGCTTACAACCCCGATGCAAAGGACTACCCATTCGATCCCGCGATGGCAAACCACATCCTGGACGAAGCAGGGTACGCGAAAAGAAACGGCTACCGCCTTCAGCTCACGATGAAGACTTCGACGGATGCAACCACGCGCGTCCTCGCGGCAGTTTTGCAGCAGCAGCTTCGCGCGATCGGCATTGACTTGCAGCTGCGTACCTATGAATTCGCCACGTTTTACGCCGATGTCAGCAAAGGCGCGTACCAAATCCATTCCTTGCGTTGGATCGGCGGCAACCAGGATCCCGATATCTTTGAGAGCATCTTCGCTTCCGAAAGCTTTGCCCCCAAACGCCAGAACCGCACCTTTTACTTCAATCCTCGCGTCGATCAACTGATTCGCGAAGCGCGCAGCACGATCGACCAGGAGCAACGCAAGACCGCCTACTTCGAAATCCAGGAGATCGTGAACCGCGACGTGCCCTACGTGAATCTGTGGTACTTCGACAATGTGGTGGTTCATACTCGACGCGTACGCAACCTTGTCGTCTCGCCTGCCGGAAACTACGATTTCCTGAAAAGCGCCGAACTCGCCAACTGACACGCGCGTGATAGGCTTGAGTGTTTGCGGATACCCCGCGGAGCTTGCCTGAGTGCGCATCCTTTTTGTAGGAGATATTTTCGGAAGACCCGGACGAACCATCGTCCAGGAACGTGTACCCGACTTGATTCGCGAGCGCCAGATCGACCTGGCGATTGCCAATGCGGAGAACGCCGCCGGCGGCTTTGGGCTGACGCCGCAGATCGCCGAAGAACTTTTCGAACTCGGCTTCGATGCGCTGACGACCGGCAATCACATCTGGGATAAGAAGGAAATCATTGAGTACTTCCACTCCGCCGAGAACAATCCCGGCACGCTGGCGCGCAAGATCGTCCGTCCGGCGAATTATCCCGCGGGCACGCCAGGTTTCGGCTGGTATGAGGGCCGTACGCGAGGCGGCCGCGAGTTCAGCGGCGTTCCCTTTGCCGTCATCAACCTGCAGGGCCGGGTCTTCATGGCGAACAATGACGATCCTTTTCGCGTCGCCGATGAGATCCTGAAAAAGCTCGAGGCCAAGGTGGTTCTCGTCGATATCCACGCGGAGGCGACCAGCGAAAAGATTGCTCTCGCCTGGTATCTGGACGGACGCGTGACGGCGGTGCTCGGGACGCATACCCATGTCCCGACCGCCGACGAACGTGTGCTTCCCGGCGGCACCGCGGCACAAACCGACGTCGGCATGAGCGGCCCCTATGCCAGCGTGATCGGCGTACAGAAGGACCTGATCGTGCAGCGCTTCCTGAGCAATATGCCTTCGCGTTTCGAACCGGCTACCGAGGATGTTCGCCTGTGCGGCGCAATCATCGAGTGCGATGCCGGTAGCGGGCACGCGACGAGTATCGAGCGGATCATGATCAAAGAACATCAGTAGCCGAACGAGATGCCACCCCCCGACGAACTATGGATGGAAGAGGCCTTGCGCGAGGCGGCTCGCGCCCAGGCCAGCGGTGAGGTGCCGATCGGCGCAGTGGTGGTGCGTGAGGGCAAGGTCATCGGCCGAGGCTGGAACCGGCCGGCGTTCGAATGCGACCCTTCCGCGCACGCGGAGATCATCGCGTTGCGCGAGGCCGGGCGGGAGATCGGCAATTACCGGCTTAACGACTGCGAACTTTTCGTCACGCTTGAGCCCTGCGCCATGTGCGCCGGCGCCATCACCCACGCGCGCATTCGTCGGCTGATCTATGCGGCGGACGATCCCAAAGCAGGCGCGGTGCAATCGGTGATGCAGGTACTCAATCATCCGGCGCTGAATCATCGGGTCGAGGTAACAAGCGGCGTGCTCGCCGGACGCGCGATGGAGATGCTGCAAGGATTCTTCCGCGACAAGCGTAAGTAACCCAAACATGACGCATCTGAGGTCATTTGCTAAACTGGATTTACCGGCATTCCTGCCGGTTGCAGTGCCGACGCGGAGAGGTGCGTGAGTGGTTGAAACGAGCCGCCTCGAAAGCGGCCATACCTGAAAGGGTATCGGGGGTTCAAATCCCTCCCTCTCCGCCAGTATTTCTTTTCAAAATTCCAACCCTATCGCGCCGCCCGCGATGGCATCGGAAATTTCCGGTCCAGGTCGAGGTTCAACTCCAGCACGTTGACCCGGGGTTCCCCCAGGAAACCGAGCTGCCGGCCTTCTATGTGTTCTGCAACCAAAGCCTGCAACTTGTCTTCGGAAATGCCGCGCTCGTGGGCTACCCGCGCCAGTTGAAACGCAGCGTTGGCCGGCGTGATGTGCGGATCGAGACCTGAGGCTGAGGTCGTGACCATATCGATGGGTATCGATTTCGAAGGGTTCTCGGCTTGGGCGGCGTCCGTGTCCTGCTTTACGCGATCGACCAGCTTCTGGTTCGTCGGACCGAGGTTGGTACCCCCGGAGTTCGCGGCGTCGTAGCCGTTGCCCGCCGCCGAGCCGCGAGGGTGAAAGTAGGCAGGCGCCGTGAACGGCTGGGCGATGATCCTGGAACCGATGACGGCGCCATCTTTCGGGATGAGTTGCCCATTCGCCTTATCGTGAAATAGCAACTGCGCGAGCCCTGTAATGACCAATGGATAGATCAGGCCGAGCAGAACCGTCGTGACGATCGTCATGAGGATGGCGGTAATAAGATTTTTCTTCACGTGACTTCTCCTAGGCCAGCCGGATGCTCGTAATCAACAAATCAATAATCTTGATTCCGAGGAAGGGCACAACCACTCCGCCAACGCCATAGATCAACAGGTTGCGCCTGAGAATCGAGGCAGCGCCCATAGGACGATACTTGATGCCGCGGAGAGCCAGAGGGATCAGCGCAATGATCACCAGCGCATTAAAGATGACCGCGGAGAGGATGGCGGACTGCGGTGTCTTGAGGTGCATGATATTCAGGGCATTGAGCACCGGAAACGTTGCGGCAAACATCGCCGGGATGATGGCGAAATACTTGGCAACGTCGTTGGCGATGGAAAATGTTGTCAGGGCGCCCCGGGTCATCAGCAACTGTTTGCCGATCTCGACTACCTCGATCAACTTTGTCGGGTTGGAATCGAGGTCCACCATGTTGCCGGCTTCCTTGGCGGCCTGCGTTCCGGTATTCATGGCCACTCCCACATCGGCCTGTGCCAGCGCGGGGGCATCGTTGGTGCCGTCGCCGGTCATGGCGACGAGTTTGCCCTCACCCTGCTCCTTGCGGATCAGGTCCATCTTGTCCTTCGGGGTCGCCTGCGCAAGAAAGTCATCGACCCCAGCTTCCCTCGCGATCGCGCTGGCGGTGAGCGGATTGTCGCCGGTAATCATCACGGTTCGAATGCCCATGGCGCGTAATTGATCGAAGCGCTCGCGCATTCCGCCTTTGACGATGTCTTTGAGTTCGATAACGCCCATGGCGCCACGACGTCTTTCTGCAACCACCAGAGGAGTGCCGCCGCTGCGCGCGACTTCTTCAACCGTCGCCCGGACCTCCTGGGGCATGGGTGTAGAGCCTTCGAGCAGGTAACGCTCGATCGCGTCCACCGAGCCCTTGCGGATTTCAAAGCCGTTGAAGTTCACGCCCGACATGCGAGTTTGCGCGGAGAACTCCACGAAGCGCGCTTCGTGCGAACTAAGTTCGCGGCCCCGCAACCCATACTTCTCTTTCGCCAACACCACGATTGACCGCCCTTCCGGCGTTTCGTCGGCAAGCGACGACAGTTGCGCGGCATCGGCAAGCTCGGCATCGGTGACGCCAGGTGCCGGGACAAAGCGCGATGCCTGGCGGTTGCCCAGGGTGATCGTTCCGGTCTTGTCGAGCAGCAGCGTATTGACATCGCCGGCGGCCTCCACCGCACGGCCGGACATGGCAAGCACGTTGTGCTGGACAAGGCGATCCATGCCGGCGATCCCGATAGCCGAGAGCAGCCCACCGATTGTCGTAGGAATCAGGCACACCAGAAGTGATACCAGGACGAAGATGGATTGCGGCGCGCCTGAATAAATCGCAAACGGCTGAAGCGTGACGACCGCCAGCAGAAAGACGATGGTCAAGCCTGCAAGAAGAATATTGAGCGCGATCTCGTTGGGCGTCTTTTGCCGTTCCGCTCCTTCGACGAGGGCAATCATGCGATCCAGAAAGGTTTCTCCGGGATTGGACGTGATCTTCACCTTGATCTGGTCCGACAGCACACGCGTGCCGCCGGTCACAGCGGATCGGTCGCCACCCGATTCGCGGATAACCGGCGCGGACTCCCCGGTAATCGCCGATTCGTCGACCGAAGCGACGCCTTCGATGATTTCGCCATCTCCGGGAATGAACTCTCCAGCGGAGACAATCACCATGTCGCAGGCTCGTAGCTTGGAACTCGGAACCTTTTCCGTTTCTCCGTTCGATTGCAGCCGATTGGCCATCGTCTCCGAGCGCGCCTTGCGCAACGTGTCGGCCTGCGCCTTTCCCCGCCCTTCCGCCATGGCTTCGGCGAAATTCGCGAACAGCACGGTGAACCACAGCCACAAGGTGATCTGCAAGTTGAACCGAAACGCCTGGTGCGGATGCAAGAGCAGCAGCACGGTCGTGATGACGCTTCCGGCCTCGACCACGAACATGACAGGATTGCCCATCATTTTCTTCGGGTTTAGCTTGAGGAGCGCATCGACGGATGCGCGGCGAACAATCTTGGGATCCCAGAGCGATTTACGTTGCGCGTGGGCTGACATATCGACCTCAGTACATCTTTCCGGCGTTCATCTGGAGATGTTCCAGAATCGGCCCAAGGCTGAGCGCGGGAAAGAACGTGAGCGCGCCGAGAATGATGATCACCCCGATCAAAAGCACGGAGAACAGCGGGGTGGTAACCGGGAAAGTTCCGGCAGATGCCGGGACATATTTCTTCTTCGCGAGGTTCCCTGCGATCGCCAGCATTGGAATGATCATCAGGAAACGTCCGGCGAGGGTCGCGAGCCCGATGGCGGTGTCGTACCAGGGAGTGTTCGCGGTAAGTCCGCCGAAGGCCGAACCGTTGTTGCCGGTGGCCGAGGTAAAGGCGTAAAGCATCTGCGTCAGGCCGTGCGGTCCTGGGTTGGTGATGCTCGAGGTGCCGAACGGCTGAACGCTGGAAATAGCCGTTAGCGCGAGAATGACGAAACAAAATATCAGCGCAACCAACATGGCCATCTTCACGTCGTAGGCTTCAATCTTCTTGCCCAGATATTCGGGCGTACGGCCCACCATCAGCCCCGCGATGAAGACGGCGAGCACGACATACACCAAGATCCCGTACATCCCCGCTCCAACCCCGCCAAAGATCACCTCGCTCAACATGATGTTGACGAGCGGGACCATTCCTCCGAGCGGTGTGAAGGAATCGTGCCAGCCGATGATCGCCCCGCAGCTCGCATCGGTAGTAATGGTGGCAAAGAGCGCGGAATTCGCGATTCCGAAGCGCACCTCCTTGCCTTCCATATTGCCGCCGGGCTGCAAAGCTGAGGCTCGCTGATCGGTACCGTGAAGGAGGGGATTGCCGGCCGACTCCGCCCAGTAGGCCGTCGTAACTCCGGCGAGAAAGAGCACCGCCATGGCGCCCCACACGGCCCAACCGTGTTTCTGGGAGCCCGTCATGCGGCCGAGCGTATAGGTCAGGCCGGAGGAAATCGCGAAGATCGAGAACATCTCGATCAGGTTGGAGAGCGGCGTCGGATTCTCGAAGGGATGCGAGCTGTTCGCATTGAAGAAGCCTCCTCCGTTGGTTCCCCACTCCTTGATGATCTCTTGCGAGGCCACTGGACCTTGCGCGATCGTCTGCGTGGCAACGGTCTCCATCACCGGCTTGCCGTCGGAAGACAGTACCGGTTTTCCGTCGGAGCCTGTCTTGGGAACCTGCTGCGGTTCCACGATCTTCACCGTGTCGTAGGCCTTCAGGTTCTGCACTACTCCCTGGGAAACCAATGCCAACGCGCCGACGATGCAAAACGGCAGCAGCACCCACAGGGTGGCGCGCACCATGTCGACCCAGAAGTTTCCCAGCGTCTCCGTCTGGCGGCGAACAATGCCGCGGATGAAGACGATCGCCATGGCAATGCCGACGGCTGCGGAAACGAAGTTGTGGTACGCCAGACCCGCCATCTGGGTGAAGTAGCTCATCACCACCTCACCTGAATAAGCTTGCCAGTTCGTGTTCGTCGTAAACGAGGCGGCGGTATTGAAGGCCACATGCGCGGGGTCCACGGCGCCGAGCTTTTGCGGGTTAAACGGAAGATATCCCTGGACGCGCTGCATTACGTAGAGCACCAGCATCGATACGAGACTGAACAGCAGCATCGCGATGGCGTACTCGGTCCATTTCATCTCGTGTTCTTCATCCACCCGGGAAAGCCGGTAGATGAGCCGCTCCACGGGACGGAGGACCGGGTCCAGAAAGGTTCGTTCGCGGTTGAAGACGCGCGTCATGAAAACGCCGAGCGGCTTGGTCACCGCGAGGATCAACAGCAGAAAGAAAAGGATTTGCAACCAGCCGTTGGCCGTCATATCAGAACTTCTCCGGGCGCAGCAGCGCGTACACCAGGTACACGGTCAGGAGCGCGCAAACTACGAGTACACCGATCGTTTCCATACTTCCCTTTCACCGAATGCGGTCGCAGAAATGCACATATCCGATTGCGACGGCAAAGAACAGAATCGTGATGGCGATGAAGATCGCATCTTGCATAACGTTTTCTCCTACCAGGTGCCTTCCTTGCGGCCCCACCACCAAACCAGGCCAAGGGTTGCCGTGTTCTGCTGTTTGCTGAGGACGCCTTGTACATCGGTGAGGAACGAAGGACGGTTCGAATAATCCCGGCGCCACTCGTAGCGCATCAGCAGTCCATCGGCGACCTTGTAATCGAGTGTGACGGTGTTTTCTTTGAGCGCTTGTGAAATTCCGCTGAATAGGGCGCCCGTGTCCGACATATACTCCGCGCGCGTTCCGAGGGCCACCTTCGGCGTGAACTCGTATCGCAAATAGGCAGCCCCTCCATCCGTATGAGCAGGTGCGGAAGATTCGCCAGGCGCGGCATTTCTCCATAGCCGCTGGATAAAGTAGTCGCCTTCCAGCGAAGCCGAGAGCTTCGGGGTGGCCTGCCAGGTGACGTAGCTATCGAAAATATGCGTGCGGCCGTTGGGAGCGGGACGAATGGCAATGAAGTCGAGACCGGGCTGCACCGGAACCGGAATGCCCGAATTGCCGACCATGCGGTCCGGATGCTCCTGGCCAAGGTAATAGTTCAGTGTCCACGTAACGTTTTTGTTTGGCTTTGCCGTGAAACCAAAGAGCTCATCTTTGAAGCCGTTGGTCGCCTCGACCTGGTTTGTGCCATTCACGATCCAGTAATTGATGGCGAAGCTGTTGGTGAGCGGGATCGTCGCGCGAATGCCCATGTGATAGAACGGCAAGAAATCGAACCAGAAGGATCGCGAGTAATTGACCTGGTCTTTGGTGTAGTTCCCTTCGATGCCGAGCGAGCTGCTCCACTTGCCGAGGTCGAGGATTACGCCTTTGCCGATGGGCGCAACGTAGGTGCCGTAGGCCTGAAAGATATTGCGATAGATGTCCGGCCGAGGCTCATTGAGAGGATTACCCTGCAAGGTATCGGTCGCCTGGCCGAATTGCAGATCGAGGCGGCCGCCCCAACGGCGCCCCGCGGCAGGATCGGGAGCGTGCTCCACAATGACACTTGCCTGGCTCAGGCTGAACTCGTTGCTTAACACGTCGTAGGCGCGCAACAGGTTCACGCGTCCCACCGGGTGATTGAAGTTGTAGGCATAGTAGCCATCGAGCGCCACATCGATCGTGGTGTCGTGGAGAAAATCCAGCTCCTTACGATCTTCCTGGGTGAACTTCGCTTCGGGCGCGGGCTGAGGGTCGTCACGGTTGACTTGGGTCGCGGGTGCGAGGGCGCTCGCCGGCGCAGCCGTGGCCGGCGGGCGAAGTTGCTGGACAATGGCTTTCAATTCCGAAACTTCAGCTTCCAACTTCGTGATGCGATCCTGCATGGCCTTCTGGTTTTGATCTTCTGCCGTACTCTGCGCGTGCAGCGTGGTTGCACACAGGCAAAACACTACAAGCACGGTCTGACGGAATGAGTTGGTCATATACGCCTCTCACAGTGATCTGCCCGGCAAACCGCACAGGCTAACGTTCTGCGGCGCGATTATGCACCACCGACAAACCTGGATTTCAGAATGTGCGCGCGTTCCGGACACTCCGTCCTTCTTCATTGAAGAACAGAAGCCATAAAGTGTGTCTAAAGGGAAAATAAAGAAGTCATAAAGGTGGGGCTTGTGCGGGAACGAAGTGGAATGCCTGCGAGGCGCTCAGGCCACGTCACCGCCTTTGTCTCCGACACTCCCTCGTGTCATCCAGAGGAGCGTAGCGACGTAGGGACCTGCGGTTTCTCCCGCGGTCAGCCCACATTGCCCCGCTGACTTTTCCACCACAAAAAGCAAATCCGCCTGCGGGCTTCGCAGACGGACAGTAACAATAGGCTGGAGTTTCGATTACTTGGCGCTACATCCGCAGACGCCCGGCTGTTGCAGCACCGGTTGGCGAGCGGGGTTCGTGACGGGAAGCGGTCTCACCAGCGGCGCCACCTGTTGCGGACTCCGAATCACGGGCTCGGACAGATACGGCACGGCCGGCGGAAGGGGGACGACCTGCAAGACGCTGGTCACGTTCATGGTCGGCTGCAGGGCGGCGGGCTGATACACGGCGGGCTGCTGCACGGCGTTATTGACCGGTTCCTGCGAGAGAGCGGCGGCGGTCAAGACCAGGACTGACGACAATAAGATGGAGAATTTCAAGGGAAATTCCTCCGCGCGAATTACCTTCGTACTCTTCTTAGATACATCCAGAGACTCGGGCATCGCAAGGAATCTTTGATTTATTTTCGGGAATTTGAAGCTGCGATTCTCCAAGGTTTACCGGATTGTTAAGCATCTGCCGCCGCTCTGTTGTCCTTGTAGTGAACAGGCGCATCGACTCTTATACTGTCGGCATGAAGAAGAGTTGGAAGACCAAGCTCATCCACAGCGACAGCAAGGTTCCCCAGGGGTTCCGCTCGCTGGTTACACCGACCTATCGCGGGTCCACGGTGCTGTTCCCCGACGCGAAAGCGGTGAATGATCACTGGGACCAGGAGAAGGTCGGCTACACCTATGGGCTCTATGGCACGCCGACCGTGCTGGAGCTGGCGGCGCGCGTCTGCGAGCTCGAAGGCGGCGCTCACACCCTGCTTACGCCTGGCGGGCAGGGTTCGATCGCTCTGATCCAGTTCGCGCTGCTCAGCGCCGGCGATCATGTGATGATCCCCGAAAATATCTATGGGCCCAACCGCAAGCTGGCCCAGTCTGTACTGCGACGCTTCGGCGTGGAAGTCTCTCTGTATCCTCCGACGATCGGCGCCGGCATTCGCGAATTCCTCAAGGACAACACGCGCCTGGTGTGGTGCGAGAGTCCTGGCTCGCTGACGATGGAGGTCCAGGACATTCCCGCGATTGCCGCCGCTGCGCATGAGCGGGCAGCGCTCGTGGTGCTGGATAACACCTGGTCATCCGGCGTGTTCTTTGACGCCTTCGCCCACGGGGTGGACGTTGAGATGCAGGCCCTCACCAAGTACATCGGCGGACACAGCGACCTGCTTCTCGGAGCGGTGACCGTAAAAGACCGCGCCCTCTATGAACGGCTCGGCGCCACCTACCAGGTGCTGGGCTACGCGCCCTCGCCCGATGACTGTGCCCTGGCGCTGCGCGGAATGAAGACGTTGGCGGTACGGCTGAGGCAGATCGAACAGTCCGCGCGCCAGGTTGCCGAGTGGCTCGCATCGCGACCGGAAATCGAAAGCGTATTGCATCCGGCGCTGGCATCGTGCCCCGGACACGAATTCTGGAAGCGCGATTTCACCGGCTCGGGCGGACTTTTCTCGATCGTTTTCAAGCCCGGTCCAACTAAAGAGCAGGTACAGGCGTTCGTCGATGGCCTCGAACTCTTCGGGATCGGCTACAGCTGGGGAGGGGTGGCCAGCCTTGCTGTCGCCTACGACCTTTCTCACGCGAAGGGTCGGCCCGAATACGGGCACCGGCTGGTCCGGCTCTACATTGGGCTGGAGGAACCGGAGGACCTCATCGCCGATCTGGAGCAGGCGTTGTCTGCGGTTCGATAGCAAACGACAAGCCGGGGTGGATCCCTCCCTTTGATCCGTCCCTTTCTCCCTCTCCCGCACTTCCTCTTGTCATCCAGAGGAGCGCAGCGACGTAGGGACCTGCTGTTCTCGCCCCGCGGCCAGCCACCTCACCGGCCGTAAAGGCACAAAGGCGCGCAGCACTTCACTTCCCGGTAGAGCCAAAGCCCTTGGCGCCGCGGGCCGCCTCCGTCAGGTCGGACTCGACTACCTCGTTGGCAAGGTATGGGTGTTCGAGGAGTTGGGCGATTTTGTCGCCGCGCCTGATTTCGTAAGGCTCGCCGCCAAGGTTTTCCATGAGCACGATGATTTCGCCGCGGTAGCCGGCGTCGATGACGCCGGCGTTGCACATGAGCCGCTTCTTTGCCATGCCCGAACGGGTTTTCACGATGCCGCCCGCCGCCGGATGGAATTCGATCGCGATGCCGGTGGGGACGCCGGCAGCGCCATGAGCGGCGAGGGTCACATCCTCGGAGGCGAAGAGGTCATAGCCGATGTCCTCTCCGGGATGGCCGATCGTGGGAAGAATCGCGTGCGGAGTCAGGCGCTTCACTTTGAGCATGCAGCGATTTTCGCATAGAGGTCGGATCGGCGCGATCGTTCACCGTGAGCTGGAAACCAACACTGCGCAAAGCGAAAGACAAAAGGTAGCTCCGCACATGCGTCTTTCAAAGAGGCAACGAAGGCTAGTAGGCACCCTCGGCTTTCGCGAATGCCAGTACAGCGCCGGTTTCAGTGTTGTGGATATCGAAGACCGTCACCAGTTTCGTGATCTGCAGCAACTCCAGGGTTTTCGCGCTCAGACGCGCTAGTTTCACATCGCCACCGACGGCTCGAGCGGAGCTGTACAGGCTGATGAGCGTGCCAAGACCACCCGAATCGATGTAGGTGACTTCTTTCATGTTCATCACGATCTGCTTGTAAGCGGGCAGGAGCTTCTTCACCGACTCCCGGAGAAAGCCGGATTCTTCGCCAAAGATCAGGCGTCCGGCACAATCGACAATGATGATGCCGTCAATGGTCCTCGTGCTGATCGTGAATTGCATGGCCGACAGGGTACCTCCAAGAGCGAGACTTGACAATGAAAACGGCAAAACAAGCGCCGCAAGCGGTGCTCGGATGGCGAGCGCCGGAAGCGGGGGATTCGACGGTATAATCGATGAGTCTCCCCATGAGCTACCAGGTTCTCGCCCGCAAATACCGGCCGCAGCGCTTTTCCGAGGTGATTGGCCAGGACCACGTCACCCGCACCCTGAAGAACGCCATCGAGCAGCAACGGATCGCGCACGGCTATATCTTCAGCGGGCATCGCGGGATCGGCAAAACCACCATCGCGCGGATCCTGGCGATGGCGTTAAATTGCCAGTCGGCAGACCACCCTGTGCCCGAACCCTGCGGCGTGTGCGACAGCTGCAAGGAGATCAAGGACGGGCGGTCGGTGGACGTAATCGAGATCGACGCGGCCACCAACCGCGGCATCGACGAGATACGGGAGCTGCGCGAGGCTGCGCGCTATCGCCCGGCGCGGGACCGGTACAAGATTTACATCCTCGACGAAGCCCACCAGATTACGGACGCCGCCTTCAACGCTCTGCTCAAAACCCTGGAAGAGCCGCCCGGGCACATCGTCTTCATGATGGCGACGACCGAGCCGGAAGATATCCCGCAGACCATCCGCTCGCGCTGCCAGCACTTCAGCTTTCATGCGGTGAAGTTCGACGACATCGTTCATCAGTTGCGCGACATTGCAACCCGGGAAGGCATCGGTGCCGAGGATGATGCGCTGGCCATGCTGGCCGAGGCCGGTGACGGCTCGATGCGCGACGCGCTGAGCATTATGGACCAGGCGATCGCCGCCTGCGGCAACCAGCTGAAGGCCGGGGACGTACGCGGGCTGATGGGCACCGTCTCTTCCGATGTGCTGGAAGAGGTCATGACCGGTGTGAACGCCAACTCCAGCGAACGGGTATTGACGACCATCGATAAGCTCCTGCTGGAGGGCCACAGCCCTCTGCATTTTGCCAAGCAGGCGGTGCGCTTCCTGCGCAATGCCATGGTGGCAAAGGTCGCGGGCAAAGAGAGTTCCCTGCTGCAGATTTCGAGCGATGAGCGGGAGCGCGTGGCGCGGGTGGCAGCGCTGTTCAGCGAAGAAGACCTGGCGCGCTTCCTCCAGATCATGCTGCGCACCCATTCGGAGCTCAGCTACAAGCAGGAACAAAGATTCCACCTCGAGTTAGGCTTGCTGAAACTCGTTCATGCGCAGCGGTTGCTGCCGTTGGAAGAGCTGCTGAGTGGAGCGCAGGGTTCGGCCAGTACGCCCGGACCCAGAGCCGTGCCCTCGCGGCCGGCAGTCGCCTCGCCCGCTGCGGGCAATGCGCGCGCGACCCCCTTTGAATCGAGCAGGACGGCAGCGGCGCCGCGTCCTACGCCTTTCGAGGCGGATCGCAGCCGGAAAACCGAGCCCAAGGCGGAAGCTCCGGAGGTTGTGGCTAGTTCCCCGCCTCTGCCCTATGCGGCATCGCAGCCGGCACGCGCTTACGAGACATCCAGCGCATTCCCCGCCGCGATGGCAACGGCCAGTGCATTGGCCGTTGCGGAAGCTCTGCCGGAACCCGCACCGGTTGCAAGCGGCGACGCATCTCTGGCGACGATTCGCGAGGCCGTTCTGAATGAGTTGGAGACAGCCGGGCAGAACATCCTTGTGCACACCCTGGAAACAGGAGCATGGTCAATCAGCGGAAATGAAGTGAGCGTGAAGGTGGCGCTCTCGCCGACCATGATCGACCTCAGCATGGGGCCGGAAGTCCGTAAACTGGTCAACGCAGCGGCAAATAAATCGGCCGGGCGTCCTTTGAAATTCTCGCTGGTAGGCGGTGCGGAACCGGCATCGCTGGCCAAGCCTGTGGCGCGGGCGAGCGGTGGCACATCGGCGCGGTCGCGGGCCATGCAGCATCCGGTGGTGAATTACATGCAGGAAAAGTTTGGTGCGGAAGTGCGCACGGTCATCGATAAAAAAGAAGAACGGTAGGCCCAGTGGCGGATGCCACTCTGAACATCGATGGTGAGTGGCGCCTGAAGGCCTGCTCAACCTGTAAATCCGAGGAAACGTTATGGGTGGATTCAATCTGAACGAGATGATGGCGCAGGCCAAGCAGCACGCCGATGAGCTGCAGAAGAAAATGGCGCAAACCGTAATCGAGGCTACGGCGGGCGGCGGCAGCGTCACCGTCAAAATGAACGGCCAGAAGCAACTGCTGAACGTGAAGATCGAACCGGAAGTCGTCAAAAGCGGCGATGTCGAGATGCTGCAGGACCTGGTGACGGCTGCCGTAAACGAGGCCTCGCGGCGCGTGGACCAGGCGATGCAGTCGAGCCTCGGTGGAATGCTGGGCGGCATGGGGCTGCCGGGATTTTAGAGCTACGCGCTGTGCTGCTGCCGCACAACGATCTTATGGAACTGTCATCCTGAGCGAAGAATGCGGAGATCGTCCGCATTCGCAGTTGAAGGATCTCGCGTCTTGAGTTTGGGAGAATGTTTTGTCTAAGTTTGCCGAGCCAATGGCGCGGTTAATCGAGGAATTGAAGAAGCTTCCGGGCGTGGGTAACAAGAGTGCGCAGCGGCTGGCGTTTCACATCTTGCGCTCCAGCGACGGCGACGCTACCCTCCTCGCCGATGCGGTGCGCGATGTAAAAGCCAAGCTGCGCCTGTGCTCGATCTGCAACAACATCACGGATGTCGACCCCTGCACCTACTGCGCAAATCCCACCCGCAACCAGCAGCTGATTTGCGTAGTCGAAGAGCCGACCAACATTTCCTCCATCGAAAAGACTCGTCATTTTAACGGCGTATATCACGTTCTTCATGGAACACTTTCACCTTTGCATGGAGTCGGGCCGGAGCATCTGCGGATCAACAACCTGCTGAAACGCGTGGGCAATGGCGCCGTGGAAGAGATCATTCTCGCCACCAACCCAACGGTCGAAGGCGAAGCCACGGCAACCTACCTGTCGAAGATCCTGAAGAGTGAAGGCGTACGGGTAACCCGGATCGCGACAGGAGTCCCGGTTGGGAGCGACATCGAGTATGCCGACGAGGTAACGATGCAGAAGGCGATGGAAGGTCGCCGCGAGCTCTAGCCTTTCCGCTCCAGCGCAGCCCGATCCCATTTTGCGAGATCGGCGGCACCGGCGTAGGTCGATTGCAGGAACTCCATCAGGGCGTCGTCGGGCGAGGGCTCACGCAGCAGGTCTTCGTATTTCAGGATGAATTCCCCCAACTCTTTGTTGAAAAACGCACTCGCGGGAGAGACTTGCGTGCGTTCGAGGCCTGCGGGCGAAGGCGCAGCGTACGCGTAAAAGGCAGCTTCGCCAAATCCGCCGTTGCCCGGCCAGAATCCGGCGCTGATGACCTCATGCGAATAGGCTTCGCGGGTGATGGCGTCGGCGCCGGGACGTTCGGGCGCGGGGCGTCCGGAGAAGCGTGTGACTGCCAGGTCGAAGCTTCCCCAAAAGAAATGGGCCGGGCTGACCTTTCCGACAAAACGCGAGGAAAACCGCTGGAAGATGGCGGTGGTGCGCATCAGGATGCGCCAGAAGCGCTGGACGTACTCCGGATCGTAGGAGGCGTGCACGGTGTCCTCGGGAAACGGGATCGGTTCCTTCAACTCGCAGGGCATCGGCCGGATTGGGACAGCGACTCCGAGCTGCTGCAGGCGTTCGAGATACTGGGTGTAGAACTCAGCGACAGACTGGGGCCGCAAAGGCAGCTCCTGCGTTCGGCCATCACTGCGGCGAAAGTGCAGCGCCTGCGAGAGGAAATCAAATTCAATTTCCAGGGTCCCGCCGGGAATGGGCATGGCGGAGGTCGTCAGGCCGCAGGGCGAAATGTAGAGGACGACATTCCACCAGTGCGCCTGCAGAGGAGCCAGCGCGAGGCGCGTCTTCCCGACAATCTGGGTCCACATATGCAGCGTGTTCGCGGTGGATTCCCATTTGTTCCACGGGAGAGCCGGCCAAACGTCTTCGCGCGATGCCACAGTTGCCATCCCTTGAACCCCCCAGCGTTGGGCTGATTATAGCCGCGCGATGAGAACCGCGTGGCGTGGCAGAATGGGTGGATGCCTACGCAACGGGCCGCTCCCGAGTTTCTCTACGGCACCGCATGGAAAGAAGAGCGCACGGCAGAGTTGACGCTGCAAGCGATCCAGTCGGGCTTTCGCGGGATCGATACCGCCAACCAGCGGCGCCATTACTTCGAAGCTGGCGTGGGCGAGGCTCTGGCGCAGGCGTATGGCAGCGGCATCGTGCGGCGCGAAGACCTTTTTCTCCAGACGAAATTCACCTATCGCAATGGACAGGATCACCGCCTGCCTTACGACCCTTCCGCACCTTTGTCGGAGCAAGTAGCCCAGTCGCTCGCCAGTTCGCTCGAACATCTGGGCACTGACTACGTGGACAGCTTCGTACTGCACGGCCCCGCCTCGGGATATGGATGGAGCCAAGCCGACCGGGAGGTCTGGGAGGCCATGCGGCGCGAGCGGGACGCAGGCCGGGCGCGGCTGCTGGGTGTGAGCAACGTCGGCCTGCATCACCTGGAGCAGATGAACGAGGCGCCGGCATTCGTGCAGAATCGTTGTTTCGCCCGGCTCGGGTGGGATCGGGAGATTCGCGCCTTCTGCCAGGAGCGTGGAATCGCATACCAGGGATTCTCGTTATTGACGGCAAATGTGGAGGTGTTACGGCATCCGCTGGTGCAAACGATCGCCGGGCATCTGCACGCGACCGTTCCGCAAGTGGTGTTTGCGTTCGCGCGGCAAGTTGAGATTCTTCCCTTGACCGGAACTACGAATCCGGAACACATGCACGAAGACCTGGAAAGCCGATCGGTGCAGCTGCCTTCTGAGGCGGTAGAAGAGATCGAAAAGCTGGTGGGATAAAGCCTTCTACCGGGGAAAACGAAAGCCCGCTCCATGCGGGCCTCATCTTTGGCGGATCTTTTAGAGGCGATTAGCCTGCTAATTTCGCCAACAGGTCTTGCGGGTGGACGGGCTTGGCGAGGATTTCGAATTCATGACCCTTGGCGCGGGCGCTTTCGAGCAGATCGGCGGTGGCGGCCTGTCCGGAGAAGAGAAGTATCTTGCAGGCAGGCAAGAAGCTGCGGATCTGGATGGCCGCTTCAATGCCGTTCATGTCAGGCATGATTACATCGCTAATAATGAGGTCAGGTTGGAGGTTACGCGCGCTCTCAACGGCAGCAGTGCCTGTGTAAACCGGAGAAGCATCGAAACCGGCCTTATTGAGGATGATCGATAGGGTATCTGCAATCACCTGCTCGTCATCGACAACAAGAACCCGGCGTTTCGGCTTGTTACTTGTCATTCATTGCTCCTGGGGTTGAACCTATCCCGCGATTTGGTGTGTTTCTCTAGGAACCCGAACCGGGGCGCACGGTTTCGGGCGAATGTAGAAATTATATCCTGCTCCGTGCACGCGGGGTTTAAATGCACAAAACTTCACCTCGATTGAATTAAGGTGGGCCATGTCATTGAACGCCAGGCTACTCGATTCCGTAGTCCTTCCAGCGGCGGGTTACGAGTTCTCGCGTGGCATCGTCCATGGTGACCTCATCGGGCCAGGGACGCTGGAATCCCTCCGCCGGCCATTTGCGGGTAGCGTCGATGCCCATCTTCGAACCGAAATTCGGAAGGCGCGCAGCGTGGTCGAGCGAATCTACAGGACCTAGAGTGAACTGGATATCCCGTTCAGGGTCGATGTTGTTCGTAACCTTCCACACAACCTCGGCTGCATTCTGCACGTTTACGTCTTCGTCGACGACGATGATGCACTTGGTGAACATCGCCTGCCCCATGCCCCAGATGGCGCTCATCACTTTGCGAGCCTGGCCCGCATAGCTCTTGCGAATCGAAACGATCATCAGGTTGTGGAAGACACCTTCCACGGGCAAGTTGACGTCCACGATTTCCGGAATGGTGACCCGCATCAGAGGCAGGAAAATGCGTTCGACCGCCTTGCCCATGTAAGCGTCTTCTACGGGGGGCTTGCCGACGATGGTGGCGGAATAGATTGGGTCTTTGCGATGGGTGATGCATTCGACGTGGAAGACTGGGTAGAGATCTTCCAGCGAGTAAAATCCGGTGTGATCGCCGAAGGGACCCTCGGTGCGGAGTTCGTCGAGGTTAACGTAACCCTCGAGGACGATCTCGGCGTTGGCGGGAACCTCGAGGTCGACGGTTTCGCACTTTACTAACTCGACAGGTTTCTGGCGGAGAAAGCCGGCGATCATGTATTCCTCGATGTCCGGCGGCGCCGGAACGATGGCGGAGAACATCAGCGCCGGGTCGGTGCCCAGTGCGACGGCGACTTCCATCTTCCCTTTGGGACCGGTGACTTCGGTCGAGCCGCCGCCCGAGCGAGCCATCAGATCGACGGCAGTCGATTTGCCGGAGGGATCGCCGCCCGCGTGCGCGGTGCGCATGCGCTCCCGATAGTGTTCGGCTCCGCCCTTGTGGCGCTGCCAGTGCATACCGGTGGAAGTGGCGTCATAAACCTGCATGCGGTAGGCGCCGACATTGCGCTTCCCCGTACGGGGGTCGCGGGTAACGACGCACGGCAGGGTGATAAAAGGACCGCCATCCTGCGGCCACGTGGTGAGGATGGGAAAATCCAGGAGCGAGAAGTTGCCGCGCTTGATGACCTCTTTGCAGGGTCCGCTGGGAACGGTTTTGGGAAAGAACTTGCCGACCTCCGCCAGCATCGGCAGCATCTTGATCTTGTCGAGCAGCCCCTGCGGGGATTTCACGTCCATGAACTCACGGATCCGGCCCGAGATCTCATCGAGGCTGTTGACCTCCAGGGCCAGCTGCATGCGGCGCTCGGAGCCAAACTGGTTCATCAGGACCTTGGAACCTGGATAGCCTTTGACATTTTCGAACAGGAGCGCGGGACCGCCCGGGCCCCTGCCGTTGCGCGCCGGCCACTTCGAAACCCGGTCGGTGATTTCGCAGATTTCGAGCTTTGGGTCGACTTCGGTCTTGATGCGCTTGAGTTCACCGGCGCGCTCAAGAGCTGAAATCCACTCCCGGATGTCGTTGTAGGCCACCTTGGCCTCGCTTTCATGAGTCTGGACGAAGGGAGATTATAGCGGTTGGCAGATCGAGGGCCTTCTCGCCGAGGGAGAGAAGAAGTTGCGCTTCGTACCCATATCGGGTATGATTGTACCCGATATGGGTATAGAAAAGATTGACAGCGTCGGTGAGGTCCTTTTCGGACGGACCCGTGGAAGCATCCTCGGCTTGTTATACGGGCATCCTGACGAATCGTTTTACTTCCAGGAGATCCGACGACGGACCGATGCGGCAGGAGTGGGGGCGGTCCAGCGAGAGCTTCGAACCTTGGAGAAAGCGGGCTTGATCGAAGCGTCTGCGCGAGGCAATCAAATTCACTACCGCGCCAATCAGAACCATTCTCTGTATCCCGAGCTACGGTCCTTAATCGCAAAGACGGTAGGAGTGTTCGATGTACTGCGTAGGGCGCTGGCCCCGTTCGGCGAGCACATCGCAGTGGCCTTCGTGTACGGATCGGTGGCTCGCTACGAGGAAAAAGCAGGAAGCGATATCGATGTGATGGTAATCGGCGATGTGGCATTAGAAGATCTGGTTGAGCAGTTTGCCAAGGCGGAAACCACGTTGCGACGTACGATCAATCCCACGCTGTACGAGGTCTCCGAATTTCGCAAGAAACTGGCGGGCGGCAATCACTTTGTAACTTCGGTAGTAGGGGATGAGAAGGTATTTCTGATCGGGGAGGACGATGAGCTTAGAGCAATACGCGAGGAACGGTTGGATCACCGCGGAGCCGAGCAGCGCTGACGAAATCACGCGCCTGCGTGGGATCGTTGCGCGCGGAATTGCGGATGCAAAAGTGGAAGCGATCTCTGCCGATCTCCGTTTCGTGGCCGCCTTCAATGCCGCGCTTACGGCAGCAACCATCGCCTTGCGCGCCTGTGGCTATCGCAACCGAACACAGGTAGGACATCACATGAGAATCGTGGAATGCCTGGAATTTACGATTGCTGCAAAGCCCCAGCTGATCAACCAAATGCGCTCGCTTTCGAAGAAGCGAAATGCCACCAGCTACGATGCCGCCGGCAATATTTCCAGGCAAGAGCTGGATCTCGCAAGAAAAGTTGCGGAACAGCTGGCAAACGATGTCGAGGCATGGCTTTATGCGAACCATCCGGAATTGAGATGAAGCCTCATTCGACACGAATGCCGAGCGGAAAACGAGCCCTTTCGAAGCGCCCTGCAGTGGTATCTTTAATCCAGCAACACACAACGCTCGGGTGGGAACTGACATCAAAGAGATAGTTGGCAGGAGTGCGCACAGCCCCTGCTCGCGCCCGCCCCGAGCGCAGATTCCCTTTCAGAGGTAAGGATTTTAATGGCAACTGCGGTTGCAAAAGAACGAGAGCATATTCAAGCCCTGTCGCAACTTACGCTCAATCCAGCGTCAGCGGCGGAGTCGATCCGGTACATTGCGGCACTCACACCGGCGGAGCGGGACGAGATCCTTTCCCTGGCCGACAGCAACCATGTCATCATCCGGGCGCTGCAGCCGGTGGTAAATGCCGCATTGAGCCTGAATCTGCCGGAAGTCGGGCAATGGGCCCAGGCTGCGATCGACAAAGAGCGGGCGCGCATCATGAACGCTCTCTCGCGGCTGGAAGTCATTTGCAACGAATTGGAAGCAGCCGGCTGCCAGACCACGGTGATGAAATCGCTCGACCACTGGCCGGACCTTGGCAACGACCTGGACCTGTACAGCACCGCCGACGAGAAACTGGTGGCGAAAGTGATGTCCGAGAAGTTCCAGGCGCATACCGAGCCACGCAGCTGGGGCGACCGTTTAGCCAATAAGTGGAACTTCCAGATTCCCGGGCTTCCCGAAGCCGTAGAGGTGCATGCCAAGCGGCTCGGACAAACCGGCGAACATACTGCGCTGGCCCGGCGGTTCGTGACTCGTCGCGTGCAGAAGACCGTGGAGGGCATGACCTTCTACGTGCCCGCGCCCGAAGAGCGCATTATCGTGGCGACGCTGCAGCGCATGTATCGCCACTTCTACTTCCGCGTGTGCGACATTGTGAACACCAAGAACCTCGTCGAGTCGGGAACGATCGACTACGTCGAGTTGAAGAAGGCAGCGGATCTTGGCGGCATCTGGCCGGGAGTTTGCAGCTATCTTCGCATCACCTCCGATTACGTGAAGCAGTATCGCGGAACCGGTCTCGATCTGCCGGAAGAGGTGCTGAATGCGGCTCCGTTCGGCGGCGAGAAGGTCTTCGTCAAGGGACGCTTCATCCGCGTGCCGATCATGCCGCAGGGCGCCGATCTGTACACCCGCCAGGTGACCAGCGCTGCCTTCCGTGGCGATGTTCCGGCGACGTTCCGGTTGACATTACTGCCTCCGCTAGCTTCGGCTGCGGCGGTGGCGTTCCGGATCACCGGAAGCGATAAAGGGATCTGGTAATCGAGTTAAACTGGCAGTTCAGGACCACGCTACGGCGTGGTCTTTTTCTTGCATCCTAGAAAATGCGATGGATCCCCTGACTCCCCTTCTCGGACGAACGCTGTTCCTGATCGCCCACCCCGACGATGAGACGATCTCCTGCGGCGCACTGCTGCAACGCGTCCGGGAGCCGATCGTTGTTTTCGCCACGGATGGGGGACCGCAGGACGCATACTTCTGGGGAAGGTACGGGTCGCGCGAGGCGTACGTCGAGTTGCGGCGACAAGAGGCGAAAGCTGCGCTGGCCGCGGTCGGCGTTCGCGAAGCGTTGTGGCTCACCCATGCAAGCGGAGCGCAGTTCCAGGATCAGCAACTCTTTCGCAATCTTTCGGCAGCGTTCGAGGCCTTGCGCAACCTGGTAGAGGAACACAAGCCCGACACGATCCTGACGCTGGCATACGAGGGCGGACATCCCGACCACGATTCCTGCAATTTCCTGGGGCGTCAAGTCGCGGACGAATTGGGGCTTCCCGTGTGGGAGGCGCCGTTATATTTTCGTCGCGCCGACAATAACGTCTTGTTGCAGGAATTTCACAGCACCAACGGGACTGAGATCGATCTAATCCCTACCGCGGAAGAACAGCGGCGGAAGCGGGCGATGTGCGAGGCCTACGTGTCGCAAAAAGGCGTGGTTGGGATTTTCGAGAACAACCTGCGCGAGACATTTCGTCCCATGTCGCAGTACGATTACAGCCGTCCGCCACACAGTGGCGTGCTGAATTACGAAGCGTGGCAGTGGCCGATCACAGGGCAGCAGGTTGCGGATCAATTCCAGGCATGGATCGAATCGAAGCGCCGGGTTGAGAGTGCCGATTGAAGATTCTCTACGTTGCGTATCCGTTGTTGCCGGTAAGCTCCGCCAGCGCCGGCGGAGCGGAACAGATGCTGTGGACGCTGGAGCGCGAGATGCATCGGCGCGGCCACGAAACCACGGTTGCGGCCTGCACGGGCTCGCAGATAGCCGGACGCCTGTTCGCAACCGGAGATCCTCCGTCGGAGCCCGACACCTATTCGCAGCGCGATCGCGAACATCAGAAGGCCATTCGAGAATTGCTGCGGAGCGCAAGCTTCGACCTCATCCACGACAAGAGTGGCAGCTTTTTCAGCCACGCCGACGGCGTTGGCCTTCCCATTTTGTCCACCGTGCATCTTCCGCGAAGCTTTTATCGCGATGTGGAGTGGAACGCCCTTGGACCGCACGTCAGCCTGAACTGTGTTTCCGCGGCGCAGGCGCGCACCTTCCGCGACGTGCCCCGGTTGCGCGGATGGGTGCAGAACGGCATTGATGTCGATCGATTTCCTCTGCGCACGACGAAAGACAATTTCCTGCTTTGGCTCGGCCGGATTTGCGAAGAAAAGGCGCCGCACCTCGCCATCGAGGTGGCGCGCAGAACGCGGCGGCGTTTGATTCTCGCCGGCCAGGTCTATCCGTTCCGCTATCACCAGGAATACTTCGCGCGCGAGATCGAGCCGCAGCTCGGCGAAACGATCGAGTATGTGAGTTCGCCATCCTTCGAACAAAAAGTCGAGCTTCTCGGCCGAGCCTCTGCCCTGCTGCTCCCCAGCCTCGTCGATGAAACCAGTTCGTTGGTGGCATTGGAAGCAATGGCTTGTGGAACGCCGGTACTGGCGTTCCGTCGCGGCGCCCTGCCCGAGATTGTCGACGACGAGTTCACGGGATTCGTCGTGGAGGATCTGGCGGCAATGGTCGAAGCGGTGCACCGGCTTGCGACGATTCGGTTCGAAGATTGTCGCGATCACGTGGAGCAGCACTTTTCGGTGGAGCGCATGGCGAACGCCTATGAAGCGCTCTATCGTCGCGTCACAACGCGGTCCGTGGGCGAAGCGGCCTGACGGTGTAACATCATTCCAGGTACCCCGATGGTTTCCCTTGAATCGTTTCGCCAGGCCCAGGAGCGACTCCGCGGAGTCGCCGCGCGCACCCCTCTCATTCCTTATTTCCCGCCCGGTCCGGCCAACAAAGCGCACGAACGCAGCCTTTGGGTGAAGCCGGAATCGCTACAGCCCATTGGGTCGTTCAAACTGCGCGGGGCCTACAACAAGATCGCGACACTTCCGTGGGCCGAACGTCAAAAGGGAGTGATCACCTACTCGAGCGGCAATCACGCGCAGGGGGTCGCCTTCGGCGCGCGCGCCATGGGAGTGAAGGCCTGTATCGTGATGCCCCGCAATGCGCCAAAGATCAAAATCGAAGCCACCAAGGCCCTCGGCGCCGAGGTGGTCATGGTGGGCTCCGCCAGCTCCGAGCGGCGGCTCAAGGCGGAAGAACTGGCACGCGAGAATGGCTATGCCATTGTTCCGCCGTATGACGACGAACAGATCGTCAGCGGACAAGGGACGGTGGGACTGGAAATTTACGAAGACCTGCCCGACGCAGACGTGGTTCTGGTGCCGATCGGGGGCGGCGGGCTGATCAGCGGCATCTCGGCGGCGCTGAAGATGAGCGGCAGCAAGGCCAAAATCATCGGCGTAGAGCCCGAATTGGCAAACGATGCGCAACAGAGCCTGCGGTCGGGAACAATTGTGACTCTGCCGCCGGAACGAGTGTCGAGCACACTGGCCGATGGACTGCGGACGCAGTCGGTGGGCAATCTCAACTTCGAGATCATCCAGCAGTACGTGGATGACATTCTTACGGTGGAAGAGGATGAGATCCGCGAAGCCATGCGCCGGATGATGAAAGAGATGCGGCTGGTTGTAGAGCCGAGCGGGGCGGTAACCTTCGCGGCGTATTTGTTCCACGAAAGCAAGCTGCCTCCGGGCAACAAGGTGGTCGCGGTGATGAGCGGCGGAAATGTGGAGCCCTCGCTGCTCGCGCAGGTAATGAACGACACCGACGCACAGCCGGCCGTGAGCCGATGACACGGAGAGTCCGATTTAGGATGCAGAATTTTCATACCATCTTGCGGGTCGCAACGCTACTTCTTCTCGCTGCTTCGTTTGCGTCGGCGGCGGAGCACGGCGCCACGATCCGCGAGGGTGAGATCTACATTTCACCCGATACAAGTTCGCAGAAGCTCACGACCTTCACGCGGGGGCGCGAGGTTGCGGTGTTGGAACGCAGTGGGCAATTTCTCCACGTCCTCGCCACCGTCGACGTGAATCCCGACATGGAGACGTCGCGCGATATCTCGGGATGGATCCTGGCCCGCAACGTGATCACGCAGTCCACTCCGGATGGCGACAAGCTTCTCTTCGGCGAGGCCATCGATTCGGAGTCAGAGGCCAGCCGGAGGCAGGGACGCAAAGGCGCGGCGGGCGATGCGCGGCGCCTCTATTTCAGGATCTATGACCTCTTCCCGGCTTCGCCGATCGCCGGAGAGGCCCTGTACCGGTCCGCCGACGTCGAATGGCAGCTCGAAAAAGAAGATGCAAGTACCCGGCCGTCCGCCAAGGAGAGGGACCCGGTGCTGCGCGGCCAGATCGATGAGCAATACATGCGACTGGTGATGAAGAAGTTCCCCCACACCAAGTGGGCTGCGCTGGCCGCTTTTCACCTGATTGATAACAAGCTCTGTGGCGACTGGATGGGCGAATCGAAGTGCCCCTCCAAGGAAGCCGAGATGTACGAAAAGTATGCGCAGGAGTACCCCGACTCTCCTGCCACTCCCGAGGCCCTGTACGACGCGGCCTATCGTTATGCAGCGCTGATCGACATCTACCGGACCGAAGGAAAGACCGATAAGACCGGCGACGCCAGCCGCCGGGCGCTCGCAACCGCGCAACGCGTGGTGCAACTGGCGCCCACGTCCGATTGGGCAATGCGGTCGCTGCGTCTGGTATACATGGTCCAGAACAGCATTCCTGTGTTCGGCACAAATTACGAATAGACATAACAATCGTTACTAGCGCGAGCGCGGCAGACGCGGGAGAATCTGTGTACTCAGCTCGCGTTCCTACCACCTTGGAGGATGTTTGAATACCTACGCGCTTGCGGCCCTGCTTGGGGTTGTGGAAGGACTCACCGAGTTTCTGCCTGTTAGCTCCACGGCGCACCTGCGGATCTGCGAGGCGCTGTTGCATATTGATCTCGCAGATGGCTATTGGAAGATGTTCTCCATCTTCATTCAACTCGGCGCGATCCTGTGTCTGCCGATTTACTTCCGCCATCGCATTGCCGAATTCGTGCGAACGTTTCCCCACGGCAAGAATCGCAACCACACCGCACTGACGCATCCGCTCACGCTCACGATGATTGCGTTCGTGTGCACCGCCGGGCCGGCGTTCCTTCTCACGAAGGTGATCGGCAAGCACCTGGAGAGCCTGGTGATCATGGGCACTTCCCTGCTGGTTGGCGGCATCGTGATGTGGATCGTCGATGCGGTGTACGGAAACAAGGGCCGCACCGATGACATGGACAAGATGTCGCTTGGGCAGGCGATATGGATCGGGTTCTGCCAGGTCTTGTCGGCGGTCTTTCCCGGCACGTCGCGTTCGATGTCCACGATTGCCGCCGGACAGCTCGCCGGCATGACGCGCGCGGCGGCGCTGGAGTTTTCGTTCTTCCTCTCGATTCCGACCATGATCGTCGCCACCTGCTACGACCTGCTGAAGACGCTGCGCCATAAGGACGCCGCTGGCGCTGCTCTTGGCGTCGTTCACATGGATACGCACGGATGGATTGCGCTGGCGATCGGCTTCGTGGTGAGCTTCATCGTCGCCTATGGCGTCGTGGCCTGGTTTATGAACTGGGTGCGGACACGCGGCTTCGTCCCGTTTGCCATCTACCGGATCATCGTGGGTACGGCGGTTTTGTTCTGGGCGGTTCGCGGATAGGACCGCTTGGGAGAACGTAGGGGTCCTTCGTCCGCGATCGCTTCGCGTTCGTCGCTCAGGATGACACGAAGGAAATAAGTCGCATCAGCCGGCGGCTACGCGCTCGGGAGCACCGTTCTCGGCGGCGTACATGGCTTCGATGCGATCACGGAACTTGGCTTCGAGCTGGCGGCGGCGCAGTTTCATGCTGGCCGTCATGGTGCCATCTGCAATGCTGAGCTCCGTAGGCAATATGACAAGCTTCTTCATCTTTTCGTATTGCGCGAGCTTGCTGTTTACCTGTTCTACAATTTGCGTGTAAAGCTCGATCACCCGCGGATCCGTGACTAGATGGTCGCGTCCGTCGTACACCACGTTGTTTTTCTTCGCCCACTCTTCCAGCACGGCAAAGTTCGGCAGGATCATGACTGCCGGAAAGCGGCGCTTTTCGCCGACCATGGCCGCTTCGGCGACCAGCGGGTTCGCCTTCAGCGAGCCTTCGATCGGTTGCGGCGCAATGAATTTTCCGCCGGAGGTTTTGATCAGGTCTTTCTTGCGATCGGTGATCGAGAGATAGCCTTCGGCATCGATATGGCCGATGTCGCCCGTTCTGAACCAATCGCCCTCGAACGCCTGATCTGTCTCGACGGGCAGGTTCCAATAGCCTTTGAACACCGACGGGCCACGCACGAGAATCTCGCCATCGTGAGCGATTTTCAATTCCAAATTGCTGAGGATCGGTCCCACGCTGCCAAGACGATGCCGTTCGGGATTGTTGAGCGCAATGACCGGCGAGGTCTCCGTTAATCCGTATCCCTCGTGGATGCGAATGCCGATCAGCGCATACCACTCCGCAAGTTCGCGGCCCAGCGGCGCACCCCCGGAGATGAAATACTTCACCGCGCCGCCCATGGCTTCGCGCACCTTCGAGTAAAGCAGCTTATTCGCCAGCTTCCAGGAGAGCGCGGCCGGCGTCTTGCCTACCAGCACTTCGGCCTCGTGCGCGGCGCCCACCTTCATCGCCCAGTCGTACACCTTGCGTTTGAATCCCTCGGAGGCCTTCGACTTCACGGTGCTCGCGATCTTTTCGTACACCCGCGGGACGGCCACAAAGACGGTCGGCCGAATCTCCTGCATCATCGAAGTGATCATTTCGACGTTGGGGCAGTAGGCGATCATCACGCCGCGGTAGAACATCGCGTAATCGAGGTGGCGTGCTGTGATGTGCGAGAGCGGCAGGAATGAGATCAGCCGCTCTTCGCCTGCCTTAAGCGGGAACATTTCGAGCGAGCAACAAAGGTTCGAGGCCATGTTGCCATGGGTGATCATCGCGCCCTTCGAGTTGCCGGTGGTGCCAGAGGTGTACACCAGTGACGCCAGGTCGTCAGGTCCTATCGACTTCGCAAGGGCGTCGAACGCTTCATCGCGACCCTGGGGGCCATCTTCCATGATGGCCTGCATGGGATCGGCCTCGGGTGGAATCACCTCATCCATCATTACGATGCGTTCCAGGGCAGTCTGCTCCCGGATAGCCTGGATCTTCTGCAACTGCACCCGGCTCGAAAGGAATATGACCTTGGTACCTGAATCGCGCAGCAGGAAGGCGATCTGGTCGGCTGTCAGGGTTGCGTAAATCGGCACGACAACCGCGCCGATCGCGAGGGCAGCATAGTCGGCGATAGCCCACTCGGGACGGTTTTCGCTGAGAATGGCGACCCGATCGCCTTTTTTCACCCCCCAGATCTGGAGCGCTTTGGCAGTCGCGGCAACCCTCCGATAGAGGTCCTGGGAAGAAATCGAGACCCAGTTCGCGCCTTCGCGGTAAGTCATGACCCGCGGAAGCTGGCGATCGACGACGGCAAAAAAGACATCATTGATTGTGCGAATACCGATCGCCACGTTTTACTTCTCCAATCCTTTCAGAATGACATCACAGACATGGTCTGCGGCGTTTGCCAGCGGGTAGTCTTCGTTACTCAACACCCACGATGTCACCATTTCATCCAGCGAGCCAAAGAAGCAGTTCGCCGCAACTTTGTCGGAGAGGTCCGGACGGAAGGTTCCATCCTGCTGGCCTCGGCGGATTGCCTCGCGTACGAGCGCGAAGTACTCGACCATGTGATCGTGAGAAAATTCTTCCAGAAATCGCGTGCTCTGGCGCAACTCCATTTGAAACACGATCGCCGCGTTCCGATTTGAACCCATCGCTTCCAGATGTAAATGCGCCAACCTTCGCAACTGTTGCTCCGGGGATGCGAGCTTCCCCAGTTCGATCCGCGCCCGACTCATGAACGCATCGAAGGCGGTATGAATCGCCTTCATCAGGATCTCTTCCTTACTCTTGAAATAAAGATAGACGGTGCCGTCGGCTACGTCGGCGCGCTTGGCAATGTCGGAAATACGAGCGGTAAAGAAGCCCTTCTCGGCGATCACTGCGAAAGCGGCGTCGAGAATGCGCTGGTACTTGTCGGAAGTGCGGACCGGAACCGGTCCTCGGGCAACAGACGGCGACTGCGGCTTGGAATCGCCCACGCGTGCAGGAGATGGTTGCAAATTACGTTTTGGCACGAACCCCGTTTGCCCCTGTTGATCGAAAAGCAACGCCCCGAGCGGGCCAGCAAGTGGGGAATAATCTAAACTGAATTGCCATTCAGTTGCAACAAAGAAGATGCAAAACGGATCTCTTTCGATCGGGCGCCCTATGGGTGGAGCTCCGGGGCCTTGTCCATCATCAGGATGAGCGACCTTTGTGCAAAGGGCGCATAGACAAGGGCGGCAGTGGCGGCGAGCGCGAGGCCGAAATTGATGTGATGCAGCAAGAGGAAGGGTGACAAGGACCACAGTTCGTCCAGCAAAAGCACCAGCGGAAAGATCTTGAGAAACTTCTCCTTCAGCCTCGGCGGATGGAAGGCAATCGCGCTGATCAGGAAGAGCCGAATTGGGACCAGGATGACCGCAGTCACGATCAGCAGAACCATCGCCCATTGTGGACTAAACGGAAGAGCCGTCAACAGTTGACCGACTTCGCCCAGGTTCGCCAGCGCGCCGATATAGAAAGCCAAATACATTAGCTGCAACAGAAGCAACAAGCCTCGAACCAGCTTCCGTGACGCCTCGGGTAGTTCCTCCGGGGCAGCCAGGAGGGTGAAGGAACTTCCGGGGTCCTGCTTCGGGGCGCGTACCACGGCTTGCGACAATGAAGGCCCCGCCTGGGCCTTCCGGTCCACGGTCTCCACTTCCGCGAGGAAGCGATAGCCGCGGCCAGAGAGGGTCTCCACGTAGCGCGGAGAGGCCGCCGAGTCGCCGAGTACCTCGCGGATGCGGTTGACCGCGGAGTTCAGGCCGTGATCGAAATCGACGAATGTCCCCTCCGGCCAGAGTCGCTGGCGGATTGCATCCCGCGAGACGAGTTGACCCGGGTTTTCCAGCAACAAAAGCAGAGTTTGGAAGGCCTGGGCGTTCATTTTCACCCGCATGCCTTGTTTTCGAAGCTCGCCCGTGGTTTCGTCCGCCTCGAAGACCGCGAATCGAAAGAGCCGTTGCTGGCCGTCGTTCTCCATCTGTGCCTCGTAGTTTAACTGCCGCCGGCCACAAAGCTCAATGGAGATGTCTCGCTAAGCTGCGTATTTTCCGTGGCTTACGCTGCGAGGAACATTGGAGGTTCTGGCGATCCCGGTGGCATTGCCCTCCCTGGCAGCCAAGGGCCAAGGTAGGCGGCATGCAAGGACGCATCGCACTCTCCATGGCGTTCCTCTTGGCGCTGCCGATGGCCGCCTCGGCTGCCTCAGCGCAGGCAGACGCCAATGCCGCCTTTGACCTTTACATTGCGCAACTGGAAGCACGGCTCGAACGCCAGCACCAGTCCAAAACCGCCTTCCTGGAGCCTTCCGACCACGACCAGCCTCTCGCGAAGTTTCCCGGCCGGGATGTTCTCCTCGAAAAGGTGACCGCCGGCAAGAAGGTTTCGGGTGGCATGATCCATCACTGGCGTGCCACGGCATTTGTTCCCGGGGCCACGGTCGCCGAGTTCCTGAAAGTGGTGCAGGATGCCGACCGGTTCTCTTCCTTTTACGCCCCGCAAGTAGTGCAGTCGCGCTTGATTGCCCGTACCGGTGACCGGCTCCAGGTTGCAATGCGGCTGCGCTACCGGAAAGCCCTCACCGTCACCCTGGATACCCGCTACGACGTCGTGTACGGATCGCTGGACGACCGGCACGGGTTCAGCCTCTCGCGCAGCACACACGTAGCAGAGATCGCGGACGCCGGAACAGCGCACGAACGTGCGCTGCCTGCGGGAGACGACCATGGTTTCCTCTGGCGGCTGAACTCTTATTGGTCCTACCAACAGGAGCCGGATGGACTTTTGCTGCAATGCGAGGCCGTGTCGCTCACCCGCGACATCCCCTTTGGACTGGACTGGGCTGTCGGGCCGTTCGTGGAGAGCATTCCCCGAGAGTCTCTCGCATTCACCCTAACCGCAACCCGCAACGCTTTGCTTTCCCGGAGAAATCATGCCAACTGAAACCAAGCTCAGCCTCACGACGACACTTTACCCAGCAGATTTTCAACCGGCCCTACGAGTTCAACAGGCGGTCACCGCAAGTATCGAGAAAAGAATCTTGATATGGATGGCGCAGCGCACGCCGGAGTGGATCAACCCCGATCACCTCACCGCTTTGGGAGTATCCGCTCAAATCGGCGCTGGAGCTTGCTATGCATGGGCATCGCGCCAGCGTTACGCATTACTGTTGTCCGTTCTATGCATCGCGCTGAACTGGCTGGGCGACAGTCTGGATGGGACCCTGGCGCGCGTCCGCAATCAGCAGCGGCCGCGCTATGGCTTCTACGTTGACCACATGGCCGACGCATTCGGCGCAGTCGCCATGATGGCTGGGCTTGGACTTTCCGGATATCTCCATCGGCAGATCGCCATGGCGATGCTGCTCGGGTTTCTGATTCTATCGATTGAAAGCTACTTGGCCACCTACACGCTGGGAAAGTTTCGAATGTCCCACGGACCCTTTGGACCGACGGAGATTCGCATTCTGCTCGCGATGGGAACGGTAACCCTGCTCTTCCACCCCTATGCCACCTTGCTGGGCCGGCGCTTCCTGCTGTTCGACGTCGGCGGTGTAATCGCAACCATGGGAATGACAGTTATGGCGCTCTCGACCACCTTCCGGCATGGCCGCGAACTCTATTTTGCGGAGAGGATTCAGTGAGCGCCGGGATAGGAGCGGCAGCACTGCGCTGGTTGAAGTTCAACCTCGTCGGGGGAGTTGGAATCGCCGTCCAACTGCTACTGCTCGCATTCCTCGCCTCGCGGCTTCCCTACCTGGCGGCTACCGCATTGGCCGTGGAGTTGACCGTACTCCACAACTTCGCATGGCATGAGCGCTTCACCTGGCGTGTAAGAAGCCTTCCCGCAACGAGAGGCAGTTCGATGGGGAGGCTGGTCCGGTTTCACGTGAGCAACGGGTTTGTCTCCCTGGGAGGCAATCTCTTACTGATGGCGGTCTTCACGGGAAGACTTCACCTTCCAGTACTCGGCGCCAACATCATCGCGATCGGCATCTGCTCGGTGATTAATTTTCTGCTGGCGGATCGCTGGGTATTCGCCGCAAAGGCAGACGGGTCGATGAGCTGATCGCGCAGCTTATTTTTTTGCTTCGGTGGCTTTTTGCAGTTGCGCAATCTGCTGCTTGATCAGGTCCGCGTTGGGACCTGGCGGCGTGTACGTCAAACAGTTCTGCAGATGTTGCAAAGCGCCTGCGAAATCGCCCTTGGAAGCCAGGATCACCGCCAGTAGTTGTTCGGTGTTGGGCGCTACGTGCCCGGGGTCCATGGCAAGAGACGTCTCTGCGGCCTTCTCGGCGGCGTCTTTATTTCCGACGTTGGCATTGCCGAGGGCGTTGAAATACCAGATCTGGGGGGTACCCGCGGGATCGAGTTGCAGAGCTTTATTGCTTGCGTCCACCGTCTCCTGCCACTTTTTCTGTTGCGCCGCGGAGAGCGCAAGGTGCTCATAGACCGGCGAGAATTGCGGATCGGCGGCCGCCGCCTTGCTGAAAGCGTCAAAGGCGTCTTGCGGTTGCTGAACTTCGTAGATCTTGCCGAGCTGATACCAGGCTTCGGCAAATTGGGGATCGATCTTCACCGCCTTCTCTAAATCCTTCTTGGCATTGTCGAGGTGGTTGTCGCTGGCGTCGGCGCGCGCCTTGTCGAAGGCCTTCTTTGCGTCCTTCGGCGCCGAGGCCGTGGTCGGGCTCATGGCGTAACCTTGGGCGCGTTCGTCGATGTCGAGCTTGATGGTGCCGATGTCAGAGTTGTCCGTCAGGTCGCGGTTGGCGATGGTCACGGTGGTTGACTTGTAGCCCTCCAGCGTGGCGTGCACATTGCAGCCAATCAACTGGGCGGGAGTCAGCAGCTTCGGACCGGGCTGCGGGGAGACCTCGCTGCCTTTCGGCGCAGCAACGATTTGGAAGCGGCCTTTGGGATCCGTTTCGGTGTTGTAGCCGGTTTTACCGTCGCAGGTCACCACCACCGGGATCGGATCCCAAGGCAACTGCCCGTTGCCCGTAACTACGCTGCCGGTGAATGTCAGATTGCCGTGCTGGTGCGCAACCATCTGGTCAAAGTTGGCGTACTTGCCGGTCCCGCTGGTCAACTGCGGGTTATTGTTTCCCGTGGACGCCGCGGCCGTTCCGCCGGACGTCCCCTTACTCTGCGCCCCCAGCGATGAGGCCGCGAGCATCCACCCACATGACAACAGCGCAACCGAAACCAGCTTACCCGTCATACCGCACCTCCCCGAACCACGAATTATATCGCCGCCAGCGGGCCGACAGGCCGGTTACTCGCCCATCACTTTTACAATGACACGTTTTCGGCGCTGGCCGTCGAACTCGGCGTAGAAGACGCGCTGCCAGGTCCCAAAATCGAGCTTTCCTTTGGTCACAGGCAGGATCACCTCGTGATGGATGAGCAGCGCCTTCAAGTGCGAGTCGCCGTTATCTTCACCCGTCTGATGATGCTGGTAATCCTTCTTGAAGGGAGCGAGTTTCTCGAGCCACTCGTCGATGTCGTGGATAAGCCCGCTCTCGTCGTCGTTGACGTAAATTCCCGCGGTGATATGCATGGCGGAGACAAGAATCATGCCGTCCTTAATCCCGCTTTTGCGGAGGATCTCCTCGATTTGCGGCGTGATGTGGACGTACTCGCGATGGCGCTCGGTCTGGAAGTAGAGATAGTCGGTGTGGATCTTCATGGCGATTGTCAATCTATCACCGGGCCGAAGGGGGACGGCACCCGCTAATCTACTTGCCATCCCGCACCCTTCTCAATAACTTGTACCCACATGGACCCACGCGACCAGGAGCTGGCGGAACTCCGAAGACAAGTGGCAGACCTGCAGCGCCGTATGGAGCGCCTGGAAGCGTCTGCAACGCCCGCTAAGCCCTCGCCAGTAGTGGTGGCTCCGCCGGTTGCGATGGCCCCTCCTGCGCCGGTACAGGTCCCCTCGGCCATGGCATTCCCGCCTCCGGTCCCTCCACCACCCCGTATGCCAACCGCGACTCCAGAGTCGCTCGAGTCGCGCATCGGGACGCATTGGCTGAACCGGGTGGGCATAGTGGCCGTTCTGGTCGGCGTCGCGCTCTTCCTGAAGTACGCCTTTGACAATGGCTGGATCGGGCCCGCGGGGCGGATTGCGATCGGATTACTCGCCGGCATCGGAGTGACCGCGTGGAGCGAGACCTTCCGTCGCAAGCACTACGATCTCTTCTCCTACGGACTGAAGGCTATCGGCATTGGCACGATGTACCTGTCGCTCTGGGCGGCGGTACAGGTCTATCACCTGGTACCAGCCGGGGTTGGGTTCGTGGCGATGCTCATCGTTACCGCCGCGACCATCGTGATGGCGCTGACGCAGAATGCTCAATTGCTGGCCGCCTATGCCCTCGCCGGAGGCTTCGCTACGCCGGCGCTGTGCTCGACCGGCGGAAACCACGAGATCTTCCTGTTCTCCTACGTCGGCATTCTTGCCGCGGGAGCGGTACTCCTCACCGCCCTCCGCGGATGGCGCCGGCTCAGCCTGGGCGCGTTCGTTGGAACGCTGCTGATGTACGTCGCGTGGTACGCGGAATACTACGACTACAAGCAGTTCACCCCGACCTTCATCTTCGCGACCTTGTTCTTCCTGATCTTCGCGGGATCGGCGCTCATCCCGCGGCGCGGCGAACAGGCGGATTCGACCACGCTGACGGCGATCCTTTCGATCGCGAATGCTGCCGTTTATTTTTTCGAAATCTACGCAATTTACGACGCCTATCACGACGCCGCGTTCCGCGACAACGCAATGGCATGGTTCTCGGTGGCGTTGGCGGCGGTGTACGTGATTCTCGCGCAGCGCATAGCGAAGCAGGCCGCAGGAGCGGAGAATCGCAAGGCGATCAACCTGATTCATCTGGCACTGGCGATCGGATTCCTGACGGCGGCAATCCCGCTCAAACTGAATGGCCACTGGATCACGATCGGATGGCTGGTGGAATCGGCGGCGCTGCTCTATGTAGGGCAACGGATTCAGCACGTCTTTCTCAGGATTTTCGCCGCGGTGGCGCTCACGCTCGGGATTTTTCGGATGCTGGTAGAAGACTGGCCACGTGAGACGACGCTGGTCTTCAATCCCCGGTTTGCAACTTACCTGGTGGCGATTGCGGTGCTCGCGCTGGTGATTTACGGAACGCGGCGGGCGACGACTGACATCGAGCGCCTGGCGGGGCATGTCTGCACTGTCTTCCTCAACCTGCTGGCTTTGCTCGCCCTGTATAACGAGGTCCAGGATTTCTTTCGGCCTCCGGTCGTGGCGCATTGGTCCGCCCGCGCCTACACGGCTGCTCGCAGCACCGAGACGATCCGGGGCTTTACCCACTCCGCCGTCTGGATGATCTATGGAGCCGTACTCATGTTCCTGGGTTTCCGCCGGCACTCCGCGTTCTTGCGCTGGCAGGCGATCGCCCTGCTTGGAGTCACGGTGATCAAGGTTTTCCTCTTTGACACCTCAACGCTCGACGTCGGTTTCAGAATTCTCAGTTTCATCGGGCTCGGCGCGATCTTGCTCGGAATCTCTTTCCTCTACCAGCGAGGCCGTCTGACGCTGCCTGGCACGGGCGACGGTCCAGGAACGCCAATCGAACGATAAGCTGCACACACCTTATAAGGAGACGTGATCCTTGAGTGGTTCATTGCAACGAATCTGCTGCGCCGGCGCTACGATCCTGGTCGCGTTCGTTACGGGCTTCGCCTCCGCCCAGGCACAACCGGCCCCGCCAGAACCTAACCAGCTCGACTATTGCAAGGCCACAGCGGGGGCCGTCGCTCACGCGGACGTGCTCGCGGGATTCTGTATGTGGGTCCTTTCCTTCGACAAGAGATTGCCGGACATTATTGGCGATCAGGAGACGCGTCGTTATCGCACCGAAAACGGCAAGGACCGTCAACTCATCGACACGACCAGCGCACGTATTGCGTACATCGGCGGCCACTCGCACTTCAGCGACGTGGCGATCAACCATGTGAAGATCGCGCCAGGCGACGATCCCGACGAATTCCTTCGCTCGCACGGAGCATGGAACTACGGTGGTTACGGAACCGATCTGCGTCTGCTCTTTCATGACCATTCCGAGACGCACTTCTGGTTTGTGAACGAGAGCATATGGCACGAGATTCCCGTCCTGGTCTTCGGCTACGAGGTCCGGGACAATCACTGGTGGCAGATGAAAGCACGAGAGAAAATCGGCGCGCCTTTGCAGACCACGCTTCCTTCCTACCAGGGACGCATCCTGATCGATAAAAGGACCCTCTCGCTGGCTCGCTTCGAACGGCAGACCACCGACATTGACAAGCATTTCCCGTTGCGGTTCGGAAGCAATGAGGCGGATTACAAGATTCTGCCTCTCGGCGACGGAACTTCCTTCGTCCTCCCCGTGCAGAGCACAACCATGTTCTGCCACGACGAGAAGCACCGCCGCTGCGAGGTGAACGAAGCGACCTTCACAAACTGGCAGAAGTTCGCCGCAAAAACGCGTATTCTCATGGGTACGGAACCACAATGATCCTTGGACATCGGGCGAAGTGGATTGCGTTGGCGTTGATGATCGGAGCCGCGGCGGGACCGCTGTCGGCCGACGAACCCGAACGCAAATACTTCGCCAAGGTTCGCGACGTGCAATCCGCGGATCCCACCAAGACGAACTACATCGTCGTCGACAACGCCATCTGGTCCCACGCCCGCCCGGACCTGGCGGACATCCGGCTCTACAACAACGACAAGGTAGTGCCGTACGCGCTGCGCATGCAGGGCATCGCAGAGATCAGCGAACGCCACGAAGTGAAGATTCTCAACAAGGGCGTCGTTCCTAACTACACCCGGTTCCTGCTCGACATGAGCGGCTTCGACGTTTATGACGAGGTCATCCTGGAATTGAGCCAGCACGACTTCGATCGGATTGCGATCGTGGAGGGCGCCAACGACCCCCGGGCGAGAACCTGGACCATGCTCACCACGACACCGATCTTCGATTTCTCGAAGCAGAAGCTCGGATCGCACTTGGAACTCAAGCTACCGCCGTCCAACTTCCGTTATTTGCGGATCTCCATTTCGCGGCGCGGCATCGATCACGGCAACCTGGTACTTCCCCAGCATATCCATGGAGCGATTGCCAGTAACACCTTCCGTTCGACCGCCGTTTGGGACGACGCCGGCGGCAAACTCAAACGAACCGAACGTCCGCACGAAACAATTCTGGAAATAGAAATGGACAAGGGCGCCCCGGTCGATCGTATTCACTTCGCGGTTCCCGCCGACCGGATCAACTTTCGGCGCCTGATCACGGTAGAGATGAGCTACGACGAGAAAGAGCCGGCCAACGACGACGGATGGCAGACCCTGGCCGACGGCGAAATCTCGCGAGTACGCTCGGCGGAAGGCAAGGTCGACGAGGACCTTGATATTTCGACCCACGATACCCGGTCCGCCCACTGGCGGATCATCGTTCGCAACGGAGACGATCCACCATTGCCGATCCGGCCGGTGCTGCAAACCGTGGAGCGGCGGATGTATTTCGACCCCAAGGGCGCCACCGCCTTCAAGGTGTATTACGGCGATCCGAAGGTTGAGGCTCCGGTCTATGAGTACGACAAGCTCTTCCGGGAGACCGAGGCGGCGTCCGCGGTCCCGGCGATACTTGGAAACGAGATGCCGAATCTACAGGCAGCACCGCGGCCCGATGAGCGTCCCTGGACCGAACGCCACAAGTGGGTCCTGTGGACGGCAATGATCGTGGCGATCCTGGGGCTGGGGGCGGTCGCGCTTCGGGGACTGAAAAAGGCATAGCGCTTGCAAGCGCCATGCCTTGGGAACTTACTTCGAGGCCTGCTTGGCGATGATCTGGTCCTTGATCTTGGCGTAGGTCGCAGCCGGAACGATTTTCTTGGTTTTCAGTTCCGTCTTTGTCTTGTAGGGACGACCGTCGATGATCTTTTGCGAATAGGCATCCCCAACTCCGGGGAGTGCTTTCAATTCATCTTTCGTTGCGCTGTTGATATCGACCAGGTTGGTGGTCGCGGCCGCAGCCGAGGTTTGACTGCTTTTGGCGGAAGCGCTTGTCGCGCTCTGAGCAAAGCTCATGGACGCCGCTAACATTAAAAATGCCAGAACCCAAATTCGAGTGAAACCGCGTTTGTTCATGCGACACCTCATTCTTGGATTGAACGACCGACGATACTGCGTTCGATGTCATAGCAGAACCCTGGGGCCCTCGGCAAGTTGCATGGAAAATATGGGTTCCCAATAAAAATCGGCGCGGCTGGAGAAGCCGCGCCATCCCTGAATCAACCACTTGTACCGGCAACCGAGATCGCCGGATTCTGTTTACCGCAAACTCTCTTCTACTTCGTTCAGCCAATCGGGCCGCTTGAGGACCTCGCGAGGCTTCGGGCCGTCGGGCGCGCCGACAATCCCATCCTGCTCCATGAGGTCGATCAGGTGAGCGGCACGGCCATAGCCGATCCGCAGACGCCGCTGCAGGAGCGAGGTAGAGGCCTTGCCGAACTCGATCACCAGCTTGACCGCGTCCTGGTACATCGGATCGCCTTCGAGATCGCCACCCTCCCCCGCACCACCTTCGCCCATCACGCTGTTTCCTTCTTCTTTCGGCGCGCTGAGGAAGTGTTCTTCATACTGCGCGGTGGCCTGGGCCTTCCAGAACTCCACCACACCCTCGATTTCCTTCTCGGTCACGAACGGCGCATGCACGCGGACGACGCGAGCCGAACCAGAGGGCAGGTACAGCATGTCTCCGCGCCCGAGAAGTTGCTCGGCGCCATTGCCGTCGAGAATGGTGCGCGAGTCGATCTTGGTGGCCACGCGGAAGCTGATGCGTGAGGGGAAATTCGCTTTGATCAGTCCGGTGATGACATCGACCGACGGACGCTGCGTAGCGAGCACCAGGTGAATGCCCACGGCTCGCGCCATCTGCGCCAGGCGGGTGATGGACTCTTCGACGTTGGCGCCGTCGAGCATCATCAGGTCGGCCAATTCGTCGATGATGATCACGATGTAAGGCAGCGGCTTGTGCTCGGTCTGCCCTTCCTCGAAAAGACTCGGGGTATCCTGGCCTTCAAACAACTTGTTGTACTGGTCGATGTTGCGTACGCCTTTTTCCGCCAGCACCTTGAGGCGGCGCTCCATCTCGCGTACCGCGTTGCGCAGCGCGTTGGAGGCGAGCTTTGGTTCCGTGATGATAGGGGTATAGAGGTGTGGCACGCCTTCGTAATTTCCCAACTCGAGGCGCTTGGGGTCCACCAGGATCAGGCGCACCTGGTCGGGCGTGGATTTGTACAGCACCGACATGATGAAGGCATTGATCGCCACCGATTTTCCCGACCCGGTCGATCCGGCGATCAACAGGTGCGGCATGGAATTGAGCTCGGCTGTCACGATGCGTCCGTTGATGTCCTTGCCGAGCGCCAAGGTCGTCTTGCTCTTTCCCCCGATGAACTCGTTCGATTCCACGACTTCGCGCAAATAGATGGTCTCGCGCTGATGGTTCGGCACCTGGATGCCTACGGTGCTCTTACCCGACATGCGTTCAATGAGGATGCTCTCCGCCCGCAACGCCAGGCAAAGGTCGTCGGATAGGTTCGTGATCCGGCTGTACTTGATGCCGGCTTCGGGCTTGAACTCGAAGGTCGTGACGACCGGACCCGGGTTGATCTGCGTGATCTGCCCATGGACGCCGAATTCGGAACACTTCTCCACCAGCATCTGCGCCAGCTCTTTGAGCTGCTCTTCATCAATTGCCTGCTGCTCGTCGGGACGCCGCAGCAGTGAGGAGGACGGCAACTTGTAGCCACCGGCGATTTTCGGCAGGGTGGTCTTGGCCCTTTGCTGGGCATCGGCGCGGGCCGCCACCGCGATCTCTTCTTCGGTCTCGAGTTCCTCTCCTGCCGGAATCGCAGGAGTGACCGAGGCCCGGTCCGCCTGAGCAGCCGGCTTTTCTACGATGCCCTGCTCTTCCATCATTTTCTGAATGCCGGTCTTCACTGGAGGAGCAGCAGCGGGTTGCGAAACCACGCGGGCTGGCGGAGCCTCCGGCTCTTCCGCGCGCCCTTTCGCCGGCACGAGTTGCGCCGTTACCACCGTCTTCTGCTCGCGCTTGCGGGCGAGGGCATCGGCGGCGCGCTTTTTCGTACGCTCCTTCTTCCAATCTTCGAAGCGGTCGTACCACGCGTACGCGAAGGCGAAGCGCGTCTCGGACCAGAGCTTCAACTCACCCAGTGAGAAGGCTGTCGAGAGATAGGTGGCGGTCAGGATCGCAGCGACGCAAACGATGTACGCCCCGACCAGGTTCAGGTAATGGATCATGGCGTCGGCCACGATGCGGCCGAGCAGCCCTTCCATCCCTGCTCCGTGGGCCCAGCGCCAATGCCATGGCAGCAATCCGATAAACGCGCTGCTGAAGATCAGCAACCCGATCGCGCCGGAAAACTTCGGCAGCGGCGAGGCGATTGTCCGGGAGCGGAACCACCGGAGCGCGTACATGGCGAGAAAAACGGGCAACAGGAAAACGGAGACGCCAAAGATCTGCAGGAAAAGATCCGCGAAGAATGCGCCGGCGATACCGATCCAGTTGGAGATTTCGCGGCCTCCCTGGGCGGCGGCAGCGGTATTCATCGAGGGATCGACAGGCGAATAAGAAACCAGCGACAACGCCAGGAGAATGGAGGAAAGGAAGATCAGAAGCCCAATCAGTTCGTTGAGCCGCTTATTGTTGGTTGGAGTGGTCGCGCGGGTAAGAAACGTCATCTTGGTGTTCGGCATTCCGTCGAGACTGTCGCAGGGAACTTTCTCCGCGCAAACACCGCGCCGCAGCGCAGGCCTTTGCACCACAAGAACAAAGTTCGTCTTTCGGGAATACCCGAAGTTACACCAGAGCGATATTGATTATCCCAGAAACGTCTGAGGAAACAAGTGGCTAGGTGGATTTTGCCGGGAGAAATTATGTTGCAGGTACATTCGAGGTTCCTCTCTGGCCAGCGACAAAGTTTGACAAATCTGGGATCATCAATTCGTCACAATGGCATCGCAATCGGAACCAGAGTAGCACCTCCCGGCAAATAGACATTCCAACACTGAGGCGAAACTTGCGCACGAAAAGTCCTTCCCCGCTCGACCTTGCTCGACTTCCCCACCGGCAGGCCCACCACTTCCTGACACTCACCGCGATTTGCTCGCTTGTTCTGTTTCTGGCCGCATGCGGAAGCAGCACGCCCCCGGTCACGGTGAGCGGCGACACTTTTAACTACGGCGATGTGGCGGTTGGCACGCAGGTTCGACGCATCGTGGTCACCATCAAGAATTCGAGCACGAGCGATGTGAAATTAGCGCCTACCCTGACCGGGGGGACCGATTTCGCTTTCGGCAGCACCGTGTCTTGCGGCGCGACCTTGCCGGCGGCCTCTTCCTGTTCCATGGTTGCGACCTTTGCGCCCTCCTCGGAAGGATCGCAAACTGCGGTGCTCGACCTCGGCATGTCGACCAATGATCAACGCATACCGCTCACCGGAAATGGCGTCCAGTTGCAGCCGGGCGAAAGTATCGTCACCCCCACCGACAATCCCCTGGTCGCCCGCTACACCTATTCGCCGAATGTCTCCGGCCTGGAAAGCGTGCAGTTTGGGCCGGACACCAACTATGGGCGCCTGACCTCCGCGCAAGCTGTGCAAGCAGGATCTGCGGTCAGCATCCTGGTCGCGGGCATGCAAGCCAATTCGACCTATCACATGCAGGCCGTGGTTACCGACTCAAACGGGAACGTGGTAGATAACGATGTGGACCAGACTTTTACCACCAGCAACTTCGCCTTGGATCAACTGCCGGCAGTCTCCGTTACCGCAAACGGAACTCCCCAGCCCGGCATCGAGATGATGAACCCGGCTTCGGCGCCGAACAACAACACCTATCTGCAGGCGTATGCCATCGACCTGCAAGGCAACCTGATCTGGGGTTACAGCTATCCGGACCGTGTTCCCGACACGATCATTCAACCGATCAAGCAAATGCCGAATGGCGACTACCTCATGGTGATCTCGCTCAACTCAAACCAGGTGACCGGCCCCGCCACTCCCGGCGAACTGAACGTGCTGCGTGAAGTGGACTTGGCAGGGGTTCCGGTGCGCCAGATTTCCCTCGACCAGATGAATAGCGCGCTCATGACCGGAGGCTACGATTTCACCATCGACGATCTGCATCACGACGTTGTGATCACGCCCAATGGCCACTGGCTCGTGCTCGGCAGCGTAAACAAGACCTATAGCGGATTACCAGGAACGACCGGCAGCGCCAATGTAGTCGGCGATGTGGTGGTGGACTTCGATACCAATTCCAATCCGGTCTGGGCCTGGAATGAACTCGACCATCTCGACGTGAGCCGCGCTCCGGTGGGCTATCCCGACTGGACCCACTCCAACGCCCTGCTTTACGTTCCCGGCGACGGAAATATCCTCGTCTCCAGCCGTCACCAGAGCTGGATCATGAAAGTCGACTATCGCAACGGCGCCGGAACCGGGAATGTGCTCTGGCGGTTGGGCTACCAGGGCGATTTCAAGCTGGTAGGTGGAACCGAGCCGCAGGACTGGTTCTACGGACAGCATCAGCCATCGTTTATTGGTCCGAACACGACCGGTGTCTTCACCCTGACGATGATGGACAATGGCTTCACTCGCCAGGTTGGCGGCAGCATCTGTTCCGGAAAACCTTCGGATGCCTGCTACACCACCGTACCCGTGCTTTCCGTGGACGAGAATGCAAAGACGGCAACCATCACCTGGCGCGACACCCAGCCAAACTCGAATTTTTCCGTCTGGGGAGGTGGCACGACGGCCCTGGCCAACGGGAACATCGAGTTCGACCTTTGCGCGGAGCCCAATACCACGTCGCAAGTGAACGAGGTGACCCTCACAAGCACCCCCCAGACCATCTGGAGCGCAAGCACGACGGGCCAAAACCTCTATCGCGCCAACCGGCTTCCCAGCTTGTATCCGGGGGTGCAGTGGTAGCGACCAAATGTGACGCATGACCGTGCACCGCTCTGCCTGGCTGATTACAATGTTTCCATGGACTCCTTGGTCATCGCAGGCAGAGCGTTCTCTTCACGGTTGATCGTCGGCACGGGCAAATATAAAAGCGGGCACGAGACGGCGCGGGCTATTGCCGCCAGCGGCGCGGAAATGGTAACCGTCGCGGTGCGGCGGGTAAATCTCGACCGCAGCAAGGAATCGTTACTCGACTTCATCGATCCACAGAAATATTTCTTACTGCCCAATACCGCCGGCTGCTACACCGCCGACGAAGCCATCCGCACGGCGCGCCTGGGGCGCGAAGTCGGCCTGAGCGATTGGGTGAAGATCGAAGTCATCGGCGACCAGAAAACGCTGTTCCCTGACGTGCAGGCCACCATCGAGGCGACGCGCGTACTGGTGAAAGAAGGCTTCACGGTTCTTCCCTACACCTCGGACGATCCGGTTGTCGCACTTCGGCTTCTTGATGCGGGAGCTTCGGCGATTATGCCGCTCGGGGCTCCCATCGGCAGCGGATTAGGAATCCAGAACCGCGCCAGCATGAGCATTTTGCGCGAGATGATTACGACCGTTCCTCTCATCGTGGATGCGGGCGTCGGCACAGCGAGCGACGCAGCCATCGCACTGGAGTTGGGCGCAGATGCCGTGCTCATGAATACCGGCATCGCCGGCGCGCAGGATCCGGTTCTAATGGCGGAAGCTATGAAGAACGCCGTGTTAGCCGGTCGCCAGGCTTATCTCGCCGGACGCATGGCCAAGAAACTCTATGCCACCGCCAGCTCGCCGCTGGAGGGCGTTTCGCGATAGCCTGCACTTCAGACGCTATAGTTCCAGAATGGTTTCAGACTACGCCTTCCCACACTTTCTGGACGCATCGAGTGACACTCCCTTTAGTCCCGTGATACCTTGCCCGAGGACGTGGAACTCTCACCTCTTCGGGCGGGCTTATGAACATTGTTTACAGGCTGTTCGCTCTTTCACTGGTACTCGCTGCTTCCCTTCTTTTCACGAGCTGCGGCTCTTCCAAATCCCTGCAACAAACACCTCCTCCACCGCAGGGAAACACGACGGTTGGAGTCCAGTTCTCCAGCACGGGGAATGATCAATACGTCTCTTTCAATATGACCGTTAACCAGATTTCCCTAACGACCAGCGCGGGGAAAACCGTCTCTCTGACCAATACTCCGGTCATGCTGCAATTCATGCCGTGGAACGGAAGCTCTTCTCCGCTCCTCACGGTCTCCGTTCCCCAAGGCACATATACGTCTGCAACCGTCTCCGTCTCGAATGCCGGGTTCACCTATCTCCACATGGACCCGTTGCAGGGCCTCTATACCTCGACCGATGCCTACTCCGGATCGACCGCAAACGCCGTTGTCCAACTCGCCCATCCACTTGCGATCACCGGCAATGCAATGGGGCTGGACCTCGACCTTGATGTCTCCGCGTCCGCTACGCTCAACGGATACAATCCCAATCCCAGCACGTACACCATCCAGCCTACGTTTCGTGTTTCCACCTTCGCTGTGCCGCTACAGGCGAATTCGAGCATCGGCAGATGCTATGGGATTCCCGGACAGATCTCGAGCGTCGACGCCGCCGGACAGACCATCACTTTCATCCAGGCAGGCTTGCCCACCACGAGCAGCCCAACCTTTACCGTGGGAGTGAATGCCTCGACCCAGTTTGAGGGAATAACTTCCGCCTCCTCGTTGGCGGTAGGAAACTTCGTTGCTCTGGATCTCGCCCTGCAAGCCGACGGGTCTTATGCCGCTACAAGAATCGAAGTTCTCCAGGATCCCGGCGCTACCAACGTCGGGACAGGCCTGGTCATGCAAGTCGATCCTTCGGCGAGCCGCATTTCATTCGGTTCTCTGCAGCAGCAAGGCACCGACCTCTCTGCGCTACCGACCGGCTTTGGATCGGCTTATGTGTATGACAGCTCCACCAGGTTTCAGATATCCGCACAGGCGCCTTACCTGACGTCGTTGCCCTTTCCAGCGGTATTCACGAGCAACACCCTGGCAGCCGGCCAAAATGTTGTGGTTGGTTCGGGACAGATTTCTTACAGCGGTGGGATTTTTACCAAGGCGACCAGCCTGACACTCACCCCCCAGCTTATCGACGCGCAAATTGCAAGCGTAGCCAGCAGTGGGAGCTACACGGTCTATACCGTCTTCCTGGCGGATTACGACACCATCGTCCAGTTGAACAGCCCTGGATCAGGAGTAGTGGACCGCATCCTCCCGGCGGCGAACGCCGTCTCCGTGTATGTCAATTCTTCGACCGCCATCAACACGACCACGCCCTTGACCGCCGGCTCAACCGCCCGTTTCCATGGCCTGCTCTTCAACGACGCCGGAACCCTGCGGCTGGTTGCCGATCGCATTCTTGACGGAGTGCCGCAGTAGCGCCGATCAGTGGATCCGTAACGCCAGCACCAGAGTTCCAGCCGCGATCAGGATTCCCCCGCTCGCATAGCCCACGTGCCTTTGCGTTCTCGGACTCGTGAGCCTGCGTCCCGCCGACCTCGCCAGGAAAGCGTAGAGCGTGGCATTCACCATTGCCATCACGTCGAACGTTGCAATATAGAGCAACGATTGGTAGAAGAACGACCCTGCGGCCGAGATGAACTGCGGCACGAAAGCTACGAAGAACAAAATCAGCTTGGGATTTGTGACCGTAACCGTGAACGCCTGGGAGAATCGTGCCGAAGCACTGCGCGAAGCCATCTCCGTTTCGTATTCGGCTGCGTCTGCCGCGCGATAGCGAGCAGAAAAGACCGATCGTGCGCCAAGATAGATCAGATACAGTCCGCCGATCACCTTCAGCACCGTGAAGGCCGCCTCCGAGGCGCGCAACACCGCCCCGGCACCAGCCAGCGAAAGCGTCATCCCGACCAGGTCGCCCGCCCCCACGCCCAGGACGGTGCTCCAGGCGTGGCGCTTGTGGTGCGCCAGGGCGTCGGCAATCACCATCAGCACCGTCGGTCCGGGGGTGCAGATAACAATGGCGCTCGTCAGCACGAACGCCATGTACAAATGCATCGACATTGAGTCTCGTTCCGAAATCTACTTCTGTGCCACTTCGCTCACCGACTTCACGTGAACCGAACCGTTCGCGAGGGCGCCTTTCACTTCCACGTGCTTGCCCAACTGGTCTTTCACGGCATCCGGGTTATCGATGGCTACGACCTTACCATCGCCATCGGTCACCAGGACCGGCTTCTCGCCGCTCGCAACGCACTTCTTCGTGCAGCCTTCGTGGGCCGCATTTGCTCCCTTGGCGCCACACCGGGAATCGCTGATCCAACCAGCCCACGTGCCGTCTTTGGCGGAGGCCACAACGCTGAAAAACATACAGAGACAGATCGCGAATCCGAGCTTTTTCATTTTGATCTCCTGGGATTATCCCGTGCGTGTCGCCGAGTTACTCACGCTCAGCCACCTCAGTGTGATATCACACGGCCCCAGCGGAACGCCAGCGACGCAAAACTCACAGGCCTTCAAGCTTTACTTGGAGGATAGGCGCTAAACCTAAGATTTAATGCTTCTCTGCGGTGGCAGCTTCAGGCGGCGGATTGGCGCCCGTGGGAGCCGGCATCACGTACACGACCTCGCCGGGACGGGTGTAGTGGAGTTGTTCGCGGGCCTCCCGCTCAATGGCGGCTTTATCGGATTTCAGCCCCTTTACATCCTTCTGCAGCCCTTCGTTCTCCTGGGTCAGCTTCTGCAAATTATCTTGCAGTTGCCGATACTCGACTTTCTTCTTTTGGTAAACCACCCAACCGTTGGCTCCGAATACCACGTGGTAAAAAATGACGCAGGTGAACAGCACGGTGGCGACGAGGGCCGCCTTGCGTCTCCACTGCTCGTAAACTTCTCTGCACTGCTCTGCAAACGTCATCTTCTATTCGAATACAAACTGCTTGGCGGCATCGCTAAGCTGCTTGAGTCCTTCCTGGCTCCGTGCCTCGGTGTAGGCCCTTACGACCGGTTCGGTGCCGCTTACGCGATAGCACACCCAGGAACCGTCGTCGAGAACCAGCTTCACGCCGTCTTTGCGATTGATGTCGGCGACATGCTTCCCACCGAACTCTTTCGGCGCAGACTTCATTTTTGTAGTGAACTTCTCTTTGACTTCCGGCGTCAAGTGGAAGTTCTGTCTTTCAGGGTAGAAGGAACCAACCTTGCCAAATAATTCCTGTAATTGTGCTCCGATAGGCTTTCCACGACGCGCCACCATCTCGCAGCAAAGCAGGCCCGCGAGAACGCCATCCTTTTCCGGAACGTGATGGCGGATCGAGAGGCCCGCACTTTCTTCGCCCCCGATGGCGATCTTGTCCTGCTTGATCAGCTCGCCGATGTACTTGAAGCCAACCGGCGTCTCATGTAACTCGACCTTGTGATAGTCGGCGAGTGCGTTGACCAGGTTGGTGGTCGCCACCGACTTGGCGACGCCATTTTTCCAGCCCCGCGTTTCGACGAGGTAATCGAACAGCAGCGCGATGATGTAGTTCGGCTGGATGAAAGTTCCGTCAGCATCGACAATGCCAAAGCGGTCGGCATCCCCGTCGGTGGCGATCCCGATCGCCGCGCCCGTTTCTTTCATCTTGGCCCGCATTTCGTTGAGCAGGTGGCCGTCGGGTTCCGGCGCGTGTCCGCCGAAGAGCACGTCCCGGGTATCGTGCACCGTCGCCACCCCGATCCCGGCGTCGCGCAGAAGCGAGTCAGGATAGCCGCGAGCCGCGCCCCAGAGCGGGTCGTAGACCACCTTCAGCCCGGATTTTTTGATCGCCCCGAGGTCGATCACTTCCTTCAGGCGCGCAAGATAGTGTTCCTTGACATCAATCGTTTCCGGCTTGGGATCTTGATCGCTCGGCTTCACCGGATCCACCGATTCACCCAACGCAGCGATTTCGGCCTCGATCTGCTGGGTCGCCTCCGGCAGCGCCGGCGCGCCATCCGGCGTGGAGTACTTGATGCCGTTGTACTCCGGCGGATTATGCGAGGCGGTGAAGTTGATCGCGCCGCCCGTCTTGCGTCGCATGATCTCCCACGAGATGGCCGGCGTCGGGGCAGGATCGCCGATCACCAGCGGCCTCACGCCATGCGCGGAAAGAATACCCGCAGCGATCTCGACGAAGGTCTCACCAAGAAAACGAGGGTCGCGGCCGACGATGAGGGTTGGATTCGCACTTTGTTTCGAGACATAGCGCGCGATACCGGTAACCGCGCGGCGCACGTTCGCGAAGGTGAACTCCTCGGCGACGATGGCACGCCATCCCGAGGTTCCAAACTTAATTTGTGTGGCCATTCTTTGCCTTAGTTGCCGATAACAACAGACGGGTTTGATTGCTCTGCGGACCGAAGCGATATTGTAGCGCCTCGTCTTGCCTCGAGAGCTGTGGAAGGCTGAGAATCAATCGATGACCGAGGCGCGCATCATTCTCACCACCGTGGCACTGCACGAGACCGCGATGACGATCGCCCGCACCCTCGTGGAGGAAAAGCTTGCCGCCTGCGTCAATGTCGCTCCGGCGGTGGAATCGATATATTGGTGGCAAGGCAAGCTCGAACAATCGCTCGAATATGTCCTGATGATCAAGACCACGGCAGACAAGGTGGATTCCCTCCGCGAGCGCCTGTTCGCGATGCACCCCTACGAGCTGCCGGAATTCGTGGTGCTCGCAGTGGAGGGCGGCAGCGAAGCCTACCTGGCGTGGATCCGCGACAGCCTGCGGTAATCGCTAAGCTTTCTTAGCCGTAATATTCAGCCGCCAGTAATCGAGCGTGAACGCCGGGTCGTCCTCCGCTGCCAGCTCCGTCATCTGGTCCAGGAGATACTCGGCCGCTTCCGCCGGCAACTTGGCCACATGCGCGCGCAGCACAACCGTCCGCAGGAAATCGCGAAACTTTTGGGGATCGGGAAGCGTCGTGGGCATCGGCTCCAGCCAGGCCTCAGCGTCGGCGAAACCTACCCGGCGCAGACGTCCTGTGGTCAGCTCCGGGGCCGCGAAATGCACCGGCTCGCGAAAGCTGTCGAAATAAGGCGCAAGGTCCGGCCGATCGAGGATGATCTCTCGCGCCCGAAGATAGGTCATGTCGAGGTTCGGGCCGCCGCCGCATTGCGCGACGATCTTGCCCTTCCCATGCAGAGCCCGGAAGAGGCTGCGAAACAACGTGTCGTGGTCCTTCACCCAGTGAAACGCCGCCGTGCTGAAGATGACGTCGATCTCGCCCTCCAGCGGCAGGTCGGTCATATCGGCATGCAGAAAGCTGACCCGCTCTCCAAACTGCGGTTCCAGGTATTCGCGGGCGCTGCGCAGCATGTTCTCCGAGACATCGGAGGCGATCACCTGACCTTGCGGCAACCGCCGCGCCAGTTCGGCGGTCACGCGCCCAGTCCCGCATCCCGCATCCAGAACGGTTTCGTCGCCCCGCAGGTCGAGACGTTCCAATACCTTCAATCCCCACTGGAATTGCGGATCGGAGAGCTGATGATATTGGGAAGAGTCCCACTCGCGAGGAGGCGCGCCCATGCTCTTAGGTTAACGCGAACCTGGAAAAATCGACAATTGTCGTTGGGTTCAAAATCCAGGCGCCGGGAAGCGCTCCTAACACCTGGATATCCATCTATCGCGCAACCGCAGTGCCGGCATGCTCCAGGTAGTGGACCACCACTTTCTGGAATTGCGCCAGGAACGCCGGGTGCGCCGGCCATGCCGGGGCCGTCACCAGGTTTCCATCCGTCACGGCTTCGTGGATTTCGATCTGTGCATAGCGGCCCCCGGCAGCTGCCACCTCCGGAGAGCATGCGGGATAGCAGCTTACGAGCTTGCCCTTGATCACCCTGGCGGCCGCAAGGATCTGGGCCGCATGGCAGATCGCGGCGATCGGCTTATCGGCCTCCGCAAAATGCTTCACCAGTGCAATCACCTTGGGATTCAGCCGCAGGTACTCCGGCGCACGCCCTCCGGGGATCACGAGGCCGTCATAGTCTTCGGCCTTGATTTCGTCGAAGGTCGCATTCAGCGTGAAGTTGTGCCCGCGTTTCTCGGAGTAGGTCTGGTCGCCTTCGAAGTCGTGGATCGCGGTGCGAACGAACTCACCCTTCTTTTTGCCCGGGCACACGGCATCCACGGTATGGCCGGCCATCTGGAGTGCCTGGAATGGCACCATGATCTCGTAATCTTCTACGTAATCGCCGGCAAGCAGCAGGAGTTTGGCAGTCTTCATCACGTCCTCCTTCCGGACTATCTGGTAATCCTACGCCGGAAAGAGGGGCGCGGATTTAAAGTACCGAGATTGCCTGCTCCAAATCGGAAAGGATGTCCTCGACATCCTCAACACCTACAGAGATACGTACCAATCCGTCGGTAATGCCGATCGCGGCTCTTCCCTTCGCGCCCAGCGCTGCGTGGGTCATGGTGGCCGGATGCGAGATCAGCGTTTCCACGCCGCCCAGCGACTCGCCAAGGGTGCACACGCGCACCCGCTTCAACAGCTTCTTGGCGTTCTCCAGCGATCCGGTTTCAAACGTGATCAGCGCCCCAAAGCCGGTCATCTGCTTCTTCGCGAGTTCGTGTTGGGGATGCGAGGCAAGCCCCGGGTAAAAGACCTTCTTGATCTTGCGCTGCTTCGAGAGAAATTCCGCAACTACGCGCCCGCTCTCATCGTGCTTCTTCATGCGGATCGCCAGGGTCTTCACCCCGCGCAGCACCAGCCAGCTCTCAAAGGGAGACATGATCGCGCCCACCGACTTCTGGATGAATGCGAGCTTCTCCGCCTGCTCGTTCGTAGTGCAAACCAGCACGCCGCCGAGACCGTCGCTGTGTCCGTTCAGAAATTTCGTCGTGGAGTGCAGCACCATGTCCGCGCCCAGCGCAATCGGTTGCTGAAAGTACGGCGACATGAAGGTGTTGTCCACAACCACCTCCGCCCCTTTTTTATGCGCGATCTTGCTGATCGCGGCGATGTCGCTCAACGTCATCAGCGGATTCGTGGGCGTCTCAACGTACACGTACCTCGTGCTGCGGCGGATGGCGCGTTCCGTCGCCTTCAAGTCCGAGGTATCGACGTAGGTGAATTCCAGCCCGGCGTTCACCAGCACCTGGTTGAAGAGCCGGGGCACCCCGCCGTAGACGTTGCTCGAGCAGACAATGTGGTCGCCCTGCTTGAGCAGCGAACACATGGCGCTCACCGCGGCCATGCCGCTGGCAAAGACCTTCGAATCCACACCGCCTTCCAGCGATGCGAGGTTCGCTTCAAGCCGATCGCGCGTTGGATTGCTGACGCGCGAGTACTCGTAGCCGAGCCGTGGCTTGCCAAGCTCATCCTGGGCGTAGGTAGAGGTTGCGTAGATCGGCACACCGACCGAGCCCGTGAGTTTCTCGGGCTCCTGTCCTACGTGCACGCAGCGGGTGGAAAAACCGGAATCTTTCTTGGGCATAGACTACAAAACCTTCTGACCACAGCGGAATCGGATAGCACCGAGGTTCGAAAACCCAAAGCACCTCTGCGTTCCTTTGCGACCTCTGTGGTTCATTTTTCAGTCGTTGAAGTGGAATGGATCCTTCGACAGATAGCGCTCGGCAGAGTCGGGAATGATGCTCGCAACGCGCTTTCCCGCACCCAGTCGCTTTGCGATCTTCAACGCGGCGAAGATCGCGGCTCCGGCGCTCGATCCGGCAAGCACGCCCTCTTTGGCAGCCAGATCCTTGATTGTGGCGAAGGCATCGCGGTCGGTGACTGAAATCACTTCATCGCAAACGCTGCGATCGAACGTATCCGGAATGAAACTCGCGCCAATGCCTTCGACCGCGTGTGGCCCGCTCTTGCCTCCGCCGTAAACCGAGGCCTGCGACTCCACTAAAACGCAATGGGTTTGCGGAGAGCGTTCTTTGATGAAACGCGCGAGACCGGTAAATGTTCCGGCCGTGCCCGCACCCAGCGCGATGGCATCGATTCTTCCGCCCATCTGCTCCCAAAGTTCGCGGGCTGTCGTCTCGTAGTGGAAATCGGGATTGGCCTGGTTCTCGAACTGTCCGGCAAGCCATGAGCCTGGGATCTCATCGCGCAACTTCTTCACCAGGCGAATTGCGCCTTCCATGCCCTCGGCGTCGGGCGTACGGTGCACGACACCCCCCAGCGCCTCCATCAGCATGGCTTTTTCTTTGCTGAATTTTTCCGGTACCGCCAGGATGACCTTGTACCCGCGACTGACGCCGATCAACGCCAGGCCGACGCCGGTGTTTCCTGCCGTAGCCTCCAGGATCGTGGATCCGGGTTTGAGGATCCCCTGTCGTTCCGCCCGCAGGATCATGCCCAGTGCGGCACGGTCCTTTATGCTGCCGCCGGGGTTGAGGTACTCGAGTTTGACGTAAATATCGGCGAAATCGGGTGGAACCATCTTGCGTAGATGGAGAACCGGAGTTTCGCCAACCAGATCGGAAATGTCTTCAGCGACGCGAAGCGATGACAAGGCAGTGGTCTTCATGACAGGAAAGCCGACTTGTCAGGCTATCGGGTCGCGTCGCGATGGTCAAGGTAACCGCGGGTTTATGCGCTTCGGCGAGAACCCGAAGCGGAAGCCGCCTGGGCTTGCATGGGTATGCGGGTCGGGGAAGCGATCGCATTTTCCGGACCGAGTACCTCCCGAAGGGCCCAGTCAATCCGCTGGATTGCCTCGTAGGTGGTGCTTTCCAGTTGAGGATCGTTCTTGGAATGTACTGACAGGCTGATCACGGTCAGGGCATTGCGAACGTGATGATTCATCTCCGCGACCATCCGGTTCCGTGCTTGGTCGGCCTTCATATGCGTCTGGTAATGCCGCAGGCCGATCCCCGTAGCAACTCCGGTGACCATCGCCATGAAAATGTCGGAGTACAGCAAGGTTGGCTGCATTTGCCCCAGGAGGCGGTCGATGCAGATTTGCACGATCAGGATGAACAGCCCCGTGCCCAGTCCTGCGGCAACCGCGGTGGGCACGCCACCCCGAGCAATGCTGACCGGAACTAAATCGAGAGAAGCCTCCGGCCTCCAGTAGCGCCTGCGCTCTGCTGTCAAACGAAATCCCCTTTTTCGGATCGATGTCCTAAATACTAACTGTCTGGGGAGGAGTTTCAAGCTGTAAATCCAGAGTAGCTGGACGCACTATACAACGGGACATGTACTTTTGTACCAAGAAAAAAACTCGCCTCGAAGAAAGGCGAGTTTGGCTCCTTAGTGCGGCGCAGGTCCGGGTGGGGATTCCGGCTTTGTGAACTTCGATGGATCAATCGGTTCATTGACTTGCGCCGACTCCACCTTGATCGTGAAGCGCCCGAACGGCCGTGCGATCGTCCATTCAAACGGAATCTTCGCCCCATTTTGCGAGCGGTAGTCGGCAAAATCTACCTGCGTCGGGTTCAGTCCAAGGGGCGTATTGGCGTAGCGAAGCATCCGGATGAGCAGCCCCGTCTGCTTATCGAAGTAGAGTTTCACGGGCGGCTGGTCGGGATTAATTCCCTGGACGACATCTACCTCTTTGCCGTCAATCGTCTCCGGCTTCGCCGACTTGAATTCAGCGAAAACTTTCCGCGGATCGCTGGGCACGAGAAATTCGGCATCAAGTTTTGCCGCGTACTGCTCATCGCCGTTCATGACCCGCACCGGTCTCTTCGGAAACGTAAGCCATCCTTCGCTGCCGTTGTAACCGGTCACGCTGTCACTCCCACCCGGCATGTGCGCAATGGACACACGGCGATCGGGACGTTCTTCATAGATCTCGACAGCGACGTTGTGGCCGGGCCCCATTTCCATCCCGGCCTTCTCGGTAACGGATTTGATTTTCGCGATGGCTTCCGCTCCCCCCACGGCCTTGACGTACGCATCGAGGACCGGATCGGCGGGAGGAAGATTGCCATGATCCTGGTGTTCGTGCTCCATCTCCTCGGTGGGCATCGGCTGCCGCGCTTCCGCGGTGATCGCCGGAATGCCCTGCGGATGCGGCGTTCCGCGATGACACGTATTGCAGCTGACAACTTTCTTGCCTTCGAAATTCTCCTGGTTGATGGTGATCATCATCGTCATCATCTTGCGGGCGGTCTTCTTTTCGTCCTTGTCGTCCTTATCGAAGGCGCCCTCGACGTGACAGAAGTCGCACTCCACCCCCAGCGAGTTCGTGATGAACTGCATCGAGGGAATCAACTCGTCAGCCGGAATATCTTTCAGTACCTGGATGTTCTTGAAGGCCTGGACAGCCGTCTTGGGCCCGTTGGTTTGCGGAGCCTGCGCAGGTCTGGCGGCGATGAGGGAGGTCGCTGCGACGAGCGCGGCAGCGGCGATAGCAAAGCGGCGCACCGTGGCGCCGTGACTGGATGACATGCGATTTCAACCCCCGTAATCGATCGTCAGAGAGTGTAGCAAATGCTCAGGTGCTCCCCGGCGCCATCATCGCGCCAAACGAAAGCCCCGCATCGTGCGGGGCTTCGCGGCCTACGAATCTCGAACTAACGAACGGCCGGACTCGGCTGCTGGTTGGCAGCTTTGTTGGCCGGAGTGGATTGGTCCTGACCGGCATAGTAGCCGCTGCGCGTTCGCACCTGGAGTTTCCCGAAACCCCGCGCCCGCGCTTCTACCTTCACGCTGCGATATCCGCCCTGGGATTGCGGATTGCTGGGCTTATAGAGGATGGTGTACTGGTTCCGGATATCGTGCGCGATCTGCTGCGTAATCTGGTTGACCTCATCGAGGCTCGCCGGGAAAAATGCAACCCCACCGGTCGCTTCCGCCATCTCGCGTAACGCCCGCTGTGCGCGCCGCTTGTGGCTTCCCTGCTCATCGAGGATCCCGATGGTGTAGATCGTCGGGCCATTTTCCTGCTGCACCTTCCGGATCGTCTGCTCCAGCGTATTCAGGCTGGCATCGTCTTCCCCATCGGTCACTACGAAGAGAACCCGCTTCTCCAGCTTCGGAGCCTTCATGAGATGGTCGGTCGATGCCAACACCGCGTCATACAATGCCGTACCGCCGCGCGTCTCGTAGCGCTCCAACGCTTCTTTCAGCTTGGGAACGCTGTCGGTGTAATCCTGGTCGAGATAATAATCGTCGTTGAAGTTCACCACGAACACTTCGTCCTGCGGATTGCTCGCCTTGACGAAGTTGATGGCCGCCTGGTTGACCGCGGGTCGCTTATCGCGCATCGATCCCGAGTTGTCGATCACAATGCCAAGCGCCACCGGCACATCTTCGTGACGAAACGAAGTGATCTGCTGCTCCTGGCCATTCTCGAACACCGTGAAAGCCGTCTTATCGAGGTTCGTCACCAGCCGTTGGCGATCGTCCACCACGGTGGCATGCAGGCGAACTTCTTCCACCTGCTTTTTGAAGATGAACACGCCGCTGCTTTCAGAGTCGGGTGCCTGGCCTGCTTTGCCGGTCGGAACCTGCACGGTATCACTGGGCTGGTTCGGCGACTTTGCGGGTATCTGGCTGTCCGTGCCGTTATCGGCAGGAGCATCGCCCGGCTGGGCTTGCGTCGGCTGGGTTTGGGCCGGGGGCTGCGCTTGGCCGCCCTCTTGAATCGGCTGGATCGTACCGCTGTCCGGCTTGCTCTGCTGGCCAGGCTGATAAGCGGGTGGCTGGCCCTGCGGGTTGGAATTCGACTGGTTTTGAGCGGATGTTTGCCCGAAAAGAAGCGCAGAACCGAGAAACAGTGCTGGAAACACACGAATAGCAGGCATTTTATTCCGATGGAGCATAATAACCAGTCTTTGCAAAAACATGGAGCGGTGGCAATCCCTTTGGAGGTACAAGGCGAACCTTGATCTTACGCCATTTGCCATCTTTCCCAGGTTTACTTGGACGGTAGCCGAGCACATATTGGTTGCGCAGCTCTACTCCTATCTTTGTCGCTACGTCCGCTAATTCATTGACGTTATCGATAGGAAACGTACGCCCGCCCGTCCAATCCGAAATCTCGGACAGCAGCGCAGGACCGGCAATCTCCTCCGGCATCGCCGGGTTGGGATCGTAGATGCCGATGGCATAAATCTGCACATCCGCCTCTCGAACCATCGATTTAATCTCGTTTTCCGTGTAGCGGCTGTGGTTATCGCCGCCGTCGGAGATGATGAGCAGCGCCTTTCGCTCGTATTTCGCCTGCCGCATCTTGTTCATTCCGAGATAGATCGCATCGAGCAAGGAGGTGCGGTCCTTAGGCTGCAAAAGGGTGAGCTTTTCCTGGATGTCTTCAATACTGTTGGTGAAATCGGCAAGAACTTCCGGCCGGTCGTTAAACGCAATCACGAAGAACTCATCGTCCGGATTGGCGGTTTTAAAGAACTCGACGATCGCCTCGCGCGACTTGTCGATTTTGTTCGCCATGGAGCCGCTGATATCGAAGATCACGCCAATCGATACCGGGGCATCTTCACTCGAGAAGTGACGGATCTGCTGCTCGACCCCGGCGTCGAAGACGTGGAAATTTTCTTTTTCCAGTCCGGTGACCAGCCGGTTATCCGGGTCCGTAATCGTGACCGGAACCAGGACCAGGTTCACATCCACGCGCATCGGCCGCGTGTGGATATTAAGGCTTGGGTCCGCCTGCGGAACTACCGGCTTCTTTTCTTTCTCTTCGCGCGGCTGTACGTGGATATCGTTGGTGTCCACCTGCGCGAAGCCCGGTACTGCCAAGCCACAAACCGCCGCCAGTACTACGGCCCAACAAAGAAGGTAAAGGGGTGAACGTGTATGCGCCGTCGCTAGCGACGATGCGGCGCGCGAGACTTGCATGTGCCACGCCGATGACACGCGCACCCTACAATTCCTGCTGCCCATAGGGGGTCCCTTCTTTCGATGTGGCGCAGATGTTATCACGACATTCTGGTACGAATGGCAGGCGCGGTGCGGATTTGCAGAGATCCTGTCGTAAGACATGAGATGAGAAACTGATGGCGGTTGGTTTTCTTTTCAACTGCTACAATCCCGCTAGCTGCTGACACTCGTTTGAAGCGCGGTCAAATACCCCGAGCCTTGCCGATCCATCGACTTAGACGGGGCTCCGGCGTCGGCGTCACTGACCGCAATTGTTTCCGGTTCGTGTCCAAACGAGCTCTTTTGTTTGGGCCGATGTGATTTGTGTTCACAAGGGGCAACTGTACGTTGAAGTTCCGCTCTCAAGCGCAATGGTTCCTGCTGGCGCTGCTTTCCCTCGGAGCGGCCCTGTGGTTTGCGCCAGCCGCCCGGACCCAGGCGGAAAAGCACCTTAGCATTTACGCTCCCGCTGCCTCCTATTCCGTTCCGGTCACCTCTTTTGACGGAAAAGACTACGTTGGCCTGGCCGACGTCCTCGAACCCCTCGGTACCGTCGAGGCCCGGGACGACGGCAAGAAATGGAGGCTCCGCTTTGCCTCCTCTACCGGCCACGAACTGGAAGCGGAGTTCCAGGACGGCAAAAACAAAGGAAAAGTTCACGGCCAGGACTTCGATCTCGCCGGAAATTTCCACATGGAGAACGGACGAGGCTACGTTCCGGCTCGCAACGTCGGCGTTCTCGCCACCCTGTTCACGGGCTGGCAGGCGAACTTTCGGGAAAGCTCTCTGCGCTTGCTCCTCGGCAATGTCGCCGTAAGTTTCACTCCTGACGTTCAGAAAACCCCGACGTCGAGGCTGATCCTCAACTTCTCAGCTCCGGTGAATCCCATGGTCGCCACCGAGCCCGGAAAACTACGACTGACCTTCCGCCGCGAGCCCGTCGTGAATGCCGGCCCGGAAACCTTGCAAACCGGAGATCCGAACATCACCGCCATGGTTTTCAGCGACGCCGGCGGAAATGCGCAAATTACGGTAAATGGAACCGTGCCGCTCACGGCTACATTTGCGGATGGAAACAAGTCCGTCATCATCGCGCCGGCTCAGAACGCTCCAACCCAATCCGCCAACGCCGAAGCGCCGGCAAATCCGCCAACGCCTCCCGCAACGCCTTCCGTTGCGCCCGCACCCGCAGCGCCCCCCGGACCGCGTTTTGTCGTGGTGATCGATCCGGCGCACGGTGGGGAGGAACGCGGGGCCGCCATCACCGACACCATCCAAGAGAAAGACGTAAACCTTGCCATTGCCCGCCGCCTGCAACATGAGTTGCAGACCAAGAACATCTATACGATCCTGCTGCGCTCCGGGGACACCACGATCTCCCTCGACGATCGCGCGGTCGCGGTCAACTCCGCCCGTCCCGCAGTCTATGTCTGCGTCCACGCCGCCAATCTCGGAACCGGGACACGCATCTTCACCGCCCTCATGGCGCCAGCCGGCATCATTCCCCACGGATTTCTGCCTTGGCCGCAGGCACAGGCGTCTTTTCTCGATCTCAGTTCGCAAGTCGCAGGCTCGGTCTCGGCGGAGTTAAGCAACCGCCAGATCGCGGTTACGGCCTTTCCGGCGCCGCTGCGTCCCATGCGTAACATTGCCGCACCGGCCATCGCCATCGAAGTGGCGCCCCCGGATACAGACGTCTCCGACATTAACGACGCTGACTACCAGCAGAACGTTGCGGCTGCGGTCGCCAATGGCATCGCTGCCATGAAGCCCAAACTCCTGGGGGCCAGATGATTCCGCGGCACCTCAAGATCATGGCTGCGATCCTGGTGGTGGTTGCGGTCATCCTCGGCATATACACGTTTCGGCTGAAGCATCGGGCCGAAGGCAAACAGACCAGGGTGGCGCTTGACCAGCTTCCCGTGGCGCCCCCGGTCACCGGGCAAACCAGCCCCGCCACGCTGTATGTTGCCGACGACCGCACCGGGCTGCTTACTCGCACCACCGTGAGCATTCCGCTGCCCGCGGATAGCAGCGAGCGCACCCAGCAGATTCTCCGCAACCTGCTGACCCTCTACCAGACCTCGCCGTCCCCGCACACCATTGGCGAGGGCGCCGATGTGAACGATGTGTACTTCGTGAAGAACGGACTGGTCGTCGTGGATTTCAACAGCGCATTTGCGGAAAAACATCCTTCCGGAATTCTCGCGGAAGAGCTGACCGTCGCATCGATCGTCGCAACCTTGCGAGCCAACAATCCTGAGATTCGGACGGTGAAAATTCTGGTAAACGGGAAAGACCGCGAAACCCTCGCCGGGCACGCCGATCTTGAAACCCCCCTCGATGCCGCCAATTTCATCCAAGTCGTAAAGGACCTGCAATGAGTTCGGAACGTCCGGTGATTGGCGTCTTCGACTCAGGCTTCGGCGGTCTCACGGTTTTGCGCGAACTTGTTCGACTGGTACCGAACGCGGATTATCTCTACTTCGGAGACACCGCGCGGTTGCCTTACGGGGCCAAGTCGGCAGAGACCGTGGCCCGCTACGCCCTGGAAGCCTGCCACTTTCTCGAGGCCCGGGGCGCCGAGCAACTTGTGATTGCCTGCAACACCGCCACCGCCCTCGCTATGGACGTGATCGAAGAAAGGGCTCATGTGCCGGCAATTGGAGTAGTGGGGCCCGGGGCAGCGGCAGCGGCGGCCCTCTCCAAGAGCCGCGGCATCGCCGTCATTGGGACGGAAGCAACCGTCGCCAGCCACGCCTATTATCGCGCCCTGGAAAACCTTGGCGTCCACGCCTACGAAAAAGCCTGCCCGTTGCTGGTTCCCCTGGTGGAAGAAGGCTGGACGGATCACCCCGTAACCCGGCAGGTCGCCGAAATCTACCTGCAGGATGCGTTTCACCGCCGCGACCGGCACAACGACGTGCTTCTCCTCGGCTGCACCCACTACCCTCTCATCCGGCCGCTCCTGCGCAAGGTCGTGCCGCCCGAGGTGGCGATCGTGGACTCCGCCGAGTCCACGGCCCGCGCGCTGGCGGCGAAACTGGGAGCCGCACCGGCGCCCGCTACGGGGTCCGGAGCGACCCAAACCGGGGGCGCCAAGGCGGTCCCGGCCCCGAAAGAGCCTGACCTTCGGCCCGGCACGCCGGATTTCCGCTTCTTCGTCACCGATTCCGTGCAGAAGTTCCGTCGGCTTGGCACGGGATTCTTAGGTCACCCCGTGGACGATGTCGAACACGTGGACCTGGGCGGCTAGCCCGCGACGCAGATAGATTCCTTCAGCAACTCGAAAACATCCGGCGGCTCAAAGTGCATCCAATGTGCCTATGCGTACTCTGGATTTGCCCCGTCTCCTCACCGCATCTTTGTTGCTGGCGTTTCTTTCCGGCTGCACGGCTCCGCAAAATCCGGACCAGATCCGGGAGCGCACCGCCAACGCGACCGCTGCGGTCAAGGCCGACACCAAGGCCGTAGCCGAAGGTATCAAGGACGGCCTTGGGAAAAACACCGTCGACCTCAACTCGGCAACGAAGGAAGATCTGATGAAGCTGCCGGGAATTACGGACGCCCGCGCCGAGCGCATCATGGCGGCCCGCCCGTATAACGAGCCGAGCGACCTGGTCAGCCGGAAGATCTTGACGCACGGCGAGTACGACCAAATCGCCAGCCGCGTGACGGTAAAGAAATAGCCGTCCGTTTTCTTCCAGCAAACCGGCAGCGGCTGCTCTGGATTTCGCCGCCGTTTGCCGGAACCCCGGCCCCCGGTTCCGTTCTGCGATCTTCTCCTGCGAGGTTGCGACGCCCGGGAATCGCCCCCGTCGCGGCTTCGCTTTCCTCGCCAATCCGCGAAGCGATTGACATCTTGCATCTCCAACGTGCAAACTGGGCAATCTTAAAAGTGGAGCTGCAGCACGCTGCTCCCGCAGTTTTTCGACTTTCGAAAACCCACATGACCGTGCAAAGAGTGTCCTACTCGCTCGATTCGTCGCTGGATAGCGTGAACAAAGCCGAAGAAGAGGCGACGAAAATGGCCATCCGTTCCGGCTTCGATGAGGATGAATCCGGACGCATCTCGATGGCAGTTCGCGAGGCAACAGTCAACGCGGTGCTTCATGGCAATCATTACGACCCCAATAAACGGGTGTCGATTTCTTTCGAAAACACCGGCCAGGAACTGGTGATCACGGTGCAGGACCAGGGCATCGGGTTAAATCCCGAAAACGTTCCCGACCCCCTGGCGCCGGAAAATTTGCTGAAGCAGTCCGGAAGAGGAATTTTCCTGATTCGGGCCTTCATGGATGAAGTTCGGTTCCGTAATCTGGAACCTGGAACAGAAATTACACTGATCAAGCGGGTCCACGCGGACCACAAGGAGGCTTCCCAGTGACGATGAAAGCGAGCACACGGCAGGTGGACGGCATTACGGTCGTCGACCTCAGTGGGCGTATTACCCTCGGCGAAGGCAGCGTCGTACTGCGCGACACGGTACGCGAGCTGCTTGGGCAGGGCCACAAGAAGATTCTGCTCAACCTCGGCGACGTGACGTATATCGATAGTTCCGGCATTGGCGAACTGGTCAGCGGCTTCACCTCGGTGCGCAACCAGGGCGGAGAGCTCAAGCTCCTCAACCTGACCAAGAAAGTGCACGACCTCTTGCAGATCACCAAGCTCTATACCGTCTTCGATATCAAAGACGATGAGGCTTCGGCGATCTCGGCCTTCAAGTCCTAGTTTCCTTCCTCACGCACTGGTGCGATCTTGCAAGCCCCGCGGCTCGACTGCGGGGCTTCGTTCTTGCGTTGGCGCTCCTCGCGATCCTTGCCGGCGATATACTCGGGGCCCATGCGTAATCGTTCCGTCCCTTGCGATACTGTTCTGCCTCATTTGGTTTACGAAGACCTGCCGGCAGCGATCGAATGGCTCACACGGGTGTTTGGGTTCGTCGAGCATTACCGCTATGGCGATCCTGTCTCGGGCGCCCAGCTTCACCTGGGGAACGCATACATCATGGTGCGAACGGCACGCGGCTCCGAGAAGAATCCTGCTTCCCTGGGATTCGGAACGCAATCCCTCACCGTGTTCGTGGAAGATGTCGATCCGCCCTACGAGCATGCTCGTTCCGAAGGTGCCAAGATCGTGGAAGAGGTCAACGTCACGATCTATGGCGAGCGCCAGTTCGGGGTCGTGGACGTAGAAGGCCATCATTGGCTTTTTGCCCAGCATGCGCGAGATGTTGCTCCGGAAGAATGGGGAGCGCGCGTCGCAAACCGCTGAGTGTCCGCATTCCTCTGTTTACTCTGTTTTCAATGGGTACCCCCCTCCCCCACCCTCTTGCAGTTTCAGCAGCTTACGCTGTGGAAAACTTGCAAAATCTTGGAAGCAGATACCTTTACGGACAAAATATTCCGAAATAAGGGGTTAGGTGCAAAGGCAAGCCCGTTGGCGCTTCGCCGGCAAATTCGCAAGGATAACTGATTGATAAAGAGCTGGGAAATCCTGTGAGAGTACCCCACGTAAGCAGGTTAGCGGGACCCTGTCATCTTGTCGGTGAGGGGTGCACGGGATCAACGTGAGTTGGCTCACAGGACGATGTATTCCGGTTCTTACGAAACAAAAGGCGGCTCCGCTCCGAACGCGCATCGATGCGCGCCTTCCCCGGTTGCCAGGACAGATAGGGGCTAAAGCCACGCGACCAACAAGCGTTCCTTCGGCGACAGGAACGTCGCCGCTACCTCACTTCAAAACACAAAGGGAAAGGGCCGAAAGAAGACGAATCTCCTTCCGGCCCTTGTTCTGCCGAACCGACGTTTAGACTGCCGGGGCCTCGTGCAGCACTTCGGCGCGGATCTTGGCGTCCTGTTTCTCTTCCGCCTTGGTGGCCGGCAGCGCGATCTCGAGCACTTCGTCGATGGTCTTGACGTAGTGCACGCTGATGCCCTGCAACTGCTCCGGCGTGAGGTCTTCTTCCATGTTCATCTGGTTCTCGGCGGGAAGAATGATGTCCTGCACTCCGGCGCGCTTGGCGGCGAGCGTCTTCTCTTTCACGCCGCCGATCGGCAGCACGTTGCCGCTCAGCGTGATCTCCCCGGTCATCGCGGTCAGCGGACGGACGGGTTTGTCCGTCAGCAGTGACACGAGCGCGGTGACCATGGTGACGCCCGCCGAAGGCCCATCTTTCGGGATGGCCCCGGCCGGCACGTGAATGTGAATGTCGTGCTTCTCGAAGAACTCGTCACTGATGCCGAGTTTCGCGGAATTCGACTTCACCCAGCTGAGAGCCGCCTGCATGGATTCGCGCATGACATCGCCAAGCTGGCCGGTCATGGTGAAGCCGCCTTTGCCCTTCATGGCGCTGGCCTCGACGAACAGGATGTCGCCCCCCGCCGGGGTCCAGGCCAATCCCACGACCACGCCCGCCCGCTTGGTGCGCTCCGCGATCTCGGTATCGACGCGAACTTTTTCGCCACCCAGCATTTCGTGGATGGTCTGCGCATTGACCACGAGCTTGTCCTTCTTGCCCTCGGCGATGCGACGCGCCAGCTTGCGGCAGACGGTGCCGATGTTGCGTTCGAGGTTGCGAACGCCGGCCTCGCGGGTGTAGTTGCGGATGATCATGCGCACCGCTTCTTCGGAGAATTCGATCATCTCCGGCGCGATCCCGTTTTCTTCTTCCTGCCGCGGGATGAGGTAGCGGAAGGCAATGTGCACCTTCTCCTCCTCGGCATAGCCCTGGAGGTCGATGATTTCCATGCGGTCGCGCAGCGGCTCCGGAACCGGATCCAGCTGGTTGGCCGTGGTGATGAAGAGCACCTTGCTCAGGTCGAACGGGACGTCGAGGTAATTATCGCGGAACGAATTGTTCTGTTCCGGATCGAGTGCCTCGAGCAGCGCCGCCGACGGATCGCCGCGGAAGTCGCGCCCGACCTTGTCGATTTCGTCGAGCATGAAGACCGGGTCGTTGGTCTCCGCGCGGCGGATGCCCTGCATGATCTGTCCCGGCAAAGCGCCAATGTAAGTGCGGCGATGTCCGCGGACTTCGGCTTCGTCGTGCACGCCGCCGAGAGAGATGCGTACGAACTTGCGACCTAGCGCGCGCGCGATCGACTTGCCGAGCGAGGTCTTGCCGACGCCGGGAGGTCCGGCGAAGCAAAGGATCGGCCCCTTCATGTTCGGCTTCAGCCGGCGCACGGAAAGGTAATCGAGAATGCGGTCCTTCACCTTCTGAAGATCGTAGTGATCTTCGTCGAGGATCTCTTTCGCCTTCGGGATATCGACTTCGCCGCCCGACGACTTCTGCCACGGCAGCACCGCAAGCCACTCGATGTAGTTGCGCGTGACCGAATAGTCGGCGGCCATGGGCGACATGCGCGCCAGGCGGCCCAATTCCTTGAGCGCTTCTTTCTTCACATCGTCGGGCATGCCGGCAGATTCGATCTTCTCGCGCAGCTCATCGGCGTCCCGGGCACTGTCGTCCTGCTCGCCCAGCTCTTTCTGAATCGCCTTCAACTGCTCGCGCAGGTAGTACTCGCGCTGCGTCTGCTGGACGCGGTCCTGGACCTCGGACTGGATCTTGTTGCGCAGTTGCTGAACTTCCAGTTCCTTCGCCAGATGCTGGTTGATCTTGTCGAGCCGAATCTGCACGTCCGCAGTCTCGAGGATCTCCTGCTTGTCGCGCGTCGAGAGCGAGGGCAGCGAGGAGGCGACAAAGTCGACCAGACGGCCCGGCTCTTCGATGTTCATCGCAACCGTCGAGAGCTCATCGGACAGAGTCGGCGAACCGCTGACGATCTGCTGGAACAACGTCAGGACGTTGCGCTGCAGAGCCTCGATCTCCGAACTCTTCGGCGGAAAGGCCTCGGGAACGGTTTCTACCGTCGCTCGCATGAATGGGGTCAGCTGGGTGTATTCGGTGACACGTACCCGCTCCAGGCCTTCCGCAAACACGAACAGGCTCTGGTTGGGCATCTTCACAACCTTGTGCACCACCGCCAGCGAGCCGACGGAGTAAAGGTCGGTGGGTTGAGGAGAATCCACGCGCGCTTCGCGCTGCGCGACCACGATGATGGTCTTGTCCTCCCCTAAAGAATTGATCAATTGCACCGAGCTCTCGCGACCGACGGTCAGCGGGAGGACGGCGTGGGGAAATAAAACCGTGTCGCGAACGGGCAACAGAGGCAGGGTGCGGGCCTCGGTTGAATCGTCTCGGAACTCCGGATCGGTACGCTCAATATTGCGAGCTTCGTTCGCCATGTTGCTCCTTGAGTCACTTATGCTCAAGTTTAGATGAAGCGCTGCAGAAAAAGATGCAACGCAGGTAAATAACTCTGGTACAGAGACTTAAAAGATCGGCCGGGAAGCTTTTTGGGGCCTCCGACAACCTCCTGGCTGGAAAGGGAGCCCGTCAAGAGGCGGCATTGGGTCGCCTGGCAAGCCGGGAGGATTGTAATGGAACAATCGGCACCCGACGCAACAATGTTTAAGGAGTAGGACCCAAAGCGGAGCGACGGGAAAGCTATCGGGGGACCGTGGTCGGAATAACGGGAAGGCCCGCCCGCCGAGAGCTCTCCGTGGGCTCCAGGTTTTCCTGCTGAAAGGTCGGATTGAGGTGAATATCGAGTTGCCTCAACACACCTTCTCCGACATTGATGAAACCATGGGGCGTCCGTGCTTTGATCACAACGATGTCGCCAGCCGAGGTTTCACGGATCTCATCGCCAACTACGAGACGCGCCCGCCCTTCTTGCGTGGTTAGGATCTCGTCGTACTCATGCCTATGCAGGGGCGCGCCACGTCCGGTTCGGGCCTCGACGAAGAAAATGGAAACGCCAACATTTCCATGATCCACGCCGACGAATTCATAGGAACTTCCCACGAACGGCAAGTCATTCTTCTTCGTTAGAAAGTGCATCGGATTCCGTCCCCACTGGCATTTGGGATTCTCCGACGGTGCGCGACGTCGCACAAAGTTTTCTGCGTTTTCTGCCCGAGAACTACTCCGACGCCCGGTACCTGCCCAGCACCTTCACAAATTGGGCAATCTCTTCCAAGTGGCGTAAGGCATTGTCGGCGGCTTTCTTGTCCTTCAGCATAAAGTCGAGGAAGAAGGCGTATTCCCATGGGCGTCCGCGCACCGGGCGGGATTCGATCTTGGTGAGATCGATTTCGCGTAGAGCAAAGACACTGAGTGCCTTGAAGAGGCTGCCGGGCGAGTTGGGTAAGCCGATCGCGATCGAGACCTTGTTCGCGTTGCGTGGAGGCCGCGGCTTACGTTCGACGAGAAAGAAGCGGGTGTAGTTTTGCGAATCATCCTCGAGATTGGAGCGCAGGATCGCGGCACCGTAAACTTTGGCGGCTACCCGCGAGGCAATGGCGGCTCGATCCTTCTTCCCTTCCTCGATCACCTGGCGCGCTGCGCCGGCGGTGTCGTAAAACGAAACCGGGCGGAGTTTCCGGTTCCTGGAAAAAAATCGGCGGCACTGTTCCAGGGCGACGGGATGGGAGAGCACCTCGCGAATTTCCGAGAGCTTCGTTCCCGGCACGGTGAGCAACTGGTGCTCGATGCGCAGGCGAAACTCGGCATTGACGTGGAAGTCGTGCGCGAGCAGCAGGTCGTAATGGACGACTACCGGTCCGGCCAACGTGTTCTCGATCGGGATAAGCGCGGCATCGACACGCCTGGACTGCAAGGCGGCGAAGACTTCGCTTGAAACCATGCACGGAATCACTTTCGCCTGGGGAAAATTCTTCTGGCAGGCCTCGTGGCTGAAGGCTCCTAATTCGCCCTGGATCGCGATCTTCATGGGTGCATCCGAGGATACCAAAGTGGCGAGCGGGTTAAGGTTCTTATCCACAAGGGTTGCTTCTAAGTAACTAAAAAATAACTAGCGAAAAGGAGAGTAGATGCTGGATTTCCGCCAACCTTAATCCGAATTCGTGCACCCAAATGTCTACGTGATTGGGGCTCTTTGTTGACGGTTTCGTCAACTCAAAATTTGAAGTCAGCGAGGGTGAGGACATGCTTTGGACACTTTTCGTAGTTCTTTTGGTCTTGTGGCTTCTCGGCGTAGTTAGCAGCTACACGCTCGGGGGTTTCATCCACATTCTTCTAGTGCTGGCTGTGATCGCGTTGGTATTCCAGCTCATCAGCGGTCGTCGTTCCGCGGTCTAACGGCCTGGCGGCCGCGTCTGAGTTTATTGTCACCGACGGGAAGGTCACGACCTTCCTGTCCATCCAACAGGGAGGGTTTTTTCATGGATAACGATCGTATTAAGGGTAAGGTGGACGAAGTAGCCGGCAAGGTGAAGAGCAAGGTCGGCGAGATGACGGGCGATCGCAAGACCCAGGCAGAGGGCGTCGGCCAGCAGATTAAGGGCAAGGTTGAGAATGCCTTCGGCAAGGTGAAGGACGAGGGTCGCGCGGCAGCCGAAGAATCCCGAGAGAAAGACATCGAGCGCGAAGAACGCGTCGAGAAGCGCCGCGAGGACGTGGCGTAGAAGGACTCTGGAATTTCAGGGGCGCTCCTGCGGGAGCGCTTTTTTTTGCCTGGGGATCGTCTCGAAAGAGCTGCAGCGCGGTTTGTCCTTCAGTAACCCGGCCTTTTCCACACCGGCCGCTTTGCCCCGCATTACAATAGGTCCCAACTCAGCGCATCGGAACGGGATTCATGGACAAATTTGTCATTCGTGGCGGCACCCCTCTGCTCGGAACCGTACGCGTCAGCGGAGCGAAGAACGCAGCCCTGCCCGCCATGGCAGCGGCCCTGCTGACGGAAGAGCCGGTCATTCTGGAAAACATTCCGCAGGTGCGCGACATCATCACGGAACGCAACCTGCTGGCCGCCATGGGGGCGGAGGTCGAGCTGGGCTACGGCCGTGCCCATCATCGCACTACGCTGTGCTGCCGCAAGCTGGTCAATCCGGAGGCCTCCTACGAACTGGTCAAGACGATGCGGGCCTCGACGCTGGTGCTCGGTCCACTGGTGGCCCGGACCGGAGAAGCACGTGTCTCGCTGCCGGGCGGATGTGCGATTGGCGCCCGGCCGATTGACCTGCACATTAAGGGCCTGGAAAAGTTAGGCGCGGAGATCACGCAGGATCACGGGTACATCAAGGCAAGGGCCGAACGCTTGAAAGGCGGCCACATCGTTTTCGAGAAGATCACCGTCACGGGCACGGAAGATCTGCTCATGGCCGCAACCCTGGCTGACGGCGAGACGCTGATGGAGAACTGCGCGCGCGAGCCGGAGGTAACCGACCTGGCCCACCTGCTGATCAAGATGGGCGCCAAGATCGAAGGAGTCGGAACGTCAACCCTGAAGATCCAAGGTGTAGAGAAACTCCACGGCGCGCGCCATCGCATCATTCCGGACCGCATCGAAGCGGGCACGTTCATCATCGCAGGCGCGCTTACAGGCGGCGATTTGATGGTGCAGGGATGTGATCCAACGCACCTGGGAGCGCTGCTCACAAAGCTGGAGGAGAGCGGTGTGGATATCCGGGCGAACGGCGAGTCCGTGCGCGTGATGGGCGACGGGCCTTTGCAAGCGAGCGACGTTGCGACTGAAGAATATCCCGGCTTCCCTACCGACATGCAGGCGCAATACATGACGCTGGCCACGCAAGCCGACGGGGCTTCCGTGGTAGTGGAGAATATTTTCGAGAACCGGTTCATGCACGCGCAGGAACTGGTGCGCATGGGCGCCAATATCAAGATCGAAGGGCGCCGGGCGATCGTCCGTGGCAAGACGCCACTGAGTGGAGCTGCCGTTCTCGCCAGCGACCTGCGAGCTTCGGCTTCGCTGGTGATTGCTGCGCTGGTCGCCGAGGGCGAGACGATCATCGATCGCGTGTACCACATCGATCGCGGATACGAGAACATCGAAGAAAAACTGCGACACGTAGGCGCGGAAATCCGCCGCATCGGCGAGATGTTCCCGAAAAAAGCCACGACGGTTGCGGTGTCGTAGCGAGCGCAAATTATAGAAACCGGGTCCGGAGGAGCAACTCTCAGGTTGCCCCCTTTTGTGCGATTTTCCTCTCATTCCAACCACAGCACCGCCCCGCAGCCGAGCATCTATTCGGATGCGCTATTTCGGTTTCGTTGTTTGGGAGGAGACCCGAATCATGAAGCACACCCACCTATTTGCACTCGCTCTCGCGGCGGCTCTGACCGCTGCCCCAACATTCGCACAGCAGGAGCAGGAGAAGGCTCCGGAAGCCCCAAAAACGCAAGACAAAGCGGCAAAAGATAAGGCTGACAAGGAGAAGTCCGTAAAACCGGAGAACGGCTCCGTGAAAACGCAGGAAGCAGGCCAGGAAAAGAAGGACGAGCGGAGCGCGAAACTCCCGCAGTCCGACCAGGAGCCCGGCGTCAAGAATCCGGAAGCGGCCCGGCAAAAGGGACAGAACGAGCATCAGGACGCGTCGCGCATGCCCCAGTCCGACCAGGAAGCCGCACCGCAGGAGCGTGGTAATCGCGAGGAAGCGAAGACCGCTCCGAACAATGCCGACAAGCACGCCGAGTATCACTTCAAGGGCGATGCGAAGACGAAGCTGCGCTCCAGCTACCACGACATCAGCCGCGTGAATCGCAACCAGCGCGTCACCATCACGCGCGAACAGGTGCTGCCGGTAGAAGTGCGCAGCGAGATCGAACCGGTGCCAGCGGATGTCGTGAGCTACCTGGGCCCGCCACCCGCGGGTTACATGTTCGGTTTCGTCGATGGCTATTGCGTAGTCTATGACCCGACCACGTTTTACGTGATCGAGGTCATCGATCTGTTCTAGAGCGCTAAGTCTGCGGATAAGCCCGGCTACGGCTGGGCTTTTCTTGCGCGCGCAGAGATTTCGATACTTCTTTGGTGCTTTTCTCCTTGGCAGAGTTTCCGCACGAGGTAGAATGCGCACGTGCATCTTTGACAACCGAGAGCACCTCGGAATCTCCCCGCAAAGAAGGCATCGGGGCCCAGGAGTGGTATGTACGACAACTCGAAGCTGGCAGTTCGCTGTCGCGCCTTGTGGGCGGATGTGCTCTGCGCCGTGGAATCGCGCGTATGGTCAGTGAACGAGTACGTGAAGAATCCACATACCCGCCTCGAATGCCGCATGGTGAACGCGGACTCTGTTGAGATTGATCATCCTTCCGTGAAACGCCGCCTGGTCGCAACCCTGGACTTGAGTGAACACGGCATCCAGGTCAGTGAGTTTCAGGATGAATCCCCCACCCATTCCAGCAAGCTGCCTTTCGCAATGCTGGCGGACGGCGACGTCTATGTGACCAGCGGCTTGTCGCTCATGGGAGATCCCATGGCCGTCGCCCGGCACCTGGTAACGATGCTGCTCTCGAACGCAACGGAATCGGCGTCGGAACCAGAGGTCGACCAATTCCGTTCCTGGGCGTCGGCGTTGATTGCGGTGCGCGCCCCAAGAACGGCGATCCAATTGCCGATTGAGATTCAAACCGAGACCGCGCTCTATCCAGCTTCCACCCTGGACCTGAGCAGTGTGGGGGTGAAGGTGCAATCCACCGCCGATCTCGATCGCGGCCATTATGTAACCGTTTTCCGCGGAACGCTTGGATCGTTCTTCCGGGTGGTCTGGACCGAGAAGACGCAGGAAGGCACACGCGCGGGGCTGGTGTGCCTGAATCCCCCGCTCGAATGGGCGGAAACCGTCACGCAATAACTCGTAGGAATCTGCAAACGACACCGCCCGGTTCCTGACCGGGCGATTTTCTTAAGGAACAGATTTTATGCGGCGCGACTGCGTTGCGAGCGACGCTGGCTGAGGCGCAGCGGGCGCTCGTCCGCTTCGCTCTCCTCGTCCGTTGTTTCCTCCTCGCCTTCCGAACTGCCGTGCACGCTGGCTGGCCAGGGCTCGTCGATGCCCATCAGTGCCAGCGTTCCTCCGAGCAGCGCCAGGTTCTTCATGAAATTGACCATGTTGTTTTGCTTCTGGGCGGGATCTTTGTCGTTCCAGAAATCGTGCATGGTGGGCGTTGCCGATGCCAGGAAGGCGAGGATGGCGAGGGAGCCGAGCTTCGGCTTCGCGCCGAGGAGAATGCTGCCGCCTCCCAGGGTGAGCAGCGCTCCCGAACCGAGAACCGCAGCTTCCGGCATGGGGATGTTCTTGCCTTTGGCAAATTTCGCCAGGGTTTCGTATTCCTGGAAGTGGTGAATCCCGCTGTAAAGGAAAAATCCCCCGAATATCATCCGACCTAGAAGAAACGGTGCTTTCATTGCTCGCCTCCAAGTGAGTTGATTCGTTTCCTGCGTCGCAGGTGGCCTTCTAAGTTTCTAAAGACATGGGCAGCGGTTGTGAAGCGGAGCCGGGCTCTGCTAAGTTTGGTTCGAGGTTCGTGGGAGGACCGATGTATCGTCGAAGGATGCTGCTGTGGGCTGGACTCGCGGCTTTGTTGGCCAGCGGATACGCACAAGATCCGGCAGGCGCTCCCGCCGCTCCGCACATTACGTCCCCCGCCGCCAGGATCACCTCTGCCAAGACTGCGTATATCAAGAACGCGGGTGGGAGCGATGTTCCTTTTAACGTCATCAGCGAAGGCGTGGAAGGCTGGGGCCGCTTCCAGATCGTAAATACGCCGGAAAAATCCGACATCATCATCGAGATCACCTCTCCGGCTGGCGGCCGAGGTGTCTCGGTTTCGAGCACAACGTCCACCGATCCGCGCACTGGCCTGCCGGTCGGGTCCTCTACGACGTCGCACGAGTTGTCGGTCTCTCGCATCACGTTGATCGTGTACGACGCCAAGAGCAACGTGGCGCTGTGGTCGGCTTCCGAACAGCCGAAGGGCGCCATGCGCCAGAAGACTCGCAAAGACAATATCGTGCTGGCAGCGCAGCGCCTGGTGGCCAAGTTTCGCGAACAGGTCGAGCCGGCTGCCTCGAAATAAAGAGGGGCGCAAGCTCGGCATCGCAGGGCGAAACACCTTTTGTCCCCCAGAGGTGGGATAGAAGGAGAGGGCTGCGGCCCTCATGTTCTTATCGTGGGAGTTTCCTACCGACAAACAAAACGTGACACCTTGTGGCCTTTCCTGCTGCCCCCTGGGGCTGGTGTGTTGTTCAGTTTCCTGGCGTTGATTTGGGCCCCTTGGGAGCGTGTCCATCCGACCGATCCGTCGTTGCGTGAGCCGATAGGATACGCGCCCCTATGGTCGGATCGTTTCGCCACGATCGCAGGGGCTCACATCGATTGGAATTTTCTGCTGACAAGCCTGGTCGTAATCTGGCTGCTCTGCGGGGTAGCGATCCTGATGCTGAGAATCAGTACCATTCGCGAATAGCCACAGCTAACCGCAGCATGTGACTCAAATCACGGTCTTCCCTGGCCGCATCGTCGAGAATCAAAGCAACCGTCAAAAAGGCCGCGGAGGAACCATGGAACCCTTTCGTTTTCATCTCTTCGTTTGCACCCAGCAGAAACCTGAGGGCGTTCCCTCGTGCCCGACGAGCGGCGCCTTCGCCGTGGTGGCCGCGATTGAGCGTGAGTTGCGGGCGCAAGGCCTGGACGACGAGGTGCAGGTCACTACCAGCGGCTGCATGGGTTTGTGCGACGAAGGTCCGATCCTGGTGGTTTATCCGGAAGGGGTCTGGTATCGCAAGCTCCAGCCGACCGACGCCGCGGAGATCGTCAAGAGCCACCTGGCAGGCGGAAAGCCAGTGCAGCGGCTCGTCTGGCAGGACGCGGCGGCGATGAAGGCGATGTCCATCGAGCACCGTGACAAATTCCGGGCAGTGATGGCCATGCAGGACAAGTCCGGAATGCTGCCCGAGCGGCTGGATTCGATGATCCGTGGCTACATGCAGAGCCGCGTCATCCTGACCGCCCTGGAACTCGACCTGTTTACCGCGATTGGCGAGGGATCCACCGTTCAGGAGCTGTCGCAGAGGATCAAGGCCAGCACACGGGGCCTCGAAGCGTTGATGCACGCGCTGGTCAGCCTGGGGTTGTTGACTAAGTCCGGGGACCAGTTCAGCAACACCGCGGAGAGCACACGGTACTTCACCCAGGGCTCGCCGAACAATCATCGCAATGGGCTGCTGCACACGGCCAACATCTGGCACCGCTGGTCCACCTTGACGGACGCGGTGCGACGCGGAACCCCGGCGAGCACGGAAGCGGGATCACGCCGCGATTGGACCCAGCATTTCATCGCGGGTATGGATCGCAATGCGAAACTCCGCGCTCCCCTCATCGTTAAAACGATCGGAATCGAAGGCGTGCGGCGGGTGCTGGATCTCGGCGGCGGTTCGGGAGCGTATTCCACTGCTTTCGCGAAGGCGTCACCGGCGCTGAAGGCCGAGATTCTCGACATCCCCGCAGTCGCGCCGCTTGCCGAGGATTACGTGCGCGAGGCTGGCGTTGCGTCGCAGGTCACTGTACGGCCGGGCGATATGCTGGCGGGAGACTACGGCAGCGGCTACGATCTCGTCCTGCTGAACGCAATCTGCCACATGTTTTCGCCGCAACAGAATCGCAAGATCTTCCGCCATGCTTTTGAGGCGCTTGCTCCGGGCGGGCGTTTGGTGGTGCAGGATTTCATCCTCAATCCAGAGAAGACGTCGCCCCAGTTTGCCGCCCTGTTTTCGATCAATATGCTGGTCGCCACCGAAGAAGGCGCAAGCTACAACGAAGCGGAGTATTCGGATTGGCTGAGAGCCGCCGGATTCGCTTCCATCGAGCGGATCCACTTGCCCGGACCAAGCGATCTCATGGTCGCATCCCGTTCGTGAGAGCTCAGCTTTCGCACGGCAGCGGCTCACTCCAGTGCGCATGCATGCTCTTTCACCATTTAGAATGGCAGGGTCCATGAAAATCAAAATAGCGCCTGCGGATCCGACCTCATTCGAAACTGAAGCACTCGTCGTCCTCACGATTGACGGTGGCGACAAGGAAAACAACAAGCCTGCCTTGCAGGCGAAGAGCGACCTCTTCGCGAAAGCAACCTCCGACCAGGTGGCGGCCAAGGAAATTACCGGGCGCCTGCTGGAATCGACGTTGCTGTATAAGCCCGAAGGGCTGAAGGCGAAGCGCCTGCTCGTGGTAGGTTGCGGAAAGGCAAACAATTTCACTTCGTATGAGCTTCGCAAGGTGGCGGGAGCCGCGGTTCGCGCGTTGAAGAAGAGCGCGAAATCGGTTGCCATCGTCGCACCCGAGAACTGGGGCGGAGCTGCCGATGCGAGTTCCCAGAGCACTCTCGTCTTCGACCGTGGCGGGATGCCCGAAGTGGTGAAGGCGATCGCGGAAGGCGCGGTCATCGCCAACCCGGATTACAACTACTATCACTCCGACCGCAAGCAGCAGGAGATCGACGAACTCACGATCCTCGTTCCTGCTGGTGCCGACGTGAAAGCGCTGGAGAAGGCCGCCAACGAAGGCCAGGTCATCGGAGAGTCGCAGAATTTCACGCGCGACCTGGTCAACGAGCCGGGAAACAAGATGACGCCGACCGTCCTCGGCGAACGTGCCAGGAAGATGGCCGACGAAGTGGGCCTGCCATGCGAGGTCTATAGCTCCGAGAAGCTGCACGAGCTGAAGATGGGAGCGTTCTGGAGCGTCAGCCAAGGTTCCGAAGAGCCGCCCGCGCTGATCGTGATGAAGTACGAACCGGCGGGGGCGCCGCAGACGCCGGTACTCGGACTGGTGGGCAAAGGGATCACCTTCGATACCGGCGGCATCAGCATCAAGCCGGCGGATGGCATGGAGAAGATGAAGTACGACATGGCCGGAGGCGCGGCGATGATCGGCGCCATGCGCGCGATCGCCCTGCTGAAGCCAAATGTGCGGGTGATCGGGATCGTATGCGCGGCCGAGAACATGCCCAGCGGCAAAGCGCAGAAACCTGGCGATGTGCAGATTGCCATGAGCGGCAAGTCCATCGAGATCATCAATACCGATGCGGAAGGACGACTCGTTCTGGCGGATGGACTGCATTACGCAAGAACCCTGGGGGCTACCCACCTGATCGATGCCGCCACGCTGACCGGGGCCTGCGTCGTCGCTCTCGGCGGCGTGAATGCCGGGGTCTTCGCCAACGACGAAGAGTACTTCAACAAGTTTGCCCAGGCGCTGAAGAAGTCCGGTGAAAAGATGTGGCGGCTGCCGGTGGATGAAGAGTACAAGGAGCAGATCAAGTCGCCGATTGCGGACATCAAGAACACCGGGGGACGCTGGGGAGGCGCGGTAACGGCGGCAATGTTCCTCAAGGAATTCGTGGAGGAGACACCGTGGATTCACCTCGATATCGCGGGCGTTGCCTGGCAGGAAGACGGGGTGCCGTGGCTCGCGAAGGGACCTTCCGGCATCGCGGTGCGAACCCTGGTGGAGCTGGTCAAGAGCTTCGCGTAAGCCCACGTTTATCAGGACGTCGCGACTATTCGTGAACCGGCTCAGGGTGCGGAATGTGTTTTTCCGTAAGGGGATGATAGGGTGCTGTAAGCGCTTGCTCGACTGCCCGCCTGTCTGAAAACCTATCGCATGCGTCCACCTTGATCGGCACGTCGGACACGATCTGCCGGATGGGGTCCTTCCCGCAATTCGCGAGTTTGAAATAGTCGAGGGCGGTAAGACCTTGGGTATCTCTTCGTGTGGGATCGGCGCCCATCCACAACGCATCTTTAAGGCTTCCGTACTCGAAGCCGTTTCCCGCAAGGAGCATCAGGACCGTCTGGCCCCGGTTGTTCTGGGCATTGATGTCCGCGCCCGCCAGCAGCAAACCCGCATCAAGATCGCCATTGAGAGCAGGAACCATCAAAGCCGTATCGCCCTGTAGCGAGACCTGGTTGGGATCCGCTCCTGCCTTGAGCAGTCGCTGCTGGAGAATAGAACGGCCACAGTTTGCAGCGTACATCAGCGGCGTCCAGCCGCTCGCATCGGCTTCATTAACGCTCTCGCCCGATCGAATGAGATGTTCAGCTGTGCGCACGTCGCAGTCTCGAGCGGCAGCGACGAGCGGCGGGAGGTCGGGCTTTGCGTACTCGTCCGCAATATTCCAAAGCGGCTCGGCCGCCGGATCGCCGTGCCGCCACTCGTGGGTACGAGCAAGAAAGTCGATGCGGTCTTCGAGTTGCGGGAGAGGTTCGGGGGCTACGCGGCCGAGATCGGCCACCCGTTTGGACGCGAGGCCGATATGAAGCACGAGTATGGCCGTGTACTTGTTGGTGTCGTTGTACTCGCCACATAAGCTCCAGAATTGTTCTGTGTTGAATAAATCGAGAAGACCTCGGGATTGCAGTGAGGAAACTTGAAAAGAGTGACTCTCGACGCTCCCCGTCCACGACCGACCCTTCCAACTCACCGAACCTTTCACGTCGATGCGGACAGTGTAATCATTGCGCGCAAACTCGATAAAATCGTTTGCCGTTTCCCCAGCCGGAACAGACACCTTCGCTGTAGGACATGCAAGGGCGCGAGGAGGACCACCGTCGACCGACGGAGCAGTAGCTTTCACTTCCACTAACTCAAAGCCATGGCGCCTGATTGTCGTACCATAGTCATAAGCTTCGACGAGATCGCTCAACTCGAAATGAAACTGGGTAGTGAGAGGCGCAGAAGGAGCCGGAGAGCGCGCCTCAAACCTCCAGGTACGTACGTTGTCGACCGCAGCTTGCAAGAGCATAGGATGGCCGGAGATGGCCTCGACATCCTGGGGCATGCCGTGGCGATCGATTCGGAACTGCACTTCGACATCGCCCTGAATGTGAGCCTGCTTGGCGATCGGTGGGTATTTTGCTTCATCGCCGGAAATCAGCACAGGTTCGTTCGTCCGTTGCGCACGAGCAGCTAGACAAAGCACGAAGAACGCGAGGATCGTGAGTACCCGCTTCACTCCATTATCTTAGGCGCATGAATGACTACCAACAACCGGAAGACTAGATGCCCGATGCGATTTCGGTGTACTCGGGATCGAAGGGCTGCTGGGTGAACCGGTAACGATCGCGTTCCCCGTCTTCTTCGGCCAAGCTCTGAACCGCCTGCCTATGTCTGGCGCCAGGGTCGCCCGGGACGGGGAGGGGGTCGGCCATACCCAGCCGCTCCTTCATCTCACGCACCTCACCGGCGAGCGCGATGATCACATCGGAGAGCGGATCGTTCACGTCCTTTGGATCGGTGATGAGGACGCGTTTGCCGTCCTGGTAGATGATGTGGGCAGGAACGCCGACGACGGTGGAGTTCGGCGGAACATCACGCAGCACGACCGAACCGGCGCCCACGCGCGAATTCTCGCCGACCGTGATATTGCCCAGGATGTTCGCGTTGTTTCCCACGAAGACGCCTTTGCGCAACGTCGGATGCCGCTTCCCTTTTTCCTTGCCGGTGCCGCCCAGCGTCACGCCCTGGTAGAGGGTTACGTCGTCTTCCACGAACGCCGTTTCGCCGATAACCACGCCCATGCCGTGATCGATGAATACGCGCCTTCCGAGCACCGCGCCGGGGTGAATCTCGATGCCGGTAAAGAAGCGTCCGACCTGCGATAACCAACGCGCCAGCAGGCGCCAGCGTTTCACCCAGAGCCAGTGGTTCACGCGGTGAAGAATACGGGCATGGAGTCCGGGATAGCAGAGCAACACGCCGAGCGTCGACGTTGCCGCCGGATCGCGCTCGAAGATTGCCTGGATGTCTTCCCGAACTCCCGCGAAAATGCCCATTGAGTTTAGACCGTCACCTCGACTGCCTGCTGCGCGGCGACTTCGTCCCGCAGGTTCTGGAAGAGGATGCTGCTCAAGTACCGCTCGCCATAGCTTGGCAGAACGACGACGATCAGCTTGCCCGCGTTCTCCGCTCGGCTGCCAACCTTCACCGCGGCAACCACGGCCGCGCCCGACGAGATACCAACCAGCAGACCTTCTTCTTTGGCCAGGCGGCGGGCCATGGTGATCGCTTCGTCGCTCGACACCTGTACCACTTCGTCGATGTACTTGGTTTGCAGGATCTCGGGAACGAAACCGGCTCCAATTCCCTGGATCTTGTGCGGCCCAGGCTGGCCGCCCGAGAGGACAGGACTCTCTACAGGCTCCACCGCAATCGACTTGAAGCCTGGCTTTTTCGGCTTGATGTACTCGGAGACGCCAGTAATGGTGCCGCCCGTGCCCACGCCGGAAATCAGGATATCGACCTTGCCGTCGGTATCGTTCCAGATCTCAGGGCCGGTGGTCTCGAAGTGGATCTTCGGGTTCGCAGGGTTGCGGAATTGCTGCGGAATGAAGGCACCGGGCGTTTCTTTGGCGATTTCTTCCGCCTTGGCGATCGCGCCCTTCATGCCTTTCGCGCCGGGCGTCAGGACGAGTTCGGCGCCGAAGGCCCGCAAGAGTACACGGCGCTCCTGGCTCATGGTATCGGGCATGGTAATGATGAGCCGATAGCCTTTCACCGCGGCAACGAAGGCCAGGCCGATGCCGGTGTTGCCGCTGGTGGGTTCAATCAGGACGGTCCTGCCGGGCTGGATCTTCCCCGCTTTTTCAGCCTCTTCGATCATGCTTACGCCAATGCGGTCCTTCACGCTGGCGCACGGATTGAAGCCCTCAAGCTTGGCTGCAATGACAGCTTTGCTGCCGTCGGCCACTTTGTGGAGGTACACCAGAGGAGTCCGGCCGATGAGCTCCGTGACATCATTTGCGATTTTCATGAAAGTCTCCTTGCTACACGATGCCGAAAAACCGTGCTGCGAATCTTTGAATTTTTCCAGGGGAACTTCGTCCTGCGCTTGAGGGCCGCAGGCACACCTTACGCCTGGGTCAACAACAACAACCGCAGGCGTGGAACAGGGCGTTCACGCCCTCAATGTAGCAAGCGCCCCGGACGAATGCAAGGCGGGCGGGCCCGACGGTTCAGTGCACCAGGGTTGCCGCCCCGCCGAGGCGCGGCAATTCGACCGAGTTATAGGGGGCGGTTCGGGCCTCCGCCAGCATCTGCTCAATGAAGTGCACCAGCCTGAGCTTGTCCATGAAAGTTGCGCCTTTGTCCACTTCCACATGGCTGATCGCCGGGCTGATCAGCACGGCGCGGAGGTCCTGTCGCGGGATGTCTTTCGCCAGCCACATGGTCTCCGAGGGCGGGATCACGTTATCGCCAGCCCCATGCAGCAACATCACGGGGACGTGAATGCGATAGACCTGAGACGCGGGAGAAACCGCCTCCATCTCAGCTCGATGTTTTTCGAGGTTTGCCAGGAGCATCTTCTTGGCTGCGGAATGGTCGGAGGAGAACAGCATCTGCATGGTGGCCTTCCCCGCAGGCGACATTTGGTTGGCGATTTGCTTCGCTTTTGGAAGTTGTTCGAATAACTGGGCGCGAATCGCTTCCTCGGCCTTCGGGACGTCGTCTGGCGAGAAATAATCCTCGGGATGGTCGTAGATTGCGATCAATGCGCCATATTCATGCGACTTCATCGGCCGTGTCGTGCCATCGGGATACTCGGCCTCATCGGTAGCATAAAACTTCATCACCCGCGCCAGGTCGTCGTGCGCCCCAACGGCCACCACGTAACAGATGTGTTGCGAGGTTACGGGATCGCTCGCGGCCTCGAGTGCCAGTCCTCCCGAAAAACTCAGGCCCAGCACTCCGACGCATGCGGTATGCAGACGTTGCGACAGATCGTCGGCGGCAGCGGCAATCTCGTCGATAGAGACGGGCTTGATCTCGTATTCCGCGATCTCCGGCAGCTCCGGTGTGGAGACGATCAGCCCGGCAGCCGCCATCGCCTTGGCAAAGCGCACCAAGCGCGGCTCGTTGTAACCGAGATGATGCACGCCATGCACGATGACAATCGCGGGAGCGTACTGGATGTCTTTCGGCAGATACAAACGGGTCGAAAGCTTGCGAGCTCCCACTTCGAAGTCGGAGTCTTGGATCTTGATCGGATGCATGCCACGGTTCGCAAGAAAGCCGTGAGCCTGGGCAGATTCAATACGCAGAAGAACCGAGAGCGCCCGCAGATGCGCCGACAGCGGATTCCAGCCCAGCGCGATCAGGGTTGCAAAGACCACGGAGATTACCATCCATCGCGCTTTGCGCCGTGGAGACGATCCCTGGTCGGTGCCGGTGAGATTTGGCGCGGGCATGGCCGCAACGATAGTATCGCGGCGACTTCTTCCGGCCTATTGCAAGATTGGAGACTACGCCAGCGGGCGCGGAGCGCTCTGCGGCGGCTGGGGCGACTGCAAGCCGTCTAATTGCTGCTGCACCTGCCGGCGAAATTCCAGGGGATGCCCGATATTCGGGAACGGGTCGGGCGTGCCCCCGACTCCGCGGAGCGTGATGGTTCCGTAATTGAGCATGCGGCCCATCAATCCCTGGTGCACCATGATGCTCTCAATGCGCGAGAGCATCATCTCTTCGGTGGCGCGGCTCATCAATCCGACCTTCACGGTCACGCGCTTGTTGGTCACCGCCATCTCCACCGAGTTCCGGCGCACAAACGAGATGATGATCGAAATGAGCGCGAGCACCAGGAGCACAGCGCCGCCCATCCGCGCATAACGCATCTGATCGTCCTGGAGTCCGGTCGTGACACCGGGCATGCCGCTGAGCAGATAAGCTCCGCCAAGCGCGAAGATCACGGCGAAGAATACATGCCAGAACACGACGATCCAATGCAGGCGGGTACGGTACATCACCTGCTCGCCGGGAATCAGGTTCTTATCGATGTAGCTCATGGCCGCTCCTCAGATCTCCAGGATTACCGGCATAATCAGCGGGCGCCGCTGCGTACTCTTGGCGATGAACCGCTTCAGATCCTGCCGAACTTTTTCCTTGATCACGCCGTAGTCGGCAATTTCCTCAGGACTGGAAGCAGCCAGGGTTTGCAGGATGGTTTCGCGCGCCCGTTCCACAAATTCACCCTCCCCGCCCGGAGCAAAGCCGCGCATCACAATCTCCGGCACAGACTCCACTTTCCCGGTGAGCTTGTTGATGGCGATGATAGGCAGCACGAAACCGTCTTCGCTCAAATGCCGGCGATCGCGAATGACCAGGTCTTCCACGACTTCGCCCATCGATCCGGAATCGATGCAGACGCGCCCGACGTTGACCTTGCCTGCCTTGCGCGCGCCGAGTTCGTCGAATTCCAGCACGTCGCCGCTCTCCAGCATCAGCACCTGGCCCACGGCGCCACGCATGGCCTGCGCCAGTTCGGCGTGCAGCTTGAGTTGCCGGTACTCGCCGTGAATCGGGATGAAGTACCGTGGCCGCACCAGGTTGATGATCAAGCGCAGCTCTTCCTGGCTGGCGTGTCCGCTCACGTGAACCGGAGGCGTGGAACCGTCGTCGTAAATCACGTGCGCATTGCGACGGAAGAGGTGATCGATCACGCGATAGATAGACTTCTCATTGCCGGGAATGATTCGCGAGGAGAGCACGACCGTGTCGTTGGGCTCGATTTTCGCATGCTTGTGATTGTCCACCGCGGCCCGCGAGAGTGCTGACATGGGCTCGCCCTGGGTGCCACTGATGAGCACGCAAACCTTTTCCGGTGCGTGATCGCGAATCTGGCCAGGGGTGATGAACGCGCCCTCCGGCATGTCGATGTAACCAAGGTCCTGGGCGATCTCTACCGACTCGTTCATCGAGCGCCCGACGAGCGCAACCTTTCGTCCATTGTTGTACGCCGCTTCGATGGCGAGGTTGATGCGGTGAATCGACGAGGAAAAACAGGAGAGAAACAAGCGCCGGGGAGCGCGGTGGAAGATCTCGGCAAAGCGTGCACGGACGGCCCTTTCGCTCGGCGTGTACCCGCGCCGTTCGACGTTGGTCGAGTCCTGGAAGAGCGCGAGCACGTTCTCTTTGCCGTATTCCGCAAAGGCGTGCAGGTCGAAGAGCCGGTTGTCGGTGGGCGTGGGATCGACCTTGAAATCGCCGGTATGAATAATGATGCCCACCGGCGTATGCACCGCAAGGGCAACGCAATCGACCAGCGAGTGCGTGACCTGCATGGCGTGGATGGTGAAGATGCCGACCTTGAAGCGGCTGCCCGGGCGGATCTCGTTCAACTCGGCATCGTCGAGCAACCCGTGCTCTTCAAGTTTGCCTTCCACGTAGGCGAGGGTGAACTCGGTGCCGTAAATCGGCACATTCAGCTCGTTTAAGATCCACGGCAGAGCCCCGATATGGTCCTCATGGCCGTGGGTCAGGATAATGGCTCGCACCTTATCGCGGTTTTCGAGGAGATAGGTAATATCGGGCACTACGATATCGACGCCGAGCAGCTCAGCCTCTGGAAACATCATGCCGGCATCGATGACGATGATGTCGTCGCCATAGCGTACCGCCATGCAATTCATGCCGAATTCGCCGAGACCACCTAACGGGATAACCTGAAGTTTTCCAGAGGCCATAAGAAGAAATGATGCTAGCACAAGCGTGCGAAGCATCGTGACGGCGCGCACTGCAATCTAAGCAAGAGCACGCCTATACTTAAATCGAACATGGCAGACACGGGGAAAAAAGGCTGGCTGGTCCGCCGCATCCAGAGCGGCCTGCAGAAGGGGCTGACGCGCGCCTATTCCACCTTTGCGGTGAACCCGGCCGACTACCTGACCCACTTGCGCTCGGCGCATAATCTGCCAGTGGTCAGTTATCGCGGCCTGTATTCCGTTCCCATCGAACAGCTCGACGATGTGGCCAACGACACGCTGCGAGCACACATGAAGCTGGCTGCCGCCGAGGGAGCGGGTTTCGGACTTGGCGGCTTTCTCACCGTGGTGCCGGATCTGAGCATCCTGGCGGCCATCACCATGCGCATGATCCAGAAGTTGAGCTTGATTTACGGCTTCGAATTCAATTCCGACGATGAAATGGCCGAGCTCTGGATCGCTGCCGCCAGCGCCGCCGGCGTGGACATCAGCCGGGAACTCGTCGAGCGCGAAGTGGTGCAGCGCTTCATCCCGAAGGTCATCCAGCGGATCGCGGCTAGCGCGAGCGTCGAAGTGGTAGAGAAGTGGAGCGCGCGCATCATTCCGCTGGCAAGTTCTGTGATTGGCGGCGGCCTGAATTACTACTTCGTGCGCGCCTGGGGACAACGCGCTTCCCAGCACTTCCGCGAAAAGCACCTGCAACGGCGCGAGGCCATGCGCCTGCAGGATAAACAGGAAATGCCCCCGATTCTGTTGCCGCCTTCTACGGCGCTGTAAGCGAACCCTATCCGCTATCAGCCGTGCGCCATCGGGTCAACCGGCCGCCATCACGCAGAGTTTCTGCTGACTGCGGAGGATGGAGCTCTGATCGCGGAATACTCGCCTTCCCACTTCGCAACCACCACCGTCGCGAGACAGTTGCCGATTACGTTCACCGACGTTCTCCCCATATCCATCAACTGATCGATGCCGAGCAGGACGAACACCGGTTCTATCGGTAATCCAAAGGAGCCGACGGTTGCGAGCAGGATGACCATGGCGGCGCGCGAGACTCCGGCCACCCCTTTGCTGGTGAGCATCAGGGTGAGCATGAGCATCAACTGCCGGCCGAGGGAGAGATGAATGCCGCTCGCCTGCGCCACGAAGATCGCCGCCAGGGAAAGATAGAGCGTGCTGCCGGTGAGGTTGAAGCTGTAGCCGGTAGGCATGACGAAGGCGACCACCTTGCGCGGCACCCCGAAGGCCTCCATGCATTCCATGGCGCTGGGCAGCGCCGCTTCCGAACTCGCCGTGCCAAAGGCGATGGTTGCAGGCTCCGCGATCGCCTTCAGGAAAGCCTTCAGCGGCACCCGCAGCAACAGGAGAATCGGCAGCAGAACGGCTACAAGGAAAACGATCAGCGCCACGTAAAGCGCAAGGATCAGCTTTGCCAGGTTCACCAGCACCCCGAGCCCAGTGTGGCCCACGGTATAAGCAATCGCCGCGCCGACGCCGATGGGCGCAAAGAGCATCACGATATCGGTGAACTTGAACATCACCTCGGCGAGCGACTCGCAGAAGGCCAGCATGGGCCGTCGCCGCTCCTCGCGCACGCGCGCCAGGCCGATGGCAAAGATTACGCTGAAGACCACCACCTGCAGCACCTGGCCGTCCGCGATGGACTTCGCGATGTTCTCAGGAAAAACGTGCAGGATGGTGTCAGACGCTGTGAGTTTTTGCGTTGCCAGATCGGCTGCGGTGGTGGTGATCGGAATCTGCGCGCCGACTCCGGCTTTGCTGAGATTCACCGCGAAGAGCCCGATCACCAGCGCGAGCGTGGTCAGGACCTCGAAGAACACAATTGACTTCACGCCCATGCGCCCAACGCTCTTCAGGTCGCTGTGGCCTGCGATGCCGACCACCAGCGTGGCGAAGATCAAGGGCGCAATCACAGTCTTGATCAGCCGCAGGAAAATCAGGGCGAGTACACGCACATTCAGGTGGCGGTCGTCCGCGAGCTGCGGAAAATCATGTCCCGCTACCGCGCCAACGATCATCGCCACGAAGATCCAGGTAGTAAGAGAACGCTTCACTGCACCGTGGACCAGCAGCGCGGCGACCATGATCCAGCGCGCGATCTCCAACACCACGGGCGACAGGGAAAGGAAACGATCGGCGACCGTGAGGGCGGCTGCGAGGGTAAAGGTTATCAGCGCGATGTAAAGGGTCTTGTGCTTCATGCTCTGCGATCGCTAGCGCAACAGGTCTTCCAGCTCCACGCCTTTATCCGTTTTCTCGTCTCGGTATTTCACGATCACCGGAGCATACAGCGAGAGCCCCCACTCCTGCGCCTTCCCTCGCGTGATGGCACGCGATCCCGGAACAACCACCGCTCCGGCCGGTACTTCGAGAGGTTGATCGCCGGAGGAGCGATAGATCTGGTCGTGCACCGTGTCGAACAGGGGTGTGGAGCGGGTGAGAATGGTGCCCGCGCCCAGCACGGCGCGCTCATGCACGATCGTTCCCTCGTACACGCCGCAGTTGCCGCCCACCAGCACGTCGTCTTCGATCACCACCGGGGTTGCGTTGATCGGTTCCAGCACTCCGCCGATCTGTGCGGCGGCGCTCAAGTGGACGCGTTTGCCGACCTGTGCGCAGGATCCCACCAGCGCGTGGGAGTCGATCATCGTCCCTTCATCGACGTAAGCGCCCACATTCACGTACATCGGCGGCATGCACACTACGGTCGGCGCCAGGTAAGCTCCTGCGCGCACGGTGGATCCGCCGGGTACCACGCGCACACGCTCCTCGGGCGTGAAATGGCGAACCGGGTAGGTGTCCTTGTCGATAAAGGAAAACGAACCGCATGATTCCATGGTCGCCAGCTCCCCAAGGCGAAAGCCGAGCAGGATTCCCTGCTTCACCCAGGCGTTTGCCATCCAGCGCCCATCGCGCTTTTCCGCCGCGCGCACCTGGCCACACGATAGAGCCTCGCGCAAGCGCTCAAACGTTTCGCGGGCACCCCTTTCCTGCGCAGCCTGCGCGCCCAACCCGTAGAGGCGTTCAATTTCCGGTTGCAGTGGATGCATCGCCGCGAGTATACCTGCGCGCTTCGCGGTTCACCAATGCGTGGGAGAGGAATTCCATTCTCGCGTCCAGCCCGGCAATACATCGCCGACTCTTCGGTGATCCGTCGCAGTGACACAGATAGATCGTCCGCACTCGGAGCGCGATGCGGTTCCTGCCTCACCAACGTTACTTCGGTTTAGACAAGCAACCGGAGAGCGGAGGGTGCATCCAACTTTGCGATGCCAGACCCGGGGGTCCCGTTGGAAGCGTTGCCGCCACAGCAAGCTATTCAGCGTGCCCGGGCCCGCGCCGCTTTTACCAACCTGTCCAGCGCGATCCACGAAGCAGTCCGGAAGCATAACGACGGCGGTGGTGCTCTACTCGAATTGCAAGTTCACGACGACCGGCTGGAGGTTTACCAGCAAGGACTGATCTTCCCTTCCCTGCGGGTCGCGATGGACGCGCTTGGCGTCGAAATGACCTATTACCGGCCCGCCCGCTCACCCAAGGAAACGACTGCGCAGGGTTCTATCGTGCCCGGGCATGACGAGAAGGTTCTCGTGATCGACGAAGCAGGGGTCGCGCATCGCATCGGATGCCCGGATCTTGCCAGGTTTCTGCTGCGTGCCGCGCAGACTACGCCGCCATCGGGTAAGCCACCAAGATTGTAAGCACACCTTATCGCTTCAACTGTTCCGCTTTTGGCTAGTGCGCTGCACTCATCGTGGAAGAATTCCGCGGATGAGCGCCGGCAAGTTTCAGCCGGTTGTGCACGTAGCGGATGCCTTCCGTGTCTCCCGCGATTTTCTCGGCGCGATTCTTCGCTTCTTTGGTGTCGACAGTCCCGGAGAGCGTCGCCTTGTGGTGCTTCACGAAAATCTGCACGCCCCCAAACTCGGGATCATTGCTGAAACTCTCGTTCAAGGCGCGGGTGAGGTCCTCATCGCTGGAGTTCTTGGACAGTGCGTTTCCATCGGGCGAGCGATAGTTTTTTCCGGACTCTCCCGCTTTTGCCATCGGCGAAGGCTGCTGCGCGAACAAAACGCCGGTAAGAAAAACGGCACATCCAAGGAGCGCTGGTTTGTGCATCGTGTACCTGCCTGGAGGAGATTAAGACGCTGGATGCCGGCGGCAGGCGGAAACCTGCCCTCTCCAACCTTCTCAGTCGTACCAACACGTTACGCGGTCAAATGTTTCCAAGCATCGAGCAATATACTCGCGTCCACAGTTCGATCAAGGTGGCCCGTAATCGTTGCACGACACATTGTGAGCTCAAGACTTGTGTCCCCCCGAAATACGCCGCAACTGGGGAATATCCGTGACTCGTCCTGACGCGGTCAAAGGCGTTGGAGGACGTGCACCTGCTCTTCGCGATTTCAGGGGAATACGCGCCGTGCCGACGTCCCACCCCAAGCGGGGCTTTTCTTTTTTGCGGAAGGGCGCAGGAATGCCCGGCTACGAAGCCACTTCGTGCCGGTCCAGCGATTGCAGCGAGCGTGCGATGGTTTGATTCAGCAGATCGTAAGCAACGGCAATCTCTTTCAGGACTGCTTTTGCCTCGGCCACCGAGTTGCACCGCAAGGTGTTTCTGCTTTGCTGGGTCAACTCGTCGGCCAGCCGCCGCACCGAGGGGTCGGCGATCTTATCCCGCAGTTTGGAGATGCGGGTGTTAATCGCGGAGGTTTCGTTGATGTACTTCATGTCCATCACGACCGCTTTCGCGCCCGGTTCCCTGCCCAGGAACTGGGCCGCCAGGGCGTTCGTGACCGCGATGTCGTGATGCACGCATTCGGAGGCGATGTCCTGCAGGACGAGCAACATGGCCCGCTGCAGTTCCACCTGCCGTTCGCGCGGACGAGTTTCGAGGTTTTGCGCATCCAGCGCCTGTAAGCGGCGAGCCTGTTTCGCCCGGAACCAGAGTCCGAGCGCTACACCAACAACGAAGCAGGCCAGAGCCGCCGCTATCGAGAGCCACAACGGCGTATTTACGTATGTCATGAAAGATAGCGTACTGAACGAAGTGTTTCGATTGGGTAAACAAGAGCTATAGAGCTGCTTACTACCCGCGCAGGAGAATATACCGGGGGCCGTGCCGAATCAATCGAGGACGAGAGTCACTGAAATTTTTGTTGTGCAAATACACCCTGAAATGCGCCTGAACGGCGATTCATCGCACCTTTTTACGCAGTATTCACGCAGCTTCCTGTCAGTGACTTGCATACCCGAACGTTCTGAGGCATCTCTGCGCCTGTTCCGCTACTCCGGATATGTTTTACGGATGTGGGATGCCCACGCAATCTTTGCAAGGGAATGGCTTTGGGATGGCCGCGGCGAATGGTATTTCTAGGATAGCTATGCCTGCATGGCAGTTGAGTCGAGAGGAGTAGTTGTGATCATTCGCGAGGACATCCTGCAGCGTTTCCCGGAACTTTTTGGCGCCAAGAACCTGGGCGGGCGCAATCTTGACGTCGAGGAGACGATCGCTTCGCTGACCCGCGAGTTGAACCCGTCGATCGCGGCGGCGTTATCGGCGCGGCGCGCGATCCTGCAATCGCCTGCCCCGGTGCGGGAAAAGTATGGCTGGCCGAAGTGGGAGGAGATGTTTGAGGATCCGGTCAGCGGGGCCTCCTGGAGCTTCCGCGACATCGTGCAGGGTCTGATCGACAATTTTCTGGGAAAAGAAAGTCCGTTGCGCTGGCGCCTGAACGACGAGGTGCCCATTCCTCCCGATGCGCATCCTCTCGACAATCCGGGGCTGGAGCTGACCGGGCCGTGGTATCCGCTGGACATGGCCTTCAACGCGCTGAACAGCCAGGCGCCGATGAATATGCCGGACTTCGAAGACGCCTCTCCGCCGCACTTCCGCCCGGATGGCACGCCTTCCACGCAGCCGGTGGGCGTGTTTGGCGCCCTGCAGAATGCAAAGGAAATTCTCGAAGGACGTTGGAACGGGAAACCGTATGAAGTGGTGAAGAAGAACAAGACGCGTTCTTACAGAATCAACCCTGCCCCGGCGAAGTGGCCCAAGCGATTCGTCCGTCCGCCGAGCATTCATATCCGCTATGACCACGTCCAGGTGGATGGCCAGCCCGCTCCCGGACTGGTGGTGATCGCGGTCCTCTGGACGCTGAACAATTACGAGTCGCTGAAGAAAGCCGGGACTGGAACCTATTTCTACATCCCCAAGCTGCAGACGCCCCGGGAAGCCCTGATCGTCGAGAAGCTTTTTGCTCGTCTGGAAAGCTTGATCGGCATTCCCGCAGGCACGATCAAGATCAAGATGCTGTACGAAGAAGGAAACGGCGGGCGCTACCTGCCTGCCATCGCCTGGGTGTTGCGCCGCCGCTTGCTGGGAACCAACGTCGGCCGCTGGGACTATCTCGGCAGCCTGATCGAGATGTGGAAAGACGATCCCCATGGCGTCTTCCCGGACCCGCAGACGATTGGAATGGCAGCGCCCAACATGATTGCCTATCAGCAGTACAACGCCCTCCTGATGATGATGGCGGGCATGAAACACGGCGAGATGACCCAGGGCGCGCCGATCGGCGGCATGGCCGCCGTGATGATCTACCAGCCTAGCGACACCTACGGACGTTCGCGCTACAACCAGCTCGCATTGCGAGCCATGGCCATCGACAAGCTGCGCGAGCGCTTGCTGGGCCTTATGTTCGTCTCCGAGAACGTGAATGGAGCCGGGGAACAGCCCACGCTGGAAGCGATGCTTGCCGGCAAGGTCAAAGGCAAACTTTATGACACCTACCGGCAGAGCTGGGTAGCAAGCCCCGAGCAGGCCTATGTCGAGGCCGGAAACACGCCGCTGCGCGCCTCGCTCGCCGAGTTGCAGGCCATGCTCGACGCCCCGCAGGAGACCGTCGACGTCCACGGAAAGCCGGTGCCGACGGTGCACAGCGGGCTGGCCGATGCGGAGCGCAAGCTGTTTCAGTCGCGGGGACTGATCGACGCCAAGGGAAAGATCACGCCGCGGGTCATCGCCCGCGAGTCCCTCGATGCGCCCGAGAAGCTGCTCTCGCCTGCGCTGTGGGAGAGCATCTACGCGGTGCCGAAGGGCGATGTAACCATCGAGCACATCCAGCATGCCTTCTACATGGCTGCGAACTATGGATTCCAGATCCTCAACGGCAATTTTGCCGCCGCCATCGACGACTACGAGCTGAATCTGCGTTTCATGAACGATCTGGCAACCTACCGCATCGACCTGTCGTGGCTGTGGACGCTGGCTCATCACCAGGCCGCTATCACCAAGGACGGCCACCTGAAGAGAGCAACGCTTACGGAAGACGGCGTGGTGCTGGCGAAGGATGCGGAACCGGTGAAGGCCGGGACGCGCTTTACCTCCGAACTGTTCGACAAAGTATGGGCCTACCACAACGAGTGGACGGCGGAGTTTTTCCGCGAGCTCGATCGTCGCGGCGATCCAGGACGGTTCGACCGCTCCAAGGCCGGCGTCATCATGGAACTGCTGAAGCGGCAGTTGCTTTCGCCGCGGTACATCCAGCACAGCGCGCGCGTCCTGTTTGTGATGGGAGCAGCCGGAGAGCAGGAGCGGGCGCAGATCCTGGATGCGATCTTCGACCTCTCGCGCGAGGAACTGGCGTCGCGCGTCAACGCCGGAACCATGCCGAAGGCTGCGCTCGCGGCGCACGATTACGTGTTTGACCTGTTCCCCGCCGCCGACAAAAGCAGCTGAACCATGCAGAACGCCACCATGCAAGCATGGATAAACAGCGATGAGCTAGAGTAGATGCCTCACGGCACAGATCGAAGTTGCTTGGTGGAGCTAGTGAGAGTCGAACAATCAACGGCTTTTTAGAATCAACGAGATGCTTTGTTTTCAGTGTCCTAGCTGTCCACGCTGTCCAGGCTAGCCGGGTCGCTAGCACAAATTAGCACAATTTCCCTTCGGCACGCCGCCCTTAGAAATCTCTTGCAAGTGAATAGACCCAGAGCGTTCTATTAGTCAGAGGCTTCAATAATCCGATGACTATAGCTCGTATCGCGGTAGCTTCGTTTGCAAGCTTGGTTCTCACACTTTGGGGTGTGGCTCAAAAACCAGAGGACCCGCAGGCGGTCCCGACAGCGGTCCAGTGGACATTGGATGCGGCGGGGCCTACCCAACGAACCGCGATTAAGTCTGTTGTCCTGCTCTATTGCCCGAACAGCAACATGAAAGGTACTGGCTTCATATTACGCGAGGGCCTTGTCGTAACAAACAACCACGTTGTCGAAGGGTGTTCAGCTCAAGAGATGAAAGCCGACCCGTTCGGACAAAGCGAGTTTGGTTTCGACAAGATGGCGACGGACGCGCGAGTAGATTTGGCAGTACTCCGCCCAACCAAACACTTCAGTGAAGGACTCGAACTCGCGCCAGATACGGACCCTGCGATTGGAACGACAGTGAGTACGTGGGGGTTTCCGCTCACCTATAATGGCCCCGCTCCTCTGTTGAGTGTCGGATATGTGGCCGGATATGTTAAGGACGGAGCAAACGGGCAAGAGGTCAAGCACATCGTGGTGAATGGCGCGTTCAACCCCGGCAACTCCGGCGGACCATTATTTCGTTCCACCGACAATAAAGTTATCGGCGTGGTTGTCGCAAAATTTCGCTTGTATCCGCCTTACGTCGAAGAGGGGATCAACGTGCTTGCTCATCCAAACATTGGTTTCGGCGGATACACCTTCACTGACGAACACGGAAGAACTCAGAATCTTATGGAATCCCAGGTCACGGCAAAAATACTTGAACAGTTTTACAAGACTACCCAGGTGATGATTGGGGAGGCCATTTCTGTGTCTGAAGTAAGAGCGTTTCTAAATAAGCACAGAGCCGACGTTTTGATTCACTAGCGAGGGCGGTCAAAATCTTGAACAGTGGTCTTGAGAAGCCCTCCACAGCACTCAAATTTACATAAACGAAAAATGATCGAATATGTAATTACACTGTTCCAAAGGCTTTAGCGCATCTCCGCTTGGACGGCAGCAACTCCTATAGAGATTGAATTAGTTGCCATCTTTCCGTCACCCACACCCACCACTATCTCCCTAACGGGAGAGATAGATGGTGTGATTGGGTTGTGGCCGGTCATTGCTTGCCGCCTTCGTCTTCCATTAGCTCGTACTTGCGTTGCCGCACCCATTCCTTGGAGCGCGACATCCCGGCGTCTTTCAGCATCTCCGCGAGCTTCACGTTCATTCTTGTACCTGGAGAGCGTGCCCGCCGTTACGCCCGCCGCCTTCCGGTCCTTCGTGAAGAGGTCCAGGGCATCTTGCAAGCTCTTGGCCGCGTCTTCCGGCGTCCGCTCGGGTAGCTTGCCGGAAAGCTGGTCCGTCAGCTCGCGCTTTACCTCTTCGGCCTCTTCCCATGAGCGCGTATTGGCCTTGCGCCGGTGTTGCTTGCCGTTCTGCGACCATCGGAGGTGCTTGCGGCATCGGCAACGCTTGGAAAACTCATCTCCGGCGTATTTGCAGTCCGCCGCGTGCCGGACAAAGATCGTAATGACGGGAGCCGTGCTCATGGAGGGCACGGTAGCACAAAATTAGCACAATTCAACGGTACGAATGTAATCAGGCAGTGTTTATGCGGGTATTTGCTTGGTGGAGCTAGTGAGAGTCGAACTCACGACCTCTGCAGTGCGATTGCAGCGCTCTCCCAACTGAGCTATAGCCCCACTTCGAGGCGCGATGGGCTTGCGCACACCGGTGTTTGGATTGTAACAAGCCCGTGTTTTTTCCGCCAACTCCGCGCGACGGTTTGCGTCGTTTCGCGCGCTCCAGCATCCATCTCTTAGCGTGAGGTCCCGTCCTGTGAGGCGCGTCACGCGGGAAATCCAGAATGGAAGCTTATAATTTGCTTGTGACGCAATCGCACATCACCAAGGTCGCCGAGGCGGACTTCCCTACCCGCTGGGGACGTTTTCGTATCTACGGCTTCGAAGGCTGCTTCGAAGAACTCCCCGAACCCGTGGCTGCGAAAGATGAACTGGCCCGTAAGGGAGTGATCGAGCGCCGCAAGGAGAGCGCGGTGGCACTGGTCATGGGAGACATTCACTCGGCGCCTCCCCTCGTCCGTATTCATTCGCAGTGCCTGACCGGCGACGTCTTCGGGTCGCAGCGCTGCGACTGCCGGCAACAGCTCGAGCTTGCGCTGCAGATGATCTCCGAGGCAGGACGCGGCGTGCTCATTTACGAAGAGCAGGAAGGCCGCGGCATCGGACTGATGGCGAAACTCCAGGCCTACGAATTACAGGACAAGGGACTCGACACGGTCGAAGCCAACGAGCAACTGGGCCTGAAGGCGGATTACCGGCAATACTCGCTTCCGGTCGAGATCCTGAAGGCGCTCGGAATCCAGCGCCTGCGATTGCTCTCCAATAACCCGGAAAAGGTGAAGGCGGTAGAAGACGCGGGGATTGAAGTGGTGGAACGCGTCTCCGCGGAAGTGGAAGCCTATCCGACGTCGGAAGCGTACCTGAAAACCAAGAAGGAAAAGATGGGACACATCTTCGGGTAAAGCTACTCCGTACCCGTGCGCGCGGTTTGAGCCATCGGCTCGCCGATCGCTGCGCGGATCTCATCCGCTTTGCCAACCGGCAGATACTGCAAGGCGGCTTTGACCAGCCCGACGTAGGCTTCGCGCTGCGTATCGTCGAGCGCCTTCAGGTGCTTCCTCACCACATCGACATCGCCCCGCACAAACGGACCGGTAAAGGAACCCTCGGCGCCGAGCTTGAAATAGTTATCGACGGTCTGGCTGACGATGCGCTGCATGGCGGCGCGAATCATCTTCGAAGGCACGCCTGCCTGCGTTCCAATGTGCTCCGCCGTGGCCAGCGTCGTAAGCAGCAGCGGCGCGAGAAAGGTTCCGAAAGCGTGATAAAGAACCTTGTTTTCCCGGGCAATGACAAATTCAGTGCCATGCAGCGCGCTGACCAGCCGGCGCGCGGTTTCCACCGCCTTGTGATCCCCTTCGAGCGCGAATACCACCCCGGCAAGCTGAGTTGTAGTCTCCGAGGCGAACGTCATCATGGGATGGACGGAGGCGACCGCGGCGCCTTTCTCGCGCAGCGGCTGCAGTTCGTCGCTGCTCAGCGCGCCACTGGAGTGAAAGACGATTTTCCCGCGCCACTCGCGGCGTTGCGCCAGGATGCGGGCGACGGGCGCCAGCGCCGCGTCCGGAATGCACAGCCAGGTTACCGTCTGATCGAACTCGGCGGAGTCGAGCTCCTTCGCGACCGCATCGACCTTCTCGGCCAGCGCTATGGCGCGCGCAATGCTCGAGTGCCGCGCGACGATCGTATCCACGCAATCGTAGGTGCGCTGCAACTGGGTCGCCAGCGCGCTCCCCAGTCGTCCGGGGCCTACGATGCATAAGTCGAGTGCGTGTTCCATCTCTGCCGGAGGATACCAGAGCCGTGGGCATTTCCCAACAGGTGAAAGGACCTCGGAAGGCCTAAGTTCCCGCTGCGAGATTCACCTTCGTGCTCTTCCTCTCACTTCCCTTTCCCTGACAAACACCGCAAAATAAACAGCAGATGGCGAGCGTTGCAACTCCGCAGGAGCTCCGATCACCGGCGAACCTGGTGCCGCCGGCGGTCGAACGCTATTTCCAGATCTCGCTCTTCCTGCTCATCATCACCGGCTTCATCACGCTCGCCGGCACCGGCAAGCTCGACATCTTCTCCGTTCTATTCGTGCTCGGCGCGCTGGCGGTCCGCGGCGTGCACCTCGCACGTAAACGGGAGATCGTGATTCCCGAGCGCTGGACGACCGCCCTCACCCTTGTGTACGTACTGGTGTACGCGGTGGATTACTTCCTCCTCTCGCGCGATTTCGTGAATGCCACCGTGCACCTCGTCCTCTTCGGCATGGTGGTAAAGATCTTCTCGGTGCACCGCGACCGCGATCTGCTCTACCTCGGCGTCCTCTCGTTCCTCATGATCCTGGCAGCCTCCGTCCTCACGGTGAACACCGTCTTCCTGGCTGGCTTCGCCTTGTTCCTGCTGGTCGCGATTGCGACCTTCATCAGCCTGGAGATGCGTCGTGCCGCCCAGGCCGCCGAGAACGTGCAGTCGCTCAGTGCCACGCCGTCGCGTTTCCGCACGCGCGTGCCCCTGGTCGGCGTATCGCTTTCGCGCACCGCGCTCGCGCTGGCACTGACGATCCTGCTTGCGGCCTCGATTTTCTTCTTTGCTTTGCCGCGTATCTCCGGCGGCTACTTCGGCTCTTACACGCGCGGCTCCGACCCCATCAGCGGCTTCCGCGACACCATCCAACTGGGACAAATCGGGCTCATCCAGCAATCGTCGCAGGTTGTGCTGCATCTGCAGGTCCAAGGCGATCAGGCTGGATTCGACGGCAAGCTGCGCGGTTCGGTCCTTACCCACTTCGATGGAAAAACCTGGTCCGACACGCCGCGGTACATGAACGTCCTCGGCTCGCGCATTGGACGCTTCGATATTTCGAACGAAGCGATCGCCGCCGACCCCTACCTGGAGAGGCTCGCGATCAGCCACAAGACGCGAGCCATGTCGTACCGGGTGATGATGGAGCCCACCTCCAGCTCGGTGCTCTTCCTCGCCAAGGGAACCTTGGAAGTCGATGGCCCGTTCCACCAGATCGCCTACGACAGCGCGCAGTCGTACATCAACCTCGACGGCAACCATCCCTCGAACACCTATTGGGCCATGGCCAACATCCTGGCACCCGACCCCAACGAGTTGCGCTCTGCGGGTTCGGATTACCCGCCGCGCATCGCAAACCGCTATTTGCAGGTGCCGCCGCTGGATCCTCGCATTGCCGAACTGGCGCGCACCGTCACCGCCCATGCGCCCAGCGCTTATGACAAAGCAAAGGCCATCGAAACCTATTTGCAGCAGAATTACGGATACACCCTGGAGCTTCCGGCGACCTCACCCGCCGATCCACTGGCCAACTTTCTCTTCGAGCGCCGCCAAGGCCATTGCGAATACTTCGCCAGCGCGATGGCGATGATGCTGCGCACCCTCGGCATTCCGAGTCGCGTCGCCACCGGCTTCCGTGTCGGCGAATTCAATGACCTCACCGGGAGCTACATCGTCCGCGCGCGCGATGCGCACGCGTGGGTGGAGGTCTACTTTCCCAACCAGGGCTGGACGACCTTCGACCCTACCGCTTATGCGGCGGTCAATAATTCGTCGCTCCTCGGACGCCTGCGCCTCTATGCCGACGCGATGAACGAGTTCTGGCATGAGTGGATCGTGAACTACGACTTCGCCCATCAGCGAACCTTGACAACGTCGCTCACCAACCAATCGATCCAGAAAGGGTTGAGCATTCGCGAGTGGTTCGCGGCCCTTTACCAGCGCATGTTGCACCAGGCGTGGCGCGTCCATCAGGCGGTTTCAGAGTCTCCGAAGCGGACCTCGCAATGGACAATCGCCGCTCTGTGTCTCCTGCTCGCGCTCGCCCTTTCGCCGCGCATCTTTAAGATGGTCCGCGCCTACCGGCTGGCAGCCAACCCGCAACGCGCACCCGAAGCGGCCGCGGCGCTCTGGTACAACCGCGCGACCCACCACCTGGCGCGCTATGGCTGGACGAAGTTGCCCTCCCAGACCCCTTCGGAATTCGCCAGGACCATCGACCACCTGGCCGTCCGCCGGACGCTTGAGGAGTTCACCGAGCACTACGAAGAGGCGAGGTTTGGCCATTCCGCGGCCAGTGCCACCCGGCTTCCGGAGCTCTTCGCGCAGTTGAAGACCCGTGGCGACGACCGGCGCTGAAGCCGCCCAAAATGGTAAAATAGGCAGATCGCATGCCTGAAACGAAGTCTCCTGTAAGCACCCTGGAACAACCTGCGAAGGTCGGATTTGTCTCCCTGGGCTGCCCGAAAAATCTGGTCGATTCCGAAGTCATGATGGGGCTGCTGGCCGCCAATGGGGCGCAGATCACCGCGCGCGCCGAAGATGCCGACATCATCGTCGTGAACACCTGCTCGTTCATCGACACCGCCAAACAGGAGTCGGTTGACACCATCCTCGAGATGGCTGCGCATAAGGCGACCGGACGCGCCAAGAAACTCATCGTCGCCGGATGCCTCGTCGAGCGCTATCGCAACGAGATCCAGAAGAACATCCCCGAAGTCGATGCCGTCGTCGGCACCGGTGAGTTGGAGGCAATTCTCCAGGCAAGCGGCATTCATCTGCAGCCATCGCAACTAGGTTCTCCGTTTGTCATCCTGAACGGCTCGAGCGCCAGCCAGCAATTGAAGTCGGGACTGGCAGATCGTCCCGAGGGCGCGGCCCGCGAAGAGGCTGGACGCTTCTCGCGCTCCGAGTGGGATGGCGCCATCGGCGATCTGCCGAACTATCTCTACGACGAGAACACGCCGCGGCTGCTGGCTACGCCGAAATATACCGCGTACATCAAGATCGCCGAGGGATGCGATCATCCCTGCTCGTTCTGCATCATTCCGCAACTGCGCGGCAAATTCCGCTCGCGTCGCTTCGAGTCCGTGGTGGCCGAGGCCGAGCGACTTGCGAAACAAGGCGTGAAGGAGATCACGCTCATCGGGCAGGACACCACTTGCTACGGCGAAGATCTCGGGATGAAAGACGGCCTCGCGCAACTGCTCGATCGCCTCGCGCAGATCGACGAACTGCAATGGGTGCGCTTCCTCTACGCCTATCCCAACAAGATCACCAAACGTCTGCTGGAGACGATCGCAAAGAACCCGAAGATCCCGAACTATATCGACGTGCCTCTGCAGCACTCCTCGGCGAACGTGCTCAAGCGGATGAAACGCGGCGCGCACGCCGACATCTTCCTTAAGTCCATCGAAGAGATGCGGCGCACTATTCCCGATCTCACCCTGCGAACTTCGTTCATCGTTGGCTTTCCCGGGGAGACCGAAGAGGACTTCAACGCGCTTTGCGAGTTCGTGCGCGCGGCGCAGTTCGATTGGCTCGGCGTCTTCAGCTACTCCGACGAAGAGGGCGCCAAGGCCTTTTCCCTCGACGAAAAAATCGATCCGCGTGAAATCGAGCGCCGGCGCAAGAAGCTGATGTCGCTGCAAAAACAGATCAGCCGGAAAAAGCGTAAAGGGCTGGTCGGACGCGAGTACGACGTGGTGCTCGAAGGACCGTCCGAGGAAACCGACCTGCTCTGGGAAGGGCGAACCGAGATGCACGCCCCGGAAATTGACGGCAAAGTGTACATCAACGACTTCGCCGAACACGAAAACGTAGAACCCGGCCAGGTGTACCGTTGCGAGATCACGGAAGCCCACGAATACGACCTGGTAGCAAGGCTGCTCTAAGCCGCCACATCGCGATAAAATATTTACAGCGTCATGCCCAAGAAGAAACTTTCAAGCCTGCGCTGCCCTACTTGCCGCAAGATTGTGCTGCGCAACGATCCTGATTTCCCTTTCTGTTCCGAACGATGCCGAACCATCGACCTCGGCAAGTGGGCCAGCGATGGATACGTAATCTCCACGCCCATCAACAACGCCGGGGAAGATTTCGAAGGCGACTACGATTTGCGATCTCGCCGCACCAGGGAGCCGAATGGCGGTTCAGGCAAGCCTAACTAGATCCGCAACCCCCACCCCGCGCTGGGCGCACCTGGTCGCCATCTTCTTTGGCGCCGGTCTCGGCAAGCCGGGTCCGGGCACGTGGGGCTCCGCGGCGACTGTCCTCCTCTGGGTGTTGATCGCGCACTTCACGCCGGCGGCGTACCAGCTCTACCTCATCCTCGCGCTCACCGCTCTCTCGATCGTTATCGGGATTCCCGCCGCCACCCTGGAAGCTCGCGGTTGCGGCCGCAAAGATCCCTCGCACGTGGTGATCGACGAGGTCGCGGGGCAGCTCGTCACCCTCATCGCCGCCCCAGTCCATTTCCTCCCGATGCTGATCGGATTTCTACTCTTTCGCACCTTCGACATCCTGAAGCCGCCGCCGATCCGTCTCCTCGAAAAACTGCCCGAAGGGACCGGCATCGTGGTCGACGACCTGGGCGCCGGCATCTATGCATGGATCGTATTGCAATTCTTGCTTCACCTCGGGCGGCAGTACGGCTGGCACTGGCTGGTCTGATCGCTTTTGCGTGTCATCCTTACCTCTCTCAGATTTGATACCCTTACTACGCGCCGCATGACTAAATCCGAATTGAATCACCGTAACGGCCAACCCCGCATCGATTCCGTCGAGCCCGCCTTCGCCATGCCCGGCGGAGAGGTCAAACTGATTGGCCATGCGCTGGCGCCGCACGATCTTCACCGCCCGCAGGTGCAATTTGGCGAGACGAACGCCTCGGTCATCGTCGGCTCCGACAATTTCGTGATCGCGCGGGTTCCGCACGATGTAGCCTCCAGTAAGGTCTCCGTGCAGGTCAATGGCGTGTCCAGCAACGAGCACATGGTGCGCGTCGCCATGCCCATCGCGGAGAACCTTCATCCGGTCACGAATCCCGCTATCGATCACGAAGGCAATCTCTACGTCACCTTCTCGGGACCGCGCGGCCAAAAGGTTCCGGTAGCGATCTACAAGATCGATACCAACTACACCGTCAAGCCCTTCCTGAATGAAATGATGAACCCGACCGGGATGGCCTTCGACCGCGCCGGCCATCTCTACGTCTCCTCGCGCTTCGATGGCACCGTTTATCGCGTGGCGGCCAACGGCAACATGTCCACCTATGCGGAGGGCATGGGCGTGGCCACCGGGATCGCCTTCGATACGGAAGAAAATCTCTTTGTCGGAGACCGCAGCGGCACCATCTTCAAGATCGCGCGCGACCGCCAGATCTACGTCTTTGCCACCCTGGAGCCGAGCGTTTCGGCCTATCACCTGGCCTTCGGCCCGCACGGAAATCTCTACGTCGCCGGACCCACCACCAGCAGCTTCGACGCGGTGTACGAGATCAGTCCCGAAGGCGAAGTTTCCCTCTATTACCGCGGCCTCGGGCGCCCACAGGGTTTGGCCTTCGACATCGACGGCAATCTCTACGTGGCGGCTTCGCTCAAGGGAAAGCGTGGGATCGTGCGCATTAATCAGGAACGCCGCGCAAACCTGGTGGTTTCGGGAAATAACCTCGTGGGCCTCGCCTTCGCTCCCAGCCGCGCCGTCGTGCTCGCCTCTACCGACGCGGTTCACCACCTGTGGTGGGACATCCAGGGGCGTCCACTCCTTTAACTTTGCGCCTTCGCGGTGGGTGTTCCCCGCGGACTCTTCGTGCATTACACTTGAGCAGTGATCGCCGAGATCGTCGCTATCGGGTCAGAACTGTTAACTCCCTTCCGACAGGACACTAACTCCCTTTTTCTCACCAAACGCTTGAATGAGCTCGGCGTTGAGGTGTCGTTCAAGGATATCGTCGGAGACAGCCGCCAGAACCTCACCCAGGTGGCGCGGACCGCGATTGAGCGTGCCAATATCGTTCTCTTCATGGGCGGACTCGGCCCCACCGAAGACGACCTCACCCGCGAATCCGTCGCCGATGCCCTCGGGCTGAAGCTCAAGCGCAATCCCGACCTCGTCGCCGACCTCTATAAGCGTTTCGCTTCGCGCCGCGTCTCGATGCCCGATAACAATATGCGGCAGGCGGAGGTCATCCTCGGCGCCGAGATCCTTCCCAACGCCAACGGCACCGCCCCCGGCCAGTTCATCGAGGGCGCGCAGGATGGGTCGCCGCGCTATGTTTTTCTTCTTCCTGGGCCACCGCATGAGCTGAAAGCCATGTGGGATGAACAGTGCCAGCCGATCCTCCGCGAACGCCTGCCCCGCGCCTTCATTGCGACCCGCGAATTGCGCGTCACCAGTCTTGGCGAATCCACCGTAGACGCCCGCATCGCGCCGATCTACACCAAGCACAAAAACATCGACACCACGATCCTCGCCAAAGCCGGCGAAGTGCAATTGCATCTCAAGTCCCGCGGACGGTCCATGGCCGAGGCCCAGGCCGCCGTCGATCAACTTGCGGGCGAGATCGAGGACGAACTCGACGATGCCGTCTTCTCCACCAATGGAGAGACCCTCGAGCAGATCGTCGGCTACTACCTCCAGATGCGCAGTGCGACCATCTCCGTCGCCGAAAGCTGCACCGGCGGCCTGATGGCCGAGCGCCTCACCAGCGTCAGCGGCAGCTCGCGCTATTTTGTCGGCGGCGTGGTGGTGTATTCCAATCACCTCAAGACCTTGCTCGCGGACGTGCCGCCGATGATGATCGAAGAGCATGGCGCCGTCAGCCGGCAGGTCGCAGTGGCGCTGGCCGAGAATTTTCGCGCCATCTGTAACGCGACCATCGGCGTCGGAATTACAGGGGTAGCCGGCCCCACCGGAGGCACCGAAGACAAGCCGGTGGGCCTTGTGTACATCGCGGTGGCCGACGAGCTCGGCACCGACGTCGTCGAACGCCGCTTCCCCGGCGATCGCGAACGCATCCGCTGGTGGTCGAGCCAGGTCGCCCTCGACATGGTTCGCAAGAAGCTGATCTGAAATGCGTCTGTTCCTTGCTCTCGACATCACCCCTGAAATCCGCGCGCAAGTTACTACCTATGTCGACTCCCTGCGGCGCATTCCCGGAGTTCGTTTCATGCCGCCCGAGAGCTATCACGTCACTTTGAAATTTCTCGGCGAAGTGAAAGACCTCGAACTCGTCAAACAAGCCGCAGCCAAGGCGCATGCCGCCAGCTTTGCAACTAGTTTTCGCGACGTCGGCTTCTTCCCTAATCCACGATCTCCGCGCGTCTTCTGGGCAGGCATCCACGCCGACGAACGCCTCGTTGCCTTGGCCTCTGCGATCGACGCAGCCATGAGCGAAGCCGGTTTTCCCCGCGAGGATCGCCCCTTCCATCCGCATCTCACCCTGGCGCGCAGTGGCTCTGGCAGCCCGATGCCGAGGCGCGACGAAAGGCCCGTAGCGGGATTCCGCGCGCTGGTCGCCGAAGTGGAAAAGAATCCGCCACCCGAGTTCGGTACAATGACGGCGAATGAGTTCTTTCTGTTCGAGAGCAAGTTGTCGCCGCACGGCGCGCAATATAGCAAGCTCGCGCGCTATCCTCTCACCCTGGACCGCTGAGTCTTATCGATGAAGACTTACATCGTGGTCGCCATCATCGCCTATCTCTGCGGCTCGATCCCCTTCGGGTACGTCCTGGTGCGTTTGTTCCTGAAAACCGACGTGCGACAGACCGGCAGTGGCAACATCGGCGCCACCAACGTCGCCCGCACGGGAGCCAAAGGCCTGGCGATTCTCACCCTGCTCCTCGATGCCGTGAAGGGCTTCCTTGCGGTCTTTTTCGCGACCCTGTATGTCTCCCACGTGCCGCAACCCGCGAGTGTGGATGTGCGTTTAGTGCCGGCGTTCGCGGGGCTCTTCGCTATCCTCGGCCACCTTTATCCCGTATGGTTGCGTTTCAAGGGTGGCAAGGGGGTGGCAACGGGCCTCGGAGTTTTTGTCGGACTCGCTCCCACGTCGGTGGGCATCGTCTTGGGACTCTTTGCCATTGTCGTCCTTTTCACGCATTACATTTCCCTGGGGTCGATTCTCGCGGCGGCTGCGTTTCCGTTTATCGTCTACCTCGTCCAACGCGACCAGTTTCCGCGGACTGCCTATGGGTTGATTGTTGCATCGTCGCTGCTGATCATCTGGCGCCATCGCGCGAACATCCAGCGCCTGTTTGCCGGAACCGAACATCGCTTCCCCGCCGCCAAACCGACGGAGCGCAAAGCATGAGCCGCGTCGCCGTCATCGGCGCCGGCGCTTGGGGCACCTCGCTCGCCATCGTGCTGGGACGCAAGGCTACCCACAACGTTCAACTATGGGCCCATGAATACGAGGTTTGCGCCTCGATCGCCGATCGTCGCACCAACGACCTTTTTCTTCCCGGCTGCCGTATCCCCGACACCGTCGAGCCGACGAACTCCCTCGCGAATGCGCTTCGCGATGCCGAGATCGTTCTGAGCGTCATGCCGTCGCATCATGTGCGGCGCCTCTTCACCCAGATGCTGCCCCACCTCCATCCGGAGATGCTCTTTGTGAGCGCCACCAAGGGCGTGGAAGACGGTAGCTACCAGCGCATCACGGAAGTGATCGATCAAGTGGTCGGAACGAAATTTTCTCCGCAACTGGTCGCCATCAGCGGACCCACCTTCGCCAAGGAGGTCGCGAAGGGCGATCCGACCGCGCTCACCGCCGCCTCAACCGACGAAGAGCTCGCCCGCACGGTGCAGCGCGAATGCAGCGATCCTCGTTTTCGCATCTACACCAACCACGATGTCGTCGGCGTAGAGCTCGGCGGAGCGTTGAAGAATGTAATCGCCATCGCCGCCGGCGTTTGCGACGGCCTGGGCCTTGGTCATAACAGCATCGCCGCGCTCATCACCCGCGGCCTCGCCGAAATCACCCGGCTCTCCCTCGCTTGCGGAGGTCAACCGGAAACCATGGCGGGCCTCGCCGGCCTCGGCGACCTCGTGCTCACCTGTACCGGGGGCCTCTCCCGCAACCGCACCGTGGGTGTCGAACTCGGCCGCGGACGCAAGCTCCCGGACATCATCGCCGGCATGCACGGCATGGTCGCCGAAGGCGTGCTCACCACCAACGCCGCCATCGGTCTCGCCAGGAAACACAACGTCGAAATGCCCATCACCCAGCAGATGCACGCCATCCTGCACGAAGGAAAATCTCCCAGCGACGCCATCCGCGAACTCATGGCCCGCCCCTCCACCAGCGAGGTCTGGCTGTAAAAAGCGCAAGCAAAAGGCGCTCCCGCAGGAGCGCCTCTTCTCGTTGCAAGGATTATCGCGAGACGGCCGCGAACAGGTCCGAGTGCAGCAACGCCTGGAACTGCGAGTCGTTGCTCTCGTAGCGGATGTGCAGGCTGTTGCCATCGGAATCTACGTTCATATCGTTGATCGCGTTCTTCTCCACCGGGCTCGCATTCATCTTGCGATACATCATGCCCGCCTTCACCAGCGTCGAAAGCACGCCGGCAGTCATGCTGTCTCCCACCGTCACGACCAGGTTAAAGTCCACCCCGCGGGTAAAGTCCAGGGTGTAGCGCGAGGTACCGACGCGCTTTCGAACCGTATCGTAGTCCGCCAGCTTGGAAGCATCGCCCAGGGCGGAGCGCAGCATGGTCTGCGTACCGATCGTATCGAGCACGCTCCATACCGGCTCACTTTCAGCGCTTGCCACTTCGCCGGTCAAATCGGCATTCGTGCCCAGGTTCGGGGTATCGCCATTCTGCGCCGAAAGTCCGTCCTTCACCGAGGTCGGCTCGCCGAAGAGCAGCGTATTGTCGTCCAGGAATGTCATCTGGATACCGGTCGATACCGGGTAGAGCACGTTCTGCAGGAACTTCACGCCGGTAACTTTGCGCTTCTTGAAGCCGGCCAGCACCTGCTTCATGTTGAGCTGTCCCTGCGCAATCCCGAAGCTGCGCAGCCCGTTCTTCTGCGTGCGGAAAGAGACGAAGGTCAACTGGTCGACGTCGCGGTCGGGATTGATGCCCATGGACCTTAACGAGCCCTCAACTTCTTTGAGCGACTCGGGCAGTACCCGCGCCTTCAACTCCATCGCGGTCGGCGAGTTGTGCATGGCACGATAGTCCACGCAGATAACCTGTTGCGCGGAGGCAGGGATCACGGCGCGCGCGTTCGAGCCCAACGGGGCCCCAAAGGCAAAGGTTCCAGCAAGAACAATTGCAATGGATAGGAGGAACTTTCTCATCGGCATACCTGAATGATTAGACGCCAGACGCTCTGGAATGTGTGCATAAACAGTATAAAGGGATTGTCGCATTCCCATCCCCTCTACACACTAGGTTGCATCCCCTAGGGTTAGTTACTGAAGAGCCGCCACCTTCTCCCGCACCCAGCTCACAAACTCCGTATCTTCCAGATCGGCAAGATTGATCTCGACATTCGCCAGCCCGCCTTCGCGGGCGGCCCTCGCCAGCGCAAGACCAGTCGTCAAGTCGGAAGCCATTTTGGGATTGGTGATCGGCCGCAGAGACTCCAGTACCGCGATCGTGGCGTGGGCATTCTGCGCCACTCCCAGCGGAACGTTGGTCGCCTGCTTCAACGCGACGGCCACTTCTCCCTGCGCCGTAGGATCGCCCTTCGCCTTCTTAAAGGCCTTCATCACCGCTTCGTAGGCTTGCGTATCGGCATCGGCCGCCGCTTTGAACTCTTCGCGCAGCCCCGCCAATTGCCCAATCGCGTCGCTGAGCTGCGTCTCGTATTGCAGGTAAGCTTTCTTGCCGCGCGACATCCCCGCCACCATCGACCCCAAGCCCGCCGCCATCGCTCCCGCAACCGCTGCCGCCGCGCCCCCTCCCGGGGCGGCCACCGGAGCCGCCAGTTGCTCCACGAACGGCTCGAAGCCCGCACGCAATCCGCCGACCGCTACTTTGCCCGACATGACATCGGCCAGCCGGTTCTCCAGGACCAGCGACGCATTAAAATTCTCGATCTGCAGAAACCATTCAGCGGCATCCTCCAGCGCCTTCTTCGGCACCAGTCCCGACGATCTCGCTGGAGAGCGGCATCACCCCATAACGGGCCGCTTCCCGCTTCACGAACTCAAACACCCGCGCGATCGGTGTCTGGTCGGTGTCGGTTAGGTTCATCGAAACCTGCGCCAGCCCGCGCACGCCGATCCCCATCCCCTTCACGAAGCGCAAGCCGCCGTTCGAAAAGCGAACCGCTTTGCCGATCTTCTTCGCGATCTCCACATCGGCCGTATTGAGATAGACGTTATAAGCGACGAGAAACTTCCGCGCGCCCACCACGGTGCATCCCGCCGTCGGATGCACGGCGCGGCCGCCGAAATCCGGAACCCGTGCATCGTCGGTGGCGATCGAGTCGCGAATCCCTTCGAATTGCCCGCGCCGGATGTTCTCCAGATTGGTGCGCTCCGGGCGCTGCGCCGCCGCTTCGTAGAGATACACCGGGATCTTGTACCGCTTCCAGATCTCTTCGCCCACGTAGCGCGCAATCGCCACGCAGTCTTCCAGCGTCACGCCTTCGATCGGAATGAAGGGAATCACGTCGCTGGCGCCCATGCGCGGATGCGCGCCGGTATGCGAGCAAAGGTTGATCAGCTCGGCGGCCTTGCCGACTCCGCGGATGGCAGCCTCTGCAATATTGGCGCGGTCGCCCACCAGGGTTATGACGCAGCGGTTGTGGTCGGCATCCATCTCGCGGTCCAGCAGGAATACGCCGTCCACCTTCATGGCCGCGACAATTTCATCCACTACCGCCGGATTGCGGCCTTCGGAAAAATTCGGAACACATTCAACCAGAGTTGAGGGCATAAGATTTTAGTTTCTTGTCATCCTGAGCGCAGAACGCAAAGCGTTCGTAGTCGAAGGACCCCTGCTTGCTCCGTAACGCCTGCTTCTTGTCCTGCTGAGCGCAGCGAAGCATCTTGCGGTTCGCCGCCACCCCAGGAATGCTATCGCTTGAACCACGTATACCCGACCTTGAATTGCACCGCCGCATTCACTCCGGGATTGTGCGGACCCAGGCTGGCATTCGACAGGTGATAAAGCTTGCCTTCGAAGGTCCATGCGCTCCTGTCGTGCACGAATCGATGAAATCCGATGGAGGCTCCCGGGGTAAAGTTCACGCTGGCTGTGTCGCCCGGCGGCAAGTCCGTGGTGGAAAACACCAGTCCACCTTGCGCTGCAACAAACGGCACCCATCGATTCCCGCTCGTGAAATTCCATTTCATGATCACCGGCGTCAGACCGCCGGTATAAAACGTATGCGGCGGAAGATTCCCACTGCTCTGGACCGTCTCCGGGAAGCTGTAAATCTCAAGCGGGGTCAAGTCGGCGTCAAGTTCAAAGGTCCCTCGTCGCCACCCCGTCCCGAGCTCTCCCGTCATCACCCGCCCGATGCGCAACCCTGCACCGCCCATATGGACGCCACTGCGATAGCCGATCCCGTTTCCGTAATCGAACCAGAACCCGTAATTCCAGTGCTCGCGGCGCAACGCCTCCACCGGATTGCCGTTTTGTGTGCTGCGCGGCGGAGAGGCGCTCTGCGCGAACGCAAAGCATCCTGTCCCTACTAGAAGTGCGAGAAGAATCCTGGCTTTCATGCGAACATCAGAAAGTAGCAGGTTTGCGAACCGGATTCCAGTGCAGGCAAATCGACGGAAGTCGCGGGTGCACCTTCGCTGTGCACCCGCAACGCTCTACAAGGGACGGATCACCGCTTCCTTCTTATCGATCGCTTGCAGCATCTGGATGCCGGTGGAGATATGTCCGTTCACCAGCTTGGGTGGCGTATGCGCAAGCCACTCCGCCAGCGAAATATCTTCGTAGTGTTTCGCCTTGAACATCTCCAGGAACTGCACGTCTTCCGTGCCGGTATTCTCAATGTAGTGCGGCACCGATTGCTGGACGTACCCCACATCTCCAGCCTGGAAATCCATGGTTCGTGCGCGCGATCCGGCGACGAAGACTCCCATCCGTGCGTGGCCCTTGATGTAGTACTGCCACTCGTCGGCGTTGGGATGCCAATGCAGCTCGCGCAGCCCGCCGGGTTTCAGGGTCACGATCGCCGCCGTGATCTCCGTCACCGGAAAAATGCTGGAGTCGATGATCTTCACTTCGCCCCCCGTCCTGAGCACTGTTGGCTTCATCTGGCTGGGCCGGAAAGCGAACTGGTCCCCAAGGCTCCCCGTTCCCTGCGCCACGTACTGGCGCTCCTGTTCCAGCGGATCGGGCAGCACGGTGGGAAACATGAAGAGCTCCTTCTTTGGCACCTTGTCGAAAATGCTCTCACTCACATTGAAATTCTTCGCCAGGACGCTTTTGGGAACATGCGTCAACCAGTCGGTGAGCAGGAAGGTCTCGAACTCGTTGAAGTTGCCGTCGTCAAAGACCAGCAGGAACCGGCAGCCGTCCGGGCCGAGCCCCTGGATGGAATGTGGAACTCCTGGCGGAAATAGCCACAGGTCTCCTTCTTTGACATCGGAAACGAAGCCCTCGCCCTTCTGATTGACCGCCGTGATCCGGGCGTTGCCGTAAGTCATGATGGACCACTCGGCGGAGACGTGCCAATGCAGTTCGCGCACTCCGCCCGTCACCAGCCGCATCTCCACGCCCGCAATGTCCTTGGAGATCGGCAGATCCCGCACCGTCACCTGTCGCGTCCATCCGCCGCTCTCGATGCGTTTGTGCGAGAGCGCAAACGAATACTTAAAGGGATTCACCGCTCCGGCGTCGGTTTCCGGAGGGAAATTCGAGTCGGGATTCTGGCCTTCGAGCATCTGGTTGTTTTCGCCCGGCTCGGTCTCGTTCGGCAGGTTATGTTCCTTCGATCGCGGTACCTTGTGTTCTCCAGGTTCACCGTGCGCGCTATCCGTATCGTGGCTCGGTTGTGAACCATTCGGCGCGCCCCCTGCATTCTGCTGCGCTGCGGCATTCAAACTTGCCCCTGCGGCTAATGCGGCGGTGCTGAGTTTCACGAAGTTTCGCCGCGAAAGTTTACCGGCTTCATCATCCATGCCAACCCTCCTTACAACGGGAATTCACTCAATGGATGAGGCTGGAGCAACTTATGTTTCCCGTATCGCTTTGTCAGGATTTGTCTATCTATAATGCTGCGCATGTCTACGCTCGCGATCGAAGCAATGCTTCCCGCCGATTGGCCCGCCGTGCGCTCCATCTATGCCGAGGGCATCGCTGCCGGCAACGCCACCTTTGAAACCGAGACGCCCGACTGGGAGCAGTGGAATCGCGCGCACGTCGAGAGCTGCCGCTTGGTGGCGCGTTCCGCAGGAGAGCTTCTGGGCTGGGCGGTGCTCACCCGTGTCTCCGCCCGTCCCGCCTATGCCGGGGTTGCGGAAGTCAGCGTGTATGTAGCGGAGCGCGCTCGCGGCACCGGCATCGGCACGCGGCTACTTCAAGCATTGGTTGAAGAATCGGAGCGCGCGGGATTCTGGACGCTCCAGGCCGGCATCTTCTCCGAAAACACAGCCAGCGTGCGAGTCCACGAGCGCTGCGGCTTTCGCGTGGTGGGAACCCGGGAGAAGATCGCCGCTCTTCACGGCGTATGGCGCGACACGACTCTCATGGAACGCCGCAGCAAAGCGACTGGCAAGTAAAAAGGCCACCCGCAGGCGGCCTTCAAGGAACACTTGAACTCTTATCCGGCCACGGCTTCCAGTTGGGCCTGGTCGAAGTCCACGTTCGAATACACGTGCTGCACATCGTCCTGGTCTTCCAGGGCTTCCAGCAGACGCACCATCGTGTTCACCTGCTGCCCTTCCAGCTTGATGTAGTTCTGCGGGATCATCCCGATCTCGGCGACCTCCGGCTTGATGCCCGCTTTCTTCACCGCCTCGAGTACGGCTTCATAGGCGCTCGGCTCGCACAGGATCTCCCAATTGTCGCCGTCGTCCTTCAGGTCGTCGGCGCCGTTCTCCAGCACCAGATTCATCAGGTCGTCTTCCTTGGCGGCAGCCTTCGGTATCACGATGTCGCCCTTCTTCGCGAACATCCACGCCACCGAACCCGCTTCGCCCATGTTCCCGCCGTTCTTGCCGAAGGCGTGACGAATTTCGCTGACCGTGCGATTGCGGTTGTCGGTTGTGACCTCCACCAGGATCGCTACCCCGCCCGGACCATACCCTTCGAAGGTGATCTCTTCGTAGTTCACCCCTTCAATTTCGCCGGTGCCGCGCTGGATCGCGCGCTTGATGTTGTCGGCCGGCATGTTCTCGGCCTTGGCGGCAGCCACCGCGCTGCGCAGGCGCGGATTCTTTTCCGGATCCCCGCCCTGCTTGGCGGCCATGGTGATTTCCTTGATCACGCGCGTGAAGATCTTGCCGCGCTTCGCGTCAAGTGCGCCCTTCTTGTGTTTGATTGTGGCCCATTTTGAGTGGCCAGACATGACGGAACCTCTGGGTTATGAATGATTTCGTCTCCACGCGGGCGAAGGCACAACAGGGCCCGGCGACGGGAGGCAAAACGAAATTATACCACGCTCGACCCCGGCCCCCAGCCTCCCTGGTTTGCAAACTGCTCCTTACCCGAGGGTTCAATCGGTTGTCGAGTCCAGCCGCCGCGACAGCAGAAACGCGTCCATCCCGGTCGCCTGGTAATAGCGCGGAAGCGTCCGCACCACGCTGTAACCATGCCTTTTATAGAAGGAGATGGCCGGCAGGTTGTTCACCGCCGTCTCCAGGAACATGGTATGGCAGCCCTCCCTGGCCAGCCGCTCGTGTGCCCTGCCGAGTAAAAGCGTACCCACCCCGTGCTGCCGGAACTCCGGATCGACGTCGATGGTCAGCACGTGCCCGTAGCCGCCCCGCCGGCGGTGCGCGATGATGAAGCCGCAAATCGTGTTCTCCTCTTCCGTCTCCGCAACCAGGGCAAATGCCGCCCGGAGCTGGAGGTATTGCTGGAGCTCAGCTTTGCTATAAGAGATTCCCTCTTCGAAGCAGCGCTGGTCGAGATGCCAGAGAGTTTCGAAGTCTTGCGTTTCGTACGCGCGGGTACGGACCGGCACTCCGTCAATGTCGGACCTGGAAAGCATAGAAGCAAGCATAAAAGATAAGGCCCCCTCGCGGAGGCCTCTCACTATTCTTCCCAGTGGTTTATGCGGCCTTGTCTTTCCGCAACCGGCTTTCGGAAAATAACGACAGCATCTCGCGATTGAAAGCCGGGATGTCGTCCGGCTTGCGGCTGCTGACCATGTTCCGGTCGCGTACCACCTGCTCGTCCGTCCAACTCGCCCCCGCATTCTTCACATCGTCCTGGATCGTGAAATAGCTGGTGAGCTTGCGGCCCGACAGCACTCCTGACGAAACCAGCAGCCACGGTCCATGACAGATGACCGCGATCGGCTTATTCGCTTCATTGGCATGACGGATGAGTGCCTGCGCATTCCGCTCCATGCGCAGGGCATCGGAATTCATCGCTCCGCCAGGAATCAGGAACGCGTCAAAATCGTCGATGTTCACGCCGTCCAGCGTCCGATCCACTTTCACCTTCTGCGTCTTTGTATCGTGCCGCACCGCTTGTATCTCTCCCGCATGCGGCGACACCACTTCGGTGTGCGCACCCGCGGCATCCAGCGCCTTGCGGGGTTCAATCAGCTCTGCTTCTTCAAATAAATCGGTCGCCAATATCGCGACACGTAGTCCTTGTAAATTCTTTTCGGCCATGACTTCTCCTCTGTGGGTGGCAGGCTAGGGGTGAACAGATGAATTGCTCGGAATACTGGATACGATGCATTCGCAATCAGGCGGGTGGTCATAGATCGCAAGCTGCCGCCGCATTCCCAGGCCAATGATGAACCGAGCCCTCTCCCCGCGTCAGCCTCCAAGGCTCTCCGCCTCTCCCAGCCCTCACTTGTCATCCAGAGGAGCGCAGCGACGTAGGGACCTGCTTCTCCCCGCGTCAGCCTCCAAGGCTCTCTCCCTCTCCCAGCCTCCACTTGTCATCCAGAGGAGCGCAGCGACGTAAGGACCTGCTTTCCCGCGTCAGCCTCCAAGGCCCTCTCCCTCTCCCAGACCCCCACTTGTCATCCAGAGGAGCGCAGCGACGTAAGGACCTGCTTCTCCCCGCGTCAGCCTCCAAGGCTCTCTCCCTCTCCCAGCCCCCACTTGTCATCCAGAGGAGCGCAGCGACGTAAGGACCTGCTTTCCCCGCGTCAGCCTCCAAGGCTCTCTCCCTCTCCCACACCCCCACTTGTCATCCAGAGGAGCGCAGCGACGTAAGGACCTGCTTCCCCCGCGTCAGCCTCCAAGGCTCTCTCCCTCTCCCAGCCTCCACTTGTCATCCAGAGGAGCGCAGCGACGTAAGGACCTGCTTTCCCCGCGTCAGCCTCCAAGGCTCTCTCCCTCTCCCAAGCCCCCACTTGTCATCCAGAGGAGCGCAGCGACGTAAGGACCTGCTTCTCCCGCGTCAGCCTCCAAGGCTCTCTCCCTCTCCCACGCCCCCACTTGTCATCCAGAGGAGCGCAGCGACGTAAGGACCTGCTGTTTGCACTACCGTCTCTAATCCTTCTCCAGCACCAGGTACGCCAGCACCCCATCGCGCTCCACCTGCAGCACGAGCGCCTCCCCCGCTGCCAACGCCGCGATGCGCTGCTTCAAATCGGTAATCGAGGTCACTGCATTGCCATCCACCGCGTGGATCACGTCCCCCACTTTCGGACGGTCGCCGTAATAATCGGAAGTCGTTCCCGCCGCCGCCACCACCACCCCCGAACTGATCCGCATATCGGGCAACATGTCGGCCACATTCTTGTCTACCGTCAACCCGTAGATTCCGAGTTGCGGAATGATGTTGCTGGGCGTGATCATGTCGGCAAAACGATCGGGATCGTTCTTCTGCTCCATTACGTGTATCTGCAGGTCGGTCGACTGGCCCTTGCGCATCACCGTAGTGTTGGCCGTGTCGCCCACGTTGAAGCGGTAAAGATTCACCGCGAACTGGCGGACGTTGGAAATCGGGTGGTTCGCAAAAGCTACGATCACGTCCCCGATCTGCATCCCCGCCTGGTCGGCCGGACCGCCGGGAAGCACATCTTCGACCAGCACACCCTGGTCATCCTTCAGTCCAAGTCCCTGCGCCAGCCCCGGCGTAATCGAGCGCACCCGGATGCCGATTTGTCCGCGATGCACGTGCCCGTCTTTGCGCAGTTGATTGAACACCGAACGAATGATGTTGCTGGGGATGGCGAAGCTCAGACCCTCGCTCCCGCCCGATTGCGTAAGGATGAAAGTATTCAGCCCGATCACGCGCCCGTCGATGTCAACCAGCGGGCCGCCGCTGTTGCCCGGGTTCACCGCCGCATCCGTCTGCACGTAGATCATCGGGTTGTCCGGATCGATCTGCCGCGCCGGCGAGCTGACAATCCCCATGCTGACGGAATTCTCCAGCCCCAGCGGACTGCCGAAGGCAAGCACAACCTGTCCTTGCTTCACCTCCGCCGAGTCGGCAAGGGTGAGAAATGGCAGATCGGTAGCATCGATCTTGATCAAGGCAAGGTCGGTCTGCCGGTCCACGCCTACTACCTTGGCTTCCAGCGGCCCGCGATGCTGCTTGTGCTCGGCCATCGAGAAGCCCTGCTCCTGCTCAAGTCCCACCAGCATCACGCGCAACTTGGTCGCGCCGTTCACCACGTGGGCATTGGTCATGATCAATCCATCGGCCGACAGGATGACCCCCGACCCGGTGCTGCGCTCCGGCTGCAGCAGGCTCGCCTGTCCCCGTTCGCTCTGCGACTCCAGCGTGTAGCCCTTCGCCGAAATCTGCACCACGCTGCGCCCCACGATGCGCGAAAGATTTTGCACGTCCGTGCTTAGCCCGCGGATGAGGTCCACCTTGTTCGCTGGGGGATGGACCGGTGCGGCTCCGCTCGAGGGTGGCGGAGTCTGTGCCGCCAAGACAGCCGCGAAAATAGCCATGCAAATGGCAGGAATCCAGCTCAGTTTCATAAACCCGTCCTCGTCCCGATCTGCTTCAGTGGATGCCGCGCCCGGCTCGCAGATGCGTGATGAAGTGTAAACGCCCCAGGGAGCCATGACTTTTGTAATACTGGGAAAAATGAGCCATCAGCTACAATGACTGAAGAACCTCTATTTGATCCTTCATTGAATGCCAATCAACCCGAACTCTCACGCGCCAGCGCCGCAATCGGATGAGCACGGGGTGACCATTACCCTCAAGGCCGCCGAATCCGAAGTGTCTCCTGTTGTGGACCAGGTCATGCAGATGGTGCGCGAAACCCAATGCATGAACGGCAATGAACTCGACGTCGAGATCGCCCTCCGCGAAGCCCTCGCCAATGCCATCAAACATGGGGCCGCCGGCGACCCCACGAAAATCATCGAGTGTCATGTGAGTTGCGAACAGCCCGGGATCTTGATCGTGGTGCGCGACCCCGGCACGGGCTTCGATCCGAAGAACGTCCCTGATCCTCTTTCCGGAGAAAACATCTACTCCAACCACGGCCGCGGCATCTTCCTCATTAACAGCCTGATGGACGAAGTGAAGTTCGAGAAGAACGGAACCGAAATCCGCATGCGCAAGTATTAGAAGCTTCGTAAGGTAAATCCCCGACTACTTCTTCCCGCTTTGTTTCCCGCGCTTTTGAACACAGTGTAAACATTTGCACTCTGTAGAGTACAAGCTACTACCTCGTCTAAGTTTCCGTTGACAGAGCTGCTGAACAGCAACATACTTTCCTACGTCACTCACGCCAGACCAGCACCAGGACTCCGTTTCCGAGGCATTCGCCTATGCGCTGTTGTCGTTTCTCTTTGGCCGCCCTTCTGTTCTTTTCCTTTTTGGCTTCTCTTTCTTCCGCCCAGACTAGGTTCGATCACAAACGTGAAAAAGAGGACGATCCCGCAGGCTTCGCGAACTGGTTTATGAAGAGTCGCAGCCCTCGTAATACTCACCAGAGTCCGGCGGTCCTGTTGCAAAAAGGAACAGCGCAGAAAATGCAGATGCGTACCCAGCACCTGCAACACGTGCTGTCGGCGCGGAAAGCCGGCAGGTTCTCCGCGGGCGTGGCCGACGCAAACTCGGTCTGGACCTCTCTCGGCCCAAGTCCCATCGTTTGGGGAAATACCGCGACCCAGAGCTGGACGGGACGCGTCACTGCCGTCGCCGTGGACCAGAGCGATACCACCGGGAACACGGTTGTCATCGGCGGAGCCTATGGCGGAATCTGGCGCTCTACCAACGCCGCAACGCCAACCTCCGGCAATATCACGTGGACCTCGCTCACCGATGATCAGCCGACGCTCTCCATCGGCAGCGTCGCCATTCAGCCCGGCAATGGCGCCACGATTCTTGCCGGTACCGGAGAACCCAATGGCGCGCTCGATTCCTATTACGGAATGGGCATTCTGGTCTCCTCCAATACCGGCGCGAGCTGGACCCTGGTGCAACAGACTTCAGACTCCACCCCGCTTCAGTTCAATGGCAAGGCGATCAGCGAAATTGCGTTCAATACCCGAGCCGGTGCCACGGGCAACGTGGTTGCCGGAGTCGCCAGCCCCGGCGTCGCCTCCGGCTACGACGACGGCGTACGTGGCGCTGTCTATTCCTCCGACTCCGGCGCGCATTGGTATGCCTCCGCCATCTCGGACAGCGGCACTCCGATCACCGACAGCTCGGTGATGGCCGTGGTTTATAACCCGGTCGAAAACAAGTTCTTCATCACCGTCCGTCATCACGGTGTCTTCGTCTCCGCCGACCAGGGCCACACGTTTACGAAACTTGCCACCCAGCCGAATGCCGGCACGCTGACAGAAGGAACCTGTCCGGCGGCGACGTCCAGCGCATGCCCGCTCTATCGTGCCGCCATGGCCGTGCGCTATGTCGCGCAAGGCGCCGAAACGACGAGTCCGGATGAGATGTACATCTGGATGATCGGCTTCGATGCCAACGGCAACACCATCGACCTCAATCTCTACCAGACCAAGAACGGCGGCACCAGCTGGACGCAGATGAATGAGACCGGCATCAATGCCTCCACCGGCGGCGATGCCTCTGGCGTCGAGCAAGCCTGGTACGACGTTTATCTCGGAGCCGTTCCCAACGGCGCCGGAACCGACTTATATGCGGGCGCCATCAACATCTATAAGTGCTCGCTCACCAGTTCAAATACGACCTGCGCGTCGCAACCCTTCCTCAACCTCACGCACGTCTACGACAACACCTGCAATTCGTTCTATCCCGACGTTCATCCCGACGAGCACGGCTTCGACTATCTCGGCTCCAATCCGAAGATCGTTTACTTCGGCAACGATGGCGGCATGTACCGCAGCCTCGATGAGACCACGCTCACCGTGGGCAATTGTTCCGCGTTGAACGTCTTCGACAGCATGAACGCCGGCCTCGGCTCCCTCTCGCAATTTATTTGGGGCAGTCAGCAATCCGCGAAACCCTCCGAGTTGATGGGCGGCACCCAGGACAACGGCACCATGTATGTCGACAACACCATCGGCGTGCCCGGAAATTCAGGCTGGGCCGAGGTCCTGGGCGGCGACGGCGGCTATAGCGCCATCGACCCCAGCGACAATTGGTTTGCCACCAACACCTACGTCTCGATCTATTCCTGTCCCGGCGGCTGGGCCGGGTGCAACGCATGGGTCCCACTCATCCTCGACGGAGTCTCGGGTAAGACGCAGGTCGATGGCGACAGCTCCGGCTTCTACACGCCTTGGATCCTCGATCCGCAGGACCCGACCAAGATCATCGTCGGCACCTGCCGCGTCTGGCGCGGGCCGACCACCGCTTCCAGTTGGGCCAATAGCAGCATCCATAACGCGCTCAGCCACAAGTTCAATTCCACTGCCGACACCACCTGCGGCAATGCTGCCACCGACAACAACGTCACCGCCCTCGCTGCCGGAGGTCCAAAAACCTCTTCGGGTTCCAAGGTCATTTACGCCGGCACCTCCTATGGCGCGCAAGATGGCGGTGGCATCTATCTCACCCAGAACGCCGGAGCTCCCGGCACCACGCCGACCTCCTGGACCAACATCACGGGCTCTATCAACCAGTACGGTTATGCCATCAACGGCATCGCCGTCGATCCCCATGACGCCACCGGCGGCACCGCCGTCGCCGCCATCCAGGGCTTTACCGGCGGCGCCGGTAAAGTCTGGCGCACTACCAGCTTCGGTTCCAGTTGGACCGACATCAGCGGCAACCTGCCCGACGTCCCCGTCAATGACGTCCTCGTCGATCCCGACAACGCCAGCGTGATTTATGTCGCCACCGACATCGGCGTCTTTGTCACCAGCGACGAAGCCAACTGGGTCGAAGTCGGCCCCAATACCGTCGGCGCCACCGGCTTCCTGCCCAATACCACCGTCTTCCACATTGCCATCTACGAAAACGGAACCGATAAGCGCCTGCGTGCCTGGACGCATGGCCGCGGCGCCTGGGAAACTTTGATCCCAGTTCCTACAGTGGCGACAGATTTCGCCATCGACTTCGGCTCCAACCCGACTACCGCAAGCGTCAATGCCGGAACCAGCGCGACGTATAACTTCAACATCGACGCGACTCCGACGGGCGGTTCTTTCACGACACCGGTTGCCCTCACCTGCTCCGGCCTCCCCGGCAAATCATCCTGCTCATTCAGCCCCGCGTCGCTTTCGGCGGCGGGCGCCATCACCATGACCATCGCCACCACCGCTTCCAGCTCCACCATCCAGGGCTCGCAATCCGCCGCCGTTCCGCACCGGAGCACCGGCGTGCTCGCGGCTACCCTTGCTTTCCCTGGCCTGATGTTCCTGCTCCCCGGCATCGTCAGCCGCTCCCGGCGCAAGCGCCTGGTGCTGTATCTCGGCACGATGCTCATCGTCGGTGCAATCCTCGGCATGAGCGCCTGCGGCGGCAGCAAGAGCTTCACGCCGGCCCCGGTTCCCGGCACCCCGTCTGGCACCTACACCGTCACCATCACGGGAACCTCCGGCAGCACCATCCATGCCCAGACGGTGACCTTAACCGTGAACTAACCTCTCTGCTCATGATCCAAGCCGGTGGCCACCCACCGGCTTTTCTTTTGTCATCCTGAGCGAAGAACGCGCAGCGTTCGCAGCCGAAGGATCTTGCATCTCGTCCCCGCGGCCAGCCCACACCCCTGCTCGCCCCTCCCACCCTCTCTCTTGTCATTGCGAGGAGCGCAGCGACGTCGCAACCTGCTTTTCTTCTCGAAGCCCCCGCAGACCAACAATCCACCTCCCATTCACCCCCCAATCTACCCCGCTCGCTGCCCCCTTCTGCCGTTGGATGCGAGGTCACAAATGTGCCCTAACTTACACGCTCCGTTAGCTTTCTAGACCGATGCCTCTCTGGTAAACTTGTCCTACTGATGCCATTGAAGACGTTGTTCCTCAACCCGCCCTCTTTTGAAAATTACGACGGAGGCGCCAGCTCGCGTTGGCCGGCGACTCGCGAGATCGAGTCCTACTGGTACCCCGTGTGGCTCGCCTATCCCGCTGGCCTCATCGAGGGCTCGCGCCTGCTGGATGCCTCCCCGCATCACATCGGCTTCGACGAGACGATCCAGATCGGCAAGGACTACGACTTCCTCGTGCTCTTTACCAGCACCCCCGGCTTCCCCGGCGACTGCAAGATCGCCAAGGCGATGAAGGCTGCGAACCCGCGCCTCAAGATCGCCTTTGTCGGTCCGCATGTCACCACGCTTCCCGAGCGCTCGCTCCAGGAGTGTCCCGAGATCGACTTCGTCGTCCGCAAAGAATTCGACTGGGCTTCGGTGGAATACGCCAACGGCAAGCCTCTCGCGGAAATCGCCGGCATCAGCTACCGCGCCGCCGACGGCAAGGTCGTGCACAATCCCGACCGCCCCGTGATGGCGAACCTCGACGAGATGCCCGACGTCATCGACGTCTACAAACGCGATCTCGACATCAAGCGCTACAACGTTCCCTTCCTGCTCTATCCCTTCATCTCGCTCTACACCACCCGCGGCTGCCCGGCGCAGTGCACCTTCTGCCTCTGGCCGCAGACCCTCAGCGGTCATCCGTGGCGCAAGCGCTCCACCGATGCCGTGGTCGCCGAGATGAAGAAGGCGAAAGAATATTTCCCCTGGGTGAAGGAATTCTTCTTCGATGACGACACCTTCAACATCCAGAAGGCCCGCACCATCGAGCTCTGCGAAAAGCTGAAGCCCCTCGGCCTCACCTGGTCCTGCACCTCGCGTGTCACCACCGATTACGAAACCCTCAAAGCCATGAAGGAAGCCGGCTGCCGCCTGCTCATCGTCGGCTTTGAATCCGGCGACCCGCAGATCCTCAAGAACATCAAGAAGGGCGCAACCATCGACCGCGCCCGCCAGTTCACCAAGGACTGCAAGAAGCTCGGCCTCGTCATTCACGGCGACTTCATCCTCGGCCTTCCTGGCGAGACCAAGGAAACCATTCGCCGCACCATGGATTTCGCGAAAGAACTCGACGTCGAAACCATCCAGGTCTCCATCGCCCACGCTTACCCGGGCACCGAGCTCTACGACTACGCGAAGTCGAACGGCTTCATCGTCTCCGAAGGCGCGGCCATGGTCGACGACCAGGGCCACCAGGTCGCCATGATCGAGTACCCCGGCCTGCCCCGCGATTACGTGATGGAAATGGTCCACAAGTTTTACGACGAATACTATTTCCGCCCGAAGCAGGTCTTCCGCATCGTGCGCAAGGCAGTCTTCAACAACGTGGAACGCAAGCGTCTCTATAAGGAAGCGAAGGATTTCCTGAAGCTGCGCTCCATGCGCAACAAGGCGGTCAAGGACGCGCGCGCGCAGCAGGCGAAATCGAACATCAATCCCCCGTCCGCGCCGACGGCCTCCAACGAAGCGCCGGCCGAGACGGTCAACGTCTAAAAGCAACTCTGTAAGTGAAAGGCACGGCCCACGCCGTGCCTTTTTCATTGCTCCATGCGGTCAGCCCACCTCACCGCCCCGTTCTCCCACGCTCCCCTTGTCATCCAGAGGAGCGCAGCGACGTAAGGACCTGCTGTTCCGCACCGCGGTCAGCCCACCTCACCGCCCCGTTCTCCCACACTCCCTCTTGTCATCCAGAGGAGCGCAGCGACGTAAGGACCTGCTGTTCCGCCCCGCGGCCAGCCCACCTCACCGCCCCGTTCTCCCACGCTCCCCTTGTCATCCAGAGGAGCGAAGCGACGTCGGGACCCTGCTGTTCCGCCCCGCGGCCAGCCCACCTCACCGCCCCGTTCTCCATCGCTCCCCTTGTCCTCCAGAGGAGCGAAGCGACGTAGGGACCTGCTGTTCCGCACCGCGGCCAGCCCACCTCACCGCCCCGTTCTCCATCGCTCCCCTTGTCCTCCAGAGGAGCGCAGCGACGTAAGGACCTGCTGTTCCGCACCGCGGTCAGCCCACCTCACCGCCCCGTTCTCCCACGCTCCCTCTTGTCCTCCAGAGGAGCGCAGCGACGTAAGGACCTGCTGTTCCGCCCCGCGGCCAGCCCACCTCACCGCCCCGTTCTCCCATCGCTTCCTCTTGTCCTCCCGAGGAGCGAAGCGACGTAAGGACCTGCTGTTCCGCACCGCGGTCAGCCCACCTCACCGCCCCGTTCTCCATCGCTCCCCTTGTCCTCCAGAGGAGCGCAGCGACGCAAGGACCCGCTGTTCCGCACCGCGGCCAGCCCACCTCACCGCCCCGTTCTCCATCGCTCCCCTTGTCATCCAGAGGAGCGCAGCGACGTAAGGACCTGCTGTTCCGCACCGCGGTCAGCCCACCTCACCGCCCCGTTCTCCCATCGCTCCCCTTGTCCTCCAGAGGAGCGCAGCGACGTAAGGACCTGCTGTTCCCCGCCCCGCGGTCAGCCCACCTCACCGCCCCGTTCTCCATCGCTCCCCTTGTCATCCAGAGGAGCGCAGCGACGTAAGGACCTGCTGTTCCGCCCCGCGGCCAGCCCACCTCACCGCCCCGTTCTCCATCGCTCCCCTTGTCATCCAGAGGAGCGCAGCGACGTAAGGACCTGCTGTTCCTTTCCCTCTCCCCTCCCACAACGCGAGTGCGAAGCACGATAAATAGCCCAGCACGTGAGTGCTGGGAAAACTCGCGCCACCAAACAGAGTCCCCTTCAGGGGACGGCATCCGGTGCGAAGATGTCAGCCTCTCCGCTGTTCTGGGTCTCGCAAGGACGCTTTTGCAATCCTCCACTCGCATAACATGCATCCGCCATACATCACCGTCGCGACAAACAATCCCATCGCCGCCTCGGTCATAATTCCCGCCAACGCTCCATAGACATACGCCACAGATATCTTTTCTGTGGAGAACGCCCGAAACTCCCGCGCAGCCAAATCCGTGATCAGAAAGCCCGTCACCACCAGCGTCAATTTCGTCCAGCGCTTCATGGACGCCAGACCCTCCCGTGCTTCAATCGGGGCTGATCGCAGTCGCAACCAGAACCAAACGAAATAGGTAATCGCGAGCACGCACACTACGAGTAAGAACAGCACCAGCGCCTTCTCTTGCCACGACGCAGTCCGATCGATGAATTGTGGATCCCACGCGACCTGATCCTGCACGTTCACGCTCCTAAACCTGCTTACGTTTAGACACCGCCACGGCCATTTCCGTGCCCACAACTTCACCGCACGCTGGCATAATGAATAGAGCACCTTCTGAAGGATCGTTTTGACCTTTAAGCGCTATCTAGTCCTGCTGGCCGTAGTCATCTTCGGCGCTTTGGGCGATTGCTTCCTTTCCCGCGGCATGAAGGAAGTTGGCACCATCTCTCTCGGCCAGTGGCAGCAGGTCTTTCACGCCCTCGCCAATCCCTGGGTCATCAGCGGCATCTTCCTCCTCCTCGGATTCTTCACCAGCTATCTCACCTCCCTCTCCTGGGCCGATCTCACCTACGTTCTTCCTGCCAGCGCCCTCGGCTATATCCTCATCGCCCTCATCGCTAAATTTTTTCTCCATGAAGAAGTCAGCCTGGTGCGCTGGATGGGCATCGCCCTCATCGTGATCGGCGTCGGCTTCGTGGCCGGCGATTCGCACGTCACCACCAACCACGACGGCTCCAATCCTCCCGTCTCTCCCGAGATCGAGACCGTCGGCGCAAGAGAGAGTGGCCTATGAGAAACCTCTACCTCTTGTGCGCCATGGCCATCATGATCCTCTCCTCCACCGCCGGAGACGTCCTGCAAGCCCACGCCATGAAGGTCATCGGTGACGTTGGCGCGCTCCGCCGCTCGCGCGGCACCTTCTTTGTCGTGGGCTCGGTCCTCAGCAGCGGATCGTTTATGCTCGGCCTCTTTTTCATGGCACTCGCATTCTTCAGCTTCCTCGTAGCGCTCTCGTGGGGCGACGTCAGCTTCGTAGGCCCGGCTTCCGCCTCCCTGACGCTCATCTCCAACGCCGTGGCTGCCCGCATCTTTCTAAAAGAAAACGTTAACCGCCGCCGCTGGATCGCCGCCATCCTCATCGCCGTCGGCGTCGTGCTCCTGAAACATTGAGAGCGCAAGTTTTCGCTATACTCAAGGCTGCTCGCCCCTGAGATCCCATGGAAACCAGCTCTGTTTCACGGCGTGTCCTCTGCGTTTTTCCCCGCTACGCCAAATCCTTCGGCACCTTCGACAACGCCTATCCCCTCCTCGGCGTGAAGGCCTTCATGCCGCCGCAAGGCCTGCTGGTCATCGCCGCGTACATCCCCGGGAACTGGCAGGTCCGCTTCATCGACGAAAATGTTCGCCCCGCATCCGACAACGACTATCGCTGGGCCGACGTCGTCATGACCAGCGGCATGCACATCCAGCGCAACCAGATCAACGCCATCAACGCCCGCGCCCACGCCTTCGGCAAAGTCACTGCCCTCGGCGGACCCTCGGTCTCCGGCTGCCCCGAGCACTATCCCGATTTCGACTATCTCCACATCGGCGAATTAGGCGATGCCACCGACGCGCTCTTTCAAACTCTCCGTGTCTCCGTCGCGCGCCCCAGTGAACAGGTGCGCTTCGAGACCAGGGAACGCATCCCGCTCTCCGACTTCCCCATCCCCGCCTACCATCTCGCGCCCATGTCGAAATACTTCCTCGCGAATGTGCAATTCTCCAGCGGCTGTCCCTACCGCTGCGAGTTCTGCGATATCCCCGAACTCTACGGCCGTAACCCGCGCCTCAAAACACCCGAACAGATCCTCAAGGAACTCGACGCCATCGTCGCCGGCGGCTGCATCGGCGCCGTCTATTTTGTCGACGACAACTTCGTCGGCAACCGCAAAGCCGCGCAGGACCTGCTCCCCCATCTTGTCGAGTGGCAGAAGAAAAACAACTACCCGGTCGAGTTCGCCTGCGAAGCCACGCTCAACATCGTGAAGTCGCCCGATCTCCTCGCCCTCATGCGCGAGGCCGACTTCTGGACGATCTTCGTCGGCATCGAAACTCCCGACCCCGTGGCGCTCAAGCTGATGGTGAAGGAGCAGAACAACCAGGTCCCGATTCTCGAATCGATCCAGATCCTCAACAGCTACGGCATCGAGGTCGTGAGCGGCATCATCATGGGCCTCGATGGCGATACACCCGATACCCCCGACCGTATACTCGACTTCATCGCAGCATCGAAAATCCCCGTCCTCACCATCAATCTCCTCGAGGCGTTACCGCGCACACCGCTCTACCGCCGCCTGCAAAGTGCAGGACGCCTGAACGAAACTCCCGGCCGCGAATCCAACGTCGAATTCCTCTTGCCCTACGACGAGGTAGTCGCCATGTGGCGCCGCACCTTCCAGAAAGCCTTCACTCCCGCCGCCATCTACGAGCGCTTCCGCTACAACCAGGAGCACACCTATCCCCACCGCGTCCAGCCGCCCCCCAGTGGCAAAGCAAATCTGCGCAATATCATCCGGGGATTTACGACCCTCGCCAAGCTGATCTGGATTGTCGGCATCCGCAGCGACTATCGCGATGTCTTTTGGAAGATGGCCAAGCCCGCGCTGCGCAAAGGCGATATCGAAGACATCATCCACGTCAGCCTCGTCTCCCATCACCTCATCAGCTTCGCCCGCGAAGCCGCCGCCGGCGAACAAAACGCCGCCTTCTACTCCCCCGAACTAAAACCCCAAAGCGCCTGACCGAATGTGGCAGCCCAAGATGTGGTCAAAATCTGGGTGCCCCATCCTTTTCGCGAAGCGAAAGGGTGGGCCACATCGGTTTCCGTATTTCCAGATACGATCAGTCCGCACCGCGGCCAGCCCACCTCACCGCCCCGTTCTCCCACGCTCCCTCTTGTCATCCAGAGGAGCGCAGCGACGTCGGGACCTGCTGTTCCGCCCCGCGGTCAGCCCACCTCACCGCCCCGTTCTCCATCGCTCCCTCTTGTCATCCAGAGGAGCGCAGCGACGTAAGGACCCGCTGTTCCGCACCGCGGCCAGCCCACCTCACCGCCCCGTTCTCCATCGCTCCCCTTGTCATCCAGAGGAGCGCAGCGACGTAAGGACCCGCTGTTCCGCACCGCGGTCAGCCCACCTCACCGCCCCGTTCTCCATCGCTCCCCTTGTCCTCCAGAGGAGCGCAGCGACGTAAGGACCTGCTGTTCCGCACCGCGGTCAGCCCACCTCACCGCCCCGTTCTCCCACGCTCCCCTTGTCATCCAGAGGAGCGCAGCGACGTAAGGACCCGCTGTTCCGCCCCGCGGTCAGCCCACCTCACCGCCCCGTTCTCCCACGCTCCCCTTGTCCTCCAGAGGAGCGCAGCGACGTAAGGACCCGCTGTTCCCCGCCCCGCGGCCAGCCCACCTCACCGCCCCGTTCTCCCACCCTCCCTCTTGTCATCCAGAGGAGCGCAGCGACGTAAGGACCTGCTGTTCCCCGCCCCGCGGCCAGCCCACCTCACCGCCCCGTTCTCCCACGCTCCCCTTGTCATCCAGAGGAGCGCAGCGACGTAAGGACCCGCTGTTCCGCCCCGCGGCCAGCCCACCTCACCGCCCCGTTCTCCCACGCTCCCCTTGTCATCCAGAGGAGCGCAGCGACGTAAGGACCTGCTGTTCCGCCCCGCGGCCAGCCCACAACCCCGCTCGCCCCTCCACGCCTCTCTTGTCATCGCGAGGAGCGCAGCGACGTCGCAACTCCTCCAGAGCGGAGCGATCGAAGGACGCAAGGATCTTGCGTTTTCCACCTCTCTCTCTTGTCATCGCGAGCAGCGCACCGGACGCCACCCCGTGCAAGGATCCCAGGTTGAAACCCTCCCTCATTCCTGCAAAACTCATCCCATGGGCCGCTTCGCATCGACCGTCGAGTTCTACTCCCGCTACCGCGAACCCTATTCCCCTCGTTTTTTCCCCGAAGTCGCGCAACAGCTCGCCTTCCACGGTACCGAGTCCCTGCTCGACATCGGCTGCGGCCCCGCTCCGCTCGCCATCGGCTTTGCTCCCTTCGTCAATCGCTGCACCGGCCTCGATCCCGAACCCGCCATGCTCGAAGCCGCGCGTCACGCCGCCGCCAACGCCGGCATTTCTCTCACGCTGCTCGCAGGCCGCCTCGAAGACCTTCCGTCCACCGAATCCTTTGACATCTTGTCCATCGGCCGCGCCCTCCATTGGCTCGATCGCCAAACCGCCCTTCCGCGCCTCGAACGTCTCACCGCTCCCGGAGGGAAACTTCTGATCTGCGCCGCCTCGAGCATCGAAACTGAAAACACCCTCTGGGTCCGCTCCTACAACCAGCTGCGCCACGCCTACACCTCCGAATCCGACGAATCGCGCTATCGCATCGATGCTCGCTCCTTTTTCGCCGAATCTCCCTTCCACCATCTCTCCGACGTTACCGTCAACGAGCTTCGCTCCGTCACCATCGACGGCCTCGTCGGTCGCGCTCTCTCGCGCTCCAACACCTCGCCCGAGGTCCTTGGCGATCGTCGCGATGCCTTTGAAAACGAGATTCGCGAAGTCTTGCAGCCCTTTGCGCAGGCCGGCGTTCTGCATGAAGAGATCGTCTCGCGTGCCTCCGTCTTCCAATACCGCGCCACTTCTTGACAACCGCATGGTCGAAGCATACAAAACTTGCGATTCGCAAACTTTTTTCTTCGAGGGCCTGATGTCGCTACGAAAACTCTTATTGTTGTGCTTCTCCGTGCTCGCTCTTGTCCCCTTCTCGATCGCTCAAACCGACAACGACAAACCCTATCTCGGACGCTGGGATCTCACTGTCACCGGCGATAAGCAATATCCCTCCTGGCTCGAACTCACCGACAACCACGGAACGCTCACCGCCCAGTTCGTCGGACGCTGGGGCAATGCCCGTCCCCTGCCCAAAGTGGAAATCACCAACGGCACGCTCACCTTCGTCTCTCCCAAAGAAGAAGAAGGCAGCAAGAGCGACATGGTTTACCAGGGCAAGCTCACCAGCGACACGCTCTCCGGCACCGTGAACGCGCCCGACGGCGGCACCTGGACCTGGACCGGCAAGCGCGCCCCCGCCCTGCCTGAAAACAAATCCCCGAAGTGGGGCAAGCCCATCTCCCTCTTCAACGGCAAAGATCTAACCGGCTGGACCATGAGCGATCCGAAAACCGCGAAGCCGTGGACGGTCGTCAACGGTACCCTCGTCAGCCCCGGCAATGGTCCCGAGATCATCAACGACAAAAAGTTTCGCGACTTCAAGCTGCATATCGAATTCAATCGCGGCCCCGAGTCCAACAGCGGCGTCTACCTGCGCGGACGCTACGAGGTCCAGATCGAAAACGAGTCTGCCGAAGAACCGCCGAGCCATCACACCGGCGGCGTCTACGGCTTCCTCGCCGCCGATCCCGAACCCGCCCGCACCTCCGGCACTTGGGATACCTACGACATCACTCTGCTCGGCCGCACCGTCACCGTGGTGATGAACGGCAAGACCGTCATCGACCACAAGGAAATCCCCGGCATCACCGGCGGCGCGCTCGACAGTCACGAAGAGCTGCCCGGCCCCATCTACCTGCAAGGCAGCGAAAAAGGTCACGTCGCCTTCCGCAACATCACCGTCACACCGGCCGAGGAGTAAGGAGAGACCATGAGCAACGATTTTTCACGTCGCAGATTTATCGGGCTCGGCCTCGCCGCGGCCGGCGCATCCATCGCCTCGAAAACCATCCTCCTCGATCCTGATCCCGTCTTCGCCGCTCCGCGCCAGGTCGCGCCCAGCGATCGCCTGCGCATCGGCATCATCGGCATCGGCATGCAAGGCAGCGGCCTTCTCGCCAATGCCATCGAGCTTCCCGGCATCGAATGCGTCGCCGCCTGCGATCTCTACGACGGCCGCCACCTTCTCGCGCGCGAGATCACCAACAAGCCCGACCTGCCCGTCACCCGCCGCTACCAGGACCTGCTCGCCAACAAAGATATCGATTGCCTCATCGCCGCCGTCCCCGACCACTGGCACAAGCAAGTCGTCATCGACGCCGTCTCCGCCGGTAAAGACATCTATTGCGAGAAGCCGATGTCCCACACCGCCGCCGAAGGCGCTGAAATGGCCGACGCCCAGAAGCGCACCGGCCGCATCGTCGAGATCGGCTCGCAGCGCGTCAGTTCGCAGATCTGCAAAAAAGCCAAAGAGATTGTCGATCAGGGAATGCTCGGCGACATCATGATGGTCGAAGGCTGGCTCGGCCGCAACGACCCCACCGGCGCATGGGAATATCCACCGCCCTTCGATCTCTCGCCGCAGAATCTCGATTGGGACACATGGCAAGGCACCGTCCCCAAGCGCGCCTTCAGCCCCGAGATCTTCGCCCGCTGGCGCTGCTGGAAGGAATATGGCACCGGCGTCGCCGGCGACCTGCTGGTGCATCTCGTCAGCGGCATGATGTTCGTCATGGGCTGGAACGAGCCGCCGAAAAAAGCCATGGCCATGGGCGGCATCCTGCGCTGGAAAGACGGCCGCAACATGCCCGACGTCCACGGCAGCCTCTTCCAGTACGGCGATATCCCCGTCTACATGCGCCTCAACCTCGGCACCGAGATGCCCGAGACCTACCGCTTCCAGGGCTCAAAGGGAATTCTCGAAATGAACGAGTTCGGTCTGAGCTTCACGCCGCAGGCCGGCGTCGACACTGCTCCCAGCTATTACGACAACAGCTTCCCCCGTGCCATGCGCGCGCAATACGAAAAAGAATGGCACGAAAAACACGCCGTCAAGATCGGGCACGAGCCGATGCCCGAGACCATCACCTACAAAGGTCCCGACTACGACGACGTCAAGCCGCACCTCTGGGCCTTCTTCGAAGCCGTCCGTACCCGCCGGCCGGTTGTCGAAGACGCCCTCTTCGGCCACCACGCCGCCCTCGCCTGCCACATGGCCAACGAATCCTACTTCCGCCAGTCCGCCGTCACGTGGGACGAGAAAACTCGCACCATCAAGAGCTAAGACTGTGGGTGCCCCACCCTTCCCGAAGGGAGGGTGGGCCGCAACCCGGCCCAGGCCGCCTGGAGAATCGCCTGCGCCTTCGGGTACGTCAGCACCACCGTCGCCTCATCGTCCACCTGCGGATAAATACTGGGCTTGATCTGTTGCGTCACCGCCGTCACCGTCGTCGGAGCTTCGCCATTCATCAGCCACGTCATCAGGTCCGCGCCATAGCAGCCGAAATCAAACAGCGCGCCCGCCCCGTTGCGCGCCGGATCCGTCAGCCACGCAAGAAACTCCGGCGCCACTCCGATCTCCTTCGGCCCACGATGCCCGTCGTGCACCACTACCTTGCGCACATCTCCCAGCGCCCCGTCGCGCACCATGCGATAAACCGCGGTGTTGCTCGCATACCACGTGGTCTCGTAATTCACCAGCACGGGAATCTTCGCCGCCTCGGCCGCCCGCTGGATCGCCAGCGCATCCTCTACATTCACCGCCAGCGGCTTCTCCATCATCACCGCTACGTGATGCCGTGCCGCGGCCTCCAACACCTGCCGATGGCTTTTCGTGTCGGTGTACACCAGCACCGCCTGCGGCCGGACCTTCGTCAGCATCTCCTCGAGATCGCGGTAAAACAGCTTCCCGTCCAGCTTGAACTCAGCCGCATATCGTTGCGCGAGCCTCTCATCCGGTTCCTCGATGCCCACGATCTCAATATCATTCCGCTGCAACGCCGGCCCCAGGAATCCCGCCACATGCCCGTGCACCAGCCCCACTATCGCCACCCGCAAAGGCTTCGCTTCCGCTGAAGTTTGCCCCATCGTCAACAACGACATCGCCATAACAACCACAAAGATCAATTTCCGCATCGCTCTCCATCCCCGTTGTTATCGTGCCCCCCGCGGCCAGCCCACATTCCACTCGCCCCTCCACCCATCTCTCTTGTCATTGCGAGGAGCGCAGCGACGTCGCAACCTGCTGTTCCTGCCCGCTCCGCACCGCGGCCAGCCCACCACCCCGCTCGCGCCTCCAACCATCTCTCTTGTCATTGCGAGGAGCGCAGCGACGTCGCAACCTGCTGTTCCTCCGCGCAGCATTCCGCCCCGCGGCCAGCCCACCACCCCGCTCGCGCCTCCAACCATCTCCTTGTCATTGCGAGGAGCGCAGCGACGTCGCAACCTGCTGTTCTTCCCGCGCCAGCATTCCGCCCCGCGGCCAGCCCACCACCCCGCTCTCGCCTCCAACCATCTCCTTGTCATTGCGAGGAGCGCAGCGACGTCGCAACCTGCTGTTCCTGCACCGCGGCCAGCCCACAACCCCGCTCGCCCCTCCATCTCCTTGTCATTGCGAGGAGCGCAGCGACGTCGCAACCTGCTGTTCCCTCCAGCCCCAACAACCCTCCCCGTTTCCCATTCCCATCTTTTATACTGCACTCCTTATCCAGGAGCTCCCATGTCCCGTCTCCTCGCCCTTCCGCTAGTATTAATGATGATGACGAACTTCTCCCCGGCCCAGAACGCCACCTTGCCCGCTCCGCCCATCGCCAAGAAAGACCCGAAGGTCACCGAGATCAACGGCCACAAGCTTGTCGACAACTATTTCTGGCTTCGCGACAAGCCCAATCCCGAGGTGCGCGCCTACCTCGAAGCCGAAAACGCTTACACCGATGCGGTCATGAAGCCCACCGTGCCGCTGCAAAAAAAGCTCTACGACGAAATGCTCAGCCGCATCAAGGAAACCGACGTCGACGTTCCCTATCCGCAGGACGGCTACTTCTACTACTCGCGCACCGAAGCCGGGAAACAGTACGCCATCCGCTGCCGCAAGAAGGGCTCGCTCGACGCCCCCGAGCAGGTCGTCATCGATGTCAACGAACTCGCCAAGGGACAGAAGTTTATGTCGCTCGCCGAGTTCGAGCCCAGCGACGACGGCAATCTCCTCGCCTATTCCACCGACAACACCGGCTTCCGCCAGTACACCCTGCACGTGAAGGATCTCCGCACCGGCGCCGATCTCCCCGACCACGTCGAGAAAACCGGCTCCATCGCCTGGGCGAACGACAACAAGACGCTCTTCTACACCGTCGAAGATTCCGCCAAGCGCCAATACCGCGTCTACCGCCACACCGTCGGCACCACCGCTCCCGACGATCTCCTCTACGAAGAAAAGGACGAACGCTTCTCCGTCGGCGTCGGCAAGTCGCGCAGCAAGGGCTACGTCTTCCTCGAGTCCTCCAGCCATACCACCAGCGAAATCCGCTATCTCCCCGCCAACCAGCCCACCGGCGAATTCAAGCTCATCGAACCGCGCCGCCAGGACATCCAGTACTTCGCCGATCATCACGGCGACTCCTTCTACATCCGCGTCAACGACACTGGACGCAACTTCCGTCTCGTAAAGGCGCCCGTCACCAGCCCCGGCAAGGACCATTGGTCCGAGTTCGTTCCCGAACGCCCGGCTGTCATGCTCAACGACATGGATTTCTTCAAGGACTACTACGTCCTGCACGAGCGTGAACACGGCCTGCCGCGCCTCCGCGTCGTCAACCTCGCCACCGGCGCTTCCAGGGACATCGAATTCCCCGAGCCCGCCTACAACACCTCCGCCTACGCCAACGAGGACTTCGATACCACCAAGTTCCGCTACGTCTACCAGTCCTTCATCACGCCCGCGTCCATCTATGAGTACGACATGGCAACCGGCGCCTCCACCCTCCTCAAGCGCAAGGAGGTCCCCGGCGGCTACGATCCCACTCGCTACAAGGTCGAGCAGCTCTACATCCCCGCAACCGATGGGACCAAGGTCCCCGTCTCCGTCGTCTACCTGAAAACTGCCAAGCTCGACGGCCATGAGCCGCTTTACCTCTACGCCTACGGCTCCTATGGCGTATCGATCGATATCAATTTCAGTTCGAATCTCTTTTCGCTGGTGGACCGCGGCGTCGTCGTCGCCATCGCGCACATCCGCGGCGGCGGCGAAATGGGCAAGGCCTGGCACGATGCCGGCCGCATGATGAATAAGAAGAACACCTTCACCGACTTCATCGATTGCGCGGAGTATTTAACGAAGAACAACTACGGATCGAAAGACCGTCTCGTCATCGAAGGCCGCAGCGCCGGCGGATTGCTGATGGGCGCTGTCCTCAACATGCGGCCTGATCTCTTCCACGCCGCCATCGTTGGCGTCCCCTTCGTCGATGTCATCAACACCATGCTCGACGAATCACTTCCCCTCACCGTCACCGAGTTCGAGGAGTGGGGCAATCCCAAGCAGAAACCCGCCTTCGATTACATGTACTCCTACTCGCCCTACGACAACATCCAGGCCAAGCCCTATCCCAACATGCTGGTGCGGACCTCGTTCAACGACAGCCAGGTCATGTATTGGGAACCCGCAAAGTACGTCGCTAAAATGCGCGCCCTCCGCAAGGACGATCATCTTGTGATCCTGAAAACCAATCTCAACCCCGCTGGTCACGGCGGCGCCTCCGGCCGCTACGACCGCATCCACGAATCCGCCTTCGACTACGCCTTCATCCTCACCCAAATGGGGATCAACGAATAAAAGGACTCCAGAAATCTGGGTGCCCCACCCTTCTCGCAAAGGGAGGGTGGGCCGCAACCTTCCCCGCACCGGAATCAGTCCGCCGTGTATCAGGGCACGACTTCAGTGCGTGCCCGATCAATCCATCCAACCTCGCATCGGAATCAATCCGCCGTGTATCAGGGCACGACTTCAGTCGTGCCGAAAAGACCACCAGTGATCGGGCTTTAGCCCCTGCAAACGTCGCATGCGCATTCAGCCGAAGTATCTTGCATTTCTCCCGCGGCCAGCCCACCACCCCGCTCACCCCTCCATCCCTCTCTCTTGTCATTGCGAGGAGCGCAGCGACGTGGCAACCTGCTGTCATCCTGAGCGAAGCACGCAAAGCGTTCGCAGCCGAAGGACCCTACCCTCTCGTGGCATGTATCAGGGCACGACTTCACTGCCCGATCAATCCATCCAACCCCGCACCGCAATCAGTCCGCCGTGTATCAGGGCACGACTTCAGTCGTGCCGAAAAGACCACCAGTGATCGGGCTTTAGCCCCTGCGAACGTCGCATGCGCATTCAGCCGAAGTATCCTGCATTCCTCCCGCGGCCAGCCCACCACCCCGCTCACCCCTCCCTCCCTCTCTCTCGTCATTGCGTCGCAACCAACAAAAAGGCGCGGCCTCAGCCGCGCCCGTCCAACTCATCTCGTCATTCCTTGTCGTAAACCGCCGTCGCGGTCACTTTCTTCCCGTCAGGCCCGGCCAGGTTCGTTGTCACCGTCCGGCTCTTGCCGTCCGCCGACATCACGATTTTTCCCGTGCCCACGACCGTGCCGTCCTTCTTCAACGTCATCGACAGGGTGTTGCCGTTCACCTGTTTGTACGCCCGCGAGTTGTAGCTGGGATCTCCCGTTACCGGGTAATCCTTGCCGTCGAATTTCCCCACCCACTCGTTGTGCGTCGGATTTCCCTTCGGGTCCACGCCATCCACGGTGACCTTGACGTTGTCGCCATCCGCCTCGTAAACCACCTTCGTATTCTTGACCGAGTTCGGCCCGAATTTCGACTTCGCCTCGTTCAGCTTCCACGTCCCCATTGCGGGGCTTGCATAGCAAACGCTCAGAGCGATAAACCACGTCACGAGCAATAACCCGATGGATCTTGCCTTCATGTTGCCTCCAGTAACATCGATTTGGAACCAGATGATTGAGGCCGAATCCTACACCCCGGCGACCAGGAAAGCCACGCCATGCACCGAGCCGGATATCCGCATCCAAGCACTCAGGATGCCCCCACCCCTCCGCCAGAAAGCTCGACTTTGGATGCGTGGCCCTCGCCGCTTTCTTCGTCGGCGCCGGCGTCATGCATTTCCTGTATCCAAAAACCTATGAACGTATCGTCCCGCCGGTGCTGCCCGCACCCGCGGCGATCATCATGATCAGCGGTGTGGCCGAGATCGCCGGAGGTGTCGGCGTCCTGTTACCCGGCGACCCGCCGTGCCGCCGCCTGGGGACTCGTTACTCTCCTGGTCGCCGTATTCCCCGCCAACCTCTACTGTGCCGTCGCCCACGTTCCGCTCCCCGGCCTCATGGGAGAACGCTGGGCCCAATGGCTTCGCCTCCCACTGCAACTCCCCCTCATCGCCTGGGCCTGGCGCTACACCCGTCGCCCGAACAAAGAACGCGCATAACGATGCGGGTCGCGCCCCCTGCCATCCCGAGCGAAGAACGCGCAGATCAATGCGCGTTCGCAGCCGAAGGATCTTGCATTTCGTCCCGCGGCCAGCCCACCACGCCGCTCGCGCCTCCGACCCGCTCTCTTGTCATTGCGAGGAGCGCAGCGACGTCGCAACCTGCTGTTCCTGCCCGGCGGCCAGCCCACATCTCCGCTCGCGCCTCCAACCATCTACTTGTCATTGCGAGGAGCGCAGCGACGTCGCAACCTGCTGTGGGTCGCATCCCCCGAATCCCGCACCTCGCGATCCCCCCGTTTCCGATACGATCAGAGAAAAGGAGCCCTCATGTCGAAAACCCTTACCGACCCCGAAATCCAATCCGCCCTCGGTTCCCTGCATGGCTGGAAAAAGAACGGCATCGCGATCGAACGCCAGTTCGAGTTCAAAGATTTTGTGGACGCCATGAAATTCGTCAACCGGATCGCCGACGCCGCCGAAGCTGCCGGCCATCACCCCGACATCCGGATCGTTTACAACAAAGTAACGCTGCAGCTCACCTCCCATGACTCCGGAGGCATCACCGCGCGCGACGTGAAAATGGCGGAAAAGATTAATGCTTTAGGTGTGTAAGGCTGACGCAAGTGGCCGGCAAAAAGAGGTTTACCGTTGCGAATAGGACCCGCTGCAATGCTTTTTCGCAAAAGCTGCAATTACGTCGAATTTGCATCGTTTTTGCGTGATTCTGCTCTTCTGGAACACGTTTCCGCAAAATAGAGAAGGCTGGCCCGCAGCCAGCCTATCTCATTCGAGCGAGACGTCTTAGATCCTATGCGAGGCGCTCGTGGCCGGGGTCGAGGTGCTCTGCAATGCGGTCCAGTGCTTCCTGGATACGAGCCAGCTCACTCTGCGCTGTCTCATTCCATTCAATGAACTTAGAAGGTGCGTTCGGCGTTCGCTCAAACACCGACGTCACCAGTTTTCGGCCGCGCGTGCTGAACAGCGCCGCCCCCAATCCCCCCAGGCCCAACACCGTAAGTGGTAGATACCATTTGCGCATGGAACCGCCTCCCCGACTGCTCCCGTCCAGCAACTCTGCTGTTAGACGCACCATACCTCAACTTGGACGCAATTCCCAAGCAGAAGGTTTCAGAGTCTCTGAATTTCGGCACACTTTCGTAACTAATTCGCGAAACTCCGGTCCAACCGTAGGGTTTGGATCACCAGGATGAGCGGTGCCGCTCTGCGTTGATCCCCATTTTGTTGAGCTAGAGGTGCCCATGCTGCTTCGAACTTCCACCCTTTTCGTTTCGTCGCTCATTCTGGCAGGCACACTTGCCTCGGCGCAGGAGCTGCATACCCGGCCTCCGCAAGACCAGCCGCCGGCAAGCGCCGATCAACCGCAGACACAAACCGTCGCGCGCAGCTACGGCAACGCGAGCTATCCCAACGAGGTACCCGACGGCTACCGCTTCCTGATCACCCTCGATGAGCCGATTGACACCGCCACAGCCACCCGGGGAAGGCATTTCAAGGCCCTGCTGCGGGAGTCGATCGTGGCGCCCAACGGACAAGCAATTACGGGAGGCCACTGGGTCACGGGACATGTAAGCGAGGTACAGCGCGGATTTAACGCACGGTTGCTGCTGAGTTTCGATGAAATTCAGACGGCACATGGCTGGATCCCGCTCTCGGCAACAGTAGTTGAGGTCCCAAGCGAACACGGATTGAAGCCGCCGGGACGCGAGGGCGAGATTGAACGCGAGGCAGTCGATGTGCGTCGCGCGCTGGAGGGTGCGGGTGTCGGCGCCGTGGTGGGAGCGAGCACCGGATCCGCCGCTGGGGGCAGCAAGGGAGCAGCGGTTGGGGCAGCAACGGGCGCGGCTACCGGCGCCAGCGTCGCTACGCTTACCGATCGGAACATTGTGCTCGACCGTGGCTCGCAACTGGTTTTGCGGCTCGATCGTGGCCTGCTTCTACCCTGAGTCCGGCAACGGTCGACGAAATCTGCGACGCAGTCCAACTTTCTATACGATTGGGCTGCGTGACTGCTATTTTGGAGGCAGGTCGCGCGCACCTTTCAGCCACCACCGCGTCGAAAGGAAAGGGTGCAGAAGTTCCACCCGCGCCGCCCGGAGAATCCCTATGAAATCTATTACGCTGGGGACAATACTTCTCGCAGCATTGGCAGCAACGGCGCAGACTGTAGATTTAAATGCACCCCAGCAGGCCACCGCTCCAAAGCTGAAAGAGGCTCGGCCCGCCGCCAGCGATCCATCCCAGGAAATCATTCTGCCGCCCGGAACCAAGATTCCGCTGGCGCTGAAACACGCGATCACCACTAAAAGCGCGCACGAAGGAGATGCGGTTTACGCCGAAACTACCTTTCCCGTCGTGGTGAACAGCCAGATCATCATCCCCGCGGGCAGTTACGTACAGGGCGCGATCAGCAACGTAAAGCGGCCGGGACGCGTGAAGGGGCGCGCCGAGGTGCTGGTCCATTTCAATACGCTCATCCTTCCCAACGGCTACACGTTGCTGCTTCCGGGTGCGGTGGACAATGTGCCCGGCATGGACAATGGCCGAATGAAAGACAAGGAAGGCACGGTACAGGGCGACAGCACGAAGGGCAAAGACGCTGCCCGGATCGCGGAAGCTGCCGGCACCGGGGGCTTGATCGGTGCCGCAGCCGACGGCGGAAAAGGGGCCGCAGTGGGCGGAGCGGGCGGCGGCCTCATCGGGCTTGCCACGGTACTGCTATCGCGCGGACCTGATCTCCGGCTGGAAGCCGGCACGACGATGGAAACCGTGCTGGAGCGTCCACTGACGGTGGATTTGACACGCGCAAAGCTGAAGCAATAAATCGCAAAGGCCCTCCGAACAAAGGAGGGCCTTCCATTTTTTGCGATCTCCCTTACCGCATCCTCACCCGATGCTCTTTCAAGATGCATTTGTCCATCACGACAAATATCCCAGCCTTGCGCGCCTTCTCGGCGGCCTGCTCGTGGACCACGGTTTCCTGCAGCCATAACGCGGGAACCTTCAGATGAATCGTCTGCTCAACGATTTCGGGAACGAATTCCGGACGACGAAAGACGTCCACGATGTCGATCTTGTCAGGGACGTCGAGCAAGGACGGATAGGACTTCTCGCCGAGCACCTCAGCGCATTGCGGGTTGACGGGAATAATCCGATACCCATGGGACTGCATGTATTGCGAGACGCCGTAACTCGGCTTCATGGGATTGTCGGAGAGTCCGACGACGGCAATCGTCTTCGCGCTCTTCAGGAGTTCAGCGACGGGATCGTTGGGCATAGCGATTGGATGGAGCCCTGGCTATTCGGGTTTCTTTTCGGTGCGCTGCTTGTAGAGCTTCAGTGCCGTTTTGCGAATCGTGTCGCTCACGTTCTTGTTTCCTGACAGCGCGCGGAGATCGTTGATCATCAGCCCCTTAACGATTGGCAGCGTGACGTCGATAGGCGAACGCGGATTGCTTGCCAGGTTCTTCTGCACTACATAATTGCGCATGAACTTGCGTTTTGCGGAGATGCCGCGCAATACCGACTCCTGCACGTTCTTCAAGGAAGCAAATAATTCGGCCTCCTGGTCCGTGAGCTTCGGGCTTTCAAGCACGGCGGAGGAGACGACCTTGGAACCGTCGCGTATAAGAATGAAGCGCTCGTCCTTGCTGCCCTTCATGGCGAGTTGTACGCGTTCGCCGACTCCGAGGCGCGAAATCTTCTGGAATGCCGAGACCTTTTTCCGTATGGAGGGATCGGGAGCCGCTCCCGGTGTCGCCACCTTCGCAGCGGTGACGGCAGTGCCGACGAGCGATGGAACCACCCCGGCGCCGCTGATGACCGCGCCTGCCGCGGCGCCAAGGGATTCATCCCTCACCGGCGAATGTGCATAAAGCTCGAAGGCGCTTCCCTCTTCGGCGGCGATCTCATCCGCGTGCTCCTGCTTGTAGCGAGCGACCTCGGCGTCGAGGATCTCATCCGGCACCGCGGACTCTTGCGCCTCGGCATCCAGTTGCGCCTGCTCGATGAGGTAATCGGTCTCCTCGCCCAGGTTGGCGAGGGCGGAACGAACGACGCTCCCATCTTCCTCCGGAAGATTGATATTCATCGATATGGCATGGAGGGTCGATTTGCTGGCCAGGACCCGCGGATGCCACAGCATATTGGCAAGGATGCGGGTGGATGCGCGCATCGCCAGCCGCACCATGGATTCTTCCGTCGTGGCAGGGTTGTCGAGAAGCGGGCCCAGCAGCGGCAGCCGGAGATTATCGGCCGACATGAAATAAGTCAGTACTTCGGGTGAGGTCCCCGGGTTGGCGGCGACTTGCCTGGCCACTTTTTCGTCCCAGCCGGCGAGTGTCATCTTCGCTTCCGCACCGAAGACCGGATGCTCGGCGAGGTACACAAGGATTTCAACCATCTCTCCCGGGGCCACTGAGAGCGCGCCCTTGGCGGCGCTGCGCATCATGTTGGCGGGAATCGCCGACTGCTTGATCAGTTCGATCATGCGGCTCATCGGCTAACAGGGCTCCTGGCGTGGAATTTGGGAAATCTCCGCGCGACGATTGTAGCCTGTCACCCGCTTCATCTCATCTACCGAAAGTGCAAGCTCCTCGACCATATCGTTCGTGCCCGCGGCACGAAAAGCGCGCACCAGCTCGTCGTAATACCAGACCGTATCCTTCCGGCCACCGTTGAAGCGGTCGAGCGCCGCGATCCCATCGCGGCGAAGATCGCGAAGAATAGTTCGACAGTTGTAGAGTTTGTCGGCTGCCGAGACGAGGCGGACATCGGCATCTTCAAGCGGCAGGCGCGCCAGGTAGGTATCCTTGCGCTGGCGCCACGGCTCTTTCTGGGACGCGTCGAGGACGTAGCTGTCGGTGCAGCCGTCCACGATGTGAGCCACGCGGGGACCAAAACGCTCGCGGATCTGCTCGAGCATGGGCCGGCCACCGTGATCCTCAACTGCATCGTGGAGGAGGGCGGCAATCGCCATCTCTTCGTCGCCGCCATAATCGACGACCAGCGAACAGACGCCCAGCAGGTGCGAGATATAGGGCTTTCCGGTGCCCTTGCGAATGTCGTAGCGATGCAATTCGTGGGCGAGCAGGAGGGCTTCGTCAAACTTCGGCCCGAAAGCCTCCTGGGAAGTTCGATTGGCCATGCGCAAGAATATCGCTTTTTGGCGCGGAACGGCAGCTACGACGTCTGCGGAGTGCCCTCTCCGCCCTTGGATTCGGTGCGACGCATGAGCAGGTAGGCGCGGATGAAGCCCTTCAGGTCCCCATCGAGAACGCGATCGGGATCACCCACCTCAAACCGAGTGCGATGGTCCTTCACCATCCGGTAAGGATGCAAAACGTAGGAGCGGATCTGCGAACCGAAGTCGATGTCGAGCTTGGAATCTTCCACTTTCTGGCTGGCGGCTCGCTTCTTCTCCAGCTCGTATTCGTAGAGCTTGGAGCGCAGGATCTTCATCGCCCGCTCGCGGTTCTTGTGTTGGGAACGCTCGTTCTGGCAACTCACGACAATGCCGGTGGGAAAGTGCGTAATGCGCACGGCGGAATCGGTGGTGTTCACGTGCTGGCCGCCCTTGCCACCAGATCGATAGGTATCGATACGTAACTCTTCCGGCTTGACCACGACCTCGATGCTCTCATCGATTTCCGGAGAGACGAAGACGCTTGCGAATGAGGTGTGCCGCCGCTTGGCCTGGTCGAAGGGCGAGATGCGCACCAGGCGGTGGACGCCGATCTCGCTGGTGAGCAGCCCGTAAGCGTGCTGGCCGGAGACCGTAAAGGTGGCGGATTTCAGCCCCGCTTCTTCGCCCGGCTGGTAGTCATTGACGACGGTTTCAAAGCCCTGGCGCTCAGCCCAGCGCAGGTACATGCGGAGCAGCATCTCGGCCCAATCCTGCGACTCGGTTCCTCCCGCGCCGGGGTGGATGGTGACGATGGCGCTCAGGCGGTCGCTCTCGCCGGAGAGCAGCGTCTCGGTTTCCAGCCGCTCGACAAGGTTGCGCAGTTGATCGATCTCGCGGCGGAGATCACGAGCAACCTCTTCGCCTTCCCGGGCCAGATCGAAGTAGGCAGAGATGTCGTCGCTGCGACGGCCGAGTTCTTTGTCGGTGGCCAGCGCATCTTCAAGGCGCTTACGCTCGCGCATTACGCGCTGCGAGTTTTCCGGGTTCGACCAGAGGCCAGGGTCGGCCGCTTCTTTTTCTATCTCCACCAACTGGATGCTTACGCGGGGAGCGTCAAAGATACTCCTTCAACTCGCGGACCTTCTTGCTGAGTTCGACATATTCCTGCTCGAGTTCTTCGACCATGCGTGCCTTCCTAGAAAACTGCTCCCAAGCGATGCCTTGCGCTTGCGGGAGGTTAGACGGGCTGCGGCTGTGTCACGTGCGCCGCGGGACGATAACGGACAATCAATGCCAGAAGTGAAATTATCACACAGCCAATCGGGAACCAGTCGCCGTGTTCGGTATAGAACGTCTTTCCGCTCACGTAGGCGTATGGCGCCTGCATGAACGCCCGAACGTTGCGTGGCGCGACTAACGCCAGGCGGCCGTAGGGATCGATCGATGCGGTGATCCCTGTATTCGTAGAACGAAGCAACCAACGCTCATTTTCAATGGCGCGCATGCGTGCCATGTTCAGATGCTGGCCGGGAGCGCCAGTATTTCCGAACCACCCGTCGTTGGAGATGTTGATAAGGAGATCGGCGCCATTGTCGGCAAATTGGCGCACCTCGTTCGGGAAGATGCTCTCGTAACAGATAAAGACGCCGATCTGATGCTTGCCGACGGTCAGCAATTTTCGATCGTGGCCCGCTTTGAAGGTACCCACTTCGTGCGTGAGAGACTTGGCGAAGCTGAGCAGACCCTGGAATGGAATGTATTCGCCGAACGGGACCAGGTGATTCTTGTCGTAGCGGGCGGTCCATTGCCCTTCGGGCGTAATGAGCACCGCCGAGTTAAAAAGGTCCGGCTGAACGTCTTCCCTGCCGGTATTTTCAATTCCGAGACTTCCGGCCACCACGTACGAATTTGTTTCGCGGGCGATTTGCATCATCGTACCGCGGAAGTGATAGTCAGTGACAAAGAAGGGCGCGGGCGACTCCGGCCAGACGATCAGGCCAGGATCCTCCGCGGTGGCGTTCCTGGGAGTGACGCTGAACTTTTCCAGATCGGAGAGCGTGCTTTTCAGCATGGGCTCCGTCCAGTCCACGTTATCGACGGGGATATTCTCCTGCACGAGGACCGCGTACCGGTCGGGTGGTGGCGCCTGCATGGGAACCAAGCGCCAAACCTGCAAGGCCACCGTGGCGCAGACGGCGGCGACGAACATCGTCATTCGCCGGCGACGGGCGACCAGCGCAGCCGCGGCGAATGCGGCATTCACGAGAGCGATCTCAAACGACAGTCCGTACACGCCGGTAAAGGTTGCAATGCGCGCGAGAGGGACGTTATCGACTTGCGCCGTGCCGAGCAGGTTCCATGGGAATCCGGTGATATACGCTCGCGCCAGTTCGACCGATACCCAGAGAAAAGGCGCCAGAACCAGCGCGCGCAGGCTGTAGCCCTGCCGCTTACGTGCAGAGATCGCCAACAGAATCCCGAAAAGGCCATGGTAAAGGCCGAGGTACAAGGCGAACAGAATCAGCAGGACGAAAGAAATTACGGCATTCAGTCCGCCGTAAACGTGCATGACGTGGTAGATCCAGGAGCAAGTGCCGAGGTACCAGACGATGCCACTGGCATAGCCGAGAAGGAATCCCTGGCGCAGGCTGGCAGGCGCGAGGTAACTGGAGCCGCCCTCAGCCAGAAGTTGGACGGCGTCCTGGTCGCGCGCGCGCAGGATGGCGATGATGAGGGGAGCGAGGGCAATCCAACAAAGGAAGTAAAGCGAAGGGCGGGGGAAAATGAGGACCTGAAGAATGCCGGAGAGGATAGCCATTCCCCATGCTTGCTTGTGGATTCGCTTCACCTTTCGAGTGTAACAAAGAGGACGAATCAGGATCGCCGGCGGCGATAGCGATTGAACTCGTGGTCGCCGATCCGGCGGCTGCTCATCCACCGCCACCACGTTGCCTTCGCCTTGATGAAGCCGGGGCCGCCGAAAGTCGTAGGCCGCAACAAAATGGGTTGCACTTCCGCCGGCATGCGTTCCTGTTCGGCCGGCACAAGCTGGCCGGTTTCCACAGGGGAGACAGTCACGAATTTCTCGTCGATGAGATCGGCACGTGCCAGCGAACCATAGAGCGTTGGTCCGCCTTCGCAGAGAAGGCGCCGAATATTGTATTGCTCGCGAAGGATTCGCATGGCCACCGGAAGGTCGACCAATGGACCCGCACCGGCAATCACCAGCAGGACGTGCGAGGGCAGCGCGCCGAGATTCCTGGCACCCAGTTCGGTGGTCAGGATGCCCGGCTCGACCTGCTCGCCGTCGAAAAGCTTCAGATCGCGCCAGGAGAGATTGCCGCGGCCGCTCACAATGAGGTTGCGCTCCTGGCCGAACCCGAGCTGCCTGCGAAGCTCCTGGACTTCGGGATCGACCACGCGAAAGACGATGCCACGACTGTCGGCGCCGCGGGCATTGCGTTCCTCAAGCAGCGTGGTTGCGCCGGTGAGAACGGCATCGGCATGTGCACGAAGGAGATCCATCAACCAGCGGTCGTCCGCCGACTGGGAGATGTCCCCACCGGCAAAATGGCGGCCCAGCAGTGAGGTGATGCCGTCGAGCGACTGCACGAAGTTGGAATAGATCCACGGCCGGCCAGGAGGAGGCTCGGGAAAGCCGAGATTGCCGTAACGCGAAAACGCCGGATGGTCGAGCGCGGAGGCTTCGGCCTCGTCGAACAGGATTTCAAAGCTTCGACCTGAATTCAGCATCTACTCTCCAATTTTTTTCGCGCTCTCTCTGGGCCACCGGAAGTCCTAAGAACAAAACCTTACGACATTTTCAGCAGCGGCTACATCCATATCTGTATGCCCTGGAAAAAAGGAAACCGATTGCCGTTGGTGCAAGAAGATGAGGCATCGCCGCAAGTTGCCGAAATTTTCGACGAGATCAAGGCAGCCCTGGGCATCGGTTTCGTGCCGCTTTGCTTCCGTGCTTACGCATGCTATCCGAAATTTCTGGAAGCGCAGTGGCATGCGATGCGGCCTTTACTGGCCACACGCGAGTTCTTCGACCTGGCGGCGCGCCTGCGGGCGGAGGCGTACACCTACGTTCACAATTATTTTAAGGTGCCCGCCCAGGGGGAGGGGCTAACGGTCTCCCAAGCCGCTCCCGTGGTGGATTTGCTGTACCGCGTGGACTCCGCTGCACTCCTACTGCTTTCGCTTCAGTTACAGGCCTTCGAGGGCCCAATCGGGCGCCTCACTGCTTCTCACCCCGCGAACAGGGCTGCAATTGCTCCCTCGCCGGAGTTTGTAGCGATCGAGGCTGCCTCGGCGCCGGTGCGCCGGGCGTTCGAGGAGCTGCGTCATGCGCTGGATCTACCCTTCGTGACGGATGAGCAACGAGCGCTCGCACAATGGCCAGAGTTATTCTTCGCATTCTGGCAGGCCTTCCGGCCGGCCATCCAATCCGTTTTCCACGAGCAGGCAATCTTTCGAATACGGGAGAGCGCATGGACCTGCACGCAGGAAATCCCGGTCCAAATTGACATGGAATATTCGGATTTGCTCGAGGACGGAGTCGATGCAGACGAAATCGCAACCCTCACGCGGCTGACGGAACTGCTCGTACGTGGCGCTGCAGCGAGCTTGCTGAACGAAACTTTCGCCAAGATCGGATTGGAAGGCGGCAACCAGGCGGCACGCGCTCCCCAGTCAGCCGAAGAGCGGGTCGCCTAGGCGCTCATGCACATGGGCGAGAAAATCGGCGGGTACGTACTGGGGTGGAGTGAACGAAAAGAAAGGTCTTCCCTGCACCGGCTTCAAGGAAACATTTTTCCATTCCGCACCAGCGCCGGTTGAGCGCCAGAGAATAGCATCGGCGCGGTCCAAATATTCGCGGGCGCTATCTTTGAAATCGGCCCGCGAAGGGTCGAGCACCGCGACATAAAGCGATGGCCGCAGGAATTTCATCACGCTATTCGATTCGATGATGACGTTCTTCGTTTTGGCGAGCTCGGCACGTACCCGGGGCATGGCTTCGGCCAGCATCCCTTGTTGCGTACGCACCCATAAGACACGGTCGGCGCCCGCCACCAGGAAGCGCGAGGTGTCCGTATCGCCGGCATGGCTGCGTTCTTCCGTAACGGCAAGGCTGTGATCGGCGGTGACGCAATCGCAGGGCTCACCATTGGCGGAACAAATCCCGTGCCCATACTGGGTGATCTTGAGGGCGAGCCAGCGATACTCTGGCATCGCGGCGATGAGGCCGGCGACCACGCTGGTTTTGCCGACGTCCCGCGAATGGCCTCCGATGACGATGATTGCCATACTGATTGGATGCTACTGCTCATCGCGGATGATTCGTGAAAGGGCCGCCTGCTCCTTGAGGAACTTGCGCAGCGGGCGCGCCGGTGTCCCAAAACAAGCCACGCCTTTTTCGCGAAATATTTTGTTGGAGAGCACCCCGGACTGGCCTCCCAGGATGGTGCCGTCTTCAAGGTGCGCGTGTTCGCCGATGCCCACCTGGCCCCCGAGGATGGAGCCTGAGCCGACGGTCGAACTGCCGGAGATGCCGGTTTGTGCCGCGATGACGACGTTTTCGCCCAGTTTCACGTTGTGGCCGATGTGGACGAGGTTATCGAGCTTCGTTCCGGATCCGATGATGGTGTCCTCCAGTCCGCCGCGATCGATGGTGACGTTCGCACCGATATCGACGTGGTCTCCGATGATCAGCCGCCCGATCTGCGGCATCTGGTAATAGCGTCCCGATTCCTGGTCGCGCACGTAGCCGAAGCCGTCGCTGCCGAGCACGGCACCGGAATGAATGAGCGCGTGGCTGCCGATGGTCGTGCCGTGATAGATCGTCACCCGCGAATGGATCTCGGAGTCGTCGCCGATGGTGACATTACTGCCAACGCACACGCCGGCACTGATGCAGACACGGTTGCCGATGGTGGTGTGTTCCCCGATGACGACGTAGGCACCGAGGATCACTTCGTCTCCGAACACCGCCGTGGGCGAGACGATCGCAGTGTGATGGACGATGCCTCCGGGACGGCGACCCGAGCGCAGGTGACGCCCCGCCAGGGCGAAGGCAAGCCTGGGCTGCCTGGCGATCAACAAGGGCTTGGGCGAATCGAGGCCTAACGCAAATTCTCCGGCGATCACGGCAGCGGCGTTGCTGGAGAGAGCTTCCTCGAAAAACTTTTCGCTCTCGCAAAAAACCAGATCGCGACTCGACGCACGCGGAATGCTGGCGACGCAGGAGACCTTGAGGCTTGCGTCGCCGACAATCTGCGACTTTGTAACGGCAGCGAGTTCCTGCAGGGTGGCGGACATGCTGTTGGTATATCGCTAAGCGGTGGCGGAAGCAACGGTGTACCCCCCTCCCCCTTTGGAATCGCAAAATCTTGAAACGACGAGAGTTGCTGGATGCATACTGCGCAAAATATTCTATTCCAACGACTTAGAGGTAAAATATTCAAAACATTGCAGTTAGGCCATGCAAAGAAGGTGCCCAGCGGCGTATGGCTCAAGTCTTGTGTCGTAAATCTAACCTCCATGCGACCCACCCTCTCCCTTCGGGAGAAGGATGGGGCACCCACGAAAACCTACAGGGTGCCCACGGGGTGGATGTCCGCGACCGAAAGAATTGATTTCATGGGAAGTCGCAGGGTACGGCACATGCACGGAGGAGTCGATCCCTCAGAAGTTTTTCTGCAATGCACCGAATTGGAACGATCAGTAGAGGGGCGGCTCGCCGGGAGGACGGGTCTTCCAGCGGCGGTGGACCCAGAGCCACTGTTCGGGATGCTTGCGGATGATTTCTTCGAGGGCGTGATTGAAGAGAGCGGTGTTGGCAAGAACGTCGGCGGCATGATCGGCAGTTCGGACGAGCCTGATGGCGGGCTCAAACTGCACGCGGTATTTCCGGAGCTGGTCGTCCCAAATGGTGAATGCGGGCACGACGGCCGCACCTGTCTTCACGGCGACGCGCGCGAGCCCGGTCGCCGTACAGGCGAGTACGCCAAAGAACGGAACGAAGTCGCCCTGGGGCGGCGTCATATTGGTATCCATCAAGATGCCGACGGTTTCGCCATGGTGCATGGAGGCGAGCAGGCCGCGGGCGAAGTCCTGCTTGGGAAGAAGGCGATTGCCGAAGCGGCTGCGGAACTGTTCCGCGAGGCGATTGAGATACGGGTTGTCGAGCGGACGGACGACGATGTTCATCGGGTGGCCGTGCATGGAATGCACGAACGATCCGACCTCCCATCCACCGATGTGCCCGGTGAGGAGCAAGACGCCCTTCTTCTGTTGTTCCGCCTGCTCGAAGTTTTCGAAGCCCTGGTACACCGCGATCTGCGAGACGTTCTCGCGAGTGTAGCGAGGAAAGAGGCAGAACTCGGCGAGGAGGCGGCCGAGGGAGACGTACATGCCGCGCAGGATCTGGTTTCGTTCGTGGGGCGACTTGGCGGGAAAGGCGATCTGGAGATTACGGCGGCCGACGCGGCGCAAGCGGCCGAGCAGCAGGTAAACCGTCCCACCAATCGAAATGCCGAGAGCTCGCGCGAGGGGCCGAGGCAAGATCGCCATGACCCGCATCAGCAGCCATATTGGCGCATACTCCAGCCTTTGACGCAGCGTTCGCAAACTGCGACGGTAGCACCCGAGAAAACCAGAGTCAAACAGCACAAAGGCGATGGGTCACCCCATCGCCTTGAAAGAAACAGCGTCCGACCTAGTGAGGCTGGTCAGCAGAAGGCTGCGTGGGAGGTATGTCGCTTTCCGCAGGCGCGGTCTTTGCCGGGGGATTTGCATCCGACTGCGGCGGCGGAACGCTCGCGGTGGCCGGCGCGTTCATCACGTTGGCTCCTCCGGCATAGCGATTGAGGGCGGTGATCCAGGGCCGGGCATCGTCAGGGGAGGAGGTGCCGCCCTTGAGAAGCGTGCGGAACGGGATCATGCGCCCGTAAAAGTCGCGGGTGGCATCGCGGTCCTGACGAACCGAGGCGCCATTCAAGGTGATTCCCGCGAAGATACCGCGAGCCCGCGAATAGGTCAGGATCTCGGCGCGCATGGTGATGTCGGTACTACCTTCGGCCTGGCGTCCTACGGGGCCGGCGGCAACCGACGCATCGGCGCCGAGTTTGAACTTGCTGTTCAGCAGGCTCCGCATGCCGTGCTCATTCATGATGAGCATGACGACATCGACCGCCTGCCCGCCAATCTGGAAACCGAAGCTGCCACCCTGGAGAACGAAGAAGGCAGGCGGAGTCCAACCCCGGTCGGTACGGCAACTCGCAACACCTTTTCCGTAGGCAGCGCCGACAACGAATCCTCCCTTGAGCATGGAGGGCACCACTGCGATGCATTTCGCGTCATCGATAATTCGTTCCGGGATACCCTTATCAGGCGCGGCCATGATCTCATCGAGAACAGTGGCGGCACTTTCAACGCGGTCAGATTCATTGGAGCGATCGCCGGCCCAAGCCGCAACGCTCAGGGTGAGGATGAGCAGACCTGCCAACTTCTTCATTCGAACGAGCCTCGCATCGACCGTTCACTCCATTTTCTGGAGAGGAGCAAACAGCTCTGTTTTGAGATTTGACTCGATCTTACGCTTTTTGGGAGCGAGCGGCAGGGCGGGAGATGTGGAAATGCGAGTTTACTTTTCGGAGACGGGCACTCTGGGGGAGGGCTGGTTGAGTTGTTGGGGGACCCGCTCAGTACCTGGGCAATCCCCGAGATTTTATCCGGGGCTGATCGAAGGACCCTCGCTCTTCGGTCAGCCCCTTCTCCCAGGTACTGTAGTAGGTGAAGCCAGTATGAGGGGGATGGAGGAAGCGAACAACGTCACCGCGGGCTTTGGTCCGGGGACACACTGAGGCTAGTACTTTGGTAACGAGGGAAAGACGCATGGAAGCCCCGCTCGGAAGCACGCGGGAGGGCTGACGAGGGAAGACTAGCGGGCGGAGGTGACGAGCGAATGCGTGATCGCATGCACCGAAAGGGCGATGCGATTCTGCACGCCGACCTTGCGCATCAGCTTCGCGACATGCGCCTTGACCGTACGCTCCTCGATGCCCAGAGCCGCGCCGATTTCCTTGTTGGAACGGCCGGCGACGAGCAGCTCGAGTACTTCCTTCTCGCGATCGGTAAAGGTGACGCGACCGGCGGGAAAAATTCGTCCCGGGGAGGAAGTTACGCGCTCGATAAAGATGGAGAGGACGCGACGCGGAGCCCAGACGCTGCCCTGGTTCACCATGCGGATGGCCTGCACGAACTCCGCTGGGGACGCGGCTTCGTCAACATATCCCTTGGCGCCGGCAGCTACTGCTTTGAGGATGGTTTCATCGTCCGCACCGGTGCCGGTAACGATGATCCGGAGGTCCGGACGTGCCGCTTTGAGGCTCGCCATTACATCGAAAAGGTTCTGGCCGTTGCGACTGCCTAACAGGACCAGATCGACATCCTGCCGAGCCGCAAGGTCGCCGACCGTGGCGGACAATAATTCGAGGTCGGTCTCGGCATCGAATAAAGCGCGAAACCCGACAAAACGCAGCGGATCACTTTCCACAACTGCAATTCGGATATGAGGTTTCTTGGCCATGGCTGCTTTCATAGGAACATGGACAGTTCGCTGAAGCAGATAGTACCTGTAACCCCATAAGCTTGCAAAGGAAGTTCGGAGTTAGAATCAAGCCCGCCACCATTTTGACTGGAACAGAATCGCCACAACCAGGAGCTCTCGATGCGCATTCGCAACTTCGTTCCAATGGTCTTAACGCTCGTCCTCGTAAGCTTGAGCTGGAGCCAGGAGTACCAGCCTAAATTCAAGGGTGACCCAGCCAAGAGCGATAGCGAGGCCACAGCTCTCGGTTTCATGCGGACCGTGGTTTACGCAGAAAAGGACTACAAGGCGAAGAAGAATGCTTATGCACCAAGTCTGGACGCGCTAGTAGGACAAGGTTCGTTTACCAGGCGCATGGCGGCGAGCAAGAAGCGGGGCGATTACACGGTCAGCTACAGGGCCAAGGAGGACGGCTACCACCTCACGATGACCCCCGACCACGTGGACGCAACCCACCGGGCGTTCTATGTCGATGAGTCGGGCAAGATCAAAGCCGAAGAAGACAAGGCCGCCACGGAATCTTCGCCCTCCGTGTAATCAAGAGCCTGCTTCGCCAAGGGAAGCCAGGGTGGCGAGCAGGTAGTTCTTGATCTCCGGGCGCAGCTCCGACTTGGCCAGGACTTCGCGAACCAGAGTTGCTGGAAATCCCTCGATGTATGCGGCGGCTGCCGCCAGCGGAGTATGGCGATTGCGCAACAGGGCGAGCCGGATATCGCGCCGCAACGACCATTGCGGATGGTTGCAGACCAGTAGCACGAATTTGCCGGAGGAGGCGGGAGAGCTGAGGGCTTTGGTGATGATCGCCTCGGTCATCCTCGGATTGTTCAGCGCCGCTGCATTCACCCGCTCTTCCTTATCGAGCAGCAGCGCCCCGGCCACCCGGCCTGAGGCCTGCCGGGCGAGGCTCAGGCGCTCACCTTCAGAGATTTGCTCCATGCGGGAGAGGATGAGCTCGTCTACCGCGACCTTTAGATCAGGAGGGACAGCGGGGAGCGAAGCGACCTTCACCAGCTCGAAAGTATAGAGACTGCGGGTCAGGGGCAGAGAGACATGGCGCGGCGTCTTCGGGTGGCTGGCGACGGCAAGGATGACCTTGCGCTGTTTGAGGACCGAGGGATTTTTCGCGATGGCGTCGATGACGTTGGGCGGCAGATCGGGACGGTTGAGGAGAGCCAGGGCCAGGTCCTCGGTGAGCGCGGGAGCGGAGGCGGCCGCCAGCAGCAGCTCGGGATCCGGCGATTGTGCCTGGTCATCCAGCGTCATCTGCTACCTCCAAAGCCCATGCCGGGAGTCTATCCGAAGCACGCGGCTTCCGGGTACACTGGGGAGGCATCCCCACACCCCCAAATCTCCACCGAATAAACGAGGGATGGACACGGCAATGGACGAGTTTCGCGGCTGGAAGCTGGCGCTGCTGACGTTGAGCATATTTCTCCTGATTACGGCCTCCGGCTACGGGTTTGACCGCATGCTAAACCGCGATGGAGTGAACCGTAAGTTGATTACCGCGTCGTCCAACGCACTGACCGGACTGGTGGTGGCAGGGCTTTTCCTGGAGCTAACGCGCAGCGTGCAACATCGCCGGAAATCGGTGCAGGCGCGGCTGGAAGTAATCGCGGACATGAATCACCACATCCGCAATGCTCTCCAGGTGATCTCCTACGGAACGGCAACCCATGGCGGCAAGCAAGAGACCGAGATGATGCGGCAATCGATCAAGCGTATCGAATGGGCGCTGCGCGAAGTGCTGCCGGGCTATGTGCCGGAGACGCACATCCCGCACGAACCCGCCCCTCCGACGAGGGGAGGACGCGCCAGCTAAAGGCTTGTGCGATCAGAGAACTTCTCATACCATCGATGCCCCAATCAATGGCTCCTGGGTCGGAACGATGATCTTCTACAACGGAGATAGCGCATAATTATGGAAAATGCGGGTGAGGAATTACACGAGTTACACGAACAGGTAGAGAGGGCGGAGCATTCGAAAATGCTCGAGGTCAGCTTTACGATGTCCGTGCTGGCCGTGCTGCTGGCCGCCGCTACCCTGCTGAGCCACCGTGCCCATACGGAAGAGGTCGTGCTCTCCAACGATCGCACCGACCAGTGGAATTTCTACCAGTTCAAGAAACTTCGCGGAACGGAGGCCGAGCAGGCGGTGGACAATCTCACCGTGCTGCAGGCCACGATGAGGGACGACAAGTCGAAGGAAGACATCGAGAAGCTGAAAGAGAAATACGCCAAGCGCATCGAGAAAGCTTCCGACGACACGAAGGACATCAGCAACGAGGCGAAGAAGCTGGAGGACGAGAAGAGCGTGGTCGCGCGGCGCGCCGACCGTTATGACCTCGCGGAGGGCTTCCTGGAAGTTGCGCTCGTGATCTGTTCCCTCACCCTGCTGACGGCTAACCGCAGCTTCTGGTATGGCGGCATGGCGATCGGGGCCGGGGGAGTGATCGTCGTGATCCTGGGGCTCCTGCTGCACTGAGGCCGGCTCAGCGGTCGTTGTCATTGTCGTTTCCATCGTCGAGATCCCGCGGTTGCGCCGGTGCCAGGGAGATCTCCGCCAAGCCTGCCTGCTTGAGTTGCCCATTCAATTTTGGGAGATCGACGGTGGTGAATGTGTTCCACTGCTTCCCGGTGGAGCCGAGCACCTGTTCGAATTTCTGGAGAGCTGCCTCCTGGTCGGGGGTGGGAGCGACATCGGCACTCTGCAAGGCATACAGCACCGCACGCAGCTTGCCGGCGAGATGACGCAGGCTGGTGGTATCGGTATCCAGCGGCGTGGTGGGGGCCCCGTAGCCGGCATCGGGTTTGCCGAGCAGGACCGTCAAGCGCTGGCGGTAGGGCTCTACCAGCACATTGATATCTGGCGCCGTGAGAGCATCGAGCTGTTTCTCGATGGCGGACCCTTTTGCGATGTCGGACGCGAGTTGTTTCTGCGCTGCCGAGGCGCGTTGCGAATCGGCGAACTGCCGCTGGAGATCCGCTGCCGGCGTTTTCACTCGCGGATCCATGCGCACGGCGAGAGGCTGGCGATAGCTCTTCCCTGCCACCGTCAACACCGCGGTGTATTCCCCAGGGAGGACCCATACGCCAGAGAGGCGCGGATAGCCTCCGCTTGCTCCTTCCGGCTCCTCGTACTGAAGATTCCAAACGAAGCGATGCGAGCCCGCGGAGGCCAGGAGCGGAGTCGCGAGTTTGATCCAGCGCGTTTCTACCTTGAGATTCTTTTCGTCGGGGGGCGCGGGATTGTGGTCGCTGGAGAACTTGCGAACGCTCTCCCCCTTGGAATTGAAAATCTCCAAGGTGATCGGCGAGGCGGCTGCACTCTTCAGGTAGTAGTCGAGAATCGCGCCCACCGGAGGATTGTCGCCGTGCGGCACTTCCTTGGGATAAGGCGTGGCCTCGTCGTTTCCCGGGCGAGTGCGAGTTGCGACCTGCGGTTTGAAGAAATGCGCCTCGTCGTTCGCGGTGGTTAGGTTCGATTCGCGCAAGGAGGCAACGTCGTCGAGGACCCAGAAAGAGCGGCCGTGGGTTGCGATGACGAGGTCGTCACCGTGGATCGCGATGTCGCGCACGGAAGCGACCGGGAGATTCAACTGCAGCGGTTGCCAATGATCGCCGTCGTCGAAACTGACGTAGATGCCGGTCTCGGTGCCCGCGTAGAGCAATCCGCGGCGCTTGGGATCTTCTCGAATTGCGTTCAGGTAAGCGCCCTCGGGAATGCCATTGGCAACCTGCCGCCAGCTCTTGCCGCCGTCGCGCGTGCGGTAGAGATAGGGCCGATAGTCTTCGAGGCGATGACGATCGACGGCCGCATAGGCAGTCTGCTTGTCGAAGTGCGATGCCTCCAGCGTCGCGACCTTGCTCCACGCAGTCATCGGCGAGGGAGTCACGTTCTGCCAGTGTTTGCCATCGTCGGCGGAGCGCTGGATCAAGCCGTCATCGGTGCCTACCCACAGCAGATTGGCATCGAGGGGCGAAGGGGCAATGGAATAGATCACGCCCTTGCGCGGCGAATCGAGTCCGAACTTTGCGGTGATGGGATCGAGGTTTGACGGAACTCCCGGGTCCTCGCGGGTGAGGTCGGGACTGATGGCGTCCCAGGATTGGCCACCGTTGGTGCTGCGAAATAGAACCTGGTGGCTGAAATAGAGTTTGTGCGGATCCGCAGGGGAAAATGTGAGCGGCAGTGTCCAGGTGTTTCTCCATGTGCCTTCACGACCCAGGGTGGGAGCAATATTTTGATCCTGCGAGAGATCGGCCTGGTATCTGGAAACCGTTCCGCCGAAGACGATGTTCGGATTCGAGGGATCGGGAGCGAGCGATCCGCTTTCGCCGCCCACCTCAATTCCCTTCCAGTCGCGTTCGGTGATCGAAGAATACTTGCTGCGGCTGCGCACGGCGATGGCGCCGCTGTCCTGCTGCGCGCCGTAAATCCAGTAGGGATACGAATTGTCAGTACTGACGTGATAGAGCTGTGCGGTGGGCTGGTTGTACCAGGAACTCCAGGTCTGGCCGCGGTTGAGCGAGATGACAGTACCCTGGTCGCTGCTGATGATCATGCGCTGGCCGTCCTCAGGCGCGATCCAGATGCTGTGGTAATCGTCGCCGCCGGGAGCTCCCTTGAAGACGGTGAACGTTTTTCCGCCGTCCTCCGAGCGATAGACGGAGGTGTTCGAGACGTAGACGAGGTCGGGATTTTTCGGATCGACGGCGACGATGCCGAAGTACCAGCCGCGTCCCCAAATGCGTTTGTCGTCATCAGCGCGCCGCCAGGTCGCGCCGGCATCGTCGGAGCGATACATTCCGCCGTCCTTGGCATCGACGATGGCATAGATGCGGTTGGGTTCGCTGGGCGCGACGGCGATTCCGATACGTCCGAGGCCCTCCGTGGGCAAGCCATTGGTGAGTTGCGTCCAATGCGATCCGCCATCGGTCGATTTGTAGAGCCCACTGCCCGGCCCATTGGAGGCGGGATAAACATTCCATGGGGGACGCCGTGTCTGCCACAGAGAAGCGTAAAGCGTGTGGCTGTCGTGGGGATCGAAAGCGAGGTCGATCGCGCCGGTATCATCGTTCTTGTGAAGGACGGCCTGCCAGGTCTGGCCGCCATCCGTAGAGCGGTAGACGCCGCGTTCAGGGTTTGGACCGTATGCGTGTCCAAGCGCCGCCACGAAGATCAGGTTCGGATCTTTGGGATCGACGAGGATCTTGCCGATCTGCCGGCTATCAGTGAGACCGATGTGCGACCAGGTCTTGCCGGCATCGGCCGATTTGTACATCCCGTTGCCGTAACCGATCTGCGAACGCATGTCGGCTTCCCCGCTGCCAACGTAGACAATGTTGGGATTCGAAGGGGCTACGGCGACGGCACCGATCGAGGAGATGGGCTGCGAGTCGAAGACGGGATCCCAGGTCACGCCGGCGTCGGTGGTTTTCCACACGCCGCCGCCCACGGAGCCGAAGTAGTAAATACTTGGACTGCCAGAGATGCCGGTGGCGGCGACGGCGCGACCTCCACGAAATGGGCCGACGAGCCGCCAGTGAAGGTTTCCAAAGAGCGCGGGATCAACCTGCTGGGCGGAAACGGTCGATGGGGAACCGACAAATAACAAAAAGAAAAAGACGAGGGCGTTCGAGCAAAACGCCGTACGAGTCCGAGCCAATGCCATCCTCCAACTTGCAACGAGGATACATCATGCGAAGCGGACGGCATCACCGCGGGCGGACTTCACATCCAACAGAGAAACGAGGAAATGTTGAATTCTATGAAGGAAACGAAATCTGTACAGACGGTTGTGGTGACGGGAGCGTCCGCTGGATTGGGCCGAGCGATCGCGCATTCTTTTGCGAAACGGGGGGCACGTGTCGCGCTGATTGCGCGTAATCCCGAGGCATTGGAAGCGGCGCGCGAAGAAGTCGTGAAGCTGGGCGGCAAAGGACTCGTGCTTCCCCTCGACGTAAGCGACGCCAACGCAGTCGAATCCGCGGCCGCCAAGGTCGAAGAGGAGTTCGGGCCGATCGATGTGTGGGTGAACGACGCGATGGTCTCCGTATTCTCTCCAGTGAAGGAAATGGAGGCCGAGGAATACCGGCGCGTGACGGAGGTGACCTATCTCGGCTACGTGTACGGAACGCTCGCGGCGCTGCGGCGCATGCTGCCCCGAGACCGAGGAACTATCGTGCAGGTTGGATCGGCGCTGGCGTACCGCAGTATTCCTTTGCAGTCCGCCTATTGCGCGGCGAAGCACGCGATCGTGGGGTTCACGGATTCGCTACGTTGCGAACTGCACCACGATCACAGCAATGTAAAGGTCACGGTGGTGCAAATGCCGGCGATGAATACGGTGCAGTTTGATTGGGTGAAGAGCCGCTTGCCGCGCAAGCCGCAGCCCGTGCCTCCGATTTACGAGCCGGAGGTGGCGGCGGAAGCAGTGTGGCGCGCCGCGCAGGCAAAGAATCCCCGCCGTGAATACTGGGTGGGGTACCCGACTGTGGAGGCGATCCTCGGCCAGAAGTTCTTTCCGGGATTGCTGGACCGCTACCTGGGTGCAACCGGTTATGAGGCGCAGCAGTATGACGGCAAAGCCGATCCGAACCGTCCGAACAATTTGTGGAATTATGTGCCCGGCCGGCATCGAACCCACGGAGATTTCGACGCGCGCTCGCGGCATCACAGCTTGCAGGTGTGGCTCGACTTCCACCGCGATTGGCTGGTCGTCGGGGCCACCGCCCTGGCATTGATCGCAAGCGCCGCGGCCCACCGCGAGGTCCAACGAAAAACGCGCCGCATCCCGCGCGCGGCCTGAGAGGGGCGAGATGTCCGAAAGGAATGAACTTGAGAAACAGCTGCTCGCGCTGTTAGAAGGCGGCAATGCACACGCGGGTCTTGACGGGGTTGTAAAAGACTTCCCTGCCGATCGCCGCGGCGTAAAGCCCGCCGGCCTGCCGTATTCCGGCTGGCAGTTGCTCGAGCACATCCGCATCACGCAGAGCGACATCCTTCATTTCAGCAAGAATCACGATGGCAAGTACCAGTCGCCGGAGTGGCCCGAGGGCTATTGGCCGAAATCGCCGGAACCACCCAGCGAGAAGGCATGGAAGGATTCGATCCACCAGATCAAGGCCGACCTGAAGGAGTTCGAGGAGCTGTTGAAGGATGCAAAGAACGACCTTGCGAAACCGTTTCCCTGGGGCGACGGCCAGAACCTGCTGCGCGAGGCGCTGCTGATGGCAGACCACACGGCGTATCATCTGGGTGAAATCGTCGCGTTGCGACGCGGTCCTGGGCATCTGGCACAAATAGAATGTTGCCGCCGGTTTCGGAGGGTAGATGAAACGACTGCTGTTTCTTGGAGTGCTCGCTTTTGGCGCTAGCCAAGCCTTCGCGCAAGTCTCGCCGCCGGAGAGTAACGCCGAACACACCGCCCAGGCGCAGAGCAGAATCCCCGATACCGTGGTGCTTACCTCCGGGCCGACGGTGGAGGAGGTGACCGAGCATTCTGCGACGTTGCGCTGGACTACGAATAAGACAGCAGCCACGAGGGTGAATTACGGAACCGATCCCAACCGTCTCGCCCAGCACGCGTACAGGCCTGGCGGTTCTACGGGCCATGAAGTGGTCATGCAAAACCTCCAGCCGCATACCACCTACTACTACGAGATCGAGAACAGGTATGGCCGCGATCGCTTGACGGGCAATTTCACGACGCAATGAAGATCACTGCGCTGCCTGATTAGTTTTGTTAGACGGGCAGCTCTTCCTGCTGCCATCCGGGCTCGACCACGCGGGGCTCGGAGGCGAGTTCGAGAATAAGATTTTCGAGTACCATGCGCTTGCTCGGCGGATTCGAGCGCACCGAAAGGTCGGCTCGCGCGATTAACCGGATGGCCCGGGTTAATTCACGGCGGGATTTGAAGCGTCGAGCCTGGCGGATAATATCTTCGGCGGCAAAAGGCGGCACGCGGAAGCCTTGCCACAGGACCTGCCACAAAGCGCGGGAGTCGCGCACATTGCGTTCGCTGATCACCAGCATTTGCCGGAAGGTGCGGGCGAGCATATAGAGGTGGCCGATAGCAGCTTCCTCGCCATCGCCGGTGGACAGGATCGCGTCCAGCACCTGGAGCGCTTTCACGCGGTCGTGTTGCGAGATGGCATCCGTGAGCTCGTAGAGGGAGCGCTGCTTAGCGGCGAGCACCATGGTTTCCACGTCGCCGAGGGTGATTCGTTTTTTCTCGCCGACGTAGAGGATGAGCTTCTCGAGTTCGTTGGCGAGCAGCATCATGTCGCCGCCGAGGGCATCGACAAGTTCGCGGGCAGCGTCGGGCTCGAGTTTCACGCCTTCCGCTTGCGCCGCCTGCATCGCCCACTTGCCCGCTTCGCCCTCTTCCACGCGCGCGAACTCGATCAGGCTGCACCACTCGCCGAGGGTCTCGCGGATCTTCTCGTAGCGTTCCTTGTCCTGCATGTCCATCTTGCGGACGTCGGCGGGGATGCTGATGTGGTCGGCGACGAAGATGATCAGCGCATCCGGGTTCGGGTTCTTGAAATATTCTTCGATCGCCGCGAACTCGTCGTCGTGCTTGCCGCGGCCGTACAGGTTCTTGACGCCGCGCACGAAGAAGACCTGGAAGGGCGCCATCAGCGACGGGGTACGCGCGCGATCGAGCACTTCGCCGATGCCCATGTCGGAGAGGTCGAATTCGTAGAAGCTGAACTCGCGGACGTCCGCCGGCACGAGGTGTTTCAGGATGGCCTCACGGCATTGTTTGCGGAAGAAAGCCTCGTCGCCAAGGAAGACATAGCCGGCCTTGAGCTGGCGCTGCTCCACGTCGTTCACGAATCGCTCCGTCGGCGCGAAGCTTCGCACTAGAAGGCCTCCAGGACATTACTCACGAGGGTGCGGGCGAAATCCGCGGAGAGGCGGCGCACTGCCATCGAATCCTCTTCAAAGAAGCTGGCGGGGTCGGCAGAGAGCTCGTATTGATCGCGGAAGGTGTAGTTATCGTTTTCGAAGAGCACTTTGCCGTGACGATCGACCAGCTTGACGCTGGCGGTGACGGTGACGAGGGCGGTGGTGGCGCGGCCGGTCTGGGAATCGTAGGTCGAAGGCGCAACGTCGTTGGTCAGGACGGTGCCCGTCAGCGTGGCATCGACGTCGTCGCCCGGAGAACTGACGATGTGATAGTGCGTGCGGCTGGAGAGTTCGTGCACCACATCGTTCGTCATGATTTGTTCGATCCGGTAGGCCTTGGTCTGGTTGATGAAAATGGGAACCGAGATCGTCTGGACATCGGGCGGAATGCGAACGGCCTTTCCGGCAACATGGTAACCGCATGCGCTGGCACAGAGGGTAGCAAGAAGAGCGGCCAGCAGACCGAGCCGTGATGTCAACCTCACTGCACCTGTCCCCGGGGACGGCCGGCAGCCATGATCTCGGCGCATTCGACGGCGGAGGTTGCGGTGACGCGCAGGTTGTCGGACGTAGCCCAGATCCAGAATCCGTTCTCCTTCGTCGGGTCGCGATGCACGTTGAGCAGGACCTGCGCCTGACCCGCAGCGCTTACATTATTCGGCGTCTCTGTCTCTGTGCTCATGGTGACGTGTTCGCCCGCAAGTCCTGCCCGCATAGTCTCCAACGTAATGCCGTCTTCCATTTCAATGTAAAGCGAGAAGCCATGGCCATGGAAGGTGGGCATTTGCAACAGCATCAACGAAGGCACCGGGGCGGCGTCGCCGACGATCTTCTTGTAATGACGGAGAATCCGCTGCTCCACGGCCGCCAGCGAATGAATGGAACCCTCACCGTAACGGTCGATCACGTTGAAGGCTACCTGTGTACCGAAAATGGTCATGGGCAATTGCTGGAAGGACAGAAGATTGACGGTTTGCTCGTGAAGCTCGTCCATGCCGCGCTTGCCAAGTTCGGAGGCGGGTTCGAAGACGGTTGCATTGACCGAGCGGATTGCGCCCACACGCTTCGCACGCACAAGCAACAAACCAAGAACCACCGCCGCGGGATGCGCGATGACGACCGGCTGGGTACGGAGGCTGAGTTGCGACTTACCCAGTTCGCGCTCGAGCCAGGGGGCGCGCAATTGCACGTCTTTCTCGTTTTCCAGCGCATAGGAGATGTCGATGATCTCGCTGCCGGCATCGCGCGCCTGCTTCCAGGTCCTCTGGGTAAATTCCGGATCGCTGGCGAAGAAGGCGAAGTCCACGTTCGACAGGTGTTCGGGCAAAAGGCTCTGGATGAAGGTGGCCTCGTCGCCCACCTGTTCGATCTGGCCGAGAGACTCTTCGTCGTCGAGCAGGCGAACGTCGTGCGCGGGGAAATTGCGCTCGGTCAGGACTTCCTTCACTTCGCGGCCCTTAAGGGTTCCAGCGCCAACCACCGCCACGCGAAACAGCATGCCCCAGTTTGTATTTTCGTTTCTTGCTTTTGTCATTCGAAGATCTCAGTCGGCGTGGACGACCTGGTCGGGCGGCGACGGCGGTAAGTGTGTCCTGCGATGGAAACCATAGAACAACCGGGACAGGATTCCCCAGAACATATAGGTAATAGCGATCACAAACAATGTCCACTCGGAGAAGAAAACGATCAGCACCACGAGCGCGCACAGTAAAACAAGCAGTCGCGACGAGTGACGCTGCCGGAAATCAATCCCCTTGAAGCTCGGGAAGCGCCATCGGCTGACCATGAGAAACCCGAGGGTCAGAACAAAAAACGCCCAGATTAAAGCCATCCACCAAGACGGTATCGGAAACCCGTGAGCAAAATGCACTACGGCCGCGATCACGCCGGCGCCGCCGGGAATCGGCATGCCCACGAAATATTTTCGTCCCGGACGGCCCGGATTCGAGGGCTGCGGATTGTTTTGAATGTTGAACCGCGCCAGTCGGCAGGCACCCGCCGCCAGGAAAAGGAAGGTCGCTACCGCGCCAAGATGTATGAGCTTTTTGTGCAGGTCTTCGTTGGCCATGGCGATGGCATGAAATCCCCACAGCCACGCCAGGATGGCGGGCGCCACGCCAAAGGTGATCACATCGGCCAGTGAATCGAGTTCCCGGCCGAAATCGCTGGTCGTGTTCGTCATGCGGGCGATGCGGCCATCGACGCCGTCAAAGACAATCGCAAAGCCGATCGCGATGGCGGCCATATCGAAGTGCCAGGGTTCGCTCTGGATGTTCGCACCCTGCACCGACTGGAAGATCGCGTAGTATCCCGCCGCAATATTTACGGCCGTGAACAGCGAGGGGAGGATGTACAACCCCTTACGGAGGCGGCCCTGGCGCTGGGCTCGGTCGGTACTCCTCCGCATCGGATTCAGTGGGGTCAACGTATGCCTCCGCGTTCTACTTGGCTCATCACCGGGGCGTCCAGATTGGCCACGCGGGCCACGGCGAGCACGGTGGATCCTCCCGCCACATGGTCTCCAATCTTGACCGCGACGTCGGCAGCAGATGTGAAAATTACGTCAACTCTCGAGCCAAACTTGATCAATCCGACACGCTCGCCGCGAGCCACCTGGTCACCTACTCTCTTCGTGAACACGATCCGGCGCGCCAGCAATCCGGCGATCTGCTTGAAGATGACGGTCTGCCCTTCGCCTTCCACGGTCACGATGTTCTGTTCATTCGCCTCGGCGGAGACCGCGCCCATCGCGTTGCCAAACTTGCCCTTGCGGTACTCCGCCTGGCGGATTGTCCCGGCGATCGGCGAGCGGTTCACGTGGACGTTAAAGACGTTGAGAAAGATGCTGATGCGAGTGCGCGGCTCCCCATTGACCTCGACCGTAACGACGTCGGTGACCTTGCCGTCTCCCGGCGAGACGATGGCTCCAGGGGTCTGCGGAATCTGCCGCTCCGGATCGCGGAAGAACCAGGCGAAAAAGGCGGCAAGCAACAAAGGCAGAACGGCGAGCGCCCACACGCCGGTGAACCAGACCACGAGGGCGGCCACCGCTATAAAAGCAAGGGCGTAATAGACTCCATCACGGACCATAGAGGGTCTTACAATTATAGTGCCTTGAACTTAGGGGCGCGAGCAAAGTGCGGTTGCGGGAATGACAAAGCCCCCGCTTCGGTCCAGTGGTCCGAGGACACACTGAAACCTTCGTCTGCGGAGGCTTGCTGGTCCTGATCCCCATGCACAAAGATTGCCTGTGGACCAAAAATAGCGTTGGAAAGGGCCGAGAGCTAAGCTACGTGGTGCTGCTCTCTAAATTGGACCTCGAGTTTCTCCATCTCATCCTTCAAGCGTAGCTTTAACTTCTTCAGGCGCACTTCCTCGAGCTTCTCATCCTCGGAAAGAAAACGTTTTTGGATGAGGTTATCGAGCCGTTGTGAATACTGTGAGTGTTCCTGGGAGAGACGACGAAACTCATCGTTGCTTGCGAGTAGTTGTTCGCGGACTGCAGAAGCCATCCGGCAAACCTCCGATTCAATCGGCCCCGAACGGGGTTCCCGGCGATCCTCTTGGAGTCGCTGGGAGGTTAGGGGCGATTTCAGACGGTAGCATAGGGCCTGCTCTCGTTCAACGAATTTTCATACTCAGACTGCCGAACTTTTTTTCAAAAAGGAGGGCATCCTCGATTGGGTCGGCATAGTAATTTTTACGGCGTCCAGCGAGCTCAAATCCTTGACTCTCATAGAGCTTCCGGGCCGGTACATTCGACTCCCGCACTTCGAGAAACAGGCGGCTACCCTGCTTGTTTGCTATCAAATCGAAGAGCTTAACGACCAGAGCCTTGCCGATTCCCTGGCGGCGTGCCCCTTCGGCAACGCCCACGTTTTCCAGCTCCCATTCGCCGTCAATCTCCCGGGCGACCAGAAATCCGACGACTACACCCTCGTTCTCGGCAACGAAACCGACCCGTTCGGCCTTCGGATTCCCCCAGAGCTGGTGATAAATCTCTTCGCTCCAGTGCGCGGCCGTGGGACAGGCGCGCTCGATCCGAAGAATGGACGAAAAGTCGAAAGGAGTGGAGGAGCGAATCGAGACGCCGCTCATTGGAAAGACGTGGAGAAGAGCTCTGCATCGGAGCGGCGGATGTAGTTGGCGTCAAGATCGTCGGGGCGAACGGTGATACCTCGATCGAGTTGCGCAAATGCGAGCGCCGCCAGCAGATCTGCCCCAGGCGCGGGAACCTGTTCCACCGGCAAACCGGCCTCCGCGGCTAGCGCGGCAATCTTTTCTTCGGGAGTGACCAGGACGGCGTTCATCGCGCGGGCACGCTCGGCCAACTCGGCAGGTTTTATCAGCAACTCGGCCACGGTTGAAACTTCAAGTCCTGCTTTAACTTCGCACTGACCCAGGAAGATGTCGTTGCGCCCAGCGTCGAGGGCGGCAATAACTGTTCCGGCTCCCGCCGACGCGGCTGCGGCAACCGCTTCGAGCGCTGAAAGTGCCGTCAGTGGCTTTTGCAGGATCTCCGCCAGACCTTTTGCCGCCGCCAAACCGACGCGCAGGCCGGTAAACGATCCGGGCCCGGCAACTACGGCGATGGCATCGACTTCCGACTTTGTCAGTCCAGCCCGTTGGAGCATGGCGGCAAACTTTGGGATGAGCTCGGCCGAGTACTGTCCTCCGGCAAGCGACTCCGATTGGAGCACCCGAATGCCCTGCCCGTCGCGCCGCGACAAACCGAGCGCGCCATTCTTGCCTGAGGTATCGATGGTGAAGAGGATCATGGGAGTGATTCAAACACCCGTTGGCGGATCTGTGCACAATTCCAGCAGCACGCCTCCGGCGCTCGAGGGGTGGACGAAAACGTACAGATGCCCTCCGGCGCCAACCTTGATCTCGTCGGAGATGAAGCGCGTTCCGGCGGCCTTCAGTCGTTCGACTGTACCGGCAAGGTCTTCGACCTGAAGCGCAACGTGGTGGAGACCTTCTCCACGCTTTTCCAGGAAGCGTCCGATCGGCGAATCGCTTTCGGTCGGCTCCAGCAGCTCGATGCGGCTGCCATCCATCGGGACCATCGCCAGGCGTACTTTTTCGTCGGCAACCGTCTCCTCCGGGAGCACTTGCATGCCCATCGTCTCGTAGAACTTCCTGGCCTTGTCGAGCGACTTTACCGCAATTCCGAGATGATCGATTTGAAACATCATTGACCCCACCAGGACTCTACTTTAAACGATTGTCATCCCGAATCGTCGTCTACCGTTCAGCGGCGACCGACGGTGCCGACAATTTCTTCGATGATGGTGTAAGGATCGCGCTTGTGGTCGGCGATCTCGGCGGCGTAACGGCCGGCCGCGCCGTTGCCGAGGTGCTCATGTTCGACTTGCTCCAGCAGTGCGTCGCGCAACATTTCGACCAGGCGATTGCGCCAGTTCTCGATCCGTTTCTGGTGGCCCGCCTCGCTCTTGTCGAGAAACGATCGGTACTCCTCGATCTTCGCCACCAGCTCGGGAATGCCGTCACCGCTGGCGGCAACGGTTTTCACGATCGGGGGCACCCAATCATCGTGGCGCAGCGCGAGCCCCTGCAAGGCGCGTATCTCGCGCTCGACGCGCTCCGCGCCGTCGCGGTCGGCCTTGTTGATGACGAAGATGTCAGCGATCTCCATGATGCCCGCCTTGATCGATTGCACATCGTCGCCCATGCCGGGCACGAGCACGACGATGGTGACGTCGGCGAGCTTCACGATATCGACTTCATCCTGCCCAACCCCGACGGTCTCCACTAAGACGAGATCACGGCCGCTGGCATCAAGAATGGAGGTGACATCGGCGGTGGTACGCGCCAGGCCGCCGAGCGATCCACGCGTCGCCATGCTGCGGATGAAGATGCCGGGATCGGCGTAGTGGCCCTGCATGCGAATGCGATCGCCAAGGATTGCGCCGCCGCTGAAGGGGCTCGTGGGATCAATGGCGACGATGCCGACCGTCTTCGCGGCCTTGCGATATTCGCGCGCAATGCCGTCGACCAGGGTGCTCTTCCCCGCTCCGGGTGAGCCGGTAATGCCGATGACGCCGGCTTTACCACTGTGCGGGAACAAGGCCTTCAACAACTCGGCCGCATCCGTGGAGCGGTTTTCGACCGCGGTGATGGCACGCGCCAGCGCGCGAAGATCTCCTCCGCGAATCCGTTCTGCCCAGTTCTGGATGTCTTCGGTCACGATCGCATGGGTCCACGAAACTCCCTAGTTTAGCGCATGCCCGTCCTCCGGCCTGTGACGGATGGGATAATGAGCTGTGGCGCTTGGCCTCTACATCTCGGTTCCCTTTTGCCGCACCAAGTGCTCGTTCTGCAACTTCGCCTCCGGCGTGTTTTCGCGGGAGCTCTTCGACCGATATATCGACGTCGTGACCTCCGACATCCGCAACGCGGAAAAAGCCGCGGCATCGGCGGAGGCGCAATTCGAAGCTGAAGTCGATTCCATTTATCTGGGTGGCGGAACCCCCAGTGTGCTGGCTCCCGATCAACTGGAGCGGCTCTTTGCGGCCGTGCGCCAGCAGTTTGCCGTCGCCCGCGACGCAGAGGTCACCGTCGAGTGCGCGCCAGGTACGCTAACCCCGGAGATCCTCGACACGCTGCTGCGCTGCGGGGTGAATCGCGTGAGCCTCGGGGTGCAATCGTTCGTCGACCAAGAGAGCCGCGCGGTGGGCCGCCTGCACACGCGCGCTATCGCCCTGGCGGACATAGAAAATCTGCGTTCGGCGGGAATCTCTAATCTCAGCGTGGACCTCATCGCCGGTTTGCCGCACCAGACCGAAGCAAGCTGGCGCACTTCCCTCGAGCAGCTGATCGCTACCGGCGTTCCCCATGCCAGCGTTTACATGTTGGAAGTGGACGAAGATTCGCGGCTGGGTCGCGAACTGATGGCTGGGGGCACGCGCTATCACGCGCACTTTGTGCCCGATGACGATGCTACTGCGGACTTCTACCAGCAGGCTTGCGACACGCTCAACCGCGCGAGCGTGAAGCAATACGAGATTTCGAACTTCGCGCGCGACCATTGCGAGTCGAAGCATAACCTGAAGTACTGGCTGCGCCAGCCGTACCTCGGCTTCGGGGTCGATGCGCACTCCATGCTGCCCGTCAGCGGCGCCGAGGCCGTGCGCTTCGCGACCTCGGACGATCTGGATCAATTTCTTGCCGGGATTGCGCCCAGATTCCGGCGCATCGATGCGGCCGCCGCAGAAGATGAGGCGTTCTTTCTTGGGTTGCGCCTGAATCGCGGCCTCCCCCTGGAGTCGATCGAAAAGCAGTTCGGCGAAGCGGCAATCACGAAGAGACAATCCATGCTCTCCGATTTGGAAGAGGCTGGCCTGCTGCAACGCGATCCCAGGTCGGTCTGGCTTACCGATCGCGGCAGACTGCTCTCCAACGAAATCTTTGAACGGCTCACCCTGGCAGAGCCTCCGTCCGAGGAGAGAGTCGAGTCGGGGGCGCCGCTCATCGCAATTTCCCGGCAACCGAAGTAAACTCAAACTTCATACTTCTTATGAGCAGCACTCATTCGCAGTCTCCATTGCTATCCTCCGAAGACGGGAAACGGCCGCTGCCGGTCGATCTGCGCAGCGATACCGTGACCAAGCCCACGCCGGCGATGCGCCGCGCCATGATGGAAGCCGAGGTGGGCGATGACGTGTACGGCGAAGATCCGACTCTCAACAAGCTGGAAAAACGGGCGGCCGAGATCTTCGGACGCGAGGCGGCGATCTTCGTTCCCAGCGGAACGATGGGCAACCAGATCGCAATCCGGGTCCATACCCGGCACGGGCAGGAAATTATTTGCGAGGAGCGCGCGCACATCAAGGACTACGAGATGGCGATGCTTGCGCAGTTCTCGGGATGCCTGCCACGCACCATCGCGGGCGAGAATGGCGTGATTCGCTGGGAGCAGGTCCGGCGCAAGATCCAGCCGAGCACCTACTACGTGGCGCAGACGGGACTCATTTCGCTCGAGAACACGCACAACATGGCGGGCGGCACGGTGCTGCCGACCGCGGTCGTGGAAGAGATCTGTGAAGGCGCGCACAAGGCGGGAGTGCCGGTCCACATGGATGGCGCGCGGGTCTTCAACGCGGCGTCAGCATTGGGCAAGCCCGTCGCGGAGATTACGCGCAGCGTCGATTCGTTAATGTTCTGCTTGTCCAAGGGACTCGGGGCCCCGGTGGGGTCGATGCTCGTGGGCTCGCGGGAGTTCATCCAGCAGGCACGTATTCAGCGGAAAGCACTCGGCGGAGGGATGCGCCAGGCAGGCATTCTGGCAGCTGCTGGGCTGGTCGCGCTGGAAGAGGGGCCGAAGCGGTTGCACGAAGACCACGCTAACGCTCAGTTTGTCGGCGAGCGCCTGGCGAGGATCAAAGGCATCCAGATCGACGTCGCGACGGTGCAGACGAACATCCTGGTCTTCGACGTAAGCGACACCGGCATGACGACCGGTGAATTTACTCGGCGGCTCGCCGAGAAGAGCGTGCTTGCGAATTCTATCTCGCCGGAACAGATGCGCTTCGTCACCCACCTGGATGTCGATCGCGCGGCGTGCGAATACGCCGTCCGGGCGATTGAAGAGATCTGCGGCTAGGGGACCCCATGCGTTTGGAATACGCGACCGTCGTCAACTGCAAGCCTGAGCATATCTGGCATGCCTTTTGCCGCGTGGAGGAGTGGCCACGCTGGAGCAGCGTAATCGCCAACACGCAATGGATCGAAGGCGAACCGTGGAAGATGGGCAGCAAGTTCCAGATGCAAATCCTGCAGCCGATCCCGGTGACCTTTCGTCCGCGCATCCTCGAGTGTGCGCCTCCGGGTTACGTGCACTGGATCGGCGAAACCACAGCCATCAACGCCGAGCAGTGGTTCTCTTTCGAAGAGCAGCCGGACGGGACTTCGCTCATGAAGACCTGGCAGGAGTTCACGGGACCGGCGAGCTTCATGTTTGGCGAAGGCGTGCGGACTGCCATTACCAACATTTACGTCGATTTATTTCGTTCGCTCAAAGAAGAAGCCGAAAAGCGCGCCTGGCAGGCGAACTCCGAAAACTCCTCTCTATAAGCCAGACTTTCCGCATCCAAAGATTCGTGTTATAACCTTCCTTCCCTTCCTGCGCCTCGCCAACCGGCGGGCGTGTCACTTTCATGATCAGGTACGGAGAGTGCAGTGAATTTCGAGTTTACGGAAGAGCAGCAGCACCTTCGCAAGATGGTGCGTGAATTCGCCGAACGGGAGATCGCTCCCAACGTGATGAAGTGGGACGAGGCCTGCGAGTTTCCGCTGGCCACCATCAAGGAACTCGGCAAGCTGGGCCTGATGGGGGTTATTTTTCCCGCTGAATACGGTGGCGCGGGGATGGGCTACATCGAGTACGCCACCGCCATCGAGGAGCTATCGCGGGTTGACGGTTCGGTGGGCATCATCGTCGCTGCGCACACCTCGCTCGCCAGCAACCATATCTTCCTCGCCGGCAACGAGGAGCAGAAGCACCAGTACATTCCGAAGCTGGCCAGCGGCGAGTTTATCGGAGCCTGGGGGCTGACCGAGCCCGGCGCCGGATCGGATGCGGGCAGCGCGCGCACCACCGCCGTGCGCAAGGGCAACAAGTGGATTTTGAACGGCACCAAGACGTTCATCACCAACGGCCACTACGCAGATGTGGTGGTGGTATTGGCGGTCACGGATAAGGCTGCGCATACCCACGGCCTGTCGGCCTTCGTGGTCGAGGCGGGCACGAAGGGCTTCAAACTCGGCAAGAAAGAAAACAAGCTCGGACTACGCGCCAGCGACACCGCGGAATTGATCTTCGAAGACTGCGAGATTCCCGTATCGCACTTACTGGGCAAGGAGGGCGACGGCTTCATCGATGCCATGCGCATTCTCGACGGGGGACGCATCTCGATCGCGGCGCTCGGGCTCGGCATGGCGCAGGGGGCTTACGAAGCCGCCCGCGACTACTCCAAGGAGCGGAAACAGTTCGGGAAGGCGATCAGCGAAAACCAGGCGATCCAGTGGAAGCTCGCCGACATGGCCACGGAGATCGAAGCGGCGCGGCTGCTGACCTGGCGGGCCGCCTGGATGAAGGACAACCACATGAAGACGACGCTGGAGTCGTCGATGGCCAAGCTTTACACCAGCGAGGTCGCGGTACGGGTGGCGAATGAAGGCGTCCAAATCCATGGCGGCTATGGCTTCATCAAGGACTATCCAGCGGAGAAGTTTTATCGCGACGTCAAGCTCTGCACCATCGGCGAAGGCACGAGCGAGATCCAGCGCCTGGTCATCAGCCGGCAGATTTTGAAGGCATAGATCTTTTCGAACCAGCAGGTGAGCAAAACAGCACACCGACTGCTTTTCAGAGGCCGGCATGCCTGTCTTTTGACTATGAGTGCAAAGCTTCCGGTTTTTTTGGCGGATGCAGTTCACAATTTGTTTTCTCACCTGCGAGCATCCGATGGCATCTGACGAGTAAGATCACAAAATCATGGAAAAACGCGTCGTCATCACCGGGATGGGCGTGGTCAGCCCGAACGGCATCGGTCACGAGGCTTTCTGCCGCGCGATTCTCGCGGGCAAGAGTGGTGTCCGGAAGATTACGCGCTTTGATGCCTCTGCCCTGCCGGTACGCATTGCCGGGGAAGTCTCCGATTTCAACGAATCTGCCTGGATCGATCCCCATGACCGTAAGCATGTCGGGCGCGCTGTGCCGCTGGCCTTTGCCGCTTCTCATGAGGCTTTGCAGCACGCGGGACTCGACCCGGCACAGATGTCGCTCGAAGAAAAGCGCGACATCGGCGTGATCCTGGGCACTGGCGGCGGGGCGCAGGATTATTCCGAGGAACAGTACCGGCTCTATTTCGAAGGCAAGATCAAACAGGTGAGCCTGTTCTCGATCCCCAGCGGGACGATGGGGACGATGAGCAGCGAGATCAGCATGCGCTTCGGCTTCCGCGGCATGAGCCACGTCGTCACCTGCGGCTGTACTTCGTCCACGGACGCGATCGCTTACGCGGCGATGCACATCCGCTCCGGCGCGATCCCCATGATGCTGACCGGCGGCGTGGACTCGCCGCTCGCCCCCGGAATCCTCAAGGGCTTCACCCTGATGAAGATCATGACGCAGTCGTGGAACGACGACCCGCAGCGCGCTTCCCGGCCCTTTTCCGCCGACCGTGACGGCTTTGTCCTCGCGGAAGGTGCGTGGATGTTTATTCTCGAGGACTATGAGCACGCCCGCGCCCGCGGGGCCCAGATCCTGGCGGAGATCGCCGGCTATGCCTCCACCTGCGAGGCTTTCCACCGCGTCCGTTTGCAGGAGTGCGGCGAAGAGCCGGCCCGCACCATTGTTCTTTCCATGGAAAACGCGGGCATCGAGGCCGGGCAGGTCGATTATGTGAACCTGCATGGCACCTCGACCCAGCTCAACGATCGCATCGAGACGCGCGCTTTGAAACTCGCTCTCGGCAAGCGCGGCCCGGCAGTACCGATGTCCTCTCTCAAGTCGCAGATCGGGCATCCCCAGGGAGCGAGCGGGGCGGCGGGCGTGGCCGCGACCCTGGTGGCGATGCGCCACGGCGAAATTCCACCGACCATCAATCTGGAAAAGCCAGACCCTGACTGCGATTTGGACTATGTCCCGAATCCAGGCCGCAAACACTCGGTGGAATACGCCGTTTGCAACTGCATCGCATTCGGCTCGAAGAACTCCGCCCTCGTACTGCGCAACCTGGCATGAAGTTTTCCATCCAGACCGGCTCGACGGTCGTCTATATAATTTCAAAATAAGCAGAAGAGAGCCGTTAAGCGCGAGTGCGAGTAGATCCCAGCGCGTCAGCCCCGGGAAAAGCAACGAGCGACGGCAGACACCGCACCAGGACCGATGGCGAGCCAGGAAGAAGAGTTACTAGGCAAAGCGTACGACAGCCGCTTGATGCGTCGGCTGCTGGGCTACCTGCGTCCGTACCAATGGCAGGTTTACATCGCCCTGGCAGCCATCATCCTTAAGTCCGGCGCCGATGTGCTTGGGCCCTACCTCTTCAAGGTTGCCATCGACAAATACCTCGCATTGCATCCTGCCGCCAGCCGCTTCGATCATTTCCTGAGCCGCTCTCCGATGAAGGGCATCGGCCAGATCGCCGCAATCTACGCGGTTCTCCAGCTCGTAAGCTTTGGTCTCGATTACACCCAGACCTACGTTTCGCAATGGGCTGGGCAGAAGGCCATGTTCGACATGCGCGCCGAAATCTTTCGCCATCTGCAGCACTTGCATATCGCGTTTTTCGACCGCAATCCGGTCGGGCGTCTCGTCACGCGCGTCACCAGCGACGTGGATGCCCTCAACGAGATGTTCACCTCCGGCGTGATCGCCATTGTCGAAGACATCTTCGTTCTCGGATTCATCGTGACGATCATGCTCAACACCAGCTGGCGGGTCGCGCTAATCACCTTTTCCGTGCTGCCGATCATCTTCTGGGCGACGATGATCTTCCGGCGCGTTGTGCGCGAGGCCTATCGGAAGATTCGCGTCGCCATTGCGCGTATCAATTCGTATCTCCAGGAGCACATCACCGGCATGGTGGTGCTCCAGTTGTTCAATCGCGAGCGCAAGTCCTACGAGAAGTTCGAGACAGTGAACCGCTCCCATATGGATGCCTTCAAGGACGCGATCATTGCCCACGCGATCTATTACCCGGTGGTCGAAGTGCTGTCGGCGATCGCAATCTCGCTGATCATCTGGTTCGGCGGTGGCAGGGTCCTTAACAATACCGGGGTCACAGTGGGCGTGGTGACCGCATTCATTCTCTATGCGCAGCGTTTCTTCCGGCCCATCCAGGACCTCAGCGAAAAGTACAACATCGTGCAGTCGGCGATGGCGGCGTGCGAGCGCATCTTCAAGCTGCTCGACACACCGGTCGAGATCCAGGATGTCGCGGAACCCAAATCAGCCGCGGGTCCGGGCCGAATCGAGTTCGACCAGGTCTGGTTTGCCTATCGCCACGTTCCGCGTGCGAAAGACGCGCCCGCCAACGGCTCCGGTGAGGAATGGGACTGGGTGTTGCGCGATGTTTCCTTCGTGCTGGAACCGGGGGAGACGGTCGCCGTGGTCGGCCATACCGGCGCGGGCAAGACGACGCTGATCTCTCTGCTCCTGCGCTTCTACGACGTGCAGAAGGGCGCCATCAAAATCGATGGCATCGACATCCGCGAACTGTCGCTTGCCGAGCTGCGCCGACGCTTCGGGGTTGTGCTCCAGGATCCGTTCCTCTTTACCGGCACCATTGGCGAGAACATTCGCCTCGGCACCGAGTGGATCACCGATGAAGCGATGATGCAGGCAGCGGAAGAGGTCAATGTGGCCGAGTTCATTCGCTCGCAGCCTGCCGGCTTCGAACAAGGCGTGCACGAGCGGGGGAGCACACTTTCGACCGGGCAGAAACAACTGATCTCCTTCGCCCGAGCACTGGCACACAATCCGAAGATCCTCATCCTCGACGAAGCAACTTCCAGCGTGGACACCGAGACAGAGTTCCGCGTGCGCGAGGCACTTACGAAGCTGGTGGAAGGCCGCACCTCGCTGATCATTGCGCACCGTCTTTCCACCATCCAGCGCGCCGATAAGATCATCGTGATGCACAAAGGCAAAGTCCGCGAAATGGGGTCGCATCAGCAGCTCCTCGCCGAACGCGGGATCTACTGGAAGCTCTACCAACTACAGTACAAGGACCAGGAGATTGCGACCCCCTCTCCGGCCACTCTAACCCCCGCCACCGATTAAGCCTTAATCCCCCTGCGTAGCACCTCGGGCACCTCTTAACTCGATGGTGTTATCGCTCGGTTGTTTATAGGTGCACTCAGTCGATGGGTTTAGGCCTTGTCGCCAATTCCTCTTCCGAGCTTCGCCCTCTAGTCTCGAAATGCACACACGACGCCTCCACTGGGACGTTGGGTGCTTAATCTCCTACTTTGACGAGGGCCTTGTGACTACTTTCCCCCGCAATCGTTTCTTTGCAATCTTGTTCTTGTTTTTGTGCGTCGTCGCTGCAAGTGCGGCCTTTGCCCAGGTGCCAAATCCTCCCGCCGGTTCAACGGTCATCGATCGTCTTGAGGAATCGACTGACTGGGAGACATGTGGCTCCTGCGGAAACTCCGGAGGCGCGGGCGAGGAAGCGTTTTACAGCATCGAGCGTGGCATCAATAGCCCGGCCCTGGACGGCAGCTCCACGCAGTTCAAGATTGGCGGATCGCACCCTTACAAGAATGCCTACTGGTACATCAAGCACTACGGAACGCCGTCCAAGCCGCTGAGCTATTTGAAATATGAATTCGAGCTGTATATTCCGAGCGCTTATGCGCATGCGCCGCAGGCGATTGAGTTCGAGTGCCAGCAGAAGGCTGGCGGACACATCTACAACTTTGCATGGCAGGCGGACTACGCCCACCAGCAATGGCGAATCTTCAATTACGCGTCGCGCGTCTGGGAGAGTTCCGGCTTGAGCTTTGCCGGATTTACCCCGGGCACCTGGCACCACGTCATCGCCGAATTTCACGCCACGGGCACCGAGGTCGTGCACGATGCGCTGACCATCGACGGCGTTCGCAGGATCGTGAACATCCACCATGCCGCGAAAGCAGGCAGCACTGGGGAATACCTGACGAACGCGTTCCAGTTGGACCTCAATGGCTCGCCGACGCCCTACCAGGTGTATGTGGATGCGATGTCGATTACCTACAAATAGGCGATAGGCAAGGGCGGCGAGGGAGCCTCAACGCCCTTGGCTCCCGTCCGTATCTGTCCGTGGAAGTATTTGCGCGCATGGGTACGGGCGGTACACTGCTTCTGAATGCTGAAGGTTCTGATCTCGGCGGGCGAGGCCTCGGGTGATCTTTATGGCGCCGCATTGCTGGATGCGCTGCAAAATCTCTCTCCCGATCCGATCGAAGCATTCGGGCTAGGCGGAGTGCACATGCGCGCCGCCGGCTGCCAAACCATTGTGGATGCCAAAGACGTGGCCGTGGTCGGCATCGCCGAGGTCGCCACGCACCTCCCGCGTATCTACCGCGAATTCCATCGGCTGCTGCGTGAGGTTGATCGCCGCAAGCCGGATGTCGCCATCCTCATCGATTTTCCAGACTTCCACTTTCGACTGGCAAAGGCCCTTCATGCGCGTCGGCATTCCTGTCGTGTATTACGTCAGCCCGCAGCTCTGGGCCTGGCGCCGAGGTCGGATCAAGCTCGTCCAGCAATATGTGAAGAAGATGCTGGTCATCTTCCCTTTCGAGGAGCAGTTCTACCGCGAACATGGAGTGGAGGCCGAGTTCACAGGCCACCCACTGGCCGAGTTGGCGGTCGAAGCTGAGCCCCGAGCCGATTTCGCCAGCCACTCCAAGTTGGCCCCGGAAAAGCCCTGGATCGGCCTTCTGCCGGGCAGCCGGCGCAAGGAGGTGCAGCTCATCCTGCCGACCCTGCTCCAGGCGGCAAAAAAGCTTGGGGACCGATACGAATACCTGTTGCCGATCGCCTCGACCCTGGACCAGTCCTGGATGGAGCAGCAGCTTCTCGCAATTCCTGGGGTTCCGCGGGTCACGTTAACCAGGGATGCTCGTCAAACACTCATACAGAGCCGGGCAGCTGCCGTCGCCAGTGGAACGGCCACGGTAGAAGCAGCGGTGCTGGGTACGCCGTTCGTGATGGTTTACCGGGTGGCGCCCTTGAGCTGGCGAGTGGGGCGTCGACTGGTAAAGCTCTCCCATTTTGCGATGCCGAACCTGATCGCCGGACGGGAAGTGGTCCGCGAGCTGGTGCAGCAGCAGTTCACTGCGGAAGGCGTTGCAACCGAAATTGCGGCGCTGGCTGAGGACGGAACGAAGCGCCGCCAGGTTGCACATGACCTTGCTGAGGTGCGAGCGCACCTGCAGGCAGGGCGAGCGAGCGAGACCGCAGCGGAACGAGCGGCACGTGCAGTTTTGGGCGTGGTGATGGGTAAAGTACGGGCTTGATTGGTGCGAGCACCTCTTTTCGTGTAGATTTTTCAAGATAGTAGTTCAGCAGGAGCACACCTGTTCCCCATGCAATCCGCAAGGCGATCGAGCGGTCGCAAAGTTGGTTTGGTCCTCGTCTTCCTCGTCACCTGTTTCGTTTCTTTCCGGCCTTCTTCCGTTCAGGCGGCCTCGGAGAAGATCCGACTGCATGTCGATGACTACGTCATCAACGTGCAGTTGCAGCCGATTGCCCACAAGCTGACCGGGAAGGCACAGGTGAAGTTCACCGCCCTCGAGGATCTGGCCACCGCTACATTTGAGCTGAATAACGCCTTGCGGGTGACCCACGTCGCCGACGACCAGGGAAAAGAGCTCCAGGCAGAACGCGTTTCGCAAGACAATACGGTGCGCGTGGCGCTTCCAGCCGGACTCGCCAAGGGCAGCAGCATGACCCTCGTCTTTGACTACGAAGGCACCCTGCAATCCGCCGACGACAGCCCGGTACCGGGATTGAAGCTGGCCTATGTCGGCAACGATATCTCGTACCTGCTGTATGCCGCGCGCTGGTTCCCCATGTCGGACTATGGGATCAACCGCTTTACCGCGACCATCAGCATTACCGCCCCCTCGGATTTCGAGATCATCGGGAGCGGCAAGCAATCGGCCGGCACCGCGGCGGCCGTGAGCGCAGCAGAGCCAGCGAAGGAAAAAGAAGAAGAAGAAACACCCAAGACTCCGGGCCTAAAAGCAAGGCATCAGACCGGCAATCCTCGCCAGATACGAGCGCAGAAGGAAAAACAGGCTGCGACGCCCGGTGGGATGCACACCGTGACCTATGCCTGGGACAAGCCGAGCTTCCCTGGAACCATCATCGCTGGCAAGTTCGTCAAGACCACCAGCAGCGAGGGTGGGCTGAACCTGACGGTTTACACGCTGCCCGACAAGAAACAGTTCGCGGAAGAGTACGCTTCGACGGCGACCAAGGAGCTGTTCTTCGATATCACGTTGTTCGCGCCGCCGATCTCCAACACTCTCAACATCGTTGAGATTCCGGATGACACGGTGCCTTCGGCGTGGGCTCCGGAGATCGCGGCCCTCGCCGCGCGCAACATCTCGGAGAAGACGAATTACCGTCTGCTGGCCAATACCATCGCCCACCAGTGGTGGGGGACACAGGTCAGTCCGGCTTCGAAGAACGATTGGTGGTTGAACGACGGCTTCGCGCGCTACACCGAGGCCTTGTACATCCAGCACCTCGTCGGTTCTTCGGGCTTCAACGAGGCGTTGAAAGACATGTCGGTGGGAGCGCTTGCCTACCAGACGGTACCGCTTTCCAGCGTGGGCACGCTCGACACATTTTCGCCCGAGTTCCAGTCGGTCGTCACCGATAAGGGCGCGATGATCCTGCACATGCTGCGCTACGTGATGGGCGACTCGAAGTTCAACACGGCGATGCGCACCTTTGCCCAGCAGTACTCCATGAAATCGGCAACCGTCGATGACTTCCGCGAAGTGTGCGAGAAGGTCCAGGGCGAACAACTCACGTGGTTCTTCTCCCAGTGGGTCGACTCCACCAGCGCGCCTGAGTTCAAAGACAAGTACACCGTCTACCGCATGGGCAACGGCAAAGGCTTCCGCATCGTCGGCGAGATCAACCAGGACCTCGACCTTTTCCGCATGCCGGTGCAGGTGCGGGTGGATACCGACGGCCAGACCGAAAACAAGGTCATCGAGGTGGTGGGAACGAATTCGCCCTACTCGATTGAAACCTTCGGCAAACCACGCCGCATCACTATCGATCCCAACGATCACGTCCTGAAGAATTCCACCGATATCCAGGTACGCACCGCGATCCTGCGCGGTCAGGCGTTGGTCCAGCAGGGAGATTTGGCCGAGGCCTTGAAGCAGTTCCAGTCAGCGCTGGCAATCAGCAAGAACAGCTCGCTGGCGCACTACCGGATTGCCGAGGTGTTTTACCTCCAGCGCAACTACCAGGCGGCGGCGAACGAGTATCGCGATTCCCTGAATGGCGACGGAGATCCGCGCTGGACCGAGGTTTGGAGCTACATCCAGCTTGGCAAGATCTTTGACATCACCGGCCAGCGCGAACGCGCGGTCAACCAATATCGGCAGGCGATCCAGACCAACGACAATACGCAGGGCGCGCTCGACGAGGCTCGCAAATATCTGCAAAAGCCCTTTGAGCGGCCGAAGCAGCCGTCTGGGAACTAAGAAGATTGGCGCCCGAAAGATAGGCCGCTCAACTGAGCGGCTTTTTCTTTGGCGATTCCTCGCGAAAGCACCAGAGCGTGAAATCTCTCTCCCATCGCTTCGGGCGAGATCAAGTGCTTGAGCTGTAGCGAGACCTTCGCGCGCTCCTGCGGCAAACGGCAATTCTCGAATGCATCGCCGAATTCGGTCTGCTGGCCGATGCCAAGCAGGAGTTGCGATTGCGTCACAAGCCCGTCGCATTGCATGCCGCCGGCCTCGGCCACTGTTTGCAAGGCAGTGAAGTTCACGTGCGCCGTAATGTCCTGCTCCCCCGGCGCTTCATATGGATTGGGCGAGGCCTGGTGCTCGCGGTAGGTCATGAGCGTGTCGCGATGGCGTCCGGCGAGTTGTTGCTCCCGCCTATAACCGTAATCAATGAACAGGGCGAATCCGCGACCGGGCGCGAATACCCCGGCGATCCGGCGCATCCAGTCATTCGATTGCAGTCCGGCCTCGACCCTCTCACCGGCGTCGGGGTGCACGCTGTAGCGATCGAGGAACTCCGTAGCTTCCCGCGATGCGGCCTTCCAAACTTCTTTCAGCTCGCCGTCCACTTCAGTAATAAAAAGCTGCCCCTGGTCACTAAGAATCTCAACGGGAACGGCGTCGAAGAACTCGTTGCCAAACACGATGACCGCTTCGCCACACTCTCTCGCGGCGGCGTCGAGTTCGAGGTGGACGCTGACGCGTGCATCGGAAGTGAACCGCTCTTGCAGCCGGGTGCGCAGGCTCGGAGAACTCTCCACCAGCCGATAGCGCACGGCGCCGGAGAATTCCGGGAACTTCTTCCCTGCCCAGTCGAGGACATCCTGCGCGAACAGACCACGTCCCGGACCAAGCTCGACGATGTCTACCCTCGCCGGCGATCCGAGCGCGCGCCACATCTCTTCGAACTGCCGCGCAAGCAGCCGCCCATAGACGGCATGCACGTCACTTGATGTGTAGAAGTCTCCGGCCTTGCCGAACTTCTCTTCCCTGCGCGAATAGTAGCCGAGCCCGGGATGATAGAGGCACAGCGCCATGTAGCGCGAGAATGGGATCGGACCTTCGCGGCGGATGATCGCGACAATCTCATCGCGCAGGGTCACGGCTTCGTCTTCTCGTGCAGGCTCTGAGGCGTGTGGGTGAACATCTCGACGAAGTAATCGTGCATGCAGTCGTAGAGCTGGCGCTGGAAGGTCCAGGGAAATTGCGGATGTTCGAGGTCGCGAGGGTGCAGTTCGAAAATATACGTATGAACCGGCACCGGGGGATTCTTGAACTGAATGATGACTTCGACCGTTTCGCCGCGCTCACGGGCGTCGAATGCGAGCAGCGGGTGCTCGTATTCCCGGAGGTGCTGGAGCACGCGCTCGAGGCGAGACGTCGTCATGAAGACGATTGTACAGACCGCCCGCTCGCCGGAACTATTCGTACCGCAGGGCTTCGATTGGATCGAGCCGCGCGGCTTTAATGGCGGGCAGCATCCCGCTTACGATGCCGACAACGATCAGTATCAAGGTGGCCACAACGAGTGTGCTTGGGTCGATGATGAGCCGGATGTCGCCGGCCTCTGCATTTTTCGCCAGGGCGCTATAAAACGTAAGCCGCCCGACGCTCAACGAAACGACGTAGGCGAGTACGATGCCAAGCGCACCGCCGATAAATGTGATGGCGAGCGCCTCGGCTAGGAACTGGAAAAGGATGTCGCGCCGGCGGCCCCCCAGCGCCTTCTCCACGCCGATTTCACGGGTACGCTGCGTGACCGAGACGAGCATGATGTTCATCAGCCCGACGCCGCCAATCCCCAGGGTCAGCGTGCCGATGAACGCCAGCAGGACCTTCAGCCCCATCGTGATGATCGAGAACTCCTTCACCTGCTTCATGGCGTCGAAGACGAAGACAGCGCGGTTGTCGTCGGGTTTAAAGCCGTGACTGTCGGCGAGGGTGCTGCGAACGCCGCGCTCTACGAGTTCGTATTGGTCGGTCTCGTAATCGAGCCAGATGCCATCGAGATAATGGGTATCTTTCAGGTCGCTCATGGTCGAGAACGGGATGTATATTTGCCGGTTGATGTCGCTGTCGCTCTCCTGCATGCGCGGCTCGATCACGCCGATCACCTCGAACGATATGCCATTGATGCGGACGTGCTGGCCCAGTGCATAGGCACCGGAGAAGAGCTTGGTCTTCGCCTCCGATCCAAGTACCGCAACTCGTGCCTTCTGCGACAGGTCTTCTTCGTTGAAGAAGCGGCCCATGTCGATGTTCACCACTTGAATGCGCTGCAGGTTGGGATAGGAACCCGTGACCTGGAAGCTATAGCTGCGGGTGTCGTTGGAGATGGTGGTCTGCTGGTAGGCCACCGGGGTAATGCGTTTGACCATCGGCACGTTGGTCGCCAGGCGGTCGATATCGTCGAGGGTGAGGCGGACCTGGGTGCCGGCTTTCTGGCCTCCGGCCTGCTGCGAGGTGCGGCCGGGGAAGACACCGATGATCTTCACCCCGAAGTGGGAGAAGATGGTGGTGATGGCGCGTCCGAAGCCGGAGCCGTACGCCAGCAGCAGGACGACGGTGGCAATTCCCCACGCCATGCCGAGCATGGTAAGCGCGGTACGGCGGCGATTGTGCTGCATGGCACTGGCGGCCTGTTCGAAGATATCGCGGACCATAGTCTTACTCCTGCCGCAGCGCGTCAACGGGTGCCATGAGCGCTGCCTTCCGTGCGGGATAGAGTCCTGCCACAACTCCAGCCAATGCGAGGGTGCCGATCGCGACCGCGGCCGAGGTGGGCACGACGCGCGGGGTGTCGAATCCGGGAGGCGCAGGCAGCTGCGCCAGCAAAGCGCAGAAGCCGATGGCGAGCGCGAGCCCGATGCCGCCGCTGAACAAGGTGAGGAAGGTGCCCTCCAGGAAGAACTGGGCGAGGACGCTGCGGTTGGTTGCGCCGAGCGCCTTGCGCAAGCCGATCTCGCGGGTTCTCTCCGAGACCGCGACCAGCATGATGTTGATGATCCCGATGGCCCCGAGCGCAAGGGTTACGAGACCGACTGCGCCGAGGAAGACGTTCATGGCGTCGAAGATCTTGCCGACCATCTCGGCGGTGCGGACGCTGTCCCAGGCTTCGAAGGCGTCGTCGTTGGCGGAGTCGAAGCCATGATTACGGGCAACGATTCCCTTCACCTCGGTCATGGCGAGAGCGTGTTCGTCGCGGGTCCGGGGGCGGAAGTTGATGAAGCTGACGGCATTGTCTTCCCGCTCCTGTTTCAGTGGGAAGTACGTGTGCATGGCGGAAAACGGGATGAAAACGCGGTTGTTGGTGGAGTTTTCATCCCCTTTCCCGACGCGCTGCACGACGCCGATAACGGTAAAGGCGCGACCATTGAGCAGGATCGAGTTGCCGAGCGGATTCTGCTGCTCCGGAAAGAGATTTTTCACCATCTCATCGCCGATAACGGCGACATCGCGGCGCTGCGACTCGTCGAGTGCATTCAGCCAGCGGCCCCGGGAGAGCGGAAGATAGCGAATCGCGTTGAAATTCGGCAGGATGCCGGTGACCTGTCCGTTGGTGCTGCCGAACTGGCTGACCTCGCGAATGTCTTCGCGGATGAGGACGGGGGAGGTGGCGCGCACGTGGGGCGCCTGGGTGGCGATGTCCTCCGCATCCTTGATGGTGAGCTTATAGGCGTGGCCGGAGCTCATGTTGCCGGCGACGGCGGGAGCGCGTCCGGGAAAGATGAACTCGATATCTTCGCCGAAGCTGTTCAACTGGCGAACATTGCCGGAGCGGAAGCCCTCGCCAAGGCCGACGAGCAGGAGCAGCGAACCGACGCCCCAGGCGATGCCGAACATGGTGAGAAAAGAGCGAAGCTTATGAGCCCAAAGAGTGCGAAAAGTCTGCTGCATGATGTCGAACGCGAGGCGCATAACGGACTCTCCGATGAGAGATACGCGCGCTCGGGGAGAGAAGTTCAACGAGAGCTCAGGCGCGAGAGTGAGTTATCTTTTAGTACTGGGTACCCCCCTCCCCCACCCTCTTGCGGTTTCAGCAGCTTACCTTGTGGAAAACCCGCAAAATCTTCCATCCAGAGAATTTAGAGGCAAAATATTCCAAAGATGCGAGTTAAGTGCGATTTTCAATGGATCGCAATTCTGGCGTCTGACGTCTCCGGGTTATGAATTGATAAAGAGCGAGATTTTCTAGTGGGAGTACCCCACGAGAGCAGAATATCGGGAGCCTGTCACGTGGTCTGTCCCTCAGGGGTGCAATGGGGGCCCACGAAGGCGGATGACAACGATTGCGTAGACGGGTAGGGGTCCTTCGACTTCGCGCGCGGTGCGCGCTTCCGGCGCTCGGGGAGTTGGCTGGCGTGGAGAGAACAGCAGGTCCCTACGGCGCAACGGCGGCGCCTCTGGATGACAAGAGAGGAGCTGGAGGCGCGAGCGGGGTTGTGGGCTCGCCGCGGGGAAACTGCAACACATTTCTTCCTCAGGGTGGACACGGCGCGGCGCCTCGGGATGGCAAGAGATGACAGTGCATGGAAAAGGTCGTTCGACGATGCGGGCGTGGACGATAAAATAGGCGCCAACGGAACCGCTCTTGTCCTTTCGATTCGCAAATCCTGTAACCCTGGAAGCCGGAATGACTGCCGAAGCACTCTCTGGATGGGCAAATTTTTACACCATTGTTGGGTCGTCCGCGGGGGCGCTGATCGGATTGCAGTTTGTGGCGATGTCTCTCATCTCCGACCTGCCAGCCGTACAGGGATCCGCGGATGCCGGTCACGCGTTTGCTACGCCGACGATCGTTCATTTTGGAGCGGCGTTCCTTCTCGCTGCTGTGATGAGCGCTCCGTGGCACGGAATCAACTCGGTTGCGATCGTGTGGGGCTTGCTGGGAGTGGCTGGATTAATTTATGCGGCCATCGTAGTGAGGCGCATGCGGCGACAAACCGCCTACCGTCCTGAATTTGAAGATTGGCTCTTCCACGGCGTGTTGCCGATCGCGGCGTACGGATGCCTGACCGGTTCCGCGTGGCTCTCCGGATCGCAACCCCAGGAAGCTTTATTCGCGGTCGCTGCATCGGCCCTTCTGCTGCTCTTCATCGGCATTCACAACGCATGGGACGCGGTGACGTATCACATCTTTGTGATGAAACGAAGACTTCGGGAAAAAAAGCGGACGGACGAGTAACTCATGAAAGGCTCGCCGACACCGCCGCCCGCTTTACAAACGGGAGCGAACTGGGCATACTGGGTCACTCTGCGGGATGGCCTGGTGAAATTCAGAGTTCTGTTTGCGCTCTCGTTGTTCCTGCATTTGCTCGTGCATCCGCTTGTGCACGCGGCCGATATGCAGGTGCTCGCCCCGGCGACGCACGCTTCCGTTGCGACACCAATTTCTGTTTCGCCGGTTATTCCCGAATGCGCGGTATGTCATATCGCGGGATCGATGCAAGTTGGGGAGCCGGTTTGCAACGTCCTGGTTAGATTCGACGCGAACGCAGTGGTCTCCGGGCTTCGCGCCTCGTCGCCACACGAAGGCGTAGAGAGTCACAGTTCGCCCCGCGCTCCGCCCGCCTGGTAGAGCAACGAACGCCGTTTTTCTTTCCTCCCATTGAGAAGACTACCTGGGCGAAGCTGCGAGTTTTGAGCTTCCGCTAAGAAACGTTCCACGATTCAGGAGTGGCCCATGCGCAAGCGGGCACCTGCAAACACGGGAGCAAGAAAGTACGCTTTGCGGCGGGATGGACGCTGCGCGGTCGCGGTGCTCTGCCTGGCGCTGGTGTGTCTGTTCGCCGGAATATCGGCGGCACATCAGCATGCCTTCCCCGGCACGGAGGCGGCGTTTTCCGCCTCTGGCGGGCCATGCGAGCTATGTGCAGTAGCAATCCAGGCTGCGATCGTCTTCGCCGTCGGATTCTTCCTGCTGCACGCGTTGGCGGCGGCGAGGCCATTGCCCGCGGCTCCCAAATCCAAGTCTCATTTCTCCGGCACGTCGGTCTTCTTCCGTCCTCCTCCCTTCCTCTTCTGATCGCTGCGCTTCAACCCAAACCCCAGCTTTCAAGGAATCGGAGGAGTTTATGGTCAGCCGTATTGCATTTCTCTGCGCGTTCGTTTTCCTAGGTCTACTCGCCTGGGCCCAGTCAGGCAATTCAACCTCGATCAGCGGCACGGTTACGGACCCGAGCGGCGCCGTGGTGAACAACGCCACGGTGAACATCGAGAACCCCGTAAGCGAGTTTGTTCGCACCACTACCACGGACAGCGCGGGCAAGTTCACTTTCCCCAACGTTCCGTTCAATCCTTACCATTTGACGGTGCGCGGCCACGGGTTTTCTCCGTACTCGCAGGATGTGGAAGTTCGTTCGAGCGTGCCCCTGAACGTAAAGATCCTGCTTTCGGTTGCGTCGGCCGCGACCACCATCAACGTGGAGAGCGGCGGTGAGGACCTGATCGAAAACACCCCGGTATCGCACACCGACGTGGACCGAGGTCTCTTCGACAAACTTCCGCTGGAGAGCGCTTCGTCGTCGGTGAGCTCGCTGGTGACGCTTGCCACACCGGGCATTGCCGCCGATTCCAACGGACTGTTTCACGGGCTGGGAGACCACGCCGAGAATTCGTTTTCCGTGGATGGGCAACCGATCACGGACCAGCAAAGCAAGGTGTTCTCGAACCAGATTCCGCTCGATTCCATCGAGTCGATGGAAGTGATCGCGGGTGCGCCGCCGGCCGAATTCGGAGACAAGACGAGCGTGGTGATCAAGGTAACGACCCGCTCCGGGCAAGGCGTCACCACGCCTCACGGCAGCGTAACCAGTTCCTACGGGAGCTTTGGGACGGCGAATGCAGGGTTCGACCTGGCCTACGGCGGGAACAACTGGGGCAATTTCATTGCCGCCAATGGGCTGAACAGCAGCCGTTTCCTCGATCCACCGGAGTTCCTTGCGATGCATGACCGGGGCAACGAAGAAAATGTCTTCGATCGGGTGGACTACCAGATCTCGCACGTCGATACCCTGCATTTGAACGCGCAATTCACGCGCTCGTGGTTCCAGACACCGAATGCATACGACAACCTGCATATCGGCGAGACGGATCCTTTCGGGAATCCGCTGGGTGCCACCGATCAACGATCGCAAATCAAGACCTTCAACCTCGCTCCCTCGTGGACGCGGCTGCTCGGATCGGACGCGGTGTTCACGCTCGGTGGATTCGTTCGGCGTGACCAATACAACTACTACCCAAGCGGAGATCCGTTTGCGGATCTCGATCCGATCCAGCAAGAGACCGTCGGCCAGAGCCGCTCGCTAACCAATGCCGGGGTACGCTCCGACATTTCGTACGCCAAGGGAATTCACAACATCAAGGCGGGGGTGACCTATGAGCAGACGTTCCTGAATGAGATGGACAACTTCGGAATCGTAGATCCGAACCTGCTGAGTTCGCTGACGGGGGCGAATGGGGCTTCGTGTCTCGATGCCAGCGGGAATCCGATCGCCGCGCCGTGTACGGAGCTGGCTCCTTACGATTTGACGCGTGGCGGAAAGCTTTACGGCTTTGATGGACACACCGACGTAAAGCAGTTGGCACTCTACATCCAGGACGCCATCACGAAGGGACATTGGACTTTCAATCTCGGGATACGCGGCGATCTGTACAACGGACTGACGGTGGCGCGGCAGGCCGAACCGCGGGTTGGAATCGCGTATCACGTGGCGCCCAGCAACACGGTGCTGCGGGTTTCGTACGCGCGTTTGCTGGAGACGCCCTTCAACGAAAACCTGGTGCTTGCCAGCACGGGATGCAATTCGACGGTGATCGCCGACCTGATTCCGTGCGTGCCGGCGGTAAATACGCCGGGTTACCGAAACGAGTTTCACGCGGGATTGGAGCAGGCCTTCGGGAGGCATCTCGTGGTGAGCGGCGACTATCTCTGGAAGTACACGCACACGGGTTACGACTTCAGTGTCCTGGCGGCGACACCGATCACCTTCCCGATCGGATGGCACAACTCGAAGATCACCGGCTTCGATATGCGGGTCAGCATGCCGAATTACCACGGGTTGACGGCGCTGGTGGTGATGTCGAGCGTAGCGGCGCGATTCTTTCCACCGCAAACCAGCGGCCTGGGCGTGACGGTCGGACAAAGCGGGTTACCGTTCCGCATCGACCACGACGAGAAGTTCAACCAGACCACCCACCTGCAATACCAGCCGAAGAAGAATGGGCCATGGCTGGGCTTCAACTGGCGTTTCGATAGCGGACTGGTGGCCGGCGCCGTTCCATTCGCAACCGACACGACCACGCCTGTCGACCTGACGGGACTGACGGCGGACCAGCAATTGCAAGCGGGGCTGTTCTGCGGAAACCAAGTTCCAACCCTGACCAAGCCGCTGACCACCTGCGCGCCTTCGCTCTACGGGTCGACGCTGATCTCGATTCCGGCGCCGGGGACGGAGAACGACGACCATAATCCTCCGCGCATTAAACCACGCAACCTATTCGACCTGGCGCTGGGGGACGACAACCTGTTCCGCGGAGATCGTTACAAGTGGAGCCTTCGCTTGTCGGCGATCAATTTGACCAACACGGTCGCCCTGTACAACTTCCTCTCCACTTTCAGCGGAACGCACTACGTAACCCCGAGGGCGTTGACTGCCGAAATCGGCTTCCACTTTTAACTGCGCTGCCGGAGCTTCGCCAAGGCGAGTTCCGGCTTCCCTTGGAGGCTTTATGGGCAGGCGTTCTCTTCCATTGCCGCGCGGTAAGGACGGCGAATCGGCCGGGCTGACGCGTATCCCGCGATGGGTCGCGGTGGCCTTCGTGGTGATCATGAGTTTGCTGATCGGGCTGGGGATCTACATCGGGCTGCACTCGAGGGTATTCGGGCCGGATTATTGAGAGGTGATCCGGCTGCGCCGCAGGCTAGCCGCTGGCGCGAAGGGCTTTTTTATTGGCCTTGACGAGGCTTTCGAGGAGGGGCGCCGGGCGGTAGGTTTCCCCTAACGTTTTGTGGAGATATTCAAGGGTACGGAGACGTTTTTCGAGACCCGCTTCCTCGGCGAGTGCGATGGGGCCGACGGGGAGGCCGAGTCCCTGCTGGAGGGCGCGGTCGATTTCTTCCGCGGTGGCGAGTTCTTCGCCCAACATGCGGAATGCCTCGTTACACAGGAGAGCGTGGATGCGGGCGGTGATGGCGCCGGGAGTTTCACGCAACAGGATGGGTTCTTTGCGCATACGTTGCGCGACGAAGAGAGTGGCGGCAACGGTTGCATCGCTGGTTTCCAGACCGCGAACGACTTCGAGGACCGACGAAGTCTGCGGTGGTTTTGGAAAGCGCATGGCGATGCAGTGGGGTGCGCGGTAGATAACCGAAGCTAGTTCAGTGAGGCTCTGGGTTTGGGTGGCGGAGACGAGGATGGTATCGGGACGGCAAACTTTGTCGAGGAGCACGAAGATCTCGAGCTTCGATTCAAGTTCGTCGGCCACGGCTTCGATGACCATGTCGGCGTCGCGGGCGGCGTCTTCGAGATTGGAAGCAAATTCGATGCGAGCCAGAGCAGCGTCGGCCGCTTCCCTGTCCACGTTCCCGGATTGGACGGCGCGGGCAAGCTCGGTGGAGATGGCGTCTTCGGCCTTGCGCAGCGCCGCAGGCAGGATGTCCTCTAGAATAGTGCGAAAGCCGCCGGTGGCGGCGGCCTGCGCGATGCTGCGTCCCATGGTGCCGGCACCGATCACGGCGATGGTGCGGACTTCAGTCAAGACCTTTATTGCTCCGCAGGTCCTCAACGACCTTCGGATAATTGGGGTCGGCTTTCTCCATGTAATCGGCGAGGCGCTGTTTTTCTTCCACCGAGAGGAAGCTATAGTTTGCAACGACACGGCGGAGGGTAGCTGCGATATCGTCCACGTAGTTCATCATGCGAATGAGTTCACCGCTTACGACGGGCATGAATGCTCCTTGGTATATTCGGGAGATTGACAACCGACCGGCGCAAAGGCGACCGGTTTTACAAACACAATACGCGTAACCTCTTATTCTCAATGCCGCGGCGCTTTAAGTAAAGCGGGCGGCACGGTATCGACAAGGGTGGCCGCCGGCGCCGGCAGCGAAGGCACCCGAAGAAGGCGATGGCGCATCTTAAGCGTGTCGCCCAGAAAACGAAAATAGCCAGACCTGATGCCTAACAGCCCTGCGAACCTCACAGACCCTCGCACCGCACTGGCCGACTGCATGGAGCAGTTGGAGTCCGGCAAGCGGGCCAGGCGGCCGTCGTCCACCTACCGGCTGCAGTTCCATTCCAAGTTCCGCTTCGCGGATGCGGAGCAGATCGTCGCCTACCTGAAAGAACTGGGAATTTCGCATTTTTATTCATCGCCGATTTTGAAGGCACGCGCGGGCAGCATGCACGGTTACGACATTACCGACCACAATGCTTTGAACCCGGAACTCGGCTCGGAAGAAGAGTTCCTGGGATTGTCGGCGAAACTGCGAGAGCAGGGGCTGGGACTGCTGCTGGACGTGGTGCCGAACCACATGGGCGTGGGGGCGGGAGACAATCCGTGGTGGCAGGATGTGCTGGAAAACGGAGGCGCGTCGGTGCATGCCGCGTATTTCGACATCGACTGGAATCCGCAGAAATCGGAGCTGCGCCACAAGCTTCTGCTGCCGATCCTAGGGAGCCATTACGGCGACGAACTGGACAGCGGCAGGATCAAGCTCGAGCTGGAAAATAACAGGTTCGTACTGCGCTATTACGACAAACTGCTGCCGGTGGATCCGCAGACGATCCCGATGATCTTTGCGACCCTGGGAGACCTGCGAACGCGGGAGGGCGAGGGCATACCGGAGTTGCTGCAGACGCTGGATGAGTTGCGCGGAACGCCTCCGAACTGGACGGAAGCGCCCGACCTGATTCTGACGCGGCAGCAGAGACTGCCGATGCTGGTGGCACGGCTGGGCGATCTCCTGACCAACTCCGAGGTGGTTCGCCGGCTGGCCGAGGAGGCCATCGTAGCGATGAACGGGCAGCCTGGAGACCAGCGCACGTATGACGCGATCCACCGGCTGCTGGAGGCGCAGGCGTATCGGCTGGCTTTCTGGAGAGTGAGTGGCGAGGAGATCAATTACCGGCGCTTTTTCGACATCAACGACCTGGTGGGGCTGCGCATGGAAGATCCGCGGGTGTTTGCGGACACGCACCGCCTGCTGCGCCGTTTGCTGGCCGAGGGGCACGTGACCGGGCTGCGGCTCGACCATCCGGATGGACTCTTCAATCCACTGCAGTATTTCGTACGGGCGCAGATGCTGTACACGGCAAGCCACTGCAACGGCGCGGTTCCGCAAGGCGAGGTGGCGGAAAACGGGATCGAGCGCGAGATCCAAACGGTATTTGGACAGCGCGACTGGGCCGGCCCGAATGCCCCGCTGTACCTGCTGGTGGAGAAGATCCTGGAACCGGGCGAACACTTGCCGCCGGAGTGGCCGGTGGACGGGACGGTGGGGTATGACTTCACCAACCTGGTGAACGGCGTGTTGATCGATCCGTTGGCGGAGAGGCCATTGACGCTGCTCTACCACCGCTTCCTGGAGCGCGCGATCGACGTGCGCGACCTGGTGTATGAGAGCAAGAAGCTGATCATGGCCACGGCGCTGGCGAGCGAACTGAACGTGCTGACGCATATGCTCGACGAGATTTCCAGCCGCGACCGGCGGGCGCGCGATTACACGCGAAACGTGCTTTCCGACGCGATCCAGGAAACGATCGCATGTTTCCCGGTTTACCGCACGTACATCGACGAACGCGGAAACGTGAATGAGCGCGACCGCGAGCACATCCACAGGGCGATTGCCTTGGCAAAGCGCCGCAATGAAGGCATGCCGGCGGGAGTCTTCGACTTTCTCGGCAACATCCTGCTGCTGCAGGGCAACGACGGCGGCGAGATGATTTACGGCTACCGGAAGCAGCTCTACTTCACGCTAAAGTTCCAACAGCTAACCGGACCGGTGATGGCGAAAGGCCTGGAAGACACGACGTTCTATGTGTACAACCGCTTCATCTCGCTGAACGAGGTGGGCGGCTCGCCGGAACATTTTGGGACGAGCCTCGAGCAGTTCCATCGGGCGAACGCAGCGCGCGCGGGCACGTGGTCGGCTTCGATGCTTTCGACTTCGACGCACGACACGAAGCGCAGCGAAGATGTACGCGCGCGGCTGAACGTACTCTCCGAGATGCCGCGGCTATGGTCGACCGAGGTGATGCGGTTCCGCCGCGTCAACCGGGCGAAGAAGGAGGAATTGAGCGATGGGCGCACGCCTCCGGACCCGAACGAAGAATACCTCCTGTACCAGACGCTGCTGGGAACATGGCCGCTGGAAGGGCTTGCGGACCCGGAGCTCCGCGAGCAATTCACGAAACGCATCCAGGCCTACATGACGAAGGCGATTCACGAGGCGAAGGTAAACCTGAGCTGGGTGAATCAGAATCCGGAGTACACCGAGGCACTGCAGGACTTCGTGGCCGCGATCCTGGAACCGGGGTCGGCGCGGAGGCCGAACCATTTCCTCACGTACTTCCAGGGAATCCTGCCGCCGGTGCAATTCTTCGGCGCAATCAACTCGCTGACACAGACGCTGATCAAGCTGACCGCGCCGGGGGTACCGGACATTTACCAAGGCGCAGAGATGTTCGATTTCAGCCTGGTCGATCCGGACAACCGGCGGCCAGTGAACTTCGAAGTGCGCCGGCAGGCGCTGGGCGAATTGAAGAGGTCCGTGGAGAGTGGCTTCCATCGCGAGATCTGCCGCGATGTGCTCGAAGGCTGGTGGGACGGAAGAGTGAAGCTCTGGACGGTGATGCAGGCGCTGGCATTGCGCCGCGAGCACCGCGAGCTGTTCATGGAAGGAACGTACACACCGCTATGGGCGAGCGGCGACTATAAGCGGCACATCATTGCCTATGTACGAAGCTACGAAGGAAAGCACGTGATCGTGGCGGCGCCGAGGCTGAGTTACACGCTGATGAAGGGGGCGATGCAGCCGCCGCTGGGGAGCGCCTGGGGCCGCGGCTTCATCGAGCTTCCGGCCGAGATCAACGGCGAACTGCGCAACGTATTCACGGGCGACCGGTGGCGGCTGGCCGGCGAGCCTCGGCTGTTATGCAGCGAAATCTTCGACAGCTTCCCGCTGGCGCTGCTGGTGACCGTCTGAATCTCGCAGCGGTTCATCACGATCGGTGACCTCTGCAATTTCCGCCAGCATTTTTGCGGATTCGCCGGTAAGCAGTCCGGCCTTGTAACGCCAGCCCCAGTTACCGTCGGAGGAGCTTGGGGTATTCATGCGGGCGCTGCTGTCTAAACCGAAGACATCCTGGAGCGGGAGGACGCAGAGCACGGCAGGGGAGGTCTCCGCGGCGCGGATGAAGGCCCAGTGCACGTTCTTGTCGTCGGCGCCGAGGGCGGCAGCGGCGGCACGCTTCTCGTGCGGCTGCGCCAGGGATTTCCACCAGCCCATGGTGGTGTCGTTGTCGTGGGTACCGGTATAGACGACGGTATTTGTCTCGTAGCGGTGCGGCAGATACATGTGGGCGCCGCGATCGCCGAAGGCAAACTGCAACACGCGCATGCCGGGAATCTGCAAACGTTCGCGCAGGGCATGGACCTCGGGGGTGATCATGCCGAGATCTTCCGCAATGAAGGGCAATTCGCCGAGTTCGCGGTTCAGAACGTGAAAGAAATCGTCAGCCGGCCCCTTGGCCCAGTGGCCGTGAATCGCAGTAGGCTCGCCGGCCGGGATTTCCCAGTACGATTCAAAGCCGCGGAAGTGGTCGATGCGAAGGATGTCGCAGAGGGTATGCGCCCACCGCATGCGCTGCACCCACCAGTCGTAGCCGCGATCGCGCAGGCGGTTCCAGTCATAGAGCGGATTGCCCCAGCGCTGTCCGGTCTCGCTGAAGGCGTCCGGCGGCACCCCGGCCACGACCTCGGGCTCGAGATCGCGGAGACGGAAGATCTCGGGGTGGGTCCAGACATCGGCGCTGTCGTAGCTGACGAAGATGGCGACGTCGCCTACGATTTGGATCCTGGACTGCTGGCAGTATTGCCGCAACGCGCCCCACTGTTCGAAGAAAGCAAACTGGAGAAACTTGGCAATCGTGAGGTCGTGCTCGTTCTCGGTGCGGAGCTTGTGCAGGGCGTTATTGTCGCGATGGCTGATTTCGCGCGGCCAGGTGTTCCAACTGGCGCCGCCGGAGCGCTCGCGCAGGAAGTCGAAGAGGACAAAGTCGTCGAGCCACCAGCCGTTATCGCGGCAGAAGCGGTCGAACCGTTCGCGAGAGCGTCCATAGGCGTTCTTCAGGAAGCTTTCACCGGCCTGGCGAAGCAGTGGCAACTTGGCGGCACGGACAGCCTCGAAATCCACGCGATTGGCGGAACCGTTCGGCAGGCGATCGATGGCGGCGCGATCCAGCATGCCGCGCTCGGCAAGCCGCTCAAGGCTGATCAGCAAAACGTTGCCGGCGAAGGCGGAGGTCGCAGAATAGGGCGAGTTGCCAATTCCGGGGGGCCCGAGCGGCAGAATCTGCCAGAGGGTCTGTTTGCCATCGGCGAGCCAATGCACGAATTCATACGCAGCCGGGCCGAAGTCGCCTATACCGCCGCGCGAAGGTAACGACGAAGGATGTAGAAGAATGCCTGAGGAACGCTTGGTGAACATTTCCAAAACCTTGGATGCAGACTTTTGCGAGACAAAGGATACCGACGGAACAAATTCAGATGAGGACTCTGGTTCCAGAAAAAACGCGGCCGGCAAAGCCGACCGCGCCGATCGACTCTCAGGATACGACTAGCTGCTCTGCGACTGCGACTGGCTGAGCTGTTCGATGGCTTTCTTGTTGCGCTTGATCTTGCCGTCCTTCTCCATCCTGGCGATCAAGTTCGAAACATAGACTTCGAGAACCTCTTCGCGCTTACGCGCCAATACCTGTTCGCGAGCCGATTCCATGCCGGACTTGATTTCGTCGGGCGTGGGCTCCTGCTTTTCGAGAAGCGCCATCACGATGGCATTGCGGCCTCCCTGTACGGGGCCGACGATATCTCCCGGCTTGGCGGCGAAGATCGCCGACGCCCCGCCGGACATGGTTCCGATGTCGGGCACCTGCGACGATTGGGTTACCATCTCGCTGGTCTTCACGCTAAACCCGGCTTCCTTCGCGGCCTTCTTCAAGTCGTGCCCGGTGCGCGCGCGGTCCGCCAGTTCCTGGGCCTTCTGCACCAGCAGGGTCTGGGCCTTTCCGGCTTTGAACTGCTGCTCGACCTGCGCCTTGGCCTGTTCGAAGGTCGGGGTGGAGGGCGGCTGAACATCGCTGACTTCAAAGACGACGTAACCCTGGGAGACCGGCGCGGTGTCGGCGCCGCTCTTCGGGTTGTCCTTGAAGACCGCATTCATGAACTGCGGAGCCTGGCCGATGCCGGGAAGCAAGCTGGATTGGGTGATGAAGTCGGTGGTGGTGACAGTCTGCCCCGCGGCAGCCGCAGCCTTGTCAAGCCCCTGGACGCGCGCGCTGGCACGAAGATTGTCGGCTGCCTTCTCTGCCGCTTCGGTCGCCTTCTGGCGGGTGAGCGCCTCGACGATCTCGGGTTTCACATCGTCGAGCGACTTGGTATGCGCGGGCTCTTTGGATTCCACCTTAATAATGTGGTAGCCGAACATCGTCTTCACCGGACCCACGATGTCGCCGGTCTTCGCAGCCAGTGCTGCCTGCTTGAATTCAGGAACCAGTTGGCCCTGCGGCGTAACTTCCAGGATGCTGTCACCAGTACCCTTATCGTCCGAGTATTTCTTGGCGAGTTCGGCAAAGTTGGCGCCGGACTTCGCCTGCTTCAGATAATCTTCCGCCTTCGCCTTGGCGGCTGCGTCGGCCTTCGGATCGACCTTGCCATCCGGCCCCGGCTCGGGTGTCTTGACCAGGATGTGGCGGACCTTCGAAGTTTCCGGTATCTGGTACTCGGCCTTGTGCTGGTTGTAATAGCTTTGGATTTCCTGCTCGGTCGGCTGCACGCCCGGAAGCTTGCTGCCGTCGATCATGACGTAGCGCACCTTGCGTTTCTCGGGGATGGAATCCTTGAACTGATCTTTATGGGCTTCAAACCAGGCGCGCAGTTCGGCGTCGCTGGGGTTAATTCCCTTCTCGACGTCCTGGAGCGAGAGCGCGACGTATTCGAACTTAGCCTTCGTCTGTTGCTGGCGAACCGTGTTCTCCACTTCGGAGTCGGGCACGGTCGCGCTGGCTTCCACCACGTTGCGCAGTTTCTGGATCTCGATCGACTTCTTGAGCTCCTCTTCGAACTGCGGGACCGTCATGTTGAACTGGCTCTGCACGAAGTTCTGATACTGGTCGTCGCCGACGTACACGCCCTTGGGGAAGAGGATCTCGCCAAACTGTCCTTTGTGCAGGATGCCGCGCAGCTCTTCGTCGGAAACGTTCAGGCCCATGCGGCGGGCTTCATTGAGCACGGCCTTCTGCTTGATCAGCATTTCGGCAGCTTGCGGCATGAGGAACGGAACAAACTGGGCGGGATAATGCTGCTGCTGCGCCATGCTCTGGGCGGTGCGCTGGACCTCGGGGATGGTAATGGGGTCGCCATCCACCTTGGCAACGTCGGTGTCGCTGCTGAACGAGGCGTCACCAAAAATGCTGCCACCGGGGATCAGGGTCACGACCATCATTACGCAAATAACGGTGAGCAAGCCTCCCAGTACGATCTTCTTGGTAGGGGAGGGCGTCTGCAGAAATCGAATCATCTTCTCTGGAACTCCAAATTGATTGGGGCGAAACTATGATTATAAACCAGCAGCGCCGCTCCACTCGGAGGCCGCACGACGAATTCGGGTGCGATTCACTGTTGCTGGCTGCCGCTCAACCCGCGATTTCGACCAGTCAGGGTCTCCGGGTTTAACCTACGCATTCTCTGTATGTTGTAATAGTACGAACGCATGATGCGCAAACGTCCCCACAGTACACACAGGACATGGATCGCGGCACGAAGGCGCGTCCGCGAGTTCGCCATGATTGGCCGCGCACTGGCCTCGACAGACCACCCGGTGATGGCGCACATCATTCCCATGCGCCAGTGCAATCTCTCCTGCAAGTACTGCAACGAATACGACAAAGTTTCCAAGCCGGTGCCGCTGGAGACCATGAAGCGGCGCATCGATCTGCTCGCAAAACTAGGGACGAATATTGTCACGATCAGCGGCGGCGAACCGCTGCTGCATCCGGAACTCGACGAGATCATCCGGCACATGCGCAAGTATCCGATCATCGCAGGGATGATCACGAATGGATACCTGCTGACCGCCGACCGAATCAAGCGGCTGAACCAGGCCGGGCTCGACCATCTGCAAATCAGCATCGACAATGTGAACCCGGACGACGTTTCCAAGAAGAGCCTGAAGGTACTCGACAAGAAGTTGCAGCTTTTGTCGGAACACGCCGACTTTCACGTGAACATCAATTCCGTGGTTGGCGGAGGCGTACGGAATCCCCATGACGCGCTGGTGATCAGCCGGAGGGCGTTGCAGCTTGGGTTCACGTCGACGGTGGGCATTATTCATGATGGCGATGGGCAGTTGCAGCCGCTTACGGAAGAAGAACGTGCCGTCTTCCTGAAGATCAAGACTCTTGAGAAAAAGAATTATTCGCGATTCAATCATTTTCAGACGAATATCGCGGATGGCAAGCCGAATGAATGGCGATGCCGGGCCGGCGCGCGCTACCTTTATATTTGCGAAGACGGCTTGGTGCATTACTGCTCGCAACAGCGTGGGTATCCGGCGACGCCGCTGGAGCAATACACGACGGCGGACGTGAAACGCGAGTTTTTGACGGAAAAGAGTTGCGCGCCGCATTGCACTGTTTCGTGCGTGCACCAGATCAGCTACATCGACCATTGGCGGGCACCGCAGCACAGCACGCCGCATCCGGTGGAAAGCAACGGGCTGGTGCAGATCGAGTAGGCGCATAGCCGCCCGCAGCTCGCCTGTGTTAAATTGTTCGAGGTGGTTCGAATTCTGGTTCGGTTAAATTCCTTTCCGCCTGCCGCACCGCCAACTCACTTCCAGTCGAAACGATTGAGCAAGAGAGTTCCAATCCAAAGTCAGGGCGCGTAGCTCAATTGGCAGAGCAACTGACTCTTAATCAGTAGGTTGAAGGTTCGATTCCTTCCGCGCTCACCAACACTTTGAATCAATGCCCACTTTAATCAGACGTAGGCATTTTGATAACACTTGCTTACAACTCCCCTGCAACGTCTCGCAGTGATGCACGGAAGTCGTCTACCGTCGGTCATGCGTCCATGCAATGGTCACTTTGGACTGTCCGAGCACTCCAGTAATTACCTTCGGATGAACTCACGTCGGCGCATGTTCGTTGTGATGGTGTGCCGAAAATCGTCCAGCCGAGGGAATTCCTGGTCCTTCGCAGCAGGGTGAACGTAGCTATGTGACGACGTAAGAAAAAGTTATTCGCCAGTGTTTGTGCGAGTTCGACGAGTCAAATCGTCATATTTACCCCGCATGGATACTGGCGATTTTCTTTGTCAAGTGGGGTCTGATTCCTGGTAAAGATCGGCCAAAACGCCTGGTGCCCTGTCAAGTAAGCCATGGTGCGCTGAAGCTGTCGAGGAGCTCGCTTGAGCTGCACAACTTGGTCAAATCTTAGAAAGCTGCCGAGCTTGTGACACAAGAGCACGGGAAACGTCACACACTCGGCGCTCGCCCAGCTGTGCGGCATGCACCAGCGTTAGCCTCGTCTCGAACGGCAGAGGCGCCACGGAAGCGTGGGCGGTGACATCTTTCTCGCGGTATACCTTCGCGAACAGGCTCACGATCGGAGACCTGAAGCGGAAACGACTCTACTTCAGGGCTGCAAGGTTTTGCACTTCAGACACGCCGGTCAGCGACTCGGCCCTTCTGTGATGTACTTGTAGCACTTGATGACGTTGGTGCGCTGAATGTAGTCCATCGACTCATCCTGGCCGATATCGACGGGATAGCGGCTCTTAAAGTTGATGCGGTCGATGCATTCGTCCTGGCTCCAGCCTTTCGTTACACCGGCCGCGACCGCTCCCAGCCATTCGTAAATGAAGCCAATCTGCACGTTGAGGTAGTCTTTGGTGACCACCGGCCCGTGTCCAGGAACGATGTGGTCCACATCGAGGGTGCCAAGAAACTTCAAGGATGCAATGAGCTGGTCGATGTCGGCGGAGTGCAGCCACGTCTGGCAGTTCGCGAAGACGGTATCCCCGACGAAGACCACGCGCTCCTCGGGGACATAGACGCAGATCTGCGAAGGCGAATGGCCGGGGGTAAAGTAAAGCTTGAAGGTATGATCGCCAACCCGCAGGATCATGCGGTCGTTGAAGGTGATCGACGGCGGGTTGAGGATGTAATCCTTTTGCGCAGGCATCAGGCGCAAAGCGGAAGGATCCTGGCGCTTGATGACGTCCACACTGTAGTCGTAGGCGTTCATGTCGCCGGGCACCTGCCAGAAAATTTCGTGCAGCTTTTCGTGGCCGATCACCGGGCAGACGCCGGCAAACCAGTGGTTCCCGAAGATATGGTCGATGTGCGCTTCGGTGTTGATGAGGTACTTGATCGGCCCGCGTTCGAGCGCAAACGCTTTCATCTCCAGCAAAGTCGTGATCCACTGCGCGGTGTCGATAAAGACCGAGCCTTCTTTCGTGAACACGATGCTGGGATTGCAGCCGCGGATTTTGGTAGTCGTGAAGACGTTCTCGGTAACCTGCTCCAATGGAACCACGGGGGCTGTGACGGGCATGACGAAATCTCCTATCTATCTTGTGACCGCGACGCGTGCCGGCTGCCAGTGCACCATGGGCAGCCCGGCAACCGGTGAACGGAAGCTCGGAATCTGTTTTTCTTTGAGCGCCCCGATGTAAACCGTGCGCAGGTCGGGACCGCCGAAGGTGACGCTCGCCATCCAGGGGGCGATTCCCTGCCCGGTGGCGAACAGCACATCCTCAGTGACCTTCCCGGCGAAGAATTGCTTCTCGAGAGCCTCGACTTTTTGCGGATCGCCTTCATCGAGAAGGATCTTCAAATCGCCCTCGGGCGTGAGCACGAAGAGCTTGTCGGAATAGACCATCGTGCCCCAGAGATTCCCATAGCTATCGAAGGCGATGCCATCGGGCCAGGCGCCTTTGCCCAGGCTGGCAGGGCCGAAGATTTCGCGATGCGAGAGGTTGCCCTGCTTGTCGATGCGCAGCCGGCTGACACATCCGCCGGTAGTCTCGACAACGTACATCCATTCCTCGCGGGCATCGAAGCGAATCTCATTCGTGAAGCGGAAACCGTCGGCCACGATGTGGAACTTGCCGTCGATGTAGCGTGCGATGTAGCCGTCGGGAAGATCGGTACGGAGGGCATGCATCCAGTTCTTGATCCGCGTGGTCACGGTGATCCAGATGCGGTCCTGCGAATCACGGAGCACGAAATTCACTTTGCCGATCGGCTCGCCATCAATGCTGTCGGCCAGCACGCGGGTTGTGCCGTCGCGCTGCATGATCTCCAGGCAGTCGGTGCCGAAGTTGGAGATAAGGATGTCGCCGTTGGCTGCGAAGGCGAGGCCGTTGGGCAGAGTGCCGGTGAGAAACTGTGTGGCCTCGTCCGCGGCCGCGCCAAAGTGGCCGGAGCGCTTTTGAGTAACGATCTGCTGCGTGCCGTCGGGGTTGATCCGCATTACCCCGCCGCGCGCATCGGCCGCCCAGAGCGTGCCGTCGGGCTCGGCCAGGATGCACTCCGGTCGCTGTAAATCGTGGCCGACATATTGAATTTTGCTTTTGTCGATTTCGAAATCGAGGATCGGATTGCGTGGCATAAGGTGTTCCCTCGCGATAGAACGTGAATCGCGCCGGCGGCGAAGCCCAAGCCTCGCCGCCGCAGGCAGCCCGTAGCCGTCACTCAACGGGCCTTGCCAACATCCAGGACCTAGTGAATCGTCCAGCCGCCATCCACATAGAGGATGTGGCCACATACCTGGGCGGCCAGCGGGCTTGCCAGGAACAGGGTCGCGCCCACCAGGTCTTCCGGCTGGTTCCAACGGCCGGTGGCGATCTTCTCTTTCGCAAAGTCTTTGTATCCCGGCCGTTCGATGATGAACTTGCGCGAAGGAGTCTCGGTGATACAAGGCGCGACGACATTCACCACCACGCCCTGTTGCGCCCACTCCAGCGACATGGCGCGGGAGAGTTCGTGCACATCCGCCTTCGCCCCGCAATACACCACGCGTCCCCTCCATGCGGAGACCGCGAAGTTCGAACCGATATTGATGATCCGGCCCCCGCCTTGCGGGATCATGACCTTGGCCGCGGCCTGGCAGGCGAAGAATGTGCCCTTCACCGTGGAATCCACAGTCTTGTCATAGTCTTCTTCGGTCACGTCCAGGGCAGGACCGTTACAAGTCCAGCCCGCGTTGTTGACGAGAATGTCGAGACGGCCGAAGTTCTTGACGGCGGCATCGACCATGGCGCGAACCTGGTCCACTTTGGAAACATCGGTATAGGCGACGATCGCCTTGCGGCCCATCGACTCGATTTCCGCTTTGACCGATTTCAGATCTTCCTTGTGGAAGTCGGGATGTTCGGCAAGCACGAGGTGACAACCGGCATTGGCCAATCCAAGGGCGATGGCGCGCCCAATTCCCTGCGACGGTCCGGTCACAATCGCGATCTTGTCCTGTAATTGAAAGCTCGAGAAATCCATACTCACTCATCCTCCGGAAAACGGAAATATCTGCGTCTTCGTCTGCTTCTTTTGCGCAGCACGAGCCTAACCGCAGCCATTCGGCGAGGGTTAGGACGTGACCCCGGAAGCAAGGTACTTTTCATGGGTCGCTGCCTTTTCCTCGTCCCTCCCGCAAACACCGCCACTGCAATCGTTTGGAAGTAGCTACTCTGGATCATTCGCGCACCGCGATGCCCCGACCATGAAAAGTACCGACGCTTCCGCTTTGGCGTCCTACCGCCTTCTTCCTCTTGCGGATTATCGATAGAGCATCACAGGCAGCCGTGATGTAACGGGTCTGTGCAAACGGCGAGGCATTCGGACGAGGATCAGCATTATGTCAACCAGTGTGGCCAATCTCGAGAAGCAGGTTTCCACGGACTTCGTTAAGGGATTTGAATCCTTGAATAAAGACATGTTCGAGGAGTGCGGCGGCAAAGCTGCCCATCTCGGCGAACTGAGCAAGCTGAACCTGAATGTTCCCTACGGGTTCAGCGTTTTAGGCGACTCCTTTTATCACCACCTCGCCGTCAATCGGCTGCAAGCCAAGGTTGACGCGATCGCCGCGACCCTCAATGTCGAAGACTACGCGAGCCTGGAAAAGAAAACCGACGAGATCCGCAAGCTGATCGTCGAAGCCCCGGTCCCGCCGGAGATCGCGCAGCAGATCACCGAGAAATACAAAACCTTGGCTGAATTCGAGGATCCCTTCGTTGCGGTACGTTCCTCGGTCGCGATCAAGGGCTCTCCGATTTCCTCGTTTCCCGGCCTGATGGATACCTTCCATTACATCCAGGGCGCCGACAACGTGATCGAGAAAGTTCGCGAGTGCTGGGCCTCGGTATGGTCGGGGCGCGCCGCGTTCACCCGCATGGTCAAGGGACTGGAACACAACAAGGCAGTCATCGCTCCCACCGTGCAGCTGATGGTGAACTCGGAAATCGCCGGCGTCCTGTTCACGGTGAACCCGATCAATCGTTCCAAGGAAGAGATCGTCATCGAGTCGAACTGGGGCCTCGGCGAGACCGTGGTCTCCGGCCGCTGCTCGAGTGACTTCTACGTCCTCCGCAAGCTCTGCCGCGACTATGGAACGAAAACCTGTCCCGAGTGTCCGGTCGGTAGCGTTGCCGTGCGCGAAGAGAAAATCGCGAACAAAACCGAGACCTGCATCCAGGCCCCGGGTGGCGGACGCCAGTGGGTGCAGAACTCGCCGGAGAAAGCGGCCCTGCCGACGCTCACGAAAGCCCAGCTCCGCGAACTTTGCTACGCATCCTGCGTCATCGAGGAGCACTACCGGTATCCGCAGGACCTGGAGTGGGCCTTCGAAAAAGGAAAGCTCTACATCCTGCAAACCCGGCGCGCGAAGATCAGCGGCCAATAGCGCAGTTCATAGCCACGGTTCAAAGAGGAAACGATATGTTGCAATTCTCGCAAGAAATGTCATCTGGCAGCGCCCGGCTGCGTATCGATGTGGAAGGCTCGCGTCCATGCAACCACGTGCTCGAAACCATGACCTTCCTGAACTACCGGCTCGCCAACGTGAACGTTGAGCCGAGAGTCACGAAGCCGAAGCCCGACCTCATCTGGCTGCAGGACAAGCCCAACAAGCGCATCTTCTATCGCGACGACATCGTCGTCCTGGAAGGTCCATGGGCGCAAGGTGAGTTGCAGAAGGTGCTCGTGAGCATCTTGGCGATTCGCATGGAAGAAGTCGGCCTGCATCCCTTCCACTCCTCCGCCATCCGTTATCGGGACCTCTCCATCCTGTTCATCGGCGGCGAATCCAACCATGGCAAGTCGATGGGACAGATCGAAGGCTCCCGCCGCGGCGCACTCGTCATTTCCACGGAAACCACGGTGACCGACGAGCGTGGCTGGGTCGTGATGGGATCCAAGAGCGTCTATCTCCGCGAGCGCGCCAAGGGTACGGAGCGCGCCGACAAGATGAACCAGGACCAGGGTGTCGCGAAATTCTTCGAGCGCGAGCCGGAATTCGTCAACTACAACCAGGAGTGCGATATCGACCTCGTAATCCTGCCGGCCATCGATGGGAACTTCGATCCGAAGACGGTTGAGATGATTCCCTTTGAACGCAACTTCCAGACCTACCATTCGTTGACCGATTACCTCGGATTGAAGGAACTGCTCGCTCCCGGCGTCCCCATGCCGCTGTTCGACAGTGACGCGCGCCGCATCGCCCGCGCTGCTTTTTGCCAGAACTTCTGCCAACGGCCCTTCTATCACATCCGCGGCAAGAATCCGCAGGTGTTGTTCGACCAGCTTGAGGATGTGCTCGACAACGATGCCCGCTTTGCCGACAAGGCCACGATCCACGCTCGCGGCTAAGAGGAAAAGAGAGGTCTATTCCGATGAGATCGTTCCACTACGCTCGTCCGGAGACGCTGGGAGAGGCGCTGGCGTTGATGAATGAGTATGGACCGGCTGCCACCGTCCTGGCAGGAGGCACCGATCTCATCGTGCGGCTTCGCACTGGACGGGCGCTCCCCGCAATTGTGATTGACCTGAAGAGAGTACCTGCTCTTCAAAGCGGCATCCACCAGACCGGCACGTTCCTGCGAATTCGTGCCAACACGGTGATGACCGACCTGATCGCGGATGAGTGCGTGCGAAGCCGCTTCCCTGCCTTGGCCGAGGCCGCCCATAGCGTCGGTTCCGTACAAATACGCAACCGCGCCACGCTCGTCGGCAATGTATGCAATGCCTCTCCGGCCGCCGACACGGCTCCTGCTTTGTTGGTCTACGGAGCGGCTCTCAACCTGGTCAGCGAATCCGGTCCGCGATGCCTTCCGCTGAAAGACTTTTTCGCCGGACCCGGACGCACTGCGCTGCATCGCGGCGAGCTGGTCGAATCCATCGATCTGCCGCTGCCCACCGGGCCACAGGCAGCCGCCTTCGAGAGGATCACGCGCCGACGCGGGGTAGATCTCGCCACTATCAATCTCTGCTGCCTGGTGAAAGCCTCGGGTAAGACTTCGTTTGCCTTCGGCGCCGTGGCTCCTACACCTCTTCTCTTACAGGATGACACCGGAAAACTGGCGGATCCTCATCTCGATTCGCGCGAGAAGGAGACGCTTCTTCGAAAGCTCGTTGCCCACGCTTCGCCGATTTCGGACGTGCGTGCCGGCAAGGATTACCGCGCCGCGATGTTGCTCGTTGTGAGCCGCCGCATCCTCGAGACGGCCATCGAGCGACTCAAGGCAGAGGAGGCCTCTCTGTGATTGCCGCCGAAATAGAACAGCTCACGCTGCACGTTGCGGTCAACGGAGAGCCTCGGTCGTTGAAGGTGTACCCGCACCAGACCCTGCTCGACCTCCTGCGCGACCAGCTTGGATTGACGGGAACGAAAGAGTGTTGTGACCAGGGAGAGTGCGGCGCTTGCACGGTTCTGCTGAATGGACGCGCGGTGAACTCGTGCCTGGTTCTGGCCATCGAAGCCGACGGTGGAGAAGTGATCACGATTGAAGGCCTCGCCCAGCATGGCAAGCTGGACGCCTTGCAGCAAGCCTTCCTCGACAAAGGCGCGGTGCAGTGCGGCTTCTGCGTGCCCGGCATGGTGATGTCCGCAAAATATCTCCTCCAGACCAACCCTCATCCCAGCCGCGAAGAGGTCCAGGAGGCACTCGCCGGAAATCTCTGCCGCTGCGCCGGCTATTACCGGATTCTCGAAGCGGTGGCCGCGGTGTCGGAGGTGAAGGCGTGAGCGCCAACGACACGCTTGGCACCTCCATCCCGCGGGTCGGCGGAGTGGAACGCGTAACCGGCGCTCAGCGCTTCGGCGCGGACCTTCGTTTTGAGAATGTTCTTCACCTCAAGCTGGTGCACCTGAACTGTGGACACGCGACGAATCAACTCCATCGATACCGCCGAGGCTCGGAAGATCGAAGGCGTTTGCGGCGTGGTCACCCCCACGGATCTACCCGATCCCATGCCTCGTTTCGGTCCCGCCATCATGGATTGGCCGCTGCTCGCGGTGAACGAAACCAAGTTTTTCGGCGAAGCGGTGGCCGTGGTGGCTGCCGACACCAAGGATGCCGCCGAAGCCGGCGCCCGCGCCGTCAAAGTGGATTTCGAGGAGCAGCCGTGCGTCCTGACGATCGACGACGCGCTCAACCCCGAAATGCCGCTGGTGCGCGAACCCGAGTTGCGCCCCGGCGACAAGTTGGCGCATACCAACATCCTGAAGGAATGGAACCTCGGCCACGGCAACATCGACGAAGCCAGGTCTGCCTTTGTCCTCGAACACACGTACTCGTTTCCGATGATCACCCACTTCGCCATCGAGCCGCACGTCTTCATCGCGGCACCGGAGGACGACGGGGTGACCATCTGGTCGGCGATGCAGCACCCGTACGTTCTCCAGAAGGTTGTAGCGGCAACGTTGAAGTGGCCGCTTTCGCGGGTGCGCATCATCGCCCCCGATCCCGGCGGCGGTTTCGGCGGCAAGGGCTGGCCGCTTTACGAACCGCTCCTCGCCTTCCTCGCCCTGAAGTTCAAGCGTCCGGTGCGGTTGGTGCTCACCCTCGAAGAGACTTTTCAAAATGTCCGCCGCGCTGCCGCACGCGCCCACGTACGCACCGGCTTCGACTCCGAGGGACATATCACCTTCCAGGATGTCTCCACCGACTACCTCATTGGCGCCTATGCGGCGGTGGCGCCGCGCGTGGTGAGCAAGGGATCGTATGTTGCTGGAGGTCCTTACCTCTCGCCGCACGTAAAAATCCGCGCCCGCGCAATTCTTTCGCACACCACGCCCAGCACGGCTTTTCGCGGATTCGGTACGCCCCAGGGTTCGTGGGGCGTAGAGTCCCAGCTCACCGAGGCAGCCGCGCGCCTCGGCATCGACCCGATTGAAATTCGCCGCAGAAACCTTCCGAAGTATGGGCAGGAATTTATCCCGAACACCACCCCGTGCGACGGCAACTGGATCGAGGTCCTCGAGGCGGCGGCAGACCGGCTGGGCTGGCATACGCCTCTGCCGAAATGTCACGGCCGCGGCCTCGCCCTCGGCGTCAAGAGTTCGTCCACCGCCGCATCGTCGCAGGCGATGGCGCGCATGCTCTTCGACGGCAGCGTGCTGATCCTGTCGGGCACCTCCGACATGGGCCAGGGCGCTCGCACCATCTACACTCAGCTAGCCTCCCAGGAACTCGGGGTGCCCGGCGATCGCATTCGCATCGTGATGGGCGATACCAACACCGTCCCTTTTGACAATTCCACCTCCGCCAGCCGCTCGACCGTGTTCATGGGAAATGCCATCGTAGCGGCCTGTCGCGACCTCCGGTCGAAATTCAAGGAGCTACTTGGCGACGAGCTGGCGATGTCTGCCGACGAAGTTCAATTCGAAGCAGGGATGGTGAAGATTCCCGGACGCACCCTGACGTTATCCGACGCGCTGAAACTCGCATTGCCTTCCCGTGGCGAAGTCATTGGCCTGGGAACATATAGCAATCCTCCTGTCGAAGGACACCCGATCGGCGCTCATCCCTCGTTCTGGGAGTTCAACGCAGTCGCTATCGAGCTGAAAGTCGATCCCGAAACCGGCACCGTCCAGCTCATCAAGTGCGTCGTCTCCAGCGACGTCGGCAAAGCGCTCAACCCCATGCAGGTCGAGGCGCAGGACGAAGGCTCCGCCATCATGGGACTCGGCCACTCCCTCATGGAACAAATGATTCACGACAAGCATGGACGCATCGTGAACCTCGGCGCCCTCGACTACCGCATCCCGACCATCAAGGACGTTCCCCTGCAAACCGTTTCGGTGTTGATCGAGAACGAAGACGGCCCCGGCCCTTTAGGCGCCAAGGGCGTGGGCGAAGGTGGATTGCTTTCGATCGCCGCCGCGGTTGGAGCAGCCGTGAACCAGGCAGCAGGCATCGAGATGCGCGAATTGCCGCTCACCGCGGAACGCATCTGGCGTGCCATCCAGGAGCGCGAAGCAGCAACGCCCGTGCCGGAAGTCGAGGAACCAGCGGTGACTCATTAGACCAACGATATCCAGACAATAGAACCCAGTCCGGTTCTCACGATCCTATTTATCAGCCGAAAGGAAACGGAATTATGCCGGCAATCGCAGTCGAAAACCGATACTTCTTTGAAGAAGAAACCGTGAAGGCCGATGCCATCAGCGGGAAGCGGCCCCCACGCCTGAAGTTTTATGCAGGCGGCGAGTGGATCGAATCCAAAACCAGCAAGTACATGCCGTGCTACAACCCGTCAACCGGCGCAGTGATCGCCCACGCTCCACAATGCACCTCCGAAGAAGTGGAGTTCGCGATCGCAGCCGCTGAAAAGGCGTATCCGCAATGGTCGAATACCCCCGTCGGCAAGCGTGTACAAGTGCTTTTCAAGATGAAGACGCTGGTCGAGAAGCATCTCGATGAGCTCACCTATCTTTGCGCGGAAGAGAACGGCAAAAAGTGGGACGAGGCCATGGGCGACGTCCTGAAGATCATTGAGGTCATCGAATTTGCCGTCGGCGCGCCGCACATCATGAAGGGCGAGGCGCTGATGAATGTGACCACCGGCTACGACACCACCCGCTACAACGTGCCCCTCGGCGTCTTTGCCGGCATCGCCCCGTGGAACTTCCCTGCCATGATCCCGCAGGGCTGGATGGCGCCGATCTGCATTGCCACCGGCAACTGCCTGGTCCTGAAAGCCGCCAGCTACTGTCCCCAGACCGCCATGCGCGTCACCGAACTCTGGGAAGAAGCCGGGCTGCCCAAGGGCGTGATGAACGTTGTCACCACCAGCCGCAATGAAGCAGAGATCTTCCTGCGCCACCCGGCGATCAAGGGCGTCAGTTTTGTCGGCTCAACCAGCGTCGGCAAGCACATCTATGCCACCGCCGCCTCCAACGGAAAGCGTGTCCAGGCGCTCACCGAAGCCAAGAACCATGCTCTCGTGCTGCGCGACTGCAAGCTCGAGCGCACCGCGCAAGGCATCATCAATGCCTTCTGCGGATGCGCCGGCGAACGCTGCATGGCGCTGCCGGTCATCGTTGTCGAAAACGCGATCGCCGACAAGCTGGTCGCGCGGCTGGTCGAGTTGGCCAAGGACGTGAACCTGGGCCCGGCCTATGAAAAATCAACCGGCATGGGTCCCGTGGTCAACGCGGGACACAAGAAATTCGTCACCGAGTGGATCGACAAAGGGATCCAGGAAGGCGCCAAGCTTCTTCTTGATGGACGTAATCCGAAGGTCCCGAAGGGCTGCGAAAACGGCTTCTATCTCGGACCCACCATCCTCGATCACGTGACCGAAGAGATGTCTTGCGGCCGCGAAGAGATCTTCGGGCCGGTGCTCTGCGTGAAGCGCGTCGAGAATTTCGAAGAAGGTATCCGCCTCATGAACAACAATCCCTTCGCCAACGGCTCGGTCATCTACACTCAGAATGGCTACTACGCCCGCAAGTTCGCCAAGGAGACCGATGGCGGAATGGTCGGCATCAACGTCGGCATCCCCGTGCCGGTAGGCATCTTCGGCTTCACCGGCCACAAGCAATCGTTCTTCGGCGATCTCCACTGCATGGGACGCGACGGCTTCATCTTCTACACCGAGAGCCGTAACGTCACCGCGACGTGGTTCCCGGAAGACCAGGAGCATGAAGGCAAGGTCGATACCTGGGACGGCACGATGGTTGCGCTTTCGAAGTAAGCCGCAACGATCGTTGCGATTTGCATCAGGCCGGAGTGAACGGATGAATTCTGAACACTCCGGCCGCGATTCGTTGAAAACTTCTACAGAGGAGCACCATGCAGTTCTTGAGCATTTCCCGCAGAAAGACCGAGTCATTTACCGAAGCCCAATTTGCGGCTAAAACGCAGGACGAATGGCAGAGAGCTCGTGCGCTCTACGCGGAAGGGTCCTTACGCCAGATCTGGGCACGTGGCGACACTCCGGGCGCGTGCATTCTCTGGGAGGCGGAGAGCGAGCAACACGCAAGAGAACTGATCGCCAGTTTGCCCATGGCACAAGCGGGAATGCTGGAGGTTCTCGCCGTCGTGACACTCAAGCCCTATCCCGGCTTCAGTGCCAGTCGTTGAGAACACATTTCAGGAAGTGTGTCGCTGACCTATCACCGCAAAAGGTGACCACCATCACTGTGCGAACCGGTGAGCAGCGATAAATACATGCTTGCGAGTTTCCCCCATATTGCTGGCAAGCAATCGCGAGAAGGCTCGTCGCAGGCGAGACCCAGGAACTGTGTCCCAAACAGCACGCACCTAGAATGAACTCTTCCCTTTTGCTGGTTTCCTTGAACAGGCGTGCTCGACGGGCGGACTTTCTCGCGAAGAGTGCGGAGACAACGCATCCCGGAGGCACGTTATGAGCAACGGGAAGGCGATTCCTGTCTACGGCCTTAACAGTTTGGTTCCCTCAACCAAATGGGGCAGCTTTTCTGTCGAGCGATTTGAAGATTCCTTTACCAACGCAAAAGGCGACGTGTATGCGCCGCATCGCCACGACTTGTACGAGGTGTTCTGGATCAGCGAAGGCCAAGGCACGTGCTGGGTGGATTTTCAGCCCTACGATATCCAGCCGCCAATGCTCATCTTCATCGCCCCCGGCCAGGTCCATTCGTGGAAGCTCACCGCTCCTTTTGCGGGGTACATTCTTCTTTTCACCAATGACTTCTTCGCCACCCGCTCCATTGAAGCCTCTACCCACCCCCTCGAGGTGCCAGTCTTCGAATCTCCTGGCGCGGGTCCGGCGCTCAACGTCGTTAAGGACCGATCCGCGGATTTCTCGCAGCTCTTCCATAAGCTCGAGACGGAATTTCAGACTTCCCGACTGGATCAGGACGTCGCCCTCCAGGCCTATCTGCGGCTGTTGCTGATCGAAGCCAAACGCCTCAGCGAAAGCCTGCCGGGAAGCAATCACAAGGACGAGTCCGCGGCGCTTTTGACCAAGAAGTTCCTGCAAATGGTGGAAAAGAACTTCCTGGCGATCGTCTCCGTCGCAGATTATGCGGAGAACCTCAACGTCACCCCGAACCACCTGATCGAAACCACCAAGCGGACCCTGGGCAAACCCGCTGGGAAAATCGTCCGCGAGCGCGTTCTTCTCGAAGCGAAACGTCTGCTCTGCTATTCCGATATGTCGGCTTCGGATATTGCCTATCACCTCAGCTTCGAGGACCCCTCGTATTTCAGCCGTTTCTTCCGGAAATATACCGGCATGTCGCCTATGGATTTTCGCAACATGTCGAACAATGCCCCGGAAGCGCTGGCTTCTACGTCCCTGACCTAACTTGCGCTGATGAGTTCTTACGCTCATCAGCGCAGCAATCCCTCACCCATGAAAAGTACCTTCCGTTTGCCAACCCCGTCCTATCCCTTCGATCCGGGACGGCGTTAACGTGCGAGCGCTGCAACAAGTGTTTTTAGCTGTCGGCTCACAGCATCCGGCAGAAATGAAAAGAAATTCGTCAATACGACGTTATTCAGTTAAGAGGGAGAGTCATTATGAGGAGGAGTGGTGCGTTTGTTTTAGCTTTGCTTTTGGCTCTTTGGATCACCCCTGCGGCCTTCGCCGCCGACGGCAATCCGGACAGCACAGCCGCGCAGCCCGCAGCATCGGCGACACCCGACGCGCAGCCGGCCGACGCGCAGACTACATCCACCGCAGCCCCGGCCAAAAAACAGGCTGCCCCGGAATCGGTTTTCTCCATCAACCAGGTCGAACTTTTCTGGACCGCCGCTGCGAAACCTGACGCGGTGTTCGGTTATGGCACATCCACCCATGACCTGGGGACCGTGCAGTTCGAACACTTCAGCTTCCACAAGTGGGGCGAAATTTACCTCGATGCCGAAGGCTACCAAGGCCACAACGTCGGCGCTCCGTTCTCGCAGGGCAATGATTGGCAGAGCCTGATCGTGCTCAACCCGTACTTCAGCCCGTTCAAGATTGCCGGAAAGAAAGGTCTCGAAATCAAGCCGTTGCACATTGCGGACGTCCAACTTGTTGCCCGTTTCGAGCGCGAGAGCTATCCCGACACGCCACACTTCTACACTCGCAACTTCGGTCCGACCGTTGTTTTCAAGGTGCCCGGCTTTGCGTGGTTTGAGTCAGGTCTGCTGGAGCGCTGGGACAACATCAATCAGAAGGAAACCTATCTCTGGCGCTCCGTCGTGCTTTCCAATGGCTGGAAGATTGGAGACCAGAAATTCCATTACAACCTGCTCTCGCTGGTCAACGGCACCCGTGGCAACGGCACCTCGATCTTCGAGCGCAACGACTTCCTGTGGGAAGTTCCGAAGCTCCTCCAGAACCATGTGCAGCTCGGCATGCGACTGGAGGTCGAGAACTACGCGCATGATCCGATCGCGTGGAACTTCGATGGCGTCGACAAACGCTACACCCGCGTGATGCCGGAAGTAATGGGCAAGTACATCTTCTAGGTCCTGCTCCGACGTAGCACCATGAGTCCCGAGCCCGACTGTCTTTCCTGAGGCGGGCGAGAAGAGCTGATTACCACGGATGGGCACGCTGAAGGCGGAAAACCTGCGACCAGCGACCACTTCCGAAAGAGGAGTTGTAAGAATGAGTGCTGTCTCCCTAACCAAGTCTCTCTCGACCCGCCCTGCTTCTATCCCTCGGCATCATCCGATGGTGCGGAAAGGAGTCCTGCAGCTGCTCGCCATCAAGGACTCCGATATTCGCATCCTCACCCTTGAACAAGCGCGCGACGCGGTAGATAAAGGCCTCCACTCCGGAGGAGCATTCTCCGCTACCATCCCGCTCGTCAGCCTCTTCTACGGCGGCTGCATGGATCTCGATATCGTAGATCCCACCCGCCGCGGCCAGGATACGTTCGTCCTGAGCAAAGGCCACGCGGTCGCGGCTATCGCTTCGATTTACGCCGACCTCGGCTATTTCAGCCACAGCCTGCTGAAGAACTCGCGCTCCTACGAAAGTATTCTCAACGGACACCCCGGTCCGCTGCTTCCCGGCGTTCCGATCTCCACGGGCCCCATGGGACAGGGCTTCGCCGTCGCGCAAGGCTTTGCCCTCGCCGGCAAGCAATCTCCCCGCTTCGATTCCTACTGCCTCGTCGGGGACGGCGAATTGCAGGAGGGGACGATCTGGGAGACCGTCATGTTCGCCGCCCAGAAATCGCTCGACAACCTGTGCGTGCTGGTGGACCGGAATCATGGCCAGCTCGATGTGCACGATCGCACCGTGTTCCCCATGCCCGACGTGGAAAACGTCTTCCGCGCATTCGGCTGGAACGCGGTGACCGTCGATGCCACCGGCTACGATGCGGTTTACGACGCTCTGACTGCATTCCGCAACGGTCCGCGGAATGGCAAGCCGACTGTCATCGTCTGCTCCAGCAATAAGGGACAGGGCGCATTTTCCGACGGCCTGAACAAACACAAGATCACCCTCAACGACAAGCTGGCCGCCCAGGAGATCGCGCTTCAGGGCCGCCGTCGCCAGGAACGCGTCGAAGATTTCCTGCGTTTTTATAACCGCCTGGTCGAGTTGCAGGAAGGCGAACAACTACAGGCGGCGCTGGCGCAGATCGCCGACGAGATGCGCCTCGCGATTCGCCAGGAGGCACTCGAAGCTCATTCCGTCGAGGCGAAACCCGCGATCGTCCTCACCCAGCCCGTGCCGCCCCGCGACAAGCGCGTGCACTACGACGCTTCCCTGCTGCCGCAACTCGATCCGAACAAGCAATATGCGGCCAGCGACATCGTGACTGCCGTGATGAAGATTCTCGCGCGCGATCCGGCTATCGTCTCCATCGACGCCGATCTCGGCTCAACCAGCGGACTTCAGCCTGGCGTCGGCTCGGTAGACCAGAACCGGGCGTTGAATACCGGCGTCGCCGAAGCCAACATGATGAACATCGGCGAAGCCTTCGCCGTGCTGGGCTACAACGCCTGGGTCAGCACCTTCTGCCCGTTCTTCAACTGGCAGGTCCTCCGCCGCATCGCCGTCGGCCAGCAGGAAAGGCTTGAATCGATGGGCGCGCGCGATGGCTGGCTCACCGAAGGCCACGGTCTCGACCTCACCTTCCTCGCTACGGCCCCCAACTTCGAGACGCGCGTGAACGGCGCCACCCACATGGGCAACGATGACAGCCTCTTCTTCGACGCCATGGCGCACTTGAAGATCATCGATGTCTCCTGCCCGCAGCAGTTAATCGGCATCCTGCGCTGGATCGCCGAGGGCAACCGCGGCCTGGTCTATGTGCGCATCATGCGCTCGGGCTCGGCCGTCCTGTACCCCGCGAACTACACCTTTGCCTTCGGGAAAGCAGATGTCGTGCGCCGCAGCGACAATGATGCCGCCGTCATCGTCAGCAGCGGACGCGGTGTACATGAAGCGCTCGCGGCGGCGAAGCTCTGTGCCGACCGCGGCGTAAGCGTCGGGGTCGTCGATATGCACTCGATCGACGAGACGATGCTGCTGGAGCTTTGTCTCTCCGGCAAAGCGATTTACATCGCCGAGCAGAACAATGGATACATCTGGCAGAACCTGCTGAAGCTGCTGTACCGACGCCGCAACGATGTGGCGATCCCCGATTGCAAGCAGGTCGAGGCCATCAACACTCTCTCTGCGCAAGGTCAGCCCCAGTTCATTCATTCCGCAACCTACGAGCAGTTGTTGGAGGCGTTCCGTCTTTCGCCGAAGCAGTTGGCCGAGCGGATCCTCCAGCCGAAAGCCGGCAACACCGCGCGTTAGCGCCATGAGGTCGAGGTGAGCGTTCCCGTATTGCACGAATCCGAAGCAGAAGAACTCGAGCTGCCAGGCCGCGGTTTACGTTGGCTGGTGGACAAGGACCATCTCAACGCGCGGTATTGCTCGGTCTGCCTCATCCGCATACCGCCGGGCCACCGGGTAAAGCCGGCGCACAGCCATCCCCGAGGGGAAGAGGTTGTTTACATCATTCACGGAACCGGGCGCGCGCTCGTCGATGGCGAAGTCGCCCCGATCCGCGAAGGGTCCCTCGTTCTGTTCCCGCAAGGCAAGGCGCACATGCTGCACAACACAGGGGAGGAAGAGATGAAAGTGATCTGCTTCTTTGCGCCGCCCACGGGACTGGAAAACTACCAGATGCATGAAGGAGTCGATTTTCCGAAGTAGCAGTGATTTGTAAAAGCGCGTCAGCTCACTGAAAACGTCAGTGCGTTGCCCGGAACGAATGCATGGATGGAGCCGCCTTTGGCCATCGTGCGAACTGTAATACAGGAAGGTGCAGTCAATCGTTGTGCAGTGATACCGAGATGCAATTGAAGAAAGGATGCCGTTATGGCGACTCCCGTACTTGAAGAACAGAAGACCGATGTTATCGATCAGTATTTAGGCGATGCGTCGCACCCAATCGAGTGGAAAGACGAAGCCGACAAGAAACTCCACTATTGGTTCGACGATCTTCATCAACCACAGCCGGTCTCGCCGATGTACTTCGACCTGGGCGGCTGGTGGACCACCTGCCAATATATGTACCGCCGTTTTGGCGTTCCCTGCGGAGCCGATTGGGTCGCCAAGAAAGTCGACGAGTACGTCCTCACCGCTGTCGTCCCGCGCGAAACCCAGGACGCCAATGACATCGCCGCCTATTACGGCATGGTCATGCCCATCTACGCCGACAAGTTCCTTGGCTGGTGGAAGGGTCGCCTGTTGCCCGAAATCATCCGCAACTTCCAGTACATCGATACCTATCCGCTGGAAGAAGCCTCTTTGCCGGAAGCCATGATCGTGTTCGAAGACATGATCGACATCCAGCAGCGGCACTTCAACCTGCACTGGATCCTGAATATGGGCCAGTTCCAGGCCACCATGACCTTCCAGGGACAGGTCGCGGAATTCATCGGCAAAGGCCATGACGAGCTCATCGGCCGCATCCTCGTTTCCGACGAAGACCGTAACTGGGATTCCATCCATGAACTCTGGAAGATCAAGGAAATCATCAAAGCGAGCCCGGCGCTGACCGCTGTCTTCAAGAAGCCTGTCGCCGAGATTCTGCCCGAACTGGCGAAGACCGCGGAAGGCAAGGAAATCGTCAAGAAGATCGACGAGTACAAATTCGAATACGGCAACAAGACCATGTATGCCCACGAATTCCTCGCCGAAACCTGGCGCGAGAACCCCACCCCGATCGTGGTCGCCCTCAAAGGCTATGTCGAGAACAACTACGACTACCCAGCCGATGTGAAGCGGTTGCGCGAAGGCCGCGACAAGGCGATTGCCGAACTCTGGGCGCTCTTCCCGAAGACGCGTACCGAAGCCGATCGCAAGACCCTGGCGAACTCGCTCGATCTGGCCCTCAAGATGACTCCGCTTACCCCGGACCATCACTTCTATATGGACCAGGGCACCTTCGCCCGCACCCGTCTCGTGCTCATGTCGATTGGCCGCAAGTTGGTCAAGGCCGGCGTATTCGACAAAGCCGACGACATCCTCTATCTCAAGTACGACGAGCTTCGCAAGATCAGCGCCAACCACAAGCTGTTCGACGCGAAAGCTCTCGTGAAAGAGCGTCGCGCCACGCGCGAAGCTGCCTTCGACAAGAAGCCGCTTCTGTGGGCCGGCACGATCTCCCATTGGTCGATGTATGAAGAGCCCTACAAGCAGGGTCTGTGGGGATGGCCGGATGTGTACCTCAAGATCAAAGAGCGCGCCGATCTGCCGAAAGGCACGCTGAAAGGTCTTGGCGTCTCCGAAGGCGTGGTCGAAGGTATCGCCCGGGTCGTTGCTTCTCCCGAGCAGTTCGACCAGGTCAAGAAAGGCGAGATCCTTGTCTGCAAGATGACGAGCCCCGCTTGGGTCGTCCTCTTCACCAAGATCGCCGGCCTCGTCACCGATTCCGGCGGAGCACTCTCTCACCCGGCGGTTGTCTCCCGCGAATTCAATATCCCGGCAGTGGTCGGCACTATCGAGGCCACCTACACCATTAAGACGGGACAGAAGGTTCGTGTGGACGGCACCACCGGCACAGTCACGGTTCTGGGTTAAGCCGCAAAGCCGAGCGGCCGTTCTTCCCGGGACGGCCGCTTTGCTCAGTCGTAGATTCACTACTTTATAAGGAGAACTCCTATGAGTCCGACAGTAGCAGAACCGGAGGTCAGAACTGCTCCGGCGCCGGCGCCAGCGGCGAAAAAAGAACCCGTTTTTAAGGAGACGATTCCGATGTGGCTGGCCGTGTGCATCACGGTCGCGCTATCTCTTCCCTTCGGAACCTACCTCGGCAAATTCAACTTCTCGCTGTGGATCAGCTTCATCGTGTGGGCCGAGTATTTCGCTCTCGGCGCCAAACCCGCAGCCCTCAAAATCATCTTCCCGGCCTTCGCAGCCTCTTCCCTCTGGACCGGCTTCATGGTCTGGTTAATCACCCCGTTCAGCGGCCTCCCCAGCTTCTTCGCCAAGGGCGACCTTGCCGTTCAGGCGGCCTTCTTCGTCGGCGTCGGCATCATGGTTTACGTCATGAAGTATTTCAAGACCTTCCAGGTGGGCTCGTTGGCCTACTTCAATGGCATGTCCATGTGTCTTGGCGTCATCTTCACCGGAAGCACTCCGAAGCTGGCCGTCATTGCGGCGCATCCCCAGTCGGCTACGTTCATCGCCGCTCTGTGGTGCATCGCGATGGGTTGGTTCGGAGCGATCCTCGGCTGGTTCAACGTCGTGATCCTGTTCCCGAAGGAAGTAAAGCAGTAGCGTTGTTTGGTCAGGAGACCCCATTCCCCGAAGGATGCGGTCTCCTCGTCCTAACGGGCGGCTGCGTGTTCCTCCAACCAGGCCTTCCCTTCTTGTGACTTCATCCATGCGCCGGCGACCTGCCCGGTTGCTACATTCAGCCTGTTCCAGACATTGATCACCCCAATGGCGAGGACGATCCCCGCGAGCGCCCGCTCGTCGTAGTGACGTGCAGCTTCGTTCCAGATGTCATCGGGCACCGGGTCGAAACGATCGCTCAAGCGCGTGAGCGCTTCGGTCAAGGTGAGAGCCGCACGTTCTGCATCCGTAAAATAGGGCGCATGGCGCCACGCCGCAACCGCGAAGAGCCGTTCGTCGGTTTCGCCCTGCTGCCTGGAAAAACGAACATGCATGTCCACGCAGACGCTGCATCCGTTAATTTCGCTGGCGCGCAGTTGAACGAGGCCGATGGTTCGCCCGGGCAGGCCACTTTTTTCCACGGCAGCGGAAAGAGCCTGCAGGGCCTTCATTGCGTCCGGAAAGAGCAGTGCGGGATTGGTCATTCTTTCTTTCATGAATTTGCATCTCCTTGTCTCATAAAGTGGATTTCATTCGTCATAACCTTGACGAACCAAGGCAGCCAAATACGACACAGCAAGAAAATGATTTTTACGGCCCGCTTGAGGAGCTCAGATGGCACGAATCGAAGGAGTTGATCCGCGGAAGACATCCTTCCTGATGCGGCAGGTATTTAAGAAAGTACGCAAGCTGTTGGGACGCGACCTGACACCGCAAAAGATCCAAGCACGCGTTCCCCGGGTATTCTGGGTCAACGTGCTGGCGGAATGGCTGCTCGGCCAAAAAGCGAAGGTGCCGCAGCGCCTGCGGTCGTTGGTACTGTTGCGCACCGCGGTGCGAGTGGGGTGCCCGTTTTGAATCGATGCCAATTCTGCCGGCGGCAGGATGGCTGGATGTACCGACGAGGAGATCGGCGCGATTCGCGAGGGCGACTTCGCGGACTTCGCACCCGCCGAAACCGCATTATTGCGGATGGCCGACGCGATGGCCGATACGCCGTCCAATGTCAGCGATGAGCTCTATTCCGAGTTGCGCACGCATTTCTCGGAGGAGCAGCTGATCGAGTTGGCGGCCAGCGCTGCGCAGGAGAATTATCGCGCGCGCTATAACCGGGTGTTCGACGTGGGCAGCGACGGTCTCTACCGCAAAGGCTTGCGCTTCAAGGCGCATTGAGACGTTGGGAGCATCAATCTCGAAACCAGGGTCCGTGAATAGGAGACCGTCATCCCCGATCGTGCGCTGCGTCACTGCATTCCGCAGGCCGGGCGCGCTATGGTCGGTGTATGCAACAGCGACTGTTGGGAAACTCAGGGCTGCACGTCTCGATCCTCGGCTTCGGCACCATGACCGTCGGCGGTCGCGATCGCTTCGCCAATATGGGCTCTCTCGGCGCCTCCGAAACCGCCCGCATGCTCGACCTTTGTTCCGATGCCGGCGTGACCCTCATCGATACCGCCGATCTCTACTCCTTCGGTGGCGCGGAAGAGATCCTCGGCGAGGTGCTCAAGCACCGGCGCCACCACTTTGTGCTCGCCACCAAGGTTTTCATGCGCATGGGACCCGGTGTGCACGATGTCGGCCTCTCGCGCCAACACATCGTCGCCGCCTGCGAGGCCAGCCTGCGGCGTCTGCAGACCGATTTCATCGATCTCTACATGGCGCACGATCCCGACAGCCTCGTCCCCGTCGACGAAACCTTGCGCGCCTTCGACGATCTCGTCTCCCAGGGAAAAGTCCGTTACATCGGATGCTCGAATCACTCCGGCTGGCAATTGATGAAAGCCCTCGCCGCCAGCGAACGCCGCGGCTACACCCGCTACATCAGCCACGAAATCAACTATTCGTTGCTCGCGCGCGATGCCGAACACGAGCTCATCCCGCTCGGGCTGGACCAGGGGGTCGGCGTGATGGCTTGGAGCCCGCTCGGTTACGGACTCCTAACCGGCAAGTTCCGCCGCGATGCCCGGCCTTCCGAGACGCGCCTCAACAGTCTCGAAGCACCCGGCACCCTTGACCAGGAGCGGCTCTATCGCATTGTCGATGTGCTGCTCGAAATCGCGAAAGAGCGCGGCGTGACCGCTGCCCAGGTCGCACTCAACTGGGTCATCAGCAAGCCCTGCGTCAGCACCGTTCTCGTCGGTGCACGCAACGAAGCCCAGTTGCGCGACAACCTCGCCACCGCGCAATGGAGCTTAACCGCCGAGGAGGTCGCAAGACTCGATGCGGCCAGTGCCACGCCTGAACCTTACCCGAACTGGCACCACCGCCGCTTCGCCGCCGAACGTAATCCCGCGCTGCCGAGTATGCGTACTCCGCTGTCCACCGACATCAACCCGATGCCGAAGGAAACGTCGCACGAAAGTCAGGCCTCGCTGGTCGCGAAAAACTAGCAATTGGAAGACCGCGCCTACGGCCGGATCCCTAGCTCCCGGTCGATCTCGGCGGGGTAATAAACCACACCGTCCTTAATCACCAACCTGGTGTTGCGAACAGCGCTGATGTTCTCGGTCGGATCGCCTTCGATAAGAACCGCATCCGCGAGTTTGCCGGGGGTGATGGAGCCAAACTCGGAATCCTTGCTCATGATGCGGGCCGCCCCCAACGTAGCATCCTGAAGGATGCGCGCGGGCGGAATACCGACGTGCTGGTGCAATTCGAATTCGCGTTCGAGAGTGAAACCCGCGACGGAGTCTGTCCCCGATTCGATAGGAATGCCTGCGTCATAGAAGACCTTGACCATGCGTTCCATGTTGGCGTAGGAGTCGCGGAAACGCTGGTCCATGCCGTCTGGAACCGCCAAGCCGACGCTGAGCGAGCTGCGGACGACCTGCGGCGGAAGCCGGTCGGCAACAGGAGCGAAAGTAGGCGATGGGGTTCCGTTGCGCGCCGTGAACATCTCTTCGAAAACACTGAGAGTAACGTCGAGCGAAACCTGTTTCTCTTTCAGCAGGGCGACGAAGTCGCGCATCGGCTGGCCGTTGAGATCGACATCAGCGCCGCGTTTCGCCACCTCGGTGAAACGGGCGGTCGTTTCAGTGTTCTTGACGTCGGGCATGAAATTCAACATGAGGAAGTTGGCGTGCTGAATTTCGTTGAAACCCTCCTCCACCGCTTGCGTCGCCGTCATGCCGGCGGGAATGTGTCCGCTGACGCGCATGTGATGCTTATGCGCTTCGTCGATGATGGCGGGCACAAGCTCCGGCTTGACGGAGCTGTAGATCTTGATTTGCGGGTACCCGAGCGAGGCGAATTGATCGACATAAGCGCGAGCCTGGCGTTCATTCGCGGCCAGGATTTTCGTCGGACCTTGGTAAGGGCCAGGGCTATCGATCAGGCCGCATGCGATGATCCGCGTGCCGATTTCATCACCCGCCTCAATGCGTTTGCGGCGCGCGCCAAGCTCGTCGATGTCGTTGCCCATGTCGCGAACCGTGGTGACCCCGGCGGCAAGGTTGAGCAAACCGTCATTCGGCCCCACGTGCGCGTGCATGTCCCAAAGGCCGGGGATCAGAACCTTGCCGGAGCCGTCGATAATCTGCGTCCCTGCCGGCTTCGAAGCCGCAGACGGCCCCACGGACTTGATGTGGTTTCCGGAAATAAGGACATCCTGGCCGGGAACCAGTTTTCCGCCGACCGAATCGAAGACAGTGACATCGTGGATCAGCAGGTCGCCGTTGGGCCGATGCATCAGCTGTTTCGCCTGCGCCCGGCTGTGTTCGAGCTCTGTCTGCTGCTGCGCGTCGATGAGCGACTTTGCGGCTGGTTCAAAGCCTTCGCGGATCATCATGGCCCAGGTGTCGCCACCGGCAAAGAAATCTCCTGCATCATCGACCCAGAGATAACTGGGCGAGAAGTCGAGGCCGGTCACAGCGTATTCGGTAACGTGCGCACGCTTGCCATTGGCTTCCAAGGTACGATCCGCTGCCTTGGTCACCCGCGCTTCGCCGGTGGGCAGCAACCGCACGGTGCCTCCGTGAGCGAGCGCAACGCGTACCAGCATCGCGCTCTCCTCCGGCGGACTGAACATCCCGGGATAGAAGATGGTGTCGGCAGCTTGCTTGTTCCCGCTTTCGGAGCGATTTTTCCAGGCCGCGGTGCCATCGGCGGCGTGCGTGAAGGTTTCCTCGGAGGAGGACTTCAGGTAATCGTGGCCGATGGTATGCAGCGCAACGACATTGTTTTGCGCGTCGAAGCGATAATCGCTCACCGTCCGAGGACCGCGTCCGCGATCGTTGAACTCGAACAGTACGTGGGTCACCCCATCGTCGGTGCGCCAAACCGCTTGCTGCCCGGCGCGATTGCCCATCATGAGAAACGTGCTGCGGCGCGCGGTGGCCGGTACGTCGGCAGGCGGATCGTTTTCCTTGACCTGGGTGGCGGCGTCGTTTTGCGCGTAAGCGGTAGCGAGCAGAAGCAATGTCAGAAGAAGACGCAAAGGTTCCCTCGTTTTGTTCGGAGAGATAGTACCGCATCGCACGGCAAAAGAGAGGGCGGCCGAAGCCGCCCCGGAATCACTGCAGTTGAGGGTCGAAGCCTTACACGCCGTTCCGCGCGCGCCGCGCCAACTCGCCAGGTGTCTGGTTCGTGTGCGGCGTATATCCCTTGAGCGGCAGAATGCGTTCGTGGATCGCGTCGAGCAGCCAATCCGGTTGCGGGAAGAACATCTTCTCCAGCTCCGCCGCCGGGGTGATCCAGTTGCGTGAGCCGATGACCACCGGCGGCGCATCCAGGTCGTCAAAGCAGAGCTGGGTTAGATTCGTCGCCACCGTTTGCATAACGCTTCCCCGTTCCGCGGCATCGCACGTCAGTAGCACCTTGCCGGTCTTCTTCACCGACTGCATCAGCAGCTCGTAGTTCAGCGGATTGGCGCAGCGCAGGTCGATCACTTCCGCCGACAGGTTGAACTTCGACTGTAGCTCCTCCGCCGCCGCCAACGCGGTGTAGAGTGTAGGGCCGAAGGTCAGGATTGTGAGATCCTTACCGGCGCGCCGCAATGCCGGCTCCCCAATCGCCAGTTCGTAGTAGCCTTCCGGAACCCCCTCGGCCCGGAACTGCTCACCGAGATCGTAGGTTTTTTGGCTCTCCAGGAAGATGACCGGATCCGTACCCGCGAGCGCGGCGTTCATCATTCCTTTGGCGTCATACGGCGTCACCGGATAGACGACTTTCAGTCCCGGGATGTGGTTGACCAGCGCACTCCAGTCCTGCGAATGTTGCGCTCCGTATTTCGCGCCGACCGAGATGCGCACCACCACCGGCATCTGCAGAATTCCCGCCGACATGGACTGCCACTTGGCAAGCTGATTGAACAGCTCATCCCCGGCGCGGCCCATGAAATCGGAGTACATCAGTTCGACGATCGCCCGTCCGCCTTCCATGGCGTACCCGACAGCCGCTCCGACAATCCCAGCCTCCGCAATCGGCGAATTGAACAGCCGGTGGTACGGCAGGCACTCGGTCAAGCCGCGGTACACCGCGAACGAGCCGCCCCAGTCGCGGTTCTCTTCGCCGAACGCAACAATCGTCGGATCGATCTCGAACCGGTAGAGGATCGCCTCGAAGATCGCGTCGCGCACGTTGTACAGCTTCATCTTCGGGACCGGCTTGCCGTCCACCGTCGCCGTGCGGATCTTCCCGCGGATCTGCTGCACCCGCGGCGTCTCCGCCAATTTTGGACTCAGCTCCGGCTCCCGATCGGCAAATTTCTCTACCTTCCGATTGCTGAACATCAGTCCCGCAATCATCTGCGAGTCCAGCGACACCCGCGGACTGGTCTTGAGATCGCTAGCGAGCTCGAACGTCTCGAAGACCGCTCTCTCGATCTCTTGTTTCGCCTGGTCCAGTTCGCCTTCCGAGATCACTCCCGACTCAACCAGGCGCGAGCGGAACGCCGGAATGGAATCAACCTTCTTCCATTCTTCCAGCTCTTCTTTCGACCGGTAGCTCGAAGCATCGGAGGGCGAGTGCCCGCTGAAGCGGTAGGTCACCGTGTCGAGCAGCACCGGCCCCTGTCCCTCTTCGAGAATCTTCTTCTTGCGGCGGAATGCGTCGATAACCGCCAGCGGATCGTAACCGTTCACCCGCTCGGCATGCATCTGGTCGGGATTCACGCCGGCCCCAATGCGCGCGATGAACTGCATGCCCATGGTTTCGCCCAGGGGCTGGCCGCCCATGCCGTAAAAGTTATTCATGCAATGGAAGAGAATTGGCAGTCCGCCGCCGAGCGATGGATCCCACAAGGTTCGATACTGGTCCATCGCGGAGAACGTAATGCCCTCCCACACCGGACCGCAGGCGAACGAGGCATCGCCAATGTTGCACACCACGATTCCGCGCTTGCGGTTCACGCGCTTGTAGAGTGCCGCTCCGGGAGCAATAGATCCCGACCCTCCGACGATGGCGTTATTCGGAAAGATGCCGAATGGAATAAAGAAAGCATGCATCGATCCGCCGAGGCCGCGGTTGAATCCGCTTTCGCGCGCAAACAGCTCGCTATACGCACCGTAGAGGAAGAAACGCTCGGCCAAGCTTTTTACCGAGCCCTGGTGGTCTTTTTCGATCGGCCGCAGTACCGCGCCGTCGCGATAGCTCGCCATGATCCGCATCAGTTGTTCATCGCTGAGTTGGCGGATGGCGGAAAATGCCTTGGCGATAATTTCGCCGTGGCTGCGATGCGAGCCGAAAATGTGGTCGTCGGGCGTGAGCGTGTAGGCCATGCCTACCGCCGCTGCCTCCTGTCCGATGGAAAGATGCGCCGGTCCTGCGTGGTTATACGTAATTCCTTTATAAGTGCCGGTCGTCTTCAGCATGTGCAGGGCGGTTTCGAACTCGCGGATGGCGCACATCTGCCGCCACATCGCCAGGAAATCTTCCCTCGAGTAGTTAGACAGCTCTTCCCGGATCGTCTTGTGATAGGCGTTAACGGGGATATCGTGAAAATGAATTGTTCCCGGCGCAAACGCTTTTTCCGGTTCGATGGCAATTGACTTTGGCATTCTGCTCCTCAGTGAACCGCGAGTATCGCCTCGCGTAGCGCCTCGGACACCGTGGGATGAGGGAAGATGATTTCGCTCGCCGCTGACGCGCACATCTCGGTTTCGACCATCGCGGCAGCCATCACAATGAATTCGCTCGAACCGTCTCCGATGGCGTGTACGCCGAGCACCTCGCCGTAGCGCGCGCCGATCAGCACTTTCACGACGCCGGCGCCGCCTTCGTTTTCGATCAGGAAGCGTCCCGCTACCGCCATCGGGACCATCGCTTTTCGATATTCGATCCCGGCGGCCTTCAACTCCTCTTCCGTTCTCCCGACGGACGCCACCTCGGGATGGGTGTAGAGCACCGAAGGCACCCCGTTGTAGCGGATGCGGTCCTTCTTGCCGAACATGTTGTTCACCGCCACGATGCCTTCGCGCGTCGCCGCGTGCGCCAGCATCCGGCGTCCGGTCACATCGCCGCACGCCCACACGCCCGGCACATTGGTCTTGCCATATTCGTCTGTGCGGATGCCTTTGGCGGAAAAGTCCACCCCGATCTCTTCCAGTCCGAGACCCGTGACATTCGGTGCCCGGCCGGTCGCATTCAGAATGCTCTCGGCGCTGTAGCTCGCCCGTGTGCTGTCCGCCGCAGCGTACTCGACCGTATTGCCACTCACCGCGAGCACCTTGGCGGATAGATGAAACTGGATTCCCTGCTTCTCCAGGATCTTCAACAGCCGTGTCGCGATCTCGTCATCCGTCGCTCCCGCGATCTTCGGCAGCATCTCGAAGACCACGACCTGCGAACCGATTTCCTGGAAGAAGCATGCGAACTCGAGTCCAATGATCCCCCCGCCGATGATCGCGATGTTTTTCGGAATCGTCGTGAGATCGAAGATGCGATTCGAATCGAGTACCGATGCCGAATCGAGCCCTGGAATCGGCGGCACCGCGGGCCGCGAACCGGTGGCGAGCAGAATGTTCTGGGCCTCGATGCGTCTGATCTCCCACCAGCACGCGATTGCGCGTCGCGAGCGTCGCCGTTCCGGTGATCACTTCCACGCCCGCCTGGCGCAGCATGCTTCCTACCCCACGGGTGAGTGTGGCGACAATGCGCTTCTTCCGCTCGACCACCGCCGGCATGTCGAATTCAGCTGCCCCGAGTCGAATCCCGTAGGCCGCTGCCTGGCCGCACTCGTGAAACAACTTCGAGGAACGGAGAAAGGTCTTCGCCGGAATGCAGCCGACATTCAAACATGTCCCGCCGATAGACTGCTTCTCGATCAGCGTGACCTTCTTGCCCATGCGCGCCGCGTGCGCAGCCGCTTCATAGCCGCCGGGTCCTGCGCCGATGACGATCAGATCGCGCATAGTGCCTCCACGTTTTCGATCTTCTCGCACAGCGTTTTCAGGAAACGAGCGCCGGGAGCCCCATCGATAATCTGGTGATCGAGCGTCAGTGAGAGCCCGATCGCATCGATGAACTCTACCCGCCCATCGCGGCGAATCGGTTTCAGCTGAATCGCATCGACTCCCAGGATCGCCACCTGCGGCGGGTTGAGAATCGGCGTAAACGATTCGATCCCCAAGCCCCCCAGGTTGCTTACCGTGAAAGTCGCTCCCGCGAGGTCATCCGGGCCAATCGTTCCCTGCACCGCCTGTGCCGAAAGTTCCTTGGCGCGGCTGGCGATTTCCGCCAGAGCAAGCCTGTGCGCATCGCGGATCACCGGAACCATCAGTCCTCGCGGCGTATCCACCGCCAGACCGAGATGCACCTCTGCATGCTTCACCAGCTTGCCATCCACGAATTCGACATTGACCTGCGGTACTTCGCGGAGCGCCTGTACTGTGCAGAACATCACCATGTCATTGATGTTGGCGTCGCCCACACCCTTCGAGGCTTTGATCCGCGCCCGCAAGGTGAGCAGCCCTCCGGCGTTCGCCGAGGTGTGCAGCGTGTATTGCGCCGTGGAGGAGAGCGATTCGCGCATGCGTTGCGCCACCCGCTCCCGCATCCTCGGCAGCTTTTCGGATTGCGTCGGCGTCGCGAGGTCTGCCGAAAGAATCATGCCGCCGATGCCGCTGCCGTCGCCGGCAAACATGCCCGTCTCATCCATCTTCTTCTGCGCGACACTCGAGGCTCGCGGCGTTTGGAAAAAGACTTCGCGCAGATCGTTTTCCAGCACCCTTCCGCCTGGGCCGGAACCGCGCACCGTAGCGGGATGGAAGTTGTGCTCGTCGGCAAAGCGCCGCGCCCGCGGACTGAGCGGGCCAGACGTCGCGTCAACGCTCGCAACCGAGTTGCCCGCGACGACCGTCACTGTCTCCTCGACCGGCATCGCGCTTACCTCGGCAGCCAGCGTGGCGGAGGCCGCTTTCGGCCGATACTCCTCGACCGCTTCTCCCGGATTCCCCACCACGAACAGGTTCGTGAACACCGGCACCAGCTCGCCTTCCGAGAAGAAGGCAGCCAGCAGCGTCCCCGACACAGGCGATGCGATCTCCTGCACCGCCTTATCGGTTTCAATCTCCACCACCGTCTCGCCGGCCTCGATCGCATCGCCTGGCTTCTTCAGCCACTTGGCGATCAGGCACTCCTCGACCGTGTTCCCGAGTTTTGGAAGCTCTACCGGAGTCGGCATCTACTTGTAGCTCTCCAGCGCCTTCCATCCGACTTCGATGAATTGGCTTACCGTACGCTGGGTCGCGCCTTGCGCCACAAATTCGTCCTGCGTCATTCCATCCGGCTCGTAAGCACGTACGAACTCGCGGATCTTGGAAAGCCGCGCGATCGTCTCAGCCGGCACCGGCACGCGAATGCCGCTCTCATGGGCTAGAGGTTTCGCCAGCACCTTGTCCTGGATTCCCGGATGCACCGAGAGAACAAGCTCTCCACCCGCAAGCTCGGTCAGGTGATACGTTCCGCGCAGCGCGGCAACCAGCAGCATCGTCTCGTAGCCGCGCTCTTTGTAAATCGCGTAGGCGCGCTTCACTACCGCCATGCCGGAGTGCTGGATATCGTCCTCGGTTACGTTGACGCGGTTGTCCTGGGCCACTTCGCGAAGATAGTCGTCGAGGCGCCCGATCATCATCGTTGCAAAGCTCTTCGCCGGCTTGATCCCCTTCGCCTTGGCGCGCTCCGCGCCCACTTTCGTCTTCTCGCCAACCGCCAACAGTTGCGGAAGTGTGAAACTCACCGTCGCATTCGTACTGATGCCTTCCGCCGCGCAGGCTTCGATCGCATCCACTCCTGCGCCGGAGGCCGGCAGCTTAACGCAGATATTCGGCGCCCACGCATGCAGCCGCCGTGCCATCGCCACCATCGCATCGCGGTCTCCCACCAGCAGCGGGCTGACCTGCGCGCATACATACCCACGCTCTCCCTTGCTCGCCTTGAACTCGGGTACGAGCTTCTCCGCCGTCTTCGTGACGGCAATCTTCAAAAGAGCCTCGGCCTTTTCTGCCGGCTTCAGGTTCTTCGCCAGCACGGCGTTGATCTCCGCCGCCCACAGCTCGCGGTTTGCCTTCAGGGCCGTCGCCGCAAGCACCGGGTTGGTCGTCACCCCCACGCAGCCGCGCTCCAGGCCGGTCTGCAACTCCTTTGGATCCGCCGAATCATGCCACCACATCGTCGGTGTGTTGTTGGCCAGCCAGTTCAGGTACGTATCGTGCTTCTTCACTTCCGCTTCTAAGACTGCGCTTTTTGAACTCGACATATCTCACCATTTCTCTCCGCCGCTCCGCGGAGCATCGCCAGATGTTTCGTCTCAGTTGCAATTCCTCGCAACTATTGCGTAGCGGTGATTCCGCCGTCCAGGTAAATGGCTTGCCCGGTGATGAAGTCTGACGCCGGGGAGACCAGGAATGCGATGGTGTTCCTCACGTCCTTCGGTGACGCCAGCCGCCCCAGCGGAATCCGCTCGACCAACTGGTTGTAAAACTTCTCATCGGCCAGCATCGGTTCCACCAGCGGCGTGCGGACGAACGTCGGTGCCACCACGTTGACGTTGATCTTGTAAGGCGCCCACTCCGCTGCCAGTTGCCGGCATAGGATCGCCAGCCCGCCCTTGGTGGCGCAGTACGCGGCATAACCGCGCCCGCGAAGCGCCAGCAGCGAACGCACCGAGCCCATATGCACCTGTTTGCCGCCCTTGCCCTGCTGGATCATCAGCCGCGCCGCCGCCTGCGACTGGAACATCGCGCCCTTCAGATTCACGTTGTAGACAACGTCGAACGCTTCTTCCGTGAAATCTTCCGCCGGCTGCTCCCGCTGCGTGCCCACGCAGTTCACCAGGATGTCCACGGCGCCGTAGTGCTGCGCCACCTTGTCGAACATCTCCTGCGTGTCTTTCACCGAAAGGACGTTGAAACCGGTTGAGAACGACTCGTGGCCATCTTTCTTTAACGTGTTGCTGAAAGCGGCGGCCTTATCCGCCTCCCAATCGCTGATCGCGATCCTCGCTCCCAGTTCGGCAAGCCCGCGGCTCACGACCGAGCCGATCCCGCCGCAGCCACCGGTTACGACCGCTACTTTTCCGTCGAGCCGAAAAGCCTCTTCCGCTTCTGTCAACCCTGCTGCCATGGGGTGCTGCGTTGTAGACATAAGAGCTTCTCCCCCGTCTTCTGCTGAATTCTGCAATTATCGAAAATCTTGCTTATTTTCGATTGTTACCGCATCTACCGATATAATCCCGGCACTCCGGAGGGTCAAGAAGTGCTTCGAGAATTCAGCCTGTGCATTCCCGTTTTGAGAGGGGAGACCTTTTCGGGTACACAGAAAGGATTTTCAATAAAGCCAGGAATGATGGAAAATCCGAGACATGGCTACGAAAGATGAACTCGCGGTAGCGACCGGAGACTGGAAACGCTCGGAACCAGCCAGGCGGGAGAACCCCAGCAGCTCCGAGCTCTATCGTCGCCTGCGTGGGGACATTCTTCGTTGCCACCTCAAGCCGGGGGCTCGCCTGCTCTTTCGTACCCTGCGCGAGGACTACAACGCCGGACTCAGCCAGCTCCGCGAAGCCCTCATGCGCCTGGCCTCCGAGGACCTGGTTCAGCTCGAGAACAATAAAGGATTCCGCGTCGCTCCCGTCTCCCCGGAAGAATTGCTCGATATCACCAACGTGCGTTGCGAAGTCGAGGCGATCGCTCTCCGCATGGCGATGGAGAAGGGCGACGTGCGCTGGGAATCGAATATCGTTGCCCGACACCACGAACTATCGCGCGTGCCCCTCTTCAATGCCCAAGGTGCCTTTAGCGACGAGTGGAATGCTGCGAACGACGCTCTGCACGCCGCACTACGGGCAGCTTGCGGCTCTCCTCTGTTGCTGAATTTCTGCGAATCTCTCAGTGAGCGCTACTACCGCTACCGCAGGCTCTGGGCGCGCCATCCCTCCGGCGAACGCAACGCGGCTCGCGAACACGAGCAGATCATCAACGCCGTCATCGCGCGCGAAATCCCGGCTGCGACCGCACTCTTAAAAGAACACCTGCGCGCCACCACCGAAGAGCTACTGGCTCACTGGTCCTCTCTGCAGGAAGACTAGGCCGCGCGCCGGCAGAGGTAAGTCACTGGATTTTCCTACACTTCCAATAATTTCCTTTGTTATCCTGACACTACCCGTGAGCCACTCGGCACTGTCCGGATGGCCCATTCGGGGGTGCACCGACGGGCCGCCGCGCGCCGGATTTGCATCGTTACTATCCAGGTTCTCGGGTATAGTGCTTGGCTGCGCGGCAAGATTTGTTCTTGGAGTCACTTCGTCGATGCATTCTCGCCGGGTCCAACTGTTCTTTATCTTTACGCTCCTGATGGCGCTTGGGTCGCAGGCCTTCGCCGTCGTCCGCAGCACGCCGCACAAGGCGCACGCCAAGTCCTCGCGCCTGCGCCGGACACGTGCCCGCTTCAAGAATGCGCTCTGGAATCCTCTCTTCCGTCCTTCACATGAATCCATGCTCGTGCAGAACGAACAGATGGCGTCGATGAACCTGCCGCCGATTAAGAATGACGCGGAACTGGAAGAGCTGAAGTCCGACGGCAGTCTCGCCCCGTTCGAAGAATCCGACCACTTGCACATCGCCAAGGGCCTTCCCATGGATCGCGCCTATGCGCGTCCCTGGACGGTCGATTTCGTCGAAGATGTGGCGAAGGAGTACTACGAAGAATTCGGCGTTGCGCTGCAATTGAACTCAGCCGTGCGCACCGTGCAAGTGCAGCGTCGCTTGCGTCGTCATAACCGCAATGCCGCTCCCGAGTCGGGCGACATCATCTCTTCGCACCTTGCCGGAACCACCATCGACTTGCAGCGCGGCGGCCTCACCAAACCACAGCACCAGTGGCTGGAAAACTACTTCGCGAATCTCAAGGCCCTCGGCCTGATCGAGCCGGAAGAAGAGCGGCGTCACTATTGCTTCCACATCATGGTCTACCAGGACTACGACAAGTGGCGTGAGCAGCCTGCCCTGGCATCCGGCACTCCATAGTCAACCTTTTTCGCAGGATCCAAACGGCGGGTCGATCCCGCCGTTTTCCTTTTTGCGCGACACTTATGCGCTTGGTATCCGCCGCGCCATAGGTATAATCCCGCACACCATGGCTCTGGCTCCCGGTGTGAGGTTCGGCCCTTACGTCATCGAGTCACTGCTCGGCAAAGGGGGTATGGGCGAGGTCTACTCGGCCCGCGATACCCGCCTCGAACGCCTCGTCGCGATCAAGATTCTCCCCGCGCACCTCTCCTACAATCCCGACCTTCGCGCGCGCTTCGAGCAGGAGGCCCGCTCCATCTCCGCCTTGCAGCACCCAAACATCTGCGTCATCCACGATATTGGTTCGCAGGATGGCGTGGAATACATGGTCATGGAGTATCTCGACGGCTCCACCATGGACAAGTTGATCGGGCAATCGGGTCTGCCCGTCGCGATTGCTTTGCGCTATGCCGCACAGGTCGCCGACGCCATGGCCTGCGCCCACGCCGCCGGCATCGTCCATCGCGATCTCAAGCCCGGCAATCTGATGGTCGACAAAACAGGTGTGGTCAAAGTCCTCGACTTCGGATTGGCAAAATCCTCCGGGATCGCGACCTCCGCGGCTGCGGAGACGATGACGGTCGGAACCACACCCGGAACCATCGTCGGCACCGTCGCCTACATGTCGCCCGAACAGGCCGAGGGCAAGGCGGTCGACGCCCGCAGCGACATCTTCTCCTTTGGCTCGGTTTTCTATGAGATGTTGACCGGCCGACGTGCCTTCGAAGGCGATTCCAGCGCCGCCCTGCTCGCCTCCGTTCTGCGCGATGAACCCAAGGCCCTCAGCGAAGTGAAACCAGATGCGCCCCCCGAGGTGCGACGCATTGCCAGTCGCTGCCTGCAGAAGAATCCTGAAAAACGCTACGCCAACGGCGCCGAACTCGCCCGCGATCTCAGGTTGTGCCGCGAAACCCTCTTCCCCGAATCCGGAGCGATCTTCACCCCGCGTCACATTGCGCACGAGGTAAAACGTCCGCGTGTGCTTGTCCCCGTCCTGATCGTGCTTTTGCTCCTCGCTGCTGCCATCACCCTGGCCGTGCACCGCTCCCACGAAGCCATGTGGGCGCGCGAAACGGCAATCCCACAAGTTTCATCACTCTACGACCAGGGCAAGTTCGATGCTGCGTTCGCGCTCGCCACCCGTGCAGAAAAAGCGGTGCCCGGCGATCCGGCCCTCACCAAGCTTTGGCGTGTGATCTCGTACGACTTCACGATCGAGACCGACCCTCCGGGTGTCAGCGTCTATCGCAGGGAATACGCCGATACCCAGGGCGCCTGGGAATATGCCGGCAAGACTCCGCTCGTCCACTCCCGCCAGCCGCGCGGAATTTTTCTCTGGAAGTTCGAGAAGCCAGGCTACGCCCCCGCAATCCGCGCCACCATGGCCCTGACTGGTAAATTCGTCGTGAGTCCCGGCGATCCAGTGCAAGCGCACGTAACCATGGATCCAGTCGCGAATGCGCCGCAGGGTATGGTTCGCGTCTCGCCGGCAGGCTACCCGAAGACCCTCTTCATTCCCGGCTACGAAGCGATGCCTGAACTGGCGCTGGCGGATTACTGGATCGATCAGAATGAAGTTACCAACAAGCAGTTCAAGGCCTTCGTCGATCAAGGCGGCTATCGCAACCACGATTACTGGAAACAGGAGTTCATCCGCGACGGGAAGAAGCTCTCCTGGGAGCAAGCGATGGCGTTGTTCCAGGACTCCGCCGGACGCCCAGGCCCTAAGGATTGGATCGCCGGACAATATCCTGCCGGGCAGGACGACTATCCCGTCACCGGCATTAGCTGGTACGAAGCCGCCGCCTATGCAGAGTTCGCCGGCAAGACCTTGCCGACCGTCTATCACTGGAACCGCGCCTCCGGTCCCACCATGGCCTACCTCATCGTTCCGCTTAGCAATTTCGGCACTGCCGGCGTATTGCCTGTCGGCAGCAAACAAGGCATCGGGCCCTGGGGAACGAATGACATGGCCGGCAACGTGAAGGAGTGGGTCTGGAATGACGACGGTGCCGGCAAGCGCTACGTTCTCGGAGGCGCCTGGGACGAACCCAATTACATGTTCGTCGATCCCGATGCCCAGTCGCCCTACCTGCGCAACGCCACGATTGGCTTCCGCTGCATGAAGTACACCGATCCCGCCGCGGTACCCGCGCCTGCCATGGCATCGATCGTTTCCCCACGACGCGATCTCAGCAAACTCAAGCCGGTCTCCGACGAACTATTCGCGGCCTATCGCAGCACCTACTCCTATGACAAGATTCCGTTGCATGCCGTGGTCGAGAAACTCCCCAGTACCGACGAGGACTGGACCATCGAACGGATCACCTACAGCGCCGGTTACGGCAATGAGCAAGCGATCTCCTACCTCCTTCTGCCCACGAAAGCAAAGCCGCCCTTCCAAACCGTCTTGTTTTTTCCCGGATCGAATGCGCTGCTGCTCCGCAAGTTCGCGATCTATCCGACTGCCGCGCTCGATGGAATTCTTCGCAGCGGACGCGCGGTGATCTACCCGATCTACAAGAGCACCTATGAACGCGGAGACGGACTGGAAGACGACATTCCCAGTACAAGCACGCAATGGCGCGATCACGTGGTGATGTGGGAGAAAGACGCCTCCCGCGCTATCGATTATGTCGAGACGCGCCCTGATCTCGACCACGACAAGATCGCCTACTTTGGCTATAGCTGGGGAGCCGAACTCGGCGCCCTCGTTCCCGCGGTCGAGCCTCGCATAAAAACCGTCATCCTCGCCCTCGGGGGATTCGACTTTCACCCAGCCCTGCCCGAAGTCGATCCCATCAACTTCGCCTCGCGCGTCAAGCAGCCGACCCTCATGCTCAATGGCCGCTACGATTTCTTCTTCCCCGACGCATCGACCCAGGAGCCCCTCTTCCGCGCACTGGGCGCGAAAAAAGAAGATAAGAAACACATCCTCTACGAGACCAGCCACACCATCCCGCGCAATGAACTGATCAAAGAAAACCTGAATTGGCTCGACAAATACCTCGGCCCCGCCAAGTAACTCCCAACAGGCAACGCAGCCACCCCACTGTTTGCAACGCGGCCAGCCCACATCACCGCACCCACCACCCTCTCTCTCCCTTGTCATCCAGAGGAGCGTAGCGACGTAGGGACCTGCTGTTGCCTTTCAAGTTCTGTCATCCTGAGCGAAGAACGCGCAAGCGTTCGCAGTCGAAGGATCCCTACCCTCTCGAATGCTCTCACTGCAAGTGCCGCAGGCACGCCAGAAAATAGCCCAGCGCGTAAGCGCTGGATAAGCAGCGAATCCACCCCAAGTCCCCGTCAGGGGACGGCATCCTGTCATCCTGAGCGAAGAACGCGGAAGCGCTACAAGCCATGTTTTAATATCCCATGCGACTTGCTGCACTCCTTTTCCTCTCCAGCCTTTGCATCGCACAGACCGCCCCGAAAAAGCACACGCCTCTCAGTTGGAAGGCCATCCACCAATCCGCCATCGTCATCGACACCCACGCCGACACGCCGCAATACCTCGTCGATAACAAGCTCGATCTCGCCGCCACCGACTCCGACGCCATGGTCACCATCCCCAAGGCCAAGGCCGGCAATCTCGGCGCCGAATTCTTTTCCATCTGGGTGGAGCCCGAGAAGAACAAGGCGTGTTACTCCCGTCGCGCGCTGCAACTCATCGACGCCGTGGACGAGCAGGTCCGCCTCCATCCGAAAGACATGATGAAGGCCACCAGCGTGCAGGACATTTACACCGCGCACCGCGAGCACAAACTCGCCGCGCTCATGGGCCTCGAAGGCGGCCATGCGATCGATAACGACCTCGGTCTCCTGCGCGACTACTACCGCCTGGGCGTTCGTTACATGACCCTCACCTGGTCCAACACCAATGACTGGGCCGACTCCTCCGGCGACATCGACGACACCAGCATTCAGCATCATGCCGGTCTCACCGACTTCGGCAAAGACGTCGTCCGCGAGATGAACCGCCTCGGCATGATGGTGGACATCTCCCACGTTGCCGACAAAACGTTTTTCCAGGCCCTCATCGTGAGCCAGGCGCCGGTGATCGCTTCGCACTCCTCTTCGCGAGCCCTCACCAACGTCCCGCGCAACATGACGGACGACATGCTGCGCGCCCTGGCGCGCAACAACGGCGTGGCGATGGTCAACTTCTATTGCGGCTTCCTTAGCCAGGATTACTATGAGGCCGAGAAAAAGCTCGATGCCGAAGACCACACCGTCGCCGACCTCAAGAAGCAGGCGATGGAGCCTGGATCGAAGGTCACCGAAGCCGACATCCAGAAGGCCGAGATGGCGCTGGTTGCAAAGCTTCCCCGTCCGCCGTTCAGTGCCCTCATCGATCACATCGATCACATGGTGAAAATCGCCGGCATCGACCATGTCGGGCTCGGCTCCGACTTCGATGGCGTGACCTGCACGCCCCAGGGTATCGACTCGGCTGCCGACCTGCCGAAAATTACCCAAGCCCTTTACGAGCGCGGTTACAATGCGGAGCAGATCAGGAAAGTCCTCGGTGCCAACCTGCTGCGCGTGTTCTCCGACGTTGAGAAAACCGCTGCTCGTCTGCAGGCCGAGACGCCAAAGGATGCGCGGCGTGAAGTGAGGCCCGGGGCGCCGTCCCAAAGGTAGTTTTTTTGACAGGAGATTCGATGCGAACGCTGTATCTGACCCTCGCCGTAGGCGTGCTCGCCGCGGCTGCCTTCGCGCAAGAACCCGGCACGAAGCCCGAAACGCAGGCACCTGCCGCAAAAGTCGATTCGAAAGACGTCACGCCCGACAACGCCGGCGCTGCGATCGGCACCGCCGAAAATCCGGTCGCCGTCATCGAAACCACCGAGGGAACCTTTCGCTGCGTGCTCTTCAAAAATGAAACGCCGCTCACGGTGGACAACTTCGTCGGTTTAGCCAACGGCACCAAGGACTGGACCGATCCCGTAACCGGCCTGAAAAAGCATCATGTGCCGCTCTATACCGCCACCATCTTCCATCGCGTGATCCCGAATTTCATGATCCAGGGCGGAGATCCGCTGGGCAACGGCGAAGGCGATCCCGGCTACAAATTCGCCGACGAGTTCCGCGACGATCTCCGCTTCGACCGGCCCGGCCGCCTCGCCATGGCCAATAGCGGCCCCAATACCAACGGCTCCCAGTTCTTCATCACCGAAGTCCCCACGCCGCACCTCAATGGCAAGCACACCATCTTCGGACAGTGCGACAACATAAACCTCGTGCAGCAGATCGCCCGCGAACCCCGCGATCCCCGCGACGATAAGCCTCTCGAACCGGTCAGCATCCTCCGCATTTCCTTCGAAGGCCTGCCCGTTCCGAAAGCCGCACCCGCCCGCAAACCCACCACCGGCAAGACCAGCGCCAAGCCAAAATCCACCCCGCAATGACCGGCCACGATTGTGTCTCCGTGCGGCCAGCCCACCTACCCGCGCCCTACCACCATCCCTCTCCCTTGTCATCCAGAGGAGCGTAGCGACGTAGGGACCTGCTGTTCGCCCAACGTCAGCCCCGTGAAAGGGCACGACTTCAGTCGTGCCGCAACAGCCGGATTACTAAGGGCTTTAGCCCCTGCGCTCGCTCTGAGACACCTTAGCGTTGACTTCGGTGATTCTTTTCATTGCATTTGAGAGCTGCTGAGCAGTAAATAGTAGGTACCGGTACGGCGGCTACCGTTCGTTTTCAGGAGAGAGAAACCCGTGAAGAAGATGTTGTTCACTTTCGGTGCAGCGTTGTTTGCGATCACCATGTTGATGCCGGTTTCCGCGGCGGCGCAAACGCATCACCACAAGCGTCACCACAAAACTCATCATCACCATCATCATCACGCCTAGTCCGACGACTGGCAGACAAAAGCCCCGCGCTGAGCGGGGCTTCGCTTTTTTGCAATCGCTTCAGTTCTGAACCGAAAGCAGGTAGTAGCTGCTGATGGCGCGCAGAAATCTCGTCAAATCCTCCCCCGACACGCGCAACGCCTCGGCCGGATGACGATCGCGGAAACTGGAATTCGGATCCCGAAATGTCAGTGCGGTAATCTGCCGTCCCTGCTCGTTCTCTACATACTCCGCCCCGGTCAGCACCACCGCGTGCAGCATCGTTTTCGTAGACCGGAAGGTGATCAGCATCGGATGCCGCTCGCTCAGCTCCAGCAGCAGCAGATCCGTCGGCGGAACCCCATGCAGCCGGTCGGCATGCAGATGCACCATTCGCTGCCGCCGGTCGTAAGCCGTACCGCTCAGCGCCACCGCAATCGCATTCTCCGTCGCCGCCGAATCCACCGGCTTCCCGTAGATTCGGTTCACCACGTCGCTCTGCTTGACGGGAATGTTGTACCAGTTCAGGACCATCTGGACCGAGGCGGCCCAGCACCAGTCGGTATGCAGTTGTGCCGCCGACACAAAATTAAATTGCGCCACCGGAATGCCGACCGTCACCGGCTTCTGTGCTCCGGCAACTCCCGCCAGGAGCAAAATCAAGGCTGCTGCGCCAATCGCTGTTCCCCGCATCACCGTTCCGAAAAGATAACCTGGATCATGCCGCGAACCACACAAGAATTTAGAACCCACCACCGTGTCCCGAGTTGTGCCTGTTCTTCTGCAAAGCCCTCCCCATCGGCAACTCAGGATTTTCCTTCAACTCCTACTTTAAGGATTCACTTGGACCTCCGCCGCGATTCCGCTGCCTTCGTGTACTCCTTTTCGGGCATTGCTGGCCTCGTATTCCCATGGGAAAGTGAGAATGTTCGCCGGCCCTCCCCCTTTTCACCGGACGAGCGCTTCCAAAAGGCAACCGCTGCTAACCCGGCTTAGCGAAGCTTTGTTCTGGAATGCGCCCCGCTCCCGGATCTGCACTCTTCGCACAAAATGCTTCTCAATTCCACCTACCTCGACAACGGGCAGCCGGCAAACTTCCGCTCGCCAGACGGCGTGAAGGAATTTTCCCTCTCCGACCTTTGCCGCATCCTCTCGATCCGCCGCGCCACGATCGCCTGGATGACCGCATCGGCCGTCGTTCTCGCGCTGGCCATTTCTTTGTGCATGACCCCCAAGTACGCCGCCGAGTCCGCGATCGAGATCAATCCTGAAAACTCGGAAGCCCTCGATCTGCAAAATTCCCCCAGCGCCGTCCCGCAGTCCGACTACGCCATGACCCTTGCGACCCAGGCCAACGTACTCCAGAGCGACACCCTGGCTCTCGAAGTCATCCAGCAACTCAACCTCGAGCAAGCCGGAAAAAAGTTTCCCCGTTTCTCTTTTTTCCGACCCGACAACGACGCCCTCCCCCTCGAGCAATCTCCCGCGCGCCGTACCCGTCTGCTCAAGAAGTTTCACCGCAATCTCTCCGTCCGCGTTCTTGGTGGCACCCGCATTCTCCAGGTGCGCTACCTCGATCCCGATCCCGCAATCGCCGCCGCCGTCACCAATACCCTCATCAATGATTACCTCGAACAATATTTTCAGACCCGCTACAACGCCACCCGCCAAGCCTCCGATTGGCTGTCGAAACAGCTCGCAGATCTGAAGAGCGAAGTCGAGGCCTCGCAGCAGCGCCTCGCCGACTACCAGAAGCAGACCGGCATCCTCGGCGAGAGTGAAACCAACAACGTCGTCATGGCCAAGCTTGAAGAGATCAACCGCCAGCTGAGCGCCGCGGAAGCCAATCGCATCGTCAAGCAGGCGGTCTGGCAACTTGCCAAGACCGGCGATCCCGAACTGATCTCCTCCGTCGCCGGCAGCTCGTTCGTGCAGGGCGTCAGCACCAACCCCGCGCAGCTCGGCTTATTGCCAACTCTCCGCGCCCAGGAAGCACAACTGAAAGCCGACATCGCGCAGTCCTCCGCCAGGTTGGGTCCCGCCTTTCCCAAGATCCTCCAGATGAGAAGCGAACTCGCTGAATTGCAGGCTTCGATCGATCTCGAAGTCACGAAGATCGCCGCCCGCGCCCAGAACGATTACCTCGCGGCAAAGAACGCGGAAGACATGGAGCGCGCTCTCTTCGACAAGCAGAAGCAGGAAGCCAACAAGCTCAACGACAGCGCCATCCAGTACGGCATCCTTAAGCGCGAGGGCGACACCAGCCGCGATCTCTACGAAGGGCTTCTCGGAAAGCTGAAACAGGCCAGCGTCCTCGCCGGGCTGCGTTCCTCGAACATTGTCGTCGTCGATCCGGCGCGTCCGGCCGCCAAGCCCGCCAGCCCTAACTACCTCCTCAATCTTCTTCTCGGACTCGGCGCCGGCCTCGTCGGCGGTATCGGGTGCGCGCTCATTCAGGACAGCACCGACAAAGCCATCCACTCCCCGCAGGATGTGAAGGCCGTCGCCGGTCTGCGCTCGCTCGCCGTGTTGCCGAACATGCGCAACCTGCGCGCCAATTCGCGGAAAGCGATCGACTCCGGCGAAGCTGCGGAGCCGAGGCTGGCAGGCGAAGATGAAATCGGCGAACGTTTCCGTACCCTGCGCACCGCGCTGCTGCTCTCCAACATCGATCGTCCCCCGAAAGTGATTCTGGTTTCCAGTGCTCTGCCTCGGGAAGGCAAGACCACGGTCAGCGTCAACCTCGCGCGCGTCTTCGCCCAGCAAGGCGGCCGCGTGTTGCTGGTCGATGCCGATCTGCGTCGCCCCTCGGTGCATCTCGAACTCGACAACCATGCAAGCGCCACTGGCCTCAGTTCCTGGCTGACAACTCCCGCCAGCGGCGCCGCAAACGCTCCCGTCCAGGATCTCGGCAGCGGCCTCCACGTGTTGATGGCCGGCCCTCGTCCCCCATTTCCCGCCGAAATGCTCGCCTCGCGGCGCATGTCTTTGGCGGTCGCAGCTTGGAGGGATCAGTTCGACCAGATCGTGCTCGACACTCCACCGGTCCTCTCGGTCACCGATGCCGTCGCGCTCTCGCGTTGTGCCGACGCCGTCCTTCTCGTCGTGCGCGCCGACTCCACCAGCTCCGACGCTCTCCTCCGTGCCGGCGAAATTCTCGAGCAAGCCCACGCCCCTGTTCTCGGCGCCGTGGTGAACGGCATGAACTTCCGCTCGGCCCAGTACTCGCACTACTTCGGTTATTCCTTCCAGTCGAAAAAACTCCAGGAGCGGCAACAGGCATGAGAGCGCTCTCGGGTTTGCTCGTCCTATGGCTGGTTGTATTGTTTGCATTTCCGCTCTGCGCGCAGAGCCCTAGCCCGGCCGATCGCCTTCGCATCGGTCCCGGCGATCTCTTGTGCGTGGAGGTTTACGACGTGCCGGAGTTGAAGCAGGAGCTCCGCGTCAGCGATCGTGGCGACGCGGACGTCGCCCTCCTTGGCACGTTGCATCTTGCCGACCTCACCGTCGAAGACGCGGCCCACCTGATCGCTGCTCAACTCCAGCAACGGCAACTCGTCGTCCACCCCCAGGTCACGCTGCTGGTTCGCGAATACGCGACCCAGGGCGTCGCGGTCACCGGCGAAGTGCGCAAGCCCGGCATTTATCCGGTTCTCGGACCGCGTTCGCTTGTGCAGCTTCTCTCCGAAGCCGGCGGCCTCACGGAAACCGCCTCGCCGCAGATCACGATCCATCGTCGCAACGGCGAACAGCTCACCGCCCGCGCTGGGATGTCGGACGGGAGTTCAAGCGAGATCCTGCTCCAGCCCGGAGACACTGTAACCGTCCCGCGCGCTGGAATCGCTTACGTCGTCGGCGATGTCGCACGCTCCGGCGGCTACCTCATGAACAAGGATGGCCAGCTCTCCGTCGCGCAGTTAGTCGCCCTCGGAGGCGGCTTGCTTCCGACTGCAAAGGCCGCCCGCGCACGCTTGGTAAGAAAAACGCCGAACGGCCACGAAGAACACGAAATCGATCTGAAGAAAATCCTGAGGGGCCAGGCGCCCGACCAGCCGTTGCAGCCCGACGACATCCTCTTCGTCCCGAACAGCGCACTCCGCAGCGCCGCCACGCGCTTGCAGAACATTACCCAGATGACCGCCGGCGCCGCCATCTATACCAGCCTCAACTGACCTCTCTCCTCATGCCTACACCGCGACTCCGCGTCATCCTTCATGCCGACGACCTGGGCATCAGCCACCAGGTCAACGACGCCATCTTCTACCTGATGGACGAAGGCAAGCTCACCTCGGCGAGCATACTCGCCAATGGTCCCGCGTTTGAAGATGCGGCGCGGCGAAGCCATCACTTTCCTCATTGTTCCTTCGGCGTGCACCTCAACATCACCCAGTTCGAACCGTTGGCGCCGTGCGCCGCGTTAGCCGGCTCGCTCTGCTCCGACGGAACATTCCGTCCCGCGCCCCAACACTTCGCCGTAAGTCGTGCCTCGAAACAAGCCATCGTCGACGAGTGGTCCCGCCAGATGCAACGAGTTCGCGAAGCCGGCGTGCCGGTCAGTCACATCGATTCGCATCATCACATGCACGCCCGGCTCTCATTGCTCTCTTTCACCACGCAACTCTGCCGCGAGCAATCGATCCGCTGCATCCGTATCCGCCAGACCTTCGGCACGCGCCACCGCTCCTTCCCGTGGCGTCTTCACAATTGCCTTTACAACCGTCTTCTGCGGAAGAACTTTGTTTGCGCCGATGCGTTCGGCCCCTTCGCCGGCTTCGCGGACACCTCCCCCTATCTCGAAGAAGGCGCCACCGTAGAGCTCATGACCCATCCGGGGCACCCGGCCTACCACGCCGAAACCCAAGCTCTGCAAATGATGGTCAACGAAGAATTCCGGCATCAGCACCAGTGCATCAGCTATCGCGACCTCCCGTGAACCACCCTGCACACGTCGAAAGCCTCCGGCGAAACTCCGTCTGGATGCTGGCCGCGCGCGCACTGCGCACCGCCATGGCCGGCCTGTATTTCGTTATGGTGGCGCGCTCGCTCGGGCTCACCGGATACGGGGCATTTGCCGGCGCCTGCGCCATGGTCAGCATCCTCTCGCCCTTCGCCACCCTCGGCACGGGCAACCTGCTGATCCAGGCAGTCGCGCGCGAGCGCCAGCAATTTCCGGAACGCTGGGGAATCTGCCTCGTCGTCACCCTGCTCTCTGGTGCCCTGTTGACCGGAGTCGCCGTCTCCATCGCCCATCTCGCCCTACCTCGTGCCGTGCCGCTTTCGCTGATCTTTGTGATCGCCGTTGCCGAGCTGTTGTGCGCGCGCCTGCTCGACGTCTCCGCCATGGCCTTCCAGGCTCTCGAGCAGTTGCGCATGACTGCCTCTTTCACCCTGTGGTTAAGCGTCTGCAGGCTCCTCGCCGCCGCCTGCCTCCTGCTGCGGTTTCCTCATGCTTCCGCGCTGCAATGGTCGGGGTTGTATCTCGTCAGCACCCTGCTTCCCGCAAGCATAGCACTCCGGTTGGTGTGCGGGCGCATCGGCATGCCCCGCTTTCGTCTCTTCCTGCATCGCGGTGAGATTGTGCAGGGAATTTACTTTTCGATCTCCCTCGCCGCGCAGTCCATCTACAACGACATCGACAAGGCCATGTTGGCGCGCATCGCCGGACTCGGCGCCGCAGGCATTTACAGTGCCGCCTATCGCCTCATTGATGCGGCCTTCTCCCCGGTCAATGCGGTGCTCGCGGCCAGTTACTCCCGCTTCTTCCAATACGGCGGGGAGAGCCTCGATCGCGCATCTCGTTTCGCCCGTCGCCTGCTGCCACGCGCGGTTCTATATTCCGTGATCTGCTGCGCGACCATCTGGATCGGAGCGCCGTTTCTCTCCTCTATCCTCGGGCGGCAATTCGCCGACTCCGTTCCCGCGCTTCGCTTGCTGTCGCCCTTGCTCCTGCTGCGAAGTCTGCATTGCTTTGCCGCCGATTCGCTCACCGGCGCTGGGTATCAAGGCACACGCACCTCGATACAGGTCGCCGTCGCGCTGTTCAACATCGCTCTGAACCTCGCGATCCTTCCGCGCTTCTCCTGGCGAGGCGCAGTCTGGACCAGCCTCGCCTCCGACGGAGCCATGGTCGCGCTTTTGTGGCTCGCCGTCTGGTCGCTCTGCGCGCGCGAGCGCCGTCTCGCCCCCAAAACTCTCTTTCCCCAGGAGGCGGTCTCCGAACTATGAGAGACATTCGTTCCGTCGCGGTCGTCCTCTTCCTCGTCGCCGTTCTTCTGCTTTCCACCGGCGCCTTCGCTCCCCTGTGGACCGACACCACGGCCCACGACCAGGCCATCGAGGGAACACCGGCCTTGCAACTTCTCTGGGCCGCCGTGTACGCCATGGTCGCCGCACTCCTCGTGCCCTATGCGCCGAGCATCCTTGCCCTGTTGCGAGCCAACAAACTGCTGCTCCACCTGCTGGCGCTTTGCGTGATCTCGGCGACCTGGTCCGAGAACCCCGTCGTCACCTTGCGCAAATGCATTGCCTTGGTCGGAACCATGGCCCTGGGCCTGTTACTCGCGCTGCGCTTCGATCTTCGCGATCAACTGCGGCTCATCGCCGCCGTCCTCGGACTCGCCGCCCTCGCCAGCCTCTGCGCCGCTCTCTTCTTCCCATCGTCCTTCCCTGCGACCGAATTTTCCGCCTCTGCCTGGAATGGCGTCTTCTCTCACAAAAACCTTCTCGGACGCTCCATGTGTCTCGGCACCATCGCCTTCCTCTCCCTGGAACGTCGCAGCCTCGCAGAGTATCTGCTCTCGTTCTCCGGCGCGGCGCTTTGCTTCGCCATGCTGCTCGCCTCCCATTCGCAGACCGCGTTTGTCGTACTCCTGGGAATGCTGTTGCTGATGGGCCTCACCAGCTTTCTCTGCGCAGAATGGCGGCAAGCCATCGGCGCTTTGCTTCTCATGATCGTAGGCTGCGTCCCGATCGCCTGGTCGCTGATCGCCTATCGCGCCGATTGGATCGCCCTCCTCGGTCGCAACGAAAGCTTTACCGGCCGCACCAAAATCTGGGACGCTTCGCTGCTCAGCATCGCCCAGCGCCCCTGGCTCGGCTACGGCTATGGAGCCTTCTGGTGGGTCTCGCAGCAGTCTCGCCAGGCGCTTGCCCTCATCGGCTATCCGACGCCCCATGCGCACAACGGCTTCCTCGACATCGCCTTGCAACTCGGCATCTTCGGCCTCGTGGCATTCGCAGCCCTGTGGCTGCTCGTCACCTTCGCCGCCCTCCACCAGCTTCGCTCCACGCCCGGCCGTGCCGCACGCTGGCCGCTTTATTGCCTCGTCTTCGCTGTCCTCTACAGCTTCTCCGAAAGTTCGTTGCTCGCCGCCAATTCCCTGTTGTGGATCCTCTTCACCGCCGCCTGCATCAGTACCGCCCGCCAGCGGCAGATTCAGCTGCACATCGCACGTCGCGTTCGTTCCCTCATCTTGCACCCGGTTCCGCTCCCATGATGCCCTCGACCCGCGTTGCCATCTGCATCGCCACGTATCGCAGGCCTTCGAGCTTGCGCCGCTTGCTGCGCTCGCTCCAGGACCTCACCTTCCACAAAATCAGCGAGCCCGACATCACCATCGTCGTCGTCGACAACGACCCCGAAACGTCGGCGCATGCGGTCATCCCGGAATTCCTCTCCCGCCGCTACCGCCTCCGCTATCAATCCGAGAGCCGCCGGGGCATTTCCTTCGCGCGCAACACCGCTATCGAAAATTCCCGCTTCGCCGACTTCCTCACATTTCTCGACGACGATGAAGAAGCCTCCCCCCAGTGGCTCGACGAGTTACTCACCGTCCAGGCCGCCTACCGCGCCGAAATCGTTGCCGGTCCGGTGCTCTCGCGCTTTGAATGCACTCCGCCGGAGTGGCTCATCGACGGCCGTTTCTTCCACCGGCGCCGCCACGCCACAGGCACTACTCTCTCTTCGGTGGGCGCCGGAAACGTACTCATCGCGAGCACCGTCTTTCACGCCATGTCGCCCATCTGGTTCGACCCCCGTTACAGCCTCACCGGCGGAGAAGACACGCATTTCTTCCGCCGTTGCGCCGCCCTCGGGTTTCCCGTCACTTGGGCCGATGACGCCATCGCCTACGAGTCCGTCCCTGAATCGCGCGCCTGTTCCGGTTACCTCATCGCCCGAGCCCGCAGCGGCGCCAACCAATGGACGCGCGTCAACCTCGACCTTGATCCCACCCTCGCCAGCATCGGTTCCCGCTTTGCTGTCGGCGTCCTGCGCGTCCTCCAAGGTTCTGCCGTCGCCATGGTCGCTCCCGCTCTCTCTCCCAAACGCCAGTTGCGCGGACGCCTCCTCTTCGCCGAAGGCCTCGGCAACCTCGACGCATTTCTCGGCCGCAGCTACAACGCCTACGCCGCACCCGAAAAACCATGACCACCGCTCCCACCCCAACTCTCTCGGTCGTCTATGACGCCCGCTTCGCCACCGCGCTCGATCGCCTCATCCGCAGCCTCAATGATTGGCTGATCGCTCGCGACTACGCCGGCTACGAGCCCTACGATCTCCTTAACTCTCCGTACCTACGCGGATGGGCTCACCATCAGCCCTTCGCCACATTCTTCCTTCAGTCCGGACGCCGCTTCGGCGGCCTCGCCCTTCGCCGCGCGCTCCACGTTCCGGAAAGCAGAAATCCCAAGGCTCTCGGACTCGTCCTCGCCGCCTACTGCGATCTCGCTCGCTCCGGCTGGAAGACCCGCGCCCTGGCCGCCCACGCCAAGCAACTCCTCCTCGCCTTGCGCAGCCCCGGCGAAAGCAGCTTCTGCTGGGGATACGATTGGCATTACGCCTCGCTGCGCGGCGCTCGCCTTCCCGCGTTTTCCCCCAACTCAATTGCGACCGTCTTCTGCGCCGACGCGCTGCTCGACCACGCCGAGACCTTCCACGACAGCAACTCCCGCGAACTCGCTCTCTCCGCATCCGAATGGCTTGTCTCTCGTTTGAACCGCTCCGTCAACGATCTTCATCAGCTTTGTTTCAGCTACACGCCCCACGACCGCACCCGCATCTTCAACAACAGCGCGTTGATCGGCGCCTTCCTGGCGCGCATCTCCATCTTTCCCGGCCTGTCGTATTACCGTCCCACCGCTCGCCGCGTGATGCAGTTCCTCGCCAACCATCAATCCGCCGACGGCTCCTGGCCCTACGGCCTCGCCCGCTCGCAGCGCTGGATCGACAGCTTCCACACCGGCTACAACCTCTGCGCCCTGCTCGACTACCAGCGCCTCACCGGCGACGACTCTTTCGCCGGCACCCTCGCGCGCGGCTACAACTTCTACCAGCACCGTTTCTTCCGTCCCGATGGCGCTCCCCGCTACTTCCCTAATCGCGCCTTCCCCATCGACATTCACGCCTGTTCGCAGGCCATCCTCACCTTCTGCGCCTTTTCCGATCTCGATCCCACCGCCCAGCGCCAGGCCGAAATGATCGCGCGCTGGACCGCCGATCACCTGCGCGATCCCGACGGCTCTTTCGCCTACCAGCTCCACCGTTTTCACAAGGACTCCACCCCTTACGTCCGATGGTCGCAAGCCTGGATGCTCCGCGCCCTCGCCAAGCTTCGCCAGATCGAAGGAACCCTCGCGTGACCACCCCGCGCATCTGGATCGACCTCGACAACGCGCCGCACGCGCACTTCTTCGCTCCGCTCGTCCGTGAACTGCCCGCCCGCGGTTGTGCGCCGGTGATCACCCTGCGCTCCTTCGGACAAACCGAAGACCTCGCCCGCTCCTACGGCATGAACGGCGTCCCCATCGGCACCCACAGCACTCAACTTTCTATGCTGGGTCGTGCCCTCGAAACGCTCCATCGCGCCGCGCAGCTTATTGGTTTCGGAATGGCGAACCGTCCCGCCGCTGCCGTCAGCCACGGTTCGCGCGCGCTCACCGTCGCCGCCGCGATTCTCGGGATTCCTTGCATGGTTCTCTACGACTACGAGCATATTTCTGCCGATCTCTTTCACCGGCTCTGCCGCCGCGTCCTCGTCCCGGAAATCGTTCGCCAGGCCGGCGTCAATCAGCACTGCCTCGGGTACCCCGGATTCAAGGAGGACGTTTATGTTCACGACTTCGCCCCCGATCCGCGCATCCTGCAGCAGCTCGCTCTCGATCCCGAGCGCCTGATCGTCACCGTCCGGCCTCCCGCAACCTGGGCGCACTACCACAACGATCGCTCGACGACCCTCTTCCGCGCCATCGTCGAACATCTTCAGAAGTACGCCGATGCGCAGATCATCGTGCTCGCTCGCACCCAGCAGCAGTCAAGCGAACTCGCGCGTGACTTCCACCTCGATGAGCCGCCCTTTCGCCTGACCTCGCAAGCCGTCGATGGCCTCAGCCTTCTCTGTTACTCCGACGCCGTCTTCAGCGGCGGAGGCACTATGGTCCGCGAAGCCGCCCTTCTCGGCTGCGCCGCCTACAGCACCTTCGCCGGAACCTCCGGAGCCGTCGATCGCGAACTGGAGCGCCTCGGCTGCCTCACCATGTTGCGCACCCCCGGCGACATTGCACGCCTGCATCTTCACAAACGCGCGCGTGTCGCGACCTCCAGGCCCACAGCCCTCCCCCGCAATTTCATTCTTCAGCAGATTCTCGATCTCGCAACCCAAGGACAACACGCATGAGCGCCATCGCCGTAGAACTCGATCACATTCCTTTTCTCGATCTTCAGGCCGAATATCGCGAACTCGCGCACGATGGCCTCGAGACCGAAATACTCGCTTCATTGCGTAAAGCGCAATACATTCACGGTAACGCCGTGCACTCCTTCGAGAAAAACTGGGCCGCCTATTGCGGCACTGCCGAGGCCGTCGCTATGGACTCCGGGACCGCCGCTCTCGAAATCGCCATGAAGGCGCTGGGCATCGGTCCCGGCGCCGAGGTCATCGTCCCGGCGCATACCTTCATCGCCACGGCCGCCGCCGTCGCTCTCTGCGGCGCGCGCCCGGTCTTTGTCGATGCCGATCCGCGCACCTGGCAGCTCGACCGCACCCTCATTCCCCAGGTCATCACCCCGCGTACCCGCGCCGTCATCGCGGTGCACCTCTACGGGCAACCTTGTAACCTCGAGGAGCTTGCCGCGCTCTGTCGCAAGCACCGCCTGCTGCTGATCGAAGACGCCGCACAGGCCCAGGGCGCCACCTTCGGCAAACGCCGCGTCGGCTCCTTCGGCGCCGTGGGATGTTTCAGCTTTTATCCCGCCAAGAACCTCGGGGCCTTCGGCGATGCGGGCGCCATCACTACCAACGATCCCGAACTCGCCCAGCGCATGCGGCGTCTTTGCAATCATGGCCGTACCACGAAATACGAACATGCCGAGGTCGGAGAAAATCTCCGCATGGATGAGATGCAGGGTGTTGTGCTCGATTTCAAATTGTCCTACCTGGACCGCTGGAACCGGCGCCGCCGGGAAATTGCGGGTAGCTATCGCCGCCAACTTGCCGATCTCCCGCTCTTCTTCCCCGAACTGGTCCCCGGTACCGAACCCGTGCACCACCTGTATCCCGTCGCCTCCACGCGACGCGACGAACTTCTTCGCTACTTCGCCGCCTGCGGCATCGACGCCGGAATTCACTATCCCGTGCCCCTCCACCTCCAGCCGGCTTTCTCTTCCATGGGATATCGTCGCGGCATGATGCCCGTCGCCGAGTGGATCGGGCGGGAAGAAATCTCCCTCCCCATCGGCCCCTTCATGACTGACAACCACGTCGATCGCGTTTGCGAGACCCTGCGTCAGTTCTACGCGAGGAGTTGAACATCCATGCCCATACAAGTAGCAGGACGTTCGATCCTCGTTGGCGGGCGGCTACGTCAGTCCGCTGGGCCTTACCCGCCGTCGTTCGGCCTCTCGCGCGCCCAGCTCCGCGCCAAGCGCGCTCTCGACCTGTGCGTCGCTTTGTCGCTGCTGGTCTTGTTCTCGCCTGTTTGGTTGATGAGCTGGCTCTTAGTTCGAGCGACGTCGCCGGGTCCCGCAATCTTCAAGCAGGCGCGCATCGGCCTGCACGGCACGAAATTCGTACTCTTTAAATTTCGCAGCATGGTTCTTGCCGCAAACGATGTCCATCGAGACTACGTGCGCCAGTGGATCCGCGGCGGCGAGAATGCGCGCCAGCACAACGGCGAATTCAAGATTGTGAATGACCGCCGCATTACCCCGGTGGGAAAATTTCTCCGCAAGTACAGCCTCGACGAGCTGCCGCAATTACTCAACGTCCTTCGCGGCGACATGAGTATGGTGGGTCCACGACCCGCCATGGAGTACGAAGTCGCCCAGTACCAGCCCTGGCAGAAGCAGCGTCTTCAGGCACTGCCGGGCATCACCGGCTTGTGGCAGGTCAGCGGCCGCAACCGTCTCAGCTTCGAACAAATGCTCACCCTCGATCTCGATTACATTCGCCATTGGAGGCTTCGCGCCGATCTCCGCATCCTCGTGCGAACCATCGGCGTTGTGCTCGGCGGTACCGGCCACTAGGAGGAACTGCCATGCCCGGCTTCTACGCCCACCCGCAAGCCCTCGTCGAATCTACTGAGATTGGCCAGGGAACGCGCATCTGGGCCTTCGCCCACGTCATGAGCGGAGCCCGCATCGGCTCGCACTGCAATCTCGGCGATCATGTCTTCCTCGAGTCGGGTGCCTCGCTGGGCGACAACGTCACGGTGAAGAACGGCGTTGCCATCTGGGACGGAGTCACCGCGGAAAACAACGTCTTCATCGGCCCCAACGCCGTCTTCACCAACGACCGCAATCCCCGCGCCTGCGTCAAGAAAACGCGCGACCAATTCCTGTCCACGGTTCTCCGCGAAGGAGCTACCCTCGGCGCCAATGTCACTGTCGTCTGCGGCATCACTATCGGCCGCTACGCCTTCGCCGGTGCCGGCGCAGTCCTCACCCACGACATACCTGACCACGCCATGGTCGTCGGCAATCCCGCGCGTCAAGTCGGCTACGTCTGCGAATGCGGCGAAAAACTTCGCCCCGACCTAACCTGCCCCTGCGGCCACAAGTACGCCAAAGACCCCACCCGCCTGATCCGCATCCCCTTCTAACTCCGTCCGCCAACAACAGAAGCGCGAAGCCATACCTCGGCTTTCGGCCCACGTCTTCGAATTGTGGGCACCAAAGCGCAAAACAAACCAGTCACGACGAGGACACCCTGTCATCAACTCCCCTCGCGCAGGAACGCACCTACCCCTTGCTCCCCGTGTCCACCTCCTCCGGAACCGTATCGCCCTCGCCCGGCGCGAGAAACAAATTCATCTCCAAGCCGTGCTGTCTCGTATAAAGCTCGTAATAGCGCCCTCGCATCGCGTAGAGCTGCTCGTGGCTGCCGCGCTCCACGATCTCGCCATGCTCCATCACCAGGATCTGGTCCGCCCGCCGTATCGTCGACAACCGGTGCGCGATCACGAACGTCGTCCGCCCCTGCATCAGGTACGTGAGCCCTTGCTGGATCAGCGCCTCCGACTCCGAATCCAAGCTCGAAGTCGCCTCGTCGAGAATCAAGATACTGGGTTGCGCCAGGATCGCACGCGCAATCGAAATCCTCTGCCGCTGCCCGCCTGACAGTTTCACCCCGCGCTCCCCGACCACCGTGTCGTATTTCTCGTCAAAGCTCTCCGCGAACTCATCCACCCGCGCGATCCGGCACGCGCTCATGATTGCTTCCTCGCTAGCGTCGGGCCGGGAGAACGCCACATTCTCCCGGATCGTCCCATCGAAAAGGAACGACTCCTGCAACACCACCCCCAGCTTCGTCCTGTACGACTCCAGCCTGACGGTGCTCAGGTCCACGCCATCCACCAGCACTCGTCCCGCCGTCGGCACATGAAACGCCGAGATCAACCCGATCGTGGTCGATTTCCCCGAGCCAGATGAGCCCACCAGAGCCGTCACCATCCCGCGCTCCGCGCGGAACGACACATCATGCAGAACATCGCGTACTCCGTCGTAGCTGAAGTTCACGTGCTCGAACGCCACCGTCCCTTGGATCTCGCCCAGCGTCTGCGTTCGCCGCGGATCCTTGTCCTCCGGCCTCTCCCGCAAAATCTCCTGCGTCCGGTCCAGCCCGGCGATGGCTTCGGTTAATTGCGTGCCGATCGCCACGATCTGAATCATCGGCGCAACCAGAAATCCCAGGAATAGCGTGTAGGTGAAGAAGCTGCCGACGCTCAACCTGCCTGCAAGAATCTGTCGTGTCCCGAAGTACATGATGATGCTGCCCACCACGCCCATCAGAACCGCTGCGGAAAGGCTCATCAGCGAAGTAGCGGTCAACGTGCGCATTACGTTGTCGAGCAGACGGTGCACACCGTTGCCGAACACGCCCTCCTCACGCCCCTCCGCGTGGTAGCCCTTCACCACCCGCACCCCGCCCAGCGACTCCGCCAGCCTGCCCGTAACTTCCGCGTTGATCTTTCCGCGTTCCCGAAGGATCGGCCGGATTGTCCCGAAGGCCCTGGACAGTACCAATGCAAACACGAGCAGGAACCCCGCCGCGATCCCCGTCATCAGCGCGCTGATCCGGAACAGCACCACGAGCGCGATCGCCGAGGTCATCAGTCCGCCGATAAACTCCACCAGCCCTGTGCCCAGTAGATTTCGCACCCCCTCCACATCGGTCATGATGCGCGAAACCAGCGCTCCGGTTTTGTTCGAGTCATGAAACTGCACGGAAAGGCGCCCGATGTGGGATTGCACACGCATGCGCATTTCGGAGATCAGCCGCTGCGCCGCCTTCGCGAGTAGCTGCGTCAGGGCAAACGAGGTGGCCCCTTGGATCGCCGTCGCCAAAAGCACGCCCAGCACCAGCGGCTTTAGAATCTCTACCTGGTGCTTCATCACCACGCGATCGATCAGGAAGCGGGTGGAATACGGCAACACCAGCCCTGCGACCCGGTTAACGACCATCAGAAGAAAGCCCAACGCAAGCACCGGCCATCGCGGTCGAACCAGTTCGAGAAGAAGGGGCGCAACGTTGCGTAGACTCTCTTTCGTGGGCTTCTTCTTCCGATCCTGAGTAGCAGCCATGCGGGTCTTAGATTACACGCACCTCGCCATCGGTGCATTTTCCGTCCCTGCACATCGAGAATCATCGATTTTCATCCGATTTTCAGAAATCGCGCATACGGACCACTCCCTACAAATCTTTTCCAATTTCAAGGCTACTTCGCTGGTCATGGCCCGTCGTTCCTATCTACAATAAGTCCTTTGTATGTATGTGACTCTTCCCTTGTAAGGTCTCGACGTCCCGTATCTAACCCTCCCGGGATCGGTGATTTCCAGAGCTCCATATTTGGGGAATATGATGGTGACGAAATTTATACGTTGAGAATTCCGAAACATGCCTGAGCGCCTAGTCACTCCAGAAACACTTCCAGCTTCGCAAACGGCCTCTCCCGAGCCGCCGAAAACCTCATCTCGCGGTCGCTGGCTCCTTTTTGCCATCATCCTCGTCCTGGTTGCAGGCGCTGCCTATTACTTTCACGAACGCAGCGCTTCCCAAAATGCCAAGCCAAAAGCCGGAGGGCGCGGAGCCCTCAGTGACCGCCCGGTTCCCGCCACCACTGCTCCTGCCCGCCAGGGAGATATGGGCGTTTATGTCGAGGCCCTCGGCACCGTGACGCCGGTCTACACCGTCGCTGTCAACAGCCGCGTGCAGGGCCAGATCGTTGCCGTCCACTATCGCGAAGGCCAGATGGTGAGAAAGGGGGACCCGCTGGTCGACATCGATCCGCGACCCTACCAGGCTGCGCTCACCCAGGCCGAAGGCCAACTGGCCCGCGATAAAGCCTTGCTGGAAGAAGCCACCATTGACCTCAAGCGTTACCAGGACGCACTTGCCCGCAACGCGATCGCGCAGCAGACAGTCGCCGACCAGCAGCAGGTGGTCCACCAGGACGAAGGCGTCGTCAAGAACGACGAGGGCCTCGTCGAAAGTGCCCGCGTCAACTTGGTGTATTGCCATATCACTTCGCCCATCAACGGTCGCGTGGGTCTTCGCCTTATCGATCCCGGCAACATGGTCCAGGCGAACAGCACCAGTTCGCTGGTGGTCGTTACCCAGCTGACGCCGATTACCGTAATCTTCAGCGTGGCCGAAGATTATCTCCCGCAGATCCAGGCAGGCTCTAAGCACGGTCAGAAGATGAGCGTCGATGCGCTCGATCGCACCCAGGAGACCGTGTTGGCGCATGGCACGCTCAGCAGCCTCGACAATCAAATCGATGTCACCACCGGCACCGTCAAGCTCCGCGCCGAGTTTGCCAACAAGGACTCCGCTCTGTTCCCCAACCAGTTCGTGAACGCGAAATTACTGCTCAATACCCTCAAGAACGTAGTCTTGATTCCTACCCAGGCGATTCAGCAAAGCGGACAAGGACCATTCGTTTACGTTGTCGGCTCCGACGGCTTGGCCAAGATGCGACAAGTCAAGCCGGGTCCGGGCGACGGAACCAATACCTCGGTGCAAGGGGTCAACGCGGGCGAGATTGTCGTCACTGGCGGCTTCGACAAGATTCAGGATGGCAGCAAGGTGAGTACCAATCAGCCGCAGCGTGGCGGTGCTCCCAACAACACGACACAAACTCCCGGGCCGGGTAGCACGGGAACCAAGCCGCAACAGGCGCCGCAGAGCGGGGCCGCGGGGAAGCCGTCTCAATGAGTCCTTCACGGCCATTTATTCTGCGGCCGGTTGCAACCTCGCTGTTGATGGCCGCGATTTTGCTTGCCGGCTTCGTAGCCTATTTGCAACTGCCCGTCTCGGCACTACCGGAAGTCGATTACCCGACCATCCAGGTCGTTACCTTCTATCCGGGCGCTAGTCCTGACGTCTCCGCCTCGGCAGTCACTGCGCCGCTCGAGCGCCAGTTCGGACAGGTCCCCGGCCTCAAGCAGATGACCTCTACCAGCTCCGACGGCAGCTCGGTGATCGTCCTCCAGTTCGAGCTGAACCTGAACATCGATGTCGCGGAACAGGAAGTCCAGGCAGCCATCAACGCCGCTCAGACCTACCTGCCCGCCGACCTCCCGACGCCGCCGATCTACAGCAAAACCAATCCGGCTGACGCGCCGATCATCACCCTGGCCCTCACCTCCGACTCGATTCCGTTGACTCAGGTCGAGGACCTCGCCGATACGCGCCTGGCGCAAAAAATCTCGCAGCTCCCGGGCGTCGGACTCGTCAGCATTAGCGGAGGACAGAAGCCTGCGGTACGCATCCAGGCCAACCCCGCCCAGCTCTCTTCGTACGGGATCAACCTCGAAGACATCCGTACCGCCATCCAGCAGACCAGCCTTGACCAGGCCAAGGGCAGCTTCGACGGTCCCCACCAGAACTACCAGATCCAGGCCAACGATCAGCTCCTCACGAGCGCCGACTTCAAGCGAATCATTGTCGCCTACCGCAACAATGCGCCCGTCGTGCTCTCGCAAGTGGCAAATGTTGTCGACGGAGCCGAGAACGAAAAACAGGCCGCATGGGTCAACACCACTCCAGCGGTCCTCATGAACATCCAGCGCCAGCCAGGCGCCAACATCATCCAGGTCGTCGATCGCATCAAAAAGCTGCTGCCGCAGTTGAAAACCAACCTGCCGACCGCCGTCAAGGTTGAAGTCATCACCGACCGCACCACCACCATCCGCGCTTCGGTCAAAGACGTGGAATTCGAGTTGATGCTCACCGTCGGCCTCGTCGTAATGGTGATCTTCCTCTTCCTCCGCAGCCTTTCCGCCACCGTCATCCCCAGCGTGGCCGTCCCGCTCTCGCTCATCGGCACCTTCGGCGTCATGTACCTCGCCGGCTACAGCCTCAACAACCTGACCCTGATGGCCCTCACCATCTCCACCGGCTTCGTCGTCGACGACGCCATCGTGATGATCGAGAACATCTCGCGCTTCATCGAGGAAGGCGAAGAGCCCCTTCAGGCCGCCCTCAAGGGCGCCGAACAAATCGGCTTCACCATCGTTTCGCTGACCATCTCCCTCATCGCCGTGCTCATCCCGCTCCTCTTCATGGGAGACATTGTCGGCCGCCTCTTCCGGGAATTCGCCATCACTCTCAGTGTCACCATCCTGGTGTCCGCTGTCGTCTCACTCACTCTTACGCCCATGATGTCGGCGCGCCTGCTCAAGTTCAAACCCGACTCCCAGCAGACCCGCTTCTACCGGGTCTCCGAGCACGCCTTCGAACGCACCATCGCCTTCTACGGCCGAACTCTCCGATGGGTCCTCAAACACCAGACCGCTACTTTGTTCGTAGCCCTCGGGACCCTTGTCCTCACCATCCTGCTCTTTATGGTTGTGCCCAAGGGCTTCTTCCCGGTACAGGACACCGGCCTCATTCAAGGCATCTCAGAAGCGCCGCAGTCCACTTCGTTCACTGCCATGCAGAAGCGCCAGCAGGAGCTGGTGAAGGTCATCCTCCAGGATCCTGCCGTCGAGAATCTCACCTCCTTCATCGGTATCGACGGAACCAACATGACGATGAACAGCGGCCGCATTCAGATCAATCTCAAGCCGCTCGATGTCCGCGGTATCAGCGCTACCGATGTCATTCGCCGCCTGCAGAGCAAGCTCGACTCCGTGCAGGACATTACCCTCTACATGCAGCCCGTGCAGGACCTCACCGTCGAAGATCGCGTCAGCCGCACCCAGTACCAGTACACCCTGGAAGAGCCGGACCAGGCCGATCTCAACAAGTGGACCGCCCGTCTGGTTGACAAGCTGAATGCCCTGCCCCAGATACGCGACGTCGCTACCGATCAGCAGACCCAGGGCCTGGCCGCCGATCTCGTCATCGACCGTGTCACTGCTTCGCGCATGGGTATCTCACCGCAGATGATCGACTCTACCCTCTACGACGCCTTCGGCCAGCGCCTCGTCACCACGCTCTACACCCAGCTCAACCAGTACCATGTCGTGCTCGAAACCATGCCCGAGTTCCAGACGGATCCCGGCAAGCTGCAGAGCATCTACGTCCGCACCTCTGCTGCCGGAACCAGTTCCAATAGCAGTAGCGGCAGTAGCAGCAGCGGCAGCCAGACGACCTCCAATGGACTCGTGCTTGCCACCGGCGGCAGCAGTACTTCCGGCCCGTCCTCTTCCAGCTCCAGCAGTGCTGGAACCGGCTCCGCCAATCCCGCACCCGTCACTACCTTCGGAGGCGGGGCTGTCCCGCTTGGCGCATTCACACACTTCGAGCAGCAGAGCGCTCCCCTCTCCGTGAATCACCAAGGCCAATTCCCGGTGGTCACCATCTCGTTCAATCTCGCATCCGGATACTCGCTGGGTGAAGCCACGGACGCCATCGCCAAGGCACAAAAAGACCTCAACATGCCGCTCAGCGTACAGGCGGCTTTCCAGGGCACCGCCGCCTCGTTCCAGGCATCGCTCGCGAATGAGCCGATCCTCATTCTCGCTGCCTTGGTCACGGTCTACATCGTCCTAGGCGTGCTGTATGAAAGCTACATCCACCCGATTACGATTCTTTCTACCTTACCCTCCGCCGGTGTCGGCGCATTTCTCGCGTTGCTGATCTGCCACGCCGAACTCGATGTCGTCGCCCTTATTGGCATCATCCTGCTTATCGGTATCGTGAAAAAGAACGGCATCATGATGGTCGACTTCGCCCTCGAAGCCGAGCGCGAAGGCGGCAAGAACTCCGAAGAAGCTATTTACCAGGCTGCGCTGCTGCGCTTCCGCCCCATCATGATGACAACCATGGCCGCACTCCTGGGAGGGTTGCCTCTCGCTCTCGGTAGCGGTATCGGCTCGGAGCTGCGCCGACCCCTCGGCATCTCCATGGTCGGCGGACTCATCCTTAGCCAGGTCCTCACTCTTTACACCACGCCGGTCATCTACATCTACTTCGACCGTCTCGGTCAGCGGCTGCTTGGCCGTCGCGCTTCGGAACGCGGTCCGAGCGGTGAACTTTCCCCCGCTCCGGGAGATTAGCCATGAATATCTCCCGCCCGTTTATCTTCCGGCCCGTTGCCACGACGCTTATCACCGTCGCCATCGCGCTGGCCGGTGCCGTGGCCTTCAATTTCCTGCCGATCTCGCCGCTACCGCAGGTCGACTTCCCAACGATCAACGTGCGCGCCAGTTTGCCCGGCGCCAGCCCCGAGATCATGGCCTCCTCCGTCGCAACTCCCCTCGAGCGCCAGTTCGGCCACATCGCCAGCGTCACCGAGATGACCTCCTCGAGCAGCCTGGGATCAACTTCCATCACCTTGCAGTTCGATCTCAATCGCAACATCGACGGCGCGGCGCGCGATGTGCAGGCCGCCATCAATGCCGCCCGCAGTTATCTCCCGGCCAACCTTCCCTCGAACCCGAGCTATCGCAAGTCGAACCCCGGCGATTCGCCGATCATGGTGCTCGGCATCACCTCCAACACTTACGATCGCGGCGCAATCTACGACGCCGCCTCCACCATCCTCGCCCAGCGCATTTCGCAGATTGAAGGTGTCGGTGAAGTCGACGTTGGCGGCAGTTCCCTGCCAGCGGTGCGGGTGGAACTAAACCCGACCCAACTCGACAATTACGGCGTCGGTGTCTCCAACGTTGCCAGTGTGTTGCGCGCCCAGAATGCCAACCTCGCCAAGGGCCAGATCGCCGATGACGATCGCACCGCCGACCTCCTCGCCAATGACCAGATGCTCAAGGCCGCGCAGTACCGTCCCCTGATTGTCGGCTTCCACAACGGTTCTGCCATCAAACTTTCCGACGTTGCCGATGTCACCGACTCCGTGCAGGACATCCGCCAGGCCGGCTACGTCAACGGCAAGCCCGGCATTCTGATCATCATTCGCCGCCAGCCCGCCGCGAACATTATTGCCACCGTCGACCACATCTCCGCCACCATTCCTGAGCTGCAGGCATCCATCCCCAGCGGCATGAAGCTGCAGATCCTGCTCGACCGCACCACCACCATTCGTGCCTCGGTTCACGACGTCGAACGCACCCTCATCATTTCCATTTGCCTCGTCATCCTCGTTGTCTTCATTTTTCTGCGTAACGTACGCGCGACTTTCATCCCCAGCGTGGTTGTGCCGGTGTCTCTCATTGGCACCTTCGGGATCATGTACCTGTTCGGCTTTAGCATCGATAACCTCTCGCTCATGGCGCTCACCATCTCCACGGGATTCGTGGTGGATGACGCCATCGTGGTCATCGAAAACATCACTCGCTACATCGAAGAGGGCATGTCGCCCCTCGAGGCCTCCCTCCGCGGCGCCCGCGAGATCGGCTTCACCGTCCTCTCCATCAGCATCTCGCTCGTAGCCGTGTTCATCCCGATTCTCCTGATGGGCGGTATCGTCGGCCGACTCTTCCGCGAATTCGCCATCACCCTCTCCGCCGCGATCCTCGTCTCACTCATCATCTCGCTCACCGCCACTCCGATGATGTGCTCCCGTCTTCTCAAGCATGAGCGCCCCGAGGGGCATGGCCGCGCCTACCGCTTGAGCGAACGCTTCTTCAAGGGGATGGCCGGCGCCTACGAAGCCAGCCTCGCCTGGGCTCTGCGCGCTCCCGGCTTCATCCTGGCCATCTTGATGCTTACCATCGCCGTCAACGTCTACCTTCTCGACATCATCCCCAAAGGCTTCTTCCCGCAGCAGGACAACGGTGTCATCTTTGGCGGAGCCTTGGGCGCGCAGGACATCTCCTTCCAACAGATGTCGAAGCTCATGCAGGAATTCGTACAGCGCATCAAGTCGGACCCTGCCGTTGATAACGTCATGGCCTTCACCGGCGGGCAGGGTTCCACCAACGGCGGCTTCATCTTCCTCGGCCTCAAGCCGCTGAATGAGCGCAAGATCAGCGCCAGCGATGTCGTCAGCCGCCTGCGCCCGAAACTCATGTCCCTTCCAGGCGCCAGCGTCTTCCTCCAAGCCGGCCAGGATTTGCGCATCGGCGGCCGCAGCAGCAACGCGCAATACCAATACACCTTGCAGAGCGATAACCTGACCGACCTCGTCAAGTGGGGCCCCATCCTGCTGCAACATATGCGCAAGCTCCCCGGTTTCACTGACGTCAACAGCGATCAGCAGAACTCCGGCCTCCAGGCTACCCTCAACTACGACCGCCAAACCGCCTCGCGCATGGGCATCACCCCGCAGATGATCGACGCCGCCCTCTACGACTCCTTCGGACAGGCGCCCGTCTCCACCATGTACACCTCTCTCAATCAGTACTACGTGGTTATGGAAGTCGCACCGCAATACTGGCAAAGTCCCGACGCATTGAAGAACGTCTATGTGCATCCCGCCAACGGCAAACCGGTCCCTCTGAGCGCCATCGCGACCCTGCAGTTCAATACGGCGCCGCTCCAGGTGAATCACCAGGGGCAGTTCCCCTCCGTCACCATCTCCTTCAACCTGGCGGACGGTGTTGCCCTCGGACAGGCCACCCAGCGCATTACCCAGTTGGAACAGAGCCTCGGGATGCCCGACACCATTCACGGTCTGTTCTCCGGAACCCTGCAGGCATTCCAGGACTCGCTGTCCACCGAGCCCTTCCTGATCGTCACCGCGCTCCTGGCCGTCTACATCGTGCTCGGCATCCTCTACGAAAGCTATATCCACCCCATTACGATTCTTTCCACCCTGCCTTCTGCCGGCGTCGGCGCCGTTTTGGCGCTCATGCTCTTCAAGGCCTCGCTGGATGTCATCGGCATCATCGGAATCATCCTCCTGATCGGTATCGTGAAGAAAAACGCGATCCTGATGATCGACTTCGCCCTCGCCGCCGAACGCGAACGCGGCATGAGCTCCAAGGACGCCATCTTCCAGGCGTGTCTCCTCCGCTTCCGCCCCATTCTCATGACCACCATGGCCGCCCTGCTCGGCGCCATGCCTCTCGCCCTCGGCACCGGCCCCGGCTCCGAATTGCGCCGTCCCCTCGGCATCACCATCGTCGGCGGCCTTATCTTCAGCCAGATGCTCACCCTCTACACAACCCCGGTGGTTTACCTCTACATGGACCGCCTGCGCCTCTGGTCGGAACGCCGCAAGCATCCCAAATCCCTCGTCCCTCGCGAGAGTGAATCATGAAGACAGCGCGCTCCCACCCTCCCGATCGTTGTCATCCTGAGCGGAGCCGCGCAGCGGCGCAGTCGAAGGACATCTATCGCCCCTACGCTCTCGCTTCTCACAACGCCGAACCCACGCCCATGAATAAAATGTTTCGAAACCTTGCAACTATCCTTCCGCTCCTCTGCCTCTCGGCTTGCGTCGTAGGCCCCAAATATCACAAGCCCGCCGTGGACGCGCCGCCCGCTTACAAAGAATCTTCTCCCACCCAGGCCGCGGCCTCGCCCGGCGCGCCGGCCCCTAACTGGCAGCCCGCCAGCCCCAGCGACGCCATGCTCAAGGGCAAGTGGTGGGAGATCTTCAATGACCCGCAGCTCAACACCCTTGAGGAGCAGGTCAACCTCTCGAATCAGAACATCAAGGCCTCGGAAGCCGCCTTTCTCGGAGCTCGCGCCCTGGTCCGTGAAGCCCGTGCGGCTTACTTTCCCACCGTCGGCGTGAGCCCCGGCGTCACCGCGACCCGCCAGCTTTCCATCAATACCAGCGGAGCCAATTCCGGAAAGGTCACCGGCGGCACCGGCACCGACTTCAATTTCCCCGCGGACGCCTCGTGGGTTCCTGATATCTGGGGCAAGGTCCGCAACCAGGTCCGCGCCCAAGCCGCCGCCGCGCAGGTCAGTGCCGCCGACCTCGAGAACACCCGACTCACCATGCAGGCGGACCTCGCGGTCGATTATTTCCAACTCCGCTCCCAGGACGCACTGAAGCAACTCCTCGACGCCACCGTCAAGGCCTACGCCGAGTCCGTGAACCTCACCCAAGCTCTCTACGAAACCGGCATCGATTCCCAGGAATCTGTCCTGCAAGCCCAGACCCAGCTCGCCACCGCGCAAGCCCAGGACACCAATGTCGGCATCCTTCGCGCCCAGTACGAGCACGCCATCGCCATGCTCATCGGAAAACCGGCCGCGCAGTTCTCTTTGCCGCAGCTTCCCTTGAACGCCGTTCCACCCTCCGTACCCATCGGAGTGCCTTCCAAACTGCTGGAGCGCCGCCCCGATATCGCCGCCGCCGAGCGCAGCATGGAGCAGGCTAATGCCCTTATCGGAGTTGCCGTCGCCGCCTTTTATCCGAACCTCACTCTGAGCGGCGCCTACGGCTTCCAGAACACCTCCATCACGAACTGGTTCACCTATCCGAGCCACTATTGGTCCGTCGGCCCGCAACTCGCCGAGACCATCTTCGAAGGCGGTCTGCGACGTGCCACTGTCATTCAATACCAGGCACAGTACGAGCAGAACGTGGCCAACTACCGCCAGACCGTGCTCACTGCCTTCCAGCAGGTCGAAGACAATCTCGCCGCCCTCCGCATCCTCTCCGAAGAGGTCCAGCAGCAGACCGGCGCCGTTAACTTCGCGCAGCGCGACCTCGCCCTCGCCATCGATCGCTACAAGCTTGGCATCGATCCCTATCTGAACGTCATTACCGCGCAGACCACGCTCTTCTCCAACCAGCAGTCACTGGTGCAACTGCGCCTCCAGGAAATGAACGCCAGTGTCCAGCTGATCGAGGCCCTGGGCGGCGGGTGGGACACCTCTCTGCTGCCCTCGAAAAAGGCGGTGGAATCCACCGGCCCAGTTCAAACCAACCCCGCACCTCCATCGACTCCTCCAGCATCCCCGCCCTCAACCCCGACCGCTCCCACGACGTAGCAAACAAATGCGCACAAAAGCAAAAGCGGGCCGCAAGGCCCGCCTTTTTCCTTCTGACTGAGCGTAGAACGCGCAGCGTTCCCTTCCCACGTACGTCATGGCGCCCGGAGAATGCAATCCCCAATCCGCATTCGCAGCGGACCTGCCTCTTTAAGCGCGAGCCACGTTCAATCTTGCCGCAGCAGCGGCGCCCGATCCGGCGCAACTCCCAGCAGCCCGACCCAGGAATCATCCAGATAAGCCCAACGTTGCTGATCGACTGACCCGGTTTCGTTCACCGGCAAATGCAGTACGCCATGGCCGCGGTCGCACACCAGTTCCGCCCCGGTTTGCTCCAGGATCGAACGGGCCCCGTGCGCCAGATCGACTTCCGTGGCGAGGCTGCAAAGGCAGGTGCGGCAGCGCCGCAGTTGATCGTCGATCGACCACCGCATCGCCACCGTCGCCACCAGCAAAAACAGCCAGAGCGCCGCCGCGCCCGCAAACAAATGCAGGGTCGCCGACGAAGTTCGCGCGATCACACCCTGCACCAACGCAAGAGCCGCAGCCAGTCCGGCAATGAGCAAGATCGCGCTCTTGGCGGCAAAGAATCCATACCAGCGCAGCGATTCCATCGGACGCGCCTGTGGCCGCGTCGCCGCCATCAGCCGCCACCGCCTCCAATGGAAGACAAAAAGCAGCAACAGCGAAAACGCCAGGATGCTCAGGTAGGTCGCCATCGACCGCAGCTCTCGCTCTCGCGGAGAACGGATCTCCAGCCTCGGCTGCCCGGGAACATCCGCCAGGGGATTGAGGAGCACCGCTAGGCGGCGCTTCGCGGTCGAGGCGTTCACCCCAGCCGCAAGATGCACCACCAGCCCCGGCCACTCGAATCTCGGCAGCCTCCGGCCCTCTCCCACGAACCGCGTGAAGACCGCAATCTCGCGATCCGGCAGCATGAACCTGCGTGGCATGACGCCAGCCACCGTGAGGCTCCTGCCGTTCAGGACGATCTCTCTTCCGATCACCCGCGGGTCGCGATGGAACTGGCTCGACCAGAGCCCATCGCTCAAAACGGCGCATTGCTCACACCGCGATGTATCCAGCGTCTGCCCCAGCGCCGGGGGAATGCCCAGCAGGGTAAAGCTCCCCGGAGTCACCCGCGCGCTGCGAATCGCCTCCGTGCCCAGGGGCCCGCGCACGCTCGAGGGACGCCAGGCATACGCTGCGTAGTCGCTGATCTCCCTTCCCGTGGCCTTCACCGATTCCGCCGAGTCCCGCAGCTCTTCGGCCGGCATCCAGGCGAAACGTTCGTCGAGCGAAACCGTGAGCAGTCGGTCGCGATCGGCGTAAGGAGCCGACCGGAACAGGTCGGTGAACAGGCGATATGGTCGCGCCAAGAGAGTGAGCCCCAACAGCACCAGGCAGACGGCGAGGCTGAAGGCGGGAGTGCGCGGAACCTCGTGCGCCAGGCGGGTGGCTTCTTCCCGATTGAAGCGCAGCCAGAACGCCTCCGCGAAGAGACCCCAGCAGTGCTTGAGCAGCTCCATCTCGGTGCGCTCAGTGAGGCGTCCGGATTCCGTCAGGAAATGGCACCAGTGCCACAGTTTGCGCTCGCGCTCCTGTCGCCACGCGGCGCGCTTGGGGCGCGGAACCAGCCAGCTCGAAAGCCGCACGATAAGGTTCGACCACCAGAGAAGCGTCTTGAGCGATCGGGTACTCATTGCCGGATGCTTCGCCCCACGTAGCTCTATTCTCCCTCGAAAACGACCGGTGCGCCATGGTATGTACGTGATCCTCCCACGTCTCGTCCAGCCCACGTCTCCGCTTCCGTCACCCACCCTCCCTCTTGTCATCCAGAGGAGCGCAGCGACGTAGGGACCTGCTGCTTGCGCCAGGTTCACCAGTCCCTTTCGCCAAACTCCCAAAACAAAAAAGCGGGCCCCTGGCCCGCTCTCCGATCCCGCGCCCGGCTTAGCAGCGCACGATCTTGTCCGACCGAATCCCCTTGGTCGCGTTGCGGGTGTCGATCACCAGCTTCGCTTGCTTCACGATGTCCTTGTAGTCGTAGTCCGAGTGGTCCGTCACGATTACCACGGCATCGTACTGGCCAAGGTTTTCCAGCGGCGTGTTTTTCATGTTCAGGTCGTAATGACGGCCGCGGCCTACACTGGCGAAAAACGGGTCGTTGTAGTAAACCTCGGCGCCCCGATGGCGGAGGAGCTCGATGATCGTAAGCGAGGGCGACTCGCGCAGGTCGTCGATATCCTTCTTGTACGCCAGGCCGAGCACCAGGATCTTCGATCCGTTCATCGACTTCTTGTGCCCGTTCAGCGCTTCCACCGTCTTCTCGATCACGTAATAGGGCATCGCGATGTTGACTTCGCCGGCCAGCTCGATGAACTTCGTGCGGAAGTCAAACTGCTTCGCTTTCCACGAAAGATAAAAAGGATCGATCGGAATGCAGTGGCCGCCCAGCCCCGGACCCGGATAAAACGCCTGGAAACCGAACGGCTTGGTCTTGGCCGCATCGATGACTTCGAAGATGTCTATGTCCATGCGGTGGCAGAGTTGCTTCAGTTCGTTGACCAGCGCAATGTTCACGCAACGGTAAATGTTTTCCAGCAGCTTGGTCATCTCCGCCGCTGCGGGAGAAGAAACCGGAACCGTGCGATTAAAAATCGTTCCGTACACTGACGCTGCGACTTCGGAGGCGAGCGGTCCTACGCCGCCAACCACCTTCGGAATGTCGCGGCGGGCGACCGTATCGTTGCCTGGATCTTCGCGTTCCGGCGAGAAGGCGACGAAGAAGTCACCCTTCTCTTCGCCGCGCGCCACCTTCAGCCCGCGCGGGTTGCCCTTTTCGAGAAGAGGAATGACCACCTCTTCCGTGGTCCCGGGATAGGTCGTGCTCTCCAGGATAATGATCTGCCCTTCGCGCAGGTGCGGCGCGATCGCTTCCACCGTCTGCGTGATGTAGCTGAGGTCGGGCTCATGAAATTCGTTGAGCGGGGTCGGGACGCAGATAATCACCGCGTCCATGTCGTGAACCGATTTGTACTGCGAGGTGGCCGAGAAGCCGTGCTTCTGCGCGCCCTGGATCTCGGTCCCCGGGATACGCACGATGTAGGAACCGCCCGAGTTCAGGGCGTCCACTTTCTTCTCGTCGATATCGAAACCCGTGACGCGAAACTTTTCTTCACTGAACAGCAGGGCAAGGGGCAATCCCACGTAGCCCATGCCGACGATACCGATGCGAGCTTCGCGCGTCTCGAACTTGCGCTTTAATTCCGTGGCCAAGCTACCAAGTTGCGGCTTCATGCATTGATCTCCCGTAAAATTCCTTCCGCTCGAAACCGGCCGGAACCCCGAAATTCTGCAGGGCTCGGCCGTGGCCCAGGGTTATGACAGTCGTGTGCGAACGTTCTCGAGGCGGATAGACCACTGCATTCTATCGAATCTCGCGAACCCCCCGAAGTGCCAAAAGTAACATCCCAAAGTCAGTTCCCAAGGCACCTTCGCATTCTCGAAGCAATCGTGGCCGCTTCTTCGGTACCATGAAAGCGAATGCCAACCGTTAGGATGGAGTCTTCTGCATGCGCATCTCGGTGACGGGCGCCGCCGGATTTCTGGGTTCGCACCTTTGCGATGCCCTGCTTGCTGCCGGCCACAGCGTGGTAGGTGTCGACAACCTCTTAACCGGTTCCCTGGCCAACCTCGCGCATTTGCGCAACGAGCCCCGCTTCGAATTCATCCAGCAGGATATCTGCCAGCCCTTCGATCCCGGAGCAATGGACTACATCTTCGACTTCGCCTCGCCGGCGAGTCCGGTCGATTACATGAAGCACGGCATCGAAACCCTCGCGGTCGGCTCCAAAGGCGTCTTCCATTGTCTCGAACTGGCGCATAAACACGGCGCCAAATTCTTCCTCGCCTCCACCTCGGAGTGCTATGGAGATCCGCACGTCCATCCGCAGCCGGAAACCTATTGGGGCAACGTCAACCCGGTCGGTCCCCGCTCGGTATACGACGAATCGAAGCGCTTCGCTGAAGCCCTCACCATGGCCTACCACCGCTATAAAAAGGTGGATACCCGCATCGTCCGCATCTTCAATACCTACGGCCCGCGGCTCCAGCTCAACGACGGGCGCATCATTTCGAACCTCATGAAGCAGGCGTTGCGCGGCGAAGACCTCACCATCTACGGCGATGGCAGCCAGACACGCAGCTTCTGTTACGTGAGCGATGAGATAGCCGGAATCTTGAAGCTGGCGTGGAGCGATGAGCACCTGCCGACCAACATCGGCAACCCGGGTGAGTTCTCCATCCTCGAGTGCGCCCAGTTAGTTCTCAAGGTGACCGGCTCGAAGTCGAGGATCACGTTTCTGCCGCTGCCGGAAGACGATCCCAAACAACGCAAGCCGGATATCACCAAGGCACGTCGCCTGTTGGCCTGGGAGCCGGCCATCGATTTAGAAGCAGGCTTGCGCCTCTCATTACCATACTTCCGTGAAAGCCTGGCCCGCTTGTCATCCTGAGCGAAGAACGCGCAGCGTTCGCAGCCGAAGGAGGTGCGTGTGGAGATGTGAGTAGATCCTAGGCGGTTCCGGGGAGAAGAACTGTCCGGTACCAGACAATCCGGCCAGCTTTAAAGGAGTACAGTTTTCTTAAAGCCACGCCTATTCTCATGCCGCAAATCCTGCTTCTCTCGGTTGGGACCGACGAAACCCTCCTCGAACTGCGTAACACCATTCTGCGAAAAAGTGGCTACACCGTCGTCTCCAGTTCCTCGCCCCGCAAGGCGCTCATCGAGTTCCGGGCGGGAGATTTCGACCTGGTGATTCTTTGCCATTCCATCAGCGAAGCCGACAGGCAGCTTCTCTGCCAGCGGATGCGCCTTCGTAGTCCCGGCACGCCCATCCTCCAGGTGCGCGAAATCGTCTGCGACGGCGAGTCGCCGCTCCCGGAATCCATCCCCGCCGAACCGCAAACGCTGCTCGCGAAGCTCAACGAATTGATCGCCACCCGTACTCCCTCCCATCGTCCTTCGTCATCCGGACCAATTGCCCGTCGCGGCGATTAATTCTTGCAAAGTGTTTTAGAGCCGCTCCCGACTGTCGCGCGCTGATTCCCTTGCGTCGGTTAGGAAATGCAGGCGTCGGTTGCGTGAAGGCGATCCACCGGAGTAGGATCACCCGCAAAATCCTGCTTCTTTGGGTGAGCCCTTGCACAACGGCGACGCGACCAGGACGCGATTCTTGCAGGGCGTTACCCTCGCCTGGATTCCATTTATCCTGTTTACCGTCCCCATTTTTATCAGCGTCTTCCGCAGTGTCTCCAGGCAAAAGGCCACTGGCTTAGGCGCCGTTGCCGGCGGATTCACGGAGGCGTTCACGACCCTCGGTCTCCTCGCGTTTCTCGTCTCCCAGATCGGCGCCATCTGGCTGCTGACAAGAACCTTCGAAAAGGGTCATGCCCTCCGAGGCCTTGTGTCCATCGTCTCCATCGCTTGCAGCCTGGCGCTGTTGTTCATGATGGCCAGCGCGATGTGGCTCCTGGTTCGGTTTCCGCATTAGATCGCAACTTTTCACCGAACGCCAGCCCGAGAACCAGCCCCGCGCACATCGCGAACCAACAGAAAGATCGCAGTCCGGCAACCGACTGCGTTTTATTTCTTTCGCTCTACCACCCACTTGCAGATTTCACTTTCAAACTCATCAAGGTCATGCCGCGCGGCGACTCGCAGACTCGGTTTTCCGGAATGCGAAACAACATCCGGCCAAAACGAGAGCGCGAAGGGACTTAGAAGCCTGGGGCGACTAGCCCCGGGAAACTTTAGGGGCGGCAGGCCTTCCCAGCGAGGCGGCAGCCTCGCGTCCTTCGGCATCCATCCCCAAGGAGAATCGTATGAACAAGGAAGGCACCGCGACGCATCTGCTGACGGGCGCAGCGGCGGGAATTTTCGCCGCGTGGGCGATGAATGAATTTCAAAACGCGTGGCTCAAGGTCGCACCCGCCGCAGGAAAGCTGCAAACCGATGTGGACATCATGCGTGAGATCGCACGCCGCGCCGCCAAAGCGACCGGCGCGCGCCTGTCGCGAAGACAGCTGGAAGCCGCCGGGTGGGTGCTCCACTACGGCTTTGGCACCACCGCCGGCGCGCTGTACGCGGTGCTTGCTGAGAAATCGGAGTTCGTCACGAAAGGATTTGGCGCCGGCTTCGGGACGGTGTTCTTCGCGATCGGCGATGCTTTCGCGCCGGAGGACCTGAAGCCGAAGGTAAACGACAGCCGCACCGTTTCGGAGATCTACGAGTGGCTGACCCACGTGGTGTACGGGGTGGCGCTCGAAGCAGGGCGACGGGGAGCACTGATCGGGCTAAAAAAACTTCCGGGTTGAGGAACCGGGTGCAGCTTAGGCGCGCAGCAGGTGGACGGTGAACCACTGCTTGGGGTCGCTCCAAGTGCGCTCGATGGTCAAACCCCCGTTCTCAGCGATCGCTTCGATCATCGGCATGGTGAACTTGTAACTGTTCTCCGTATGAATGGTTTCATGCTTTCGAAACCTGAGAACCATATCCAGCCCCTCGATGCGCACCGCCTGCTCGCGCAGGCTCTCGAGGTGCATCTCGATACGCGAGAGCTGGTCGTTCCAGACGATCCTGTGGCGGAAGCTGTCGAGGTCGAAGTTGCCCGCCAGCTCGCGGTTGATGCGGGTCAGCAGGTTCTTGTTGAAGGCGGCGGTCACACCCTGCGCATCGTCGTAGGCCGGAACCAGCACGTCGGGCGACTTTCGCATGTCCGTTCCCAGCAGCAGCGCGTCGCCCGAGTTCATGGACGAGTGCACCTGCTTGAGGAACAACCCGGCCTCAAAGGGCTCAAAGTTGCCGATGCTCGACCCGATGAAGAGGAATAGCTTGCGCCCTTCGATCTGGCGGAACTGCGGCATCGCGTGGGTGAAATCGAGCACTTTGGGAACCACGTGGATACTCGGCAACAGGTCGCGCATGCGTTCGCTGCAAAACTCCAGCGCGGCCGCCGAAACATCCACCGGATAGAAGGTCACCTTAGGTTGCGTCTTTACGTTGGGCTGCGTCTTTAAGACCGCGTCGAGCACGAGGACGGTCTTGGCGCCGCTGCCCGCGCCAAGTTCCACGACGGCGGTGGCTCCGTTCGCCTGCTGCACGATCTCGGCGGCATACTGCCGGAAGATCTCGCGCTCGATGGCCGTCGGATAATATTCCGGCAGCTCCGTAATGCGCTCGAAGAGTTCCGAGCCCGCCGCGTCGTAGAACAACTTCGGCGAAAGCGTCTTCGGAATTCTGGTGAGCCCTTCGAACACATCGTCCGCAATGGGCGAGAGCCTGGCTTGCTGAAGCTTAACGTGCATCGGACGCTAACCTGATCCCCGTGAATTGCCACCGAGCGTGTGGCGGGAAGAAATTGCGATAGCTCGCTCTTATGTGAGACTGGGGCGTGGCGCAGGAGCCGCCGCGCAGTACGAACTGGTTACACATGAACTTGCCGTTATATTCCCCGACTGCGCCAACCGCCGGACGAAAACCGGGATAGCCCAGATAGGCGCTGCCGGTCCACTCCCACACGTCGCCAAACATTCCATGCAAACCGCCATCGAATTCCTGCGGGCGGCAAGGATGGAACAGCCCGGAGTCGGCGAAGTTCCCTTCCACGACACATGATTCGGCAGCATGCTCCCACTCGCCTTCGAGCGGCAAGCGAGCGCCGGCCCAGCGCGCGAAGGCGTCGGCCTCGAAGTAACTGACATGGCAGACTGGTTCCTCGAGGTCCAGCGCTCGGGTTCCCTGGAGGGTAAAGACCTGCCAGCCATCGTTGTCGCGCTCCCAGTAAAACGGAGCGTCCCACCCCTGCTGATTCACCGTGTCCCAACCCTCGGAGAGCCACAATTCGGGACGGCGGTAACCATCGTCTTCCATGAACTCGAGGAACTCACGATTGGTGATCAGCCGGTCCGCAAGCTGGTAGGGTTGCAGCAGAGTGGCGTGGCGCGGCAGTTCGTTGTCGAAGGCAAATGCGGGACCCGAATGTCCGATCTCGACGATCCCACCGGCGAAGTTCGACCGCGTCAACGTACCCGCCGGCAGATTGCCTGGATCGCAACGCTGCTCGGTATAGCTCGGCTGCAGCGGCTGGCTCCAAAACGCATGCTTGATGTCGGTGAGGATCAATTCCTGGTGCTGCTGCTCATGGTTGAGACCGAGAACAATGAGCGAGTGTGTTTCCGGCACGCCGGAGGCGATGAGCCGGTCCATCGCATCGTTCACGTGCGACCGATATCCCAGCACACGGTCGAGCGTGGGGCGCGAAAAGGTGCCTCGTGTCCCGCGAACCGGGTGTTTTCCTACGCCCTTATAATAAGAGTTGAAGACGCTTCGGAACTCGGGGTCATAACATCGATAGCCGGGCAGGTATTCGGAAAGCAGGAAGGTTTCGAAGAACCATGTGGTATGGGCCAGGTGCCACTTTGCCGGGCTGGCGTCCGGCATAGACTGCACCATCATATCTTCCGGCGCCAGGGGTGCCACCAGCCGTTCGCTGAACGCGCGAACATCTCTGAATCGACGTTGTAGCGATTCAGCGCTCAGTTCTGAGTGCACTGCGGAGGTCGGTTCGCTCATAACTGCTCTACGTCTGATGCAAGATTTCTACCGCCAGTCATTTCAAAACTTACGAACCCGGTATGGGATGGCCGCGCCTTGGACCGAGGTTCAAAATTTTGTCAGTCTCCGACCCTCGCGGACGGCATGCGGCGTTAGCTTCCCCGGCACTCGCACCCCTTCTAAGTCACTGTCTCTATTGCGCTTTGGATACCATGGTGGTATCAAATAAAGATTCACGCAATCGTTTTGGCGTTCATTCTTGCCGCACAGGAGAGCGGATGAAGGTGGTCGTGCTTTGCGGAGGACTCGGCACGCGGTTGCGCGAGGAAACGGAGTTCCGCCCCAAGCCGATGGTGGAGATCGGCGGCAGGCCGATCCTGTGGCACATCATGAAAAGCTATGCGGCGGCCGGTTTCCGCGAGTTCGTACTTATGCCTAGGCTACAAAGGTTCGGCGATCAAGGAGTACTTCCTCAATTACGAGGCGATGAATAACGATTTCACCATCTGCCTCGGGCGACACTCCAAGCTGGAGTTCAAGAACGACCATGCGGAGCAGGATTTCCAGGTGACACTGGCCGACACCGGCCTGAACACCATGACCGGTGGCCGGGTGAAGCGCATCGAGCGCTACATTCCCGACGATACATTCATGATGACGTACGGCGATGGCGTGAGCGACGTCGATATTCACAAGCTGCTAGCCTTTCACAAGGCACACGGAAAACTCGCGACGGTGACGGCGGTGACGCCGAATTCGCGCTTCGGCATCGTGGACATGTCGAGCGAAGGCAAGGTGATGAAGTTCATCGAAAAGCCGCGCACCGATGGCCGCGCCAATGCAGGGTTCTTTGTGCTCAATCGCAAGGTATTCGATTACATCTCCGGCGATGACACGACCTTCGAGCGGGAGCCGATGGAGCGACTGGCCGCCGAGGGCCAACTGATGGCCTACAAGCACGATGGCTTCTTCTACGCGATGGATACCTACCGCGAATACGAGTTCCTGAACGACCTATGGGCCAAGGGGCAGGCACCCTGGAAGGTGTGGCCATGACCGTCCACGATCCCAAGTTCTGGCGGGACCGGCCGGTTTTCGTCACCGGAGCGACGGGATTGCTCGGTGGTTGGCTGATCCGCCACCTGCTTGACCATGGCGCTGCCGTCACGGCCCTGGTGCGCGATGCGGTTCCGCAATCCGAATTCGAGCGTACCAGGATGTCAGAGCGGGTGAACGTGGTGCGCGGCGATCTCAGCAAGCCGGCGTTGCTGGAGCGCGTTCTCGGCGAGTACGAGGTCGAGACCGTTTTTCACCTGGCGGCGCAGACGATCGTGGGCATTGCAAACCGCAACCCGGTTTCGACCTTCGAGAGCAACATTCGAGGAACGTGGAACCTGCTGGAGGCCTGCCGCCGATCGCCGAAGGTGAGCGCGATCGTGCTCGCCTCGTCCGACAAGGCTTATGGCGATCAGACGGTGCTTCCCTATACGGAAGAGATGCCGCTGCAGGGACGCCATCCCTACGATGTGAGCAAGTCGTGCGCCGACATGATCGCGCAGTCGTATGCCACGACCTTCAGTGTTCCGGTTGCGATTACGCGTTGCGGCAATTTTTATGGTGGCGGCGATCTCAACTGGAACCGCGTGGTTCCCGGCACCATTCGCTCGGTACTGCGGGGCGAGCGCCCGGTTATTCGCAGCGACGGCAAATATGTACGCGACTACTTCTACATTGAAGACGGAGCCGCCGCCTACATGCTGCTGGCGGAACGGCTCACGCGGGACCAGAAGCTGGTGGGGTCGGCGTTTAACTTCTCCAACGAGATTCAGATCACGGTTCTCGATCTTGTGAACACGGTGCTGCAGAAGATGAATTCGAAGCTCCAACCCGAGATCCAGAACCAGGCGAGCAACGAGATTCGTCATCAATTCCTGAGCGCCGAACGTGCACGCAAAGCGCTGCAGTGGCATCCCCAGTTCACGCTGGACGAAGGGTTGAACCGCACGATCCGCTGGTACGAAGAGGTACTCCAGTAGTGTCTCGCGCCGATGAACTGCGTAAGAAGATTCGTGAACTGACCGCGGAGTACTACGGCGAGGCTTTCGCAGCGAAGCCATTCGTTGCCGGAGAAACCCCGGTGCAGGTTGCGGGAAGAGTCTTCGATGCGGCGGAGATGGAGTCGCTGATCGATTCCGCGCTCGATTTCTGGCTTACTACCGGGCGCTTCGCCGAGCAGTTCGAGCGAGAGTTTGCGAGGTTTATCGGGGTGCGCACGGCGACTCTCGTCAACTCGGGATCGTCGGCGAATTTGCTGGCGGTTTCAGCATTGACCTCGGAACGCCTGGGAGAGCGAAGGCTGCGAGCAGGCGATGAGGTGATCACCGTCGCTGCCGGATTTCCGACGACCGTGAACCCGATGATCCAGGCCGGATTGGTGCCGGTATTCGTCGATATCCATGTCCCGACGTACAACATCGACGTATCGCAACTGGAAGCAGCCTTCTCTGCGAAAACGCGCGCGGTGATGATCGCGCATACTCTGGGAAATCCCTTCGACCTGGATGCGGTAACTGCGTTCGCAAAGAAGCACGATCTGTGGCTGGTTGAAGATTGCTGCGATGCGGTGGGATCGACCTATCGCGATCAAAAAGTCGGCACATTCGGAGACCTGGCGACGACCAGCTTCTATCCCGCCCACCACATCACCATGGGGGAGGGCGGCGCGGTCCTGGCGGACAAGCCGCTGCTCAAAACCCTGGTGGAATCGTTTCGCGATTGGGGCCGCGACTGCTGGTGCGCTCCGGGCGACGCCAACACCTGCGGCAAACGTTTCGACTGGCAGCTGGGCGAGCTGCCTCACGGCTACGACCACAAGTACACCTATTCGCATATCGGCTACAACCTGAAGGCTACCGATCTGCAGGCGGCAATCGGGGTCGCGCAATTGAAGAAGCTGCCGGGATTCATCGCGGCGCGAAAGAAAAACTTTGCAACTCTGAAGCATGCGCTCTCGGAGATGAAAGACATCTTTGTTCTTCCGGAAGCGACGGCGAACTCGGATCCGGCGTGGTTCGGCTTTCCTATCCTGCTGCGTTCCGAGGCTCCGTTCTCGCGGAAAGACCTCATTACCTACCTGGACAACAGGAAGATCGGGACGCGTCTTCTGTTTGGCGGCAATCTCACGCGGCAGCCCGCGTACAAAAACATTTCCTATCGCAAGATCGGCTCGCTAGAAAACAGCGACCTGGTGATGAACCAGCTTTTCTGGATCGGTGTCTTCCCTGGCCTGACGCAAGCGATGCTCGACTACATGGTCGAGTGCCTGCACGCTGCACCGAAGGCGCTGGCTCGCGCGGGCAGCGCTCTTCCCGTGAGGCAGTGATGTCGCGGCTGCTAGTCAACGACCTCGATTTCATCCTCGAGCGGACGCGTCCGCTGTGGGAGGACCTGCGTGGCAATCGCCTCTTCCTCACTGGCGGGACTGGGTTCTTCGGCTGCTGGTTGCTGGAGAGCTTTACCTGGGCGAATGAGCGGCTCGATCTTGGCGCAAGAGCAACGGTGCTCACGCGCGATCCCGTTCGCTTCCGGGAGAAGGCTCCGCATCTCGTTGCCGATCCCTCGGTGGAACTCTTGCACGGTGACGTTCGCACCTTTGCCTTCCCGGAGGGTGAGTTCACCCACGTGCTTCACGCGGCGACGGATTCCGCGGTTGTTCCAAGCGCGGGGGAAGTTGTTAGTACGATCGTACGAGGCACGGAGCGTTGTCTGGCCTTTGCGCAGAAGGCGCACAGCCGGGCGTTACTCCTTACGAGTTCGGGTGCGGTCTACGGCAAGCAGCCTTCGGAGCTGACGCACGTGGCGGAGGACTATGTGGGCGCCCCGGACCCGCTGCATCCAAGCTCCGCGTATGGAGAGGCCAAGCGGTTTGCGGAGTTGCAATGCACGCTGGCGTCGCAGACGGGACAATTCGAAGCGAAGATCGCGCGCTGCTTCGCCTTCGTCGGCCCCTATATGAATCTTGATGTGCACTTCGCGATCGGCAACTTTCTTCGCGACCAGATGAGCGGCGGGCCAATCGTCGTGAAAGGCGATGGCACAGCGGTACGCTCCTACTTGTACGCATCGGATCTGGCGATCTGGCTCTGGACCATCCTGTTTCGCGCGCCAGCGGGACGAGCCTTCAACGTGGGATCGGAGGATGAAATTAGTATCGGCGATCTGGCCAGAACCATTGCTTCGATCAGCGATCCCGCGGTCGAGGCTCGCATAGAAGGCGCGCCCACAGGATTTCCGCCGGCGCGTTACGTGCCTTCCACCGAGCGGGCGCAGCACGAACTTGGATTGTCGCAAGGCGTTTCGCGGGAAGAAGGGATCAGGAAAACTCGCGAATGGTTCATGAGCCAGCCGAAGGCGAGCGCGCAACATCGTTGAGCAGTTACTTAAGTGCCGTTTCGAGGTGCTCACGAAGGTTCGGGGGCGCGAAAATCGCCGATTTCCCAGTACAATCTTCGACGACCCCGAAAGAGAGGTTTCCCCAATGCCATCGCACAACGGCAACCAACAATCACGCGCCGTGCGGATCGGATCGAAGCTGGTGGGCCAAGGCCAACCCTGCTATATCATCGCCGAAATCGGTATCAACCATAACGGCGACATGGACATCGCGAAGCGCCTGATCAGCGTGGCGGTGGGCGCGGGATGCGATGCCGTCAAATTCCAGAAGCGCACAATTGACGTCGTCTACACCGCGGCGGAGCTGGCAAAGCCACGCGAATCGCCCTTCGGCAACACCAATGGCGACCTGAAGCGCGGGCTGGAGTTCGGACTCGATGAGTTCAAGGAGATCGACCGCTACTGCCGGGAGGTCAAGATTCCGTGGTTCGCCTCGGCTTGGGATGAGGCTTCCGTCGATTTCATCGCGCAGTTCGATGCCCCCTGCTTCAAGATCGCCTCGGCTTCGCTGACCGACGACAACCTGCTGCGCCACACGAAGGCGACCGGCAAGCCGCTCATGCTGTCCACGGGCATGAGCACGGTTGAGCAAGTCGATCATGCCGTCGATGTGCTGGGCAAAGATGCTCTGATTCTCCTGCAGGCGTGCAGCACGTATCCCGCGTACTACGAGGAACTGAATCTCAAGGCGATCCACACATTGATGGACCGCTATGGGGTTCCGGTTGGCTATTCCGGCCACGAAACAGGCCTGCCGGCCAGCATTGCCGCGGTGGCGATGGGGGCGAGCGTCCTCGAACGCCACATTACGCTAGACCGCGCGATGTGGGGCTCGGACCAGGCGGCTTCGCTGGAACCCAACGGCATCACGCAACTGGTGCGCTACATCCGCATCGTCGAGAAGTCGATGGGCGATGGCGTGAAGCGTGTTCTGGAGCGCGAGCAGCCCATCATCCAAAAGCTTCGCCGCGTGGGTGGCGGCCAGTGACCAAGATCAAGGCCATCGCCATGGACGTGGATGGAGTCTTGACCGATGGAGGCGTTTGGTGGGGGCCGAACGGCGAAGAGTGGAAGCGCTTCTGCTTTGCCGACATCATGGGACTTTCGCTGGCCAAGAAAGCCGGATTAAAACTAGCGTTCATCTCGGGCGAAGATAGTCCGCTGGTGGATCGCATGGCGGCGAAGTTCGAGATTGTCGACGTTTATAAGCCCTGCAAGGACAAGCGGGCCGCCCTCCAACAATTTATCGAACGACATCGGCTCGCCCCGGCGGAGGTGTGCTACATCGGTGATGACATCAACGATCTAGCTGCCCTGGAAATGGTTGGCCTTCCATGCGCGCCCGCTGATGCGCGACCCGAGGTGCTGGCAAAGTGCAAGCGTATCGCGCAAGCCAAGGGCGGAGACGGCGCGGTGCGCGAGATCATCGATGGAATCCTCGCGGGCGATTCTGCGTCCACACATCCGGTTAAAATTACACATTCATGAAACTTTCTGATTACGTGATTCGGTTCGTCGCCGATCTAGGCGTGAAGCATGTCTTCCTGGTGACGGGCGGAGGCGCCCTGCATCTGAACGATTCGCTGGCGCGCTGTGCGGAGATTCAGTTCGTCTGCAATCATCACGAGCAGGCCAGTGCCATTGCAGCCGAGAACTATGCCAAGGCCACCGGATCGATCGGCGTGGCTATGGTGACGACGGGGCCTGGCGGTTCGAACGCGGTGACGGGGGTGGCGGGGGCATGGTTCGATTCCGTTCCCTGCCTGTTTCTTTCTGGCCAGGCGAAGCGTCCCGACCGCATGTTTGCCGAGGATGGAACGCCGCTGGGGGTTCGCCAGCGGGGCATCCAGGAACTCGACATCGTGACGCTGGTGTCGTCGATCACGAAGTACGCGGTCACGATTACCGATCCGCAATCGATTCGCTTCCACCTGGAGAAAGCGATTCATCTGGCGACGACGGGCCGGCCCGGGCCGGTGTGGATCGACATTCCTCTCGATGTGCAGGCGATCTCGGTGGATGTGGATGCTCTGCCCGGATTCACCCCCGAAGCGTCACCGGCGAAGAACGCCGCGTTGCAGAGCGAAGTGCAAACCGTTATCGAAGCGCTGAACCGGGCTGAGCGACCGGTGATCCTGTGCGGCAATGGCGTGCGTCTGGCCAAGGCAGAAAAGCTAATCCAGGGCTTTGTGCAGGAGCAGCAGATTCCGATTGAGACAACCTGGGTGACGGCGGACCTGTTCGATTTCCAGGATCCGCTTTACATGGGGAGGCCAGGCACGATTGCCGCGCGCGGCAGTAACTTCGCCATCCAGAACAGCGATTTTCTGCTGGTGCTGGGCACGCGGATGGATTTCCCAGTGTCGGGATGGAGCCCGAATCAACTGGCACGCGGAGCGCACAAGGTGCTCGTGGATGCGGACCAGGCGGAGTTGAACAAGCTCTCGTCCGTTTTTCAGCAATCCATTTGTGCCGATGCCGGGGATTTCCTGCGCGAAGTAGAGAGACAAGCGAAAGACATCCAGAAACGCGACCGCAGCGCCTGGCGCGCGCGTTGTCTCGACTGGAAGAAGCGATATCCAATTATCCAGGAGAAGCATCGAACCGATAGCGGACCGGTCAGTATCTACCATCTTGCCGAAGTAATCTCCTCGGCGACAAGCGCGGAGGATGTTCTAATCTCCGGCAGCTCGGGCACTGGAATCGAAATTTACATCTACGCGTTCCCTAATCGCAAAGGACAGCGGCTGTTTCACACCGCGGGCCTGGGCGCGATGGGATATGGCATTGCCGCCAGTATCGGTGCGTGCTTGGGACGCGGGAAGAAGCCGACGATCTGTGTGGATGGCGACGGTGGGTTCATGTTGAACATCCAGGAACTCGCTACGGTCTCTCATCTGCAACTCCCCATAAAATTCTTCGTGCTCAATAATGACGGGTATGCGGCGATTCGCGGATCGCAGAAGAATTTCTTTGGCGCCCCGAATATCGGCTGCGATGAGGCAACCGGGCTTTGGCTGCCTAACATTTTGGAAGTTGCCAAGGCATTCAAGATCGGCACTGCAGAGATTCACGACCAGCACGATTTGGCAGGACAGGTGAAACGGGTATTGGCAATGCCGGGACCGGTGATCTGCGACGTTAAGGTTTTGGCGGATGAGCCGCGAGAGCCGCGCGTGACCTCGGTGCAGCGCCCGGACGGATCTTTCGTTTCGAAGCCGCTGGAGGATATGGCGCCGTTGCTGGACCGGGACGAGTTTCTAGCGAACATGATCGTTGCGCCGCTGGACGAGCCAGGAAAATGACTTCTGTTCAGGATGAACTCGAGGATCTGCTGGCCGAGGGTATGGAAGCGGTGCGCCAGCGGCAGCATGACGCTTTCGACCGTCTTATCCAGCCGATGCAAGGGCGTTGCGTTCTATTCGGCGCTGGATTGGCGGGTCGCAATTCGCTCAAGAACCTGCGGACCTCGGGAATTGTTCCGCTGGCTTTTGTCGACAACAACCGGGCGCGGTGGGGCAGCCAAGTCGATGGTATTCCTGTCTTTTCACCGGAAGAGGCGGCTGCAAAATTCGGCGACTCGGCGCTGTTCGTGGTCACAATTTACTCCCAGGGACACGTCTTCCGGCGGACGCGGGAACAACTCGAAGCCCTGGGCATTCACAACATCGTGTCGGACTCGGCATTGCGCTGGCGTTACCCGGACAACATGCTTCCCTTCTTCTGCCACGATCTTCCGGAGCGGGTGTATGCGGCGAGAGAGCGAGTGCTGGCGGCTTCGAAAGTTTGGGCCGATGATTATTCCCGGCGCGAGTATCTCAACCAGGTTCGATGGCGGGCGCTTGGCGACTTGGGCGCGCTGAATTTGCCCGTGGAGGAAGAATCGTATTTCCCGAGCAGCCTGGTTTCGTTGCAGGCGGACGAGGTTTTTATCGACTGCGGCGCGTACACCGGGGACACGGCTCAGCGAGTGATCGAGTTGAGCGAAGGACGCTTCCGGCACATCACCGCGATTGAAGCGGATCGCGCGAATTATGAGGTTTTACGGAAGTGGATCGACGGTCTCCCCAACGAACTAATGGGCAGGATCTCGGCTCTGAACATCGCCGTGGGAGCGGTGCGCGGCGAGGTTTCGTTCGATCCCGATAACACCATGGTCGCTTCGGGAGGCTCGGCGAAGATCGAATGTCAGCGCCTGGACGATTTGCTGGAAGGCGTTGCACCTACTTTCATCAAAATGGACATCGAGGGCGCGGAGCTCGATGCCCTCGCGGGAGCTCGCGCAACGATCCAGCGCCACCGTCCGGTGCTCGCGGTGTGCGTCTATCATCGCCAGAGCGATCTTTGGCAGATACCGCTGGCGATCGCGGCGATGCAGGGGCAATATCGACTCTATATACGTCCGCACGAAGGAGACGGTTGGCAGTCCGTGTTGTATGCCCTGCCTCCAGAGCGGGTTGTGGCAGCAAGAGGATAGCTCCGCATGAGGGCAGAGACTTGGCGATGAAGACGATCAGCATTCTGACACCTTGCTTTAATGAGGAGGCCAATGTACGCGAACTCTACGAGCGCGTCCGAAATGTCATCGCCGGGTTGGGCAGCTATCGTTACGAGCACATCTTCATCGACAACGCGTCCACGGATAACACCTTCGCCATTCTGAAACAGCTTGCGGAAGAGGACCGCAACGTCAAGGTCATCCGCAACACGCGCAACTTCGGCCACATCCGTTCTCCCATGCATGCCTTCCACCAGACGACTGGCGATTGCGTGATCGGCATTGTTGCCGATCTTCAGGATCCGCCGGAGATGATCCCGCAACTGGTGAGCAAATGGGAAGAGGGCTACCCGGTCGTAATCTGCGTGAAGTCGGGCAGCGATGAGCACGGGTTGATGTTCTGGATCCGGAAGCAGTATTACGCGCTGGTCAATCGCCTCTCGGGCGTGGAGACCTACGAGAATTTCACCGGATTCGGGCTCTACGATCGCAAGGTCGTGAATGCGATCAAGGGATTCAAGGATCCCTATCCGTACTTTCGCGGGCTAGTTGCTGAAATCGGCTTTCCACACTTCGAAATCCGATACCACCAGCCCGTCCGCAAAAGAGGCATTACAAAGAACAATTTTTATAGCCTCTATGACAACGCCATGCTCGGCATCACGAACCTTTCCAAGGTTCCGTTGCGGCTGGTAAGTTTTGCCGGCTTCATGGGCGCGCTGGTCTCAGCATTTTTCGGTATCTGCTACTTCCTCTACAAGGTCATTTTCTGGAATAAGTTTTCGGTTGGGATCGCGCCGCTGGTGATCGGCATGTTCTTCCTCGCGTCGATGCAGCTTCTTTCGCTGGGCATCATCGGCGAGTACGTCGGACAAATTCACACGCAAATTCAGAATCGTCCGTTTGTCTTCGAGCGGGAGCGCATTAATTTCGAGTATCCGCCGGGAGAACCTCTTTTGCCTGCTCCGCTCCCTCTCGACAAGTTAGAGCCGCACGCTTGAGCCCCGCGCCGATTGCCGAGCAGACCGGTTTCCCGGCGGCGCAAACATCCTCCCGCTCCGTGGTTGTGCTGCTTTTATCTGTGGGCCTCGCTGCCGTATTGCTTTACTTTTCCTTGCGGAAAGTGAACTGGGCCCAGGTGTGGCAAAGCATCGCCCACTGCAAACTCGACTGGCTGGCATTCAGCATCGCGGTGGCGTTCGTGTCCTATTTCCTGCGCGGCCTTCGCTGGCGGGTTCTGCTCAATACGCAAGCGGAGCTTCCGGTGCTTCCCGTGTTCTGGGCGAATTCCGCCGGATATCTCGGCAACAATGTGCTTCCCGCGCGTGCAGGCGAACTGATTCGCACGGCGATGATCAATTCGCGGTCACATCTCAGCAAGACGTTTATCCTCACCACCGCGCTCTCCGAGCGGCTGATGGATGCCATCGTCCTGGTGATCTCGGGAACGATCGTGCTTCGCTTCGTCCCGAGCAAGCCGGAATGGCTGGCGGCAGCGTCCAGTTCCCTGCTGTTCTTCGGATGCATCGCAGCGCTGATGGTCATCCTGATTCCGCTGTTTGAGCCTCTCGCGCTGCGATTGCTGGAAAAGATGCCATTGTCGTCCCGCATCGTACGGCGGTTGGAAGATGCGATCGAGCATATCGCGTCAGGGGTGCGCGCCTTTCATGATCCGGGCACCTTTTCGCTTTTCCTGGTGTTCACGATGGCGATATGGGGCCTCGATTCATTCGGAATGACGCTCCTCGCGAGAGCACTGAGCATGGAGATGTCGATGGCGGTCGCGCTCTTGCTGCTCGTAGGGCTCGGGGTGGGCAGCGCGCTTCCCTCCACGCCCGGATACATCGGGATCTTCCAGTTCGTCGCCGTCACGGTGCTGATCCCGTTTCACTACACCCGTTCCGAGGCGATTGCATTCATCCTGGTAGCGCAGGCAGGAGGCTTGCTGGTGACCGGTGTCCTGGGCACTATCGGCCTGTTGCAGTATCGCAAATTGCGCGTCGCAAAGGCTGCCTCTAGCGCTGCCGCGGAGTAGCGAAAAGGTCTTCGATTTTCCGGCGCCTCGTGCCGCAGGCAAGCGCTCGCAGGTAGGCGTTCGCGACAACGGGTGTCCCAGTCCAAATCCAGCTTTGTTTCAGCGACCACATGCGGTCGGAGCGCTCCGCAATGAGGACATCGATACCTAGATCGTTACAGAGCTGGTTTGCATCTGCAAGCGTGAACGGGATTCTTCCATTGAACGCCGGGGCGATTTTGTTCTGGAGCACCATGCAATAAAACGGATCGCCCCCGAACGCGGTGCCGCAGGCTGTCTGGCCGTCCACAGACTGGAACCTTGCATAGTAGAGATTTGGGACATAGGCCGGGTTGGTCGGGCTGTACTGAATGATGGCGTCAGGTGGCAGAGTGCGCGTCAGCGCTGAAAAGCCGGAGCGCGCCAGATAGACATCCTTTGCGATGTTGTCGCCGTGCGGGAGCCACGCGATTTCGTCCACGTATTGTTTTCTGTCAGCCAGGATGGTCAGAAGCCGCAGCTCGACGAATTGATAGACCGTACCGAGCACGCCGATGGCGAGAAATGCGATGTACAAGAGGCGCATCTTCGCCGGGGGATTTGCAATGTGCGTCCGCCAGCGGTAAATCAGCGGCACGGCCCACAGCAGCAGCATGAATTGTGCGAACAAGACGGAGCGATACCCGAGATCGTTGTTGCCAGTCGTCGAGATCAGGAAGCTGCCGACCAGGAGACTCGTGCCGGCGATGCACAAAGAGGCCCATTCCCACTTCTGAAGAGGCGCCGGACGGCGCCAATATCGCTTGGCTTGAACAAAGCCTACGATGGCCAAAAAGCCCAATTCGACGGTGTAATACACGGGCAGGAGCAATGCGAGAAAGACGGACTGCAGCCAATCCCACGGAATGTGCTGATCGCTCCAGTCCTGGAAAGACTCCAGCGAACGCACATAAAAAATCGCGAAGCTTCCGGACAAGCCAGTCTGTTGCAAATCGTGTAAATAGCCCAAGGAAAGAATAAGGGTGACGATCCCGGCCAGAACGAAGGTCAACACCTCCGCCCAGTACTGGGATCGAAGCAGAACGACGGTCCAGATCACGAGAAATAGCGCAAAGGTAAAGGTGACGTACACGGACAGGCCAGCGGCGCTGGCAAAGGCGAGGGCAGCGACGATGGCCACTTTGATGCGCTGGCCGGCCGTGGCATTCCTTGGCAAAACCCAGAGAACGAGGAGGCCCATGAGGCAGGCGACCATTCCGGCGACGTGGTGAGGGACCCACAACAAAGAGTCGAGCCACGAAGTGACCTGCTGCTCGTCCCACCACTCCATGTCTCCCAGGATCGATCGTTCTCCGAGAAAGATCATGACGGTCGGGATCAGGTCCAAGCCGGTGACGGTGAGCAGCCCGATTCCGATCATCGCCTTGCGTCCGAGTTCGACTGTCTCTTCGCAGAAATACTTCAAGTAGAGCGGAATGAGCGATGCGAGAGCGAACCCCGACCAGATGACTCCGGCCAACGTGGTCACTCGCGCGTCCAGGCCGAAGAGCTTCGCCGGCAATGCGCAGAGCACATTCCAGTAGTAGTAGTAACGCATCGGGACGGCGTGGCCCGGATAGAAAAATGGGTTGGCGGGCGGCACGCCGGTGCGCTGCGCCGAAGCAGCCAGGGCCGAACGCAGGCATTGATCGAAGGACTGGGCCGGCAGGTAAAGCTTTTCGCCGATCTGTAGATCGGCCATCGACGCGATGGCAACGATGCTCCAGGCTAGAACCATGGAAATGGCGATCTTGCTGTTGCGGGATAACCGGAATGACACGATTTGCGTTTTCAGATCGACGGCGATCAATACCAAGTCGGCCGCAGCCATGATCAGCAGGATCCAGCAAACGACGGTGAGTGAGGAAAAGCGACCCACCAAAGTAGCGAGAATAGGCGAGACGGCGACCGAGAGGGTGACGCTCAACATGAGCCGCTCGCCCCAAGCGGCGTCTCGAAAGCGGAATAGGTTGAGGGTGTGGGCTACGAAATAGCCGGGAGCAAGAAAGACGGGAAGAAATGCAAACACCGCGGCCGTGCAACCGACTATGTCTTGAACCGTGAAGTGCCCGATTGGCAGAGCGCAGCCTCTCCGTGTCGTATGGCTTCGCCCTCAATGTACTACACCGAACAGGACTGCCAGAAACGGAACCGCGGAAAGGAATCAGCCTTGAAACGGCGCTAAGGGAGGACTACCGGACGAGGAGTTCGAGGGTTTCACGGAACGCGTGCTGGGCTGCCGGGAGCGAGCCTACGAGGGCGACGGCAGCAAGAATCGAGGCGCATCCCCCGGCCAAGTGCAGGAATTTCGCGTGGTTGTTGCTCTGCACGGGGAGGACGAGGCGCTTAACCCGGCGTTCCAGGATCGCAGATTCATTCGAGTCGAAGATAGGCGTGTACAACATCTCCTTCGACGGAACCGCGGACTGCTTGGCCAGTACGACGAGGGCCGACGCCAGGTTCAGGGCGTCGCCAGGCATGCCACAGGCTTCATCATCCGCCGCGTATTCAATCGTCTCTCGCAGACTTTTTTCCATTGCCTCTGCGCGTAGAAGGCGAGGCGCCGCCACCCAGAGGAGCTTCGCCAGGTTGTGATGTTGTTTGCAGTGCGCGACCTCATGGCGTAACACCGCACGTAGCTCGCGCGGCGAAAGCAGCGAGCGAACCGCACTGGAGAGAAAAATTGTGGCCTTCAACAGGCCCGACGCGACAATGACCGGGTTGGTGACGCCCAGTTCGAGAACCGGAATACGAGAAAAGGTGTCTTTGGCAACGGTGTTGCCCATCCAGACGCGAGTTTTCGCGGAGGTCTGGAGAGCCATCCGGCAGACACGCGCTAAAGGAACCGCGATGGCGTAAAACCCGACGATGGCTAGAGCCACAAGCCAGAGACTCGGCCTCTCCTGGGTCTGCGTCGGTTCCCCGGTCAGGTAACCGGGCAAGGCAGAGAAGGCGGTGACGATGAATGCAGCGATACCGGGAAGCAGCCGCAGGATGACGTGCGCCACTACGCCATCAGCCGGCGTGAGCCGCTCGATTCCTTTTCGCAATTCCCGTTCGAACAGGGACACCGACGCTTCCGCAATCACCAGGACCACACCGAACGAGGCGAGCGCGTAGAGCACAAGGATCAAGAGGTACGGAAGGCTCAAACTTTTTCTCCGCCCTGGCGCCGTTTTTCGCGAACCGCTGCCTCCAACTTCGCCAGCATTTCCGCATCGTGCGGATCGACGCTTTCAATGAGAAACGAAAGCAAGTAGTTCTTGGAATGCAGCGGGTCCACGGAGATCTCGTTTACCAATTCGCGCGCAATCACGCGCTGCACTTCTTGCTTGGAGCAGGCCGCCGCGTACACGAAGGCTCGGCCACGCTTCAGTCGAATGAGCAAACCTTTCCTGTAGAGCCGGTCGAGCGTGGTCATGATGGTGGTATAGGCGAGCGGGCGATCCATCCGCGCGAGAACATCGTGCACGGTTGCTTCGTGCAGCGACCACACATTTTCCAGCACTGCGCACTCGAGTTCTCCGAGCGCATGCTGCCTGCCAGTCTTCTCGTTCGTAAACAGCCGGGCCAGAAATGTTCGAAACACGTTGGACACACCCCACAAGAGCGAATTTTCGCTCCATTCTAGCCCACTTCCGTGCCCAAACGTAGAGTTGGTGCTTCCGTGGCCGAAAACGCCATATTTGCCCGTTACGGAAAGAGACAACATCATCGTCACCCACATGCCACGGCTTCCCTATTCCTAGCACGCTCCGCGCCTGGTTGCGCATGAACATTTCTTCATCTACACCACGAAGAATGCCGCTCTTCATTAGGCGGTAAGTTACGTCTAAACTGCAGGGGCGGCCTCTGCCCAACCTGGAGGGATTTTTGTCAACCAAAGCGGTCTCGGTATCGCCGAGCTATTCCGAACGCGTGAACCCGCAATGGGTGCGTCTGCTCGACGTGCTGCAGATGAATGTCGCTTACGAGAAATGTCTTGGAGCCGAGCTTTTCACCGCCGATGGCGAACGGATTCTCGACTTCCTGTCCGGGTATTGCGTGCACAATACCGGGCATAACCATCCTCGGATCGTGGCTGCGCTGGTGGATGAACTCGGAAGGAACGGCCCGAATATGCTCCAAAGCCATGTTCCGGAGTTGGCTGGAGAACTGGCAGATAAGCTTTGCGAACGGGCGGGCGGCGGTCTGACGAAGGTCTTTTTCAACAGCTCCGGAAGCGAGGGCGTTGAAACTGCCATCAAGTTTGCGCGCGCTAAGACCAAGCGCGCGGGACTGCTTTATGCTAAGGATGCTTTCCATGGGCTCACCTGCGGCGCCCTGTCGTTAATGGGTGGATCCTCCTGGGCAAAGGGATTCGGTCCCCTGCTGCCCGAAACCAAGGCCGTCCCGTTTGGCAATATTGACGCGCTCGCGGAGCAGCTCGCAAAGCGCAAGTTCGCTGCCTACATCGTGGAACCGATCCAATCGGAAGGCGGGATCCGGGTTCCGGAGCCGGGCTACTTGAAAGAGGCGCAGAAGCTCTGCCGTAAGCATGGAACGCTGTTCGTCCTCGACGAAGTGCAGACGGGGATGTACCGGACCGGGCGTTTTCTGGCAGCGCATCATTTCGACGTGCAGCCTGACATGGTGATCCTGGCGAAGGCACTCAGCGGCGGGCTGATTCCCTGCGGTGCAGTGCTGATGACGGACGAGGTGTATGAAGCGGTGTACGATTCCCTCGACCGCGCGATCGTGCACACTTCCACCTTCAGCGAGAATGGGTTGGCCATGCGCTCCGGGCTGGCGACCCTTGAAGTTCTGGAAGACGAGAGACTGGGGGAGCGCGCTCTGGAAATGGGCGACGTCCTGCGCGACCGATTGCAGCAAGTGCTCGGACGCTATGAGATGGTGAAGTCCGTCCCGGGTCTCGGAATGCTGTGCGGGATTGAATTCAAAGCACCGAGCCAGCTCTCTCTGCGCCTGGCCTACGAGGCCTTTCAGCGCATCCATCCAGGCCTGTTCGGACAAATGGTGGTTATGCGAATGTTCCGGTCGGAGCACATCCTGACGCAGATCTGCGGCAACAATTTCATGGTGCTCAAGGTGGCGCCCCCGCTGATGGTTACCGAGGAACAACTGGACAGCTTCGTTGCCGCCATCGACCGGGTGGTGAACGTGGTACATTCTTCCAAAACTTTCTGGGTCGATGCCCTTGCGCTGGCGAGGAGAACCATAAATATTTGAACTATCCGCTTGCATCGTTGTCTTCCTCAAGAAGTGCAATCCCGCGGAACGAAGGGGTCAGCGTGCGTCTGCTTGTGGTGGAAGATGATTTGGCGATCCAGGAATTCTTGCGTCGCGCCTTGATCGAAGCCGGTTACCAAGTGGATGTTGCCGCGGATGCGCGTACGGCGGAGTCGCTGGCCGCCGAGGGAATTCATGATGGACTAATCATCGACCTGGGCCTTCCCGACCTGGATGGACTGGATCTAATCGCGCGCTGCCGGGCGCAGGGGAACTCCGCTCCTGTACTGATCCTTTCCGCCCGCCGCTCTGTGGATGAGCGGGTGCGCGGCCTGGAGCAGGGTGGCGACGATTACCTGACCAAGCCCTTCGCTCTTTCCGAGTTGCTGGCCCGGCTGCGAAACCTGCTCCGGCGGGCCAGTCCGGGGCAAAAAGAATCGACCCGGCTGCGGATCGCCGATCTCGAATTGGACCTGGTGCGGCGCGAAGCGAAACGAGGAACTCAGATCCTGCAACTCACGCCGCAGGAGTTCGCGCTGCTCGAATATCTTTGCCGCAACGCCGGTCGGGTTGTCACCCGGACGATGATCCTCGATCATGTATGGCGCATGCGCATCGATCCGGCAACGAATGTAGTGGATGTGCACATCTACCGATTGCGCAGCAAAGTGGATCGCGACGCCCCCAAACCACTGATCCATACGATTCGCGGAGTGGGCTATGTTCTCAAGGATTCTTAGCTCTCCCAAGAAGACGGCGGCCTGGCGGCTTTCGATGTGGACGACGTTCGCATTTGCCGTGGGAAGCGCTTTCGCCTTCGGGATCTGCTACTACCTGGTTTCGCTGGGCATTCGCGAACGCAGCGACCAATGGTTGAGCGGCGAGGCCGAGGTGCTGGCGGAGGTGTCGCAGTCCACGCCCCAAGGCAGCCTCTACAACCGGGTGATTGAGGAGGTCGCGGAGAATGCGTCGCGCGAAGTGCCGGAGGAGCACGATGAGAGCGGAGAGGGACAGAATTCCGTTTTCTTCCTGCAGACCGGGGTAGAGCCTGAGCCTCTCTGGGTCGGACCAACCAACAAGGACGAGTTCATTCGTGCGATCCATGAGGCCGACCCCAGCCCGGGCATGCCGCAAACCATACGCATCGAAGGAGCCAAAACTCCCTATCGGATCGTGGTGCAGCACATCAAGCCCGCGGGCACCATCTACCTGGGACTTTCGGATTACGGCGCGGTACAGTTGCTCAACCGGCTCACGCGCGGCTTTATCGTGGTCTGGATTGGGATGGTGGTGCTCGGCTTCATGATTTCGTATCTGAGCGCCCGTCGTACTCTCCTGCGGGTGGAAAACATCACGGAAACGGTTTCGGGGATTGGCAGCGAGGAGATCAGCGCACGATTGCCGGAATCCCGCAACTCGGACGAGATCGCCCGATTATCGCAGACCTTTAACCGGATGCTGGACCGCATCCAAGCTTCTGTAAACCAGTTGCGTACGGTGACGGACGCGGTCGCACACGACCTTAAGAGCCCGGTCACGTCTATCAGAGGAAGGCTGGAAGTGGCGCTGCTGGAGGGTAACTCGACGGACTGGCGTGAGTCCGTAGGGGAAGCCGTTGAGGAACTGGACCGCCTTTCGCAGTTCATCAACACCTCGCTCGATCTGGCTGAAGCACGGGCGGGAGCTCTGCCGTTGCGCCGAGAGGTAGTGGACTTTGCGTCCATCGTCGAGCGTTTCGTCGATATTTATATGCCGGCCATGGCGGAACGCCGCCACGAAATCGTCGTGGATGCCAAGCCTCCTGTAATGGTGGATGTTGACGTCGCCCTAGCGAACCGCATGCTGAGTAATCTTCTGGACAATGAAATGTCTCATCTGCCGCCGGGCTGCCGGATTGAAATACAGGTTCAGAACCGAGAGAATTACGCCGAGTTGTTAATCCAGGATAATGGGCCCGGGTTTTCCGCCGAGATGAAGACCCGCGCCCTGGAGCGTTTTGTGAAAGGAAAACAGTCGACCGGTCACGGGCTTGGACTCGCTTTCGTGAATGCGGTCGTACAGGCGCATGGAGGGAATGTCACCATCACGGATCGGGTGGGCGGGGGCGCCGCCATTCGACTCTCCTTGCCCCTGGCACCGGTGGCGGTCGCATGAAGCGTCCTTTGCTGCTGGTCGCATTATTGCTCGGCATGTGCATACCAAGGGCATTTGCCGCATGCGGAGGAGCACCGGAAATCGAAAACGGTTACCGGCAGATGTATAACCTCGATTTCAATACGGCCCACGCTACATTCCAGGCCTACGAGCAAGGGCACCCGGACGACCCTCTGGCACACGTTTCCAACGCCGCCGCCTACCTCTTCGCCGAATTCGATCGCATGCACATCCTGGAGATGGAGTTGTTCGCGGATAACGCGAAGTTCGAGAAGCGGCAGAAATTGCCTCCGGACCCGGCCACGAAAGCTTCCTTCGACGACGAACTTGCCGCCTCGGATCGCATTTCGGGAAACCTTTTGTCGCGAACGCCTCAGGATCCCGAGGCGATCTTTTCGCAAATCCTCGCGAATGGTCTACGTGGCGACTATGCCGCACTGGTGGAAAAGAGAAACCTGGCGAGTCTCGGCTTTATGAAAGCCTCGCGGGGAAAGGCGGAGCAGTTGATCAATCTCGATCCGAGCTGCTATGACGCCTACCTGGCCGTCGGGGTGGAGAATTACCTGCTGGGTATTAACCCTGCGCCGGTTCGCTGGGTATTGCGCATGACCGGTGCACAGACGGATAAGGCGGATGGAATTCAAAAGCTTCGCCTGACCGCCTCCAAAGGCGATTATCTCGCGCCTTTCGCGCGTCTCCTGTTAGCCGTGGCTGCGGTGCGAGAGAAGGATCCCCAGACTGCAAAGGACCTGCTTTCAGGGTTAGCGCACGATTTCCCGCACAATCACCTGTATTCGGTGGAACTCGCGCGCATCCACTAACCTTCCGATTACTGCGAGAGCTTCGCGGTACCCGAGATTTTCATTTGCACTTCTTTGTTCACGCGCAGAATGAAGGTGCTCGGGTCTTTCAGCCCCCACTTCACAAAAGGAATCGTGAATTCGGTTTCCATCTGCAATTGATTGCCCTTGACCGAAGCAGGTACGGTTAACGTGATCTCATGGTCGGCGCCGTGCAGCCGGAATGTACCCTGCACCTGCACTTGCGAGCTGCCCTGCAACGCGAGCTGTCCGACCACTTGTTTGGGGGTGAAGGTAGCCTCTGGATACCGGCTGCTTTCGAGGATTTCCTTGTTCATCTTGCGATCGCGCGTGGTGTTTCCGCTGTCGCCGCTCCCTGCATCCACAACCAGGAGGCCGCCGGCTGCGCCACTCGAAGGATCGAAGTGGATCGATCCGCTCTTCAGATGAAAAGTGCCGTGAACGGTGTGCAGCACATCGCCGAGCGTGTATTCGACTTTCGTCGTGGCAGGATCAAAATCGATCCGCACCTCGCGGGGCGTCTGCGCCGCCGCTATCGACGCCCAGGAAGCCATTACCGCCAGAACGCACTGAACAGCTCGCGTAGATTTTCTTGTTTTCATAGGATTCAGGACGCCAGCATCGACCAGCCGAGTGTCAGCGCCCGCTGTGCTCCGAAGTCCCAGATCTCGGACTCGCCGACATGTACGCGTAACATCTCCGCAAAAAGATCCGGGCGCGAAGAGAGCGCCTTCAAGGCGCGATGCCGCACCCAGGAACGGTCGCCGAGCATCCTCATCAACTTGGACATCCGGCGGGCGTTTGCCCCAATGGCAAGATGCTCGCGCTGGTAGGAATGCAAAGAGCCGCTGCGCATGGCATTCACCAGTGCAACCGCCTGCTGGAAGCCGAGGGACATCCCCTCGCCGGTAATTGCGTCCACCGATCCGGAGGCCTCGCCGACGAGTGCGACATTTCCCGCAAAGACCGCATCGAGTTTTCGCGTCGCGGTGATGGCACCTTGCGCGCGAGAGTTGGGCTCCGCTCCCGCCAGCCGCTTTGCAAGTTCCGGGAAGGCGGTTGCGATGCGATCGAGGCGCACATGCGGGTCGGCGGTAATCAGCGCGACGCACACCTCATTCTCCGCTACCGGTGTGACGTAAACCTGCCCGCAATCGCTCCAGTACACTTCCACGTAGTCGGTCCAGGGACGGATCGCAAAGTGCTGTCGGAAGCCGAATCTGCGCTGTTCGCTTCGCACCCGACCGATGCCGATCTTTTGTCGTACGACGGAGGCATGGCCGTCGGCGCCCACGAGCCACTTGCAGGAGATCGGCTGTCCATCGATACACGCGTACCCCGAGGCGATTTCCGTGACGCGGGCACCCCAGCGCAGGTCAACGCCAAGTTCTGCAGCTTTCTTAACGAGCAAACCGTGCAGGACGGTGCGCCGCACTCCGAAACCCACCCCATTCGGAAAGACCGCGTCGACCGTTGTATCGCCCTCGACGAAGCGAATTCCGCGGAAGGCGAAAGCCTGCTCCGCGGGAACGCTGACGCCCAGCGCCGCGAGAGCCGTTAGGCCATCCGGCATGATGCCCTCACCGCAGGCTTTGTCGATGGGAGGCACCGCATGATCGGCGAGGGTGACCCGGAACCCGGTATTACGCGCAGCGATCGCGGTCGCCAGACCAGCAGGGCCGCCGCCGATCACCAGGACATCCGTTTGAGGATCTCGATTCAAAGGGCCTTCACCACAACAGCAGCACAAGTTCCGCACAGAAGCCCGGACCCATGGCCGCCAATATGCTCAGCGTCCCCGGTTCCGGGCGCCGATGATGGAAGATTTGCTCAAGAACAACGAGCACGGAAGCCGAGGACATGTTGCCGACTTCGCTCAGGCACTTCCACGAGGGACCGAGCGCGCCCTCCGGCAGCTCGAGCGCCTGCTCCGTGGCTTCGAGGACCTTCGGACCGCCGGTATGCATGATCCAGCAGCCGATATCGGAGCGCTTGAGATCGTATTCGCCCAGGAAAGAGTCCACGTCTTCGCGCAGGTGCTCGTGCACCATGCGGGGAACGTCGGGTGAGAGAACGATGCGGAAGCCCTTCTCGGAGATATCCCATCCCATCACGTCCTGCGTATCGGGATAGAACACCGAGCGAGTTGCGAGAACGCGCGGCCCATGCTGCGCTTGGTTCTTGCCGGAGAGAACCACGGCCGCTGCGCCGTCGCCGAACAAGCCCGAGGAAATCAGGTTTGCAACCGACATGTCGTCACGTTGCCAGGTGAGCGAGCACAGTTCCACGGAGAGCAAAGCGGCGTTATGGTCCGGATAAGCTTTCACGTAATCCGCGGCACGCGCGATGCCTGCCGCGCCTGCAACGCATCCCAGCCCGAAGATGGGAATGCGCTTAATGTGCGGCGAGAGTTTCATGCGATTGACGAGGCGGGCATCGATGGACGGACTGCTGATGCCGGTGACCGAGACGAAAAAGAGCGCGTCCAACTCAGCGGCAGAGATGCCGGCGCGGTGGAGCGCGCGACATAAAGCCTTCTCGCCAATTTCTTCGGCGACGCGGATCCAGGCGTTATTCGCCTTTCCCCACGTGGTCATCTGCTCGTATTCCGGGATAGTGAGCGCGAGGTGACGGTGCTCCACGCCGACGCGCGAGTGCAGTCTCTCGAGTACCTGGGGCTTATCAAGCTGGCCCGACCAATTCCTGCCTAACGCCGCAAAAATTTCCTGCTGGCTATATCGGTTTGGCGGAAAGGCGGTCGCCACCCCAGTGATTCTCATTCGTCGCTGAAGCTCCTGAACTGCGCGGTTGAGTGGATATTTACCAGATTAGAAGTCCGGGATAAATTGCGGGTATCTCAGTTATGACGATTCGTTCATGTAAGACTTGAAATATGCATGCCACGTAGTATTCAGACGTGACACGCGGCAAATGGATTCATTTGCGCCACAGGTTGACAGTTTTTTACTTCAACAAAGGGCTGCAAAGGAAAGGCGACACGCGAGGTGTCGCCTTCTGGACCGCAATGCAGCTTTGTTTAGCGCCCTACGGCTTGTTTCTCTTCGGGCTGCGCTTTTTCCGATTTCTGCTTGATGCGGATGGGATTGAGGAATGACATCATGTCTCGCAGCTCGGCGCCCACTTGCTCGAGTTGCTGCTCCTGCTCGGCGACGCGCTTGCCTTCGAACCAAGGCCGCCCGTTCTTGTTCTCCGCGATCCAGTTCTTCGCGAAGGTCCCGTCCTGGATCTCGTTCAGTAGCTTCCGCATCGCTTTCTTCGTTTCATCGGTCACAATGCGAGCGCCGGCAATGTAGTCGCCGTACTCCGCCGTGTCGCTGACCGAATAACGCATGTAGTTCAGGCCGCCGCGATACATCAAGTCGACGATCAGTTTCAGTTCGTGCAGACATTCGAAGTAGGCCAACTCGGGCTGGTATCCCGCCTCAACCAGGGTCTCGAAGCCTGCCTTCACCAGCGCAGAAGCGCCGCCGCAAAGGACCGCCTGTTCTCCGAAGAGATCGGTTTCTGTTTCCTCGGTAAAGGTGGTCTCCAGCACACCCGCGCGGGTGCAGCCTATGGCCGCGGCGTAGGAGAGAGCAAGATCCTTAGCCTTCTTGCTGGCATCCTGGTGCACGGCAAAGAGCGCGGGCGTTCCGCCGCCTTCCGTGAACACTTCGCGCACACGATGTCCAGGAGCCTTCGGCGCCACCATCGAAACGTCCACGCCCGGAGGCGGATTGATGGTGCCGTAGCGAATGTTGAAGCCGTGCGCAAACATCAACGTTTTGCCGGGCTTCAGGTGTCTGGCGATTTCCTTTTCGTAAATTGCCGGAGCTTCCGTATCGGGCGCGAGCACCATGATCACATCCGCCCACTCCGCGATTTCAGCGACGCTGCCGACCTGCAAGCCGGACTTCTCGGCTTTTTCTTTGGAAGAACTACCGGCGCGAAGTCCTACGCGAACGTTGACGCCGCTATCTACGAGGTTGAGTGCGTGGGCGTGACCTTGAGAACCGTAACCAATGATTCCGACTTTCTTGCCACGAATGAGTGAAAGATCTGCCGAGGAGTCGTGATAAACCTTTGCCATATTTCCTTCCTGGATTTCCAACCGGCAGCGTGCCGCCGGGACGAGTTAGACGGAGTAGGACACTCCGCTGTCTTCATAGATCTGAGCGGCCGCGTTCTCTTTACCGCCGGCAGCCTTCGTGCCGCGGCGCATGGCAACAATGCCGGTGCGCACCATTTCGAGCAACCCGTAGGGCTGCAGCACCTCGATCAAGCGGTCGATCTTCTCTTCGTTCCCGGTAATCTCCATGATGATCGAGTCCATCGCGAGATCGACGACGCGGGCGCGAAATACGTTCACGAGGTTGAGGATATCCGTCCGCGTATCGCTCGAACACGCCACTTTGATCATGGCCAGGTCGCGATTGATAGATGGCTCTTCGGTGATGTTCTCCACCAGCAGCACGTTCACCAGTTTGTAGAGGTGGGCTTCCAGCCGCTTGGCGCCATCCGTGTCGGTATCGACCACGATGGTCATGCGGGAGACGTCCGCCTTTTCCGTACGGCCGACGGTCAATGAATCGATATTGAAGGCGCGCCGCCGGAAGAGCGACGCAACCCGCGTCAGAACGCCCGGCTTGTTTTCCACGTGCACTACGAATACGTTCAGCATGCTTCCCTGTTCTTGCGGTGAACCGATGTGCAGCTCACCGGAATTTCCTATGTGTCTAACGCAGTTTCCACGATCGGGCTCGGGCGGCGAATCATGTTGTGCAGATCCGCGCCCGCCGGCACCATCGGGTAAACCGTGTCTTCCTGCTCTACCTGGAAATCGATCAGCACCGCGCCCTGGTGCTTACGCGCTGCGCGCACCGCGGGAATCACGTCCGCCCGCGAATTAACCGCGCAGCTCTTGATTCCATATGCGCTGGCAAGCACACTAAAGTCCGGACTCAGCAGCGGGGTGGCTTGGTAGTTGCGCTCGTAGAAGAACTCCTGCCACTGCCGCACCATGCCAAGGTACCCGTTGTTGATGATCGCGATATTGATATCGACCCGCTCCTGGATGATGGTCGCGAGTTCGCACATCGTCATCTGGAAGCCACCGTCTCCCACAATCACCCAGACTTCGGCGTCGGGCTGCGCCATCTTGGCTCCGACGGCGGCCGGCAACGCAAAACCCATCGTGCCTAATCCGCCCGAGGTGATCAGGGTGCGCGGGTCTTCGTGCTTGTAGTACTGCGCCTCCCACATCTGGTGCTGGCCAACGTCGGTGACCACGATCGCCTTCCCATCCGTCTCGCGCCAGATGTCGTTGATCACGTGCGCGGCGTAGAGGTGTCCATTGTCAGGCAGGTTCTGGATATCCCGCACCGCGGAATCGCCCTTGAGGCGCTCGATGTGCTCGAACCATTCCTTGCGCTCGATTGGCGCCAGATGCGGTAGCAACTCATGCAGAACTTCGCGCACGTCGCCGACCAGCGCGACATCGACCTTCACGTTCTTGTTGATTTCGGAGGGATCGATCTCCACGTGGATCTTCTTCGCGTTCAGGCCGTAGGTCTTCAAGTTGCCGGTGACGCGGTCGTCGAAACGCATGCCGAGCGCGATGAGCAGGTCTGCATCCTGGATCGCCTGGTTGACCCAAGCCTCTCCATGCATGCCCATCATGCCGAGATTCAGGGGATGGGAAGCCGGAAACGCGCCGATGCCGAGCAGTGTGAGGGCGACCGGTATGCCCGCCTTCTCTGCCAGTTCGCGAACCTCGCGCATGGCACCAGAGATCATGATTCCGTGGCCGGCTAGAATTACCGGACGCTTCGCGTTCGACATCAGCGCGATCGCTTCCTGGTACATCTTGGCGGCGGGCGAGAGGTCGGGACGATAGCCCGGCAGTTGCGGTTCGGCGCTCTCCCAATCGAACTCGCAAGTCGATTGCTGCGCATCCTTGGTCACGTCGATCAGCACCGGTCCCGGGCGTCCGGACTTCGCGATGTAGAAGGCCTCGCGAATCGTTTGCACCAGTTCGGAGGCATGGGTAACCAGATAATTGTGTTTCGTGATTGGCAGGGTGACGCCGGTGATGTCGGTCTCCTGGAACGCGTCTGTACCGATGAGCTTGCTTCCGACTTGCCCGGTGATGCACACGATCGGCGACGAATCGAGCATGGCGGTAGCGATGCCGGTGACCATGTTGGTTGCGCCCGGCCCCGAAGTAGCGACGGCAACTCCAACTCCACCGCCGGCACGCGCGTAGCCATCGGCCATGTGCGTGGCGCCCTGCTCGTGCCGCACCAGCACATGATGAATGGAGGAGTGTTTCAACGCGTCATACGTTGGCAGAATGGCGCCGCCCGGATAGCCGAAGACCACTTTCACGCCCTCGCGTTCCAGGCACTCCCAAATGATCTGCGCTCCTGTCATCGTTTTCTTCATGGCTACTTTGCACTCTCCACGAATGTCTTGCTCTCTATGGTCGCGCTGGTTACCGCACCATAGGAGGCCGACGAAACCGAGTTCGCATACTTTGCAAAGACTCCGCGTTTGAACCTCGGCTCGGGAGCGCGCCAGTTACGCAGGCGCGCTTCAATCTCGGCGTCCGTCAAATGCACCCGTAGTTCGCGGCGCTCGACGTCAATTGAAATCTTGTCTCCGTTGCGCACGGCGGCAATTGCGCCGCCCACCGCAGCCTCGGGTGCCACATGGCCAACGCTCAACCCGCGGGTAGCGCCGGAAAAGCGTCCATCGGTGATGAGCGCAACCGTTTCGGCCAGCTCGGTTCCTGCGATCGCAGCCGTCACACCGAGCATCTCGCGCATTCCGGGTCCACCGCGCGGTCCTTCGTAGCGAATGACGACCACGTCGCCCGGCTGGATCGTACGGTCTTCGACGCCAGCGAACGCATCTTCTTCGGAGTCAAATACGCGCGCAGGCCCTTCGAAAAAGAGCTTCTTATGCCCCACGAGCTTGACGACACAGCCCTCGGGAGCCAGATTCCCTTTCAGGATCATCATGCCGCCGGTAGCTTTGATCGGATTGCTCAACGGGCGAACCACTTCCTGTCCCGGCGTTTCCTTGGCAGCTTTCGCTTCTTCTCCGATCGTCTTGCCGGTCACGGTCAGCGCGTCACTGTGAAGCAGCTTCGCTTCGTGCAGGCGCTGCGCGACCAGTGGAATGCCGCCGGCTTCGTGAAGATCGGTGGCGATGAATCGGCCCGCAGGCTTGAGTTCGCAAATCAGCGGCGTACGCGAGCTGATGTGGTCAAAATCGTCTATCGAAAGATCCGCGCCAATTTCGTGCGCGATCGCAAGCAGGTGAAGCACGGCATTCGTGGATCCGCCCGACGCGGCCACGCTGGCAATCGCGTTCTCCAGCGCCTTGCGCGTAATAATCTGGCTCGGGCGAATGTCATTCCGCACCAGATCCATCACCAGCCGTCCGCAACGGCGCGCTACTTCCTGTTTTTCCACGGTCATGGCAGGCACGCTGTTCGCGCCCATCGGAGAGATGCCCAGGAACTCGCCTACCATCGACATGGTATTGGCGGTGAACTGGCCGCCGCAGGCGCCCGCGCCAGGGCAGGCATTGCCTTCGAGTTCTTCCAGCTCCGCGTCGCTCATCTTGCCGCGGGCGTGGGTACCGACTGCCTCGAAGACTTCCTGAATGGTCACGTTCTGGCTGTGGAACTTGCCGGGAGCGATCGACCCGCCATACAGCATCAGGCCGGGGATATCGAGCCTCTCAAGCGCCATGATCGTGCCCGGAATCGTCTTGTCGCAGCCGGAGATCGCAATCAGGCCGTCAAACAGATTGCCGCGACCGACCAGTTCGATGGAGTCGGCGATGATTTCGCGGCTGACAAGAGACGCCCGCATCCCTTCCGAACCCATGGTGATGCCGTCGGAGATCGAAACGGTATTGAACTCCATCGGCGTCCCACCCGCTTCGCGAACGCCCTGCTTAATGTGCTCCGCCAGCTCGCGAAGGTGTAGGTTGCAAGGACCAATCTCGATCCAGGTATTCGCGATTCCAATAATGGGCTTGCGCAGATCTTCGCGGGAAAAACCCGCGGCGCGCAACATGGCGCGGGCCGGCGCGCGGCTGGGTCCTTCAGTAATGGCGTCACTACGCTTGTGGGGCTTCAATGAATCGTTATTCATGAGTACCTGAAAAAGTGCGCTCCCCAGAAAGCGAGAGCGCCGTGCAATCGTTAGCTTGCGAAAACTCTACTCCCCCGTCATCCATTAGGCAAACTTATATTTATTGCCGATAAGATAACCGTATTTTATCCATAAGCAAAACCGATGGGAACTCAAAGTTTTCATCAGGCTGACTGAATACGGAGATGCTTGACTTCGCGGGCTTCCCTCGTGCATGATCCCCACATTGAAGCCATGACGACCTGGTTCACGTATCCGTCGTTTACCTGGCGCTCCTACCGATTTACGGGGAGCGGCCCGGCGGATGATTGGCTTCAGACAAGTTCCTGAGTTCTGATCGAAGGAATGCCAAGAATCGAACGAGCCGCGATCCAAGGATCGCGGCTTTCGTTTTGCGCAAATATCGGGAGAGAACAACGTGATTATCAGCATGTCCGCCACCGCCACCGAAGCCGAAACCAACCATGTCATCGACCGCGTTCGCGAACTGGGTTACCAGGCGCACGTGACGCGCGGAGTAGAGCGCACGATCGTCGCCGCTGTCGGGAGTGCCGGGCGTCGCGAGGAACTGGCAGCGCTGGTCGCTGCGCCGGGGGTCGAGCAGGTCGTTCCCATCGCTCATCCTTTCAAGCTGGTCAGCATGCAAGCCACGCAGAAGCGCACAGTCGTAAATGTGGCGGGAGTGCCGATTGGCGGCCCTGAGTGCGTACTGATGGCGGGCCCGTGTTCTGTCGAGTCGCGGGAGCAGTTGATGGCCGTGGCGCACGCCGTCCGGGACGCCGGTGCGACGATGCTGCGCGGCGGCGCGTACAAGCCTCGAACGTCGCCATACGAATTCCAAGGGTTGGGCATTGAGGCTCTGAAACTCTTGCGCGAAGCGTCGAATGAAACGGGGCTGCCGGTTGTGACCGAGGTGATGAGCACGGAAGATGTCGACCTCGTCTCCGAGTACGCCGACATGCTGCAGGTGGGCGCACGAAACATGCAGAACTTTTCCCTGCTGCGTCGCCTGGCGCATTGCGAACGCCCCATCCTGCTCAAGCGCTCGCCCTCCGCGACCGTGAAAGATTGGCTGCTGGCGGCCGAGTACCTTCTGGCCGGCGGCAACAGCCAGGTCGTTCTGTGCGAGCGCGGCATCCGTTCCTACGATCCGGACATGCGCAACACTTTCGATCTCGCAGCGATCGCGCTGGCAAAACAGCTCTCGCATCTCCCGGTTGTCGCCGATCCGTCGCATGGAACCGGGCGGCGGGACTTGGTGCCAATGCTGGCTCGCGCATCGGTTGCGGTGGGAGCCGACGGCGTCATCGTGGAAGTACATCCCTGTCCGGAAAAAGCTCTGTCGGATGGTCCGCAATCGCTCACGCTCCCGGAATTCGCGGCGTTGGTGCAACTGCTCGGTCAGCCCTTGCGCAGACATCTGCGTCAGAAGCCGGCAGCAGCCACCGCCTGATCTCTCCGCTGCGGAAGGCCTCCGGAAGGATTGCGCGCATTCCTTCCTCCTTTTTCGAACAAAGTCTCTGCCGTGGTACCATCCTTCGCATTTATTTCTAGCCCGAGGTGCGCATGGACTCCATCACCCTCAGTGTGAATGGCCGCGACCGGCAGGTCACAGTAGCGCCGGATACACCACTGCTCTGGGTTTTACGCGACACTCTCGATCTTACCGGTACAAAATTCGGATGCGGAGTCGGCATGTGCGGCGCTTGCACGGTCCATCTCGATGGCGACGCAGTTCGCTCCTGCACCACTCCTGTCTCCGGCGCAACCGGCAAGAAGATCACGACGATCGAAGGACTCTCGCCGGACCGGTCGCATCCCTTGCAGGCGGCCTGGATCGCCGAAGATGTGCCGCAGTGCGGCTACTGCCAATCAGGACAGATCATGCAGGCCGCAGCGTTGCTCGCCAGGAATTCCCATCCTTCCGAAGCGGAAGTCACGGAGGCGATGAATGGAAATCTTTGCCGCTGCGGAACCTATCAGCGCATCCGCCGCGCCATTCAGAAGGCCGCGGGGGCTGCGCGATGACCAAAGTCTCTCGACGCGAGTTTCTTGCCACGAGCGCCACCGCCGCCGCAGGGTTGGTCGTTGCTTTCAATCTTCCGCTCTCCGCGGAGACTGCATCGAGTGGGTTTGCGCCAAACGCTTACGTTCACATTGCAACCGACGGCAAGGTCACCATCGTCGTCGCACGCTCCGAGATGGGACAAGGTGTGTGGACGGCGTTACCGATGATCCTTGCGGAGGAACTCGACTGCGACTTCTCAACCATCGCCATCGAGCAGGCGGGTGCCAGCACGTTGTTCGGCGACCAGACAACCGGCGGCAGCGCCAGCGTTCACACCACGTGGGAGCCGATGCGCAAGGCCGGCGCCCAGGCTCGCGCGATGCTGGTGACGGCAGCGGCGAAACAATGGGGCGTACCGCGTTCCGGTTGTTCGACCGAAAATGGCTTCGTGCTGCATGCCGCTTCCAAACGCAAGGCCAGCTATGGATCGCTTGCGCTGGCGGCCTCAAAGTTGCCGGTTCCCAAGGAAAGCAAGCTCAAGGCTGCCTCGCAGTTCAAACTGATCGGCACCCGCCATCCGCGCCTGGATACGAAATCGAAGGTCGACGGCTCCGCCATCTTCGGGATCGACTTCAAAGTGCCGGAAATGCAGTATGCCTTCCTTGCGCGCGCTCCCAAGTTCGGGGCAACCGTCAAAAAGATCGATGACTCTCGATCCAAGGGAATCGCCGGTGTTACGGCGGTCACGAGGATTTCGGATTCCGCGGTAGCCGTGGTGGGGAATTCCGTGTGGGCCGCGCTCTCCGGGCGGCGCGCGCTGAAAGTCACCTGGGATGACGGCCCCAACGCCAACCTCGACTCCGCGCAAGTCACCGATTCGCTCCGCGCGGCGGCGAAGCAGAAAGGCGTGGCACTTTACAAGAGGGGCGACACCGCAAACGGCGTAGGCAAGCGCATCGATGCCGAGTTCCAGACTCCCTTCCTCGCCCACGCTCCCATGGAGCCCGGCAACTGCACCGCACACTTCCGAGGTTCGGAATGCGAACTCTGGGCGCCGACCCAGGTTCCACAGGATGTGCGCGACTCGGTAGCGCAGGCACTTGCTCTGAAACCAGAGAACGTAAAGGTCAACGTCACACTGCTCGGGGGCGGCTTCGGCCGCCGGCTGGAACATGACTACGGCGTGGAAGCCGCGCTGGTCTCAAAGGCAATCGGGAAGCCGGTGAAGGTGCTCTGGACACGGGAAGACGATATGAAATTTTCCACTTACCGTCCCGTCAGTCTGCACCAGGTAAGCGCGAATGTCGGGGACGACGGATATCCGACATCGTTCACGCACCGGCTCATATCGCCCTCGATCTCGCGTCAGAAAGGGACGAAGCTGGACGATGGCATCGACCCGGATTTGAAGGACGAAGGCTCATTTCTTTATCCGGTACCGAACGTGCTTGTCGAGTATGTCGATTGCGACACTCCGGTGCCGCTTGGCTGGATGCGTTCGGTCTATGCATCGCAGGTGGCGTTCGCGAATGAGTGCTTCATTGACGAGCTTGCTGCAAACGCGGGCAAGGATCCGCTGGAATACCGGTTGCATTTGTTGCGCGAAGACCAGCAGGTCAAGTTTTGGGATACGACCTGGAACACCAGCCGGCTGCGCGGGGTTCTGAAGCTGGCTGCGGAGAAGGCAGGTTGGAACAAGCCTGCTCCCCAGGGCCGTTTTCGCGGGATCGCGGCGCACGGATGCTTTGGAACGTACGCCGCCGAAGTCGTCGAGATCTCGATGAGGGACGAGGTCCCGCAGGTCCATCGCGTGGTGGTCGCGCTCGATTGCGGACAGGTGGTGAATCCCAACATTCTCGAGCAGCAGATGCAGGGCGCGACGATCTTCGCGATGACCCAGGCGCTGCACGGCAAGATCTCGATCGATGGCGGCAGCGTCAGCCAATCGAATTTCGGCGATTACGAACTGGTACGCATGGCCGACGCGCCGCAGGTGGACGCCTATTTTGTCGAGAGCACCGAAGCCCCCACCGGGGCAGGTGAGCCGCCCGTTCCGCCGTTCGCTCCCGCACTCTGCAACGCCATGTTCGCGGCGACCACGAAGCGGATCCGGACGATGCCTATCCTTTCATAGTTTCGCAACTATGCCCTACGCCGAAAGAAACTACTGGCTGGATACGGTGACGATGCCCGCCGGAAGTCCCGGCCCTCTGCCGAGCTCTGCCGACGTGGTGGTGGTCGGCGCCGGCTTCACCGGTCTTTCGGCTGCGCGAACGCTGGCGAAACGCGGGGCCGGAGTGGTGGTCCTCGAGGCGGAGACGATCGGATGGGGCGCGAGTTCGCGCAACGGCGGCATGGTGCTGACCGGCATGAAGCTCAGCCCGGAGGTTCTCACCAAGCGTTATGGGCTGGACGCGACGAAGCGCATGTACGCGGCTTCCCTGGCCTCTATCGGCTTCGTTGAGCAATTGGTTCACGAGGAGGGGATCGACTGCAACTTTTCCCGGTGCGGTCACCTTGAGGTTGCCAATAAGCAGTCACACTTCGATGCTTACGCGCGCAGCGTGGACCTTCTGGCGCGCGAGTTCGGCCATCGGCTGCGCATCGTTCCAAAGAACGAACTGCGGAGCGAACTCGGCGCCGATCGGTACTACGGCGGAATTGTCGACGAAGCCAGCGCGAGCGTGAACCCGGCGCGCTATGTGGCAGGGCTGGCGCAGGCTGCGCTTCGCGCGGGAGCTTGCGTGTACGAACATGCGCGGGTCCAATCCATCGCGCGCAGCAACGCAGGATTCACAATCAAGACATCCAACGGGACGATCGTCGGGAAAGACGTATTAATCGCGACCAGCGGCTACACGGGCGGCCTTTTGCCCCCTTTGCGGAAGCGGATCATTCCGATTGGCTCTTACATCATCGCCACGGAACGACTCTCGGATGCGGTCGCGCACGGGCTCATCCCACAAAATCGCATGGTGTACGACTCGCTGCACTTCCTGCACTACTGGAGGCTTACGCCTGACAACCGCATGCTCTTCGGCGGCCGCGCTGCCTTTCTGCCGGAGACAAGGAACACGATCCGCAAGAGCGAAGAGATTCTTCTGCGCGATCTGATCGCGATTCATCCGCAACTGAAAAATGTGAAGGTAGAGTATGCGTGGGGCGGCACCCTGGACTTTACCTTCGACATCCTGCCCCACGCCGGGGAGTTCCACGGGGTGCATTACGCGCTCGGGTACGCGGGGCACGGGGTGGCAATGGCCAGCTATCTCGGCAGCCTCATGGGCGAGAAGCTGGCGGGGGGCACCGACGCGAATCCATTTACGGGGATTCCCTTCCCCGGAGCGCCATTGGGGCTGTACAACGGGCAGCCCTGGTTCCTGCCTTTTGCCGGCGCGTATTACAAGCTGCTCGACTGGATCAGCTAGCCAGCTCCACTGCGGGCTCCGTGTCGGTGGGCGGCGAGAAGCGTCGCACGATGAGATACATCACCGGCCCGAGCGCGAGGGACGCCAGTCCGGCGATCGGCATCTCGCTCGCGGAGAGTGCGATCGCACCAATCGCGATCGGTGCCAACACGCAGTAGAGCACGCCGGCGCTGCCCCATGGAATCAAGAAAGGCCGCTTCATCTGCGGAGCAGTCTTGCGCAAGCGCCATCCGGAGATCACGGTCATCCAGGTTGTCATCACGCGCAGCCATGCATACACGATGATCAACTGCGACAGCGAATGCCAGGAGAGCGCGGCATAGATCGACGACGAGACGATGATTGCGATCCAGGGCGTCTTGAAGCGCGGATGGACCTTGGTTAGGAATTTCGGCAGGTAGCCGTCTTCGGCCATCGCAAAAGGCATGCGCGTGGAGGCGAGGATCGTTCCGTTCAGCAGCGAGACCGAGGTGATGAGCGCGGCGAGATTCACCGCGAAGCCAAGCCAGTGTCCGCCGATGAGGAAGGCGGCATCGGAAAAATATCCATCCTTCCACTTCTGCCAATCGCCCAGTGCCGCGAGAGAAAAGAGAGTGGGAAGGAAGTAGGTCGCAACCGAGAGAGGAACTACCCAGGCGAGCGCACGCGGGAAGGTTCTTTGTGGATCTTCCACTTCATCAGCCACCGTCGAGAGCTGCTCGAAACCGGAGTAGAGCCAAAGGCCCAGGGCGAGTCCCACGCCGGCTACCTGTTTCGGAGTAGCGCCCGGTGGGATCAGCGGGACGAAGGGGTTATGGTGCCACTTCGTCGCGGCGATGGCGCACATCGCGGCGATCGGCAACAGGATCAGGATGCCGAGCACGGTGGCCACCTTGCCCACGGCGTCGATGCCGATGACGTTGATCGTCGTAACGACTGCGATCACAATCAGGGCGGCGAAGTAGTGCTTCCAGCCATCGCCCAGCCCGGGGATGTAGAACTTCAGGTAGTCGGCGAAGAGGACGGCGTAAACGCCTCCCAGGATGAACGACGCGCTCCAGTTCCACCAGCCCGCAAGAAATCCCCAGAAGTCGCCGAAGGCGGCGCGCGACCAGCGATAGAAGCCGCCCTTGACCGGCATCGCGGTGGTGAGTTCGGCCGCGACGAACGACACCGGGATGCACCAGAAAAACGGCAGGAGCAGATGGTAGATCAGGGTCATGCCGGGGCCGGAGGTGGTGACCTGGCCTTCGAGTCCGAAAGGTCCGCCGGTGGTGTAGGCGTACATCACGAAGACGAACGGCAGAAGGCTGGCGCGCTTCATGCCGGAGGGTTTTGGGGAGTTCGCCATCCTTGGCTCTTGACGGCGAATTGTACAGCAGCAACCACCTTCCCGAGAGTTTTGCGTCTTCGGCGGCTCGAGCGAAATCCAGAGCGGATGCGGAGATCCGCGCCGCCAGACTTGACGAACCGGGGCGAATTGCTGTATCAACTCAACATGATCTCGGTTTGCCAGATGTGTCGAATGACGATGATGTCCTGCATGCTTTGTTGTTGCGGGATGACACATACTGGCGCGAGGGAGATCGTGGTATAGCAACAGCTTAACCAACACGAGTTTCCAAAAACCCACCGCCAGCTCCTTCTGGCAGGTGGGTTTTTCTTTTTGGGGTCAAATGACGGACAGCACAAAAGAAACGAAGGCGCAGCGGGTCGAGCGTCTGAAGCGCGAGAAGAACGCGTGGGAGCGGATCGACGAGATCCGGGAGTTTGCGCGCAACGGCTTCGATTCAATTCCCGCGGAGTGGCTGGGGACCTACTTCCGTTCCTGGGGGGTGTACACGCAGGGCGACGGCGCGGGAGCACTCGGCGGCAAGGGTGGCGAAGGCAAAGCCATGCCCTTCTTCATGGTACGCATCCGCATCCCGAACGGAATTCTGCGCACCGCGCAGCTACGCGTGATCGCGGACGTTTCGGAGAAGTACGCCCGGGGATTGGCCGATGTCACGGTCCGGCAGAACGTGCAGTTGCACTGGGTGAAGATCGAAGATCTTCCCAACCTGCTGGGAGCGTTGGAGAACGCGGGCCTGACGACGCTGGGCGCGTGCGGCGATGTGGCCCGCAACATCACCGGCTGTCCCCTGGCGGGAGTGGATGGCGGGGAGGTATTCGACGCCTCGCCGGTAGCGCTTGAGTTGAACCGCTTGTTTGTGGGCAACGCGGAGTTCTACAACCTGCCGCGCAAATTCAAGATCTCGATCACCGGATGCCGCGAATGGTGCACCTATCCGGAGATCAACGATATCGGGCTAACCGCGGTCATCCGACGCCGCGCATCCGGCGAGGAAAAAGGATTTTCGCTGCGGGTGGGTGGCGGCCTTTCGACGCAACCTCACCTTGGCGTCCGGTTGAACGCGTTTGTTCCGTATGACAAAGCGGTGATCACCGCTCGCGCGATCGCGGAAATCTTCCGCGATGCGGATGTGCTGCGGCAGAGCCGCGAGCAGGCACGGTTGAAGTTCCTCTTCCTGAAACACGGATGGAATGCGGAGACGATGTTGGAAGAGTTGCAGCGGCGGCTCGGATTCAAGTTCGACTCCGCGGAGCCGGAAGAGCTTTCGGGTGACGTGTTTCGCGATCATGTTGGAATCCACGGCCAGCGGCAACCAGGACTCAGTTATGTGGGCGCGTCTGTTTTGCGCGGACGCACCGACGCGCAACAACTGCACGCGGTGGCCGATCTGGCGGACCGCTATGGTAGCGGCGAAGTGCGCACCACCACGATGCAGAACCTGATCTTCATTAACGTTCCCAACCAAAACACCGCAGCACTTGCGGCGGAGCTTAACTCGCTAGGACTGAAAGTGGAACCGAGCGTCTTCTGGCGCGGCGCGGTCGCCTGTACCGGCACCGAATTCTGCAAGCTGGCGATCACGGAGACGAAATCCTTCGCGCGCTGGATCGTGGAGGAACTCGAGAGCCGTGTGCCGCAATACACCGAACAGCTGCGGATCAACGTGACGGGATGCCCGAACAGTTGCGGCCAGCACTGGATCTCCGATCTCGGCCTGGAGGGCAAGAAACTGAAGGTCGATGGCGTGATGCAGGACGCGTACTACTTCTGCGTCGGCGGCTCGGTCGGACGCGACCAGGCGATCGCGAGGCCGGTTGGATATCGCTGCCTGGCAACCGAGGTGCCGGACGCCATTGCGCGACTGCTGCGCTCGTACCTCGACGCGAAAGACGGCAACGAAAATCTGCGCGGCTTTTTGCACCGCCACAGCAACGAAGAAATTCGCGGCCTTCTCGCCGGCGCCGAGATCGAAGGCGTGCCGCGCGATGTGGCGCCGGCCCCGGTGCCGCACGGCGTGGAGGGATGAACATGGCTGCTTTGTTCCCTGCATTTCTCAAACTCGAAGGGCGCACGTGCCTGGTGGTCGGCGGCGGCGCCATCGCCGAACAGAAAATTGGTGCGCTGCTGGAGGCCGGCGCCTCGCTCGCAGTGATAGCGCCGCGGGTTTCGCCGGCAATCCGGGAACAGGCACGCAAGGCGCTTCTCGCGTGGAGAGAGCGCGTGTTCCAGTCGTCGGACTTAGACGGCGCGTGGCTGGTGATTGCGGCCACCGGCGACCCGGCGGTGAATGAAGAAGTGTTCCGCGAGGCGGAGCGGCGTGGGGTGCTCTGCAATGCCGTGGATGAACCGGAGCGCTGCCATTTTTATTATCCCGCGGTGGTGCGGCGTGGCGATCTGCAGATCGCGATTTCGACCAATGGGAAGAGCCCGGCGCTGGCGCAACGGCTGCGCGTGGAGTTGGAAGCGCACTTCGACAACTGCTACGCGGAGTGGCTGCAATGGCTCGGGCAGGTTCGCGATCTCTACTTCCGGGCGCGGGTGACGAAGGAGCAACGGGTGCGTGCGCTGCACCAGATCGCATCTCGACCTGTGTTCGAGCGCTTTCGGCGATCGTTGCGGTCGCGCAACACCGGGGTGAACCATGGGTAAGGTTTTTCTCGTCGGTGCCGGTCCTGGCGATCCCGATCTGCTGACGGTGAAGGCGGTACAACTTCTCGGAAAAGCCGACATCGTCCTGCACGACGCCCTGGTAGCGCCGGCAGTCCTGGCGCTGGTTCGCAAGGCCGCAACCGTCATCGATATCGGCAAGCGCTGCGGGCGCAAGCTGCTTACGCAGGCGGAGATCAATTCCCTGCTCATCGAATACGCGCGCTCAGCGGCGGTGGTGGTGCGCTTGAAGGGCGGCGATCCTTCTGTCTTCGGCAGGGCCGGAGAAGAGATCACGGCTCTCACCGATGCCGGAGTGGAGTTCGAGATCGTGCCGGGCATTACGACGGCGCTGGCGGCGGCCGCGGCCGCGAAAATTTCGCTCACCGACCGGCGATTCGCTTCGAGCGTGACGCTCATGACCGCGCATCGTGGCTCGGGCGAAGACGCAGTCGAGTGGAACCGACTGGTAACGTCGGGATCGACCATCGCGATTTACATGCCGGGAACCGACTATCGCGCGCTGAGCACCCACCTGCGTTCCGCAGGATTGGCTCCCGATACACCATGCGTAGTGGTTTCTAACGCGGCGCTGCCCAATGAACAGAAGTTGTTTACCAACCTGGCAGGTCTGGCGAAGTGTGCGGCTCTGCCAGCCCCCGCGTTCCTCGTGGTGGGGCGCTGCGCGAGCGGGCTGGAATCCATGCAAATCGACGCGGAGAAATCCCCGTCAAGGTTTGACCGTTATTCATTCCATTCAGAACCGAAGGAGCTTTCCTGATGCCGGAAGACAACGCCGTTGTTCGCCGTTCATTCCGCTTCTCGCTCGATGTGTGGGCGGTGGCGGCTGCTTTCGCGCTCGCGCTGCTGGTGCGCGTGGGCATATTGAAACATGTGCCCTGGTAAGGAGAGAACAAAGTGTCCACCTCGATTGCGCTGCCACGTGTCGCCGTCCAGAATCCGTTGAGCCGTCTGCTGGGCCTGCTGCCTGGCGTTGCCCTGCTGGCCGCGATTGGCTTTGCGGGCAAAGTGCTCGAACAATCGATCAACCGCTACGTCAAGGCACACCACATCGTCTTTCCCAACATCGAGTACGTGCTTTGGGCGATCGTGATTGGTTGCTGATCGCGAATACGCTGACGATCCCGCGGTTCTTCGAGCCGGGAATCGCGACCTACGAGTTCTGGCTGAAAGCGGGCATCGTCCTGCTCGGCGCGCGCTTTGTGCTGGGAGACGTCGCGAAACTGGGCGGCATCAGCCTCGCGCTGGTGGTGATCGAGATTACCGGATCGCTCGCCCTGATGACCTGGCTGGGCCGGCTCTTCAAGCTGAAGCCGAAGCTGACCAACCTGCTGGCCGTGGGGTCGGCGGTGTGCGGGGTATCGGCGATCATCGCCGCCAAGGGCGCGATCGATGCGGATGACGAGGATTCTTCGTTTGCAATTGCAGCCATCCTCGCACTCGGTGCGATTGCTCTGGTCGCCTTCCCCCTGATCGGCCATGCGCTGCACATGAGCGACAACGCCTACGGGCTATGGGCGGGCCTTGCGGTGGACAACACCGCCGAGGCCACCGCGGCGGGCGCGCTTTTCTCCGACACGGCCGGCAAGCTGGCAGTGCTGGCCAAAACCTGCCGCAACGCAATGATCGGCTTCGTCGTGCTTGCGTATGCGATTCAGTGGGCGCAGCGCGGCCAGGCGGAGACGGTAAAGAATAAGGGCCGCTTCCTGTGGGAGAAATTTCCGAAATTTGTGCTGGGATTCCTGGTGATTTCTCTTCTGGTAAGTGTGCACTTTTTCTCGAAGGACCAGGTATCGAACCTGGCAAACCTGTCGCGGTGGGCATTTTTACTGACCTTCGCGGGCGTCGGTCTGCGGACGAACTTCCGCCAGATGTCGAAGCAGGGACTGCGGCCGTTTGCCGTCGGAGCGCTCGGCGAGATCCTGATCGCCGCGCTGACGCTGGGGCTGGTGGTGGGAGCGAACCATATCTGGAAGTTGTGAGGGCCGCGAGCGGCGCGGATCGTTGCGTGAGCCGGCCTGACGACTTGCGCGACCTCTGTACTATGGTGTGACTTCTTGAGAGGCCTCTCCGAACTGAGCCTCGCGAAAGACCCAGATGGTTACTGCCAAGGCGGCACTTCAGGTGGAACCCATACCCGGGCGCGGATCGGCGCTGGTGCGCTGGTCGGGCATGGGCCTGGTCGCGGCAAGTTGGTTCAGCGCGGCTGCGTTTGCAATGTATATCCTCGCGTTTTACCTGGGCGCGATTCCGGCTGGGCACCTCGAGCAATGGAACAACAACCTGGCGGGGCTATATGACAAGGGACGGCTGACTGCATTCCTCGCAATGAGCGCGCACCTCGCAACGGGCGCGATCATCCTGCTGCTCGGCCCGGTGCAATTGATCGGCAGTTTGCGGCGGCGGTGGCCAGCTGTGCATCGCTGGATCGGACGCATTTACGTGTTCACGGCAGCGGTAGCGGGCGTAGGGGGACTGGCCTTCGTCATCAGCAAGGGGACAATCGGCGGCGGTCCGATGAACGCGGGCTTCGGACTTTACGGCGCGCTGGTGTTGCTGGCTGCGGTGGAGACCTGGCTGCAAGCGGTCCGCGGACATTATGAGGTGCACCGCGCCTGGGCGATTCGCTTGTTCGCGCTGGCAATCGGTTCCTGGCTTTACCGCATGGACTATGGATTCTGGCTTCTGGCCGTCACATCGCCTGGGACACACCGAGGATTTTCGCGGCCCCTTCGATGTCTTCATGTCGTTCTTCTTCTACTTACCGAACCTGGCGATTGCGGAGTTGTTTATCCGCGCGCCGCGGATCTCTTCGCATCGGGTCTTTCGGATGGCGGCGGCGCTCGCCTTAAACGTCGCGACCATCGTCGTCGCTGTAGGAACCTACTACTTTCTTCGCTTTTACTGGGGACCCGGCATCCTGGATGCATTACGCGGGCGCGCGGGATAAGCCTACTTCGCGGGCATGGCCTGGGCAATCGTAACGGGAACGTTGACGGTGCCGACCTTGCCGGAGTTGCGGTCGAGTACGCCAAGGCGGATTTCGTAATCGCCCGCCTGTAGCGGAAAGTCCTGGTGAATCTGCAGGCCGCGGCGGCGCATGTCTTGCAATTCGGATTCACTCAGATCCTGTTTGACGATCCACGCATGGCTGGCGACGACTCGCCCCTGTCCATCCATTGCAACCGCCTCGAAGATCAGATTGATTCCTTTCTTCTTTGGAGTAGTCGGTTGATCGGGCGTAGTGAGATCGGAGACGTCGACAAGGTAGTCCAGCTTCACGGGAGTCGCACCGTCGGCGGGCGGGACAACCCGGGTTTTGATGATAAGGGTAGTGGACGGCGGCGCGAAGGGCTGCATGGCAATTTGCAAGGCGCGCTCGCGATCCTCAACCCGCGGCAACTGCAGCGGATCGGCAAGGGCGTAGTAGCCGGTGCGATAGAGCAGCTTGATATTGCGGCGCGGGGTTTTGACCTGGATCTTGCGGAAGCTCCCATCCCACTTGCCGTTGCTGGGACGGTAAGCGAGGGTGTAGTAGTTCGCCCCGGACTCGATGATGTTGGAAATCGCGGGCAGAAAGCGATTCTGGTTGATGAAAGCGCGGCCACCGGTCTGGGCGGCGATATCGAACATGGTCTCGTAAGTACCGCGTTGCTCTTCGTTCATGTTTGCGATCCACGGGCCCACAGCATCTCCGGAGGGTGCAAAGATCTCTGAATCTCGTGTAGTGGCATCCGGCTCGTTGTCGATGACGCCGCGAACGTCAATCGGATAAACAGCGATCTGGCTGGCCGCGAGCTGCGACGTCAAACGCGAAAGGCGATCAGCGTCTCCGCGCTGTGCGTCGAAGGAATAGCCAGAAGTGATCCAGATGAGATTCTTGCGGCCGGGAATGGCGACGAGTGCACGCGCCATCAGGTAGAGGGCGTCCGACGTGAAGAGCGAACGCGATTCGAGCTTGATGTCCTGTTCCGTGGCCAAGGTTGTTATGAGCGCTTGAAACGACTTGGGTTCTTTGGCGGCCATGGTTTCCCGCAACGCGCCTATATCGGAGGAGAACGAACGGGCGTCGGAATAGGCGAGGCTGCTGTGGGTGCTGAGCCCCGTGGCCGCTTCGATCATCGCGTTCTTATCCCACGTAAAGCCCTGGATCATGTGAAGGTGCGCTCCCATGACGAAGAGCGCAAATTGCTGGCCCTCGGGCAGATGCCGTAGCGTATTCAGCAATTCGGCCTTGGCGCTGACCAGGTCCTGCGTGCTCATGTTGAGCATGTCGAAGAGCAGGATATTGGTAACTTGATTCTTCGGAACTGAAACCCAGTTGGTATGAACGTTGGGGCCGAGATTCAGCGTCAATTCCTTCCCCGCGTTCGGAGTCTTCGGATCGGCATCGGTCGCGGCTCCACTATGCTCGTCGAAGGAGCGGATCGACTGAGCCTTGCCGTCTTCGAGGACGACAAAATCATGCTGGGTGAGCCCGTGCACGGATTTGCCGGTGGCATCTGTGACCACCACATTCACGAGTACAAGGCGCGGGTTGGAGTGGATAACCGTGGCGGGCTGGGAATCGTCGGCCGGCTTTGCTTGCGAGAAGAGCTGCGTGGCAAGGGCGGAGCACAGCAGGACGACCCGGACGAGGCGCATAGATCTCCCGATACCACAAATAGGCTACCCGGTTGGACGCGGCCCGCCAAGAATCGGTTCGGGCTCCGTAACAAAAATCTGCTGACGACGACGGACTAAGGTTGCGGAGTATTGGCCTCTTCGGTGTTGAAGTGGGCGAGGATCGCGCCAGCCTGGGCGCTGGTCACGACCGCTTCCAGGCTGGCGGCATTGGCTTCGCGCACGGCCTGCACGCTGCCGAAGTGGCGCAGCAGGCGCTTCATGGTCTGCTCGCCGACGCCGGGGATCTCCAGGAGTTCGTTGGAACGGTCGCGGATCTCGCGGCGTTTTCGGTGGAAGGTCACGGCAAAGCGGTGCGCTTCGTCGCGAATCAATTGCACGATGTGCAGCACGGGCGAGTGATGGTCAATCCGGATCGGCTCGTCTTCCCGACCGTAAACGTAGATGATCTCTTCCCTCTTCGCGATCGACGCCAGCGGCTGGTTGATGACGCCAATGGCCTCCAGGGCCTCGGCCGCGGCGTGCAACTGGCCGATGCCGCCATCGATCAGGATCAGGCTTGGCAGAGGCTGGTTCTCGTCGACTAATCGTTTGTAGCGCCGCGTGACCACCTCGCGCATCGAGGCAAAGTCATCGACGCCCTGCACGGTGCGGATGATGAACTTGCGGTAGTCCGACTTCTTCATCTTCCCGTCTTCCCAGACGACCATGGAGGCGACGGTCTCCGCCCCCTGGATGTGCGAGATGTCGAAGCACTCGATGCGGTTGGGAAGTTCGGGCAGCTCCAGCGTGTCCTGCAGGACGGACTTCAGCACGTCGGTTTGGGGGCGCATGACGCGGAACCGCTGATCGTAGGACTGCTTCGCGTTCTGCGCGACCAGGTCGATCAGCGAACGTTTTTCACCACGCTGCGGGACGTTGATTTCGATTCGCCGGTGCATCTGCTCGCTGAGGATTTCGCTGAGCGCCTCGCGATCTTCGAACTCTACCGGCACGTAGATCGTGCGCGGTACGTACTTGTTATCGAGGTAGATCTGCTGCAACAGCGTGCTGAAGAGCTCGCCGGTGTTAAGACCGGTGCGCGTTTCCAGCTCGCCGAGATCTTCGAAGAAGAAGTCGCGTCGGTCGAGCACCTTGCCTCCGCGCATGTGGAAGAGGTTTACGGCGACCATGTGATTTTCGAAGTGGTAGCCGAAGACATCGGCGTCGTCGCCTTCGGCGGCCGCCATGCGTTGTTTCTGGTGGAGATCCTCGACTGTCGAGATCAGGTCGCGGTACTTCGCCGCCAGTTCGAACTGCTCGGCTTCGGCGGCCTTGGCCATGCGAGCCATCAGTGACTGCTTGAGGTCGGAGTGGCGGCCTTCGAGGAAGAGCTTCACATCACGCACTGCTTCGGCATAGATCGGTTCGGTGGTCAGCCCGGCGCAAGGACCGAGACAGCGTCCGATGTAGTACTGCAGGCACGGGCGCGGATGCAGGCGCCGGAGATCGATGTAGCAGGACGGGATCAGGAAGTTGCGGTGAATCAGGTCAACGACGCGGTAGGCGAGGTTTGCCGGGAAGAACGGGCCGTAATATTCCGAACCATCTTTGCGCAGCCGCCGGGTCACATAGACGCGCGGCCAGCGCTCGCCCAAGGTCAGCTTGATGTAGGGGTACGTCTTGTCGTCGCGCAGCAGGATATTGAAACGGGGCTTCTTCTGCTTGATCAGGTTGTTTTCGAGGGCCAGCGCCTCTTTCTCGTTATCGACGACGATGTATTCAACGTCAACCGCCTCGCGCAGGAGGCTGCCGGTTTTGGCATTCTCGTCGGCTCCGCGGACGAAATACGACCCCACCCGCGAGCGCAGGTTCTTCGCCTTTCCCACGTAAATGATGTCGCCCTCGGCGTTTTTGTAGAGATACACGCCGGGGGAGGTGGGGAGGGTCCGGATTTTCTGATGCAGGTCCATGGGGAGAGCACTGTTGGCGGTCAGCTCTTAGCGACCGGAGCATTCGCTCCTCTGGAAACTCCAACCGCCAAAAGCCAAGAGCGAAAAAGCCGCCAAGTAAAAATTCTACGACGTAAGCCGGATTTCCTTGATTTCCGGCCTGTGGTTCTTTGCTAACTCATTGATAAATAAAGCTCACGGATTGGCAAGTGCCGTGCAGTTACTTTGGTCACGGCAGGGTTGTAAGAACCTCCCCCAAACCGACCGCCCCAGCAGACTGCGGTTTGCCGGAGGCCCCGGAAAAAGTTCGCTCTGGCCGACGCCCGAAGGAGCCCCGAGACTATGAACCGGATTTCGATGGTAGCAGTTCTGATCGCAGGCACCATGCCTTTCACGGTGGGCTGCGCCACCAAGAAGTACACCCGCAACGAAGTCGCGCCCGTCATCAACAAGACCAATGAATTAGATGATTTGACGGCTAAAAATACTCGCGAAATCAAAGATACGGACCAACGCGCCCAGGCCGGCATTAAGGACGCCCAGGGTAAGGCGGATACAGCCGATCAGCACGCCCTGGCGGCGGGCCAGGCTGCCGATGCGGCCAACAAGAACGCCCAGCAGGTTTCGACCAACGTCGCTTCGCTGGCCGGCACCGTCGAGAATCTGGACAATTACAAGCCGATCGCGGAGAGCTCAGTTCACTTTGGCTTCGACAAAGCGGACCTGACCTCGAAGGCGAAAGACGCCCTCGATCAGCTCGGCGGACAGCTCTCGAGCTCGAAGCACTACATCATCGAAGTTGAGGGCAGCACGGATTCGACCGGCGACTCGCAATACAACTACGACCTCAGCAAGCGCCGCGCCGACGCCGTGATCCAGTACCTCAGCGATAAGTACCAGATTCCAACCTACAAGATTTACTTAATCGGTCTGGGCAAGGACAAGCCGGTGGAGAAGAATGCCACCTCGGAAGGCCGCGCTAAGAACCGTCGCGTGGACGTTCGCCTGATGACCAACTCGGGCAGCGAGCAGCAGAACGCTTCGGCAGGCGCTCCCCAGAGCTAACGAAATTGGTTGAGGGAAAAGGGGCACGATCTTCGGATCGTGCCTTTCGTATTTGTGGATAACATGGATGCTCATGCGTCTGTCACCGATACTCCCTCTTGTCATCCAGGGGAGCAAAGCGACGCAGGACCTGCTGTTCTTTTGAAGTTAGCTGGACGCGGGCGATACCTTACCGGTCGAGGTTCTATCTCGTGCCGAGCCCGATGACCATCGACATATCTTTGGGATAGACAACGTCGTTGCCCCGGGCTAGGAAATGGGAATAGACGGACATCCCAGCGCCGTAGATGCCGAAGCCGGAGCTGACGACCCGGGTATGCGCAACGGCCGCCACCAGCGCGCCGACGAGGCGAAATCCGGAGGCCCCGTTCGCCGCGGCGCTTCCCATGCTGCCCTGGTCGGGCACAGCCTTGCCGGCATCGCGATCGCCGATGACTGAGGTGGCAAGCGCTACTTGGATCGCGGTGGCGAAGTAACGAGTACGAGGAGTAGTGACCTGCGCTCCGCCTTCGGCGTCAAGAGAAAGATTTTCGCCCCGCGCTACCTGCACGCCTTCAATGCTCGACTCGATCTTCTGTTCCAGTCCGTTGGGCAGCTCGACCTCATGGAAGAGAATGCGGAGCTGGCCGTTGTGTTTCAAACGCCGCGCCGGGCGCACCTCCATGACCGATCCGGTGATGCGCGTGCCAACCGGCAACAGAAGCTGATCCGAAACCGTAAGCGGCTCGGTAAGGATGGCCACCACGGGCTCGCCCTTCCTGGCGGTTGCGGAACTTAGCGAACTCGCAAGGCGGGCATGCACCACGCCGCCGGTTGGAGGCACGGAAGCGATCTTCGCCAGGGTTTCAGCTTTTACCTTTTCCGTTCCGAAATCGAGCGGCTGCTTCAGGTCGGCATCGAAGCTTGAGCCGTTATCGAGATACTGGTTGTGATAGGGCAGCTCGGCTTCAGCCATGCGCTTGAGCTTATGTATCTTGCCAGGGTCGTGCAACTGGTTCATGGCGCTGTCCCACTGCTGCCTTGCCTGGTCGCGCGCCTCGGAAAGTTTGCGGGAGGCGATGTTCTTGTGCTCGTTGTTGGCCTCGGAATCGGTGCGGGCCCGCGCGGCTACGAACTGCAGCACGCCGTTCGACGCGGGGGTGACGACGGTATCGATCGGGAGATGGCGCCCATCCGCAAGCACCAGTTCGTGAAATGCGACGTGCACAGGATGCGCGGGAGAGAAGTTGGCGTTCAAGGCGGAGAAGGTGCGGGTCGTCTTCGAGACCTCGTCGATGCGGGCGATCGTGCCCAGGGCTTCGGTACCGCTCGGCACCACCAGTTTGTCGAAGGCATAGACCGGTTCGATAACCTTGCCGTGTACCGGCTGTCCGGCCTTCTGAACCTTGATCTCCTGGTCCAGGGCAATCTTGATGGGGGTTCCGGCGGGAACTGTCAGGTCAATGGCAGTATCCGGCGGAGCAGCAGGTTTCGCCGACGGCGAGTTTCCCGTCGTAGGGCGAATAGAAAGCGTTTGCGCACACAACCAGCTACCGGAAACAAAAACCGCAACGACTGCCCAGGTAAACCGCATGGAACTCCGGATCTTGCGATCGACGAGAGAATGCTTGAATAGACGATATTGTACGCAAAATCGAGAGTACGAAGACTTTCCGGCAGATGACAGTTTGGTCAGATGCCGCGCGGCTGCCGGTTCCAGCCAGTAGATCAGCAGCGCTCGTATTTCCAGTTGCGCGACTTCCCTTGTGCGAGCCACTCGACGGTGGTCGCTAAGCGGCGATCGCGCGTCTCGTCGGTCTTCGCTTCCGTGACCCACTCGACATATTCCTTCTTGTGGCTGGGAGAGAACGCTTCGAAGGCGGCGAGCGCCTTCTGGTTTTTCTTCACAGCCGTCAGGAAGTACGGCGGTACAACCAGCTCTTTCTTTGTCTTCGAGGGCTTCGGCTTTTGCTTGGCGATTCCTTCGTCGTTGAGGCGCTTAGCCTCCTTGAGGTAGCCGAGGAGCACCTTTCTCGGGGGTAAGTCGTCGATGGACTTCACTTTCCCAAAGCCGCCCATGCCATCTTTCTCTTTGGTCCCCAGAATCAGCGAGCCCTTCCAGAAGTTGAAGGCGCAATGCTGCTTGAACGCAGCCATCCCGCAGAACATGCCCTTGTAGCTAAAATTCGGGAAGCTCCACTTGATCTCTTCCTCGACCTCAGGGCAGGCTTCGTGCACCAGTTCCCGCAGGTGGCGAAGGATCGGTTGCGCGAAGGGCGCCGCCTTTTCGATGTATGCGTCAACGCGTTTATCGCGATTTGCCATGGCGCGATATTTTCAGGCATCGCGCCCTCGCTGGCAAATTATTTTCCCGCTAGGACAGGTGGCGGAAGGCCCAGAACAGCGTCCCGGAGAGCATGATCGAAGCCGGCAACGTGAGCACCCAAGCCAGCAGCAGGTTTCGTACCGTGGCCCACTGCAAGCCAGAGTGATTCGCGGCCATCGTCCCCGCGACACCGGACGACAACACGTGGGTCGTACTCACCGGCAACCCAAACCAGTCGGCGGCGCCGATCGTAGCCATGGCGGTAATCTCGGCCGCTGCGCCCTGCCCGTAGGTGAGGTGATCTTTGCCGATCTTTTCGCCGACCGTCACGACAATGCGCTTCCAGCCGACCATCGTGCCGAGTCCGAGGGCGATGGCCACCGCAACCTTGACCCATGCGGGAATGAACTTGGTGGCGAGATCGACGTGGTTCTTCTTGTAATTGTCGAGGACCGTCCAGTCAGCCGCCGTGATCGCCGGCTTGCCGCTCTTTTTCATCAAACGCAGCGCCTCGGAGACGAGGTACATATCGTTGCGCAGGTTGCGCACCTGGTCCTGCGGGACGTTTTTCAGTTCCTTGTAGAGTGCAGCCTCGTTGCTGATGTCGGTCACAAGGTTACGCAAAGCTAACATCGTGCTCGCCGTGAAATTCTTGTCGCGGACATACTGCTGCACATCATCGCGCGGATCCACTACCACCGCATTCTTGTCGATGTAGTGGTCGAGCGCGTTGGACGCGGCCTGCGAGGCGGCGACGAAATCCATCGACTGCTGCGGCGTGAACGCATGATTGAGGGCGTAGGCTGTGGGTACGGTGCCGATGAGGATCAGCATGATCAAGCCCATGCCTTTTTGCCCATCGTTCGATCCGTGGAAAAAGCTCACGCCGGTGCAGGTAAGAATGAGCAGCGCTCGGATCCAGAACGGCGGCGGCTCGGTTCCCTTGGGAGCCTCGTAGAGCCGCGGATCGCGAATGAGCGCCTTGCCGACGAGCAGCAGCAGGGCGGCGCACCCGAAACCAACCAGCGGTGAGAGCAGCAGGCTCTGGCCGATCTTGGTCGCCTGCCCCCAGTCCACGCCGCTGGTACCAGTCTTTACCGACATCAACTGGTTCGCGATGCCGACTCCAATGACCGAGCCGATCAAAGTGTGCGAACTCGACGCCGGCAGTCCCAACCACCACGTTCCCAAATTCCAGATAATGGCGGCAACGAGTAAAGCAAACACCATGGCGAAGCCCGCGCCGCTGCCGACTTGCAGGATCAATTCAACCGGCAACAACGAGATAATGCCGAAGGCCACGGCGCCGCTCGATACCATCACCCCAAGAAAATTCCAGGTTCCCGACCACGCGACCGCGATATGCGGATCGAGCGAATGGGTATAGATCACCGTCGCGACGGCGTTGGCGGTGTCGTGAAAACCGTTCACGAATTCGAAACCGAGCGCGACCAGCAGCGCGACCCCGAGCAGGACGTAGGGGAAGAGCGAAGTGGGATGAACCCCGGACAGGTCCTTCACCAGGTGGGAGGCCGCGTAAACCACGCCCACAGCCAGCACCGAGCCGAAAATCATGGTGCCGATTTTTCCCGGCCCTTTGGCCATTTTCGCACTGACGGAGTGAGAAGGAAGTGGAGTAGGTGAAGGTGAAGCGGAAACTGTAGCCATAGATCTCCTGGCAATCTTGCGTAGCGCCGCGCTTACTTGAGGAATCCCTCAGCGGCTGGAGATTACAGGCTCAGTTTCGACGCGAAAGTTAAAGTTCGGAGAAAAGCTGCAGTCGCACCATTCGAAATCGTTGCTTTCACAAAGGACAGTGACTCGCCTCGGGCGAGAAGATAGACTGCTTTCGATCTGTCATGGCCGAACACAACCGGGAAATCCAAAGGCTTACCGAACTCTACCGGGGCATGTCTGATGCAGAACTCTCCCTCCTCTCTGCGGAGCCCGAAGACCTTAGCGATGCAGCCAGAGAGGCATTGAAGCATGAAATGAGCCGGCGCGGTCTTGCTCTGCCTACACCCGCGGAACCGGAACCAGCTCTCGACTATGCCGGCAGCGTCCCACCTGTGATGGTGGGACGTTTCACGAACCTGCATGAAGCGCTTCTCGCCAAGGGACAGCTCGACTCCGCGGGAATTGAGAATTCGCTGGGGGATGACAACATGGTGCGCATGGACTGGTTCATCTCCAACCTGGTTGGTGGCGTGAAGATTTACGTGAAAGCCGAGGATGCGCAGGCCGCCATCGAAGTCCTCTCGCAGCCCATCCCGGACAATTTTGATGTCGAAGGTGTCGGCGAGTACGAGCAGCCGAAATGTCAGAAATGCCAGTCCACCGACATCAGCTTCGAATCGCTCGATAAGCTACCCACCTACGCCAGCATGTGGCTTAACGTGCCAATCCCATTTGCCGCCAACCGCTGGAGATGCCATGCGTGCGGAGCGCTGTGGGAGGGTACCGAGGATGACAGCACTCCGGCCGAGACGGGAGGTTTGTAGCTGCGCTCGGAGCGTCTATCATAGACCGGTCCCATCGATTCCAAGGTGAACCGCCGGAGTAGCACCTGCATGCCCGAAAGCTTCCCTGAGTCCATGTTTCACCAGACGATCCGCGAACACGCCGAAGTCGTGCAGCAGCTCGCGTCGCAGCAGGAAATCATCCTTCACGTTGCGCGCAGGATGCTCACCTGTTTGCAGGCGGGCAACAAGGTCCTATGGTGCGGCAACGGCGGAAGCGCCGCGGATTCGCAACATCTCGCCGCGGAATTCGTAGGGCGCTACACCCGCGAACGCACGGGCTTCGCCTCGATTGCGTTGACCACGGATACGTCCGTCCTCACCGCGATCGGAAACGATTACGGTTATGAGAAGGTCTTTGCCCGGCAGATCGAGGCACTCTGCCGGCCGGGGGACGTCGTGGTCGGCCTCTCGACCTCCGGAAACAGCGCGAATGTTTGCCTGGCGCTGCAGCGCGCGAAAGAGATCGGCGCCTACACCGTTTCCCTGACGCGTGCCGGCGAATGCAAGATGCGCAACCTGGCGGATAGCTGCATTGCTGTCGAATCGTCCTCCACGGCGCGCATCCAGGAGTGTCACATCCTCATCGGGCACCTGCTCTCCGATTACGTGGAATCGGAATGGGTGCGGCAAGCGTAATGGTTAACGCGAGCAAGATTACCCAACTCCACGATCAGTGGACGAAACACTGGCATGACGAGCCCCCGAATTTCGAGCACACGTCAGCGGATTTCGAGGGCTCCGTCGAGCAGCAGCATTACGCTAATTTTCAACTCTGGCATGAAGAGGACAAGGCCCGCGTTCCCGGCGCGCCGGATGCTGCAGTTGCCGACGTGAAGCGCACCATCGACCGGATCAACCAGCATCGCAACAACTTGATGGAGCGCTGTGACCTGTTCGCACTTGCGGAGCTCGGAAAGCAAGGTCTTCCCCGCCCCGATGCGCCGCTGAACTCCGAAAGCATCGGACTCATCCTCGACCGTCTGTCGATCCTGTCGTTGAAGATCTACCACACCCAACAGGAGATCGGCCGGGCGGACGCGCCCGAAGGTCACGCGGAGACGAATCGCGAACGGATGGCAATTCTCGTCGAACAACGCGACGATCTCGCCGGCGCCCTCGATGCGCTCTGGGCCGATGTGCTCGGTGGCCGCCGACGTTTTAAACTTTACCGCCAACTCAAGATGTACAACGAAGCGTCGCTGAACCCGGCGGTGTACAACGCCAGGCGCGATCAGTGATGGAACATCCGGAAGAAAAGAATCCCTGAGATCGAAAATCCGATGCAGATCACGACGATCCGCAAGCGGTCGCTGCCGATTTTCCTGGCGAAGCCGGCGGCCCCGTACCCACCAAGAACGGAGGCAATCGCCATCGTCAGCACGTACGGCCAGAAAACCATCTTAGCGAAAATGAATAACAGCGCGGCCACGCCATTGATGCAGAGCGCGTAGAGGCTGGTGAGCGCATTCATCTTCAGCAGGTCCGTCATGCCAAGAATGCTGAGCGCCGAAAGCATCATGATGCCGATCCCCGCGCCGAAGTAGCCACCGTAGAGGCCCACAAACAACTGGAAGATCAAGGCGGTGACGAACCATCGCGTGGTGCGATGCGCTTCGGGATGCGATTTCCCAACGAGCCGCTGGATGGGGCCTCGCACCGTAAAGACGACCGTCGCAAAGAGAATGAGAAAAGGCACCATCTTCTCGAAGACGGAAGGCGGGGTGAAACGCAGGAGCAACGCTCCCGCAGCCCCACCCACCAGGCTGGGAATAACCATCCATCGCATCTTCGCGTCGGTCTCTTTGAACTCCCGGCGAAATCCCCACAGGCTGCCGAGCGAGCCCGGCCAGATCGCGACGGTATTAGTGGCATTGGCGATGACCGGCGGCAAACCGAGAGCCATCAGCGTGGGAAACGTGATCAAGGTTCCGCCGCCCGCGACGGAGTTGATCGCGCCCGCCAGAAACGCGGCGAGGGCGGCAATCGCGAGGTGCAGTGGCGAGATCGGCCCAGACAGAGACATGTGGCTGGTTCGATGATCGCACAAACTTAAACGGTGGGCCGGGCGCTTTGCGATAATGCCTCGGCCCCCGTTGTGAAATCGGCCCCTACTCGTAGCGCAAGGCTTCGATGGGGTCGAGCCGCGAGGCCCGGACGGCGGGCACGATCCCGCTCACCAGGCCGACAAGCGCAAGAATCATCGTCGCGATCAGCAGGGTTCCTGGATCGATCAGCAGGCGGATGTCCGCGGCTTCGGCATGCTGTGCCATCGCGCTGTATAACGTCAGGCGTCCCACCGAGAGCGATACGGTATAGGCCAGGATCACGCCCAGGACTCCTCCGGCGAAGCTGATGGCGAGCGCCTCCGCGAGAAATTGCAGGAAGATGGCACGGCGTGGGCAACCTAACGCTTTTTCCATGCCGATTTCGCGGGTGCGCTGGGTGACCGACACAAGCATGATATTCATCAGCCCGACGCCGCCGATGCCGAGCGTGAGCGTGCCGATAAAGGTCAGCAGGATCTTGAGGCCAAGGGTAATCACCTCGAATTGATGCACTTGCGTCATGATGCTGTAGATCATGAGGGCCCGCCGATCGGCGGGATTGAAGCGGTGCTGGATGGCGAGAACGTTGCGCAGCGTCTGTTCCAGTCCGAGGTAATCGTCGATCTCGTAGCTGATCCAGATGTCGCTGAGATAGTGGATATCCTTGATGTTGCTCATGCTGGTGAAGGGAGTGAAGAGCACGCGGTTGACGTCGTTGTCGCCTTCCTGCATCTTCGCCTTGAGTACCCCAATCACTTCGAAGCTGACGCCGTCGATGCGAACATGTTCCCCGAGGGCATTGCGCCCCGAGAATAATTTCTCCTTCGCCTCCGAACTCAGGACCGCAACGCGGGCGTGCTGCACCTCGTCCTCCGCGTTGTAGAAACGTCCCTGGTCGATCGTAAGCACGCGGATATCGGCAACGATGGGATAGCTTCCGGTCACCGGGAAGGTGAAGCTTCGGGTATCGAACTGCACCGTGCAGTCCTTATCGACTTCGGGCGTGATACGCGTGATCTGCGGCACGTTCGTCGTCAGCAGCTCAACGTCGTCGAGGGTAAACCGCGTCTGGGCGCCGGCCTTCTGTCCTCCGGCCTGCATCGACGAGCGGCCCGGGACGATGATCATGGTTTTCGTGCCGAAGCTGGCAAAGATGGTTGTGATCGCGGCGCCGAATCCGTTGCCGTAGGCGAGCAGCAACACCACCGTCGCAATGCCCCAGGCCATTCCCAGCATGGTGAGCATGGTGCGACGCCGGTTGTAGCGCAGCGCGACGAAGGCCTCCTCGAGGATGTCGCGCACGCTAATCCTTCCTCAGGGCTTCCACCGGCGTGAGATTGGCCGCACGTCTCGCCGGATAAAGGCCCGCCGCCACCCCACACAGCGCCAGGCTCCCAATCGCCAGCGCCGCCGTAGCGGGTACCAGCTTCGGCGGATCGAAACCGCCCTGGCCCTGGATTCCGCTCAGCGCCCACATCAGGACCGCTGCCCCGGCAATCCCAATGAATCCGCTGGTTAGTGTCAGGAAAATGCCTTCGAAAAAGAATTGGAACAGGATGCTGCGATTCGTTGCTCCCAGCGCCTTCCGCAGGCCGATCTCATTGGTTCGTTCGGAAACCGAAACCAGCATGATGTTCACCACACCGATCGCGCCCAGGCCAAGGGTTACGAGGCCCACGCTGCCCAGGAAGCCGTTCATGGCATCGAAGATCGCGCCGATCGCTTGCGCCTGCTTGATCGTGTCCCAGGATTCGAAGGCGTTGTCGTCGTGCGGATCGAAGCCATGATTGCGGGCGAGGATCTTGCGGACCTCGTTGTTAGCCAGGGTATGTTCGTCGCGGGTGCGCGGCTGAAAGTTGATGAAGGAGAGCGCATCGCGGCCCTCTTCTCCCTTGATAGGAAAATACATTTTCATCACCTGGAACGGGATGTAGCCCCGCATGTTCGTCGAATTGTTATCGCCCCGTCCGACGCGGCGAATTGTGCCGACGACCTCAAATTGAATGTTGTTGACCAGGATGGTCGCGCCCAACGCGGGCCGCCCGGGAAAAAGATTGTGGGTGAGTTCGTCCCCGAGAACGATGACGTTCCGCTTCTGCTGGTTGTCGAGCGGGTTGAGCCATCGCCCCTGTTGCACGGGCAGGAAACGGATCTCCGCGTAGTTTGGTTCCGCGCCTACCAGTTGTCCGTTGGCGTTGGCGAACTCGCTCACCGCGTGCATATCGTCGGAGACAATGACAGGCACTGCATTGCGGATGTAGGGAGCGCTGCGGATATCGAGGAAATCTTTGTACGTAAGAAGGTAGTTCCTCGCCGAGGCCATGTTGCCCTGCACCGCCGGTGCGCGCCCAGGGTAAACCGACATCAAATCCTTGCCGAGTTCTTCCATCTCCCGCTTATTGCCCGAGCGAAACCCTTCGCCCAGCCCCACCAGCAGCAGCAGCGAGCCTACGCCCCATGCAATCCCGAACATGGTCAGAAAGGTACGCAGACGGTGCGCCCAGAGCGTACGAAACGTCTGCATCACGATGTCGACAAGGATGTGCATGGAGAACCGCGGTTAAATCCGCTCGAGCAGCACTTTCAGGAAACGCCAGAAACTTTCCACCGACGAGATCTGGACGCGTTCGTTGGGGCTGTGCGGATTTTCGATCTGCGGACCAAAGGAGATCATCTCCATGCCGGAGTGCTTTTCGCCAATCACTCCGCACTCCAGCCCGGCGTGCATGGCGACGAGTTCCGGACGCTTGCCAAGCACTTCCTCGTGCACCTCGCGCGAGATGCGAACGATGTCACTGCCGGGTTCGGGCTTCCATCCGGGATACCCGGTGGCGTGCTCCGGCTCGAAGCCGCCCATCCGGCTGACCGTGGCCACCATGCGCGCAACCGCATGTTTGCTGCTCTCGATCGCGCTCCGCTGGCTGGTGACGATCTCGACCCCATCCCCGTTCAAGGAAACCGTGGCGAGGTTGGTGGAGGTCTGCACCAGTCCCGCGATGTCCGGGCTCATTGCCAGCACGCCATGCGGAACCGTAACTAGCAGGTCCGCAATGTGCGCGGCGTCGGCTTTGTCGATCACCTGGGCGGGCGCCGCCGTGTTCTCTACGCTGATCTTTAAGCCGGGATCGAAGGAACCGAGTTCCGCCTGGATCTCGGCTTCCAAGGTATCCACCAGCTTCTTCAACTCCTCTTCGCGGGAGGGATCGACGACCACCACCGCGTAAGCCTCGCGGGGAATCGCATTGTGCGCGCTGCCGCCCTTCAAATCGGCGACTTCGATTTGCACTTTGTCGAGTAAGGTCTGCAACACACGGCCCAGAATGCGAACGGCATTCCCACGGCCAAGATGGATATCGACGCCCGAGTGCCCGCCCTTCAAGCCATAAACCTTTATGCGCAGTGCGACGCCCTTTGGCGCGGACCGGAGCGCGATTTTGCGGCGCAGATAGGTGTTCACACCCCCGGCGCAACCAATGCAGAGCGTGTCCTTTTCCTCGCCATCGAGGTTGAGAAAGTATTTCGATTTCAGCAGCCCGGGCTGGAAATCGGAGGCGCCCGTCAACCCTGTCTCTTCATCGATGGTGAAGACAAACTCCAGCGGACCATGGTTGATGTCCGTGCTCTCCATGACGGCGAGGGCCGTCGCCACCCCAACGCCATTGTCGGAGCCAAGCGTGGTTCCATCGGCATAGAGCCAGTCGTCGCGGCGGACTACCTTGATCGCGTCGGTATCGAAGTTGAAGTGCGTGCCTTCGTTCTTCTCGCACACCATGTCGAGATGGCCTTGCAGCGCCGCCATTGGCGCCTTTTCGCGGCCAGGACGGGCCGGCTTCCGCACAACCAGGTTCCCGGCTTTGTCCTGCACGTGCTCCAGCCCGAGTTTGTCGGCCAAATCGGTGATGTACTTCCGCGCGGCAGCTTCCTTCGTCGAAGGACGGGGAATCTGGGTCAGTGCGTCAAAATGTTTCCAGATGACCTTAGGATCGAGTTCGGACACTACGCTGGACATAGAGCGGCTCCTTACGACGTATGAGAACTAACTATCGTACCTTGAGGAGCGAAACGAAGGCGAGCGCGAAAGTAGAATTGTCCCGTAAAGACGCGGCTTAGCGCCCATCTGGCTGTCTCCGGCTTCCAGTGCCTGAGGGCACGCTACAATCGATTCGGTTCCCCGCATGCCTACCTCCGGCCTCGCCGACCTCAGCAGTGCCATCCACGCGCGCAGGCTTTCTCCGTCCGATCTTGTCGAGCAATTTCTCGGTGATGTTGCCCGTACGAACGGCACCCTGAACGCGTTCGTCGCGATCGACGAGGATCGTCTGCGCCGGGAGGCAAAGGTTCTCGACAGCGGAAACCTGCGCGGACCGCTGCATGGCATTCCGATCGCCATCAAGGACCTCGTCGATATCGAGGGCATGCTCACGACCGCAGCCAGCCGGGTGCTCGCGAGCAATGTGGCGAGCTCCGATGCGACCGTGATTCGCCGCTTGCGCGAAGCAGGAGCGCTGCTCGCGGGAAAAACCAACCTGCATGAATTCGCGTACGGCGGCAGCGGGGTCATCAGTTCCTTCGGTCCGGCGCGTAATCCGTGGAACACCGCTCACATTACCGGTGGCTCCTCCTCGGGATCGGCTGCGGCCGTCGCCGCCGGACTCTGTGCCGCTGCCGTCGGAACCGACACCGCGGGATCGATCCGCCTGCCCGCAAGTTTCTGCGGTATCGTCGGTTTCAAACCGACCTACGCCAATGTCTCTGCCGAAGGAGTCGTGCCGCTGGCGCAGTCCTATGACCACGTCGGCCCGATGACGCGAACGGTCGCGGACACCCGCATCTTGTACGCGGCCATGGCCGGAGTACCGGAGCCATCCTGCGGGAGGAAGACGCTTCGCATCGGCATCCCGGAAACTTATTTCTACCGCGATCTCGACGCGGAGGTCGGAACCGTGATGTCCTCCGCGTTGAACGCGCTGGAGAAGGCAGGACACACGTTGCAACCGGTCGACTTCCCTGTCGATGAAGACCGGACCCTCGCATCCTTCGAGTCTTACGCCTATCACGAGAAGTGGGTGCAGGCATCGCCGGAGCTCTATCAGCCCGAAACATTACGGCGCATAGTGACCGGCCAAAAAATTACGGCGGAAGCCGCTGCCGCAGCCAGGGAAAAGTTGAATGCCACGCGTGCGGGCGCCAAAGACATATTTACTGATATCGACGTCCTGCTGACGCCCACCGTGCCCGTACTGCCGCCGGCGATCGATGACCTGCTCGGGAATCCCGATACGCTGCGGCACCGGGAGTTGGTCATGCTGCGCAATACCCGTCCGTTCAACGTTCTCGGCGTCCCGGCTATCAGCCTGCCGTGGAATCTCTCTTCCAGCGGCCTGCCCATTGGCATTCAACTGGCCGCAGCGCCCGAAAAAGACTTCGAGCTGCTGGCAATCGCCGAGCAGCTCGAAGAAATCGCTCCGTGGCAGGACCGCACCCCCGAGCTTGGCTAAGACGGCAGCTTTTCTTTTGCCCGTTGCGGCGTCGCGAATAATCCGTCGATCTGGTACTCCGCTTCTGCCGCCGCCCGTGAACGCGCCTCGATCTGCTCTTCCAGCATTTCGACGGCAGCCGGGTCCGGCTTCGGCTTGGCCGCAATCCGTAACAACGCCGGGAGAGCCATCCACCAGAGAAGCTGCTCGTACGATTCCTTGTTGAAGTAACGCACATCCTGGTAGGAGTGCACGCCGATCAGCCACGCCACATCGGGATCCTGCAGCCAGCTGAAAGGTGCACGTGGCTTTTTCGTATCGTCGCCAGGACCCCATGGCTTATGTGCGAGGAGCGCGCGAATGCGTGCCGCCGCCCGCCAGCGTTCATCGCCACTGAGGCCAAGCCGGTTCAGCGACTCCGCAATGGGCTCGCGCAAACGCTGCTGATCGAGGATGCGGGACGCAGCGCAGTCCGCGTCCGTCGAATCGGCATACTCCCCGACTGCCACCATCGCAGCCCACGCCACGATCGACGCCAGCACGCTGATCGCCTGCTTCTTTTCGGTCGATGCGGACGGCACGACGATATGTGCCTCTTTCGGCCACGGCGCGCTGAATTCCTTTTCCACCTCCGGAAGCTTTAGCGCAAGAGCAATCCGCCCCTCAAAGCCCGCAACCGCCTGGTCGAGGTCGCCGTTCCAGAAATCCTGATGCGCCGATGCAGCCCGCTCACGGTCGGTCGCCGCCAGTTCCCGCGAGCGTTCCAGCAGCGTCCGCACTTTTCCACTCAACGCCTGGGTGACCTTCTTGCCGTCCGCTGGAGGGACTTCTTCTCTCTTGGCAGCTTTCTTTTTCGTAATCTTCTGGGTTTCGGCAAGTTGCTCGATCAAGGCCGGTGCTAGCAGCTCGCGCATCGCGTCGTGCAGCGGCTTCAGTTGCAGGCCGCGCAACGCGTCATCGAGACTGGAAACACCCTTTCCCGCAAGCTCGTAACACAACAATCCCCATGGATGCGACGCATCGTCACGCAACTCGCGCCAGTCGAGCAACACATGGCATTGATAGGCGTGCAGCTGGAAATGGAGCCCCTTATCCGCGAGATCGCGTCCGTTGTAGAGGTACTCGAGACCCGATACCGCATCGCGCGCCGCCATGAAGAGCGTATCGGAACCGTGCACGCTGAACGCATCCGACAAGCTTCGTTGACGCATGTTCCGTCCGCCATCTCCGGTCTTCTCGGCATAGGCGCTCGACATGCGGATCCAACCGCTGGTGTCGCCGAACTTGTTATGGAAGACCACCAGCGCCTTCTGATCGCCCAGCCGGTTCGAATAAGCGAACACGTTTTCGTCCACGTGCCCGTGGTCGGTGTAGAAGTCGTAAAGCAGGAAGTTCTGTACCTCGGCGAACAAAGCCCGCCGGTGCAGCAGCGGCGAGATCTCGCGCTCGTGCCGGGCGATCAACCAACTGTCGGGCGTCTCGTCGTGGTAGGCACGCCGATATTCCATGCCGTAGCGCTCGTTGAAGCCTTCGAACTGGCCGTGGCCGAACATCGGCAGTCCCGGGATCGTCGACATGACCGTCGCGATGCCGAAATACTTGTCGCCTTTGCCGAACTGATCCACCGCCGTGCGTTCGTCGGGGTTGTTCATGAAGTTGACGTAGCGCTTCAGGATGTCGGGATCGAACTCAATCGTGTTCTTGATCACGGTGCGGTAGTTGGCGTTTTCCTCGTCGCGCAGCATGTTCATGAAGGCGCTGTTGTAAACGCGGTGCATTCCCAGCGTACGGACAAAATATCCTTCCAGTAGCCAGAACGCCTCCGCCAGCAGCAGCGTGCCCGGCACTTCAACGGCGACGCGATCGACTACTTCGCGCCAGAACTCGTTGGGCATAGCGCGATCGAATTCCGCCTTCGTCATCCCATGTTCGGCGCGCGAAGGAATACCTCCGCCGCTGCCCGGCTGCGGGAACCACAGCCGCTGGTAGTGTTGTTTCGTCAGCGTCATCGCGGCGTCGAAACGGATAATCGGCGAGAGCCGCGCCACGTGCAGAATGTTCTGAATCACCGCCTCGCGCACCTCGGGATTCAGGTAATTCAACTGCGCCGTGTCGTTCCAGGGAAAACTCGTGCCGTCATTGCCGTGATAGATGAAGCGCGTATCGTTCGACCACCGGTCGCGCCGCATGAACACCACCGACGCATCCGTCCGGTTGTAATAGTGGTCCTCGATCTTGATTTCGACGCGGCCATCGTCCGAAACATCGGGACCGCCAAACGTATATGCCGGGTACGGCGGATACGGCACCGATAAAAACCAGTCCGGATGCTCGAATACCCACCTGGAATCGATGCCCATATGATTCGGCACCATGTCGCTGCCGAGCCGAATGCCGCGTTGCCAGGCGCGATCGCGCAGCCGCAGGTAGGCTTCTTCCCCGCCGAGATCGTGCGCCACCGTGTAATCGTAAAGCGAATAGGCCGAGGCCGCCGCCTCCGGATTCCCGGTGAGCTGCTTGATGCGTTGCGAGGCCTTGCTGCGCTCCCATAATCCGATCAGCCACAGCGCGTTGAACCCGCGCCGCGCCATGGTGTCGAGCTCTTCGTCGGGAACCTCATCGAGCCGGTGAATTGGACGCTTGTAGAACTTGGAAAGCTGGTCGAGCCAGACGAAGGCGCTCTTGGCGAGCATCACCGTGCGCGGCATCCACTCCACATCGGGGCTGAAGCGCTCGTACTCCGGTTCCTTCGTTCCAAAGTGCGGCACCGCGGCTGCGCTGGAGTCGCCCTCCATGTGCTTCGTGTTGTGGATGCGCTCCTCGCGAGGATGGAACTGCATCCAGATGGCGAGCTCTTCCTCTTTCATGATGTCCATCGCGGTCAGAATGCGACGGATCAGGTCACCCAGCACGCTCGTCCACTTCTTCTGAATGAACGCCAGTTGCCCGTCCAGCGAATCAGGGGATGCCAGCGCCGGCGCGCGCAACATTTCGACGAGGTTCTGCTCATCCGGCCCAAATTTCGGCCGTGTGTCGAAATACTCCTTGAACGACTGTGTCAGCGAAGGATAAACGCTCGTTCGGGCGAGTTCCGTATCTTCAAAAAGCTCCTGGAATTTCTTGAAGGCCGGGTTGGCGTTGGCCAGCCACAGCATCAGCATCTCTTCCAGGGCAACCGCGCGATGCGGCGTTCCGGCCGTGGATTTCTGCAGCCACTCGGCAGCGCTGAGTTTTCCGCGATAAACATCGATCCCGGGAAATTGCGTGGAAAACGCCAGCAGCGCCTTATCCAGCGCCTCCGGTCCGAGCCGCGCCGAGAACCAATCGATCGCATCCACCATGGCGCGAGGATCGCGCTCCTGCCGGTAGCGCTCGATGACGGCATGCAGCGCTTCGTCGATCAGCCCCATGGCATTGAGAGCGCCGGGATGCAGCGCCTGTTCCGGATGCTGTTTCGCATTGCGCACCTGGTTCACCTGGTTGGCGAACCGTCTCGAGGCGGCAATGTTGGCGAACAGCACGTTCCCGGTCCACGAAAACACCTCTTGGTCAAAACCGTACTTGTCGCGGACGGCGCGAGAGACGTGGAACTCAAATTTCAGGGATTCGTTCATCTCGTTATTAGAGTGAGACTCTTGCGCAAAAGCTGTTCCAACTGCGGGATTCGGGCTCGACCGCGCACAAGAACGATATAGAGGAAACTCGTGGCGCGCAAATCCAGCTCTCCGCCAGAGAAAATGGGGCTCGAGTCGCAGCCCCATGCAACCTCTTCTGCATGACTACCAGACGTGGCAGACCTGGTCCGGCGGTTTCACCATCGGCTGCCCAGCTTTGCAGGAGAACGCCTTCCCGAATTCCGGCATATTCACCACGACTCCATTGATGCGGTACTTCCCCGGCGAGTGCGGATCGGTCTTGGCATGCAGACGCAGGTCCTCCGGACGAGCGTTCTCGCACGCCCATTGCGCCAACCCCACGAAGAACCGCTGATCCGGCGTTAGGCCGTCACGGTCTTCCAGCTTTTTGTCCTTGGTCGCATCCTTCCATGCCATGTAGGCCAGGATGGTTCCACCGAAATCGGCAACATCCTCGCCCTCCGTCAGCTTGGAGTTGATGTGGATATCGTCCACCACCACGTACTTGGCATACTGATCGACCACGCAATCGGCGTGCTTCACGAACTTTTCGGCGTCTTCCTTGGTCCACCAGTCCTTCAGGTTCCCATGAGCATCGAACTGCCGCCCCTCATCGTCGAAGGCGTGCGTCAGCTCATGGCCGATCGTCGAACCGGTGTTCCCGTAGTTCGGCGCCGCGTCTTCTTTGGGGTCATAGAGCGGAGGCTGCAAAACGCCCGCCGGAAAATTAATGTCATTCATCTGCGGGTTGTAATAGGCATTCACCGTCGGCGGGCTCATATCCCACTCTCCGTGATCCACCGGCTTGCCCACCTTGTTGAAATCGCGATGCGATTCGAATTCCGCCGCCCGCGTCACGTTCCCGTAAAAGTCGTTCGGCCGGATGACCACCGCGCTGTAGTCCCGCCACTTATCCGGATAGCCGATCTTGTTGCGGATCGCCTTCAGTTTGGTCAGAGCCTGCTCTTTCGTCTCCGGGCTCATCCATTCGAGTTGCTGGATACGTACCGCCATCGCATCCTCGATGCGCCGCGTCATATCCAGCGCATCCGCCTTTAGTTCGGGCGAGAAGGTCTTCTTTACATATTCCTGCCCCAGCGCTTCGCCGAGCATGAAATCGGTCCAACCCACGCACCGCTTCCAGCGCGGCTCTTCCTCGGTGGCGCCACGCAGGTATTTGCGATAGAACTCGAAATTCTCGTGCGCAAACGCCTTCGAAAGATAGGGAGAGCGGGAGTTCGCGATGTGGAAACGCAGATACGTCTTCCACTCCGGAAGCGGCACCGTACCCAGCTGATCGCTCACATCCTTAAAGAAAACCTTTGAGTTCAGGTTGAGCACATCGAAGTGTGGAACCTTCGCGGCGGCGAAGTAGGCGTTCCAGTCGAAGTTCGGGGACATTGCCTCCAGTTCCGCTGGTGTCATTTTGTTCTTCACCTTGTACGGATCGCGTCGCTCCACCCGTGTCAGGGAGTTCTTCGCCAGCCCGGTTTCGATCTTCATCACCGTTTCCGCGTTGGCCTTCGCCGTCTCGGGCGCATCACCCAGCAGCTCGAAGACCTTCTGCACGTGCTCGAGGTACTTGGCGCGGTCTTCCTTGGACTTCGCGTCGTCGGTCAGGTAGTAGTCACGATCCGGCAATCCCAGGCCGCCCTGCTCCAACCCCACGATCATCGACTCTGAATTGTCCGGATCCTGGGCCGACCCCGCGCCAAACAGGGCGCTGTCCCCTTCCACATGCAGTTTCGCCAGCAGCGGTGCGATGTCTTTTATGCTCTTTAGCTCCGCCACTGCTTGCAGCTCCGCCGCCATGGGCCTGGCGCCGACGGCATCCACCTGCGCTTCGTCCATGCAGGCGCCATAGAAATCGCCGATTTTCTGCTCGAGCGCATTCCGCTGCTTTGCCTTCTCATCTTCCCGGAGAATTCCGCGCAGATAGATCAGGTTATCTTCATAGAGCTTCCCGTACACACTCCACGAAGTCTGGTCCGCCGGAATCGGGTTCTTCTTCATCCACCCCCCGCATGAGTACGTATAAAAGTCCTCGCAGGGATCCACCGATTTGTCCATCGACGTAACGTCAAGACTGGGGGTATAGGGCAGCACCGGTTCGCTGGCCTTCATGTCGGTCGTGTTTTGAGCAAACCCAGGAACAACGAGGAGACTGCCAAGCAGGATTAGGACTGGTAAGCGCAAGTTTACCCTCCGGGGGCAACGGCTCTTGAGCATAGCAGGCCGGGCAACTCCTTGGAAACAAGGTGGAATCTTGCTGCGCCCCAAGTCCCATTCCGAATCCCGCCTCATAACGATTCCTGATAGCTGCAATCAAGACTTTGAATTTCCCCACTCCCGTCCGAGCCTGTAAGAAATAAATGATCCACCCACTGAAAGACCAACCTTGGAGAGTGACCTCGAAATGCGCCGAGTGGTTGCAAAGTTCCTCCTGTGCAGCACCCTCTTTATCGCCGCAGCCTCCGTTGTAACGGCCCAAACCGCCGCGCCTGCCGCCGACCGCCTCGCGCAACTCGAAGCCAAAGTTGCCGACGCCAAGAGCTCCGCCGACAACGCCTGGATGCTGGTCTGCGCCGCTCTCGTCCTCATGATGACCGCCCCCGGCCTTGCCCTCTTCTACGGCGGCCTGGTGCGCAAGAAAAACGTGCTCGCCACCATGCTGCAAAGCTTTTCTATGACGGCCATCATCACCGTCTTGTGGGCGCTCATTCTCTATAGCCTGGCCTTCGGATCGGGAACGCCATTCATCGGCGGCATCCACAATGCCTTCCTGCATGGGGTTGGCCTCACGCCTGACCCGGATTACGCTCCGACCATTCCCGCGCAGACCTTCATGATTTACCAGTTGATGTTCGCCATCATCACCCCGGCGCTCATCACGGGAGCCTTCGCCGAGCGCATGAAGTTCAGCGCCATGGCTGTCTTCATGGTCCTCTGGTCGCTCATTGTTTACGCGCCCATGGCGCATATGGTTTGGGGCAAAGGTGGATTGCTCAATGCCTCGCTTGGCGGCAAGTTCCCTTGCCTCGATTTCGCCGGAGGCACGGTGGTTCACATCACCTCTGGCGTTTCCGCTCTCGTCTGCGCGCTCTTCCTCGGCAAACGTCTCGGCTATCCGAAAGAGGCCATGCCGCCGCATAGCGTGGTGCTGAGCTTCATCGGCGCCGGCCTGCTTTGGGTCGGCTGGTTCGGCTTCAACGCCGGCAGCGCGCTCGCCGCCGGAACCCTCGCCACCAGCGCCTTCGTCGCCACCCACTTCGGCGCCGCTGCCGCCGTGATCGGATGGTCCGCCGCTGAATGGATTCACAACGGCAAGCCCACAACCCTCGGCGCGATCTCCGGTGCTGTCGCCGGGCTCGTGGCCATTACCCCCGCCGCAGGGTTCGTCACCCCCATGGCCGCCCTGTTTATCGGCCTCGTCGCCGGCGCTTTTTGCTTTGCCATGGTTGCCTTCGTGAAAGCCAAGTTCGGCTACGACGATTCGCTCGATGCCTTCGGGGTTCACGGTGCCGGTGGAACCGCAGGAGCGATCCTCACCGGCGTCTTCGCCTCCAGTGTGATCAACCCGATGTTCAAGGATGCCGCCGGAAATGCCCTGCCCTCCGGCTTCCTCGAGGGCAACCATCGCCAGCTTCTGAACCAGGGCATGGGTGTCCTCATCGCCTGGAGCCTGGCCATCGTCGGTACGCTGGTCATCTTGTTCGTCGTCGACAAGCTCATTGGATTGCGCGTCAGCGAAGAACACGAAATCGCCGGATTGGATCTCTCGCTGCATGGCGAGGAGGGATATTACTGGGAAGCTTCCATGACTCAGAATTCGTAGTATGGTGCGACGCGAGGACAACCAACAACGATGATGACCAAAGTGGAAGCTGTGATCCAACCCTCGAAACTCGATGCCGTAAAAGATGGGCTGCTGGAAATCGGTATCGATGGAATGACTGTGCTGGAAGCCCGCGGCCACGGACGGCAAAAGGGACATACCGAGTTTTACCGCGGCCGCGAGTACACCGTCGATCTTCTGCCCAAGATCAAGGTCGAGCTCGTAATTCCTGACGAGCGAACCGAAGAAGTCGTCAAGGTGATCTCCGAAGCCGCGCGCACGGGCAAAATCGGCGATGGAAAGATCTTTCTCTCTCGCATCGACGATGCGATAAGGATCCGCAATGACGAACGTGGAACCGGTGCCCTTTAGCGAGAACCCCGACCGGCCCCTGCCCACCACCGGCGCGTACGAAGACCTGCCGGTGAAGGAGCTTTACCGTCGCGGCTCCGCTGCCATCCAGCAGCAGTTCACCCAGAACCGCAACGGCCGGGCCGCCCTTGAAGCCCGCACCGCATTAGTCGACGAAGTGATCCAGCGGCTGTGGCAGACCCATCTTGCCTCCGCCTACCCCACGGGCGTGTCGATTGTCGCCATTGGCGGCTATGGGCGCGGCACTCTTTACCCCCACTCCGACGTTGACCTGCTCTTCCTGTGCGAGAAGCCGGAAACGCCGGACCTCAAATCGAAGATCCGCGCCCTCTCCCAGGAACTATGGGACACGCGTATGCGCCTCAGTCCCACCACCAAGACCCTCGACGACTGCGCCCGCTTCGATCCGCAGCTCGCCGAATCCACCATTGCTCTCCTCGACGCCCGCCACATCGCCGGCGAGCCTCAGCTCGCTGACTACCTGCGCAACAAGATCCTGCCCAGCGTCATCGTGCGCGAGTCGCAGACCATCCTCGAACGCCTGCTCGAGATCAATTCCGATCGCAAGGCCAAATATTCCAACACCATCTTTCACCTCGAACCCGACGTCAAGGATTGCGTCGGCGGCCTGCGCGAATATCATCTCGGCTGCTGGGCCGCCGTCATTCATGGCTTTCTGAAAGACGCCGCGTGGGTCGATCCCAAGGACGCTCTCCCCGGTTCGTTGCGCGGGCAGACGGAGCGGGCGGTGGACTTCCTCGCCAGCGTGCGATGTTTCCTCCACTACCGCTCCGGGCGCGACGACAACAAGCTCTCCTGGGATGCCCAGGAAGAGGCCGCCAAGCTCGGCATCGGCAACGGCGGCGCCTCTTCCCCCGCCGAGTGGATGCGCTCCTACTTCCGCAATGCGCGCGTCCTCGATCGCTTTGCCGCCCAGATGGTCGAGAACGCCGCCTCGCAGAAGCCATCGCTCTTCAAGCAGTTTCAGAACTGGCGTTCCCGCGCCTCCAACGCCGACTTCACCGTCGTCAACGGACGCGTTCGCCTGCAACAGCCCGCTGCCATCGACGACCCAGACGTGATGATGCGCAGCTTCGAGTTCGTCGCCGAGCATGGCATCCCGCTCTCCGCCGCCGTCGAGCACAAGATCGAAGCCAACATCCCGCAGCTCGCCAAAACCGCCGGCCCCATGGTCGACTGGTGGCGCCACCTCGGCTCCATCCTCATCCGCCCTCACGCCGGCGATGCCCTGCGCGCCATGCAGCGCGTCGGCCTGCTCACCCTCATCTTCCCTGACTTCGCTTACATCGACGCACTCGTGCTCCGCGATCTCTACCACCAGTACACCGTCGATGAGCACACCTTCCTCGCCATCGACGCCCTGCACCAGCTTTCCGATTCTCAGTCCGAATGGGAGAGCCGCTTCCTCCAGCTCCTCGACGAAATCGAGCAGCCCGAACTCCTGGTCCTCGCCATCCTCCTGCACGACGTCGGCAAAGGCGTCGAGAGCGACGACCACGTCAAGATGGGCGTCGACTTGGCCCGCAAGCGCCTCGAAAGCATCGGCATCGACAATCGCGCCTCCGAAACTGTCTGCTTCCTCATCGCCAATCATCTCGAAGCCTCGCTCGCCCTGCGTCGCGACATCTTCGACATCACCAACATCCGCGACCTCGCCAAGCGCGTCGGCACCCCCGACCGCCTCAAGATGCTCGTGCTGCTTACCTACGCCGACATCAAGGCCGTCAACCGCCATGCCCTCACCCCGTGGAAGGCCGACAACCTCTGGCAGCTCTATATCGCTACCTCGAATTTCCTCAACCACTCGGTCGATGAAGAGCGCTTCCACGCCAACGCCGAAAGTGAACATCTGGCGCGCATTCGCCTGCTGGCCCCGCAGCTCGGCAAAAGACTTAAACGTTTCCTTGAAGGTATTCCGCAGCGCTACATGAGCATCCACTCGGCCGAGGAGATCGCCGCCCACATCGAGATGGCTTCACGCGTCTCCACCAACAGCGTGCAGCTCAAGCTCAACCGCCAGGGCCAGCTCTTCCTGCTCACCGTCGCCCTGCAGGACAAGCCCATGATCTTCTGCAATATCGCCGGAGCCCTCGCCGCCTGGGGCATGAACATCGTCAAGGCCGACGCCTTCGCCAACGGCGCCGGCATGGTCCTCGATACCTTCTACTTCGCCGACCAGTTCCGCACCCTGGAACTCAATATGGAAGAATGGACCCGCTTTCAGGACAGCATTACCGATGTACTTACCGGCAAAACTTCACTTGAAACTTTAATGAAACGCCGGCGCTCCGAAGCCAAAGGTCCGCGCTCCACCGTCGAAACCAAGCTCCTCTTCGACGACGAGTCTTCCAGCCGCAGCACCCTGCTCGAAGTCGTCACCCCCGACCGCCCCGGCCTGCTCTACGAGATGAGCCTGCAGTTCGCCAAGCTCAATTGCAACATCGAAGCCGCGCTGATCGACACCGAAGGCCGCACCGCCATCGACGTCTTCTACCTCACCTGTTCCGGTACGAAACTCGAAGCAGGCCAAAAGAAGAAGCTCGAAACAACCCTCCTGGCGGCACTCGCTGCCAGGAGCTGAGGACCGGGCTCCCCCCGAAAACGTGACTAAATGGGGATCAATTTCGTCCCTTCCCGGCTTTTCCCCAGTGCAGTCGGTCCGGTTCTGGGATATGCTGTGCTTCCCCCTATATCTTGGCGCATGGCGACCCCGGACTATTACGGCTTTCTCCAAATAAGCCCCGACGCAGAGCCCGACACGATTCATCGTGTCTATCGGTTTCTTGCCTCCCGCTTTCATCCGGATAATCCGGAGAGCGGAGACGCGGACAAGTTTTTCCTGCTGACGCAGGCCTACGATGTGCTCTCCGATCCAGAGCGTCGCGCTGCGTATGACGCCTCGCGCGCCACCAGTGAGCTACCACCGCTCTCCACTTGGGTCGACTTCATGGACAACCTGAAAGGCGAGCTGAATCGTAGACTCGCCGTCCTCGCCATCCTCTACTTCCAGCGAAGATGCAACTCTTACCATCCGGAAGTTGGATTTCTTGAGATTGAAAGGCGCCTCGGTTTTCCCCGGGAGTATCTCGAATTCACTACCTGGTATCTCCGCCGAAAGGGCTTTGTGGTGAGAGCCGAAAATAACGACTTCGAGATCACTGCGGAGGGCGTGGACTTCGTAGAGCAGCAACGCATCCATATTCCGGTTTTGGATCAGCTCCTCTCAAGCTACGACGGTGCTCCTACTACGCATACCCCGCGAGGTTCCTCAGGCAAACCCGTCTTGGGCCTTGTGGAGTAATCGTTCCCTCCCGCGGCCAGCCCACAACGCTCTCGCCCCTCCATCCCTCTCTCTTGTCATTGCGAGGAGCGCAGCGACGTGGCAACCTGCTGTTCCCGTTCCGCGGCCAGCCCACAACGCTCTCGCCCCTCCATCCTTCTCTCTTGTCATTGCGAGGAGCGTAGCGACGTGGCAACCTGCTGTTCCCGTTCCGCGGCCAGCCAACCCCGCTCGCCCCTCCATCCCTCTCTCTTGTCATTGCGAGGAGCGCAGCGACGTGGCAACCTGCTGTACCCGTTCCGCGGCCAGCCCACAACCCCGCTCGCCCCTCCATCCCTCTCTCTTCTCATTGCGAGGAGCGTAGCGACGTGGCAACCTGCTGTACCCGTTCCGCGGCCAGCCCACAACCCCGCTCGCCCCTCCATCCCTCTCTCTTGTCATTGCGAGGAGCGTAGCGACGTGGCAACCTGCTGTTTCTCACCGAGCGAAGAACCCACCCCGAACGCCCCATAAGTTATTGGAACCCCTCCCGCCACGCTTCCGTATGAAAAGGAAGCTGCTCGTGTGCCTCGGGTTCCTGCGCTTGGCAGGGAGATGGGCTGTTAGAATGAGCCGCTTTTACGGAGGTCATCTTTTGCGTAAGTCTCTCGCTGTATTACTCTCGCTGCTTTCCTTAACCCTGGTTGCCGTAGCCCAGCCCAACGCCTCCTCGACCCCCGCATTGCGCGGCGTTTACCTCGAGGACATGAACCGCTCTGCCAATCCCTGCAATGATTTCTTCGATTATGCCAACGGTAAATGGCGGGCGGAACACCCCATCCCTCCCGAGATGGTGCGCTGGAGCCGCCGCTGGCGCTCCGGTGAAATGAACAAGGATGTTCTGCACCAGATTCTCAACGATGCTGCCGCCCAGACCAATGCGCCGCACGGCTCCACCGAACAGCTTGTCGGCGACTTCTACGGCTCCTGCACCGACGAGAAGGCAGTCAACGCCGCCGGAATCAAACCCCTTGAGCCTGAACTGAACGAAATCCGTGCCCTCAAGACGCGCCAGGATCTTCAGCGCGTCATCACCGATCTCAACAAGGAAGGCCTCTTCGTTCCCTTCAACTTCGGCGCTACCCAGGATCCGCACGAGCCCACCCGCGTGATCGCCGACACCGAGGCCTCCGGAATCGGGCTCCCCGACCGCGACTACTATTTCAAGGACGACCAGAAATCCAAAGAAACCCGCGACAAGTACGTGGCCTACATCGCCGCCACGTTCAAACTTGCCGGCTGGGACGACGCTCAAGCCAAGGCGGCCGCCGCAACCGTGATGCGCATGGAAACCGGCCTCGCCGGCGCATCCCTAACCAATGTCGAACTCCGAGATCCCAAGGCCACCGATCACAAGATGACCCTCGACGAGGCGCAGAAGCTCACGCCTTCGTTCCAGTGGCGCCAGTACTTCCTCGACATGCAGCTCGATCCGAAGGTCGCTTTCAACGTCGGCCAGCCCAAGTTCGCCGCCGAAGTCGAAAAGCAGCTCGCTTCCACTCCGATCGACGACTGGAAGACCTACCTCACCTTCCATGTGCTGCGGACCTCTTCCGAATCTCTCTCCGACCCGTTTGTCGAAGAACACTTCAACTTCTACGACAAGTATCTCGGCGGCCAGGAGGTCATGAAGCCTCGCTGGAAGCGTTGTGCCGAAGCGACCGACGCCCAGATCGGCGAGCCTCTCGGCAAGAAGTATGTCGAGAAGGTCTTTCCGCCCGAAGCCAAGGCGCGCGTGCAGCAGATGGTCAACAACATCCTCGCCGCGCTCAACGACGACATTCACTCCCTCACCTGGATGTCTCCGGAGACCAAGGAAAAGGCACTCAAGAAGCTTTCCACCTTCAACCCGAAAATTGGATACCCCGACAAGTGGAAGGACTACAGCTCCGTCCAGATCACCCGCACCAGCTACTTCCGCAATGTCGTCGAAACCTCGAAGTTCCTCGTGCGCGACGACCTCGACCAGATCGGCAAACCCGTGGATCGTGGCCGCTGGCAGATGACGCCGCCCACCTCCAATGCCTACTACAATCCGCTGCTCAACGAAATCGTCTTCCCCGCCGGTATTCTCGTGCCGCCTTTGTTCGACGTGAACGCCAGCGACCCCGTGAACTATGGCGCAATCGGTCCCGTCATCGGCCACGAGATCTCGCATGGCTTCGACGACCAGGGCGCGCAGTATGACTTTGACGGCAGTCTGCACGACTGGTGGACGCCAGCCGATTACAAGGCTTTCCAGCAACGCGCCGCCTGCGTCGTGCAGCAGTTCGACAGCTACACCATCGAGGGCGGTCTGCACGAGAATGGCAAACTGGTTCTCGGTGAAAGCATCGGCGACCTCGGCGGGCTCCGACTCGCCTACCGCGCCCTGCAAAAGCAGCTCGCCGGAAAATCCCACGACCCGGGGCCTGACGGCTTTACCCCGGAACAGGAGTTCTTCATTTCCTGGGGCCAGGCACGCGGTGATGCGGTTCGTCCCGAAACCCAGCGCGAAATGGTCCTTACCGATCCACATCCCATCGGGAAATGGCGCGTAATCGGTCCCTCCAGCAACATGCTGGAGTTCCAGAAGGCCTTCTCCTGCAAGCCGGGGGATGCCATGGTCCGGGCAGCCGACCAACGCTGCGAGATCTGGTAAGAGACGAAGAAGCAGGCAAAGGAGAAGACGTTCGTTCTTCTCCTTTGCCTTTTTCCCTCGGAACCGCTGAGAAAAGCGTTGCTCACGACCATCGCCGCAACCGTTGAAGAGTTCACGCCGCAGTCCTGCGATGATCACCGGCTCAATGGCCGCTCCACAGGTACACGGCTGCATAGGCGCGCCAGGGGCGCCACACCTCCGACCGGCGCTCGAGCTCCGCTGCATTCTTAACGCCCAGACGGCGCTGCAGGCCCAGGTCGCCGGCAGGAAAAGCGTCTGGTTCCCCAAGCGCGCGCAGGGCAACGTATTGCGCCGTCCACTTTCCAATTCCCGGGATCTCGGTCAGGTTCTCGACAAACTCCTGCACATCCCACGCCTCCTCGAAGTTGACTCGCTTTTCGCAGACCGCTCGAGCCAGTAAGCGGATCGTCTCGGCACGCTTCGCCGGAAGCGGCAACTGCTCGCGACGCGCATCGGCCAGCTCCTCCGGCGTCGGAAATACGTGGGTCAGCCCATTTGCCTGGGCTAGCGGGCGTCCCAGACCTCGTGCCAGTTGTCCAGCGATATTCGTCGCCGCCGGCACGCTGATCTGCTGCCCGACGATGGCGCGTACTGTCAGCTCAAAGGGATCCCAGCTTCCGGGCACCCGCAATCCCGGTTCGGCTTTCACCTGCGCTGCCAGGAGCGTATCGCTTTGCAGGTTGCGTGCAATCGCCAGCCAGTCGGAGTTCAGGTCAAACATCGCGCGGATGCGCTCGATGATCACGAACAACGCAGTCGGATCGGCAAACTGCACCTGCGCATGCAAGGCATGCTGATCCGGATCGTGGGTAATCTCGAACTGCCCCTGCCGTCCGCCCAGCGAAAACGTCCGCAGGTAACGGCCGTCCTTCACCGCCTCGACTCCTGGAGTGGCGCGTGCCGCCAGGAATTGCAGCATCCCCTCCCAGTGGTAGGGCGGACGGTACCGCAGACGAAACAGGTATTGGTGCTCCGCTTGTACCTCGGCCTGGCGTGCCAAGGCGCGTATCTGCGAAGGCGTCCGGTGGTAAGTCTCCTGGATGCTTGCATTGAAACGCCGTACGCATCCGAAACCCGCCGCCAGGGCAATTTCCGCCATCGGCAGCGCCGTCTCGTCGATCAACTTTTTCGCGAAGTGCAACCGCCGGGTCTGCGCTACCGCCCGCGGGGACGCTCCCAGGTGCTTGAGAAACAGTCGCCGCAGGTGCCGCGCTCCGATGCCCAACCGATCCGCCAGGACCTCTACCCCACCCTCTTCCAGCCCTTGCTCGTTCAATAAGCGTAATGCTCGCGAGACCGTATTCGGCGTTCCCAGCCATGCCGGCGTCCCCGGAGAACACTCCGGCCGGCAGCGCAGGCAGGGACGAAACCCCGCTTCGGCCGCCGCAGCCGCGGTCGGAAAGTACCGCACGTTGCTTTCTTTTGCCGAGCGCGCCGGGCAAATGGAACGGCAGTACACTCCGCTCGTCACGACCCCGATAAAAAACTTCCCGTCAAATCGCGCATCACGCGAAAGACGCGCCTGTGAACAGGTTTGCCAGTCGAGTCTCATCGAGCTTCCCTCATGGTAGTCGCGCTAAGGCTTCCCGTTGGACGTTTTCGGACATTCATTTTTCGCGCCGCTATTGCATTTAAACATGCTTATTCGCGTCCCTGCGGGAGGCGTGAGTGCCATGTCCGGTAACGTCCAATCTCCTGCTTGCACTCGCCGTATGTTCATCCCGCGACGCGCCATCGTGCCGCGATCGGCGATCGAACGAGAATCGCCATCCGCGCTCGACCTATCGCTTCAACGATGCTTTACGGGAGGTAACATGCAGATCACTCACTGGCGACGCCATTTCCTGCTCGCCTTGTTCGTCGCGCTCACGTCCGTTCTTCCACTCTCAGCTCAGACCTATCGCGTGACCCGTCTCGCCCCCTTCGCGGGTTCCTCCGCTGCCGGAAATAGCATCAACAATCTTTCCTGGGTCACCGGGACTTCCACCATCGACGCCAGTGACTCCGTCATTCACGCCGCGCTCTGGGCTTACGGTTTGAAGTTTAATCTCGGCACTCTCGGCGGCCCCAACAGCGCCGTGCTCTGGCCTAACAAAAACAACCGCGGTGTTATTGCTGGAGTTTCCGAAACCGCCGAAATCGACACTCTCGGGGAGGACTGGAGTTGCTCCGCCTTCTTCCCTCCTCCGCCGACTCATCACGTTTGTCGCGGCTTTGTCTGGCGTTTTGGAAAGATGACCAAGCTGTCCACGCTTGGCGGCATCAATAGCTACGCAGCCGGCGACAACAACTCCGGCCAAATCGTCGGATGGGCGGAGAATTCCACCCACGACTCCACCTGCTCCGGCACGCAGGTCTTACAGTTCGAAGCCGTCCAGTGGGAGCCTGGCACCAATCGCATCCACGAACTGCATCCTCTCCACGGCGATCCCGACGGCGCTGCCACTGCGATCAATGAGGAGGGACAAGTCGTCGGCATCTCGGGCCTCTGTGACGTTGCTGTCGGCGCCACAACCGCGCGGCACATGGTTCTCTGGAATCATGGCGTTCCCACGGAAATCAAAAACCTTGGCGGCTCTGCCTGGAATACACCTACGGCCATCAACAACCACGGTGAGGTCGTCGGCTTCTCCGATCTGCCCGGTGATTCTGCCGCCACCCCCAACTTTCACGCCTTCTATTGGTCGAAGAAAACCGGAACCATCGATCTTGGCACGCTTCCGGGTGATTTTTTCAGCGAGGCTCTTGGCATCAACAACCACGGCGTCATCGTCGGCGAGTCCTGCAACGCCGACTTCTCGATATGCCGCGCGTTCCGCTACCAGGACGGCATGATGGTCGATCTTAATCAACGGATTTCGTCAAAGTCGTCTCTCTACCTTCTCTACGCAAACGACATCAACGATGACGGACGCATAGCCGGCGGTGCGCAGGACAGTGCCAACAACACGACGCCCGCCTACCTCCTCATTCCCGACCGCGACGGCGACTACGACGGCGATACCGCCGAAGCCACCGTCATAGCTCCGGTGCTATCGGAGAGTGCCCGCCGCGCCATCGCTTTGCCGCGCGGCTTGAAACTTCCGCAGCGCAACTGATCGCACAGACGTTCCACTCGACCCAACTTCTCCACCAGGGCAGGGCTCATACCCTGCCCTCATTTTCCGTCCTCTGAGGAGGAACATGCTTCGTTCGCCCAGGTTTCTTATGCTCGTCCTGTTGTTCTCGTCCACGTTTAGCCATCCGCAGCCTATGGCGCCCTGCAGCGCGCCTGAATATCACCAACTCGATTTCTGGGTAGGCGACTGGGATGTCTTCGAAAGTGGCAAAGCGGCGCCGGTAGCTCACGTCACAGTGGATCGCATTCTCGACGGATGTGCACTTCACGAGCATTATCAGGATGCGGAAGGGCATCGCGGCCAGAGCTTCAGCGCCTATGACGCAGGCCGCAGGCAATGGCGGCAAAGCTGGTACACCAACCGCGGCAAGTCTCTGGAAATCCTGGGCGGCGTGGTTGGCGATTCCGTGATCCTGGCCGGCACCGACTACGACAGTGCTCCCCAGAGCCTGGTCCGCGGCACCTGGCAGCCTCGGGGTGCGAATGTGCAGGAAACCGCGGTTACCTCCGACGACGGCGGCAAAACGTGGAAACCCTGGTTCGATCTTGCGTTTCGGCCGGCTCTCCGCTCCGCGAACGAAGACCGCAAGCAACTACTGCAACTCGATGCCGAACTGCAGGCCGCCGTCAAAGCCAACGACGTCGCTGCTCTGCAGCGTCTGCTTCCCGAGGACTTCGTTCTCATCGGCAGTTCGGGGAAGGCATATCACAAGGCCGACATGCTCGCTGAGGCCAGGAGCGGCGACTATCAGTACGGGATTCAGGAAGACACGGAACAAAACGTGCGCATCTGGGGCGATACCGCGGTAATCACCGCAAAACTGCATGCCAAAGGAACCGAGCACGGATTACCCTTCGACTACTTCGTGCTCTTCAGTGATACCTACACTCGCACGTCCGAAGGCTGGCGCTATGTCTTCGGCCAGGCCTGCTGCCACTCTACGAGCGATCTCTCACTCGCAGGGCGCTGAGAGGTCCGCGGAGTCTTCCATCTCGCGGTAAATGAATTTCTGGGCCTCGACATCGAAGACGAAATCCGTGCTCATCGTCTTGCTCCATGAGACCGTCCCGTAAATCAGCTTTTCGTTGAGCCACTCGACCTCGAACCCCTCGTGGTCGTGAATCGTGAGCTTCATCGACGTCTGGTCGTCGTTGGTTCCGATCCAGATGGTCGTCGTCCACGGGCCGCGCTTGGAGTAGTCGGGCGCCACCACCTGCATCCACCGGGTCTTTTGCGGAGACGCCTTGGTATCGCCGGTGGGCCGCGCCCCGCTGGCCTTTTCCACCACCAGCCTTGTCGCAAATTGCGGCTCTATCGGGCTGTACCGGATGCGGGCATCGTCGCAGTCCTTGAGCTGCGCTTCGGCCGGGGGCGTCGCCTGCTGTGTCGTCTGCGCGACACCACTTGCCACGCAAAGCAGCAGGACGGACAGTGCTTTCACCATGTGGGCCTCAAGGGCATCTCCTGCAATGTAACACCTCGAGGATCATGGTAAATCGCGTGCCGGATTTCGATTAACGATCGTAGAGCGCGGCAAACTGCTTCAGGCGCTCCGCATATTCCCGCCGCGCGGCGTTGGGCGGCATGCGCCACTTCCAGTTGCGGCCCAGGCTTCCGGGCAGGTTCATGCGGGCTTCCCCGCCCGCGCCCACCACGTCCTGCATGGGAAACAGCACGGTGTCCGCTACCGACATCATCACCGCGCGGATGTAGATCCAGTTGACGTTGCGGTCCATCTCGTCGAGCGTGACTCCAAAGTAGGCAGCCGCGTCGTTGTGTTCCTTCTCCACCTGTTCCTGGGTACGCGTGCTCTCCGCGACACCGGAGCGCCACCAGCCGAACATGGTGTCGTTATCGTGCCCCCCGGTGTAAGCCACGAGTTGCTGCTCGTAGTTGTGCGGACGAAACGTGGGGGCCATCGGGTCGATACTGAAGGCGAATTGCAGGATGGCCATGCCGGGAAATCCGAACTCGTGGCGAATGGCCTCGACCTCCGGCGTGATGACGCCGAGATTCTCGGCCACGATCGGCAACTCGCCGAGTGCCTTGGTGACGGCTTGAAAGATCTCCGCTCCGGGGCCTTTCACCCACTGTCCGCGGATCGCCGTAGTTTCGCCGCCGGGAATCTCCCAGTAGGCCTCGAAGCCGCGGAAGTGATCGACGCGCACGAGATCGAACATCGTCAGCGCCGCGCGGAAGCGGTCGATCCACCAGCGGTAGCCGTTCTGCCGCATCAGCTCCCAGCGGTAAATGGGATTGCCCCAGAGCTGTCCGGTGGCGCTGAAGTAGTCCGGCGGTACCCCCGCCACCTTCAGCGGACGCCCATGCTCATCGAGCCAGAAGAGATCGGGACGCGCCCACACGTCGGCGCTGTCGTGCGCCACGTAGATCGGAATGTCGCCCATGATGCGGATGCCGCGTTGGTTGCAGTAGCTCTTCAGCGCGCGCCACTGGCGGAAGAATTCGAATTGCCAGAACTTGTAGGCGGCGATTTCGTTGGCGAGTTCCTTGCGCCACCTATTCATCGCGTCCGGCTTGCGCGCGGCAAGATCGCGATCCCACTCGGTCCAGACGACGAGCGCGTGCGCGTCCTTAGCGGCCATGAACAGCGCGTAGTCGTCCAGCCACGCGGCATTGGCGGCCTGGAACTGCTGGAACTCGAGATTCAGTTCGCCGGACTTCCCGTAGAAGCTGACCGCAGCCTTTTGCAGCGCGTCGAACTTACGCGGGATGAGGGCGCCGAAGTCGATGTCGCCATCCTGCGGGAACGACGCGCGGCGCAGGTCGTCTTCGCTGAGCAAGCCTTGCTGATGGAGTTCATCGAGGCTGATGAGCAGCGGGTTTCCCGCGAATGCCGAGAAGGACTGGTACGGCGAATCGCCGTAGCCGGTTGGGTTGAGCGGCAGCACCTGCCAGATCTTCATGCCAGCCGCATGCAGGAAATCGGCGAAGCGATACGCTTCCGTGCCGAGGTCCCCAATCCCATACGGGCCAGGAAGAGAAGTTGGGTGAAGCAGCACACCGCTCGCGCGGGGAAATTTCATCGCTGTCGATCCTTCATCCTAGCTGTTCGAGAATGCCGTGCACCGGAATGCGCACCCAATCCGGGCGGTGGGTGAGCTCGTATTCGATCTCGATCATGGCTTTCTCAAGAGAATAGGCCTCGAGGAGCACGGCGCGTTCTTCCTGCGAACGCGGCAGGAAATCGGACGTACCCGCCCGCTCCAGGTAGCCTTTGAGGAAAATTGCGCTGACCCACACGTACCACCAGGCGGCCCAGCGCTCGAGCTGCGGAAACGCGTCGCGGCTGAGGACAATGCCTGGCACCTGCCCGAACAGCACCGCGTGGGAGATGTAATGGAACGACCGGATCATGCTCGCCACGTCGCGCAAAGGAGAACGCTTGATACGGCGTTCTCCCATCGGCCGCTCGGCATTCCCTTCGAAGTTGGTGATCACGAAATCGCTGCCCGTGTAGAGAATGTTCGAGAGCTGATAGTCCGCGTGATGCCGTATGCGGGTTCCGGAGATGCGCGTATCCCGCAGACGCTGCAGCCGCGCGCGCAGCTCCGGCTCACGTCCTATGAGCGCTTCCACCTCGTCGTGCGCCGCCCCCGTCAACGTATGCAGTCTTGCGCGTAAGCTATCCATCGCGCGGCTCGACTGTCCCAGCATGCCGTGATACAGGCTGTGGCGGTAGAACTCGGTAAACGGTTCTGGCGCGAAGTTCGGGATGTCCGGGCGGCTCGCCAGAGCGAGGTGAAGCTCGGCGGTGCGGTGCCCGAGTTCACGCGTGCTGTCGGCGAAGCTGCCCAGCAATTCGCCCATCAGGTGGGGTAGTGTTTGGTTGGCGGCCGAGAGCACAGGTCCTGCGCTCAGGTCTTTCAGCCGGGGATCGTTGAGCGCCACCGCCAGCGCCCGCTCGAAGAAGATACCGAGATGATCGAGGGCGTAGGTCCAGCCCGGAGTTGCATTGCGCGCATACCCCAGCAGCAGCCCCAGGGTGGTCTGTTCCAGGTTGTCCTCGTCGCCGCGGCGATACTCGATCCATCCAAGGGCGCGCGGCACCTGCGTGAATGTGGTTTCTTCGGTGAGAAACTCTTCCATCTCGCGATCAGGGTTCGGACCGGCTTCCAGCTTGCGATAGAGCTTCAGGGTGAAGTTCTCCCCAAAGGTAATCGACGATATATTCCGTTCGCCTGGCTGGGTCGCAGGTTCGAGTCCGGAGCGCTGGTTCTCCCACGCTTTGCGGAATGCGCGGGTATGTCCGGCGACCAGTTCACCCGATTGCCCTTTGAAGCGTTTGCGCTTTACGATCGCCTTCAACAAGGCATCGGAGAAATCGCGATCGTACACGGCGGCGTATAACAACACCGGACGTTTCCCATCATCGAGCCGGGCTAGCACCGCGTCGGGATGTTCCTTGAGAACAGCTTCGGCCTTTTCGCCCGACGCTATCGACAACGGCGTGAGATAGGTCTCCGGCTCGCCATCCGCATAGTCCACCACCAGCAACACGACGTAGGCGCCGGTTTGGGTGAGCGAAATAACATCGCCCATCGAGATGTTGCGAATCGTCCGGTTCTTCCCCTGGAACCAGGGCCGTACGACCAGCATCTTCGGCAACAACCGGAAGACCGCAGTGCGCGTGGAGAGCGCGAACACATCCTCCGTTGACTCCACTTGGATCACCGGGTACGACGGCGCCTCCGTGTTGACCGTCAACGATTCCTGGCTCACTTCCTTGGGCTGGAGGTGGAACCAGTAGTACGCGTGCGGGCCGAGCGAGAAGAAATACGGTTGTTCCCCCACGCTGGGAAAACGGGCGCGGCCAAAAATCTCGACCGGTATCGAGCCCGAAAACCGGCTCAGGTCCAGCTCGGCGCATTGGCTGAAGCGCGAGAGATTCGCAATGATCAGAATGTTTTCGTCTTCGTACTGGCGAAGGTACGCCAGGACCTTGCGATTGCTGGGATAGAGGAATTCCAGCGTTCCGCGCCCGAAAGCACGGAACTGCTTGCGCTGGGCGATCACCCGTTTCATCCACCACAGGAGCGAGTGTGGATTGTTCTGCTGCGTCTCCACGTTGACCGCTTCGTAGTGATACTCGGGATCAATGTTTACCGGCAAATACAGCTTTTGCGGATTTGCCTTCGAAAAGCCTGCATTCCGGTCGGCACTCCATTGCATGGGTGTGCGCACGCCATTGCGGTCGCCGAGGTAGATGTTATCGCCCATTCCAATCTCATCGCCGTAGTACACCACCGGCGTTCCGGGCAGAGAGAAGAGCAGCGCGTTCATCAGTTCGATCTTGCGGCGATCGTTCTCCAGCAGCGGCGCAAGACGGCGCCGGATGCCGAGATTGATGCGCATGGTGCGGTCGTGCGCGTAGGTGCGGTACATGTAGTCGCGCTCTTCGTCGGTCACCATCTCCAGCGTCAGTTCATCGTGATTGCGCAGGAACAGCGCCCACTGCGTGTTTTCCGGGATCGCAGGCGTAAGGCGAAGGATGTCGGTCACCGGATAGCGGTCTTCCATGCGCAGCGACATGAAGAGCCGTGGCATCAGCGGAAAATGGAAGGCCATGTGGCATTCGTCGCCTTTGCCGAAATACGCCACCGCGTCTTCCGGCCACTGGTTCGCCTCGGCAAGCAGCATCTTGTCCTTGAACTTTTCATCGACATGCTTGCGGAGCTCACGCAGCGCGACGTGGGTCTCGTTGAGGTTTTCGCAATTCGTGCCCTCCCTCTCGAACAGATAGGGCACGGCGTCGAGCCGCAGGCCATCGACTCCCATTTCCAGCCAGAAATCCATGGCGTCGAACATGGCGTCGCGAACCTCGGGATTGTCCCAGTTCAAGTCAGGCTGGTGCGAATAGAAGCGGTGCCAGTAGTAGGCCTTGGCGAGCGGGTCCCAGGTCCAGTTCGATGTCTCAAAATCTTTGAAGATGATGCGCGCGTCTTGATAGCGGTCCGGGCTGTCGCTCCACACGTAGAAGTTGCGCCAGCGGCTGCCGGGTTCGGCGCGCCGGGAGCGCTGGAACCAGATGTGCTGGTCGGAGGTGTGGTTCAGCACCAGCTCGGTGATAACCCGAAGCCCGCGCCGGTGCGCCTCCCGCAGAAAGCGCTGGAACTCGCGCAGGGTGCCATAGGAGGGATGGACGTTGGTGTAGTCGGAGATGTCGTACCCATCGTCCTTGAGCGGTGATGGATAAAACGGCAGGAGCCAGATGGCGGTTACTCCCAGGTCTTCGAGGTAATCGAGTTTCTGGGTGATGCCTCCGAAATCGCCAATGCCATCGGTCACGCTGTCTGAAAACGCGCGAACGTGGACCTCGTAGATGATTGCGTCTTTGTACCAGGTTTGCGTAGAAATCGAATCCATGCAATCTCGATGTCGTGAATCAATGAATGAGAATCGCGGCCCTTACAGCGAGAGAGTGTATCCGGCTGCGAGCCAGTGCCCGGTCCCGTTACATGATCAGGATGGAAAGCCAATGAGAGCAAAACTACTTCGATGATACCGCGATCGGGCGGAGATGCCGTCCTCGCAAAGCAGCACACCCCGCTCCTCCCAAAGAAACCGGCGCGATAGACCTCACCAGGCACAGCGCCGAACCGGTCACCTCCGAGGCAGTACCCGGGTAATCATAGCGAATTTGCATTCACGCTTCGATTTCCACAACACTAAGGTGCGATTTCTGTGCTGCTCGATTTGGATTCAGAGTACCTTCTCCTCAAATTGTGAGTCTCCGGAAGCCAAATCTCCCTGGCCGGAAGACAACCGTGGGCTCACCGCAGGTTAAGGTCATGAAACGCGCCGCTTCCCTCGCCGCCCTTCTGTTTTTGTGCTTGGCAATCTCAAAGGCCGCTTATGCACAGAGCAGCGATTTCACCATCATCGCCATGCCGGATGTCCAGAACGAGAGCCAGTACTATCCGCAAGTGCTCGCCGCCCAAACCCAATGGATCGCAAACTCAAAAGCTACCCTGAATATCCAGGCTGTGCTCGGCCTGGGCGACATCACCAACAATGGGTCGGATAATAGCCAGTGGGTCAATGCCGACGCCGCCTACCAAGTCCTCGACCAGGCGCAGATTCCCTACTTCCTGGCGATCGGCAACCATGATTACGACAACCTCGCGCCGGCTACTCGTTCCGCGCAAGGCTATAACCAGTGGTTCGGGACGGCACGATACAGTAAGTATCCCTGGTACACCGAGAACTACAACGACACCAACGAAAATTTTTATGGAGAGCTGAACATCAACGGGAAGAACTATCTCATCCTGGTCCTCGAATTCATCCCCAGGGACGAGGTGGTGCAATGGGCTTCGTCGGTGCTGGCGGAGAACCAGGATAAGGAAGTCATCCTGATCACCCATAGCTATATGTATTCGGACGGCACCCGCGTTGACCAGTGCGACACCAGCGACCTGAATGCCGACAATTACGGTGACAAGCTGTGGGCCAAGCTGGTGAGCCAGTACGGCAACATCTCCGTGGTCCTCAACGGCCACATCACCAATGCTCATGGATCCCGCCGCGTCGATCTTGGTGTCAACGGCAACCTGGTGAACCAGGTTTTTTCCAATTACCAGTTAATGGCCAACGGCGGGGATGGGTACCTGCGCATCCTCACGTTCCACCCCTCCACCGATACGATCGACGTCAAGACGTATTCCCCCTTCCTCGCTGCTTACATGACCGATTCGGTCAATCAGTTCACCTTGAACTGGCATGCGCCGAAGATAACCGCGACAACCGGCACCATCAGCGGACTCGTACGCGACGTCGGTACCTGTAAGCCGATCGCCGGCACGCGCGTCACCGTGGGCTCTCTCACCGCAACCACGGATTCCAAGGGTTCCTACAGCATTTCCACACCGGCGGGAAGCTATGGTGTAAACGCCACCGCCAACGATTACGGTTCGGGAACGGCGTCCGACGTCGTGAACAACGGCTACGCCACGGACACTAACTTTTATCTCACCTCCCTGATTCCCGCAGGCTGCACCCTGAATTCCGCCTCGCCTTCGGTGACCATCTGCACCCCCGCGAACAATGCTGCCGTCACCTCGCCCATCCAGGTCGCCGCAGGCACTACCGATGGCAACCTGGTCTCCTATACCCAGCTCTTCCTGGACGGAGTGGCGAGTACGAAACAAAATGGTGGTGTACTGAACACAACTGCAACCCTGACTCCTGGCTCGCACAGGATTGCCGTGCAGTCCCTGGATGCGATGGGAACGCTGTTCAAGCAGGTGATCTATGTCACGGTAGGGACAGCTTCTTCCGGTCCATGCCCGCTCAACCCGGCTTCCCCGTCGGTCACAATCTGCACACCTGCCAATAACGCGACTGTGACTTCTCCCCTCACCGTCACCGCCGGCACTACGGACTCGAACACGGTCTCCCTGATCCAACTCTATGTGGACGGATCCGCGAAGGTGACCCAGCACACCGGCACCCTCACCGGCAGCGTGACCCTCACTCCGGGCTCTCACAAACTCACGGTGCAGGCCAAGGATTCAACCGGAACGATCTTCAAGCAGACCATCTACGTCACCGCGCAGTGAACGGGACGCGAAACCTGAGCCGGGTCCGGAACTTTCTCCGGACCCGTGCTAGCCTCAAAACATGAAATCTCCTGCCTCTGCGCATTCTCCCCTGCGCATTGCGATTGTCGGGCTCGGCAACGTCGGCGCCAGCTTCGCCTTCTGTCTCCTGCTTCGCCGCATCGCTGCCGAGATCGTTCTCATCGACGCGAACCGTAAAAAAGCCGAGGGCGAAGCCATGGACCTGAACCACGCCGTCCCCTTCGGCGCCGCCACCCGCATCTGGGCGGGAAACTACGAAGACTGCCGCGGAGCTGCTGTAGTCGTCATCGCCGCCGGCGCCGCGCAGCGTCCTGGGGAGACCCGTCTGCAGTTGCTCGATCGCAACCTCGCCATCTTCCGCGACATCGTGCCGCAGGTGGTGCAGCAGAATCCCGAAGCACTTCTCCTCATCGCCACCAATCCCGTCGATATCCTGAGTTACGCCAGCTACAAAATCTCCGGGCTTCCTGCGCACCGCGTGATCGGTTCCGGCACCATCCTCGATACGGCGCGCTTCCGCTACCTCCTGGGGCAGCACTTCTCGGTGGATCCACGAAGCGTGCACGGATTCATCCTGGGAGAACACGGCGATACCGAGGTGCCGATCTGGTCGATGGCCAATATCGCCGGCATCCGCCTCAAAGAGTATTGCGCCCTGCACGGCCACACTTACAACCAGGCGGACTTCGACAGGATCTTCACCGAAACCCGCGATGCCGCCTACAAGATCATCGACTGCAAAGGCGCCACCTACTATGCCGTCGCGGTGGGACTGTTGCAGATCGTAGAGGCGGTGGTTCGCGATCAGAAGACCGTCCTCACTACCTCGACGCTGGTCGATGGAGCCTACGGCTTACGCGACCTGTATCTAAGCCTGCCGACCGTCGTAGGAGCGCAAGGCGTGGTGCAGGTGCTCACACCCGATCTCGCCGAGGACGAACTTGCCAACCTACGCCACTCCGCGCAGGTTCTGCGGGACATGATCCAGGGTCACCTCTCCTGACACCAACTCGTGACTTGACCGTCCCGAGCAGCTTCTTCTATAGTCATTCCACCAAGTTTATGACCTGCATCCGCCCCATCCCGATGGCCATGTGCATTCCAGGCACAACCTCGGGCACAGGTTCGCGAATTACAACACCGCGAATTACGACCGGCGGAGGGGGATTTTAAGAGAACAAAAACTCTATAAAATCAAAGGTTTACAAACCCACCGCCAAAGCAGACGGTGGGTTTTCTGTTTTCTGGGCGAAAGAGGGAGTCGGCGATGATTGTCATGAAGTTTGGGGGAACCTCGGTGGAGGACGCGGCGGCGATAGCCCGGGTGGCGGGCATCGTGCGGGATCGCGCGAAACAAAAGCCGGTCGTGGTCGTCAGCGCGCTGGGTGGCTTTACGGATTCGCTGGTCGCCATGGCGAAGGCAGCCGCCGACGGTGACCTTCCGGCGGCCTTGAAGCTGTGGCGCGTCGGCAGGCAGCGGCATTTGCAGGTGCTTTCGCGGCTGCTGCGTGGACGCGATGCCGAGGCCGCGCAAGCCCAGGTGCAGGAGTTGCTGGCCGCGCTTCAGGATGTCCTGCGAGGCATCGCGGCCCTCGGCGAGCTCTCTCCCCGCACCCAGGACAACGTCCTCTCTTTCGGTGAGATCCTCTCCAGCGTCCTGGTCGCGGCCGCCTTCAAAGCCGCCGGGCTGGACTCGGTACATATCGATTCCCGTGAATGTATCGTCACCGACTCCAGCCACACCCGGGCTGTTCCCCTCCTCGAAGCCACCAACGCCCGCCTCCGCAGCCACCTCAAAGATCATCTCGCGAAGAATCGCATCCCGGTTATGGGCGGCTTCATCGCCGCCACCGAAGATGGCACGCCCACCACGTTGGGACGTGGCGGCTCCGACTTCTCCGCCGCCATCGTGGGAGCCGCTCTCGGCGCGCGCCGGATCGAGATCTGGACCGATGTGGAAGGCATGCTGACCACCGATCCACGAATCTGCAAGGATGCCCGCAAGATCGACGTCATCGGCTTCGAGGAAGCCAGCGAACTCGCCTATTTCGGAGCCAAGGTTCTGCATCCGGCGACCCTGATTCCCGCGGTTGAGTCGAACATCCCTGTCTACGTGCTGAACTCGCGCAATCCCGAAAGCAAGGGCACTTGCATCCAGGCGCAGGCGCCGCACAGCAGCACCACCTTCCGCGCCATCGCCCTCAAGAAAGGAACGAAGATCCTCAACATCAAGGCGCCGCGGTTGCTGATCGCCCATGGCTTCCTGCGTTCCCTCTTCGAGGTCTTCGAAAAACACTCGTTGTCCCCGGACCTGGTGAACACCTCGGAAGTCAGCGTTTCCGTAGCCATCGACGGCGCGCGCGACGTGAAGCCGCTGGTCGAAGACCTGAAACAGCTCGGCGCGGTGGAGGTCGAAAACGGAAAAGCGATAGTCTGCCTCGTCGGCAACGACATTCGCGGACGGGTCGGCATCTGCGCCGACGTCTTCCACGTGGTGGCGAAGGCGAACATCAACATCCACATGGTTTCCCAGGGCGCTTCCGAGATCAATATCAGCTTTGTCGTCGAGGAGAGTGATGCCGTGCGCGCCGTCCAGGCGTTGCATGCGCATTTCTTTCAAGAGGTGAACGTGGATCTTTCCAAGGTCGGCAATGAAACCTATGCCGGCTGCGCGGGGGTCGCATGACCATGGCATCTCCCCTGAAAATCGCTCGCTTTCCGGAAACCTCCGCCGCCAAGCCATGTAAAGTCGCACTCGTCGGTTTCGGCACCGTGGGCAGCTCGGTAGCCCGTCTGCTTAGCTCGCGAGACAAGGAACTTCCCTTCCAGCTCACCCATGTCTACAACCGTGACGTAGCCCGCAAGAAAGTCGATTGGGTCTCCGACGATGTGCTCTGGACCGACGATTTCGAATCGCTGCTGCACTCCGACGCCGAGGTGATCGTGGAACTCGTCGGCGGCCTCGATCCCGCGCATGAGTGGGTGAAGAAGGCTCTCCTCGCCGGCAAGTCGGTGGTCACTGCCAACAAGCAGTTGATCGCGCACCACGGCACCGAACTGTTCGCCCTCGCTCGCGAAAGAGATCTCCAACTCGGCTTCGGTGCGTGCGTCGCCGGAGGCGTGCCGGTGATCGCCGCGCTACAGGACGGCCTCGCCGGAGACCGCCTTCACAAAGTCCGGGGCATCCTGAACGGAACCTGCAACTACATCCTGACCCGCATCGAGCAGTCCGGCGCCTCGTTTGCCGATGCGCTGGTGGAAGCGCAAAAAGCCGGTTTCGCGGAAGCCGATCCCACCGACGACATCGAAGGGTACGATGCACGCGCCAAGCTGGTCATCCTCTCGCGCGTCGGCTTGAACGCCGAGGTACGCCCCGAAGAGGTTGCGTGCCGCAGCATCTCCGGCGTGCAGCAGGTCGACTTCGACTACGCGCACCAGTTGGGCTGTACCATTCGCCAGATCTCGCGCGCAGAACTTCACGGCGATCGCCTTTACGCCTCGGTGGAACCCGCGCTGGTGCCGCAATCCGAGCCCCTGGCACGCGTGGCCGGAAGCCAGAACCTGCTGGTCAGCACCGGAGAATTCGGCGGAGAAACCGTCTTCGCCGGCTTCGGCGCGGGTGGCAATCCTACCGCCGTCGCCGTCGTCTCCGATTTGCTCCACATCGCCCGCCACAAGCCTCGCGAAAATGACGGCGCATCGCCGGCTCATTACCAGGTCAGCAGCGATTTTGAGACGCCCTACTATGTGCGCTTCGTCATCCAGGACAAACTGGGAATCATCGCCGCGATTGCCGGGGTTTTGTCGCACAACGGGATTAACATCGATTCCGTTCTGCAAAAGCCCGGCTGCTCCAAGGCGGAGCTTCCCTTCGTCATGACGCTGGAATCGTGCAACAGCGCGAAGCTGCGCCAGGCCATTGCGGAAATCGCGCAACTCGATTTCCACAAGACGGCGCCCTTCTGCATGCCGATCCTGCGAGAGAAAAAGTGATGCACCTGCGCTGCAACAACCGGAAGTGCGCTCACACCCTCGACCTCCACGAGCGCGCCGTCGCCTGCCCCAAGTGCGGCGACTTGCTCGAGGTGGTCGTGGATGCGCCCAAGGTCGATCCTTCCGATCTGAAACGAATGTGGCGCGAACGTCGAATGTCGAACGCCTCCGCCGATACCAGCGGCGTGTGGCGTTTCCGCGATCTCCTTCCCGGCCCCTACGATCCTGCTTCCCTCATCACCCTCTCCGAAGGCAACACTCCACTCGTCGCTGGACTGAAAACCGCCAAGGCCGCCGGCCTCGATCACCTGTGGTTCAAGCATCTCGGCTGGAATCCGACCGCGTGCTTCAAGGATCTCGGTATGACCGTGGGCATGACGGAGGCGAAATTCGTCGGCGCAAAAATCGTCGCCTGCGCTTCTACCGGAAACACCTCCGCCTCCCTCGCCGCGTATGCCTCTCGCGCGCGGTTGGAAGCGCACGTCTATCTCCCCAGCGGAAAGATCTCGCTCAACAAGCTGGCGCAGGCCTTGGATTTCGGCGCGAAGATCGTGGAGGTCGACGGCAACTTCGACGCCGCTCTCGATCAGCTCCTGCACACCACCAACCAGGACATCTACTTCCTGAACTCGGTCAACCCCTTCCGCGTGGAAGGCCAGAAGACCGTGATGATCGAGATGCTCGAGCAACTCGACTGGCAGGTGCCGGACTACGTCATCACGCCCGGCGGCAACCTCGGCAACACCGCCGCCTTCGGCAAAGGACTGGAAGAGCTGAAGCGTTTCGGGATCATCGATCGTGTGCCCAAATTGATCGTCGTGCAGGCGGCCGGCGCCAATCCGTTCGCCGAACTTTGGAGAAGCGGCGCGGAAGAGATCACTCCTTCCTCGCACCCTGAAACCGTGGCCACTGCCATCCGCATCGGCAACCCGCGCTCCTGGCGCAAGGCCCTGCACTCGGTCCGCTACACCGGCGGCTTCGTGATGGACGTGACCGATGACGAAATCGCCGAAGCCAAGGCGCTGATCGGCCTCGATGGAATCGGCTGCGAACCCGCATCGGCAACCACCCTTGCCGGTCTGCGCAAACTTCGTGGCGAAGGAAAGCTGGAGAAGGATGCGACCGTGGTCGCCATCCTCACCGGCCATGCGCTCAAAGACACCGACTTCATCCTCAAGGCGCACGCAAAATTAAAAGAGGGTCACCTCGCCGAGGTGTCCTCATGAGTTCTCTTGACCGCCGCGGAGAAATCGAGATTACCGTTCCGGCCTCGGTGGCGAACCTGGGCCCGGGGTTCGACGTGCTGGCGGTTGCGGTGCAACTCTATCTCCGGTTGAAAGTCCGCCCGGCAGAGGGCACGAACACGCTGGATTTCCGCTTCATCGGCCAGAAACTTGTAGGCGAAAACTACATCGAGCGAGCCTTCCAGTTTCTCGCACGGCAGCGCACCAGCGCCTTTCCTTCGCTCGAAGTCGAAGTGCATTGCAACATCCCCATGCGCTCCGGATTGGGCAGCAGTGCCGCTGCCACGGTAGCCGGCCTTCGCCTCTATGAGGCGATCATGGAACCGATGCAGGCGCGCGACCTGCTGAATGCGGCAGTCGCCCTGGAAGGGCATCCCGATAACGTCTCCGCCGCGCTGCTCGGTGGCATGACCGCCAGTTGCCAACTGCCCGACGGCTCAACCTCCGCCGTTTCTCTGCCTTGGCCTTCGGCGCTGCAATTGATCGTCGCCACCCCGGCGGTCGATCTTTCCACGCACGCCGCCCGCAGCGTCTTACCGGAGAGAATCTCCCGGCACGATGCCGTGTACAACCTGCAACGCATGGCGCACTTGCTGCATGCACTGCAGAGCGAAGACTTCTCGCTGCTGCACGAAGCCCTGGGCGATCGGCTGCACCAGCCCTATCGCCAGCGCCTCATCCCCTGCCTCGAGCAGGCGATGCTGCTCGAGCATCCCGATCTTCTCGGAGTCTGCGTCAGCGGAGCGGGCCCCTCCATCGTCGGATTTGCCACCCGGAGTTTCCCCGAGATCGAGCGCCTGCTCGCGGAGGCCTACCGGTCTCTCGACATTCCCTGCCAGTTGCGCACCCTGGCCGTTCATCGCAACAACGAGGTGCCTGTTTGTGAAGTCCCGCCAAACGCACCGGGCCCGTCGGTTCTCGCTTAGCTGTCCTCGTTTTCCTCAACCCCAAGATTCGACTGGAAGAGCCTATGACAACCAAAACAAAATCCTCTCTCAATTTGTCGCAACAGAATGTCGCGATCCTCGGCCTTGGCAAAATTGCGACCATCCTCGTCAATGCCATGCTGCGCGAAGGTCTGCTCGCTCCCAACCGGGTGCGCGCCACCGTCACGCATCCCGAGAAAGCCGCCGTCCTGACGAAAGAACTGGGCATTCACGTGGGCACAGACAACGCCGAGGCCGTGTACGACGCGGATGTCATTCTCCTCGCCGTCAAACCGCAGACCGTCGGTATCGTCCTCACCGGCCTGCGCGATGTCCTCACCCCCAAACAACTGCTCATCTCCGTGGCGGCTTCCGTCCCGACCGCGTACATGGAAGAACGGCTCGCGGCCAAGGTGCCCATCATCCGCGCCATGCCCAATACCCCATCCATGATGGGAGCCGGTATGACAGGCATCTGCAAGGGCTCGAATGCAACCGTCGGGCAGCTCGAACTCGCGCAAGCCATGTTCAACACCGTCGGACGAACCGCGGTCGTCGAGGAAAAGCACATGGACGCGGTCACCGGCCTCTCGGCGAGCGGTCCTGCGTTCATCTACATCATTGTTGAGTCGCTCGCGGAAGCCGGGGTCAAGGTCGGCCTGCCACGGGATCTAGCCACGTTGCTGGCGGCGCAGACGACCATGGGCGCCGCCAAAATGGTGCTGGAAACCGGCCAGCACCCCGCGCAATTAAAAGACGCGGTCACCACGCCTGCCGGCTGCACCATCGACGGCATCCTCGAGTTGGAAGAAGGAAAACTGCGCGTCACTTTGATCAAGGCGGTGGTCAAAGCCGCCCAGCGCGCGAAAGAGCTGGTTTTCAGCTAAGCAGTGCAAGGCGATCGTTGATGAACAAAGTCTGTCCCGCTTTCAACTCTGGTTTGGTAAAGTAGACCATGGATTTCGATCAACTGCTGACCTTCCTGGAAGTTGCGAAGCTAGGAAACTTCTCGCGCGCGGGAGAAAAAGTTTATCGCTCCCAATCGGCGGTGAGCGCGCAGATTCGGCAATTGGAACAGGAGTACGGAGAACGGCTCTTCGACCGCTCCGGGAAAACTGTTCGCCTCTCCCCGGCGGGTGAAGTGCTCCTTGAATACGCTCAACGGCTGGTGGCGCTGCGTAACGAATCTCTCCGCGCCGTCGCTGACCAGGGTGAAAAGCCCCGCGGCACCCTGTCGATCGGCGCCAATGAGGCAACCTGCCTCTACGTGCTCCCCGAAGTCTTCTCCGAGTATGTCCAGCAGTTTCCCGAAGTACAGATCAGCGTCTACCGCAATTTCAGCCGCAAAATCCTCCAGGCAGTCGAAGACGGAGTCATCGACCTTGGCATCGCTACCCTCCCCGTCAAGTCGCCCTCGCTGAAGGTGCACGCCATCTTTCGCGATCAATTGATGCTCTTCGTACCCTCGCGCCATCCCCTGGCCGGACAGGAATCCGTTACGGTGGAACAGATCGCCGACTATCCGCTCATCTTCCCGAAAACCGGGTACACCCGCCAGCAACTCGACAAGCTTTTCCGTCCCTACAACTCCCGCCTGCGGGTGGCGATGGAAATCCCCAGTGTCGGACTCATCAAGAGCTTCGTCGTCTCCGGGGTCGGTATCTCGCTCCTGAGCAGCACCTTCGCGCAGGATGAAGTGCGCTCCGGCAAAGGTAAGCTGCTGCCCATTAAAGACGTGGAACTCTGGCGTGAGTTGGGACTGGTCTATCGCACCGATCGCACTCTGCCCCGCGCCGCGACCGCATTCATCGACGTAATCCGCCACCGCGCCATCACCAGGAAGTCGGCGGCCAAGTCACAACGGGCTGTGACAATTTGAAAGACCGCTCGAAAGTATCGAAATTTTGAGTTTTTATCTTCGCGAACCAGGGCTTTTAATAGTAGGTTGTCGTCTCGGCAACACATTATTCAGGAGCACTCCATGCCTTGTCCCCGCTGCGGAGCCGAACACCAAGAAGACACCCCCTGCCAGTCGTCCACTGACAACCGGAACACCCAAAAGACCAAGACGCCGGACGACCAGCACGCCCTTGCCGGGTTGGATAACCCGTTCTGGAGACCGGAAAAACCCGCCGCCTAGGCCGCAGAAGCCGTACTCCGGCGCCTGCCGACCTGGCGCGAATCCCACCAAAGTAGGCACGATGAACATATCGTCATCGTGTCTGCTACGACCTTTCCTGCCCGTCCAACTCATTGGATTGTTATACTAAAGGTGAGTTGATCCGTCCGGCGCGTTTGATTGTGAGTTCTCACCGGAAATGATGCGGTTCTCCGTTTAAAGATCTCTGCATTCCAGTCGCAGGGTCATGGCTCAGCGTACCGACTCGCTGAAGCATGCAAAACGGAGCAGGCGAGCGGGTATTCATGTTCCTAAAGTCCTTATTGATTCTCGGTATAGCCGGCTTGTGCACCTGTACCGGCTTCGTATTACTCGTGGCGGCCGCGCTGGCGCGGTTCCGCCGTCGCGATGTCCACCACCTCCTGCCAAGTGACGCGCTTCCCCCTGTCACCCTGCTCAAGCCGCTCTGCGGTCTCGAACCTAACCTGCGCGAGAACCTGGCAAGCTTCTTCGATCAGAACTATCCCTCTTACGAAATCATCTTTGGCTTCCGGGACGCCTCCGATCCCGCCCTGCGCGTTTTGCGTTCCGTTCAGGAAGAATTCCCCTGGGTACCGGTGAAGGTCGTTTTTTCCGGCGCTCCCGAGTGGCCCAACGCGAAGGTCTGGTCGCTCCAGAAAATGGGCGCCAAGGCTTCGCACGATTACCTCGTGATTAGCGACAGCGACGTCCGCGTCACTCCCGATTACATCGAAGCCGTGGTCCGTCCCCTGCTCAATCCCGCCACCGGCCTGGTCACTTGCGTCTATCGCGGCGTTCCTACCGGAGGCCTGTGGTCGCGTCTCGAGGCCCTCGGCATGTCGGTAGAGATGACCGCCGGAGTCCTTGCCTCCGACCTTCTCGAGGGCATGAAGTTCGCCCTCGGTCCCACCATGGCCATTCGCAGGGATGTTCTGGACGCGATCGGTGGCTTTGCGTCTCTCGGCCAGTACTGCGCCGACGACTATGTGCTCGGAAGTCTCGTGCATGAGGCGGGTTGGAAGGTCGAACTTTCGCGGCATCCCATCGAACATATCGTGCTGAATCGCTCGTTTACCGCCTCCATGCTGCACCAGGTGCGCTGGATGAAGAGCGCCCGCTTCTCGCGGCCCGCCGGGCACGTCGCCAGCGTTCTCAGCTTCGCAATGCCCTTCGCGCTCATCGCCGCGCTTGCCGCCTTCGAACTGCATCACGGCATGCTCGCGCTCTGCCTGTTCGGGTGGGGCCTTGTGAACCGCTCCGTGATGGCGCTGCTGGCAGGATGGAAGGCCGTCGAAGACAAGAACTCGCTGCGCTACTGCTGGCTTTTTCCGCTGCGCGATTTCATGGGATTCTGCTTCTGGACCGCCAGCTTCCTTGGCAATACCGTCCTATGGCGTAACCAGATGTATGAGTTGCATATCGGCGGCAAGATGATTCCGGTGTACGCGAGCGGCGAGATCGAAGCCGACACTTCAACGACGGTTGCTGTAGATCACCTTGCCTGAGCTCTCGGCCACCGCAACCTTCGATGCCCCGAGCAGCCCATCCACCGTCTTGCGCGCATACTCCGGCACAAACAAAAATACTCGCTGATCCGACCGCCAGGCCCGCAGCAGGTCCGCCTCGGTCAGGTAAATGTGCGGCGCATCCGGATAGTTGGAACCGAACCACATCGACGTCGTACGCCCGTTGACCAACAGGATCGGCCGCTTCAAATAGAACAACAGCGACGATCCGAACGCCTGGTCCCCATAGATCATCACCTCATCCTGCGGATGCAGTTCGCCCTGAAGCGTCCTCGCCAGGTTCCGCGACCCCAGGTAAGGATCGAAGCGCACCAGCGCGATATGTGCCGCGACCAGGAACACCGCCAGCGAAAGTCCGGTAGCCATCGTTGCTAGCACCTGCTTGCGACCGAGTCGAAGCAAGAATGCCGCCGCCGGGCCCAGCGCGAGCACGATCATGGCTAATGCCGCCGGCAATCGCAGCGCAGCAAACGACGGGCCGGTCAGGTCGAGCATGTGGCCCATGGATAGCGTCTCCTCCGAAAGGTTCGGCTGCGCCAGTACACTTCCAATATCGGAGACGAACGGAAGATGGCGCGAGTTCCACAAGCCGGCCGCCAGCACCGCAGCCGCGGCGATCCCAACCACCGCCAGTGCCGACGCGGAGAATAAAAGCCACTTCTTCCCCGCCCGATCCTCTTCGTCCTTCGCGATCGCCTCCGCCAGCAACACGACAAACGGAAAGTATGCCGGAAACGTGTAGTACTCCTGGTTGGTGGAAAGCGCGAAAAATACCAGCACGACGCCGGCCCACAACCAGCACAGCAACATCGTGTGCTCTGCGAAGCCGAAAGGAGTTTCCTTCCGCTCCCTGAACAGCTTCCATCCACGCCGGATCGCCAGCGGCAGATAGAGGCTCCACGGGAAGAGCCACGCGAGGTGCAGCAGCCAATACAGGCTCGCCGGCAGCTTGTTGTAGTCCACCGGGTAGCGTTTGCCGAGGAATCGCAGGAAGTGTTCGTTGACGAAATAGAACCAGAAGAAGTGCGGGTTCCGAATTCCTGCCAGGATGTGCCACGGCGCGGCGATCGCGACAAACAGCAACGTTCCCGTGCCCAGCCGCAAATCGCGCCAGCGCCGCCACTGGCCCGAAATCAGCAGGTAAAAGAACATCGGCCCGACGATCGCCACCAGCGCAAACAATCCTTTCGTCAGGACCGCGCAGGCCATACACGCGTAGGCGCCGTAAATCCGCCAGCTCTCGCGAGGAGTTTCCAGCCCCGTCAAAAACCAATAAAGCGAGAGCGCGATGAAGAAACTCAGAATCGCTTCTGGAATGAGGATCCGGGTAAATAGAAAGTAGCCGGCGGTAGTGCACACGAAAATACCAGCATAAAATCCGGCGCGCTCCCCAAATGCGCGGCTCGACCACCTCATCGCGAGCACCATCAAGCCAAAGACGGAGAGCAAGGTCGGAAGGTGGGTCGCAAACTCGTTGACGCCGAACACGTGATAGCTGGCCGCGACCAGCCAATACATCAGCGGCGCCTTCTCGAGATAGCGAATCCCGTTCACGTGCAGGGTGACGTAGTCCCCGCTGCTGTACATCTCGCGGGCTGCTTCCGCGTGCGTGGAATCGGCGTCGTCCTGCAGTCCGGGCGAAAAAGCGGAACCCGCATAGACCAGCAGGAAGAGCAACACCACGAACAGCCAGGCGCGCCGGAAAACAGGTTGAGAAGGAGAATGACTGTGCAGAGATGCCTCTGCAGGAGCGTTCAACGTTGAAAAACCTCGCTGCAATTATCGTATCAGGTGCTGCCGTGAGATCTGCGCTCCTAGTGGGCCGCGCCGATTGCACCCTTTCGCGCAACCGCCTTCTTCAGCAGGAACACCACCGGCACGCAGGCGAAGCACACCAGGGCAAGATATCGGAAGTCATCCACATAGGACCAAAGCCGAGCCTGCTGGTTCACCAGCAGGTTGATCAGGCCCAGGGCGCGTTCCCCCGCGCCATAGAGCGGCGCCCCGTTGCCGCCCGAGCCGGCGAATGTCATGGCATGGCGAATGGCTTCGAATTGTTGCTGATAGTTAGGACTTGTCGCCGTCACCGATCGTACTAATTCCGCACGATGCGATTGCGAGTGCCGCGCCACGATCGTGTTCACGATCGAAATGCCAATGCTCCCGCCAATATTGCGCAACAGGTTATACAGTCCGCTGGCGTTCCCGATCTCTTCGTTCCGCAGGCCCGCCATGGTTGTCGTGGAGAGCGGCACAAAGACGCAGCCTGACCCGAAGCCGCTGAGAATGATCGCCCAGGTCAATGTCCACGGGCCAATTCCGAGGTAAACCTGGCCGAACCAGATACTGCAAATCCCAAACAGCCCGAAACCGAACGCGATCATCCAGCGGTTATCAAGCTTGCTGGTAAGCACGCCGATCAGCGGCATCGCGACAATCGCTCCGAGCCCTCGTGGACTCACCGCAATGCCGGCATTTAACGCCGTGTAGCCCATCAATTCCTGGTAGAAGAGCGGCAGCAAGGTGACCATGCCGTAGATCACCGCGCCAAACAAGCCGATCAGGATGCATCCGAGGGTGAAATTGCGATGCGAAAAGACCCGCAGGTTCACCAGCGGGTGATCGTGCACCCATTCGCGGAACAGGAATACCAGGAAGCCAACGATCAATATGGCAGTGGCCCAGCGCAGCCACGCTGCACCGAACCAATCGACCTCTTGCCCTTTATCGAGGATGATCTGCAACGCACCAAGCCACACCGCAAGCAGGCCGAGACCGATAGCGTCGATCTTTCCCGGGTTTGCGTTCTTGATGTAAGGAGGGTCCTCCACGTAGCGCAGGATCATGAAGATCGCGAGGACGCCAATCGGAATATTGATATAGAAAGCCCACCGCCACGAGTACGTATCGGTGAGCCATCCGCCAAAGGTCGGACCCAGCACCGGCGCCACCACCACGCCCAGCGCAAATACGGCCATTGCAAGACCACGCTTCTCCGGCGGAAAGCTCTCCAGAAGGATCGCCTGCGAGAGCGGTTGCAACGCGCCGCCCCCCGCGCCCTGCACGGCGCGAGCCGCCAGGATCATCCCGAGGCTGGTCGCTGCTCCGCATGCAAAAGAAGAAACCGTGAAGATTACGATACAGATGATGAGGAAACGTTTACGGCCAAAACGGAGTGCGAACCACGTGCTCGCCGGCAGCACAATCGCGTTCGCGACCAGGTAGCTCGTCAGCACCCAGGTCGCTTCATCGTTGGTGGCGGAAAGACTTCCGGCAATGTGGGGCAGCGCTACCGACGCAATGGAAGTATCCAGCACCTCCATGAACGTCGCCAGCATCACGGCAATCGCGATGAGCCAAGGATTGGCGGCAGGTTTCGCCTGCGGCTGCGCCGTAGCAGCACTACTCATTCCGTCTTCCTCTCCTTGGCTTGGGGTGGTATGAGCGTGTGAAACAACTCGAACCATAACAGATGAGGAGACCTGCTACCCGGTTGCAAAGACTGCGGCAGCTCCCTTGGCTAGGGCTGGATCGCCTGGATCGCCTTGGGGTGAACCCCGATTCCGTTCAGCTCATCCGCATTCCATCCGCCCCCCAGCGCCTTCGCCAGGTAAACCGAATTCACGAGTTGCTGGCCCCGGATTTGCGTCATCAATCGCTGGTTCGACAGCAACGTCTCTTCCGCCGTCACCACGTCCAGGTAAGTGGTGATCCCGCCGACATAACGATTGTTCGCAATGGTGAGCGCCTTCCGCGCGTCCGTAACCGCTCTCTCCTGCGATTGCGCAGCGCTATTCAAAGTATTGAGATTCGAGAGCGCGTCTTCCACCTGCTGGAACGCGACCAGCACATCCTGCCGGTAATTGGCGACCGTCTGATCGTAATTTGCCCGTGCCGATGCCAGGTTGGCGCGGTTTCGTCCGCCGTTGAATAGAGGCTGCACCGCTTGCCCGCCAAGCGCCCAGATTGCGCTGGGAGCGCTGACCAGATCCGCAATATTTCGGCTGCTCGCGCCCCCCGTGCCGAAGAGCGAAATCACCGGATAGAACGCGGCTTTCGCCACCCCCACCTGCGCGTTCGCGGAAGCCATTTGCCGCTCGGCCGTAGCAATGTCCGGACGCCTTTGCAGAACATCGGAGGGCACCCCGGTCGGAATCGCAGGAGGCGGTGTATCGAGCGCGTGGACCGCCAAGGTGAACGTTGAAGCCGGTTGCCCTACCAGGACTGCGATTGCATGTTCGTACTGCCCGCGCTGCTCGCGCAGCAGATCCAACTGCGCCCGGGTCGCATCCAGCACCGTCGCTTGCTGCGACACATCCAGCCCGGAAGCGACACCGCCCCGTTCGCGCCGCACCACCAGCTCGTAGTCGCGCTGTTGGAAATCGAGCGCCTCGCGGACCACGCCTATCTCGGCATCGAGTTCGCGCACGCTGAAATAATCGGCGGCCAGCTCCGAGGTCATCACCAGCTGCACGTTCTCGAGATCCGCGGCAGAAGCCTGCAGTTGCGCATTGGCGGATTCCAGGCTGCGCCGCACCTGTCCGAACAGATCCGCCTCGTAATTGATATTGAACGGAATCGCAAAAGTGTATTCGGTATCTGGGGTAGGCAACACGGTCGACCCCAGGGTGGGCCGATTCCCCGAATACAACTGCCGTTCCGCGCTTGGCGCGACACTGGTTTGCGGAAATAATTGCGAAGACTGCACCCGGGCGAATGCGCGCGCCTGGTTCAACCGTGCCCGCGCCGCTTCGACGCTCTGGTTCGCGGCAACCGCCTGCTGCTCCAGTGCGTTCAACTCTGTCGTATTGAAAAGCGACCACCACGTGCCCTTGGGAATCCCGTCGCTCGGCGCCGCCAGTTGCCAGGGCCCCTGCATGCTCCATTGCGCCGGAATTTGTGCCGTCGGCTTCTGGTACTTCGGCCCGACTTCACATCCCGCCACGATCAGCAGCGCAGCCATGCAGCTCATCGCCAGGATCCCACGCCTCACGACTCGCCTCCCTCTTGTTTCTGCTTCGGCTCGGTGACGTGTACCGGTTCGTTATCTTCGAGAGAATCCGGCGGGTTCAGCACCAGCCGATCGTTCACCGAGATACCACTCAGGATCTCCAGCGACGCACCGTAGTCGCGGCCGATTACGAGTGGCACCATGTGGACGCGGTTATCCGTCCCCACCACGGCCGCCTGGGCGCCCTGCGAGCGGAAAATCATTGCGTTTACCGGGATCGTGACCTTGTCCACTCCCGTCGGCACCCCGAAGTGCACTTCGCCGAACGAACCTGGCAACAGCTTTCCGTCTTTGTTCGGTACATCCACTTCCGTCAATAGCGTGCGCGTCACCGGATCGATGGCTTCCGCCGTCCGGGCCACCGTGCCGGTGAACTTCTGTCCCGGAAACTCCTGCAACGTGATAACCGCCTTCGCTCCAACCTTGATGGACGGCGAGTACGCCTGGGGCACGCTGGTGAACACCCGTAGCGGATCCACTCTCGCGATATCGAACAGCTCCCTGCCTCCCGCGCCCGCGTTGATCAGCGCCCCCGGGTCGACATTGCGCTTCGTCAGCACCCCCGAGAACGGCGCATACACATCCTTGAACCCCTCGAGTTGTTCCAGGCGTTTCACGTTGGCTTGGGCCGCGGCCAGGTTTGCTTGCGCCTGGCGGTAGCCGCTCGTCTGCTGGTCGGCTTCCTGCGCCGATACCGAATCGCTCTTGCGCAGGTTCTCCCAGCGCTCCGCGCTGATCTTCGCCAGTTCCAACTGCGCCACGATCTGCTGCTGCGCCGCCCGCGACTGGTTCAATTCCTGGTCTACTTCCGGAGTGTCGATGTGCGCCAGCAGCTCGCCTTTTTCCACCCGGCTCCCGATGTCCTTGTACCACCTCACGAGATACCCGCTCGTCCGCGCATAGATCGGCGACTCTTCGAACGCCTGCAGCGATGCCGGCAGCACTAACTCCTGGTCCGCTTTCTCCAGCGCCGGATGCACGACTGCCACCGTCGGGACCAGGTCGCGCTCCGTCTCTTTCGCCAGCGCGTTTTCGTGCGACGCACGCTGCCACAGCGTGAACGCGGCCGCCAGCAACATCACCAGTACTACCACCCCCAGCCACGTCAGCGCCTTTCGCGGCGGCGCCGGCGGCAACTCCGGCGGCCTCTGGATCCCGGCATGCTGGTGCCTCGAGTTACGTTCGATGGCCTCGATCTCTTCATCGAGTTCCGCCTGCGTTTTATGCTTCACGTCGTTATCAAGGCTCATCGGTTCTTCTGCTTTCCTTCCGCTCATCATTAAGCCCGGCCCCGCTCTTCGCGGATTCGCTCTCGACGGCTATGGAAGATCGCAAATACGCTCGGTACAAAAAATAATGTCGCCACGGTCGCAAACAGCAGACCGCCAATTACGGCACGGCCCAGCGGCGCGTTCTGTTCGCCGCCTTCGCCCAGCCCCAAAGCCATCGGTACCATGCCGATAATCATCGCCAGGGCCGTCATCAGCACCGGGCGCACGCGGGTGAAGCCGGCCGCGATCGCAGCCTGGACCGCAGGCACTCCCTCATCCATCTGCTCGCGCGCGAAGCTCACCATCAGGATCGAATTTGCCGTCGCCACGCCCATGCACATCACCGCACCCGTCAGCGAGGGCACGCTCAAAGTCGTCCGCGTCAGCAACAAGAACCAGCAGATGCCCGCCAGCGCCCCCGGGAGGGCTGTGATGATGATGAACGGGTCCAGCCAGGACTGGAAGTTAATCACGATCAGCAGGTACACCAGGACGATCGCGCCCAGCAACCCGAAACCCAGCCCCCAGAACGACGAACGCATGGTCTCGACCTGGCCTCGCATCACGATTCGTGTGCCGCGCGGCAGTTTGCCGTTGAACTCCCGGATCACCTGCTGCGTCGCCGATGCCACCGAGCCCAGGTCGCGCCCCTGCGTGCTCGCGTACACATCCATTACCGGCTGTACGTTGTAATGGTTCACCGTTGCCGGCCGAACCTCCGGCCGTACCTGCACCAGGTTCCCCATCAGCTGCACCCCCTGTTGCGAGGTCACGGGGATCGCCATGATGTCCCGCAGCTGTGTCATCCGGTACTGCGGCGCCTGCACTGCCATTTGATAGGTCACGTCATTCTTCGGGTTCAGCCAGAAATTTGGCGCGGTCTGAAAACTGCCGCTCAGCGATATCAGCGCGCTCTGCGCCACGTCGCGCGCCGTCAGGCCTACCTGCGCCACCCGCGTGCGGTCGATGTCCATGTAAAGCGAAGGCAAAGAGAGCGACTGCTGCACGTGCACGTCGGCAGCGCCGGGTATGTGCCGCATGCGGTTCGCGATCTTCTGCGCAATCTCGTAATTGCTTTCCATGTCCGTGCCCACAACCTGCACATCAATCGGCGCCGGCAACCCGAAATTGAGAATCTGGGTCACGATGTCCGCCGGCTGGAAAAAGAATTCCACTCCCGGGAACCGCTGCGGCAGGATCTCGCGCAGCCGCTTGATATATCCCGCCGTGGCATGGTGGTGCTCGGGGTCCAGCGAGATCAGGATCTCCGCATCCGAGCTTCCGATCGTGCCGTTCGAGCTGTATGACTGGTTAATGCCCGAGTTCGGCAGCCCGATATTGTCCAGCACCGTCTGCAGCTCTCGCTTCGGGATCTCTTCCCGCAGCACGTCTTCCACCCGGTCGCACAGGTTCGCAGTCTCTTCGACGCGCTCTCCCACCCTGGCACGCACGTGCAGCCGGATCAACCCCGCGTCCACCGTTGGGAAGAAGTCTTCCCCCAGGAACTCGACAATCCCCAGCGACAATGTGCAGAAGACCAGGAACCCGATTACGAATATGCCGCGGTGCTCCAGCGTCGTCTCCAGCAAAGACTGGTAGCCGTGCCGGAAGTCTTCAAACTTCCGCTCGAAGCTGCGTTGGAACCGCCCCAGGCTCGATTTCGGCGCCTCCGCCCTATGTTCGTGCCCGCGCATGATGTACATCACCAGCGTCGGGATCAGCGTTCGCGATAACAGGTAGCTCGCCAGCATCGCGAAACTCACCGCCTCCGCCAGCGGCACGAAGAGAAACTTCGCCACCCCCGAGAGGAAGAACATCGGCACGAACACGATGCAGATGCTCAGCGTCGAAACCAATGCCGGTACCGCGATCTGCTGCGCCCCGTCCAGAATTGCCTGCTTCATCTCCTTCCCCAGGGCAAGGTTGCGCTCAATGTTCTCGATCTCGACCGTGGCATCGTCCACCAGGATGCCGACCGCCAGCGCCAACCCTCCCAGGGTCATGATGTTGATCGTCTGCCCGATCGCGCCCAGCACGATCACCGAGACGAATACCGACAGCGGGATCGAGATCAGGATCACGATCGTCGGCCGCCAGTCGCCCAGGAAAATCAGGATCATCACCGCCGTAAGCGCAGCCGCGATCAGCCCTTCCCGGATCACCCCGTTGATGGAGGCGCGCACGAACAGCGACTGGTCGAACAGCGCCTTGATCTTCAACGATTCCGGCAGCGACTTCTGCGCCTGCCCCACGATGTCTTTTATGCCCTGCACGATCTGCAGCGTCGATGCTTTGCCGTTTTTATAAATCGACATCAGCGCGCCGCGGTTCCCGTCCTGCCGCACGATGTTCGTCTGCGGCGCGAAACCGTCGCGGATGTGCGCCACGTCCCGCATGTAGAGCGTAGTGCCGTTCACCGTCTTCACCGGCAAATCGTTCAGCTCCCCAATCGTCTGCGGGCTCCCGTTCATCTCCACGTCGTACTCAGTCGGCCCCAGCTTGACCGTACCCGTCGGAAGAATCAAATTCTGCGCGTTCACCGCGTTCACAATATCGTTGGGTTGCAGCCCGAACTGCTGCAACTTGCGCAAATCCAGGTCGACCTGGATCTGCCGGATCTTGCCGCCGTACGGGTAAGGCGTAGCCGCCCCCTGCACCGTCGCCAGGTAGGTGCGCAGGAAGTTTTGTCCCAGGTCGAAAAGCTGCTGCTCCGGCAGCGTCTGGCTGCTCAAGCCCAGCTGGATGATCGGTGTAGTCGAGGCGCTATAAGAAATGATGAGGGGCGGCGTCGTCCCCGGCGGCATCGAACGCACCGAGGTCTGCGAAATCGCCGTGATCTGCGAAATTGCGCCCTGCACGTTCGTTCCCGGGCGGAAGAACACTTTGATGATCCCCAGTCCGTACACCGACTGGGACTCCATGTGCTCGATGTCATTGACCGTCGTCGTGATGCCGCGCTCGGAGTTCGATACGATGCGGTTCGCCATGTCGTCCGGCGACATTCCCGTGTAAAACCACACCACGGAGACCACCGGGATATCGATGTCCGGAAAAATATCGACCGGCGTTCGATACACCGTGACGCCCATGAGGACGACGATCAGGATCGCCATCACGACAAACGTGTAGGGACGTCTCAGCGCTAAAGCTACGATCCACATCTAGATAACTCCGCCAGGATTACGGGCAAACAAGGATTCTATGCGTGTCCCACCGGAGTGGCCACCTCTATTGGATACACATTGAATACGGTGCGTTTCGTATTTATTTTGTGGTACAGTCACCTCGGTGGTCAAGAGCGGCATACGCAACTTTACAGTTGAAGACGCCCGGGCAAGGCGAACTCCCGGACGGCCGCGCAGCGAGACTGCTCGCTCCGCGATCTTATCCAGCGCCCTCGAACTACTGGAACAAGTAGGTTTCGTGGAACTGACCATCGAGGCGGTCGCCGCCCGCGCCGGAGTCGGCAAAACTACGATCTATCGCTGGTGGCCGACCAAGGCCGTCCTGGTTGCGGACGCTTTCCTCTCATCCGTGATTCGTGAAACCCATTTCCCGGATACCGGTTCCGTCCGCGAAGATCTGCGCGCCCAGATGCAGCGCCTGGCTTCGATCTTCCGGGGATCGCGTGGCCGCATCCTGCGCCTGCTCATCGGCGGCGGCCAGTCGGACCCGGAACTCATCGCCGCCTTCCGCAACCGCTTCCTCTTGCCGCGACGCGCCGAGGCAATCAGCATCCTGCAACGAGCCATCGACCGTGGTCAGCTCTCCAGGGACATCGACCGGAACATGCTCCTCGACGCCCTTTACGGTCCCCTCTACTTTCGCATGCTGATCGGCCACGGACCGCTCTCTGCCTCGTTCGTCGACGATGTCTGTGATGCCGTGATGGACGGCCTCATGATCGCCAAAGGACGCTAATGGAAGTGATCCAAAGCCTCGCTCAGCCGCTCCAAACCTTCCCGCGTCATCTGCGGATCCCCGCCCAGTCCTAGCCGAAAGTGCTCCGGCATCTCGAAAAACTTTCCCGGTACGAAGCTGGTCTCGTAACGCTCACGCACGAAGCGATCGAGATCCTCCACGTCCCCGCTTAGCAGTTTCGGAAAAACTGTCGTTCCAATTCCCGGCTGCACTACGGCAAGATCTTTCCGCGACGTCATGAATTCGCGAAAACTGCGATGGTTCTCCTCGAGGATCGCACGTGCGCGCCCTGCCACCCGCTCCAGGTTGTCGAAGGCGATCACGCTGATCAACTCCGCCGGATGCGCGGGGGTCGCCGCAAACAGATCGTTCATCCGCCAGATCCTGCGCGCCAGCGCCGCCTCCGCCAGAATCCATCCGCACCGCACCCCGCTCAAACCGAACGCCTTGGTCAGGCTGCTCGTCACCAGGAAATGCTCGCCCAGTGCAATCGACGGCCTGGGACGCGCCTCCCAAAGACTTTCGAGATAGACCTCGTCCACCAGCACCCGTGCGCCCACCCGCGCCGCCGCCTCGCCAATCTCTTTGAGCGTCTCGTCTCCCACCAGCACGCTGCTTGGATTATGCAGGTTGGTAACTACGATCAGCCGTGTCTTCTCCGTGATGTTCTTACGCACATCCTCGGGATCGATCGCAAAACCGCTGCTGAAACGTCTCGGAAACCGTCGGATTTTCGCCCCGAGAAATTCTGCCGCGCTCAGCAGCAATTCATAAGTTGGCTCTTCGACGAGCACTTCATCGCCCGGATCGAAGGTTGCCGCCATCGCCAGGTGGTTCGCCAGGGATGTTCCGGCCGCCGCCACTACGTTGGCTTCCGCCACGCCATTTCGCTTCGCGATGCGCTCCAGCAAAGGCTCATAGCCGTAAGGATTCGGCCCATTGATCTCCAGGTCCTGCAATCGCACCGGCAATTCCGCCATCGGATACGACATCACGCCGCTGGTCGCCAGGTTGTATTTCGCGGCCGAATGCAGCTTTGCATATTCCATGTAGGGCGAATGTGCCGTGGAGCGTGAAAATGTCATTCCGTCGTCGGTCCTCTTCCCTGTCGCGATCTGCTTCGCCACCAGTACACCGGTATGCCGACCAGCAGGATCGCGAAGCCCAGCAGGCTGTTTGCCGGATACTTGTAGATTGTATTCGCCACCACCAGCCACGACGCTGCGATGAAAACCGCCGTCGTCAGCGGATGTCCGGGCACGCGGAAGCCGCCCTCGTCCTTTGCCGCGCGCTTGCGGAAAATGAACAGGCACGACGCGGTCAGCCCGAAGAACAGGAAATCCATCGCCACCACGTAATTCAAAATCTGCTCGTACCGGCCCGTGAGCGCCACCACCATCGTCCAGACGCTCTGCAGCACGATCGCCACCACGGGAACATGGGTCCTCCGGCTGACCCGCGCCACCGATCGAAAGAACACTCCATCTTCCGCCATGGCGAAGTACACTCGGGGCCCGGTGAGAATCGACTGGCTCAGAAATCCGAGCGTCGATACCGCAATTCCCAGCGTCACGATGGTTGCGCCGCGCTCACCCATCGCCAACCGCATCACGTCGGTCGCCGGCACACGCGTCCTCGCCAGGCCCTCCGGGCCCAACGACCGTACACATACGAAGTTCACTGCAAGGTAAAGCACAATTACGCCCGCTACCCCGAACAGCAGCGCCCGCACCAGGTTCCTGCGCGGATCGCGAACTTCTCCCGCTACGAAGTTGGCCGTTTGCCATCCCCCGAATGCGAACAGCACGGGAATCATCGCCGCGCCGAAAGACGTCACCAGGCCCATGGAGGGAGGCCGTTCCAAAACCGCGCCCCGCACCGGAAATGGATGCCGTATGAGCAGCGCCCCCGCTCCTACGAGAAAGCCGATGGCTCCGATTTTCAGCACCATCAGACCGCTCTGCACCCGGCTGCCGAATTTCACCCCCAGGCAATTGATCACCGTAAGCAGGCAAAGCGTCAGGACGGCCACGATCTTCTCGGAGAAATGCCAGCCGGTGAATTCCAGGAAGTATCTCGAGAAGGTAACCGTGACCGCGGCCATTCCTCCCGTCTGGATCACCAGCAACAGCACCCAGCCGTAGAGAAAGCCCGCCAGGGGATGATAAGCATCGCGCAGGTAAGCGTACTGCCCGCCGACCACGGGCTCACGGGCGGCGAGCTCCGCATAGATAAACGCCCCCAGCACCGCGATCACGCCACCCACCACCCACGCGGCCAGGATCAACGGAGCGGTGTGTACCTGCTGGGCGACAACATAAGGATTGATAAAGATGCCCGAGCCGACAATGCCGCCCATCACCAGCATGGTTGCATCGAACAGGCCGACGCCTCGGACCAACTTATCCTGATCGCTCAATGTGGGGAACGCCCTCTGGCTTCCGTCCAATCTAGCACGCAAAGAAAAAAGCCGGGCGATTGCTCGCCCGGCCTTCCCTGCGTTTGGGGCCCCCGGCAAGCACCGTGTTCGCGCTTGCAGGGGCCGGTCGTTGTGCTATGTCTGAATGATCTTCGGGGTGATGAAGAAGATCAGCTCTTGGGTTTGGGTGTTCGTCGTCTTGTGCTGGAACAGGTACTTGAGAATCGGGATGTCGCCGACAATCGGGACTTCCTGCGTCGTCAAGGTATTCTGCGTCTGCACCACGCCACCAATCGTCACCGTGCCGCCGTCCGTCACGAGCACTTGTGTCGTCGTCTGCTGGGTCAGCAGGATCGGGTTGCCGAGCACGGTCCTGGTGAAGTCAGGCGTGGTGTTTTCCACGTCCACTGCCATGAAGATCGTGTTCTCTACCGTGATCTGCGGAGTTACCGTCAGGCGAAGGAAAGCGTCCACGTAGGTCACTGTCGGAGGGCCGTTCAACTGCGAAAGGGTGACCACCGGCAAGCGATAGCCCTGGCGAACCAGTGCCGTCACGTTGTTCTGGGTTACCACTCGCGGCCTGGAAAGAATCTTGAGCAGCCCGCGCTGTTCCGCGGCGCTCAGATACAGATCCAGGGCATAAGAATGTCCCTTGTTAAGAAGTTCAAAGCCGCTGGTCGGGTTCAACACGCCAAAGTTCGTGAACAGTGGCATCTGCCCCGTGCTCGCCAGCGGGAAAGGTCCGGTCGTGAGCGGGGTGCCGGCAGAGTTCAGGAGCGCCGTGTTGGTATTGCCGGCGTTCGGGTTGCCCGACAACGAAGTGGAGGCTCCACCCCAGCCGCCGCCCAGTTGCACGCCCAACTCGCGAACGAACGTGCGGGTTGCGGCGACTACGCGGGCTTCGATTTCAACTTCCTGCGTCTTGCGATCGAGCTGCGCGATCAACCGGTCGAGACCGGGGATCGTCGCCGGAATATCCGAGATCACCAGCGCGTTCATGCGGGCGTCCGCAATGATGTCGCCGCGGGCGCTGAGGAACTTCTTCAGCGTCGGGACGAGATCGTTCGAACGGGCATAGCTCAGGAACCGCGTTACCGTCACCTTATCTACAGCGAGGGCTTGCGCTTCCAGTTGCTGGCGGCGCGCCACCGCTTCCGTGCGCAGCGTGTCGATCGAGGCGATGCGCAACACGTTGCCGTCCAGTTGACGATCGAGGCCGTTGTTGCGCAGCACGATATCCAGTGCCTGGTCCCACGGTACGTCGTCGAGAACCAGCGTGACCGTGCCCTTAACGCTCGGATCCAGCACCACGTTCAGTCCGCTGATCTCGTGAATCAGCCGGAAGAAGTCCTTCAGGTCCACATCCTTCAGGTTCACCGAGATCGGCTCGCCCGTATAACGGGGACCGCTCGCTGCCGGAGGAGTGTGTGCCTGCGACTGCTGTTCCTGGGCCGGGTTGACGGCCGTGTTCTGCGGCGGCATCGAGGCAGCCACCGGAACCGGCGAGTCTACTTTGTCCTTCGCGATGGTCGTCGCCATCACCGAAGCCGCTTCGTTGGAGCGCGCAGCCAAATCAGGCCGCGGCATGTTCACCGGCTTCGCCGCGTCCACCATGACGAAGCTCTGCGCGGCCGCCGTCTCTTTCTTCACTTCTGCCGCCGGCGCTTCGGCCTTCGCCATTTCGGCGGCAGGCTTTGCTTCGGCCGGAGCAGCTGCCGGCGTGGCTTGCGCCAACGCGGTGGCATGGAGCTTCACCACCAGGTCCTGTTCGCCGGGAACAAGCTGGAAATCATGCGCCCCCGCCATGTCAACCACGATGCGGGTCACCGGCGGATTTTCCTGGTAGCGCGATACGCGGACATCTTTCACATCCGCGCTGTTCACCAGGATCTGCTTCGTCTTTACCGCGGGCAGGGCGTTCGGAAGATCGATCACCAGGCGGTCGGGTCCGGACAAGGCCATCGCCGTCGCCGGTACGCTCGTCTTCGGAGAAATCGAAATCTCCATCCCGTTCGCGCCGCGTACCACCGAAATGTTGCGGATCATCACCGGGCTCTCGGCAGTCGCCGTCTGCGCCGGTGCCGGCACGCTGGCCGCTGCTACCGCGGTGGGCGCAGCTGCCGTGACCTTCAGCATCAGGTCCGTGTTCTGCTTGTCCACCTCGACCGCGGATCCCTTCGCGAGGGCCAGTTCAAGCCGCGTGATCTCTGCACCGTTGGTGCCAGTGTAGGTCAGCACGCGGTAGGACTTCACGTTGGCGGAATCCAGCGAGCGCATGCGCTCCTGGAGTTTGCCCGCGGAAACCCCCGTCAGGTCGACCAGCATCATGTTTTCCGCCGGACGATATTCGTTGTGCGTGAACGCGCCGGTCGTGTGCAGCGTTAGCGTCGTCGCTGTTCCTTCCGACGCTACACTCACATTGGTCAGTTGCGACTCGGCGGCTGCTGCCACGCCAGCCAGCGCGAGCAGCATTGCGGAAACACTCAGTACTTGCTTCAGCCTCATTCCCATTCTCCTCACGGCCCGGTCATTGGCCGGCTAGCCGTGCAGATCGTGAATTCCGCCCTTGATCGGAATTCATTCGCAATCGAAGCGTTACGTTCCTCTCCGTTCTCTACTGGTTCCTGACGGAGTCGGTTTTCACTGCAACTTGTCCCGGTACTCAACTTCTCGAAATCCCTGGCTACACTGCCGGCGCGCTTACCTTCTTCACGATCTCGCGCGTCGACTTCTTCCCCATCTTGTCGGATACCTGTTCACGAAAAACTACCGAGTCCGGCGTGATTCGAACCACGAACCCGTTGTACACGGGATCGTTCTCGCGCAGGAAATACGCCTTGTTCGCGGGATTCGAAACCACCGCTATCATCCCGTTCGGCCCTTTCACGATTCCCTGCAGCACCGTCTCGCCCACCACCAGGCACCGCTTCCCCGATCCGCAGTTAATCGGCTCGTTGGAGTGTGTCTGGATCGGACTCAAGAACGGATCGCGTTTCTGCGACCCGAGGTGTGTCATCGTCGCATCCTCTTTCGAAGCCGGCGCGTTGTTCGCTTGCGCCGCATCCGAGGCCGCAGACTTCTTCGCAGCCTTCGAAGCTTTCTTCGAAGCTGCACCCTTGGTTCCGGCTGTCTGCTTTGCGCTGGCCTTCGGCTGCGAAGCAGAGGTTGAACCGGCCGGAGCCGCATTCGGCGCCGACTGTGCCCAAACCGCACCGGTCGCCACCACCAGCATTAACAATCCCGTTCGAACCTTCATCTTCGCCTCTTACTTCGCCGCCGGCTTTCCGGCAGGCGCGGGAGTAGCAGTATCGTGACTGTAGAACGTGCTGGCCGTGCACTGTGCCACCACGCTCTCGTTAGGAGCGTAGTCGTACCTGCCGGAACTCTTTCCGTTCGCTCCCTTGATCGCGCCCAGAGAGAGGCCGTTCACGTTGACGATCCGTTCCAGCTTCGACGTCCGCTCGAAGAAGTTCAGCATCGAGTAGTACGGCCCATCCACTTCCAGGTCGAAAGGAACTTCCGTGTAGAACTCCTTCGACGCTGCCTGTTTCGAAGTGTAGCGCCGAATTTCCACTCCGGCCGACTGCGCCGTGTCCTGCATCAAGTGGATAAACCTGTCCGCTTCCTTCTCGTCCGGTACGATCTTTTTCTGAATCTCCATCTGCTGCTTCAGAGATTCGATCTGCGCCAGCAGGTCCGGCAACTTTTGCTCGTACGGCCGAAGCTGTTCGATTTCCGCATTCTTGTCCGCCAGAACCTGCAGGTTCGCCCGGTTCGCCTCGTCCATGCCCTTGTAGACGAACATGTATGCCCCGCCGGTAATCGCTACCGCTACCGCCGTGATGATCGTCCACTGTGCTATTGCTCGCATTTCGCTGAATTTCGCCATATCCGTACCCGCTTAGGATTTGCCCTTCTCGCAGGAGATGGTGAAGTTGAACGACTGGTACTCCTTCACCCCGGCATCCTGGACCGTTTCCTTGATTTCGACGTTCTTGAACAAACCCGTCTTCTTGAGATTGGCAAGCAGATTGGCCACCGCGTTATTGCTCAACGCTGTGCCGCTCAAATCGATTGCCGCGCCGGTGTCGCTCATCTTCGAGAGCCACACCGCTTCCGTCGAGTTGACGGTTTCGCCCAGCGTCGCCAGCAGGTTTGCCGGCCCAGTCTGGTTCGCGCGCAGCTGGTCGATTACGTCCACCCGGCGCTTGTAAAGATCCGCCTGGCGCTGCTTTTCGAGATAGGCGACTTTGACCTGCGCCAGTCTTTTTTGGGTTGAATCGGCTTGTGCGATCTGCTGCTGGATGTCCTTCGCCCGTTTGTCCAGCATGTAATACCACACGCCGTTTCCCAGGCCGGCTATCACCAGCACGATCAACACTGCGAAGAGCGGGCTCGGGCCGTCGGTCGGCATCACCGGCATCGACGCCTTGCCGTGCTTCGAACTCGTTGTGCCAAGTAAATTGATCTTGATCATAATCCGTCAAAACTCCTCAGGGCGAGTCCCACGGCGACTGCCATCTGCCCGGCATTCTTGTCGGCCAGATCCGCGCCCGTGCCAAGGGGCGGTTCAATGCGCTGGAACGGATTCAGGATCTCCACCGGCAGTGAGAACTCCTGGCGCAGCGCTTCGATTAGTCCCGAAACCTGCGACGTCCCACCCGCCAGGTAAATCCGCTCGATGTGTTCTCCCGTCGCGGTGGCGCGGAAGAAGTCAAACGTCTTCTGGATTTCCAGCACGATGATCTCGGTCACCTGCTGCAGTATCGGCATCTTCGCGTCTTCGCTCACCGTGCCAACCTTCTGGCCGAGCTTCAGCGCTTCCGCTTCGTCGAAGCTGAGATCCAGCTCCTTCTGCAGCGAGTCCGTGTACTGGTGCCCGCCTACGCTCACGTCGCGCGTGAACAGTGGCGTCGTCCCCTTCACGATGTTGATGTTCATCACGCTGGCGCCCAGGTTCAGCAACGCAACCGTCGCTCCCGGACCCGGCTGATAGTTGTACTCGTAGCAGTTCTGCAGCGCGAACGCGTCGATGTCCACCACCGCCGGCGACTTCCCCGCCAGCGACAGAACGTTCGTGTAGTTCAGAATCTTGTCCTTCTTCACCGCTACCAGCAGCACGTCCATCGTCGCGCCGCCGTTGTCGGAAAGAATCTGGTAATCGATGCTTACGTCCGAAATGTCGAACGGAATGTGCTGCGCCGCTTCCGTCTGGATGACGCTCGAAAGTTCCTGGTCCGTCATCGACGCCATCGGAATCCGCTTCACGATCACCGAGTGACCGCTCACCGACGTCGCCACGGCACGCGTCTTTATGCCGCTCTCGGAAAAGATCTTCGTGATTGCGCTCGCCACGCTGCCGCTGTCCACAATCATCGAATCCACCACGATATCGGAGGAAAGCGGCTCCATTGCCATGTGCGCCACTTCTACCCCGTTCCGTGACTTCTTCAGCTCTACTGCCTTAATGCTGCTCGACCCTATGTCTAGGCCGACGATGCTCTTTGCTGCTCCAAGTCCAAACATGCGCCCCGCCCTCTACACTCCGCCTACGGCTGCCTTGGCAGTCCTGGCTTTCTTGCGTTCCCGGCCTTCTCCCACACTGCTCTTGCGTTCCATCCACAGATCCAAAATGGTCTTCTTGAATTTCCAGCGATTCCCCAGCTTGAATGCCGGGATCCGCTCCTCCGCCACGTACTTGTACAAAGTGTCTGGGCTGACACCCAGATACTCCGACGCCTGGCGAATGTTCATCACTTCTGGAGATTCGGACACGTGTTCCTGCCTTTACGCAGGGACCACTTTCGAACCTTCGGGACAAAGGCTCACTTGGTCGTCTGCAAGTACGACTTCATGAATCTCGGGGGGGTGTCAGTGCTGCTGTTTATAGCAGGGTTATGAGGTACCCCGTCAAGACATTCTTCTACCCTGAATCTCACTGCGAAACCGCCCAAAAACCGCTGTGGAAAACGTGACACCCCTACCTGAAGTATATTTTTTGTTTTGAGACCACAACTGGTTGGGCCAGTAGTAAAAGCGATGCGGGAAAGTACCTGAGTTGCTGCTAGGGCTCGTAAGGCTCATTACGGAGGTGTAGCACCCTCTAGTTACCCCCTTTCCCCGGATAACGCCCCGCAACCCCCGAAAACACCGGATTTCATACCGTTTTCTCCCGGTTTTTCAGGCCCAGGCCCACGCTTTAGCCACCCCTTTTTCCCCATTTTCATTGACCCCAAATACACCCCCCATGTCCCGCGGCCAGCCCACCTCACGCCCCCCCTCCATCGCCTCCTCTTGTCATCCAGAGGAGCGCAGCGACGTAAGGACCTGCTGTTCCCCGCCCCGCGGTCAGCCCACCTCACCGCCCCGTTCTCCCACACTCCCCCTTGTCCTCCAGAGGAGCGCAGCGACGTCGGGACCCGCTGTTCCGCCCCGCGGTCAGCCCAAATTTCAGCCCACCCCTCCATCGCTTCCTCTTGTCATCCAGAGGAGCGCAGCGACGTAAGGACCCGCTGTTCCGCCCCGCGGTCAGCCCAAATTTCAGCCCACCCCTCCATCACTCCCCCTTGTCATCCAGAGGAGCGCAGCGACGTAAGGACCTGCTGTTCCGCCCCGCGGTCAGCCCAAATTTCAGCCCACCCCTCCATCGCTCCCCCTTGTCATCCAGAGGAGCGCAGCGACGTCGGGACCTGCTGTTCCGACCCCGCGGCCAGCCCAAATTCCAGCCCACCCCTCCATCGCTCCCCCTTGTCATCCAGAGGAGCGCAGCGACGTCGGGACCTGCTGTTAGTTCACATCGCACAGTGACCTGCGCACTCGACTCCGTTCCTCCCGTCCCACACCATGAAGAAGTGAAGGATCACGTCTACTTCGTCTATATCCTCGCCAGCAAATCTCGCGTCCTCTACACCGGCATCACCAACTCCGTAGCACGCAGAACTCGCGAGCACCGCGACGGCGATCATTCGGGATTCACACGCGATTATCGAGTTTGGCGTCTCGTCCATTACGAGCGCTTTCAATATGTCCGGAACGCGATCCGCCGCGAGAAGCAGATCAAGAAAATGAGCCGTGCCCACAAGGTCGCGCTCATAGAAGAGACCAATCCCACGTGGGAAGATTTCTCTCTCGTTTTCGGTTCCCCTGTGCAGCTAGGGCATTGCCCGACGATTGGTTTTTCTTCGCCGGCCGTTGAAGAACAGCAGGTCCCCACGTCAGGCTCGCGCCTTCCTCTGGATGACAAGAGAAAGTGAATAATCTCCAAGCCTCCAGATCGCTTCCGCGATGTTCCCCGCCCCGCGGCCAGCCCAACCTCACTGCCCGCCCTCCCACGCTCCCCCTTGTCATCCAGAGGAGCGCAGCGACGTAAGGACCTGCTGTTCCGCCCCGCGGTCAGCCCACCTCACCGCCCCGTTCTCCCACACTCCCCCTTGTCATCCAGAGGAGCGCAGCGACGTAAGGACCTGCTGTTCCGCCCCGCGGTCAGCCCACCTCACCGCCCCGTTCTCCCACACTCCCCCTTGTCATCCAGAGGAGCGCAGCGACGTAAGGACCTGCTGTTCCGCCCCGCGGCCAGCCCACCTCACCGCCCGTTCTCCCACGCTCCCCCTTGTCATCCAGAGGAGCGCAGCGACGTCGGGACCTGCTGTTCCGCCCCGCGGCCAGCCCACCTTCCAGCCCACCCCTCCATCGCTCCCCCTTGTCATCCAGAGGAGCGCAGCGACGTAAGGACCTGCTGTTCCCCGCACCGCGGCCAGCCCACCTCACTGCCTCGTTCTCCCACGCTCCCCCTTGTCATCCAGAGGAGCGCAGCGACGTCGGGACCTGCTGTTCCCCGCATAAAAAAAGCCGAGCCCGCAGGCTCGGCCTCTCACCACGAATTGCTTTAGTGAATGTCGAAGTGCTCCTGGTGCATCGCAGGATCGCTCTTCACCAGGACGGTCTTGCCCGAAAGCTCCTCGAACTCCTGCACCAGCTTCCCGTTGTTTTCCTTCAGCGCCTTCGCCACTTCCGGGTTTACCCGGATCGTCACGTCTTTGCCATCCAGATGCTTCGCCAGCTTCCGCACTTCGGTATAGATTTCGCTGCACATCGTCGGCACCGACTTCACGAAACCCGTTGCCTCGCAATACGAGCAAGGCGTCCCCAGGGTGCGTTCCAGGGATTGCTTTACCCGCTTGCGCGTGATCGCCACCAGGCCGAAATCGTTAAACTGCAGCACCTTCGACGGAGCGCGATCGGACTTGAGCGCCTCTTCCAGCGCCGCCATTACCTTCTGCCGGTTCTTGCGTTCATCCATGTCGATGAAGTCGATCACGATGATGCCGCCCAGGTCGCGCAGCCGGATTTGCCGCACGATCTCCTTGATCGCATCCACGTTCGTCTTCACGATCGTGTCTTCCAGCCGGGTCGTCTTGCCGACATATTTGCCGGTGTTGATGTCGATCGCTACCAGCGCCTCCGTCTGGTTGATCACGATGTAGCCACCGCTCTTCAACCATACCTTCGCTTTCAGCGCCTTGTTGATCTCGTCCTGGATGTTGAACTCTTCGAACAACGGCGTGTTCTTCGTGTAGAGCTTCACCCTCCGTACCAGCGACGGCTGGAAGCGGCTCGCGAAGCGCAGCACCCGCTCGTATTCCTGCTCGTTGTCCACCCAGATGGTGGTGAAGTCCGAGGTCACCTGGTCGCGCAGCACCCGCTCGACAAGATTCAGATCGTGATAGATCAGCGCCGGAGACTTGCTCTTCTCCGAACGCCCTTTGATCTCGTTCCACAAGTGCTTCAGGAACCGGATGTCGCCACGAAGCTCGTCTTCCTTCACGTTCGAAGCCGCGGTACGCACAATGAAGCCGCCATGGCCGTTCTCGCGCTCGCTGCTCACGATGCGCTTCAGCCGCTGGCGCTCTTCTTCGGAAGCGATCTTGCGCGAAACCCCGACATGGTTCACCGTCGGCATGTACACCAGGAACCGTCCCGGCAGCGCGATGTGGCTGGTGATGCGTGCGCCCTTCTTGCCGATCGGCTCCTTGGCGATCTGCACCAGGATCTCCTGCCCCTCTTTCAGCAAATCGGAGATCAGCGGCGTGTTGCGCGACTGCATGTTGCGCGAAGGCGGTCCTCCGTGCCGTCCACCACGGCGTCCGCGACGCCCGCGATCGAAGCGCCGCTTCGTCGGGGCACCTGTCTCGCTCGCTGCGCCTTCTTCCTCCTCGCCCTCTTCTTCGCCTTCTTCCTCGGCGAAGTCTCCCTCCGCAACCTCGCTGCCCTCTCCGTTGCCGTTGGAGTACTCGAAGTCTTCGACCTCGTGGTCGTGCAGGTCTTCTTCGATATCCGCAACCTGTGGAATCCAGCGTCCCGAAATTTCGCCGTTCGAAGCCTCGAGCGTCTCTTCTTCCAGCTCCATGTCCGACTCGCTGGCATCATCCTCCGCCAGTTGCATCGTCTCGACCGACTCTTCCCCGTCGAAAACCTCGTGCTCGAGCGTCTTGCCCGCCGGCACCGTGTCCGGAAATTCCAGGGTGTCCCGCTGGTGCAGCCTCTGCTCCACCGCCAGCCGCGCGAAGGCCTGGTCCCCTTCCCCCTCGAGCCCAACCTTCGGCAGTTCGTCTTCCGCCTGCTCTTCCGGCGCCGTCTCGGTCGCGCCCGCCTGGTGCTCTTCGCCGTGGCCGGAGAAAGCTGCTTCTGCGCTCGACTGTTCCGCGTGCTCCGCTTCTTCGACTTGTTCCTCTTCTTCGAACTCCTCTTCCACCGGCTCGCGGCGCATTTCCGCAATCTGGCGAGGCGCTCGGGTCTCCGCGAAGCCTTCTGTCGGCTCCTCGCCATGCTCGTGCGTTGGCTTGTGGGTCGTCTCCGGCTGCTGCTCTTCCACCGCCTGCGCGACGCTCTCCGGCTCTTCCCCGTCGGCCTGCTCGATCGCCGCGGCGATTGTCTCTTCCGCCTCGAGGTCGCTCTCGGACAAACGCTCGTTGTGCTTCACGAACTCCTGCGCCTCGGCGGCGCGGTCGTGCGACAGCTCATGTGTGCCCAGCTCTTCCGGCGTCTCCACTGCCGATGCGGTCTGCTGCGGACGATTGCGGTACTTCGAGAGCGACTCCCCCGGCAGGATGATCGGCTTGTAGCCCGCTGGCGGACCGAATTCGCGGTCCTCACGCTCCTCGCGGCCGCGGCGTGCCGGGCGCTCTTCGCGCTGGTGCACAGCCGGCGGTTGCTCCCGGACCGGCTCCTGTTCTGCGGGCTCGGCTTCGAGTTCCGATGCGGAAACCGCTTGCTGCTGCGTCTCCGTGCGCTCGAAACGCTCGCCATTGCGCCCGCGCCGGCCGCCGCGACGCCGACGGCGTCCGCGCCAGCGGCGTGATCCCTCTTCGCCCTCTTCGCCCTCGGCGCTTCCGCTGGCCTCAACCGGCGTAGCTTCCCCTGAGGGCTCTTCCGCTTCCTCGGTATCGCTGTATCCGCCCTCGAACACTGCGGTCGGCTGCTGCGCCTCCGGCGCCTGCCGCGGTTCGTGGCGGCGCGTATCCTGCCGCTCTTCCCGGCGGTGCTCGTCCCGCCGGCCCTCTTCGCGACGATTCTCATCGCGACGGTGATCGCGGCGCTGCGTGTTGTCGCTCACCCCGTTGGTCTTGACCGCTACTTCAAAATCCTCTTCTTCCTCGTCCTGCAAATCGAGAAAGTCGGACACATAAAGAAACGCGTCGCGCTCCAGGCCGATATCGACGAATGCCGATTGCATGCCCGGCAATACCCGGGTCACGCGCCCTTTGTAAATGGATCCCGCTAGTGTGTATTCGTTCTCGCGTTCGTAGAAAATCTCCGCGAGCTGATCGTCTTCCACGAGTGCCACACGGGTTTCGTGCGGATTGGAAGAGACGTACAGTTCCTTGTTCATGGACTTCTCCGGCGACTGCTCCCCATTCAGGAGAGTTCAGTCTTACCGGATACGAGGAGGGCGTCGTGCAGGAAGGCTGGTGAGGTGTCCGGCGGGCGTACCAACGCATCTTCCGCTACCCGCGGCGGACTCCATGGATTCTCAGTTGCCTTTGGAATCTTGATCACCAAAACGTCTACGCCGCCGCTGGGTTTGTGACCGCTCTCTCCGTCCAATTTCTGGAAGGGGCCGTTACCCGCCCAACAACTGCGCTTGCTCAATCCTGTTCGGCGACTCTCGTCGCTCCGGTTTCGCCCTTGTTATCGTCAGGGCTTACGTATCTTGTTCCGCCTTTTCCAACGCCTTCAACCCAGTTTGGGGACGCGTTGCCGGGAGCGGCCCGGTCCTGCTTGATTTGTTTCTACCGCGGCCTATCTGCCTGCAGCTTCTTACTACCCACCCGGGGTCATCCCCTCGAGGTGTTTTTTTGTCGCTCAAAAGCGCTCAAAGTGCACTTCAAAGCGCGTTTTTTGGCCTCTACAGGCACCAATTTTGTACCTGTTTTTGGCCTAGTTCACGAACCGGCGCATGCGAACGTTCATCACGATGCCTAACGCCAGGAACATGAACAGCACGGAAGACCCGCCGTAACTCATTAATGGCAAAGGAATTCCGGTTACGGGCATGAACCCAACCACCATGCCCACGTTCACCAGGATGTGGAAGGCCAAAACGGCCACGACTCCCATCACGATGAACGTTCCCGCCCTGTCGGGCGCCGTCTGTGCGTCATGAATCAGGCGCAGCAGCACAAAGAAGTATAGCAGCAACAGACAGATAGCACCCACAAATCCATGCTCTTCGGAAAAGGCCGCGAAGATGAAATCGGTCTGCGGAATGGGCAGGAAAGACCCCTGTGTTTGCGACCCTTTACGGATTCCCTTGCCCGTCAGACCGCCAGATCCTACGGCGACAAGGGATTGCAGAACTTGGTACCCCTTCTTCTGCGGATCGGCCTCCGGATCCATGAAACTCGTCAGCCGATCGCGCTGGTACGGCTTCATCACCTTCAGCCACGCCACCGGCGCCACCAGCGCAAGGCACACGATGATAATGGCCGCGTGCCTCAGCTTCATGCCGCCCAGAAAGAATCCCATGATGGCCACCGGCAGGTAGGTCAGCGCGGTACCTAAATCCGGCTGCGCCAGCACCATCAAGAACGGCAGGCCCACGAGCAGCCCGACCTTGATGATGTCCATGCCATCGGCTTCGTTCGACTTTTCTTCCGCGAAGTACTTGGCCACTGCCAATATCAGGATCAGCTTCACCCACTCCGAGGGTTGGAAGTGATTGCCGCCGACCTGGATCCAGCGCCGCGCGCCAAGATATTTTTTGCCGAAGAGCCGCACCGCGATCAGCGATGCCAGCGCCGCAAGGTACATCCAGTGGGCATTGCCGAGGAGCACGTGATAGTTCACCAGGCTCAGGATGAACATCACGATGACGCCGCCGATGACCCAGTAGATCTGTTTCACATGCGCGCCGGCGAACTTCGTCGCAAAGGTTGCGCTGTAAATCTCCATCACCCCGAGACCGCAGATGAGAAGCACGAAAAGCAGCAGCACCCAGTCGAAGTCGCGGAAGGATACGTAGCGGCTCACTGCTTGACCTCGCCCGGCCTGGGTTCCACGGCATCGATTCCGGGCGCAGCCTTGGCCGACTGCTTCCCTTTCTCGACCGGAATCTTGAAGCGTGCGCCCTGCACGTGGTTGCCGCCCTCGGCGGTGCCGTCGGGCTCATGCCACACGCCGCTCATCTCTACCGCTCCATCCTTCTGCTGCTTTGGAGAAGCGGGTTCGGTCACGGCGGCGAAGGCGGTGGGGTTGTGCTGGATCCTGCGCTGCTTCTCGACGTAGGCCTTGATGACCTGTGCGGCCAGCAGGCCGGAGTGCCAGCCCCATCCACCGCCCTGGTAGAGCACGGCGACCACGATCTGCGGATCGCGGCGCGGCGTCATGCCGACGAACCAGGCGTTATCGCTGAACTTTTTCTTGCCCTCGGCGCCCATCTTGCTGCGCGCTTCCATCGAAATGGTCTGTGCGGTGCCGGTCTTGCCCGCGAAGTCGATGCCGTCGAGGTGGGTCATGGCGGCGGTGCCGATCTTGGTCACATCCGCCATTGCGTCGGTAATCGTGTCCCAATTCTCCGGATCGATGGGGACGCGCTTTTCGTCCGTGTAGTGCACCAGTTGCAGGTAGCTGGGCGGAAGCTCTTCGGGAAACGCTACGTGGGGGGTGCGCAAGATGCCACCCATCGCCACGCCGCCGAGAGCGCGAGCGAGCTGGATCGGCGTTGCCGCGACTGCACCCTGCCCGATGCTCACGGAAATGGTTTCACCGGCAAACCACTTCTGCTTGTAATTCTTTGCCTTCCACTCCTCCGAGGGCATGATGCCGCTGACTTCCTGCGGCAGGTCGATGCCCGTCTTCTGGCCGAGCCCGAACGCGGTGGCATATTCCGCGATCTTGCCGATGCCCAGTTTTTCTCCGAGGGTGTAGTAATACGTATCGCAAGATTCGTAGATTGCCTTCGAGATGTTGACCGAGCCGTGCTTCTGGTCGCACTTGAAGAAGCGTCCGTAGAAGTCGGCCCCGCCGTTGCAGTTCACTACCAGCTTCTGCGCGATGCCTTCCTGCAGCCCTGCCACGGACATGATGATCTTGAAGGTTGAGCCCGGAGCGAGCTGCGCCTGGATGGCCTTGTTCAACAAGGGCTTCGACTCATCCGTTACCAGCCGCGTCCACTCATCGCGGCTCACCCGCACCGAGAACTGGTTAGGATCGAAAACCGGCCGGCTGACCATCGCCAGGATCTCGCCGGTGTGCGGATCGAGGGCGACGATGGCGCCGTTCTCGTTCCCTAACGCCTGCTCGGCGGCGATCTGTATGTCGAGGTCGATCGTGAGCCGCAGCGGCTTGCCGGGTTCGGCGGGGACGTCGCTGAGGGTGCCGACTTCTTTGCCCTTGCTATTCACGAGCACCTGGCGCGAGCCGTTCTTGCCCATCAGGATGTCGTTGTACTCGAGCTCGACGCCGCTCTTGCCCACGATGTCGCCGGGATTGTAGAGCTCCCACTTCGGCGAATTCAGCATGTCTTCGCTGACCTCGCCGACGTAGCCGATGAGGTGCGCCATGAATCCATTTCTCGGATAGAGGCGGCGGTGCACGGTGATGGTGTCGAGTTCGGGCAGTTCCGCGCGATGCGCCTCGACCCAAGCCAGTTCGTCGGGCGTGATGTCGTCCTTGACGAACAGCGGCTGGTAGCCGGGATTGGCGGCGATGCGCTTGATGCGCGTGCGCAGGTCCTTGGGATCGAGATGCAGGCCGTCGGCGATCATGTCCACGTCGGCGAAGAGATCGCGATGCTGGTCGCGCAACATGAGCACGGAAAACGACGGATAGTTATCGACGATGATGCGGCCTTCGCGGTCGAGAATTTTGCCGCGCGGCGCAAGGATGGGAACCTGCTTGATGCGATTCTGTTCGGCCAGCGACGAGTAGTAATCGTTACGCGCGACCTGCAGCCGCCACAACCCGAAGGCGAGGACGAGAAAGATCCCGAGGATGACGTATTGCACAATCGTCAGGCGATATTCGGGTACTTTTTCTTCTCGGCCAAACATGGGGGTGGCAGCTACTCACATTCGATGCACCAGCCAGCCAGAGGAACCTTTCGCGGCTGGGGCAAACGGGAATTATTGGCTTTACTGTACTCCAAATACACGGGTTTCTGCCGGTATCGGAAGTCCCATGACTAGGGGACTCAAAGGCCTTAACCCTGAGAGCGAGTTCGCCCCTTGATCTTCGAAACACAAGCGCGAAAGCGCGACCGGAGGTAGAAGCCCGGGGCGATCAGCCCCGGGAAGAGGCAGGAGCGGAATCAAGCCCGAGAGGGCGGCAGGGCTTCGCCAGCGAGGCATCCACCTCGCGGTTGCGGAACGGCGCGAACATGTCGTTAGCCCGGGTTTCGATCCCATGGCGCCGTAACAATGTGTTGAACTCCTCCAGGAAATCCCGTTTGCGATGATGCTCTTCTTGGCGGTTGATGTAATCCTTCACCTTCGGCAAGTTCGAGGCGCTTATGCTGAAACACCCGTAACTGTTCTGCCAAGCGAACAGATGTCCAGCATCGTTCATCCACTTCGAAGACTTGGCCTTCATCGCGCAGACCAGGCTGGAGGCCGAAAGTTTCGGCGGGAGGTTTAGAAGAACATGAACGTGGTCTTCAGTTCCCCCGATTAAGTCGATAGAGATACCGTAATCCGTGGCGACGCGGCGCAGATAGCAATACAGGTCGTTGCGAAGAGCAGGTCTTATAAAGGGACGCCGGTGCTTCGTTGCGAAGACCAGGTGGATGTGGTTACGCGCGTACGGGTGCGACATCCCGTTACCCTATTTTGCTTTTGAATCGGGAAGCTGTGATCGCGGACACGGTTGGATGTGCCCTCCCCGGGCTCACCGCCCGGGGCCGCGCTTCGGGCTTGGATTCTTCGGCTTGCTTACCCGGGGCTGATCGCCCCGGGCTTCTACGGCCGGACGCGCTTCGCGCTTGCGATGTCGGAGGGCAACGGGGCGGACGTGGCCGCGTCACAGGTAGCCGGACGGAGAAACATCAAAGATTTCCGTTCGTAAGGATTACGCGTGAGGCGGTTGTGCCTATGAGCCGCGAGGCTGATCGCCTCGACGGCAACCGCCTGCCGCCCTTCGGGCTTGGGTTGTTTTGGCTTGCTTACCCGGGGCTGATCGCCCCGGGCTTCTACGGCCGGACGCGCTTCGCGCTTGCGATGTCGGAGGCAACGGCGGGCGTGGGCCAATCGGTACCCGGGGCTGTCGCCCCGGGCTTCTACGGCCGGGCGCGCTTCGCGCTTGCCTTGTTGGTGAGCGGGATTCTTGGGCAGAGGCGGTCCGGCGCGGAGAGAATGTTCATTAAGCGGGTCCGAGGATCGCAAACCTGTGCACGGAACGGGGAACTTCAAAGGATTTCGCGAGGAACCTCGCTCTATGCTCGCTGGCGGAAGCGGTCCAGCAGGGCGAAGAGGAATACTGCGAGCAGCGCGTTAGCGAGCGCGCCGAGCAATTCGTGGGCCCAGTGCCAGTCGATCGGCTGGCGAACCAGGCCACGGGCAACCGCGAAATAGACCGCTTGGTGGACGATGTAGAAGAACAGGGTGATGAGGAAACGGGACCCGGGATTGTCGGAGTCGATCTTGCCGCCGAGTTGCGAAGCCCCGAAACCGACCAGGGTTTTCGCGATCCCGTACATGCCGATCATGTCGCGGGTCAAACTGTCCTGGATGAGCCCGATGATGCTTCCCTGCAAGAGCCCGGTCACCGGGTTGCGCCGTGACATCGCGAAGTAGATCGTCACCAGCAAGGGCAGGTCAAAGACTTCGAAGAAGTGGATCTTGATCGGGATGAAGGCCTGGAGGAACAGCGCCAGCAGCGGCGCCAGGATGGCGACTGGCCAGCTGAAGGAATAAACCTCGACCTGCTCGCGGGTTCTGGAATGGGTAGCCACGAGTTCCGTCACTGTTGCGGAGCCTCATTTCCAGCCGGATTCTTTGCAGGCGGCGCGACCGGCTTGGGCTTGCTGGGATTCGTGACCGTCCCATTCTTCGCTGCCGGGTTCGGGCTCGTCTCCGGCTTCGGGGGGGCTGCGGTCGCCGGTTTGGAGCCTGCGGGTGCCGGGCCGGCAGCATTTTCCGGTTTCGGGTTCGGGTCTTCCGTCTTCTGCGGAACGCTCGGCAGCCGCTCGGCGAGAATGTCCGAGGCTTTTACCGGACCATTGGTTTCGTCGTCGGTGCGTGGCCGCTCGACGACCTTGGTCACGACCAGCACCTCCTCGATCTTGCTGAGATCAGCGGCGGGCACGACACGGATATTCAGGAACATGTCCTTGCCGCCGCTCGATTCCACGACCTTGCCGATAGCCAGACCTTTGGGAAAGATGCGATCGCCGCCGCTGGTGACGACGGTTTCGCCGGGCTCGACTTTCTCATCCTTCATCACGTACTTGATGATCAGCGCGCCATTCGGCGTTCCCGCGAGAATGCCCTGCAGGCGCGTCTTTTCCAGCGTCGCGCCGACGCCGCTCAACTGGTCGTTGATCATCAGCACCTGCGAAGAGGTGGGCAGCACCCGCAGAATCTTGCCCACAATACCTTCCGGGGCAATGACGGCCTGGTCAACCCTGACTCCGTCGTCGGAGCCTTTATCGATGTAAAGAATGCGCGACTGGTCGCTGCCGCTGGAGCCGATAATCTGCGCCGGGAGCGTCTGCGAAATGAATTCTTCCTTGAAAGCGAAGAGCGACTGGAGCCGCCGGGCCTGGAGAGCATCCTGCTGGAGGCGCACCTGCTCGAGACGCATCTCCTCGATCTTTGCGCGCAGGGCGCGGTTTTCCTTGCGCACGCCGCGGAGATAAAAGTAGTTGGACCAGCCGTCGAAGACGCCGTGCTGACCATGGACGAGAAATTTTTCGACGGGAGTGATGGCGGAAATGGACCACATGCGCATCAGGCTGATGCCGCCTTGCGTGGACGCAACCTTGACCTGCATCGCCAAGCCTACGATCTGCCCGGCCAAGACGATGACCAATGCGATCAGGTTCTTGTGACGACTCAGGAAACTTTCCATTGCAAGCTCGGGTACTCGACCTGACAGCTATTCGATCGAGATCTTGCGCAGCAGCTTGAAGTCGCTGAGCATTTTGCCGGTGCCCAGCACGACGCTGCAGAGCGGATCGTCGGCGATGGAAACCGGCAACCCGGTTTCCTCGCGGATGCGCTTGTCCAGATTCTTGAGCAGCGCGCCGCCGCCGGTAAGGACGATGCCGCGATCGCTGATGTCGGCCGAGAGCTCCGGTGGCGTACGTTCCAACGCGACCCGGATAGCGTTCATGATTGTCGCCACGCACTCGCCGAGCGACTCACGAATCTCGCTGTCGTCAATGGTAATGGTCTTGGGCACGCCCTCGATCAGGTTGCGGCCCTTGATTTCCATGGTGAGCGGTTTATCCAGGGGATACGCCGAGCCGAGCTCGATCTTGATCTGTTCGGCGGTGCGTTCGCCGATCAGGAGGTTGTACTTGCGCTTCAGGAAATTCATGATGGCTTCGTCCATCTGGTTGCCTGCCATGCGCACCGAGCGCGAATAGACGATGCCGCTGAGCGAGATGACGGCGATATCCGTGGTGCCTCCGCCGATGTCGACCACCATGTTGCCGCTGGGTTCCGTAATCGGCAGGCCGGCGCCGATGGCGGCTACCATGGCCTGTTCCACGAGGTGCACTTCGCTGGCCTTGGCGCGATAGGCCGAATCCATGACGGCGCGCTTTTCCACCTGGGTGATTTCCGAGGGGACACCGATCACGATGCGCGGATGCACCAGCATCTTGCGGTTGTGCGCCTTCTGGATGAAGTAGTTCAACATCTTCTCGGTGACCTTGAAGTCGGCGATGACGCCGTCCTTCATGGGCTTGATGGCCACGATGTTGCCCGGGGTGCGGCCCAGCATCTCTTTCGCTTCCTTGCCGACCGCTTCCACTTCGCCGGTGTTCTTGTTGATCGCGACGATCGATGGCTCGTTGACGACGATGCCCTTGCTCTTGGCATACACCAGGGTGTTGGCGGTGCCGAGATCGATCGCAAGATCGCTGGAGAACATGCTGAACAGCGAACGGAGGTTCGCAAAACGAGAGGCGCTGGAATGGAATCCGTTGGATGACATTTCGAAAGACTTTTCTTTCTTAACCGCTGGTGGTGGTTGATGAAATCGTACTCTTCGCGGGGCATAGGCTGCTATCCCCGCAACAGACTACATCCGCGATGCTTGCGTCACTTCAACAAACCGTTGCCGGGTTGGCAAGTGACCGAGATGCATGCTCGAATGTGTCTGGGCCTGCAAATCCTACTGGATAACCACCGTATGCTGCCTGGTGTTTACCCCGCCCCTGGAGTTCTGAGCCGTAACCGTAATGACGTTTTCGCCTTGCGGAAGGGGCGGCGTGAAATAGTGGAAGGAGCCGTCGCTACCGACCACCGGAACCTCCTGCCCGTTCACCATCACGCGGGCGCCACCTTCGGTTCTGCCGACAACTTCGACCACGCGGCCGTGCTGCGCAAATTCCTTGAGGTCCAGGGCGAGGGTTCCCTTCGAGGTGGACTTCGGGACGATGGTGAAGCGATTCTTTTCGCTCTCTGCCGACTGCCGTCCGCCGTCATCCACGGCTTGCACTTCCCAGTAATACGCGCCCTGCGCCAGCCCGGTCACCGAGAGATTGGTCGTCTCCTGCGCCCGGTCGAGAATCACATCGGTGAAGTAAGGATTGCGGGAGAGCCGGAAATGATAGTTCTTGCCCCGGACCACGGGGGTCCAGGCAAACTGCACGTTTCCGCCATTGCCTGCCATGAAGATCGGCGACATGTTCGACGGGGAAACCAGGAAGGGCGGAAGAATCGCCTTGGCCCGTTCCAGCGGCTTCTTATCGGACTTGAACGCGACCTTCTCGTAATCCGCCAGTTTCACGATCTCGCCGCCGCGCGACACATCCGCGGAACCTTTCTTCAGCAAGATTTCATGCTCGTCCTTGATCGGGTCGCTGCGGACCGATGCGGAGCTCTCCGGCGCCAGCGAGGCGCTCGCGCCCGCCACCCGGACCTCGGATTTCGATCCCTGGGTAAACGTGGCGGTGGTGAGGTCGACGGTGCCGGTCGAGACCTGGACGGCTACGTTCGTCTGCTGGTCTTTATTGGTGGAGTTCTCTTCCACCACGATCAAGGAGTCCTGCTTGACGGTATAGTTCGTGCCATCGGTGAAGACGATCTTCGCCATGCCTTCGGTGGTGGTCTGCACTACGTCGCCCTTTTCGAGGCCAGTATCGTAGGTCGCGGAGATCCAGTTATTACTATTGTTCTTCTTTACCTTCACCGAACCGTCAATGTAGGTGAAGTGTGCCTGGGAAAGATTGCTTGTGCCGATCTGGGCGGCGCGACTGGCGATTCGGCTGGAAACTGCCGTCCACACTTTCTTGGTGACGTTCGGGAAAAGCATGGCGAGAACACCGACGGCAATCGCAACCAGCACAAAGGCAGCCAGGACCACACTCCTGTAGCGAATCGTCGTCCAGGAGATGAAGTCGAGCCCGCCGCCCTTCTTGGGGCGGTTCTGCGAAGTGGTGAGGCTCTCCATCGGCTTATTGTCAGCGAGAGTATCACAATCATTTTGTTCCACGAACTAAGGAATTCACATCGAATTGTCCCATTTTCTCCTTAGTTCTCCGCACTTTCGACACGGTTACCGAGGTCCGGCCGGGCGGCTTAGGGACAGTTACCCTCCCTCTTCCGGAGGAAGGGAGTGCACTGCAACTTGCCCCGGTTTGGCGGGAACGATACGATGGAAGGTTTGGACTCATCCGCCCGTACAGACTGTGACCCTCCGCCTTTCCGGCACCAAGCGACATCGCCGGAGAGGGAGCGTCCCAGCAGGGCAAGCCGGAGGCAATGAAAAGATGGCAACCACCAGCGCGGGCAATGCGAAGGCACCCGTCTATAAGAACCTGATCGATGGGGAATGGGTCGACGCCAAGGGCGGGCAGACCTTCGAGAACCGTAACCCGGCCGACACTCGTGAGCTCGTCGGGGTCTTCCAGAAGAGCGGCAAGGAAGATGTCGCCGCGGCGGTAGATGCCGCCAAACGCGCCTATGCGAAGTGGCGTCTGATTCCGGCGCCCCGTCGCGCGGAGATCCTCTTCAAGGCCGCCGCCCTGCTCGAACAGCGGAAAGAGAAGTACGCACAAGAGATGACCCGCGAGATGGGCAAGGTCATCAAGGAGACGCGTGGCGACGTGCAGGAAGCGATCGACGCCGGCTACTACAACGCCGGCGAAGGCCGCCGCATGTTCGGGCCGACCACCCCGTCGGAGCTGCCCAACAAATTCGCCATGGCGGTGCGCCAACCGATCGGCGTCTGCGGCATGATCACGCCGTGGAACTTTCCCATGGCCATTCCATCGTGGAAACTCTTCCCTGCACTGGTCTGTGGAAACACGGCGATCATCAAGCCCGCCCAGGACACGCCGCTCTCCACCTTCAACTTCGTACAGGCTCTGAACGACGCCGGCGTGCCCAAGGGGGTAATCAACATAGTTACGGGGTTCGGCTCCGATGTGGGCGCTCCGCTGGCCGAACATCCCGACGTGAAGGCCGTTTCCCTGACCGGGTCGACCGCGGTCGGCCGCATCGTCGGCGAGACGGCGGCACGCAGCTTCAAGCACTGCTCGCTGGAGCTCGGCGGCAAGAATCCGATGATCGTTCTCGACGACGCCAACCTCGAACTGGCACTCGAAGGGGCGCTCTGGGGATCATTCGGCACTACCGGCCAGCGCTGCACGGCGACCAGCCGCATCATCCTGCAGAAGGGCATCTACAAGAAGTTCGCCGAAGAACTCGTCGCGCGCGCAAAGAAGCTGAAGATCGGCAACGGCCTCGATGAATCGGTCGATATGGGTCCGGCGGTCAACGAGAGCCAGATGAACACCGACCTGAAGTACATCGAGATCGGCAAGAGCGAGGGGGCGAAGCTGGCGACCGGCGGCCATCGCCTCGACAAGGGCGACTACGCCCACGGCTGGTTCCTGGAGCCGACGGTCTTCACCGACGTCAATCCGAAGATGCGCATTGCGCTCGAAGAGATCTTCGGGCCGGTGGTCGCGCTGATTCCGTGCGATGACCTGGATGAGGCCATCGAGATCGCCAACGGCATCGAGTACGGTCTTTCTTCATCGATTTACACCAAGGACGTCAATAAGTCGTTCCGGGCGATGCGCGACCTCCACGCGGGAATTACCTATGTGAACGCGCCGACGATCGGCGCCGAGGTGCATCTGCCCTTCGGCGGCGTGAAAGCTACCGGCAACGGCCACCGCGAAGGCGGCATTGGAGCGCTGGATTTCTACACCGAGTGGAAGTCGATTTACGTCGATTACTCGGACACGTTACAGCGCGCACAGATCGACCGTCCGGAATGAATGTGGGCGCCCCACCCTTCCCATAGGAAGGGTGGGGTGCTACGGCGTGTGGTCTAGATCACAGTCCTCGCTCTGTGGGCGGACTACAATAAAGCCTGCGTTCAGGAATCCTTCATGTCCACACTCACCACCAAGCAGGTTCCCTCCGTTCTCGCCGCCAGCCGTATGGCCAACGTCCGATACGCGATCCGCGACCTCGCGGTGCTCGCCGATGCAGTGGCATCCGAGGGGCACAAGATCCTCTACTGCAATATCGGCGACCCGTGTAAGTTCGACTTCCCGACTCCGCCGCACATGATCGAGGCGGTGCATAAGGCGATGCTTGACGGCTACAACGGCTACTGCGAGTCTCTGGGCATTAAGCCGGCGGTCGAGGCGATCCGCCATGAAGCCGAGCGCGAAGGCTTCCAGAACATCCAGAGCATCTTCGTTTGCTACGGCTCGGGTGAAGCGATCGATACCTGCATGACCGCTCTACTCAATCCGGGCGATAACATCCTTACGCCGAGTCCGGAGTACCCGCTGTACGGCGCGGTGCTGGCGAAACTCTCGTGCGAGATGAACGCCTACGATCTCGACGAAGAGAACGGGTGGCAGCCGGATCTTGCCGACATGGAGCGGCGCATCAATCCGCGCACCCGGGCGATCCTGCTGATCAATCCCAACAACCCCACCGGCGCGGTGTACTCGCGCGAGACGCTGGAGAAGATCGCGGAGCTGGCGCGGAAACACAACTTGTTGCTCTTTGCCGACGAGATCTATAACAAGCTGATCTTCGACGACTCGGCAAAACACGTTTCCATCGCGACGCTAGCCCCCGACGTTCCGTGCGTAACCTTCAACGGCTTGTCGAAGGCGTATCTCGTGCCCGGATGGCGCATCGGCTGGGGCATCGCCACCGGTCCGGCAGAGCAGATCAACCCGTATTTGGAGAGCGTGCACCGCCTGCTGCGCGCCCGCCTGTGCGCGCCCGCCCCGACCCAGTTCGCGATCCAGCCCGCGCTCGAAGGCCCGCAGGACCATTTGCAATGGGTGAATGCGAAGCTGCGCAGCCGCGCCAAACTCACCGCCGACTGGGCCCGCAAGACTCCGCGCGTTAAGCTCACCGAACCGAAGGGCGCGTTCTACGCGTTCCCCTCGCTCGATATCCCAGAGGACGACCTGACGTTTGTCAGCGAGTTGCTGCGGCAAAAACACGTTCTGCTGGTGCATGGCTCGGGCTTCGGACAGAAGCCGGGCACAAAGCACGCGCGCATCGTGACTCTGCCGCAGGAAGAGCTGCTCTCCAATGCCTACGCAAAGATCGGGGAGTTTTTGCAGGAGCGGTACGGGTAAGCCTGGCGTCGGTTGCGGCCGCTCGCGACAGCAGGTTGCCACGATTGCTGTCGCCAGTCTCGCAATGACAGGGGTTAGGCAGCGCCTCCATTGATCATGGCTGACCGCACGGCGAACGCACCTCTCTCCCCCCAAAAGCAGAGCCTCGGCCGGACCTGTGCACCAACCTCGGCTGACCGCAAGGCACAAATGACGCTGCGCCGACCTCTTGGCGTTTGAGACTGCCCCACATGCGCATGGTACACAGGGTCGTGTCACGATGTCTGTGACGGATACCCAGATCACAAGTGAGGACGGTCACTGCGGCCGATTACCGCATCTCTCTAGGATGGAAGTCGTCCCTCTACTGAGGATGGGCAGGAGTTGTCTTTGAGTTCATTTGCGAAGCCGAGCGCGAGTTACAGCCTTACCCTGCGTTTGAAAGTGAAGAGCGATCCGGGGAACCTGGGAAAAGTTACCGCGACGATCAGCGAGATCGGCGCCGATATCGGGGCGATCGATATCAAGGGTGTCACCAAAACGCATAAATTGCGCGATATCACCATCAACGCGCGCGACGAGGAGCACGGAAAAAAGATCGTCGAGGCGTTGCGCGAGCTGGGCATTGTGGAGGTCATCAGCGTCTTCGACCGTACCCTGCTGATGCACGAGGGCGGCAAGATCCGGGTGCAGAGCAAGGTGCCGCTGACCACGCGCGAAGACCTCTCGATGGCCTATACGCCGGGAGTGGCGCGGGTCTGCATGGCGATCCACGACACCCCAGAAAACGCGTACAAGTTCACCATCAAGAAGAACACCATCGCGATTGTGAGCGACGGGACGGCAGTGCTTGGCCTGGGCGACATCGGCCCCGAGGCAGCGATGCCGGTGATGGAAGGCAAGGCCATGCTCTTCAAGGAATTCGGCGGCGTCGATGCCTTCCCGATCTGCCTCGCGACCAAGGACACGGAAGAAATTATTCGCACCGTGAAGAACATTGCGCCGGCCTTCGGCGGGATCAACCTCGAAGATATTTCGGCGCCGCGCTGCTTCGAGATCGAAGACCGTCTGAAGAAGGAGCTCGATATCCCTGTCTTCCACGACGATCAGCACGGCACGGCGGTGGTTGTCCTGGCGGCGCTGATCAATGCGCTGAAAATCGTAAAGAAGAAGATGGAAGGGCTGAAGATCGTCGTGACCGGCGTAGGCGCGGCGGGCGTGGCCTGTTCGAAGATCCTGATGCTGGCGGGAGCGAAGAATATCATCGGCTTCGACCGCACCGGCGCGATCTACCAGGGACGCACCGCGCACATGAATTCCATGAAAGAGTGGTTCGCCGGGAACACGAACCCATCCCACTTCAGCGGCAGCCTGCACGATGCCATGAAAGGCGCGGACGTCTTCCTGGGGCTCTCGGGTCCGGGCACGATCAATGTCGAAGACCTGAAGAAGATGAACAAAGATGCAATCGTCTTCGCGCTGGCCAACCCGACGCCGGAGATCATGCCGGACGAAGCCGCGCCCTATGCGCGCATCGTGGCCACCGGTCGCTCGGATTATCCCAACCAGATCAACAACGTGTTGTGCTTCCCCGGGATCTTCCGCGGCGCCCTCGACTGCCGGGCCTCGGAGATCAACGAAGCGATGAAGATGGCGGCGGCCCATGCCATCGCCGACACGATCTCGGAAGACGAGTTGACGGAGGATTACATCATCCCCGGCGTGTTCAGCGATACGGTAGCAAAGTGCGTGGCCAAGGCGGTGATGCAAGCGGCGCAGAAGACGGGCGTGGCGCGGAACGGGGTGCATTGAGAGGCGAAGGTCGCCCACCCTCCCTTCGGGAAGGGTGGGGCATCCACATCTTATTCGCTATTGACCTTCGGCCTTGCAGGCTCCGCTGCGTTTGGCGGTGGTGTGCGCAACCGACGCATGGTCGCCGTGATAGTTCGTCATGTCGCCTTCGAAGTGGTCGCCATAATAAACAACGTGGATGGTTGTCTTCATTCCGCTGCACGTCATCGTGTAGTTGATGGTGTCGCCGGCGAGATCGAAGGCACTAATCTGGCAAGTCTTCACCGAATTCTCCAGGTAAGAGCGAACCTCCTGAGCATTGCCGTTGGTGCCCTTCGCGATCTCGGGAGTAGTGCAATAACTGGACGTCGTCGTCTTGCCGTCACGCGTGGATGTCACCTCATACTCTCCCGCCACAATCCTTTCCCCCGCGAACACAGGAGTGGCAGCGCAGGCGAGGAAGACGGAACAGAAAGACCACGCGAAGGGAGCGGCGAGCAAGGATGGTTATGGAATGTGCATTCATCATGATTGGTTCTCCTTCGTAGCCAGCGACAACTCGCTGTCTGGCCGGTGACTCATTCGCATGCGCCGGTGCGCTTTGCTGCCATGGTTGCCTTGAGAGAAACGTCGCCGGTTCCGGTGGTAACAAATCCTTCGAAGGAATCGCCATGGAAGACGAGTTCCGCGTGGACAGTTTCACCATTCGGACAACTCACGTTCCACGTGCCCTTGTTGCCGACATACTTCAAATCCTTCACGGTACATTGCTCAGCAGCCGGCGTGGTGACAGTCGTGGTCATCAAAGCCGCGCTTTTGGCATTGATGCCAGCCACCTCTTCAACCGTATAGCAATGGGCATGGCGATCCTCTCCGTGCATCTGCGGATTATTCGGGATTTGCACAATGGAGACGATCTCCCACATACCGGGATGGATAAGATCGTCACCAGGTGTTGCGGCTAGCGTCGGTGTGAGCACCATGGCAGCGATCAGAACGAGCGCACCCATCGTTGCCAGGACGGTGTTCGTGAAATTCCTATAGATCAACGGGCAAGTCATTTTCCCTCGCTATCGCCAGGTCTAAATCTGAGTCAGGATCTTTTGCGTCATAGATTTCAGCGCATCGTCGGTGTGGACTTTGCCGAAGTACGACACGATGATGTCGACGTTTCTAGAACCCTTGTAGGCCATCAGGACCTGTTGCCTCGCGATCATGCCAGCCAGCGGACTTGCATCGAGATCCGCAGGAGACTTGTTCACCGCCAGAAAGCCGCCATCCCCGAAGCCGCTTAAGTCCTGATAGTTGTAGACGGACAAATTCGAATAGATGGTCTTGCTGATGGCCTGTCCGTTACGCGCCTCGGCGGCGTCTTCATGGTGATGAATTTCCACGCCAAAGCCATTTGCCGCATGCGACGGCCTCGACCGCCGAGTAATGGCAATGCGAGCTGTGAGCGTCGTCTGCCTGATGTTCATTTCGAGCGCTGGGCTCACCTAGAACTGCATCCGCATCTTCCTGACTGATCAGGGAACAGGCTTCAATCGTTTTTCCTGACTTCGAGCTCGACGAGGCTCCGGCCGGAAAATAAACCTCCGCTGCTTTTGGCTTCGCTACCGCTCGGCAGCGTGATTCCGTGCTCCGCAGCGGTCGTTACAGCCTTGTTTTTCACCCAGTAGGCGCCATAGGCCAAAGCGGCAATCGCACCCACGAAAAGCACGCCGAGAACGACCAGAATCTTCAGCCACGGCGTACCAGCTTTCACGGCCATTTGCGGTTGTGCTGCGACCGGCGGAGGGGAGGGCGGCAAACCGGTTGGTATCGGCGGTGTGCTGGGGACCGCGGGGGACTGGGCCATCTTTGCACCGCATGCGGTACAGAAAGCAGCTGCCGAATTCGAAGGGCTTCCACAGCTTGTACAAAACGCCATCGCTTCTCCTAGGCTGATGTGGCTGTTGACTAGCCGCAGTTCATCCCCTCGGGGACGACTTGAATCTTTTGGTCTTCAATGAGGTTGAGTTCCTGCGTCCCAGTCGCGGTTTGGCCGAGCATGTTCGCATCGAAACCGACATTCGCGTGAACGTCGAGCGTCGTCTTCTTACAAGGCAGCGGAACGAGGGGACCAGAATCGATGTGGGCTGCGACCATCACCATCTCGACATGGGCGGCGGCCTCACTCTTGAGGGTCTTCTCGGTCAAGTCGGCAACTTTCGCGCCGAGTTCGGACTTGCTCAGTAGTTCCGAAACTTTGTTTTTGATGGAGGACGGAATCTTTTCTTCCAACTTGTCGAACCCGGTTGCCTTGGCCAGACCGAGGGTAAGTTCCACGCGAGGCATCGCGAAACCGACGAGGTAAGCAAACGGAGCGACCGAGATTGATCCGGAATCAACGATCTCGTTGTCGCTGCTCACGTTGCCTTCGGGAGTGATCGCGGCTCCGCTGAAATCGAAGCCCTGGCCGCCGTTGAACTTTACTTTGAAGTGTCCATTAGCCGCTTCGTTCTTGGCGGAGAGTCCGGGGCCGATGATGACGACAGAGCTGACGTCCATGACGAAAGGAATGCCGCCGATGATCACAGGCGCCTCGAACATGGGAGGTAGTTTCTTTTCGATGCGCTTCAACATTCCGTCACCTTTCTTAGTGGCGGCGAAAGCGAGGTTCACTTCACCCTGGAGATTTTTTGCGACATATTTGAAATTCTCCATGACGCCATTGCTGACCTGCATGTCAGCAGCGAGGTTGAAGTTCTGGATCGTACCTTTACCGTTCACGTCTACATCAAGGCCTTCGAGAGAGCCTTTGACGTCGAGGTCCAGGTCCAATTTTCCGGGGCTGGGATTGGCTTTCGCCGTGTATTTCCAGTCGCCGACCGTGCCGCTGGTTTCCGGCGCCGCGGCTTCCACAACCCAGTTGCCGCGATCAAAGAACCGGGGTCGGGCATCTTGCAGGGTGGCGGATTTGCCGTCGAAGTGCACGGGAAGATCCCATGCGATATGGCCATCCTTAATGGCATCGGTGAGGGCGGCCGGGGCGGTCGCGACGACAAGGAATTCGCCATTGTCTTCGACCGCGACCACTTTCTTCAGAGCCAGGCCTTGGAGCAGCATCACACTGCCGGCTTCAAGCTTCTTAATCTGCTCGTTGTCTTTATCGAAGACGAACAGTTGTCCATCGGCGCTCACGCCGCGAAAGGTCTTCTCGGTGGTCTCGGCATCGACCACGACCGTGTTATCAGTGTACGTGACTTGAAAGACCGTGCCCGGCGCAGTTGTGAGGTCGGCAACGTTGCCGATAGTCGACGTGTCCCTGATAGGACGAAGGCGCCGAAGAAGTCGGGGTAGCCGATTTTCGGCAGCTTAAGATTCGTGCAGGATCCGGCAAGCAGAATGAGAGCCAGTAGCGATGCAGAGATGATCGAGCGTTGAGCAGCGAAGAAGATTCGACGGAACAGATGGAGCGAGGGCATGAGCTCTCCGTCACGCGCTTCCGATAGAAAATCGGAGCTAAGAGAGGAGTGCTTCAGAGAGCTGACTTAGTTCAGCAGGTCCGACAGAGTGGAAGAAAAGATCGCTCGCAAGGAACATAGTCCTTGTTTCGCGCAATTGTCAAGGATACGTAAAGGCCGAGGGACGGAGGGACACGAAGAAATGCGGCCCGCAGGCCGCGTCGTGAAACCTCGAGAAATTCTAGTTGCTGGCGGAGCCGCCGGGCTGGGGTTTTTCGGCGCCCAGTTCGTGGGGGCTGATGGCGGCGGTGTCGGGATTCAGGAGGCCTTCGCGGCTGGGGCCGAGGCCGAGTTTGATCAATGCGCGCGAATCGGGAACCAGTTTCGTCTGCCAACCGTGGTCGGCCTGGAAGCGGGTCAGTGCGTCGCGGGTATTGTTGTCCCACGCTCCACTGGGCTCGCCGCTGAGGTAGTGTTCGCGGATGAGCGCGGTCTGGATGTCGCGGGTACGCTCGCTGTCAGGAGCGGCCTGGCCACGCGGCCTCGCCTTGGCGGTAGCCGTCTTCTTGCCATGACTCGTCGTCTTCCCATGACTCGTCGCACGGGCAGTGGTCTTGCTGGTTTTGGCGGACTTGTGCGCAGCAGGGGATTTTACGGGGGTAACGTGCTTTCGAGCGGTGGCGGTCGCGCCCAAGGCCGATGCCAACGTCAGAAGCGACGAAGCGGCCAAGGCAAGACCGACCCGAATTGTGCTGGAAAAGCGCAATACTCAACCTCGAAGAAATGATTCCGCTGCTTCCCCGGTCGATGGGTGTCCTGCTGGGGAATGGAACATTTTAAATGACGAACCGACTGTCTGCGCAGTTTTGACGTCCGGCTTTCTGCCTTAACCCGGCTACGGGAAAGGCGTGGAGCATCATGCCAGTTCTGATGCCCGTGAGCTACGGAAAAGATTGCTGGATCGCATTACCGAAGGGAAGGTCGTCCGACTTCGGGAGCGCAGGGCAGCCTCTGAATATCGGTATTCGCCGCGACGCGCCCACCGTGCCCTGCGAACAAGCAGGGGTCACCCAAAGGATCGGGCGATACATGGGTAAAGGCCTAAGAAAAACGGCTCGCACCGGAGATCTGGATGCGAGCCGTGTCTTTTCGTTCGAAGGGCTTTTATGGCAAGGTTCCGGCCATGAAGATCGTCCCGGAATCGCGGCCTCGCGGACGGACCAGGAAGACCACATCCTGGCCGCTCTTGAGTCCTGCCTGGATGCGTCGGAAGTCGTCTTCATTGTTGACCGGTTGTTTGTTGATCTCGAGGATCACGTCGCCGCGGCCAAGGCCGATGGTGTCGGCAAAGCCGTCCTGCTTCACGTCGGTAACCACCACGCCTTTGTTGTTGGGCAGCTTGAGTTGCTGCGCGATATCCGGCGTGATGTTCTTGACGGTAACCCCGAACTTGCTGGGCTGCGGTTGTCCTTCACTACCCTCGCCCTGCTCTTCGCCACCGCCTAGGCGGGCGGCGTACAACTTGGCGCGATCGGCAATCGTCACGGTCGCGGTCTGCTGCTGGCCGTTACGGATATAGCCGATTTTCGCCGTCGATCCGGGCTTGCGGGCGGAGATGTCGGCGACCAGTTCATCGCCAGTCTTCACTGGCTTGCCATCGACCGAAACGATCGTGTCGCCGGTCTTGATGCCGGCCTTTTCTGCCGGACCGTTGGGGGTTACGTTGGCAACCGTGACGCCGGTGCTCACGCCATAGACGCGCGCGACCGCCGGGTTCGGGACGGCGTTAAATTCCACACCGATGGAGCCGCGGTACACCTTGTGTTCCGGTCCAATCAGCTGGTTGTAAACCTGGATAACGGTATTGGAGGGCAAGGCAAAGCCGACGCCCTGGTAACCACCGCCGGTGGTGAAGATGGCGGTGTTGATGCCGATCACGTCGGCGTTCATATCGACCAGCGCGCCGCCGGAGTTACCGGGATTGATGGCGGCGTCGGTCTGGATGAACTGCTGGAACTGGCGCTGGGGGACGATGTTGCGGCCCTTGGCGGAGACAATTCCGGCGGTCACCGTGGAGTTCAGGCCGAAGGGGCTGCCCATGGCGAGAACCCAGTCGCCTACCTGCACGCCATCGGAGTTACCGAGCTTGGCGTACGGCAGATCGTGCTTCACGTTGATCTTAATGACCGCGAGATCGGTTTCTTTGTCAACGCCGACGACGGTTGCGTCGTAGCTGACCGTCTCGGGATCGCCCATCAGGTTGACCTTGATCTTGTCGGCTTTATCGACGACGTGATCGTTGGTCACGATGTAGCCCTTGGGATCGACGATGACGCCGGAGCCGAGAGCGCGCTGCCGCATATCCTGCTGCGGCATCTGTCCGCCACCGCCCTGGCCGCCGAAGAAGCGGTCAAAGAAATCCTGGAAGGGATTGTCCTGTTGTCCGCCGCCCTGGCCCTGATCGTCCTGGTTGTCCTGATCCTGATCCTGGTCCTGGTCGTCGGGATTCTGCTGGCCGCGACGTCCATGAACGGAGGGATGCTTGATCGTCGATTCGGTGTTGATGTTCACCACCGTTGGCTCGATCTGCTTGGCGATCTGCGTGAACTGGTTGGAAAGCTGCTTGGGCTCGGGAATCTGCAGCGGCGTAGCATCGCTGCCGACATTCTTTTCCTTGCCCTTCACCGTGGACGAGACCACGGTGCCGATCAAGATCCCCAACGAAAGCGTCGCAAGGATCACAAGTATCGAAGCGAAGCGATTCGCTTTAAGTCTCTGCCAGGAACCGCTGGCGAGCGGTGTCATAGATCGTCCTCCGGCAATGAATGCCAAACAGAAATTATACCTAGAGATACACCCCGCGCTCGCGCACCTATCGGAACTCCAGAAATCTCAGCAGGAATATGGAACGAGAGGATAGGAGCAACGGTGAATTCACTACGTTCATTAGACGCAATTTCTTGCACTTAGGTCACCGAAAGTTGCAACGAAGGCGCGTATTGCACCAATCTTTACTAAGAGACTCGAATTTCTTCCGCAGGGTGGCCTTGGCTTCCAAGCAACTCCGACAATATCACGCCGGCGAGGATCAACCCTGCTCCCAGCGACGCGCGAACTCCAAGGCGTTCCCCGAGAACGACAAACGACGTCCCCAGGGCGAAGACCGGCTCCAATAAGAAGATGAGGGCGGTGTGAGTGGCGGGGGTGAATTGCTGCGCCCAGGCCTGCACGGTGAAGGCCGCCGCCGTCCCCAGCAAACCGGTGATGAGAATGCCCCAGACGACAGTTGGCGTCCAGGCGACTTTTGCGTGCTCGGCGATGGGCACGGTGGCGAACATGAGCACGGCGGAGGTGGCTACCTGCATGAAAGCCACCGGCTCAAACCCGAAACGCTCGCTGGCGTTGCCAACGAGCACGATCTGGAAGGCGAAACAGACGGCGCACCCGATGGTGAGGAGGTCGCCGAGATTGATGCCACTCAGCGAAAAGTACCCAGCAGCTCCGCTGGGGACGGTCAGGAAGAACAGGCCAACGAACGCGATGACGACACCAAGCACCGTCCACTGGTTGATGTGCCTTCGCCAGCCGAAGCGCAAGACGAAGGGTACAAGCACCACCGACATGCCGGTGAGAAATGCCGACCTCGACGGCGTGGTGAGCTTCAACCCGGTGGTCTGGAACTCATAACCGGCATACATCATAAGGCCGGTGAGCAGACCCGCGATGAAGGCGGCGCGGTTCATGCGCAGCACGCTCTTACGGTAGATCAGCCCGAGCACCACGGCGGCCAGCGTCATCCGGATGGCGTTGAAGAGCAGCGGGGTGATATCGGCGAGCGCGTTCTTGATGAGGACGAAGGTGGAGCCCCAGATGAAGGTGACCACCACCAGCAACAGATGAGCTTTGAGGGAGCGGGGCAATGGGGTTGGCAGCCTCGGTTCGCAGTTCAGTAATTTAGCAACCACCATACGGCTCGCGCGAGACGCGCGGCCGGGTTTCGTTTCCTTCGCTGTCCGGTGGTATTCCGGCCGGGCAGTGCGGGTTACGGGATCGTTTTATCTTTGCGTTTCCTGTGTCGCCGCGATGGTTGAACGTTCACGACCTGATACAGCTCTTTGCGCGGCTTGCCCCCCGGATCGAGATACCGTATCTCGATACCCTGTTTTACCGTCTTCGCCTGGAAGGTACGATCGAGCGCAAGACCGGTGCACTCCGCATCGTGTTCTTCATACGCCAGGCACGCAACTTTGACCTGGCCGCCGCCGGGCTCCTGAAGCACGAGCGTATGTTCCACGTAGTTGCCGACGGCACCGCGGCAGTAGGCATCGTAATTCTGCATGTCGCAGTTGCGCGGCACGGGCACCCGCGCTTCCACGGTGCGGGTTTGCGCGCTGAGCACCTTGACCGTGAAGGCCGGAGTGGAGGCGGCGGACGCCAGCGCGACACTGAGCAGCTCTGCGAAAAGCACGGCCACATGTCGGAAATTCATACTCCATCCTGTGCCGGCGGAGGCCGACGGTCACTTCGCCGGGTTCGCCTCGTAAACGGTTTTCCCCCCGACGACGGTGCGCAACACCTGCGTCCCAAGGATGTCGTGCGGAGGGATGTCGGTTATGTCGCGATCGAGAATGACAAAATCGGCGAGCATACCGGGGACAATACGGCCCTTCACCTTGTCTTCAAACTCGGCGTAGGCGGAGTCTTCGGTGTAAGCAGCAATCGCTTCCTCCATCGTCAAACGTCCGGCGGGAAAATACTCGCGCGTTCCGTCTTCGTTCTGCCGCGTCACGGCGGCGTAGAGACCCCGAAAGGGCGTTAGCGGTTCGACGGGATAGTCGGTGCCAAAAGCGAGCGGCACGCCGGCATCGAGAAAATCGCGCCATGCATAGGAATAGCGAGCGCGCTCGGTGCCCAGGCGATCGAGCGCCCAGTTCATGTCGGTAAGCAAGTGGTTGGGCTGCATCGAGGCAATCACGCCCAGCTCTTTGTAGCGCTGGAACTGATCGGAGGACAGCACCTGCGAGTGCTCGATGCGAAAGCGCAGGTCGTGGACGTCGCGGCCGCCAGGATTGTGAGTCTGGGCATAGCTCTCTGCTTCCGCGAAGGCATCGAGCGCCATCTGCACCGCCTTGTCGCCGATCGCGTGGAAGCCCATCTGGAAGCCGGCGGCGACGCGTTCGACCGCCATTTTGTTGAGCGTCTCCTGGTCGAACTGGGGAAGACCGGAGTTGTCGGGATCGTCGCTGTAGGGATGCTGGAGCGCCGCGGTGCGCGAACCGAGCGAACCATCCATAAAGCCCTTGAGCATGGTGGTGTGCAGCATGGGGTCGCTGGCCGGATGGTGAGCCCGGTGCTGATCGAGCAGGCTCACCGGCGCCCTGAACGGCAACCATTCGGCGATGCGCGTCGTGAGCTTCCCTTCGCTCTCGAGATCTTCATAGACGAGGAAATCCTCCCAATCGGAAAAGTCCTGCACCGAAGTCAGTCCCCACTTGGCTGCATCCGCCAGTACGAGTTCGATGCCCTGGCGACGCTGGGAAGGCGAAGGCGGCGGAATCGAGCCGGCGATCAGCGATTTTGCGCTTTCGCGAAAGATGCCCGTCAGCTCGCCCTGCGCATCGCGGTCGATGGCTCCGCCAAAGGGCGCTTTCGTGTTTCTATCGACGTGGGCCGCCGCGAGAGCGGCGGAGTTCGCAATCGCAATATGGCCATCCACCCGGTCAAAGAATGCCGGATGCCCCGCCGTGACATCATCGAGATCCTGGCGCGTGGGCAACTTTCCGGAGGCCCACTTGGTGTGGTCCCACCCTCCGCCCTGGATCCATTCGCCGGGTGCCGCCACCTTCACGCGGGCAGCGACGCGCTGTTTCATCTCGTCGAGCGATCGCACGCCTACCAGGTTGACGCTGCGGAATTCCCGGCCGCCTTCTCCCAGATGGATGTGCGCATCATTGAACCCAGGCATCGTGAACTTACCGTGCAGATCGACCACCACGGTCTTCTTGCCTTTGAACTTCTGAATTTCTTCGTTGCTGCCGACGGCAACGAAGCGGCCATCCTTCACCGCAAAAGCCTGGGCGCGCCGCGGCTTCGCATTCGCATCGACATTCGGATCGGCAAAGTCGCTTTGCGGCGGCGTGCCGGGCGAGAGATGCACCTTGGCTGCGGAGACGTAAACGTTGCCGTTGATATAAATCGCGTCGGCGGCCTCGGTCTTACCCGTCTTTCCCTTGCTCGAACCCATGGCGGCAGTAACACTCAGAAGTAGAACCAGGATCGTTCGTTTCATGAAGATTTTTCCTGACCGTTAGTCGGCGACGCCGGTAAGCGCCAGCATCAGGAGCAGCAGGCGCTTCAGTCCCAGGTCGCGACCGAACGGATCGAACCATTCGTGAATGGTATGCGCCCCTGCGCCGGTCCCTCCGGCGCCCAGAGCAATCGCCTCGCGTCCCTGGGAAAGCGGGATGTTCGCGTCGGTCGAGGCCCGCTGCATCCGCGAAATAATGCCGAGATGCGCATCCACCGCTTTCGCAACCGCGAGCAGTGCCGAATCGGCGCGCAACTCCGCCGCCGGCCGATCGCCGATGGTGCGCACCTCGATATCGATTTCATGCACCCTGGCCTCTTCGGCGGCGCGGCGCAACGCATCTTCCAGCCTCTCGATTTCGGGCAAGGACACGGAACGCACGTCCACCCGCATGCAGGCGCGCTCGGGAATGGAATTGACCGAAGTTCCGCCCTGGATGACGCCGATGTTGAAAGTTGTTTTCGGGCTTCCGCGCAGTTCAGTCGCGCTGAAGGCGCCAATGATTCTTGAAAGGATTACGATCGGGTTGGGCGCTCCAAAATCGCTCCACGAATGGCCTCCGGGGCCGGTGACGTTAACTTCGAAGCGACGGCTTCCGAGTCCTTCCGCGATGATCGAATCCGTGCCCGCCCCGTCGATCATGACGGAGAAATCGATGGAGTCTTTCCAGCGGGTCTCGTCGAAAATGTGGCGGATACCGCGCAGGTTGCCTTCGCCCTCTTCGCCGACATTTCCGATGAACAGAATGGGAGCGGAAGGACGAAGACGGTTCTCGCGGATCGCGCCTGCCAATCCCAGGAGCGCAACCACACCGGCGGCATTGTCGGAGATCCCCGGACCATGGAGGCGCTCGCGATCGCGCCTGACATCGAGCGGCGTCTCGGGCGGAAAAACCGTGTCGATATGCGCGCTCAACGAGACGTAGCCTGCGGAGGTATCGTCACCGGGCAAGATGCCGATCACGTTCCCCACGGCATCGATATGAACGTCTTTCAACTGCAATTCGCGGAAGCGGTATTGCAGCCACTCGCTACGCGCCGCTTCGCCGAAGGGCGGGGCGGGAATTCGCGCCACCTCCATCTGGCGTTCCTGGAACTGGAACTCTTTCCGGCGAAGCCACGCGAATGCCTCGTGGACCAACGACATCTCCGCCAGCCGGACCACACGTTGCTGCGCCGTACGAGCCCACTGGGTTTCGCTAAGGCGAGACCGCGTATTCAGACTTTGCACCCGGAGTGGCTCAACGACCGACATTCGTGACTCGATACTACAACACCGAAGGTTACCAAGGTTCCACGACCAGTGACCCTGGAGAGTAAACAGCGGAGGCAACCGTCCAGCAGCAGCTCTGCTCTAAAATCAATGGCGATTTACCCCATGCCTACCGATCACGAAAACACGAAGGACCAGCGCGAAAGTCATGGCCAGCCCGTCAGAGACCGGCTCGACTGGATTTCGAACTACCTGGAATTGGCGGACCGGATCATCGAAGACCACGTTCCGAACCGGGTAACGGTGCCGGAAACTCCTAGATCTTTGGACGAGTAAGGAGTCCCGCGGAACGGCGCGCCCCCTGGATGCGGCGCGCCATGGTCGCGCCAAAGAGCATGTCTGCGAAGGCGTGGATCTGCTCGCGAAACGCCCCCTTGTAGCCGAACCACCACGGCTTTTTCATCATGAATCGATCGACATCGATATAGCGCATGCGCAGCATCTCGCCCATGCCGGGTAGTCCATGGGTGCGTCCTACGCCGCTCGCTTTGAAGCCCCCGTGTGGCGCCTCACAGATCCCGAAGCCGGCAATGGCATCGTTAACCATGACGGTTCCGGCGACGATGCGCTCAGCCATGGCTTCTCCGCGCTTCAGATCTTTGGTCCAGATACTGGCCGCCAGGGCGAAGTCCGATCCGTTCGCAAGCGCGATGACCTCTTCGTCGTCCTGGAACGGAAGGATGGGAAGCAACGGTCCAAAAGTCTCCTCCGAAAGAAGCTTCATATCGCGGGTAACACCGACGAGAACCGTTGGCTGATAAAAGTTTGGCCCAATGTCGGTGAGCCTGCGGCCACCGGTGAGAATCTTTGCGCCCTTGGCGACGGCGTCCGCCACCTGGTCTTCTACGATCTTCAACTGCCGCCCGTCGATCATCGGCCCAATGTCCGTGTCCCGGTCGAGTCCGTTGCCTACCTTGAGTTCCTCCGCTTTCTTCACGCAGAGCGCAACGAAGCGATCGAAGATCGAATGGTGCACGTAGCAGCGCTCCACCGATAGGCAGGTCTGCCCGGCGTTCATGAAAGCCCCCCAAACCGCTCCGCTGCTCGCCACGTCGACATCGGCGTCGTCGAGCACGATAAACGGATCCTTGCCACCGAGTTCGAGCACGCAAGGCAGGAATTTCAATGCCGCCGAGGTGCCGACCCTGCGTCCGGTTGCGACGCTTCCGGTGAAGATGATTTTGTCGATGGAAGAATCGACGAGCGCCGCGCCGACCGGACCTTCCCCAAGAACAACTTGCATGACGTCGCGCGGAACACCCGCTTCATGAAGCAAGGATTGCAGCCTCAAAGCACAGGCCGGCGTCAACTCCGAGGGCTTGAGCACGACTGCATTGCCGAGCACGAGCGCCGCGAGCGTTTCGGTCGAGGGAATCGAGAAAGGATAATTCCAGGGAGAGATAATGCCGATAACGCCGTGGGGCTCGCGCACCAGCCGGCCGCGCTTGGTCTTCATCGCGAGATTCGAATGCGGAACGGTTTCGGAATGGAGAACCTGGACGGCGGTGCGGGCGGCGAACTCTGCGCTGTCCTGCACCACCAGAACTTCCGTGGTGATCGCCTCCGGAACCGGCTTCCCCGCCTCGCGCGTAATCAGCTCGGCCACCTCCAGGGCGTGTTCGTTTAGCAGTGTCCGGAAACGGCGGATGATCGCGATTCGTTTGCGCACGCCCAGAGCGGCCCATGCCGGCTGCGCGCGGCGGGCTGCCAGCACAGAGTCGCGTACCTCGTTGGGGCCGGCGCAGCTGTAGGTACCGACGACCTCGCCGGTTGCAGGGTTGGTGCTCACCAGTACCGGAGTCGCGAGCTTACTGTCAGTGGCCATATTTCGTCCGTTAGTATTCCACGTTTACCAGGTAAAGTCCGTCGGCCGGAGCGGTCGGACCGGCAGCGCTGCGCGAACGCTGCTGCAATATCGCGGTCACGTGCTCCGCTCCATGTTTCCACTTCCCTGCTTCCACGAATGTCCCCACGAGGTTGCGGACCATATGATGAAGAAAGCCGTTCCCGCGGACCTCGTAGATCAGTTCCTCTCCCTCGCGCCGGAACGCCGAAGAGAAAATCGTCCGTACATTCGAGATCTCATCGTCATCGCTGGCCTCGCGAATGCGCGTGGCGCGATCGGGGTCGGCGGCGGCGAACGATGTGAAATCGTGCTCGCCCACGATCGACTCTGCCACTTGATCCATGAGCGTCTCGTTCAGCGGCCAAGGGTAATGCCAAACATGATGCGCCAGGAAAGGGGAGCAGATGGCAGCTCGATAGATGCGATAGCGATAGGTCTTCCCCTTTGCGGAATGGCGGGCATGGAACTCCGGCGGCACTTCTTCGACATCCAGCACGCGGATCGACGGCGGCAGCTTGTCGTTTAACGCGATCCGCAGGCCTTCAGCGGGGATCGGTGAAGCCAAATCAACACTCGCCACTTGAGCGAGCGCATGCACCCCCGCGTCGGTGCGCCCGGAGCCTTGCGGAAGCACGTTCTCACCCGTGATGCGGGCGATGGTCTCGGCGAGCGTCCCCTGAATGGTCGGTTTCCCGGGCTGAATTTGCCAGCCATGAAATCCGTACCCGTCATAGGTGAGCGTGATTTTGAGATTTCGCGACATACGTTGTGCGCCAGGGGATGCGGGAATTAACTATCCCGGGGACAGGCCGCAACTCGCCTCGTATAGTATTAACGTGATTTCCAGGAATCGTTAAGGGTACTTCGCAAGTGCCGGCGGCGGCAAACCGGCAAACTATTTTGGAACCTTAACCGGCCCGCTCTCGTATCTAAGAGCGGACTTGCCAGAGCTGCACTTGTTGTTTCTTTTCTTAATTGTGGAGAAATGCGAATGTCCGTTTCGCGCTCGGTAGTAATCACGGCCAGAGGTCTTATTTTTACCCTGATGCTTGGGGTGGTGGCTCCGTTCGGCGTTGCCCAGAACCAGGCGCCCGCGTCGACTTCCAGTCTTCCGGAGGCTCCGAAGCCCGCGCCCACGGCCGCCCCCGTCAATGGCGGTGTGATGGAATCTAATTATGGCGCGCCCAAGTCGCACCTGTGGAACCCGATTGCGCCGTACACCGCGCGCCAGGTGCCTCCGCCGAATTTTGCCAACACGTCACGCATCGACCAGGTCATGCGCGATGGGAAGATGTATCTCTCGATGAGCGATGCCATTGCACTCGCCCTGGAGAATAACCTCGACATCGCGATCGCGCGTTATAACCTGCCGATCGCCGATACGGACATCCTGCTCTCCAAGGCTGGATCTGCGACGCGCGGCGTCAATGCCGGCGTAGTGCAGAACACGCCGGGCGGCGGGGGAACCGGTTCGATTGCAACCGCTTCCAACGGAACCGGCGCCGGCGGCACCACCAGCGGTTCCGGGGGCGCGGGCACCGGTACCAGCGGCATCGTCCAGAGCACCACGGGCGTTGGCTCGCCCATCGGCACCTTCGATCCGATCATCACCGGAACCAGCCAGGTCGAACGCGCGATCGCATTGTCGCCGACCGCTTACTTTTATGGTGTTCCGTTTTTCCAGTCGAACAGCACGACCGCGAACCTTGCTTACAACCAGGCGTGGCACACCGGCACGTCGATGACGCTGGCATTCAATAACGCACGCACCACCACCAACCTCGGCGCCTTCAGCCCTGAGATCGACAGCAGCTTCCGGTTGACGCTCTCGCAGCACTTGCTCCAGGGCTTCGGGTTTTTGCCGAACGAGCGCTTCATCCGCATCGCGAAAAACGACAAGAAGATCACCGACAGTGCCTTCCGCCAGCAGGTGCGCGAAACGGTTTCGCAGATCCAGAACATCTACTGGGACCTGGTGGCCGCTTACGAAGATGTGAAGGTGAAGCAGCGGGCGCTGGAGTTCGCGCAGCGCACGTTCTCCGATAACCAGAAGCAGGTGCAAATCGGCACTCTCGCGCCCATCGAAGTGGTGCACGCACAAAGCACGCTCTCGACGGCGCAGCAGGACCTCATCGTTTCGCAGACCAACCTGCAGCTCGAACAGCTGCTCATGAAGAATGCCATCACCCGCAACCTGGGCGATCCGATCCTGGCCGCTGCCGAGGTAATCCCCACCGACACCATGCGGGTAGACGAAAATGATTCGCTTCCGCCGGTCGATCAGCTAATCAAGTCGGCGCAGGACAATAGCCCTGAGATCGAGCAGGCGAGGATCGACCTGGTGAATCGCGACATCACCAATAAGTCGGCCAAGAATGCTCTCCTGCCCACGCTGGATGCTTACGCCTTCTACGGGGCGTCGGCCCTGAAGGGCGTGCCAGTCTCTGGATTCTTTCCCTGCACCGGAGGCAACATCGGCGTTCCGCCGTTTTGCCCGCCGGCCGTCACCGGTTACGACAATGCGCTCGGCAGCCTCGTCAACAGCTCTGCTCCCGATAAAGGAGCCGGCATCCAGTTGACGATCCCGATCCGTAACCGTGCGGCGCAGGCCAACCAGGTGCGTTCGGAGTTGGAGTATCGCCAGGCGGAGATGCGCTTGCAGCAGCTCTTTAACCAGGTCAACATCCAGGTGCGCAACGCGGCTTTCGCGGTGCAGCAGGATGTCGCGCGAGTCAAAGCCGCACAGGCGAGCCGCGATTACGCTCACCAGAGCCTCGAGGCCGAACAGAAGAAGTACGCCCTCGGCGCTTCCACCAGTACCCTCGTCCTGCAAAACCAGAGTTCCTTCGAAACCTCGGAGAACACGCTGGTCGCAGCCCTCACCGCCTACGAAAAGCACAAGGTCGAACTGGACCGCGTGACTTCGGAGACCTTGCAGCGGAATCACATCGAGCTCGGCGACAGCATCAAGGGAATCGTGACCAGCACGCCGCAAGTGCCCGGCGTGATCAAGATCACGCAGGATGTCAACAATCCGGCGAACGAGCCCGTGCACAAGCAACCGGAGCAGCCCGAGCAACAACAGCCTCAGCAGCCGCAGTAGAGCACTTCGCTCCAGGGAAAGATCCCGGCTTCGGCCGGGATTTTTTGCGTCTCCGGTCGAATGATATAGTTCGTCCCGTGGCGCTCTCCGTCGTCCTCATCACGAAGAATGAAGAAGACAATATCGCGCGCACTCTCGCGAGCGTGATGGCAATCGCCGATGAGATTATCCTGGTCGATTCGGGATCGAGCGATCGCACGGTGGAAATCGCAGGCACGTTTCCGATCGTGAAAGTCTTCGTCGAGAAGTGGAAAGGCTTCGCGCGGCAGAAGAATTCCGCGATCGAGAAAGCAACGGGAGACTGGATCCTGTCGCTGGATGCGGACGAGGAAGTGTCGCCGGAGTTGGCGAACGAGATTGCGGACTCCTTCCGCAAACCGCTGAACGGCGTCACTGCCTTCTCGATACCCCGCAAGAACTACTTCCTAGGCCGCTGGATTCGCCACGGAGGCTTCTATCCCGACCGCAAGGTTCGCCTGGTTCGCCGCGAAGCCGCTCGCTTCGAAGACCGCCCCGTCCATGAAGACATGAAGATCACCGGCGCAGTGGCTGAACTACATGCGCCTCTTCTGCACCACGCCTATCCCACGCTCTCCGGCTACCTCGAGCACATGAACCGCTACTCGTCTCTGGGCGCCGGGATGGCGGTTGCTGACGGCAGGCGCGGCTTCAGCTTCTTCAATATCGCCGTGCGCCCGTGGGCGACGTTTGTCTACAACTACCTATTTCGGTTGGGATTTCTGGATGGGCGCGAAGGACTGCTCCTGCATCTCTATCACGCCGGATATGTCAGTTGGAAGTACGCGAAGATATGGGAAGCCTCACGCGACGATCAGTAAAGTTTTCCTGCGGCGACCGCTTTTGCCGATTCCGCGTGCTCCTCCGCAATCTCGTCGAAGGCCGCCTCGTTTGTTTCCCCCGGATTTTCTTGAACCCCTTCGATCACTTCCAGGTAAGCATCCGCGATCTCGACCGGGTTCACCGGCTCCCCACGCAGGCGTTTCGCGCCAAACTCATACTCCAGCTCGGTCAGCCGCGGCGCTGTTACCGGGCTCTCCGGCAGGATGGCTTTCTTCGGCCGTTCGCGCAGGCAGCTATCGAGCAGTTCGAAGACAGGGACCTGTCCCATATAAATGTTAGGGTGCAGCGGTGATTGCTCGTATCCGGGATCGGGACGATTGACGTACGTGATTCCCGTGCCGTCGCCGTAGAGCGTGACCAGGTCGAGGACTACGCCCGAGTTCGGAGCTTCATACAACACGGCGCGGATGTCGTAAGCATCGTTAAGCAGCAGGTGCAACCTGGTATCCATGGCCCTGGCGATAAAGACCCCGGCATCCACGAATCCCTGGTCGTGCAGCTCTTCGAGCAACTCCTGATGCTTGGCTTCGTGCTCCCACTCGAGGTCGTTGGCGGGTTCGAGGACGATCTTCGCGGGCATCTGCCCGGCCATCTGCTGCACTACCGACTGCCAGGCTCCCGGAGTGACAGTCTTCATCACCAACCGCAACACGCGCCCGATCAGGGTGAAGCTGCGCTCCTTCAGCCCCGGTCCGGGCTCGGCTTTCTCTGTCTCCGGCTTCTCCGGTTCAAAAACTTCAGCGGCGATTTCCGGGAATAGCTCGGCCTGGACCGGCAATTCCGGCCCGATTTCGGCAATTTTCGGGGCTTCCGCCGCCGCCCCCGTGATCCCGGTGATGAGCGCCATCAGGGGTACTGTATCCCAGCTACTCTGCCTGCACGAAGTGACGGTAGTGACCTGTGCGAAAGTACATGGATACAACCCCAAAACAGGAGTCTGGAACCTATTCCATGCCTTCGCGAGCGTCTTTCCAGAGGTCGATGTCGCCTTCCTGGGCATAGCTCTCGATCGCCTTCAGTTCCGCGTCGCTGAATTGCAGGTTCTTCAGGCTATCGAGCGAATCGTCCAGTTGCTCGACATTGCGGGCGCCAATCAGCGCCGAGGTGATCCGCTGATCGCGCAGGACCCAGGCGATTGCCATCTGCGCCAGCGATTGGCCGCGCTTCTCCGCGAGGCTATTCAGCGACTTCACGTGCTTGAGATTTTTCTCCGTCAGGAACGATTGCAGGAAGGAACCATCGCCGGATTTAGCACGAGAATTTTCCGGCACTCCGTTGAGGTACTTCCTGGTCAGCAGTCCTTGTGCCAACGGAGAGAACGCAATACAGCCAACCCCCAGTTCGTCGAGCGTATCGAGCAGATCGGTCTCGATCCAGCGGTTGAGCAACGAATACGACGGCTGGTGAATCAGCAATGGGACACCTTCGCTGCGCAGGATCTCAGCGGCTGCGCGCGTGCGCTCCGCGCTGTACGACGAAATTCCGACATACAGCGCCTTGCCCTGCCGTACCGCCTGCACCAGCGCGCCCATCGTCTCCTCCAGCGGCGCGTTGTTCCACGGACGATGCGAATAGAAGATGTCCACGTACTCCAGACCCATCCGCTGCAGACTCTCGTCGAGCGAAGCCAGCAGATACTTGCGCGAGCCGCCGATGCCGTACGGCCCCGGCCACATGTCCCAACCCGCCTTGGTGGAGATCACGAGCTCATTGCGATAGGGGCGAAGATCCTTCTTCAGGATTTGTCCGAAATTCTCTTCCGCCGAACCATACGGAGGCCCGTAATTGTTCGCCAGATCGAAGTGGGTCACGCCGCGATCGAAGGCACGGCGAACCATCGCGCGGCCCGTCTCGAAGACATCCACACCGCCAAAGTTCTGCCACAACCCAAGAGATATGGGCGGCAGCACCAGCCCGGACCGGCCACACCGGCGGAACGGAGTTCCGTCGTAACGCTTGGGATCGGGTACGTACGTCATGAGAGATTCTCCTGAGGAGCAAAGCTGTTGATGCGCGCCAGAAACGCCGTTCCATCATACAAAAGCGCCAGAATTTCGCGCACGTGTTGTCATCCTGAGTCGTCGTCCTGAGCGAAGGATGCGCAGCATCCGTAGTCGAAGGCCCCCTACCCTCTCCCACGCACTCTGCTCCGATCGCTTGTATCAGGACACAACTTCCGCCGCGCCGAAAACGTCGGTCACGGCTTCAGCCTCTGCCGGCGCCGGAAGTACATCAATGACAACCAGCGTCATGTCGTCCTGCTGTGCCGCGTCGCCGCTCTGCCATCGCCCGATCTCCGCAACGATGCGCTGCGAGAGCTCGCCTGGCAAAACCGATCGGCTGTCACGGAGCACCTCCGCCAACCTGCCGTCGCCAAACGCAGTGCCATTGGAATTCTCCGGCTCGGTAATGCCATCGGTAGAAAGCAGCAAGCGATTGCCTGGCTCCAGGGAAATCTCGCGAACGGGATATTCCGCATCGGGCATAACCCCGAAGAGCAAGCCGTTGCTCTCGATCTGTTCCAGCCCGTGCGAATTCCAGCGCAGCAGCGGTGGATGTCCGGCGGCAGAGTACAGCGCGGTGTGTTTCTGCATGTCCACCCACAGGTAGGCAGCCGACACAAGTTGGCCGCGTAACGGGCCTGCCAGGATGCGATTCAGGCCGCCCAGGAAGCGGCTGGGGTCATGCGCATGCGGCGCGACCGACTGCACCGCGACCTTGAGCATCGAGGCAATCAAGGCCGCCGGTACGCCGTGTCCGCAGACATCGGCGACGAGAAAACCAGCGTGGTCGTGGTCCACCGGAAGGAACTCGTAAAAGTCGCCGGCCACGGAAGTCATCGGCTGATAGGTCGCCGCAATCCTCAGATCGCGAACATCGGGAACCGCGGTCGGCAGAATCGACGATTGAATCTGGCGGGCAACCTCAAGCTCCCCATCCAATGTGAGCAACCGGCGCTCGTTCGTAACCACCATGTCCAGCGCGGAATATCCGAAGGCCACCAGGAGAGCCAGGAAGCCAAGATGATCGAAAAGTAATGGGGTCCTGAAGCCCAGCGGCCGGGCGAGGTTGGCGAACACCGCTTCCAGCGCAAACATAAGCGTGCCGAACACAAGGAAGCCGCGATGCGTAAGCTGCAGATATTGACGAAACAACTTCTTGCTGACGAGGACGACGATCAAAACGGAGAGAACGCAGACCGCAAGGAAATTGTTCAGCGGCATGAATTTGTCGTTCACCCCGGTGACGACGAACCATCCGATGCCGAGAATGGCGGTAATCGCGGCGGCAGCGATGAGAACGCTTAAGATTCGCCGCAGGATGCCCTTCACCAGACCCAGCCAAGCCAACGAGGCGACTACAATCAGCGAGTAAACCGTCGAGACCATCACGTAAGGAGCGATGGTCCGAATCCAGGGCGGAGACGCCAACATCACGGCACGCACGCCGAGGAGGTGCAGCATGCCGTAAGCCGCGCTCCAGATGCCGAGCCAGAGGAAAATGCGAACTCCGCCGCGACGGCGCACGACCGCAATGGCGCATGCCGCCATTCCTAATACAAGAAAGGCGGTGGCGATGCAGATCTCAAAGATCTCGCCGCGCAGCAGCCCCGCAGCCTGGTCTTCCATGACAAAAACTGTGACCTAGCCGGGAAAAGAATGCAGTGACTGCCGTCACCTCAATGGGATTCAGAAAGCGCGTACTCGAACTCGTAGAAGTGCTTGCCACCCGCCTCGATGCGGATGTTCATCTTCCCCGTCAGCCCCTCGAGTTCGCCCGTGCCCGAGTCGGGGACCACGGCGATACCCAACTCCGGCACGCCGCGGGTCATCGTGGCATGGTGAAACAGCACGAACGAACCGCTACGACCGTCAAGCGTACCCGTGACCCGCTCGATCGCCACGTAGGCCCCGGAACCTTTGACCTCGCTCATCACGCTGAGCATTTCACCCTTGCTGGCCGCCTCCAGCGCGCCGTGGAACTGCTTGTCGATGGACATACGGCCGAGATTGGCTGCCTCGGCGGGCGGGTTGTCGGGCTTTTGCGGCAGAATCTTTACTTCGAATGGGCCGGTCACCTGCGGCATTCGTGGGCTCCTCGATTTTGCGTGAAATCGGTGTCGATTTCGACTGTTGTCCTTCGATATAACCATGAGGCGCTAAAGAATCCAAGCCGCCTTCGATAAAAATCACCGAGGTTATACCGACATGAGTGCCTTCGACAAAATGCCGCGCATTACTCCGTTCCTCTGGTTCGACGCGAACGCCGATGAGGCCGTCACCTTTTATCTCACCGTCTTCAAGAACTCAAAGCGTCTCGGCGACTTCACGGGTGGTCCCGCTCCGGCAGGCAAGCCGTTGACCATCGCCTTCGAACTCGACGGCCAGCGCTTCACCGCCCTCAACGGAGGACCTCACTTCAAGTTCAACGAAGCTGTTTCTTTCTCGGTGCGCTGCGATTCCCAGGAGGAAATCGACCACTACTGGTCGAAGCTCACGGCCAACGGCGGCGCCGAGAGCCAGTGCGGCTGGCTGAAAGATAAGTTCGGACTTTCGTGGCAGATCGTACCGGCACGCCTCGGCGAACTCATCAAACATCCGAAAGCGATGCAAGCCATGCTGGGCATGAAGAAGCTCGACATCGCCGAACTGGAGCGGGCGGCGAAGGAATAACGGGTGATCCGTAACCCCGGTCGATCGGGTAATCTTGATCCTATGAAGCGCAAACTTCCAGGCGTCTTTCTCCTGTTCCTCGCAATGCTGTCTTTGGCCGGCGCGCAGTCCATCACGCCGGTCATCACCGTCGAGCAGCCGCCAAACTCCGCGGCGCAACAGCAAAAGCATTACGTGGTGCTGGTCTCGATCGACGGCTTTCGTTACGACTACGCGAAGAAGTATGGCGCACCTCATCTGCAAGAGATCGCGGCGAAGGGCGTGAGTGTTCCCGAGGGAATGCTTCCCTCTTATCCCTCCCTCACCTTTCCGAACCACTACACCATCGTGACCGGGCTCTACCCCGAGCACCACGGCATCGTGGCCAACGAGTTCTACGATCCGGAACGCAAGGCAAAGTTCTCCTTGAAAGATAAAAGTACCGAGGTCGATGGCACCTGGTATGGGGGCACCCCGCTGTGGTCGCTCGCCGTGAAGCAGGGCATGCGCAGCGCCTGCTTTTTCTGGCCGGGATCGGAGGCGGAGATCGCCGGTGCGCGTCCTACCTATTACCTGCACTACGACAACACCATTCCCGACGAGAAACGCATCGAGCAGGTCGTCGCCTGGCTGAAACTTCCGCCCGAGCAACGTCCGCACTTCATCACTCTTTACTACTCCAAAGTGGATCATGCCGGCCACGAATACGGCCCAGACAGCCCGCAGGTTGCGGACGCCGTGAAGCACATCGATGCGATGATCGGGATCCTGCAAGCCGACCTCGATGCGCTGCACCTGCCCATCGATCTCATCGTGATCTCCGACCATGGCATGGCACACACCGACCCGAACTGGATCACGCTGGACAAGTACGCGCCCCTGCCAGGTTTCGTGACCGTCGGCATGAGCCTCTATCCGCCGTCGGAAGCCGCCGCACAACAGGCGTATGAAAAGCTCAAGGGCGCCGACAAGCGCTTTGATGTGTATCGCAGGAAAGATGTACCGGAAGATCTGCACTTCAACAGCAATCCCCGCGAAGGGGATCCGATCGTCGTTGCGCGCGGGCCGTGGGCAATCCGGGCACGCGTCAACTCCTACGGCGAAGACCATGAGCCCAGCATCGGCAATCACGGCTTCGATCCAAGGATGATGCCGGAGATGAAGGCCGTCTTCTACGCCGACGGCCCCGACATCCGCCAGGGCATCGAGCTGCCATCCTTCGAGAACGTGAACGTCTATCCGCTGATCGTGAAGCTGCTCGGCCTGGAGAGCGAGCCGGTAGATGGAAGACTCAGCGTGCTCTCAGGAGCTCTGAAGTAGGTCTCACTTGGCCCAGGCCATCCCATCGGGGGAATCGCCTGCGGTGATCATCTGCTGCACCTTCCATTGGGAGAGATCGATCACGGCCACTTTGCCGCTATCGCCGCACGAGACATACGCAAACTTGGCATCCGGACGGACGAGCACCACCTGCGGATGTTTCACCACATCGATCGTGCGGGCGACATGTAGGGTCGTCAGATCGACGACCGCGACCTGGCCGGTAGAAGGAATCGCCACCAGCAACCAATGCCCATCCGGCGTCGCTGCCGAGCCATACCCCGTGCCGGGAAGCGGAATTCGCGTTTTCACCGTGCGCGCCGCAGTGTCGATCACGTCGAGCTCCGGCTTCGACTGGTCGGAGGTAAAGGCCAGCTTATCGTCGGTCGAGACCGAAATGCGTTGCACGCTCTTGGCAACCGGGATGACGGCGAGCGTCTTGCGTTCTTTGAGATCCAGCACCGAGACGGTGCCTGGTCCGACGTTGGCCGTATATCCAAAATGCCCATCGTGCGAGATCGCAAGCATGTGCGACTCTGCCTGGCCGGTCGGCACCGCGCCGACGATCTTCCTGGTGCGCGGATCGATCACCGTCACCGACTTGTCGAGCTCGGTAGTGACGTAAAGCAAGCCGCTCGCGGGATCGAAGACCGGAAGATGCGGGCGCACCCCGTGTCCGAAATCGATATGATCGGCGAACCTGCGCGAAGCCACGTCGAGAACCAGGAGTTCGTGGCCGTCAATGCCGGGCTTGCCGACGCCGGCACTTCCATAGATCGGAACCCACGCAGTGAGGCCATCCGGAGAGGCTGCGATTTCGTGTCCCCAAACACCGGGAATGTTTTCCTTCACGCGCGCCAGTTCGTGGCCGGTATGCGGATCGATGATGCTGACGTCCCGCGAGCCCTGGTTCACCACCAGCAGCGATTGTCCGGAGGCAACGAGCGAGAAAAAGAAGAGGCAGAAGAGCGCGCGAAAGAATTGCATGGGCAGCGAGTATAGCGCTTCTCCGAAAACTAAGAGTTGCGGCCAGACACTCCGGTTCGACCAGCCCTGGACTTCCACTCTTCCCCCAGCTTCTCTGGTATCCTTCCCGCCTATCGTCAACCTGTATCGAGGGATCATGTTACGTTGCGCGATCGCACTTGCCGTCCTCTGCTCCTGCTCGTTCCCCATTCATGCCGAAGACCCACCGGCAACCTCGCCGGGGCATTATCTCTTCGCCTGGACGGGCGATTTCGCCGGCAAAGGCAACGACTTCCTCGCCGTCATCGATGCCGATCCCGCTTCGCCGCATTACGGCCAGTTGGTGACCACCCTCCCCACCGACCAGAAAACCGAGCTCATTCATCACACCGAATATGTCATGCCCGCCAGCGGCATGCTCTTCGCCAACGATCACGATGCCGGACGCACCTTCATCTTCGACGTGCGCGATCCGCTGCACCCGAAGACCGTCACCTCGTTCACCGACCTCGGCGGCTACATGCATCCGCACTCCTACGTGCGCCTGCCCAACGGCCACGTCCTTGCCACCTTCCAGCATGCGCATCACGAGGGCATCAGCGGCAAAAGCGGCGCGCTCGTTGAAATCGACGACAACGGCAACGCCATCCGTTCCGGCAGCAGCGCCGACCCGGCATTTCCCAATGCGCTGCTCTGGCCCTACGGACTGGTCGTCCTTCCCGAGATCGACCGCATCGTCAGCACCAACTCGTCCATGCACGACGAAGGACTCTTCAACGGCGTCACCTACCAGGTATGGCGACTCTCCGATCTCAAGCTTCTCAAGACGGCCTATCTCGATCCGGGCGCCAACCTCTACGGCCACATCAGCCCCGAAGAACCGCGCCGCGGACCCGACGGCACCGTCTTCATTCAAACCCTGGGCTGCGGCATCGAACACATCACCAACATCGCCGGCGACCGACCGGCCGCGCACCTCGTCTATACCTTCCCCGGCAGCTGGTGCGGCGTCCCCACCATCGTTTCGCACTTCCTCATCCAGAGCGTGCCCGAGGTCCACGGCCTGATCGTCCTCGACATCGCCAATGGCGATAAGCCGGTCGAAGTCTCGCGCGTGCAACTTGGCGAAAACTTCAATCCGCATTGGACCGGCTGGGACGCAAAAACCCAGCGCATCGTCGTCACCGGTTCGCAGCCGCGCTTGTTCCTGCTGAAATTCAATCCCGAGAGCGGCGCAATCGCCATCGATGGAGCCTTCCACGACGCCAACGGCAAGCCCGGTTTCGACTTCGCGGACCGCGATTGGCCGCACGGCTGGAAAGGGTCCGGCCATCCACATGGGGTAGTGTTCTCGCGCTGACCTCGCAACCGAGGGCCGCTCGTCGCGCGCATCACGCATCCAACCGCTTAACTCGGCATCGGAGGATGAGAATGGCTTCTACCAAGCAAAAGAAGGCAGCCAAGCGCAACATCAAGAAAGCAGCGAAAGCCGCGAGCAAGAAGCGAACCATCGCGCATCTGCCAAAAGCAACCCGCACCGCGCTTGGGAAACAAGCGGCGAAGGTGGCCAAGAAAAAACGGCGTGCCTCCGCCTAAAGTCTTTCGTGGGGGGCATGATCAAGGTGCTTCGCAGGCTGCGTACCCAACGGGTAACGCGAATGGACCCCGGCTCACTGCCGGGGTTTCCTGTTGTGAACCGAAGCGTAGGAACGTCCGCCTGTTCCCATATCTTCCCCTCACGCTCCCCGGAACTTGTCATGTCGAGCGAAGCGCTGCACTTTGGCGCGCAATCGAAACATCTTGCGCTTCGCCTCATGTCAGAAGGTTAGGTTTCCACGTGAGTGGCGGGCTGTCCTCCGAGGAATTCGATGGGCAGCCCGCGCAGAGATTGCAACTTCAGGTTGTCACGCGGCAGCGGCGACCTTGCGGTGAATTGCGGTCACGAATTCGAGCAGGTCGGCGTTGATCTGCTCTCCGTGGGTGGCCGGCATGCCATGCGGGAAGCCGGGATAGGATTTCAGGGTTCCGTGCTTCACCAGTTTTACCGTCTTGGGTGCGCTCGCGGCGTGGGGGACGATCTGGTCGTCCTCGCCGTGCATGACCAGCACCGGCACGTCGATGGCCTTGAGATCTTCGGTGAAGTCGGTCTCCGAAAACGCCTTGATGCAGTCATAGTGAGCCTTGATGCCGCCCATCATGCCCTGGCGCCACCAGTTGTCGCGGATGCCCTGCGAAATCTTCGCACCCGGACGATTGTATCCGTAGAACGGGATCGTGAAGTCCTCGAAATACTGCGCGCGATGCGTCGCCGTTTGCTTGCGGATGTCGTCGAGCGCTTCCATCGGGACGCCTTCCGGATTGCTCTCCGACTTCACCAGGTGCGGAGGAACCGAGCTGATGAGGACGGCTGCCGCGACGCGCCCTTTGCCGTGCCGCGCAACGTAACGGGCCACCTCGCCGCCTCCGGTGGAGTGGCCGATGTGGATCGCGTTCCTGAGATCGAGAGCCTTCGTCAGTTCGGCGACGTCAGCGGCGTACGTGTCCATCTCGTTGCCGGTATCGGTTTGCGTGGAGCGGCCATGTCCGCGGCGATCGTGGGCGATCACGCGGTATCCGTGCTCGAGAAAAAACATCATCTGCCCATCCCAGTCGTCCGCTGAGAGCGGCCATCCATGATGGAAAACTAACGGCTGCCCCTTGCCCCAGTCCTTGTAGAAAATCTGTGTACCGTCTTTTACTTTGATTGTGCTCATGGGGATCTCCTGTGTGCTCGTTCAGGGGGTTGATAGACCGGCCGTGGTCGGCGAGGTCCGTCTGCCGAGAAAACGGCCAAACATCAGGCTGGCATTCCTGGCGAGGAATTTCGCCGAGGGCATTCTTTGCGCGCTTGTTCCTGAGAAACCCGTTTAGGTTGGACACGGGATGCGCGCAACAGAAACCGGTTCTACGCCGCCGTCGCCGCCCGCACCCGCAAGCAGGCGAAATTGGCGATTTTTTTACAGGAGTTGCCGATTACTGCTTAGTATCGGGTACCCCCCTCCCCCGCCTCTTGCAGTTTCAGCAGCTTAGGCTGTGGAAAGTCCGCAAAATATTCCGCACAAGGGACTTATAGGCAAAATATTCCAAACGTGGGAGTTAGCTCCCATTTCTGAGGCTTCTTGATGTTTTAGGGATTTGCCCTTGGTTGATCAGTTGATAAAGATCGGGACGGCTATGGCGACATCACGCCATATGCGCAGAGTATCGGGGTGCGAGTCAAGTGTCTGTGACGGCGGTCCGTGAGGTGGGTGATCAATGAAAAACCTGAAGAGGTTTGCACTCTCGTGATCCCACGTCTCGAAAATCGCGAGACATGGGGCACCCAGCACTTTGGCGCGCAGCCGAAACATCTTGCGGTTCGCCTCCTGTCATTTTGTGCTCACTTCACCGGAAAGCAGTCCAGGTCATTCGCAAACACAATCGGGCCCGCATACCGCTGCTTGATCTGCGCTTGCGTCTCGCTCTCTTTTCCCAACGTCCGTAGCATCCGATGCGAAAGCACCAACTGCTTCACATGCGCCTCTGCCGCAATCCGGCCAATCACCGAGGGTGGCATATGCAGACGCCTCTCCACCCCGGTAGCGCCCTCGGGTACCGCGTTATGCGCGACGAACAGGTCCGCGTCCGCTGCGAGCTTCGGCAGGCCTTCGCCTCCCCCGTTCGTGTCTCCACTGAAGACGATGCGCTTGCCGCCGATTTCCACCCGCCAAGCCAGCGCGGGCACCTGGCCATGCACCACACTCACGGCGCTCAGGACCAGGTCGGCATTGCGGAGGACAACTTCGGGCGTGGAGTTGGAGGCAACATCGTGCGGTTGCAGCTGGTAATTCCCATCGGATGCCGGCTGCAGCAGGTCGCTCAGGTATCGAAACGCCCCATGGGGATCGGCAAACAGATCGCGCACGAACTCCGTGGTGGCGGGCATGAAATCGTTGCCCGAAGGCCCATAGATCGGCAGCGGACGCTTGCGGTCTTCAAACCACGACGAAAAGATCATCGCCGGGAAGTCGCTGCTGTGATCGACGTGAAAGTGACTGAACAGAAACACGTCCACCTGCGACATCTGCGCGCCACTCTCGCCGAAGCGCAGCGCGCTGCCACCGCCCGCATCGAGCACAATGCGCGCCCGCCCGTCCTGCCATACCAGGTAGCTCGTCGAAGCGCGTTTGTCCTGCGACTCGGGGCCGCCCGAACCGAGGACCTGCACCGCCAATCCTGTGGCTCCGCACGATTGCGCGCTGGCCGGCGAGGCTTCCCAAACGGGGCAGAGGGTGACACCAACCACCAGCACCTTCACCAGTTGTCGCAGCACGTTCTATCCCTCCGCCAAAACAAGTGCACCGGCTTCGCGAGTGGCCGCTATCATGCGACAGGCCTCCCCTCTTGCGTCAAGAGCCCACGGCTTGACCCGTTGGCGCGCGGGTTACTGTTTAGTATCGGGTACCCCCCTCCCCTGAAGAGGTTTGCACTCTCGTGATCCCACGTCTCGAAAATCGCGAGACGTGGGGCACCCGCAATTTCGCGCGCTTACAACGGTGGGAGTTGCACGGTGAGGTGAGCGAGCGGACGGGATGCAGTGAAAGGTGAAAAGCAGGAAGAGGCTGGCACTCTCGTGATCCCACGTCTCGAAAATCGCGAGACGTGGGGCACCCGGCTCACTATGACAGGGGGGAACGGGATACGGCTCCCAACGCTGGCTGAGAAAGGAACAAAGGCCGCGATTTTTTTCTCGCGGCCTTTGGCACGTTCCAGCACAGGAGCAGGTCAGTTGTACCCGATCCACTCGTACCAGATGGAATCCGAATCCTGTTCGATCGCCGTGGAGAGGGTATGGCCACTTGAGCTCTTCATCGTGATCTTCTGGTTGGCGCCGCTGGTGTAGGTGTACGCATGACTGGAGCCCACACGGTATGCAACGGCGTTATTCATGTAAGCGTTGGCATAGTGCGGCATGGGATTTTGGAACGAGCCGTTGACCTGGGTACGTTCCACGATCCACTCCGCCGTGGCGCCCACGTACTTGTCGCCAGAGGGCATCACTAAAGAACCAGAGAAGGATTTGCCGGTGTTGTAGTTCACGAGATAGTAGAGGCCATAGAGCTTGCCACTCTTGGTCCCCACTTCGGAGTAGGCGCCGATCACGTCGCCGGGCTGCACCGTGAGGCCGCTTATCTTCATCTCGGGTTCGGGAATGAACTCGATCCACGCGTCATAGGTCGCTTTGCCGCTCACGAAGTCGGACTCGGTGCCATCCTGCACGAGGTCGTTGCACTTGCAGTCGCCATCCAGGCCGACCCACATGGAGCTGTAGCCCTTGATGCCGGATTCTTCAGCACCGCCCACGTTAGGCACGATCCAGACGCCCTGCACTTCATCAAACGTTCCGCCGGTAAGCGCATAGCCGCTCCAGTTTCCGGAGGTCTCCGCGGTTGTATTGAGCACGGTTTCGCCAGTCTGCAGCTTCTGGTTTGGGCGATGATAGCGACCCGGGACGGCGACGAGGCCGGAGTCAATACGCTGCGCCGAGACAGCGCGCTTCCAGGCAGCGTAAACCTTGGTATCGTTGATGTCCGGGCGTTTCGGGTAGCCGTAGGTAAACAGCTCATCATCGGAGGCGTTGGTCGGGTCGAAGCCCGCCGGTACCCCGGTGTGAATCGTGATTGGCGTGCTTACGCCCGGCACCGAGACGGTATGCGAGTACGCATCCTGGGCGTAACTCCAACTCGTCAGGGCGAGGACACAAATGGCAGACAGCGTGAGAATCCTGGATTTCACGTTACACTCCACTTTTTTCGGGTATTGGTCAGGGGAGAGATGAGGCAGGGACTAACGTCCGCAACCTCTCTTAGAGCATTTGGCGTGCTGAACGCGCTTCATGGAGCGCGTTCTGATGAGGACGGGATAGTACACCAGCAGCTCTGCATGGCGAGAGGAAAATCCTGTCTTAATACCCTTGGTGCTGTGTAACGGATTGCAGTTCGGGGCGACGCTTGTTTGCTTCGATTGACATCCAATAGACTGTGCGGTCTGGCGTTGCTCGGAAGCGCGCCAACCTTGAGGTGGTAATGGCTGACAATCAGAAGTCGCGGGACACAGCGGAATCGCCGGTACGCGATGTGTTTGAGGGGCGGACTCCCTCGCAGTCGGAGAAAGACTGGGCGGAAAAGACCCTGGCGCCGGCGCTGGAAAAGTCGCCGGAGAAGCCCATTGGGCGGCCGACCGGGACCAACCTCGATGCGGCGGGACAGGCGCGGTTCTCGACGATCTCGAATACGCCGATCCGGCGGCTGTACACGCCCGCCGATCTTCCCAGCGACTGGGAGTATGACGCGCACCTGAATTACCCGGGGCAGCCGCCGTACACGCGGGGGATCCACGCCTCCGGGTATCGCGGAAGGCTTTGGACGATGCGGCAGTTTTCCGGCTTCGCGTCGCCGGAGGAGTCGAACCAGCGCTACAAGTTCCTGCTGGAACACGGCGGGGGCGGGCTCTCGGTGGCCTTCGATCTGCCCACCCTGATGGGGTATGACAGCGATCATCCGTTCAGCGAGGGCGAGGTCGGCAAGTGCGGGGTGGCGATCGATTCGCTGGAGGACATGGAGATCCTGTTCAACGGGATCGATCTCGAGAAGATCACCGTATCGATGACCATCAATTCCCCGGCGTCGATTCTGTGGGCGATGTACCTGGCGGTGGCGGAGAAGCAGGGTGCGGACTGGAAGAAAATCTCGGGCACGCTGCAGAACGACATTCTGAAGGAATACATCGCGCAGAAGGAGTACATCTACCCGCCGGCGCCGTCGATGCGCCTGGTGATCGATACCTTCGAATTCGGCAGCCGCTACACGCCGCGCTTCAATACGATTTCGATCAGCGGGTACCACATCCGCGAAGCTGGATCGACGGCGCTGCAGGAGCTGGCCTTCACCATCTACGACGGGGTGGAGTACGTGGAGTGGGCGCAGCGGCGCGGCCTGGACGTGGACGAGTTCGGTCCGAGGCTGTCGTTCTTCTTCAACGCGCATAACGATTTCTTCGAGGAGATTGCGAAGTACCGGGCGGCGAGGAAGATCTGGTACCAGCTGATGAAAGACCGCTTTGGCGCGAAGAACGAGCGCACCTGGCTGATGCGCTTCCACACGCAGACCGCCGGCGTTTCCCTCACGGCGCAGCAGACCCAGAACAACATTGCGCGGGTGGCATTGCAGGCGCTGGCCGCGGTGCTGGGCGGGACGCAGTCGCTGCACACGGATTCGTTCGACGAAGCGCTGGCGCTGCCAACGGCGCAGGCGGCGCAGATCGCGCTGAGGACGCAGCAGATCATCGCGTATGAGAGCGGCGTGGCGAATACCGTCGATCCACTGGGTGGGTCGTACTTCGTGGAGAAGTTCACCCTCGACATGGAGAAGGGTGCATTCGATTACTTCAAGAAGCTCGATGCGATGGGCGGCATGGTAAAGGCGATCGAGCACGGATTCCCGCAGAAAGAGATTGCGGAGGCGAGTTACCAGTTCCAGAAGGCGGCGGAGGCGCGCGAGAAGATCATCGTGGGCGCCAACGAATTCACCGTTGAGGAGGGGTCGCCGGAGACGCTGTATATCGGCGAGGGGGTGGCGGAGGCGCAGACGAAGAAGCTCCGCGCCTTGCGCGAGCGGCGCGACAACGACGCGGTTCGTCTCGCGTTAGAAGCTTTGAAGAAGGCAGCAGGTCAGGAGCCTGTTGCGGTTTCCGAGGGCGTGTCACCTTCAAACACGATGCCGTTTATTCTCGACGCGGTGAAGGCGTATGCGACCGTTGGGGAGATTTGCGAGGCGTTGCGCACGGTGTATGGAACGTATGAGGAGAGTGCGTTTGCGTAGGTTTCGTGCCTACGAACGGGAAGTTACTCGGCGATGGTTTCGCCGGGAAGGATGGGGCGGGTGCGCGGGAGAACGCCTTTCACCGCCAGCACTCCGACGAAAGCTAGAACCACCAGATAGACGACGAGCTTCGCGACGTTCGTAGCGGGTGTTTTTGGCAAGGTCTTCCAGAGGATCAGCAAAACAGTTTGCGCGATGGTGACGGACCAGACCGTCCCGTAGAAGTAGCGGCGCTCAATGCCCTCGTAGCGGGTGGAGCGCTTACAGCGCGGCAGTTGAGCGAGTGCGCCGAGCAGCAGGACGATCACGAGTATGGGGAAATACGCGACCTGGTAGATCTGCTTCATGTACCAGACGCCGGTGGCGACGGCGATCACGCTGCCGGCAAGATTCAGGAGCGCGAAGTTGAGAGCGGCGTTCCAGGCGAAGGTGTAGCAGATCTTGCGATAGAGCGGATTCGGTTTGTCTTCGTCGAAGCGGATGATGTAGGGGCCGTGCTCGCAGCCGGGGAGTTGTGCAAAGTATCCCGCGATTAAGACGCAGACCAGGACGATGCCCAGCCAGAGCGCGTTATACCGGTTGAAGCCATGGGCGAAGAGGCTGAAGGTCAGCGGGCCGGGGGCGAGGAAAAAGACCCAGATCCAAATAGGCAAATGACAGATGCGGTAGACGGTGGTGTTGCGCTCGCGAATCTTGCGTTCGTGTGCGTATTCGATCTTGCCGGTATAAGCCATCGGATTGAGTTTCGCAGCCAGCGAAGTTCGTCGTCAACTCGGGTTCCGGGCCGTGAAAGGATCGCGGTACAATCCCCCCGGGTGGGGATGTGGTGGAACACGGGAACGCAGGAGACGGCCTGGTGAACGCCGATCGGGCTCCGCGGATACAGTCAGTGGACGCATTGCGGGGGGCCATCATGATGCTGATGGCCATCGATCACATCCGCGATTTCGTAAATCGCAGTGCGATGCAATTTCTGCCTACGGACCTTTCGCGCACAACGGTTGCGCTGTTTTTCACGCGCTGGATTACTCATTTCTGCGCGCCGGTGTTCATCCTTACTGCCGGTATCGGCGCATTTCTTTGGATGGATCGTGGGCGGCACAGCAAAGGCGAGCTGTCGCGTTTCCTGGCCACGCGCGGGCTATGGCTGATTTTTCTCGAGGTCACGATTCTTCGGGTGATCATGTTTTCGCAGGTGAGCTACCGCGGGAATCTGGTGATCCTGCTCATCCTGTGGGCGATCGGAGTTTCCATGATCGCCCTGGCCATCCTCGCGCATCTGCCGACCCGGGTGCTGGCGCCGCTGAGTATCGGGATCATTGCGTTTCACAATTTGCTCGACGGTTTTTCTGCTGCGCGTTTCGGGCGTGCCGCGCCGCTCTGGAGCATCCTTCATCAGCCGGGCGTTTTTAAACTATTCGGGGTCAACATCGTCATCGCTTACCCGGTGTTGCCGTGGATTGGCGTGATGGCAGCCGGCTATTGTCTTGGAACGATATTCTCGTGGGAAGCGGCACGGCGGCAGAAATTCCTGCTCTGGGCGGGCCTGGGAATGACGGTTGCGTTCGTGGTACTTCGCGCCATCAACCGGTACGGGGACCCGGTGCCCTGGAGTCATCAACCTTCTACGCTTTACACGGCTCTTTCGTTCCTGAACACCACGAAGTATCCGCCGTCGCTGCTGTTTCTCCTGATGACGCTCGGCCCGGCGCTGTGTGTTCTGGCCTGGTTCGATCGCCTTCGATTTTCCGGGAGCAACCCGCTGATCGTTTTCGGACGCGTTCCCTTCCTCTATTATGTCGTGCACATGGCGCTCGCGCACGCCTTCGCCATCGGGATGAACCTGGTGCGCTACGGTCGCGCGCCGTTTCTCTTCCTCGCCCCGCCCTCGATGGGAACTCCTAGCAACCTGTTTCCGCCGGACTATGGCCTTCCTCTGTGGGTGGTGTACGCGGTATGGATCGCGATTCTCGTGTTGCTCTATCCTCTCTGCCTATGGTTTGCGAGGTTGAAACAGCGGCGACGGGATTGGTGGCTGAGCTATTTGTAGACCGCGCATAGGCAAGGCGCCGCCGCACTGTCTTCCAAGATGGAGGCCTTTCGAGCACGAACGTGCTCAGGTTCTCCGTCGCTTGTGGACGGCAGCGACCACGAGTTGAAGGACGCATTCGCCGGACAGGGGCGGAGGCCTTTAGTACGGCACTGGGTCCGAGTTGACCTTGTGGACGCAAGGTGGCAGCTCTTGTAGCATGTGCGCATGAAAAGCAAGAAAGCGGCGAAAGGCGGTAGCGTTCCGAAGAGTGTTGACGAATACGTCGCCCACATCCCGGAGAACTCCCGTGCCGCCTTCGGCAAGCTACGCACCGCGATTCGGTCGGCGTCGCCGGCGGAGGCTATCGAGACCATCAGCTATGGAATTCCGGCGATCAAACACGGACGCGTGCTGGTATGGTTCGGCGCATTCGCAAAGCACTGCAGTCTATTTCCGACCAACGCGGTGATCGAAGCTTTCGAGGACGAACTTGCGGAATACACGGTCTCTAAGGGCACGATCCAGTTCCCTTTCGACAGGCCTCTGCCCACCGCGCTCATCAAGAAGATGGTGAAGGCGCGGGTTGCGCAGGATGCGGCGAAGTCCAAGTAACGTGGTCTCTAGTTCGCCTTGTGGGTTGCGACAAAAACAAGACACACGGGCGATCCTACCTCGATACGATCATCGGTCTTCGCGAGCCTGCCGGTGTGCTCGTCGATCTTGAACAATGCAATGGCGTTGGAGTCCTGGTCGGCGACGAACATCCATCGGCCTGTCGGATCCAAGGTGAAAAACCGTGGCGTTTTTCCTGCCGACGATACTCGCTCAACGAGGGTGAGCTTTCCAGATTGAGCATCGACCTTGAAAGTGGCGATGGAATCGTCCCCGCGGGTGGAGGTGTAAAGGAAGCGGCCGCTAGGATTAATTTGGATCTCGGCGGCGGTATTGGCGGAGTCGTGCTTGGCCACCGTGTCGATGGTTTGCAGCTCGTGCATGGCACCGGTACGAGCGTCGAGAGAGAACACGGTCACCGATGTCGCCATTTCGTTGATCAGGTAGACAAACTTACCCGAAGGCGCAAAAGCCAGGTGGCGCGGCCCGGCACCGGGCGTTACCTTAGCGACGGGCATCTGGTTGGCGGTCAGTGTTCCGCGCGCGGAGTCGAAACGGTCAACGATAACTTTGTCGAGGCCTAGATCCGCAGACATCGCGAAGCGATTGTCGTTCGTCATCTGGATGGAATGCGCGTGCGGGCCTTCCTGGCGTTTCGGATCGACGCTCGATCCGGTGTGCTGTTCGAAAGCGGTGTGTTCCCCAAGGCGGCCGTCGCGCCCCACGGGGAAAACCGCGACATTGCCGCCGGTGTAGTTCGCAACCAGAAGATCGTGTCCCGACTTATCAAGCGTAAGGTAGGCGGGATCGGCGCCCATGGACGAAACCTGCTGCTGCAAGGTCAGCTTCGCAGTTGCAGGATCGATGGAGAAGACGGAGACCGCGCCGGAGGATTTTCCTTCGTAGTTTGCAACCTCGTTGACAGCGTAAAGGAAGCGGCCCTGCTGGTCGACGGTGAGAAAGGACGGATTCTCAGTCTCAGCGGCGAGTTGAGGGGGAGTCCACTTGCCACTCTCCGGATCGAACCCAAAGCTGTAAATACCCTTGCTGTGCGCCCCCGTGTAGGTACCGACGAAGACCCGGTATTCCGCGCCGATGGCGAGCGCGGGAATGATCGAGGGGAACAGCACCAGGAAGCAAACAAGGCGGAGCGAGCGATTCAGCATCCGAGTATTGTACGGGGTCGGCTGTGGAAGAGGCGACTCGTCTTGCAAAACTCAATTCTTAGTCGCGAATCCTTGATAGTGTGATGGTTGTCGAATCATCTAACTACCCGATGAGAGAGTCACGCTTCCGCGTGGGACTGCGAGAGTACTTCCTTCCTATCGGCTGGAAGTAGTGGCTCCCGGTTGTGCGCTTTTTTTCTGCTCGGCGATCCAACTATTTACGCGAGTATCGAGTATATCGAGGGGGAGCGCTCCTGAATCGACAACTTCATCGTGGAACTTACGTATATCGAATGCCGCGCCCAACTGGCTCTTTGCGTTTTCGCGTAATTCGATGAATTTCAGCTGCCCTATCTTGTAACCAAGCGCCTGAGCGGGCCACGCGATGTAACGGTCGGTTTCGGCCTGCACATCCGGCTCGTCGATGCCAGAGTTGTTATGAAAGTAATCGACTACCTGCTGGCGGGTCCAGTGTTTGAAATGGAAGCCCGTGTCCACGACCAGGCGGATGGCGCGCAGGAGATCGTCCTGCAGCCGGCCGTAGTCGTTGTAGGGATCCTGGTAGAAGCCGACTTCTTTGCCAAGGCGCTCGGAATATAACGCCCAGCCTTCCGTGAACGCGGTGTAGTACCCATGCTGGCGGAACTTCGGCAACGTCGGGATCTCCTGTGCGATGGAGATCTGCAGATGGTGGCCCGGCACGCCTTCGTGGTAAGCAGTACTTTCCATATCAATGGTCGTACGATTCGCATAGTCGCCGGTATTTACCATGATGTGCCCGGCGCGGGAGCCATCGGGCGTGCCCTGGTTGTATTCCGCGGCAGCCGCTTCCTTCTCGCGGAACTGTTCGACCGGCATCACGGTGACCTTCGCCTTTGGCAGTCGATCGAAGAGTTGCGGGAGCTTGGCCCACATCTGGTCTTCGTACTTCTGGTAGATATCCAGGATCTGCTGCCTGGAGGTTGGGTGCAGCTGCGGATTCTTCTTGAGCGAGGCATCAAAAGATTTCAGGTCGTGGAAACCCATCTTGTTCGCGATGGCGAGCATGTCTGCGCGATCGGCCGCGACTTGCTGCAGGCCAAGCTCATGAATTTCTTCGGGAGTCTTCTCGGTGGTCGTGCTCTGCTTCACGAGGAAGGCATAAAAAGCTGCACCGTCGGGAAGGGCCCAAACCCCGGGCTCGATGCGCCCTTTGGGTGCATAATCTTCCGCAACGAACTTCGTGAACTTCTGGTACGCGGGCGTAATTTTGACGGTAATCGCTTCGATCACTGCATCGTGCAGGCGCTTCTGGTCGGCGGCGCTGATGCCCGCCGGGAATTTCTTTACCGGCTCGGCAAAAGGACTGTCCTCCGGCTTCGTTGCGGCGATCCCTTGGGACTGCTTCACAACCTGATCGAGGAGGATCTTCGGAGGCATGCGTCCACTCTTCATACCCATGCGCATTAAGTCCTCGGTCTGGTCGAAGGCGCGCGGGAGTTGGTTCAGGCGCGCGATGTAATCCTCATAGTCCTTTACGTTGGTGAAGGGGAGCATCGAGACCAGCTGGGGCATATCGATGTGAATGCCGGAAAACTGGTTGACAGGCATCTCCCACGACTTGAAGCGGGCACCCTCCAGCCCCATTTTGAATTGCCGCACCAGCAGCTGCTTGTTCAGTTTTTCCTGCGCGGGAAAGCCGGTGGCGTCCACTGCTTCCAGGCGCGCAAGATATTTTTTCGATTCCTCGAGATCTCTCAAGACCGCTTCGTAAGAAGCGTCGCTCAGTTTGTCGTTGTAGCGCTTATCTCCGAGGATGGAAGCATACTCGGGATTGGTGCGCATGGTGTATTCCCAGTAGTCGTTGAGGATGTCATTCAGCTGTTTGCGGCGTTGCGCAAGGTCGTTGTCGCCTTGCGCGAAAACCGCTCCGGCGAGTATGCCGATAGCCAGGAGCGCAGAAAGAATACGCATTCAGAAGTTCCTTTTCGTCAGATCGAAGAGCGCCTCCCGATGAGGGGCTCCTTTGGTTATACGACACAAGGGATGGTCGAGTTCCCTTACTTAATTTTTCGCCGCCTTCGCGAGTGGCTGCATCCAAGAAAATGTGGCGAGAAAGAAAACAGCCATTCGCTGGATGGTCGCGGCGGCCCTGATCGTGGGGGCTATCGTCGTTCTGAACATGTATGTGAACCGGCAGGCGCAGGACCTAGCGCGCCAAATGCTCGCCGCGCACTTTCATAGCGACGTGGAACTCAAATCCATTCACGTCCGATTATTGCCCACTGTCCGTATTTCCGGCGAAGGCTTGACCTTGGTGCAGAACGCGCAAGGGGCGAAGATTCCGTTCGTAACGGCCGAGAGTTTTGAAGCGACGACCTCTTTCTGGAACATGCTGACCCGGACCCGTCAACTGCACCACGTTCAAACCCACGGGATGGTAATCACTGTAATTCGCCATTCTAATCCTGAAGCGCAGCCCAAGGCTCGCCGCAAGGTGCCGGACTTCAACATCGACGAGTTGGTCGCAGACGATGCCGTCCTGGCGATCCTGCCCCAAGATCGCACGAAACGCAGCCTTGTGTTCAAGATGCATCACCTCGTGCTGACCTCCGTCGGCAAGAGCGCGGTGATGCATTACAGCGCGCGACTGGAGAATGCGTTGCCTCCGGGCGAGATCGAAGCGGAAGGCAACATCGGTCCGTGGAATTTTGACGACTCAGGATCCACGCACCTCGACGGTCACTATAACTTTCGCAAGGCCGATCTCAGCGTCTTCAAAAGCATTTCCGGCATGCTGTCTTCCACCGGAAGTTACGAGGGTGAACTCAGTAAGCTCGAGGTGCATGGTACGACGGACATCCCAGATTTCATGGTGGAGGCTGGCGCACACGCTGTTGATCTTAAGACGGACTTCCACGCCACCGTGGACGGGACGAACGGGAATACGGAACTGCACCCGGTGGATGCGAGGTTTCTGAACTCTTCATTCACGACGCAGGGCTTCATCTACGACATCCCGGGGCCTCAAGGACACATCATCAGCCTGGACGTGATTTCGAAAGACGCACGCGTGGAAGACATGCTCAAAATGGCCGTGAAAACTCCTCCGGCCATGCAGGGCCAACTGAAGTTCAAGGCAAAGGTCAGGATCGATCCTGGTTCAACGCCGATACGCGAGCGCATCACGGCGGATGGAGAGGCAACGATTGCGAATGGATTTTTCCGAAGCCCAACCGTCGAACAAAAGATCGCGCAACTCAGCCATAAGGCGGACCGCAAGCCACAAGGGAGTGCTAACGACCGCGTGCCGGCAAAATTCAGAACAAAGTTTCACCTGGCCAATGGACGCTTGCGACTGCCGCTGCTCGACTTCAACGTCCCGGGTGCGGAAGCCAAGTTACACGGAACCTATCGGCTTACGGACGACAGCCTGAACTTCAGCGGCATCGCGATGTTGCAGGCGACCGTTTCGCAGATGACCACTGGGTTCAAGTCGCTGCTGCTGAAAGCCGTCGATCCGATGTTTAAAACGAAAACCGCCGGTACGGTGCTGCCGATCGCGGTAACCGGCACGCGCCAGGCGCCAAAGTTCAAGGTCGAGATGAAGCGCTTGAAGGATGCGAAAAAGGAGGCATCCGCAAAGTGAGGGTTAGCGATGCGCCTGTTCGTAGGCCGCGATTTCCGCGTCGTGCTTGAGCGTGAGCCCGATATCGTCCAATCCCTCGAGAAAGCAGCGGCGGGTGAACGCATCGATATCAAACGAAAAGCTGAAGCCGCCGCTGTCGTACACCTTGCAATTCTCGAGGTCCACCGTCAGTTGATAGCCGGGGCTGCTTTCTGCACGTGATCCAATTGCGTTGACATTATCCTCGCCCGTGACTATCGCAAGCACACCGCTGTTGCGGCAGTTATTGAAGAAAATGTCCGCAAATGTTGGCGCGATCACCACCCGGATTCCAAAGTCCTCGATGGCCCAGGGCGCATGTTCCCGCGACGAACCACAGCCGAAATTCTTACCCGCGACGAGAATGGAAGCGCCCTTAAATCCAGGTTGATTAAGCACGAAATCCTTGCGCGGATTGCCTTCGCTATCGAAGCGCCAATCGAAAAAGAGAAACGGTCCGAAGCCAGTGCGCTCGATGCGCTTCAAGAACTGCTTCGGGATGATCTGATCGGTATCGATGTTGGGCCGCAGCAAAGGAGCGACGACGCCAGTATGGACATGAAATGGCCGCATGCTACTTATACTCCCACTCACGGATGTCGGTGAAGTGTCCCTTGATTGCAGCCGCTGCAGCCATCGCGGGACTGACAAGGTGGGTGCGGCCCCCGCGGCCCTGGCGGCCTTCGAAGTTCCGGTTGCTGGTGGATGCGCAGCGCTGTCCGGGCGAAAGGATGTCGGGATTCATGCCGAGGCACATCGAGCAACCGGATTCGCGCCATTCGAAACCCGCTTCGCGAAAGATGCGGTCGAGACCTTCGTGCTCGGCTCGCGCCTTGATTTTCTGCGAGCCGGGAACCACCATCGCGTGAACCCGGGGATCGACGTGATAACCGCTCACCACGCGGGCTGCGGCGCGCAGGTCCTCGATGCGCGAGTTGGTGCAAGAACCGATGAAGACGCGATCGATGTTGATGTCAGCGATCGGCGTACCTGGCTTCAGATCCATATACGCGAGCGCCCGCTCTGCCGATTGCCGCTGCGCATCATCCGCGGACGCGGTGGGGTCGGGAACTCTTTCGCGAACGGAAACGACCATGCCGGGATTGGTGCCCCACGTGACCTGCGGAGCCAGGTCGGCAGCATCGACGTTCACTTCGCGATCGAATTTCGCGCCCGGATCGGTATTGAGCGCCCGCCACTGTGCAACCGCGTGGTCCCAAGCAGAACCCTTCGGAGCATATTGACGATTTGAAATGTATGCAAACGTCGTATCGTCGGGACCGATGAGGCCGGCGCGCGCGCCGCCTTCGATGCTCATGTTGCAGAGCGTCATACGCGCTTCCATGGAGAGCGCCCGGATGGCGGATCCGCAGTACTCGACCACATAGCCGGCCGCGCCGTCAGTGCCGAGACGTCCGATAATTCCGAGGGCGAGATCTTTCGCCGTCACCCCCTCCGGGAGCGACCCGGAAACTTCAATCTTCATCGTCTTCGGTTTGCGCTGAGGGAGGCACTGGGTGGCAAGCACGTGCTCGACCTCCGAGGTGCCGATTCCGAAAGCGAAGGCGCCGAACGCACCGTGCGTGCTGGTGTGGCTGTCGCCGCAGACGATCGTCATGCCGGGCAACGTCAATCCAAGCTCCGGACCAATGACATGCACGATGCCCTGCTCTTCGGAAGTCAGGTCGAACAGAGGGACGCCAAACTCTGCGCAATTTTTGCGAAGGGCGTCAATCTGGCGGGCGGCGACGTCGTCTTTGATGACTAGCCTTGGCGATGTCGTAGGGACATTGTGATCGACGGTTGCGAAGGTCAGGTCCGTACGCCGGACTTTTCGATTGGCGGCGCGCAGGCCGTCAAAGGCTTGCGGCGAAGTAACCTCGTGGACGTAATGGCGATCGATGTAGAGAATTGGCGGCTGGCCTTCAGGAACGCATACCACATGCGCCGACCAGATTTTTTCGAACAGGGTGCGGGGAACGGACATCTTCACTTCTCAAGAAAATCCCCGGCACTCTCGCCGGGGACGAAATTAAACGGCGTGATAAGCGTAATGGCTGATCGCCATGTCGGCGCATTGGCGCTCGATCGCAGCACCCACTTCCGCGGTTGTGTTGAACTTGCGCGAGGCGCCCACCAGGTCCTTGGTGCGATAGCCATCCAGCAGCGCGGCGTTCACGGCGGCTTCCACCAGGCGCGCATCCTGCTCGAGCTTTGCCGTATGGCGTAGCAGCATAGCCACCGAATTGATGGCGCCGATCGGGATTCGCAATTCCCTTGCCGGCGATATCCGGCGCGGAACCGTGTACCGGCTCGTAGAGGTCGACCTCGCCACCAATGGTCGCCGATGAAAGTAACCCTAGCGATCCGCCCAGAACGGCAGCTTCATCGGACAGAATGTCGCCGAAGAGGTTCTCCGTCAGCACGACGTCGAAGGCCGTAGGCGCCTGGATAAGACGCATCGCGAACGAATCGACATAGGCATGTTCCAACTTCACATCGGGGTAATGCTGCGCGACTTCGATCACCACTTTGCGCCAAAGCTGCGAACACTCCAGAACATTGGCCTTATCGACCGACGTCAGCTTCTTGCGACGGTTGCGAGCCTGCTGGAACGCGATGTGCGCCACCCGCTCGATTTCATAGCGCGAATAGCTCATCGTGTTCGTGGCGGTGTCGTCCTTGATGCCGCGAGGCTCACCGAAATAGAGGCCGCCCAACAGTTCACGGACGATCATCACATCGGAGCCACTAACGATATCCGCCTTGATCGGCGAAGAATCGACGAGCGCTGGATAGGCCTGGACGGGACGCAGGTTCGCGAATCCGCCAAGCGCCTGGCGCAGTGCGAGCAAGCCGGTTTCCGGCTTCTTCTCGCGCGGCATAGCGTCGAACTCAGGATGGCCCACCGCGCCGAGCAGAACCGCATCGGCTTCGAGGCAGGCGTGCAGCGTGCGTTCGGGAAGCGGGCTGCCGTGCTTCCGAATAGCGACTCCGCCGACTTCGGCTTCCGCGAACTGGAATTCGTAACCGTTTACGTTGGCGATGGTGCGCAGCACGCGCACTGCCTCGGCTGTAACCTCCGGGCCCACGCCGTCGCCGCCTAGAACTGTGATTTTTAGCTTCATGTTCCCCTGATTCTCAGCTCGTAGCAGCACGCGCCGTAGCGCCGCCGCTGCGAGTCGGTTCAACGAAATCGGGTACCAGGCCGGAAGCGATCTCTTCGCGAATGATCCGCAACAAATGCGTATCTTCGACGACTTTGACCTGGTCCGCCAGATCGACGAACCGGCGGTAAATGTTGTCGAGGTCGCGGCGCGAGAAGCGATAGCCGAGTTCCTCGCAACGATAGTGTAAGGCGCTCCTCCCGGAATGTTTCCCGAGAACCAGCTTATTATCCGGCACGCCCACCGATTGCGGCGTCATGATCTCGTAGGTCAGAGGATTCTTGAGCACGCCGTCCTGGTGAATGCCGGCTTCGTGAGCAAACGCATTGCGGCCCACGATCGCCTTGTTCGGCTGTACCTGCGCTGCGGTGATTTCCGTGAGCAGAGCGCTGGCGGGATAGAGCTGTTCGGAGTGAATGCCGGTTTGATAAGGATATGCATCCGAGCGGACGCGGATTGCCATCGCAACTTCTTCCAGGGAAGCATTGCCGGCGCGCTCGCCGATACCATTTATGGTGCATTCGATCTGGCGCGCACCGGCTTCCACAGCTGCCAGCGAATTCGCCACGGCCAGGCCGAGATCGTTATGGCAATGGCAGGAGAGAACCACGTCGTCGCGCTGGATGCGATTGCGAACCGCACTGAAGATGCGAGTGATGTCGCTGGGAACTGTGTAACCGACCGTATCGGGCAAGTTCAGCGTGGTGGCGCCCGCTTCCACGGTTGCTTCGCAAACGGAACAGAGAAACTCGAGATCAGTGCGAGTCGAGTCTTCGGGAGAAAATTCAACGTCTGGGCAGAGCGAGCGGGCAAAGCGCACCTGCTCAAATGCTTGTTCGATGCATTGCTCGCGCGTCATGCGCAGTTTGTATTTCAAGTGGATATCGCTCGTCGCCAGGAAGACGTGAATGCGGGGCCGGGCTGCACGCTCCAGGGCATGCCAGGCACGCTCGATGTCCTTAGCGTTGGCACGGGCGAGCCCGGCGATCTTCGGCCGCCGGATTTCAGCAGCGATCATCCTGACCGACTCGAAATCGCCTTCCGAGGAGATGGGGAACCCAGCTTCGATCACGTCCGCGCCGAGACGGTCCAGTTGCCGCGCCATCCGCAGCTTCTCCGCCGGGTTCATGCTGCAACCGGGAGACTGTTCGCCGTCGCGAAGGGTAGTGTCGAAAATCGTGATTCTCGATCTCTCCATTCTTCCTCCTCGGCCCCAAAAAAGGCCGCGACCTGGGGGACAGGTCGTAAGCTAGAGGGTAAAGAGGCTTCGGGGGATAACTCAAGTTTATAATTCTTATGTTTAGTATTAGGATATCTTATCCATAAGCGGTGCAAGCGCTTACAGGGGAGCACTATAAGTGGACTTATTTCAACTGGAAACATTCCTTGCGGTCGCCCGGGAGGGCAGTTTTTCGAAAGCAGCCAAAAGACTCTACCGGACGCAACCGGCCATCAGCCAGACGGTGCGCAAGCTCGAGGAGGAGATCGGCGAAGCTCTTTTCGACCGCTCCTCGCGGGAGGGGATCCTGACGGATGCCGGCAAGGTGCTCGAGGAATACGCCCAGCGGCTGCTGAACATGCGCAACGAGGCGCTTGCTGCGGTAGGAGAAGTACGGCAGCTCGAGCGCGGCCGGTTGAGCATCGGCGCCAACGAGGTAACCTGCCTCTATCTGCTTCCCATGCTGGACAAATACCGCGACCGCTGCCCGATGGTTTCCATCGCGGTGCAGCGCTCGCTCGCCAGCCACATCCCGGAAGAACTGATGAACCGCAGCATTGAGCTGGGTCTCATCACCTACAAAGTTGAGCAACCGGCGCTGCGCTCGGTGGTGATTTATCGCGACGAACTGGTTTTTGTCATGCCACCATCCCACCCCCTCGCCGGTACGGGACAGGTGAGCATTACCCAGCTCGGGGCCGAGGTCTTCGTGGCGCACAATGTTCCATCCCCTTATCGCGCTAAAGTCATCGACACCTTCAAACACAAGAACGTGCCACTGCACATGCACATCGAGCTGCCGACGGTTGAGGCGATCAAGAAGTTCGTGGCGCGAGAACGAGGGCTCGCATTGTTGCCCGGCATTTCGGTCGAAGACGAACTGGCACGCGGAGAACTGGTCAGCGCGAGGATCAAGGAACTGGCTTTCGAGCGCAAAGTCCGAATTGTCTATCGCAAGAGTTCGGCGCTGTCGCATGCGGCGCGCGCTTTTCTCGATGTGGCTGAGACCTTTGCCAAGCAAAAGGGCGGTCGATACGTCTTCCAGCCGGACCGCTAGGCGGCAGGATATAATCGCGGAACTCTACCGAAACCTGGTATCGGCACCATGGATGATAAAAAGCGGGACCATGAGCTCGGGATGGACCGCAGCATTACTCGCCGCGATTTTCTCAACGGCGTGGCTCTGACCGTAGGCGGCTCACTCGTCGCGCCCCAACTTCTCAACGCATTCGATAAACCCGCCGCTCCCGCGCAGGGTGAGTACTACCCCCCGGCGCTGATGGGTTTGCGCGGCAACCACGAAGGATCGTACACGTATGCGCATCAACTGCGCGACGGCGACTTCGTGAAGGCGGGCTCCGAGCCGGAGGCGACTGGCCAGGAATACGACTTGGTCATCGTGGGTGGCGGGATTAGCGGTCTCGCCGCAGCACATTTTTATCGCAACAGCGCGGGCCGCGACGCGAAGATCCTGATCCTGGATAATCATGACGACTTCGGCGGCCACGCCAAACGCAATGAATTTCGCGCCGCGAACCGTCTGCTCCTCGGCTACGGGGGCACGCAATCCATTGAGAGCCCTTCGGAGTACAGCCCGGTCGCCAAGGGTGTGCTGAAGGATCTCGGGATCGAACCGAAAAAGTTTTACAAGGACTATGACCAGAAGCTCTACGCTAAATTGGGCACCGCAAATTTCTTTGACAAGGAGACCTTCGGTGAAGATCGCCTGGTGCCCGGAATGTTTTCGACCTCTTGGCAGGAGTGGGTGAAGAAGACTCCTTTGTCCGAAACCGCGCAGCGCGATATTGCGCGGGTGTACACGGAGAAGGTGGATTACTTACCCGGACTTTCCAGCGAAGAAAAACGGACGAAGCTGGCGAAGATCAGCTACGCGGATTATCTAACGAAATACGCGAAGTGCTCGCCCGAAGTGCTTCCCTTCTTCCAGTCGCGCACGAACGATTTGTTTTGCGTCAACATCGATGCCGTGCCGACGGCCGCCATTCTCGAGGCCGGCGACGATTACGGCATCCACTATGCCGGACTCGACGGCCTGGGCCTGGGCAATGCGAGCGAAGGCCGCGGCGAGGAGAAGCAAGAACCGTACATCTTCCACTTCCCCGACGGCAATGCTTCCGTTGCGCGATTGCTTGTGAGGAAACTGATTCCGGAGGCGATGCCCGGACACACGATGGAAGATGTTGTCACCACGCATGCGGATTACAGCAAGCTGGACGGCCCGGGATCCCCGGTGCGCATTCGCCTGAATAGTACCGCCGTCCGAGTAAAGCATGTTGGCGATCCCGCCACTGCGAAGCAGGTGGAAGTGCAGTACATGAAGGATGGGAAGCTGCAGAGCGTAGTGGGAAAGGCGTGCGTACTGGCCTGCTACAACATGATGATCCCGTATCTCTGCCCCGAACTTCCGCAGGTGCAGAAGGATGCGCTTGCCGAAGGCGTGAAAGCGCCGCTGGTTTACACGCACGTCGCGATCCGCAATTGGCAGATCTTTCAGAAGCTCGGCATGTGGCAGGTGGTGTGTCCGGGCAGTTACCACGTGTACGTCGCGCTGGATTTTCCGGTGAGCATCGGAACGTACAAGTTCCCCAGCCATCCCGACGAGCCAATGGTACTGTTCATGTTGCGAACCCCTTGCAAGCCGGGGCTCACGCAGAAAGACCAGTACCGCGCCGGACGCATGGAGCTGTTTACCACTCCGTTCGAAACTTTCGAGCGCAACATTCGCGAGCAACTCGCGCGCATGTTCGGCAAAGATGGTTTCGATCCAGATCGCGATATCGCCGGTATCACCGTCAACCGCTGGGCTCACGGCTACGCGTATGGATACAACACGCTCTTCGATCCCGATGTGCCAAACGATCAGCGGCCTCACGTGATCGGGCGAAAGCCCTTCGGCAGAATCTCGATCGCAAATTCGGATGCTGCTGCAACCGCATATACAGATGCTGCCATCGACCAGGCGTATCGCGCGGTGAACGAAATCCTGAGCCAGTCTCGCATTGCGAGCGCCGCTGGCTAGTGCGTGCGGGCAGACTGTTTCCTGTGAGCCGGAGCGCTCGTGGCCTGGGAAACGTTCAGGTTCGCCGGAATGCCGAGCAGGATCTCGCCTGCCAGCGGCAAAGGGACAGCGCCGAGATCGAGTGCCCGGTTGTGAAACTCGAGGTTGGTGAACGCCGCTCCCTTGGCCTTCTTGTACTTCGCGCGAAGATCATTCCAGCCGCGAATGCCGACGTAGTACGTCGGTAGCTGCGTCGCCGTGAGCTTCGCGCGTTGCAGCTTTCCTTCCGCTTCCGCCTGGGTCTGGAAGGCTCTCCGGGTCATCAGGTCCATGGCCTCTTCGTCGGTCATGTTCATTGTCTGCATGCGGATATCGAGAATGGTATTGGCGAGCACCCGCAGGCGAATTTTCTTCATCACCAGCCGGAAGCGCGGATCGTTATCCAAGTAGCCTTCGTCCATCATGATGCCCGCGACGTATTCAGCCCATCCCTCGACATAAGGCCCATTGGCGTAATAGGCGCGGAGCAGGCGGCGTATCGGCGGTTCCACGCTGTTGGCATGCTCGAACTGGATATAGTGGCCCGGCAGCGCCTCGTGAATCGTGAGCCAATGCAGGGTGTAGTTGTTGTACTCGTGCAGCTTCGATTCCGCCTGCGCCTCGGTTGCTTTCGGATCGATCGGCGTAACCCAGTATTGCGCCTCGGTATTCGGGTCCAGCGGCGGCGGCGCGTGGAATCCGCCGACGGAATAAACACCTCGCATAAACTCGGGGGTCGGAATAACTTTCAGATTGTCGCGCGAACTCAAGCCAACGATTTTCTTCTCCCGGATAAAGTCGATGATGCTTTGCAAGTCCGACTTCACGTAATCGAGATACTCGTCGCGTTTCGGATGCTCCTGCCCGATGCGGTCAAGAACCTCCCCGATGATCTTGTTTTCCCGATCGACGCCGGTGAGGTCACCGTGATCGGCGTGGTCGGGAAACATTTCCCGGTGCAGCGGCAATGCGATTTCGAGCATCTCTTCACGGACAGACTGCATGTCCGATTCGGCGTCGGTCAGCAGTTGCTCCGGCGTGACATTCGTCTCCATGGTGAGCCGGAATTTCTCGTCGTACCACTGCTTGCCCAGGCGCCAGCTGCGGCCATTCGTCGGCCGGTTCGCGAGATCGCTTTGCAGCCACTGCGAGAAGTCATTGAGGGCCTTCTTCGCCGCCGGCGAAAAGCGGTCATAACGCTGCCGTACCGGGCCGGTCGGCGGAAGCTCCTTGCCGATATCGTCGATCATCTTGAGGTTGCCGGCATTCTCCTCGATGGCAACCGGGATGAAGACCGGATCGGAGTCGGTGAGCTGCTGGCGCGCCTGCCCGACGAAGCGGGCGATCTGCATAATGCGCGACACCGCGTCGGCCATGCGAACGTCTTTCGGCGCGTACTCCTGCGAGATATTCAGGAAAAGCGCATTCCCCACCAACTCCACCCAGACCGTCGGATTGTGTTTGTAGCTCTGGATTTTTTCCAACTCGAGCAGGGCGCTCGAAATGCCGTCGTCGATGAGGATCCAGTCGGCACGGTCCTGCGCGCCAAGGCTGTGATAAGGAACCTGGCTATGAAAACGGTCGCGCCAATGTCTATAAAACCTCAGCTGCTCCGCAATGTCCTCGGTCCCGAGTTCATCTAGCTCACCATCGAGGCGGACGAGTTTGCCTGTGGCCGGATCCGTATAGGTGTGGTATCCAGCCTGCGAAGCCGACACCGGTGAAAGTTCAAGGGATTGATGAAGAAACTGCTCGGAGAGCTTGGCAAGCCGTTCACTTGGAGTTCCAGTCACAGGCGCCTCCGGAGTCGTGCGGCGGCTTGTCGTCGCGGCCTGCACGGCGACGCATAGGAACAGAAAACTCACAACCCAGAAAAGTCGAAGTGCGGCCTTCATGAAAACCTCTGTCATTTCGTCGAATGAGCAAAGAAGAACCCGCCAGTATAAATGGCGGGTGAACTCGGTGCCGTAAAGGCGCGTCAGTCAGCGGGCGCCGTCTGCTCCCTGTCCCGCCGCCTGCGACTGAGCCAGCCGGGTTCGCGCACCTGCTCTTCTTCCAGTTGGTGCAGGCGCGCGGAAAGAACTCCAGATCGCTCCAGGAACCCGACTACCTGCTTTGGGTCGGCGCGGTCAACGACCGGTAATCGCCCAACCCCTGCGCGCAACATGCGAGATGCGGCATCGAAAAGCAACTCGTCCTCGTGCGTGACGTAGAGCTTTCGCGTCCCGGCTTCCAGCACGGTGGTGGCGCCTGTCGGATCGGTTTCCATGGCGCGCAAAAGATCACTGCGGGTCACCACCCCTTCAAGTTTCCCTTCCTCATCCACTACCAGAACGCCCTGGTGCTGGGAGAGAACGGCATCGTGCTTCGCCACCCGCTCTGCCATTTCGCGGACCAGCATTGTCGCGGGAACGGTGGGCGCCTGTTTATCCATCGCCTCGGCCACGCTCATCTGGCGAAGGATGTCGGGCTCGTAGTCCGCGTGAATCTTCAATCCGCGCCGCACCAATTTTTCGGTCATGATCGAGTTCTCACTGAAGGCCATCGCGATTCCGTCGGCAATCACCGCGACCAGCATGAGCGGAAGGATCGCATTGTAGTCGCGGGTGATCTCAAAGGCGAAAATGATAAACGTGAAGGTAGCGCGCGAGGCCGCCCCGAATACCGCGCCCATGGCGACGAGCGCAAAAGCGCCAGGCGAGATGCCGGCCCACGGTACGAAATGGTTGATCACCATAGCGACAGCTGATCCCATGGCAGCGCTGGCCATGAACATGGGCGCCAGCAGGCCACCGGAAGTCCCTGAGCCGATCGTCACCAGCAGGACGAGGGCCTTGAAGATCATGACCAGTAACAGCACCTTGAAGACCAGGTGCGTATTGAGAATGTCGGAGATGGTGTCGTAGCCTACGCCGAGCACGCGCGGCACGAAGTATCCGGTCACGCCAAGCACCAGGCACCCGATGGCAGGCCACCACATCCAATCGATGGGAAGGCGCTCGAATTGGTCTTCGACCCAGTAGAGCAGCCGCGAAAATCCTACCGCCGCGAAGCCGCAGATCCCTCCCAGCAGCAGATACCAGGGCAACACTCTGGGAATACCGTACTCGATGGCCCCTACTTCGAACATCGGACCACGGCCCATCAACACAAGATGAATGCTGGTGGCGATGGTGCTTGCGATGACCAACGGGATGAACGACCGCGCCTTGAATTCAAAGAGGATCAACTCAATGGCGAGGATCACCGCCGCGATCGGAGTGCTGAAGGTGGCAGCCATGCCGGCAGCTGCTCCGCAACCGAGCAGTACCTTGCGCTCCGCTGCCGTAGTCTGGAGAAATTGGCCGATCAGGGAACCCACCGCGCCACCGGTCTGGATGATCGGACCTTCCGCGCCGAAGGGGCCGCCGGTGCCGATCGCAATCGCTGCCGAAAGTGGCTTCAGGATGGCGACCTTTGGCTCGATGCGGCTGCGATTGATGAGCACCGCTTCCATCGCCTCCGGGATTCCATGGCCGCGAATCTTGGATGACCCGTACTTCGCCATGATCCCGACGATCAGGCCGCCTACGACGGGAACAAGGATCACCCATAGGCCGAGGTGGCTCAGTCGTGGACTGCGGAACGTAAAGCTTACGGTGTGAAAAAATGCGACGTTCGTGAAGAACCCGATGAGATGGTAGAGCAGCCACGCGATCAGACCTGCCGCCGCTCCAATGCACACGGCCAGCAGCGAGATCAGGTAGATGCGGAACTCGGTAGCCGGTAAAGGGTGCGCGGCTCCAGACGTACCAGGATGCGGCATGCGACTCCTCGAAGCACGAGCGTTGCCGCCGTTGCCTTGGCAACAGCGATGAGCGTTCGAGGAGGATCGCCGCGATTAATCCTCGCCAGCAGCAGCCTTGCTTCGCGCCCTGCCCGCTAACGCGGGCTTCTCTTTGCGTGACCGCCCTTTGGCGTTCATCAGTTTCTTCAAAGAGGAAACCAGGGCCGACCCGTAGTTCTGCAGGGTTTCGTGATGATGCAGTGAAAGCTCCCGCAAAACCCGCTCTGCTTTCGGCGTGAGAACGATCAGCACCTCGCGCTTATCGTGATCGCTGCGCTTGCGGTTGACATATCCGTTGGCTTCCAGCCGGTCGACAAGTTCGACCGTACTGTGATGCTGGATCTGCAACCGTTCGGCAATCTCGCCGATGCGAGCCCGCTTTCCCTCCGCCATGCCCTTTACCGCAAGCAGCAACTGGTGTTGCTGCGGCTCCAGGCCTGCCGCTCTCGCGGCCTCTTCACTGAAGCGGAGGAACTTGCGAATCTGGTAACGAAACTCCGCCAGCGCACGATAATCGCCGGGAAGAAGGTCTTTATCCTCACCCATGACGCTCCCCTTTATTATATCGCTTCACGATATGAAAACACGAACGTCAACCGCCCCGCTACCTCTCCAACTTGGATGCCGAGGGCAGGCCTGCACCATTTAGAATAGAAAGTTTGACAAGCCTTTTCAGTGATTAATAAGGAGACCTGCTTGATCGCCCGGTACACAAGGCCCGAAATGGGGCGCATTTGGAGCGACGAAAACAAGTTCCGCACCTGGCTCGACGTGGAAATTGCCGCCAGCGAAACCCTGGCGGAGGCAGGCATCGTGCCCGCCGAAGCAGCACGCACCATCCGCGAAAAAGCTAATTTTGACGTTAACCGCATCTTAGAAATCGAATCCGAGGTAAAGCACGATGTAATTGCCTTCACGACCAACGTGGCGCACTTCATTGGCCCTGAGTCTCGATGGCTGCATTACGGCCTCACTTCCAACGATGTAGTCGATACTGCCCAGGCATTGCTGATCAAGCAGGCTTCCGCGATTCTGCGTAAGGATCTCGAAGCCCTCGCTTCTGCGCTGAAACGCCGGGCGTACGAGTTCAAGGACACCCCCACCATCGGCCGCACCCACGGCGTCCATGCGGAACCCACCACCTTCGGCCTGAAACTCGCCAATTGGTACTCGGAGACCCAGCGCAACATCACCCGCTTCGAACTTGCCGCCGAACAGATGCGCGTCGGCAAACTCTCCGGGGCGGTGGGGAACACCGCACACCTTGAGCCGGAATATGAAGAACGGATCTGCGAGCGACTTGGATTAGAAGTAGCTGCCATATCCACCCAGGTCATTCAGCGCGACCGTCACGCGTTCTACGTGGCCACCCTGGCAACCATCGCCTCCACATTGGACAAAATTGCCACCGAGATACGGCATCTGCAAAGAACCGAGGTGCGCGAGGCGGAAGAATTCTTCAGCGAGAAGCAAAAAGGCTCCTCGGCCATGCCGCACAAACGCAACCCTGTCACTTGCGAACAGATCAGTGGGCTCGCCCGGGTCGTACGCGCCAATGCCCAGGCGGCATTTGAAAATGTCGCACTATGGCACGAGCGGGACATATCCCATTCTTCGGTCGAGCGGGTCATCCTGCCCGATTCCACTATCCTGCTCGACTACCTGCTGGCCAGGACCACCAACCTGATCGAAACCATGTTTGTCTATCCGAACCGAATGATGAAAAACCTGGAATCGACTGGCGGCCTCGTGTTCAGCGGCCAGCTACTCCTTGACCTCGTAGAGGCCGGCGTCCTGCGCGAAGACGCTTACCGCATCGTGCAGCGCAACGCGATGAAAGCATGGAAAGAAGATCTCAACTTCCGCGACTTGATCTTCCATGATCCGGAAATTACCGACCGCGTGAAACGCGAAACTCTCGAGCACGCCTTCGATCTCAAACGGCCGCTGCGCAACGTCGACAAAATATTTGCCCGCGTCTTCGGCAGCTGAAATGTACAGATGAATTGCGAGTCTCAGCGTAGGATGAGGGCTGGCGTTTCGTCAATCACTTTCGATACTGTTTTACTGATCGTCGGCGATCGGCGCAACCCGGATGCCTCGCCAAGGCGCTTATCACAATTTCCTTGGGTGAAAATTCAGGCAGGATTTGGTTGCGGAACGATGGGGTTGCGCGAAGCCGGGCGAGCAACCGCTCTGCCCGGCTCACGAACGATGCTTATCGGATGGGTCAGGCGGCCTTGGCACTCACCGCTGGATAGCGGGCAGGCTGCATGGTCGCGCGCACGTTATCCAGAGCGAAAGCTCCGCCGCCGCCAAGAATTAACGCGATATTCACAACCAGAAGTGTCAACGGATATTCGAAGCCGCCGCTCTGCGCAAAGAACCCGGCGTGCAAGTGCACCTGCAGGATTGCGACGAGCATTGTGAAGGCCACGGGGATCGCAGCCAGCCGCGTATAAAGTCCGGCCAGCAGGAGCAAGCCGCCGCCAAGTTCCGCAGCGATTGCAAGGGCCGCGGAGACTTCCGGGACCGGGATCCCGATCTGGTGAAACATGCCGACGACACCGGCGTAGTGGTAAACGAAAAGCTTTTGCGCGCCGTGCAACACGAAGACCAGACCAACGAACATGCGAATGAATCCTAGCGCTGCGCTCTGCTTTGACACTGGGCGAATGGTCATGCGGGTTCCTCCTTCGGAACTGACGTGATACAGATGATCGTTATAACGACTATCGATGCAAAAAATTTTACCCGGCCGGCTCGCGAGCCAGGTCGAGCAGTTCCACCAATTCCTCCATCTGGGCCCGCGACAACTTACCCACCAGCGCCATGCCGGCTTCCTGCACAGGCTTATCCAACTGCTTAAGGATCTTCAGGCCCGCTTCGGTAATGGTTGTGGTCACCACGCGGCGATCGCGTTCCCCTCGCTGGCGGGAGATGAAGCCCATCTTGTCGAGGCGGTCAAGCAGGCGCGTGATGTCGGGATCGCGCGTCACCATGCGCTCCGCGATGGCGCCGCAAGGCAGCCCTTCCTTCCCTGCGCCACGCAGGATTCGCAGAACGTTATACTGCGTCCCCGAGATGCCGTGCGGCTTGAGCACCTCCACCACGCGGCGCTGGAAAGCATCCGCGGTCCGTTGCACCGTGAGGATGACTTCCTGCTCCGGGGTGAGCGGTTTGTTCTGCTTGATCTCGGACTGGATCCTGCCAACCATCTGCAACAACAATACTCGTGATAACGACTATTGTCAAATCCGACGGACCGCGCTCTCAGCGCTCTTCCCCGGAGACTAACCCTCGAATGCGCCCTTCGATCTGGTCGCGCACCAATCGGAAAATGGGGATCCGCTCGGCTTCGCCCCCTTTCGCCTCGGCCGGATCCTGGAAGGACCAGTGCAGCCGAATCGCCGGACCGGGGAAAATCGGGCAATGCTCCTTTGCGTTGTCGCAGACGGTGATGATGTAGGGGAAATGCTGGCCCACGTATTCCGTCACGTTCTTCGAACGCTGCCCCGAGATATCGATTCCCTTCTCCCGCATGACTTCGATAGCCAGAGGATTGACTTGCGACGGAAACGTCCCGGCACTGTGCGCCTCGAACCGATCTCCCGCCAGGTGACGCAGAAAGCCCTCCGCCATCTGACTGCGGCAGGAATTTCCCGTGCATAAGAACAAAACCTTCGGCTTCATGCCGGTCTCCCTTCAACGCGCATCGGCAGCCATGGAAACAGAGTTGGAGAAATATTTTCGCCGGAAAAAGAATGCGACGTTCACCAGCGCAATCATGACTGGAACTTCGACCAGCGGCCCGATCACGGCAGCAAAGGCCGCGCCCGAGTTGATCCCGAAGATGGCTACCGCCACCGCAATCGCCAGTTCGAAGTTATTGCTGGCCGCCGTGAAGGCCAGCGTCGTCGACTGGGCGTAATCGGCGCCCACTTTCTTTCCCATGTAGAACGAAACCAGGAACATCAGCACGAAATAGATCAGGAGAGGCAGCGCAATCCGCAGCACGTCAAGCGGCAAGCGGAGAATGTATTCCCCTTTGAGGGAGAACATCACGACGATCGTGAACAACAGCGCGATCAGCGTAACCGGACTGATGCGCGGTAGAAATGCCGAGTCGTACCATTCGCTGCCCTTCGCTCTTCGCAGCAAGAAACGAGTCAGCAACCCCGCGAAAAACGGGATGCCAAGATAAATGAATACGCTCCTGGCGATCTGTGCGATCGATAAATGAACCACCGCCCCGGTCAGCCCCAGCCGTGCGGGAAGCACGGTCACGAAGATCCATGCATAGAGCGAATAGAAAAGCACCTGGAAGATGGAGTTGAATGCCACCAGGCCAGCGGCGTACTGCGTGTCTCCCTGGGCCAGTTCGTTCCATACGATGACCATCGCTATACAGCGCGCCAGGCCGATCATGATCAGCCCCGCCATGTATTCCGGATAGCCTCGAAGAAAAATGATTGCCAGGAGAAACATCAGAATCGGGCCGATCACCCAGTTCTGGAAGAGGGAGAGAGCCAGCAGTCGCTTATTGCGGAAGATCCGGTGCAGTTCCTCGAACCGCACCTTGGCGAAGGGCGGATACATCATCAGGATCAGCCCAATCGCAATCGGGATCGAGGTGGTGCCGATGCTTAAGCGATCGAGCATTGGCACCACCCCGGGCCACAGCCATCCCGTGAGGACACCAACCGCCATGGCAGCAAAAATCCATGCCGTCAGATAACGATCCAGGAAGCCTAAGCGACGGCCGCTCCCCGGCGTGGCCTTCATCGTCCTATCTCTTTCCATGCAACTTGATCGACGCCAGCGCCGACGACGCCTGCCGTACCGTTTCGTCGGGATTTTTCACCGAAATCGAAACCGTCGAACCGCAACACGACGATCCGCCCGAGCAGATATCCTGCGGCGACAGCACTTCCATCAGTTCGGGGCCCATCGCGATGCGTGGTATCGAAAGATCGCTCAGCCCGGCGGAGAGCGCGAAGCCCAGGTAATCGTTGATCAAGCTGGCCCCGCTGATGCACCCGACGTAGGCCGAAATATCGCGGGCCAGCGCCTCGGGAAGAGGCTTGAGCAGCACGATGTCGCTTACCGCGAAGTGCCCACCCGGCTTCAACACGCGCGCGATCTCGCGAAACACCGCCGGCTTGTCGGAAGAAAGATTGATCACGCAATTGCTGATGACGTAATCCACCGAAGCTGTGTCCACCGGCAGCGACTCGATAAACCCTTTGCGGAACTCGACGTTCGTCGCGCCGCGCTTCTCCGCGTTCTGTCGCGCCAGCGCCAGCATATCGTCGGTCATGTCGACCCCGATCACGCGGCCGTTCGCTCCCACGCGATGCAACGCGAGGAAGGCATCGAAGCCCGCGCCCGATCCAAGATCGAGCACTGTCATTCCCGGCTTGATCTCGGTCAGCGCCAGCGGGTTCCCGCATCCCAAGCCAAGGTTCGCATCTCCGGCAAGCGCAAGCTCCTCCTCGCTGTAGCCGATCGCCTTGGCGACCGCATCGGCAGGCCCTCCGCAACAGGAACTCTCTCCCCGCGCGACGGAGGCATAGTGTTCTTCAACAGCAACCGTAATCTCGCTTTTCATTTCTTCTCCTCGATTTGCGTGAGCCGCTCGACGGGCGCATTTAGCGCGCAGCAGCCGGCCGACTCAATCGCGCTATTCAGGATGGCCAGTGCCTTCAGGATTTGCGGACGTTGTTTTTCAGGTATGGCGTCGATGATCTGGTTGGTCCGCTGGCGCATGAGGGAGTCCAGTTGCTTCCGTGTACGCCGGCCTTCCGGCGTGATGCGCACCATCGCCGCCCGGCCGTCATCATGCGCTCCGCGAACCCGCTCCACCAGGCCGCGTGCTTCCAGCTTCTCCAGCACGCGCGTCATCGCGCTGGGAGAAATGCCGGACAGCGCCGCGAGATCCGAGATCCTCGTCCCTTCGCGGGCCACCAGGACGCGCAGAATGGCGCATTGCCGCTGGCTGAGCCCTTCACAACAAACCTCGTCCGGACCCACTTGGCCGAGGATCCGTCCCAGGCGCTCCAGCTCATCCCACCAGCTCTGTGTCTCCGGCGAACTCATACACCCGCAATTCAAACATAACTACTTGCATGATGCAAGCAATTAGTATGGGCAAAAACTAAGCCGCACTACGGGTGCGGCTTAAGCGGAGAAACTAGGGCTTCTTACGTGCCCTATTCCTGTTGGACGGACTTCACGAGATTTCGTGGGCGGTCCACGTCATAATGATTCCAGACCGCGATGTAATAGGCGAGTAGCTGAAGAGGTACGATCTCCAGAATCGGCGAGAGCAGCTCAGGAGCGTCCGGCACAAAAAGCACCTCGTCGCTCAGTTTGGGCACCTCCGTGTCCCCCTTCGTCGCCACAACGAGGACGCATTCCGAGCGCGACCGTATGGTCTTCAGGTTGCCCAGCGTTTTCTCGTACCGTCCAATGGAATCTTTATCCTCGCAGTCGCAAGTTGCGATTACCACCACCGGAAACGAAGGTTCCAAGAGGGCGGTGGGTCCGTGCGCAAGCTCCCCGGTGGGATAGCCCTCGGCATGGATGTAGGAGATTTCTTTCAACTTCAAGGCCCCCTCCAGCGCAACCGGAAAGTGCACCGCGCGGCCAAGGAAGAAGAACGTATGCGCCATGAAATAGCGCCGAGCGAGCAGTTTGCAGCGCGAGTCGAAGTCCGGCAACATGGCCTCGAGCTGATCGGCCGTCGCTTCCAGTTGCCCAATGTAATCCTCCCGCTTCTCCGGCGTGAGTACGCCTCGGCATTGCGCTACATAGAGCGCCAGGATGTACAGCGCCACCAGTGCGGTCGTGAAGCTCTTAGTGGCCGGCACGGCGACCTCACGGCCGGCGTAGGTATACAGCACCGCATCCGCCTCGCGGGCCACGGTGGAATCCTGGACATTCGTGATCGCGAGGGTCTTCGAACCTTTGGCGGACGCCTCGCGCTGCGCGGAAGCGACATCCGCGGTTTCGCCCGACTGGCTGATCAGCACAACCAGGTTTTCCGGCGTCGTCAGAAAATTGCGGTTCCCATATTCGCTGGCGTGCTCCACCTCGACGGCCACGCCGGCAATTTCCTCGATCATCTGCTTGCCCGCAAGCCCCGCGTGCCGGCTGGCGCCACTGGCGGCAATCGTGATCTTGGTAAAACGCGCAAACTGTTCGGGGGTTATGGAGGACGAGTCGAGAACGATCTCCTGGTGCGCCAGGTGACGGCGCAGCGTCTCCCGGATCGCCTCCGGCTGCTCATAAACTTCTTTCAGCATGTAGTGCGCGAATTTGCCCTTGGAGACAGCCGGAAGAGCGGTGAGGTTGGTGTCCATTGGGTTTCGAGTGGCTCCGTTTCTGCTATATAGCAAGCATAGCAGTACCCGGCAAATCCGAAACCATAAAAATCAATAAGTGGCCCACACTGTATCGAGTACCGTGCCGTCGACCCACTTCACAATTGCCGCGGGTTGATCACTTGATTTTGGTTTATCAGGTGCACCACCACAAATTGTTTCGATTTCTTTCTTTAGCTCTCGAATGTCGCAAAGCGGCAGCTTGGAACTCTCGGTAGCTCGTAAAAGGTCGCCACGCCGCGGGTTGATGGCGATGCCCCGCTCCGTTACCACGACATCGATCAACTCGCCCGGACCGGTGAGGGTTGTCACGTCGTCCACGATCACCGGAATGCGATCGCGGAACGCCGGCACCGCCAGGATCGTGCATCGTGACGCGAGACAGTTCTGCCATCCCCCGATCCCGTGCAGCAGCCGTCCGTCGGAGTGCGTCACCACGTTGGCGTTGAAGTTCACGTCCACCTCGGTCGCACCCAGGATGCAGGCATCGACCATTGAGGCGAAATTGCCTTTCCCGTGGAAGTTGTAAGAGGTGAACGGCGACGTCGCAACGTGCCGCGGATCTCCGGCGATCGAGCGCACCGCGTCCAGGTCGAAGGTCTGGCCGTCAAGGATGTACTCGGTTAACCCTTCCTGCAACAGTTCGACGAGATACTTGGTCGAGCCGCCGCGCACGAAGCTTGCCTTGATCCCCGCCTCCTGCATCATCGGTTTCAGGTACTGCACGAACGCCAGAGCGATGCCACCGGCGCCGGCCTGGAAGGAAAAGCCGTTACGCAGGATTCCGCTGGCCTTGAGAAATTGCGCTACCAGTTCGCTGATGCGCAGGCGGTCGGGCGAACGCGTGATCTGCGTGGTGCCGCTTACGATCTTCGCCGGGTCGCCGATGCTCTCGACTTCGACGACATAATCGACATTGTTTCCCTGGATCTGCCAGGGCACGCAGGGGAAGGGCACGAGATTGTCGGTGACCACGACGACCCGGTCGGCATACATGGAGTCGGCCAGCGCAAAGCCTAACGAGCCGCACGCGCTCTTGCCGTGCGATCCATCCGCGTTGCCGAACATGTCGGCTGAGGGCGCGGCGATCACCGCGATGTCGATGTGCACCTCGCCATCCTGGATCGCCTGGAAGCGTCCGCCATGCGAGCGCAGAACGCCGAGCCCGGCCATGTTTCCCTGGGTGCAATAGTCGCCGAGCGGTCCATTCATGCTGCCTTCGATGTGGTGGACCACACCCGCCTTCATCAACTCGATCACTGCCGCCTGCGCCGGAAACGAGGCGCTCGGAAACCACCGCAGGTTCTTCACGCCCATGCGCGCGGCCGTCTGCAGGACCTCGACCGCCACCCGGTCGCCATCGCGCAGGTGATGATGCGACGAAATTGTCATGCCGTCGCGCAGGCCGCACTTGCGCAGAGCGGTCTCGATATCCGGCAGGCGCTTGTCTCCATTCGCGGGATAGTCGATCGCCGTCCGGACTGGCGGCGCCGCTTTGCGGCCCTCCGGCCGGTACTTCCCTACTCCGAGAAACGGAACCTGTTTCACGCCGTTCACATAGGTCGGCACGAGCCGTCCAGCGACATTGCGGACGAACTCGTACGCGAGCTTCGGCTGACTGCTCATGGCATCTCCTCCGGCACAAGCCCCATGCTGCGCGCTCGCTCCACGAGTTTTACGGCGCGGTGCACCACCGGCGCATCGATCATCTTCGATCCCAGCGAGACCACCCCGAGCCCCTGGCGCTTGGCCTCCTCGAACGCGCTGACGATCTTGCGAGCTTTTTCAATCTCGATGGCCGAAGGTGCGAACGCCTCGTGGATCACGCGAATCTGCAGCGGATGAATGCAGCCCATCCCCTCGAAGCCCATCGCCCGTGCCCGTTCGCCCCAGAGTTTCAGTCCTTCCATGTCGTTGGCGTCGCCAAAGACCGAGTCGATCGCGGCAATACCGGCTGCGCGTGCGGCGTTCACCAGCCGCTGCCGCGCATAGAGAGTTTCCGTCCCATCCTTCGTTTTCACTACGCCGAGGTCCGCCGTGTAATCCTCAAGCCCGATCGTAAGCGCACAATTGCGCGGCGATGCCTTCGCGATCGCGAACGCATTCTCAATCCCGAGGGCCGATTCGAGGATCGGCATCAGCCAGATCGCCCGGTCGAGTTTCTCGCGCTCGCAGATGGCGGTAATGCGGCCATCCACCTCGGCCACCTGCTCCGCACTTTCGACTTTCGGAATCAGAATCAGGTCGGGCGCTTGCGGAACAATCTCTTCCAGGTCTGCCAGCCCCACCGGAAGCTGGTTAATCCGCACCATGCGCTCGGCCGTCTTGAAATCAACGGCGCGCAATGCATTGCGCACCAGCAGACGCGCGGTATCTTTCTCCGCCGGATGCACCGAGTCTTCCAGGTCGAGGATGACCGCGTCGGGCGCATGCAGCCCGGCATTGATGAAGTATTTCGCCTCATTCCCCGGCAGGTATAGCCGTGAACGCCGCAGCCGGTCCTTGGCGGATACACTCGGTAGTGGCATCGCTACCGGCAAGGCGCTTCGCGCGCCGGCGAAACCGGATCTCTTTACCGCGGCTTCGAGCCGCGCGGCAATCACGAAGGGCAGCGCCCCCTCGTCGAGGATGCGGACCCAGCCATGCTCGATGCCGAGTTGCGCCAGGACGGTGCGCGTCTGCCGGCGGATGTTCTCGCCGTAATAGAGCGCGACCCGCGATTGCAGCTCGATCTCGATTCCGCCGGAGTTGCGTGGCTCAAACGTCACGTGCAGCTCCGAGCGCACGTCTTTGCCCATGCGTCCCGCTTCCCCGCGAATCGTGGTTGCCGCCGTTGAAGCCATCCTCTTCCTCTCTTTGAAAAGCCCCGGTACGCTGGTTTGCGTCCGGGGCTCTTCTGTCACCGCAAGCTCATCGGGCGGCCGCCACTGCTGTTTCCACGCGTGCCAGGATCGCGTCCGTCATCTCTACCGTCGAAGCAGCGCCTCGTGCGATCGAACTCGCTCCTCCGGAGAACCTCATCATGTCGTAAGTCCGGACCTTGCCTTCCGCGATCACGGCGGCGATTGCCTTGCGGATGCGGTTGGCCTTATCGGCTTCACCAATGTGGTCGAGCAGCATGGCTGCCGAGAGGATCATTGCGATCGGATTCACGATCGGCGGATCAAGCTCGGCATATTTCGGCGCCGAGCCGTGCGTCGGCTCGAAGACCGCTACCTCTTCCCCGATGTTGCCGCTGGCCGCGAAGCCCAGGCCGCCCACCAGTCCCGCGAAGGCATCCGAGATCACGTCGCCGAAGAGATTGCTGGCGACGATCACGCCGTAGTCCTCGGGATTCTTCGTCAGCCACATCGTCTGCGCGTCGATGTTGGTGGACCACAGCTGGATCTCCGGAAATTCCTTCTGCACCTGCTTCGCAGCCTCTTCCATCATGCCGCTGGTTTCGCGCAGCACGTTGGGCTTCTCGCAGATGGTCACGCTCTTGTATCCAAACTTGCGGGCATGCCGGAACGCTGCCTCGCAGATGCGCCGGGCATTCTTGCGCGTGATGATGCGCACCGAGATCGCCAGGTCTTCGCCGGGCGTGTCGGCGAACGGCTTAAACTTCGGGTGCGTCTCTAGGGCCTCGCGCACGTTGGCCGGCGGATTCGTCCACTCCACTCCCGCGTACAAACCCTCGGTGTTCTGCCGAAAGACCACAACATTCACGAGCGGCTCTTCGAATCCTCCGCAGGTGGTCTGGCGCACGAAATTCAGCGGATTCCCCGGGAAGGACAGGCACGGCCGCAGGCAAACATCCAGGTTGAAGAGCTGCCGCATGGTCACGATCGGGCTGAAATAGGAATAGCCCTTGCCGCGCAGTTCCGGCTTCAACTCAGCATCCGCCGCCTTCTTCGGCTTACTCGTAATCGCGCCGAACAGGCCCAGCTTGTGCCGGCGTAAGAGCTCAATGGTGCGTTGCGGCAACGCATTGCCTTCGTTGCACCAGCACTCCCAGCCGATATCCGCATGCACGTAGTCGGCCTGGAATCCGACAGCTTCGAGGACGCGCAACGCCTGGGGCAGGACCTGGTTGCCGATCCCATCTCCCGGCATCGTAACAATCGTAGGACGAGCCATTCTTAATCTCCTGGCGGCAAAGATGCCGCGACAAACGGTTACTTCACGGCGGCAGCGGCCTGCAATCCCAGCCGCTGCGCAACCAGATTTTCGATACCACCGGCAATCACCAGCGATTGCGGCACGCTGCCCAGCGCCGGGAAGCTGAACGTCTCGCCGCCATACCGCAACGAACTGGAGGCGAAATCGATCTCGACCTCATCGCCGGGAATGATTGTTTTTTCTTTGTTCGCAATCGCGTCCGCGAAAACCGACTTCATCTTCACCACGAACTCCGGCGTCTCGATGCAGAGAAAGCCGTTGTTGAACGCATTGCGCAGGTAGGTCTGCGAGAAACTTCCGGCGATGATCAGCGGGATCCCCTTCGCCTTGAGCGCCGTGACCGCCTGCTCGCGACTGGAACCGGTACCGAAGTTGAAGCCGCCTACGATCACATCCCCCGCCTGGGCGCGGACGCCGAATTCGGGATCGTAGTTTTCCATCACGACCTTCGCCATCATCGCCGCCGTCATGTCTTCGCGATAGGTGTAGTCCTTGCCGTAGATTCCATCGGTATTCAGGTTGTCTTGCGGCAAAAAGACGAGGCGCCCGCGCACCGAGGATGGGAATCCCTCGAGAATCGCCACCTTTTCTGCCCGGCTTTCCGCTGGAACAAAGTTCGTCATCCGAATCGCGGGATCGGCATGCGCAAACTGCACCGCTCCGGCGATGTATCCAGCGAGCGCACTTGCCGCTACCACCTCCGGACTCGCCAAATAGCACTGCGCCTCGCGCGATCCCATGCGGCCCTTGAAGTTCCGATTGGTGGCGCTGATGCCGACTTCGCTCGCCTCCAGCAATCCCGTTCCCAGGCCGATACAGGGACCGCATCCTGCCGGCAGCGCCGTCGCGCCGCAATCGAGCAGCGTCTTCCATACCCCGCGCTTCTCCGCCTCTTCTTGTACTTGTTTCGAAGCAGGCGCTACGTAGAACTTCACCCCGTCTGCAATCTTCTTCCCTGCCAACACGCGCGCCGCCGCCTCCAGATCCGAGAGCCGCGAGTTGACGCACGACACCAGGTACGCCTTCTGGATCGGAATCTTCTTCTCTTCGATCTGCGCGACCGATTGCATCGCCTGTACCGTGTCCGGTCCGGACACATGCGGCGTCACCTGCGAAAGGTCAAGTTCGATGCGCGCGGCATATTGCGCATCTTTATCCGGTCCGATCGGCGCGCGTGCCCAGCGCAGCAGATCCTCTTCCGAATATCGCTCCGCTCCCTGCCATCGCTGGATCGCATGCCGCTGGCGCAAGTAGCTGATCGCGACCTGGTCCACCGGGAACCATCCGGCCAGCGCGCCCCACTCCGTGGTCATGTTGGCAATCGACAAACGTTCATCCATGGTCAACGTGGCTACGCCCGGTCCACCGAATTCCAGCGCCGCGTTCAGCACCTCATCCTTGTTGTAGAGCCCGCACAGGGTGATGATCACATCCTTCCCGCTCACGCCCGGCTGCAGCTTGCCGTCGAGCACCACCTGGATGCTGCGCGGAATCGACCACCAGAACTCGCCGGTCGCCCAGATCGCGGCGGCATCGGTCCGCACCACCGGCGTGCCTACCGCTCCGAGAGCTCCATACATATTCGAGTGTGAGTCGGAGGCGACCACGAACGACCCTGGAACTACATACCCGCGCTCCACCATGATCTGGTGCCCAATCCCGGTCCCGGCCACGAAGCAGTCAATCCCCTGTGCATGCGCAAAGCTCTCGATCGCGCGATACTTCTTCAGGTTCTCTTCCGCTGTGTTCTGGATGTCGTGATCCATCGCGAACACCGGTTGCCGCGAGTTCTTTACCCTGGTAGCGCCAATTGCCTTGAACTTCTTCAGCACCGCCGAGGTGTTGTCGTGGGTCATCACGTGCAGCGGACGGATCGAGAGAAAATCGCCCGCGCGCAGGTTGCGCTTCGGTCCCTCGGCCATGTGCAGTTGCGCAATCTTTTCGACAACGGTCTGGCTCACACTGCCTCCTGTTGTTACTTCTGGACCTTCAGCAATTGCATGTACTCCGTCACGTTCGCGAAGTCTTCCAGGTCCCACGTCGCGTCCACAATGCACTGTTGCCCCGGCCGCGACAGCACGCCATCGGAGAGCGCTTCAAACTTCTCTTCCACTTCTTTGTCGCTGAGCCGGTTCCGCGGATCGCCTTTCGGATAGTCGAGCTGCTTCTCGAAACTGCGCCCATCGACCGTCGTGATCTTCACGATCACCCGCTGCAGAGCCGGAAAGACGCGTTCAATGTCGGCATCGGCGACCACCACGATTTTGTGCAGTTGTTCGCGGATGCGCGGATCCATGATCTTTCGCATCTCGAATTGCAGTGGCGTCACCTGGCGCTCGGCAATTGCGGCGGCGATTACATACGGCAGTGAGTGGTCCGCGGTCTCTTTCGTGTGCGGATCGTATTTGCTCGGATCGCTCAGGATATCGGCTCCGCGCGCCGTGGTGCGCACATGCACTTCGAGAATCTCTTCCGGCTTCAGATCCTGATCCTTCACAATGCCCAGCACCGCGGAAATCGGCGTATGCGTGAGTGCCTCGGTCGGAAACGCCTTCATCCCGCATTGCGTGATCCGCCACGATTCACCGAGGCCATCCGTGAGCAGGTTCAGCTTCCAGTCGGGACCGAAGCAGTGCACCAGTCCTTCTTTGCCGTCGATCACGTGCTCAGGGCCCGTGTATCCCTTTTCTGCCAGCAGGGCTGCGAACACGCCGGACTGCGTGGCCAGCGGATCGACGGTATTCTTCATCATCGTCAGCTTGCCCGCGGTCACCGCGCCCAGCGTCACCCGCGGCGACGCCGAGATGCCAATGGCATGCTGGATCTCCTCGGCGGAAAGATGCAGCATCCGCCCCGCCACAATTGGCGAAACAAACGCCGTCAGGGTCGCGTGGTGCCACCCGCGCTCGCGGATTCCCGGAAAAGCCGCCTCGCACAAGCGCATCTCGAACTCATGCCCCAGCACCAGTCCGACAATCAGCTCCTTGCCGCCAGTCCCGGTGCGTTCCGCTCCCGCAATCGCAGCGGGAAAGATATCCGATGGATGACATGGGTCTTGCTTCCAGTAGATATCGTTGTAGTCCATGCAACGGATCATCAGCGCATTCAGCAGCGACGCCGAAACAGGATCCACCTGTTGGCCCGTACCGATGACCGTGCACGGCCCGGAAGCGGCAATCTCTTCCATCACCCCGAGCGCGATCTTCACGTCGTGCTGCTGGTAGCCGCCAAGAGCGCAGCCGATGGAATCCAGCAGGAAGCGCTTGGCCTCGTAAACCGCCTCTTGCGAAAGATCTTCGAACTGGAGTTCCGCGGCAAATCGCGCCATGTCTGCTGTGATGGTCGGCTTCGCGGAGTCCTTCACACTTGTCGCAACGGTTGCCATTTTGTCCTCTTATCTCTTCAGGTTGGCGGCGTTCTTGAATGGCAGGTACGCCATGAAATCTGCGTGGTGCACAATGAACGCCTCAGTGGTGCGCTTCACCAGGTCGCCCTCCGCAGCGTGCGCGGCGATGATGTGGCACACCGCGTCCGGCACCCCGCACTCCATCGCCAGGGCGACTCCGGTAAACGGGTGACGCAACCGTTCGCCTCGTTCGCTCTGCTGCGGTTTACCGCCCTTCACTTCGTACTCGAGAAGCTTGCCGACATCCGCCAGGATCGCGCCTGCGATCACCGTATCGACATCGATCTTCAGCGCGTTTCCCATGAAGTTCTGCATGGCGTGGGCTGCATCTTTCGCGATGTGCACCACGCAGCGCTTGTGCTCCATGAACGTCGTCGGGCAATTCGCGATGAGGAGCGTGAACGGAATCGTCTTCAGGTCCGCGGGTGTGAGTGGGCTTCTCTCAAACGCGACCAGCCACGTCTTTGCGACCGCCTCCCGCAGTTGCGGATTGTCGATCCACGCAACTTCCGGCCAGAGTTCTTCGAACTCGGCACGCGAGATTTTGGTTTTGCCTGGAGCAGTTGCAAGGTCGTTCATGAGTGGGCTCCCAGAACGGAGGTCAAGCTGCGCCTTCTTCGCGCGGCTGGCGCCGGGCTCCGCGCCTTGTCACCCCACCGAGCGCATGAGAGCGCTCGTCGGGGACCCCGAAGGGCTGAGGCAGGCGGGCGGGCAGGCCGGACCATCCCATATAGGTTGTATCAATTCACCGGCCAAGAGGATGTGACGGGCGTCACCGGTGGTTGGGCAGGGTCCGAATGGAATCGACGAGCGTCGATCCCTCCGCTGTCATCCTGAGCGGAGCGGCCGCAGGACGCGAAGTCGAAGGACCCCTACCCCAAAACAATGTGAACTCTCAGAATGGGTGCCCACCCTTCCCGAAGGGAGGGTGGGTCGCAAATACTCCCGCACTACAGCTCTCGAACCGCTCTCTCCAACTCTCTCGCAATCTCATCCGCGCTCAACGCCGAGTCCACGGCCACCGGCGCCCCGATCCGCACCACGATCTCTCCCCGCTTCGCCCAATGCCGCTTCGCCCGTCCCAGCACTTTGAGCCCATCGATCCGCATCGGGAGCACCGGCAGGTTGAGCCGTTGCGCCAGCATGCCCACTCCCGAGCGAAACTCGCCCAGCGTCCCATCTTCCGACCGCCGACCCTCGGGGAACACCAGGATGCTGAACCCCCGGTCCGCCGACTCCCCCGCAAACTCAAAGCTCTCGCGGATCCCCGACTGCTGCGGCAGCGGGAATACATTGAACAGCGCCACCACCAGGAAGTAGTCGATCCGGTTCATCCACCGGCGAAGCAGGTTGCCGGGCGAAAAACTCACCGGCGCATTCAGTTCGCGGTGCCCGCTCGACTGCCCCGCGCGCATTGCCCATAGCCTCTCTCCCAGCATTCCAGTGGCAACCCGGTATCGCAGACGCAGAGGCAACGCATACAGGATGAAACCAAGATCGATATACGTAACGTGATTGCTCACGATCAGCAGCGGCCCACCTACATTGTCGAGATGCTCACGGCCGGCAATCGTCGGCTTCGCCATGATTGCCGTGTACGGCCAGGTCACCACCGAATACACGAAATTGCGAATCCATCGCACTGGCGCCACCGTCTGTGCCCATCGCGGGTAGGGCCTTGCCACCGGCTTCGGCGCTGGCGCCTGCAGGAGCTTCTCCAGGTCGCCCACCGTGGTCGCCGGCGTCAAGCTCGAATCGCTGAGGTCCACCTGGTAGCGGTCTTCGATCGCACTCAGCAGCTCTACGCGGTCCAGTGAACTCAGACGCAGATCGTCTTCCAGCCGCGCCTCCGGCCGCAAAGAAGCTGCGCGCCCGGTGATCCGCGTAATCAGATCGCCCAGCGTTCCGCTCTCCGCTGCCGCCCCGCCCGGTTGCTGCGCGCGCGTCACTACCTCGCGGATCACGTTTGTCCGCGGCTTTTGCGTCGGCGTCCGCGGAAAATCTTCGTCCGGCCACACAAACCAGGCACGCAACTGCTGAAAATCGGCCAGCAATCGATTGGCGCGCTGCACAATCGGCGCCGGATCGAGCGAACGGTTCTGCAACAACAGCACCGCGCACGGCTCCGCATTGCCTCCTCGATCCAAGCCGATCACCACGCAATCGCGCACCTCGGGTTGCGCTCGCAATGCCACTTCCAAATCCGCCGGGTAGATATTCAGCCCAGCCGGCGTGACGATTACATCCTTCTTGCGCCCCTTGAAGTAAAGATTCCCCTGCTCATCGAGAGCACCCAGGTCTCCGGTTTGAAACCATCCCTCCCGGTCGCCGACCGCGTGCAACTCCCGCCCTTGCCAATATCCGCTCGCCACGCCGGCGCCGCGCACCAGGATCTCGCCATCTTCCGCGAGCTTTACTTCGCGTCCCGGCAGCACCTTTCCAATCGATCTCTTGCCGATCGCAAATGGATGGTTCAGGCTGATCAGCGAGGTTGTTTCCGTCAGCCCATAGCCTTGCACCACGCCGAAGGCCATCCGCCGCCAGAACTCCTCGGTCTCCGCATCCAGCGCCGCGCCGCCCGAGATAAATGCCCAGAACTTCCATCCGAACAGGCTATGGATCTCCCGCATCCGCCACCAGCGTGCCGCGAAATGCTTGCCATCCGCCGCCGCCCAGTGTCTTCGAAAGCTCTCGAGCTTGCCTTTGGCTTCCAGGTCCCGCTCAATTTTCTCCTTTAACGATTGCAAGACTCGCGGCACCGCGATCAGCACGCTGATCCGCTCGCGCTTGATCGTCCGGATGACCTCGCCTGGGTTGAGCGTCTCCGGAAAAAACACGGCTGCCCCGAGCAGGTGCGGAATGAAGATCCCCAAAAACTGCCCGAAGACATGGCTCAGCGGCAGCGCATTCAAGAACCGCAGCGGATGGAAGATCCGCTCGTATTTCCTGTATTTCTCGATCTCCCGCTCGATCGGTTCCAGGTTCGAGAGCACGTTGCCGTGAGAGAGGACGACTCCCTTCGGCTCCGCCGTGGTGCCCGAAGTGAAGACAATCTCGAGAACGTCGCTCGGATCGATTTTCCCCGGCTCCCCAGGATCGCCCGCGTGCCTCGCCAGAGTCTCCGGCAACTCCTCCAGCAGCAGTCTGGGAATTGCCGAGACCCTCGCTCCGGACACGACATCGCGCGAAAGCACGGCCAGACTTGCATCTACTTCGGAAGCCACGCGGTCGGCGAACTCCGCCGACGCGATGTGGTCCATGGGAACCACCACTACTCCGCGCAAAGCGCATCCCAGGAAGACGGCCACCCACTCCGCACCGCTCTCACCCCACAGCAGAACCCGCGATCCCTTGGCAATTTGCCGGGCGTCGAGCTCCCGCGCAAAGCGAAACGCGAGCTCCGCCACGTCGCGGTAGGACCATCGCTGGGTGCGGTAGCCTTTTCGCTGCACGTAGGCGATTTCGTCCCCGAGATTCAGGAACGCCGGAACGAATTCGGCAATGGATTGGCGGGCCATGGTCTCCGGGCCTGCCTCTGGCAAAGAGACAGACTGTGTAGCCCTTCACGAAGGGCCCGCCTTTAGAGTAATTGAAAGGTGGTCTTCCGCACACGCCGGGAGGCTCGGGTTCAGCGTGCTCTACGGTCTTGCCGCTTCAAGATCGCCCGCATGTGGCGGCTGGCGTCGGCGATTTCCGGGAATGCCAGGCCTGCCAGCAACCGTTTCCCTTCTCGCCGGGTATTGACGATCCCCGCTGATCGAAGTAGAGCCAGGTGTTGCGACAGGTTTGCCTTTGATACACCCAGGCGTTCCTGCAAATCGGAAGAACCCGCTTCACCGCGCCCTAATAAGTCCAGAAGATGTAAACGTGTCGGGTTTGCAAATGCTTTATATAGATTCGCCTGGCGTTCATACAACTCTCGCTCATGCGACGCTTTCCGCAAGGCTCTCTTCATCCGTACTCCCCGTAAATCCTACTCCAATGAATACACGTATGGTCAGAAACTATCAGCTAACTAGTATTACCTAAGAGAGAACTACACAGACTATCTATGACAGGTGTATCGAAGACGCATCCTCGAGAATGCGAATCGAGTGTCTTCCCTCTTGCCCGCCCGGTCGAGCTCCGGACGTTAGGTACATGGAAACCTATCGCAATAAGAGATTTTGCGCAAGTTACACGGAAAAACAGGATCGGGGCCCCGGAATCGTGGCGAGGCGGGAGAGTGCAACTCGCCGCTAGGCGACGGAAGGCTCTTCGTAGCGCGGCGTGCTTTCCGGATCGTCGCGTTCGTCGCTGTCCTGGCCGGAAGCCTTCGGTTGCATCAGCAGGATTTGCGCCCAGAGAGGGAGATTCTTGCAGTTTAGGTAATCCATAAGCACTCCTCATTCTAGCGGGAACAAGGAGATTCGCGGTTCGCTGCGGACCGTGTACCCTCGCCCGTTTTCACTGCATGAAACTTCACGCGCAACTCGCAATCCCAAATAGTTAGAGCGCGCCAAGGGCGCGCTCCCAGGAAGAACACCTCGCCGGCTATACCGGGTAGTGCGCTCCGCCGTGCCTCACATCCGCTCCCCGTACCCAGAAGATCACGTCTTCCGCGATGTTAGTCGCGTGATCGGCAATGCGTTCCAGGTTGCGCGCGATCAACAGCACGTCGAGTGAATACCGCGTGGTCTCCGGGTGCTTGTTCATTTGCTCGACCAGCACCACGAAAGCTTCATCTTTCAGGCGGTCCACGATGTTGTCCATCTGCAGCACAGCCTCGGCCAACTCCGCTTTTCCGTCGATAAACGACTCCAGCGCGCGCTGCACCATGGTGGCGACCGTCTCCGCCATTCGCGGAATATCCACCGGCACCTCGGACTGCTGCACCGCCGTCATATCCAGAACCCGCTGGGCGATGTTCACCGCCTGGTCGCCGACCCGTTCGAGGTCCGCGTTGATCTTCACTACCGCCAAGATAAACCGCAGGTCGACCGCCATCGGTTGCTGCATGGCAAGCAGATCCAATGCTAGTTCGTCGATCTCACGCTCGGCCGCGTTGATGTCGCGCTCGCCATCGAATACCGCCTGGCAGAGCTTTGCATCTCGCTTGCGATAAGCCTCCACCGCACGCTCGATCGCCTGCTCGGCAAGCCCTCCCATGCGCAGAAGTCTTTCCTTCAACTCATCTAAACCATGCTGGAAACGGGTTCTCATTCGTAGTTATCCGAACCTTCCGGTAATGTAATCTTCAGTGCGTTTGTCAGACGGGGTCGTGAAGATCTTCTGCGTGCTGTCAAACTCGATCACGCTTCCCATCAGGAAAAATCCTGTGTATTCCGCGACGCGCGCCGCTTGCTGCATGTTATGTGTCACCACCACCACGGTGTAGTTCTCTTTCAGTTGGAACATCAGCTCTTCGATCTTGCTCGTACTGATCGGGTCCAGCGCCGACGCCGGCTCGTCCATCAGCAATACCTCCGGCTGCACCGCCAGGGCCCGCGCGATGCAAAGCCTCTGCTGCTGCCCGCCCGAGAGACTTGCTCCGGACTTCTTATGCAACTGGTCCTTCACTTCGTTCCACAGCGCTGCCGCCTCCAGGGATCGCTCCACCGCCTCATCCAGTACCTGCCGCTTGCGGATCCCATTCAGCTTCAGCCCGGAAGCCACGTTGTCATAAATCGACATCGTTGGAAACGGGTTCGCTTTCTGAAAAACCATCCCCACCCGCCGGCGTACATCGACCGCCGCGGTCCCGCGCTCATAAATGTTCTTGTCCCCCACGATGACCTCGCCCTCGGCATGCGCATCGGGGATGGTCTCGTGCATGCGATTCAAGCAGCGTACGAATGTCGATTTGCCGCAACCCGATGGACCAATCAGCGCGGTCACGTGGTTCGGCGCAATCTTCATATCGACATTTTTCAGTACGTGAGTCTTGCCGTAGTAGGCATTCAAGTCGCGTACCTGGATTCCGACACCCATAGTGTCTAATCGTCTCCTAGTTCTCGTCTGTCATCGTGAGCCGAACCACGCAGCGCCGCAGTCCAGGAACCCCTGCGCGCACGTTCAATTCGAAGCCCTCACCATGCCGCGCCCCGCCACCAGCCGCACCGCCGAAACCGCACCCACGATCAGGATGATCAGGATTAGCGCCCCTGCCCATGCCTGCCGGTGCCACTCATCGAACGGAGAAAGCGCGTAGGTGTAGATCTGCAGCGGCAGCGCTGCCGTCGGCTCGTTCGGGTTGCGGCTCCAATACTGGTTTCCGAAGGCAGTGAACAGCAACGGGGCGGTCTCGCCCGCAATGCGCGCAAACGCCAGCATCACGCCGGTGATCACCCCTGACGTCGCCGTGCGCAACGCGATCGAAATCGTCGTCCGCCACTGCGGGATCCCAAGCCCGTAAGCAGCCTCGCGAATCGAGTGCGGCACCATCATCAGCATCTCTTCCGTGGTGCGCGCAATCGTTGGAATCATCATGATTCCCAACGCCACCGCGCCGGAGAACGCTGAGAAATGTTTTTGCGGCACCACCACCAGCGAATACACCGCAATCCCGATCACGATCGAGGGCACGCCGTTCAACACATCGGCTACGAATCGCACCGAATCCCCAAACTTGTTTCGTCCAAACTCGGAGAGATAAATCCCGGACCCGATCCCCAGTGGCACTCCAATCAAGCTCGCCATCGCCAGGATCAAGGCGCTCCCGGCGATTGCATTCGCCATGCCGCCGCCCACTTCTCCTACCGGCTTCGGGGTCTGCGTCAGAAACGCCAGGTTGATCGAGCCGGCTCCCTTGATCACCAGGTACACGAAGATCGCGCCCAGTGGCAACAGCACAAGCGCCGCTGCCGCCACTGCGGCGACGTTGGAAAACAGGTCGGCGAACCTGCGCCACAGGCTCAATCGCGGTGCCGGACGGATCCCGATGTCTTTAGGCATGCGTCCTCGCAGGCGTGCCGCGCGTAATCGACCACACCAGCAATCGCGCCAGCGCATTCACAATCAACGTAACGATAAAGAGCGCCAGCCCAATTTCCACCAGCGCGCTGAGATAAAGATCGTCCGAGGCTTCGCTGAACTCGTTCGCGATCACGCTCGCCATCGTGTACCCCGGCGCAAACAGCGACTTCGCAATCTCCGGCCGGTTCCCAATCACCATCGTGACGGCGATCGTTTCGCCCAGCGCGCGCCCTAATCCGAGCATCACCCCGCCCACAATCCCAATCCGCGCGTTGCGCAACACCCCGGTGCGGATCATCTCCCACCGCGTTGCGCCCAGTGCCAGTACGCCCTCCCGCTGGTTCTGCGGCACCGAGACCAGCACCTCCCGCGTTACCGACGAAATGATCGGGATCACCATGATCGCCAGGATCACGCCCGCCGCCAGCATCCCCACACCATACGGCGGCCCGGAGAACAGTCCCGTCCATCCAAAAGCCTTTGCCAGCCATGGCTGCACGTATTGCCGCAAAAACGGAGCGAGCACGAAGACCGCCCATAATCCGTAAATCACGCTCGGGATCGCCGCCAGCAACTCAACCGTGAACGATACCGGCCCGCGTAACGGCCGCGGGCACATCTCTGTGGTAAACACCGCTACTCCCACTGCCAGCGGCACCGCAATCACCAGTGCTACTAGCGAGGAGACCAGCGTCCCGTATATAAAAGGTAGCGCTCCGAAGTTTCCCGCAACCGGATCCCAGTCCTGTCCGATAAAGAACTTCCAGCCGAACTGGTGCAGCGTCATCTGCGATTTGTAGATCAACTCCCACAACACCAGCAGCACGATGCCGAAGATCGACAGCGCCGAGACCAGCATGGCCCCGCGGAATACACGGTCTGCCAGGCGTGTGCCTGCGCTCGAGCCGAACCGCCCTTTCCCGAGCACACCGAAATCCTTCAAGCTCCCCGGCTTCGGTCTCGGAATCTCTACAGTGGTCTTGACTTTCGGCTTCGGCAAATCAGGGGGATTGGATGGGACTTCACTGGCAGCCATGCGCTTGTCCACGCGCTCTACCCTAGCAGCGCATTGTTACAAGACTGTAAAAACCGAGTTGCGGGATCTTTAAAGCGAATCGCACCATCCTGTGGGTGCCCCACCCTTCCCGGACGGAGTGTGGGCCATGATTCCGCCGGCATCACCAACCCTCTATCCCATGTCATGGCGACCGAAGAACGCGCAGACCAATGCGCTTTCGTAGCGGAGCCACCTATTGTTTTCGCTTTGCCCCATACGCTCTTGTGAAAGGCCACGACTTCAGTCGTGCCGGCACACGTCAGTCGTGCCGAACGCCTGGGTTTGTATCAGGGCACGACTTCAGTCGTGCCGAACGTTGCCCTGAAACATCAGGGCTTTAGCCCCTGCAACCGCCTCACGCCAGCCCACAACTCGCTCCCATCACGACACAAAAACCCGAAGTCCCTCCCGGTTCTCCGCTTCCGACGTGGGAAGCCAACACGCCCAACGAACCCGCAAAAAAGAAACCCAGCGCCCCGGAGGTAAGCGCTGGGCAGAATTCCTGGCTCGGCCAGGAAACCGCTACTTCATTCCCTTCACCGTCTGCCGGATCTTCTCCACCACTTCCTTCGGCAATGGCGCATAGCTCAAGCTGTTCGCCATCGGCTGGCCGTTATCCAGTTCCCAGTTCAGAAAATCGACGATGATCTTTCCCTTCGCCTGGTCTTTGAACGGCTGTGGGATCAGCAACCACGTAAAGCTCGCGATCGGATACGCATTCTTTCCCGGCGGATTCGTTATCGACACGCGGTAGTCCGCCGGCATCTTCACCCCTACGGCTGCCGCCGTCGTACTCTCCAGCGATGCCTTCACAAAGGTACCGGCCGAGTTCTTCACCGAACCGTACGGAATGTTGTTCTGCAGCGCGTAAATCAACTCGATGTACCCAATCGATCCCTTGAACTGCCGGATCATCCCCGCCACACCCTCATTGCCCTTGCCGCCCAAACCTACGGGCCACTTCACCGCGGTTCCCTTGCCTGCCGCCTGCTGCCACTCCGGGCTCACCTTCGAAAGGTAGTCGGTGAAAATATACGTCGTGCCGCTGCCGTCCGAGCGATGCGCCACGATGATGTTCTGGTCGGGGAACTTCACGCCAGGGTTCGCGGCCGCGATCGACTTGTCATTCCAGTTGGTAATCTTGCCGAGAAAGATATTCGCCAGCACCTCCGGCGTGAACTTGATCTCGCCTTCCACGCCCGGAACGTTGTAGGCCGGTACCACCGCGCCTAAAACCGTCGGAATATGCAGGATTTTGAACTTCGCCTGCTGCAGTTGTTCGTCGGTCATCGGCCCATCACTGGCGCCGAAGTCCACCGTGCCTGCCAGCACCTGGCGAATGCCGCCACCGCTGCCGATCGATTGGTAGTTGATCTCGATATCCGGATGCGCCTTGTGATACTCGGAGAACCATTTCGAATAAATTGGATAGGGGAAGGTTGCGCCGGCAGCATTCAAGGTTGTTTGCGCGCTGGCAAAACCGGCCAGAAGGGTCACACACAGAAGCACTCGCAGCGAACGTAGCACTAAGTTTTCCTCCAAGAAAATTGCGGATCCCAGGCAAACCTCTCGGTTTGGTGGACGGGGGATTCAACTTTAGTTGTAGCTGCCGCTTGTTACGGTCTCGTTACAGAGCAATGAAAATCCGATGAGTGGCCCTGGTGCGGACGATCACCGCGCCACCAGCAGGTCGGCAGAGAGGTTTTCAACCCGAGTCAATGCGCTCAACAATTCCGCACACCCGATCGTCGCCCAGACCACCGCCCATTCCCGCAGCCAATCTAGCTTCGCCACTGAAGCCTTCTTCACATTCACCTCCATCTATTGTCAAGCTAAGCATAGGTCTTCCGCGCTCGCCCTAGGTGAACGGCAAATCAATTGTCTTTGAATGGATTCCTACAGAGACCCTGCTAGATGGCGTGCTTCTGCCGCAACTGGTCGAGGAACATCTGCTCCAGCGGCTTGTCGATCGTACGCAGAAGATGCCGGACGCTATGCCCGCTCACCAGGTGGCATACCTCTTCCGCCATGTTCTTCACGTGATCCCCCGAGCGCTCCAGCGCCTGGGTCATGAACATCACGTGGAAACTCTCGCTGCGGTGGCTTCCCCCCGGGTTCTCCAGGTGCCGTACGAAGACGAGGTTGCGCAGACGGTCGATCTCCGCATCGGATCTTAGGACCGCCAGCGCTTTATCGAGATCGCGTGTCTCAAACGCCTGGCGAATCTCCGCCAGCATCTTCTCCAGTCGCGAAGCCATCAGAGTTAGGTCCCGCACATCTTCCATCTCGCAGCGCGAAGCCGCCACAATCGCGCGATTGCTGAAGCCGAGCAGCAGGTCGCCGATGCGCTCGATGCTGATCGCCACCTTCATGCACGCCAGCATCTCGCGCGCACTTTCCTCCGTTGCTCCCGTAATATGCGAAGTGACCGCGGAATCGATCTCCCGGTCCAGCCGGTCCAGCTCGATCTCCCGCGGCCGCACTGACTCCAGCAACGCGGGCACGCCGGTGGCAATGCCCTCCGCGACTACGCCGGCCGCCGCATGCGCCACCGTACAGGCACGCAACGTGAGTTCGCGAATATGAATACAAGCCGCATTCTGAGAGGTGCTGAGGGGAATAGCAGTCGCCATTGGGAGGTCTTTGGACACAGTTTAAGTTCCCCAGCCTATCTCCGCATCGTTACTCCCGGATGTTCAAAAGATAAAAATCCGGTAAATCCCCTCCCGATTGCTGCAAGTGCCGAAGGCACGCCAGTTTTGTCCTCCTGAGCCCAGAACGCGAAAGCGTTCGCAGCCGAAGAATCTCGCATTTTCTCGCGGCCAGCCCGCAATGCTTCCACTTCCCCATCCCTCTCTCTTGTCATTGCGAGGAGCGTAGCGACGTGGCAACCTGCTGTTTGCTGTCCTCCTGAGACAAGAACGCGAAAGCGTTCGCAGCCGAAGGCCCCTACCCTCGCGAATGACAACCTCGCTGCGAGTGCCGAAGGCACGCCAGGAATTAGCCCAGCGCGTAAGCGCTGGGTAAGCCGCGAATCGCTCTGAGTCCCCTTCAGGGGACGGCACCCCCTGAGCGAAGAACGCGCAGCCTTCCCTCCGTCATGGCGACCGGAGAATGCGGACCCCGATCCGCATTCGTAGCAGAGCCACCCTTTGTTCGGCATGTACACCTGTAGGGGACAGACCTCGTGACACACCTGAACTATTCTGTTGTCGTGGGGTACTCTCACAATCCAGGTGTCGCTCTTTAACAAATGATCAACCTTCGCGAGTACGCGGAATGAACACGAAGGCTCAAAAATCGGGCTTAACCCTCATTCATGGAATATTTTGCCCGTAACCCTCCCGAAATGAATATTTTGCAGACTTTCCACAGGGTAAGTTGCTGAAACTACAAGAGGGTGGGGGAGGGGGGTACCCGATAGGAACTGGTAAACCCGCGGAGCCTGAGAAATAACCCGTAACAAAGTAAAAATCTCTTCCTACGTCTAGCCGCTCAGAATACTTTTTGATATCGTGCAGCTCTGGTTTTGGTTCCCGAGATCGAATGTCCCGAACCATCACGGAGGAGTACGATGCGCCCACTTCGGATCGCCCTCACCACTCTGCTCGCGTGCACCGCCGCTTTCCCCCAGGCAGCCAAGTCCGCTAACCCTTCCACCACCGCGGCCACGAACGCACCCGTCGCATATGTGTATGTAGGCGTCACCCAGCCCGCGACCCCGCCCGTAAACGGCAAGATTTATGCCTACTCGGTTCAGCAGAATGGCACTGTGAGCGCGGTGAGCGGAAGCCCCATCAGCGGTCCGGCGATCAATATCGCGACCAATGCCGCTCATCTTTACGCCACGGACGGCATCAACATCGCCACCTATGCGCGCAGCACGACGGGCGCTCTGCACCTCAGCTCCGCGATCAATGGCACCGCGCACAACGACACTCCCGCCGGATCGGGTGTTGGCGCGCTGACCCTCGATCGCTCCAACGCCACCCTCTATGCCGGCGAGTACGAGTTCAACGGCGCGGATGACAACGCCTACGCGGCTTTCCGGACGAACAGTACCGGAATGACATTCGCCAGCAACAGCAGCATCAACGTGGACGCCGGAGGCGCCATCGAGTTCTCAGGCAACAACCAGTATGCCTACGGCAGCGGCTGCTACTTCGCCGACTGGGATATCTTCGGACTGGCACGCGCATCCAATGGAGCGCTCACCTATTTCGACACCGGGGGCAGCTATCCGGCTGGTCCCGACCCCAGTGCCACCTACTGTCCGATCTCCCTTTCCGCGTCGGGGCATGGCGTCATCGGAATCTCCTACGCCTCGATCGATGCGAGCCCGGATTCCATCGTTTCGATCTACCAGATCCTGGGCAACGGAAAGCTCGAACAAATCGCAACCTCGATCACTGACACCGGCTTTACCAGTTACCTCGTGCTGCGCTTCGACCCCACCGGAAACTACCTTGCCGTGGCGGCAAAGAACGGTCTCGTGCTATACCGGCTGAACTCCGACAAGACCCTCACGAAGATGGGAAAGACCGTCGCGACGAACCTAACGATGAGTGACCTGCGCTGGGACAACGCTGGACACCTTTACGGGGTCACCGGAACGGCGCTCTACGTCTTCACCTTGACGTCGGGACAGCTGACGTGGTCAGGCCACGCGACGGAGCAGGTCGCCAAGTCGGGATCCTTGAGCCTCGCGGTGCTTCCCGCGAAGTAGGCGGGGCTGAGCTAGGAAACGACGCTGCGCCGTTCGCTCTTGGACGCGGTATAGAGTTGTCGCCGGGGCAATACGAACGAGAATACCGCGCCGTGATTCAATTCGCTCTCGGCGCGAATTTCGCCTCCGTGGGCGCGTACGATATGTTTCGCGATCGCCAGGCCGAGCCCGGTGCCCCCCGATTGCACGGATCGCGCCTTATCCACCCGGTAGAAGCGCTCGAATAACCGGGGCAGGTGTTCCGATGGAATGCCCGGCCCGAAGTCGCGCACGTAAAACAAAACGCGATCTTCCACATCGCGCGCCCCAAGCAAAATTTTTCCGCCGGATCCGCCGTACTTCACCGCGTTGTCCATCAGGTTCGTGAACACCTGCTGTATCGCGCCCCGATCGACTTCGACATCGGCCTGCGCGTCATTCATCACCGAGAGCTCGATGCCGCTGTTGCGGTAGTGATCGTTGAAGCTCAGCGCCGCTTCATCGAGCAGTTCCGCCGGCGCAACCGAACGGAAGTCGAAGCGCTGTTCTCCGCTTTCCACCCGCGCCAGGGTCAGCAGGTCTTCCGTTAGGCGGTACATGCGCTGGGCGTTGCGGCGAATAATGTCCACGAACTCGCGTGCCGGATCATCTTCGCCGAATGCCTCTGCCAGGGTCTCCGCGTAGCCTTGAATCGATGTCAGCGGCGTACGCAGCTCATGCGATACGTTGGCGATGAAGTCGCGCCGTGTTTTCTCCACGCGTTCCATCTCGGTCCGGTCGTGCAGCACCGTCACCGCCCCGCCGCCCGGCATCGGCGCCGTCGTCGCCGAATAGGTACGGCCGCTCACCAAGGTCGAAACCCGTGTCGTCGTCACCCGCCGTGTATCCAGCGCTTCGTGGATTCCGCGCAGCACCTCGGGGTCGCGTATGGTTTCGATGAGCTTGCTATTGTGCCGCACTCCGACGGGTAGCAGGCGCTCCATGCGCTGGTTCGCCCACATCAGCCGCCCATCGCTGGACACTGCGATCACGGCTTCCTGCATGCTGTTCAGCAGGGCTTCCAGTTGTTGCCGGTTGCTTTCGATCTGCGCGAATACTTCCTGGAGCTGTCGCGCTGTTTTATCGAGCGCGCTGGCAACTTTCCCGATCTCGTCGGTCGAATTCTCCGCAATCCGGGCCGAGAGGTCACCGGAGGCAATGCGGTCCGCGAAGTACACGATCGCGCGCAGCCTCCGGCTGATCGACTGCGTGGCGAATGCCGCCAGCAAAAGCGCCAGCGCTACCGCCAGCACTGAGCTCATCAGCAGGGTATGGCGCACTGTCCCGGTAATGGCATTGAGCGACGACAGCGGATACGCCAGCCGCACCGCGCCCCCGGGGATCGGCGCCGCCGTGTACATGAAGTCGATGCCCAGGGTATGACTGCGACGGACGTCCGTCCCGATCCCGCCCTTCAGCGCCGCCTGGAACTCGGGACGCGTGGCATGGTTCTCCATGTCCGCCGGGTTCGCGTCCGAGTCTGCCAGCACCCGGCCGTCGCTGGTGATGATGGTGGCGCGGGCGTTGGCCGCCTTCGAAACCTCCCGGGCCAGGGTGGGAAGGTCCGCGCTGCGTTCCGCCTGCACGCGCAGCGCAAACATCTGCACCTTATCGTGCAGCGAAGATTGAATTTCGTTTCGGAGGGAATTTACCCAGGCGTGACGGATGGCAATATCGAGGGTGAGGGTACAGGCAGCAATGACGACGAGATAGGCAAAAAAGAGTTTGAGGAAAATCCTTCCTCTCACTTCGGTACCTCGAACCGATAACCGGCCCCGCGAACGGTCCTCAAATATCGGGGCTCCTCGGGATTCTCCTCAATCTTCTCACGAATTCGCCGCACGTAAACATCCACGGAGCGGGGAGTGACGTAATGCGTCTCGCGCCATACAGCATCCAGGAGCTGGTCACGAGTAAACACACGGCCAGGATGGCGAGCCAGGTATTCCAGCAGCCGAAACTCGGTTGCCGTCGTAGTGACCACGTTGCCGCGCACCGTCAGCGTCATCGCGCCATTGTCGATCACGATGTCGCCCGCCGTGACCACCGCCGGAGGCAGTGGCCGTTCGAAGCGGCGCAAAACAGCCTTGACGCGAGCAATCAGCTCCCGGGGGCTGAACGGTTTCGCGATGTAGTCGTCGGCGCCAAGATCAAGTCCGGCGATTTTGTCCGCTTCGGAAGTTTTCGCGGTCAGGAAGATGACGGGAGTCATGGCAATACTGCGGTTGTTGCGGATTTGGCGGCAGATCTCCAGTCCGTCTGCCCCGGGTACCATGATGTCCAGCAGGAACAAGGAAGGAGGCGTCTTCTCCGATTCCGGAACCACGCCGTTCCCCGCGAGAAATGTTCGGACCGCAAAGCCTGCGCCTTCCAGGTGATAGCGCACTAGCCGGGCAATATCGGCATCGTCTTCGACGACAAAGATCGTTTGTTTCACGAGCACATTGTAGCGAACCGGGCCCCAAATCCAAGCAGGACGTTGGCCTGTTTCATAAAACATTAACATTCTGACTGCACGAATTGGCACGCCGCCGCTTTAGTCTCGCGACACCCTCCACAACAAAAAGCCGCCGATCGCGAGGCCAGCCAATACTGTAGCGGCCTTGAGCATGGAACGACGTACCGCAGCATTGCGTCTGTCCACCCTATGCTGTTCAGGAAGGCGCCCATCCGGCCCGTCCGGACCTTCGTGCATTGCCATCTGCACTAACTCTGCCGGATGTAGGGCCTGGCGGTCTGTCTCCTGGGCGATCTGCTCCCGGCAACTGAATCCTTCCGCGACGATAATCGTGTCCCGCTCGGCGCTTCTCACCTTTGGCAGCAGCTCATACTCTCCAACCGCGACCGACATCTCGTACTTTTCGCCTTTTTCGAAGCCAAAAGAGCCCGCCATGCCGCAACAACCGTTGTTCGGAAGTTCGTAATCGACGCCCAGCCGCTCGAAAAGGTTCTTCTCACCGTCGGTGCCGAGCACCGCCTTATGATGGCAGTGCGCATGCGCCAGCACCTTGCGATGCAGCGCGGGCATCTCGATATCCTTCGCGAATTTGCGCAGAAAATCACCCAGCAGATACACCTGGTCATGCAGGCGAGAGGCGCGGGGATCCGAGGGAAACAGGTTGACGAGCTCATCGCGGAATACCGATGCACAACTTGGCTCCAGCATCACGATCGGCAGGCCCGCATCGATTTCCTTGGCTAGCGTGTGCATGGTCTTCTGCAACAGCCGCTTGGCCTGGTCGAGCATGCCGAAGTCATAGAGCGGCCGTCCACAACACACATCCGCCTGGGGCACCACGACCTGGAACCCGGTGGTTTCCAATACATCGAGGGCGGCTAAAGCCGTATCCGGAAAGAAATGATTGTTGAATGTGTCCGGCCAGAGCAGGACCTTCGGAGCACCCGGGTTTCGCCGCTCACGTTCGCGCACCATGTGCTGGAACGTGGCAGGTGCGAAGGCTGGAATGGTGCGTTGCTGGGGAATGCCGGCGACCCACTTCGCGATCTGCGCTCAGCCCGGGTGTTTGGGTTACGAGATTGACAAGCCCCGGCGCCAGCGAAGCCAGTCTCGCCCAATTGTGAATCAGCCCAAAAGCATAGGCCTGCCTTGGACGCAGCTTTCCTTCATAGTAATGCGAAAGAAACTCCGCCTTGTAGGTCGCCATGTCCACGTTGACGGGACAATCGCCCTTGCATCCCTTGCAGGAGAGGCACAGGTCGAGCGACTCCTTCACTTCTTCGCTCTTCCAACCGTCACGGATGACTTCCCCCTGCATCATTTCGAACAGCAGGTGGGTTCGGCCGCGTGTGCTGTGCTTCTCTTCGCGCGTGACGCGATAACTCGGACACATCGTCTTCTGCTCGTGACGCCGGCACGCCCCCACGCCTACGCAGCGCAGCGCGGCGCGCGCAAAACTTCCGCTGTCTTCGGGAAATTGAAAGTGCGTCTTCGGTTCCCAGGGATCGTAGTGCGCCCCTAGCCGCAGATTCTCGTCGAGGCGGTAGGCATTCACCACCTTTCCCGGATTCATCTTCCACTGCGGATCCCACGCGTTCTTGAATTCTCGGAAAGCCTGGATCAACTCCGGTCCAAACATTCTCGGCAGCAACTCGGCACGCGACTGGCCATCCCCATGTTCGCCCGAGAGCGAGCCTCCAAAACTGACGACGAGGTCTGCAGCCTCTTCCACGAAGGCGCGATATTTGCGGATACCGGAGGCACTCTCCAAGTCGAAACTGATCCGCGTATGCAGGCAGCCATGCCCGAAGTGACCATAAAGCGTGCCGATGTATTCGTGCTTGTCGAGCAATTCCTGGAACGCACGCAAGTATTGGCCCATGCGCTCTGGCGGGACCGCCGCATCTTCCCAGCCCTCCCACAAGTGGGGCTCCCCGGGAACGAACGCCGTGGCCCCGAGGCTCGATTCGCGAATCTCCCACACTGTCTGTTGCTGCGCCGGGTTCTCAAAACACCGCATCGTGGGCCGAGGATCGCGCGTCGCCATGTGGGCGAGTAAAGCGTCGGCCTTGCGCTTGGCCTCGTCACGGTCATCGGCTCCGAATTCTACAATCAGGAATCCGTTGCCCGGTGGCAGCAGAGTAAGGTCGAGTCCGCGCAAACCTTTCTTCTGGATAGCGGTCACCAGCTTGCCGTCGATGGCCTCGAGAGCAATGGGACCAAACTGGAGGATTTCCGGAACGTTGTCCGCGGCGGAGAAGATATCGCGGTATCCCAACACAACCAGCGCGCGTTCCTCCGGGTTGTGAATCAATCGCAACTTCGCTTCGAGCACGACGGCGCAAGTGCTCTCTGTACCTACCAGCGCGCGCGCGACATTGCAACCGGCCTCGGGCAAAAGTTCGTCGAGGTTGTATCCGGAAACCCGCCGCGGAATCCTGGGATACCTCGATCGAATGAGCTCTCCATAACGGTCTCGAATCTCCCGCATCGTGTGATAGATCTCGCCCCGCCGTCCGCCTTCCCCGATGATTTTCGCCAACTCCGCATCTGGCGTCGCTCCGACCGTCATCTCTAAACCGTCGTAGGTGAGAATGCGAAGCTCTTCAATGTTATCGACGGTCTTCCCTGCCATCACCGAATGCGTACCGCAGGAGTTGTTGCCGATCATGCCGCCCAGGGTGCAGCGATTATGGGTGGCCGGGTCGGGCCCGAAAGTTAAACCCACCTTCGTCGCCGCCTTCCGTACCTCATCGAGCACAATTCCCGGCTGCACGCGGGCAAACTTTTCGTCCTGGTTCAACTCCAGGAGCTTGTTCATGTACTTCGAAAAATCCAGCACCACGGCGACGTTGCAGCATTGTCCAGCCAGGCTCGTGCCGCCGCCACGTGCCAGCAGAGGCGCTCCGAAATCGCGACAGGCTGCCAGCGTCGCGTTCACGTCCTCGTCATTCCTTGGGAGTACGACCCCGATCGGCACCTGGCGATAGTTCGAGCCATCCGTTGCGTAGAGTGCACGGCTCCCATCGTCGAACCGTACTTCACCGCGCAGCTCCGATCGCAGCCGATGTTCAAGCCGCTGGGCATCGACGTCCGGCGGCTTGGGGCTGCCAACATTCGTGGGATCGCTCGGAAAAGGTTTGACGGAAACGAGATTCTCAGGGGACATGGAGATCCTCAGGGCTGAGTCTACGCGGCGCGGCGCTACGCGTCAGTAAGCTTCCCGGTCACAATCCAGTTCTGGGACCGGTCAGATCGAAGTACTTCACTCGTCCAAGAATACGCAAAAAAGCCCGCAACCAGTGCGGGCTCGAGGAATCACCAGTGCCTAGCGTGGCTGCGCATCAATCTTGATTCCGGAGACCTTCGAGATATCGATTTTCGTCGCGCCACCCTCGTCCTGGGCGTTGATGGTGATCGTTCCATCATTGTCCGTTCCTACCAGGGAGAACTTCGAGCCGTCGTTCATGACCGAGGCGTTCGGATAACGCGATTTGTAAAAGCTCGCGACTTTATCGACAGAATCGCTCGTGGTGAACCGCATGGTTGCGGTGGTCATCTTTCCGAATGTCGCCTCGGAGCTATCACCCCGCTGCGTCGCTCCGGGATAGGGATCCACGCCGACCTTACGGGCGAGGTCACGTGCGTTCGTGCGGTTCGTGGATGCCTTGAAGCTGCCGAAATCGACCGAACTATTGCTGCCGTCCTGCGCCACGTGAATGCCGCGCCGAATCCTATGGGCGGTATAGATAAGTCCGCCGATCGAGAGAATCCCGATCAGCACGAAGACACCAACGATCACGAGAACGATCTTCAGCACATTGCCGCCGCCAGACGACGCCGGGACGGGCGTGTAGGACTGCGCCGACGTCGCCGAAGGGGGATAGCTTTGCACCGGTGCAGCGGCGGCCACTCCCGGTGCGCCGGCCGCCGTCGCGCTCTTGCCGCACTTCGCGCAAAACTGCGCGTTTGCATCCATGCTGGAACCACAATTCGTACAGAATGCCATGGTGGACCTCGGTCGTCGGGCGCTCTGAATGCACGCGTGAGCGTTTCCCCTTGAAGTGGCGGAAAGTATATCTCAGAACCGGAATCCACCAAGCCGTGTAAAACGAAAAGGGGAGCAGTCGCTCCCCTTTTGCACGCTTTGGCATTTCGCTAACGGTTGGGATAGCTCATCCAGCCCCGCGTAAGGTAATCGGTCATCGTCAGCCCGAGAAGCAGAAACAGGAAAAACAACGCGGATATCAGAACGACCTGGGTCATTCGTGGGCTGTACTTCACGTGCATGAAGAACAAGATCACGGCGGTCGCCTTCATGGTGGCGATCACCAGCGCAACCACTGGGTTCGCCCAGCCGAGATCCACCGAGGCAGCAAAGACCGTCAGCCCCGTCATCATCAGGAGGAATAGGAATACTCCGACATAAATCTTCGGAGAAACGACATGCTCACCGCTTTCCGACTCGTGTAAGTGCTCCATCGCCTATCCTGTGTGTTTCTTGCTGATCAAGTAGAGCAGCGGGAAAAGGTAGATCCATACGATATCGACGAAGTGCCAGTAGAGCCCGACGTTTTCGACGGGTGAGAAATAGGCGGGAGTGAACTTGCCTTTCGATGACGCTACAATCAACCACACCAGCAGACCCGCACCAACAATCATGTGGACCGCATGCATCCCCGTCATGGCAAAGTACAGGGCGAAATATAACGACGTATGCTGTACGTCCCGCCACCCTTTGTCGTGACCTTCCGCGTCGAGACCCGAGAAATACTGGCCTGGCACTTCGTGGTTCTTCCAGTGATCGTGATATTCCACTCCCTTGATGAAAAGAAATGCGCCGCCCAGTATCAGAGTAGCGATCAGGAACATCACGATCAGCTTGCGCCGTCCGAGCTGCGCCGAATGAACCGCCATCGCCATGGTCAGCGAGGAACAGATCAGGACCGCGGTGTTGGTCGCCCCCAGCGTGATGTCCATGCGCTGGCTGCCATCGACCCAAGCCTGGTAGTACGAGACCCGGTAGATCAGGTAGGCGCAGAACATTCCACCGAAAAACATGATTTCGGTGATCAGGAAAACCCACATGCCGAAGGTGGCGGTTTCCCGTTGCTGCTCCATGTCACGAAAATGATGTTGCAGCTCGTGCGCTGCAACTGCCTGGCTATCCTGCAACGGTGACCTCCTCCTGGGGCTGGTTCTCGTAGTCGTAGGCTTCCCAGGTAACGACGGGCGTCTTTTCGAAATTATGCGTAGGCGGGGGCGAAGAGGTCATCCACTCGAGGCCAACCGCGTTCCACGGATTATTGGGGGCAATTTCCCCGTATCGCAACGACCACAACAGGTAGAAGAGCGGGAAAAGATATCCGAGTGCCAGCACCGAAGCGCCGGCCGTCGAAAGCACATTCAGCACCTGGAACTCCGGTGGATATGCATGGTAGCGGCGCGGCATGCCCATGTAGCCGAGCACGAACTGCGGGAAGAATGTGAGATTGAATCCCACGAAAACCAGCAGGGCCGACAGCTTCGCCCAAGCTTCCGGATACATTCGGCCGGTTATCTTTGGCCACCAGAAGTGGAGCCCGCCAAGATATCCCATGAGCGCTCCGCCCACCATGATGTAGTGGAAGTGCGCGATCACGAAGTAGGTGTCATGCACGTGAACATCCACCCCGAGGTTTGCCAGGAACAGCCCAGTCAGGCCACCGATCGTAAACAGCCCGATGAAGCCGAAGGCATAGAGCATCGGCGTCTGGAAGCTGATCGACCCTCGGAACATGGTCGCAGTCCAGTTAAAGACTTTCACCGCCGACGGAATCGCCACCAGATAACTGAGGAGCGAGAACACCAATGCGGCATATACAGAAATGCCCGCGACGAACATGTGGTGCGCCCACACCAGGAATCCGAGCACCGCGATGCCGATGCTGGAAAGTGCGATGAACTCATATCCGAAGACGCGCTTGCGCGAGAAACAAGTTACGACCTCGCTGATCACCGCCATCGAGGGCAGGATCATGATGTACACCGCCGGATGCGAGTAGAACCAGAACAGGTGCTGGAAAAGCACCGGATCTCCACCCAGCTGCGGATTGAAAATCCCGATGCCGAAGGCACGCTCCAGCGCCAGCAGCACCAGGGTGATCGCCACCACCGGCGTGCCCAGCACCATGATCAGGCTGGCCGCGTAATGCGCCCAGATGAACAACGGCAACCGTCCCCATGTCATGCCCGGCGCGCGCATGCGGTGCACTGTCACGATGATATTAAGACCCGTAAAGATCGACGAGAAGCCGGCGATGAATACGCCGATCGCCACCGGGATCACGTGGGTGTTTACGTACTCGCTGCTCAGTGGCGTGTAGAAGGTCCATCCGGTATCCACGCCGCCCATGAACATGGCAATCAGCGCCGTCATGCCGCCGATGACATAGAGGTACCAGCTCAGCAGGTTGATCTTCGGAAACGCAAGGTCTTTTGCCCCCACCATCAGCGGCACCAGGAAGTTGCCCAAGGTCGCCGGGATCGACGGGATCAGGAAGAAGAACACCATGATGATGCCGTGCATCGAGAACAGCTTGTTATAGGTGTCCGCTTCCACCAGGTCCCCGGCCGGAGTGAGCAGCTCAAGGCGAATCAGCATCGCAAAGACGCCGCCGATCGCGAAGAAGAAGGTGATCGAGATCAAATACAAAATCGCGATCCGCTTGTGGTCGCTTGTCAGGAGCCACGACTTAAGGCCGTATCCGGCGTTTAAGTAGTTCTCTTTCTCAACGGACTGATTCACTGCTACGGTTGCCATTGTTTCCACACCCTTATTGCTGGATCGCGTTGTTCGGCACAACCGGCCGATTCGTGGTCGGTGCACTGTTCGGGTTCGGGCCGGCGAGCGACTTCACATACTCCACGAGCGCCATGAGTTGTTCTTCACTGATTTGTCCCTGGAACGTCGGCATGATCGGCTTGAAGCCGGAAACTACTTTTGCGCCGGGGTTCAGGATCGACTCGCGAACGTAATTTTCGTCCGCCATTACAGTGCGGCCGTCATCCAGCAGAACCGGCTTGCCGAAGACGCCAACCAGGTTCGGGCCGCGGCCCTGCGTATCCGAACGATGGCACGTGGCGCAGCCATATTGCTGGAAGAGCTTCAATCCGGTACCGGAGAGCGAACCCTCCGCGCCACCGCCGCTCAGCCACGCCTCGTAGTCCGAGGGTTCCATGACGATCACCTGCCCGATCATGCCCGAATGCTGCGTTCCGCAATATTGCGCGCAGAAAAGGTGATACGTGCCAGGCCGCGTCGGACGGAACCAGGTCACGGTATACCGCCCGGGAATGACGTCGGTCTTAACACGGAATGCGGGCACGAAAAAGTCGTGAATCACGTCCTGCGACGACAGGATCACCTTCACGTCCCGGCCCACCGGAACGTGCAACTGGTTGATCTCCCGGACGCCTTCCACGTGCTGGAACTTCCACATCCACTGTTTACCAACGCCGTAGATCTCCATCGCATCGCGCGGCGGACGGCTCTCGATAAAGTAAATGCTGGCGCCCCACACGAACATCACCATGGCGATGCCGAGCGGAATCAAGGTCCAGGTCAGCTCCAGCGGAATCGAGCCCTCGATCTGTTCGGCGTGCGGGTGCCTCTCCTTGCGGTAGCGGATCGAGAAAAATAGGATCGTTGCCGCAATCAGCACCGAGAAGAAGATCGTGACAATGACCAGGAAGAAGTAGATCGCGTCCACTTGGGGAGCGATCTTGGAAGCTTCAGCCGGGAATAAGGGTAGGTTCTCCCACATATCGCTCAGGCCTGTCCTGTCTCGTGGCGGCCAGCGTGCCCCTCACGGCGGAACATCAGCACGATAAAGCCTCCTAATAGCAAAATGGTTGCGGCGCCCCCGATGCGCAACATGTTCGCAATCACAGCGCCGTATTTTCCGGTATGCGGGTCGTAGTGGTAGCAATAGAGAACGACCTGGTCTACCAGGTTTCCAATCCTGTCCTGCGAGGCTTCGATCAACCCCAGCCGCAAGTCCTTCGGGGAATATTCAATGCCGTAGTAGTACTGCGCGAGTTTGCCTTGCGGCGTCACCAGCATGATCCCCGCTGCGTGGATGAACTGGTTCATCTTCGGATCCCAGCGATACTTCCACCCCGCCGCCTTGGCGACTTTCGCAACGTTGTCCTGGTCGCCCGTAAGGAAGTGCCAGCCTTCGTCGGCGCCTGGACGGTTGTACTCCTTCAGATAGCTCGCCTTCTTTTCCTTCGCAATTTCCGGGGTATCGCGCGGATCGATGCTGATTGTCACCACCTCGTATTCATTGCCGGCGGTAAACTTCATAATCTCCATCGCGCTGTTCAAACCGGAAAGTACTTCGCTGCAGAGCATCGGGCACTGGTAATACACGAACGTCAAAATGACCGGCCGGCCTTTTTTGAAGTAATCGCCCAGCCGAACCGTCTGCCCGTTCTCGTCCTTCAGTTGCGTATCCAGCGGAAGCTGCTGGTTGAGATGCTGGTCAATCCCGATGTCCTTCAGGCTTGCAGGATCTACCTGCGATGCCGGCCCCGTATCTTGCCCTCGCAGGAATGCCGACGGCGGCTGCGCCAGGCTCATGCCCGCGGCCAGTACCGGCAACGTCATCGCTGCGAAAATCTTGCGAATCACTTTCACTCTTTGTTCCGTTTCTCCTGCGCTACTGCGCGGATGATTACTTTGCCCCTGCGGCCACGCCATTCTTCTGCTGCTTTGCCGCGGGCTTGTTCGTGGTTGCCGGTCCTTGCGTTGCCTGTTCAGCCTGCCGTGTCGGCAGGCCACGCTGCGCGATGATTTTCATCGCATCGTCGATGCTGATGTGAATCGTGCCGTCCGGAGTCTGATACGGCTGTGCGGGATGCAACTCCATCTCTTCGACAGCCTTGAACTTGCTCATGTCCGCCGTGTCATCCGTCTGCAGGCGCGGTTCGGGAAACCTCGCCACGCTCTGCGGTCCGGCGTTCTGCAAAGGGGGCGCCTGCTGCATCGTCTCCATCGTGGCCATGGGATTGGCGCTCTCGTACGGCACAACCTTCTGCGCGCCGACGAACATCGCCCAGATCACCAGGTGGGCGATCACGCCCGAGGCCGCCACTCCCACCAGGAAGATGATGATGCCGCGAACGCTTAAGTCTGTTCGGTCGTACCCAACTTCCGAGTTCACCGGCTGATGCAACGGGTGCGAATTAGTGTCCATGCTGGCTCATGCTCAACAACAACGGCAATTGCGGGTCGTACGCCGGGGTCAACGGCGCCTTCCGCAGGTTGAAGAAGAAGTATCCAAACCACAATCCGCCGATCCCGATGACCGATGCCGCAACCACGATCAGCACTTGTGTTTCAGCAAACGGAGCCGGCTTGTCCGCTCCCGGCACATCGAAGTTAGGAACGATGTACCAGAACAGATCGATTACGCGCATGAAGATGATGAACATCGCCAGCGGCGCAAGCTTCTTCAAACTCCGTTTGAATTCCTGCGAAAGCATGATCCCGAACGGAACGAAGAAGTGGAACATTACGATGAAGATCGCTACCGGAGCCCATCCGCCACGGATGCGGTGCAGGTACCAGCTGATCTCTTCGGGCAGGTTCCCGGACCATGTAATGAGGAATTGCGAATAGGAGAAATAGGCCCACAGCAGAGTAAAGGCCATCATCAGCTTGCCTATGTCATGCACCTGTGTGCGGGTAACAATCGAACGGTAGGGCTCATATTTCGAGACCAGCCACAGCATGATGATGATGAAGGCGAAAGCTGAAAGCCCTTGCCCCGCAAGGTAAAGCAATCCATAGATCGTCGAAGTCCAACCCGGGCTCAGCGACATCACCCAGTCAACCGCCGCGAAGGTGATCGTGAACACATAGATCAGCAATCCCGGCGCGGAAATCGATTGCATCTTGATCGAAAGTGACGGTGCCGGACCCTGGTCATAGCGCTGGCCCCAGTTGCTCAGGAGCTGCCCGAGCCCGATCCACAGTGCAAAGTAGATGACGGCGCGAATGTAAAACCACGGGAAGCTCAGCCACCAGGTCTGTTTACTCGCCCACGGATAAAAGTGCGGAGCCGCGACCGCGATCGGAATAAAGAGGATCGCCAGCAGGGGAAAACATTTGGCGGCCGCTTCCAGGAAGCGTCGCGAAACCAGTCCCCAAAGCCCGCCGGTAACGTATTGCAGCATGAGCAAAGCCAGACAGCCCAGGCTCAAGCCCAGCCACAGCATGAAACCGACAAGATATCCACGGAAAAAGCTCTCGTGCCACAGCACGCCGGTGGCAGCGAGAACCACCGAGCCCACCACTCCAACAACCAGCGAGCGTGTTTGCCAACCGGCCGCAGCCGCGGGAACCGCGTAGTCATATTCTTTCAAATGCGCATCGCTCACTTTGTCTCGCCTCCCTTAGCTGGTGTCGGAGGCTCGGTTGCTCCGGATCCCGGGGTTCCGGTCGCCGGGATCGTCGATTCCACGTTATTCACCACTTGCGCTCCCGCAGGCAGATCGCTTCGTTGGGCATTCTGGCTCAATTGCAATGCGCGAATATAAGCCGCAATCGCCCAGCGGTCCGCAACCGGGATTTGCGTCGCATAGTCCGGCATGGCGCCAAAACCATTGGTAATCACGTCAAAGAAATGCCCAATCGGTGCCTTGCGTAAACGATCGGTATGGTACGACGGTGGCGGACGCAGTCCGCGCTGCACGATCATTCCGCGCCCATCGCCCAGTTCCGAATGGCACGGCGAGCAATAGATGTTGAAGCGCTCTTCCCCGCGCGCCAGCACATCGGCATTCACCGGGAATGGCATCACGTCGCCCTCCTGGTTGCCGATCTTGCCGGTGTAAAAGTACGTATCCGCTTTCAACTGTCCGCGCGCCACGGTGCCTTCCACGATCGGCCGTGCACTGCGCTTATCGGAGAAGAAATCGCTCATGCGCAGCGGAATGAATTTTGGCTGGTCGTGCATGTCCTGGCGGCAGCCCGTCAGGATGAGCGCCGCCATCGTCAGCGCGCTTGCAGCAAGCACCCGCAGCCATCGAATACCCATGAACCTGGTCCCGTTTTTCTCCACGGTATTAATGCGGCACCTCCGTGAGGAAGTCCGGATGAAGCCCCGCCATGAAGCGCTCTGACTCAATGCGGTCAAACATCGGATCTGCAGCCTCGATGCAAAGGAAGAACCGGTCGCGTGATACTCCGGCGAAGCGATCGACGTTGAACACCGGGTGATACGGCAACGGCAGTCCGTTCAGCGCCAGCATCCCGAAGACGCCGGCAAGCGAAGCGAAAAGAATGGTCAACTCGAAACAGGGAACCACGAAGGAAGGCCAGGAATTGTAGGGGCGCCCGGCAACCACGATTGGGTAGCTGATCGCGGAACACCAGTATTGCAAGGCGAACGCCGAAAGGCCGCCCATGATTCCGCCGATCAGCACGACCAGCGGGACCCGCGTCCTCGGAAATCCGATGGCATCCGCCAGCTCTTCAATTGGAAACGGCGAATAAGCGTCCATCTGCCGGTATCCCGCGGCGTACGCTTTTTCCGCCGCATGCAGCAGCGCCGTCGGCGTAGCAAATTCGGCCATCAAACCGTAGATAGGAGAAGTCGGCGTCTGCTTCATCAGGCCTCCACCTCCGCCGGTTGAATCTCGGATTCCGGCAATAGCGCTTTGATTTCAAAAATGGTGATCATCGGCAACACCCGGATGAACAAGACGAACGCGAACAGGAAGAAACCCAACGTTCCCAGGTAGGTCGCCCAGTCCCAGCGAGTCGGGGTATACATGCCCCACGACGAAGGCAGGAAATCGCGATGCAAGCTGGTGATGATGATGATGAAACGCTCCAGCCACATGCCGACAAGAATGTCCACCGAGATGATGAACTGCCAGAACGGGTTCTTGCGAATCTTCGGGAACCATAGCAATTGCGGGATCAGGATGTTGCACAGAATCAGCGTCCAATATCCCGGCGCATAGGGACCGAACCAGCGGGTGTGCACGATCGCACGCTCGTAAATATTCGACCCGTAAAACGCCATGAAGATTTCCATGAAGTAGCCGTACGCCACGATCAGGCCGGTCGCCAGCATGATCTTCGCCGAGTTCTCCAGGTGGCGCGCGGTGATCATGTCTTCGACGCCATAGTAGTGGCGGATCGGAATTGCCAGCACCAGAACCATCGCGAATCCGGAATAGATCGCGCCCGCGACGAAGTACGGCGGAAAGATCGTCGTATGCCAGCCCGGCAGCTGCGCTACCGCGAAATCGAAGGACACCACGGTGTGCACCGAGAGCACCAGTGGCGTCGCCAGGCCTGCAAGCAGCAGGTACACCGACTGATACCGCTTCCAGTGCCTTGCCGACCCACGCCAGCCCATGGCCAGCAACCCGTAGATGATGCGCGCGTACTTGTTCTGCGCCCGGTCTCGCAGGCTCGCGATGTCGGGAATCAGCCCCACGAACCAGAACACCAGGGATACCGTCGCGTATGTCGAAACCGCGAAAACGTCCCAGACCAGCGGGCTGCGAAATTGCGGCCACACGCCCATCGAACTGGGATACGGGAACATCCAGTACGCCAGCCACGGGCGCCCCATGTGGAACAGCGGGAACATGCCCGCGCAGGCGACGGCGAATAGCGTCATCGCCTCCGCGAACCGGTTGATCGAGTTACGCCAGGTCTGCTTGAGGAGCAGCAGAATCGCGGAGATCAGCGTGCCCGCGTGGCCGATACCCACCCACCACACGAAGTTGATGATCGCGAAGCCCCACGCCACCGGAATGTCAATGCCCCAAATTCCCACGCCCCGCAGGAAAAGGTAGGTGACCGCCATCAAGAGCACGTTTACGAAAACGAATCCGATGAAGGCCGCTCCCGCCCAACCGATTCCCAGTGGCCGCCGCAACACGATCGCTGTGATCTTGTCGTTCACGGTGGCAAAATCGTGCCCCGGCGCAAGTACCGGCGGTTCGCCCGGCTCAAGGACGTCTTGCAGTACTGTTTTCTCGTCTGGACCTTGATGCATCGCTACTTCTGCTCCATGGCGTGCTCGAGTTCAGGGTTCGGGTTCCGGACCACCGCCATATAAGTCGTACGTGGACGGTTGTTCAATTCTTCCAGCAATCCATAATTGCGCTCTTGCGCCCGCAGCTTGGCAACCCGGCTGTTCGGATTGTTCAGATCGCCAAATACGATCGCATCCGCCGGGCACGCCTGCGCGCAAGCAGTGACCACTTCCCCGTCACGAATCTTGCGCTCCTCACGCTCCGAGTTGATGCGGGCATGGGTTATCCGCTGTACGCAGTATGTGCACTTTTCCATCACGCCGCGGCTGCGGACCGTTACATCCGGGTTGCGCACCATTTTGAACTGCGGCGTCGTCCAATCCTGAAACAGCAGGAAATTGAAACGGCGTACCTTATACGGGCAGTTGTTGGAGCAGTAGCGGGTGCCCACACAGCGGTTGTAGATCATGTCATTCAGGCCTTCCGTGCTGTGGACAGTCGCCCCCACCGGGCAGACCAGCTCGCACGGAGCATTCTCGCACTGCTGGCAAGGCACCGGCTGGGAATAGGTCCTGGGTGCATCGACCGACCCCTCGTGGTAGTTGTCCACGCGCAGCCAGTGCATGTGGCGGCCGCGCTTCACCATCTCCTTGCCGACAACCGGAACGTTGTTCTCGGCAACGCAGGCCACTACGCAACTCTTGCAACCCACGCAGGAGTTCAGGTCGATGGCCATCCCCCACTTATATTCTTTCGAATAATCATAAGGCTGGAACATCGTGAGCCCCTCGACCGGAGCTTCCGTCTTTTCGTGCGCGAAGTCGGGATTGGCAATGAAATCTTCGAGCGTCGCCACGCGAACGATGTCCCGGCCATCCATGTTCTGGAACCCTTGCGTGGTGGCAAACAGGAACTTGTTTCCCGTCTTCTTCAGCTGCACGCCGGTGGCGATCCACTGCTTTTGCGTGCTGCGGATCTGGTATGCGCTGAAGCCGGGGCCATTCCCCACCCGCCCGGCGCGCGTGCGGCCGTAGCCGAGAAAGATGGTGATCGAATTCTTCGGATGTCCCGGCGTCTCCCAAATGCCGCCGCGAACCGTGCGCCCGTCGAGCGAAATCTCGACCTCGTCCTCGGTCTCGAGACCCATATCCTTCGCGGTGTTCGGATTGATCAGGATCGCGTTGTCCCAGGTGAGCTGCGTGTAAGGTTTCGGCGCTTCCTGCAGCCAGCCGTTGTTGGCGTATTCCCCGTCGTAAATCATCGGGTCGCGGCGGAAGATTACCTCCAGCGAGGAATCGTTCCCTGCATTGGAAGCCGCAGGGACGCCACCCTTCGCAGGCGTATTGCGCACCGCCGCAGCGCTGCCGGCGATCAGTCCATCGTGCACGGCGCGCCGCCACCAGGGCTCGAAATCCGCGCCCGTGTGCTGTTTCTGCCAATAGCTGCGAACCAACTCGTAGCCGCCGGTGGAACCCTGTCCATTCAAAGCAGCCAGCAGTTCGTATTGGCTCTTGCCGTTATAGAGCGGCGCAATTAACGGCTGCTGGATCGTCACCGTTCCATCGAATGCCCGTACATCGCCCCATTGTTCAAGGTAATGGGTTGCATTGATGTGCCAGTGCGACCAGACAGCGGTCTCATCCACATAAAGTCCATGATGGATGCGCACTGCAACTTTCTTATAGGCGTCGAGGAAATCGAGGTCGCCCGGCGCTTCGTAAACCGGATTGGCGCCCATCACCACGAGGATGTCCACTTTCCCGCCGTTGATATCGGCCACCAGTTCGCGAATACCCGCAGCCTGATCCACGGGCTGCGCCTCCACCGGCTCTGTGTACAGAACTGTGTTCCCCACCGCGCCCAGCGCGGCGTTCATCGCATGCGCCAAGGCGTGGACAGCCGGCGACTGGTGATCTCCCACCACGACTACGGCAGCGCCCTTGTGCTTCTGCAAATCGTTGGCAATGACCGACGCTTCCTTGCCCCATTCTTTCGAGGCCACCGCCGGTCCGCCTACGCCGATACCCGCAGCCACCGCGCGCCCGAACTGCTCGATTTCCACTGCCCGAACCGGGATCCGGTGATCGGCCTTGGCACCCGTATTCGTTGGCGTGCTTTCGGCCGCGTAGAACCGGACCATCTTTTCTTTCAGGTCGGGATTGCGCCGCGCCGAAAACTGCCTCGCGTATTTGTGGAATCCCGGAAATCCGCTCGACAGAAAATCTCCGTCAAGCGAGAGAATGACCTCCGCCTTCTCGAAGTTGTACTGCGTATCCACGTATTGCCCAAACGCCAACTGCGCCCCGGCCCGGACGTTATCGCGACCCGCCGGATCGTATTGCACCCACTTGGCCTGCGGGTAGGCCGCAAGAAACTGCTTGATCTGTGCCGCCAGGGTGGGCGACGTTGTCGATCGGCTCAGTAAGCGCAGCCCCGCGCCCTGCACGGCCTTCTGCGCCGCCAGCGGGTTCGCCAGCGCTCCCACGAATGCGCCCCACGTGCGAAGCTCGTTGTCGAGCATCACCGTCTGCGAACGGTCCGGATCGTAGAGCCCGAGAACCGAAGCCTGGGAGAAGACGTCCGTACCACCCAGCGTCGCGGGATGCTGCGGGTTCCCCTCAATCTTGGTGGGACGCCCTTCGTGGCTCTCCGCCAGCACCGGCACCGCGTATCCGCCGACGGTATTCGCAGTGGCGAAGAACAGCGGCTTGCCAAGAGTGATCTCTTCCGGCTGCCGAACGTAAGGAACAATCGGCTCCAGTGGCTGCTTGGTGCAAGCCGTCAAACCGGCCAGGGCCAGCGAAGCGCTCATCAGCTTCAGGAAGTCGCGCCGTGACGTGCCCCCATCCACCCACTCCGAGGCTTGCCGCGGAAACTCCCGATGCAGCATCTCCTGGAACTCCTCGGTGTTCGCGAGTTCTTCCAGGCTGCGCCAATACTGCGGGCCGTCCTTCGCCGCAGCCAATTGGCCCTTCACATCGGCGAGGTTGCCGGGGTCCCCCACAAAGGCCGTTGCCGTTGGCGGGGTGGTTTCCAGCTTGCCCCTCTTGCTCGGGCAAACGTCTCCACCGTTTTGCTTCTTTCCGTTTTCCATCACTCTCTGTTTCCCATGTGCCCGGACCCTCTGCGAACCACCATCGATTCGCCGGGTTGTTTTAGCGATGACAGGTGCTGCAACTCGTAATATCGCGAACGCTGCGCAGGTGATAGCGATTCCGCAATTCCACCCCCAGCGCCAACTGTGCGGTATAGGTCTGTACTCCCGTTCCGTTCTCCCCCGGCAACTGCACCGGGTTCTCGGAAGTGGGCGGCTGGTATCGCATGTTGAAAACCTGGTCGCGGGGACGCAGATACTTCTCGGGAGCCCGATGGCAGTCCAGGCACCACTCCATCTGCAGCGAAGCCTGGTTGTACATCAGCGGCATGCGATCCACCGGCCCGTGGCAGGTATTGCAACCGACACCCTTATTAATGTGAATGCTGTGGTCGAAGTACACGAAATCGGGCAGATCGTTGGCTCGCGTCCAGATCAGCGACTTGCCGGTCCGGAAACTCTCCCGAACGGGCTCGAGCAAGGGCGCATTCGTCCAGATCTGCGAGTGGCAGTTCATGCATGTCTTGGTCGGCGGAATTCCCGCATACCCCGACACCTCCACCGACGTGTGGCAGTAGCGGCAGTCGAGCCCTAACCCGCTCACGTGGTGCTGGTGGCTGAACGGCACCGGCTGCATGTGCGCCACGCCCGCATACGTCACGTATGGCGAACGCTGCAACTCAAGCGCCGCCCAAAGCAGGCCTGTCACCAAAACCACGGTGGCAAGAATCGTAATGCGGGAGATGGAATTCGTACTTCGATGAAAGATCTGGGCCATTACGAAGCTTTCCGTTGCTCCGGGTTCCCGGCACTACACATCGCGCCGGGCTTGGTTGAACACGGGGACAGAAGACAAACCGTGCAAGGTTAACGATGAGACCGAATAAGAAACGACCACTGCGTCTGTGACGCAGGTCACGCGAACCCGTGATTATAACAACAAGAACATACCTTCTGAGAAGAGGGTCCAATCAAATTCATGCTGCCCCGAAATTCGTATGACGTGGATTGATGTTCCTGAGTTTGCCGATGTTCACCAGAACTGCTGTCCCGGGTAAATTACACAATCTTGATTTGAATGGGAAGACCGCACTTCGTTGTCTGGCATCTCTAGACGGGCAGGCGCAGATTGACGCTCAACTACGCGATCATCGACTTCGCAAGTTTGCCGAGCTTGCGGCGGTGCGGTGTTCACCACCGACAAAGCGGAGGGTTGCGGCAGCGTCGTCGAGCGCTTCTTGAATGCGCCAGGACCAGCGATTTCTCCAGGCCGTTGTCCATCCGCCAACGATCGAAGAGCCCGAGCAGGCGCTGAAATTCGCGGAGTCCCTGCTGCGTGGCGAACCCAACCGCAGCAAGATCGCCTGGACTGCCGGGAGCGATAAGGTTCGGGAGTTGGTCCGGGAAGCAACGCTTGGGACGAGGTCCTTGCCTCGTCCCGTCTCACTCTTACTGCGCGCCGGCGGTAGAGCCTGCCGAGGGAGCATTCGGAACCCCCGAGTCGATCAGGCTCTCCCGGTCTTCCGCGCGGAATAGCATGACGTCGCAGTCGCTTCCCTTTTCGCAGCTCACCAGCACGCGCCGGAAAACGCGGTACTCTCCATCCGGCAGGGTTAGCGGATACTGCATCGCCGTGAGCGCCTTCGCCGCCGGCTTCAACCCCTCCGCGCCCGTCTTGAAGTCGGCTTCGCTCGCTTTGCGGGATGTCGTAAAGGTGAGGACGAATTCCGCCTTGCCGCTCCACCCTCCGTTCGCCATCCTCAGCTTGCGTTGCGACATCATCAGCGCGCGCGCCGCTTGGATACGCGCTTCGATGTCGGAGTCGTTCTTCAGCCCGGCCGTAACCGCCAGCTTCTCGCGATACCGCGCTACCGGACGATCCCCAGCCAGCGCCATGGCGTAATAATCTGCGGCGATCTTCTTGTCGTTCCTCTTCTCGGCGAAAACTGCGAGATGTTCAGCGATCTCCGAATGCTGGTCCTCATCCCAGGCAGCGTGAATGAAGGTCTCCGCCTCTTTCTGTTTGCCTTCCTTGTAGTACACCCACCCCAGCGTATCCCACGCTGCCGCCAGACTTGAAGTCAGCAGCGGCCCGACTTTCACCACCTGTTCCGCCGGAAGGTTCCGCAGGTACGACTGCGTCGTGCTCACCGAACTCTGCGCATACTGCTCGGCACGATCCAGTCTTACGTTTTTGTCGGCAAGCGCATAAGCGATGTCATTCCACGTGTTCGGATTATTCGTGTCCAGCTTCAGTGCCTCCTCGAAGGCGCCGATCGCCTTGTCCGTTTCCCCCGTATTGAGGTACGCGTTTCCCAGCAGGTAATGCGCCACCGGAGATTGTGGCGTGATCGACACCGCGCGTTCCAGCTCCGGCACCGCCGACTTATAGTCCTCGCGCACAATGTAGATCTGCCCGATCGCGATATGCGCGCCTTTATCCAGTGGGTTGATCTCGATCTGCGCCTGGAAGGCTTTCAACGCATCGTCATATTTGTACTGCAAGGTATAGACCTGCCCCAGGCCGTTGTTCGCCAGGTCGTCGTAGGGATTCACCTTGAGCTGGTGCTGGTACATCTCGATCGCCTTGTTGAAGTCGCCAAGATTCAGGTACGTCTCTGCCAGCGCGTCCCATCCGTACTTATGTTCCGGCTCCAATGCCAGCGCGCGCTGCAGCAGTTCGTTGGCGTTGCTGTAATTCTCGGCCTTCACCGCCGCCTCCGCCGCCTCGAACAGGTCGTCGGCCTTGGCGTCTTTCTCCGCTCCGGCCACGCTCGTGTCGGTACGTGTCAAGGTCAGCGATTGTCCGTGGTCGGCATTTACCGCCACGCGGTAAGCGTGGTAATCGCTGAATCGCTTCACCGGAACTTCCCGCACCATGACCTTCAGGGAACGTTCCGCATAGAATGTGTTCTGCTCTTGCCGGTAGGTGGCCGAATACTCGCTATAGTCCCGCTTCACAACTTCCGGCGCAGGCAGTTGCAAAGTGTAGGCAGCAGGCAGCGTGATTTTCACCGTCACGCGATATTCCCCGGGTGCTCCTCCCAGGGACAATGGCTCCGTGTCTGGACCCGGATCGGACGCCTCTTCGGTGAGGTTCATCGATCCGTAAGGAATGAAGAGAGTCCCGGTCTTGTCCTTCCACTCGATCGCATTTTGCTGCTTTACGTTGCACTCCATGGCGAACGGCTTCACCGTGTCGGCAGGGTCGGAAATCTTGATATCGCTGACCTCGCCCGGCACGCCCAACAGCCGCGCAATGCTCTCCATCAGCCGCTTGTAATTCGACTCGCCGTAGTTCCGGAACACACTGCGCAACTGCAATTCGCTGTCGCCGCGCGACGTCATCTGCAAATGCACATCCGAGGTGCCCAGCTCATTGATCTTCCCCGTTATCGCGATGTCATCGTGGCTGGTAAAGGGCGGATCCGGCGGCGTTTCCACCACGCGCGGCGTCCCCACCACCGGAACCAGCAGCGCCTTCTTCTTGCGAATCGACCACGTGAGCAGCCGGAACGGCGCAACCTCGGTCGTACTGTCCATCCAGTACTCTTGCTTGCCTGCCATCACCTCCGTAATCACGTGGTTGAATGCCGACGGAATCGGCATATCGTCCTGCAGTTTCACGTAGGTATGGATCAGGACGTTCGCCGGCTGATATCCCGACGCGATCAGCAGCGATGCCAGCAGCGTGCTCTTATCCTTGCAGTCGCCATATTTGTTCTGCAGAATCTCCGACGCCGCATGCGGCTGGAAGCGTCCTACGCCGAACGACAGGCTTACGTACCGGTAATTCGTCGCGACGTAGCGGTAGAGCGCCGCGATCTTGTCTTCGTCGGAATTCAATCCTTTGGTCAGCTCCGCCGCCTTCGCCCTGATCTCCGGCGTAACCGCTACCCGGTCCTTCTGCAGCCCCTGGTACCAGAGCCCGATCTGCTCCCAGCTGCGGAACGTCGTCAGCTGCACATCCGCGAATTCTGGCCGCTTCTTGCCCTGCTTACGCTCCCGCTTCTGCTTCTCTTCTTCATCCTCTACTTTAAGATTCTGGCGCTTCCAGGAATAGATCGTCCGATCGCCTTCCTGGCGCGTCGAGGTCGCCTCGTATCCCGGCAGCGTCTTCAGCTTTGCATTGCTCTTGCTCGGGATATCGAACTCTATCTCTTCATCCAGCACGATGAAATTCTTGATGAACGAATGCTCGCTCCAGAATTGGTTCGGCGTCGCCGGCTTCACGATCTTGCGAACGCGCTGGTACTCCAGGATGTCCCCCACCTGCAGCGCTGAAACCGTCATGTGCTTCTCGCGGAAGTCCGTATACACCGGAGCTTCGCGTTCCACCGAACTCGTCATATCGCGCACCGAGTCCAGGGGCGTATCGATCACCGTCCCATCCGGCTTGCGCACCCGCGCATAGTTCACGTGCAGCTCTTCGTTTTCCGAGTTGTACCCGAAAACCAGCTGACCCCAGCCCTTAATGGCCGCATCGCTCTGCACCCGCACGCGGACCGTCGTCTCTTCCTGGCCGGTTCCGTCCGATTCGAAGCGCCACTTCTCGCGATAGAGTTCGTAAACGTAGGCCTGTTTGGTGTAGTCCTCGTCGGTAGTCTTCGCGGAAGGAGAAGCTTCGGGAATCTTTGGCCCCGACGGAAGCTGGGCCGGTGCGGCAGCCTTCTGGTCTTGCGCCAACCCCGCCGCGCATAGGAAGACACACGACAACATCAGTGGACCGATACGTTTGAATCCAGAAACACCCATGATGACCTGATTGTGACCGGGTTCCCCGCATGGAAGCAATAAAAAACGCCGCGATTGAGCGGCGTTGGTACTCCTACTTTCGCGTCCCTAGAGTGCTAGTTCCGCGTGCATCGTGTTGTCTTCCATGTCGGAGTGCATCTTGAACCCAAGCCGGACGCAGATCGCCCGCATCTCGTGGTTCTCGGCCAGCATGTTCGAGCTCACCACATCGATCTTCTCGTCGCGTGCCACCTGCAGCATGCGGCGATAGAGTTCGCTTCCGAGGCCAAGGTGCTGCGCCCCGTCGCGAACCAGCGCGGCTAACTCAGCCTCGTTGCGTCCATGCAGTTTGCTCAACCGTCCTACCGCCAGAATCTCCGATGTGCCATCAATTTTCTTGCGCTGCACTACAAGCGGCATCTCGCGGTCGTAGTCCGTGAAGCAGATCCGCGTCAGCCGTTCGTGCGCCGTGCGCTGCGAAAGCTTTAACGGCTGGAAGTAGCGAAGGTAAACCGTCCGTTCCGACAGCGCCTTGTGGAACTCGATCATCAGCGGCTCGTCCTCCGGACGAATCGGCCGGATCACCACCTCTTCCCCGTTCTTCATCTTCCAGGGCTGAACATATTTTGTCGGATACGGACAAATCGCCGTCTTCGGAAGATCCGCCTGCTTCACCTCCGGCCCATGCACCACCACGCGCGCATCGAGCGCCAGCAGGCGATCGGGCGACGCCAGCAAGGGATTGATGTCGATCTCCTTGATCCACTTCTGCTCCGCCACCAACTGGCTGAAGCGCACCATCAGCTCTTCCAGCGCCGCCATGTCCACCGACTTGCGTCCGCGCACGCCCTTCAGCGCGGTGTAGATCTTCGTCTGCTCCATCATGCGCCGCGCCAGGGTCGTGTTCAGCGGCGGCAGTGCCAGTGAACGGTCTTTGAATACTTCCACCAGTTGCCCGCCTGTACCAAACAACAGTACCGGGCCGAACTGCGGATCCAGGCTGCTCCCGATGATGATCTCGTATCCATCGAGCTTCGCCATCGGCTGCACCGTCACACCCTGGAAGTGCTCCGCGCCCTTCTTTTCCGTTACCGCATTCTTGATCCCGGTGTACGCCTTGCGCACCGCATCCGCGTCGCGCAGGTTCAGGACCACCCCACCGACGTCGGTCTTATGCGTAATGGTCAGGGAGTAGAGCTTGAGCACGACGGGATACCCCATCTGCTCCGCGTGTTGCACGGCCTCTTTCTCGCTCAGCGCGATCTCCGTCGGGACCGTCGGGATGCCATACGTCTCCAGCAGCTTCTTCGACTCATACTCCGTCAGGATCGTCCGCCCGGTTTGCCTTACATCCTGGATCAGCTTCTCGGCCCGCGCACGATCGATCTGCGTGTCATCGCCGCCCACCACCGGCGTCTCATAAATTCCTTTCAGGTTGTAGGAGTATTGCCACATGTAATTGAAGGCCCGGCACGCCGAATCCGGATAGGAGAAGCTCGGAATCCGCGCTGCATTCAAGATTTTCTCGCCGGCCGCCACTTCTACGCCGCCCATCCAGCTCGCCAGCACCGGCTTCCCGAGCGACTGCCCATATGGCTTCAACTGCTCGGCGATCTGTGTCGGGTTGGTCATGCCCTGCGGCGTCATTACGATCAACATGCCATCAATGCTGGGGTCCTTCGCCGCAATCTCCAACGACTTCGCATAGCGCTCCGGCTCCGCGTCGCCCAGGATATCGACCGGGTTGTTGTGACTCCAGTGCGGCGGCAGCAGCTCGTCAAACGCCTTCATCGTGTCTTCCGAGAGTTCGGCCAGTGCGCCTCCGCCCTGGATCAGCGCATCCGTCGCCAGCACTCCGGGTCCGCCCGCATTCGTCAAAATGCACAGCCGGTTGCCCTGCGGCCGTGGCTGCTTCGCCAAAACCTCGGTCATATAGAAGACGTCGGCGATGCTGTTCACCCGCAGCACGCCCACCCGCCGGAAGGCGGCGTCTAGCACTTCGTCGCTCCCCGTCAATGATCCTGTGTGCGAAGCCGCAGCCTTCGCCGCCGCCGCCGTACGCCCTGCCTTGATCACAATAATTGGCTTGGTGAGCGAAACTTCACGCGCCGCCGACAGGAACGAGCGTGCGTCGCCAATCGATTCCATGTAAATCACGATCGCATTCGTCCGGGGATCGTTCCCCAGGTAGCTGATCAGGTCTCCCCAATCCACATCCAGCATCGATCCAATCGACACGAACGAGCTGAAGCCAACCATCTCCTTCAGGCTCCAGTCCAGCACCGCCGTACAAAGCGCGCCGCTCTGGCTGATAAACGCCACATTCCCCGGCCGCGCAATCGTATTCGCAAACGTCGCGTTCAAGCCCTTGATCGGATTCATTACGCCAAGGCAGTTCGGACCGATAATCCGCATCTTGCCCTGGATGATCCTTGAGATTTCGTGCTCCAGCTGCTTCCCGTGTTCGCCGTGTTCTTTGAAGCCCGCAGAGATCACGATGCCTGCCGGCACGCCCGCGTCCACTGCCTCCTGGATCAATCCCGGCACGCTGTCCGCCGGCGTGGTCACCACCACCAGGTCCGGACGCTCCGGCAGGTCCGCGATGCTCTTGTAGGCCCGGACGCCAAGAATGTTGGCGCGCTTCGGGTTCACGGGATACAGCGTTCCCCCGAACGGGCTGCTCAGCAGGTTCCACAGCACCGAACGCCCGACGCTTCCCTGGCGCTCGGAAGCGCCGATCACCGCGACCGATTGCGGCTGGAAGATGGCATCCAGCGGATGCCCGACAGAACGAAGCACATCATGGGAAGGATCGGCTTTGCTTACCGCAGAACCGGTTTTCATTGCAATACTCATCGATTCGCCTCAAGGATCAAATATGAAGCTCTAGTCTAATTTCGGGAAAATCCAGTGTCGTTGGAACCCGTCACGTTCGCCTGTGACTCTGATCACAATGCGGCGAGAAACCCGCTGCGCCGCGCTGTGCTCTAATAATGAACCTCTTATGACCTTAGGCCGCAGATTTCTCCTCGCTTCCGCCCTGCTTTTGACTGCCTCTTTCGCGCTATCCCAGGGCAGCCCCGTGCAGCTCACCCTCGATCCCGGCCCCATGCCCTTCAAGTTCGTCGCTTACGGCGACATGCGCATGACCGACCCTTCCAATCACAAAGATAGCGACCCCGAGCGCCGCCAAGCCATCATCGAGGGAATCGCCAAGCAGAACCCGAAGTTTGTCCTGATCAGCGGCGATCTGGTTCTCTCTGGCGCAAATTCCGCCGACTGGGCCGAGTTCGACAAGGAAATGAAGCCGATCCGCGACTCCGGCGCTGTCATTTACCCCGTTCTTGGCAACCACGATGTCCACGGCGATCTGAGCACCGCTCTATCGAACTATTTTGAGCGCTTTTCCGAACTGAAACAGAGCCGTTACTACACCGTCAAGGCGGGCAATGTATTGGTCGTTGCCATTGACAGTGAGCAGGATGCGCCCCACTCCCCGCAGCGAAAGTGGCTCGACGGCGTGCTGAAACACGAGGTCTCGCGCGAGATCCAGTTCGTCGTCTTCTGCCTGCATCACCCGCCTTATACCCACTTCACCATGCTGATGGTGGGACACGAAGCGCGGCACGAGGAAAAGGACCTCGCTGCCTACCTGGAGAACAAGCAGAAAGAATCCCACGCCAAGTTCCTGGTCATCGGCGGACATAACCACAACTACGAACGGTACGAGCACAACGGCGTTATGTACATCGTCAGCGGTGGCGGCGGCGCAACCCCTTATATGCCGCACCGAGATCCCACCGACTTCTACCAGGGTGTAGGGCCGACCTATCATTACTGTCTCATCACCATGGAACCCGGAAAACTGAACTTCGAGATGTACAAGCTCACCGAGGGGCCCGGGCACTTCGGGTGGGACAAGGCCGACAATTTCGCGCTTACCGTTCCTTAGGCCCTCAGTCCATTTCTCTATGCATTTTCCGAGACTCGGATTCCTGCTCGCCTTCGCGCTGCTCCTCTCGGCAGCAGCGCAGGAACCGACATTTCACGCCGAATCCAACGTGGTGATCGTCCCCACGTTGGTGCGTGACGCCCACCGCGACACCGTTTACGGCCTGAAAGCAGAAGACTTCCTCATCGAAGACGACGGCGTTCCGCAAATCGTTCAACTCGACGAAGCTGCGGATTCCAAGCCGAGTGCCATCGTCGTCGTCCTTCAGCTCGGGCGCAGGGCGAGCGAAGAATTGCCGCGAATTCACGGCCTCGCCTCCATGCTCTCGCCATTGCTGGAGCAGGGCCATGCCAACGTCGCCATTGTCACCTTCGACAGCCACGTTCGAGAGACTCAGGGATTCAGCGGCGACGAAACCCAGGTCACCCGCACCCTCAACCAGCTTGAGCCCGGAGACGCGGGTGCCGCCATCGTCGATGCGGTGGACTCCGGATTAAAACTTCTGAACACCATCCCGAAGGACCGGCAACGCGTTCTCCTGCTCGTGAGTGAAACCCGCGACCACGGCAGCCACAAGAAAACCGAAGACCTGCTCCGCGAAATCGGCAGCAGCAACGCGGTTGTCTATGCCCTCACCTTTTCGCCCTCAAAATCGAATGTGCTCGACACCCTGCGCGGCCATAACAATCCTGACCTGCATCCCGAGCAGACCGAAGAACACGAAGGTCCCGATCTCATCGCTCCCCTGGTATTGACCGCACAAGCCGTACGCAAGAATGCGGCCAAGACCATTGCCTCCATGACCGGCGGCGAATACGCCCAGTTTGCCACCGGCAAGACCTTCAGCCGCGACATGACCGAGTTCTCCAACCATCTCTATGCCCGCTACCTGCTGAGCTTCGCGCCCAGCAAACCACATCCCGGGTTGCACCAACTTCGCGTGCGCCTCAAGCAGCCGGAGAACTCGACCGTCCTCGCCCGCGGCAGTTACTGGGCTGCTGCTCCTTCCGCGAACTCCTCGCCCAATGAATGAATGTTCGGGCTAAAAATTCCTTCCAGCTCCGGTCACCAAACTTCTCCTCTATGGACCGCATCCCAACCCATATCCCTTCATTCAAAAAGAGGCGAAGTTCAATGGAAAATGAAAATTCCCCGAAACCTGGCCGCAACGGCCGCGGCTCGCGCATCTCGAAAATCGAGCCGTGGGCATCTTTTATCGGTGGTGGTGCTCTCACCGCGTTCGGCATCAGCCGCAAATCCCTGGGCGGAGCAGCCATGGCCGCCGCCGGCGGCTATCTGATCTACCGCGCCGCCACCGGCAAAAATTCGTCAAACCACCTGCACGTGCAGAGAAGCGTCACCATCATGAAACCAGTCGCCGAGGTTTACGCGTACTGGCGCGACTTCGAGAACCTCCCCAGCATCATGACCCACCTGCAGGAGGTTCGCCCCACCAGCGGACGCTACTCGCATTGGGTCGCCCGCGGCCCTGCCAACACTCGCATCGAGTGGGACGCTGAGATCATCGATGAGCGCGAAAACGAATTCATCGTCTGGCGGTCTTGCGCCGGAGCCGACATCGAGAACCGCGGCTCCGTCCAGTTCTCTTCCGTCTTCCACGGCGAGGGCACCGAAATATCGGTAGCCGTGGACTATGCCCCTCCTGCCGGCAAGCTCGGTGCCATGTTTGCGCAGCTCTTCGGCAAGAACCCCGAGCAGCAGGTCCGCGAAGATCTTCGCGCCTTCAAGGCGTGGATGGAAACCGGCGAGGTGCCTACCATCGAAGGCCAATCCTCCGGACGTCGCTCCCCCCTCGTCCGCATGGCGCGCGTCGCCTATCCCGGCTCGAGGAAGCAATCGACCAAGGTTGCCCAACCGCAGCCCGCGGAAAACTTGGCATAACCGATTCTCAGGAGATTCTTTGATGAAAGCAGCATGTTGGTTTGGCAGACACGATATGCGGGTCGAAACCGTTCCCGACCCGAAGATACTGAACCCCCGCGATTGCATTATCCGGGTGACACGGACCGCAATTTGCGGCTCCGACTTGCACCTTTACAACGGCTTCATTCCCACCATGGAGCAGGGCGACATCGTTGGCCATGAGTTCATGGGAGAAGTCGTCGAAATTGGCCCTGAGGTCAAGAAATTGAAGGTCGGCGATCGCGTCGTCGTTCCCTTCACCATTGCCTGCGGCAATTGCTTCTTCTGCCGCCAGCAGCTCTGGTCTTCCTGCGATAACACCAATCCCAATGCCTACCTGGCGGAAGCCATGTTCGGCTACACGCCTTCCGGTCTCTTCGGCTACTCGCACATGACCGGCGGCTACGCCGGAGGCCAGGCCCAATACGTTCGCGTTCCGTTTGCCGACGTGGGTCCGCTGAAGATCGAAAGCGACCTCGCGGACGAGCAGGTTCTCTTCCTCTCCGACGTCTTTCCCACCGGCTACATGGCGGCGGAAAACTGCGACATCCAGCCCGGCAAGGGACAGGTCATCGCGGTTTGGGGATGCGGTCCGGTTGGCCTGTTCGCCATCAAGAGTGCCTTCCTGCTCGGCGCTGAGCAGGTCATTGCCATCGATCGTTTCCCCGAACGCCTGCAACTCGCCCGCGAAGCCGGTGCGGAAACCCTGAACTATTCCGAAATTCCCGACCTGATCGAACTATTGAAGGAGCTCACCGGCGGTCGCGGTCCAGACGCCTGCATCGATGCCGTCGGCATGGAAGGCCACGGCATGTCGCTCGACGCCCGCATCGACGAAGTCAAGCAGGCGATGCGGGTCGAGACCGGCCGTCCCATCGCGTTACGACAGGCGATCCAGGCTTGCCGCAAGGGCGGCATCGTCTCCGTTCCCGGCGTCTATGGCGGCTTCGTCGACACCATCCCCATGGGCGCATTCATGAACAAAGCGTTAACCATGCGCACCGGCCAGACCCACATGATGCGCTACATGAAACCTCTGCTCGACCACATCGAAAAAGGCGACATCGACCCCAGCTTCATCATCTCCCACCGCGTCACCCTCAACGAGGTGCCGGAGATGTATGACACCTGGCTCAAGAAAGAGGATCACGTCACCAAGATCGTGATCGATCCATGGGCTGAATCGCTCGCCGCCTAACAACCTCCCCGTGATCGCAGCGCCCGGTCACGGGGATAATTTCTTATCATCCCAAGCTACCCGGCGCGGGAAAAGCCTCCCTCCCTGCCGCCGTCCTCTGCCTCACAAATGCTACAATGCTATTTCTCCCCAAGTACTCCACCCACCAAGGGACAAGGTTTTCGATTGAGCCAAGTAGACATGGAAACGAAGCCCGTAACCTACGCCGATGCTGGCGTGGACATCGAAAAAGCCAACCGCACCAAGCAGCGCATCAAGTACCTGGCGCACAAGACGTTCACCAAGAACGTTCTCAGCGAGATCGGCGGCTTCGGCGGTCTCTTCTCCATCGATAAGAAGAAGTATCTCGATCCCGTCCTGGTTTCCAGCGTGGACGGCGTCGGCACCAAGCTCAAAGTCGCATTTGAAATGAATCTCCACCAGACCGTCGGTGCGGACCTCGTCAATCACTGCGTCAACGACATCGCCGTTCAGGGCGCGGCCCCCATGTTTTTCATGGACTACCTCGCCGCCGGCAAACTGGAGCCCGAGATCGCCGAAAAGGTCGTCACCGGTCTCGCCGACGCCTGCAAGCACAACGGCTGCTCCCTCATCGGCGGCGAAACCGCTGAGATGCCCGGCTTCTATCCCGATGGCGAATACGATCTCGCGGGGTTCATCGTCGGCGTCGTCGAACGCGACAAGATCGTCAACGGTAAGGATGTGCAGCCCGGGGATGTCCTCATCGGACTTCCCTCCAACGGCCTCCACACCAACGGCTATTCGCTCGCTCGCAAGCTCCTCTTCTCCATTGCCGGCTACTCGCCCGAGACTTACGTGAACGCCATCAAGGGCAAGGTCGGCAACGAATTGATGAAGACGCACAAGAGCTATTGGCCCGCCATCCGCCGCTTGATCGAAGCCGAATGCGTGAGCGCGATGGCCCACATTACCGGCGGTGGCATTACCGAGAATCTTCCCCGCGTCCTGCCCAAGGGTATGGGCGCTGTCGTCGAACTCGGTTCATGGCCCGTTCTGCCGATTTTTACCCACATGCAGCAGCTCGGCAACATCTCGCAGGATGAAATGCTCCGCACCTTCAATATGGGCATCGGCATGGTGTTGGTCGTGCCCGCGAAGAAGTTCAAGAAGGTCCAGACCGTTCTCGAACGCGCCGGCGAAAAAGGCTACACCATCGGCCGCATCGTAAAAGGCGACCGCAAAGTCAGCTACTCCTAACCTCGCGCTCCTAACCTCTGGGTGCCCCACCCTTCCCGAAGGGAGGGTGGGTAGCGAACCTCTGGGTGCCCCACCCTTCTCCGCAGGAGCGGGTAGGAACCTCTGGGTGCCCCACCCTTCTCCGCAGGAGCGGGTAGCGAACCTCTGGGTGCCCCACCCTTCCCGAAGGGAGGGTGGGTAACATCCCCGCCCGCAGTTCCCTCCTATCGCTCAACCCGTTTCCGCCAACCACACCCATTTACAATGCTCTCGTGAAGAACCTCGGCATCCTGCTCTCCGGACGCGGCTCCAACTTCGAAGCCATTGCCGACAACGTCGCTTCCGGCAAGCTTCTCGCCCGCATCTCCGTCGTCCTCTCCAATCGCCCCGACGCCGGGGGCATCGAATCCGCAAAACGTCGCGGCCTGAACGCCCTCGTCATTCCCTCCAAGGGCGTTCCCCGCGAAGAACATGACCGGCAAGTGGTAAAAGCCCTGCAGGAGAATCACGTCGATCTCATTTGTCTTGCCGGATACATGCGCTTGCTCTCGCCCTGGTTCGTACAACAGTTTCCACGACGGATCTTGAATATTCATCCGTCGCTCCTGCCGAGTTTCCCCGGTCTCGATGCGCAAAAGCAGGCCTTCGATTACGGTGTGAAGTTCACCGGATGTACCGTCCATTTCGTTGACGAGCACCTCGACCATGGCGACATCATCCTGCAAAAAGTCGTACCTGTCCTCGACACCGATGACGACCACGCTCTTGCCTTGCGCATCCTCGCGCAGGAGCACATCGCCTACAGCGAAGCTATCCGGATCGTCTTATCGGAGAATTTCCGGGTGGAAGGCCGCCGCATCCTCCCCGCATCTCAGTGAATCTCTCCCTTTGTCGTACACTGGTTGACCACTCGCTGGCCCAACAGGATGAGGTGAAATTTCGTGGCACGCGTTTTTGATCCGCAAAAAGAGACCCAGGACCTCGGCTTTGGATCGGTTCTTTCGAAGCAACAGCAACTTCGCCTGCTGAACCGCGACGGTTCCTTCAACGTGCAGCGCTTCCCTCCCACATTCTGGGAGCGCATCTCCAGCTATCACTCGCTCGTCACCATGAGCTGGCCACGTTTCTTCCTCCTCATCGGCATCGCCTACTTCGCAATCAATATTCCCTTCGCTGCCGCGTACTATCTCCTCGGACCCAACGCACTCACCGGCGACGCCCATCTCACCGGCTTCGCGCGTGACTTCTTCTTCAGCATTGATACCTTCGCCACGATCGGCTACGGCAATATCACCCCCAACGCCCTCGTTGCCAACCTGCTGGTTACCATCGAGGCCATCTTCGGCCTGTTAAGTGTCGGCCTCGTCGCCGGCCTCGTCTATGCCCGTTTCGCGCGCCCCACCGCCAAAATCGTTTACAGCAAGAGCGCCGTGATCGCGCCTTATCGCGGCATCACCGCTTTCATGTTCCGTCTTGTGAACGGCCGTCAGAACGAATTGATTGAAGTCAACATGCGCGTCATCCTCAGCCGCTTTGAGGACCGCGATGGGAAACGGCAGCGCACCTTCCACACCCTCGAGCTCGAACGCCCCTTCGTCGCATTCTTTCCCTTGAGCTGGACCGTCGTTCACCCCATCGATGAGCAAAGCCCGATGTATGGGTGGACGGAAGCGCAGATGCTGGCCGCCGAGTCGGAGTTCCTGATCCTGCTGACCGCGACCGACGATGTCTTCGCGCAGTTCGTGCACAGCCGCACTTCTTATTCCGCGAACGAAGTGATCTGGAACGCGCGTTTCGCCAGCATGTTTACGGAACGTGAAGGCGCAATCGGTTTCGATCCTTCGAAACTGCACCTCATCGAGCCGACCGGCACCGGCGAATCCATCCGTCGTGCAAGCTGAACGCACCCGACTGCAAAGTTGATTTTTCAGGGAACAGAATAGATTGGGCTACCGCGTCCGCTGCTTCTGCAATACGACTCTGACCTTGCGCAGAAGATTGTCGCTGCTGAAGGGTTTCTGCAGGAATTCGGCGCTCTCCGTCAACACACCGTGGCGCACGATGGCGTCGTCGGTGTACCCGGACATATAGATCACCTTCAGTGTCGGCATCTGGATCCGCATGCGCTCCGAGAGTTCGCGGCCGCTCATCCCCACCAGTACCACGTCGCTGAGCAGAAGGTCGATATTGCCGCTGTACTCCTCCACCATGCTGAGCGCTTCTTCGCCGCTGGTTGCCTCCAGCACCCGGTACCCTTGGCGGCTCAGGATGCCGCGCACCAGCTTCCGCACGCCTTCTTCGTCTTCCACCAGCAGCACTGTCTCGGACCCACGGTCCGTCTCCGGCACCACCACGGGTCCCGCGGTCGACTCGCGTGCCGCGTCGGTGCGAGGCAGATAAACCTTGAATGTCGAACCGATGCCTACCTCGCTGTACACCGAAATATATCCATCGCTCTGTTTCACGATGCCGTACGCGGTCGAGAGTCCCAGCCCCGTGCCCTTGCCCTGTTCCTTCGTGGTGAAGAAAGGTTCGAAAACGCGCGCCCTGGTCGCTTCGTCCATCCCCGCGCCTGAATCCGTCATTGCGATCATCACGTAAGCCCCGGGCTTCGCGTTGATCAGATCGCGTCCCCAGTCGGCCGAAAGCTCGACGTTCGCCGTTTCGATCGTCAATCGCCCGCCCATCGGCATCGCGTCCCGCGCATTCACCGCCAGGTTCATCAGGACCTGCTCCACCTGGCTCGGATCCGCCTTCGCGTGCCCAAGCTCAGGATCGAGCACCGTCTGCAGATCGATGTCTTCGCCCAGCAGACGCTTCAGCAGGTTGTGCATGTTCGTCACCACGTGGTTCAGGTTCAGAACTTTGGGAGCCAGCACCTGCTGGCGGCTGAATGCCAACAACTGGCGCGTCAGTTCCCCGGCCCGGTCTGAGGCCTTCATGATCTCTTCCAGTTCCCCTCGACGCCCATCATCTTCCGGCAAATCGCTCAGCAGGATCTGCGAATAGCCGCGGATTACCGTCAGCAGGTTGTTGAAGTCGTGCGCTACCCCTCCCGCCAACCGGCCAACCGCTTCCATCTTCTGCGACTGCCGCAACTGCTGCTCCAGCATCCGCCGCTCGGTCACGTCCTCAACAATGCCTTCGATGTAGGCCGGCTCTCCACCGTCATCCAGGACCAGGCGGCCGCTCAGCCTCACCGTAATCGCTTTGCCATCCTGGCGTCGCCACTTCACTTCAACGCCTTCCCAACGGCGCATGGCAAGAAATTCCCCGACAAAGTTGTCGCGGTCCAATGCTTCGAAATACACATCGCGCCCGATGCTCAGCGCCAGCATCTCTTCTTCCGACTTGTAGCCCAGCATCGCAATCAACGCTGGATTCACCGCAAGGAACTGCCCATCCACCGTCGACCGGTAAATGCCGTACACCGCGCTTTGCACCAGCGACCGGTAACGCGCTTCGGACTGCCGCAGCTGGTCCTCGCTGCTCTTGTGTTCGATGGCAGCCGCCACGTGCTGCGAAACGAAGGTGAGGATGTCTTTCTCGGTCTCCCGGTAACGAATGTTTTCGCGGTAGGTCTGCACCACCAGCACGCCGGTCGTCTTGTCGTTGATGATCAACGGCACGCCCAGCCAGTCCAGCGACGGCGCGCCAATCGCCTCAACCTCGCCCCTCGCGATCAGATCCTCGAACACCGAAGGCGTCGCCAGCAGCGGCTGGCCGGTGCGCAGCACATACTCGGTCAGGCCCTTGCCCAGCCTCTTGCGCTTCGGCGTCTCGTCTTCTTCGTCCACGAAGTACGGGAAGCTCAACATCCCGCTCTTTTCGTCGTAGAGCGCAATGTAGAAATTTTCCGCGTGCATCAACCCGCCGACAATGCGGTGAATGAATTTGTAAAACTCGTCGAGCTCGCCGGCCGCGCTTGTTTCTTCCGCAATCCGGTACAGCGCCGCCTGTAACTGTTCCGCTCGCTTGCGCTGCGTAATGTCCACCGCGGTGGCAACGATCGCCGCGCGCCGCTCGAACTCGATGCGGTTGGAGCTGAAATCCAGCCACCGCTCCTCGCCGATGCGGGTCTTGATTTTGAATTCGAAGCGCGTCGGCTCCGACGAGCCATTCAACTGCTGGATAATCCGCTGCCGCGTCCAGTCCCGCGACTCCTCGTCCACCAGCCCCCAGCCGTCGTCCATCGCAAGCAGCTCACGGCGCGAATATCCGAAGATTAGTTCGGTCGCCGGGTTCACATACAGGAACCGCGCGCCATCGCAGATGAAGATCGCCTGCACCGCCGTTTCCGCCAGCCCGCGGAACTTGTTTTCGCTCTCCCGGATCGCTTCCTGGTTACGACGGTGTTCTACGGCGTTGGCGATTTGTTGCGAAACGAAGGTCAGAATCTCTTTTTCGTGTTCCCCGTAGCGGACGTTCTCGCGATAGGACTGCACCACCAGCGTGCCGAAAGTATGATCGCCCTTCTTCAGCGGCACGCCCATCCAGTCCAGCGAGGGCGATCCGGCACGTTCCAGCTCGCCGCGTTGTACCAGCGCATCCAGCCGGGCTGGAGTTGCGAGCAGCGCTTTGCCGGTGCGCAGTACATACTCCGTCAAGCCCTTTCCAAACCGGTGTGGCGGGAATTGCGGATCTTTTTCGTCGACGAAGTACGGAAAACTCACCATGTCGGTGACCGGATCGTGGAAGGCGATGTAGCAGTTTTTCGCGTACATCAGCTCCTGCAGAATTCCGTGAATCGCCTTGTAGAGCTCCTGCAGATCGAGCGCCGAGCTGGCCTTGTCGGCAATGCGGTAGAGTGCCGACTGCAACCTCTCTGCCTGTTTTTGCTGCGTGATCTCGCGGTAAATCGTGTACAGCCCGGTCTCGCCGCTCTCCGTCGTGATCGGCCGGACCAGTACCGAGACCTCCACCGTCGTGCCGTCTTTCCGCTTCCGGGTCCCTTCTACGTTGACGGTCTCGCCCGCCAACGCCCGCTGTAGGTGCTCGTAGTCCGCCTGCCGCAAGCCGTCCGTCCCGATCAGCTCGCGGATGTCCTTCCCGACCACCTCGTCTTCCGCGTATCCATAAAAACTCGTGAACTCGCGATTGACGAACTCCACCCGGAGGTCGCTGCCCAGGATCGCGATCGACTCCGGTGCGCTGTGGAACAACTGCTCCAGCCGCGATTTCCGGATCTGCAGCTTGCGCTCGTCTTCCTTGATCTGGGTAATGTCGATCAGCGTGCCTTCCAGCGCCCTCTCGCCACTCGCGTCCTGCACCAGGGTCACGTTCTCCAGGACCCATCGCACGCTGCCATCCTTGCGAAGCACCCGCGTTTGCTGATCGCGAAGCGTACCCTGCTTTTTCAAGGCCGCGAGAACTGTGCTGCGATCGGTGGGATCGAAGTAGAACTCCTGCGCTGCGCGCTTGAGAAACTCGTCGCGACTTTCGAAGCCGAAAATCTGCGCGCAGGCCAGGTTGCAGGTTTTGAAACGTCCATCCAGCGTGGTGCGAAAAATCGCGACCGGCGCGTTTTCCACCAGAAACCGCGAACGGTCATCCCGGAAGGAAGGGTCTTGTGCGCCGTTCATCACACTCGTGCTATGCCGGTCTTCAGGTAATTGGGCCATGTCAAACTTGGTGGCGTAAAACGTGCTGGATTACTACCGACGATAACGCTTAAACCAATCAGGAGCAATCAATTAGCGGGTATCGCTTGAGTACGAGAGTCACGTGCGGCCATGCTACAAAAGTAATCCCACCCCTAGGCCAGATGGCCTATGGATGGATAGCCTCGTCCGCATGGCCAACCAACTCCATGTAGGTCTGCTCGAGGCGCCGAACGAATCGTGATCAGCCGATCGACGGGCAACTTCGGTCGCGACCCGTGCTTGGCAACGCGCCGAACCAGCTTTTTCTTATGAGTTTGCAGCTCAGGGGCGCCGTCATGCTACCAACATAAAACGTCGGCAGACGACCTATCTATGACATGGGTCACAGCGCGGCTATTCTTCTGCCGGAATATCGAAATTCACCAGTTCGCCGCGGAAGCCTTTTGTTTTCACCGCCCCAAAGAGGATCCCGGCGGCCATCCAGATGGAACCGCCAATCATGGCCCACTTGCTCAGATTGAGCCAGAGCCCGAGACAGATCACAAACCCAAGTAAAGGCGGGACTAAATGGGTGATCTGCTTTTTTTCGGCGCGCACAAAGTAGCGCAAAAAAGCGGCCAAATTCACGCCCATAAACGCGATTAGAGCGCCAAAATTGAGCATTTCAGCGCCTAAATCGTAGGTTAAAACAAAGGCTCCCAAAAGAGCGACGACGGCCACGAAGAACACATTGTTGCGCGGCACATGGTGTTTCGGATCGACGGCTCCGAAGAAGGATTTGGGCAGGGCGTTGCTGCGGCCCATCCCGTAGAGCAGGCGGGCGGCGCCCAATTGCGCTCCCATTCCGGAACCGAAATTCGCGACGAACAAAGTTCCACCGACGATGGCGAACAGCGGCGCCCAGGCGCGCGCACTCACGTAGACGTAGGCCTGATCGACATTCGGAAACGGCTGCGTGGCCGGCCAGATCAACTGCGCGACATAGACTTCTATGGCGGAAAGAACGCCGATCGCGAGGCAGGTATAGACGGTGGCAAGAAGGATGTTGCGGCGCGGATTTTCGACCTCTTCCGATAATGTCGAGATCCCATCGAAGCCGATGTAGGTGAGCACTGCTACGGAGGTGCAGGCAAACAGCGCCTTCCAGCTGAAGGTCGTTGCGTCATAGAAGGGACGCAGGAAGAAGTTGGGATCGGAGTGGGGATGACCGAAGATGTAACGCCATGCCGCGACGAGCACCATGAGGATGACGACACCCATGCCGAGGGCGAGACCGGCATTCACCCGTGCCGAGGTCTTCACCCCGCGGATGTTCAGCAGGGTAAACATCACGACGAAAGCAATCTTCCAGACCCACGGAGCCACGCGTCCGCCGGTGAAGCCCGCCGCGATGCCGGAGCACCAGATGAGGCAGATCAGCGGATTGAGCATGTAATCCATCACCATGCTCCAGCCGGTGATGAAGCCCAGCGACGGATGGATTTCCTGCGCGACGTAGGTGAACGCGGAACCGGCGCTGGGATAGGCGCGGGCCATGCGTCCGTAGCTGATGCCGGTAAAGAGCATGGCGACCATCGCGATGAGGATGGCGGTGACGACGTGCCCATGACCTTTATCGCTGAGGACGCCGAAGACGGACATCGGCGCGACCGGCTGAATGACGATGACGCCGTAGAGGATGAGATCCCAAAGGCCGAGCGAGCGCTTCAGGGAAGCGTTTTGCGGATTGGTTGCGGTGACTGCGCCGGGTGAATCCACGTTGATGCTCAGGAGTATACAGAATCACCGCACTCTAGGGTTGAAACGTTTTAAGCGAACCTCGTCCCACAGACGGCCGCCCACAAAATCGCGGTCGCAAGTTCCTTGTGGTAACGAGATTTATCGCCATCATTCGTTCTATTGTCGAATTTCGACCGGAGTTCCGTCCGGCACGGCCGCGTAAATCTCTTCTATTTCCGCATCCGTAACTGCGAAACAGCCGTCTGTCCAATCCACGATTCGGTGCATCGGCCCGATCCATCCGAGCCCGTTCTGGATGCCGTGAATCATGATGTCGCCTCCGGCGTCTACGCCATGTTGTTGTGCCCTTTGTCGATCAAACTGGTTGGGATACGACACATGTAAAGCGCGATGGAATCGGCTGTTCGGTTTGTGCCAGTCGATTACGTAAAGGCCCTCTGGACTCTTGTGGTCGCCTTGTCGTTGCTTCGGATCAAGTCCACCGCGACCGATTGCAATCGGATACGTGCGTAGAATCTTGCTATCCGAATCCAACAATCGAAGTGTGTGCGCAGACTTGGACGATAGCTGTTGTGAACAGGCGATTACCACCAGCAATCCTGCCACACCTTGGTTACTAGTGGTAACGGGATTTACCAACAGTAATCGTTGCAAAGGTCACTTTGACACGCTGTCCACTGAGGAAGTTCCCCATTCAAAGCTAATTTTCGGCGCGCACTTTCCGTCGGTCACGGTGATCACCGACGTTCCCGAGGCATGGCCTTTCACGAAAGGCAAAAGAAGCAGTTCGCCCTCACCGCTACCGTTCGCACGCAGAGTTCCGGTATGGCGCTCACCGTAGGAGCTACCGTCCATGGTCAGCGTTGCTGAAGGCGTGAAACCACTCACCTTCAGCCATGCAACCTCGAAACGTCGCATCAGTCGAATTGCTTCGATGCGGCATCCTCCGTCTTCGACCTCGATCGGAACGGGGATGGTAGCACCCACCACAATCAGCCTCCTCGGCCCTGAGAAGACGGCAAAGCGAAATGGCTGGCCGCGATCAACGTTGGCGAGGGTGAGATCGACTGGAGCACGACCACTCTTGCTGAACTTGCATTGCTCCGCAGTTTCGCCTTTGCAGATCACTTTGCCATCTTCTTCGAGAGACACTCCGATAATTTCTGTCTTTGGGCGATCCGCGTAATTGGGCCAATCCGCGAGATCGTAGTTCAGTTCTTTAGGGAGACAACACACGTGCAGTTCGTATTTGACGCTGAGGTCCACGTCGGGTGTGCCCTTTCGCTCTAATTCGCGAAAGTCCATGTGTGCGCCTGGCAGGTTGTGCGAGAAGGATTGCTTGTAGCTGGCGCGCAACTCATTCGCTTGTGCCAGTGCTTTGCCCATGTCATCGTCCTGAGCGACGAGAACAACGGAGGTCAGCAGCGTGAACATCAAACAGCTCAGTAGTTTCAATGGGCTCTCATCGCCTCGAAGGATAGCTGTTGGTAACAGGCAATACCACTAGGAATCCTGCCACAACCCGATTACTTGTGGTATCGGGATTTACCGCCAGTTATCGATCAGGTGCTAACATTCATCGGTCTTCTTGTGAGGTTAGGTGGGGAGCGTTTCAAAACACCGCGTGCTGATCTGGGGGCTATTGTCCCCGATTCTGGCGATACTCATGAGTGTGCTTGTAGGCGGAGCACTGCTCCGCCTGAGCGCCGAGCCTCAGAAAAATTGGCTATTTCGGCTGTCCGTTTCGACAGGTGTTATGGTTGTGCCGTTCGCCGTTACTCTTGTGCTCGCGATGAAAGAGCGCCGCGGATCGGGGTTGCGGCTTTCCGGCACGATCGGGCTTGCGATCGCCACACTGTCGCTCGCCCTCGTCGCGAAACCCGTGAACGATGGCATTACCCGATCGAAGCAAGAGAACCACAAACGGTTAGCAGGCGTGGCAGCACCGCTGTTTGAAACAAGCGACCTCTCCGGCAACCCACAACGCCTGGCAGATTACAAAGGCAAGGTCGTGCTTGTGAACATCTGGGCGACCTGGTGCGCCCCTTGCCGCGCGGAAATGCCAGCGCTCGAACGCCTCTACCAGCAACGCAGGAATCGCGGATTTGTGGTGCTGGGGATGTCGGACGAGAGCGGCGCCACTCAGAAAAGATTTCTGAAAGAAGTAAACGTAAGCTACCCCCTTCTGACCTTGACCGGAGATGTCCCGAGCTTCTACAGGGAAATTGCTCGTTATCCCGAAATATTTTTGATCGATCGTGCTGGACGTTTGCAACCGTCGCCTGAGCCCGGGCAGTCGTTCGACAAGCTCGAAGCCAAGATCGACGCTCTGCTAGACGAAGCTTCTTCCCAGTGATCGCCGAAGACGTAAAGGATGGCTGGCGATAACCAGCCTCATCACGAACAATTCGATTACTTGTGGTAAGGGGATTTCCCGACAGTTATTTGCTCCCGGTAGCACGATCAAGGTAGTACCACAGAAAAGAGTACGGAACGAAAGCGGCTAGGAGCACCATGGATAGCGGGTGCTTCTCGTGACGTATCGCCATATACATCATCCAAAAGGCACCTAGAGCGCCACCCGCGTCGGCTACAACCACCAGACATGTGGCCAAGATCCGTGCGAGGCTCCCGGGTGCTGTTATCAAAACGAACCAAAACGCGAGTCCGGCAAAAGCAGTTCCAAGAAGGACGCACATTAGGAGTTTCATAGAGACTCGATCAAAGCAGGGTTAGGGTAACCGTTGCGAACACCGCAGCAAGAGATAACACCGCACCTATCGGTCTTCATCGTCCACAATGAACCCATTCGCGATGGCGCGAATATTAGCTTGCAGGCCACCAATCGACCAAAGAATTGCCAGTACTGCGCCGACACGACCCCAAACAGAGGTGCTCCAAAAGACCAGAACAACGGCACCTAAAAACGCGAGAGCATAAACGACAGTATTCCTTATTGCTGCGCGGCGGTCGAAGATGCGCTTGACTTCAGGGTGTGTCATTTTAGGGCAATGCTATCTCGTGACGCAGGTCAGAACAACGGAAGAAATGGGGTGGTTAGGGATAGCTGTTGCGAACAGGCGTTACCACTAGTTATCCTGCCACATTTCGTTCGTTGTGGTAATGGGATTTCGCGACAGTTATGCAGGCCGAGAGCTATCGGTCGGCTTTTTATCCTCCGAATCAACGCGCTCATCCAAAGACAATCTCAGATACTTCTCCTGTTTTCCCTGTTTCCAAAACGGCGCTTCAAAGGGTTCCAGTCGAGGCGGTAGCACTCTGTCGAGTGGCCCCGCAAGTACAACAGTGAGCGCCAGTCCTGCCAAAATTGTGCCTACGGCAAGATGCCACCCTACAACTCCCACCGAGTACAAACCGACCAATGACACTCCCCACATGCAAAGTTGCACGACACTAGCGTGAGTTTTGGAAAATTGAAGGCCACGAGAGCAGCCGGGACATCTCCAGGGTTCCCCTCCTCTAAAGGTTCCCGTGAGCATTTTCGTGCCGCAGAAGGGACACTTAAAATTCCGAACTGGGTATCGAAAGTACATTTGATTCTTGTTGCTTAGCAAAGATAACTGTTGATAACAGGCATTACCACTAGGAATCCTGCCACAACCCGATTACTTGTGGTATCCGGATTTACCAACAGTAATTAGGAAGCAGCCGTTTGAAGCACTTCGATTGCGTCGCTAGCGGTCAGTGTCTCCCAGATGAAATCGCGAAGTCGGAAGAAACTCTTTCGAGAATGCGTCCTGCGAAACAAGTTGGCAATTAGGCCTGGACCGGAGACGCTGACCATCCACTCCGCTGGCTCTTCCTGCGGTCCGACCCCGACGTAAGACAACGCTATCCAGTATCGTGCATTTGCACTTGTCGTCCACAGACCCCATCCGTAGTCCTCTTGGATCGGATCGGAGACGGTTACGCCTTCTAACCCCCGTAGCTGTTGTCGAAGCCAAACCGCAAAGTCTTCGCCGAAGCAGCACGGATTGGTGAAATTTGGCTTCACCTCGCGATGTTCAAACCGGTCCGTCCGAATCCTTAGCTGATCCTTCATCCCGCGTGGCCCAAGTTCCTTTGCTGTTGATAACAGGCGATACCACTAGTAATCCTGCCACACCCCGATTACTTGTGGCATGGGGATTTCACAACAGTAATCTCGTCCGACCGGCTCTTCACAGCTAAAATTACGAATGTGAAAAGCTTACGGCTGAGCAGATTAGGATTGATGATGTTGATAATCGGCGCACCCCTTTCCGGGTGGGGCCAAGACGCCAAGGGATTCATGATCGCGGACTCATGCGGTCCTTACGACGCGCATCTTCACCTCGTCAGCATACCGAATCAGCCCCAAGGCCAAGAACTCGTGTTGAGTCTGCGATCACTGGCAGGACCACTGAATGTCACGGACTGGGACAATGTCGCGGCCAAATCATGCTCAAACGCGAGCGGTTGCGTAGCCGCACGAAGCGGAAAAGTGCAGGTCCTGCATGACTCCAAGGCACAGATGAGCGGAAACTTCCAAGTAGTGCTGACCAACGGCTCAATCATCGAAGGCACGTTCGCGAAGAAGCGAAAAGCGCGTCACGGACAAGAGCCAAGATGCGAATGAGGTTCGTGCTCGGCGATAACTGTCGGGAACAGGCGATACCAACTAGTAATCCTGCCACAAACCGATTATTTGCGGTAAGGGGATTTACCGCCAGCTATATTCGGTTTGGCGGCGGGAAAACGACTATATCGCCGTTCCTTCCTATAATGTGCGATTCCTTTGTGTGAAGACTCCACGCTTCATATCCCCACGATGTGGTGATCACTTCAAGCCGCAGAGTCGGCCCAAAGTAGAAAATCAGGTCAGATGTCGCATGATCGAAACGTACATCGGTTATGAGCGTTTCACCGATCTTCGCCTTCAGTATTTCAACTGCATTGAGGGGAGTCTTGAGACCAAATTGGTGACCGTCGTCCGCACTCGTCATTTCGATGCCACGGTCGGAAACCAATCTCCAAAGCGATTGGAACGAAAGTGATGAGTCAGTATCGAAATGAAATTCCCACCAATCAAAGTCGGAGTGTTTAACCAACTCCAGCCGCGTTCCGACCAGATTGAGTTTGGCTCGCTCTATCGCTGACTCCAAAGCATTCTCCGCTAAATCCCACCACCGCTCCGGCTTGCTGTTGAACGATAACTGTTGATAACAGGCGTTACCACTAGTAATCCTGCCATATCCGGATCACTTGTGGTAACAGGATTTCTCGACAGTTACTCTTGCTGCCGCAATTTGCCACTCGACGCGACGAACAAGTCCTTCGTCCGCAAAATCACGGGATCTTTCTGTGGGCACTTTCACCGCTGGGAAGGTTTCTCCTGAGCGCTTGGTCTATCCATCGGCGTGATGTTCAGGATTAAGTACGTGACGCGCTTTTCTCCATCTACGCGGAAGCGGATCTTCATCGGCCCTCTCACTGGCCTATTGGAATACTTCGCCAGCCACTTTGCGTCTTCATTCAACTCCGCCGGATAGGCCTTGGCAGTTTGCGGCCTGAGACAGCGCCCGTATTCTTTGTCACATGACACCCGCACGCTATACGCCTCACCACCTGCAGTTTCTAGAATCGCCATCACATTCACGCTGTTTGTCTTAGCCGTAGATCCGCCGGGCAGGGAGTTCCACCGGCACTGTAGAACAGAACTTTGAGAGTTGCCGATTTGGTTTGTCCCTTCCGGACAGGTCGGGCGGCTCTCAGGTGTGCTGACTGTCGTCGGCATGCTCGAAGCGGAAGTAGAGGGGTAGTACACGGACTGCAGAGAAACGGAGAGAGGCGTTAGCGTGACCTTGCGGTCTCCCGCACTAGCAGAAATTGCCAGGAAAAGGAGTACAGGAAGGCACATTAGCTGACTTAGTCTCATCGCCCACCATCCACATTGCCATTCTCTCTCCCTTGTCTTCCTGCTTCAAGCACCTTCTTAGCCGCTGCTGCCTACGCAAAAGCGCAGGTTAAGAGCTAAGCTCGAGAGTTCTCGCAGCATAGATATTGATGACAGGCAATACCACCGGAAATCGTGCAACGCCGGGTTTTCTAGTTCTTCCTAAGGCGGACTAGCGTCGGCGAGGGAGTCCCTTTGCCGAGGCCTCCGATGCAGGTGGTTCACGGAACGGTTCCACGGAAATGCGCTGGTAACGCACTTCCAGCACGGTCAGGTATTCGGTGCCGCCCGGCGCTTGAAGAACGACTTCGTCGCCGGCTGCCGACTTGAGCAACGCGCGCCCCAGAGGTGACACCCAACTGATGTGGTTGCGGTTGAGATCGATCTCGTCGGTGCCCACGATGCTCACCACTCGCTCCGCTCCCGCGGCATTGGCAAAGCGCACCGTCGCTCCGAAGAATGTCCTCGTCTCCCGCTGCCCCGCTCTCGGAGCTTCGGGATCCACCACTTCCGCGGCTTCGATTCGCTGGGTGAGAAAGCGAATGCGCCCATCGATCTGCCGCAGCCGACGCTTGCCGTACCGATAGTCGGCGTTATCACTGCGGTCGCCGTTGCCGGCAGCCCACGCCACCACTTCCACTACGGCCGGGCGTTCCCTGGTGAGCAGAAACCGGTGCTCATCTTTGAGGCGCTGCAGGCCGCCCGGCGTTATGTAGTTCTTCGCGCGCGTGGCGGGCTCGTCGGCTTGTGGTTTTCTGGTAAAGCCTTTCCGCATGTCGTAGTCCTTCGAGCGGGAATCCAGCGGCTGCCCCAAGGAACGAGGAGCGCCGATACAAAGCGCCACCAGACCACCAGGGCGGCGCGGTGTATACTCGCGGCGCCTTGAGATCGTATCAGCAAGAATTCCACGGGAGTTGCCCACTCTTTCCATGGTTCAAGGAGTAATCGGATGCGCAGCTGGCACGCCGTCGCAGTGGCAGTCACAGTAGCAGCAGCGGTCGCGGTGGGTGTGAGCCAATCGGTGCAAGAAGCGCCGCTGTTCACGCCTCAGCAGGTGGCGCAGGGGAAGACACTGTATGCGACGAAGTGCGCGGCGTGTCATGGCGACAAACTACAGGGTGGAGGCGCGGGCCCGTTGGCGGGGCCTGGGTTTGCGCAGCGGTGGAGGTCGGGCTGGGGCGATAACAAGTTGACCGTGGATGACCTGGACTTCATCCTCCGCACGACCATGCCGAAGGGAGCTGCGGGGACCCTGACGGCGGCGGAGTACACGGCGGTGCTGACCTACGTCCTCGAACAGAACGGATATGCGGCGGGAGGAACGATCCCGCTGCGGGCGGGTTCGGGGCGCATGAAAACGACGCGGCTGCGATTTGGAATGGCAAAAGAAATGGTAGCGGCGGTGCCTCCGGCGCGTGTGTCGGGTGACCCGGCGGACGTTCCAAAAGGGGGAGGGCCGACGCAGGAAGAACTGAATCGAGCGGCGGATTCGACGCGGGACTGGCTGTATCACACGCACGACTATTCCGGCGCCCGCTACGTTGCATTGGATCAGATCAACCCGCAAAACGCAGGGCAGTTGCGGCCGATCTGCGTGTTCCAGGTGGGGGAGGAAGGTAATTTTCAGACTGGTCCGATTGTGTATCAAGGGACCATGTACATCACCACGAATCAGAGTACGGTTGCGTTGAATGCGACCGATTGCCGGCCAAAGTGGCGTTACAAGTGGGTGCCTCGTGCTGGCGAGGTGTGGCCGAACAACCGCGGGGTGGCGATCAAAGATGGCTACGTGGTGCGGGGAACTTCGGACGGGTACCTGTTGGCGCTCAACGCAGAAACGGGAAAGTTGGTATGGGCGGTGAAGGCGGCGGACGCCGAGCAGGGAGAAACGTTCACCATGGCGCCGCTGCTGTTTGAGGATTTGGTGTTGATCGGGCCGGCGGGCAGCGAGAATGGCATTTCAGGTTGGGTGGGTGCTTTCCGGCTGCAGGATGGATCGCAAGTATGGAAGTTTCAGACCGTGCCGGGAGCAACGCTTGCCGGTTCGAAGGAGTGGGGCAATCCGAAAGGGATCAAGCTGGGGGGCGGTTCGGTGTGGACGCCGTTCACACTCGACGCGGAGAAGGGGGAGCTATTCGCAGCCGTCACCAACCCCGCGCCAGACCTGCCCGCGAACTTGCGGCCGGGGGACAACCGTTACACGAATTCCGTAGTCGCGCTCGACGTGCACACGGGCAAACTGCTGTGGTATCGGCAGATGGTCGCCAACGATTCCCACGACTGGGACCTGACGCAGGTGAGTCCGCTGTTCCAGACAAAGATTGACGGCAAGGAAACTCCCCTGTTGACGACCGTGGGCAAGGATGGAATCCTGCGCACACTCAATCGGAATAGTCACGAAGTGCTGTATTCCACACCGGTAACTACGATCAAGAATGTCGATGTACCGGTGACGAACGAAGGTGTGGAAGCTTGTCCGGGGGTGCTCGGCGGTGTGGAGTGGAATGGACCAGCGCTCGCTCGCGACCTGAACTTACTCTACGTCAACGCCGTGGACTGGTGTTCAACCTTCTCGAGTGCGGAGCAGGTGAGGAACATTCCCGGCCGTATGTACATGGGCGGTACTGTGAAGTTCGCGAAGGAGTCGCAGGGATGGCTCACGGCGATCGACACTTCGACGGGAACTATCAAGTGGAAGTATCAATCGAAGCGCCCCATGGTGTCAGCGGTCACCGCAACGAAAGGGAACATCGTATTCACGGGCGAGTTGACCGGCGATTTCCTGGCCCTGGATGCGAGCAGCGGGAAAGTGTTGTACCGGTTCAACACGGGCGGGGGCATCGGTGGCGGCATAGTCACGTACGAAGAAGCAGGAAGGCAGTACGTCGCGGTAATGTCGGGCAAGCCGTCGAATTTCTGGATCAGCGAGATTGCAGGTGCGCCGACCGTGTTTCTGTTTGCTTTGCCCTAGAGCGCTACTTCCACTGAAATTCTGATCAGCCCGCCAGCTTCCTCGCCCTTCGGAAAATCGCTTCGAACATCTTGGCGGTCAGCTTGCCGGTGGCGGTGTTCTGGTTGGAGGGGTGATAAGACGCCAGCAGGGTGATGCCATTCGGCATCTTGTATTCGGCGGCATGGCCAAAAGCGTATTCGGATTTGCGGATCGCGAAGCCGGTACGCTGGAGGTGCGCGAGGTAGGCGTCGAAGCCGATTTTGCCGAGGGCCACGACCACCTTGAGCTGATCCAGGTAGGTGATCTCGCGATCGAGGTAGGGCGCGCAGTTCGCGATCTCCTGCGGGAGCGGCTTGTTATCGGGCGGCGCGCAGCGGACGGCGGCGGTGATGTAGCAATCGAGCAGCTTGAGGCCGTCCTCGCGGTTCACGGCGGTGGGTTGCGAGGCGAAGCCGGTCTTATAGAGGATGGGATACATGAACTCGCCGCTTTTATCGCCAGTGAAGGGGCGTCCGGTGCGGTTGGATCCGTGGGCGCCGGGCGCGAGGCCGAGGATGAGGACGCGGGCTTGGGGGTCGCCAAAGCCGGGAACGGGCTTGGCCCAGTATTCATGGTCGCGGTAGGCCCTGCGCTTCTCGATGCCGATGTGTTCGCGGTATTCGACCAAACGCGGACATTTGCGGCAGCCGATGACTTCGTGGTTGAGGATGTTGAGGGCGGAGGACATTGCATCCATGATACGGTTTCGCCGGGATGACGTTGGCGTAGGGGCCCTCGACTGCGAATCCGCAAGGTCTGTGGATTCTCCGCCCAGGATGACAGAAGGGGCGGCTACACGGGCTCGAAGGCGCCGATTTTCAGTTCGTACTCGGTCAGGAATTCGCAGTGTTGATCGAGGGCTTTGTACTCGACGGCGTATTGTTCCTGGAAGCGCTCGAAGGCGGCTGCCTCCGTCCAGCGATCGAGGGTGAGGTAGCGTCCGGGGACGGCCGGGTCGCGCAGCAGGGTGGTTCCGAGGAATTCGGGCGAACGCGCAAAGAGCTGCGACCAATCGCCTTCGGCAGCGTAGCAGCGTTCGAATTCGGAACGATGTTCTTCGGCGACGCGAAATTCCCAAATGATCTGCCACATCACAAGCTCCTCGGTTTGTTTTGAGTATAGTGAGGGCGCGAGTTCCCAGGAGACTTAAGCGAACAGCAGGTCCTTACGTCGCTGCGCTCCTCTGATGACAAGAGAGAGTGAGGGAGACGGAAGCGGGGACGTGGGCTGGCCGCTTGGCTTGGAACAGCAGGTCCCTACGTCGCTGCGCTCCTCTGGATGACAAGAGAGAGTGATGGAGATGGAAGCGGGGACGTGGGCTGGCCGCTTGGCTTGGAACAGCAGGTCCTTACGTCGCTGCGCTCCTCTGGATGACAAGAGAGAGTGAGGGAGACGGAAGCGGGGACGTGGGCTGGCCGCTTGGCTTGGAACAGCAGGTCCTTACGTCGCTGCGCTCCTCTGGATGACAAGAGAGAGTGAGGGAGACGGAAGCGGGGACGTGGGCTGGCCGCTTGGCTTGGAACAGCAGGTCCTTACGTCGCTGCGCTCCTCTGGATGACAAGAGAGAGTGAGGGAGACGGAAGCGGGGACGTGGGCTGGCCGCTTGGCTTGGAACAGCAGGTCCCTACGTCGCTGCGCTCCTCTGGATGACAAGAGAGAGTGAGGGAGATGGAAGCGGGGACGTGGGCTGGCCGCTTGGCTTGGAACAGCAGGTCCTTACGTCGCTGCGCTCCTCTGGATGACAAGAGAGAGTGAGGGAGATGGAAGCGGGGACGTGGGCTGGCCGCTTGGCTTGGAACAGCAGGTCCCTACGTCGCTGCGCTCCTCTGGATGACAAGAGAGAGTGAGGGAGATGAAAGCGGGGACGTTGGCTGGCCGCTTGGCTTGGAACAGCAGGTCCCTACGTCGCTGCGCTCCTCTGGATGACAAGAGAGAGAGATGGAGAGTGGAGAGAGTTGTGGGCTGGCCGCGGAAGCGAACAGCAGGTCCTTACGTCGCTGCGCTCCTCTGGATGACAAGAGAGAGTGAGGGAGATGGAAGCGGGGACGTGGGCTGGCCGCTTGGCTTGGAACAGCAGGTCCTTACGTCGCTGCGCTCCTCTGGATGACAAGAGAGAGAATGAGGGAGACGGAAGCGGGGACGTGGGCTGGCCGCTTGGCTTGGAACAGCAGGTCCTTACGTCGCTGCGCTCCTCTGGATGACAAGAGAGAGTGAGGGAGATGGAGGCGGGGACGTGGGCTGGCCGCTTGGCTTGGAACAGCAGGTCCCTACGTCGCTGCGCTCCTCTGGATGACAAGACAGAGAGAGGGAGACGGAAGCGGGGACGTGGGCTGGCCGCTTGGCTTGGAACAGCAGGTCCTTACGTCGCTGCGCTCCTCTGGATGACAAGAGAGAGTGAGGGAGACGGAAGCGGGGACGTGGGCTGGCCGCTTGGCTTGGAACAGCAGGTCCTTACGTCGCTGCGCTCCTCTGGATGACAAGAGAGAGAGAGGGAGATGGAAGCGGGGACGTGGGCTGGCCGCTTGGCTTGGAACAGCAGGTCCCTACGTCGCTGCGCTCCTCTGGATGACAAGAGAGAGTGAGGGAGACGGAAGCGGGGACGTGGGCTGGCCGCTTGGCTTGGCATTCCCACGGTGGAGATTCGGGAGCAGCGCGAACGGTTCCACGTTTGACCGGCACCGCCGGCTCTCTTAAACTTAAGGTTTGCGGTTGTGTGCCGGGAGTTCCTGTCTTGTCCCTCTCCGCAGCTAGTTCCCTACTCTGAATTCATTATTTCGAAGGCATTCCGTTGACGACCGAAACGACCAACACCGAAACAACTGCAACTCCCGAAGTTGCGGCTCCCGTGAATCCTCTTCTCCGCACTATCAGCGTCGAGATCCCAAGCGACGTTGTGGACCAGGAGCGCAACAAGCTGGTGCAGCAGTATGCCAAGCTGGCGCGCGTCCCCGGCTTTCGCAAGGGCAAGGTCCCGGCGGGGGTGATCCGCACGCGCTTCTCGCAGGACATCAATGAAGAGATCGTCCGCAACCTGGTACCGAAGTATTTCCGCGAAGAGACGGGGAAGCAGAACCTTGCTCCGATCTCGCAGCCACAGGTAACGGACCTGCACCTGCATGACGGCCAGCCGTTGAAGTTCACGGCCGAGTTCGAGATTCTGCCCGAGATTCCGACGGAGGGTTACCAGAACGTAAAGGTGGAGCATCCGGCGGTGAGCGTGACGGACGAAGAGGTCGAGGAGACGGTGAATGGGCTGCGGGAGCAGCGGGCCACCTACGAACCGATCGAGGACCGCGCGGCCCAGCATGGGGACTTCGTGCAGATCAGCTTTGCGGGGCGCGATAAAGCCGACGCGGAGGCCAAGCCGGTGGAGGTGCCCTCGGTGATGGTGGAGCTGGGCGGCACGAACACGGTGGCGGAATTCAGCGAGCAATTACAGGGCACGAAGGCGGGAGACGAGAAGACGTTTGACGTGAGCTATCCGGCGGATTACGGAGACCAGCGGCTGGCGGGCAAGAGCGTGGAGTACCACGTGACGGTGAAAGAGCTGAAGAAGAAGATTGTTCCCGAGGTGAACGAGGAGTTCATCCAGGAGCTGGGCGGCGAGATGAAGACGCCCGAGGAGCTACGGGCGAAGATCCGCGAGGGGATGGAGCACGAGAAGAAGCACCGCGCCGAGCACGAGGGCAAAGACAAGCTGGTGGATGAGTTGGTAAAGCTCAACGACTTCCCTGTTCCCAATGCGATGGTGGAGAGCCAGATCGAGATCCGGCTGGAGCGTGGACTGCGCGCGCTGGCGCAGCAGGGGATGCGCGCCGAAGACATGCGCAAGATGGATTTCGCCCGGCTGCGGGAGGGCCAGCGGGAGGCGGCGACTCGCGAAGTGAAGGCATCGCTGCTGCTGGAAAAGATTGCGGACGCCGAGAAGGTCGAGGTCGCCGACGAGGAACTGGACCAGGAGATCGCGAGCCTGGCGCGGCAGGCACAACAGACGCCGGAGGCGGTGCGCACGCGTTTGACGCAAGATGGGTCGCTGGATAGAATCCGGACTCGTATTCGAAACGAGAAAACTCTCGACTTACTCTATAGCCGGTCCGCATAGGGCGGCCTGCTTTCCCCTGACTGCAGCTCTCAGCCTGAGCACGATTTCGGGCAAAAGTGTGGTCAGTTGATCGAATAAGGAGCGGCAATCATGCTTGTGCCCATGGTGATCGAGCAAACCAGCAGGGGCGAGCGCGCGTACGACATTTATTCCCGGCTGCTGCGCGACAACATTATCTTTTTAGGGACGCCAATCGACGACAACGTTGCGAATCTGATCATCGCGCAGATGTTGTTTCTCGAGGCGGAAGATCCGGAGAAAGACATTTCGCTCTACATCAACTCTCCGGGCGGATCGATAACGGCCGGGATGGCGATCTATGACACGATGCAGTTCATTCGCCCGGACGTGGCGACGATCTGCATAGGCCAGTGCGCCAGCATGGCCGCGACCCTGCTGGCCTCCGGAGCCCCGAATAAGCGTTACGCGCTGCCAACCTCGCGCATCCTGATTCATCAACCCTTGATGAGCGGACTGAGCGGGCAGGCGACGGATATCGATATCCATGCGCGCGAGATCCTGCGGATGCGGGAGATCACGAACCAGTTGCTTGCGAAACACTGCAATCAGCGGCTGGAAAAAGTAGAGAAAGATGTCGAGCGCGACTTCATCATGAACGCACAGCAGGCCAAGGAATACGGGCTTGTGGACGATATCATCTACAAACACAAGTAGCATTACCGAGGTCATCGGGGCTACACAGAGAATTCCCACTAAAGTAATGGCTCCGCCTTAGGAAAATTTTCCGAAGGCGGAGTAAACTTTGGAGAAATTATTCAAGGGGGAGCATGTTAGCTTCGGGATGCAGGCGACCCGGGGAACAGAGAGCAGCCCGCGCAGGATTGAGACAGGCGCCTCGTAACATGCCGGCGGTCTAAGGAGTGTAGCTGTGAGATCCAGGACTGGAACCGATGAAGTACTTCGCTGTTCGTTCTGCCACAAATCGCAGGACGCGGTGGCGAAGTTAATCTCTTCGCCGAGCGATTACCCGCGGGCCTATATCTGCGACGAATGTGTCGCGGTCTGCAATTCCATTCTCGAGGACGACCGCGCCGAAGCCAGTCCGGCGGCCGCTCCCAACCATCTTCCGAAGCCGCTGGAAGTGAAAACCTTCCTTGACGAGTACGTAATCGGCCAGGAACAGACAAAGAAGAAGCTTTCGGTCGCGGTTTACAACCACTACAAGCGCGTTTTCATGAATCGCCAGCGCAGCGGCGAAGTCGAGCTGCAGAAATCGAACATTTTGCTGGTAGGACCGACGGGAACGGGAAAGACGCTTCTCGCGCAGACCCTGGCGAAGATGCTCGATGTGCCGTTCGCGATTGTGGACGCCACGACCCTGACCGAAGCCGGCTACGTGGGCGAGGATGTCGAGAACATCATCCTGAAGCTGTTGCAGTCCGCCGATGGGGATGTGGCCCGGGCACAGACCGGCATCATCTATATTGACGAGATCGACAAGATCGGACGCAAGGACGAGAATCCGTCGATCACCCGCGATGTTTCGGGCGAAGGCGTGCAGCAGGCGCTGTTGAAAATCCTGGAAGGTACGGTTGCCAATGTTCCGCCGCAAGGGGGGCGCAAGCATCCGCACCAGGAATTTACCCCGGTCGATACGACGAATATTTTGTTCATCGTGGGCGGGGCGTTCGTTGGGCTGGAAAAGATCGTGGGACGTAGGCTCGGCAAGCGCGCCCTGGGATTCCGGTCGGACGAAGAGAAAGAAAAGAACATTCCGCTCAGCAATCAGCGGGATTCGGAGATGCTGCAACAGGCCGAACCGCAGGACCTGATCAAGTTCGGGCTCATTCCTGAATTTGTCGGACGGCTGCCCGTGCTGGGCATTCTGAACGACCTCGACGAAAATGCTCTGGTTGAGATTCTGACCAAGCCGAAGAACGCCATTGTGAAGCAATATCAACGGCTCTTCGAGTTCGAGAACGTGAAGCTTAAATTCACCGATGAGGCGGTCCGGGCGATCGCGCGCGAAGCCATGCATCGCAAGGTGGGTGCCCGTGGCCTGCGCATGATCCTGGAAGAGTTGATGCTGGACCTGATGTACAGCCTGCCCAGCCAGAAGCGCGTAAAGGACTTCGAAGTCACGGCGGAGATGGTTCAGAAGCGGGACATCTCGATCAACCTTGTGGAAAAACAGGCCAGTTAAGTTCATGTGAGACAGCGAAACCCCGGCTGCGGCTGGGGTTTCGCTTTGCCAGTGACAAAAGACGCCGGGGTTCCTCGTTTGGTACTGCTCGAACCCGCGATTTTCGCGTGTTATCCTTACATAACTGGGGTGGTGTAAACGCCGTTTTTCATCTTCTCCAGTACGGGGGACCCGACCAATGAGCCAGCGCGAGAAATTTGAGACCAAGAAACTCCCGATGATGCCTATCCGCGATGTCGTCATCTTTCCGTCGATGATGACGCCTTTCGTCGTAGGCCGCGAATCGAGCGTTCGAGCGCTGGAAGAGGCCCTCGCTTCGGACAAGAAAATCTTCCTGGCTACGCAGCATGACGCCAGCGTGGACGAGCCCAAGCCGAACGAAATCTACCAGGTGGGAACGATCGTCAATATTGTCCAAAGCCTGAAGCTGGCGGACGGAAACATTAAAGTGCTGGTTGAAGGTATTGAGCGGGCCAAGATCCTTCAAGTCACGGACGGGGACGGCTTTTTCGAAGCGACAGTCCGGACGGTGAAATACAACACCGAGATGACCCCGACGCTGGAGCAGGCGATCCAGCGAGTCACTTCCCTGTTCGAACAGTATGTGAAGCTGTGCCAGTCGCTGAACTACGAGACGATGATCGCGGCCGTGCGCATGGAAGATCCGGCGAAGCTGACCGACACCATTGCTGCCAACCTGCAGCTTTCGATCGAAGAGAAGCAGGAATTGCTGGAGATCTTCGACCCCGCCGAACGGCTGAACCGTATCGCCGACGTGCTGGATGTGGAAATCGAGAAGCTGAACATGGACCGGACCATCCAGTCGAGGGTCAAGCGGCAGATGGAGCGGGCGCAGAAAGAGTACTACCTCAACGAGAAGATCAAGGCCATCCAGAAGGAACTGGGCCGTGGCGAGAAGAGCGAATTCGACGAGTTAAAGAAGAAGATCGACGCCGCCGGCATGTCCGAGGAAGTACACGAGAAGGCGTTGCAGGAACTGAAGAAGCTCGAGGCCATGCCGCCGATGTCGGCGGAGAGCACGGTGTCGCGGAACTATCTCGACTGGCTCCTGGCGGTGCCGTGGAAGAAGCGCTCGAAGGAAGTCCGCAACATCGATTACGCGGAGAAGATTCTCAACGAAGACCACTACGGCCTGGAGAAGGTCAAAGAGCGCATCATCGAGTTTCTCGCGGTGCGGCAACTGGTCAAGAATCCGAAGGGTTCGATCCTGTGCTTTGTCGGGCCTCCGGGCGTCGGCAAGACCTCGCTCGGGATGTCGATTGCCAAGGCGACCGGGAGGAAGTTCGTCCGCATGTCGCTGGGCGGCGTGCGCGACGAAGCCGAGATTCGCGGCCATCGCCGGACATACATTGGCGCCCTGCCGGGCCAGATCATCCAGATGATGAAGAAGGCGGGCACCAAGAACCCGGTCTTCATGCTCGACGAAGTGGACAAGATGTCCACCGATTTCCGCGGCGACCCGTCGTCAGCGCTGCTCGAGGTACTCGATCCGGAACAGAATTTCATGTTCGTGGATCACTACCTTGACGTGGAGTACGACCTTTCACAGGTCTTCTTCGTAGCCACCGCCAACGTGCTGCACACCATCCCCAGCCCGCTGCAGGACCGCATGGAAATCATCCGGCTGCACGGCTATACGGAGGATGAGAAGGTGGAGATTGCGCGCCAGTACCTGCTCAAGAAGCAGCGCGAGCAGGCGGGCGTGACGGAAGAAAATGCACAGTTCGACCTGGAAGCTTTGCGTATCATCATCCGCAATTACACGCGCGAGGCCGGCGTCCGCAACCTGGAGCGCGAGATCGGCAATGTCTGCCGCAAGATCGCGCGCCGCGTGGTGCGGGACAAGAGCTACAAGGTCCACGTAACGGCGGAGAACGTCGGCGACTTCCTCGGGGTTACCCGTTACCGCGATTCCGCGGTGCACGAGAAGAGCGAGGTCGGGCTGGTCACCGGCCTGGCATGGACGGAAGTGGGCGGCTCGATCCTGACCACCGAGGTCTCCGTGGTCGAGGGCAAGGGGAAGCTCACGCTGACCGGGAAACTCGGCGACGTGATGCAGGAATCGGCGCAGGCGGCCATGTCGTTCGTGCGCTCACGCGCTCACAAGCTCGGGCTGCCGCGCGATTTCTACCGCAACAGCGACATTCACGTGCACGTGCCCGAGGGAGCGATTCCGAAGGACGGCCCGTCGGCCGGTATCACCATGGCGACGGCTCTCTCCAGCGCTTTGGCCAAGATACCGGTTCGCCGCGACATCGCGATGACCGGCGAAATCACCCTGCGCGGGAAGGTGCTGCCCATCGGTGGATTGAAAGAAAAACTTCTCGCCGCGCTTCGAGCCGGGATCAAAACCGTGATCCTGCCCAAGGACAACGAGAAGGACCTGGCGGAGGTGCCGGAGAACATTCGCACCGAGATGACGCTGCATTTCGTGGACGAGATGGACCAGGTCCTGCAACTCGCCCTCGAAAAGCCGCTTCCCGAAGTAGGCGACGAGGAGCCGACGGCTCTCTCCGTATTGCCAACCTCGGACCAGCCTTCGGCGCATCAGTAGAAAGCAAGGATTGCGAGAAGCCCGCCTTGTGCGGGCTTTTTCTTTTGCTGGAACTTCGTCGATGCCCCCAAATGGAATCTGCTGCAATCGTTTAGAATGCCATTGATCCATGCCGGCCAAACCCAAGCACAAACAAGCACACGACGCCGTCAACACTCCTCCCTCGCGTGATCCGGATCTGATGCGACGGATGTACGCCCTTCTCAGGAGATGCCGCGCTGCCTCACTGGAAACGGCAGGCGTGGAAGCGACCGTCGTCGGTTCGCTGATGGGGCTTTTGCCGGAGGACTCACTTACGATTTCGCATGCCGGCTCCCTGAGCGAAGTTCTGTTCGGCGCAGCGAAGCCGGAAATTCTCGATCTTGCCCCCCTGGATACAAAAACTCCGCAGCTCGATGCGGCCGCGCACATCGCCCTCGCCGCGGGTTACGCGCTCGATCGCAGTATCCATGGCAAACCGGGGCTGGTGCTCGCCTTCGCCGGCGACGCGAGTTCGCTGGCGCCGGCGCGCGCTACGTTGGCTTTCGCCGCTCTGCACAAGCTTGCGCTGGTCGTCGTGGTGCAGCACAACGTTGCCGGAGGGAAAGCGGTTCACGACCTGAGCCACGAGATTTTGGGCGTGGGCCTGCCCGGGATGACGGTGGATGGCAGCGATGCGATGGCTGTTTACCGGGTGGGACAAGAAGCCATGTACCGGGCCCGGCACGAGGGTGGTCCCACGCTGATGGAATGCAAGGTTTATCGCGGAGCGAGGATTCCGGCGCGGTTACGGCCGTGGGTGCAAGGCGACCCGGTCGAATACATGGAGCAGCAGCTCAGGGCACGCAATTTCTGGCGAGCCAGCTTACGGAGTTCCTGACGCGGCTGCTTTGCTTTCAGGCAAGCGCGAGTTCCTGCGCGAACTGAATTTCCAGCAGGTCCACCGTAGCTCCGCTCTCCACGCGCATGTGGCATTTGCAACGTTCGCAGTAAATCAGGTGCGAACCTGGCGCCGGAGCTGCGCCGCATTGCGGACAGATCTGCCGTCCGGGTACGATCACGATCTCAAGGCGACACTGGTCGTCAGCGGTCTCCGAGGTCACAAACTTCCAGGCTGACCGGAGCAGTCGCGGGTTTGCACCCGATAGCTCGCCGACACTCACTCGCACCGATTCCAGCTCGCGTGCGCCGACCTCGTCGGCGCGTTCCCTGCTTTTGCAGTAAAGTTCCTGTGCCACGCTCAGTTCGTACATACACTCCTCCGAGCGGCTTGCATGCTTTCAGGGAAAACCTTTTACGCCGGAACAGATTGGTGTTCGGCGATTGTCTTCTCCACCATGCGCACGAGTTCCTGGAAGCGTTCGCTGACGATGGCGGACATGTGCTCGCCGAACTCGAAGCACCATCCGGTCATATTGAAGAGCACGGCGGAAGGACTGGTTCCGTGTAATGCCTTCGCCGCAGCCAGCAAGGTGCCGGGGGTCATCCTGTCGTCAAACTTGCCGCTGAACTCCGCATCGGGAACGATCGTGGTTTCGACGATGGTGCCGGGCTCGCCTTCGGTACACGCGTCGATGAAGATGACAAACTCGGCATCCGCGATCTGTTGTGTAATTTCAGGCGCCAACTGATGGCAGGGCATCACTTCGACGCGCTCATTGCCACGCAGATGATGGGCAATCTGCCGCGCTACATGGCAACCGAGCCCATCGTCCGCCCGCAAGGGATTTCCGTATCCAACCACCAGAACCTTCGACATGAGGCACTCCCGCTCACGATGGAACCGTGATAGGAGAATGATCCGTCTTCGCGACAGCTTCGTGAAGGAAGAGGGTCACGGTTTTGCGTGATCCAGCGCATCTGCGTCCGGAAAACTGATGAAAAAGTGAACAGTACTGGTTTGTCAGTCCTGCTTTTTTTTGCTTTTGCCCGGCAAACTCGCAGGATTCTCGTGGGTCTTCTCGCGGAAGCGCGACTTCAATCCGGTGGCAAGCGACACTGCATTCTCTCCGAAACGGTCGCGCATCTCATCGACCACCGAGAGTGCCTTGGAGATCTTGTCTTCGTGCACCTGGCCGAGAAGGTCGAGTTGCAACGGGACGTCGTCGAATCCTGAAGTTTGCACGCCCAGCAGGCGTACCTCGCGGCCTCGCTCCCAGTTCCCGCGGAAGAGCGAGCGCGCGGTTTCGGCAACGACGGTATCGAGCTGTGTAGGCTGTTCGAGCGAATGGGCGCGCGTGATCGTCGAAAAATCCGAGTAGCGCAGCTTTAGCTGTACGGTTCGTGCGTGCAGGTTGTGTTCGCGCAGCCGCCGGCACACCATTTCCGAGAGCCTCGCGAGCATTGCTTCCAGCTTCTCGCGGTCCTTCGTGTCGGTATTGAAGGTGTGTTCGTGGCTGACGGATTTTGGTCCCTCGTCGACAGCAACATCGCGATCGAAGTAGCCGCCGGCATCGAGGCCGCGCGATTTTCCGGCCAGCGCTAGTCCCCATTCGCCGAAGCGCTCGCGCAGGAACAGATCGTCGAGCTTCGCCAGGTCGCCAACTTTGCGGATCCCGATCTCATTGAGCTTCTGCTCCATGACTTTGCCGACGCCGGGAATTTTTCTGACGTTGAGCGGAGCGAGGAAGCTGGCCTCCTGCCCGGGAACGATCCATAGCACGCCGTTCGGCTTTGCCTGATCGCTGCATACCTTTGCGATCAGCCGTGATGTTCCGATGCCGATCGAACAATTGAGTTGAGTTTCAGCTTTCATGAACTGATGCAGAGCGTGCGCCGCCTTGAGGGGCGGACCGTGCAGGCGCTCCGTTCCCGTCATGTCGAGATACGCCTCGTCAATCGATGCCATTTCAACCTTTGGGGAAAAGTTCTTTAACACTGCAAAGGCCCGGCCGGAATATTCGCGATAGCGTTCGGGATGACCGTTCACGAAGAGCGCATGCGGACACAGCTTGGCCGCGGTACGCAACGGCATCGCAGAATGAACGCCAAACTTGCGAGCTTCGTACGAGGCGGCAGAAACCACTCCGCGTTCGTTGCGCTGGCCGCCGACCACCACGGCCTTCCCCTTCAGCGAGGGGTCGAAGAGCTCTTCCACGGAGACGAAAAAGGCGTCCATATCGACGTGAAAGATGGTGCGCGGCGACGTGGCTGGTTCAGGTTTTTGCGCGGGTCCCATCGCGATGCTTTCTTCATTCTAATTCCAGCAACATCGCGGGAGGAGCGCTGAAGATGCACAATATCCGGGTATTCTCACAAGTCAGCAGCCTTACCGGATGCCACTGCGCGCGATCTTTCGCCGAGCTGCAGTAGCACGGCTGTTTCTCGTCTCCTTCCCTGTACTTGCTGCGGGCCAGAAGGGCCGAGAAATCGCGGTGAACCAGGGTGACTTCGCCAAGACCGACAACATCAAGCCACCGGTGAACTTCACCGTTCGGCCAAACAGTAGATTGGGGTCCTCGCGGGTCCTGCGGCTTCCTCTGGAGGGATGTTCTCACACCCCGCTGTAGGTGGCGCGCGAACGCCCGGCGAGAATCTTGTTCACTTCGTCGACCGCGCGGTGCGCGGCTTTAATTCCCTCGCCTGTGCTGGATACCGGGCCCTCAGAGTCCGTGTTCGCGAACGAAATTCGTTCCATGGGGACGCGCACGAGCGGCTGTACCTTGGTGAAGTTGCCCGGCAGCGACTTGTACATAGGGTGCCCGCGACGATAGATGTGGACTTCAATCGGATCGACATTTGTCTCCGGCAACAGCTTCTTGAAATCGGTGAGCACCTGTTCGGCGATCATCTTGCTGCCGCTTTCGGTGAGCAGGTAGCCGCGTTCGTCTTCCTCCATCGGCGTATAGCAGCTCAGGATGTTGTACTTCTGCTTGTAGCCTGGCTGGTTGCGTACCGTCCAATCGGCAACGATGAAATCGGTGAAGCGGTTTCCGCCCGGACACCACGTATCGTAACCTCGGTTGAATACCGGCTTATCGTAGATCAGGTTCACCACGGCGTAGGGGATGTAGTGCATCTTGCGGATTGCCTCTTTTTGCGCTGCAGGCATGCCTTCCACGATGCGCGCGGTGATGAACTTCGGCGTGGCCATGATGACCGCCTTCGCCGTTACCGTCTTCAGCTCGCCATTGAAGACGTAGGTTACATCGACACCGTTTTTCTGCTGACTGACTGCCACGATGGTTGCGGATAACCGCAACTGTTCCTTATGTTGCTGGTCCAGAACCTCAGCGAGCCGGCGGTTGAGCGCACCGATTCCGCCGGGCAGTGTCACGCGTTCGTCCTTGCGCCCCGGGCCACTGATGAAGTGCATTTCCATCAACCCGATCATCGCCGAGGTCTCCGCCGCTTTCGCGCCCCAGTTGGAAGGGCCGTAATCGTCCCACCACTCGGTCAACTCCTGCGGATACCCCTTGGTAAAGTGGGTGAGCGGCAACAGGTCGAGTTCCTGCGCGCGGGCGCGTACGTCGATCTTCAGCACCTCGTCGCGAAACTTCTTGAAGGCTTCGCGCACATTGGCGGGGTACGGGATCTGGCCGATATTGTCGCCCCAGCAATCGGAGACAAATTTGCCATTGAGGATCATGCCGTCCCAGTTAGCGATGGGCAACTGTTCCAAGCCGAGCGATTGGGAGAACTCAGCAGCGCCTCCGCCCATCTCGAGAAAGGCACCTCCAGTGGCGTAGGCGGCGCCGTTGAACTCCTCGAGGTAGGAGTTGCCGCCCCAATGCGGCTCTTTCTCGAGCAGCAGGAACTTCTTGTCGCGCAGCAGGTACGCCGCGGTCATGCCACTCACACCGCCGCCCACGATCACCACGTCGTAGTTCGCGGAAGAAGGAGGGCGCATGAACACATGGCCGTCGCGCACCTGGTGGCAAATCTCGTTGTGTTCGCCATCGACCTCGGTCTTTGTATCGTCCGGTACAGCCTTGAGGGTGATCGGACAGCCAGCGGCGACCGCACCTGCGACCACGAACTTGATGAAATCCCTGCGATTGGTGCTCATGATTCCCCTTCGACGGCGACAGCGGCGGTCTCCCAGTCTCGCGATCCGGGCTTCCGCAGCTGGTACCAGAGCAAGATGAGAGCTAACGAGAACACAAAAATAACGGTGGACACTGCGTTGATCTCGGGCGTCATGCCGCGGCGCAGACGCGACCAGATCTCCAGCGGCAAGGTGTTATCACGGCCAATGAGAAAGAAGCTCACTGCTATCTCGTCCATCGACAAGGTGAAGATCAGAAGTGCCGCGCCAAGGATCGCGAGCCGCAAGTTGGGCAGCGTGACTCGCCAGAAGGTTTGCCAATAATTCGCTCCCAGGTCGAGCGACGCCTCTTCCTGCGAGCGCTGCACCTTCTGCAGCCCCGCGAAGATCTCGGTCGTCGCAACCGAAATCAGCGCGGTCCCATGACCGAGAATGATCGTCACAAGGCTGAGCTTCATTCCCACCGCGACCACGAGCATCAAGAGCGAAAGGCCGGTGATGATGCCTGGGAGGATCAGCGGCAACAGGACCAGCCGGCGAAAAATCGCTTTCCCGGGAAAGTTGACGCGGTCCAGCGCCAGCGCGGCCGGAAGGCCGAGACCGATGGCGATAGCGACGGCCGCGCCGGCGACCTCAAGGCTGTTGACGACCGCATCCCACAAGGCGGTATCGCTCCACAGCATGCGGTACCAGCCAAGCGTCAGATTGCGAGGCGGGAATCCACCGACTCCGCCGCCGTTGAACGAATAGAGCACCAGGATCGCGATCGGCAGATAGAGGAAAGCGAAGACCGCAAGCGCGTGCAGCCGCAGCCATAGCGGACTCTTCCCCGCGCTCCCGCTCATGCGCTGAAGCTCCACTTCTTTTCGATCCTTTCGGTGAGGAAGAGAATGGCGAGAACGAGTGCCATCATGCACGCGGAAATCGCGGCTCCGAGCGGCCAGTCATAGGCGGCCCCGAAGAGGGTGACCACCACGTTGGAGATCATGATGCCGCTGGGACCGCCGAGTAACAAAGGCGCGAGGAAATCGCCTAGGCTCAGCACAAAGGCGAAGGTTGCACCGGCCAGAACACCGGGGATGGAGAGCGGCAAGACCACACGCCAGAACGTTTTTGCCGTAGAGGCGCCGAGATCCTGCGAGGCCTCGACCAGGTTCTTCGGGATGTGCTCCAGGGCGGCATAGATGGGAAGGAAGGTGAACGGCGTATAGATGTGCGTCAATGTCAGCACGACAGCAAAAGGGCTGTAAAGCAGGAACCCTACGGGAGCATGCGTGATATGCAGGTATTGAAGGAGCGTGTTCATCACGCCATCGCTGCCAAGGATCGTCTTCCATGCGTAAGCGCGTACCAGGTAGCTCACCCACAAGGGGATGATCACGAGCTGGTAGAGCAGTTGTTTGTGCTTGGCATGGAACGCCACGTAGTACGCCAGGGGATAGCCGAGCAGCAGCGACAAAAGCGTAACCGTGCCCGCGATCTTCATCGAACGCAGGAGAACCTGGAGGTAAACCGGAACCTGCGCCAGGTTTCGATAATTCTGCAAGCCCCAGTTGTGCACGATTACCTGCCCACCCTGGACGCTCCAGAAGCTGTTGCAGAACAGCAGGAGATAAGGCGTGAGGAGAAACGCAGAAACCCAGACGATGGGCGGAATGGCGACAGCCGCTTTGTACGCTCGCGAGAACACTATCGGCTCTCCTTCACGGCCACGACATCGCCGGGCGCAAATTCGAACTCGCTATCGCCGGAGGGAACCCGCGAACCGTAGATCTTCGCGTTAAGTTTCAAGCCACCACAGTCCAGTTCGAACAGCTCCGAAGCGCCCTGAAAGACCTGTCGAACGACGCGCCCCCAAAAGCGAACGTGGTCGGCTGGAGTGGCGGAGGAGGATACACGAATTGCCTCGGGGCGCAGCGAGAAGACTGCCGGTCCATCGGCTTCCAGGCAGGTAAAGATGACGCTGCCCCAGCGCACAATGCCGCGGCTCACGGTGCAGCGCAGCAGATTGCTGTGCCCAATGAATTCGGCGGCGTAGGCGGTAGCGGGTCTCGCATAGATTTCACGAGGGGTGGCGACCTGCTCGAGTTCTCCCAGGCGCAGAAGCGCTACGCGGTCCGACATTGTCATCGCCTCCTCCTGGTCGTGGGTCACAAATACGAAGGAAATCCCGACGCCGCGCTGCAGCGCTTTCAATTCGAACTGCATTTCGCGGCGCAGGTTCGCATCCAGCGCAGAGAGCGGCTCGTCCAGCAACAGGAGCTTCGGCCGGTTCACCAGGGCGCGCGCCAAGGCCACGCGCTGCTGCTGTCCTCCGCTAAGCTTCGATGGTTTCGCCTTCGCGAAACTCTCCATCTTCACCATCGCGAGCGCTTCCTGCGCCCGTTTCTTGATCTCCGTCTTTGGGGTCTTGCTTACCTTCAGCCCATAGGCGACGTTCTCAGTGACGTTGAGATGCGGGAAAAGCGCATAACTTTGAAAGACGGTATTCACCCGCCGTTGATACGGAGGCAGCTCATCGATGCGGGCGCCGTCCATGAGAATCGTCCCCGAGTCAGGGCGCTCGAAGCCGGCGATCAAGCGCAGCAATGTCGTCTTTCCCGACCCGCTCTCACCGAGAATGCTGAGGAACTCTCCTTGCGCGATCTGCAGCGACACGTCGCGCAACACCACGTTCTTTCCGAAGCGCTTGGCCACGCGGTCGACGGAGAGAAGCGTCTGCGTTGCTGACGGGATGGGAGGGACGGCTGGAGTTGTCATGCGATCGATTACTGCGCAGCCTTTACCTGGTTCCAGATCTCGTTGTACTTGGCGCGACGCGGCACATTCTGCCAGAAGTAAATATGCTTCTGGTAGCCATCCACGTCATCCAGGTGCAGATTTTTCTTCTCCTGTTCTGTCATGAACTGGGCTGCATTCGGATTGGCCGGGGTGTAGCCGGTGACATCCGTCACCATCTTCTGCGTCTTTGCCTCTACCATGTACGCGAGGAACTTCATGGCGAGGTCCTTGTTCTCGCTGGCGGCGGTCACCATCAGGTGGTCGATCCAACCGGTGGTATTTTCCCTGGGAATGGTCTCACCGATTGGGAAATTCTGCTTGCGTAGCTGGTTGGTCATCAATGGCCATCCCATCGCGGCGACCACTTCGTGGTTCTGAAACAGGTTGGTGAGTTCGCCTCCGGTCGTCCACATTTTGCGAATGTTGGGCTTCAAAGCAAGGAGCTTGGCTTTCACTTTCTCCAATTCGTCATCGGTCAAGTTGTAGAGGTGCGCCGGGTCCGGCTTATCGTAACCGAGCACCTGGGCCGCCATGTACACGGTTGAGAGGTCATCCCATACCGAAATCTTTTCCTTGAGCCGGGGATCCCAGAGATCCGCCCAACTCTGCGGCGCTGCCTTGTAATAAGACGTGTCGTAGAGCAGCGGGTTCGGGCCCCACATGAAAGGGACGCCATAGATCTTGCCATTGACTTTCACCAGTGGCAGATCACGCAGTTGCGGCGAGAGGTTGTGGTAGTCGGGGATTTGCGCGATGTCCACTTCCGCTGCCAGCCCACTGCTCGCGATGCTGGTAGCCACATCGCTCGAAGGAGAAATCACGTCATAATTGGCGGCGCTGCCGCCGCGCAGCTTCGCGACGAGTTCATCGCTCGATCCCATGTAGCTCGCGGCTACCTTGCACTGATACTTCTCTTCGAAGGCCTTGACGAACGAGGGATCGGCATATCCTTCCCATACAAGCAGGTTCAGGGTCGGCGTTTTCTTCGCGCACGATCCCAGGAAGACCATCGCCACTAAAAGTACGGATAAAAGCCAGCGCGACTTCATCTCTCTGCTCTCCTCGTGAGACCGAACACAACATCGTCGCCTGTGAATCAGAATGTTGGCGGCGTGTTCACCCACAGAACCACGGCTTCTTTCTTTTCCCGGTTCACCCAGCGATGGGGAGTGCTGCTCTCGAAATAGAAACTGTCGCCTTGACGCAGGCAATACTCGGCACCATCGACGATCAGGTTCAGCGCCCCGGCCAACACGAACAGGAACTCCTCGCCCTCATGTGAATACTCCTCCACGCCACTTCCCGCACCCGGCGCGACATGAAACAGGTGCGGCTCCATCACCGGGTTTCCCCACGCCAGCAGTTCCATGCGTACGCCGTCGCTCGCGCGAAGCTGGCGCCGTTCCGATGGGCGCACGAGATACTGCCGGGCGCCGCTCTGGTCGAAGAAATCGAGGATATTAAGCCGGTAGAATTTTGCGAGGTTGCGCAGCGTAGCAACGGACGCGCTCATGGCGGAGCGCTCGATCGCGCTGAGAAACCCCACGGAGATGCCCACCTTGCCGGCCACTTCCGCCAGCGAGAGCCCACGGGAGGTACGCACCAGGCGCAGGCGCAACCCAACGTTCTCAGCGGTGCCGTTGCGCGTACTTTTGAGTTCGCCCTTGGATTTCATCAGTTCGAGGATGGCGGGCGCGTTCATGCCGCGCACTCGACTCAGGTAGCGCGCACGCCGAAGCTTGTTCACGTCGTCCGCTGAATAGAGACGGTATTTGCTGCCGGTGCGCTGCGGCGAGATCAGGCCTAGCTTTTCCCAGGAGCGAATGACCGAGGCGGAAATGCCTACGCGCTCAGCGACCTCTCCAATCTTCAGCAGGGCCGCATGGCTCCGCGGTTCTCCGCCATGGTTCGCGGAGGGTTCACCGGAGCGCCCATTCTTCGGGACGGAACGATCTGCTTTTTTTCTGGTCAAAGTGCTTGACAGCGCGAGTGGGATTCTCTAACCTTGCGCGATTATAGCAAGGTTTGTTTCTCTGGCAAGCACCAACTTCGGCCCTCATCACAATCAGTTTTTTGAATAATGCGGTCCTCAGTCGCCCGTTTGGGGAGTGAAAATATGCACCATTGCGGCAGTTCGTGGGCTCGCTGTCTTGTGGTCCTCTTTCTCGTAGCGATGTTCTCGCCACTCGCCAATGCACAAGGCACCGGCGGCCGTATCCTGGGAAAAGTCACCGATCCCAGCGGTGCGGTGATACCTGGCACGACCGTCACCGTTACCAATGAAGCCACCGGGGTTGTCGCAACCAGCAATGCCGACAAAGACGGCAATTTCGGATTTCCCGACATTGCAGTCGGGAACTACACCATCGAATTTGTCGCCACGGGCTTCAAACAAAATGTGCTGCACCACGTCACGCTCACCGTGAACCAGGTTCTGACGTTGAACCAGACGATGCAGCTCGGCGAGAAGCAGGAAGTGGTGGACGTGAGTTCTGAGGCGCCGATGGTCGATACCACTTCCACGCAGCTGGGCGCCGTAGTGGATGAGCGCTCGGTGGTGGCTCTGCCGCTCAACACCCGTGACACCTATCAGCTTCTGCAGTTGCAGCCAGGCGTCATGTCGAACGCCGGTGGAAGCAATACTATCGCCTACGGCTCCGATGAGCCGGGGGTCGTCTCGGTAAACGGCGGCCGAGGCCGTTCCAACAACTTCAACGTCAATGGCGGCGATGCCAACGATCTCTTCGCCAACATCCCCACCGTACAGCCCAACCCGGACAGCATTGAAGAGTTCCGCGTCCTGACCAACACCTTTGACGCCGAATACGGCCGCAATTCCGGGGCGATTATCAACGTCGTCACCAAGTCCGGCACCAACGAATGGCACGGAAGCATGTACGAGTTCTTCCGCAACAAGGTGCTGAATGCGAAAGGGTACTTCGATCCCTACAATCCTGACTTCCAGCAGAACCAGTTCGGCGCGACCCTGGGCGGTCCGGTGATCAAGGACCGCACCTTTTTCTTCTTGTCTTATGAAGGGCGTCGCATCAAGCAGGGCATTCCTTCAACCGCCGCATATTTTCCGGATGCGACGCAACGTGGTGGCGATTTCAGCAACTCCGGTGCATTCACAGGCACCCTGAATGATCAGACCGTGGCCGACACCCTCAACGGCCGCAGCGGGTGTACTGCCGCGATCAATTCGGTCCCAGGCGCCGTGACACCTACTGCCGGAACGCCGTGGGCATCCATCTTCCCTACCGGCGTGATACCGACAGCTTGCATGGATCCGACCGCGGTCGCGCTTCTAAACAGATACGTTCCACTGCCCAATCGCGGTACCGGCGCGCAATACGCACAGATCAACTACCAGTCGGTTCCCAACAATATTGTGCGCGGGGACCAAGGGTCGGTGCGCCTCGACCATCGCATCACGAATAACCAGAACTTCAGCCTCTACTATTACGTCGACGACAGCAGCACCCTCCAGGCACTCTCGTTCTTCCAGCAGGCCGGCGCGAATGTGCCCGGCTTCGGCAGCGACATCCCAACGCGCGTGCAGCAGTACAACCTCTCTCATACCTGGACAATTTCCAACACGGTAGTGAATGAGGCGCGTTTCACCTATATGCGCGAGGGCCAGCTTGGCTTCCAGCATCCGCAGAGCACGAACCTCGTGCAGAACTCTTGCGGCAGTGCCGTCGATCCGAGCGTGTGTTTCAGCGATCCAAGCAATCCGAAACTCGGCATCACGCCCGGACTGGGTGCTGCCGCGGAAGGTGTCCCCTTCATTGCGGTGCCTGGATCGTTCGCGATCGGAAACAACTTTGAAGGCCAGTTGCCGCAGGTTGGGAACAGCTTCCAGTGGAGCGACAACCTGAGCAAGGTGTGGGGCAACCACACTACGAAGTATGGCGTGGACGTTCGCCGGATGCGCTTCGACCAGACGCTGTATTACAACGTGAACGGCTCGTACACCTACGATCCGACGGCCGGCAACTCGACCGATCTCACCGTCACGAATCCGGTCAACGGCAGCACGACCACCAACCTGATTCCCGATTACCTGCTCGGACTTCCTTACAGCTACACGCAAGGATCGGCGCAGCGCGAGAACGTTCGATCTACTGCGTTCTATCTCTTCGCGCAGGACAGCTGGAAGATCAAGCCGAATGTCACGTTGAACTATGGTCTGCGTTGGGAACTCAACACGCCGTTGGCCGATGCGCTGCATCACGTGCAGACCTTCCGGCCGGGCCAGGCGACCACGACCTATCCTTGCCAACTATCCACTGCGAATGAACTCGCTCTCGGAGCAACCAGCACCGATTGCGGCCAGAACAGCCCAAACAATGCATATTTTCCACTAGGCCTTGTTGTTCCGGGCGACACCGGCGTGCCGGCCGGCCTGACGTCGACCTACTACAAGGCATTCGCTCCGCGAATCGGCATCGCCTGGAGTCCGAATGGGTCGAGCGGGATCAAGCATAAGCTGTTTGGCAATTCCGGCGACTCCAGCATTCGCGCCGGCTATGGCATCTTTTACAACCCCATCGAGCAACTGGTGCTCGAGCAATTCGGCGCGGAGCCGCCGTTTGGGGGCAGCAACTACATCAGCGATCCCCAGTTCAACACGCCCTTCATCGATCAGGCCGGGACGCAGTGGCCGAATCCGTTCAACGGTTTCTTAACTCCGAAACCCGGCACGCCCATCGACTGGTCTTCTTTCCGCCCGATTCTGCTCTACGGAGACCTGCAGCCGCACCTCAAGACGCAGTACTCCGAGCAGTACAACCTCACGATTCAGCGCGAGATCGCGAAGAACACCGTGCTGCAGATCGGGTATGTTGGATCGCAAGCGCATCACCTGCTCGACTCGCACGACATCAACTACGGCAATCCGCAGACCTGCCTGGATCTGATAACGCTCTCCAACTCGAACGCCAACAACGTGCTGAGCGGCTCCGGTGGTTCTCCTACCACCTGCGGCCCAGGCAGCTCCGACGGCGCTTACTTTATTCCCGCTGGCGTAACCATTCCTGCGGGCGGATTCCACCTGCCCTATAACCACGGCGGATCGACGTTCATTCCCGGGGGCACGGTTGTGGGCGGCAATGGGATTACTCTCGTCGGCATCCGGCCGTATTCCTCGCCCAACTGCCAGCCCATGTCAGGCGTGGGCTGCCCGGCAGACGGCGTGCCGGTCTTCTCCAATATCTTCGCGGAAGATACGATTGGAAATTCCAACTACAACTCCTTCCAGGCGATGGTCCAGAAGCGCTTCACGAAAGGCTTGCAGTTCCAGCTCGCTTATACGTGGAGCAAGTCCTTCGACCTGGGTTCGAGCTTCGAAGGGGAAGTCAATCCTATCGATCCGCGCCTGAGCTACTCGCTCTCCGAGTTCGACGCGCGGCACCGCGTGGTCTTCAGCTACGACTGGGAGTTGCCGATTCGCAAGATGAATGGCCTGGCCGGCAAGATTGCGAACGGATGGACTACCTCCGGCATCGTGACGCTGCAGTCCGGCTTCCCCATCCGCATTACCTCCGCGGATGACAACGAACTCCTCACCAGCTTCTTCTTCGAATCGGTCGGCGAACCGAACCAGATGTTGCCGTTCACCACCCAGAGCCCGCAGAAGAACGGCGACTATTACTTCAATCCCAGCATCTTCAGCAACGATCCTGCTTCCATCAATTACCTCACCGGCCAGCCGCTGTTTGGGACGGTTGGGAATGCGAAGCGCACCATCTGTTGCGGCCCGGGGATCGCCAACTGGGACATGACCCTCATCAAGGACACGAAATTCAACGAGCGCTGGAACATGCAATTCCGCGCCGAATTCTTTAACATTCTTAACCACACGCAGTTTTACAACCCGGATGGCAACATCTCGGACAGCACCTTCGGACAAGTTCAGCAGGCTCGCGATCCACGCCTGATTCAATTTGCCGTAAAACTTGCGTTTTAGCCCGTAATCGCTGCCGTCGTGGTTGCTCTCCGCGCCACGGCGGCAGTGCTTCGGATGTACTCTTCGCGAAAAGGACAAAGGAGTCCCGCATCATGCACGACGCATTGCGGAAAGAAATCGAGACGTTTGAGAAGCGCACGCCAAAGTCGGCGGAAGCGCACCACAGAAACCTTAAGCGTCTCCCACTGGGTGTCGCCAGCAATTATCGCGCCTACGATCCCTACCCCATCTTCGTTAAAGACGCTTCGGGATCGAAGTTCCGCGATCTCGATGGCAACGAATATATCGACCACAATCTATGTTTCGGCGCCCTGATGGCCGGGCACTGTCATCCCGCGGTGATGAAGGCCGTCGAAAAACGACTCAGCACCGGGACCATGTTCGGCATGCCGCATGACATGGAGTGGGAACTCGCGGAAGAGATTTGCACCCGCTTCCCCATCGAGATGCTTCGCTTTGCTTCCACCGGAACCGAAGCCACCATGCACTCTGTTCGCCTCGCCCGCGCCGCTACAGGTCGCGACAAAATCATCAAGTTCGAAGGCGGCTACCACGGCCTGCACGATGCCGCGCTGGTCAGCGTGAAACCAAAAGCCTCCGAAGTCGGCGATTTCACTGCGCCGAACTCGGTTCCCGGCGGCCTCGGGGTTCCGAAGGCAAGCATCGGCAACGTGACGATCGCCAGCTTCAACGACCTTGGCAGCGTGGAGCACCGCTTCAAGCAGTTCCCGGGCGAGATCGCGGCGATCATCCTTGAGCCGATCATGATGAACGTAGGCCTCTGCATGCCGGAGCCCGGCTTCCTCGAAGGCCTGCGCGAGCTTTGCACTAAGCACGGCGCGCTGCTGATCTTCGACGAAGTGAAGACCGGGGCGAAGCTTGGCTGGGGCGGAGCCTCCGAGTACTTCGGCGTGAAACCCGACATGATCTGCCTGGCGAAATCCATCGGTGGCGGCTTGCCTCTCGCTGCCTTCGGCACCTCCAAGGCGGTCATGGACCTGATCTCGCAGCACAAGGTCTTCCACGGCGGCACCTACAACACCAATCCAGTATCGATGGCCGCCGGTCTCGCGGTCTTCCGCGAGGTCCTGACCCGCGCCAACTACGCGCACGTCGAGAAACTTAGCCATAAGCTGACCGTCGGCTACCGCGAGACGGTTGCGAAGGCGGGCCTCGATGCATATGTCGAAGTCGCCGGCGCGAACGGAGCCCTGATGTTTGCTCCCAAGCGCGTGCGCAACTATCGCGACTGGCTGAATGTCGACACCGAGTTGTGGCGCCACTACTGGTTCGCCATGGTGAACCGTGGTGTCATGGCGCAACCTTATTGGTGGGACGAGCAGTGGACCATCTCGGTCGCGCACACCGAAGCCGATATCGACAAGCATCTATCTGTCTTTGCCGAGATCGCGCCCTCGCTCGCGGCCGCGCAGAAAGAGCCGCACGAGGCGGTCGCCGCGCATTAACCGTTCAACGCAGCAACCAGGGAGGCGGGGCTAACCAGCCCTGCCATTCCCTCTGCTGGAGCCATTCTTGAGCAATGGGCAGTCTGAAACCGTGCATCTCAAACGCGTCCTGGGAAAATGGGACTTGGTACTGCTGTTTGTGGTTGCGGTCTTCAACCTCAATGTCGTGCCCTCCATCGCCGCCAACGGCGGAGTCACGATCTGGCTCTGGATCATCTCCCTCGTTCTGTTCTTCTGGCCACAGGGCATCGCGGTCATCGAACTCGCGCACCGCTATCCGGGAGAAGGCGGGGTCTATCTCTGGGCCAAGGAAGTCTTCGGCGACTTCCACGGATTCCTCTCCGGCTGGTGCTACTGGACGAACAATATGCTCTACGTGCCGACCGTGATGCTGTACTTTGTCGGCGTTTCCGTTTACGTTCTCGGGCCCAATCATCAGGGTCTTGCGGACAACAAGGTCTTCGCGCTCGGTACGTCGCTCGGCCTGCTGATGGTTCTTGTCGCGCTGAACATCGTCGGTCTCGGCGTCGGAAAGTGGATCAATAACATCGGCGCGATCGGAACTTTTATCGCGGCAGCCACCCTGCTCATCCTCGGCCTCGTCGTCGGGCTCAGGCAGGGCGCCTCGATCAGAGCCGTCAACTTTCACATCCCGGACGATCCCAAGTTTCTTTTCAACGCCTTCGGAGTCATCTGTTTCGGATTGGTCGGTCTCGAACTCGCCTCCATCATGGGCGACGAGATCCGGGAGCCGAGAAAAACGCTGCCCGGAGCTGTCGCCTGGGGCGGTGTCATCTCCGGCGCGCTTTACATCGCCACCACGCTCACCCTCCTGGTGGCAGCCGGCAAAAATGGGATCAACGTGCTTCAGGGCGTGGTGGATGCGGTTGCGCATCTCAGTTCGCAAATCCACCTCTCCTGGATCATCATTCCGTTTTCGCTGATGCTCAGCCTCGCCATTGCCGGCATCGCCTCCGCGTGGCTGGCCGGTTCGGCGCGCATACCGTTTGTTGCGGGGCTCGACAGCTATATGCCAAGTTGGCTGGGCCGCGTGCATCCAAAATATGCCTCGCCCTATGCCGCGCTCCTGGTCCACGCCGTGGTCTCTACCCTGCTGGTTATTTTCTTTTTCCTCGGCGGGGACAGCGTGAAACAAACCTTCCAGACAATGCTGTCGCTGGCCGTTGTCCTGCAACTTGTTCCCTTCTTGTATATGTTCGGCGCACTCGTGCGAATCGCCGTACGTTATCAACCGGGACAAGGCGTGTACGGCCGCCCTGCTCTGCTGCTGGCGGGAATCAGCGGATTCATCACCACGACGCTTGGTATCGCACTGGCGTTCTTTCCGCCTCAGTCGATCACGTCCGTCAGGAATTACGAACTCAAGATGTTTGGCGGGACTCTGTTCTTCCTTGGTCTCGCCGCTTTCTTCTTTTTCATTTATGGCGGGCGCAAAGCGCGTGCCGCCCATGCCGCTGCGACCCAGGCATCGCATCCGGCCTAGCAGCATCGGAGAATAGATATGGCGACCGCCCTGAAAACCGAAGCCAAGACCTACCAGATGTATATCGACGGCCAGTTCGTTGAGAGCACGAGCGGTAAGTCGTTCCCGGTCTACGATCCTTCGACCGAAGAGGTGATTGCAGAATGTCCTGCCGCCAACGCCAACGATGTTGACCGCGCCGTCTCCGCTGCCCGCACGGCTTTCGATGACGGACCATGGTCCGCCACCACCGCACAGGAACGCGGCCGGGTTCTCTTCCGCATCGCTGAAAAACTTCGCCAGAATGCCACCGCTCTCGCCGAACTCGAGTGCCGCAACTCCGGTAAACCGATTGTCGAGGCCGAGTACGACATCGCCGACTGCGCTACCTGCTTCGAGTACTATGGCGGGCTCGCCACCAAGGTGACGGGCCAAGTCAACCCGGTTCCCGATAATGCCGTCAGCCTCTCGCTGAAAGAACCGATCGGCGTCGCGGGACAGATCATTCCGTGGAACTACCCGCTCGCCATGGCCGCATGGAAACTCGCTCCGGCGATCGCTGCGGGGTGCACCGTTGTGCTGAAACCCGCCGAGCAGACGCCGCTGACCGTGCTGGAGCTCGCAAAGGAGTTCGAAGCGGTTGGGCTTCCCAAGGGTGTGGTCAACATCGTTACCGGCTACGGCGAAGAAGCCGGAGCACCCATCGTCGCGCATAAAGATGTCGATAAGATTGCCTTCACCGGCAGCGGCGCCGTCGGCAAAGCGATCATGCGCGAAGCCGCCAACACCTTAAAGCGCGTCTCACTCGAACTCGGCGGCAAGTCTCCCAATATTTTTTTTGCCGATGCGGACTTCGAAGCCGCCATCGACGGCGCTCTTTTTGGTGTCTTCATCAATCAAGGCGAAGTCTGTTCCGCCGGAAGCCGCATCCTCGTCGAGCGTCCGATCTACAAGAAGTTCGTGGAAGCGATCACCGAGAAATCGAAGAAAGTGAAACTCGGACCGCCGCTCGAGCGTGATACGAAGATGGGTCCGCTGGTCAGCAAGGAACAGTACGACCGCGTCCGCAGCTACCAGGAAATCGGCAAGAAAGAGGCCAAGGTCGCTACCGGCGGCGATCGTCCGAAAGATTTCACCAAGGGGTACTACGTCGAGCCGACCATCTTCTACGACGTTGACAACAACGCCCGTATCGCTCGCGAAGAAATCTTCGGTCCTGTCGCCTCCGTTATTCCTTTCGACAACGAAGCCGACGGCCTGCGGATCGCGAACGACACTCCCTTCGGCCTGGCCGCCGCCGTCTGGACGCGCGACATTTTCAAGGCTTTCCGCATGGTGAAGAAGATACGCGCCGGAGTCGTGTGGGTGAACCACATGCAGCCTACGTATTTCGAGGCGCCGTGGGGTGGCTACAAGCAATCCGGCTTCGGACGCGAGCTCGGTCCCTGGGGCATCGAGGAATACCTCGAGACCAAGCAGGTACACATCAACCTCAACGAGCAGCCGATTGGATGGTACTGATGTCGTCGATCGTTCTTCGTACCCCCATTCCAGGACCCAAGGCGCAGGAACTCGCACAACGCCGCACCGGCGCTGTTCCCCGCGGGATCTATGCATCGACGCCCGTCTATATCTCTCGCGCGGAAGGCGCGATCATCGAAGACGTGGACGGCAACTCTCTCATCGATCTCGCCGGCGGAATCGGCGTGATCAATGTCGGCCACTGCGCTCCGGCCGTGGTGGAGGCCATCCATCGCCAAGCGGACCGCTACCTGCACACCTGTTTCCAGGTCGTCGCCTATGAGAGCTACATCGCGCTGGCGGAGAGATTGAACCAGCTCACGCCCGGCAAGTTTCCGAAGCGCACATTTTTCGTTAACTCGGGCGCCGAGGCGGTCGAAAACGCCGTGAAGATCGCGCGCTTCTACACCAAGCGTCCCGCGGTGATTTGTTTTGACGATGCTTTCCACGGACGTACATTGCTGGGCATGGCCCTCACCAGCAAGACCCATCCCTACAAAGCGGGTTTTGAGCCCTTTCCCAGCGACATCTACCGGGTGCCCTACGCTTACTGCTACCGCTGTGCTTACGGCCTCACCTATCCGAAATGCGAAGTCTCGTGTGCCGATGTCCTGGAAAGCACCTTCAAGCGCACGGTGGCGGCTGAGTCCGTCGCCGCGATCATCGTCGAACCCATTCTGGGAGAAGGCGGATTCATTACTCCTCCCAGCGAGTTCCTCGCCAAGTTGCATGGCATCTGCAAACAGCATGGCATCCTGCTGATCGCCGACGAGGTGCAGACTGGCTTCGGACGAACCGGAGCGATGTTCGCATGCCAGCGTTACGGGGTTGAGCCCGACATTCTCATCGCGGCCAAATCTCTCGGCGGCGGACTGCCCATCGGTTCCATCACCGGCCGCGCTGAGATCATGGATGCTCCCGGCCCCGGCGCCATCGGTGGAACTTTCGGCGGCAATCCCCTCGCTTGCGAAGCCGCCCTCGCCACCATCGAGACCATGCTTCGCCAGGACTTGCCTGCGCGGGCGAACGCTCTCGGCGAACACTTCCGGGCGCGCGCAGCGAAGTGGCAGTCGCGATGGCCGCAGATCGGCGAAATCCGCGGTCTTGGCGCGATGCAAGCCATGGAATTCGTCCGCTCCGCCGAGTCGCGCGAACCGAACGACGCCGCCGCGAAGCACATTATCCAATATTGTTATGAGCGGGGCGTTCTGATTTTGAATGCCGGCTCCTACAGCAACGTGATTCGTCTTCTCATGCCGCTCGTCATTACCGATACGCAATTCGACGAGGCATTGGACGTGCTGGAATCCGCGCTCGCATATGAGTTCGCGTCCCAGCCAGTCGCGAGCCAAGTTTCCCATTGAACGTTGGACGCAATACGGAGTTCGCTATGCCCGACACAGTTCGCAAATACCAGGATTACGTCATCACCAGCTTCGTCAAAGCGGTGCAACCGGTCGTCATCGAGAGCGCCAGCGGCGCAACCATTCGTGATGTCTCCGGCCGGGAGTTCATCGATTGTTTCGCCGGCATCTCCGTGGTCAATGCCGGGCACTGCAATCCGAAGATTAACGCCGCCGCCAAGGCGCAGATCGACAAGTTGGTACATTGCGCCTCGTATATCTATTACAGCCAGCCCACGGCGGATCTCGCTGAGAAGCTCGCGCAGATCACCCCGGGCCGCCTGAAGAAATCGTTCTTCGCCAACAGCGGCGCCGAAGCTATCGAAGGCGCTATGAAAGTTGCGCGCCTTTTCACGGGTAAACACGAAATCATTTCCCTCCAGCAATCCTTTCACGGCCGCACCTGGGGCACGCTCAGCATCACCGGCAACCAGGGTCGCAAGAAGCGCGGTGGCCCGTATGCTCCGGGAGTTGCATTTGCGCCGGCTCCCTATGCCTACCGCTCGCCCTGGCCCGATGATCCGGAGAGATTCGCCTCGCATTGCGCGAAGACTCTCGAGGAGGTGATTCGCTTCTCAACCTCTGGCGATGTCGCCGCTTTCATCGCCGAACCCGTTATGGGCGAGGGCGGCATCATCGTCCCTCCGAAGAATTATTTTCGTGAAGTCAAAGAGGTCCTCGACCGTCACGGTATTCTCTTCATCGCCGATGAAGTGCAATCCGGCTTCGGACGCACCGGCAAGATGTTCGCCATCGAACACTACGGCGTCGAACCTGACATTCTCGTCACCGCCAAGGGCATTGCCAACGGTTACCCCATTGCTGCCTTCACCACCCGCGACGAGATTGCGGCTTCTTTCCGCCCGGGAGATCATCTCTCCACCTTCGGCGGCAACCCTGTATGCTGCGCGGCAGCGCTCGCCAATATCGAATTCCTGGAAGAAGAACGGCTTTGCGAACAGTCCGCGGAAAAAGGCCGCTACGTCGTCGCACGACTGAACGAACTGCAGCGAAGACTCCCGATCATCGGCCAAGTACGCGGCCTGGGCCTCATGATCGGCATCGAATTAGTAAAGGACGAAGCGCTCACGCCCGCCGCCGTTGAGGCCGAAAGCATTCGCGATACCTGCTTCAAAGCCGGAGTGCTCATCGGCGTAGGCGGCACGAATGGCAATGTTCTGCGCATACAGCCGCCGCTGGTGATTCAACGGGAGCAACTGGAGACCGCGCTGGACGTCCTCGAGAGCGCTATCGCGGAGGTTGCCACGGGAGTCACGGCTGCCGTTGGAAAGGTGTAAAGGATGGCTCACAATGTTGCTGCCGAAGTTGCGTCGTATCCATTTCTGCTGAACGGACAGCGGATTTCCGAAGGCACTCCGGCTGAAGTTCACTCGCCTTTCGACAGGAGCCTCATCGGACAGGTGTTCTATGCGAATCGATCGCATGTGGAAGCTGCCATCCGCGGTGCGCTCGATGCCTTCGCGATCACGCGCAGAATGGGCAGCTACCAGCGCCAGCAGATTCTCAGCAGCATCTCGAGCGCAATTTCTGCGCGTCGCGAAGAGTTCGCCCGTTGCATCGCCCTCGAGGCCGGCAAGCCGATTAAGACTGCGCGCCAGGAAGTCGATCGTGCCATTTACACCTTCAAGGTTGCCGCCGAGGAGAGTACCCGCATCGAAGGCGAATATCTCTCGCTCGATACCCTGGAAGCCACCGCCGGGCGATGGGGCATCGTTCGCCGCTTTGCCCTCGGGCCGATCTTCGCGATTACCCCGTTTAATTTTCCGCTCAACCTGGTCTCGCATAAACTTGCGCCGGCGATCGCTGCCGGCTGCCCTGTCATTCTCAAGCCCGCGCCGCAGACGCCGATCACCGCTCTCAAGCTCGCGGAAATTATCTACCAGGCGGGCTGGCCCGCGGGCGCCCTCTCTGTCATGCCGCTTTCGAATGATGACGCAGCCCTGCTCGTTGCCGACGATCGCATTAAGATGCTCACTTTCACCGGCAGCTCGGTTGGATGGGAGCTCAAGAGCAAAGCGGGGAAAAAACGTGTTCTGCTGGAATTAGGCGGCAATGCAGGCGTCATCGTGCACTCGGACGCAGACTTGCAATTCGCAGCCGATCGCTGCGTTTCCGGCGGCTTTGGATATGCTGGACAAAGCTGCATCTCGGTGCAACGGATCCTTGTCGAACAAAGTGTCTATCCGAAGTTCACCGATCTGGTGGTCGCCGGCACGCGTAAACTGAAGGTCGGCGATCCGCTCGACGACACCACCGACGTTGGCCCGCTGATCCGCGAATCCGATGCGGTCCGCGCAGAAGATTGGGTGAAGACAGCCGTGGGCCAAGGCGCCAAGCTGCTCTGCGGGGGCACGCGGAACGGCTCCCTGTTCGAGCCTACTGTGCTCACCAAGACTCGCCCCGAAATGCTTGTCAACTGTCGCGAAGTCTTCGCCCCCGTCGTCACGGTCGAGCCCTACGATGATTTCCGCCAGGCCATTCAATCCGTCAACGCTTCGCCCTTTGGGCTGCAGGCCGGGGTCATAACCAATGACGCGCGCCTCATCTTCACCGCTTTCAACGAACTCGAAGTGGGAGGCGTGATCGCCGGCGATGTTCCGACGTTCCGCATTGACCACATGCCGTATGGCGGCATCAAGGACTCCGGTCTTGGACGTGAAGGGCTGCGCTATGCCATTGAAGAGATGACCGAGCCGAAGTTGCTGGTCATGAACCCCGCTCCTTTCTAGAGCGGCCTCACTGGATCCGATTGCTCAATGGCCGGTCAAGCTTCGCGGTTTGTGCCTCACGTTCGCGCTCAATCAGGCTCACCAGGAGTGGCTCTCCCGCGCTTTCGAAGGGACACTGCAGCAGCACCTTTCCCCGCCGCACCGTCAGGTCGTAGTCGCTCCCATCCGCTACCGAAGGCAAAGAGATGTGCGTAGGCTGCGGCAGTAACGCTTTCAAGCTTCCGGCCGCCATGTTGGCCAGTTCTCCGACCGTGTCGCGCACTTCGTCTACCGACACTTCCTGCTCGCGCTTGCCCTGGAAAGATTGCGCAGCGCGCAGCGCCAGAGCGCGCGAACAATCGACCAACACCGCTCCCTGCCAGGCGCCCACCAATTGCACGCATGCTCCAATGAAGCTTGCTCCATGCAGTGGCACTTCGGTGCTTTCGCTGGTTACGATCGTAATTCCCAGCATCGATGACCATATTTGCTCGTTCATTGCGATCAAGTCTTGCTGACGGATTGCCATAGCGGTTATCTCCTCAACCGGTAACAGCTGGTTTTCTCGAACGTCATGCGTTCGAAGTTCTCGTCGAGATTGATGGTGGACTCTGCCCCTCCGAGAAACATGTATCCGTCAGGTTTCAGCACGCTGCGCACCTGAGCCAGGATCTGTTTTTTCATCGGCACTTCGAAATAGATCAGTACATTCCGCAGCATGACGATGTCCATCGGCGGTATCGAGAGCCACGGCTTCGACAGGTTCAACGGCTCGAAGCTCACCCGCTTCCGGATGTTCTCCTTCACCACCCATTCCAGCCCCTCGCGCTGGAAATAACGGGTTAGCAACGACGCCGGAAGGCCACGGTTCACTTCCATCTGCGAGTATCGTCCGCTACGCGCGCGGTTCAAAATGGCCGACGAGATATCAGTGCCAAGGATTTGTACAGTCCAGGTCCTCAGCTCCGGGAATTCCTCTTCGATCATCATTGCCAAGCTGTAAGCTTCCTGTCCGCTCGAAGATGCCGCGCTCCAGATGTTTAGCTGTCGTACCACGTTTCGCTTCGCGATCAGTTCCGGCAGCAGCACTCGCTTAATCATTTCGAAGGGATGCAGGTCGCGGAAGAACCAGGTCTCGTTGTTGGTCATCGCGTCCAATACCTGGCGGTGCAGGGGCCCAAAGGGCTTGGTACGCATCTGTCCCAGCAACGCGCCTACGGAGGGATGTCCCTCCGTGATCGCCAGGTGCGCCAGGCGTGACTCTGCCAGGTATTCGTTGCCGCTCTCGATTGCGATCGCCGAATGGGTTCTTACGAGTTGCCGCAAATAGTCGAATTCGTGAATTGAAATGCCCATGACCTCATGCCCCGCGAGTAAGTGCTGCGCCTTGGACTCTGCGCGCGATCTCGTTTCCAATCTCGTCGAGCGGGAGCACGCGTTCCGCCAGGCCGGCGTTGGCTACGTATCCCGGCATGCCCCACACCACCGAACTTGCCTCGTCTTGCGCAAGAACGATACCCCCCGCGTCGCGTATCGCCTCGCAACCACGCAGGCCATCCTGGCCCATCCCCGTCATCACCACCGCCAGCGCCCCGGCTCCATAAATCCGCGCCACCGACCGGAACAGCACATCCACCGATGGCCGGCAGGAATTTTCCGGGGGGGCCTGAATCGTGCGCACCCGGGTCTCGGCCACGCCACTCCTTTCCACCACCATGTGGAAGTCGCCGGGAGCAATCCATACTTTGCCCGGCGCCACGCTGTCCCCGTCCGTGGCCTCGCGTACATTGAGTTTGCTTTCTTTGTTCAGACGCTCCGCCAGGAACCGGGTAAACGTCGGCGGCATATGCTGCACCACGAATACTGGAACGGGACAGTTATGCGGGAGCAAGGGAAGCACCTTCGACAGAGCATTCGGTCCTCCCGTCGAAGTTCCGATCGCTACCGCGGTGACCGCGCCTGCGACCTCCCGCCGGCTGCCAATCGAAGGACGTTTCACCGGCAACGCGGGCAATGCCAGCTTCTCGCGACGGCAAAGCGCACGAATCTTCGGAACCAACTGGTCGCGGATCGCCTGGATTCCGCCCTCGGCACGCGTATTCGACGGCTTGGTAACGTAATCCGAGGCGCCCATCGAAAAAGCTTCGAGCGTCGCCACCGCGCCGCGTTCCGTGAGCGTGCTGAACATGATCACCGGGAGCCGCGGACGGCTGCGCCGCAGCGCAGACAGCGTCTGCAGCCCGTTCATCTCCGGCATCTCGATATCGAGCGTCACGACCTCCGGTGAGACCTGGTCGAGCATCTGCAGCGCGATCCTGCCGTTGGCCGCCACCCCAGCCACTTCCATGTCGGGCTCGCCCACCAGCACTTGACGCAGCAATGAGCGGATCACCACCGAGTCATCTACGATGAGAACGCGTATGCGATTCATAGGGCCTGTGGCATCACTCCCAGCAGTTCCAGCTTGTCCAGGATCACTTCGCGGGTGAATGGCTTCATCACGTATTCGTCCGCTCCGGCGCCCAGGGCGCGCGACATCTCCGCCATCTCCGTCTCGGTAGTCACCATCATCACCTTGATCCCGTTGTACCGGGTATCGGAACGCATGTACCGCAGCATCTCGAACCCATCCATCTCCGGCATGTTCCAGTCGAGCAGCACCAGCTCGGGTCTCGCCACGCTTAGCGCCTTCAGCCCTTCCTGGCCGTTGCGCGCCTCCGCTACTTCGATTCCCGCACTCTTCAGGATCATCCGTAAGAACGCCCGCATCGCCGACGAATCGTCCACCACCAGTGCGCGCATCTCGTATCTCCTCGCTCAAAGGGGGTATCGACTTCCCCCCCGCATCATTTAGTGCACGTGCTGGCTCATCGGACGCGTGGTCAACACGGTTCTTGAAGCTGCCTCCTGCGTGAGGCGGAAGCGCCCAATCATGCCGTCCAACTCCTCCGCCATCTTCGTGAGTTTCTGTGCCGCCTTCTCAGTCCGCGCTGCGCCCTCCGTCGTAGTGCGCGCGGCACCTGCCACGCCGGTAACGTTTTGCGTGATCTCCACCGCGCCCTTGGCGGCCTCCGCCAGGTTGCGACTGATCTCGGTTGTGGTCGCACTCTGTTCTTCAACGGCGCTGGCGATCGTGTTCTGGATGTCGTTGATCTGGGAAATCACCGCGCCGATCTCGCCGATCGCTCCCACCGCACCCTTTGTGTCTGACTGGATCGCGACGATCTTCTGGCTGATATCCTCCGTCGCCTTTGCCGTCTCTTTCGCCAACTCCTTGACCTCGTTCGCCACCACCGCGAAGCCCTTGCCCGCATCGCCTGCGCGCGCTGCTTCAATCGTGGCATTCAGCGCGAGAAGGTTCGTCTGCTGCGCAATCGAGGTAATCACCTTGATCACTTCCCCGATCTGGGCACTGCTCTGTCCAAGCTTCGAGACTGTCGCGTTAGTCGTCTCTGCCGTCTGCACCGCGGACATTGCCACCTTGCTCGCCTCCGCCGTGTTCTTGGCAATTTCGCGAATGCTGGCGCCCATCTCGTCCGCTCCCGTCGCCACCGTCTGCACATTCTTGCTCACCTGTTCGGAGCCAGCGGACGCCATATTGGCCTGGGCGGCGGTCTGCTCCGAGTTTGCTCCCATCTCCCCGCTGATCCGGTTCAACTCTTCGGCCGATTGCGTGAGTGGCTGCGCGATCTCCGCGATCTTGGCAATCGCCGAGCGCACGATCTCCATTACGCTGTCCATGCCCACCAGCAATTCGGCATAAGCGCCTTGCAACGCCGACTCATCGGCGCGGTACGTCAGGTCGCCTGCCTGCGCTGCCTGGATCAGCCCATTCAGTTCATGCTGCAGAGACACAATGTTGGCCTTCATCTGGAGAAAGGGGCGAATCACCTCATCCTCGGCTGAACGGACTTTGATCTCTACCGACATGTCGCCGTTGGCAAGAGAAGTGGCAATCCCCATCAATGCCGTCAATCCATCATGCAAGCTATTGACCGCCTCCTTCATCCTCTGGTGATCTCCCTTGCAATCGATCGTCACGCGCTCCCGCAGATTCCCCAGGCTCATCTTCGTCAGGATCCGGTTGCCTTCCTGCACGGGCTTGATCATCGCGTCCAGCGTGTGGTTCACGCCCTCGATGATTTCTTTGAAGATCCCCTGGTGCTTGGAAGCATCGGCACGCACGTCAAACTTGCCTTCTGCAGCTGCTCCTGCCAGCGCCCGCATGTCTTCCGCCATGCGGTCCACAGTCGTGAAGGTACGATTGAATCCCTCCCGCAGCTTCAGGATGTCGCCCTTATAGTCACGCGTGATCTGCTGGCCGTTGATGCCGCGGCTCAACTTGTCGAGGTGCTCCACCGAGATGCTCAGCGGAACAGCTATCTTCGCGATGCCGTCATTGAGATCGTCCACCAGCTCGCGGTAAGCCCCCTGTAGGTTCCCAGTTTCCGCCCGCACCTGCAGCGCTCCATCGCGAGTCGCACCCGCCACAGTTTTGGCCTGCTGCACCAGAAAACGTAAGGCCTCGAGCATCTGCTGATAGCTCTTGGCCAGCGTGTCTTTTTCGCTCAGCGCCGATACCGCAATCGCGATGTTTCCTTTCGCGATTTGTTCGGCTTGCTCGGTTCTCTCACGCAGGCTCGCCACCAATCCCTGGAAGGCGTGCGCTAACTCTCCACATTCATCCTTGCTCTCCACCTCCACGGAGACACCCACATCGCCCAGCGCCAGCCGCTTCGCCGCCTCCGATAGCTTGCCCAACGGGACCGCGATTTTCTTGCCGATCAGCCGCCCCAACCCTATGGCCGCAACAGCTGCGATCAGCAGTAGTGCCAGGATTTCGATTCTCGCCTGTTGCAAACTCTCCAGATCACTCTTATGCACGGCGGCTATGGTCTTTCCATGCAGATCGATCAGTTTCGTCAGGTTGTTCGTCATCTCCGTCTGCTGTCTATCCGCGAGCTGACCCAACTGGTTGACTTCCCCTTCCGATCCCCGGTCTCTCGCCGAATACAACCGCGATCGCGTCTCCCGGAAGCCCATCAGTTCCGATTTGTATGCCTCGAAGTGGCTGCGCTCTTCCGCACTCAAGTCCGCCTTCGCATACCGATCGAGCAGGCCGTTGTTCTCCTTTGCCGCATCCGCAATGCTCTCGCGTAATTGCGCATCTCTTGTCCGGTCGCGGTTCGCGGCCACATCGCGCAGCCGGATTTGGTTGTCATAGTTGTTGCGGCGCACCTCTCCCAGCCACAAGATCGGCCGGACCTCGTCGTCATACAGGCTCGCCATTGCGTCGCTGCTGGCCGTCAACTTCCAAAGGCCGAAACCGCCCATCAGTCCCGCAAGCAGTGCAATGAGCGAAAAACTCCCCATAAGTTTCCTGGCCACCGCCCAATCATCGAACCGTTTCATCGTCTTTCTCCCCTGATAGTTTGTGAGTTTCGTAGTTGGGCTCAATTCCCGGGCCGCGTTCCGTCGATCTGCAGCACCGCTCCCAGATCTACCGAATGCAGTAGCTGACGATCCAGTTTGTAAACCCCGCAGGTCAGCTTCCGCGCTAGCCCTGATAAGGTCTCCGGCGCGGTCTCGAAGGTAGCCGGCGAGACCTCGACGACATCGCCGATCTCATCGACCAGCAGGCTCACCGCGCCCTCCTCGGTTCGCACCACCACATTCATCGGCTTGCGCTCCGGCGGACGAGGTCCCATTTCCAGACGCTTCCGAAGATCGATCGCGGTCACGATTTGCCCGCGCAGGTTGATCAAGCCGCCGATCACCTCCGGCGCCCGTGGCACACGAGTCATCGTCTGGTACCGGATCACCTCCTGCACCTTCTCCACCTCCACTCCGAAAAACAGCTTGTCGAGATAGAACGTGCAGAACTGCTGCGAAACCGCATTCTCCTCAGGCATTCACCGCCTCCTCGCATGGCACGCATGCTGATGCTATGACCGCATCGACATCCAGCAGGTCGGTCACTCTCTGCTGAAGTACCGCCGACCCCTGCAGGTACATGCGGTGCCCGCCGCGGTTCAACGCCACCCGCTTCTCCGTCACGTCCTCAATGCGGTCGACAGCCAGCCCGACGCTGCGGCCGTTTTTTGACGAAACGATCACCGGCAACACCTCGCGACTCTCGCCCGGCGCCAGGTTGAGCAGCTCCGCAAGCCGTACCAGCGGCATGATCTCACCGCGGTACTGCACCACTTCGCTTCCGCCCGAATGCTCCACCGCCGAAGCGGCAAATTCCTCCAGACGGTCGACACAGGAGAGCGGAATCGCCAGCCGCCCCGCTTCGCCGATTCTCACCAGCAGCCACGCCGCCGCGTTCGCTTTCATCTCGTCGAACTTCGCATGCACCTCTTTCGCGGCGCGGTCGTGCAACTCGCTCACCACCTTGGCCTGTTGCGCCAGCCCCATTACGTCCAGGATTAGCGCCACGGTTCCGTCGCCCATAATGGTGGCGCCGGCAAAACACGACATGCCCTTGAGCAGGTTGCTGAGCGGCTTCACCACGATTTCCTCGGTGTCGTTGATCTCGTCCACCAGCAGTCCGAACTGCCTTTCATCGGCCTGCAGGACCACGATGTTGGCAACTTCGGAGTGACTTCCCTTCTGCTCCAGCCCCAGCACCCGGTTCAGCGACACCAGTGGCAAGAGATTCCCGCGCAGCCGGTACACCGGCGCGCCGTGGATGGACTCGATCCCACCGTCTTCCAGTCGCACCAGCTCCAGCAGACTCACCTGCGGGATCGCGAACCGCTCCCCGCCGCTGGTCGCGATCAGCGCCGGGATGATGGCCAGCGTCAGCGGTATCTTGATCTTCAGGGTCGTGCCCTTGCCCACCGAACTCTGCAGGTCGACCGCTCCTCCGATCTTCTCGATGTTCGTCTTCACCACGTCCATTCCAACACCGCGCCCCGAGATGTTGGTCACCTGCCGGGCCGTGGAGAAGCCGGGCAGAAAGATCATGTTCAGCAGCTCGCGCTCGTTCATTCGTGCCGCCTGGTCCGCACTCACCAGGCTGTTCTGCCGCACTTTTTCGCGCACTCTCTCGAGGTCGATCCCGTTGCCGTCGTCGCTGATCTCGATATTGACCTGCCCACCCTCGTGATACGCCCGCAACAACAGGCGTCCTTCGGCTTCCTTGCCCCGCTCCGCCCGCTCCGCCGGCATCTCGATGCCATGGTCCACCGCATTGCGCACAATGTGCGTCAACGGATCCTTGATCGCCTCGATGATCGTTTTGTCCAGTTCCGTATCGGCGCCGTCCATCTCGACACGAACCTTCTTGCCGCAGGAGAGCGCCAGGTCCCGCACCAGCCGGGGCAGCTTGTTCCAGATGTTTCCGATCGGCTGCATGCGCGTCTTCATCACGCTCTCCTGCAGCTCCGTCGTGATCAGGTTCAGCCGTTGCGCCGTGCTCAAAAGGCCACTGTCCTGCTCGCCGCTGGTGAATTGCAGGATCTGGTTGCGCGCCAGTACCAGTTCCCCTACCAGGTTCATCATCTTGTCCAGCAGTCCGACATCGACGCGGATGTTATTCGCGGACACCGCTGGCCCTTTGGCGTCGCTCGCATCGTTGCTGCCGCTCACGGCTGGGGTCTCCGTTTCACCCACGGGCACAGCGGGCGCGATCTCCCCTGCTGCAGGCGGCTTCTCTTTCTTCGTTCGCTTCTTTTTCACTGGCGTCTTCGCCGCTTGCCGCCCGCGGCTGCAACCGGGGCTTCTTCCGTCGCCAGCTTCTTCTCCAGCAGGCTGGCCAGCCGCTCCACCATCGCCTGCACTTCGCGATCGCCTTCCACTCCACTTGCCTCGATGGTGCCCAGCAGCTCGCGCAAGACATCCACCATCGCCAGCAGAGCGCTCGTGATCTCCGGATCCAGACGAAGCTTTCCGTCGCGCATGCGGCTCAAGAGGCTCTCACCGACGTGGGCAACCGATTCGATTTTAGGAAATCCCAGCACTCCGCTTGTGCCCTTCACCGTGTGCACCGCGCGGAAGATCGAGCCCAGTAGCTCCTTGTGCCCAGGATCTTTCTCCAGCTGCACCAGGTCACGGTCGAGTTGATCCAGTCCTTCATTACTCTCGACCAGGAATTCCTTGACGATCTCGTCCATCTCACCCATGCGATAGCCTCTTCTTCCATCCATGCGCGCCCACTTCGAGACGCGCCGCATTCCGCTCACGGCCTTCCGGCAGACTGGCCGCTACAGCTTGCATCGGCAGAAAATCGGCGAAAGTAGAGAAGAAGAAGATTAGAAAGTTCTTAGTTGGAACTAAGGCAGAGCCCGACCCAAGCTCCTGCTTTCTGGGCGGGAACCCGCGTCCAGAGCCAGTCTTGGCATGTTAACTACCTTGACAACAAGAATCGGAACGCGGACAATAGGAGTACACCTACCTCGGCAATACCCCACTGGCGTTTACGGGCACGCTGTGTCTCCGTCTTTCCATGGGCAGTCTCGACCGAAGTCGGTTCAAACGCCGCGGCTCTCACCCGGCGCGCACGGAGGAACTCTGCAAGTGGATAGATTGAAAGGTACTGTGAAGTGGTTTAACAACGCGAAGGGCTATGGTTTCATCGGTCGAGATGACGGCGCCGATGTCTTCGTCCACTACAGCGCAATTACATCGGAAGGCTATAAGAGCCTTGCCGAAGGTGACCAAGTTGAATTTGAGATCGTAGAGGGTCAGAAAGGACCCCAGGCCGGCAATGTAATTAAGGTTGCTTAAGCGACTGCTTCGATTCGGTACACCCAGTTCAAACCCAGCTTCGCAGCTGGGTTTTTTTGTATTTTTTGGTAAGCGAAAAGCCCCAGGCAGCTCCCCCGCCCAGGGCTTTCCCCCACCCAAGTCTTAATCCACGTCTTTACCCGCGAACAGGTCTGTCATCACATTCACGCCTTTGTCGCACGCATGGTTCAGGCAGGAGAGATCGAATCCCGCTTCCAGCGATTTCAGCAGCGAGTAGTGCGTGTAGAACGTCGGGCTCGACACTCCACGCCTCCCATAGTTGGTGTCCACGATCAACAAAACCTGGTTCGTCGTGGGCGCCACGCTGTAATCGTTCTCGTCCCAGATGATCACGATCGCATTGTTGCCCTTGCTCCATACTGGAGACTTCTTGATGGCCGTCACCAGCCGCTGAATGGTCACGTCTCCCTGCTGGATCAACGCTTCATTCAGTCCGTTCTGGGTTCCGTTGTCGTTCGGATCTCCAAGGCAAACCGCGCCGCCGTTGGATTTCCCATGTTGATCGTTGCACTGGTTCGGAGCAATGAACGAAAAGTTAGGGACGTTGCCGGTGCCAAGTGCTTCATACAGTCCACCTACGCCGTCGAAGGGACGAATGTTGCGCAGGCTCAACTCCGGATCGAACCCATCCTGTACTGAGCGGAAGTACACGAACGGATTATGTTTCGCTGCGTAAAGCTGCACGTAGCTGCCGTTGGTGGCGAGCCCTGCCGGAAGCACGGAATTGTTGGTAAAGGTGCCGTCGCTGTAGTTCACGTAATCGGCGCCGCCCAGCGGCAGGCTCTCCTGGTAGCTCGCCCAGGTCTTGCCGGCGGTAACCAACTGGTCCGCAATTGTCTTTCCGTGGATGTTCGTCTCCGCTGGAATCGACACTGTGCCGTTGATATTAATGTCTCCGGGAGGCCCGGAGGTCTCGTTGCTGTAATCGATCGCCGGGGTGGCCGCATCGGTGCCCGTGCCGTAGATCGGGCACACCGGAGTGCCAACCGCTTCGTTGTCCGGCGTCCCCGTGGCCAGGTTTGTCAAGCACGAAGCATCATGCCAATCTGGAGTGCTGTCGGAGAGCACGCCAAAATTCGAGCCACCGACTACCTCCAGATAGTTGGTCAGGCTGGGATGGGCCACGGCGAAATAGTTGTCCCCGGAGTTGGCCTTCTTCGCCAACTGGTTCGTATACGGGGCGCTTGGGTTGTTGATGATCTGCGCATAGCCATGGTTCTCCATCATGATCAGGAACACATGATCAAGGTGAGGAATCCCCTTCGGCGTCGCCGCTTCCTGCGCAAATGCCGAAGTCGCCAGTCCTGTCGCCACGAGCGCCAGGGTCGCGATTTTGCTTTTCATTGTGTGACTCTCCGTCCTCTAAAGGTGAGCGGTGCAGGGCTTCATCTCCCCACCCGGGTTGCTGCTCAACGGACGGTATAGGTGCCTTGCTAAGTTCCCGTTACGAGGCTATGAAGATTTGGTGAACGGCCACACGATTTCCTCAACCGTAATATTTCTCCAAGCCCTCCTGCTCTTTCGCCAAAAGGCACGACTGTGCGACGAGCCACCCAAACCGCACATTCTCCCGTGACCGTGCTCACCTCCGACCCGTGCATCTGTCACAGACATCGCCCCACGACATTCCTTATCCTCCACTCGAGCATGGCTTTTCCGCGTCCATTCCCGCCAGCATCTTTCGATCTCCACCCAAAGAAAGGCGCGAGCCGCGATCGCGAAAAAAGCCCGTTCGGAAGAAGAACACCTGACATCGTCTTCGCCGCAGATCGATAGCCTTCCATCTATCTAATAAAAGGAGAGCCATGGCCGACTTCCATCTCGCGATCCCGACCGTGCTCCAGCACGAAGGTGGATACGTGAACGATCCCAACGACCCCGGCGGTGAAACCAGGTTCGGCGTCTCGAAGCGCTCCTATCCCCATCTCGACATCGCGCACCTCACGCGCCTCCAGGCCGAAATCATTTACGAGCGCGATTTCTGGATGCCGCTTCTTCTCGACCAGGTTAGCGATCAGCGGGTCGCCACCAAGCTCCTTGATACCGCCGTCCTCATCGGAAAATCGCGCGCCGTCAAGCTTCTCCAGCGCGCCGTGCAGAGCGCCGGAGGCGGCATCGTCCCCGTCGACGGCTGTATCGGCCCCGCCACGGTAAGCGCCGTGAATCGTTCTTCCCCGCTGCTCTTGCTGGACGCCTACCGCCACCTGCTCGTCACCTACTATGAAGGACTCGTCGAGTCGGTTCCCACCAGCCAGAAATTTCTGAACGGCTGGCTCGCCCGTGCCAACGCCTGACCGCCCCCATCGCCAGCCGCGCTATCGACTCGCCCAAATGTTTCGTGAAGTCGTGCCGCTGACGGGCACAAAAAAATGACGGGGCTTCCGCCCCGTCATCGTTTCAGAGTTTCGCAACTCAATGCGCAGGCGCAGCTTGCGATTGCGGCGGCGTGAACTGCACCTTCGGCACTGCGCGTGAAGCTTCCGAAGCCTGGAAGTAGGCGTCGTTCCTATGGAAGCCCGCGCTGGCCGCGAACAGGCTCGCGGGGAATTGTCCGATGTAGGTGTTGTAGTCCTGCAACGTGTCGTTGTATCGGCGCCGCTCGACCGAGATGCGGTTCTCGGTTCCGGCAAGTTCATCCTGCAGGCGCAGGAAATTTTCGTTGGAACGCAGTTGGGGATAGTTTTCGACCACCGCCAGCAGGCGTCCGAGAGCGCCATCGAGCTGGCCGTTGGCCGCAATCTTGTCCTGCGGCGTGTTGGCGCTGAGCAGCCGGGCGCGGGCGTTGGCAATGTCGCCGAATACCGTCACCTCCTGCTGCGCGTAGCCTTTCACCGTTTCGACGAGGTTGGGAATCAGGTCGGCGCGACGTTGCAGCGCAACGTCCACCTGCGCCCACTGGTTCTTCACCGCTTCGTTTTTCTGCACCAGGGTGTTCTTAATGCTGATGTACGTTCCGAAAATACTGAGAACGATAAGACCGATCACTACCAGAACGACAAGTGCTTTCATTCTTGCTCCTGTTTACCGCGGGCGGCAAAGCCCGCGGCGAAGGATAGTTTCTGTGGCACGACAAGAGCCGTGCCCTTTCACGTCCGCTTCTCTACGAATTACGGCGCAACTTCGAGCTTGCGGTCGACCCAGTTCGTCACCTGCTCCACGCTGAGCAGGTATTGCCGGAAAACTTCGTCGACGTGCAATGTGTGCGCACGGCCCTCGCGCACATCATAGATCTCCAGGAACGGCTTGGGATCGAAACCGACAACCTCCGCCAGCTTGATCGTGACCTCGCGACGGTGCTGCGGCGGCTCGTGTCCGAGCGCGATCAGCACGTGGCGAAAAAGGGTACCGAAGCTGGAGATGGATTGCAACATGAGTTCCAGGACGACGTCGTCCTTCGGAGTGGCCACGTAGGCCTGGCGCAGCCGCAACAGGCTGGTGCGCAACTCGTGCTCGAGTTGCACGCGGTGCAGCGCCATCGGGATCTCGAGTCCGGCGAACACATCTTCGCCCACGAGGACGCGATGGCGGTGTTTCATGTCGTAAAGCTCGATGGAGAAGACATCGGCGGAGCGCTCGATCTCCTCGCGGGTAAATAGCACCAGCGCCGGATGCCCCCGTTCCAGCCACCAGCGCATCACTGGCGCAAGCGGCTTCAGCGCCTGCAGGTTCAGCTTATTCGCAACCATCAATACGTTGATGTCGCTGTAATTGCGTCGGAACTCCTTGCCCGCCGCCGAGCCATACACCATGATGGAAACGAGATTCTGCCCGGCCGCCTCCCGCAGCCGCGGCACCAGTTCGCTCAGCTCGGTCTCGGGATTGACCCCTGCACGGTTACCAACCGCCACTTGCGCCACCTCCTCCTGAACTGCCCCCGCCAAACCCACCGAATCCACCACCACCGCCCCCACCAAATCCGCCGCCGCCCCCGAACCCGCCACCGCCAATCCACGGTCCCATCCAGAAACCACCACCGCCGCCGCGGCCGCCTCTTCCGCCGATCCCGCCACCGCGAATCATACGGAAGATGAAACGTATGAAGTTGAACACGAGGATGCCGAGGAAGAAGATGAAGAACCACGGCATCGGCGATTTTTCACTTTGCCGGCTCGGAGGAGGAAGATTCTGAACTCCGGTGAGCTGCACCTTGGCATCGCTCGCGATCGTCTGCGCCACCCGCGTGGCCATCAAGTTGAGCCCGGCAGAATAGTTGTTGCTCTTGAACAGAGGCACGGCCTCGCGGCCAAAGCCGCCGACCTTGCCGTCCGGCAGGATCGGCTCGAGGCCGTAACCGACCTCGGTGCGGTACTTGCGGTCCTGGATGGCGGCCAGGATCAGCACGCCACGATCCGACTGCTTGCCCCCGACGCCCCACGCCTTGAAGAGTTTCACCGCGTAGTCGTCGATGTCGTCGCCGTCGAGCGACTTCACGGTCACAATTGCGATTTGGGCATGCGCTTTCTGATCGACCTCGGTGGCAAGATTCTCGAGGCTCGCCTTCGTCTGCGCATTCAGGACGCCGGCAAAATCGTCAACGTAGCCGGTGGGCTTGAGGGACTGAATGGGTTCCGCAACGCAAAGCACCGCGCATAGCACGATGAAGAACAGTCCGGCCCGGCGAAATGTGCGACACAGCATCGCAAGGATTGTACTGGATGGCGACACAGATTCGGGGATTGCTGCGTGGTAATAAGAGTTGAGTGCTTCGAATGCGCGGGAGTTCGCTGTTTCCGAGAAAGCGATAGATTTGCGCAAATAGGAGTCTTTATGCGCGCTCGGCGCGCTTCGGCTCAGAGTGACAAGTGGGCGTTAGTTCTCCACGCTGTAGTTGTAAATGTTCTCTTCCAATTCGGCGTCGGAAGAGATGCGCAAATCGAGCCAGCCCTCGACGGGAAGAGCATCGAGCGGCAGTTTCTCGCGCCACAGGCTGAAGCGGAGGCGCAAGCGGTCGCCATGATGCGCGCCCAGGACGACATGCGGGATACGGAACTCGACGATCGATCCGATCACGACCTGGATCCGCTGGGCGGCGCTGTCGCTGCCGGTAATCTGGGAGCCGCCGGTAGTCAGGTCGTAATGCGCGAGGATGTGCCGCTCCTCGCCGTTGGTTACCGTCCAGGCGCGAAGATCGTTGCCCTGCGCGTCCACAATGAGGCGAAATGAGGTCGTCTTAGCTTCGTGCACCACTTCGATGTTGGTCACGATGCGATTGATGCCGGCGGGCGGCATTTCGTCGGCGAAGTCAAGGCGCCCGTAGAGGAACTCTTCATCCACACCCGCGTAGATAGCGTCGAGGTGAAACTGCTTGCCGTGCATCGAACTGGTCCGCCGGTCGGCGGTATACATGGCCGCGCCCATCCAGTCGAAATATCCGCCCACGCGGCCATCGATCACAGGATGAATGAAAGCAGTCTGCGGAACCAGCATAGGGCGTACCGTTCCGGTCAGAATGGGCTGTGCGAGTTCATCGGGAGCCGAGGCGCCGAGCGCCTGGTAGACGTTGGACAAATGCTTGCGGTAGAGCTCGTCGAAATCGCGATCGTTGGCCGAGTGGTGTTCGGGGCCGTACCACCAGTTCCAATCGCTGCCCTCCGCGATGAGCAGCTCTTCGTACGCCAGCTCGCGATTCTCTTCGCTGGCTTGGTGGGCGTTGTCGTCATAAAACTTGCGCGCGGCGGAGAGTTGGTCCCATGCTCGGTTATCTTCGGGAGCGCCGATCCACACGTTGAAGTTGGCGTTGATCCACGAGCCCGGCACCAGGCTGTTGAGCTTTCCGAAATCTTCTTCGCGGGTACGCCCGATAACTTCGCTTATGGTGAGGGATTCGATCTGTGGATCGCGTTGCAGTGCATCGTAGAAACGGCGCAGAAACTCCCGTCCGTTCTTCGGGTATGACTCCCAGGCGTTCTCGCCGTCGAGGATGATCGGGATCACGGCATCCCGTCCGCTGTCCAGCACCGGCTTGGCAGCGCTGCGAATGCTGGCCATCAGGTGCTGCGCGGCGTCGGCCGCGGGCATGCCCTGGTACACGAAGCCGATAAGATCAGAGAGACGATGGTCGCGGAAGACCATGTGCATCCGCGTTTCGCCGTTCTCGTAGCGGTAAATGCGGAACAACTGCTGCGCGCTCTCGGAGTTGAGCTCTCCCCTGAGATCGCGTTCCATGAAGTGATTCAGAGTGCGGCCCAGCACGCCTTCGTCGGTGGCCATCCATTGCACACCCTGGCGAGCAGCGATGGCGATCGCTTCCTCGGAAACGCTGCCTTCGCTCGGCCACATGCCCGCGGGTCGATGTCCGAAAAGCTTCTGATGATAGTCGAGGGCGCGTGCGATCTGCTCCTCGGCATCGTCGGGCCGCTGGAAGCGGGCGATCGGAAGCGGCAACCCGGGGGAAGAGACAGCACCGGCATACGTATCGCAGAGAAGCGGCAGGATCGGGTGATAAAACGGCGTTGCCGAGATCTCGATGCTCCCCTTCTTCGCCGCGTCGGCATACGCGGGAACCACGGTGGAGAGAATCTCACGCTGCATGAGCAACATGGCACGCTGGTCTTCGGGAGTGTAGCCGCTTCCCTTCTCGACCAGTGCTTTCACCTCCGGCCGCTCGAGGAAGAATTCGTCGAACCACGCTATTTGCGAGAGTACCTGGAGGTCGGTGATGTCCTGGTTATCGAAGGCGCCGGTGACATGCTCATGCTGGCTGGCGCGCTGGTAGCGCTGCCAGAGCTCCTGGTAGCGCGGGTAGCGGCCGATCATGTGCAGAGCGTTGGCCTGGAAAAGATACTGCAGCGCGAAGCGACGGCCCCCTTCGCCGAGTTGCGCGGCGGGCTTGGCGACGACGTCGAGGAATGGATCGCGCGCCGTCCCACCGGCGTAATCCTGCATCTGCACAAGAAGCGATGGCACGAGATTGAAGTTCTGGTGGACCTGGGGGAACTCGTCGAGGAGCTTGACCATCCCGTAATAATCTTTGAGCGCATGCATACGTACCCAGGGCAGCCGGTATTCGCCGGAGACAAGGTCCTTGTAATACGGCTGATGCATGTGCCAGAGAAGAACGAGATAAATCTTGGAGTCGCGTGCCATAGGATGCGAAGCCGCTACAGTGTATCAAGATCGGCAAAACTGCCAAGGGTCTTAACGATCTTGGTGTGAAAGCCATTGCACAGCGAAGGCAGGGTTCGATTTGGCGTTACACTAAGGGAGTGCGGACCCGCATCCTCACCCGGTACATCCTCAGCGAAGTGCTCTCCCACGGAGCCATCGGTCTCGCGCTGTTCACGTTTGTCATTTTCATGCGGGACCTGGGCAGGCTGCTGGAACTGGTCGTCCGCAACAGCGCCCCGCTGCCCAGCGTCGCCGAAATCTTCTTTCTCACGCTGCCTACCGCGTTAACCGTGACCCTGCCCATGGCGGTGCTGGTCGGCATTCTTATCGGGCTCAGCCGCCTGGCAGCCGACAGCGAAGTGACCGCGATTCGCGCCAGCGGCATGGGCGCCATGATGTTCGTCCGGGTCGTATCGATCTTCGCCATCGGCCTGTGGATCGCGGCTCTGTTCAATACCGTCTACGTGGCGCCGCGCTCGGCTGCGGCATTGTCGCGACTGCAGGACAAGTTGAAAAGTTCGCAGGCCTCCTTCGAAATTCAGCCCCGCGTCTTCTACGAAGATTTCAAAAACATGGTGCTCTATGTGGAGGACTCAAAATCGGGGAGCGGCTCGGCGCTTTGGAAGGGAGTCTTCCTGGCGGATGTAACCACCCCCTCCCAGCCGAAGATCACCATGGCGGAGCGGGGAGTCGTGGTGCCCGAAGGCACGGAAAAGCTGCATCTCCACCTGGAAAATGGAACCCAGCAGGAGATGGATCCCAAGAACCCTTCGCAGTACCAGATCTCCACGTTTAACCAGACGGACATTCCGATCGCGGTCCCCGAGACCGACAAGCCAACCCCGGACCTGGTGCCGGTGGCGGAATTGACCACCGCGGAATTGTGGCACCGTGCCCACATCGGCGGAGTCAGCGCTGGCCACTATCTGGGAAATTCCAGCGATCAAGTGAAGGCGCGCTGGTACGCGGTAGAGTTCCACCGCCGCCTGGCCCTGCCCACGGCCTGCCTGGTGCTGGCGCTGGTCGGAATTCCGCTCGGTCTTTCTTCGCGGCGCGGCGGCAAGAGCATGGGGTTCGTGCTCACCATCGTCCTGGTCTTCGTCTATTACGTGCTCTCGTTGGTAGGCGTTTCGCTGGGGCGCGGCGGCAAGCTGCCACCGGCGGTCGGGGTGTGGATGGCGAATGCCATTTTCCTGCTGGCGGGCATCGCGCTGCTGCGCCGCGTGGACCGCGCCCCTATCGACCTCAGCTGGCTGACCACCGGATGGGAAGCTTTGCAGGACAAATTCTCCACCAAAGACAAGAGCACCTCGTCCCAGGGAAAAGGCGGAGCGTTCGAGAAGTCGCTGGCGCGCACCCGCGTTTTCCGCACCCGGTTTCCTCTGCTGCTGGACGATCTGATCCTCCGCGATTTCCTGCTTTACTTCGCCATGGTCCTCACGACGTTCGTCATGCTGGCGCTGGTCTTCACGTTCTTCGAACTGCTGGGCGATATCGTGAAGAACCGCATCTCGCTGCTCATGCTCGGCGACTACCTGCTGAACCTGAGCCCTTCGTTGGTTTATCTCATGACGCCGTTGAGCGTGCTGCTCGCCGTCCTGGTCACCTTCGGCCTGATGCAGCGCTCCAACGAATTAACCGCGATGAAAGCCACGGGTATCAGCATCTATCGCGTGGCGTTTCCGGTCATCATCATCGCGGGGATCGTGGCAGCGTCGCTGTTTGTTTTCGACCAGCTCTATATTCCTCACGCCAACAAACGGCAGGAGACGCTGCGCAACGAGATCAAGGGCAAGCCGGCGCAAACCTACTTGCGGCCCGATCGCAAGTGGATCTTCGGATCGAACCATACGATTTATTACTACGAGGTCTACGACGCCGACCAGAACAGCTTCGGCGGGATTTCCATCTTCCACTTCGACCCGGCGACTTTCGCCTTGACCGAACGCCTCTACGCGCAACACGCCCACTGGGAGCCGCACTTGCAGAAGTGGGAGTTCGAGAACGGATGGATCCGCCGCTTCAACGGCTCGGCAATCGAGGAATATAGGCCGTTCGATGTAACCACCACCGCCATGGCTTCGGAGCTGCCCTCGTATTTCAAGAAAGAAGTACGACAGTCGCAGGAAATGGATTACGAAGAGCTGCTGCGCTACATCCACGACCTGCAGCAGAGCGGGTTTGACGTAGTGCGCTTCCGCGTGCAGCTCTACAAGAAGCTGGCCTATCCGCTCATTACGCTGGTCATGGCCATCCTGGCGATCCCGTTCTCGGTCTCGCGACAGCGGCGCGGCGGCGCTCTCGCCGGTGTGGCGACGGCCATCGGCATCGCGATCCTCTACTGGGTGAGCGCGGGATTGTTCGAGGCGATGGGCAACGCCAACCAGCTCCCGGCCTTGCTTGCGGCGTGGGCTCCAAACCTGATCTTCGGATTTGCCGCAGGCTACATGGTCCTTCGGGTTCCAACCTAACTTCCAATGTCGATGGCAGCCAGCGATCCAGTCCGGAGCCGTGAGTCGCGCCCCGTGGTGGGGGTGGTTGCACTCACAGCCCTTGCTCTGGTGTTGCGGGTAATTTTCCTGGCACATAAAGGCCTTTGGCAGGACGAGGTCTTCAGCGTGCTGTTTGCGCGAGCCCCGAGCGCGGAATTCTGGCATGTGCTGGCGACTGCAGAAGCCAACATGGCGCTCTACTACCTGGCGCTGCGCGAATGGATCAGGCTCTTCTCCAGTGATGCCGGGGTGCGAATGCTCTCCGTAATTCCCGGCGTACTTACGGTGCCCGCGATCTATGCGCTCGCCATGCGCTTGTACTCCCGTCGCGCGGCCCTATGGGCGGCAGGATTACTGACCGTAAACGCCTGCGCCGTCGTTTACTCGCAGGAGGCGCGCGGCTACAGCCTGCTGGTCCTGTTCGTAGCGCTTTCTTCCCTCGCATTTCTCCGCGTCCTGGAACGGGCTTCGTTCCTGAACGTCGCCCTCTACGCGCTTGCCACGGTGGCCGCGTTCTACAGCCACTTCTACGCCGTGTTCGTGGTACTCGCCCAGGTTTGTGCGCTTGGGTTGCTGCCGCGGAGCAGGGTGGCGTGGAAGGCCCTCGTGATCTCGTGGGCGGTGCTTGCCCTTGCGATGATCCCCGGCCTGCGCGTGGTTCTGTTGTCCCGCGGATCGAACTTGTGGTGGCTGCCCCGTCCGGGACTGCTGGAGATCTATCGCACCATTACGTTTCTAGCCGCCGAAAGTGGCAAAGCGGTGGGAGCGGTCCTCGCGTTTTTCTTGCTCATTCCCATCTGCATCGCCTTGCGGGAAGCCTGGAAGACTTGGCGCCTGCGCGGAAAATCGGAAGAAAGTTTTCGGGCTGCTTTCGCCGCTCTCGGACTGCTCGTGCCGATGGTTGCGACCATGGCGCTCTCCGTCTGGCGCCCTATGTTCTTCCATCGTTTTCTCATCATCTGCCTGGTGCCTTTTCTGCTTCTCGCCGCAGAAGGATTGGCGTCGATGCAGCGGCGGCGACGGATCCTGGCGGGCGCGATCGTCGCACTATCCCTCGTGGCGACCGCCATGTCCTACACGAAGGTACGCGAAGACTGGCGTGCAGCCGCCGCGCTGACGCTCGGTTCGCGGTCCGGTGAGCCCGTGGTCTTCTACCTCAAAGATGCGGCAACACCGTTTGCTTTTTATCGTGAACGCCTGGGCTCGCCGATGCGCGAAGGGCAGGCGATCCGGCTGGAGTCGCCGCCGAGTGACTCCCAGGTCGCCGCGTGGGCCAAGCAGTATCCGAGCATTTCGGTCGTACGTTTTCCTTCGACGACAAAAGACCCGGTGGATGTACAGATCACGCAGGCGATGACCGAGCATTACAGGATCTGCGAGCGGCGCGCCCTGAAGGGCATCTCGGTATCATGGTATGTCACGGGCGATTGCCCAGCGGAGCCTTAGAATTCCGCATCCCCGCCCGTGGCAGGACATCTAAACGGTTTACTCGCGATTCGTTATTTGCAACCCAGGAGCCATGATCCAGCAACTTCGACCGCTGTTCCCATACCTGAAGAAGTACCGCGGCACGCTGTGGTTTGGCGCCCTGTGCGTGCTGCTGAACAACGGCGTGTGGATCCTCTTCGCGCAGGTGCTGGCACGCGCCATCAATGACCTGAATAACGAAGTGACCCGGCACAAGCTGGTCACCTACTCGCTCCTGCTGCTGGCCATAGCCGGCACCAAAGGTATTTTCCAGTTCCTTACGCGTTGGCTGCTGATCGGCGTCTCGCGCGAGATTGAATACGACCTGCGCAACGACCTCTTCCGCCACCTTGAAGGTCTCTCGTACTCCTACTATCAGCGAACCCGCACCGGCGACATAATGGCGCGAGCCACCAACGACCTGAACGCGGTACGCATGCTCCTCGGCCCAGCAATCATGTACTCCGCGAACACGCTGGCATTTATGTCGGGCGCGCTGTTCTTCATGCTTCACATCAGCCCTAAGCTCACCCTCTACGCCTTCGCTCCGCTGCCCATCGCCAGCATCATTATTCAATATTTCAGCCGGCAGATTCACGAGCGCTTTGAGCGCATCCAGGCCATGTTCTCGGAGATTACAGCGCGGGTGCAGGAAAATCTTTCCGGGGTTCGCGTGGTGCGCGCCTTCGTGCAGGAAGACCCAGAAATCACGCGCTTCGAAACCGCCAACACGGAGTATATCCGGCGCAGCCTGAAACTGGTTCGCCTGATGGGCATGTTATGGCCGACTCTCGAACTCATGCTCGGGATGGCAATCATTCTCGTGCTCTGGCTGGGTGGCCGCGAGGTGCTGCAGCACCGCATCAACCTCGGGAATTTCGTGGCCTTCAATATCTACATGGTGCAACTGACCTGGCCGATCATCGCCCTGGGATGGGTAATCAACATCTTCCAGCGCGGCACCGCCTCGATGACGCGCATTCAGCAGATCTTTGACGAGAAGCCGGAAATTACCAATGCCGATGTGCCCGCGAACCCGCCCACGGAAATCGCGGGTTCGATCGAGTTCCGCGACCTGAGTTTTCGATACCAAAAGCCGCTGGAGACCCCTGACGGTGAACCTGCGGGCGAGCCGCCGCTGGTGCTGAAGAACATCAATCTCACCGTACCCGCGGGGACCAGCTTAGCGATCGTCGGCCCCACGGGATCGGGCAAATCGACGCTCGTCAATCTGATTCCGCGTATCTACGATGCCGCACCGGGATCGGTTCTGATCGACGGCCGGCCGGTCCGCGAATTCCCTCTTGAGCTTTTGCGGAAGAACGTAAGCTTCGTGCCGCAGGAAACTTTCCTGTTCAGCGATACGATCCGCGAGAACATCGCCTTCGGCGCCACCGAATCGACAGACGCGGAGATCCGGGCGGCCGCCAACGCCGCCAGCATTGCAGCGGAGATCGAGGAGTTCCCCGAGCAATTCAACACCATGGTCGGCGAACGCGGCATCACCCTCTCCGGCGGCCAGAAACAGCGTACGGCGATCGCACGCGCCCTGATCCGCAACCCGAAGATCCTGGTGCTCGACGATGCGCTGGCCAGCGTCGATACGCAGACCGAAGACCGCATCCTCAATCACCTGCGTCGCCTGATGCAGGGACGCACCACCGTCTTCATCTCCCACCGCGTTTCCACGGTACGAGATGCCGACCAGATCGCGGTGCTGGCCCACGGCGAGATCGTGGAACTCGGCAGCCATGACGAACTGCTCGCCAGGAACGGCTACTACACTGAGCTTTACAACAAGCAATTGCTCGAAGAAGAGCTCGAGACGGTGTAGGGTGCAGCGGCGCGTCGTCCCCGAATGGCTCGACGCCGACAAGGGCAGCGAGCGCGAAGTGCGCGATTCGATCGCGGACCTGCAACGCATCAATACGCTTTTCGGTGGCGTCTCTTCCACAACCGGCATGATCCGCAAAATCGCGCGGGAGAGCGGAGCAAACCGGCTGTCTCTGCTGGAAGTGGCGTCCGGCGCTGGTTTTGTGCCGCTCGCCGCAAAACAGCGCCTGGCTAAAGACGGCGTCGCTCTCCAGGTCAGCCTTCTCGACCGGGCACGCACCCATCTGCCCCAGAACGGAGTGCCAACCTTTGTTGGCGATGCCCTGGCCCTGCCCTTCCCCGATGATTCTTTCGACCTCATCTCCTGCGGGCTGTTTCTCCATCATCTCGATCCGCCGCAGGTGGCAGCGTTTGCCCGCGAGACTTTGCGCGTCGCCCGGAAGGCCGTCCTCATCAGCGATCTCATTCGCAGCCGTCTTCACCTGACGCTGGTTCATCTCGGCCTGCCGCTGTTTCGCAGCCCGATCACCTGGCACGACGCTCCAGCCTCGGTGCGCGCCGCCTACACGCGGGCCGAAGTCCGCGAGATGCTCTTCCATTCAGCACGGAAGGTCGAGATCGGAACCCATTACTTGTATCGCATGGGAGTAATCCTCTGGAAGTGACGCGCAACTACGATCTTGTGATCGCGGGCGCCGGGCCTGCGGGAAGCGCGGCGGCGATCACCGCGGCACGTCTGGGAGCGCGCGTCCTGCTGCTCGAGCAAGGCCGCTTTCCGCGCCACAAGGTGTGCGGCGAATTCGTCTCCGCGGAATCGCTGGAACTCTTGCACCAGCTTTTGCTCTACGCACCGAAGGGAACCGCGATCCTCGACGACGCGCCGAAAATCGAAACCGCGCGCATGTTCCTTCAGGGCGCTACGGTCGAGATCCCCGTGCTTCCCTCGGCGAGCATCCCGCGTTTCGTGATGGATGAAGCCCTCTGGCGTGCTGCCCAGGCGGTTGGCGTGGATTGCCTCGACGGGGTGAGTGTCGAGGCAATTCACTCGAACGGCCAGTTCGAAATCGCCACCTCGGAGGGCACGTTTTCCTCCGCCATGGCAATCGCGAGCACCGGGCGGTGGTCGAAGCTGCGCCAGCCCACACCCAAGCCGAAGGCCAAAAAACTCATCGGCGTCAAGGCGCACTTCCGAGAGCAGGCTCCGTCGCGCTCCACCGACCTCTACTTTTTCAGCGGGGGTTATTGCGGCGTCCAACCGGTGGACACCGCGACGGTCAACGCCTGCGCCCTCGTAAGAGCCGATGTTGCCACCGATCTGAATGAAGTCTTCGGCCTGAATGGCGCTTTGACGGAGCGCTCACGGCGTTGGGAGCTCGCCAGCGAGCCGGTCACCACATCTCCGCTGATCTTCGCCGAACCCGAACCCGAACGTGATGGCGTGCTCTTCGCCGGAGACACGGCGGGCTTCATCGATCCATTTGCCGGCGATGGAATCTCGCTCGCTTTGAGGACTGGAGCCGCGGCAGCGCAAGCCGCGATGCACGCCATCTCCGGACGCATTCCCGCGGCCGAGGCAGCCCGCAATTACCGGCGCCGGTACGAGCAACAATTTCTTCCGGCATTCCACGCGGCGGCGAACGCGAGGCGCGTCATCGGATGCCCGCGGCCGATTCCGCAATTCGCCCTTCAGTTCTTGCGATTTCCACGCATCGCGCGTGCCGTCTTCGCTCGCACCCGCGGCATTTGAACTAAATTCCCATACCGCCGATGATGGTGTGCAGTACCTCACCTTTGGCATTCAGGATCGCGAAGTCTGCATCGGCGCCGCAGGCGACTACGCCCTTCGTCTTTTCCACGCCCAACACCCGGGCTGGGTTGTAGGTGGCGAGGCGCACCGCGTTTTGCAGGTTCCACCCGGCGAAGTCCATCACGTTGCGTACGGCACGGTCGAGGGTGAGCACACTTCCCGCAAGTTTTCCATGCGAGGTGCATTGGCCGTTCTTCACTTCCACTTCAAAATGTCCGAGACGGTAAACTCCGTCCGGCATGCCGGTAGCGCTGGTTGCATCGGTAATGAGCACCGCGCCGTCCACACCCTTGGAGCGTAAGAAGAGATCGACCACCGTCGGCTCCACGTGGATGCCATCGACGATGATATCCGCGGTCAACCCCCGCTCGGTGAGGATCGCGCCCAGGAGCCCGGCATCGCGATGCTCCAGCCGCCGCATGGCATTGAAGGTGTGGGTCGCGTGGCGCGCGCCGGCAGAGATGCCGCGCTGCGCCTGGCAGAGGTCGGCATTGGAGTGGCCCAGGCTCACGGTCACTCCACGGCGCTTGGCCTCGTGAATCAACTCGAGGGCTCCAGGCAATTCCGGGGCGATCGTCAGCACCCGTACGCGGCCCACACACGCCGTCCACATGGAATGAAAAAGCTCAATCGAAGGTGCCTGCAAATGAGCGGGCGGATGCACCCCACGACGTGAATCGGCGAGAAACGGGCCTTCCAGATGGACGCCCAAAGGGCGCGCGCGTCCGTTGTTCTTCGGGCCATGCGAGGCCATGCGCTCGATAAAACGTCCCAGCTTCGAGAGGCAGTCGAGGGTCTCGTCCATCCCTGCCGTCACCGTCGTTGGACAATAACTGGTGACACCGTGGCGGCCGATGAGGGTCTCCACCGCCTCGAGCGCGGCGTCGTCCCCTTCCATGACGTCGTGTCCCGCGCCACCGTGAATATGGATGTCGATGAAACCGGGAGCGATTACCGCCTCCCCGAGATCTACCACCCTGGCCGTCGAGGGAATCTCGATGCAATCGCGGCTTCCGACCTCCGCGATGATGCCGTCCTCGAAAATAACGACCCCATGATGAATGCGGTCCAGCGGGGTATAGATCTCACGCGCGGTAAGGACGGTCTTCATGCAGCGATTCTAACGAAAAAGAGCCCGCAATGGAGTCGCAACGCGGTCCCGCCGACGAAGGAAGGTGAGTGGCTAAACCTTCGCGACTATAGCACTTCGAATCTCGAGGTCGATCTTGGGCGGATTCAGCAAGGTATTGTGAATCAGGCAGTGTTTCACCGAGCGCTCGACCCCGGCCCTGTGCTCTGCGCTCAGTTCCACCGGTACATCGACTTCGATCACGAAGTCTCCGATTCTCGCGGGCTCTTTCAGCTTCGCCGCGCTCACCCGAACCCGTGTACCCTCCGTGGCCAGCTTGAACTTCTTTAAGTATTGAGCGGCATAGAACCCGACACACGATCCCAGCGACGCCAGTAGGAGCTCCGGCGGGGTCATGCCTTCGTCGAAACCGCCGTTCTCTGCCGGTTGGTCGGAGGTAATTGTGTGCTTCCGTGCAGTGATCTCGAATTGAACGCTTCCTAAATGATTTACCGTGATTTCCATACTTCTTCCTTTGTCTCCTGGATTCCTAGAGCCCCATCGAGCCGTTCGCGCAGCATGCGCCGTGCACGGTGCAGTCGCGACTTCGTGGCCGAAAGCGAAACCTTCAGCCGCTTGGCCACTTCCTCTCCCGGCAACTGCTGAAGATCGCGCAGCACGTACAGCAGCCGATCGATCTGCGGCAGACCCTGCACGCGGTGCCATCAGGTCCTTCATCTGGCGGATCGCAACCTTGGCGTCCATCGGCGCTTCTCCCGAGGGCAACTGCCGGCCCTCGTCTTCTAGCATCGAAAGCTGCAGCCAAGGCGCCAGGGCTTGCTGCTCCTTGAACTGCCAGCAAATACGCTTCGGGATGGTTGCAAGCCACGAGCGGAAGGCGATAGGCCTTCCGGAGTGCCTCAATCAGGACGTCCTCAGCGTCTTCCCGATTGCCACAAACCCGGATCATCCCGATAGACGACGTCCTTGTGTTCGGGGCTAGTCGCTCGATGCTCGAAGTCCATGGCCCGATCATTACATTGCACGAGAGCGCGCTCAATGTTTCACCGCGCAGTTTACGGTTCCGGACTGCCGAATTGGTTCCAGTTTGGAACTGCGGTTCTACGGCATCCGGCCAAGCAGTCCCAGCGTGGCTGCAATTCGCTCGATGCGACGACGCCTAAGAACACGAGCAGCCCGGCCACGAGACGAACCTCACGCCGAATCAACCGGAGAATAAGCGACCAAAAAAATACGCCGTGGTTTTCTGGCCACGGCGTTCGCCACTTGCGATAAGCGTTTCACCCCAAGCTTGTTGTTGCGGGCCGGGGACTCAGGATCGCGTTGGGTCGTCCTGAGATTCTCCCGGCCACCGCTGCAAAAAGCAGCGGCGTATGAAGGCAAGATGGAGTGTGGAGGTTGGCAGGCCGAGTTGTAAGTTTCAGACGGTTTGATACAGTTACATACACAAATGCTTACGTTGCAATTGCTTGCAAGACTTGTTACTTTTGTTACATTCACCCACTACAGAGCGCAGGATGTCGGATCGCGAACTATTTTCGAAGCAGATTGATCGCTTAGCCGCCAGCCGGACGTTGCATGGCTCCGAATCGCTCTGTCGACTGCTCCGCTACCTCGCGCAGCATGCCATCGACCAGCCCGGAACACCGCTGAAGGAGTACCAGATCGCAACCGAAGTCTTCGGGCGGCGCTCCGACTTCGACCCCCAGTCCGATTCCACCATCCGGGTACAAGCTGGACGTCTGCGCGCCAAGGTGCTTGAGTATTACGCCGCTGAAGGGGAAAACGACCCGATCGTGGTGGAATTGCCCAAGGGCAGCTATCTGCTGACCTTCCATCACCGAAATCTTCCACCGCCGCCACCGGAACTCCCGCAAGCCAACCCAATTCCGGAAGCCACAGGCCCGCAGAGCAAAGTCTTAATCGCGGTTCTGTCGCTGCTCCTGGCGGTTGCCGTCGCTTCGGTGATCTTCCTGCTGATCAATCGAAAACCGCTTCCCGCGTCAGCAGCGGATCGCGATCCGGCCCCTGTCGAATTCCAGAAGTTCTGGGGACATTTCCTCACCAATCCGGAGGAACCCTGGGTGGTATTCAGCAACGCCGAATTCGTCGGGCGTCCCGAAACAGGCATGCACTATTACAGCAAAGCCCGCGACGGCGACGCCCCGCTTTGGGATCACTACACCGGCGTCGGTGAAGTGCTCGCCGTGCACGAACTCGATCAAGTCTTCAGCAGCTTGCACCGCCGGATTCGGGTCAAACGCGGCAGTCTCTTTTCGCTCGACGACGCGAAGAACAACGACCTCATCTTCGTCGGCTCACCTTCCGAGAACCTCACGTTGATGGAGATCCCGAGCACTCAGGATTTCGTTTTCCAGCGGCTCACCGACGGTCCACGCAAGGGAGACCTGGCGGTCGTGAATGCGCATCCCCAGGCCGGAGAACAGCCGCATTACCTGGCCAGCCCCGGCAACGAGCCGCTCGCGGAAGATTACGCGGTGGTCGGCCTCATGCCGGGATTGAATCCCGCGCGTTCGGTTGCCATCCTCGCAGGAACGACGACATTCGGAACGCAAGCGGCGGTGGAATACGTCTGCCGGCAAAACTCAGTGCGGGAGCTGCTGGGCCGCCTTGGCGTTTCCTCCTCCGGCGAAATCAAGCCATTTGAAGCGCTGCTGCACGTGAAGGTGGCACGCGGAGTTCCGGTCGAGACGGAACTCGTGGCCGTGCGGCTGCGCCAATAGCGATCCATCGGGCCGCTCATCTCTCGAGTGCAGTGGAGAATTGTCAGCCAATGTCAAACTTTGTGAAAATCGCAAGCACCAGATAAACGATTTTCTTGATAGCCCTGATAAAAACTATACGTTTCCTAAATCGATTTTATTGCGACAAAATGGCTTTGAGCTCATCTAACACAGTGGATGAACTTACTCGTATATTCCGCCAATTGGTGTCCTGACTGTCGCGTAGCCAAGAAATTTCTCGACAAGCATAAGATCGCCTACAACGAAGTAAATATTGAGACGACCCCTGGGGCCGCCGAAGAGCTCATCAAGAACGTTGGCAAGCGGGCGATCCCGCAGTTCGTGATTGACGGCAAGTGGGTACAGCCGTACCGGCCTGGAGAAGGCTTCCTCCACGAGGAGATGTCTGAATTATTCGGCATCGCGAAAAGTACCTAAGAGTTTTTTCACAAGCTCCGTGCACAGCGGAGGACGCATAGCACCTCCTGTCCGGCGGACCCCAAAATCCGCCGGCATTTTTCTGTCCGCAATCCTCCGCACTCGTACACGAAGTATCTTGCAGTTTCTCCCGCGTCAGCCACCAATCTCTCTCTCACCCGCAGCCCTTCCTCTTGTCATCCAAGAGGAGGGCGTCTGCTGTTCAAAGCACTATCGCGAAACCCCCGGACCCACATACTTCGTGGCATACTCCGGCGTGGCGATCCCGCTGCGTAACCTTGGATCGGGCTGCGGAGCCTGAGAAACCGTCTCGAACGGAATCACCCCCGCCCAGCAATCCTGCGCGTAATCCTCGGCGTCATCTTCCGGAGGCCCCTGTCGCACCTTCGCCGATGCTTCCTGGAGCGGCACCTTCAACACGCTCGTCGCTTTCAATTCCCTTTCATTGGGACGCCGAATCTCATTCCACCGCCCCGGCGTCAACCGTTCGGTGAAGGCATGCAGCACCGCGATCTTCTCCTCATCTGTCACCAGCAGCGCTCCCTTCCCCAGCACAACCACCGAGCGGTAATTCACCGAGTGGTTGAACGCCGAACGCGCCAGCACGAGTCCGTCGATGAGCGTAACCGTCACGCACACCTCCACCCCTTCACTTAGATTGCGCAACATCCGGCTCGCAGAGGATCCGTGAACGTATAGATCGTCGTCGATGCGCCAATAGTTGGTTGGAATCACGAAGGGATGGCCGTCGTGCACAAATCCCATGTGGCACACCAAGCCCGCATCGAGGATCGAGTAAATCGTGGCGCGGTCGTACACGCCGCGATGGGGTTCACGGCGCACCGTGGTGCGCCCGGTCTGGAGGGTCGACATTATTTCTTCTCTTTCGGATCGAGATCGATTGAGGCCGAGTTGATGCAGTAGCGCAGCCCGGTTGGATTCGGGCCGTCTTCAAAAACATGGCCGAGGTGAGCGTCGCATTTCGAGCAGCGCACTTCGGTACGCGTCATGCCAAAGCTCCTGTCGCTCAACTCGGTGACATTCTCTTGCTCCAGCGGAACGAAAAAGCTCGGCCATCCACAGCCCGAATCGAATTTTGCATCCGACGAAAACAGCGGCTCGCCGCAGCAGACGCACTTGTACGTTCCCTGGGTGTGCGTGTCCCAGTATTTGCCGCTAAAGGCCCGCTCTGTCCCACGCTCCCGCGTCACATGGTATTGCTCGGGTGTGAGCTGCTGGCGCCACTCTTCGGGCGATTTGCTGACTTTGTCGGCCATGCTGCCTCCTAAGGAGAGTTACTTCCCCACGTTGTTCCTATTCTACGGACTTCCGGCAGGCGTAAGCTATTCGGCAGCATCACATCGCGGTTCCTCCTGGGAGTTATCAATGAAAGCATTGCATGGCAGGACACTCGCAATAGCGGCGTGCGCGTTGTGGCTCAGTTCCTGGATGGGCGCGGCCACCAGCAAGGAAGTAACCTACAAGAGCGGCGACGAGACGGTGAAAGGGATTCTCTACGCGCCCGATGGAGCGCATGGCAAGCTGCCGGCGCTGGTCGTCATCCACGAATGGTGGGGATTGAATGACTGGGTGAAGGAACAGGCTGCCAAGCTGGCGGACCAGGGCTACGTCACCCTCGCCATCGATCTTTATCGCGGCAAGGTGGCGACCACGCCGGAGGAGGCGCACGAAATCATGCGCGGCGTGCCCGACGACCGTGCTACCCGCGACCTGGTAGCGGCTGCCGATTTCCTCCGCACGCAGCCGAATGTCGATCCGAATCGCGTGGGAGATATCGGCTGGTGCATGGGCGGCGGCTATGCGCTGAACCTCGCCCTCGCGGACCCGAAGTTGAAAGCCTCGGTCATCAACTACGGCCACCTCGCGACCGATCCCGCGAACCTGGCGAAGATCAACGCCGTCGTCCTCGGCCTGTTCGGTGGACAGGATCGCGGGATTACGCCCGCCGATGTCCACGCCTTCGAAGCGGCCATGCAGAAAGCCGGCAAGCACGTCGAAATCAAGATCTACGACGACGCCGGCCACGCCTTCGAGAATCCGAATAACAAAGAAGGCTACAAGCCGCAAGATGCCGCCGATGCCTGGCAGCGCACAATCGCCTTCCTCGACAAAAATTTGAAACACTAACCTTGTCTGTGGGTGCCCCACCCTTCTGGCTTTAGCCAGGGGGTGGGTCGCCGCTCCTGCCTTCTTGTCTCACCCTTACCTTCTTGTCATCCCGAGCGCAGCGAAGGATCCTGCGTTCGCCCACCGCTCCAAAACCGTGAGCTCCCACCAGTTGACTTGCTATCCTGATCTCCGGATGTCTCACCGCCTCTTCTACACCGACCACTACCTGCTTCCCTTACCTGACGGTCACCGTTTTCCGATCGCAAAGTATCGTCTCATCCGCGAAGCCCTCGAACGCGATGGGCTCTTTGAATTTGCGCCCGCGCCCCTCGCCAAACCCGAAGTAATCGCCCTCGCCCACGACCAAGCCTATGTAACCCAATTCATCCGCGGAGAATTGCCCCAACCCATGATGCGGCGCATCGGTTTCCCCTGGTCTCCGGAGCTCGTGCAGCGGACTTTAGGCTCCGTGGGCGGAACGCTGAGCGCCACCACCGACGCGCTCGATACCGGGTGGGGCGGAACGTTGGCCGGTGGCACCCATCATGCCTTTCGCGCCGAGGGATCGGGCTACTGCGTCTTCAATGACATCGCAGTGGCCATTCTTTGGCTGCGCAGCAAAGGTCTCCTGCGCCGCGCTGCCGTCCTCGATCTCGACGTGCACCAGGGCGATGGCACCGCACAGATCTTCCAGGACGACCCCGATGTCCTGACCATTTCGGTACATTGCCGGACCAATTTTCCCTTCCGTAAGCAACAGAGCAAGGTGGATGTGGAGCTCGAAGATGGCGTTCAGGATGAGCAATATTTGCGCGTTTTGGACGATTTATTTGCGAAAATTCGCGATTTTCGACCCGAAATTCTCTACTTCCAGTCAGGCGTGGACGGGCTCGCTAGCGACGCATTAGGACGGTTATCGCTGTCGCACGCCGGCTTGCGGGAACGCGATTACAAAGTGCTCAGCTTTGCGAGATCGAACCATATCCCTCTGGTGATCACTCTCGGCGGCGGCTATTCGAAGCCGATCGAGCACACCGCCGTAGCGCACGCCAACACCTTCCGCGTCGCCGCCGAGATTTTCAACGTTCAACGGCACGAACGCTAACGCGGTGCACGCCGATTTTTCGACGGAGGAGTGCCTGTGTCGTCAGCGCCACCACCGCGAATGCTAACGGCGCGATCACTGCCCAGCCCACGATCATGTGCCACTGTGCCATGAGCACCGCACGCGCAGTGGAATCCGGAATATGGGGGAAGCCTTTCAGCAGCGCCGCAGGATCGAAGACGAAATGCTCTGCCCCGCTGATTCGTTCCCCCAAACGCAAAAATGGAATCAACAGAAGGATTTGCAGCGGAAAGGCAGCGTAATTTCCTAGTTGGATAGGCGTCTGACGCAACCTGCCACCCGGGCAATCAACACGCAAATGACCGTGGTTACACCCAGCAAAGGAAACATGCCGATGGCAAATCCCAGCGCTACCGTGCATGCCGTCTTGAGAATCGGTTCGCCGTTGCCGGCCAAACCTCCGACATCGGACAACAGTTTGCGCTCCGCCATCTGCACTTGGATGCTGCTGCGAAGAAGTTCGAGCTGCTATTCTCAACCGTGACTCCAAAGCCGACCCCACGCACTAAGACGCCGCCCCGAAAAGACTTCCTTCGATTTGTCGTCCGTTGGCTGGCGGTTGGAATTTTCGCGGCTTGGGCGCTCGCCGCCCTGTTGCTGGTCACGGCCCGCTGGATCGATCCGCCGACCACCGCGGTACAAATGCAGCGGCGCCTTCAATCGTGGTTTCATCTTGCGTCCTATCAGAAGCACTACAAGTTTGTCCCGCTCCACCAGATCTCGCCCGATCTCCAGCATGCCGTCGTCGCCGCCGAGGATGCACGCTTTTACCAGCACCATGGCTTCGACTGGCACGCCATGCAATTGGCGGCGGAAGAAGACATGGAAGGTGGCCGAATCCGCGGCGGTTCGACGATCACGCAACAGCTCGTGAAAAATCTGTTCTTCGGCACCAGCCGCTCGTTCCTGCGCAAGGGCGCGGAGGTCACGCTCGTACCGGTGGCCGAAGTTGCGCTTGGCAAACAGCGCATCCTGGAGCTGTATCTCAACGTGGTGGAATGGGGGCCCGGCATTTACGGGGCGGAATCGGCGAGCCGTTACTGGGATCACACTTCGGCACGGAACATCGGCCGGCAGCAGGCAGCAGAACTCGCAGCGATCCTGCCGGCTCCGCTGAAGCGACGCCCCGACCGTATGAACCGCTACAGTGGACGCATTCTCGAGCGCATGCGACAGATGGGGTGGTGAGAGTATTGCCTTCGCTCGAACAAGCAGCGGGTCCTCACGTCGCGCTATCGCACTCCTCAGGATGACAAGAGAAAGTAACGACCACTCGCGGCCGGGTGGCGTGCCAACCGCATTGCGTTCCGGGCTTTCTACTTCTTCTTCGGCCGGTAGATGTGCGTGCTTTGCCCGTAGAAGACTTCGGCGGCTTCCATGATCGTCTCCGACAGGGTCGGGTGCGGATGGATCGAGAGCTTGATGTCGCCCGCCAAGGCGCCCATCTCGATGGCGACCACGCCTTCGGCGATCATCTCGCCGGCGCTGACGCCGCAGATCCCGATGCCGAGCACGCGCTCGGAGTGAGGATCGATGATGAGCTTGGTGAGGCCTTCGGTGCGGTCGATGGTCATGGCGCGACCAGAGGCAGCCCAGGGGAATTTCGCGACCGTGATTTCGCGGCCTTCCTTCTGCGCCTGGGTTTCGGTGAGGCCAGCCCAGGCGATTTCCGGATCGGTGAACACCACCGCCGGAATGGCCTGCGGCTCGAAGGCAACCTTGTGGCCGGCGATGGCTTCGACGGCGACCCGACCTTCGTGGGAGGCCTTGTGCGCGAGCATCGGTTCGCCGACGACATCGCCGATCGCATAAATAAAGGGATCGTCGGTCATGAGTTGCGAATTGACCTTGAGGAAGCCTTTCTCATTGACCTTGACGCGGGTTTTTTCGAGGCCGGGAATTTGCGAATTCGGTTTGCGGCCGACCGAGACGAGTACGCGATCGTAGGTCTGCTCGTCTTCCTTGCCATCCTGCCCCTTGAACTTCACCTTCACGGCGCTGCCGGTGTCTTCGATGCTGGTGACGGTGGTGTTGAGCAGAATGGCTTCGAACATCCCGCTGAGCCGCTTCTGCAGCGGGGCCACGAGATCGCGATCGGCGCCGGGCAACAGGCCGGGCGTCATTTCCACCACGCTGACTTTGCTGCCGATGGCTGCATACACCGAACCGAGTTCGAGGCCGATGTAACCGCCACCCACGACCAGAAGACGCTTCGGGATGTCCTCGAGGTTGAGCGCTGCGGTGGAATCCATGACCCGCGGCGAGCCGATATCGAAGGCCGGAATGATGGCCGGACGCGATCCCGTTGCGAGGATGAGCTTGTCGAAGTGAAGCGTATCTTCCCCGCCGGCAGCCTTTTCGACACGCACGGTGCAGGAGTCGACGAGCGTCGCTTTGCCCTGGATGTACGTGACTTTGCGCTGCTTGGAGAGCTGGCCTAAGCCGCCGGTAAGTTTCTTGACGACGCCTTCCTTGAAGCTGCGCAGGCGGTCGAGCTCGATCTGCGGCGGTTGGTACGTGATGCCCCAGTTGGTCGCGTGCTTGGCTTCGTCGATCAGTTTCGCGACGTGCAGCAGCGCCTTCGAGGGAATGCAGCCGCGGTAGAGGCAGACGCCGCCGGGATTGACTTCCATGTCGATGAGCGTGACGTTCATGCCGAGGTCGGCAGCGAGAAAGGCAGCGGCGTAGCCACCAGGGCCGCCGCCGATCACAGCAATTTTCTGGTTGGTGTTGATGTCGGCCATTCTCACCTCAGGGGCTGTCTCTTGCGGTTAGACGCACCAGCGTTTACCGCTGGGCGATCAACTTGCGCCCGGGTTGCGGGCTCTGTTCTACGTTGCAACAGCAACGCCGGTGGTTCGCGGACTTTCTCAGCCTTGCAACAGCAACAGCACCGGTTGTTCGAGGGCTTCGGCGACCCAACGCAAGTAGCGCGCAGCGTCGGCGCCATCGATGATGCGGTGATCGTAGGAGAGCGAAAGCGGAAGCATGGTGCGCGGCTCGAAGTGATCGTTCACCCAGCAGGGCTCGGTGCGCGAACGCGACATGCCGAGGATTGCAACCTCTGGATAATTCACGATCGGCGTGAACGAAACACCACCAATGCCTCCGAGGTTGGTGATGGTGAAGGTGCCGCCTTCCATCTCCTCGGGCTTGAGCTTGCGCTCGCGCGCTCGCTTCGAAAGGTCATTCAGCTCGGACGCGATCTGGTAAACGTTTTTCTGGTCCACGTTGCGGATGACAGGCACGAGCAGCCCGGCGGGCGTATCGACGGCGACGCCGATATGCACGTACTTTTTGTAGATGATCTCCTCGCGATCGACATCGATCGAAGAGTTGAACTTCGGGAATTTCTTCATTGCCGCCGCGATGACCTTCAATGCAATGGCGGTGACAGTTAGCTTCCCGCCCGCTTCTTCGGCCTGCTTGGCAAACTTCTCGCGCAGCTTCTCCAGTTCGGTGATGTCCGCTTTATCGTTCTGCGTGACATGCGGAACGATGTTCCAGGCCTGCGAGAGATGTTCGGCGGTCTTGCGCCGGATGCTGCGCATCTGCTCTTTCTCGATCGTTCCCCACTTGCTGAAATCGGGGAGAACGACCTTTGGAGCCGTCTTCGCTGTGGCAGCTTCGTGCTGCAAGCGCACGATCAGTTGCTTGGCGAAGACCTTCACATCGCCTTCGCTGATGCGTCCGCCTGGCCCAGTTCCCTTTACCTGAACGATATCGATGCCAATCTCGCGGGCGAGGCGGCGAACCGTCGGCGATGCCGCAACGGTGGGGCGCCCGGGAGTAAGCGGCGTGAGATGCACCGCCCCGCTGAAGTCACGAACGTCAGGAGGGTGCGCTTCGCGCTCGGTCTTTCCCTCGGAACGCAGGGCGAGTTCGAATTGCAAACGCGCCAGTTGCTGTCCGGAAAGTTCGAAGTCGCGAGTCTCCGATTTCGCAATGGGCGCCTTCTCAGGGGAAGGCTGCTGTGAGGGCGCTTGTTGTGCTGCCGGTTCCGAGGCTTGTTGCGGTGCCGCTGCTCCTGCGCTCGAACTCTGCACCACGAAGATCAGCTGCCCGACATCGATCTTGTCGCCTTCCTTCACATGAACTTCTTTGATCGTTCCGGTGAAGGTAGCGGGGACTTCGATGACCGCCTTGTCGGTTTCGAGTTCGAGAACCGGTTGTCCCTCGGTAACCTTCGCGCCTTCGTTGGCGAGGATGCGGACCAATTGGCCCGATTTTACGTTCTCGCCGAGTTCGGGGAGTTTGAATTCGAGGATCTGCGAACTACCTTGCGGCCCACCCTGTCCTTCCGACAAGGGTGGGGCACCCACATTCTTAGCCGATTCGGCGGAGGAAGGTGCTGCACTCACATTTTGCTCGGCTTGTTTCGCCGGTTCGGTCTTGGCTTCGACTTTGGGCTTGTCTTCTTTTTTCGCGGGGGCCGTGGGTTGCGCGCCGTTCCCGTCGCCATCACCGTACGTGAAGATGGTGGTGCCGACTTTGAGCTTCTGGCCCTGTTCGACTTTGACTTCCTGCACCTTGCCGTTGACGCTGGACGGCACTTCAATGACGGCCTTATCGGTTTCCAGCTCAATCACGGCCTGGCCTTCCTTGACAGTGTCGCCGGGCTTCACCATCACGCGGACCAGGTCGCCGCTGGCTACGTTCTCACCCAGTTCGGGGAGTTTAAATTCCTGTGCCACAAACAATCCTTTCTAAACGGTCGTCGGGTTCGGCTTGTTGGCGTCCACGCCAAGGTCCTTGATCGCGCGCTGGACAGCATCGGATTTGACCTTGCCCTCGCGCATGAGGGCCGTGAGGGTGGCTACGACGATGTGCTTGGCATCGACCTCGAAGAAGTCGCGCAACGACGCACGACCCTCGCTTCGGCCAAAACCATCCGTACCAAGCGCCATCAGCGGACGCGGGAACCACTGTGAAATCGATTCCGGCAGCGCCTTAACATAATCCGAGGCCGCGACGAAAACGCCCTGGGCATCCTTCAGGCTCTCGGAAATGTATGGAACCCTGGGCGTCTCCCCGGGATGCAGCATGTTCCAGCGTTCAACCGCGTTCCCGTCTTTGTAGAGTTCCTTGTAGCTGGTAATGCTCCAGATGTCGCTCGCCACGTCGTACTTTGATTCCAGGATCTCGGCGGCTTTGATCACCTCTTGCATGATTGTGCCGGAGCCGAAGAGATTGGCGCGGAGTTTCGAGTTGTGTTCCGACTTTTTGAAGCGATACATGCCCCGCAAAATGCCTGCGCGCGAGCCCTCGGGCATGTGCGGCATCTCTACCGGCTCATTCATCACCGTGATGTAGTAGAAGATGCTTTCGCCATCCGTGTACATGCGCTTCAAGCCGTCCTGGATAATGACCGCCAGTTCGAAGGCGAAGGCAGGATCGTAAGCCACGCAGTTTGGCACCGGGTAGGCCAGCAGGTGGCTGTTGCCGTCCTGGTGCTGCAATCCTTCCCCGGCAAGGGTGGTGCGTCCGCTGGTGCCGCCGAGCATGAATCCCCTGCAACGCATGTCGCCGGCGCACCAGACGAGGTCGCCGATGCGCTGGAACCCGAACATCGAGTAGTAAATGAAAAACGGTATTGTCGGAATACCGTGGGTCGAGTACGCCGTCCCCGCGGCGATGAACGACGACATCGAACCCGCTTCCGTGATGCCTTCTTCGAGAATCTGCCCGTCTTTCGATTCCTTGTAATAAAGCAGGGTGTCCATGTCCACCGGCTCGTAGAGCTGTCCAACGCTGGAGTAAATGCCGACCTGGCGGAAGAGCGCCTCCATGCCGAAGGTGCGAGCTTCGTCGGGAACGATGGGCACGACATATTTGCCGAGCTCCGGGTCGCGCAGCATCTTGCCCAGCATACGCACGAAGACCATGGTGCTTGACGCCTTGCGGCCTTCGGTGCCTTTGTAAAACTCTTCGAAGAGATCTTCTTTGGGCGCGGGCAAGGCCTCGGCGCGTACTTTGCGGGCAGGCATGTAGCCGCCGAGTTGCTTGCGGCGCTCCTGCAAATACTTCACCTCGGGGCTGTCATCGCCGGGCCGGTAGAACGGCGCCTTAGCGAGGTCCTTATCCGCGACAGGGATCCCGAATCGCGAGCGGAAGATTTTGAGTTCTTCTTCGTTCAGCTTCTTCTGCTGGTGGGTGATGTTCTTGCCTTCTCCGCTTTCACCAAGGCCGTAGCCCTTGATCGTCTTGGCGAGGATGACCGTTGGCGATCCCTTGTGCTCGACGGCTTCCTTGTAGGCGGCATGAACCTTGATGGGATCGTGTCCGCCGAGCCGCAGGTGCTCGAGTTGCTCGTCGGAGAGATGCTCGACCATCTTGAGCAGACGCGGGTCCGAGCCGAAGAAGTTCTGGCGGAAATAGCTGCCGGACTCGACGGCATATTTTTGGAACTGTCCGTCAGTAATCTCGCCCATGCGCTTCACCAGGAGTCCATCGACATCTTTCTCGATCAGGTGGTCCCAGTCACCGCCCCAGATGACCTTGATGACGTTCCATCCGGCGCCGCGGAAATTGGCTTCGAGCTCCTGGATGATTTTGAAGTTGCCGCGAACCGGGCCGTCCAGGCGCTGCAGGTTGCAGTTGATGACGAAGATCAGGTTATCGAGACGCTCGCGCGAGGCGAGAGAGATGGCGCCGAGCGATTCCGGCTCGTCGGTTTCACCGTCGCCAAGAAACGCCCAGACCTTGCCGCTGGTGGCGGTCTTGAGGCCGCGGTTCTCGAGATACTTATTGAAGCGAGCCTGGTAGATCGCCATGATCGGGCCGAGTCCCATGGAGACAGTGGGGAACTCCCAGAAATCCGGCATCAGCCACGGGTGCGGGTACGACGAGAGGCCTCCCCCCGGCTTGAGCTCGCGGCGGAAGTTTTCCAGCTTCTCTATCGGGAGACGACCTTCCAGAAAGGCGCGGGCGTAAATGCCGGGAGCCGAGTGTCCCTGGAAGTAAACGATATCGCGGTCGCCGTCTTCGGTGGCAGCGCGGAAAAAGTGATTGAAGCCGACCTCGTAGAGGGTGGCGGCGGAGGCGTAGGTCGAGATGTGGCCGCCGATTCCCTCTTCCACCTTGTTGGCGCGCATCACCATCGCCAGAGCATTCCAACGGATCAGGCTCTTGATGCGGCGCTCCATCTCCTGGCTACCCGGAAACGGCGGCTGGCGGTCGGCAGGAATGGTGTTCTCGTAAGGCGTGGTCGCAGTGAATGGCAATTTGACGCCGGCGCGCTCACACTGCAACTGGAGCTGCTGGATCAGGCGTCCGACGCGCTCGGGGCCGCCGGTCTGCAGCACGTACTCGAGCGACTCAAGCCATTCGCGATTCTCTAAAACTTCAAGGGAAGTAACATCGATCGTGTCTGGATTAACAGGATTCATCCGCGGCAATTCCTTCTATTTGTCGTCATTGACATAGTAAATGTTTTTCAAGGATTCGTGTTACACAGGGCTGTGACAAGGGCTCTTGCGCTTTGGCGCAGCGGCGAAGCGGTTAGCGCGACTGGGTGGCAGCGATTTTTGCGGTCGTAATCGCCTGTCCGACGTGACGCTGAGTGTGCTCGGCAATATGGACAAGCAGGCCGCCCAAGGTCGTGGGCAAATGCTTCTTCCCGACCGTGCGGGGCTGCTCGAGCTCCGCAACGTTGCATGCCGAAACCCGTGCGGAGGCTTCTGCAAGAGCTGCGTCCAATTCGCGGAAGAGTTCGGCGTGAGTGGCATCCGGATCGGCTTCGGTGCCGAGCCGCTGAAGCTGGGCATCGGTCAGCGCCTTCCCTTCCGCATAGGTCAATAGACGATCCACGCTGCGCGCGATGTGCCGGAGATGAAACGCAACTGACGGGAGGTTGGCGGGACGGGCGTTCAATTGCGGATCGCTTAGCGCGAAACACCAACGGTGCAGGTCTTCCTTCGCCAGCTCGAGCGCGTGCAAAACCGCGCGAGGCACGGCAGAGACTTCGGTCAACGTTCCGCGAAGCCAGGGTTCGGGCTGCGAATCAGGCTGCAAAGTGGTTTTACCTCTCGCTGGGCAAGCAAAAGGGGCACCGTTCCGTGCCCCTCGTTCGACATCTTCTGGTCGAGCGTTTAAGGCGCTTCGATCAATTCGATTTTGCCATCCTTGCGGCGATGCAGAACATTGACTCTGCCTTTCTTGTCACGAAAGACGAATACATCGCGATCGCGAAACTCGCATTCTTTCACCGCTTCTTCCACGGTCATGGGGCGCAGGGCGACAGCATCCTGCGAGCGCGTGAGATGGGCTTCGGTCGTGCGCGTCACGGAGGGAAAGCGGTGCACGACGACGGGAACGGCGGTGGTGGCATTGGAGCCGACGGCGATGGTGAGCGCCTGCTCTTCCCCGTTCTCTTTCCAATCCGCTTTGCCCTTGCGCTTGATATTGCGGCGGCGGCCGTTGTGTTTGATCGCCTGTTTCTCGATATGGTCGAGCGCCTCGCCGATGGCGGCCCGCATGTCGGTCGATTCTCCCAATCCCACGAGATCGTGGGCGCGTCGCTTGATGGTAATTTCGGCAAGATTACGGTGCTTCTCGACAGAGAGGATTACCTTGCTCTTGAAACTGTCGCCCAGGATCTTGGTGAGCTTCTCGAGTCCAGTCTCCACCTCTTTCCGGACGGTGGGAGTGATGCTGTACTGTCTGCCAATGACTTCTACGTTCATTGCTCCCCTCCTGACTTCTCACGGCTCAAATGCCGGTGCGTGCCGCGGACGCAACATCGATTGCAAAAGGTCCGCCGACACGATTATTTGACGCCAGCGGGAGCAGGGCCGCAACAGGAATTTCGAAAACTTCCGTCATAAGAGTCAGAATTACTTCGATGGTTCGGACGCGAATATTTCCGGGAAGACCGTTGCGCGTCTGCTGGGGAGATGAGGCTTCTTTAATGTTTCGAATTTCTTTCGGCGGAGGTGGCGGCTTCCGTCCCCTCACACTTTCTAACCAAGTTTGGAGCCAGAGCTGCTTATGCACACAGTAAACAGTCGCGAAGGAGGACAGATTGAACATCGGCGCGATTACAAGCAGTCCATACCAGACACAATTGGCGAATGCCCGGGTGCAGCGGCAAGCCGAATTTCAGCAGCTCGGCCAGGATTTGCAGTCGGGCAATGTGGCGGCGGCGCAGCAGGATTTCGCGACGCTGACCAAGTCGCTTTCGCCCAGCACGCAGACCTCGACAACCAGCTCGACGCAGAGTTCACTCGCCCAGCAGTTTCAACAGCTCGGGCAGGACTTGCAGTCGGGAAATGTATCGGCGGCGCAAGGGGATTACACGCAGATCCAGCGGTCCATGCAACAGGCACACGCGGCACACGGACATCATCATCATGGAGCAAATCCGGCGGATTCGAGCGACTCCAACAGTTCCAGCGCGACCAGCCTGCTCAACCTTTTAACGAACACAGCGACCGCGGCGGCTTCGGCCTACGGCAGTGCTGGCCTCACCAGCCTGACGGCCGGAACGTCGCTGCTCTCGGCATTGGCATAGGTACGGGACGGGAAGAGCGGTCCCCCGGCTCTTCCCTTTTTCGCATAAGCCACAAGAGACTCCCGCGCCGCGGATACAACCAAAGATTCTCCTTTGGCACCTTAATCCTCTGAACAGGAGATAAGACGGTGCTCTGGACGATCTTCGTCATCTTGCTTATCGGCTGGTTGATTGGCGTGGTCAGCAGCTACACCGTCGGAGGCTACATCCACATTCTGCTCGTGATTGCCGTGGTTGTTTTAGTGATCCAATTAATTACCGGGCGGCGTCCCGCATTGTGAATCCCAGGCGGATCGTGCACGGCCTATTCAGGTTCGGCGGTGTTTTGCTGCTGCTGGCGCTCTGTCCTGCGGCCAGCGCCTATTCCGTGTTAACCCATGAAGAAGTTGTCGACCTGGCCTGGGACAAGAGCATCAAGCCGCTCATCCTGGAGCGCTTCCCCGACGCAACCGACGATGACCTGAAAGAAGCACACGCCTACGCCTACGGCGGAGCCGTGATCCAGGACCTCGGCTACTATCCGTTCGGCAGCCACACCTTCAGCGACCTGGTGCATTACGTTCGCACCGGCGATTTCGTGGTGAACCTGATCAACGAATCGGACACGATCGACCAGTACGCCTTCGCGCTCGGCGCCCTCGCCCACTACGCTTCCGACATCACCGGACATCCGGCGGTCAACGTCGCCGTGGGCATTGAGTTTCCCAAGCTCCGCCAGCGTTATGGAAAGACGATTACCTATGCCGACGACAAAGTGGCACACCTGGAAGTAGAGTTCGGCTTCGACGTGAGCCAGGTTGCCAAGGGCCGCTACGCGCCGCAGAGCTATCACGATTTCATCGGCTTTCAGGTCTCGAAGCCGCAACTCGAACGCGCATTCCAGGATACCTACAGTCTCCAATTGACGGACGTAATCAAGCACGAGGACCTTGCGCTGGGTACCTACCGGCGATCAGTGAGCAAGATCATCCCGCAGATGACCAAAGTTGCGGTGGTGACGCGCGAAAAAGAATTGCGATCCGAGATTCCGAATTATCAGCGTAAGAAATTTCTTTATCGCTTGAAACGGGCCGACTACGAAAGAGAGTGGGGCAACACTTACGAGAAACCGGGATTCGGCGCGCGCATTCTTGCCATGGTACTGAAGATCATGCCGAAGGTGGGTCCATTCCGTGGTCTCGCCTACAAGAATCCCACGCCACAGACGGAAGATCTTTATTTCAAGAGTGTGAATAGAACATACGACTACTACATGCAGCTCGCCCAACAAATCAGGGCCAATCAACTCCGTCTCACGGAGACGGATCTCGACACCGGCAATCCAACGAAGCCGGGCGAATATTCGTTGTGCGACGAAACCTATGCTGACCTGTTGGACATGCTGGTCAAGAAAGATCCCAGCGCGATTGACCCCGAGCTCCGGCAGAACATTCTTGCGTTTTTCTCCGCGGCAAAGCCTGCGGAACTGGCCAAGAAGAAAGATCCCAAGCGGTGGGCACGACTGCAAGTAAATCTAGAGAAATTAAAGACGGCCTCGGCGGTTGCCCAGGACGATCCGCCCCATCGATAACGCAACGCAGTTAGAGCGCCATAGCTCCGCGTAGAATGGCGAGCGCTTCCCTCCAGCTTTCGCGGGCACCGGCAAGATCGTTGCCATAGCCAAAAACGTAGATGGTCCAATAGAACCCCTGCTCTTCGCCGAAATAGGCGCGGCGCACGACAAGTTCCGAGCGAGCGCGTAAATCTGCAGCCGCATGGACTCGCTGCACGACCTCGCGCACCCGGCGTTCGTGCTCCGGAAAATCCATGGCCTGAAGATCGCCAGTGAAAAAAACGTCGACGTAGCCGCCGCATTTCACTGTGGCCTCATAGGGTTCATCATCCACATCCATCAAGCTGTCGAACCAGGCATCGCATTTCGCGGTCTGGTACTGACTCATGGGCGCATTCAGCGCGTGCAGCAGTTCCCCAAGTTCCAGGAAGTCGTGAACTTCAGGTAATCCGTCGATGAGGTCGGGATTTTGGCGCAGGTCGATATAGGCGATGCTGCCGTCCGGCGACTGCCATGGAACGGCCAGGGTTGGGTCGTCGGCACCGAGTTCGACCGAGAATTCAGCGTCCATTAGTTTCCCTGGGAAGGTCGGCGATGAAGTCGATCAGTCGCCGCTCGGCCCAGCGACCATCGTCACCGGCGCCATCGGGTTGCGACAGAAAGGCGCAATGCCCTCCGTGGGCGGTCTCGATAAACTCGATGTTGGGATTGTGTTCAAGCTTTGCGCGGCTCTCTGCAGTGAGCCGGATGAAAGGATCGTCATCGGCGTGGATCACCAGCGTCGGAATCGCAATTTTGTCGATGACGTTCGCTGCGGCTGCCCGCGCGTAGTAGTCGTCGGCCCCAGTGAAGCCCGAATAGCGGGCGGTGATCTCGTGGTCGAACTCTCGAATGGTTTTCACGCCGCGCAGGTAGCGCAGATCGTAACGATCGGGGAACAGTTTTGCCTTGCGCTTGATGCGGCTGCGTAGTCCCCGCATGAACTTCCATTCGTACAAACGGTTCGCGCGGTGGTGCAGTGTATCGGCGGAAACAGCGAGGTCGATCGCGGGAGAGATCCCCACCGCAGCTTTGACTTGCGTCGGAACATTGGCTCCCCATTCGCCAATCATTTTCAACACGAGATTGCCGCCCATGGAAAACCCGACCGCCGCAATCCGCTCCAGACGGTCCTGGTCGATCAACGTGTTGACCACCGCGGCCACGTCCGACGACATGCCTGAGTGGTAGAGCGTCGGTGTCAAGGACTCGGTGCCGCCGCAGTTCCGCATGTTCATGCGAACCACGTTCCATCCCCGCTGCCATGCTTTCGACCCGGTACCGATCACATAGCGCGATTCGCTCGAACCTTCAAGGCCGTGAACAATGATGACCGTCATCCGCCGCCCCGGTTCCTTCTGCCAGTGGCAATGGCAGAGGATCTGCGCATCCGGCTCGACGTTGAACAAGCGGTCTTGTGGAGGCGGTAGCAGGTTCTTACGAGGCTGAAAGTTCCCTGCCAGCGTCTGCGCGTGACCGTTCCTGAACCACGGATGGGGGACGAATGGATCTCCTGAGCGAGACTCAATCATCGGCGCGAGCACGCGTCCTTGGTATCATGTAGCTATCTTAAATCGCGCAGGAGAGCTTTGTTTTATGCCGATCTTCGAGTACGTCTGCGAAAGTTGCGGCCACCACTTCGAGGCGATAGTCATGGGATCGCAGGAAGCCGAGTGTCCTAAGTGCAAGGCGCACGCATTGCAGCAGCAGCTATCGAAATTTTCCGCGCACAGCAAGTCCTCTTCCCCCGAAGCTCCGGCGTGCGCCTCCGGCGGCCCGTGCTGCATGGGCCGCGGCGGCTGCGATATGAACTAAAAAAGCCCGAAGAGTTCTTCTCCGGGCTCCAAGGCCAGTCACAACGTTATCTCGAAGCAGCTTCCTTGCCGGAAGGAGCTAGCGAGCGCAGGTAGGCCAGCATCGCCATTGCATCCGCTTTGTTGTAACGGTAGGCCGGCATCGGCGGTCTTGCCGTCTTGCCATTCGGATCGACTCCGGTCATTAGGAACTTCACGACGTCTGCATCGGACCAGCCTTTCATTCCGGCGATATTCGCGGAACGCTCCGCCCATCCGGGCACCGGAAAACTTGGCTTAAACATCAGCATCGCGCCTTGCAGATGCTTCTCCTTCACCGGCTGGCCTTGCTCGTTAAACGGAGTATGGCAATCGGCGCACATGCCGATGCTCTCAACGAGGTACTCGCCGCGCTTGATCTGCGCCGCCGGTGTCTGGCTCTTATTCGGAATGGTCTTCTGGGCAATCAGGGCTGCTCCACACGCAAGCAGCCACAGCCCTGCGACCAAGGGGATTTTCTTCATTGAATCGTCTCCCGGAGATTGGAAATTGAGTGGCACTATTGTGCCAGAAGCAGAAGCGCGAGGTCAGCAGTTTTCGCGGGAGGAATTCAGGAGGCTAACCCTGCCTCAGGTACTTTCGCTGCTGCACTCTTCTGCCGCTTGATCAGCCACGCGCCAATTCGCCACAACAGAAGGATCGAGAGCACAAACGCCCACATAAACGGCTTCGCTTCGTCCTTTTTCACCAGCCAGATGTAGTGCACGACACCGGCAATCGCGGTGACATAAATGAGCCGATGCAACATCGTCCACTTCTTGCCGAGCCGCCGGATCCAGCCCTTCGTGGAAGTAATTGCCAGCGGAATCATTAGCACGAACGCCGTAAAGCCCGCGGTAATGAACGGCCGTTTATACACGTCCTTCACCACTTCGTGCATATCGAAGAACTTGTCGAGCCAGATGTAGGTCAGGAAGTGCAGCGTCGCATAGAAAAACGCAAACAGCCCGATCAGCCTGCGGAACGAGATCAGCGAATTGATCCCGGTAATCCGCCGGAGAGGCGTGATCGCCAGCGTGGACATGATCAGGATCATCGTCCAGTCGCCTGTCTCGTGGGTGATGGTTTCTATCGGGTTCGCTCCCAGCTCGTTGCGAAACGCGTGAAGCGCCAGGAAGCCTACCGGAAGCAGGCATACGACCCAAACCGCCGCCTTGATCGCCTTGATCGCCATCTAGAAATTCTTTTTCAAATCCATTCCCGCGTAAAGGCTCGCCACCTGGTCGCCGTAGCCGTTGAACATCAGCGTTGGCCGCTTGAAAAACTCCCCAATGCGGCGCTCTTTTGCCTGGCTCCAGCGCGGATGATCGACGTTCGGATTCACATTCGAATAAAAGCCGTATTCATTGGACGCGGCCCTGGTCCAGGTCGAGGTCGGCTGGTTCTCGACGAGCTTGATGTTAACGATCGCCTTGATTCCCTTGAAGCCGTACTTCCACGGAACGACGAGGCGAAACGGCGCGCCATCCTGGTTCGGCAGAACGTCGCCATAAAGACCGACAGCGAAAATTGCCAGTGGATGCATGGCTTCGTCGATGCGCAGGCCCTCGACGTAGGGCCAGTCCAGCACCGCGCGCTGCTGGCCCGGCATTCGCTTTGGGTCGTAGAGCGTGGTGAACTCGACGAACTTCGCTTTGGGCGTGGGTTCCACCTGGTTGAGTAGCGCGGAAACCGGGAATCCGATCCACGGGATCACCATCGACCAGCCCTCGACGCAGCGCATCCGGTAGATGCGCTCCTCAAGTGGAATCTTGAGCAAGGTGTCGATGTCGAAGCTCTGCGGCTTCTTGCACGCGCCTTCGACTTTCACCGTCCAGGGGCGAGGCTTGAAATTCTTCGCTTCGTTCGCAGGATCTTCCTTGTCGGTGCCGAACTCGTAGTAGTTGTTGTAGTGCGTTACGTCATTCAACGGCGTCTGCTTTTCGCTGGTACTGAAGCTGCTTGGCTTGTATTGCAGCTTGGCATCAGCCTGCGCCCGCAAACTCGGGCGGATCAGTTCCTTCGCGCCAAATCCAGCGGCTGTGGCAATACCCGCAGCGGCCGCACTGGCCAGGAACGTGCGCCGGTCCAGATAGAGCTTTTTATTGGTGATCTCCGACGACGGAATCTCTGCCTGTTTCTTAATCAGCATCCCACACCTTTTTTCTGCTCCCATGCGGTTGGATGGCTGGTCCTGGAAAAGGTTACAGCCTACCTCGTTTTGCCTTGAACGGAGCTCAAATCTGACAGCGTTTTTGCCGTCTTTACGAAGAAGTACGAGATCGAATGGGGAACGGATTCGACCTTCCAGCAGCCGCTCTGGCGCCGGTCAGAAATTGCGACTAAATCGATTCAGTAGAGTCTATATAGGTAAGGATTAAGAGGATCGTGCTATGAAGAACTCAATTATCAAAATCATAGGCGGCATGATTCTCGCAGGGCTGATGAGCCTTCCAGCATTCGCCGCAGACTCCGCCCTTCCGGGAACCGTGAACTATGTCGAGGGCAACGTTGCCCTCGGAAATGAAACCCTCAATGCGAAGTCGGTCGGCTCCGTTACCGTCGAGCCGGGCCAATCGCTGGTCACAAACAACGGCAAGGCTGAGATGCTGCTGACGCCCGGAGTTTTTCTACGCCTGGGCAGCGACAGCGCGGTAGAACTCGTTTCCGGCAACCTGACCGATACCCAGGTTCAAGTCGATCGGGGCACCGCCCTGATCGAGGTGGATGAACTGCACAAGCAGAATGACCTGCGCGTAGCGGACAACGGAGCTACCACGCGTGTGGAAAAGACCGGCATCTACGAATTCGACGCCGACCATGCCCAGATGCTCGTGTTCAAAGGAGAAGCTGAAGTGCAGGAGGGCGACCAGCACCAGAAAGTGAAGGGCGGACATGAAGTCACCCTCACCGCGGACAAACTCAAGAGCACCGGCTTCGACAAAGACAAATACGAAAGCTCGGATCTTTACCGTTTCAGCAGCCTGCGTTCGCAGTACATCGGCGAAGCAAGCGCGGATGCCGCGCAGGTTTACGTAGGCAGCCCGTGGGCACCGGGATGGTTCTGGGACCCATGGTTCTCGGCTTACACGTTCTTCCCCGGCGCGGGGTTCATGTATAGCCCGTTCGGCTACGGCTGGGGCTTCTACTCTCCCGCATGGGTCGGCTACTACGGCGCTCCGTATGGCGCGTACCGTCACGGCTTCGTTGCCGGCGGCCGCTACGGCAACGTTCGCAGCGTGCCCTATCACGGCGGAGTGGCTCACGCATCCGCGGGTCATTTTGGCGGCGGTGGCGGACACTTTGGCGTCATGGGTGGCGGCTTCCATGGCGGCGTGGGGGGCTTCCACGGCGGCGGCGGATCGGTTCCACCGCTAATTGAGCTTCGAACAGCGGGCGAGGGCTACGGCTCTCGCCTTTTCTTGGGCTCCCCCCTTGGGCATGTCAAGTCACAAAATTCTTGGTTTTCCCTCCAACCCACTGCAAACATTTGGGATAGAAACTCCGAAAAAGTGTCCGGTTTGCCCTGCTCACATTGCTATCCTGAAATAAAGGGACAGAAGTTGAGCCCGCATGGAATGCCGGCTCGCCCTTGGCGCAAAGATAAGTCTATATTTTTGAATATTTTACCTCTAACTCCCCTGGATTGAATATTTTGGCGGGAATTGGATGCCTAACTCTCACAAAACAAAGCAGGGCCACGGAGGGGGGTACCCGGATTTGAAAAGGGATGGAGGGATTACGTCGTCGGCGCCGTGACCTTGAGGCGGTTGTTCGTCATGTCGCTTTCCGGCACGCTGCCGTCGTTCACCACGACCTCGGAGGGGATCTGCTGGGTGTTGATGCGCGCGATCGCCTTCTCGCCTGGCTTTACCAGCAACCGGACGCTGCGTTCGCCGCCCGGCACCTCGGCCATCACCGGAACTTCGGCCGCTGCCCCGCCAAGGTTCTCAACGGTGATCGTAGTAAGCCACTGGCCACCGAGAATCTGCCGCGGGTATGCGCTGACAATGTGGAAATCCGGCAAGCCGCGGTCGCGATAGACCCAGTCGTCAAAGAACCACTCCAGGCTGGCGTGCGTCTGGCTCTCGATGAGCTTCTGCATGTAGCCCGCCTGTTTATCGTCCTCAGGGCGATAGCTCTGGATGGCCGTAGAGAGAACATGTTCCCCGACCATGTCGCGCAGCATCGACCAGACGAACAGCGATTTCGCGCGATAAAAGAGTTCGTCGTCGGTATTGATCAGCGAGCGCGCAGTCGCGTCCTGCGCTGCGGGAGACTTGTCGGCGGTGGCCAGCGGGGTGCCGTATTGCTGCAGATACTTCAAGCCGTCGGCGCGTCCGGTTTCGCCCTCGACGGTGACGAACTGCATGAAATGGGCGAGGCCCTGGCCGATCCACGGCCGAAAGGAACGCACCGATACCTGCGCGAGTTGATACGACGCAGAAAGGTCGCGCGAGAGCTTGTCGGGCTGGGTTAAAGGCGCGAGCATCATCGGGCCGCTCTCGTACGGGGCAGCTCCCTTCGCCAGCAGATCCACGTACAGGGCCTGTTCTTTGGGATGCCCGAGCCAACCCGAGACCGAGGGTTCAAGACGCTCAAATTCGAGAGCGTAGTCTTCGGCAGCCGTGGTGTCGTCGGGCGTGTGGTAAACGGTGAGCGTTTGCCGTTTGAGTTGCTGGAAGTTTCCAGCGAGAAAAACCGGAACCGTGGAGGGGCCGAAGTGGAAGTCGTAGGCACGGCAGTTGCCCGCAACCTTCGCCGAAGATTCTTCGCCATTCGCCAGGATGATGCGCCCGCCAGCTTGGTTCGCGGGGACGCAAAAGGATGTGTGCATCTCGGCGCCGCTCTGTTTGCGACGCCAATCGGCAACCGTGGCAAACACCGCGTTCCCGTCACTGAGGCTCACCGCATCCATGGAAACCGGATACCAGTTCACAAACCCAACGCCTCGGACGGCTGTAAAAGCATCGCTGATGCGGTCCCAGTCGGAGTGGAGCGCATCCTCGTCGGGTGTACCGATGCGGGTTAGCCGCTTGGCGTCCGGCGGAATGGTGCCGCGATACTCGACGTTAAACGTAACGCTGGCCTTGGGTGCGAGCGGCGACGGCAAGGTGACAATCGCTTCGCTGACCGCGCCGGTGTGATCAATGTCCGTGGTGTACCCCTGCGCGAGAAACTGTACATCGTCGTTGCCGATCGCGATGCGACGCCACTCCAGCGTGGAAGAGATCTGGAGGATGGCATATTTCTGCGCTTCGGTGGAGTCATTGCGCAGCGTGATGCTTCCGTTCACCGCAAACTCCTGGGAAGAGGGAGTGATCGTCGCCTGAAGATCGTAGCGGGTGAAGGTGAGCGCATTGCGATCGGCGGAAAACGCCGGTATGCAGAGAGCAATGATCGCAAGGAGCAACCCTGCGAAGAAAGACGGATGGCGGAAGAATTTCAAATTCAGCGGCGGCCCTTCTTCTTGGACGGCTGAGAAGAAGATTCGGCTCCTGCGGACTTCGCGCGGCGCTGGCGCGACACCTCGTACATCACGATGCCACCGGCAACCGAGACATTCAACGAGGCGACTTCGCCGGCCATGGGGATGCGCACCAGCAGGTCGCACTTCTTGCGCACCAGGTCGTGCAGGCCTTTGCCTTCGGCGCCGAGCACCAGCGCAAGGTTCATGTTGTAGTCGAGCTCATCGTAGTTTTGCGTGCCGCGTTCATCGAGACCGACCGCCCAGACGTTGTATTTCTGCTTCAGGTCCTCGATCGAACGGGCGATGTTGGTCACGCGTGCAATCGGCACATACTCCGCGGCTCCGGCGCTGGCCTTCATGGCGGTGCCGGTTACGCCTACGGCGCGACGCTCCGGGATTACGACGCCGTCCACGCCGGCGCCATCGGCGCTGCGAATCAGGGCGCCGAGGTTGTGCGGGTCCTCAATGCCGTCGAGCACCACAACGAAGGCGTGTTCGCCGCGTTTCTTCTCGATCAGGTCGTCGAGATCGAGATATTCCTTCTTCGAGGTGACCGCGATGACGCCCTGGTGCATGTTGGTATTGGCGGTACGGTCCAGGAAATCGCGCGGCAGGAAGCGCACGGTGATGCCGGATTCGCGGCAGTCGTCAACGATGCGCTGCACGCGGGGATCCATGCGGTCCTTGGCGATGGCAACGTATTGGAAGCTGCGGCCGCGGGACTTGAGCGCTTCGCTGACCGGGTGGATGCCGTAGATTACGTCCATGCGCAATTAGTGTACGACAACCCGCTGGAGATATACTTTCCCTGGTCCAGGATGGTGGAATGTCTCTCTCCGCATTGATTGTTGACGACGAACAACTGGCGCGCGACGAACTCGCTTACCTGCTGCAGTCGATCGGCGATATCGACGTGCTGGCACAGGGGAAGAACGGCGTCGAGGGTGTGAACCTGATCAAGGAGCATATCCCCGATCTCGTCTTTCTGGATGTGCAGATGCCGGGACTCGACGGCTTCGGCGTGATCAAGAAGCTGCTCGACCGCAAGGTCGCGATGCCACAGGTCATCTTCACCACCGCGTTCGATCAATACGCGGTGAAGGCGTTTGAAGTAAATGCTGTCGATTACGTGCTGAAGCCATACGACAAGAAGCGCATCGCGCAGGCCATCGAGAAGGCGAAAAAGAATCTCGAGAGCAACGATGCCGGATCGAGCGACCAGCGGATCGATGCGCTCGTGAAGATGCTCGAACAGAGGCACGACCAGCGTCCGGCACAGTCGAAGATCCTGTTGAAAGCCAATGGACGCATGTTCCTCGTGGACCAGAAAGAAATTTGCTACGCAAGCATTGAGGATGGCGTGATTACGGTCGTGTCTGCCAACATGGAAGGGCAGTCCAACTGCCGCACTCTTGAGGAGCTGCTCGACTCGCTGGACCCCAACGCCTTCTGGCGCGCGCATCGTTCGTTCCTGGTGAACATCAACCGCATTAAGGAAGTTGTGCCCTGGTTCAAGAGCTCGTACCAGATTCGCATGGACGACCGTAAGCAGACGGAAATCCCCGTGAGTCGGGCCCAGACCAAGCGGCTCCGTGAGCTGTTCGGTCTTTGAAAATCGGGGTCATCTCCGATACCCATGGCCTGCTTCGTCCGCAGGCCGTTGCTGCTTTAGAAGGTGTAGAACACATCCTACATGCCGGAGACATCGGCGATCTGGCGATCCTCGATTCTCTGCGGCAAATCGCACCGGTCACGGCGATTCGCGGCAACATCGATACGCCTCAATCCTTTCGCCATCTGCCGGAAACCGAAGCGGTAGAGCTGGGCGGTAAGCTCTTCTATCTCGTCCACGACGTGAAACAACTCGACCTGAAGCCGGAAGCAGCCGGCATAGCCGCTGTGATCAGCGGCCACTCGCACAAGCCGGCGGTGGAGCGGAGGAACGGCGTGCTGTTTTTCAACCCCGGCAGCGCAGGACCGAGACGGTTCTCTCTGCCAATTTCGATCGGATTCATCAACATCGTCGCAGGAATGCTGCAAGCGTCCACCCAAACGCTGGCGATCGACTAGCGAATTGTGTTGTTGAGCAGTTCATCGGCGATCGCGTCTGCTGCTTCAGAGAGGGCCTGGTTCTCGAGATTCGTCAGGATCACGACCCCAAACTGTTTCTCCGGGATCATGTACATCAAAGTGCTGGTTCCCTTCTGGCCGCCACTGTGCGCGACGACCTTCCACCCGTGCAGGTCGCGGGTGCCGAAGCCAAAACCATAGCCCGAGGTCTTGCCGTCGGGAGTTTTAACCGGTGTCCACATGAGTGCGGTCGTCTCCTGGGAAACGATCTTGTGCTGCATCATGGCAGCCATGAAATTCGACATGTCGTCGACGTTGGAGAGCAGCCCACCTCCTGGAATCTTGTAACTGGAGTCCATAAGCCCGGCGTTGATGACGTGTCCGTCCAGCAGATCATAACCACGCGCGCGGCCAGGAATGATCGCCTGCAGGCTGTCGACCACCGTATGCGTCATGCCGGCGGGTGCGAGCACCGCTCGCTGCAAGTATTCGTAGAACTTCTCGCCTGAGGCGCCCTCAATCGCGCAGCCTACGACGGTGTATCCGTAGGTTGAGTAGCCGAACTTTGTGCCGGGCGAAAACTCAAGGGGATCATTCGCGAACACGGAGAGCGCATCGTTGAGGCTGTCGAAGTGCTTTGTATTCTCCGCCCCGTGCGGCGTGTCCGGATCCTTGTCCTTGTAGTGCCGTATCCCCGCGGTATGGGAAAGCAATTCGCGCATCGTGATGGGCGATTGCTTCTGCGGAAATGCCGGGCAGTACTTCTGTATGGGGGCATCGAGATCGAGTTTGTGCTGCTCGACGAGCGTCATGGCGGCGACCGCGCTCAGCGGCTTCGAAATGGAGGCGAGGCGATATTCGGTGGCATCGGTCGCGACGGCGTTGCCTTCGAGGTCAGCCATGCCGTAGCCGTGCGTCCAGACCGGGACACCGTTCATCACGATGCCGATCGAAGCGCCGGGAATCTGGTGCGTGGTCATGGTTTGGGCGAGGACTCGTTCGATTTTGTAGACGTCGGGTTGGCGCATTGACTGCTGTTGGGCACAGGCAACGGTTGTCAAGATCACTAACGCGAGGGCGGTACGCAAGCATTGCATCACGAATGCCTTTCCGGAGGATTTATAATCGAGTTTCACGCCATGAAAGCTTACGTCTACGTTTCGCTGAAGAAAAGTGTGCTCGATCCACAGGGCAAAACCATTCACGGGGCACTCAACAAGATGGGGTACAAGGGCCTGGCGGATGTACGCCAGGGCAAGTACTTCGAAATCCAGTTGGACGGCTTGAACCGCGACCAGGCCAAGGCCGAGGTTGAGCGCGCCGCCAAGGAAGTGCTCACCAATCCGGTCATCGAAGAGTACCGCTACTCGATCGAAGAGTAACGGCGTATTTTCCACGCAATTCCACGCTCGGCTCTTCGAGGTGAATTAATTAATTATGTGCGGCATTGTCGGCTATGTTGGGAAAAAAGAACCGGTTGAGGTGATCCTCGAAGGGCTGCGGCGGCTGGAGTACCGCGGCTACGATTCGGCGGGGATTGCCGTGGGCGGGAATGGCGACGGGCTGCAACTTCGTCGCGCCTCGGGAAAGCTGCGCAACCTCGAAGAAGTGATTCGACAGAAGCCGCTCGATGGAACCTACGGGATCGGGCACACCCGGTGGGCGACACATGGCCGTCCCACGGAAGAAAATGCGCATCCCCACCGCGATTGCACCGGACGCATTGTCGTGGTGCACAACGGCATCGTGGAGAACTACGTCACCCTCAAGAAGCAATTGATCGCCGAGGGCCACAAGTTCGTAACAGAGACCGACACCGAGGTCATCGCTCACCTGATCGAAAAATATTACCTGAAGGAAGGCTCACGCGTTCCGCTCGAAGAGGCGGTACGGCTTGCGATTCGCCAGCTCACAGGAGTATTTGCGGTATCGGTGATTTCCGCCGATGAACCCAACAAGATCGTCGCCGCACGCAATGGCCCTCCCGCCGTGATCGGCCTGGGTGAGAACGAGTACTTTGTAGCTTCGGATGTCCCGGCAATCCTGCACCACACCCGCGATATGTTTTTCCTCGCCGATGGCGATCTCGCGGTGATCACGCCCGGGGGCGTGAAAGTGATGGACCTCGACGGCAAGCCCGTCGAGCGCAAGCCGCAGCGGGTGATGTGGGACCCGATCATGGCAGAAAAGGGCGGCTTCAAGCATTTCATGCTGAAGGAGATTTACGAGCAGCCGCGCGCCGTTCGCGACACCACCCTGGGCCGCGTTTCGCTCGACACCGGCAAAGTCTTCCTCGACAACATGAGCATTACCGCCGACGACTTCCGCACTTTCGAGAAGGTTTATATCGCCGCCTGCGGCACGAGCTGGCACGCGGGCCTGGCGGCGAAGTTCATGCTCGAGCGGCTGGCGAAGGTACCGGTCGAGGTGGACTATGCCAGTGAATACCGCTACCGCGACCCGCTGGTGGGCGCCAAGGATTTGACGGTGCTGATTACGCAATCGGGCGAAACCGCGGACACGATTGCCGCGCAACGCGAGTCGAAAGCAAAGGGCTCGAAGACGCTGGCGGTCTGCAACGTGGTTGGTTCCATGATTGCGCGGGAGGCCGCCGGGACGGTGTACACCCATGCCGGGCCGGAAATCGGCGTGGCTTCGACGAAGGCCTTCACGGCGCAGCTCACCGCGCTCTTTCTGCTTTCGCTGCACATGGCAGAGGTTCGCGGCAAGATCTCCACGGCAGAAGCTTGCGAGTACATGGAAGAGCTCACGCATCTTCCGGGCAAACTGGAAGTGGTTCTCAAACTCGACCCGGCGGTCGAAGACCTTGCGCGCAAGTACCACCGGGTAAGCGATTTCCTGTTTCTTGGCCGGGGCATTCACTATCCGATAGCGCTGGAAGGCGCACTCAAGCTTAAGGAAATTTCCTACATTCATGCCGAGGGCTACCCGGCGGGCGAGATGAAACACGGCCCGAACGCGCTCATCGACGAGAACCTGCCGGTGGTGATTATTGCCACGCAGGACCGCAAGGATCCGAACTCGGTGCTGAAATACGAGAAGACGATTTCGAACCTGCAGGAAGTAAAAGCTCGTAGCGGAACCGTGATTGCCGTGGCGACGGAGGGCGACCCGCACATCGGACAGCATGCCGATCACGTGATCTACCTGCCCGAAGTGCCGGAGCTGCTTTCGCCGATCCTGGAAATCGTTCCACTGCAGTTGCTGGCATATCACATCGCGGTACGCCGCGGGTGCGACGTCGATCAGCCGAGAAACCTCGCGAAGTCTGTAACCGTGGAATAAAGGGAAGCTATCGCGGCCGAGCGTGAGCAGGCCAGTCCCCGGCCGCGACAGGAAGTTAACGACAAACCGTGAGGATGGCGGGCGACGGACCGCTTGAGGAGCTCGCGGCTCCCACGCGATCACCCAGGTTGTTTACGCCGTAATACTGAACGCTGGTCCCGGTCGAATAGAAACTTCCGCCCCGATACCCAAACCCCTGGACCGACGCGGTCTTGCTCGTCTGATACTTGCCGACAAGCGAGCCGTATTTGTTGATCCCTGCGATTTGTGTGCTGTAAGAGCCGGGATAATTCATCGCCTGGTACTTGCCATTGGCGTAGAGGAAACCATGCTCCTGGCCGGAAGCTAAGAAGTAGGAGCCGACGACTGCGCCTGTATCGGAGATGGCCCGAGCGTAGGTTGCATATGCCCCGGGGTACACGAGCTTGGTGTAGGACGAACCCTTCTTGATGTATCCGTTGAACGGGGCCACCCCACCGGAGCTCAGTTTGCCGCCGGGCACCGGGTATGCGCCGACGATTGTTCCAGAATTGTTAATGCCAAGCGCTTGCGTGCTCGTAGCGCCCGGATAGTTGAACGTATGCACCACACCGTTTTGATAAGTCAGGGCTTCGGTATCGGTGAAACCCACAATGAGTCCGGCATCGTTGGTTCCGTCGAACTGCGTGCTCTTTGCGCCGGGATAGTCGTAGAGGAGGAATTTGCCTCCGCTCCAGCGGAAGGCGTCGAACTGGTAGGTGCTTTCATCCAGCGAGTAGCCGACCACGGTTTCATATTTGTTGACGGAATTGGCGATCGCCCCAGCCGATTGGGGCGGGTAGAGGTTGGTGGTCTTACAGGCAGCGCTGGGGGTTTGTGCCGAACTGGCGATACATGTCGCGAATGCAAGCGCGAAACAAGCAACAACTCGCCTTCTCATGAGGGCCTCCTGAGCCGATTGGGGGAACGTATCAGCTTGGATAGGAGAAGGAGAGCGGCTGCTGCCTGCCTTTCGTGAAAAATTAAAAAATGCTCGAACTCTGCGAAACAAGTACACACCAGGAACCCCTGCCGGGCGGCACTTTCGGGGCAATGCATCACTCAACGACCTCGACTCCGTAGGCTGGGAGCTGGAGCGCGTTCACGGTTTCTCCGGAGCCAAGCACGCGCTTCATCGGCCTCGGCAGCTGCACCGTTTGTTCCGATTGCTTCAGATTGATCACGATGAATACGCTCTTACCGTTGCCGCTGCGCTGCCCAACCTCAACTCCCTCGGGAACCGGACCGAACGCGGGCTGCAGGCCGCTTTTGCCGACAATCCACTCGGCCACCTGCACGAGTAATTTGTCGTCGAGCACCGTGCCGATATAGGTGATTCTTCCCTTCCCGACCTGGCGGGTGAGAATGGCCGGCTGCTCGTCGAGCCAACCGTTGCTCTTGCCGTATTTCAGCAGGACTTCATCCCCGGGCTGTCGAGCGCCGAGCAGTTCGGCCCAGAGCGACGCGCGGCCGCTCCCGGCGGAGCCGCTCACCGGAATCTCCGATTCCAGGGCGTAGAACTGTTCTACCCGTCCGCCGAGCAGATCCACGAGCGCTCCGGGTTGGCGCTCGGTTCGCAGGGCGTTGTACTCGTCTTTCATTCCGGCCCGCGGTCCGAGGACGAGGTGTCCGCCGTTCTCGACGTACTCGCGCAGATGTTTCGCCAGAGCATCCGGAATGAGATTCAGATTGGGCGCGACCACAACTTTGTAGCCGTGGAGTTCAGCCGTGGGGCGCACGACGTCCATAGCCTGGGTCAGCCTGCGCAGTGCGAGATAGTAGCTCTCGTCCACTTTTACCTGGTCGTAATTGTCATTGAACTTCTGCCAGTCGATCGCCCAGCGGCTGTCGTAGTCGTAGAACATGGCGATTTCGGAGTGCGGCGAGGTCCCGGCGAGCGCGGGACCGGCTTTCGCGAAATCGCGGCCGATTTGCTGGATTTCCTCATAGAGAGGCACGGGCGTACCGTCCGCGCCCACCAGCGTCCCGTGGTACTCCTCCTGCCCGTTGAGCGCGCTGCGCCACTGCCAGTAGCTCACCATATCGGCGCCATGCGCGATGTCCTGCCAAGCCATAGCGCGCACTTCTCCCTTGTCGAGGGCGTTGTTGACCTTCGCCCAATTCACGGCGCCCGGTTGGGTTTCGATCACCCAGAAGTTCTTCTGCTTAAATCCGCGGGTGAGATCGTGAGCAAAACCGAGGCCGGGCTCGACATGGCCCTCACCGACATAATTGTCCCAGGCCGCAATGTCCAACGTGTCTTCGACGGTGTAATGATCGAAACCGTCAAAGAGACCCATGGTGTTGGTGCAGATCGGCTGACTGGGCGGCGCGTACTTCCGCAGGGCGCGGTACTCGTTCTGGATGTAGTCACGCCAGGTCTCGGAGACAAAACGCATCCACTCGAGCATGAGTCCCGGATTATTGGGCCCCACCGGGATGGGGATTTGCGACCAGTCGGAGTACGTCTGGCTCCAGTACGACGTCGTCCAGTGCTGGTTCAAGCTGTCGAGCGTCTTGTACTTCGCGTGCAGCCACTGCTGGAACTGCGCGCGGGTGAAATCGTCATAGGAGGGATTGGCGATCTCGTTGTCGAGTTGCCAGCCGATGACGTTGGGCTCGGTGGCGAGATGTTGCGCCATGGCTTCCGAAATGCGGCGGCAGAATTCGCGGTAGCGCGGGCTGGTGAAAGAGAATTGCTGCCGGTTGCCGTGCACGGCGCGCTTTCCGGTCTCGTCAACAAGAAGCGTGTCCGGGTATTTTTGGGTGAGCCATGCTGGAGGCGCGGCGGTGGGCGTCCCGAGAACGACCTGGATATGATGCTTCGCGGCCAGGCGCACGGCCCTTTGCAGCCAGTCGAGCTGGAAATTTCCTTCCGACGGTTCCATCGTGCTCCAGGCGAATTCACCGACGCGCACGACATGGATACCCGCCGCCTCCATAAGCGCGAGGTCTTTGTCCCATCGCTCTTCCGGCCATTGCTCGGGATACCATGCGGTACCGAGTAGCAACGACGGAATACTGGAGGACGACTGGGACAACGACGTGGCTGCAAACGCCAACAGGATCGCGCACAGGACAAAGGTCTTGGTTTTCACGGCACCAAGTCTAATCCCATGCGAGCTTCAAGGCGCCACTGCGGGCCTGCATCGTTCGCGGTTTGGCGGCGTCTATTACAATTGTGCGGGCTTGGGACGCAGCACCCCGGGGGAACGGACAGGCTTTGGCAGAGACTCATCCAATCATGACGGCGCGGGTCACGCGCTCGATCCTGTTGTCGGAAAAAACCAAGCACATCGAATTCGAGATCCTCGACAAGCCTTCCTTCGACTTCATCGCGGGGCAGTTTGTTTCCGTTCGCGAACCCAAAGGCGACGGCAAATTCATTACGCGGGCGTACTCGATCGCCTCCGACCCCAGGGGCGACAATACTTTCGACCTCTGCCTGAACCGTGTGGAGAACGGTTTCATGTCGAATTACCTCTGCGATCGCGAAGTGGGCGATGAAGTTCACGTACACGGGCCGCACGGGCACTTCGTGTTGCACGAGGATCTGAAGGACACCCTCTTCGTCTCCACCGGCACCGGGGTTGCGCCCTTTCGCAGCATGGCCCGCTGGCTCTTCCAGCATCCGGAGCGCTACCACGGACACGAGTTCTGGCTTCTTTACGGAACGCGGTACGAGGAAGATATCTATTACCGCGAAGAATTCGAGCAACTGCAAGGCGAGCATCCGAACTTTCACTATGTCTCTACCTTGAGCCGATGCGGAGAGACGTGGACGGGCTGCAAGGGGTACGTGCAGGACCATCTGCGCGAGATCCTGAAAGCGAATCCGGGGCGCGATATGCAGACCTACATCTGTGGCTTAAATAACATGGTCAGTGGCGTGCGCGACGTGCTCAAGGACGAATTCGGCTGGGACAAGAAGCAGATCCATTTCGAGCGTTACGACTGATGAAACCCGCACAGTACGGGCAATCTCCAAAGTCACTTGGCATCCCCGCCTGAGTCGCGCAAACTAAACCTTCATTCATGCCCCAACAAGCGATCATCATTGGCGCCGGACCCGCAGGCCTTACGGCTGCCTACGAGCTGCTCACCCGCACCGAGATCGTGCCCACCGTCATCGAGAAGAGTCCGTTCATCGGCGGCATCTCGCGGACTGCCAATTACAAGGGCAACCGTATGGACATCGGCGGCCACCGCTTTTTTTCGAAGAGCGATCGCGTGATGCAATGGTGGTTCCAGCACATGCCAATCGAGGCCGGCCATGAAGAACTGAACATCACCTACCAGCAGCAGTCGCGGCAGGTGCGCGGCAACAGTACGCGTCCCGATCCGGAGAAAACCGATGAAGTCATGTTGGTCCGGCAGCGGCGCTCGCGCATTTATTTCCTGCGCAAGTTCTTCGATTATCCGATCAAGCTCACCGGCGATACCCTCGGCAAACTCGGTTTGAAGCGCAGCACCAAGATCGGCTTCAGCTATATCGGAACGCGCCTCAGCCCGATCAAGGACGAGAAAAATCTGGAAGAGTTTTTTATCAACCGCTTCGGCCGCGAGCTCTACGGCACCTTCTTCAAGTCGTACACAGAGAAGGTATGGGGTGTACCCTGCGACCAGATCAGCGCTGAGTGGGGCGCCCAGCGCATCAAGGGGCTTTCGATCACCAAGGCGATTGGCCATTTCCTACGGCAGACCTTCCGCTCCTCGAAAAGCATTCAGCAGAAAGAAACTGAGACCTCGCTGATCGAGCAATTCCTCTACCCGAAGCTGGGGCCTGGGCAGATGTGGGAGCTGGTCGCGGAGAAGGTAAAGGCACTCGGCGGCACCATCGTCATGGATGCCGACGTGATCAAGCTTGAAACCGAGGGCGCGCGGGTCACGGGGATCACGGTGCGCGACAGCGAAGGCTACTTCCAGCGCTTCCATGGCGACTATTTTTTCTCGACCATGCCGGTAAAGGAACTCATCGAAAAGCTCGATTGCCCGGTTCCGCCTAACGTGCGCGAGGTGAGCCAGGGACTACAGTATCGCGATTTCATCACGGTTGGCCTGTTAGTCGACAGGTTGCGCGTGAGCGACCGCAGCGGCAAGACGATCGACGACAACTGGATCTACGTGCAGGAACCAGATGTACTTGTCGGACGATTGCAGATCTTCAACAACTGGAGCCCTTATCTCGTCGGCGACAAGACGAAGACCTGGATTGGCGCCGAATATTTCTGCTATGAAGGCGACGAACTTTGGCGCAAGCCGGATGACGAGATGCTGAAGTTCTGCGCGGCGGAACTGGAGAAGATCGGCATTCTCGATGCCGGCTCGGTGCTGGATGGGACCGTGATCCACGTTCCGAAAACCTATCCCGCGTACTTCGGCAGCTACGATCGCTTTCACGAGATTCGCGAGTGGATCGACCGCTTCGACAATCTCTACCTGGTCGGCCGCAATGGCATGCACAAGTACAACAACCAGGACCACTCGATGCTGACCGCCATGACCGCCGTGGACAACATCATCACCGGCCGCAAGGACAAGGAAAACATCTGGGCGGTGAATACCGAGATGGAGTACCACGAGAGCAAGTAGGACCCCACTTTTACTTCCACACCTATCACCGAGGTACGGAGTTTCCGCTCCTCCTCTGTTCTTCATCCCCTTATCGATGCTTCAGCGCTTCCAGTTCATCCAGCGTTCGCGGCCAGTCGGAGCCTAGCAGGCGGGAGAGGCTGCGGTCCGCGAGGACTTTGCCGCCGGTCTGGCATTTGGCGCAGTAGTTGGTTTCATTGTCGGCATAGCGGATACGCTGGATTTTTTCGCCGCAGCGCGGGCAGGGTTCGCCGTAGCGTCCATGCACGGCCATGTCTTTGCGGAAGGCGGTGACCTTCTCGGGAAACTTCTCTTTGGCTTCCGAACCCAGGCGATCCATCCACAGTCGCAGTGTCTCGCGCGTAGCCTTGTAGAGACGCTGCCATTCTTCCGGTTTGAGTTTCTGGGTTTGCGCGATGGGCGAGAGCTGTGCGGCCCAGAGAATCTCGTCGGAATAGGCATTACCGATGCCGCTGAGGAAGCGGGGATCGGTCAGGGCGCGTTTGAGGGTGCGGTTCTCGACGGTGAGCGCGGAGCGAAAGGCGTCGAGATCGATGGCGAAGACGTCAACCCCGCCGGGATCGATTTCGCGGAGGCTCGCTTCGCCGCGAAAAACGTGAAGCGAGGCGCGACGCTTGGCGCCGGCTTCGGTGAGAACCAGCGAACCGTCAGGAAAGTCGAAGGCGGCGAGATTGTTGCGGCCGGAGAGTTTCGCTCCGGTGGGCTTCCAGTGAAGGCGCCCGGCGATCATCAGGTGAATCACCAGCCACAGATCGCCCTCGAGACCAAAAACGATCCGCTTGCCGATGCGGCGCAGCGTGACGACCGTCTTCCCTTCCAGCTGATCGAGGGGTGGATCGATGGTGCGCAGGAGAAACGGGCTGGCGACGCGGATGTGCTCAAGCGGCCGGCCCACGATGCGCGGTTCCAGCGCAGCGAGGTAAGCGGTGATGTCGGGGAGCTCGGGCACTCAAAGAGATTGCACCGTGCGTCGCGGAAAAAGCAACATTTGCCACGGAGAAGCAGGAACGCGGCAGGGCTTCGGCCGCGAATGCTTCCCGCCCCGGCTGCGTGTTCTCCGCTCGACGGAACAGCGGGAAAGTTCAGAGTTGTTCAGAGTTGTGGCTTGATGCGGTGGCCGTCGATCTTGATGCGGAAGAGGACGTAGGGCTTTTGGCGAAGGTCTTTGCCTTCGTGGAAGTTGGGCTGGCGTTCGAGCTGGTTGACGGTGAAATAGAGATAGCCGTCGGTGACCGAGAGCGTATCGGGCCACAAAATTCGCGGATCGTGGGCGAGAGTTTCGAAGGTTCCGTCGGCAGGGTTGTAGCGGCGAATGCTGTCGTTCTCGTAGTCGCCGTAATAAACGCGGCCTTCCTGGTCGGTTTCGAGGCCGTCCGAAGCTCCTTTCTCGGTGAGATCGCGAACGTCGGATTCGGCCTGGTCTTCGGTGACGTCGAGTTCGGAGAGAGCGTCCACGCTGACGGAATAAAGATGACGGCTAGCCAGAGGACAGTAATAAAGCGTTCCTCCGTCGGGGCTGATCGCGATGCCATCCGCACCGAAGGTCGGTTTTTGCGGATTCGATCCGACTTTCCGTACCATCAGAGGCTCGCCTTCGACGAACCCCTGGAAGAGCGGGTCCGCTTTCACCGACGGGTGTTCGTTGAGGCGGCGCCAGGCTTTTCCGGAGTAGAGGTCCACGACGATAATCGCGTTCGAGCCATTACTGGAGGAGTCGGTGATGTAGGCCATGCCGGCATTGCCGCGGTTCAGATCGAAGCGGACATCATTCAGGTACGAAGTCGGCAGCGCAACATCGGGACGGAAGATAATTTTCTTGAAGACTTGGTTCGTGCTGAGATCGACGCCGATCAGCTTTGCGCCGCCAGGCTGGACCGGCTGGAACATGGGGCTGCCCGTGTCGAGGATCCAGAGGCGGCCCTGCGGGTCCACGACGACGCTCTGGACGGAAATCAAGGCATCCTGCAGTTTCTTGCCTTCAGGCTTGTTGATATCGGCGTCGGGATACGGAACGGTCTTTCCGTTCACGATCTCCGCCACCGTGTAATCAACCTTGTCGCCCCAGCGAGGAAAGTTCACGAAGATGCGTCCCGTGTGCGAGACCGTGACCCCGGTCGGCATAGGTCCATAGAAGGTGTGAACGACCTCCAGCTTGCCGGTCGGGCGGTCCGTGGCCAGACGGACGCTGTGAGTTGCAGGCGACTTGGATTCCTTGGGCTCCTCGGAGATCGAAAAGATGGAGATCAGAAGGACCAGAGCGTACGTGGTGATCTTCATATACCGATGGCTGCGCGAACCACGCGGTCTTTGGGCAAACGGGCGCAGGACTGTGTCCTCCATGAGAATTTCCGGGGATAGGAGCGGAGGCGAGGTCGCCGCCTCGAGCGTTCCACATCCGAACCATAGACGAAGCGGCCGGGGCGCCCGGAACGAGAGAAGGATAGGCTTCAGGCCATTGAAAATCAAGCGCTTATCTACTTCAAAATCTCCGCAACCAACACTACCGCAAGCACATCTAACACCTTGACAGTAACTCACTCAAGTCTGATAATGGCGTTATTATCAGGCCAGAGTAGATGGTCTAACAAGTTCCATATCAAAGAGTTCTGGCAATTTTTAGGAGGAGGCTAAAGCTCCAATGGCGAAGATTATTGGCATTGACCTCGGGACGACGAACTCCGTCGTGGCCGTGATGGAAGGTGGGGAACCCAAGGTTATCCCCAACGAAGAAGGGGGCCGGACTACGCCATCGGTAGTCGGCTTCACGAAGACCGGCGAGCGCTTGGTAGGACAAGTGGCAAAGCGCCAGGCGATTACCAATCCCGAGAACACGGTTTATTCGATCAAGCGATTCATGGGCCGTCGCTTCAATGAAGTGAGCGAAGAGATGAAGATGGTGCCCTACAAAGTCGTCCAGTCGGGCGATCACGTGGCGGTGCTCGCGCAGGGCAAGGAATATACCCCGGCGCAGATCTCGGCGATGATTCTGCAAAAACTGAAGAAAGCGGCCGAAGATTATCTCGGCGAGCCGGTCACGGAAGCGGTGATCACGGTTCCCGCGTACTTCAACGACGCGCAGCGGCAGGCGACGAAAGACGCCGGCAAGATCGCCGGCCTCGATGTAAAACGCATCATCAACGAACCGACCGCAGCCGCCCTGGCTTACGGACTCGACAAGAAGAAGGACGAAACCATCGCCGTGTACGACTTCGGCGGCGGCACCTTCGATATTTCGATCCTGGAAGTCGGCGAAGGCGTGATCGAGGTGAAGTCCACCAATGGCGATACGCACTTGGGTGGCGACAACATCGACCAGCGCATTGTGGATTGGTTGATCGACGAGTTCCGCAAGGACGAAGGCATGGACCTTCGCGCCAAGGGCAACGAAATGGCGCTGCAGCGTCTGCGTGACGCGGCCGAGCGCGCCAAGATCGAGCTCTCGACGACGATGGAATCGGAGATCAATCTCCCGTTCATCACCGCTGACGCAAGCGGTCCCAAGCACCTGGTGAAGCGGCTGACGCGCGCCAAGCTGGAAGAGATGGTTCGCGACCTGATCGACCGTTCCATTGAGCCGTGTCGCATGGCGTTGAAAGATGCCGGAATCGACGCGAGCAAGATCGACGAAGTGGTACTGGTCGGCGGCCAGACGCGCATGCCGAAGATCCAGCAGGTGGTGAAGGAGTTCTTCGGACGCGAGCCGCACAAGGGCGTGAATCCGGATGAAGTGGTCGCTATCGGCGCGGCGCTGCAGGGTGGCGTGCTCAAGGGCGAGGTGAAAGATCTTCTGCTGCTCGACGTAACTCCGCTGACGCTCTCGATCGAGACGTTGGGTGGGGTGGCGACGCCGATGATCCCGCGCAACACCACGATTCCGACCAAGAAGACGGAAACGTTCTCCACCGCCGCGGATAATCAGAACTCGGTTGAGATCCACGTGCTGCAAGGCGAGCGCCCGATGGCAGGACAGAACCGTACTCTCGGCAAGTTCCACCTGACCGGCTTACCGCCGGCTCCCCGTGGAGTGCCGCAGATCGAGGTGACGTTTGACATCGACGCGAACGGCATCCTGAACGTGATGGCGAAGGACAATGCGACGGGCAAAGATCAGAAGATCACGATCACGTCGTCTTCCGGCTTGAGCAAGGAAGAAGTGGAGCGCATGGCGAAAGAAGCCGAGTCGCACTCCGCCGAAGACAAGGCCAAGAAGGAAGAGATCGAGAGCCGCAACCAGCTCGACGGCATGGTGTACCAGATCGAAAAGATGCTGCGCGAGAACGGCGACAAGATCAGCGGCAGTGAACGCGGCGACGTGGAAAACGCGCTGGGCGACGCCAAGAAGGCACTCGAGGGCTCGGACGCGAAAGCAATGAATACGGCCCGCGAGAAGCTGACGGCAGCGTCGCACAAACTGGCGGAAGCCATGTACAAACAGGCTAGCCCGGGAGCAGGCGCTCCGGGGACAGAGGCGGGGCCACAACCCGGCGCGAATGGCGCTTCGTCCGGATCGGAACCAAAGAAAGACGAAGGCGTGATCGACGCCGAGTACGTGGACGTGGAAGACAAGAAATAACAAGGGACGGCTCTCCGCCCGAAGGGACGGAGAGCCGCACACCTGGAACAAGAGGTGATATGAACTTCGTAGTCAATGGACAGGCTTATATTCTGACGTTCTTGCCGGGCGAGGGGAACTTTGCGCTCTTCGAGAGCGGCGACGACGGGATGCAGCGCATGAGAATCGTGCACGACGATGGGCCGATGCTCGTCGCGAAGCTCGACGACGAAGCACCCGAGGGAAAACCGAGCCTGAACTAGGTCAGAGTAGCGGTGACAGGTATTCAGGTGCAGCGTTTCCGGGCTGCGCCTTTATTTTTGTCTTGGTGAAGAGCAAAAGCGACTCGGCGATGACAGGTTTCAGGAGCGCTTCCGGCGCTCGCAGGTAGAATCGGGTAGAACATGGCGACACAGACAAAAGATTATTACGGCGTGTTAGGCGTAAAGAAGGGCGCTACCGCGGAGGAGATCCGTAAGGCGTTCCGTAAGCTCGCGCGCAAACACCATCCCGACGTCAATCCGGGCGACAAGAAGGCCGAAGAGAGGTTCAAGGAAATCTCCGAGGCCAACGAGGTCCTGAGCGATCCGAAGAAGCGCAAAATTTACGATCAGCTCGGCTTCTATTCCGACAACATCGACCCCGCGGCGGCCGAGGCGTATGCGCGCGGAGGCGCGACCGGAGCCGGCGGTTTTGGCGGCTTCGACCCGCGAGGTGGAAGCGGCGGCGGAGAACAGGAAGTTCCGTTCGACTTCAGCGGCTTCGATTTTTCCGAGGGAGGAGGAGGAACGCAGAGCGGTGGGGGATTCCGCGATATCTTCTCTTCCCTGTTTGGCGGCGCTGGTGGGGCTCGCGGCGCGGCTGCTCCCGAGCATCGCCCACAGCCCGGCACCGACCTGGAATACCAGGTCCCGGTAAGTTTCTGGGACGCGATACGCGGTACCACCGTGAAGCTGAACATCCAGCGCCGCGAAACTTGCGCGAACTGCCACGGAGAAGGCTTCCTGCCGGGAACGCAGACCTGCCCAACCTGCCATGGCCGCGGAAAAGTGGAGACCGGGCGGCCGATGAAATTCAGCGTGACCTGTCCCACGTGTGGTGGTACGGGAAAGACAAGAAATACTTGTCCAATTTGCCATGGTGAGGGCGTGGTGACACGCACCGAGCCGCTGGAGTTCAAGATCAAGCCCGGCACTCGCGATGGCCAGCGCATTCGCCTGGCGGGCAAAGGCAACGCTGGAGTGATGGGTGGACCGCCGGGCGATCTCTACATCATTGTAAAAGTCGGAACTCACCCCGTCTTCCGGCGCGAGGGCGACGACGTTTACGTCACCATTCCGGTATCGGCCATGGAAGCGGCACTGGGCGCCAAGATTGAAGTGCCCACCATCGATGGCCGCGCGCTTCTCAAAGTACCGCCGGGAACGAACACCGGGCAGAAGCTGCGGCTTCGGGAAAAGGGAGTGCCTTCTGCCAGCGACAGCAGCAAGCGCGGCGATGAAATCGTGGAAGTAAAACTCACCGTGCCCAAGGTGAGCGATGAACGATCCAAGGAACTCCTGCGCGAGTTGCAGAAGCTGAACCCTGAAGATCCACGCGAAGATTTATGGAAGCAGCATTAACCAGTGAGCCAGTTGAGTTTTTGCAGGCCGAAGTTCCCGAGGACTTCGGCCTTTTGCTTTTCAGTCTTCGGCCAGCAACTCGTCCGCCAGCGCCTTCCATTCCGCGTCGAACGGCTCTTCGCAGAACGGGCGTCCGGCGCGGCTGTACCAGTAACGCGCGTTGGACGGATCGCCTTCCTTGCGGTGCAGGTAAGCGTGAACGGCCATGGCTTCCGTGGTTTCAAGTTCGTCGATAAGACCGTGAGCGCGGCTCCAGTCGCCCTTGGCGTCCCACCAGAGCGCTGCCAGAGGAAGAGATACGTAGGCGGGTGGCTCATCGTGAGTAATGGAGGCGCGGAGCTCGTCGTGGGTCATAGATGGACCTCCGGTCGAGGCATTGATGATACGCCCGGTGCAGCCGGGGAACGCAAGATCCGCGCTCTTCGCGCAGCAGGACGCGAAGACAAGAGCTCTGCCGAGAGTAGGTTCCTTCGACGCGAATCTTCGCTCGGGAGGGCAGCAACAGAATTGGAAAAATATTCATGTTGATGAATATTTTTTGATTTCCCAACATCGAATTGCCTGTATTCTTTCTATCCCGAATCCAAAATTTCGATTTGCCAGGGAGGCACACATCGGAATTGACCAACTCGACGCTTGAGCAGCGCCCCTCGATCTCGACTCCGATTTCCCGCCCGCCGCTTCTGACGAAACCGCGGAAGCTGACCTTGTGGCCGCTTGTGGCTGCAACCTTCTTCATGGTCTCCGGTGGCACCTACGGCACCGAAGACATCATTGGAGGTTCCGGCTTCGCGCGCGGCATTCTCATCCTGCTGATCACCCCGATTCTCTGGAGCCTGCCGACCTCGCTGATGATCGGCGAGCTGGCGAGCGCCATGCCTGAAGAGGGCGGCTACTACGCCTGGGTGCGTCGCGCGATGGGCAATTTGTGGGGATTCCAGGAGGCGTGGCTCTCGCTGGTCGCCAGCATCTTCGACATGGCGATCTATCCCACCTTGTTCGTCACCTACCTGACCCGGCTGTTCCCATACTTCGGCGTGGGACATCGCGGAATCCTGGTGGCGCTCGGGGTCGTCGTGGTCTGCGCGGCGATGAACATCGCCGGCATCCGCGTGGTCGCCACCACGTCGGTGTGGCTCTTTGTCCTGCTCTCCCTTCCGTTCGTGGCGATCGCGGTGATCGCGCCGCTGAAACACGGGGCATTTGCCGGCGTGGTGAGCGGCCATGGGACAACCGGTATCGGGATCATCGGCGGCATTCTCGTTTGCATGTGGAATTACATGGGCTGGGATAACGCCACCACGGTTGCGGCGGAGGTGCAGAACCCGCAGCGCACCTATCCGCGCGCCATGGCGGCGGCAGTCACGATCGTGGCCGTCAGCTACACCCTGCCCTTTGCGGCGATGTGGCTCACCGGCATTGGCCCGAAGGCTTTCGAGACCGGCTCCTGGGCGGACCTGGCTGGGATGCTGGGTGGTCCGGCCCTCCGGATCGCGATTGTGGTCGGCGGCATGATGTCGGCTTTCGGGATGTTCAATGCCCTTGTCATGAGCTACTCGCGCCTGCCCCTCGCCATGGCGCAGGATGGACTGATGCCTTCGGTCTTCAGCCGGATGACGCCCCGGACGCGCGCGCCCTGGGTAGCGATCGTGGCCTGCGCCGTGGCCTGGGCGATGTGCCTCGGCCTCGGCTTCGAGAGATTGGTGACCATCGATATCCTGCTCTACGGCGCGAGCCTGGGGTTGGAGTTCGTAGCCCTGATCGTGTTGCGGATCAAGGCGCCCGATATGCCACGGCCTTACAAGGTGCCCGGCGGAACCGTTGGAGTGGTTGCCCTCAGCATCGCGCCGATGGCCCTGCTCGGCTTCTCGGTGATACAAAGCAAGGGGGAAACCGTGGCGGGCATGAACGCGCTCTACTTCGGTGCCCTGGTAATCGCCGGAGGGTTCGTGTCGTATGGGATCAAGTTGCTGTTGAAGCCTACCGGGTGGTTCGTCCAACCTGCCGAGCAGGAACAACGGGCAGCCTAGCGTTTCGAAAATGTGGGTGCCCCATCCTTGTGGCGAAGCCACAGGGTGGGTAGCAAGACGGTGGCAGCCCCACGGCCTTGTTACCCATTCTGTCCTCGGCACAAGGTTGGGGCATCCACATTTTGCGGGGCTGATGTACATTAACAGCAGCTACCATGGCCAAGAAGCGCAAGCAAGGCGCCTACATGATCTCGACGGTTGCGGAGATGTACGAGATCCATCCGCAGACCTTGCGGCTTTACGAACGCGAGGGGCTTCTCAAACCGTCGCGCACCGAAGGCAACACACGCCTCTACACGGACGAGGACTTGGAGCGGCTGGAGTTCATCCTGTCCCTGGCACGCGACTTGGGGGTGAATATTTCAGGCATCGCGATCATCCTGCAGATGCGCGAGCGCATGGAACTCATGCAGAAGCAGATGTCGGAGTTCGTCACCTATATTCAGCAGGAAGTCGTCCATCGCGCGCAGGCCGCGGAGCCTTCCCAGGGCGCGATTGTCCCCACCCGCCGCAGCATCGTGCCACTCGATCGTGAGCGCAAGCGTTAAGCCGCTTCCCGGAGAAAACAAGTCGCGTTCGACGGGGCGTTTCTCCGCCTGGGCGCAAGCCGTCGCAACCTGGAGCGAGCGGCACGATGGGATCGTCCTTGCTATCTTGAGCGCCTGGTATGTTGCGCTGATCTGGAATCTGGCGCGGCGTCCGCTGTGGTTCGACGAACTCTACACCTTTTATATCGCGCAGCAGCCGACGGTCGCGCGCATGTTGCAGGCGACTCACGTTATCGACCTGAATCCGCCGCTCAATTATTTCCTGACGCGATGGTCAATTACCATCTTCGGCGCCAAGCCATGGGCGACGCGGCTGCCGGAGATCGCGGCCTTCTGGGCGGCCAGCCTGGCAATTTTCGAAATGCTGCGCCGCCGCGCTTCTCCGCTGATTGCAGCGACTGCCGTCGCCCTGTTCTGGTCGAGCGCATATTTCTCCTATGCAGCCGAGGCGCGGCCCTATGGGCTGGTGCTCGGGTTCACCATGATTCTGCTGGCGGCCTGGGACCGTCCTTATACGCGCCATCGAAACCTTCGACTGGGCATCGTCTTCGCCTCGTCGGTTCTCCTGCTGCTCTCGCACGTCTTCGGCGCTTTATCGTTGGGCGCGATCTGGATCGGAGAGGCGGCGCGCAGTTGGAAACGGCGCAGAATCGATTGGGCGATGGTGGCAGCACTGCTCCTGCCGCTGGTGGCCATAGTCAGCTTCCTACCCATCTTTCATAGCTTCCGGAAATCGGTCTTCCCGCCGGAAGCCCAGATCACGTGGCGCAAGTTGTACTACCTCTACTTCGCTCAGTTTCGCTGGATGTTGCGGCCACTGCTCGCCATCGCGATCATCGCTGTCTTTTCCAGAAAAAAGAGTTCAGCGCCGCAAACCCCGTGGGCATTAGAGGAAGCCGGAACGGCTTTAACCATGCTGTTTCTGATCCCGCTTCTGCTGACGATCCTGTTTATGAGATCGCATGGCGCCTTTTATGACCGCTACGGGATAGCGACGGTGCTGCCCATCGTGCTGGTGGTTCCGTCCCTGCTCTGGTGGTGGACCAAACAGAACGTGCCTGCCGCTTTTCTTGGGCTCTGCGCGGTTGCGACGTTTCTCCTGCTTTCCACGGTTCTGCGGGCACCGCTGAATCGAGCGGCTGCCTCCGTTCTTCCGCCGAGAGCAGCCGCGAAGTTCACCGGAGTATTCACCACCTCAATCCATGGCCCATTCCGCCCCTGGTGGACGAAGCTCCCGATTCCGCCTGCTTTGGCGAGGGAACGGGAACATGCCCCACTGCTCACGTCGCTCGATGGGCTGCATCCGGAGCTGCCTCTCGTAGCCGGCAGTGAGCTGACATTCCTGGAGATGGACCAGCGTGAATCGCCACGCCTGGTGAACCGGTTGTTCTATCTTTACGACCGGAGCGCCGAGTTGGAGATTGCCCACCGCACCGTGGTGGACGGCTTACTGAATGCAGCCAAATATTTCCCGCTGCGCGCCGAAATCGCTCCCTACGCACCGTTTGTTTCCGAGCACTCTCAGTTTCTCGTGGCGGGACTGTATGAAAATCCCGGCAATTGGCTGCTGCGGAAACTGCAACAGGATGGCGCATCCCTGCAAATCATCGCCCGCGACGACTCGTATTTCGACAGCGACATCTACCTGGTGACTTTCCCCGCTTCCGCGCAAGACAAAGGCGGAGCCGGAGCCCCGCCTTCCACACTGCGGTGACACAAACTTCAGTTTCCTGACTCGAACTTCATGCCGGTCCAGGCAGGCAAGCCCTTCTTATCGCGGAGGGTGAGTGCGTTGTTGCCGCTCACGATTTCGCGCGCGAGAATTTCGGGGCCAAACTCGCCGGTGATCTTGCAGCCCGTAACTTCAAAGCTGTCGCCCTTGGCTACGTTGAATTCGAGCATCTTCAGGAAGCCCTGGGGTGCAAGGTGCACCAGGATCGTCTCATTGGCGGTCTTGAGCATGACATGCACACCTTCGTAAGGACCAGGCACCATCTTGATCTCTTCGACCGTGCCCTTCAGCGTAACTTCGTTCGCGAAGTCATACTTTGGGCCAGTATTTTGTGCACGAAGCGAGGATGTCATGAGAACCATGCACCCTGTCAGGAGCACCAACATCGCAAAGAGTCGTTTTGATTTCATGTTGCGTACCTCCTTCCAACCAGGACCTACTCATGGAGCAAAGGCGCGAAGGGGTCGGAGACGATGTCCCGCAGATGCGCGAGCGCACTTGGGAGGGCTTGTTCTCCTCAGGAGCAACGACCAACACGGGTTTGCCGGCTGAACTCATTCCTTGCCGCGGCGAGCGGTTCCCGACTATTCCGGTCAGCCGCATCGTCAGTTCTGGCTACTTTGAGCATAGGCAGCTATCGCACATTCCGCAGTGAGTCATGTCACAAATTGCGGTGATTCCCAGCGCCCGGCAGCTCTCCATCTACACCTTTGGGCCTCTCGCCGAGTTGCGGTAAGTCCCAGCGTGCCAGATAATCTCCCTCAGAAGGCAGGGATTGTCCAGAGGCAACATGCAATTGTGGCATCCCAGTGCTTGAGACCTTTTGCTGGCCCTATCGTTCAGACATCGTTTTTTACGCCGGTTAAGCCCGGGATTCTCGCGCGACGAGGAACAGCGCATCGAGCGGGCCCTTGCCACTGCCCGGGTGATCGTCGCCCTCACATCGCTGGTGGCGGTGCACCTGGATCCGACCGACCCAGCCGCCTACCGACACGCCGCCTACATCGTGCTGGTTGGCTACACTGCCTGGAGCGCGGTGATCTCCGCAGGGCTGCGCTGGAAGCCGGCCAGCCCGCCTTTCGTCCGGCTGATCCATTTAGGTGACGTCCTTTGGCCCTCGCTGTTATGCCTCTACACGGATGGCGCCGACAGCCCGTTTTTTACGCTTTATCTCTTCGCCCTGCTGGCTGCGGCGTTTCGCTGGGGATTGTGGGAAACGGCCGCTACTTCCCTGGCCAGTGTGGGTGTCTTGGGCTTCGAATCTGTGATGCTGGTAAAGGGCCCAATGGCTTGGCGGACCCTCGAGTGGGGCGATCTCGAGGTTAACAAATTCATCATTCGCTGCGTTTTCCTTCTTCTGGCGGGGTTGATGATCGGCTACCTGGCGGAGAGTGAAAAGGAGCTGCGCGCGGAAAATGCGCTGATCACACGGATGCTGAGCCGGATTCGCGTGGATTATGGCCTTTCGGCCAGCCTGAGTTCCGTGATCACCGGGATGGCCGATGTCTTTCGCGGCGAACGGGCAATCCTTGTGGCGCGCGACATTAACTCCGGACGCGTGTTCTTATGGCAGACCCACGGCGAAGGAGACGCTCGTGCTTACGTCCGCGAAGTTGCCCAGTCCGAGACAGGAAGGTACCTCTTCGACTCGGCGCCGGCAGCGTTTTACTCCTCGCGGCGCGAGAACGCGTCGCGCTATGCGGCCTTGGATGAGCAGGGTACCCGGGTGCGAGGTGCGGCGCCGCAACCATTGAACCCGGAGGACTCCACCGAGTCCTTGTTGAGCCTGGCTTTCAATTTCGGGCAGGAATGGGCAGGACGCATGCTGGTGATAAATCCGCAGCTCAGCCGAGATACCGAGTCGGAGTTGCGCTTCGCCCAAACCGTCGTCCGGCAAGTGGGCCCCGCACTTTACAGCGTTTACCTGCTCCGCAGATTGCGTACGCGGGCGGGGGCCATTGAGCGCGCCCGGGTGGCACGTGAGTTGCACGATGGCGCTATCCAGTCGCTGATCGCGGTGGAAATGCAGGTGGACGTATTACGGAGGCAGGCGGCCGGAGACTCGGCGCGATTGGCCGCAGAACTGGCCCGCGTACAACATTTGCTGCAGCAGGAAGTGATCAATCTGCGGGAGTTAATGCAACAGATGCGACCCGTGGACATGGGCCCGCAACAGTTTCTGGATTACCTGGCCGATTACGTGGATCGCTTCCGCAGAGACACTGGCATTCATGTGCGATTTGTCACCGACTTGCAAGAGGTTACACTTTCCCCCAGGGCGTGCCGCGAACTGGCCCGGGTGGTGCAGGAGGGCCTGATCAACATTCGCAAACACAGCGGCGCGCGTAGCGCGCTTGTACGATTTGCTTCTGAAAACGGGCACTGGATCCTGATGATCGATGACGATGGCAGGGGTTTCGACTTTGCCGGGCGCCACAACCTGGCCGACCTGGACAACATACGCCGTGGGCCCGCTACGATTAAGGAGCGCGTACGCTCCATCGGTGGCGAACTGATCATTCAGTCCAACCCCGGCGAAGGCTCAAGACTTGAGATCACGCTTCCCAAGAAAGGACATGCAATTTATGGATAAAACTACGACGACCGATACGGTGCGGATCCTCATCGCCGACGATCACACGATCTTTCGCGATGGCCTCCGGAGGCTGCTGGAATCCGAGCCGGAATTCGAGGTAGTCGGCGAGGCATCGGATGGCGCGGAAGCGGTGACGCATGCGCGTCGTTTGCGCCCCGACATACTGCTCCTTGATCTGGCGATGCCGCGTGTTCCGGGGATGGAAGCCCTCCGCGAGCTTACCACTGAGGGTGGAACGACAAAGATCATCATCCTGACGGCGGCGATCGAAAAGCAACAGATCGTGGAAGCGTTGCAGATCGGTGCCCGCGGCATCATTCTGAAAGAATCGGCGACGCAACTGCTGCTCAAGGGCATTCGCAGCGTGATGGCCGGCGGCTATTGGGTCGGACGCGAAAGCGTGAACGATATCGTGGAGTACCTGAAGTCCACTGCAGCGGGCGCACAGGCGGATGCGCAGGCCAAGAACTTCGGGCTGACCAAGCGCGAGATGGAGATTCTCGGCACTATCGTTGCCGGGTTCACCAACAAAGAAATCGCTCGCAAATTTACTCTCAGCGAAGACACGGTGAAGCATCACCTTACCAACATCTTCGATAAGGTCGGGGTCTCCAGCCGCTTGGAACTGGCGCTGTTTGCCATCAATCACCGGCTGGCGGAGCCAGTGAGCTAATCCTTACCTCCGTTTTTCGAGATACACCGGCTTTCGCGGCAGGACGACAGCAGCGAAAGCCGCTTTCTTTTCAGGTCTTCGAGGATTTCAGTCGCAGGCGATCACCGATTCTTCCTGCTCCATTTTTCGCTTTGGCTGGTACGCGCAGCATGGCTCTTCGGCGAACGGATTTCCGCTGACTGCGTAGGCGCGCGCCCGCGAGCCCCCACAGACTTCGCGGAATTCGCAGGCGCCGCACTTCCCTTGCAGATTCTTGCTATCACGAAGGGCCCGGAAGAGCGGCGACTCCCGGTAGATCTTCGTCAGCGATTCTTGCCGGATATTTCCGCCCGAAATCGGCAGGAAGCCACTCGGGTAGACCTCGCCACGATGGGAGATAAAAACGAAGCCTTTGCCGTCATTGATCCCTTTCGGCGCGCGGCCGATACCATCCGAGGTCATCGCGGGCATGAGCTGCGGGAGCCTCTGTCCGGGCAGGAATTGCTGCCGTCGAGCCTCGGTGCGGCGCTGCAACAGGTAGCGGCGATAGTGCTGCGCCTCGGTACTCTTGATATCGAAGAGCGCCCGTTGTGCCGTCTGGTGCAGGATCTCAAAAACTTGTTCGAATTCCTCCGCCGAAAGCAAGCCAATGTCCTGGCCGCGCCCCGTGGGCACGAGGAAAAAAACGCTCCACAAGGTGATATCGAGCGACTCGAGCAAGTGGATCACGTCATGGATCTGCCCGAAATTGTGGCGAGTAATGGTCGTATTGATCTGTACCGGCAAACCGATTTCACGCGCCCAGCGCACCGCGTCCATGGTCCACTGGAACGAGCCGGAGACGCGCCGGAAGGCATCGTGGATCTCTGCCGTGGGTCCATCCAGGCTCACCGCGAGCCGCGCCAGCCCACACTCCTTCAGACCGACGATGGCTTCCTTTGTCAGCAGCGGCGTAGCACTGGGAGTCAGTGAGATACGAACCCTGCGTTCCGCCGCATAACGGACGATTTCGAAGATATCCGGCCGCTTCAGCGGGTCGCCGCCGGTGAGCACGAAAACGGGGACGGCCATCGCCGCGATCTCGTCGATCAGGCTCTTCGCCTCCGCTGTCGTCAGCTCGTCGCTGCTGCGCATGGGTTGCGCACATGCCCGGCAATGCACGCACGCCAGGTCACAGGCCTGCGTGGTCTCCCAGATCGCGATGAACGGCCTTTGCTCGAAGTCGATTTGCGCCATCATGCACTTCCCTCCCGCACCGCTTCCAAGTTGCCAGAGCCCCGGGGCGAAGGGCTGTGACTGAAGTCACAAACCGCCTCCCCGATTGCAGGACACGGCAGCGGCATTTGCATTCGCGTCACACGCTTGTGTGAGGTCAATCACGGCGAGGTGGTCGCGAAAGGCCGAGAATCTCTGCGGCTCGAATGCCCCGCTCCCGGCCCGGCCACCAAGGTCCTGTCATGTCTGAAGATCCTCGCGACGTTCTTGAAGTCCTTCGCTACGAACTCAGTTTCCTCGAACAGGGCGGGTACCGCGCACAAAAGAATGCGCTGGTGCCGGTCTCGCAATTTCAGGATTCCCTTTCCTGCATCAACTATGGGCTGCCACGCCGTCCTAATTCCTGCAGGAAATGCCTGCTCTGGGACTTCGTACCACAGCAGTTTCGCGGCGAAGATGTCCCGTGCCACTTCATCCCGCTGACCCCGACGGGGATGACCGTCGAGAGCCGCCAGACGGACGACGAACTTGAGCAAAACCTCAAGCAATGGCTGCGCGAAACTATCGCCAAGCTCGAACAGCAGCGTGCCAACGACCGTGTTTAGCTAGATTCCCGTTCTAGGTATTGACGCTGATTTGCGCCTCATGCCTATTGCGGTTGCAGTTCAGTCGGAACATACTGCGGCAGATGAAAAGAGCCTTCAACACGCTGACGGACCAGGAGGCGCTGCACGCCGCGGTTTTCGTGGAAGAGCGCAACGCCGAGATTTATCACCGCTTCGCGGAAATGTTCGTGGAATTTCGCGACGATGATTCGCTGGCGATCGCGAGCGTGTTCTGGGATATGGCCGCCGAAGAACGCCACCACAGCACCCTGCTGCAGAACCGCTACCAGGAGCTTTTTGGGACGCAGCCCTGTGCATTGACCGACGACGACATCTACGAATTCGTCGAGATCCCGCGGCTGGAGGATGCGGATGTATTCGCCACCGCCACTGCCCAGGACCATCGTTCCCCCAAAGAGCGCGCGCTGCAGGTGGGACTGATGGCAGAGACGGGCGCGCAAAAGTTTTACAGCAGCCTGATCGCGAGCTGCAAAGACCCGAGGCAGAAGCGACTATTCAACGAGCTCGCTGAGTTCGAGAGCGAGCATGTAGCGTTCCTGGAACGCAAGCTCGCGGACGCCTCGAGACAAGGCACAGGGTCGAGCTAGCGACCCGTACCTCCGAGAAAGGGCGTGCTGCTCGAGCGGCACGCCCTTTCGATTTCCAACCGCCGCTGACAAGAATTCTGAAACCCGGGTCATCCGAAACACGAGCCCCCCGCGGAGAACCTTATGACCAACCCCGTTGAAACCGATCCTGTTTGTGCGCTGCAAATCGATCCACTCGATGCGGCGGGCTATAGCGAGTTCGAAGACAAGGTCTATTACTTCTGCAGCGACGCGTGCAAGAAGAAGTTCGACCTCGCTCCCGCCGATTACGCCGACGAATCGTAACTAGAACGTATCTCATGAATCCCTGGCGGCGGGTTGCTGCGCATTGAGCCTGGTTTCCGGTTTGCCCGTCATCCGGGCGCGACCTCTACGCTTGCTCGAGCACAAGATGGGTCGCGTATCCGAAGACTTGCATTCGATGATCGAGAACCCCAACGCAGGGCTAGGGCAGTGAGATTTGATAAAGGTTCCGGTGGACCGTGGTGTTCACCCAGGCATAATGCTCGGGATCCTTGCCTGGCACCAGTTCTCCGCGCCCCACCGATTCGGCTCCCTGAACCACTCCCGGTTCGGCCAGCGGCGCGATACCTCCCACTGGAAGATCCGGCAGGCTTTCCCCCGGACCGACAGGAATTGCCAAGCTTCGCCCCGGACTGGTTCGCGACGAATCCTCCACGGAAACGAACAGGAACTTCCCGTCCGTGGACCATTTGGTCAAGCACCAGGGAGCGCAAATGTGCCGCGAGGCTCCGTCGGCTACCGAAATTGCCATGATCGCGGGAAGGTTGGTATCCGGCGCTCTGGGAACCTCAACCGTGGCCCATCGGCGGCCCGGAGAGACAGACTGGATCTCCCCGATGGGATACGGGAAGATCTTCGAGCGGTGCGATCCATCCGCGTTGATATGCTCGAGGTAGTTTTCGTTTCCCTCCGTCTGCTGGAACAGGATCTGCCCGCCTGCGCCAAAATGCGGCGACCGTACTTCTGAAAGATTCACTTTCATGGCAGGTGAACTTCGGTCCACGGCCGCTGTCCACGACTGCAAGGTTCCGTCTCGCGCAGGGGTCGTATACACCACCTGCTTGCCATCCGGCGAGATATCGAAATCGGTGATTGAAATCCCAGGGAACACCGCGTCGCTTTTCCCGGAGTCCACCACCGTTCGCCACAGTTCCGCGTCCGAACTTTCCCGCCGCCGCAACAGGTAATAAACAACGCTGGCATCCGGGCTGAACGCAGGGGAAGAGAATCCGCCGATTACTTCGCCCTCGGAAGAGAGCGGCCGCTCCTTGCTCCCATCGTGAATCCAGATCGCGCTCTCATGCACTCCCACGGAGGTGATGAGCGCCTGCCCCTTCGGCTCGACTGCCACTCCATCCTCTTCGGTTGCTCCAAAGGTGATTTGCTCCGGCTCTCCGCCCGGAAAATGCTGCCGCCAGATGTGGCTCCGCCCTTCCACGGCGGCCGTGAAATACATCCAAGTGCCATCCGGCGACCACCCGGCGGAAGTGCACGCCCCCGTGGGTCCAACTAATCGCGGCTGGCTCCGGTTATCCAACGCAACCAGGCGGCACGGCGCCCAATCGCCGTTTCCGTCCATCTCCACCACCAATGCCCAGCGGCGATCCGGAGACGGAAACGAATAATGGGCCATGCCTCGCTCGTGCGCGGGGAAATAAATCTCGCGCAGGCCGGCGCCCGCCCTCGTTGCCGTAACGACTCCTAAATGGATTCCGGTCCTGATCTCAGAAAAAAGCAGATGCTGCGGGTCAAGCCACACCAGTCCCGCGGCGTTCTTCAGCAGAAGATGAGGCTCGCCTCCCAAAGCGGATACCTCGTACGTGGAAAACTCGGTAGTCTCCAATACCGTGTACGCAATCTCGGTCCCATCCGGCGAAAAAGCCAACCCATACTTCGGCCGTGCGTCGTCCGTCACCCGTCTGGCCTCGCCGTTAGGGAGCATCTTGACGTAGATTTCGTCGGACGTGAGAAAACCATTGTCGCCGCGGATGAATGCCACCATATGCCCATCCGGCGAAAGCACCGGCGCCACCGCCGAATCCGTGAAATCTGTTAGCTGCAGGTACCGCTCCGGCAGCCGATGGCGCAGTCGATAGAGGGCCAGGCCGCCAATCGCCAGAACCACGCAGGCCGCCGCAGCCACGGCCAGAAGAATCCATCGTGCCCGCCGGTTTTTGGCGATACCGCCACCCGGCGGGAGGGCCGGGGCAGTCTCCGGCTCGGAGACTCGAGTTGCGGACGGCAGTTCAGCGCTGTGGGCGAGCGCAATGAAGCGGTATCCGATCCGCGGAATGGTTTCGATGTAACGAGGAGAGTCTGCCGAATCCCCCAGTGCGTCGCGCAGTTTCTGGATGGATTTATTCAGTCCGTGGTCAAAATCGACAAACACATCGGAGGACCAGAGGCGTCGCCTGAATTCTTCCCGCGTCACAACCTCGCCGGGAGCTTCCAGGAGCAACGCCAGTACCTGAACCGGCTGCTGCGACAACCGGATCTTCGCGCCGTTCTTAGCGAGCTGCCGTGTCCTGAGATCCAGCTCAAACTGGCCAAACCGAACCACGTTTTGCGTGTGTGCGAGCGACATTCCACACTTGCCAGGTCGTGAGCCGGGAGTCTAGCACTCTCGGAGATTGGGGACAACTTCTTCCAACTGGCTACAGCAGAAAGACTTCTTCGGGGACAAACAATTCGCCCGGCAGGCATTGCTCTCCCCACGGCAGTTATGGAGACTCGGCCCCGCAATGGACGAAAGGCAAAATCAGAGGGAGACCGACATGAAATCGACATTCAAGAAGTACTCACGTTTTTTTGCCCTGCTCGCTGTCGGAATGATCGCGGCGGTAGGATTTGCCCAGGCCGGTGACTGGCGGGACGACGGCGATCGATTGGCGCAATGGGCTGAACTGGAAGGTCTTCACGCAGCCTTTCACGCGTCAGTGAGCGTCCACGATCCGGTCAACGGCGATTCCCCTGCGGTGATCACTCAGCGAATCCGCGACGCCGTCGCGCTCTGGACGAAGGACGGCGAAGTCACGATTGTGAGCACTTCCCCCGCGGCAGGCAATTACATCGGCTACGGCGATCCGGATGATCCCGCAACTTGCCCGGTGCCTACGGGCGACACCTCTGCCACCGGTCAACAGGGCACGCTGTGCACCTTCTTCAAGTATGTTTCCGGCGGGATGCAGTTAGCCAATAAGTTTGTGTCGTTGTCCCCTGCCTATAAAACGAAGTTCAACCCTGTAAGGGATCGCGACGGCCGCTGGAAAGCATCGGTGTATTTCGAATGCCACTACTTCGACGTGTCATTGGATCCAACGACCGGCCAGCCCTCTTGGATAGCCAAAAGCCACGTAGACCTTAGCGGCCAAGCCAAAAAGATCGATGGGCGGTGGTTCTTTACGCACGTCAGCTCAGCCGCCGTTACGGTTCCCGTTCCAGCCCCAGTTCGACCTCGGTGAAGCACAACATCAGAGGCAGTTGCTCGACAGGGGCGGTGCATCCACGTCGATTGGCGTTGGATGCACCGCACGTCTGACGTTCGGACTAGCGTCCGGGCACGAAGCTCTTGATGAAGTTCACGATGTTGCCCGTCCAGTTGTGCTGCACCGACCATGGACTCTCGAGCCGTAGTACATGCAACTTTCCGCGCAAGTCCAGTACCCGGTAATCGCTGCTGCCATCTTCGTTACGGAAGAACTTGATGGAGACAACCGCCTCCCCGACATGCAGGTCGCTCAGGGTGATCTCCGGCAGCCATTCCGGCAGCACCGGGTTGACGATCAGCACGTGCAGGGGCGCGTAAGGGTAGAGTCCCAACAACGACTGCACCACCGCGAACAAGCTTGAAGACGACCACGCTTGCGGCCAGCACGTTTTTGGATAGAGTGCGGGAAACGGATGCTCCTCATCGCGCTGGTGTCCGGAGAAGACCTCGGGCAGACGATGGTATTCGAAGAGCGAAGAAGATTCGATCGCCGCTTTTGCCAGCTCGTGCAGATGCTCATAGAGGCCGAAGCGCAAAAGTCCCATGCAGAAGCTTCCATTTTCCACCGGCCATACCGACCCGCGATGGTAGCTGTACGGATTGAAGGCCGGATGCTCCGACGACAAGGTGCGCATGCCCCAGCCGGTGAATAGATCGTCGGCCATGAAGCGATCCGCGGTCTGCTTCACCAGCGCATCGTCCACAATGCCGGCGGCGAAGAGGTGGCCCGGGTCGGATCCGATGGACTGAATCTGCTTGCCCTCCGGATCCAGCCCCATGCAGTAATAGCCCAGGTCCGGCATCCAGAAAGCGTCGTTAAATTTCTTCTTGAACTCCTGCGCCTGGCGGTAGAGTTCGTGCGCCATGTCTTTCTCATCGAGCCACCACAGCACCTCCGACATGTGAAGCTTGGCGACGTAAGCAAAGCCCTGCTCCTCAACGGTGGCTACCGGTGGATCGACGAGGCGGCCGTCCGGATAGACGATGGCGTCTTCCGAGTCTTTCCAGCCCTGGTTGCGCGTGCCTTCTTGAGAACGGGTCTTGTAGCTGTAGAAATCATTGCCCTGGTCGTGCTCATAGGTGTCGCACCATCGCAGGGCCTCGAGCGCCGGACCGATCAACGGCCAGACCAATTGCTTGTCCCCGGTCCAGTGCCACAACTCTGCGACGGCGACGGGATAGAACTTGCTGGTGGTCTCCGCGCCGTAATAGCGCTGCCGCGGGTTGTAGTTGAGGATGGAGAGCGGGTTGGTGTGGGCTTCGTGCATCATGCGCCCGGGCTGCTCATCGCGCCAGTCGTTGATTTCCGTACCTTGCCACTTCGGCAATTCCTGCAAGGTGCCGCTGAGAATATCGGTGCCCAGGATCCCAGCCTCCCACGAGACCGTGAGCGTGTCGCGCCCGAAGAGCGCAATGTAGATCGGCAGCCCCGCCGATACGGTCCAGGCATTCTCGCCGTGGTCGAGATCATAAAGACGAAGCGATGCGAGATCGCGCTTCGCCTGTTCGAGCCCCGCGACAACGTCATAGGAGAGGTTGCCGACGTGGCCGGCATCGAACTTGGTGGAACGCGCGTAGAAGCTCTCGCGCAAACGATCGAACTGGGTATTGGTGGTTCCAAATGAGCGGCAGCTGTAGTGCGCAGCCAGCACCTCACCTTCGATCACCGGGAGCAGTTCGAGGCAGGCGTGCCATCGTTCCATAGGACGCAGTTTCACCGGGAAGATTACTGTGCCGTCGGAGTAACGTGGCTCCGAATCGCATTTCATGAAGCGGACCCGTAGCCCGCGATGCAGCGACGCGACGCCCTTTTCCCCTTGGTGATCGAAGCCATGGGTGGCGTAGTGATCGAGCACAAACTCCCAGTTGCCGCTTGGAATCTGCCGCCAGTCGCGGGAATAGGTACGAGATTCATGGTCGCGATGGGTCTCCTCCTGGTCCAGGAAATCGCCGTCCATCTCGAGCCGCAGATCGAATTCGACATAGCCGCCGGTGAAGTTCGTCAGGTCCACATCCTCGTGCACGCCATCGCCAACGAACCGCGAAAGTCGCAGCTCGATGCTCCGCTGCGAAATCGCCTCCACCTGTCCGCTCCCACGATCGAGTTCGCTTTCCTTATATCCGGGAGGCGCCTGGATGTAGTAGCCCATCCAGGAATGCTGTTCGACGTTCGACAGCGCAACCGGCCACCAGGTGTCGTTGTTAATGCTGTACCGGTATTTATTGAGCAGCCTCGTCTGGTTGCTGAACAGCCCCTGGTCGGGACGATCGACGACGAAACCATCCAGGCCGGCTGCGAAAACGGTGCGTCCCTGGCTGCAATAATCGGTGTCGGCACGCGGGTGCAGGCGGACAAAGTGCGAGCGGCGAATTCCCAGCATGCTGGTTATGCCGCTCCCCGGGTTGCAGCATCGCCAACCAGCTGCTTCAACGCAAAGGCATTCGCTGGAGCAAAACCGGCCTGGTCGTTATCGAAATAGATATAGATAGCCTTCAATGTCTTTTCCCATTTCCTGATCTGCGATGCCCATCGCTCGAGCTGCCCGCCGGCATAACTGCCCTCGTACTTCCCCGCACCCGGGCCATGCAGGCGGACATAAGTAAAATCCGCGGTAAGGTGAAGATCGGTATGAAAGCCTGCGAGTTCGTGGATGCAGTATGCCGCGTTGTGTTTGCGCAGCACCGCGAATACCTCTTCACAATGCCAGCTCGGCTCCCGGAACTCGAAGGTGTACCGATGGTAACGTGGCAGCACGGAGAGGAACTCGTCCAGACGTTCGGCATTCCGTTTCCACCTCGGTGGAAGCTGGAAAAGCACTGGCCCGAGCTTCTTCCCCAGGACCTCGGCGCGCGAGAGGATGTTGTCCAGCGCGTTCTGCGGGTTCTTGAGTTTGAGGTTGTGCGTGATGAAGCGGCTCGCCTTCACGGCAAACACAAAGCCGCGCGGAGCCGCGTCGCGCCACTCCCGAAAAGTTTCGACATCCGGCAACCGATAGAAACTGTTGTTCAGCTCGACGGTATCGAACTTCTCGGCGTAGAGCTCGAACATCCGCGAAGCCGGGGTTTTTGGCGGATAAAACGTGCCGACCCAATGCTTGTAATGCCAGCCGGAGGTCCCGATATGAATCGCGCAGCGGGGCATCAGCAGCACACCTCATCCCGTAACCGCTTGCAGCCAGGGTTCAACGGCAACTCTCGTCTCGGCATGCAGTGCATTGTTTTCCCTTATGTCGATGTGAGTTCCCAGCGCGTGAGTTGCCATGCAAGCGCAATGGCAACCTGCGGTGGCGCAGCGTTGTCCAATAGGTGTGGGCGATGGCCCAAATTTTTCTCATGGAGCGCGCATGAAGCAGGGATCCTTCTGGAGCGGATTTGCAGCTGGAGTCGGCGCCGTTGCAGGCGCATGGCTGGCCGTCACCTTCGCGCGTCGCGGCGGAATGAGCCCGATTGTCCGGCTGGAGAAGAGCATTCAAATCGGCGCCCCGCTCGAAGATGTCTTCGACGCATGGGCGAACCTCCGATTGATTCCGCAGTACGTGCCGATGGTGAAAGAAGTGCGCGTCTTCGGCGTCCGCACCCATTGGCGAATCGACATCGGCAGAGCCCCGTTCGAGTGGGACGCCGAAATCACGCAGCTCATTCCCTACGAAGCGATCGGCTGGAAATCACTCGCCGGGCCGAAGCACAGCGGACGCATCACCTTCGCGCGAATCGGCAGCGACACCCTGGTGCACGTGCACATGAACTACGTCCCCGCTGGCCGCCTGCTGCGTCCCATGTTTGCATCCTTTTCCGGAGAGATGGAAGGCTGCATCGAGCGCGCCCTGCGCGAGTTCAAGGCGTCCATGGAAGCCGGCGGACCGGCCATCCGGCGCGAGCAGAACTCCGCGACTCCGACCGGAAGCGTCCGGCATACAGAGAACCCTGCGGCGGCCACCGGAACTTACGGCCCTGGAGCGGACTTGATGAGCGGCGAGGAAAGCCCGCACTTCGGCTCGCCCACCGAAGACCCTCGTCCGTCGGAAGCCAAGCGCTAGCGCGGCGCAACCGACGGCTGCGTGGTCCACGATCGCAATGCTTCGAGCTGTTTCGCGTGATGGCGGCCGTGCGCGTAGTGAAAGTTTCGCCACTCTTTTCCCGTCAGAGGTCCAAGCGCAAAATGATTGCCGAGAATCGCGTCTTTGCCGCGCCGCTGCTCCGCTTCCGCGAGAGCCGCGTCAAGACGGGACAGATCTTCCTGGATGCGCCTCCGGACCGCCGGGTCGGGGGCGGTTTTCGGAGTCGCAAATGGCGGCGCTTGCTGGCCTTCGAAGAAGCCTCCCTGTTCCAGGATGAGGTGACGCGCGGCTCGCACCCGGTCATCGACGGCAGCGGGTTCGACCACGGCCTGATCGCGATTGCGCTCCAGCATTTTCGCGGTCCCCGTATACGTCAGTCGCAGATGCTCGAGAACTTCGGCGGCGCACCATTTCCCCTCCGGAGCGCGGGTGAGTGCTTCGTCATCCATTCCCGATGTGGTAGATTCCAGAAGCTTCGAAAGCTCGTCCAGGTATGGCCCCATAAGCACTCCTTTGCATCCATCTAATATTGCGACGATGTTGGTCGCCGGTGAAAGAATGAAACGACTCAGCCTGATCCTGCTCCTTCTCTGTGCGCTCGCCGCTTGCAATACTTCCAAACCAGCGCCGAACGCGCCAGCATCGGAAACGGCCAAGCCTGCGCCCAAGGCCGCCGAATATGAGACCGGACGCGAAGCTTTCCAGAAGGTTTACATTGCGGCGCACAACTGGGCGCCGGACGCGAAGCCTTTCCGCCTGGAATCCCAATATACGCCGGGCGCTCCAGTCAACGAAGGCAAGGCCGGGATCTGGCGCGCTTCGTTCGGATCCGCCGCCCGTCATTCGATGAAGTCGTTTCAGTGGACCGGTATTACCGGGCCGGACGTGGAGCAGGGCATCTCACACGGCAGTGAAGATTCCTTCAGCCCCACCAACACATCGACGCAGGTTTTCGACATGGCGTTCCTGAAAGTCGATAGCGACAAGGCCCTCGAAATTGCACAGAAACACGGTGGCGAGAAGCTCACTAAGAAAGATCCCAGCCTTCCGATCTTCTACACGCTCGATTGGGATCACACGAAAAATAAATTGATCTGGCATGTGGCCTACGGTTCCAGTGGCGATGACAGCAAGCTGCGCGTGGCCGTCGATGCGACCGAGGGATCGTTCATCCGCGTCGAAAAATAGCACTGTCGGGAATCCTTACCTCCTGAGCGCCTCGTTTGGTACACTCCTTGCATTCAATAAACCAGCAGTATCGGCGAACGATTTGCATGAGACGAGGTTCGATTTCCCCTATGGCGTTCCCCACTGAACCGAAGATCCAGATACTGACCACCCCTGAATACCGCGAGAGCTATTCCAACAGCGTGCAGGTCCGAGTAAATGTATGGGACTTCTTCCTGGTTTTCGGAACCTTGCACCAGTCAAGCGAAACCGAAGTCGAAGTCCGCAATTTTCAAGGCATTTATCTGAGCCCACAACAAGCGAAGGCACTCCTCACGCTGCTTCAGCAGAACGTGCAGAACTACGAAAACACCTTCGGCGAAGTTAAGCTCGATCCGCGCATGGTTGGACCGGTCCACTAGCGTTGTCTCACCTCTTCTGAACCTCGGCCAAACCCGCCGAGGTTCTTGCTTTTGCGTTTCCTGCCGGACCCGAATGCAATCGCTGGACTATAGCGTCGATCAACGGCTTCAACCCGCGCCCTCGGTTGGCGAGCATTTCTCTGTTTTCTCGCTCATCTTCTCGGCACTGTTTCTGACCCATGCGGCGCTGCTGCGGCTCCCGTATTTCTGGGACGAAGCCGGCTATTACATCCCCGCGGCGCGCGACTTCCTGCTGACCGGCGACCTGATCCCGCACACCACGCTCTCCAACGCTCATCCCCCGCTGCTGATGATCTACCTGGCAGCCTGGTGGAAGTTCAGCGGCTTTACTCCGGCGGTCACCCGCATCGCCATGCTGCTGGTCGCGTCCCTGGCGCTTTTGGGTATATGGCGAATCGGATGCGTCGCGGCAAACCGCACCGTCGCAGCCGCTACCGTGGCTTGCACCGCGATCTTTCCGGTTTTCTTCACCCAGAGCACCCTCGCGCATCTCGACATGCTCGCCGGCGCGCTGACGCTTTGGGGCCTTGCGTATTACATCGAACAGAAGCAGGCCCGCGCGATCGTTTTGTTCTCGCTCGCCGCCCTTGCCAAGGAAACGGCAATCCTTACACCCGTGGTGCTGCTCTTGTGGGAACTGGCTTGCCCCTGGTGGAAGAGTCGAAGATTTTGCCTGCAGGAACGGAACCTCAAGCGCACGTTATCGTTTTTGTTGTGCGCTCTCCCGTTGCTGCTCTGGTTTGTCTATCACCACCATCGCACCGGATATTTCCTCGGCAACCCCGAATACCTGCGCTACAACCTGGGTGCAACCTTTACCCCCGTGCGCATCTTCTTCGCGCTTCTGGTTCGCCTGTGGCACGCGCTCGGCTACATGAACCTTTTCGTGCTGACGCTCCTGACCGCCGCGGCCATGCTTGAACCGGCCCTGGCGGAGGCCGGAGTGGCGCGGCGGCGCATCGCGCTTCCGGTGCAGCTTGTATTTGAAATTCTGATTCTGGCCTACATGCTCGCGATGGCAGTTCTCGGCGGCGCGGTGCTGGCGCGCTATCTGCTGCCCGTTTACCCGCTCATCGTGTTCCTCTGCGTGAGCACGCTACATCGGCGCCTTCGCTGGTGGCCTGTTGCCGTGGTTGCCGTCATGGCAGCCTTCACCGCCGGGCTGATCTTCAACCCGCCTTATCGTTTTGCGCCCGAAGACAATCTCACCTATCGCGACTACGTACTCCTGCATAAGCAGGCTGCTTCCTACCTGGCGCAACACGCGCATGGAGCGCGAGTCCTCACGGCGTGGCCGGCATCGGATGAAGTCTCGCGGCCATTTTTAGGCTATGTGAAAGAAACCATCCCCGTCGTTCGTATCGAGAACTTCACTGGCGAGCAGATGGAGATGGCGGCGGCTGCGCAAGGCCAATACGATTGGGCCTACCTCTTTTCCACCAAGTACGAGCCTCCGCGATTGCTGTTGCGTTCCGCCTTCTGGGAGCGCCTGCAGCGGAAGTTTTTCGACTATCACACCGACCTGCCGCCCGATGTCGCGGCGCGCATGATCGGTGGTCGCGTCGTCTATCGCGCCCAGCGTCGTGGCGAGTGGGTAGCGCTCGTTCAGATCGAGCACGTTGAGAACGCCCAACTGCAGCCGCATCCTTGAGCACGATGCTAGGCGCTTGCGCTCGCACCCTGCACGGCGCGGCGCAACGCAGCCCGCGCCAGCAATCGCGTCGAGTCCAGCACCGGCAACGGAGAGTTGCCGTCGTTCATGATCAGCGGAATTTCCGTGCAGCCCAGCACTACCGCATCGCAACCTTCGGTTTTCAGCCGGCCAATTACTTGCTGAAAATAATCGACCGCCTGCGGTTTGAAGATGCCGTAAACCAATTCCTCCATGATGATGCGGTTGATCTCCTCCCGCTCTTCGGCGGACGGACGCTCGAAGCCGAGCCCGCGCTCGCGCAGCTTTTCCGGATAGAGTTCGCTCTCCACAAGCCAGCGTGTGCCCGTCAACCCGAGGCGCTGAAACCCGCGCTCCCCCGCCGCCGCCGCCACCTCTTCCGCAATGTGCAGCCATGGCAACGGCGATTGCGGCAATACGTAAGGCAGAGCATTGTGAATCGTGTTATCCGGACAAATCAGGAAATCGGCGCCGCTCTTTGCCAGCTTGTTCGCCGACGAAAGCATCAGTCCGGCAACGCCCTTCCAATCGCCGGTCCGGACGAACGGCATATATTCGGCCAGCGCGTGGGTGTGGAGCGAGACCTCGGGATGATTGTGCGCGCCCAGCAAAGGCGCACCCTCCACGCAGATGGTCCGATAACAAAGCGCTGCGCCTTCGGCGGAGCAGGCGACGATTCCGATGTGCTGCGGCATGGCTTATTTTACGGAAGTTTCGTGCAGAAAAGACGCGGCCCGTGATTCGCAAGCTCTTGCGCTCCGCACCAGCGGCGGCCGGGGAGCAGGAGGCGCCCCGTCGTCCAGGCACGCTCCATTCGTCGGAGCCGCCGGTGGAGATCGCGTCCATCCGAAGCAACGCCTCGGAGAGCAATGATCGCACCGAATACGGATCCGAGCTCCCATGAAATGGGAGCAGCTTGCGCAATCACGGGCCGAACTTCATCCCGGGGAAGCCCGGGCTATCGAGCCTAATCGAGTCCGGTCCTGTTCAATTGCTGGTACAGTGCCAGTCCTGCGATGAACAAGATCAGCAAGGTCGAAGCCGCACCCAGCAGCCGGACAAACGGGGTGATACGGTTTACCTTGACCGTCAACTCGTCCTGTTCTCTCTGCAAGTGCGAGTCGGAGTCCGCAAGAAAGATCTGGTCGTCCTCATGTAGGGTCAGGGTACTGCGATAGATGAGTAACAGAATGAGGATCGAGGTTAGAGCGGCCCAGGCGATCAGCAGGATCATCATGGTAGACATGAAACACTCCTCGGGATCGTTCCGGTCCCTCGAACTGGGTCGCGCCGGGTCCTGAAGCTTCCCTTCCCCGGAGCCTCCCGCTCCCCCTTTTCGGAGTTGCTGGGAGTGTGTCCCCACATCCCCCGCGCGCCTCGTAGGGGGGCCATGGGGCGGAATTATATGCCCCTTCCGGAGTTGTCGGCTCGCAATTCTTTCGCTTTTCGAGAGCTGCCTATGGCCCATTTTGGGCTAAAAAAGCTTGCGACTCTTTCCCCGTTTTCTTAATCTAAACTACTGAAAACCGCCCCTTTCCTAGCGTTTTTTTGGCTTTGATATAATCGATTCACGCTTTTGAGGAGAATGGCACCTATGGCAACGACCACAACTACCCCGACTACCGGCACCAAGAGCGCGCCCTTGAACCTCACACCGAATGCTGTCGCAAAGGTGAAGGAAATCATGGCGCAGCAGAACCCAGCTCCTGCTGGCTTGCGCGTGGGCGTGGTCGGCGGCGGCTGCTCCGGCTTCTCGTACTCGATGAACTTCGAGAACAGCGCCGGTATGATGGACAAAGTTTATGAATTTGAAGGCCTCAAGGTCTTCATCGACGCGACCTCCGTTGTCTACCTGAACGGCGCGGTCGTCGATTACGTCGAGACCCTTGAAGGCGCGGGCTTCAAGTTCGAAAATCCGAACGTGAAAAGCACCTGCGGCTGCGGTTCCTCGTTCAACGTGTAACCCGGCAACTTCTCGAGAATTTAAAACCCCGTCCGCGGACGGGGTTTTTGCTTGCTGAAAATTCGCCATCCTTCACTGCGGCGGTGCATTCTGGTCCGGAGGCATCTGGGTACCGGGCCCGTTCTGCTGCTGCTGTCCCGATGAGTTACCGAAGGCATTGCCGGTACCCAAACCATTCTGGCCTGGCTGGCCGGGCTGCCCTTGCGTTCCGTTGGCATTGTTCGTGTTATTCGCAGTCCCCTGGAAGGCTTGCGGGTTATACGGCCCCTTGAGCAGCGTTCCCTTATCCTGCGTCGGGTCGTAGATGAACATCCACTTGTTATAGACCGACTTCTTATCGAACTCGCGAATACTCTTCGTCTTGCTGACGCTAGCCACGCCGACAATACCGCCGGCGCCATAGGTCTGTCCTGTCTGGCCGCCGAGAGCTGGAGAAGAACCAGGCGAACTGCTGCTCGTTCCCCCAGTCACCGCTGTTTGGCCCGTGGTGGTGTCGCCGGAGTTTTGCGATCCCGCCACCGGGGTTGAGGGGTTCGCTCCGCCCGCTTGCGAGTTGTCCGTCCCGCCAATCGAGACTCCCTGTCCGGGATTGCCCTGCGCGCCCCCGCCCAGCGTAAGCACGCTTTGCCCGCCAACGCTCCCCTGGGCTGGATTGAAATTTCCGGCCTGGCTCACGCCAAAGTTCGGATTCGAAATGCCCTGTTGAACATCGGTGATGTGCAACAGCTTCCAATTGCCATCCTTCGACATCGGATCTTTATAACGCCGCCGCAGGAAACGGATGTTGTTGGTGTTTTCCAGGTCTTCCAGGCTATTCGGATATTTATTGAACTTCTTGTAGTACTTCTTCACGGCGCGGGCGTACTCCGTGCCGCGATGCATCATCTCCTCTTCCTTGTCGCGCTTTACTTCCTGCGCGATCCGCGGCAACACCGCGAGCATGCTGAATGCCAGCAACGCCACGAAGAACATGAGGATCAGCAGCATGAAGCCGCGCTCACCATGATTTCTTGGATTCGAATTGGAGGAATGCAACAGCATGGGTTTACGAATTGGGCAGCGTCAGCGGGATCGATTGCGAGTAGTTCCCCAGCACGTCCTGGATCTCCACATTGTTGGAATTGACGTGCACGACCTTGTAGCGGCCCTTCACGATGTCGCCTTCCTTGGCGACAAATACATCGTCGCCCTGGGAGAGAAAAATCTGCTTTTTGTTGTTCTCGCTCGCGAATCCGTAGAACTTGAGTGGAATCTGCGGAGTCTGCGGAACCGTCGTGACCGTTTGCGGCTTCTTGCGCGGATCCGGCGCGTTCCCGACGGACGCCACTTCTTCCGGTTGCGCATGGAAGATATCGCGTCCCGAGCCCTGGTAGGTTACGGACTCACTGCCACGCAACAGGTCGGTGCGCAGCGTGGGGTCGAGATTCGAGAAAACCGGCGTTGTTCCCGGCTGGCCTTTCGCATTCGTCCCGCTGGAGGCGGAGCTTCGCTCCACCGGCGGAGCGGGTTGAGAAGAGGGCCACAACTCGTAGAGAACGGCCAACACGGCAAGCACGCAGAGCGCGATCGCAGTCCAAGTCTTCGTCCTGTTCTCCGTCCCGAGGTTCACTTAGGCTGCTCCGGTCTTGAAATAGGTCTCTGCATTCACCTGCAACTGCACGCCATTCGTACTCCCGGCAAGCGAGACGCTATTGATGACGAAGAACACGCGGTCGCGCTCCATCTGGTTGATGAACTTCACGTCGTCAACATAAGGGCCGGAGATCGTCAGCGTGATTTGCACCCGCTCCAGGTCGTCTACCGCCTTCTTGTCCGGCTTGAACGTGATGTCCTGCAAATGTACGCCGCTATCCTGGGCAGCTTTGCCCAGGGAGGCGTCGATCTGCGAATACTTGCCCGGCAGGCGCTGCTGGTAGAAGCCGTCGATGTCTCCCGTGGCAGTGGAGATCTTCTTCTCCATGCCGCGCGACGGGCCCACCTCACGCTCTTTGTCTTTGAACTGAAGCTGGTAGTGCCGCAGCTCCGCCTCTTTCTCCTGCCTCGACTTGGCAAACGGCGACAGCAGCATGCCAACGGCAAGCAAGTCGATGACGACCAGCACAATCAGAGCGAGCCTCACGATACGCCTGGTTTCGCGGATGGTCATCGCTTTCCCTCCGCCAGCGTCGTTTGTGCTCGTTCAGGACCCGCCTCTGCCTTTTCCGACGCGGGCGGGACGGCCGCGGGAATGTATTGCGCCACGATATCGAACTTGATCAGGTCGGTGTCGAGGGCGGTCGATTGCCCCCTGCCGTTGCCGGGGGCGGCAGTGACCTGATTCGTGACATCGGAACGCAGCATCACGTTGCGGAAGCGTGGCGTCTGCTCAAGATTCCGTACCAGTTGAATCGCTCGGTCGCGCCGTTCGCCGCCCACTACGATGTGCACCTGCAACTGGTTCTGCGCGTCCAGTTCCGGCGTGATCGAAATCACATGCAGACCCGGCGGCATGAGTTTCTCCATGTCGGAGAACACCGTGGTCCAGGAGAACGCCTTGCGCGCGAAAATCGAATTCAGGTACTGCGACTTCTGCACCGTGCCGCGGTTTTGCGGCAACGCCAGCATCGTCTCCGCCTCCGCCTTCTCTTCGTCGAGAGCCGCAATGTTATGGCGCATCTGGCTGACCTGGCCGTTGATATCGCTCGACCGGCGTACGTTGCGCACGGTGATCCAGACCAACCCCAGGGTCACGACGAGAAGCAGCGCCAGCAGCGGCCCCCAACGGGCAAGATATTCCCGCGCATCTTCGTAAGGCTGGGTTGCGAGATTGATATTCGTTCGCATTAAGCCAGCGCTCCCAGCACTCCAGCCAGGCTGCTTCGCGGCATGTTGCCCGGATTCAGATCGGCGAAGATTGGGTTTATCAACTCTTCCACCCGTCCAGAGGTTTCTTTCGACAGGCGCGGCGCGACGACGTCCGGGTGCGAGACCCCGGAAAGATAGATCTTCTGCACCGGAAAGCCGTACATGTCCTGGAAAAATACCGCCGAAGGATAGATATCGTCGGCCAGTTGTTGCGCGTCCACGCTGCTGGAGCCATGGTCCAGGGTGCGGTAGAAGAGCAGCTTGCCGTCGTTCAGGATGGCGATTGTCGTACTGCCCTCTGCGACTTTCAGCACCATGTACGGCTCGTCGTCGTCAATGTTGCCGAGCGCCGCCAGGGTCGAAGGCAACACCACGCCGGGCACGTATCCCGAAGCGCGCACCACGCCTTCGTACTCCTCCAGCACGCTGCTCATCATCACCGCGACCACCACCTTCAGGGTCTTTCCGTTCAATTGCGAATGGTAGGAGACCGCCGCCTTATCGATGTCGAAGGGCAATGTCTTCTTCAGCCGGAAGCGTACCACTGCATCGGCTTCCGCCTTGCGGTCCGGCAACGTATCGAAATCGAGCAGCACCACGCGCGCCGCCGTGTCGGGAACGACGAGGGTAAGTTCCTTGGTGTGCGCCGAGGTATTCAAAAGCGCATCGTCGAGAACGATCCTGACCGCATCGGCATCGGGAAAGTTCTGGTTCATCAGGTTCGGCGTCAGCGGGTCGATGATGGTGCGCACCTGGAGCACATCCACCCCTTCGCCCTTTTGCGCGGCACGCACCGCGAACACACGGGTTGCGGTGATCTCGCACGCCAGGCTCGGCCGTCGCCGGTTCTGTTTTGCCATACTTATCTCGTTGACTCGATGAACGTGACCTTGTTGATCTCGCGCAGCGTCGTGATACCCGCGCGCAACTTTGCCAGCGCCGATTCACGGAGGAAGATCATCCCATCCTCACGCGCCGCCTTGCGAATTTCCGAACTAGGCTTCTTCTCGAGAATCATCTCGCGGATGTGATCCGTCAACTCCAATAATTCGTGGATGGCGGTTCGGCCGCGGAAGCCCGTCCCCGCGCATTCTATGCAACCGGCGCCCTCGCTGAACAGGAAATTGCCCCACTCTTGCGGATCGAGCCCGCTGGCATCGAGCGTCTCGGCGTCATAGCGCACATGACGCTTGCAATGGTCGCAAATCACGCGGACCAACCGCTGCGCCAGGATGCAATTCAAGGCGGAAACGAAGTTGTATGCTTCCACGCCCATGTTCAGGAAGCGGCCCAGCACGTCGACCACGTTGTTGGCGTGCACCGTGGTGAATACCAGGTGGCCGGTAAGCGCCGATTGGATGGCGATCTGCGCCGTCTCCGTGTCGCGGATTTCACCGACCATGATCTTGTCGGGATCGTGCCGCAGAATCGACCGCAAGCCGCGGGCAAAGGTCAGGCCCTTCTTTTCGTTGACGGGAATCTGGGTCACGCCGCGAATCTGGTATTCCACCGGATCCTCAATCGTGATCAACTTGTCTTCTTCGCTCTTGATCTCGTTGAGCGCCGCGTACAGCGTCGTCGTCTTACCGGAACCGGTAGGCCCGGTGACGAGCACCATGCCGTACGGCTCCTTGATGTAGCGCCGGAACTTCTTGATGTCCTCATCGCTGAAGCCAACCACGTCCAGCGTGAGCTGGTGGAACTTCTCGCTCATGCTCTCTTTGTCGAGCACGCGGAGCACGGCGTCTTCGCCGTGGATCGACGGCATGATCGATACGCGGAAATCGATCTGGCGTCCGGCATAACGCACCCGGAAACGTCCGTCCTGCGGCACGCGTCGTTCGGCGATGTCGAGCTCGCTCATGACCTTGATACGCGAAATGATCGTCGAGTGGTGCTCTTTCGCGATGGGCTGCATCGCCTTCTGCAGCACGCCGTCGATGCGGTACTTGATGTTTACCGAATCGTCCTGGGTCTCGATGTGAATATCGCTGGCACGCCGCTGTAAAGCGGTAAAGATCGTAGTATCCACCAGGCGGATGATGGGACTCATATCCCCTTCCGCCGTCAGCTTCTCGATCGAAATGGTCTCGTCGTTCTCGTCGTCTTCGCGGATGACGTGCACCGCAAAATCTTCGCTGGCCTCTTCGAGAACGCGCTGCGACTGCTCCGTCTTCTGCAGGATCTCGCTGATCTGGGAGAGCGTCGCGACCTTGGTGACGATCGGCCGCTGCAACAGGAACCCGACTTCGTCGATCATCATCAGCTGGCTCGGGTCGGCGATCGCGATCGCCAGCTTGCCGTCCGACAGCTCTTCCATCGGCACGAAGTTGTAGCGGAACATCAACTCCACCGGGATCTTGCGGAACAGCTCCTGCTGCAGGTGGAACGTTTTCAGGTCCACGTACTCACAGCGATAGCGTCGCGCAAGGTCCCGCCCGCGTTCTTCCTCGTTCGCCGTGGCAGTTACGCCATTAACAAAAATTGCTGAGTTCTCAGCCATATCTCCTACTTCTCACCCAACTGTACGCGAACTTAGTGGGCCCCTAACCCTATGCTGAAGATCGGCAAATAGAGCGCCACCAAGATAAATCCAACGACAATGCCCATGATGATCAAAATCACCGGCTCAATCAGCGACATCGCCGCCGTCAAAGCGTTCTGTACGTCTTCTTCGTAAAACTCGGCCACGGAGACCAGCATCTGCGACAGGGCGCCGGTGGACTCGCCCACTTCGATCATCTCTACCGAGAGATCGGGGAACCTGCCCGTTGCTTCGAGACTCTTCGACAGCGTCTTGCCTTCGCGGACGCTCTTGCTGGCTTCGCGAATTCCCAGCGATAACGACTTGCTGCCGATCGAGGCCGCTGCGGTTTCCATCGACGGCACCAGCGGCAAGCCTCCACTCAACAGGGTGGAAAGCATGCGCGAAAAGGTTGCGACCTGTCCCTTCAGCCAGATCTGCCCGAACAACGGCAGCGAGAGTTTAAACCTGTCCCAGCGCAATTTTCCGGATTCTGTCTTCACCCAGCGGGTGAATAAAATACCCAACACGATCAGTGCGATCAGTAAGCCCGGGGCCCACTCCTGGGCACTCTGGCCAAAGGTCAGTACGAATTTCGTGATCGCCGGCAAATCCGATCCTAAATCCTGGAACAGCGCCGCGAACCGCGGTACCACCCAGGTGATCAGCATTGAGAACAGCACGATCACGCCCACGACCAGGATCGATGGATAGATCAGCGACGCCACCAGCTTCTTGCGGAAGGTCAGAAGCAAGCGTTGAAAAGCGATATAACGCCCGACCACTTCTTCCAGGTTGCCGCTCTTTTCGCCCGCCAGCAGCGTAGTGGTATAGATCTTGGGAAAAACTCCTTGTGCTTCAAATGCTTCCGAGAGCAACGAACCCGCTTTAAGCCGGTCGCGCACATCTTCCAGAATCCTGGCGAAATAACTGTTGCGCTGGCGGCGCATCAACAGTTCCACTGCCTGCACAATCGGCAAACCAGCGCGGATCAGGGTCAGAAACTGTTGATTGAAAATCAGGAACTGCTGCGCCTTGATCTTGCGCCCGAACGGCAAAGCAATGCGGCCGCTGCCGCCACGCGGCTTGACGGAGTACACCAGGAAGCCGGCCTGCGAGAAGCGCTCGCGGATCTCTGCTTCCGAGTGTCCGGTCTCGGACTTCTCCTGGATGTGGCCGCGCTCGTCGCCCAGCTTGACTAGGTATTCCGCCATGTAGTTCTCAATCCCGGTCGCTTGCCTTCAGTTTACCACTATGCGCTGCAAACCTATGTTGCTAAAAGGATTGCCCCGGTTAAGGGGCGGTCAATTCACTACTCTGCAAGACTTCCACTCCGGGCGGCGGTTTGAACTCAAAACGCTCGTCCGGCAATGCGAAATTGTCTTTTTCCTGGTTGAATTCGAACTCCGTCGTCGAGCCGTCCAGTTCATCAAGGACCAGGCGGGCGATCCGATGCTCGGGAGTCACCTCAATGAGAACCTGGCTGATGCGGTCGGCCATGGAAGCCGGAACCCCGCGCAGCATCGTGTCTTCCGGGCTCAATGGTTTGACGTCGGGAGCCAAGGAAAGTCCCGTGAATTCCTTCTCCAGCTTGGTATGCCCCAGCAGGTAGCGCAGCGGCGTGCGTAGGTCATCCAGCTTTTTCACCTGTGCCTGCCGCACCTGGTTCTCTCCCGGAACATAAAACCACGCCACCTTGCCGTCGGACACAAACACTTTCGGCTTCGGATTCTGGTATTCCCAGCGCATTTTTCCAGGTTTTTTCAACCACAACGTACCGCTTTCGACGCGTTCCATGCCGTTTCCGGCGTACTTTTCCGTGAATTGGGCTTCCATCGTCCGCAATCCGTTGTAACGGTGATCGATAGCATCCGCCAACTGTCGGATATTCTCCTCTGCGAAGGCACTCGAAGAGAAGATGACGATAGGGACAAGCACCAGGAGCGTGCGGCGAAACCGGCGGGAGAGGTTCAATCGGATCCTTTGACTTCTTTCCTTACTTCTTTTCGGTATCGGAGGATTTCTCCTGCTGACGCTTTCTCTCAGCCAGTTCACGCGCTCTCGTCTCCGCCGCCGTGTACTTGTTGTAGAAGATCGTCGGCTCTTCTCCGTGCGGCAAACCCTTGGTAATGAACGGCAGTTTCCGTTGGTCCTTCACCACGACTTCTCCGTACGAGTTGATCTCATACGGGTTTCCTGCGGGGTCCGTCGGAATACCGCGCAGAAGTCCAACTTCGACGAGGTCCCGCATGCTCGTGGGTTTGCGTCCAAAGTGCCGGGCGTAGGCATCGGCCCGCTTCTGCAGTTCGATGACAGCCTCATCGGAGTTGATGCACGCGAGGCGCTGGCTGGCATTCGAACGGATCATCGGATCTTTTGTATTCTTCAGGATCTCGTCCCAGAGCCGGCGAGCCATCTGGAGGTCGTCACCACCCTGCGCCATCGTTCCCGCAATCGTCCACATCCACGGTTGCGCTCCGGGAATCTTCGCGCCCGCGTAAAAAGCTTCCGCCGCGGCCTTGTAATCCTTCTTCTCCATCCAGTAGATGAACCCCAGGTCGTAATACAAACGCCAGTGCGTAGGATTGTTTTCAATGCCCTTGCGCACGAGTGCAATTCCCTCATCCGGCGCCCCTGCCCCTTGCGGCGGCTTCTGCGAAAGAAAGAACGCTCCGAACTCGTAGGCGATGTCGAGATGAGGGTCAAGCGTTGTCGTAATGTCGAGCAGAGGCGGCAACAGCTTGTAGTTCATCGACTCCACCTGGTGCTTGCGCCCGTAATACTGCACCACTCTCGTCCAATAGACGTCCGCCATGAGGCCGGTGTAACCGAGGCTGATCGCCTTTACCGTCTTCGCCGATGGCAAGTACAGGACCTCCTGGAGAGCGATCTGGTCGCGCATCTTTGCCAGCGAACGGGACGCCGCTACCGATCCCGCCAGTCCCGCCAGCAGAACCAATACGGCGATCACCGTGGTGCGATTGCGGGGCATTACTTCAAGTTCCTTCGCTCGAAGATCAGCACCGAACCGGCCACTACGAGCGCCGAATAACAGAGAGCGTAGACGGTATTCCATGCGATCAGCCGTCCCATCACCGGCTGATCGTGGGCTACCAGCGAGATCACGTTGAAGGTGGAGAGATTCGGCACCAGGTAGGCTGCGGCCGTCATGGCGAACTTGGTAAACCCATGCGTGTTTGCGGCGAAGGCACGGAGATCGTCGCCGAAAGTACCCACTGCGAACAGAGCAAAAGAAAAGATCGTCGAAAACAGCGGCGTGGAAAACGCAGAAAAGAGCAGCGCTATCGCGGTGACAATGACGAACTCCAGCAGGATGAAGTAAAGCGCCGCCAGCAGATAGACATCGGAATGTTGAAATTTGTGCTGCTCGATCAGCAGCGCGGCGAAGAACCCTAACGCCATGAGCCCGGCATTCACCGTCAGCGTCGCGATGAGCCCGGCGAATTTGCCCACGATGAATTCCCAGCGCCGCACCGGTCGAGCTAACACCGTGTAGAGCGTCTTTTTGTCGATTTCCTTCGAAACCAGCCCAATACCGATGAAAATCGCGATCACAACGCCGAAGATCGAAATCGCGGTCAGTCCGAGGTTCACCAGAACAATTTTCTCGATCCCGATGGAAATCTGGCCCAGGATCAGCGCCGATCCGATCAACAGAACAGCAAACACGATGAGGTTATAGAGCACGCGGTCTCTTACCGCTTCGCGGAAGGTGTTGAAAGCGATTGCTCGCAGCCGTCCGCTCATGGCTTCACCTCCTCCGCGTTCAAGCGCTCGAAGAAGTAATCTTCCAGCGTCTCGCGAATGGGCGTCACCGAGATCAGCCGGCCCCCATTTTTTCGGATCACCTCAAGGACGGGATAGATATTTGCATCTTCAACGACAGCGCGCCAAAACTCGGCGGAGCGATGGACTTCGACGGCGCGGCTTTGAAGTTCCGGCAGCTGTGCCGTTCCCTCCCACAGGATTTCGTTCTGTCCGGTGCCGCGACTCTTCAAATCCGCAATCGAGCCGATGCCCTTCAACTCTCCCTGGTTGATGACGGCTACGCGGTCGCAGAGAGTCTCAGCGTCCGAGAGTATGTGCGTCGAGAAGAAGATCGTCTTCCCTTCCTCCTTCAGCGCCTGGATCAGGTCGCGCACCTCCCGGCGTCCCATCGGATCAAGACCCGACATCGGCTCGTCGAGAAAGACCAGGCTTGGGTCGTGGACAATCGCCTGCGCAATGCTGACCCGTTGCAGCATTCCCTTCGAAAACTTCCGCAGTTGCAGCTTGCCGATGTCGCGCAGGCCAACCCGGTCCAGCACGGCAGCAATCCGTTTTTCTTGCTCCCGGGCGGGCACTTCCGAGAGCTGGGCGTAATAGCGCAGCAACTCGTGCGCGGTGAGATAGTCGTAAAAGTAGGGCTGTTCCGGCGAGTAGCCGATCTTGGCTTTGACCTCCGGATCATCGACCGGCTTGCCGAGAATCCTGGCCGTGCCGGCGGTTGGAAAGATCAACCCCATCAGCAGCTTGAGCGTGGTGGTTTTGCCGGCGCCGTTCGGACCCAGAAACCCAAAAACTTCGTGTTCGGGAACAGCGAGCGTGAGAGGTTTCAACGCCCGACGAGTCGCCTTGCGCCAGAAACCAACGCTGTAGGTCTTCTCCAGAGCTACGGTTTCAATCGCAAACATGAGAGGAAAGAACAGATTTTTGTTTGAATCGCCTCATTATAAGGGATGAATCGATGGATTGGACGGTCGGCTGCGGGGTGCGGTTATCACGAAGGTAATCAGTGAGGAAATGCAAAACGGGAGTCGCAGTTTCGCGACTCCCGTCAGGTGTAAATCGAGCCAGTCTACTGGAGCGGTTTGTCCGAAGAGGTGGCCGTACCGGACTGGTTGTAACGGATGACGCCAGTCTGGTCGCTGAAGAAGCCGCGCTGTCCGCTGGAACCAACTGTGACCGGCGTAGCGGCATCGGTATAGGTCGTCTGCGGGGTAGCAGCGGTGCCACCCAGAACAAAGGTGTAGCCGCTCTTGGTGCCCGCGCCCAGAACGTTGTCGATCAAGCAAGCACCCGCGGAGGTCGCGCCAGCGCCACCGGAGCAGCTCGCAGTCGCACCGGCCAGGTTCGCCAGCGTAAGCGTGAAGCCCACGTCAGGATAAGCCGACGAATAGGTAACTTCGGCGGTGTTGATGGTGCGGACGGATCCCACTGCCGACGCTTCGTTGGCAGCGATACGCGAACGCATCAGGTTCGGAATCGCGATCGCAGCGATGATAAGAATGATCGCCACGACGATCAACAGCTCAATTAACGAAAAACCCTTCTGTTTACGCATTTCTTTGCTTCTCTCTCCCATTTGAGGTGTGGTTGTCAATTCTTGAATGCATCGCCGGCTGCAACCGGAGTTCATTCCCTAAATCTTCAGGAGCTTGTTGCGCCCCTTGACCATCGGTTCCTAAGTGCAGCGTCCCGATGTTGGCCTACATGGTGCAACTGGCCTGCCCAAGGCGCTAACTCTTCCATTACCTTCGTAATGATTTTGCAACTGCAAGCAGTTCAGCAACTTACCGTTGGGGACGAAGGACGGTGGGGGACCGCAGTTTCGGGCAGGTTAGGCCGAAAATGGCGTGAATGACAAAATGTGTTACTCAAACATCGCAAAAAGTGTCAGCAGCTCTGCTTGGGGGGCTCCCTTATTCTCAGACGCTACGCCGGTGCCATGGTCAACGAATAGACGCTTAGGGAGCCCCTTGGCGGGGCGTCCCATCGGCAGGCAGGGCTGCGGGGAATAATAGGACCCTTACCATCGAGGAAGGGGCCCCTGGGGCTAGACACACCCCGGAACGAGCGTCAACAGGCCAATTGTTCGCGAGAGATCTTCACGCCATTCATGTTGCCCAGCACGGTGACGGCGATCTCTTCGGAGCGGAAGATGTCATTCGCGACCGCGCAGACCTCTTCGCGGGTAACGGCTTCGATCTTGGCAATGATCTCGTCCATGGTGTGGAAATGGTCGTAGTACATCTCCTGCCGGGCGAGGTTCGACATCCGCGCCGTGGACGACTCCAGCCCCAGCATTAGGCTTCCCTTCAGTTGCGCCTTGGCGCGCTGCAGTTCTTCGGGACTCACCTGCTCTTGTTTGAACTGGGCGAACTCCTTCACCACCTGCTGCAGGACCTTGGGCGCCGACTCGCGAGAGGTACCCGCATAGACCGACAGCGATCCCGAATCCTGGAAGGGATTCAGTTCGCTGAAAATGGAATACACCAGTCCCTGCTTTTCGCGGACATTCTGAAAAAGCCTGGAACTCATCCCGCCACCCAGGAGAGTGTTCAGGATGTAGCACACATAACGGCGCGGGTGTGAGATCGAGTAGGCCGGCACTCCCAGGCAAATCTGCACCTGCTCGAGAGACTTCTTGTTACGCATGATGATGCGCGAGTGCGTCTTCGGCGGTTCCTGGTGGAAGCCGTTCGAAACTGGCTTGAGGTGTTCGAATCTGCGTCGCACTTCGTCCACGAATTGCTTGTGGTTCAGGCTTCCGGCCGCAGCCACGATGAGGTTTCCGGGCGCGAACTTGTGGCTGTAATTGTCGAAAACGATATCGCGATCGAAGCCGCGCACCGTTTCCTTGGTCCCGAGGATGGGCTTGCCCAGCGGATGATCCTTGTAGAAGTTCTGGGTGAAGATCTCGTGGACAAGGTAATCGGGATTGTCCTCGTCCATCTTGATCTCTTCGAGGATCACGCCCTTCTCACGATTGATTTCTTTGCCGTCGAAGACCGGGTTGAGCACCATGTCGGTGAGAACCTCCATCGCCGCCGGAACGTGCTCATCGAGAATCTTGACGTTGAAACAAACCATCTCTTTCCCGGTAAAGGCGTCCATGTTGCCACCGATGGAATCCACCTCGCGGGCGATCTCCTCCGCGTTGCGCGAAGTCGTGCCCTTGAAAACCATGTGTTCGATGAAATGCGAAACCCCATTCACCTCTGGGACTTCATGTCGTGAACCGTTCTTTACCCAAATGCCGATTGAGACCGAACGGATGTGATCCATCTCTTCGGTCAAGATCGTTAATCCGTTCGGCAGTACTTCTTTCCGAACGTTGCGAAGCGCGCTCGACATCGGGTTCTCCAATTGAATCTGTGTCGCCAAGGATGGGTCCTGACCTAATGCAATAAACGATTGTGCCTGATTAAGATGTAAAGAAGACGGGTAGGGCTACCGCTTCGCGGTGCACCATTTGCGTCCTTCCTCTAGAATCTATCATCGTGGCCTACAGGATTAGATGAGTGTCGGAAAATAAGAAGTTCGAACTTTTAGGCCTTGATTTTCAAGAGCTTACAAGGGGTATTGAAAGTTTTGGTGAACCCGCCTACCGGGGCCGGCAACTCTGGCAGGCCGTTTACCGGGATCGGCTCTCCTCTTTGGACCGGGTCACGACCCTTCCCTTAGCCCTCCGGCAGCAACTTGCCGCGACCGGTTGGAGCGTCGGAATGCCGACCGTGGAGAAACGGTTTACCTCGCTCGACGGGACCGTCCGCTACCTCATGCAATTCGCCGACGGCCAAAGTGTGGAGACGGTGTGGATGCCCGAAGGCGATGGCGGCGAGGAAGGAGACGGCTCGGAATCCGGCAGCCGCTCGTATGACCGCGCCACGATTTGTGTATCGAGCCAGGCTGGTTGCGCCGTCGCCTGCCAGTTCTGCATGACCGCATTGCTCGGGTTGCTGCGGAACCTTTCCGCTGGCGAGATCGTCGGGCAGGTTCTCGCAGTCCTCAACGATCAGCAGGTCGGCCTCGAAAAACAGCGGATCAATCTCGTCTTCATGGGCCAGGGCGAGCCCTTCCTGAACTTCGACAACTTCGTGAAGGCTGTCTCGCTTCTTGTTGAAGGCGTTGGGATTCCCGAGTCCCGCATGACGGTTTCGACATCCGGCATCGTGCCCCGCATTGCGGACTTTGGCAAGCTCGCCAACCGCCCCAAGCTGGCGATTTCTCTGAATGCGTCCAATGAAGAAGCCCGGCGCGAGCTGATGCCGATTACGAAAAAGTGGACGCTCGACAAGCTCATGGCGGCGGCTCGCGAGTTTCCCTTGCGCAACCGCGAGCGCCTCACCTTCGAATATGTCCTGCTGGGAGGCGTCAACGACAGCGATCAGAATGCCAGTGAAGTGGTGCAATTGCTTCGTGGCATGAAAGCCAAGGTGAACCTGATCGCCTGGAACCCCGGCCCCGAGATCCCCTTCCAGACCCCGGAACCCGGACGGGTCGAAAACTTCCGAAAGATCCTCGTAGAAGCTGGAATCCCCACATTTGTGCGGAAACCGCGCGGCCGCGACATCTTTGCGGCCTGCGGGCAGCTCAAGCGCACGACCGAATTGGTGGCAATCTCTTAGCCCATCCAGCAACGCTGCTCCCGGAAAACGCATCCCTTTTAGTACCGCTCCAAGGGGCGGCCCGGAAACTATGTGTTGAGACGCCCGGCTCTTCTAATCGCGCTCTTCTTCCTGTCGCTCGCGCTCGGATGTTCCACCAGTCACAAGCAACTCGCGCGCGCCGTATCCCTGCAAAAAAGCGGCAAATCGGCTGAGGCGCTGGCAATTTACCAGGCCTTGGTCGTACGCACCCGTAGTCACCCCGCGCAGTCGGCGTTGTATGTCCGCATAGGCGAGTGCGAATGGACCCTCGACCACCAGGCGGAAGCCCTCAAGGCTTTCCTGAAAGCCGCCGAACTCGATCCGGAAAATGGCTCTGCGCAACTGCATCTGGCGCAACTGTTTCTTGCCGCCGGCGCACCCGATCGTGCCCTGGTCTTCGCAGATATTGTCCTGGCCCACGATCCCAAGAATCTCGACGCCATGAGCGCCGAGGCGGGCGCTTACGCGTTCCTGGGCAATCTTCCGGAAGCCACCACCAAGTTCCAGGAAGTCCTGAAGCGCGACCCGGGCCGGGCCGACGCGGCGGTGACGCTGGCACAAATCTATTCCGGCAGCGGACGAACCGCGCAGGCTCGCAGCGTGTTGCAATCGGCCGTCGCCAGTGCGCCGAAGAGTTCGCCGGTGCAACTGGCCCTGGCGCATTTCGAGGAAGAAGAGGGCCATAGTGCGGAGGCGGAAACCGCCTACCGCAAAGCAGTGTCGCTCCAGGACGACGCCGATACCAACCTTCGCCTGGCGCAATTCCTCGAGCGCAGCGCCCGTATTGCCGAAGCCGAGGCGGTGCTCCGCAAGGTGGACGCCATGAGCCCGGCCAAGCCATTCGCTCTCGCCGATTTCCAGATTGTCTCCGGCAAAAGCACCGACGCCTCACGGCATTACCTGGACTTACTCCTGCAGCACGAAAAGAACCCGGCGGATAAGGACGCAGCCACCATCACCGCGCGCGCGATCGAGGCCAAACTCGCACAGGCAAGCCAGCAGGACGGGATCAAGCGCGATCAATCGATCCTCGAAACGAAAACAGCTTTGGGCACCAATCGTAGCCAGCTTGGTCCCGCGATGACGATGGTGCTCGCCGCCGAGATCGAGCTCGTGGAGGGCGACGCCAATTCCGCCGAAACTCTCGCCCGTTCGGCGCTGGAAGTACGCGGAGATTCGCCGTCCGCCCATTACGTTCTCGGTCTCGCACTTTCGCGTTTAGGCAAGAATGCGGACGCACGCTCGCAATGGCAAACCGTACTGGACGACGATCCGACCTTTGTCCCGGCACGGCTGTCGCTGGCCGAACTGTCCCTGTCGGAGGGCGATGTTTCTGCCGCCGAGCAGTTCGTCATCCCGGTGGTGCGGCAGGAGCCTGCCAATCTCTCGGCGCTCGCTCTGTTCGCACACATCCTCATCGCCCAGAAAGAATTCGCCTCCGCCAACAGCATCGCAATGCGCTACCAGACCATCGACAAGACCAGCCCGGAGTCGCATTTGCTGCTCGGCGAGGCGGCGCTGGCGCAACACCGGCTCGCCTATTCCCTGGTCGAGTATGAACAGGCAATGCTTCTCGATCCCGACTCCGCGCGCGGGATGGATGGCCTTGTCCGGGTGTATCGCATGGGCACGATCACTCGTCCCATGCTGAAGCGAATGGAGCGCAGCGCCTCGGCGCCGCCCTCTTCGGCAGTGCTCATGGAACTGGCTGGACGGCTTTATAGCGAGCATGGCTGGTACGACGATGCGGTCCGTTGCTTCCGCAATTCCCTTGCGATCGAGCCAAAACGCAGCAGCGCGGCCGTGCAACTCGCCTCCCTGGAATCGCGCAAGGGCGATTTACAAGCCGCAAGTTCTTCTGCCGCGGGGACCAGCACTTCCAACTCGCTGCTGATCTCGGGAATCCAGGCAGATTTTGCCCGCAACAATCCCGCCGCAATCAGGGCCTATGAAGAAGCGCTCCAGAAAGGCGACACGACCGGCGTCGCCGCGAACAATCTGGCGTGGATTTATGCGGAGCAAGGCACCAACCTGGACCGCGCCCTGCAACTCGCCCAGCGGGCTCGCGAGGCGAATCCGATCAATCCGGCGGTAACCGATACCCTCGGCTTTGTGCTGCTGAAGCGCCATGAGTATTCGATGGCCGTAGCGGAGCTCAAACACGCCGATGAATTGATGCGAAGACAGGGCATGAACGACAGCGAACTCGCCGCCGCGATTCGCGAACACCTGGCCGAAGCAAGGCGCAGTTCGGGAGAACAATAAAGTCAGCCGCATCCTCGCAAACCGCCGTCCAGAGCCGGATGTGAGACTTGCAATCGTCTGCTTCCTGGATAAAATTTTATCCGCTGCCGAGTGGGGGTCCGATGTCAGCTCCATTGCTTCGCTTCAAGCAAGGCGACCATGTCTGCGTATTTTACGAAGATGAATCTGAACTCCTGCAGTTTCTCGTCTCCTACTTCCTCGAGGGGCTGCACAACGGAGAACGGTGCTTTTGCGCGCAAACTCCCGCCATGGCGGCCAACATTGAAGCAGCCCTTCGCTCGCATTGCGATGCGACCGGGGAAGTTCTGAAGCCGGGAGCGCTGGAACTGCACACCACCGATGAAGTTTATTTCTCCGACTCCACTTTCGATCCGGTTACCCTGATGTCTCTCCTGAAATCGTCGATCGCCGACGCGGTCCGTCAGGGATTCACTGGGATCCGTATGGCGGGCGAGATGGAATTCGCGGCGCGGGGTGCATGCGAGTGCGATCAATTGTTCGAGTACGAGAAGCTGGTGGAAGAAGCATTTCCCGGACGCCCAGTGATCGGCGTATGCCAATACCGGGCAAGATCCTTTCCGCCGGCGATCCTGCAATCGATCCTGGCCTTTCACAAGAAGTCGCTCACCAACACGATGAGGACCTCGAATCATTCGAGTCTTGCGATCCGGAATGGGCGCTACGTGATCGACGTTGTCGCCGACCGCCTGAACCCGAGCAGCCAGTTTTATTATGTCGCCCAGGAACACGGCAAAAGGGACATTTTAGGTTGGGGTGTGGAACCTAGCTTCGATCTTGCGGTTCAGCAGGGAGAGAGTCTTCTGCATTCGCTGGGTGCGGCCGACTAGCCGGTGAATCCGCGCTTTCCGGCCCTTCTCCCAGCACCTCTCGAATCCTGGAGCATAGCGCATCGAAGCGAAATGGCTTATGCAGAAACGCGCTCGGCGAGTCTTCGGCGGCATGCTCCAGCACCGCCGAGTCGCTGTAGCCCGACATGTACATCACGCGGGTTTCCGGATGGAGCTTCACGAACTCCCGCGCCAGCAGCCGGCCACTCAGCCCGGGCATGACGAGGTCCGTAATCAAAACATCGATCTTCCCGGCGTAACCGGAGGCGAGGGCGAGGGCCTCGGAGCCTTCGCCGGCGGCTAAAATCTTGTAGCCGCGAGTGGCAAGAAATTCCGCCGCCGCCCTGCGCAGTGCTTCTTCGTCTTCCACCAGCACCAGCACCGCCTGATCCGGCGAAAGCATCGGCGCCGCGCGCTCCGGCTCCCTCAAGGTTTTGGCGGCCAGCGGAAAATACATCCGGAACCGGCTGCCCTTGCCGACTTCGCTATCGACCCAGATGTAGCCGCCACTCTGCTTCACGATGCCGTAAACGGCAGCCAGCCCGAGTCCTGCGGCTTTCGCCATTCCCTTGGTGCTGAAGAATGGTTCAAAGAGGTGCGCCAGTACCTCCTCGCTCATGCCGCAACCGGTGTCTTCCACCGAGAGCATGGCGTAGCGGCCTGGAGAGGGCGAACCGGGAAGCCGCGAGAACAGGCTGTCGAACTCCGCATTGGCCGACGAGATCGTGAAGCGGCCTCCCTCGGGCATCACGTCCCGCGCATTCACCGCCAGGTGCATGAGTACTTGCTCGACCTGCCCGCGATCGGCATACACGTACCCGAGCGAGTCCGCCAGGTTAAGCGTCACCTCGATGTCTTCTCCCAGCACGCGGCCCAGCAGTTTTGCCATCTCGCGGGTAATGGTATTCAGGTCCTGCCGTTGCGGTTCCAGCGACTGCTTGCGGCTGAAGGCCAACAGCTGCCGCGTCAGTCCGGCGGCGCGGGACGAAGCTTTCAGGATCTCCCGGACCTTCTTGGTGACTGAATCCGACAGCTCCAGCGAATCCAGGATCAACTCGGAATAGCTGGAGATCACCATCAGGAGGTTATTGAAGTCGTGCGCAACCCCTCCTGCGAGCCGCCCTACCGCCTCCATCTTCGATGCATTCCGAATCTGTTCATCGAGGGTGCGGCGCTGGGTGATGTCGCGAATAAAAATCAGGTGTCGGTCCGGCTGGATGTTTGCCACGGCGGAAAACTCCAGCTCGCAATCCTGGCCGTCCGGCCGCAGCACCGAAAGCTCCGAGCGCAGGGTACTCCCGTGCGAAACCTTCTCCCATATCCTGCGAACATCGCTCCGATGCTTGGCGAAATCACCAACCCGTGCCGCCAGCAGTTCTTCGCGCGTGCGGTCAAGAATCTGGCACGCAGCGTCATTCACGTCCAGGTAACGTGCGTCCTGGTCAACGACCAGGATGCCCTCGATCGAAGCACGGAAGACTGCCTCATACAGCGATAACGCCCCGGAGGCCGCGATCGCCGGCAGTGGGGGACGGATTGGCGCACCCTCGTTCATGCAGACCTGACGGCGCCGCGGCCGGATTGCGCTCGAAACGTCGTCTCTGGGGATTTATCGGCGGGCGGGTGAAATTCTTGAGGCGGCCCCGCGGGGAAGATTAGATTTCTACCTCGCGCTTCAGATGCTTTTCCTGCGAGAGAGTGGCCACCAGCGAGGCACGCAATGCGGGCCCACGATAAAATAACCCGTAGATCCACTCGACATACTCGTTCTGCCCTTGGGTGATGTGCTCGATCCGGCAACCGGCTTGCCCGGTCTTGTCGGCCCAAATCACGGTCACTTCCATCGAGATCCTCTCCGAGCTCTCCGGGATGGTGAAAGAACAATGCAGCGGTCCGGCGCTGAGCGCTACCGAGTCGCAATGAATGCCGACCCCGCTCTCGCTCACATTCGTCACCCAGCCCTCGATCGGCTGCCCGTTGCAAAGCATCTCGCCGCGAATCTCAACCGGATGGCGATAGTAGCGCCGCCGCCCCAGCATCATCAGGCCAACCGCCAGTTGAAGGGTCTTGCGCGCACGTTCCACGCTGAACGGAGACACCATCTCGAAGTTGGCGCCCAGGGCGAATACGGTTTGCAGTTCGACCTCGGCATCGTGAACATCGATGGCAATAGCGCCGCGATTGGAAGGCGACTGCCGCAGGGCTCGGAGGATGCCCTCGGTACTTTCATCGTGATCGACGATCAAACCGTCATAGCGATGACAGAACAGCAAGCGCTCTACTTCCTGGGGATCCGTGCAGACCTGGAGGTGGATATCCATTGTTTCCACGGCGCGGCGAATCATCGACAGAGTTTCAGCCTTGCGCGGAACGAACAGCACTTCAAGGATTACACCGGACATCTAGCCTCCCTGGGTCTGGGCGGGATGGGCCGCCCTACTTCTCCGCCAATTTCGCGGACCCTGCTCTGTTACTCGAATACACGGATATCTTCAGGCTTTCAAGTGACTTAAGTTCTCTTCCGAAGCAGCGATCCCGGCCACGGGAAGCGTGTCCGATTCCAGAATTCGGTGCAAGTTTTCCGAACTTTTTTGGAAATGCCTCCGTACTGGATGGTTAGGTGGGCTCTTTCCCGGTATGTTCCAGTTAAAATCGCGGCCGTTTGACAGCGGGTACGCCCCGACTTAATGTTGTTATCCTTCGCAGTAGAACGTTTTCTACAGGTTTACAGCCCCAGTTGTTCAGCACAGAGGAGATCAGATGCTACGCAAAGTAGCTGTTGGAATCGTAACCCTGGCTTGTATCGCGCCTATTCTGCACGCGCAAACCGCCGACGAAATCGTCGCCAAAAACATTGAGGCGCATGGCGGAGCCGCCAAGATCAAAGCCATTCAGACGATGAAAAGCACCGGGAAGGTCGAAGTCGGCCCGGGCATGGAAGCGCCCGCCATCGAATATCGCAAGCGTCCCGACCTGATCCGCCAGGAATTCACCCTCCAGGGCATGACCGCGGTGCAGGCTTATGACGGAAAAGAAGCATGGGGAATCATGCCGTTCATGGGCAAGAAGGATCCTGACGTCCTGCCGCCCGAACAGCGCGACGAACTCCAGGAAGACGCGGAAATTGGCGGCTTGCTCTTGGACTACGCCCAGAAAGGTACGAAAGTCGAGTTTCTAGGCAAAGACAAGCTTGAGGGTACCGATGTCTACAAGTTGAAAGCCACCCTCAAAGACGGCACCGTCTACACCTACTACATCGATCCTGATTCCAATCTTGAGATCCGTGTAGATCGTGCTGCGACGGTCCGGGGAACGGAGCACAAGATCAGCACCGTGATCGGAGACTACAAGGAGGTCGATGGAGTTCCCGTCCCCTTCTCCTTCGAAAGCGCCGACGCCGATCATCCCGACCAGAAACAGAAAGTGACTCTGGAGAAGGTTGAGTTCAACGTGCCGATCGATTCCAGCATTTTTAATATGCCGCCGAAGACCGTTACCAGCACCAAGGGCGCGGACACGACCGAGCCGAAGCCATCCACGCCGGACAAGAAGCCGGACGAAACCCCGAAAACCGATACCCCAAAACATTAATTTCCCCGGAGCGGCCCGAGAGCCGCTCCTTTGTTTTTTCCATTCAAAATCATTTGGAAGCGAGGAGCCTTGATGCTGCGTCGGAAACGGCCTTTCATCGTGGTGCTTTCTGCAATCTTTTGCCTGGTTAGCCTCGGTGGATCGCAAGCCACCCCTGCCGCGGCGCCGGCCCAGATCGATAACGACACCTTTGCAGGCTATACTGCCCGTTCTATCGGCCCCGCCGTCATGGGCGGCCGCATCTCCGCGCTGGCCGCAGTCCCCGGCAAGCGTCTGACCATCTATGTCGGTGCTGCGGCCGGCGGCATCTTCAAGTCGGACGACGGCGGCATCACCTTCAAGCCCATCTTCGACAAGATGAACAGCCCCTCCATCGGCGCCATCGCCATCGATCCCCAGAACCCAAAGATCCTCTGGATCGGCACCGGCGAAAGCTGGATGCGCAACAGTGTATCCGTCGGCGACGGCGTCTATAAAAGCACCGACGGCGGCGATAACTGGACCAAAGTTGGCCTTGCCGACAGCGAACATATCTCGCGCGTACTCATTCATCCTAAGGATGGCAACACCGTCTATGTCTGCGCCCTCGGCCACGCATGGAACGACAACAACGAGCGCGGACTTTACAAAACCACCGACGGCGGTAAGAGCTGGACCAACGTGCTGCACGCCGACGCCAAGACCGGATGCGGCGATGTGGCCTTCGATCCCGCCGATCCGAACACGCTCTATGCGTCGCTCTGGCCCTTCCGCCGCTATCCGTACAGCTTCAACTCCGGCGGTTCGACCGGCGGCATCTTCAAGAGCACCGATGGCGGCGCGACCTGGAAGCCGACCCGGACGGGCTTGCCCGAAGGCGATCTCGGCCGCATCGCTCTCGCCACCACGCCTGCCAACCCCAAACGTGTCTGGGCCGTCGTGGAAGCGAAGAAGAGCGCGCTCTATCGCTCCGACGACAGCGGCGCGACCTGGAGCTACGCCAACGACAGCTTCAATATGATCGGGCGTCCGTTTTATTTCGCGTTGCTGGTTTCCGATCCGAACAACGGGGATCGCGTCTATAAGCCGGGCTTCGCGCTTACCGTCAGCGACGACGGCGGCAAGAGCTTCTCCGAGATCGGCCAGGAAGGCGCCGGAGGCGGCGTGCACGGCGACTATCACGCCCTGTGGATCGATCCCAACAACTCCGACCACCTGCTCACCGGCGACGACGGCGGACTGTATGAGAGCCTGGATCGCGGCGCGCACTGGCGCTTCCTCAACTCGTTCCCCATCGGCCAGTACTACCACGTGAGCGCCGACATGCAGCGCCCCTATTACGTCTACGGAGGCCTGCAGGACAACGGCACCTGGATGGGTCCGAACACCTATTCCGACGGCGTCTTCAATCGCCACTGGAAAAACATCGGATACGGAGACGGCTTCTGGTCGTTCGCCGATCCTGCCGACAATGACCTGATCTACAGCGAATACCAGGGCGGACGCATGCTGCGCGTGCGTCGCAGCACCGGCGAAATCAAGGAAGTGTATCCCCTCGCGAAAACCGGCGATCCCGACTTCCGGTGCAATTGGAATACTCCGATCCACATCGGGGCCTCCTCGAAGGCCTTGTACATCGGCTGCCAATTCCTTTTCCGGTCGAAAGATCACGGCGAGTCGTGGGAAAAAATCTCTCCCGATCTCACTACCAACAATCCCGCATGGCTCAAGCAGTCGGAATCGGGCGGACTGACGCTCGATAACTCCGACGCGGAAAAATACGAGACGATCTACACCATCTCCGAGTCGCCGAAAAATGCGCAGGTCATCTGGGCCGGGACCGACGACGGCAACGTGCAGCTCACGCAGAACGGCGGGAAGAGCTGGACGGATCTCACCAAGAATGTCTCCGGCCTGCCTCCGAACACCTGGGTTTCTACCATCGAGGCCAGCCACTTCGAGCCCGGCACAGCCTATGCGACCTTCGACGGCCACGCCCATGGCGACATGAAGACCTACGTGTACAAGACCACGGACTTCGGCAAGACATGGACGCAACTCACCAGCCCGGCCTTCAAGAGCTTCGCGCATGTGATCCGCGAAGACCTCGTCAATCCCAAGCTGCTTTGGGTAGGCACGGAAAATGGCCTGTACATCAGCATCGATGGCGGAGCGGACTGGGCCGAGTTCAACGGAAGAATTCCGCGCGTGCCCGTGCGGGATATTTACATTCATCCCCGTGAGAACGATGTCATCATCGCCACCCACGGTCGCTCGCTCTACGTGATCGACGATGTCACCCCGATCCGCGCGCTCACGTCCGACATTCTCAACAAGGATGTCGCCATGTTGCCGTCGCGGCCATCCGTGCTTCAATTGCCCGCGGTGGAACAGCGTGCGGAAGGCGACGCCGAGTTCCGCGGCACGCCCTTGCCGGAGAACGTGATCGTCACCTATTACCAGAAGAAACGGCACATCTTCGGCGAGTTGAAGGTGGAGTTATTCGACGCCTCCGGCAAACTTGCCGCCTCCGCTCCCGGCGATAAGCGGCGTGGCGTGGTGCGCGTCGAATTGCCCCTGCGAGAACCGCCGCCGAAGGTTCCACCTGCGGCGTCGCTCGTCGAACAGCCTTTCGCGTTCTTCGGTCCAACCTTGCCGGAAGGCACGTACACCGTGAAGCTGACTGCCGGTAAGGAAACCCTGACCTCTACCATCAAGGTTACGACCGATGCGCGCGCCAAGAGTACGCCCGCCGATCGCACTCTGCAGCGTCAGACCGTCATGAAGCTCTATGCCATGCAGGAACGGCTTGCCTATCTCGTCGCCGCGATGACCGGCATTCGGGACCAGGCGAAAGACCGTGCCGCAAAAACGTCGGATGCGGACCTGAAAAAGCAAATGAACGATCTCGTGCAGAAGATCGAAACCTTCCGCGCAACCCTGGTCTCGGTGAAAGAAGGCGGTGGTATTACCGGCGAACGCAAACTGCGCGAGTACATCGGCGAGTTATACGGCGGCGTGAACGGTTACGAAGGCAAGCCCACGCAGCAGCAGTTGGACCGCATGGTTCTGCTCAATTCGCAACTGGAAGATGTAGGCAAGAAGTTCGACGGCCTTAAGACAACCGACGTCTCCGGCGCCAACTCTGCTCTGCAAAAAGCCAGCCTGCCTCCACTGACCGTCCTGACGGAAGCGAATTGGAGAAAACAATAGTCAACGATTAAACGACAAAACAAAAAGCCCCATCCATTCTGAGCGAATGTATGGGGCTTACTCTTTGTGCGCTAGAAAGGCTATGCCGGCTCTTCCACGATCTCGATCAGGAATCCGAAAGGTGCGCTGTCGAGAGACTTCGGATGCACGAAGAACACCGTGGTGCCGCGCGAGCCTTTGCGTGGGGCTTTGTCGATGATGTGAAATCCCTGGTTCGTCATCGCATCGAAGGCTTCTTTCGCGTTACGTACCCGGAAGGCCACGTGCGCGAAGCCGCCGCGTCCGCCGTTCTTGTCGATCAGCTTCTGCACCGGAGACCCGACGTTGAGGGGTTCCAGAAGTTGAATCAAGTTCGGGCCATCGCCGATGCGCAGCAGTACTTCCCTCACTTGATCGGTGCCGAGCACATCTTCGCGATGAACTTCGGTGAAGCCGAGCAGCTTGTAAGCCGCGACCTGGCTTTCGAGATCGCCCTGTTTCACGGCAATCGCAACGTGATCGACAAACTGGACGCCCGGAACATTCGCCAGCTCTGACTGCGCCGCTTGCGGCGCTACAACGGATTCCATGGTTCTCTCCTCGCCTCTTGGCTCTTGGCTGTTGGGTGCGTCGGTGGCTGGGGCGGACGCTCTGTCGAGGCCAACCCGGAGCGATGCCGGCAGACAATTGCTAACCGGCAACCGCCGCTACTCGAACTCCACCAGCAACTGTCCCACCTGCACACCCTCGCCGGGATTGATGTGGATCGTCTTCACCTTTCCGGCGATCGGTGCGGTGACGTTCGTCTCCATCTTCATGGCTTCCAGCACCAGCAGCAGGTCGTTGGCCTGTAACTGCTGCCCGACTTGGGCGTTGATCTTGATCACGATGCCGGCAATCGGGCTGCGGCACACCTTCGCCTCATTCACGTTCCCTTCCCCCGCCGCCGGAACGCGCCCGCCTGCAGGCGCTGCCACCGGCGCTGAGGGCATGATCACGGAGCTGCTCGGCGGGTGCGGAGGGATATACCCGCCGAGGGAGCGTCCGTGTTCTTCATCCTGTACTTCCACATCCACTTCGTACGTCTTACCGTCTACTGTCACATTGAGCTTCACAAGGGCTCCTGGATTCTTCTCGTCCGTCCCGGCGCGCCTCGACGCGGGCGCCGGGGTTTTTCATCCGTGATGAGCAAGGTTATGCGACGCTTGCACGAAGACGCGTCCCTGTTGCGCCCAGGAACTCATGCCCTCATGCACGTAGTGCGCCGAACGCACTCGCGCCGATTTCCCAACAAAGGCCGCTACCGCCGCCGCAATCACCAGCATGATCTCTTCCGGGATGCCTTCCGGGGGCTTTGGCTCGACCCTGAGCGCAGGCTTCGCGGCTTCGACCGTTGTCGCCGGGGGTGACGGTGACGGCTGCTTTAACTCCAGCGCCGCCACGGAGTGCTGCACCCCTTTGATCTGCTCGGCGAGCTCGGTTTGCTTCGCGCGCAGCTCGGCCATCTGCATCTCGAGCGCCTGCCGCAATCCGTCGACCTGCCCGGCGATATCCGCAATTTCAATTTGAGCGTTTCTCATTCCGAATTCCAGTCCTTTAAAGCGGCATCAGTCCATGCTTCTTCGGCGGACGCAGTTCGCGCTTGGCGTGCAGCGCGTCGAGCGCCATCGCCAGGTATCGACGCGTCTCCGCCGGTTCGATAATGTCATCCACCAGCCGCCGGGCCGCCGAAACATAGGGAGTCGCGAAGGCGCTGCGATATTTCTCGATCAGCTCTTTGCGCTTGGCGGACTTGTCGGTAGCCTCATTGATTTCCTTGCGGAAGACGATCTCCGCCGCACCTTCCGCGCCCATTACGGCGATTTCGGCGGTCGGCCACGCGATCACGCGGTCCGCCCCGAGATCCCGGCTGCACATCGCGAGATACGCGCCGCCGTAAGCCTTGCGCAATACCACCGTGATCTTTGGAACCGTGGCGGCCGAGTAGGCGAAGAGCATCTTCGCCCCGTGCCGGATGATCCCGCCGTACTCCTGCGCCACTCCCGGCAGAAAGCCCGGGACATCGGCCAGGGTCAGCAGCGGAATATTGAAGGCGTTGCAGAAGCGGATGAAGCGCGCCGCCTTGTCGCTGGCGTTGATGTCGAGCACTCCTGCCATCACGCATGGCTGGTTCGCGATGATGCCCACGGTACGCCCCTGGATGCGGGCGAGACCGATCACAATGTTTTGCGCGTAGCCCGACTGGATCTCCAGCAGGTCGCCGCGATCCACCAGTCGCGCGATCACCTGGCGCACGTCGTAGGCCTGCTTGGGATCGTCGGGGATGATCGAATTCATTTGCGGATCCGGATCGAGCACCTCATCGAACTCCAGACGCGGCGGATCTTCCAGGTTGTTCGAGGGCAGGAAGCTCAAAAGCCGCCGGGTGATGTAGATGGCGTCCTCATCGTTCTCTGCCACGAAATGCACGTTGCCCGACTGCGTCATGTGCGCCGCCGCGCCGCCCAGTTGATCGGGCGTGACCACCTCGCCGGTCACCTGCTTGATCACCGACGGTCCGGTGATGAACATCTGTGCCTGCTTGGTCTGGATGATGAAATCGGTCAGCGCCGGGCTATACACCGCGCCGCCCGCGCACGGTCCGCAGATCAGCGAAATCTGCGGCACCGTACCCGACAACATCACGTTGTTGTAGAAGATACGGCCGTAGCCCGCCAGCGCGTCGATGCCTTCCTGAATGCGCGCCCCGCCGGAGTCGTTGATGATGACGAACGGCGAACCGGTTTTCAGCGAGAGGCTCATCATCTCGACGATCTTGTCGGCATGCACTTCGCCCACCGCCCCGCCCAAGGCGGTGAAGTCCTGGCTGGCAAGATGCACGAGCTTCCCATCGATCGTGCCTACGCCGGTGACCACGCCATCGGCCGCAATGTCCTTTTTCGCCATGCCAAACAATGCGGCATGATGCTTCGCGAAGGCGCCGATCTCCTGGAACGATCCCGGATCGGCCAGACGGTCGATGCGTTCGCGCGCCGTCAACTTGCCGGCTTCGTGTTGCTTCGCGATCTTGTCTTCGCCCCCGCCCAGCATCACTTGGGCGCGCTTCGCGGCGAGTTCCTGGATCTTCTGCTCCATCCCGCTTGCCTTGGTTTCGACCTTCTCTGGTGCTTCTACGGTAGCCATTCGGCTCTCCACTCCTCATGCGGGGCGCCTCCGTCTGGTTGCGCCACCGTCCAAGCGTGCCGCAGGTTCGCGACACGCGAAACCTCACTTCCCAGCCGGCGCTACGGCGACAGTATGGGTTTTCCCGTCGAGGGTAATCACGTAATTCACCGCGCCCGTCAACTGGTTCGCAGGCTTTTGCGGGGTTGCCGCCGGCGGCGCACCCTTAGCCTCTTTGACCGGCGCCTTGCCGAGGTTTTTCGGCCCCTGTTCGCGGGTGCCGAAGAACTTTGGCGCTACCTGCGGGAACATGGCGAAGGTCAGTACATCTTCGTCGCTGCCGTTGCAGCCTTTCAGGGCCAGCGCATCGCCCCGCAGCTTCTCCCACTCGGGCAGCAGCAAGTCCGCGGGACGGCAGGTGATCGCCTTCTTCTTGGCGTGCTGTTCGGCCTTGGCCAGCACCTCCGGCTCCTTCGGTCCAAGGGTGCTGCCGTAGTAGCCCAGCATCAGGTCGGCGAACTCGCCCGTCATCACCTTGTACTTGCCCATGATCACGTTGAAGACCGCCTGGGTGCCTACGATCTGGCTGGAGGGCGTAACCAGAGGTGGATAGCCGGAATCTTTACGGACGTTCGGGACCTCGAGCAGGACTTCCTGCAGCCGGTCGCCGGCGCCCTGGCCCTTCAACTGGCTCTCCATGTTGCTGATCATGCCGCCGGGGATCTGGCTCTTGAAGATCTCGGTTTCCACCCCCGTGATATCGCTGAGGAACTCCTTGTAGCGCGGCCGTACGGTCTCGAAGTAGCGACGCGCTTTGAGGATGCGGCCCATGTCCAGCCGCGTCTCGTAGCCCGTGCCTTCCAGCATCTCGACGAAGCTCTCGGTCGGGTTATGGCCCGGGCCAAGACACATCGCGCTGATCGCCGTATCGACGATGTCGCAGCCCGCCTCGACCGCCTTCATCAGGCTCACCAGGGTCACGCCGGTGGTCGCATGACAGTGCACGTGGACCAGGGTCTGGGTGCCGCAGGCTTCTTTAATCCCTTTGACCAGGTCGTAGGCCGGTTGCGGCTTCAACAGGCCAGCCATATCTTTTATGCAAATCGAATCGCAGCCCATCCCGACCAACTGCTTCGCCATCTCCACGAAGGCCGGGATCGTGTGCACTGGGCTGATGGTGTAACTGATGGTGCCCTGCGCGTGCTTGCCCGATTTCTTGACTGCCCTGATCGAGGTCTGCAGGTTGCGGATGTCGTTGAGCGCGTCGAAGACGCGGAAGACATCCATGCCGTTCTCGGCCGCTTTGGCCACGAAGCGCTCCACCACGGAGTCTTCATAATGCCGGTAGCCCAGCAGGTTCTGGCCCCGCAGCAACATCTGCAGCGGGGTTTTGGGCAGCAGCTTCTTGAACTGCCGCAGCCGCTCCCAGGGGTCTTCATTCAGGAAGCGTATGCAGGAGTCGAAGGTGGCTCCGCCCCAACACTCCAGCGACCAATATCCCGCGTTATCCAGGTCTTCGCAGGCGGGAACCATGTCCTCCATCGCCATGCGCGTGGCCATGAGGCTCTGGTGTGCGTCTCGAAGGATAAGGTCGGTGACTTCGATAATTCGTCCCATTCGCGTATTCCAATCTCCGGCGGAGGTTCGCAGCCGCCGTCACAATCTATTGAACGCCTGTGACAAGAAAACGGCTGTGAGGCTTATCACAATCGCTTGTGATTCTTAGCCTGGAGGCGCCTCTTCCTCCTGATCGGCAGAAGAAGGGCCGTCTTTTAGTGTTTAGAATGAGAAAGTTGTAATGTGCAGGCGTTTATGCCCACATTCCTCGAACCTGTTCCGGGGTGTAGCCTTTTTTCCGCAGTTCGCGAAGACTCAGCGCGTCGGTCCGCTTGGCAAGGCGCTCTCCGGCCGAGTTGCGCAGCAGGGGACAGTGAAAATAGGCAGGGATTCTTCGCCCCAGCGCGCGGAAAATCAGCATCTGCCGCGCAGTCGAAACCAGCAGGTCCTCGCCGCGCACCACCTCGGTGATTTCCATATCACAATCGTCGGTGACAACGGCAAGTTGGTACGCCGGCACATCGTCGCGCCGCCAGACCACGAAGTCTCCAAAATCGCGCCCAGCCACGTAACTGCGCGCGCCGAGGTTTCCGTCGGTAAACGTGACGGCTTCTCCGTCAGGAACCCGGAAGCGCCAGTTCACCCCCTTGGGATCGCTGGCGGTAAATCTTGTGCCTGCGGCGGGCCGGCAGCTCCCGGGATAGATTGGCTCTTCGTCGCCCTCGTGCGGTGCCTGCGCGACCTCGGCCAACTCCCGTCGCGAACAGGTGCAGGGATAGACGAAACCGAGATCGACGAGCTGTTTCCAATCGCGCAGGTACAGATCGCGCCGCCGGCTTTGCTCATACGGCGCGTGCGGACCGCCGATATCCGGCCCCTCCTGCCACGCAATGCCAAGCCAGCGCAGATCTTCCAGCATGGCCGCCGTGTATTCCAGTTTCGAGCGCTGCGGGTCGAGATCTTCATTACGGAAGACGAGCGTGCCCTGATAGTCGCGGGCGCGCTCATAGGCAGTCCAGAAGGTGCGCGCGTGGCCGAGATGGAGGTAGCCCGTGGGAGAAGGGGCGATGCGGCCGCGGTAAAGGGTCACGAAGAGATGTTACGAAACGGCGGGAAGAATGTCGTCCCCTGACTGATGGAAGCAGCCAGACCAGGCTACACCACTCGTACTTTGATCTTCTTCGCTACGCCGCGGGCGATCGCCACTGCGCTGCCGCTGATCTCGAGGAGGATCGGACCGCCGAGAGGAGCGGCAGAACGCACCCGGCCGCGCTCGTCTTCCCTTACGCCGAGCTGTTCCAGGATACGCATCTGCCCGGCGTCGTTGGGGAGGGAGACGATCTCCACTTCGCTGTGCGGAGCTACCCGGTCGAGCGAAATAGCCCCTTTATGCGATCCGCCTTTGACAGCCATCAGCTCCCAACATACAGGTTCAATCAGAATTCCCACTGTGCTCTCCGTCACACTGCACTATCGCAAAACGCTGCCGATCACCCGCGTCATCAGGCTGACAAATACCGCCAGCGCAAAGGTGTACGCCATGGCGTAGGTCGTCAATTTCTTCCCCACCTCGCGCGCCAACGCCGCCACCGTCGCCAGGCACGGCATATAGAACGTGATGAACAATGTGTAGCCCGACAATCTGCGTCGTCGTCATGACCTGGTTGATATGGGTCGTCCCCAGCGCCTGCGTGAGCATGATCAACGTCAATTCCTTACGCAACAATCCGAAGATCAGCGTAGTGCCCGTGGCGAACGGCAACCCCAGCAGACGGGTCAATGGCGAGAGCGAGAGGTTGATGAGGTGGTCCCAGCCATAGAAGGTCGCCAAGCCCAAAACCACGCTGCCGCCAATCAGCATCGGCCAGCTCAGCACGATGAACTCGCGCAGCCGGAGCCAGATCTTCTTGGTGAGGATGCTGAGACGCGGCCACTGATAGCGCGGAACCTCCAACACCATGCCCGGCGAGACCTCCGGCCAGATCAGCCGCATCATCCAACCGGAAAAAATCACCACCAGAATATTCAGCAGGAAAACAGCCAGCGCCCACCAGGGACCGAGATAAAACGCGACCAGCGCGAAGATCACATTCGATCGTGCCGAGCAGGGGATCAGGATGGCCAGCACGGTTGCAATGAACCGGTCGCGTCGCGAGGGCAGGATGCGCGCCGCCATGCACGCCGGCACGCTGCATCCGTAGCCCAGGATGAGCGGCAGCATCGAGGTTCCATGCAGCCCGATGCGGTGCAGCAGGCCGTCCATCAGGTACGCTACCCGCGGCAGGTAGCCGATATCTTCCAGCAGCGCCAGTCCAAAGAGGAACGGGACCAGATACGGCAGGACGATGGCCGCGCCGCCGACCAGTCCATCCCAGCCGCTCTTCAAAAGCGTAAAACGAAGTGTATGCGGATCCATGCCGCGACTGATGCTCTCGAAGCCGCTTGCCAGATGCGCCTGCAGCAGGTCCTCCAGTCGCGATCCAATGCCGAAGACAATCCAGAAGAATCCCACCAGCAAGCGCAATGAGGAACACATAGCCCCACACCGGGTGAGTCACCACCGCGTCGAGCTGGTTGCGAATGTCCGACTGTGGCTTGCCCACGGTTGCGACCTGCTCGAAGAGCCGCAGGCTGATGTCGTGCCGCTCCGACATCACAATGGCATCGGCGGACCTTCCCCGTTTGCGCTCCAGTGCCGTCCGCCACTTGCTGGCCACGGCTGCGATTTCCGGCGCGCGGAGTGAATCGCAGCATCCCGTCTCAAGATAGCGAATCGCGCGGAAACGGCTGGGATAGTTGCTCTTATCCCCAGCCTCGCCAATCATCTGCTCTACCCGCTCGACAACCGAATCGACATCGCGGTCCCACGGCAGCGCCGCGGATTTCAAAGGGGGGACGTGCAGCGTGCTCTTGATCGCGGCAAAGAGGCGGTCGAAGCCTTCGCCGCGCCGCGCAATCGTCTCCACCACCGGCACGCCCAGCCGTTCGCTCAGCTGCGATGCGTGGATGGTGATGCCCTTGCGCGCGGCATCGTCGGCCATATTGAGGCAGACCACCATCGGAATTCCGAGCTCGCGTAACTCGAGCGTCAGTTCCAGGCTGCGACAGAGCAACGATGCGTCAATGACATTGATGATGAGATCGATGTTGTGATCGAGCAGGTATTCGCCGGCAATCGACTCGGCGCGGTTTGATCCGCTCAGCGTGTAGGTGCCGGGAAGGTCCACCAGTTCCGCGACCACCCCGTTGAAACGAATCGATCCGGTCGTGACCTTCACCGAGCTGCCCGGAAAATTGGCCGTCTCGGAGCGGTAGCCCGCAACATAGTTAAGGATCGTGCTCTTCCCGCAATTGGGTTGGCCTGCCAGGGCGATCCGCATAATCTCCTGCTGCACCCTAAGGCTATCGGCAGGAAATACAATCCGATGTGATTTAAGTCACTCTGACCTGTGTTTCTGAACACAGTTTTCAATTTCAAGACGGACCGGAGCACGGAGGACAGCGAGGGTCGCGGCAGGGTTCGGAGGGCGCCGCGCGTTCCTCCGCCGCCTCTGTGGTTAACTAAGTGGTTATGCGGCTTCCCCATGAGCTACAGCACGCCATTGACTTGCAGGTCGATCGGACGCCTGCGGCCCAGCGAACCAGCGCCGCTGCCGAGATCAGCGATGCCTATCGCAGCGGCGACTTCGCATTGGCTCCCTTAAAAAGCGCGGCTCACCGCCTGGCCTACCTGCAAGTGCGCATGCCCGCAACCTTTGCTGCTTGCTCTCATGTCTTTTTCCAGGTGCGCGAGGCGCTTCCCGACTTCCAACCGAAATCGCTCCTCGATCTCGGGGCCGGACCCGGTACCGCCGCCTGGGCAGCGCTTGAGCATTTCCCTTCCGTCGAATCGATCTCCCTGGTCGAACGCGACCTCGATCTGGCGAGGATGGGTAAAACTCTGGCAGCCGAATCGCCGCACCCCGCCCTCCGCGATGCGCGCTGGACCAACGCCGACATCCGTAACCTCACCCCCGAACCGCACGACCTCATCGTCCTCTCCTACGTTCTCGGCGAACTGAATAGGGGCGACGCACGCCGCCTGGTGGATGCCTGTGCTCAAGCCGCGCAAGTGCTGGTGTTGATCGAGCCCGGAACGCCGAAGGCCTTTGCACGCATGGCCGAGATCCGGCAACAATTGATCGCGGCAGGTTCCGTCATCGCGGCTCCCTGTCCCCACGAGCGCGGGTGTCCTCTGCTGCTTCGTCGGAGATTGGTGCCACTTTGCCGAACGCTTGGAACGGACCGCGGAGCACCGGCGCCTCAAGGGCGGTTCGCTCGGCTATGAAGATGAAAAGTTTTCCTACCTGGCTGCTACCCGGCTGCCGGTTCCGCTCCGCAGAGGAAGAATCGTGCGCCATCCCCAGATCCACTCCGGCTATGTTCAGTTGCAAGTTTGCGCAACCGATGAACTGAAGCAGGCCACCGTCACCAAGTCGCAGAAAGAGCGCTACCGCGCCGCCCGCAAGGCCGCCTGGGGCGACCGCTGGCCGCCTAGCTGAACCTCGCGGTTCGCGAGGTGGAATGCCGGCGAACGGCCGCGCTGGCAGGCTTCTCCATCACTTGCTCGAAAGCCGTGCGAAAGCGCGCCATCTCCTCCGGCGTCCCTACGGTGATCCGCACATGCGTCGGCCACACTGGCCACGGACGCCCAATCAGCACCCCCTGCAACGCCATGCGCATCGATCACCACCTGGGTCGGACGTTTCGCATCCACCATGAAGCAGTTCGCCTGCGAAGCGGTGCAGGCGTAACCCTGGGAGCTGAGCCACTCCAGCGTCTCCTGCCGCGCCGACGCATTGATCTTCTTGCGCTTCGCGATCACTTCCGCATCGTTGAGGCTGGCGATCCCCGCCTTCATCGCGGGCACCGGACAGAACGTGAAGCCTCCCTTGTCGTTGACCCGCTTCAATAGATCGGGCCGCGCGACCACCAACCCGAGCCTAGCGCCCGCCATGCCATACAGTTTGCTGAACGTCCGCAACACGACGATATCTTTTCCGGCAGCGACGAGGTCGACGCCCGGCGTGGCATCGCTGAAGTGGATGTACGCCTCGTCGAGCACCAGCACCGATCCCTGCGGCTTGTTCGCCAGCAGCCACTCGATATCGGCGCGGCTCGTGATCGTGCCCGTCGGATTATTGGGATTCGCGATGTAGTACATCCCCGGACTGGCACTGGCCGCCACCATCGCCTTCACATCGTGAGCCCCTTCCTTCGTGAGCGGCACATCCGCTACCGGCACTCCGCAAGCCTTCGCGGTGAACGAGGCCGACTCGTACCCCGGCGTTCCCATCACCACACCCCTCTGCGGCGTGCAGAAAGCAAACACCGAGTACGCGATCGGCTGGCTCGACCCGGAGTACGGCTGCACGTACTCGGGCTTCAATCCGTTTTGCGAGGCAAAAAGATTGGTCACTTCCTCGTTGTATTCGTCGTGATAGCGGCCACTCTGCACCACGCCTTCGATCATGGCAGCGCGCGCCGCTTCGCACGGGCCAAGCGGGTTCTCATTCGCATTCAGGAATACGACATTCTCCGGATGGGGCTCATGATGCCGCGCCTGCGCAAAGGCGAATTGCGATTCGCAGAACGAGCCAACCGCAGCCGCCGCGCCGGCAAATGAAGCGGCGCGAAGGAATGAACGTCGATTGAGACGCAGCGTGCCGCCGGCGTTCCCACCCTTTTCAAATTTCATTGTGTGCTCCCAGGCATTCCCAACGGGTTGTGCAGCATTGTATGACGAATCCGCCAAAAAGAAGAGCTTCCTCCGGTCGGGCAATCCATCACCCGGCGGCGTGACCTAGGTCACAGCCAGTCCCGCCGCAGCCACTTACGATTTTGAACATGATTTTCAATTTCATAAAATCGCTTTTCGAGGGCCGCTCCTCCGAAGCATTGCGATTCTTTCTGGTGCTCTTTCTATTCAGTACCTTTGCAGCCGCCGCCGATCCCGGCAGCTTCGCGGGTTCGGTCCTCGACCAGACCGGAGCGGTGGTCTCCGGTGCGACCGTCATCCTCCGCCACGATGGCACCGACCAGGCCGCCACCGCCGGCAACGATGGAACCTTTTCCTTCTCCACTCTCGCGCCCGGCCACTACCAGCTCAAAGTCACTGCCGGAGGATTTGCGCCCTTCACTTCCGAGATCGACATTGCCGCCGGGGATGCCCTTCATCTCGAGGCCACCCTCTCGCTGCTCTCCACCTCGGAAATCATCGAAGTCTCCGAGGAACAGCTGCAAATCGACACCAGCACCACGCAGATCGGAGAACTGATCTCGGCGAAAACGATGACCGCGGTTCCCCTCAATGGCCGCAGCTTTACCGATCTTCTCGCGCTGCAGCCGGGGGTCATCCCCGCCAGCTCAGCTCAGCCCAATGCGGTCGTCATGTCGGGCTGCGCCTCGACGCCGCCCTCCGGCGATCTCAACCCGGGCAACCTATCCGTCAGCGGCCAGCGCGAAACCGCCAACGGATTCGCCGTGAACGGCAGCCTCGTCGAAGAAGATTTCAATAACGGCACCGCGATCATTCCTAACCTCGACGCCATCGGCGACTTCCAGGTGCTCACCAGCAACTTCAACGCCGAGTATGGCAACTTCAGCGGCGGACAAGTCCTGGTAACAACAAAATCCGGCAGCAACCAGGTGCACGGCAGTGCCTTCGAGTTCCTGCGCAACACCGCTCTCGACTCCCGCAACTACTTCGCCACCGAACGCGCTCGCTATGACCGCAATCAATACGGCGGCACCGTCGGTGGTCCAGTCCGCAAAGACAAAGCGTATTTCTTTTTCGATTACCAGGGCACCGGGATGACACAGGGCCAGGAAACCGGCAACATCGTGGTGCCCAGCGCCGCCGATCGCGAAGGAAACCTTCTCGACCTCGCCAGCCAGCTGACCGGCACGGTGAGCACGACCTACTGGGCCAGCCAACTCGGCCAGAAGCTGGGCTACGCGGTCTCTGCCGGCGAGCCGTATTACCGCGTCGGCTGCGTGAGCAGCGCACAATGCGTGTTTCCCAATGCCAACCTTCCCGCCTCCATCTGGTCGGCGCCGGCGAAGTCGCTGCTGTCCTTCATTCCCACCGCGAATGTCGGCAACAACCTCTATTCGACCTCTTCGCAGAACGAAACCCTCGCGGACAACAAAGCCGCTGCCCGCCTCGACCTCGCCACCCGCTACGGCAATCTCTCCGGCTACTACTTTCTCGACCAGTACGCCATGGACAATCCTTATCCCACTGGACAGGGCGGCGCCAACGTTCCCGGATTCAACGCCCTCTCCAACGGCCGCGCGCAGCTTATAAGTCTTGCGCTCACCAAAACCTGGGGCTCCCACAGCGTGAACGAAGCGCACTTCAGTTTTATGCGCGCCGCCAACATCGTCGGCCAACCGGTCGGCGGCGTAGGCCCTACCCTGGCCTCGCAAGGTTTCGTGGAAGGCACGGGAACGCTGGGGATCGTGCCCCTCAACCCAGCGATCGAGGGAATCGAAAACGTTGCCTTCAACGATTTCACCATCGGCGTGGACGTCACCGGCGAGCGCCAGGTCAACAATACCTTCCAGTGGAACGACGCCTTCACCCGCGTCATCGGCACGCACACGTTGAAGATCGGCGGCAGCTTCCACCTCGACCAGGTCAACATTCAATCCAATTCCATCAACAACGGCTCGTTCGTCTTCCAGGGAACCGAAACCGGCTCCGACTTCGCCGACTACCTGCTCGGCATCGCCAGCACCTACGAGCAGGGCGACGCCAATCCGTTCTACATTCGTAATCACTACATCGGACTATTTGCGCAGGATAGCTGGCGGGCGCGGCCGAACCTGACGCTCAACTACGGCTTGCGCTGGGACGTCCTGCCGCCGTGGCGTGAAAAATACAATCAGCTCCAGACCTTCGTACTCGGCCAGCAATCCAAGGTCTATCCCGGCGCCCCGGAGGGCATCGTCTTCCCTGGCGACGACGGCATCCCCTCCACCCTCGCGCCCACCAAGTGGACGAACTTCGTCCCCCGCATCGGCGTCAGCTATTCGCCGGACATCGATCGCGGTCTTCTCGGCGACATCTTTGGCGGTCCCGGCAAGAGCAGCATCCGCGTCGGCGCGGGCATCTTCTACACCGCGTTTGAAGGACTCTCCGCCGGGATCATGAGCGCCTGCGCGCCCTACGGCTACGATTACGACAGCACCGGCGGGCATCCGCTCTTCAACGAGCCGTTCGTCTCTGCCACCACCGGGCAGAGCGACGGCCAGCCCTATCCCTCGCCCATCCCGGCATACGGCGCCTCGCAAAGCCATCCCAACAACACCGTGGATTGGTCGAAGTACAATCCCATCACCGGCGATCCCGCGTTCTACTACCGAAACACTTCGCCTTATACCGAAAGCTATTCGCTCTCGTGGGAGCGCGAACTCCCCGGCAACACCTTCTTCACCCTCAGCTACATCGGATCGCAAGCCCACCACCTGCTCGTGCTGACCTCGGCCGATCCCGGCAACGCCGCGGCCTGCCTCAGCGTGAGCCAGCCCAGCCAGGTGATGCCGGGCACCGCGACCTGCGGTCCTTTCAGCGAAGGCGGCACCGTTCACCAAGGCAAACGGTCAGACGGTCCAGGTCCGCGGACCCTTCAGCACGGCGTTCGATGGCATCACCTACCAGAAGACCATTGGCTTCTCGAACTACAACTCCTTCGACGCTTCTGTGCGCCACACCGGAAAGTCGTTCGAGCTGAACGCCGGTTATACCTATGGAAAATCTCTGGACGATTCTTCCAGTCTCTCCGAACCCGTGTACCCGATGGGCGCGGCGATGACCAAGGCGATCTCTTCCTTCGACCTTCGGCACAACGTGGTAGTCAGCTACCGCTACAAGTTGCCGCTGGATGCCGTCTTGCACGCAGCCAATCGCTGGACGCAGGGCTGGTATCTCTCCGGCATCTCGCGCTTCGCCACCGGCCTGCCCGTCACCCTCTACAACAACACCGACAGCTCGCTGCTCGGAAGCATGCCCAACGGAATCAACAATAATGGGGTGGACACGCCCTACTACCTTCCCGGCAACCTTGAGATCAACACCGATCCACGCAACGGCCGCGCCGCCTTCAACACCGCGCTCTTCCCAGGCGACGTCACTCCTTACCTTGGCCAGATCGGCAACGCGGCACGCCGCTTCTTCTATGGACCGGGCTTAGAGAACTTCGATGTGGCGCTGCAAAAGGAGATCCAGCTTACGGAGGGAAAGGCCCTGCAATTCCGCATGGAAGGCTTCAATGTCTTCAATCATGCGCAATTCTTCGGCGCCGCTGCGGTGAACGGAAATATCAGCAGCGCCGGCTTCGGGCAGATCGTGAATGCCATGCCGCCGCGCCAGGTACAGCTCGCCATGAAATTCAACTTCTAACTGGATTGCAAGCTCCGCTCCTTGCGAGCGGGGATTTCTTTATCGCGACAGCACATGTGCGAGCTGGTAAATCTCCGGCGAAATGCCCTTGGTCTTCCCGACCACTTCCGAGTACGGCGTAGTGGACACAACCCCCTGGGTCATGCCGACAACAACTCCGGAAATCCCTTTCTCCAATGCATCCACGGCTCCCGCTCCGAGCCGGGACGCCAGCAGCCGGTCGTAAGCCGTGGGCACTCCACCGCGTTGCACGTGGCCGAGAATCGTAGCGCGCAGCTCGAAGCCCGTGTTCTTGTCCTTGAAGTGTTGTACCAGTGCCTGGGCGTTGTACTTCGCGCCCTCCGCCACCACGACCATCGCATGCGACTTGCCGCGACGGTAGGCATCATGAATCGCCTCGCCGATTTCGTCGGGCTCAAAATCGATCTCCGGCAGCAGTACCAGTTCCGCGCCTCCCGCAATCCCCGCCATCAGCGCGAGATACCCGCAGTTGCGCCCCATCACCTCGATCAGGAAGCCACGCTGATGCGAAGCCGCCGTCACCCGCAACCGGTCGATCGCCTCCAGCGCAATGTTCAGCGCCGTATCGACCCCGATCGTGATTTCTGAGCCCAGCAAATCGTTGTCAATCGTGGACGCCACTCCAACGGTCGGGAACCCCATGTCGTTGAGCGACGCCGCCCCTGTCTGCGAGCCATTGCCGCCAATCACCACCAGCGACGAAATCCCATGCCGGTTGAGATTGCGCAACGCCCTCTCGCGCACCTCCTCCTTCACGAAATCCGGACAGCGCGCGCTGCCCAGCATGGTGCCGCCTTTGGAAAGCAGCCCGCCCACGTCGCGCGCCGTAAGTTGCTGATAGTCGCCGGCCACAAGGCCCGAGTACCCCTGGTTCACCCCGAACACGTCCCAACCCTTGGCGAGGGCGCAACGCGTCACTGAGCGGATGGCGGCATTCATGCCGGGGGCATCGCCGCCGCTCGTCAGTACCGCGATCTTCCTGCTCATTCCACTCTCCATGTAACGAATTCTTCCGACATTACAGAATAAACGGTGCGCCCCGCATCGTGGGCGACGCCAAGGTAACTTTCGCGGTATTCGCTCATGGAAACGGGAACCAAAAAAACGAGGCACGGTTTTCCGTGCCCCTGAGGGACTTCGAGACTGATCTTCTTACCCTTTATTCACCATCAGGTGGTTCTCCACCGTAAACGCTCCGAAGACTCCGTTGGCGCGAATCCCGGCAATGTTTTTATCCATCTCCGATTGCACCGTGCCATAGAGCGTCACATGTCCGTGATCGACCACGATCCGAATCGGCATGCGCGGATCCGCACCGTAACGCGACAGCGACGAATCGCCATAGAGCGCGCGGAACTCGCGGGCCCGCAACTCATCGTCGTAAATCGACGTCGGCAGGATCTTGACGCGATCCACCACGTCCTTCACCCCATCCTGGTTATCGACCAGCGCCATCGCCGAGTCTTTATCCGGCTGCCAGCGCGCCTCGCCTTCCAGCGTCACCGTGCCGTCCTGCACCGTGGCCACGATGTTGTTAAACACGTGCCCATAGCCCCAGCGGTCGTAGGCAAGCTTGCGGTTCAGCGTGTTCTGCAACTCCGCGTCCGGCACTTGCCTGCCGCCGACCTGGATCTGGTCGTCCACCTCTTTGACGTTGGCGATCTTGCGGGCTTTTTTCTCCGCATCTACCTTCGCCTGGTACTTGTCCACCGTTCCCGTCAAGGTGACGATCCCGTTGTTCGACTCGACGGCCACTTGCTTGAATTCTTTGTTCTTCAGCTTGCTTTCCACACTCTGTTGCAGGCTGCTGTCTGCGGTGACCGACGCCGAGCCCGCGATCGCGAACCCAGCAACCGCCGCCAATAGCAGCGCCGCCTGACGTATGTTTTTCGAAAATGCCATCTCGATCTCCATTTAACTCCCCAGTTAATTAGACCCGGCGGGAGGAAAGAAGACTCGCGCCCGAACGATTCTTTACATAGCTGCCACGGTGGTTTTTCTTGAAAGTGAGGTCTGCTATTCAGCGACAGCCGCGATGGCCGCTGCCGCCGGCGTCTTCCGCTTCCATTCCGCCTGTTGCACCGGACCCACCAGGAAGTACCACGCCGCGGTACCCGCCAACGCGACCATCGCTACCAGCGCGAAAGCCCAATGGAAGTGTCCGGTACGCCGCAGCGCGAACCCCGTGACCACGGGTACGGTCACGCCCGCCAGGTTCCCAATGCAGTTCTGGAATCCCACCCATCTCCCCGCGGCCCGGGGTCCGGCGATGGTCTGCGAGATCGCCCAGGTATTCGAGGAGGCGACGCCATAAAACCCCATCCCCAAAACCAGCAGCAGCAAGGAGAGACCGGGCGCGCGAATGAAAGCAGAGACCGAGAGCAAGAGACCACACATCCCGATGCCGCCTCCAGTGAAAGCTTTTCTTACCCGCGTAGGCGTTCCGCCCGCCCGGATCCACCGGTCCGAGAGCCACCCGCAAGCCGTGGCGCAACCCGCACTGACCAGGTAGCCGGCTCCGCCGATCTTTGCCATCTCCGCCATGGAGCAGTGTCGCTCGCGCACCAGGTAATACGGAATCCACGTCAGCAGGAAGTAGTTCACGTAGTTGTTGCAGAACAACCCGACGCAGGTTCCCCACGCCGACCGCAGCCTGACGAATTCCAGAAGGCTGGGGGCTGCGGTCGCGTCTTCAGCCGGAACCACGTTTCGCTTCGGCATCCACTTGATCCAGAACGGCAGCCAGAGCAGGCTGCAGACGCCGAGCGCGATAAAAAAAGGCCGCCAGCCAAAGCGCGACATCAGCGTGCCGCCGAGCAGAATGCCGAAGCCCGGTCCAATGGACAAGCCGCTCGCCACCACGGCGTTCGCAATCCCGCGATGCTCTTCCGGATAATTGAGCGCAATGATCTTGGAATATGCCGGGAATGACACCGCCTCGCCCAATCCCACACAGAGCCGCAGCGCGAAGAGCGCAGCGAAGACATGCACGAACCCCGTTGCCGCAGTCGCCACGGACCACAGCAGGTATCCCCCGGCGAGCAGCCAATATACGTTCCAGCGGTCCACCAGCCACCCATACACAGGCTGGAGGCATGCATACGTCCAGAAAAACGCGGAGAGCAGGATCCCCAGCTTCGAAGGGTCCATGCGCAGTTCGCTCTCGATGAGCGGCGCGGCGATGGAAAGATTGCCGCGGTCGATGTAATTAATGAATACGCTGATCCCGAGCAGCACGAGAACAACGACCATGGCGCCGGAAAGTCGCTCTCGCGCGGAAATTTTCTCAGTCATTGAGGGAGCGACATTGTGCAACCGCAGCCCTCGAAAAGCAATTGCTTCCGCCCCGCCCTGTTAAAATAGTCTTTTAACCGGAGTATCCCCGCAATCATGTTTGAGAACCTTTCCGAGAAGCTCCAGCGAGCATTTAAGAACCTGCGCGGACAGGGCAAGCTCACCGAAGAGAACATGGGTGAAGCCCTGCGCGAAATCCGCCTCGCGCTGCTCGAAGCCGACGTCAATTTCAAGGTCGTGAAAGACCTCATCGACCACATCCGCGAAAAGGCGCTCGGCCAGCAGGTCATGACCGCCCTCTCTCCCGCCGAGCAGGTCATCAAGATCGTGCGTGACGAGCTGATCGCCATCCTCGGCAAAGACACCGCCAAGGTGAAATTCGCCTCGCAGCCGCCCACTGTCATCCTCATGGCCGGCCTGCAAGGCTCGGGTAAAACCACCACCTCCGGCAAGCTCGCCAACTGGCTCAAGAACGGCGGCCACCGTCCCCTGCTCGTTTCGGTCGACGTCTACCGCCCCGCCGCGCGCGAGCAACTCAAAGTCGTCGCGCAGTCCATCAAGGCGCAGCTCTACGAAGGAAAAGTCGAAGAAGCCAACACCGACACCGTCGTCCGTCTCGCGAAAGAAGCGCGCCGCGAAGCCATCGCGAATGGCTGCAACATCCTCATCGTCGATACTGCCGGCCGCCTCCACATCGACGAGCAGTTGATGGACGAGATGCAGCACCTGAAGTCGCTGCTCAACCCGCAGGAGATTCTCTTCGTTGCCGACGCTATGACGGGGCAGGACGCGGTCAACTCCGCGAAAGAGTTCCACGACAAGCTGACCCTCACCGGCGTCGTCCTCACCAAGATGGACGGCGATGCCCGCGGCGGCGCGGCGCTCTCCATCCGCCACGTTACCGGCCAGCCCATCAAGTTCATCGGCATCGGCGAAAAGTACGATGCCCTCGAACCTTTTCATCCCGACCGCATCGTCGGCCGCATCCTCGGCATGGGCGACATCCTCTCGCTCATCGAAAAAGCCGAATCCACCATCGACAAGAAGCAGTCCGAAGCCTTCGCCAATAAGGCCCTCAGCGGCGACGGCTTCTCGCTCGCCGACTTCCGCGATCAGCTCAAGCAGGTCAAGAAGCTCGGATCGTTACAAAGCATCATCGGCATGCTGCCGCGCATCGGCCCCTTCGCCGGTCTGCAACAGGTTGCCGACAAGGTCGACGACAAGGAACTCAGCCGCGTGGAAGCCATCATCAACTCCATGACGCAGCACGAGCGTGAGCATCACGACGTCATCAACGGCAGCCGACGCAAGCGCATCGCCAATGGCTCGGGAACCAGCGTGCAGGAAGTCAACCAGCTCCTCCGCCAGTACTCGCAAATGCGCAAGATGTTCAAGACCATGTCAAAGCCGAGCTTCGCCAAACGTCTGAGCGGAATGAAAATGCCCCCCGGCATGTAGCTTTTCTCCCGCCTTGTCCTCCTGAGCGGAGAACGCGCAGCGTTCGCAGCCGAAGGATCTCGCGTTTTGCTCCGCGGCCAGCGGGCAACGCTCTCACCCCTCCGTCCCTCTCTCTTGTCATTGCGAGGAGCGCAGCGACGTGGCAACCTGCTGTTTCCGCTTACTACCAGTCCTCCTGAGGGAAGAACGCGCAGCGTTCGTTGACTTCACCCCCACATCCTGCCAACATACTCAGACTTTCATGATCGGCCGAACCATCTCACACTATCGCATCGTCGAGAAGCTTGGCGGGGGTGGGATGGGGGTCGTCTACAAGGCCGAAGACACCGCTCTCAACCGATTTCTCGCCTTGAAGTTCCTGCCCGAAAACCTCGCGCAGGATCCCCAGTCCCTCGAACGCTTTCGCCGTGAAGCCCGCGCTGCCTCCGCCCTCAATCATCCGAACATCTGCACCATCTACGAAATCGGCGAGCATGAAGGACAGCTCTTCCTCGCCATGGAGTTCCTCAGCGGCAAGACGCTGAAACACGCCATCAACGGGCGCCCCATGGCCAACGAAACCCTGCTGTCGCTGGCCATCGAGATCGCCGATGCCCTCGATGCCGCCCATACCGGCGGCATCGTGCATCGCGACATCAAGCCCGCCAACCTCTTCGTCACCGATCGCGGCCACGCCAAGATCCTCGATTTTGGATTGGCGAAGATTCTGCCCACCGGCGTCTCCTCTTCCTCGGAAACGCTCTCCTTCTCGCCCGACGAAGATCATCTCACCGTTCCCGGCACGACCTTGGGCACCGTCGCCTACATGTCGCCCGAACAGGTGCAAGGCAAGGATCTCGACAGCCGCACCGATCTCTTCTCTTTCGGCGCCGTTCTCTACGAAATGGCGACCGGGAATCTCCCCTTTCGCGGCAATACCACCCCACTCATCTTCAAAGCCATCCTCGATGCCGCGCCGGTTCCTGTGGTCCGCCTCAATCCCGATGCACCCCCAAAGCTCGAAGACATCATCAACAAAGCTTTGGAAAAAGATCGCTTGCTGCGCTATCAGCACGCCTCCGAAATGCGGAGTGACCTGCAGCGCCTCAAGCGTGACCTGGATACCAGGCCTGCTCCCACCGCCCAGGCTTTGCCGGCAACCGCAGCGACTTCCTCACGGAAAGGCGAGCCCGTCGCTTCAACCAGCGCAGCGCGCGCCTACTGGAAACTGGGCGTCGGCGCTGCCGTTGTCATTGTTGCCTTGGCCGCCTTCGCGATTTGGATGGTCGCCCGTCACCTTGCAACCGGCCCGTTGTCGGCACAAGCGACCACCGTCGCCGTGCTGCCTTTCCAGAATATGAGCGCTGACAGCTCGGTCGATTTCCTGCGCTTCGCGCTCCCCGACGAAATCGCGACCACCTTGAGTTACGTGCACTCCCTATCGATCCGTCCCTTTGCCACCACGAGCAAGTACATCTCTTCCGGTCTTGACATGGAACGAGCAGGACACGAGATGCACGTCACCAACATCGTCACCGGACATTATTTGAAGGAAGGCGACCAGCTTCAGGTCACTTTGGAAGCCGTCGATGTCGCCAACAATCGCACCACCTGGAGCGAAACCCTCAATCTCCCCGCGGTGGACCTGATCGCCATGCGCGGCGAGATCACGACCAAGGTGCGCCAGGGCCTGGTACCCGCATTGGGCGTAGGCGCCGGATCTTCCGAAAACGCTACCCATCCCCGGAACGAAGAAGCCTACGACCTTTACCTCCGCAGCCTCGCCTTTTCCCAGGACGTGAACCCCAATAAGGAAGCCATTCCGATGTTGGAACGCGCGGTCGGGCTCGATGCAACCTTCGCGCCCGCGTGGGCCGCGCTGGGAGAGCGGTATTACTACGATGCCCGCTACTCCAATGGCGGTCCCGAAGCGTTTCAGCGGTCGGTCTCTGCCTTGGAACGCGCCGTCGCGCTCGATCCCAACTACGGGTTGGCTGCCGCCCGCCTCATTACCAACTGGGTGGAACTGGGGGAACTCGAAAGAGCCTATACCGCAGCCAAGGCGTTGCTCGAGCGTCAACCCCGCTACGTGATGGCGCACTTCGCCATGAGCTACGTATTGCGCTACGGCGGACTGCTCGAAGAATCGGCGCGCGAATGCGAGATCGCCCTCGCCCTCGATCCCGGCGACTACCAGATCCGCTCCTGCAGCGTCGTCTTCGAGACCCTTGGCACGCCCGAACGCGCCCTCGATTACTTGCGCACGGATCCCGGGTCGGAATGGGCCTCCGTGAATATCCCCATGGTCTATCTGCGCGAAGGAAAGCTCGACCAAGCGCGTCAGGCCGCCCGCCGGACATCCGGCGAAACCGCAAATAATGTCTTCGTCCGGGCATGCCTCACCCAAACCCCAGCCGAGGCTGATAAGACGATTCGCGAAGCCCTGCCTCGCTCCCTTGCCGATCCTGACCCGGAAAATCGTTTCTGGGGCGCCACCGTTCTTGCGTCTTGCAACCACGAGGATCTCGCCGTCCGAATCATCAAGGGTTCCCTGAAAGACGGATATTGCGCCTACCTGCCGCTGCAAAAAGATCAAGCTCTCGCCGCCGTGCGCAAAGATCCCGAATACCCTCAATTGCTGGCGACCGCCAAGCAGTGCCGCGATGCCTTCCTCGAGAAGCGCAACCAGCTCCAGCACTGATTCCCGTCACCTCGAGCACGTTCAACGGTCACAGACTTCGTGACATTTGCACCCTATTCTGCAAATGTGGGGTGCTTTCCCCGTAACCGTGTGGCAGCTGGCCCGCAAACAAATTCGTCCCCTTCAGCACTCTTTCGCGTTGTCCTCCAGAGGAGCGTAATCGGAATGTTCCAGCGACGTAGGGATCTGCTGTTCGCTGGGTCGCAGCGCTTCGTGTGCCGGGCAAAAGATGTTGTCGATTGAGTAATCTTTCGGAATCGCCGATAGTTGCAGCATTCTGCAACTGTTATGGTTAACCCTAGCGTTTGGAATATTTTGCCTATAACTCTCCTATCTTCGATATTTTGCGAGTTTTTCACAGCCTAAGCTGCTGAAAATACAAGAGGGGTGGGGGAGGGGGGTAGGGTAACTGACCTATAAATCGACGGCCGACCCGAATATTCAAACAAATTTGCGAAAGGCGGTGACTACCGTTGCCGGCAACTCCTCGGCATTGCGCTTCGTCCTCAGTTCGTGTCCCGAGCCCACGATCGTCAGCAATTCGGTTCGCGCCGGAATGAGCGTTAAAGCCTCCGCAAGCTCCTCCGTCGTCCCGAAGCCGTCGCGGCTTCCACTGACGAAAAGCGCCGGCGTCTTCAGTTCGGGAAAATGCGCGGTTCTGGGCTGCTCAGGTTTCTGAGGCGGGTGCAGAGGATAGGACAGCAACAGCAACCCCTCCACGAGACCGGCCTGCGCCGCCGCCAGCATGGAGGCTTGCCGTCCCCCGTAAGAGTGCCCACCGAGAAACACGCGGCCGGGAACGATACGGCGAAGCGCCTCGACCGCATGGCGCAATCCCTGCTGATCGCGTTCCGCACTGCCGCGTGGAGGCGGCCCGTGCGGCCGCTCCTGCCGGAACGGCAGATCGCAGCGCAGCACCGTGACGCCGGCCTCCGCAAATGCGTCGGCCAACGTCCGCAACAGCGGCGCCTGGCAGTTTGCCCCCGCCCCATGGGTCAGCACCAGGCCGTCCTCCGCTGCGGTTGCCGGAGCATGGAGGAAGCCCCGAACCGGAACCTCCCCGGGGGCCGTCTCTTCGAAATTTCGGATCTCGCTCAGAGCGCCCATAGTATGAAAGAGGCCTCTGGGAAAGGCAATTTGCGAGCGGGAAATACAAATCTTGACTCGAATCGTCACCCGTATCCCGCATCCCTTAGGATGAGGTATTCTCATGCGCCGCTTTCTTTGCGCCCTTGTATTTCTTCCGCTCACTACGATCTCGCCGCAAGAGCCGGCAGCCCCGCAAAAGCTGCAAGGAAGCACCCTGTCGGGCAGTATCAACCCGGGCCGGAAGATCGACTTGGAGGTCCAGGTAACGGATAAGGCGGGCTCTGCCGCGCGCGGACTTCAGCCAAAGGACCTGGTTGTCCTCGACGATAAGCAGCCACGTGAGCTGCTTTCCTTCCGTGAAGTGGATGGCGCCGCAGCGGATATCGAGATCGTGCTGGTCGTGGATGAGGTAAATGCCTCGTTCAGCCAGGTTTCGTTCGAACGAAGCCAATTGAAGACGTTCCTGCTGGCCAACGATGGGAAACTCCCGCAACCGGTGCGGCTGGTTATCTTCTCCGATAGCGACACGGTCGTGCAGCAAAGTCCGACCCGCAATGGAAAAGACCTCGTCGCTTTGTACGACCAGCACATTACCCGGCTGCGGTACCTGACGCGCTCGCAGGGATTTTTCGGGGCGGCGGAGCGCTACGACCTTTCGCTGAAAACCCTGACCTCTCTTGTGGCGTATGAAAAGACCCGGCCCGGGAGGAAACTGATGATCTGGTTCAGTCCCGGATGGCCATTTCTCTCCGGCCCCGGCGTCGAACTGACCCGTAAGGAAGGGGAGCAGTTGTTCCATTCCATCGTGGCGCAATCGACTGCGATGCGCGAAGCCAACGTCACGCTCTATTCCATCGATCCCATCGGCGCGGTGGAAGCGGGTACGCTCCGGACCTCCTACTACGAGCAATTTGTGAAAGGGATTGCCTCTCCCGGCCAGGTGCAGCCTGCGAACTTGAGCCTACAGGTGTTGGCCGTGCAGAGTGGCGGAAGAGTGTTCAATGCAAGTAACGATCTTATTGCTGCGATGGCGGCCTGTGTGGATGACGCCAAGAGTTTCTACTCGATCTCCTTTGAAGCAGCAAGAGCGGATCAGCCGAATGAGTATCACACGCTCACCGTAAAGGTGGACAAACCGGGGCTCAAGGTGCGCACGCGTTCCGGCTATTACGCACAACCCTAGAGCGGTTAGTTGGCAGGACAGGAGCTTGGCGTCTTGACACCCGCGACTACGACCCAGCCGTTGTTCGCCGAAGGATGAGTAGAACAATGCACGTCGTGCACGCCCGCAGCCCAGGGACCGTGCGCGATGTAGCCCTGTCCGTAAGCAGAGACAGGATCCCCGGCATTGGCGGTCACAACTCCATCGAGCTCGTCATTGATCACAACCTGCACCTGGACGGTGCCGTCATCCGGCAAATTCACTGCAAGCGGGATCACATGATGGCTGCCGTGGGGACCGCCCCGGCGCACTTGCGATTTCCGTGTCGCAATTCCGCAGACCATGATGTTGTCGACGTCGCGGCGCGTATTACTGCGAATGAGATCCTGCAAGCCGCGATTGACTTCGGGTGTACACGTCGCGGGAACAGGAACGTCTTTGCCGCCTGCGAAAGCCAGGTGCGCGGATAGTGTGAGTGCGATCAGGAGAATGGTGGAACGAAACAGAGTTTGCATGGTCCTCGCAGCAAAGAATGAAGTCGAGCGATCTTACGACGTTTCGGGGCGGGACGCAGACCCATGCACCAAGCCTGTACAGATTTATCCTGCCGGAGTATGCTTACCACGCTTTCGAGCCCAACGAACGCACGACGCGTGGCCCCTCGGCCCCCTTTCTTCGGTCCTTATCTCATTGGTGCAACGCATATTCGTAAGGCTCAGGCCGGTACCGCCCGCCACGGGTCGTCGCGGTTCGCATTCCCTGCACTGAAACGCAGTACAAATGAACCGCGAGAGAGGAAATACCCATGAAAAAAGCAATCGGGCTTTTGTTGATGATGTCCCTGTGGATGGGGATCGCGCTGGCGCAAGATGCGGGAACAAAGAAAGCATCGAAAGGCGGCTCCACGGCTGACCAATTAAAGCAATTGGAACACGAGTGGACGGAAGCGCAAAAAGCGGGAGATACCGCCAAAATGTCCACGTTTATCGCCGACGACTGGTCCGCGTTCGGGCCGGACGGCACGAAGATGACCAAGCAGCAGTATCTTGCCACCTTTACCTCCGGCGATCAGAAATATGAGTCGGTGGAGGTAGGCGACTTGGACGTGCTCGTCTCCGGCGATATCGGGATCGTGCAGGGCAGCGATAACGAGAAAAGCGCCTACAAAGGAAAAGACACCAGCGGCAAGTATGTTTGGATGGATGTCTTCCAGAAGAAGAACGGAAAGTGGCAAGCGGTGCGATCTGAGGTAACAAAAGTTTCGTAAGCAGGAACAGAATTGCGCGTCATTGCCGCCCCAAGGGCGGCTTTTTCTTTTCGACTAAACGAGTGCGTCCGCCAGTTCCGTCGGACGCATCAGGCTCACCATGTGGCTGGCGCCTTCGATCACCTGCAGCTTGGCTTTGTGGATTTTCTTGGCCATCTCGCGCATGGAATCGAGGGTTGCGCTCTTGTCGAGTTCAGCGGCGATCAGACGGGTCGCAACCTTGATTTCCTGCAGGCGTTCGAACAGGTGCGGATCGGCGATGGCGCGCCAAGCGCCAGCCCAGTTCTCCATCATGGCGCGCAGAATGCGTTCGCGGGAGTAGCGTACCGCCCATCCGTTGACGGCGAGCCACTCCGGGGTGAACCAGCGGATCAGCGTTGGACCAACTTGCGCTTCCATTCCCTGCTTTTCGGCGTCGTGCGCACGCTCCAGGAAGGTGTCCTTCGATCCATGCACCGAGGTAGCAATTACGTTGAGGGACTTCAGGCGATCCTGGTGCGCGAGCGCGAATTCAAGCGCAACACTGCCGCCCAGGGAGAGCCCTGCGAGGTGAAATTTCTCCAGCTTGAGATGATCGGCAAGATGCAACAAGTCTTCCGCCCATCGTTTGATCGAGAGCGGCTTCGGGGCAGGAGCGGCATAGCCATGTCCGCGCAGATCGTAAGCGATCACGCGATAGTGCTTTGCCAGGGGAACGATGGCGTCGCGCCACATGCGCCAATCCAGGCCAATGGCATGCAGAAGAACGATAGGTTCGCCTTTACCGGTTTCCGATACGAGGGTCTCGTGATCGGAGAGATTCACCTTCTTCGGCAAGTTTGGATGAGAAGCCTTGTGCTCTTTGAGAATGGCACGCGCTTCGCGCAGGGCATTGAGGGCGCGGGGAAATCCGGCGTACGGAGTTACGTGTTCGCAGAGCGCGATGAGTTCGTCAGGATCGACGCCGGTGCGCAAAGCGGCGCTCAGATGAACACGGAGTTGCGTCTCGGCTCCGCCGATGGCCCCCAGGATGCCGCAGGTGACCAGTTCTCGTTCCCGGCGGCCGAGTTCGGCCCGCGCGAAGATCTCGCCAAAGGCATAGTCGGTCAGCGCGTCGGCCATGACCGGAGATGTCTGGCGTACGGTTCGAACCACGGCTGCGCTGCGTTCGCCATCAATGGCGTGCATCTCGTGCGCGCCAACTATCTTCCTGCTCATCGACAGGCTCCTTTGTGCCTCAGGACTGAAGCCCTTCCCTTTCAGTCCCATTCCCACCAGCGGGCGAGTGCCAGCCCATACATCTCAGTACCATAGCAGAATTCCGGTTATCTCATTTGTTATCCTAGTAAGTGCTCGAGAGAAGAAACCTACAGGGCATCGATAGGCTTCCAACCGTGGAATGCCTGTCGATCGCGATCCGCGCATGAGCGCAACGGCCCCAGGGTCCATCGTGGAGCTCACCCGGCCAAAGCTGACGGCAACGTCGGCGAACCTGGATTTTCTTCGCGCCATCGCGGTGATGTTCGTCTTCGTCGATCACCTGTTTCTCACGCTTGGAATCCAGCGCATTGCATTTTTCAGCCCAGCCGACCTCGGTCGCGTCGGCGTTTACTTTTTCTTTGTCCACACCTGCCTGGTGCTGTTGATGTCGCTGGAACGTACCCCCATTCACGGGATGCGGCGGGTGCTTCACTTTTATTGCAGGCGCATGTTCCGCATTTATCCGCTGGCGGTGTTCTTCGTTCTGCTGGTGTATCTCTGCAATGTGCCGCAGGACGTATGGGGTTCGGGAACAGCGCCGCATGATTTCCACACGGTGCTCGGGAACCTGCTGCTCGCACAGAACGTGATGGGGACCGTGTGCATGTTCGGACCGCTGTGGAGCTTACCGCTCGAGGTCCAGATGTACCTCCTGCTGCCGCTTGTCTTCTACCTGGTTCGGCGGATCTCGCCTACGTTTCTGCTAGTCCTCTGGGGCGTTGCCGTGCTCGGTGCGGTGTCGTATCTTCCCTTCCGCAGCAGCGGGCACGTACTGTGGCGGCTCGATGTCATCGTCTTCGTTCCCTGCTTCCTTGGCGGGGCAGTCGCTTACCAGATAGCCCAGAGGTCGCGGCCGCTTCTGCCGGGATGGCTGTGGCCGCTGACGATCGTGGCCGTCCTCAATGTTTACCTGGCCTTTGAGCGACAGCGGTATGGCTGGATGGCGTGCCTGCTGCTCGGCTTGAGCGTTCCCTTCTTTGCACAGATCCAGACAGAGTGGCTGGCGCGCGCCGCGAAATGGATTGCGACCTATTCTTACGGGATTTATCTAAGCAATATCGTCATCCTGTGGTTCGCGTTCCGTATCTGCGCCCGCTGGATGCCGCGCTTCGTCGTGTGGAGCGTGTTCCTGGCCGGAGCCATCCTCATTCCAGTGGCTTGCTTTCACTGGATCGAGAAGCCGCTGATGAAAATGGGCGGCACCCTGGCCGATCGTTTCTTCCGCGCTGAAGCCGCATAGCAAACTGCTCGGCCTTCCATCAAGTTCGGACAATCGTTTCTGGAGAAATCATGGCGAAGATGCGTGTAATTCAAGTTTCTCGTGCTCGTGGACCCTTTGAAATCGTCGAACGTGAAATCCCGCAGCCCGGCCCGGGCACAGTGCGGATCAAAGTGGAGGCCTGCGGAGTCTGCCATAGCGATTCGATTGTGAAGGAAGGACTCATGCCGGTGCAGTATCCCCGAGTGCCTGGACACGAAGCGGTGGGCGTGATCGATGCCGTCGGTGACAACGTGCGCGCCTGGAAGAAGGGGCAGCGCGTCGGGGTCGGATGGCATGGCGGCAATTGCGGCTATTGCGAGAACTGCCGCCGCGGCGATTTTTTCGCCTGCCAGACCGAGACGATCATCACCGGCCTGACGAGCGACGGCGGTTATGCGGAATACATGATCGCGCGTTCCGAAGCTCTGGCACTCGTGCCGGACGATCTCTCGCCGGAAGATGCCGCGCCGCTGATGTGCGCCGGAGTGACCACCTACAACTGCCTGCGCAACAGCGGAGCGAAGCCCGGCGAATTGGTAGCGGTTCACGGCATCGGCGGCTTAGGGCACCTTGGCGTCCAGTTCGCTGCGAAGTCCGGATACCGCACCGTCGCAATCGCTCGCGGGAAAGATAAGGAAGAGTTGGCAAAGCAGCTCGGAGCCGCCCATTACATCGATAGCCAGACGCAAGACCCGGCGAAGGAGCTGCAGAAACTGGGCGGAGCGAAGGTGATCCTCGCCACCGTGACCGCTGCCGATGCGATGGAGTCGGTACTCGGCGGACTTGGAGCGCGGGGCACCATGATGCTGATCGGCGCCGTTCCCTCGCTCAACGTGAATCCTCTCCAGATGCTTACCTACCGCCAGTCGGTTTCAGGTTGGTACTCCGGGACCTCGATCGATTCACAGGACACGCTCCGGTTCAGCGTTTTGGCAGGAGTGCGGTCGATGAATGAGGTCTATCCGCTGGAAAAAGTGGATGAAGCTTACGGACGCATGATGAAAGGTGAAGTGCGCTTTCGGGCAGTGTTGAAGATGGGCAATTGACCGATGCAGTAGAAGGGCCTCTCAGGAGGACCGTCGCGCTTCCGCGATGACGCGTACTCCATGTTTGGGCCGCAGGGTAATCAGAGGCTGCGGCGCAAATTTTTGTCCAGGTACAAGCCGGAAGCTGCAGCGTTGCAGCAGCGTGGCTAAAACCAATGCTCCTTCCATCCAGGCGAAGGCTTCGCCGATGCACTGACGCGCGCCGCCGCCGAACGGGAAATATGCGAATTTCGGGCGACCCGCCTTCGCTTCCGGGCGGAAGCGCTCGGGATCGAAGCGCAACGGGTCGGGAAAGAACTCCTCGCTGCGGTGCATGATCCACTGGCTCATCACCACCGTGGTCCCGGCGGGTAAAAAGTATTCCCCGAGATGGAAATCGGCGAGCGACTGCCGCACCTGTGCCCACGCGGGTGGATACAGTCGCATGGATTCCGCCAGCACCATCTCGGTGTACGGCAATTGCGGAACATCCTCGACGGCGGCGGTGCGGCCGTTCAGGACCGAATCGATTTCAGCCGTCAGGCGCTGCTCAACTTCAGGATGTTCACCGAGTAGGCGGATGGTCCAGGCCAGCGCATTCGCCGTCGTTTCGAAGCCGGCAAGAAAGATCGTGACCACCTGGTCGCGCAGTTGCTCCTTCCCTTCTTCGGTTTCCACGTTGGGCATGGAATCGATCATCATCGAGAGCAGGTCGCCGCTTTGGCGCTTGGGACCATGCAGGTGTTCGTCGATCATGCGATGCACGGTGGCGTCCACGCGACGCCGCGCTTTATGGAACGCCACGATCTGCGGAAATGGAAAGTGCAGCAGCAGTTGCGGAGCGGGCAGAACCATCATGAAGTTGTAAACGTCCATGATGTTGGTGATCTCGCGAGCGACCACGGACGCCTCCGCCAGGAGTTCCGTGTCGAACAACGTCTTCGCGACAATCTTGAGCGCGAGTTCCATCAGGAGCTGCGTGATATCGAATGGCTCACCGGGGATGATCTGGTCGCGTGCCCGGATGGTGATCTCCACGATTTCGTCTGCGTAACGTTTGATCCGCTGGCGATGAAACGCCGGCTGCGCGGCCAGGCGTTGCGTCCGCCAATCCGCGCGCTCGGCGGTGATCATGCCATTGCCGAGCAACATCCGGGTGCGCTGCACCGGCTCACCCTTCACGAAGTTGTCGTTCTGCACCACCAGCACCTCGCGGATCAGCTCAGGATCGGCGAGGAACACGACCCTCTGTCGTCCAACGCGGTAGGAAGCGACCTTGCCGAACTCGCGTTTGAGGCGCTCGAAGAACAGGATCGGGTCGATCGGACCGAGATTCTTCACACCCTCCCAAAGAAGGTTGTGTTTCACGCCGTCCGGGAAACGGAACTGGCGCGCGGACGGAAGTTGCACGGTTTCAGTGCTCATCTGGATAGGAATCTACTCCGTCGTTACGACCAGCGCCGCGCAGGGCTTCTTCTGCGCATTGCGATAGGTATGCGGCACGGACGAATCGAAATAGATGGAATCTCCCGCACTCAGCTCGTGAGCGATACCGCCGATCACGAGTTCCAGTTTGCCCGCGAGCGTATGCAGGAACTCCACCCCTTGGTGCTGATGCAGGCGGAGGCTCTCCGCCGGCACATGCTCGAAGTCCGCGAGGAACGCATTGAGCTTGGGTTCCGGAGCGGCGAAGTCGAGGCTCTCGAAAAAGTACGCTACATCCTTTGCATTCGGCCGCTCGGGAAAGCGCAAGCGGTCGTCCTTCCGCACCACGGAGACAATGTGGCGCCGGCTCTCATCGGAAAAGAAATAGTCGAGGCCCACGCTGAAGACGAGCGCAATCCGCAGCAGCGTCGGCAGGGTGGGAAAAAGCTTGCCGCGTTCCAGCTTGGAGAGCAGTGCCGGGGAAAGTCCCGTGTGCTTGCCCAGTTCGACCAATCCGAGCTTCTTCTTCAAACGTAAAGCCCGTAGCTTCTCGCCGATCCGGTAAGGCTTCAGTCCGTTGACGATGGTTTCATTCACCATGATTTTCTCCGCAGGACAAGCTTGACCCAGAGAACCGACACCAAGAGCAAAGCTCCTTGTTTTGTCCTGTCACGAAATATATTTTGCACTACAGTTAATAACAGATGCAAGCTTCCCGAAGGCCGGGAGGCAAAAAAACAATCTGAGGAGCCCTTTATGATCCGGAAGTTTTCCCTGTTTTTGGCCACACTGCTGCTCGCGCTGCCCACCATGGCGGCTGATAAAGGCGGCAAAGACATCGTCGATACCGCGATGGCCGCGGGGCAGTTCAATACCCTCGCCAAGGCGCTGCAAGCTGCGGGCCTGGTCGATACCCTGAAGGGCAAAGGACCATTCACTGTCTTTGCCCCAACCGATGCAGCCTTCGCCAAGTTGCCGGCCGGCACCCTTGACGACCTGCTGAAGCCGGAGAACAAGGAGAAATTGAAGTCGATCCTGCTGTATCACGTCGTGTCCGGCAAGGTGACGGCGGCGAAGGTAATGAAGATGACGTCGGCCAAGACGCTCAACGGCCAGGATGTAAAGATCTCGGTCAACGACGGTAAGGTGATGATCAACGACGCCACGGTGGTGAAGCCGGACATCATGGCGTCGAACGGTGTGATTCACGTGATCGACACCGTGCTGCTGCCGAAATAGCAGCACCTATCCCAAATAGCGCCGCCCATGTTGCGGCGCTTTTTGCTTGCCTGCGAATTCTCTCTACAATGAAATCATGCGTGTGGCTCGTGTTTCTTCTTTGGTATTCCTCACATCTTTCTGCATGATCCTCGCCGCATGTTCGCGGCAGCCCGAACGGCGTTACGACTTATCAGGCAAGGTCATTGCGGTTGACCGCAATGCCCACCAGCTCACGATCCAGCACGAAGACATCGCCGGGCTGATGCCGGGAATGACCATGCCTTTCCGGGTGAATGACAACTGGGTCTTCAATGCGGCGGCGCCCGGCGATAACGTAACCGCTACCCTGGTCATCCGTGGCGACAGCTCGCACCTTGAGGATGTCGTTATAACCAAGGGTTCGGGAGCTCCACCGGAAGTGGCGGGCATTCGCCTGCCGCAGGTGGGCGACCCGGTACCGAATTTCAGCTTCGTGAATCAGGACGGGAAAAAAGTACGGATGGCGCAGTTGCGCGGAAAATCCGTTCTGCTGACGTTCATCTACACCCGCTGCCCGCTGCCGGACTATTGCATCCGCATGAGCAACAACTTCGGTGCAATTGCCCGGGAGCTGAAGCAGGATCCCTCTGCCTACGACAAGACGGAGATGCTGAGCATCAGCTTCGATCCGGAGTACGACAAGCCTAAAACGCTACGCGCCTACGGAGAGAATTATGCGGGCGATGTGGACCCGCAATTTACTCACTGGCAGTTCGTGACCTCTTCGCCGGAAGAGATCAAAAGGACGGCCGACTTCTTCGGGCTGAGCTACATGCCCAATGGCGGACAGATCGTCCATTCCCTCCGCACCGCCGTTATCGGGCCCAACGGCAAGATCGCGCACCTGTTCAATGGCAACGAGTGGAAGCCGGAGGATGCCGTGCAAGCCTTAAAGCAAAGCTTGAAGTAATCAGAGAGCCTCGGCTCGAGGATCGCGAAGGACAACGGTCTGGTGCCCTGCTATCGGCTCGCCTTCGATTGAACGCATCCCCCCGGCATGCACGTCCCAATATTCTGCGGAGTTGATGGTGACCTTGATCAGGATAAGATCCGGATCGTCGATGCCGCGCGGGAACCATCGCTTATAGTCGTCACGCCAGAACTCGGCCGCCACGGCACGGTTTCGAACCAATTCGGAGGTTCCCGATATCGACACAAATCGCATATTGGCAGGCTCGGCGTACGAAAGATTGACCTTATGATCGTTGCGAATCTCGTCGATTTTTGAAGTGTGCTGGGAGGAGAAGAACCAAAGGAAGCCATCGTCGGTAGCAGCCTGGGTCGCCATGGGGCGGCTGTGGAGTGCACCGGTTGCGTGCACGGAGGTGAACATGGCGAACTGTATGCCGGCAATCAACTCGTTCAACTTTTCGATCACAGTCATGTTGGGCGTCCTCAATGCATTGGAACCGCCGCGCTGGCCCGAGGTTTGCTCATCCCGGAAAAGCTTCTGAAGCGTTGATCGATCCCGGCGAATCTGTATCTACTTACGAAGGAGTTTGGGAGGCGCGGTGGGCGGAGCGGTACAATTTCTGACGCAGTACGGGTACCTGGTGGTATTCGTCTGGGTGCTTACCGAACAGATCGGCCTGCCCATCCCCGCCTTCCCGCTTCTGCTCTCTGCGGGAGCGCTCGCCGGCCAACATAAGATGAACCTGCTGCTGATTCTGGCGACAGCCGTACTCGCTTGCCTGGTGAGTGACAGTTTCTGGTACGAGTTGGGAAAGCGTCGTGGGGCCGCGGTGCTCAACGTTCTTTGCCGCATGTCGCTGGAACCGGATTCCTGTGTGCAGCGCACGAAGGGAACCTTTGACCGCCGTGGACCGCAGTCGCTGCTCTATGCAAAGTTCGTGCCTGGACTCAATACCGTTGCGGCGCCGATCGCCGGCATGGCGCGTGTTCCCTACCTCCGCTTTCTCGGCTTTGACATTGTAGGCACCCTGATCTGGGCAGGATCGTCGCTCATCGTCGGATATCTCTTCAGCGAAAAGATCGACTCGATCCTCAGCCGCTCGCGGCAGTTGGGGCAGTTCTTTGCCGTCCTCGCGGTGCTGGCGATCGCCGGATGGATTGTCTGGAAATACGTGCAGCGGCGGCGCTTCATGAAGTCGGTGCTGGTCGGGCGCATCACGCCCCAGGAACTGCACGACAAACTCATCGCCGGCGACAAGTTGACGATCATCGATTTACGCCACCCGCTGGATCTGCTTACCGACCCGCGTACCCTGCCGGGAGCGCTGCGCATCCGCTCCGAGGATCTCGCCGAGCGCGCCAAGGAGATTCCCCAGGACCGCGAGATCATTCTCTATTGCACTTGACCGAACGAAGCGAGCAGCGCCCGGGCGGCGCTGGAACTGAGAAGACATGGCATCCGCCAGGTGCGTCCGCTGCAGGGCGGCTTTATGGAATGGAAACGGTTGAAGCTTCCGCTCACTGAGGATCAATATGTGCAGTTGCGCTCGGCCACCAGTGGCGAAGCCTAGCCTCCGACGATCGAGACGATTGAGGCCTTCTTAGCCAGGAACCGAACTGGATTCGGAGGCTTGCGGCGGCGGCACAGCGGCGACCATAGCTTCCTCGCGGGGTTTCGGCAGGTAGGGCTGCTCGAACGGCCCAATATGCCAGATGTCGCGAGCATATTCGAGCACGGTGCGGTCGCTGGAGAACTTACCGATGCGGGCGACGTTCGTGGCCGCCTTCCGCGACCAGAGTTCCTGGTTCAGGTAATCGGCATCGACCGCTTGATTGATTTCGAGATACGACGGCAGATCCGCCAGGTGGAAGTACCGGTCGCCACGAGACAGGATTTCGTCGACGATCCATCGGAACAGGCCGGGCTCCTGGGCGGAAAATCGATCGTTGCCGAGAGAATCCATCACTGCCTTGGTGCGCTCGTCGCGCGCGTAATACTCCTGCGGATGATAGAGCCCCTTGTGCTGCATCTCTTCGATCTGCTCGGCGCGCAATCCGAAAAGATAGAAGTTCTCTTCCCCGACTTCTTCCAGGATCTCGATATTGGCGCCGTCGAAGGTTCCGACAGTCAGCGCGCCATTCATCGAGAGCTTCATGTTCCCCGTGCCGGAGGCTTCCATGCCCGCGGTTGAGATCTGTTCGCTGATATCGGCAGCCGGAATAATGACTTCGGCAAGCGAAACGCGGTAGTCCGGTAAAAAAGCGACCTTCATCCGGTCGCGGACCTTGGGATCGGCATTCACTACCGCCGCGACGTTGTGGATCAGCTTGATGATCTGCTTCGCGGCCCAGTAACCGGGAGCGGCCTTTCCGGCAAAAATGTAAGTGCGCGGGACTTTGATCTCGACCCCATGATCGACCGCCTGCAAGTACTGGTCGATGATCCGCATCACATTCAGCAACTGCCGCTTGTACTCGTGAATGCGCTTGATCTGCACGTCGAAGAGTGAAGTCGGGTCCGCCTGCACCCCTACTTGGTCGTAGATGACCTTTGCCAGCCGGTTCTTGTTGTGCTGCTTCACCTCTCGGAACTTGGCGAGAAAGGCGGGATCGGTGACAAACTTTTCCAGGCCCAGCAGCATGGAGAGGTCCGTGATCCAGCGCTCTCCCACGCTGTCGGTCAGCAGCGCGCTGAGCTCCGGATTCGACTTGCGCAGCCACGGCCGCGGAGCCACGCCGTTGGTCTTGTTGCTGAAGCGTTCCGGCCAGAGGTTGGCAAAATCGGGCACCAGCGAATGCTTGAGCAGCTCGGTATGCAGCGCCGAGACGCCGTTGATGGCATGGCTGCCGACGATGGCGAGATGCGCCATGCGCACCTGCTTATCCGCCCCTTCCTCGATGATCGAGGTGCGCCGCATCAGATCGGGATCGGTGAAGGAGTGCTCGGAAATGCTGCGCAGGAACTGGTGATTGATGCCGTAAATGATCTGCATGTGGCGCGGCAGCACCCGCTCCATCAGCGACACCGACCAGCGCTCCAGCGCCTCCGGTAATAAGGTGTGGTTGGTGTAGGCACACGTTGCCTGGGTCAACTCCCACGCCTGCTCCCAATCCAGGCCCTTTTCGTCGATGAAGACGCGCATCGTTTCGGCAACTGCCAGGCTCGGATGCGTATCGTTCATCTGGATGGCGACCTTCGCCGGGAACTCGTCGTAGCTGTTGTGGCTGGCGTCGTAGCGGCGGAAGATATCGCTTAACGCGCAAGCGACCAGGAAGTACTCCTGCACCAGCCGCAGTTCCTTGCCGGACATCACCGAGTCCGAGGGATACAGAACGCGGGAGATATTCTCCATCCCGATCTTCTGCTCGACGGCGCGGATGTAATCGCCGCGGTTGAAGATCTCGATGTCGAAATCCTCCGAAGCGCGCGCCGAAAACAGGCGCAGGAAATTCACCGTGTCGCCGCCCCACCCCACCACCGGCATATCGCTGGGAACGCCGAGCACGATCTTCTGGTTCGTCCATGTCTGGCGGAGATTGCCGTGCGAGTCGCGCCCGGTTTCCACGCGTCCATACAGCGGGATGGCGATAGCGCGGTCAGGGCGTCCAATTTCGAAAGGTGTACCGTTTGCTTTCCAGCGATCGGGCTTCTCGCGTTGGAAGCCGCTGACGATCTCCTGGCGGAAGAGGCCGTATTCGTAATCGATCCCATAGCCGAAACCGGGCATGCCCAGCGTAGCCAGGGACTCCAGGAAACAGGCTGCCAGCCGTCCCAGGCCACCATTGCCGAGACCAGCGTCGAGCTCTGAAGACAGCACGTCTTCGATCGCGACTCCCATACCGGCCAGCACCTGGCGGCAAAGGTCATACATCCCCAGGTTGTTCAGGTTGTCGCTGAGCGCCCGGCCCATGAGGAATTCCATCGACAGGTAATAGAGGCGCTTGGCATCGCTGCGGCGGACACGTTCTTCACTCTCCAGCATGCGGTCCACGATGCGGTCACGTACCGCAAGGGAGACAGGGGAAAGCAACTCGGAGGGCTTCAGCTCGCGGGGATCCCGTACCAGCGTATAGCGAATGTGGCGATAAATCGATTCGCGAAGTAACTCTGCAGGCCGAACGTTAGGTAGTAGGTTCGAAGTAGCCATGAACTCCGGGCCTGTCAGCGGCCGTCAGGTTTGGGCCCGCAGCCTGTAGCGGCGCGCCCGCGTTGCTCAGGGGCAGCTTGCGTCGTTCGGCCGAAATCGCGCACAAGCCCGTCAATCCACCCAAGCAATAACGTCATTGTACCCGAATGCTTCATCGGCAATATAGATGCAAACATTACGTTCTGCCGCAAATCAAGGTTACTGAACGCACACCCTACGACAAACGTGCTCGTCTTAAATCGTCTGCTGCCGGACGGAAATCGGGAAGCATATTCACCGACGTCTCGAGCTCCGCAACCGCCAACTGTTTCTTCCCCTCCTTCAACAGCAGGAGGCCGAGTTGCCAGTGGGCGTGACCGGTTTGCGGCGCGTCCCCTTCCGGTTCCTGGGAGAGATAGGTTTTGAGGTAACGTTCGGCACGAAGGTTGTCTCTGCCCGAGGTTACCAACGCTTTCGCCGCCTCGAAGTACGCGGACAGATCGTCCGCATCCGCTCGCTGCGACTGCGCAAGCACGGTATCCAGTTCCGCCCAACGGCCCTGGTTGGCGAAGACCGCCGCCAACACCGCATAACCGCCGGCGCGATCCGGAGCAAGAGCGATCGCGGCACGCGCATATTTCTCCGCCTGCGCCAGGTCGCGACGCTCGTCGCTGATGTAAAGGTGGGCGAGACGATCCTTCGCCTCATAATTCTTCGCATCGGCCTGCGCCGCTTTCTGCAGCCAGTTCTCATCCCCGGCCACGTCCTTCTTTTCTTCCGCGCCGGTGGCACGGGCAAGATACGCCCGCGCCGGGTCCATCTGCAGGATCGTTTCCACCATGCGCTCGGCCTTCTCATGGCCGCCGCCGGCGATCGAGGGAGCCGCATTGTAGTAGGAGGCCAGGAACTCGGCGGCATCGATGCTCCGCGGGTTGAGCGAGAGGGCCAATTCGCCCTCTTTCTTGCCACGGCGCGCGATGGCGAGCCCGGTGACGATGTTCAGCTTGATTGCCTTCAATCCCAGCGATTCCCCGAGCACGCGATGCGCCTCGGAAGAGTTCGGTGCGATTTCGACGGCGTGCTCGGCAAAACTCTGCGCCTGGTCGAGATGATCCTGCGCCAGATTGACTCGTGCCATGACATAAAGCGCATCGGCATCGTTGGGATTGCCCTGCAGGCGGTGCTCTGCGATAGCGCGGGCACGCTTGAAGTGGCCCGCGTTCATGAGATCTTCCGCGGTCCTGTCCAGCGCAAAAGCATGGCTGGCGAAAAATGAGAACAACAAGGCCCCAGGGGCCAAATATCGAAACTTCATTGCCTGATGAATTCCCTTGCGTGTCGCCGGAGGCCTGGAAAGACGCATCCAGCAGTTCTCTTCATTATCGCAGAGGAATGGTGTGTTTGGGCTCAGGCATGGGTGTATCTCCTTTCGTAACCCGCCACAGAATCCCGTTTAACACTTGTGGATTGATCCGGTCCTCTTTGGAAAAGTCCATCTTCAGCGACTCCTGCGCTCCGAAGGCTGCAGGACCATTGGCCTGGTAAATCAGCCGGTTGTCACGGTTGCGAAAATCGGCCTTGTAAGCGGGCTGCGAGCCGTCTCCCGTAAACAGGGGCGCCATTAGCGCGGCCTGCGCGTCATTGTTGTTCATCGGAGGAAGCCCGATCAAGGCTTCCATCGTGTGGACCACATTCACCGTCGTATAAAAGTGGTGGTCGACAAACGGCCTCTCCTGGCGCGGAGCGTACTTGCTGATGACCAGCGCGATCGATCGATGGGCATCGATATGATCGGCGCCGTCCTGGGCATCGTCCTCCAGAATGAATATTGCGGTGTCGTCCCAGTAAGGGCTATGCGAAACCGCGTCCACCAGCCGCCCTACGGCGAGATCGTTATCGGCCACCGAGGCCTGCGGGGTCGGCATCCCGGGCCGGGTTCCGCCGGTGTGATCGTTAGGAAACCGCAGCAGCACGAAGGCCGGCAGTTGCTCCCCTCGTCCTGACTGGCGGGCCTCCACGAACCGGTTGAACTCGTTGAAGAATTCGTCGGCGCGAAGCTGGTCGGGGTAGTCCACCATGAAGTCGGCGTAGTTCGGATCGAAGTGGCCGCGCAGCTCCCGCTTGGTTGCGGTGTTGTGTACCAGCACCGGGATTGGCCACGCGAAAGGGCTCGGACCGCCCTTGGGATCGCCGACATTCGGTGGCAAAGGATCGCCAGGGTGGATTTGTGGCTTCGCACACCGGTTCGCCTGCGACGTGCCCGTCGAAGCCGGGCTGTTCTGCGCCGTCGTCGAGCACCACTCGCTGTCGATGAACTCCCCGTAATGCCGGTACGACAGGTGATGCCGGGCCGCGTTGGTCCAGATATACCCGGTACCCGGCTCGTTGATGTCGTCTTCGTCATGCTCGACCGGGTAAATGTCGCCGACCTTGCCCTCGAAGTCGTAATCGCGCTCGCGACCCCGATAGTTGATAGGCCACGCAAGCTCGTTGTATTCGCTCGTGATCGCCGCCGTCGACCAGACGTGGCCGTTGCCGCTGACCTCGCCGGAATCGTAGAAATTGTCCAGCACGCCGAACTGGCGTGCGAGCGCATGCTGGTTGGGCGTGATGTCGGCGCCAAACATGGTGAGCGCCGGATCGCCGTCACCGATGCCTAGATCCCCGAAAATCTGATCGTAGGTGCGGTTCTCCTTGATCACGTAGATCACATGCCGGATCGGGTTGTGCCCGCCTGCAAAAACAATCTCTCCTGTACGGCCGGCCAGCCGATTCTGTTCCTGCACCTCTTGTTTGAAAGCGTCTGCGTGGGGCGCGATCGTGTCGATCGGCAAACGCGCGAGCGATCCACGCATGAGCGACGCGATGTAAGGATGCCCGCGGTTCGATCCTTGACCGCTCCGTTCGGTCGCGTTCGCACCCGAACCTTTGCCTTTTCCACTCGCGATCAAAAGATCATTCCCCACCACCGCCAGCGCAGTGGGATAAGACTCGGTCGGAATGTAGGCGCTCACGGTTGGCAGCGACGTCGCACTCAGCTGCGCCGGCACATTGAACTCGAGCACCGCATCGGCAGCCGCATCCGCCACGAACAGCGACTTGCCGTCGGCAGTAAAAGCCAAAGCGTCCGGATAGGCGCCATCGTAATTCTGTCCCGGAAGCTTGGTCGCGAACTCGCCAACCTTCTTGCCATGGCGGGTATCGAGGATCGCAACCGCATCCCGGGTAGCAAGGGCGACGAAAAGATAGCGTCCATCCGGGGTCAACGCGAGCGCGTCGGGATGAGAGCCGGTACGGTTCTTCTTATGGCTCGCATCGAGTTTCACGGTGCGCAGGGCGTCATCTTGTAGGGAGCGCGATGGACGGACCTTCACAAATCCCTGGACGCCGAGTTCCGCCACCGAGGAATCGTTCCAGAGGGCACACCAGGCGGTGCGTCCGTCCGGTGCGACTGCCAGCCGATAGGGAAACCGCGCCGGAACCACTCCCCTTCGACGGAACAGGTTGAAGCGGGAGGAAATCGTTCCCGCCTTCGGATCGACCATCAGCACGGTATCCGACAAATTCGAGGCTACGAGAAGCTGCTCCTGTCCACCTTTCATCGCAACCACGGCCAGCCCGGCGGGATACGGATTCGCGAAGTTCGGCGCCATCTGCTCCACGCCATAAGAAAACCTGTGCTCGGGAGATAATTCGAGCGGAGGCAGTGAAACAAACTTCTCCGGCGCAAGTTTTCCCTGCTCCAACGAATACACCGCGATCCCATTCCCCAGAGCCCCCGGCTTCTTGCCCTCCGGATCGGTGAGCGAAGCAACCGAGGCATAAAGTCGCTTCCCGTCGAGGCTGAAGGCGAGTCCCACGAAGTACGTTTGCGGCGCATTCAACCCAAAGCGCGCATCGGGAAAATCTACGAGTTCGTTAGTTGCGACGTTCAGAATCGCAATCGACTGCCGGTACTGCGACTCCTCGCTGCCGTAGCCGTTGTTCAGGATGGCAACATACGCACGATCCGGGCTCACCGCCATTTCGGTCGGATAGGTGTTCAACGATTGGGGAGCGCCGGGCGAGGAAGTTGAGATTGTTTTCCCGTTGGAGAGTGGAATCTCTTTCGCCTGTTGGGCAAAGAGCGATACGCACGCCAGGAGCATTGCGCACAACGAGCCGGAGCGGAACATCCCGAAAGCTTACATGAAACGATAGGGCAGTTTGGTAAAAACGGCTCAGGCGCCACGCCGGACATGGGCCAGCACAGCAGCGACCTCTCGCTCGATGTCCGCATTGCCATACACCTTGACGTCGGCGAAGCGCGCTGTAGGACGCACGTAGCTTTCGGCCATTGGCACGACCGAAGAGCGAAACTGCTCTGTAACATATTCCGGCGCGCGGCCACGCTCGTGCACATCGCGCGTCAGCCGGCGCTCGAGGCATACACCGTCGTCCATATCCACGTAGACACACGTATGTAAGAGCCTGCGCAGCTCCGGCCAGTACAAGGTGAAAAGCCCTTCGACGATGACGAAGCTCCCCGGCGCAATAGAAACCGTTTGAGGGGTTCGCGTATGGCGGGCAAAGTCGTACACGGGCCGCTGCACCCTTTCCCCACGTGCCATCGATGCGATCTGGGCAAAGAGCAAGTTGGTGTCGAGAATGCAGGGATCGTCGAAGTTGAGTTTTGCGCGTTCGTCGAAAGACAAATGCCCCAGGTCGGGATAGTAAGCGTCGATCGGAACGATGGTAGCTTCCGCCAGTTCTCGGACGAGATGCTCGGCGAGATAGCTCTTCCCTGCTCCCGAAGGCCCGGCGATGCCGATGAGATACGGCTTGCGGTTCATGCGATGGATTTTGCGATCTTTGGCAGAACGGCGCGCAATATTGAGAGCAGCGTACCCTTTACGCGACGTCCGGTTTCAAGCACTTCTTCATGATGGATGATTTCGCCGGACAGGCCCGCCGCCATGTTCGTCACGCACGAAATGGCAAGTACCCGCACATCCATGTGGCGCGCCACAAGCACCTCCGGGACCGTCGACATCCCCACCAGGTCAGCGCCCATACGCGCAAGCATCTGGATCTCGGCGGGCGTTTCATAGCTGGGCCCGTGCATCGCCGCATACACGCCTTCGAACAGTGAAATGTTCAACGCTTTCGCCGCCTCCAACGCGAGCGCGCGGTATTCGCGGTCATACGCATACGTCATATCCGGGAATCGCGGTCCGAATCGCTCGTCATTTGGACCAATCAGCGGGCTTCCTCCCATCAGGTTGATGTGGTCCCGAACCAGCACCAGCGCGCCGCGGCCGTATGCGGGGTTGATTCCTCCGGCGGCATTCGTGAGCACAACGGACTTGACTCCGAAGCGGTGCAGCACGCGAATCGGGAACGCCGCCTGCGCGAAGGAATTCCCTTCGTAGTAGTGGGCGCGCCCTTGCATGACTGCGAGCGGCACATTTTCGAGATTGCCAACCACCAGATTCCCAGCGTGGCCAATCGCTGTCGATGCTGGAAAATTCGGAATCTCGCGATACGGAATCACGGCTGCGCCGCTCAGCTCGTTGGCAAAGTCGCCGAGCCCGGAACCGAGCACAACTGCAACCCTCGGCCGAACTCCTGTTCGCTGCGCGATCGTGCGCGCCGCCGCATCGGAGGCTTCGAACACGTTTTCGCTATGCATGCAACAGTATTCCTACGATGGAAGCGGACATCAGGTTCGCCATCGTGCCCGCGAGCATCGCGCGAAAGCCCAGGCGCGCGAGATCGTTTCTCCGGTTCGGAGCGAGCGCTCCCAGCCCGCCGATTTGTATCCCGATCGATCCAAGGTTTGCGAACCCGCAAAGTGCGAACGTCGCGATCGTAAAGGAACGCGGATCCAGCGCGGCCTGCTGTTTTCCTAGCATGGTGAACGCAACCAGTTCGTTGAGCACCATGCGCGTACCGAGCAGGTTTCCCACGGCGACGCAATCGCGCCACGGCACGCCGATAATCCACGCTACCGGCGCGAAAAGCACGCCGAAAATGCTTTCGAGCTTCGCCGGGAACCAGCGAAATCCGTGGTACGCAAGCCAGTTGTGCGTACCCCCAAGCACTCCGTTGACCAGCGCGATGAGCGCGAGAAACGAGATCAGCATCGCGGCCACGTTAATCGCGAGCCAAAGGCCGTCGGTGGTTCCCTTGGCCGCTGCGCCGAGCACATTCGCATGCTTCTCCTCGCCGGTAATTTCATCCTCCGTGGCCGGGTCGAGCCGTCCCGCCGTAAGGGGCGTTTCCGTCTCCGGCACCAGCATCTTGGCAACGACAAATGTCCCCGGCGCCGTCATCACCACGGCGGCTAGCACGTGCGACGGTTCGACGTGGCCGACCTGGAAATACGCCGCCATCATGGCCCCGGAAACATGGGCCATGCCGCTGGTCATCACGACCATGAGTTCGCTTTGTGTCAGCTTCGGAAGAAAAGGGCGGATCGTCAGCGGGGCCTCGGTCTGCCCCATGAAGATGCTTGCCGCGACGTTCAGAGACTCGGCGCCGCTTGCCCCCATGAAGCGCATCATGACTCGGGCTGCGATACGAATGAAAAACTGCATGACGCCGTAGTGATAGAGGATGGCGAAGAAAGCGGCGATGAAGATGATGACCGGGAGCACCTGGAAGGCGAAGTAAAACGCTCCCCCCGGCTTGCCGAGATCGCCGAATACAAATTCAGAGCCGGCGTAGGAGTACGACAGGAGCTTCTTCGCCCCATCGCCTCCGGCCTGGATGATGCGCTGCCCGACAGGCACGCGAAGGACAAAGATCGCAAACACCAGCTGCAGAATCAACCCAACCAGCACCGTCCGCCAGCGAATGGCGCGGCGATTGGTGGAGAACGCGAAGGCAAGCGCTAGAAATACGAGCAGACCGAGAACACCGGTCAGGCGTTCCATGCATACTCCTGCGGGATCCGAATCAGGAGCAGCTTAGCAGGAGGGTCTCTTACAACGAAAGGATTAGTTCCGGATCCTTATTCCGGTGCGCCCAATTCCCTTACGATCGCCACGCTAGCGCTGGTACCGATGCGGCTTGCGCCTGCGTCCAGGAGCGCTTCGACCTCCGCCAGGGTCCGAATGCCACCGGCAGCTTTCACACCGAGCTTTGTGCCGACCACGCCGCGCATCAGGTGAACATCCTTGGCGGTCGCGCCCGATGTGCTGAACCCGGTAGAGGTCTTCACAAAGTCCGCCCCACCCTCCATCGCCAGGGCGCAGGCAAAAATCTTTTCCTTCTCCTCGAGCAGCGCAGTCTCAATGATCACCTTCAGAATCGCGCCACCCTCGTGAGCCAAAGTTGCCAGACTCCGAATTTCGCCTTCCACCACGTGACGCTCTCCGGCTTTTAGGGCACCGATGTGGATCACCATGTCGAGTTCGTCGGCGCCGAGTTTCAGGGCCTCGGAGGCTTCGAATCGTTTCACGGTGCTCAGGGTGGCGCCTAGAGGAAAACCAATGGTGGTGCCGACCTTGACGTGCGAACCGTGTAAAACACTCTTCGCATGCGCCAGCAGGTGCGGGTTCACCACAGCCGAGTAGAAGCCATAACGCATCGCCTCTTCGCAAAGATGCGTAGCCTGCTCGCGAGTCGCCTCTGGTAGTAATAACGTGTGATCGATGAGTGCGGCAATGAGATGCCAGTCACTGGCTTGACTGCGGACGTCGGGAAGCGCGACGTTTTGAACCATTGTTTCCAGATTCTACACCCGATTGATCGCCGTGCTTCGGTACCAAAGTTACTCTTCCACGACACAAATATCCGGCAGATTGCGGTAGCGCTCGGCGGCGTCCATGCCATAACCCACCACGAACCGGTCGGGAATTTCGAAGCCTACATAATCGGCGTGAATTGGCAGAACCCGGCGCGAGCTCTTGTCGAGGAGTGCCGCAATTTTCAGCGCTTTGGGCTTTTTGGCGGCAAGCACCCGGATCAGGTAAGACATGGTTAGCCCAGTGTCGAGGATGTCTTCGACAAGAATAACGTTCTTGCCCTCCATCGAGGTGTCGACATCTTTATTCAGCTTCACCTCGCCGCTGCTCTGCCTCTCGTCGCCATAACTCGACACCGCAATGAAATCGAAGGTTGCGTCCAGGGCGATGCTACGGGCAAGGTCCGCCAGGAAGATCGTGGCGCCTTTCAAAACTCCGATGAGCACCACCGGCTCGCCATGAAAATCGGCGGAGATGCTTGCCGCCATCTCGGCCACACGTTTCTGGATCTGCTCGCGAGCGAGAAGCACTTTGAGGTTTGGCACGTGGCTCCTGTGGCTGACCTGAAAAAGGCGATGGTAGATGACCCAGCCGGATCGGTTCAAGCAGGAAGGCGATGTCTCAAGCATCTTCCTCCTGATATGATTCGCCTTCGCCATCGGAGCATAAGTGGATGACCTTCTATCGCGTGCGGTCCCTCGCGCTGTGCATCTTCCTGTTTTGTTCCTACGCGTTTCCACAAGCGAAGACAGCGGTCTCTCCCGAGCTTCGTACCGAACGCTACATGCAATCCGTTCGCGGCAATATTCCGCTGCTCACGGAATTTCTGCGCGAGATGCCGAAGGGCGGCGACTTGCATTACCACCTCTCCGGCGGAATCTACGCCGAAACCATGATCACCTGGGCTGCGGATGCGAAACTATGCGTGGAAACCGCGACACTCCAACTGGTGAAGCCCCCATGCAACGAGGCGGCCGGCAATGTGGACGCCGAAAATGCGCTCCGCGATCCGGTGATCTATCGCAAGATGGTGGACGCCTGGTCGATGCGGGATTGGCAGCTCTCCGGTCAATCCGGGCATGACCACTTCTTCGATGCCTTCGGCAAATTCGGTCTGGCCGGCGATGGACGCACGGGAGAAATGCTCGCCGAGGCCGCGCGTCGAGCCGCGCTCAATCGCGAGCTCTATCAGGAACTGATGTTCACCTCCGATGAAGGGCGAGTAGCTGCGGTCGGAAAACAGGTCGGATGGATCGACGATTTCCAGGTCATGCGGGAAACGCTGCTCGCGAACGGCCTGATTGAGGCTGTGGAAGCGGCACGCAAGAACATCGATGCCGCCGAGGCAAAGCGTAACGCCGACCTGCGGTGCGGCACGGATAAGGCGGAACCGGGATGCAACGTCGTCCAGCGATATCTGTACCAGGTTTTGCGCGGGACTCCGAAGGAGAAGGTTTTTGCGCAGATCCTCGCCGGCTTTGAGCTCGCCACCCGCGATCCTCGCGTTGTCGGCTTCAACCTCGTAATGCCCGAAGACTATTACGTGCCGATGCACGATTATGACCTGCACATGCGCATCATCGATTTCTTGAAACCCTTCTATCCCAAAGCGCACATCGCCCTGCACGCGGGCGAAATCGCGCGCGGCCTCGTGCCTCCCGATGGCCTGACCTTCCACATACGGGAGGCTGTCGAGAAAGGCCACGCCGAACGAATTGGCCACGGCGTGGATGTGATGGAGGAGGACCGGGCGCTCGACCTCTTAAAAGAGATGTCGAAGCGCAGGATCATGGTAGAGATCAATCTCACCAGCAACGACGTGATCCTCGGCGTCAAAGGTGAAGATCACCCACTCGCCACTTACATGAAGTACGACGTCCCGGTCGCTCTCTCGACCGACGACGAAGGCGTAGCGCGTTCGGACCTATCGCAGGAGTACCTGAAGGCCGTGGTCGATCAAAGGCTTAGTTACCCGCAGTTGAAGGCCATGGCGCGAACCTCGCTCGAACACGCCTTTGTTGCGGGCGCGAGCCTGTGGCGCGACGATCGAAAATTCGTGGCCGTCAAAGAGTGCGCCTCTGAGAAACGGCCGACCGCGAAAGTGACGGAAGGATGCGACGCCTATCTGCACGCCAATCAAAAAGCCGCTCTGCAATGGGAACTCGAGAAAGAGCTGGCTGCTTTCGAGAGCCGTTGGTAGCGGTCATTCGCGGGTGCGGGGCAGCGTTACGCGCGCCATGCAGCCGCGGGTACCCTCCCGATTGACCAATTCCAGCCGGCCTCCATGCGCCTCCGCGATTTGCCGCGACAGCACCAGCCCGATGCCGCTGCCGCCTTGCTTTGTGGTGTAGAAGGGGACGAAGGCGTTGCTCGGATTCATGATTCCCGGCCCGTTGTCTTCCACCTTCAGGATCACGTTTGCCGGCTCGACCTCCCAACTCACTATCACTTCCGGGCTCGCCGGCTGTTCGGCCTCGTGATGCTCCTTGGTTGCTTCCACGGCATTCTTAACGAGGTTGATCAACATCTGCTCGAGCTGATCGGCATCCGCCTGGAGCGTCAGGTCTGCCTCGTTGCCGACCTCCACCGTGATGCGTGTCTCCAGCGCGGCGACGCGCTCCACTAGGGAACGCAGGCTCACCGGCTTTAACTTCGGCGGCGGCATCTGCGCGAGTTGCCGGTAGGCCTGCAGGAAACGGTTCAGGGACTCTGCGCGCCCTTCCACGATCGACAAGCCTTTCTCGAAATCGTCGCGCTCCTCTTCGGTGAGCGATGAGCGTTTCAGCCGCGACGTCAGGCTCCCTGCAATCGATTTAATCGGCGCCAGCGAATTGTTCAGCTCGTGCCCGAGCACACGGATGAGGCGTTGCCACGCACTGCGCTCTTCCTCGCGCAACGCGCGGCTTACATCGGAGAGCACGATAAGCGTATGCGGTACGCCATCCTGCCGGAATCGGCTGCGTCGTACCATCCAGCGCGAATTGGGACTGTAAGGTAGTGGAACCAGCGTTTCGCTCTCCGCTTCGAAACACGCCTGCAGGTTCAACTCCGCCGCCGAAGCTCCCAGCAGGTGGGCCGCAGGTTGTTGCAGTAGCCTCTCGCCTGCGGAGTTCACCAGCTTCAGCCTGTGCTCCGGATCGAAGGCAAACAGCGGCGCATCGATCTCCTCCACCACCCGCGACAACAGTGCCGTCGCCTCGATCGCGCTGGTTTTCTGGTTGGTCAGCACGTCGGCGAGCGCGTTGACTTCGAGTGCCAATTCGCCCAGGGCATCATTCAATCCAGCCCCACGAGCGCGAAACGAATAATCTTCCTCGCGTAAGGCGGCCACAACGTTGGTGAGCGTTTGCAGCGGACGCACGATTTGCTCGTGCTGCGCCAGTGCCAGCAGCAACCACGCAATCCCCTCCCCGGTCAGCAACGCGACCTTCGCATCACTCGGCCAGCTCTGGATCAGAACGAGGATGACGCTGACCACCATGCTGGGCAGCGCAACGATGAATGCAAGCAGAAGAACACGGCGCTCGTAACGCAAGAGTCTTCGCTTGCGGGTAGTTCGGTGAAGGGCTTCTTCGCTCGTAGCTGGCTCCCCGGCGACGCTCGATTTCGTCCGCTGGGGCAGGAAGCTAGAGCCCATATTTCTCCATCCGGCGATACAGCGCACCACGGCTCAATCCGAGCGCCTCCGCGGCCTGGCTCACGTTGCCGTGGTACCTCTGCAGCGCCTTGCGGATCAGGATGCTCTCGACCGATTCGATGCTCAGCTCCTCCAGGTTCGGGCTGCTCTGCTGCTTCTGCTGGATGAGCCCAAGATCCGCAGGCTGAATCTCGTTGCCACGGGCCATCAACACCGCGCGCTCCATGGTGTGCTCCAGTTCGCGCACATTGCCCGGCCAACTATACTGCATCAACGCCTGCACGGTTCCCTTATCCAGCACCTGCGCCGGACGCCGATAGCGCTCCGCATAGCGCTTCAGGAAGTGAAGCGCCAGCGCAGCGATGTCTTCCCGACGCTCGCGCAGCGCCGGGATGTGAATCTCCACCGTGTTCAGACGAAACAGCAGGTCTTCGCGAAACTGCCCCGCGGCGCAGGCTGCCCGAAGATCGGCATTGGTCGCGGAAATCACGCGGACGTTTACCCGGCGGCTCTTCGACGAACCGACCCGTTCCATCTCCCCGGTTTCCAGCACCCGCAGCAGCTTCGTCTGCTGCCGCACCGGAACGTTGCCGATCTCATCGAGAAAAATCGTTCCCTGGTCCGCCAGTTCGAAGCGTCCGATACGGTCGGTCCGCGCATCGGTGAACGCCCCTTTCACGTGTCCGAACAATTCGCTCTCGAACAGCGTTTCCGGAAGCGCTCCCGTATTCACCGCTACCAGCGTCTTGTTCGATCGCGGGGAAACCGCATGCAGCGACTGCGCGACCACTTCCTTACCGGTCCCGTGCTCCCCGGTAATCAGAACGTTCGCATCCGAGGGCCCGATCCGCGCAATCGATTCGAGCACCGACTGCATCGCCGGAGCCGTGGCAATCAGTTGCGGCATGCCCGTCGCACGGAGCAACTGGTTCTCCGCCTGCAACCGTTCGGCGCGCTGCAGCGTGCGATACAGCTCTACCTGGGTGCGAAGGATCGTCAGCAGCCGCTCGTTTTCCCAGGGCTTCTGGATGAAGTCGCGCGCTCCGCGCCGCATGGCTTCCACCGCCACATCGATGCTGCCCCACGCCGTCATCACGATCACTGGAACTGTGCTGTCCATGGCCACGATCTCGGAAAGCAGATCGAGGCCTTCGCGTCCGGATGTCGTATCGCGGGTGTAGTTGAGATCGATCAGCAGCGCATCGTACGAGTTGCTGTTCAGCATCTCTCGCACCAGCACCGGCGATTTCGCGGTCTCTACTTCATAGCCCTCCGGACGCAGCAGGATCTTCAGCGCGTCGAGGATATGTTCCTGGTCATCCGCTGCCAGAATGCGTGCGGCACGTTGCTCCCTCGCGGGCACAACGATCTTCGGATTTACGGTCGAACTGCTTTGCGTCATCAATGCTCCAACTTACCTGCCCGGGTTCGGGGTGGTGCCCTGGGGCTCGCTCTGCGGTGTGCCAGGGACTTGCGCGGCAACCACGCCCTTCACCGCTTCTTCTACCTGGATACCATTATGTTCCAAGGTCGAGCCGGTAGCGCGGTCCAGCTCAACCTTCGATTTCTCGTACGTGGACTGCGCGTTGACCAGGTCGAGTGCTGCCAGCGCCAGGTCGCGCTGTGCGGTGAGCGTTTGGTAGTTCGACCCGGCGCCCAGCTCCTGCTCTTTCTTCATCGTGTCGAAGGTGCGCTGCGCCAGGTCACGCGCCTTCACCGCCGCATCCACCCGCGCTGCGCATTGTTCATAAGCATATTGCGCGTTGCGTACTTCAATCCGTATCTGTTTCTTCAACTGCTCGCGCCGCAACTCCGACTGCCGGTACTCCAGCTCCGAACGGAACTGGTCGGCCTTCGCAACCCGGTTACGAATCGGGATGTTCAGGTTGAATCCGACGAAGTAATCCGGAGACGAGCCATTCAAGGCACTGTCTACAGCACCCGGGAAGCCTCCCGGTACCGTCGAAATGTTTCCCGGCGTGGGAGTACCCGCCAGTCCCGCCCCTCCGTAGTAGGCCACCAGGTTCAGCGTGGGCAGCAGCGCGTTGCGCGTTGCTTTTTGGCTGATCTGGCGGTTCTGCAGGTCGATGTCCGACTCCAGAAGTTCCGGACGATCCTGGAGCGCCTTCGCAATCAGGTCCTGCACCGGCTGCACCGCTTCGGTGGTACTTACCGCGCCCATCTTGTCCGTCGGAATCACCGGCATGGCTTCGAGCACCGGGTCGTCGAGACTGCGCGTGAGCGCGTTCTTGATCAAGGATTCCTGCAACTCGAGATTGGTGTTTGCCACCGTCAGATCTTGTGCGCGTTTCGATGCCTCGGCTTCGGCGCGCATCACGTCCATCGCGGGAACAGCCTCGAGATGTAGTTGCTTGCGCGTGTTGTCCAGCGTCTGGTTGGCAAAATCCAGCGACTGCTGGTTCACCCGCGCCTGCTCATACGCGCCCACCAGCTCCCAGTAGATATTCGCAATCTGCGTTACCGTCGCCGTGACCTGGTCCTTGAACGCAATATCGGAGATCTTCTTGTTGTTCTTTGCAATCCGCAGGTAGCGCAGGTTCGGTCCGAAACCGAAGCCGGCCAGCAGCTCCTGCACCACGGTGAAACGAAACTGCGAGTTCAAAGCCGGAGAAAGAAAGAAGGTTGAGCTGTTCGTCGTCTGGCGATTGTTATCGTAGTCCACCGAAATCTGTGTGCCGGTAGGAAATGCCTGGCTGAAATTGAAGTTCGCCGTCGTAGTGTTGAGTTGCAGTGACGGCACCCCGTAAATCGCGAGGTTGGAAACCGGCGAGGTAAGGTGTTCCAGTCCCAGCGCACCGGTCACCTGCGGATCGTAGCTGTTCACCACCGTGCCCGTTCCCAGCGTGGATTGCACCAGGCCGGATGCGCCGGCACCAGCGCCCCCGGCGCCGCCGGTCGTTCCACCTGCGCCCGCGCCGGGAGCACCGGTCCCAAAGCCTCCCACGCCGCCACCCGGCGTTCCCTGCACCACGCCCGTATTTACGCCGCGGAAGTAGCCGCCGGCCTTGGTACGAAGCAGGTCGGTATCGGCAATCGGCAGGTTGTAGCGCGCAATCGCAAGGTCGAGATTGTTTTCCAGCGCAAGCGCGATCGCATCCTTCAACGACAGGTAAAGCTTCCCGTCTTTAATCAGCGCGTTCAGGCGCGGAGAATTCGAAAGCACCGGAGGCGGCACGTGCGCCGGTTCATACGCGCTCAGGGGAGCGTGCGATTTGGGCAGAGAAATGTCGAATCCGCCCGGATTCTGAGCCCACGCGGACGTAACGAACGTCGCGCATGCGCAACCGAGAGCAACCACCTCACGCAGCCGGGATCCCAGGGAATTCTTCATCGCGTCGCTGCCTCTCCCTGGTATTGCAGGTCAGGATTCGCCGTGTCGCCTACCAGCCAGCCATCGCGCATCTGCAGGGTTCGCGTCCCGTAAGCGGCATTGGCCTCCGAGTGCGTCACCTGCACGATCGTCGTTCCCTGCTCGTTCAACCCTTTGAATAATTCCATGATCTCCTTTGCCTGGCTGGAGTGCAGGTTGCCGGTAGGTTCGTCCGCCAGCAACAGCGCGGGGTTGTGAATCACGGCGCGCGCGACGCCCACCAGTTGCTGCTGTCCTCCGGAAAGCTGGTTTGGATACAGGTCTTTTTTCGCCACGATCCGGAACCGATCGAGCGTGTCGGCAACCATGCTCTGGCGCTCGCCCCGCGGAATGTCTTTGTAGGAGAGAGGAAGGTCGATGTTTTCCTGCACCGTCAGGTCATCGAGCAGGTGATAGCTCTGGAACACCATCCCGATGTGCTTCTTTGCCAGTTCGGCCCGCTGTTTGCGCTTCATCTCGTGAACCGGTTCCGTGTTGAACCAGTACTCGCCCGCCCACTGGTCGTCGAGCAGGGCGAGCACGTTCAGCAGCGAAGACTTGCCCGCGCCCGAGGGCCCCATCACGGTGATGAACTCCCCCGGCTTGATGTCGAGCCCAACCCGGCGCAAAACCCACGTCTGCCCCGCCCCGGTCTTATAACTGCGTTCGATGTTCTTCAGTTGAATCATCTCGTTTCCCATCTCCATTACTCGTAGCGAATCGCGGCTAAAGGGTTGATGGAAGCTGCGCGTCGTGCCGGGAAATAGGCCGCTGCCAGCGCAACCAGCGACAGCAATCCGCAGGCAATCCCGAACGACAACGGATCGTACGCGGTAATCCCGAATAACATGCTCGAGATCAGCCGCGCGATCACGGCCGTGAACACCACGCCGATCACGATCCCCGCAAACGTCAGCCGCATTGCCCTACCCAACACCATGCCAAGGATGTCCGAGGACTTTGCGCCGAAAGTCATCCGCACCCCGACCTCGAAGGTTCGTTGTGCCACCGTGTAGGCCATCACGCCGTAAATGCCGAGCATCGCCAGCAGCACGCCAAGCACTGCGAAGCCGCCCACCAGCCAGCTGCGAAAACGCGGCGCGGCCGTCGATTCGGTCAACATCGCATCCATCGTGGTGAATCGCGTCGCAATCTGCGGGTCCATCCGCTTCACCGTCTCGCGCGCCGTTTCCATCAGCGCCAACGGTGCAAGATGCGTGCGCATCACCACATCGATTTCATTGGCGTGATACGGATGCTGCGTAAGCGGCATGTACAGTGTTGGCACCGGCGGAGAGGCCGGCGAATCCTGCCTCACCTCGCCCACGACGCCCACGATGGTCATCCACTTGTCGCTGTCCAGACCGCAGCGGAGCTGCTTCCCGACCGGATCTTTGTCGCCAAAGCTCTGCCGCGCCATCGATTGGCTGATGATCGCAACAAAAGGACTCTCGTACGTGTCCCCCCTGGAAAAGTCCCTGCCGCGCAGCACCGGGATGCCCATGGTCGAGAAATAATCCGGGCTGCTCAGCGTCCAGTTCGACTGCGGCAGGTCGGTCCACGAAGCCGGTAACGCCTGCCCTTCGATCTGGTAGACACCATTCGACCCGTACGTCCCCGCCGGCAGCCCCATCACCCCCGCAACGCTCTGCACGCCGGGCACCGCATGCAGCTGGTCGAACAGATTTTGAAACATCTGGGTGCGCTGCACGTACTCCTGTTCGGTCTTTGCCGGAGCATGCGCATTCATCACCAGCATGTGATCGGTGACGTATCCGGAATCCGTTGCATCGAGCTTGAGCATGGAGCGCACCAGCAGGCCGGCTCCGGCTGCCAGCACGAACGTCAGCGCGATCTCGGCCACCACCAGCGCACTGCGCAACCGTGAAACACCCCGCCCCGAAAGTCCGCGCGCAGTGTCCTGCTTCAACGATTCATTGACGTTCAGGTGCAGCATCTGCCACGCCGGCGCAATTCCCGACACCAGTGTCGCTAGCACCGATACCAGCGCGATCAGCATCAGCGCCACCAGCCCGATATGCACTTCCTCGAGCCGCGGAATATCCGCCGGCGCAAGCCGCACGAATCCGCGCAGCAGCGGGTTCGCGATCAGCACCCCAAGCCCGCCGCCCAGCGCCGCCAGCACCAGGCTCTCCAGCAGCACCTGCCGCACCACCCGCCACCGCGACGCCCCAAGCACCGTCCGCAAAGCCACTTCTTTGACTCGCGTGGTCGCCCTCGCCAGCTGCAAGTGGGCGACGTTCACGCACGCAATCAGCAGGATCAGCCCCACCGCGCCCAGCAACAGCAGGAACATTGGCCGGACATTGCCAACCAGTTGTTCCCGCAGCGGCACTACCGTAAGGGTCTTGTCCTTGTTCTCGTCCGGATACGCGGCGCGTAGCCTCTCGCCAATCGTCTGCATCTGCGCCTGTGCGCTCTTCACCGAAACTCCCGGCTTCAGCTTCGCGACAGCGTTGTAGTTGAACGAAGTCCGGTTCATATTCCCCGGCTGCGCGGGGCTGCCCAGCCACACCTGCGTGCCCTTGGGATAGCTGAACCCTGCCGGCAGCACGCCAACGATCTCGTAGCTCTGCCCCTCCATCCCGACGGTCTTTCCGATCGCCGCCGCAACTCCGCCAAAGTTATCGCGCGCGAAGGTTGCGTTCACCACCGCCGAGTGCTCCGCTTCCTTATCGTCAAACAGACGTCCGGCGATCGGCGTCACCCCGAACACCTTGGGAAACTCCGCCGACACCATCTCTACCCCGGTGAACGCGGCATGGTTCGCCAGCTGCACCCCCAGCACGCCGCCGTAGAGATAAGCGATCGCCTCGAAGTCCGTCGATTGCGTCCGGATGTCCACGAAATCGGCGCCGGTCACGCGCCGGCTGTTCCTCGCCTCGCTGATCCAGTGCGTGTCCACCGACAGGATGCGGTCCGCATCGCGATACGGCAGCGGCGCCAGCAGCACCGACTGCACCAGCGCCAGCACGACCGTGTTCGCCCCGATGCCGAGCGCAAGGGTCACAATCGCCACCGTGCTGAAGCCCGGGCTCTTGCGCAAGTAACGAAACGCGTATCGCAGATCCTGTAGTAGGCCCCTCATCGTCTCCTCCTACTCGTACCGCAATGCTTTCATCGGATCCACGCCTGCCGCGCGGCGGGCAGGCAGCAACGCGGCCAGGACCGCCACCAACGTCACGAGCAATACAACCGCGGCCATGGTCAGCGGGTCACTGTTGGATATACCGAACAGCTGGCTCTTCATAAAGCGGGTAAGCAGCAGCGAGACCGGCGCTGCTACAAGCACTCCCGCACCCGCAAGCCATAGCACCTCGCGCAGAACCATGCCGACCACCGAGCCACGGCTGGCGCCGAGCGCCATGCGTACGCCAATCTCGCGCGTGCGCTGCGCCGTCGAGTACGCCAGCACGCCGTATAGTCCGACTGCTGCAAGAATTGCCGCCAGCACACCGAAGCCCGAGGCGAGGAGAGCGATCATGCGCTCCGTGCTGATGTTGTCGTCGATCTGCTGATCCATGGTGCGGAACGTATCCAGCACCAGCTTCGAATCCACGCCCTGTACCGCTCCGCGGATCATGCCCATCGCGGTCTCCGGCGATTGCCATGTGCGCACGTAATACGTGAGCTGGCCCACATCGCCGGGCACCTGCACTTGCTTGCCCGTTTTTGGATCGCGCTCCCACTTCATCATCTGGGCATACGGCGTGAACAGCGCCGGCCGGATGTCCGCCCGCATCCCATTGTGCTTCGCATCGCGCGCCACCCCCACGATCTGGATGTCATAGTGGGTATCGTCACCCGAGCCGTTGCCGATCATCTGGCCAATCGCTTTCTCCGGCTCGCCGAAGAAATACCGCGCCAGGGTCTCGTTCACCACTGCGGCGCGCGGGGCTCCGCGCCCGTCCTGCTCGGTAAAGTCACGGCCCGCCAGTAACGGCATCTGCATGGCGGTGAAATATCCTGGGCCTACGCTGGGAATTTCGATGCGGTGCAGCCGCTCATCCTCCGGGTTCTTGTATCCGGCAATGCTGATGTTGGCGGTTTCGTCATTATTCGCCAGTTCCGGATCATTCGTCACCGCGACCGCGCGGACGCCCGGCAACCGTTGCAGGGCTTCGGTCAGTCGCTGATGTAACGCCATCGTTTGGCTGGGTTCGTAGCCCGCCAGCTGCGGATCGACCGCAAAAGTCAGCAAATGCTCCGTCGTAAAGCCCACGTTTACCGACTTCAAATTGTTCAGGGTGCGCAGGAACAATCCTGCGCCCACAAGCAGCACCAGGCTCAACCCCACTTGCACCGCCACGGACGCGCGACGGAATCGCAGCGGGCCTCCCCCGGAGGTCACCGTCTGCTGCTTGAGTGCGGGCGCGAGGTTCGGACGCCAGAACTGAATAGCGGGAGCGATACTGAAGACCAGGCTCACCAGCAGTGCGAGCATAAAATTAAAAAACAGCACGCGTCCGTCTAGCGATGTAGCAAACGGCACGTTTCCATTCGAGTCCGAGAATGCTTTACGGATCAACATCGCCGAGGCCGGCCCTGCGATCAGGAATGCGCCTACCGCCCCCGCCAACCCCAGCAGCAATCCCTCGCTCAAAAGCTGCTGAATGATGCGCTGCCGGCGCGCGCCCATCGCGTAACGCACAGACATCTCGCGCATACGTGATGCAGCCCGTACCAGCAACAGTGTCGCAACGTTCGCGCACGCCATCACAGCCACCAGCAGCACCATCGCCATCACGATCATCATCGGCAGCTCGTACTGATCAACCTGCATGAAACCGCGCGCGCCGTTGCGCAGGAAGAGGTGGCTCTTCGTCCCGAATGCTTCGCGGAATTTATCGCTCTTGGTGTGGATCTCTTTCAGCTCTTCGTCGCGGATCGCGTGCCACACCGGATCGAGGCCCGCCTCCGCCTGGGCCGCCGTCATTCCGGGCTTCACCCGGCCCAGGATGTTCAGCCACTTATTGCGGCGGTCGTCCAACCCGTTCCACGCTGGCGTCACCTGTGGCTTCATCATCATCGGCGTATAGATGGCGGGCGCGAAGCCGATCTGCATGCTCTGGAATCCTGGCGCGCTTACGCCAATCACCGTGAAGGGATGCCCGTTGATCAGGATCACATCGCCGACAATCTTAGGATCGAGCCCGAATCGCCGCTGCCAATAGGCATAGTTCAGTACCACCACGGGGTTGGCATTCTGTTGCAAATCATCCGACTGAATAAACAAACGGCCGGCAGCCGGCCGTACGCCGAGCACGTCGAAATAATTGCCCGACACCAGCTCCGTATTCGCGAGCTCCGGCTGCTTGTGCCATTGCACGCCGGTTTGCGTAATCGTCGACGCGATCAGGCCGCTGAACACCGAATTGCGATCGCGCAGGTCCTTGTACATCGGGTAGGAGAAGTAGCTGCCTGCCGGGCCGCCGTGGTCGTTGGTAGACCCGGTGTCGGTTCCCTTGTACTCCAGCACCACCAGTTCCTTCGGATCCTTTACCGGCAACCGCCGCAGCAGCACCTGGTCAAAGAGACTGTAGATCGCGGTGTTCGCGCCAATGCTGAGCGCGAGCGTGACGATGGCGGTCGCCGCGAATCCCGGGGACTTGCGCAATTGCCGGATCGCGTAGCGCACATCTTGCAGAAGATTTGCCAGCATCGCTTACTCCTCGCGCAGCGTGCGCATGGGATCGATTTGGGCCGCCCGTCGCGCCGGGATGTAGCTGGCCAGGAGCACGGTAGCGGCCAGCAAAGATGACGTCGCGATCAGCGCCAGCGGGTTGAAGACCGAAACCTGGTACAGCATGCTATTCAGCAGCCGGCCAAGCGCGAAGGTTGTCAACAGCCCGACGACAATCCCGATCGCGGCCAGTTGCATACCGCGGCCAAGCACGAGTTGCAGCACATCGCCACGTTGCGCTCCGAGTGCCATGCGCACGCCGAGTTCGCGCGTCCGCAACTTCACCGAGTAGCTGATCACGCCATACAGGCCGAGCGCGGAGAGCAGCAGCGCCAGTCCAGCAAAGATCGAAAGCAGGACCACGATGAAACGCCGCCCGAGCAGCGACTCATCCACGCGTTCGTCCATGGTTTTCACGTCATAGAGCGCCTGGCCGGAATCTACCGCGCGCAATGCGTCACGCACTGCGTTCACTATCGCCATGGGCGAGCCTGACGTTCGTACCGCGATAAAAGCGGATTTGTCCGGCACCTGGTCCATGGGGAAGTAATAGAAACCCTCGTTGGTGTCGGACTCGAGCGAACTGGCGCGCGCGTGCTTCACAATGCCCACGATGGTGCGCATGGGATCGTCTTTTGTGTCCTTGCCGCCGAAATTGATCTGCTGTCCGAGCGGGTCCTGGTTGCCGAAATACTGGCGTGCCAGCACGTCGTCAATCAGCGCCACCGGCTGGGTTGTCGCCCGGTCTCCGGTCGTAAACACGCGTCCCCGCAACAAGGGGATACCGAGCGTGTTGAAGTAATCCGCGGTCACGAGGCGGATATTGGCATGCGGACCGGGGTCACCTTTCGGAACAACCTGTCCTTTAATTGAGAAGGAAGACGAGCCGCCATTGCCGGAGAAAGGAAGCGCATCCACAATCGCGACTTTCTGTGCTCCCGGTATGTTGCGCAGCTGGCTCTCCAGGGCGACGTAGAAGTTTTCACGCTGCTCGTCGTTCTTGTACGTAGAGTCCGGCAGAGTGACAGCTCCGGTGATCAGGTGGCTGGGGTCAAAACCGGTTTGGACACTTTGCAACTCCTGCAGACTACGCACCAGCAACCCCGCGCCAAAGAGCAGCAACATGGCGACGGCTATCTCAACCACGACCAAAGACGAACGCAGCCGTTGGCGGGTGGGACTTGCAGTCTCGGACCGCCCGCTTTCCTGCAAAGCCTGGAACCACTTTGAGTGCGTCATGTGCCATGCGGGTGCGGTGCCGCACAGCAACGCGCAGAGTGCGCCGATCGCGGCCACAAACAGAAGCACGGCGATATTGAGCTTGGGAGCGACATTCAGAAATACGCTTGGCGCCGAGAGCGAAAGCAGCGCGGGCACGACGAACCGGGCGAGGGCGATTCCCACCACAACGCCGGACACAGAAAGAAGGAAGCTTTCCGCGAAGGCCTGACGCATCAAGCGGCTGCGCGAGCTGCCAAGGGCGATCTGGATGGAGACTTCGCGCTGGCGTCCGGACGCGCGCGCCAGTTGCAAGCCCGCAATGTTCGCGCACGCAATCAGGAGGACCAGGGCTACAGCGCCCAGCATAAGCGAAAGCGGCTTGCGCAGATCTCCGGACACGTAATCGATCAGAGGCATCGCGAACTCATGCCATCCGCCATCAGAAACAAAAGTGGCACCCCGCTCTGCTGCAGCTGCGCGCACCATCGAAACACGCTGCCCCAGGTATGCGTTTGCCTCGGCAATGGTCTTTCCCGGCCGCAACCGGGCCACACCAAACAGATACTCATTGAAGCGGAAGTTCGGATCCGTCAACTGACTTGGTTTGAGGGCCAGCGGCGTCCACATTTCGGCTTTGTTAGGCCACGCGAATCCCGGTCCCATCACGCCGACGACTTCGTAGTACTCACGATCGAGCTCGAGCTTGCGCCCAACAACGTTTCGATCTCCACCGAAGCGCTTCTGCCATGTGCGGTAGGAAAGAACCACTTCATGGTTAGCGCCGGGCACATCTTCTTCGGGACGGAACACGCGTCCCAGAATCGGTTGTGCCCAGAACACGTCGAACCACTGCCAGCTCACCTGCGCGCCATTGAGCAGCTCCGGTGGGCCGGAGTCACGCGAGTAATTGAAACTCACGCCCTTCAGAACAGCTGAGGACGTAAAAACATCTTTCCCTTCAACTGCGTCTTCGAAATCGGGTGGGGAGATGCTGATGTTTGCCAAGTCGCCGAACTTGTAGCCGGCGCGCACCGCAACCACGCCGTCAGGATGCGGCACACCGCTTGGGTTCAACAGGGTGGCGTTCATCACGGTAAATACCGCGACGTTCGCGCCGATACCCAGTGCAAGTGTCAGCACGGCGGTAATCGCGAAGGCCGGGACTCTTCTTCAGCTGGCGCAGCGAGTAGCGCAGGTCTTGCACGAAACCATGCATGGCAGACCTCCTGGCATAGGAGCTAATTGATCTCCTGGGTCAATTTTCGGAGCTCTTCTTCTGCGACCACCTTGCCGTCGAAGAGATGGATCTGGCGCTGCGCGTGTGCCGCGAAGCGCGGATCGTGCGTCACCATGCAGATGGTGGCGCCCTCGCGGTGCAGGTTTTGCAAAAGCTCCATCACCGCTTCGCCATTGCGCGAATCGAGGTTTCCCGTCGGCTCGTCCGCCAGCAGGATCGACGGATTCCCCGCCAGCGCGCGTGCCACCGCCACACGCTGCTGCTGGCCGCCCGAAAGCTGCGAAGGATAATGCCGAATGCGATGCGCCATGCCCACCCGCTCCAGCGCCTCCATCACCCGCTGCTTGCGGTTCGGAGTCGCCATGCCCTGCCGGTAGGTCAGCGGGAGCTCGACGTTTTCGTACACCGTCAGATCGCCGATCAGGTTGAAACTCTGGAAGATGAACCCGATCTCCTGGTTGCGAATGCGCGAGCGATCGCCGAAGTCGAGGTTCTCCACCGGCTTGTCGTTCAGGTAGTATTTGCCGGCCGTCGGCGTATCCAGCAGTCCGATGATGGAGAGCAGGGTGGACTTGCCGCAACCCGAGGGACCCGACATCGCGACATATTCACCCTTTTCGATCTCGAGATGCACCCCGGAGAGCGCATGCGTCTCAATCTCGTCGGTATAGAAAACCTTGGTCAAATCTTGGATCTGGATCAAAGCGCGTCCTGCGTCGCTCATTTCTATCTCTCCTGGAAAACTTAAAATTCGGGCTCTTCGGACTTGCATTGCTAGTCGAGTCGAATCCGGTCGGTGTTATCCCAGCGCGACATATCCGACAAAATCACCGTGTCTCCCGGCTTCAGACCCTCCAGCACCTGGATCGTGTTCACCGAGGCGCGGCCTACTTTCACCGGCACCCGCGACGCACCCTTTCCGTCTGGGTCGAGCTTGAAAAGGCTGATCGTGCTGTTCTCCTGGCCGAATGCCGGACGTCCCACGTACACCACGCTGTCCAACCGCTCCAGGTCGATCGTTCCATCCACGCTCAGGTCCGGACGCGCACCCTTGGGAAGCTCGCCAGTGAGTTTTACGTCCACCGTGACCGTTCCGTTCACCACTGCCGGATCGACCCGCACCACGTTGCCCTGCACTACGCCGTTGTGCGTATCCACGGAAGCCGGCTGCCCGATCTGCACGTCGCGCGCCTGCGTCTCTGGAATCTTCAGCGAGGCCATCAGCCGGTTCGGCTGCACGACCTTCGCGAGCACGGTTCCGGGTGTCACGTGCTGGCCCACCTGCAATGGCTGGTCCACCAGCACGCCGTCGATCCCGGCGCGCACTTTCAGGCGGTCCATTTGCCTCGCTTTTAACTCATACAAAGCGCGCATCTCGTCCACCTTGGTTTGCTGCACGGCAAGTTCGGATTCAGTGGCCTTTTCGTTGATGTTCAAGCGCTGGCCCTCGAGATCGTTGCGCGTGGTGAGCTCATCGGCTTTGCCTTGCGAGGCTTTGTACGCGAGGCCCGAAATTACCCCTAAGTCATAGAGAGCTTTATCGGTTTGCGCCTGTCGCTGGGCCTGGCTGTAATCCGCGCCCACGGTGGCGGCGCCGGCGCGCTGGTTCATTAAGTCGCTCTGCAGCTTGACTTTAAGGTTTTGGTATTCGGCTTCGGCGGCTTTCAGTTGCAGTTGCGCGTCCACCGCTTCCTGCTCGAGCTGCGGATTGCTCATCTCGAGAAGTATCGTGTCTGCAGTCACTTGCGAGCCCGGAAGCTTGAAGATCCGGAGGACCGTCCCTTCGGTCTCCGCGGGAATCAAGCGCACATCTTCAGGAGTGGGCGTAAGTGTCCCTAAACCACGGACTTGGCGGAGCATGGGGCCTTGTTTCACGGTGTCGGTCCAGACGGTGCCGCGTTCGACCGACGGAGCGGCGGGCTTAAGCCTTGAAACACCAGCAGTTATGGCCAATAAGACAATGAGGGCGAGGCCGCCGAACAGGAGCTGGCGACGACGTTTTTTCTGCTTGAACTCTGGTCGGGCGATATCCACGCTTCCCTAGGAAGCAAGCTGGACGCCAAGTTGGAATCCCGGGTAACACGTTGATGTTGCAAGAGATAGGGAGAGCACCAGGAGGGGATCTGAGGCGGCGGGTGTCCTGATACGAAGAAAAGTGTCCGGAGACGGACAGTAAGAAAATCGGGGCTGAAAGTGGCATTTGAAACGCAAAAAAGGGCAATTTCGGTCGAAATTGCCCTTCCTGGAAACGAACGTTTTCGGCTAGCGAATCGAGGCGCTGAACCCCGCGTCATACCCGGCCTGGTACTGCGAGCGATCGGTGGGGGTGCTCCAACGGCCGGCGGAGACATGGCGCAGACGACCCTCTTCGGCGTCGTGCTTGCCCATATAGAGGCCATCGTGGAAGGCGGCGTCGGTTCCGTGTTTTATGGCGACATGGTTTGCGGCGACGGTATTCGCAGAGACGCCATTCGAGAGCGCCGCTCCGGTACCCAATCCAACCGCCATTGCCAGCGCATATCCAAGAATTCTATTCATGATCTTCTCCTATTCCTTCTCCGGGTGGGAGAAGTTCCCATTGCGTATAAGCAGTAGATCATCGCCACGAAAAAAGGACGGTAAAGTGGCTGTAAAGTGCATGTAAAGTCAATCAGTTAGCAAACCTTATGCGAGCGATAAGCGGGAGTTATAAAGGGCGGATTCCGCTTGCGAAACGCGGCGCGTTCTTTGCTCAGGAGGATGACAGGCAACAGCAGGTTGCCACGTCGCTGCGCTCCTCGCAATGACAAGAGAGAGGGATGGAGAGGGCGAGAGCGTTGCGGGCTGGCCGCGAAGCAAAACCCGCAAGATCCTTCGACTGCGCGGCGCGGGCGCCGCTTCGCTCAGGGGGACAGGCAACAGCAGGTTGCCACGTCGCTACGCTCCTCGCAATGACAAGAGAGAGGGATGGAGGAGAGGAGAGCGTTGCGGGCTGACCGCGGAGCAAAACCCGCAAGATCCTTCGACTGCGCGGGCGCCGCTTCGCTCAGGGGGACAGGCTTCGCTCGCCGGAACAAGGACAGCAGGTTGCCACGTCGCTACGCTCCTCGCAATGACAAGAGAGAGGGATGGAGAGGCGAGAGCGTTGCGGGCTGACCGCGGAGCAAAACGCGCGGTGACTGGGAGCTGCATTGAGAGCATTCGAATGGAGTAGGAGGTACCTTGCGACTGCGCGGCGCGGGCGCCGCTTCGCTCAGGATGACAATCTTTGCCGGAACAGGGACAGCAGGTTGCCACGTCGCTGCGCTCCTCGCAATGACAAGAGAGAGGGATGGAGGAGGGAGAGCGTTGCGGGCTGGCCGCGGAGCAAAACGCAAGATCCTTCGACTGCGAGCACGGGGCGCTCTTCGCTCAGGATGGCGGGCTTTGCTCGCCGGAACAGGGACAGCAGGTTGCCACGTCGCTGCGCTCCTCTCAATGACAAGAGAGAGGGATGGAGAGGGGAGAGAGCGTCGCGGGCTGGCCGCGGAGCAAAACGCAAGATCCTTCGACTGCGAACGCGCGTTCTTCGCTCAGGATGGCGGGCTTTGCTCGCCGGAACAGGGACAGCAGGTTGCCACGTCGCTGCGCTCCTCGCAATGACAAGAGAGAGGGATGGAGGGGCGAAAGCCTTGCACGCTGACCGCGGAGCCAGACGCGCGGTGATGGGAGCTCATTGAGAGCATTCGAAGGAGTAGGGGTCCTTCGACTGCGCGGCGCGGGGCGCCGCTTCGCTCAGGATGACAGGCTTTGCTCGCCGGAGCAGGGACAGCGGGTTGCCACGTCGCTACGCTCCTCGCAATGACAAGAGAGAGGGATGGAGGGACGGGCGGGAAAGTCGGCTGGCCGGGTTGCGGGGACGGGGAGAAGCCGTGGAATTTAGACGTTGGTGAATTTGTAGCCCAGGCCGGGGACGGTCAGGACCCATTGGGGTTGTTTGGGGTCGCTTTCGATTTTCTGGCGGAGGCTGGCGACGTGCATGTCGACGGTGCGGGTATAGGTGGAGGCGTTGTAGCCCCAGACTTCTTTGAGGAGTTCTCCGCGCGAGACGGTTGCGCCGCGATGTTCCACCAGGTAGCGCAGCAGTTGGAATTCGCGGGCGCTGAGGGGGATGGGTTTGCCTTCGCGGGAGACAGCGGTGCCACGCAGATCGATGCGGAGATCGCCAAACTGCTGCACGGTTTCCTGTTCAGGAGAACGAATCGGAGCACGACGCAAGAGAGCTTCGATACGGGCGACCAGTTCCATCATCTCGAAGGGTTTGGTCATGTAGTCATCGGCACCGATCTTGAGACCGACAACCTTGTCCACGATCTGGCCGCGGGCGGTGAGCATGAGAATCGGGGTGGCGACACCGGCCTGCCGGATATCGCGGCAGACATCGAAGCCATTGCGCTTGGGCAACTGGATATCGAGGATGATGAGATCGAAGACGTCGCGGGTTCCGTGGGTATAGCCCTCGTCGCCATTGCGCGCGATCTCGACGGAATAGCCTTCCGAGGTGAGGCGGTCGGTCAGCGTCATCAGCAACGCCTCTTCATCTTCGATCAGCAGGATGCGTTCGTTCATGCGTTGGTCAACACCTTCTCGGAGGTTTGCGACACGGCAGCGCGCAGCGGAGAGTCCTGGGCGAAGGGCAGGTGGAGGGTAAAGGTGCTTCCTCTTCCCAATTCGCTCTCGACGGTGAGCGAACCACTCATTGCTTCCGCCAGGCTTTTGGCGAGGGGCAAGCCCAAGCCGGTGCCGCGGATCTGCGCGGCGGCGACCAGGGGGCTGCGATAAAAGGGCTCGAAGACGTGGGCGAGATCATCGTGGCTCATGCCGATCCCGCGGTCTTCGACCGAGACCTGAATTTCGGCCGATTTCGCGAGCTGCACCTGGCGGGCGCGGACAGAGAGCCACCGGGCTTCGCCGCCGTACTTGACGGCGTTGATGACGAGGTTCTGGAGGCACTGGGAGATGGCGGCCAAGTCGCCGACGACCTGGGGCAAGTCGGACTCGACGTGGGTTTCGACCTGAACTCCGGCGATCTCCATCAATCCGGAAGTATTCGCGAGAACGACGTCCACAATTCGTCTGACGTCGAGGAACTCCAAATGGTAGATCTGCCGTCCTTCGCGGGTGGAGGCGAAGAGAAGGATCTGTTCGACGAGGGCGATGAGTTGCTTGCCTTGAAGCTTGATCGTTTCGCCGTAGCGGGCGAGCTGTTGCTTGCCGCTGACGACGCCATCGGTGAGATTGTCAGCGGCGGAGCAGATGACGGCGAGCGGGGTGCGCAGTTCGTGCGAAACGGTGGCGACAAAATCCATCTGCTGGCGCGCGAGGCGCTGCGCCCGGCGGGTGGCAACGATCAGCATGGTCATAGCTGCGCCGAGAAGCAGCAGCACGCCGAGACTAATCGCGAGATCGCGGCGGCGCATGGCGGCCAACTGGGCCTCGAGCGATCCGCGCCGGTGACGCACGACGAGGTTCCAATGGGGGTCGTGCCCGGTGTCCTGCATGACGGGGAGCCAGGAGGGGGCCGACAAGCTGCGGCGCTCGTCGAAGCTGGTGGCAGGTTTCGAGCCACCGGCATGAAAGTCGCCGGCGAAGTCATGCGAGAGCGCCGTATGTTGGGTGGCGGGTGGTCCGAAGATATCGAGCACCGCATCCGGGTGATCGAAGGGATTCTGCACGAGTTCGGGACTGGACGAGTAGAGGACGCGCTCGCTGCGTCCGGCGATCACGGCGTTGTCGTAGTTCGAGCCTTGCGGGCCGCCGAAGTAATGTTTCGCGAGCTCGGGCAGGAGCTGCTGGCTTAGGACCTTCGGGTTTATTTCAATAACGATCCAGTAAACGGGCTCGACCTCGTCCAGGTCCTTGTCTTTTTGGCGCGGGGTGTCGTGTTCCCGCCGCACCTCGGCAGCCGCTCCGTTATAAGGATGCGCCTTGGCTCGTTCTTCCGCTTCATCCTCGAGCACATCGTTGTGAATGAGGGGGCGCACCAGCGCGGGAAGATTTTGCTCGAATTGCCAGCCGAAGAGAGGATCGTGAGGGATCTGTCCGGGAGCGTTGTCGACGGTGGTGCGAGGGTCGTCGGTGACGGCACGCTCCAGGGTCTCGGGATTAGCGGATTGGCGGCGAAGCTCGTGGTGAAGCGCATCAAAGCGCGCCGGCCATGGCTCCAGAAAGAAACGGTTGTGCGTGACATCGAGACGATACATGCGGTCGTTCCCCTGCCGGGGAACCTCGACAAGATAAAGATTGGAGAAGAGCTCGGGACGCTTGGCGGACTGGTACCAACCTTCGTAGCGCTGGAAATACTTGTCCCAGTCTTCCTTGTTATCGGGTTCGGAGCTGACCTGCATGGCGAAGCAGGGTTCGGCGACTTCATGAAGGAGGCTGAGGTGCCAATCCATGATGGAGGCCTTGAGGCTGGCGTCGATGCGGGCCTGGGTAGCGTCGCTGACGCGCATGCTCCAGCGATATTGCAAGGCGGCAATGGCGCCGAGCACAAGCACCATGACCACGACGATGGAGGTCCACAGCGCGCGATCTTGGGTTTGTCTGTTCAACACTTTACCGGAACAGCGATGGCTGTGCTTCCCACTCAAAGGTTTTTTGCAGGGCGAACGAGGCGCGACGGTAGAACCATGGTAGCGGATTTGGGGGAAGGTTGTGAAATGCAGAGCTGCGCACAGGCATTTGAACCGATCGGGGGGATATGGGGCGGCGAAGTGAGTGCGGTTCAATTTCCGGGAGGGGGCGAGCGAATACGGGGATAAGCGATACCTCTTGCTTCAGGAGCGGGACATCTCTTGGTAAAAGGTTTTGAAACTTCAAAGGAGAGCATTCATGGAGAGCAAGGTTTATCGCGGACAGGCAGAAGAGGATAGGTTTACGGGAGCGATCGAATCGCAGACATCCCAGATTCCTTCCAGCGTGTACCTGGGGCTGGCGGTGGGATCGATGATCGGGTCGGCGATTTTGAAGATCATGGGGAAAGACAATTGGGCGTTATTTGTGGGGCAGTGGCCGGCGCCGTTTCTGATCATGGGAACGTATAACAAGATGGTGAAGCAGCATGGGTCGGATGCGGTGAGCAGCCGGGCGGCGTAGATGGCATTTCCTGGCGTGCGTTTGGACGCGTGGTGATGATCGATTGAGAGCGTTCGAGGGAGTAGGGGTCCTTCGACTGCGCGGCGCGGGCGCCGCTTCGCTCAGGATGACAGGCTTCGCTCACCGGAACAGGGACAGCAGGTTGCCACGTCGCTGCGCTCCTCGCAATGACAAGAGAGAGGAATGGAGAGGGAGAGAGCGTGGCGGGCTGGCCGCGTTGCAAAATGCACGAACCTTCGACTCGAACGCCGCTTCGCTCGGGATGACAGGCTTCGCTCGCCGGAACAGGGACAGCAGGTTGCCACGTCGCTGCGCTCCTCGCAATGACAAGAGAGAGGGAGGGAGAGGGAGAGAGCGTTGCGGGCTGGCCGCGTTGCAAAATGCACGAACCTTCGACTCGAACGCGTTCTTCGCTCGGGATGACAGGCAAACAGCAGGTTGCCACGTCGCTGCGCTCCTCGCAATGACAAGAGAGAGGGATGGAGAGGGAGAGAGCGTTGCGGGCTGGCCGCGTTGCAAAATGCACGAACCTTCGACTCGAACGCGTTCTTCGCTCGGGATGACAGGCAAACAGCAGGTTGCCACGTCGCTGCGCTCCTCGCAATGACAAGAGAGAGGGAGGGAGAGGGAGAGAGCGTTGCGGGCTCGCCGCGTTGCAAAATGCACGAACCTTCGACTCGAACGCGTTCTTCGCTCGGGATGACAAGCAAACAGCAGGTTGCCACGTCGCTGCGCTCCTCGCAATGACAAGAGAGAGGGAGGGAGAGGGAGAGAGCGTTGCGGGCTGGCCGCGTTGCAAAATGCACGAACCTTCGACTGCGAACGCGTTCTTCGCTCGGGATGACAGGCAAACAGCAGGTTGCCACGTCGCTGCGCTCCTCGCAATGACAAGAGAGAGGGTTGGAGAGGGAGAGAGCGTTGCGGGCTGGCTAGACGCTTTCCCAGCGGCGGGCGAAGCGGCGGGCTACGAGGAAGAGAACGACTCCGATGGCGAGCAGCACGGTGACCTGCTGCCAGAGGTGACTGACGGGCTCGTCGTACCAGAAGACCTTGGTGAAGCCGTCGATGGCCCAGCCGTTGATGGTGAGCAGGCCGGCTTTCTTCATGCTCTCGGGCATGAGGAAGCGTGGGAACATGCTGCCGCCGATGGCCGACATGGTGAGAATCAACAGCGTGCCGATGGCGCCTTGCTGGGCGCGGGTTTTGGAGACGCTGGCGAGGATCATGCCGAAGTTGGCGACGGCGAAGGCGGTGCAGACACCCATCACGAGGAAGCCGGCGAGGTGCGGCCAGAGGTCGAGGTGAAAGACGGCCCATCCCCAGAGGAACATGACGCAGAGCTGCGAGAACGCGAGCAGGGTGCAGTAAGTCATTTTGCCGGCGAGGAGGGTGGTCATGCTGACGCGCGAGCTGAGGACGCGGTCGAGGGCGCCGCTGTCGGATTCGTCGAGGAGCGAGCCGCCGGCCCCGCTGGCGGTGAAGAGCAGAAACATGACGCCGATGCCGGCGGCGTAGAAGGAGACCATGGGACTTTTCTTGTTTTCGCCGACGACATCGCGAATGTTCATGGCGACCAGCGAGCCGTTGTTCGTATTGCCGGCGGCGGAGGGATTCTGCTGCCGGCGGTTGAGGTAGTCGCGGTAGCGGGCCATATCGCCCTGAATATTTTTGCGTTGCTGCGCGGTGAGGCCGCCGGAGGATTGTTCGAAGTACTGCATGCCCTGGTCGGCCATGACGTCGCCCATGGAGGTCATGGCGACTTTCTGCAGCATTCCGGCGAGAACCTGGGCGGCGATGGGATCGGAGCTGTCGTGGAGGATCTGGATCTGCGGCTGATTCGAAGATTGCGATTGCGGGCCGAAGGCGATGGGATGGGCGCCGAAACCTTTGGGGATGATGAGGGCGGCGGAGAAGTCGCCGGCCTTGACGCCAGCCTCGGCGGTTTGCGCGGTGTAATCGGGCTTCTGGGGCACGCCTTGCTTCGGCTTGGGGGCGGTGAAGGCATTGAGCGCTTCTTCGTGCTTGAGGCCGTCGACCAGGCGCTGCGACGCCGCGGTGTGGTCTTCGTCGACGACAGCGACGCTGACTTTGGGGGTGCTGTTGTGCGCCTGGCCGAAGATGACGGCGAAGATGCTGAAGAAGGCGACCGGCAAAACGAACGAGAGGATGAAGGCTCCGCGATCGCGGCGCAGGGCGCGGAAGCTGGTACGTACGATGGCGGCAATCATTCGCGGAGATCTCTCCCGGTAAGTTGCAGGAAGACGGATTCGAGGTTGGGACGGCGGAGGACGACATCGATGACTTCGAGGCCGTGGTGCGAGGCGGCGTCGAGGAGGCCGGCGATTTCGGTGGGCTGCGCGATGGAGAAGTGGGCGACTTCGCCGTCGTAGGTGCCGTTGCGGGCGGTGGTCCAGGAGGCGGCGTTTTGGTGGGTGTCCTTGAGACGCATGAGGACGTCGCTGCGTCCGCCGAAGGACTGGTGGACGAGGTCGTCGCGGGTACCGAGGGCGATGATCTGGCCGTGATCGATGATGGCGATGCGATCGCAGAGGCGCTCGGCTTCTTCCATGTAATGCGTGGTGTAGATGATCGACATGCCGGCGGCGCGAAGGGCCTCGATCATTTCGAAGATGCGATTGCGCGATTGGGGATCGACGCCGACGGTGGGTTCGTCCATCAAGACAACCCGCGGACGGTGGATGAGACCGCAAGCCATGTTGAGGCGGCGCTTCATGCCTCCGGAGAGCTGTTTGACGGGCTCGTTGGCTTTGTCGGCGAGGGTGGCCCATTCGATACACCAAGCGATGGCATCGGTGAGAGCTTTGCCGCTGAGACCTTGATAACGGCCGAAGGAATCGAGATTCTCGCGGGCGGAAAGCAGCGGATAGAGGGCGATTTCCTGCGGCACCCATCCGATGGCGGCGCGGGCCTCGGGAGATTCGGCGGCGTGGCCGAAGATGCGGACGCTGCCGGAGTCGGGATGAACGCGGCCGACGATGCTGCGAAGGGTGGTGGACTTCCCTGCTCCGTTGGGGCCGAGCAGACCGAGACATTCGCGGTCGTGAACCTCGAGCGAGACGCCGTTGACGGCGGTGAGCGGGCCGAAGCGCTTCACGAGGGAATCGATCTGGAGAGGCAGCGGCATGGATGGGGGCATTGTAGCGGAACCGCAGGTAGCCACAGTCGCTTTGCTCCTCGCAATGAGAAGAGAGAGCGTAGGTCAGGCGTGAGGATGGCGGGCTGGCCGCGAAGCAAAATGCAAGATGCTTCGGCTGCGAACGCTGCGCGTTTCGCTCAGGATGACAAGAGGCGTGGAGTTTCAGTTTGGCATCCTTATGAGAGCGGGCGGGTGGGAAAGTTGCTCGCGGTTCGGGGCGGCTGGTAGACTCACCAGTCTCCTCAGACAGGGATTCCTGACATGATCGTTTTTCGCAAACCGCTTTCGGGCGTAGAGCGTCCGCAGATGGACGCCGATGTTGTGATCGTGGGCGGAGGGCCGGCCGGGATGGCGTGCGCCCTGCGGCTCTCGCAGTTGATCGACGCGCACAATGCGGCGAATCCGGATGCGCAAGTCAGCAAAGAGAACATCTACGTGCTGGAGAAGGCGCGCGAGGTGGGACAGCACTGCCTGAGCGGCGCGCTGCTGGATCCGCGGTCGATGAACGAGTTGCTGCCGGGGTGGGAGAAAGAGGCGCCGATCGAAGCGCCGGTGACGAAGGAATCGGTTTATTACCTGACGGAGAAGCGCAAGTTCAAGGCGCCGATCACGCCGCCACCGATGCGCGATCACGGCAATTACGTGATCTCGATCAACCGGTTCACCAAGTGGCTGGGAGAGAAGGTGGAAGCGGCGGGGATCACGCTGTTCACCGGCTTCGCGGGGTCGGAGCTGCTGATCGAGGAAGGAAAAGTTGTCGGCGTCCGCACGGACGATAAGGGCGTGGACAAGCGCGGCGAGCCGAAGTCGAACTTCGAGCCGGGCTATGACTTGAAGACGAAGGTGCTGGTGCTGGCGGAAGGGACGCGGGGATCGCTGACGAAACAGCTCGTGGGGCGATTCGATCTGGACAAGCATCGCAACCCGCAGACGTACGGCGTGGGGGTGAAAGAGTTGTGGGAGGTACCGTCGGGACGGATTGCGCCGGGCGAGGTGATTTATACGCTGGGGTATCCGCTGACCTTTCATGAGTACGGCGGAGCGTGGATTTATGGCGGAAAAGACAATGTCGTGTCGCTGGGATACGTGACGGGACTCGACTATGAAGATCCGCGTATCGATCCACAGCATGTGCTGCAGGCGTTCAAGACGCATCCGTTCATAGCGAAGCTGCTGGAAGGCGGCAAGATGATTCGTTACGGGGCGAAGTCGCTGCCTTACGGAGGGTGGTGGGCGTTGCCGCCGCTGTCAGGCGACGGCTGGATGATCATCGGAGATTCCGCGGGCTTTTTGAATTCGCAGAGGCTCAAAGGCATTCACCTGGCGATCAAGAGCGGGATGCTGGCGGCGGAGACGGCGTTCGATGCTTTGCTGAAGGGCGACGCTTCCAAGCAGCGGCTTCTGGACTACCCGGCGAAGGTGCAGGCGAGTTGGATCCGCGAAGAGTTGTGGCCGGTACGAAACTTCCACCAGGGATTCGAGCAGGGCTTCGTGCAGGGCATGCTGCATACGGCGTTCCAGCAGATCACCGGAGGACATGGGTTGCGCAATCGTTATCCGGCGGAGGCGGGTCACAGGAAGATGCGGCCGATCTGGGACATGCTTGGGTATGGAAAGCGACGCGATGCGATTCTTGGGCCGGCAAAGGGTGACGGCAAACTTACGTTCGACAAGCTGACCGACCTTTATCACTCAGGCACGAAGCACGAGGAAGATCAGCCTTCGCACCTGGTGATCCACGATACAAATATTTGCAGTACGCGCTGTACCAAGGAATTTGGCAATCCATGCACGAATTTCTGCCCGGCCAACGTTTACGAAATGGTAGACGCCCAGGATGTTCCCGGAGGGAAAGAGATTCACCTGAATCCGTCTAACTGTGTGCACTGTAAGACCTGCGACATCATGGACCCTTACGAAATCATCACCTGGGTTCCGCCGGAGGGTGGGGGTGGCCCAAACTACGACGGGATGTAGGAATAAGGCCGCTGGCCTGCCGGTATTAACCAGGGTAATCACTTTTCGGTTACCCCATTGTTACCGCCGTTACATTTACTTTTCATCATGTTGGTCGCATTATCCTTCTCGTAGGTTCGGCAGTTCTGGGGGAGGGCTGCCGTCGGCGCCCTGTGGCGAGAGCCCAGGGCGTTGTTTTTTGCCTAAAAATATCAGAGCAGCTGCTCCAATCTGGGCGGGCGAAAGGTGGCACTCGGGCGATGAGTCGAAAGACGACCGATCTCCATCTAATGCTAGTGGTAGGATGAAAATTCGGCCTGCTGTCCTAGAAACCGGGCCGTAATAGTCCAAACATAGAGCCTGGAGGCGCAATGGCAAGCGACGCAATCGTTGAGGTAACCGATTCGAATTTTGACCAGTTGGTATTGAAATCAGACAAGCCTGTGCTGATTGATTTTTGGGCAGCGTGGTGCGGCCCGTGCAAGGCGTTAGCGCCGATCGTGGACGAAGTGGCCCAGTCGTTCAACGGCAAAGTGACGGTTGGGAAGATGGATGTCGATAAGAATGCAGCGACCCCGTCGCGCTACGGCATCCGCGGAATTCCGACATTGCTGGTGTTCAAAGGTGGCCAGGTGACGGAACAGATTGTGGGCTATGTAGCCCGTGAGCGCATCGAGCAGGCTTTGAACAACAGCCTGTAACGCGCAAAGATTTGGAGAGCCCCGCCGAATGGCGGGGCTTTTTGTGTGTCAAATTCTCCCAAAGAAACATTAGGGCGCCAGCGATGTGTCCTCGTCGATCGAGGCGACCCACCCTCTCGCGGTGCGAGAAGGGTGGGGCACCCACAGTATTGGTCACGAACGAGAATGTGTTGTGAACGCAGGGAGCTCAGCGACCCACCCTCTCGCGGTGCGAGAAGGGTGGGGCACCCACGGTATTGGTCACGAACGAGAATGTGTTGCGAACGCAGGGATCGACCCACCCTCTCGCGGTGCGAGAAGGGTGGGGCACCCACGGTGTTGGTCACGAATGAGTTGCGAACGCGGGGAGAAAGCGACCCACCCTCTCGCGTTGCGAGAAGGGTGGGGCACCCACGGTATTGGTCACGAATGAGAACGTGTTGCGAAGGCAAGGGTCGAAGCGACCCACCCTCTCGCGGTGCGAGAAGGGTGGGGCACCCACGGATTGGTCACGAATGAGAATGTGTTGCGAACGCAGGGAGCTCAGCGACCCACCCTCTCGCGTTGCGAGAAGGGTGGGGCACCCACGGTATTGGTCACGAACGAGAATGTGTTGCGAACGCAGGGATCGTAGCGACCCACCCTCTCGCGTTGCGAGAAGGGTGGGGCACCCACAGTAATGGAAAACGGTCGTTATAATTGCAGCTTCATGGCTAAGTTTGCTCCTGTTGACGAACAACTGGCGTACTTGAAGAAGGGCGCGGCGGAGATTATTCGCGAGGGCGACTTGCGCGAGCGGCTGGAGAAGTCGCGGCAGTCGGGCAAGCCGTTGCGGGTGAAGGCGGGATTCGATCCGACGGCGCCGGACCTGCATCTCGGGCACACGGTGCTGATGCGGAAGCTGAAGCACTTCCAGGACCTGGGGCATACCGTCGTTTTTCTTATCGGCGATTTTACGAGCTTGATCGGCGATCCTACGGGACGTTCGGCGACGCGGCCTCCGCTGACGCGAGAGCAGATCGACCAGAATGCCGAGACCTACAAGGCGCAGGTTTTCCGGATCCTGGATGCGCAGAAGACCGAGGTGCGCTTCAACAGCGAGTGGCTCGACAAGCTGGGGTACGAAGGGATCATCCGGCTGGCGGCGAAGTACACGGTTTCGCAGATGCTGGAGCGCGAAGACTTCCACAAGCGTTTCATGGAAGAGAAGCCGATTGCGCTGCACGAGTTGTTGTATCCGCTGGCGCAGGGGTATGACTCGGTGGCGCTAGAGGCAGATGTAGAACTGGGCGGGACCGACCAGAAATTCAATTTGCTGGTGGGCCGCGAGTTGCAGCGGCATTATGGGCAGCCGTCGCAGATCGTGTTGACGATGCCGTTGCTCGAAGGCACCGATGGCGTGCAGAAGATGTCGAAGAGCTACGGGAATTACATCGGCATCACGGAGGCGCCGGAGGAGATGTTCGGGAAGGTGATGTCGATCAGCGACGCGTTGATGTGGCGTTACTACGAGTTGCTGACCGATGTCACGACTGCGCAGATCGAGGAATTGAAGCGCAAGGTGGCGGCCGGCGAGGCGCACCCGATGAAGGTAAAGCAGGAGCTGGGAAAGATCATCGTCACGGATTTCCATTCGGCAGAGTTGGCGGAACATGCGGCGGAAAATTGGTCGAAGCAGTTCCAGAAGAAAGAAGTGCCGGATGAGTTGGAAGAGGTGCATCTCACGGCATCCGAGATCGGCATGGACGAAGGCGCAACGCAAGTGAGGCTGGATCGCCTGTTGCACAAGGCGGGGCTGGCGGAGTCGGCGACGGATGCGGGACGCAAGATCAAGGCAGGGGCGGTGAAGGTGGATGGCGAGGTGGTTTCGTCGCCGTATATTCCCTTGAAGACATCGTGGGTGATTCGGGTGGGCAAGAGGATGAAGCGGGTCACGGTGGGGTGAGGTTGCGGGCCCACCCTTTCGCTTCGCGAAAAGGATGGGGCACCCACATTTCTGGAACGGGCCTGCGCTCTGGATGGCAATCCTTTTGAGTTTGCGGACCCATCCTTTCGCTGCGCGAAAAGGATGGGGCACCCACATTTCTGGAACGGGTAGGGGGCCTTCGTTCTGGAGTGACTCTCCCTTTTGAGGTTGCGGGCCCACCCTTTCGCTTCGCGAAAAGGATGGGGCACCCACATTTCTGGAACGGGGCTGCGCTCTGGATGACTCTCCCTTTTGAGGTTGCGGACCCACCCTTTCGCTTCGCGAAAAGGGTGGGGCACCCACATTTCTGGAACGGAACGATGTCCGCGCGCGTTCGCTCTGGATGACAGGTGAAGTTTCCTGTAACCTCAATCGGTTTCACCGGGAGATTGTGTTTGCGAGTTGTTGCCTTGATGGGGCCGCGGGCTGAGGAGTCGGTGGCGCGGAAGTTCGAGTTGCCGGGGGTGAACATTTTCACCGGCAATGACATGGACCCTTCGGACCGTCCGGCGGCGGCGCTGGTGTTGGGCGGCGATGGGACGATGCACCATCATCTTGCGGCACTCGTTGAGAGCCATACTCCTTTTCTGCATGTGCCGATGGGCAGCGGCAACGATTTTTCGCGATCGCTCGGGATTCGCAGCGTGGAGGATGCGCTTGCGGCGTGGAAGACGTTTGTGGCGACAGGCGCCAACGTCCGCGAGATTGACGTGGGAACGATCACGCGATTGCATCGGAGCAACGCGGAAGAGGCTGCGCCGGAGGATGGGTGGTCGCGGGAGATCGAGGCGAGTGAGTTGGACCCGGCGAACCACCTGGCGGTGCTCGGTCCGAAGATCATGGAGTCGCAGTTGCGGCACCTGATCGAGCGGGAACAGCACTTCGCGGCGCTGCCGGTGTTCTATTGCTGCGTTGCGGGGGCGGGGTTCGACAGCGAGACCAACCGGCGGGCGAACAAGATGCCGGGGTGGCTGAGACGGCATGGAGGGTATGTCCTGGGGGCGGCGGGGGCGCTGTTTGCGTACCGGCAAAGGAAGATGACGGTTTCCGTGCCGGCGCCGAAATGGGCGCCCACGGACGACGGGTGGGTGGTGAAACTCGCGGAGCGGGCGCTGCTCGTGGCGGTGGGAAATGCTCCCAGTTACGGCGGGGGTATGCGGTTGACAACAAAGGCAGAACTGGATGATGGCAAGCTGGACGTCTGTTTCGTGCGCGGGGTGGGCCGATGGACGATTTTGCGCTTTTTCCGCACGGTATTTGCCGGGACGCACCTCAGTTTGAAGCAAGTGGAATATCTGCAGACCGACCGGGTTCGGATCGATGCGGAAATCCCTATGCCGGTTTATGCCGATGGGGAGTATATCTGCGAAACGCCGGTGGAACTGGCGGTGGAACCGCGAGCGCTGCGGGCGATCGTTCCCTCTGCTCCATCTTAGTGGCGTAGGTTCAGAAATTGTGAAACCTTGCGGGACCCCTGAATTTTTGACGACGTTTTGCGATCTCCACGGTCTATACTTTGGGGTACTGTATGTCCACGTCTGCCCTGGGAAATCCGAAGCTTCCGCCCAACGAAAACCCCGCCAATGAGCCGGGTTTCCACGTTCTCATGCTGGACGCGGAACATAGTTACGCAGTCAACCGGACATCGTTTCTCTATTCTTACGCGCTGAACATGCTGATGGTGGCGCTGGTGATTTTCGCCAGCCACTGGACGTTCACGCACACCGAACTTATTCAAAAGCAGGTCCACAACATCGCGACCGACATCAGCCCGTACCTTCCGATGGCGGTGGGCACGAAAGAAATGGGCGGCGGTGGCGGCGGCGGCGACCGCGATAAGCTCGAAGCACCGAAGGGCGCTTTGCCGAAGGTGAAGACAGAGGTGCCGCTCGCTCCTCCGGCGATCGTGGTGCGCAATCCGAATCCGAAGCTGACGGTGGACGCGTCGATTGTTGCGCCGCCGAATATTCCTTTGGCGAAGACGGGAGACCTGGGCGATCCGCTCTCGAAGATTGTTGGGCCGCCTTCGAACGGCATTGGCGTCGGTGGGGGAATTGGTAGCGGCTCGGGCGGCGGCATTGGCTCAGGACGCGGTCCGGGCGTTGGTCCGGGATACGGCGGCGGCTATGGCGGCGGTATTTATCGCGTGGGCAATGGCGTGAGCCCGCCGGTAGCGATCTACGATCCGGAGCCTGATTATTCGGAAGAGGCGCGCAAGGCGAAGTATCAGGGCGTGGTGGTGCTGGCCGTAGTGGTAGGGCCGGACGGCAAGGCGCATGATCCGCGGATCCAGCGTTCGCTGGGCATGGGCCTGGACGAGAAGGCCATGGAAAAGATCAAAGAGTGGAAGTTTGAGCCTGCCAAGAAAGACGGGAAAGCGGTGGCGGTGCTGGTCAGCATCGAAGTGAGTTTCCACCTGTACTGAGGAACCTGGAGTTTAGCGAGGGCGCGGAGAGAATCCGCGCCTTTTGCTTTTTATGAGGATTTCGGGTGGACGATGCCGTCGAAGAAGAGCTTCCCTACCTTCTTGATTTCCGCTTCCGAGATCGCTTTGTCGAGCATGCGGTCGAGTTCGAGGCCGTGCGTGAGAGCGCCGAGGGAGACGACAAAGGCGGAAGTGGAAACGGGGAGCTTCACGTTCGCGGCGCGGAATTGTGCGTCGAGAACGCTGGTGGCGGCGGCGAAGATGCGCCGGCGCATGGCGACCACTTTGCTTCGCAGCTCGCGATGGCGCAGGGCGAAGAGCTTGAACTCGAGGCCGATGAGGGTCCAGCCGCAGTCCTGCGCAGAATTGACGAAGTGATCGCGCATGGCGGCGAGCTTCTTGAGCGGGTCGTCGAATTGATCGGCGGCAGCGCGCATGTTCCGGATGCGCTGATGGATTTTTTCTTCGAGCATGGCAAGGAAGAGGGTCTCCTTGCTGTCGAAGTTGGCGTAGAAGGCGCCACGGGTATAGCCGGCTTCGGCGGCGATCTCCTCGAGCTTGGCGGCTTCAAAGCCATCGCGCGCGAAAATTTTCTCCGCGGCCTGCAGCAGGCGGGCGCGGGTCTGCTCGGACTGCTCGTGTTTTTTCCCGCCGGATTTCGCCGCTGAGCGAGTTGCCGGCTTCGATCTCGATTGCACTTTCGACGCCATATTTTCCCGCATCCGGCAATCTGCAGATTGCATCGGATACATGCATGTATGTATATTAGCACGAAAGCATGGTTGCGGGCATTCCCTGAACCAGAACCGATCCCGAAACGGAAGAGCAAGGTGATGCATACGAAAGTCCTGGGCATAATCCTGGCCGCAGCCGCGGTCGCGCCGGCGCAAACCGGCAGCGGGCAGTTGCCGACGGTCGAACAGATCATCCAGAGGAACACGGATCCTTATGCGGGTTCGCTGCCGCAGGGAAAGCCGACGAATGAAGTGATGCAGATCACGATCCAGGAGGCGATCGAGCGCGGGCTGAAGTACAACCTCGGCATCTACCTGAACCGCAAAGACACGGATATTGCGCGGGCCGCGCGGTTGCGGGCGGTGAGCGACGTGCTGCCGAACATCAACGGGGCACTCTCGCAGGAAGAAGAGAAGGTGAACCTGGCGGCGTTCGGATTCAATTCGTCGCTGCTGGGCGGGGCATTTGCGATCCCGAGTTCGGTGGGGCCATTCGGGGTTTCGGATGCGCGGGCGCGGGTGACGTGGTCGATGGTGGACCTGCATTCGATCGACAATGTGCGGGCGCAAACGAAGAATTTAGCGGCGGCAAACCTGTCGTATCGGGATGCGAGGGAGACGGTGGTGCTCGCGGTGGGCGCGAACTACCTGCTGACGGTAGCGGCGGAGTCGCGACTGGAGGCGGCCAACGCGCAGTTGAAGACCGCGCAGGCGCTGTTGCAACTGGCCACCGACGAGGAGAATGCGGGGCTGGCGGCGAATATCGATACGCTGCGGGCGCGGGTCGAGGTGCAGAACCGGTCGCAGGACCAGATCCAGGCGGAGAATGCGCTGGAGAAACAACGGGTGGCGCTGGCGCGGGCGATCGGGCTTCCGACGGGACAGAAGTTCACCTTGTTGAACCGGGTTCCCTATCACGAACTCCCGGAAATCGAATTGAGCCGCGCGGTGGACCAGGCGCTGCAGACGCGCCCCGATTACCTGGGAGCGGTGGCACAGCTGAAGGCGGCGGAGCTTTCGCGCAGTTCGGCGTGGAAGGAGTATCTGCCGTCGCTGCAGTTCGCGGGGGATTATGGCGTGATCGGGCTGCATCCGGATTCGGTGTCGCCGAGCTGGACGGCGACCGGAACGCTGAAGATTCCGATCTTCCAGGGCGGCAAGATCCGCGCGGATGTGGAGCAGGCGGATGCGCAACTGGCGCAGAGCCGCGCCCGCGTCGCAGACCTGAAGGAACGTATCGAGCAGGACGTGCTCGACGCGACGCTGGACCTGCGGGCGGCAGCTAGACAGGTGGAGGCTTCGCGAACCGGGTTGGAGTATGCGAACCAGGCGCTCACGCAGGCGCAGGACCGCTTCGCGGCGGGGCTGACGAACAACATTGAAGTGGTGCAGGCGCAGGATGCGGTGGCGACGGCGAACGATCAGTTCATCAGCAGCGTTTACGAGCACAACCTTGCGAAGGTGCTGCTGGCACGGGCCATCGGCAATGCGGAACAGGCGGTAACGACTTACTTGAATGCGCCGGGAGCCACGACCCCACCCCAGGCGAACACCACACCACAGCAACCGTAAGGCGGGACGATGAATACGACAGACGACATGAAAACAGAAACCGACGAGCAGCGGGCAGCCGTTCCCGAAGAAAACGACAACGCGCGGATCGCGGACCCGGATCTGGACAAGCGGGAGAAGGACCTTGGTTTCTTCGATCGCAATCCGAAGGCGAAGTTCATCCTCTTCGCGGTGGTCCTGATTGCCCTGCTGCTGGGGATCCTATTCTGGTTGCACAGCCGGCAGTGGGTGGACACCGACGATGCGCAGGTGGACGGGCACATCTACAACGTGAACGCGCGGGTTGGCGGGCAGGTGGTGAAGGTGCTGGCGGACGATGGGCAATTCGTTCACGCGGGCGAGGTGCTGGTGCAGATCGATCCGAAGGATTACCAGGTCGCGCTGCAGAAGGCGCAGGCGGATTATGACGACGCGGTGGCGACGGCGCATGCGGCCTCGTTGAATGTGCCGATTACGACGGTGGGGTCCACGACGCAGATCAGCAGCGCGGACGCCGATGTGCTGAACGCGCAAGCGGGGGTATCGGCGGCACAGCAACAGGCCGATGCGGCGAAGGCACAGCTGGTAGAGGCGCAGGCGAATGCGCGCAAGTTGAACGCGGACGTGGAGCGCTATCGTTCGCTGCTCACGAAGAAAGAGATTGCCGAGCAGCAGTTCGACCAGGTGGCGGTTTCGGCGGAATCCGCGAATGCAACGGTGGTGGCGCGCGAGGCGTCGGTACGGGCAGCGACGGAGCAGATTCGACAGGCGGAGTCGCGGGTCGCGTTTGCGAAGGCCAACCTGGCCAATGCACAGGTGACACCGAAGCAGATTGGGGTCACGCGAGCGAAGGCGGAGTCGGCGCAGGCGCAGGCGGAGCAGAAACAGGCTGCGCTGGAGCAGGCGAAGCTGAACCTGCAATACGCGACCATTGTTGCGCCGGTGGATGGAGTGGTGGGACGGCGAGCGGTGCAGACGGGCCAGAATGTGCAACCGGGAACGGACCTGTTTGCCATCGTCCCAAGGCGCGATGTGTGGGTGACGGCGAACTTCAAGGAAACGCAGTTGGAGCGCATGCGGCCCGGGCAAGAGGTCGAAATCAAGATAGACACGTACGGCGGCCATAAGTGGAAGGGACATGTGTCGGCGATCGGCGGCGCGACCGGTTCGCGGTACAGCCTGCTTCCGCCGGAGAATGCAACCGGCAACTACGTGAAAGTAGTACAGCGCATTCCAGTACGCATCGACTTCGACGATAGGGACAAGCAGGACTTCAACAAGGACGGTTTGCTGCGGCCGGGAATGTCGGTAACGCCGGATGTAAAGGTGCGTTGATGGCGCAGGAAGCCGAACATGCGGCCTGGAAACCGCGTTTCAACCCGTGGCTGATTGCGTTCACGGTGACGATGGCAACGTTCATGGAGGTGCTGGACTCCTCCATCGCAAACGTTTCGCTGGCGCACATCGCGGGAAGCCTGAGCGCGGGGCAGGACGAATCGACCTGGGTGCTCACGAGCTATCTCGTGTCGAACGCGGTAGTCCTGCCGCTTTCCGGATGGCTGGCAACGGTGATTGGGCGCAAGCGCTTCTACATGACGTGCGTCGCGCTGTTCACCACGTCGTCGATTTTATGCGGGCTGGCGCCATCGCTGGGATGGCTGATCGTTTTCCGCGTGCTGCAGGGGGCGGGCGGCGGCGGCATGGGGCCCAGCGAGCAGGCGATCCTGGCAGACACCTTCCCTCCCGAAAAACGCGGCCAGGCATTCGCCATGTACGGCATGGCGGTGGTGGTCGCGCCCGCGATCGGGCCGACGCTGGGCGGGTTTATTACCGACAACTACGATTGGCGCTGGATCTTCTTCATCAATGTGCCGGTCGGCCTCATATCGCTGTTCATGACAAACCGCGTGGTGGAAGATCCGCCGCACCTGCGTGGAAGGCGCGGGCAGAAGATCACCATCGATTACATCGGGCTTGCGTTATTGACGGTGGGCATTGGATTCCTGCAGGTCGTTCTCGACAAGGGGCAGGAAGACGACTGGTTCGGATCGCGGTTCATCGCGACGTTCTTCACAGTTGCCATCGTGTGCCTGGTCACGCTGGTGATCTGGGAGTGGAACCATAAAGACCCGATCATGGAAGTGAGCCTGCTGAAGAACCGCAACTTCGCGGCATCGTTTTTCTTCAACTTCGTGTTGGGCCTGGTGCTGTTCGGAACGACGGTGCTGATCCCCCAGTTCCTGCAACTGCAGATGGGTTATTCGGCGCAACAGGCGGGCATGGCGCTTTCGCCGGGCGGCTTCTTCATGATGCTGATGATGCCGCTGACGGGATTCCTGGTGTCGAAATTCGATCCGCGCAAGCTGATCATGATCGGGTTCGGCGTGATGTCGCTGGCGCTGTATCACATGACGAATTTGAACCTGCAACTGAACTTCGGGACGTTTGTCTTGTGGCGCGTGTTCCAGGTGGCAGGGCTGGCGTTCATCTTCATTCCGATCAGCACGCTCAGTTACGTCGGGATCCCGATGACGAAGAACAACCAGATCTCGGGGATGTCGAACTTCATCCGGAACCTGGGCGGCAGCGTGGGCATTTCCCTGCTCACGACGTTCCTGGCGCGGCAGTCGCAGACGCACCAGAACAACATGGTGGCACATGCAACGCCGTACGACCAGGCGTTCCGCAACATGGTGGCGGGCGCCGAGGCAACGATGCGGGCGGCGGGCTCGGGCCCGGCGCTGGCGTTGCAGCAGGCCTACGCGCAGGTGATGGGGACGATACAGCAGCAGGCGACGACGCTGGCGTATGTGAATGCGTTCTACGTGGTGGCGGTGCTGGTAGCGTGTTTGATTCCGTTGCCGCTGTTGTTGAAGCGGCCGAAGACGGGGGCGGAGGCGCCGCCGCCGGGACATTGAGGGTGCAGATGTTCCCAGCGCTTACGCGCTGGGCTATTGAGTGGCGTGCCTGCGGCACTTGCGGGAACGGTGGATCGCCGGCGGGGGGTCCTTCGGCTGCGAACGCTTCGCGTTCTTCGCTCAGGATGACAAGAGCTCTTTGCTCGGCGGACAGGAACAGCAGGTTGCCACGTCGGGCTAACGCCCTCCTCGCAATGACAAGAGAGAGTAATGGTTAAGTAGAAGCGTTGTGGGCTGGCCGTCGTGCAAACACAAGATCCTCGGCTGCGGAGCTTCGCGTTCATCAGAGCGTTGGTGGACAGGAACAGCAGGTTGCCACGTCGGGCTAACGCCCTCCTCGCAATGACAAGAGAGAGTAATGGTTAAGTAGAAGCGTTGTGGGCTGGCCGTCGTGCAAACACAAGATCCTCGGCTGCGGAGCTTCGCGTTCATCAGAGCGTTGGTGACAGGAACAGCAGGTTGCCACGTCGGGCTAACGCCCTCCTCGCAATGACAACAAGAGAGAGTAATGGTTAAGGAGAAGCGTTGCGGGCTCCGGGGGATTTTTGGCGGTCGATCCAGGTGTTCATGCGGTCTTCCAGGACATCCATGGGGAGGGCGCCGGCGCCTAGCAGTTCGTCGTGGAAGGCGCGCAGGTCGAACTTGTCCCCGAGCTGTTGTTTGGCGCGCTCGCGCAGACGCAGGATGGTCATTTGTCCAACTTTGTAAGCGAGAGCCTGGCCGGGCCATGCGATGTAGCGGTCGACCTCGGTGTTGATGTTGGGCTCATCCATTGCGGTGTACTTGTGGAAGTAGTCGACCATCTGCTGGCGGGTCCAGTGCTTGTCATGCACGCCGGTATCGACGACGAGGCGAATGGCGCGCCACATCTCGTTTTCCAGGCGACCGTAGTCGCTGTAAGGGTCCTTGTAATATCCCATCTCCTTGGCGAGCCGCTCGGAGTAAAGCGCCCAGCCTTCGACATAGGCGGTGTAGTCGCCGTTGCGGCGGAACTCCGGCAATCCGGTCAATTCATGCGCGAGTGAAATCTGCAGGTGGTGTCCGGGAAGCCCCTCGTGATAGGCGATGGCTTCGAGGTTGAGGAGCAGGCGGTGGGTGGGATCGCTCTCGTTGACGTTGACGTGTCCGGGCCGCGAGCCATCGGGAGTTCCGGGGCTGTAGTCGGCTGGAACTTCGGCGGCGGAGCGATAGGAGGCCATGGGAATGACTTCGAGTTTGGCTTTCGGGAGATGGCTAAAGAGCTTGGGTAAATCGGCGGTGATTTCGTCGAGGTGCTGTTTGTATAAGCCGAGGATCTGGTCGCCGCTCTTGCCATAGAGGTCGCGATTGTTGCGAATGGCTTCGTGGAAGCTGGCGAGGTCCTTGTAGCCGAGCTTCTGGGCGGTGGCGAGCATCTCCTGTTCGACGCGAGCGACTTCTTTCAGGCCAAGTTCGTGGATCTCGTCGGGCGTCATGTTGGTCGTGGTCATCTCGCGGATAGCAAGTTGGTATCGCTGCGAGCCTTGCGGGAGGGACCACACGCCGGGGTCCTTGCGTCCGGCAGGGGCGTATTCGTCTTTGAGGAATTTGGCGAACTTTTCGTAGGTGGGCACGATGTCGGTGTCCACGGTTGCCAGCACTTGTTCACGGATACGTTTGCGATCGGCTTCGGAGACGGCGTCTGGAAATTTCTCAAGCGGCGCGGCGAAAGGATTCTTCTCGCCCTTCAGCGCGGCGATCTGCTCGGTTTGCTGCGTTGCTTCAGGCAACAGGTAGGCCGGCGGCATGAGGCGCTTCTGCATGCCTTCGCGCATGAGAGCGGTGAGTTGATCGAAGAGCGCGGGCAGCTTCTTCAACCGCGCGATGTAGTGATCGTAATCTTCTGCATTGCGGAAGACGGTTTGCCGCGCGAGCTCCGCATATTCGGTTTGCGGGCCGCCCATCTGGGAGACGGGCATGAGCCAGGGTTCGAGGGGGAGAGCGTCGAGGGATAACTGGAGCTTGCGCGCGAGGAGTTTTATGTTGAGCGCATTTTGCTCGTCGAGCTTAGAGAGATCGATGGCTTTAGCGCGCTCGAGGAACCTCTTTTCTTCGTTCGACTGCGCATGGATGGCGGCTGGGGAGAGGTCGCTGACCTGGTCATCGTAGCGATGATCGCCGAGATAGGTGGCGAATTCCGGCGAGGTGCGGAGTTCGAATTCCCATTCATCCTTGATAAGTTGCGAGGCTTGCTGCGCGGGAGTGAGAGGCGCATTGGGCTGGGCGAGCGAAGAACAGCCGAGGGCGGTGGAGACGAGGAGAAGAAGAAGGTTGCGAAACATGGCCGGGCCACCTTAACAGATGTCCCGGGACAGCTCAAATTGTGGCGTCAGTCGCCGTGGTAATTCTTTTCGTTGTGCCTGGGTTTGCGCATGAGAAGAATCAGGGGCAGGCAGACCATGAAGAGCAGGGCGAGAACCTGGAAGGCGCGGATGAAGGAGAGCATGGTGGCTTGCTGCAGGACCATGCCCCAGATCGCACGATAGGCGCGAAGCTGGGCGGTGTGCGGGTCGGCGCCTTTCGCGATGAACATGCGGCGGGCACCTTCGATCATCTGGCGCGTGTGCGGGCTATTCCAAGTAGCGTTGTGGGCGAGGTTGTTGGTCTGCAGTTGCGCGGTGCGCGCAACGATGGTGGTAACGGAGGCGATCCCGACACTGCCTCCGATATTGCGCATGAGGTTGAAGATGCTGGTCGCGTTGCCCATGTTCTGGGGAGCGATGGGATCGTTGGTGATGGTGGTGAGTGGGACGAAGAGCAGACCCATGGCCGCGCCCTGCATCAGTTGCGGCCAGAAGATGTTCCAATAGCCGGCCTGGGTATTCAAAAGCGAGAGCAGATAAAGGCTGAAGGCTGCGCTGATGAGGCCGGCGGCCAGCAGCTTGCGCGGCTCGATGATGCCCATCAGAATGCCGACCAGCGGCATGAACAGGAACGAGCCAAGGCCGCGCGGAAGGACGGCGAGGCCGGCTTGCAGCGATGGATAGCCCATCAGAGTTTGCAGCCAGATAGGGATGAGGACGGTGCTGCCATAGAGGACGAAGCCGAGGATCGTCATGAGGAAGACACCGGTGGCGTAGGTGCGGATCCTGAAGACGCGCAGATCGACAATGGGGTGACCGGCCATCAGCTCGCGGATGACAAAGGCTGCCAGGCCGCCGGCGGCGAGAAGGGCGAGGGTGAGGATGAAGCGCGAGCCGAACCAATCGTCTTCCTGGCCTTTGTCGAGCATGATCTGCAGGGAGCCCATGCCGATGACGAGCAGGCCGATGCCCCAGTAATCGACGACATCGGAGGTGCGGCGAATGTACTTTGGATCGAAGACGAACCACTGCGCCATGAGGGCAGCCAGCAAGCCGACGGGCAGGTTGATATAGAAGATCCAGCGCCAGCTATAGCTGTCGGTGATCCAGCCGCCGAGGACGGGGCCGAGCATGGGGGCAACGACGATGCCGAGTCCCCACAAGGCCATAGCTTTTCCGCGCTTCTTGCCGGGAAACGCTTCCAGCATGATCGCCTGCGAAAGGGGCTGAAGGCCGCCGCCAGTGGCACCCTGCACAACGCGGAAAAAGATCAGGGAGGAAAGATTCGGAGCCATGCCACAGGCGACCGAAGACGCGGTGAAGCCGAGGATGGACAGCATGAGGATTCGTTTGCGTCCGAAGTGGTTGGCCAGCCACCCGGTCATGGGCAGGACGATGGCATTGGAGACAAGATAGGAGGTAAGGACCCAGGTGGTTTCGTCGACGCTGGCGGAGAGGTTTCCCGCGATGTGCGGGAGGGAGACGTTCACCACGGTGGTGTCGAGCACCTCCATGAAAACGCCGAGCATGACGGCGGCGGCGACCCACCAGGGATTGATGGAGGAGAGATCGCTACCCTGGGCTCGCGGGGGAGCTGTATCCTTCGCCGACACCGCAGTTAGGGTCGCTGACAGGGGATCCTCCACCGGTCAGTAACTCAAAGCGGCGCCATTCCTGGCTATTGCTAATTTGTGGGACGTCGCGTCCCGAGCAGCCAGTGCCCTATTTCGAGTCGGTCAGGACCGTGGGAACTACGGACAGGCCTGGCCGGAGGTTGTGCTGCGGATCCTGACCCTTTTCGAAGACGATTTTCACCGGAAGGCGCTGTACGACTTTGACATAGTTTCCGGTAGCGTTTTCCGGGGGCAGGAGGCTGAACCGCGCGCCGCTTGCGCCAGCAAAGCTGTCCACGTGCCCATCGTAATCCCGATCATAGGCATCGACGTGGATTTTCACCTTCTGGCCGACCTTCATTTTCCGTAACTGGTCCTCTTTGAAATTCGCAGTTACCCAAACGTCATCGAGATCGATGAGGGAGGCAAGAGGCTGACCGGGGGTGACGGTCTGTCCGACTTCCACGGTCTTGTTACTGACGACGCCGTTGGCGGGAGCGCGGACGGAGGTATAACCGAGGTTGAGTTGCGCCTGGTCAAGAGCAGACTGCTTCTGCTGGACCATGGCTTCCGCGGAACCGAGGCGGGTGCGGGAGACGAGGACTTGTTGAGGGGCGGTTAGAGCTGTCTGGACAGAGGCGCGGGCCTGCGTGACATGGGCTTGCGAAGCGGAAAAGTCGGCCTGGGCGGCGTCGACTGTGGCCCGGGCAGCCGCCTCGTTGGCTACGGCGGCATCGTACTGCTGGCGAGAGATCTCATCCTTCTGGACGAGCATTTTGGCGCGCTCGAGGTCCTTGACGAGTTTGTCATAGTTCGCCCGGGCTTCGTCGATGCGTGCCTTGGCGGCCTCGACATCTTTCTGGGCGGCGGTGAGGCTGGCGCGCGCGGTTTCGAGACTGCCGCCGGTGGTGATATTGGTGATCGGAATGCTGGTCTTGGCGCCTTGCTGGGTGGCGATGGCGTCCTGCAGGTCGGCCTTCGCTTTTTCGAGTGCGACTTGGTAATCTTTCGGGTCGAGTTGCACGAGGATGTCGCCGGCCTTGACCTGCTGGTTGTCATTGACGTTGACGGCAGTGACGGTACCGCTGACGCGGGCGCTGAAGGGCGTGAGATGTCCATCGATCTCGGCGTCGTCGGTACTTTCGCGGACGGAGTAGTAGCGCCACACCAGGATGCCGCCGACGATAACGACGAGCAGGACGGCAAGGAAGATCCAACGCGCAGCAGGGTGCTCTTCGAAAAAGGAGCGCTTGCGTTCGGGGCGATCGGTTTCGGGATCGCGGTGGTGGTCGTCGCGCGCTTGGTTCTTAGGTGTTTCGACTTCTTCATTATTCTTGACTTCGGGCACGCTTACTTACCTCCCAAATAATTCATGACGGCGGTCTCGGCGACACCGACCGCGCGAACCAACGACAGCTTGGCATAGTTGTGCGCGTAAAGACTGGAAATATAATTTTCGTCCGCGACCGCAACCGCCTGCTGCGCCTGCACAACCTCGAGATTATCGGCGACACCGGCGGCAAAGCGATCTTGCGACTGCTGCAACTGCTCGTGAGCAAGCTTCAGGGAGCTGGTGGCGACGTTGATCTCATCGGCAGCGGTCTGCACGTCGAGGAAGGCGGTACGCAGGTCGTATTCGATCTGGCCGCGCAGGTTATCGAGCTCCGACTGCCGCTGCTTCAGGAGCGCGTCGGCCTGAACGATATCGCCGCGCGCGCGGCCGCCCTGAAAGATGGGGATCATCAGGCCGCCCGTGGCGGTGAAGGTTCCATTGGACTTGTCGGGGTGAGGGCCGATATCGCCGTAGTCGGAGTTGAGCTTGAGGGTAGGCAGGCGTTCCCCGACGGCAGCCTTGCGCTGCAGTTCCGCGGCCCGTACCCGGGACTGCGCAGCTTTGTAGTCCGAACGATTCTCAAAGGCGCGCTGCAATTCCTGGTCAAACGTGACGGGAGGCAGCGGGGCATAAGGAATTTTATCGGCGAGCGTGATCTGTTGCGCAGTGGGCAGGCCGATGACGCGTTCGAGACTGAGCTTGGAACGCTCAAACTCGTTCCTGGCGGCGAGCAGGCGCTGCTGCTGGGATTGCATCTGAACCTGGGCGCGCAGGACTTCGATGGCTGGAACAACGCCAGCCGCCTTCATGTCGACCGCCTGGTTGTAAACGGTGGTAGCGGTGGTGAGCTCGGCTTGCGCAGCGTCCACCCGCGCCGCCGAGGCGACGGCCTGGAGATAACTGGCGCCGGACACGAGCACGACGAGATCACGGGCGTTCTGGTAATCGAGACGAGCCGACTTCATCTGTTCGTTGCTGGCGTGGAAGTTTTGAATCGCGGTGTAGTCGAAGACACTTTGCGAGAAAACCGCGCGGGCGTCGAAGTAGGCGAAGGGACCGATCACCTCTTTGCCTCCGGTAAGAGTGGCCGGGAAGCCGAACTGGGCGAGCGATACCTGCTGGACGGACTCCACGACATGGGCGGAGAGGTTGGGCAATAACTGCGAAAGAGCTCGATAGCGCTCGCCGCGAGCGTTCTCATTCTGGGTGCTCGAAAGAATGAGGCCGAGATTGTACTTGAGCCCCATCTGGATGGCGTCTTTGATGGTGAGCGGCAGAATGTCCGCAGTCGGCTTGAGCTGAACGACGGAGCCGGAATACGGGCTACCCGCCCCGGGAGATTGCGAGGGAGCGGCGCTTTCCGCAGGCTGAGCGGCAAGGCCGCCACCGGGAGGCGTTTGTGCGCTCGACAGCGCCATAAAAATGAAAATAGAACAACCCAACAACCAGAAGTGCGACGGACAGACAGGGCGCCGCATTTCAGAATCGCTTGCGAAAAAACTCACGTTCTTCCCCCAAAGGGAATATGACTGCCCATACACAACTGGAACAACGATATACAGGGCTCGCCAGCCCAACTCATCACAGTAAGGTGTGTTCGTCCCAACGTCAACGAATGCAGAACTCTTGCGGACGGACGACGTGCCAGAGCGGGTAAGTTCCGCAATCGGACACTGGGGGTTAGATGAAGGATTTGGGCCTTAAGGCGCAACACTTTGCATGAAAGGCAGCAGGAAGAAACCGGGCGCTATTCGCCAAGGGCGGTAACTCCGGCTTAGCGGGTCGCCGCGCGCAGGACCACAGCGGCCGTCTTGGAAATCCATTCCATCTCGTGCGTACGCAAGGTTGGATGCACGAGAAAAACCAGGCTGGTTTCGGCCAAATTTTCCGTGACTGGAAGATCCGGTGTGGGTTCGGCAGCAGCAAACACCGCTTCGTGATGAATGGCGCCCCGACCGCCGGTGGAGCAGGGCACGCCGCGCGCCGTGATTTCGTGCACAATGCGGTCGCGGGTCCAGCCGAGCTTCAGGCGTTCAGGCCTCAGGAAGGCATAGTACTTGTAGTAGGCATGACGGACGGTAGCGGAAGGCTTTGCTTGACGCACCAGCGGAAGATCCTCGAACTCAAGTTGCAGAATAGCGGCATTGCGGCGACGAAGGTCGACCCAGGTGTCGAGGTGGCGCAACGCATTGCGTCCGAGCGCGGCCTGCATTTCCGTCATGCGACCGTTGGTGCCCGGCAAGTCATGTCCGGGTGAGGACGAATGCCTGAAATTCTTGCCGTGGTCTTTAAAGGACCGCGCAAACTCCCACTGAGCGTCGTGGTTGAGGGTGATCATACCGCCCTCGCCGCCGGTGGTTATGATCTTGTCCTGGCAAAACGAAAACGCGCCGATGTCGCCGATGGAACCGACGGGGCGTCCTTTGTACTGCGCGCCATGTGCCTGCGCGCAATCCTCGATGACACGCAGGTTGTATTCGCGGGCGAGGGCGAGAATGGGATCGAGGTCGCAAGGCCAGCCCGCGAAGTGCACTGCGATGATCGCCCTGGTGCGGGGCGTGATCCTGCTTCGCAAAGTCTCGGCGGTGAGGGTTTGACTCTCGCGATCGACGTCGGCGAAGACAGGCTTCGCGCCGAGGATGGCGGCGCAACTGGCGGAGGCGATGAAGGTGCGGCTGGCGGTGAGGACTTCGTCCCCGGGCCCGACGCCAAGCGCGCGGAGAGCAACCTCGAGGGCGACGGTGCCGTTGGCGAGAGCAACCGCGTGGCGCGTACCGACGTAGGTAGCGAACTCTTCTTCGAAGTTGCGCCCCTCGGTGCCGGTCCAATAGTTAACTTTGCCGGAGCGTAAAACCGCAGCGACAGCAGCGATGTCTTCCTCATCGAAGCTCGGCCAGGGAGAGATCGTTGGTTGGGCCTGCTCTACGAGCGCGGCGCTCCGGCGGAGATCGAGAGTCATGGTTCATCTCCGGGAGAGGCAAGAGAGGCAATCGGGATGGCAGAGCTGAATTCCGGGGGAACGACGTCGAACCGGTATTCCGGCACGATCTTCGCCATGGCGCGCAGTAAATCCGGCGCAGCCGCGGAGGCGAGCAGCGCTTCCAACTCCTGCAAGCGTCGAGCCAAGCCGCTCGATTGTGGCGCTGGGGCGTGCGCCCGCACGATGTACTCGCAAGGGGTTGGGCTCTGCTCTTCCCTTTCGTAAAACAGTTCTTCGTGCAGCTTTTCTCCCGAGCGAAGGCCGGTGAAGACAATCGGGGGATTCGTTCCTGGGGATCCGCTGATCTGAATCAACGTTTCCGCGAGGCGAAGGATAGGAATTGGGGCGCCGGTGGTCAGCACCAGGGTGTCGCCGGAATTGGCAAGCGCGAACGATTGAAGCAACAACGATGCGGCTTCCGGGATGGTAAGGAAGAAACGTGTCGCGTCGGGATGGGTGACGCTGAGAGGCTCCCGGTTGCGCAACTGCTCGCGGAAGATGGGAAGCACACTACCCTGCGAGTCCAGCACATTGCCAAAGCGAACCGACATGCAGCGCATGGGTTGCGCAGGACGGGAGGCCAACAGCAATTCCCCGATACGCTTGGTGCATCCCATCACGCTCACGGGATTTACCGCTTTATCCGTAGAGATCAGAAGGAAGCGGGTGACCCCGGCATCCTGGGCACTGCGGAGCAGGCTGGCGAGTGCGAAGACATTGTTTTTCAGAGCCTTGCCGGGATTGCGCTCCATCAGGGGCACGTGTTTGTAGGCGGCGGCGTGGAAAATGGCATCGACGTTGTGCTGGAGGAGGACATCGCGCATGCGTGGGGCGTCTCCCGCATCGTCGACGTAGTAATGCACCGTATGTGGGCTGCGGGAGAGGCGTTGCTCGAGATGGAAGAGCGCAGTCTCGTCGTGGTCGACACAAACGAGCGTTCGCGGAGCGAGTGCAAGCAATTGCGAAGACAGCTCGGCACCGATGGAACCGGCGGCGCCGGTGACCAGGATCGACATACCGGCAAACCAGGGGCGCAAGGGTTCGAGATCGGGCCGAATCAGGGCGCGTCCCAACAACCGCTCGTACTCGGAGTTGGTGAATCCCGGAAGGTGGACTGTAGGGTAACTGGGCATGCCGGCAGTTTCATTGTACCGTTACGATGGTAAGCGGAAGCTCGCCAGCACAGCGTGCTAGCATCGTTCTGCGCGGGCGATCCCCGGTCAGCGAGGATGAAAATGACACAATTTTTGGTTACGGGGGCCGCCGGCTTCATCGGTCGATCGATCTCGAAAAAACTGCTGCAGGAAGGCCATTCCGTTCGCGGCATCGATAATTTTTCGACGGGAAAGCACGAGAACCTCGAGGGGCTGGACGGACTCGATTTCATCGAAGGCGACATCACCGATCCGGCGACCATGGAGCAGGCTTGCTCCGGGATCGAGGTTGTCTTTCACGAAGCAGCACTGGCCTCTGTACCGCGTTCGGTGAAGGACCCCATCGCCAGCAATCACGCCAACGTGACCGGGACCTTGCAGGTTCTTCATGCAGCAAAGCAGGCGAAGGTGCGGCGCGTGGTGTATGCGGCCTCGTCTTCGGCGTACGGCGATACCCCGACGTTGCCGAAGCGCGAAGATATGATCCCGAGGCCAATTTCGCCCTATGCCGTGACCAAGCTGACCGGCGAGTACTATATGCAGTCGTTTTACCAGGTGTACGGGCTCGAGACTGTATCGTTGCGGTATTTCAATGTATTCGGGCCGTACCAGGACCCGACGTCGCAATATTCCGGAGTTTTGGCCAAGTTCATCCCGCAGATGCTGCAAGGGGATGTGCCGACCATCTATGGCGACGGCGAGCAGAGCCGGGACTTCACTTTCATCGAGAACGTGGTGAACGCGAACCTGCTGGCGGCAACCGGCAGTGCAGAAAAGGTTGCCGGCAAGATGTTCAACGTCGCTACGGGAAGCCGCGTGACTTTGAACGAAACGGTTGAAGTGCTGCGGCACATCACCGGCTACATGGGTCCGGTGAACCACACCACGGAACGGACCGGGGACGTAAAACACTCACTGGCGGATATCTCGGCTGCGCAGCAGGCGCTGGGATACACGCCTAGCGTGGATTTCCAGGAAGGTTTGCGGCGCACGGTGGAGTGGTACCGGACGGCTCTGAATAGCTACGCAGCCTCAGCCCGCAAATAATTTCTGAACGCTCAGAGCGTCGCGGAGGCTCTTTGCGCGATGGTTTCCTGGGGAAGATCGAGGAACCGCTCCTCCCCGCTGATGTTGCGGCACACCTTGCCGAGTGCCGGGCGCAAGACCTGCAGCAGCACATTCACATCGATCATGAGGCTCTGTTGGCTGTATGGGCAGTGCAACTCGAGATCGCCGCTCAATTCCTCGCTCAGGAACTTGAGGGTCAAGCTCCATTGCGCCTCTCCCGTATCCGGCTTGAGGGTGGAGGTGCGTGAATACGCGAGTGCACCTTTCCTGCTGTTGTAAGTTTCCTGCGTTTGGTAGAAGACACGCAGCCTAAACCCGGAGAAGTCTCCATCTTCGAGGCCGGAACGCAGGACGTGGCTGACATATTCCCAATCGTTGGCCCGCTCGATGGCAGAGGCGATCTGCCGGATCCTGACGTTCTGCGCGATAACGACTTTCTGTTCCCGAACCCGAAGAAGGACGCGGCCGATTTCTTTGAATTCCGGGTAGCCGAGCTTTCCGACGCCAACGCTGACAAGAAGCAACAAGGCCGTTACCACCATTACGAGAACGTCCCACCTAGGAAACAGGAGAACGACACTCAAAAGGGAGCAGCTCCCGGAGACCGCGAATAACAGGATGACGACCTGCCGGTGGGTAAAGCCGAGCTTCAGCAAGCGGTGATGAAAGTGTTCGCGGTCGGCAGCGAAGATGGGACGTCCGCCGAGAAAGCGGCGAAGGACGGAGACAAATGTCTCTGCGATGGGGAAACCGCAGGCCACTACGGGCAAGGCGACGGAGAGCAGCGCCGGTCCCTTGGCGTGGTCGCCAGCGAGGGAAAGCGCACTCAGCATGAAGCCGAGAAACAAGCTGCCGCAGTCTCCGAGGAAGATGGTTGCGGGATTGAAATTAAAGCGCAGGAAGCCGAGGAGCGCGCCGGTAAGAATGAGGGAGGCGACGGCCAACTGTCCGTTGTGATGAACGAGGGCCACGGCCGAGAAGGTGAGCAGCGGGAAGACAGAGGATCCTGCGGCCAGTCCGTCGAGTCCGTCAATCAGGTTGAAGGCATTCGAGAGCATGACGACCCAGAGGACCGTCGCGGCGAACGACAGCACCAGGGAATAATCCGCACCATGCAGTTTTGCGCCGGTGATGACCACGCGGCATCCGATTTGCCACAGCCAGGCTCCGGCAACGATCTGAAACGCGAGCTTGAAGACGGGCCGGAGGTTCCAGAGATCGTCGGCAAGACCGGCTACGAACATCAAGGTGGCGGGCATCAGGATGCGTAGCAATAATGCAGTGGAATCGGGCCGATGGAGATGGAGCCCGTAACTTACGAACGCCATTTCCAGAAGGATGAAAACCGTGAAGGTGAGATAGACAGCAACACCACCGAGGCGCGGAATGGGGCGGCTGTGAACATGCCGTTCGGATTCCGGTCCCCTAACCCAACGCTGCTTCCTTGCGAGGCTCCGGACCGACCACGTTAAGAGGGCAGAAAAAAGCAATGCTCCCAACAATGCGACTACATAGACCGCTTGGAGAAACATTCATGGTCTCCGGACAGTAATCCGCCCACATGCAATTCAGTGAAATAAGTCTGAGTACTAAAATTTTCGCATCGACCGTACCGACTGGGAAGTGGGTTTCAAGATACCCGAGATCGGTGGAAACCGAGTTTCACCGAAGTGCATGGACTTCCGGGGATCCTGCGAAAATGAGGAGCTACTCTGAAACTCGACGTCAGCCCTGTTGTATGAAGGGTTAGACGCGCAATTCTCCCTCAAGATGTAAAGCGCGAGTAAGTTCTGCGTAGCCACTCGTTCGTGGCACATCTTTTCCGGACTTGTTGCATGTGGATGTTTTGTTTCTATTCTCGAAAAATTCATCGTGGCCGCTTTCGTTGCACCCGCCGGGCAGAGTTCTGCCTTGCGCCGAACCCGACGCGTCGATCACAGTCGGGTCCACCGATTCAAGTACTGCAAGCATTCGGAGTTCGTCCCTTTCTTAGATTCCACTTCGTGGAACGCGATACGAAAGCCGAAGGAAAAATTGTCGACCGGGGCGAGCAACTCTGGAATTCCTCCTTCATGGGAGGGCAGGCGGGGCGGAGCTCTGCAACTAAAGAATTAGTTACCTTTGATGGGCGGCTGCGTCCAATTGGTATCAGGAGAATTTGAGTGCCTCCCAAGCAGTCCGAAACATTGACGGAAGCCGAACTTCGCATCATGGAGGTACTCTGGCGAAAGGGATCCGGCACGGTGCAGCAGGTGATGGATTGGCTGCCCATTTCCCTGGCCTACAATTCGGTTCTCACCACGGTTCGTATCCTGGAAAAAAAGCGCTACGTGAAGCATATAAAGGATGGGCGAGCCCATGTTTTCCATCCGGTGGTTCGTCGCGAAGAGGCGACGCGCTCGGAGATCCGGCACCTGGTAGGGCGATTCTTCCGCAACTCTCACGAGGCATTGGTTCTAAACATCTTGCAGAACGAGGCGATGGATGCTGAAGAGCTGAAGCGGCTGCGCGAGTTGCTGGAAGGAGACAACCGGCAATGAGGTACGCCTTCGAAGCCTTAGCCCAGAGTCTTACCGGCCGAGCACTGAACACGGCATTGGAGGGTATGTTTCTCGCGGTGGCGGTTTGGGCGCTGCTGCGCGTCTTCGGGCGTTACAGTTCCAAGACTCGCTTTGCGATATGGTTCGTTGCCCTGCTGGCGATTGCGGCACTTCCCTTCCTGACGGTTTCACACCTCGTATCTTCGCGGTCGATGGCGGCCTCCAGGCTGAACCTGCCGGCTTCCTTCGCTTTCTACTTGTTTGCCGGATGGATCGTAGGGGTCTCTCTTTCCCTCTTGAAACTGGGGGCCGGACTCTGGCGGGTACTCCAATTGCGGCGGAATTGTGTGGAGCTGAATGCAGCCTCGCTTGCCCCGATGATCGGTGCCCGGCTGCAAGAGCAGCGAGGCCGACGGAGAGTGAGCCTCTGCGCTTCGGACGAAGTGGGTGTCCCGACGGCGATGGGCTTCTTTCGGCCAGCCGTGGTGTTCCCGGTATCGCTCTTACCGGAGATCTGCCCGGAAGAGATGGAAGTCATCCTGCTGCATGAGTTGGCGCACCTGCGTCGCTGGGACGATTGGAGCAATCTCGCGCAGAAGCTGGTGAAGGCGGTCTTCTTCTTTCATCCGGCAGTGTGGTGGATCGAGCGGCGCCTGACGCTGGAGCGGGAGATGGCTTGCGACGAGATGGTGGTGGACGAGACGCGGAGCCCGAGGAGTTATGCTGCGTTGCTGATCTCGTTTACGGAAAAGGTGCAACGCGGCGGAAAGCTGGCGCTGGTGCAAGGCTTGATCGGCCGGGTCTGCCAGTTGTCGTTGCGCATTGCGGAGATCCTGGCGGGAAACAGATCGAAGCGGCAGGCGCCGCGGAGGCCTCTGCTCGGCCTGAGCGCAGCGTTGTTTGCCATCATCTTCGGGGTCACAGCGCAAGCGCCTCAACTCATATCGTTCCAGAACCCATTGGATTCGGCGAACACGATGGGGGGAATGCGTGCTGCCGGGCTGAGCCCGGTTCACAGCCCAGTACGGCTGAACCCGGTGAAGAAGACGGGAACGGGCGCACCCCAGCTGATTCCTGCCGCGTTCCATCCGAACGCGGTGGCCGCTTCCTTGCGCGCGAAGGTGCCGGTTGCACGCAAGCCGAAGGTTCGACGGAGCAAGGCAATTCAACCGCAGATTTCGGCTCCCCAGGTCTATGTGATCTTGCGACAAGCGGAGTATGACGTGTACGGGCCGACTGCCTGGAGTATTTGCATTTGGAAAGTAGACGAAGGATCGGGCGCGGAAACGCAGCTGGAATCGGTGATTGCTTTACAGATTTGAGGGCAAGTTTTTTTGCGCTCTACAACTAAACAATTAGTTACAGGAGACATACCGTGAAGAACTGGATTCAAGAGAAGAGGACGGCGTTTTACCGCCGTTTCTTTGTCGGCATTTTGTCAGCGATGGTGGTTTTCTCGCTGGCTGGGTACGAATTTGCAACGCGGGCCGGGGCGGCAACGCCTGCGCCTGCTGCGGCGCCGCTCAACGACGATAGCGTAGGCGCTCTAATTTCACTGGATCATGCAATGGAAACGCTGGCGGCGCGGGTAACGCCGGCGGTGGTGAATGTGACCGTTACCTCGAAGAGAGGGGCGGAAGCTTCGAACCTTTCCCAGGACGGGGAGGACGACGATAACGATTCCAACCCGCTGCGGCAGTTTGGTCCTTTTGGTTTCGGCCAGCGCATGCAGCCGCAACCGCGCATTGAGCACGGGCTTGGCAGCGGCGTGATCATTTCCCCCGACGGATACATCGTGACCAACAATCACGTGGTGGAGGGCGCGGTCGATATTCATGTGACGATGACCGACCGGCGGATTTTTGCTGCCAAGGTCATCGGCGCCGACCCGCTCACCGACCTCGCAGTGATCAAGGTGGATGCAACGAACCTGCCCAGCGTCCCACTCGGAGATTCGACGAAACTGCATCCGGGGCAGACGGTCCTGGCATTCGGCAATCCCCTGGGATTCCGTTTCACGGTGACGCGCGGCATCATCAGCGCACTCAACCGTCCGAATCCTTATGCGGCGGACCGGCGTTCGCCGGGCGAGTTCATTCAAACGGACGCAGCGATCAATCCGGGAAACTCGGGTGGACCGCTGGTGAACGCGCACGGTGAGGTGATAGGGATCAACACGTTCCTGATCTCCGAGACCGGCGGATTCTCCGGGATGGGATTCGCGATTCCGGCGCAGATCGTGCGTCCCACGGTGGACAGCCTGATCAAGTACGGCAAGGTAAACCATGGCTACATGGGAATCGGCATCAGCGATGTCACACCGGATGAAGCCAAGTTCTTCCAGGTAAACAACGCCAGCGGAGCGGTGGTGACGCAGGTGGAACCGAACTCGCCCGGCGCCAAAGCGGGCCTGAAAGTCGGCGACGTCATCACGGAAATCAACGGAAAGACTGTGACCGACGCGGGTGCGTTACAAGTTGAAGTCGGAGAGCAGCAGCCCGGAACCACGCTCCAACTGAAGGCGATGCGTGATGGGAAATCGGTCGATCTTCCGGTAACCCTGGAAGCGATGAACAAAAGCGATCGCGGCAGCGAAAGCGCGGAAGCAAGTCACGGAAAGCCACGCTGGGGGCTTGGGCTGGCCGATCTGACGCCTGACGTTCGCCAGCAGTTGCAGGCCGGCGACGCATTGAAAGGCGCGGTGATCGAACAGGTGAAACCAGGGAGCCCGGCCGACAACGCAGGGCTGCAGTCCGGGGATGTGATCACGGAAGTGAATCGCAAGCCGGTACAGTCGGCGTCCGATGTGCAGAAGGCGCTGGAGAGCGTCGCGAAGGACGGGGATGCGCTGGTACTCGTCTGGTCGCATGGCGGAAGCAGCTTCCGGGTGCTGCATCCGGCGCAAGGCTAGTCAACCCAATGCCGAGATACGCCAGGGTCCAGGCCCTGGCGTAATCGGCCAGTTTCAGCTCACACGCTGCCGGGGTTAGGGCGCGCCGATTCGTTCGGCTTCCGCTCGAGCCTCGCGCAGATCGTTGAGGTCGCCCATTACGATGATGACGGCGCCGCCCGAGACGATGTCTTCCTCGGCGGGATTGAACAGGAGGCGATCGGAGTCGTGGCCGGCCTTTTTGATGGCGAGCACCATGAGGTGGAAGCGCGCCCGTAACTGAAGTTTGCCCACGGTGGATCCCGCCCAGGGGGAGCCGTTGCCGATCAGGATCTCCTCGATGCGCAAGGTCCTGGATTTTTCCTGAAGCATCAGGTCCAGGAAACCTACGACATGAGGACGCAACACCTCACTGGCGAGGCGCAAGCCTCCGATGCGATTCGGCGAGACGGTGGAATTGGCGCCGGCCTTGAGCATCCGCTCGGAGAAATTAAGCTCCTTGTACCGGGAGACGATGCGGATGGAGGGGTTCTGCTGCCGTACCAGAACGGTAATGACCAGGTTGTCTTTATCGCTGGCCACACAAGCGATGATGCCACGGGCACGGTCGAGTCCGGCTTCCTGGAGCACCGCTTCATCGGTGCTGTCGCCGATGACATAGAGCATATCGGCCAAAGGGCTTCCCGGTTGCTCGCGCAATCGCGAGACGACTTGCTCCGACATATCGATGGCGATGTAATCGGTCCCGGTTTTATGCATTTCCTCGGCGGCGTACCGCCCCGTCTCGCCGAGGCCGCAGACGATGAAGTGGTCGCTGAGCTGGCTAATTTTCTTGCGCATCCTGCCTCTCCGGAAAAGTGCGTGGAGTTCTCCTTCCACCACGAAAGCGGTCATCAAGGAAAACACGTAGACGGTGGTGGCGACGCCCACGAGGAGGACAAAGATGTTGAAAACTCGCAGCGCGGGGATGCGGCTGGTGTCAACGATTTCGCCGTAGCCTACTCCCGTGAGGCTGACGACGGCCATGTAGATGGCATTGAGAAGGGTAACGGAGGGGCCGCCCAGCCAACGGTATCCGATGACGGCCACGGACGCATCGGCCAGCAGCACCAGAAGAGAGACCGCCAGGCGGCGGCGAAGGTTCATCGGCAGTTCCTCAGGACGGAGCTACCAAACCTGAAGTATTCATCAGAACGAATAGGAAAGTCCGACGAGTGGGACGACGTTTGCGCGCAGTCCGGCGTCATTTACCTTGAACAATACATTTCCGGTCAGCAGCAGGTTTCCGACTAAACCGACTTTGGTTCCGATGGAGACATCGTCCATATTGACGGAGTCACGGTACACCGCGATCTGCGCCACTCCAGGCTGGGGGTCTCCGTTCACATCGGTATAGCCAGTGCGTTGAATGCGATCGGTACTGGAAAGGCGGGCGCCGAGCAGGTCGGCGGCGATGGTCCAGCGCTTGGTAAGACCGACGTCAACGCCGCCGGAATAGAAGAATTCGTTGGGCAACTTGCCAGTGGTATCGGAAGCGACATCGCCAGCAAGGATGGATTGGCCGTTGTATTCGTAACCGATGTTCACGTGCGGTGAAAAACGCGCGCGGTACGACGCCACGACGAAGCCCTTCACACCGGGAGCGCCGGAGCCAAGGAAATTCTGCGCGTTGCCGGAGGGGGTGCGGACGTCAACGCCAAGCGCAACGCGGGTTCGCTCAAGCTTCAAGAGCGTGCCCTTCACGCGCAGAACAATATCTCCGACTCCGGTAGCGCTGCTGAAGTTCGTGAAGGTCTGGTTCACGCTGCCGGCAGGATCCGCCGCATTGAAATAGTGGTAATAGCCAGTGCCGTTCGTAGAGGAGTAATACGGGGCACCCGGCGCCACGGGCTGCGGCGCTATCCGGATGATGGTTGCATTTGAGCCGATGGAGAGCGAAACCTCGGTAATCGGCACCGCCACGGAGACATCGATACGGTTGGTGAGCCCGTAGGTGGCATACAAGGTGACCTGGTGGGCTTTCAAGTCGATACGATTCTGAGTCGTGATGTAATCCTGCTCGTAGGGCGGATTCACGCCGCCGATCTGGAACTGCGCATGGCCGAAGACGACCGGCAGATGTTTCAGGTCGATGCCATCCAGAGAGCTGAAATTGAAGTTTTGATAGGTGCCCGCGATATAGAAGCGATGGCGTCCGATGGTCTCCGCCCGCTCGGCGAGGATTGGACCGTAACTCTCATTCGAAGGAATTACGGTACCCAGGGTTGGGTCGGTGGTGAAGATCAGGCCCGACGCGGGCGACGGCAATGCGAGGAGTGTGAGTTCGCTGCCCAGCGACACGTTGAGCGCAGTGGTGTATTCAGCGGAGGTGGCGGCGAAGTGAGCTTCATGGCTCGGGTTGGGCAGAGTGAGGCCGTTAGGGCCGTAGGTCTGAGGGATGACGCACGCCATCGAATTCTGCAGTTTGGAAGCACAAACCGGTGGAGGCACAAACTGCGCAGAGACGAATGAAGATACAAGCACGAACTGGATGGCCGTAACGACGTCACGAAGAGACATACGTCTCATATCCACACACCCCGATTGTTAGGTAGGAACGGCGGGCCCAAGTCGCAAGAGTTTGAACTGCCACGAAAGTTTCGTCAAGGGGGAACTTTGCATGGTCGCCTGTGTTCACCGCGGGCTGTACTGCGTGATCTTACGTAGTCCTATGCAAAGCAGTTTGAGTGTCCGAAAATCACTGGCGGTTGCGGATTAGTTCGCGACCCGGACGCTGTCGATGAACCACGCGCCCGACTTCTTGCGCAAGCTGATGAGAACCCGGTCGTTGACATTTCTGGATTCGCCGCCGGCGAAGGTGAAAGCAATGTTACGGGCGCAGGTGACGGTAGCGGAGTCGCCGGAGATCGAAGGGTCGGCATCGGGGCGCACGTTGGGCTGAATCGATTGCGCGCTCTTGAAGGATTCCGAGAGCTTCTTCTTAGAATCCTTGTCGAGGCTTGGCCAGATGGCCGCCAACTCCTCCGCGTTTTTGTGCTGATAAGCATCCGCGTAGCGCTGCAGGGCTGCCAGGATACCGCTACGATCGGACGCGGTCTGCAACTGCCGCAGCCGATCGCGGGCGACGTCGGCGAAGGGGCTGGCTGGATAATGGTTGGCGAACGCTTCCAAGGCAGCTGGATCGTTGGAATCGCGTACCCGCAGCCACTCTGCCTGGTCGGGACTGGGCGTAGGCGCGGCAGGTTTCTCCTTTGCGGGTTGCACCGCAGGCGGTGGCGGTGTCGAGTTCGTTGCCACCTGCACCGGAGTCTCCTTGCGTGGCTGTTGTTTCGCAACGAGGTCGGCCGGAAGTGTATTGGTATCACCGGCAGCGAAGAGAGTGTTCACCCGCTGCGTCTGGAAACCGTTCTTGCTCAACTCAACGGTGTGATTGCCGGGCTGCACCTCGAGGGAGAACTGTCCTTTCGAGCCGGTAACGCCCACTTCCCTGCCATCAATCGAAATCGACACGCCAGACAGTTTGCCGTCGATGACAAGCTTGGAGGTTTGCACAACCGGCTGCAGGTCGAAATTCAGCGCCGTTTCCTGCTTGTTCTTCAGCGTGGCCGTCTGCTGGGCAACGGGCTTGAATCCGGACTTGGAAACCCTGACGTTTACATCTTTCGCGGGGAGGGCCGCGCGGAATACGCCAAGACTATCGGTAACGCCGGCCTGGCGCCCATCGATATAAACCGAAGCACCGCTGATCTTGCTCTGGACAACGAGAATGCCGACGTTTCGTTCGGCATCGAGAAACAGGTCCAGTACCGGTGCCGACGAAACTTGCACCGTATGCGTGGTAGCGTTGTCGCCTTCGCCGATCTGGAGGCGATGCGAACCCTCGGACAAGGTTCCAAGATCCTGCCGTCCGGCTGTCACCTGTCCAAGATCATGGCCATCCATAATGAGTTTCGTGCCGTCACCACAGTTGCAATCGAGACGAGCACGACCCAAGATCGTGGAGACCGCGAATGCCGCGACGTCTTGTGCCACCGATTTATTGCGGACCTCGGGGGGATTCGCGATACCGGCCTCGAAGGAAACTTCGGTACGCGCACCGCCGCTGGAGACCCTGAGGGTGTGTTGCCCTGCATCGACACTGGCAATCTCGAGTTGGCCGCCATGAAGCGATCCGACAGCTTTGCCATCGAGACTAACGTCTCCGTTGCTGAAATTCGTGTTCACCCGGACGGTGGTCGGCAGCGGCTGCATGGCGATGTCGGCGGGCGGCGGCGCGCCGGGCGCCACGTGGATGGTCCGGGTTTCCGGTTTGTAGCCGGCGAGCGAGGCCCGGAGTTGGTAATCGCCAGGCGAGAGCTGCAAGGTGCAGTTGGGCGTAACACAAGACTCGTTCTGCACCTGCACCGTGACGCCCGCTGGCGTGGTGCTGACGACGGTAGCCGGAATCCCGTTCTTGGCTCCAGTCGGCCACATCTTCCAGACAACCAGCGCGATCAAGAGGACGGTCCCAGCAGTACCGGCAACCAGCGGCCAGGGAATCCCGCTCGATTTGACTCGCGCCGGAGGAGCTTTCTGGACCTTGACCTCCGGTGGACGCTGCACCGGGGCCTGAACGGGTGCGGCTTTCCGCTGCGGTGGCTTCGCTGGAGGGGTCTCCACTTTCACTTCGGCAACCGGTGGCACTGCCACTTTCTCCGGAATGACTTCGCGCTGTACCGGTGGCGGAGGCGGCGCCGCATTTGCGGCGAGATTCTCGCCCCAACTTTGCAGTTCCAGCGGAAGATCTTCGGCGCGCATCGGTGGCGGCGACTCGATCTTCGCCGGCTCCGGGGGCGGAGGGCTCTGCACCACCACGGGCGGTGTGGGCGCTTGTTCCTTGGGTGCGGAAGGCGGTTCGACTTTGGTTTCCGGTGGCGGTGCCTCTGGCTCGACGACGGGGGGAGTGGCCACGGACTCAGAGACGGGCGGCGCAACAGGAGAACTCGCTTGTACCGCAGGCTCTACCACCGAAGAGGGAGAGACTTCCTCAATCGGGAGCGCGACCGATGGCTCCTGCAGGGCGGCGTTATTCTCAACTTTCGGCGGCTCGGGTGCGACGACTGCGGGCGGCGTTATTACGCTCGGCGTCGGAGGAGGTGGTGGCGTCTGCGGACGCGGGAACTCCCTTCCCGGTTTCGAGATCGATGTCAGCGAGATGGCGCGGGTGCTGGTGGCGCTGAAGACCTGGTTGGCGGTCGATTGCACCTGTTCATCTGCGGCATGGCGATCGGCTAGAACACGAGCGCGCGCGGAAATTGCGGGAAGCTGTTCCGCGAGAACTGTCGTCGCGCTTTCTTCCGCGAGTTGCTGCAACTCTTCGAGGTCGCGTTCGCGCAGCGCGCCGGCATCCGTAGTGTGGCGGGTGGAAGCCTCGAGGGCCCAGGAGGTACGCTCGGCGGTTTCGCTCCCGGTAGATTCGGGTTTCGAACGGGCCAGTTCCGCTTCCTGCTGCTTCCAGATGAGTCCGCGCTCCGCCTCTTCGTGCAGAGCGGTATAACGGAGCCGTAACGCCTCCGGAACGTAATCGAGCTTGTCCATGACGCCGTCAAGCAATTGCATCGCGTCCTCATAAGAGCGGGCGAGGAACAACGTGCGGCAGTCCTTAGTGGCCTTGGTTACGGCGGCGGTGGCACCTTCGGAGCGGTCGGCGACGAGCTGGGTAGCGAGCCGGGCCAGGTCGGAATGTTCCCCGTACGTCTGGCGGCAATCTTCAATCGCTTTCAGCCCGGTATCCCAGTCATGGGCGGCGAGCGCAGTGGTTGCGGTTTGGACGGCGGCGTTGATCTGCTGCAGCCGTTCGTCACAATCGCGAGCGCGTGCGGAGATTTCCTGGAAGCGCGGGGACGTTGAGAACATCTCCGCTTGCGAATCGAGAAACCGCACGGCTTCGGTCACGCGATCCACACGCAGAAGGCGCTCGGCGGTTTCCACGCACTCCGAGACGCGCCGGTTGAAGTCTTCCACGTGGCGTTCGGCATCGGCGAGGAGAATGTTCAGCTCCTCGTCGGGAAGATCGAGGAGGGCGCCGCGGAGGTACACGATGGCCTGCTCGTATTCTTCCGCCGACATCAGACGGTGCGCTTCGTTCGCCACCGCCTCGACGCGCTGCTGGTGCTGGAACGCGGCGGCCTCTTCCTTGGCGAACTGCAAGAGGTCTTCGATTTCGGGCGCGGATTTGAACTCGGCGCTGGATTGCAGGACCTGCACCGCTTCATCAAACTGCTTGGCTCGCAGAGCTTCCTTGGCACGGCGCAGGATATCGTTCTTGCGAGCTTCTTCCTGCTCCTGCCGGATGGTCTGTTGAACGATGGTCAGCACCGACATGAGTGCCGGCTCGTTGGGATACTTAGCGCATGCGGCTTCCAGATTGTGCAGCGCCGTTTCCGCCTGTTTGCTATCGAGCAGCTTGCGAGCGCTGGCCACCTGCTCTTCGACGAATTGCCGTTTCTCCGCGGCCTCCCTGCGCCGCTCCGCCATGGCCTTCAACTTCACCAGCCCTCGGTCATCGGGAAACTCCGCCAGTGCTTCGTCGGCGCGCTTGCAGGCACCGGCGTAATCGTCCTGGTTGAGGGCGTCGGTGATGGCGCTGGAGAAGCGTTCGAGTTCTTTGCGGCGGATCTCCTGCTTACGCCCGTTGGAGGCGAGGGTCATCAACTCGACGATTCCCGGAGCGCTGGGATCGAGGGCCTCTGCCTTCTGGAGGGCTTCGATGGCGGAGGTGAACTGGCGAGAGGAAATCTGTTTTTGTGCTTCCTGCACTAAACCTTGCACCGCAGACTGGCGACGGCGCTGTTCGATCTCGTGGGTAATCTCGGCTCGGAGAGCCTGGGCGTCGGTGTTCGAGGAATCGAATTTCAGCGCCTGGTCAATTTCCTGCAGAGCCTCGGTGAGGTCGCCGGCATAGTGCGCGGATTGGGCTTTCTTAAAGGCCTCGCGATGGTGGTCGGCGCGGTTCTTCGACTCCGCGATGGAGTCGCGATAGGTCTGCAGGTCCTTGTTATCGGGGTCGAGTTGAACCGCCTGCGTAACGTAAGTCAGGGCACGATCGAACTCCTCGGCCGCCAAGGCTTCCTGCGCCTGCACGCGCAACTGCTGGGCCTGATCGCTGCGCTGCTGCTTCTGGATGAGCTGCTGCACCTGCTGCAGGAGTTGCTTTGCTTCATGCAGGGGAATGCCGGTGCGGGTGCCTTGCCGTTCAAACCGCAGGATCTCGCGGCACTGTTCCTGGGCCTTGGTCAGCTCGCCGCGCTGCAAGGCATCTTCCGCGCCTTTCAGGTATTCGGCGGCAATCTCGACGCGGAATTGCTCCTGCACCTGCATGAGATCGAGCGCAAATTCCTCGGCGGTCTGGTAGCGCTCGTCCCTCGACTTGGCGAGGGCGCGCTGCATGATCGCATCGAGTTCCGGCGGATACGATTTCAGGTATTCGCTGAGCGGTGGAGGGGGATCGTTGATGATCTTCAGCAGGGTCGAACCGGTGTCCTTGCCGTTGAAGGGGAGGTGGAAGGTCAACAACTGGTAGAGCACGACGGCGGTGGAGTAGATATCGGTGCGCCCGTCGAGAGGCTCATTGTTGATCTGCTCCTTCGACATGTAGTGGAAGGTACCCAGAACCTGGCTGGGCATGGTCATGTGCATATCGTCTTCGATACGGGCTATACCGAAGTCGACGATTTTGACGTTTCCGTTGTTCAGGACCATCAAGTTGGCAGGCTTGATGTCGCGATGGACGATGTTGCGCTCGTGGGCGTATTGCAGCCCGTTACAGACCTGGATGATGTAATTGAGCTTTTCCATCATCGACAGCGGGCGCTCTTGCCGGATGATGACGTCGAGGCTCTCGCCTTCCAGGAACTCCATCACCAGGAAGGGCGTACCGTCGCAATCGCCCAGATCGTGGACGATGACGATGTTCTGGTGCTGCAGACTGCCGGTGGACTTCGCTTCGCGGTAGAAGCGCTTCAGGAACTTGGGGTCGTCGGCAAAATTGCCGGTAATTCGTTTGATCGCTACCAGGCGCCCGATGGAAGGGTCGACAGCCTTGTAGACGACTCCCATGCCACCCCGTCCCAGGATGTCGAGAATCTCGTATTTGCCGATCTTCTTCGTCCTGTTGATGTTAGGCGATGACATGTCACAAACCAGACCTCCGTACTACGAGGTCACACCGAGCCTTGGATTGCGATGGCCTGCCGGAGACACAGGTTGGACGCAGGGGACGCCAATTCCGGACACACGACAGGTACTCACCCCAGTGGGCACAAAATATCACGAAAACAGGCGGGTTTCCCAGTATTAACCGAGGGCCTTAACCCGGAATAACTGGCCACCGACGAGAACGGCGGAGCCGTCCGTAACCGGGGTTTTCCCGCGCAAATTGACGAAGGTACCATTGCGGCTGGCGGCATCTTCGAGGACGAAATCTTCGCCGCGCTGCAGAACGCGGGCGTGGGAGCGGCTCATCATGTTGTCTTCCGGGAAGGTATGGTCGCCTCGAGTACGACCGAACTCGGTCACGGCCGCGTTGAGAGGGTAAACCTGGGCCGTCTGGCCGCTTTCATCCATCCGTATGAGTTCGGCGGCGGCGTGGTTCAGGGCGCGGCGGATGTCCTTTAGCGAAACGCCAAGCTGGGTGACGGCCGACATGGCGCCAGGGGCCTCGCGGAAGCGGAATATCTGCTGCCCCATGATGATGACGTCGCCGTCCTGGAGGGTACGCCCGCCGGTAACGCGGATGAAGATCTTCTCGAAACCGTCGCTCAAGTCCTCGACAATCAGGCGGCCATCCTGGACGAAGAGGCGGGCATTCAGCGGCGCCATGCTGGAGTCATTGGGGAAGCGCAGATCGCCCTGGGTGCGGCCGATGGTAAGTTGCGGCATGACAGGATGTTCGGCGCCCAGGCTGCCGTCAGCCTTCATTTCCTGGATGCGAAACTGTGCAACTTTGCCAACGGATGTTTTCTCCGGCTCCGCGCTCTTGGTCCGCCAGATGACTTCGAAGAGGCAGTGGTCATTGGTCTTGCCTTTCAGCTTGAAACGGCCAAGTTCGCGAATCGTGAAGGCGGATTGATCGAGCTGTTTGTGAAGCGCGTCCGAGATAACGATCTGGCCGGCCGTGGCGGCGCTTTCGACCCGCGAAGCCATGTTGACCACGTCGCCGAAGACGTCGTTGGCCTTGACGATGCCGATGCCGTAGTGGATGCCGATGCGCACTCCGACGCGCTCGGCGTCCTGCCGCAAATCGTTGACCTCGCTGAGGATGTTCTGAATATCGATGGAGGCGTTTACGGCCGCGGCCGCTTCGGTAAAGGTGGCGAGCATGCCGTCGCCGATGGACTTGATGATCCGTCCGCCGCGCTTCTCGACGGCCTCGCGCACGGTACGGTTGCAGCTATGGACCATAAGCAGGCCGGCCGCGTCCCCGTGTTCTTCGAAGTAGGCAGTGGATCCCTGGATATCGGTGAAGAGAACAACGACGGGCTGGCGAAGACGGTCGAGCTCCCGCAGGTACTCGGGATCGAGTCGCGCCATTTCCAAGAGCTTGGTTACGACTGTATACGACTCGGCATTTTCTGCCATTCCCCCACCCCGATAATTGCTACGGTCAACGCCTTGACGATTATGCTATGCTGCGACCCGCCTGACGAGGGCTGAATTGTGGCAGGCGTCACTTTTCAGCGACCGCATTCTATCCCGCCCGTACAACTTCGCTCAGCGCCGCATACCTTTGGCGGTGGTAGGAAACGTGGGGAAGCGATGTCATTTGCGAGAGCCTTGGTTGCCCTTGTTTTGATCGCCACGCTTTACGGTTGCGGTAATACCACCAGTCGCGGCGTGGCGAATCAAGAGACGAACGATAGCAATACCCTCACCGCAGCCGATGTGCAAGCGGTATGGCAGACGGCCGCCGCGTCGGTGAACGACGCGCTGGTGATCGCGGTGGTGGACCGTGCGGGCAACCCCCTTACCGTGGTAAATAAGCCCGGCGCCCCAGCAACGGCGATCGGGAACTTCGGCATGACTGTCGATTCCAATGACCTGGCAGTGGCGCTGGCGCGTACGGCGGCGTTCTTCAGCAACAACCAGGCTCCCCTCTCGTCGCGCACGGTGCGCTTCATCAGCGGTATTCATTTTCCGCCAGGTATCGCAAACACGGGAAATGCCGCGCTCTACGGCATCGAGAACACCAATCGCGGGTGCACCCTCGATCCTAGCCTGGCTGCCTTGGGGGTTCCGCCGGCGACAGCGCTGAGTGGCGCAATTCCGGGACTGGGAGTGATTACCGGCAAGAAAGATGTTTACGACAGCGATCCGACGGCGGTGAATCCCGGCGGCGTGCCCCTCTTCAAGAATGGAGAACTGGTTGGGGGGGTGGGGGTGGTGGCTTCCACCCCGGAGATCGCAGAGTTTGCGGCGCTGAATGGCGCGCTTAATCCGACCAGCGCAGTCAAGCTCCCGTTGCCGCTGCCATCTCCCGGCGCGGTGTTCATTGACGGCGTTGCGCTGCCCTTCGTTCAGCAATTGACCATGCCCGCCGGAGTCAGCCCCGGGACCGCTACGGGTGCAACGGTTGTAGCAGGATCCGGGGGCGCCGGTAATCCGGTACCCGATGGCGACATTATTTTGCCCCGTGCCGGCACAATGCTGACCGCCCAGGATGTGACCACGATCGTTGCCAATGCAGTCGCGACTGCCAATACGACCCGAGCCGTAATCCGGTTGCCACCAGGACAACGGGCTAGAATGGCGATTGCGGTGAGCGATCTCGATGGCACTCTGCTCGCCTTGCACCGTATGCCGGATGCAACCGTGTTCAGCATTGACGTTGCCGTGTCCAAGGCGCGAAACATGACGTATTTCAACAGTGCCGCCGTCAACCCAAACGATCTGCCGGGAGTTCCTATGGGTACCGCGGTCACGAATCGCACGATCAGCTTCGGAGCACAACCGCTCTATCCGCCGGGGATCAACGGCTCGAACCCAGGGCCGTTCTTCCCGTTGTACATACAGGACACCCAGAACCCGTGCACCCAGGGTTCGCAGCCTCCTTCCCCTGGGAAGCAGAGTGGAATCGTGTTCTTCCCGGGAAGCGTTGGACTGTACAAGAACGGTGTGCTGGTCGGCGGCCTAGGCGTTTCAGGGGATGGCGTGGAGCAGGACGATTTCGTGACGTCCGGAGGCTCCGCGGGTTTCGAGGCGCCGACGAATATACGCGCCGATCAGATCATCGACCGGGGCGTTCGCTTGCCATACCTGAAGTTCCCACGGAACCCAACGCAATAACGACTCGTTCAGCGGGACCATTCGTCGATGAGGTTGGCGACCAGCGCCGTCCACCCGGTCTGGTGGGAGGCGCCGAGTCCAGCCCCGTCGTCGCCATTGAAGTACTCGTGGAAGAGCAGATAGTCGCGCCAGTGCGGGTCATCCTGGAACTTCTTGGTCCCGCCGTAGCAGGGCCGAAAGCCGTGCTCATCGCGCTTGAATAAGCCGATCAGGCGCTTTGACAACTCCTCGGCAACACGTTCCGGAGTTACGCGGGTCCCACGCATGGAATCGTAGATGTAGAAATCCGGGCCCAGTCCCTGCGAAAAGTGCATCAGCGACTCGATCATCAGATAGTTGATGGGAAACCAGACCGGTCCGCGCCAGTTGGAATTGCCTCCCTTGAGTCGCTCGCTGGATTCCGCCGGTTCGTACTTGAGGAGCACATCCTTGTAATGGAACGGATGTTCGAGATGATACTTGGAGAGGCTGCGCAGTCCCGCGGGCGATAGGAATTCCTGGGGGTCGTAGACGCGCTGCAGAACGCGCGCCACTTGTTCGCGATCGAGCACGGAAAGAAGGTAGTGGCGGTCGGTGCCTTGTCCACGCACGGAGCACGCATTGCCCACCAGGTCGTGCCGGTTGTGCAGAAACCACTCGAGGTTTCCGAGGAATGCTTTGTGGCACTCGATCTCCGAGTGGTACAGCGTATCGACGGCGAAGAGCGGAACCAGGCCCACCAGCGATCTCACACGGAACTTGCAGAACTCGCCGTTAGGGTAACGCAACACGTCGTAGAAGAATCCGTCTTCCTCGTCCCACAACTGGTAGTCGCGGCTGCCCATTCTTTCCATGGCCGCGCCGATGTAAATGAAGTGCTCGAAGAACTTGGTTGCGAGCAACTCATAAACCGGGTTCTCTTTCGCGAGCTCGAGGGCGATGTGCATCATGTTCAGTGAGTAGAAGGCCATCCACCCGGTAGCGTCGGACTGTTCCAGCAGAGTCTCGCCGGGGACCTCGGAACTCCGCTCGAAGACCGTGATGTTGTCCATGCCGAGGAAGCCGCCCTCAAAAACGTTGTTGCCTTCACGGTCCACACGATTCACCCACCACGCAAAGTTCATCAGCAGCTTATGGAAGCACCGTTCAAGAAACTTGCGATCGGCGTTCCCTGTCTGCTTCTTTTCGATGCTGTAGACCTTCCAGCACGCCCACGCATGCACGGGCGGGTTGACATCGGAGAACTCCCATTCATAGGCGGGAATTTGTCCGTTGGGGTGCTGAAATTGTTCGAAGAGCAGATGCGAGAGGCTTCCCTTGGCGAACTCGGGATCGACGAGGGCGAAGGGCACGGAAGCAAATGCCAAGTCCCACGCGGCAAACCATGGATATTCCCAGCGATCGGGCACGGGGAGAATGCGCATGGAGTTCAGGTGGCGCCAATGGCCGTTACGGATATTGACGCGCGACGGGGGCGGAGGCGGCGCTGCCGGATCCCCGCGCAACCATTGGTCCACGTCGAACAGGTAAACTTGTTTGCTCCACAGCAGGCCAGCCAGGGCACGGCGCTTGATCTCGCGCTCCTCTTTTCCCGTTCCGCGAAGAGAAATGCCTTTGTAAAACTCGTCTGCTTCTTTCTTGCGAAGCCGCAAAGTGGTATCGACGTCGTGCAGGGGCTCGGCCAACGCTTCGCCGGTGAAGCGCAGCTTCACTACGTACGATCCGCCTGGGGGGATCAGCGACAGGTATTGCAGGCAGGCCTTGGTGCCCGTTTGCGAGGGATTGACACACTGCTCTCCGTTCACGATGTAGCGATGAAACGCGTCCTTCGCGAACTCGTGCCGCGCGCCGGGCCCGTCGACTCGCGCGGCGTTGGTATCGTTCTCGGTAAACAGCGCCGCGCCCGGAGGACCGTAGAGGCGGCGCTCGCCGAGGCGGTAACGGAACCCGATGTTGTCGAGCATGGATTCGTGCGAATCATCGGCCAGCAGGCACACATGTTCGCTGGCGCCGGACTGGAGCTTGGGACTTTTTCCTTCCAGCCGAATGCTCGGACGCTGCGAAGAAGCGTTGTCCCACGACCAGGTGTTGCGGAACCAGAGATGCGGGAGGATGTGCAATTCCGCGGGATCGGGACCGCGATTGAAGGCTTCGATGCGAATGCAGATGTCGTCCGGAGAAGCTTTTGCATACTCGATGAAGATATCGAAATAGCGATCGTTGTCGAAGATGCCGGTATCGAGCAACTCGTACTCCCAGGTGCGCCCGGGTACGTGGTTCTCCCGTACTAATTGTTCGTAGGGAAAGGGGAGCTGGGGATACTTGTACAGCATCCGCATATAGCTGTGCGTGGGGGTATTGTCGAGGTAGAACCAGTACTCTTTCGCATCCTCACCATGATTGCCTTCGGGATTGGTGAGGCCGAAGAAGCGTTCTTTCAGGATGGGGTCGCGTCCGTTCCAGAACGCCAGGCCGAAAACCAGCAGCTCATAGCGATCGCACAATCCGGCAATGGCATCTTCCCCCCAGCGGTAGGCTTTGCTGCGGGCCAGGTCGTGAGAGAGAAAAGACCAGACATCGCCGTTCGGCGCTGTAGTCCTCGCGCACCGTGCCCCACGAGCGCTCGGCGACGTAAGGGCCCCACTTGCGCCATGGCTGCACGGGGCCTGTGAAAGGCTCTCCCAGCCTGCGATGTTCCGCCGTTCTTTGCATGCGTCTGATCGCAGACCGATCGCTCAATGACTTCCCGAGGCTGCCTGCCCTCCGGACGTCAGCACCACGCGTACCTTTTGCATTTGTGCCGCGAACTGCGGTGCATTGTAGGCTGAAGGATTGTTGAGCTGCTTGAACAGCTCGTTGATCGAAGTGCGCAATCCGGGCACGTTCTTGCCGCCCGCGCTCTTTCCATAGGCGACCTCGAGCGAATCCAGCGCCATCGCTGCCTGCTCCGCAGAACGCTCGCCGGTATTGGCGATATTCGTACCGTCGGCGGCAATATCCTGCATCACGCGCTGGGTGAGCGCCTGGTCGTATTGCTGTCGATCGAGTTGCTGGGCGATCTGGTCGGCCAGTTGCGAAGCCTGTTTCGCGCTTGCCTGGATCTGCGCGCGGTCAGACCAGTTGCCGACCATGTCGGTCAGCTTGGAAAGCTCGGCGTCGAGCCGGGCGCCGGTGTCGCGATTGACCTGGGTGGCGATGTGACGGAATACGATATAGCGCGAGGCGTTCCATTCCGTGGCACCGGGGCGGCGGTCGGGATAGCCGCGCTCCTGCCGCCAGCTATCCTGCGGACGGGTGAGGCTGTGATGGCAAGCAAAACACTCCATCTCGGAGAACTCCGGCCAAGTCGAACCCGCCACATGGCGGTCAAGCCGGTTGAGAGCTTCGCGCAGTTGAACGGCCTGTCCAACGGCCCACTCCTGCACGTCGGCCCACGCTTCCCGATCGCGCGCCGGCCGCCAGTGGCGCGGCATGGCGGAGCTGAAGGTATCGAGTTCGAAGGTCAGATCCGGGTGCCCGGCGGCGATCATCTCGTGGTCCACCTGCTTCTCGGCGGTGCCGACGTGGCAGCTCACGCAGCGCTCGGAACGATGCACGTAGTCGCGGAGATCGTACATGCCGGCCTTGATCGACTGCTCGTGGGTCCAGCCCTTGGTGGTATGTGGACCAAGCCAGCCGACGGCGGGACCGTGGCAGTTTTCGCAGCTCACGCCGTCTTCGAGTTTGAAGGTCTGGGCGCGAAGATCCGCAGGCACATCCACCGCGTGACAGGCGAGACATTTGTGTTCGGTGTTGGGCGCGTTGATCTTAAGGATTTTCCCCATGCGCACCGAAACCGGATTGGAAAGCACCATGAAAGCGCGTGAATGTTTGTCCTGCGCCGCCCAGATGCTGTACTCGTTTTGCGGAATGCGCGTTGTCGTCTTGGGCTGCACGCTGCCGTGGCAATTGCTCGCGGCACACCCTCCCGGCCCGGTGTAGGAGCCGGGCTTGCTCGCCGGAGCTTTCGTTTGATCCGTCGCAGACGGCGTTTGTTGTTGAGGAGCAGCCATCGCGCAAAGCGATCCCAGCGCGAACACGGCAGTCACCACAGTTAACCTTCGGCAAGACACCATGAATTGCCTCCCGATTGGTCTTTCGGCTTGCCCCGTGCAAGCCGCGTGAGCAGGACTTTGACCTCAGAATCGCGCATGATACACCACGAGCGCGGAGAAGCAAGCTCAATCAATACGATTGGTAAAACGTGCGAGGGCCGAGGCCAGCTGGAATTTCTGCGCACTGCTAGCCATCCTGAGCGGGGTGCATTATACTGCGGCGCACGCCAGGCCCGTCCAAGAAATTCCAACGATAAATTGCTGTCACCGGGAAGGATCCGATGTTCGACGAACTACGGGTAATCCAGCATCAATTCGGATATCTCCCAGCCGAACAGTTGCAGCGGTTATCCCGGCAATTGAACACCCCGATCAGCGAAATACATGCGGTTGTCAGCTTTTTTCCGCACTTCCATACCTCGCCGCGGCCGAAGGCCGAAGTCCAGGTGTGCGCGGACATGAGCTGCCACCTGGGGGGTGGCGACCACCTTCGTCGTTCGCTCGAACAAGCTTACCGGGGCGTGAGTCCCGACCAGGTAAAAATCGGCAGTATCTCCTGTCTAGGCCGTTGCGATACCGCGCCGGCATTCGTGGTAAACGACACGATCTTTTCCGGCATCAGCGCAGAACGCGCGGTGGAACTGGTTTCCATCGCGGCGGACGGCCGCGCCTTGCCGGAACCGCCGGCAGCACCGGTTTCCCGTCTCAAATTGGCCACCGACCCATATGAGGGACCCGGCCAATATCTAGCGGTGCAACGGCTGCTCGAAAGCGGCGACATCGCAGGGACGATCGCGACCTTGAAAGCCAGCAACCTGAAGGGCTTGGGCGGGGCAGGCTTCCCCACGGGCTTGAAGTGGGAGATCGTGCGGAACGCTGTTGGCCGAAAGAAATACATCGTATGCAACGCCGATGAGAGCGAGCCTGGAACGATCAAGGATCGTTTCATCATGCAGCACCTGCCGCACCTCGTGATCGAGGGCATGATCCTGGCGGGCATCGTGACCGGCGCAAAACAGGGCATTCTCTACCTTCGCCACGAATATGAAGAACCGCGCGAGGTGCTGCAGCACGAGATCGACCGATGCAAGCGCAAGGGAATTCTGGGCAGCAAAATCATGGGAACGGATACGACGTTCGACCTGAGCATCTTCGTGAGTCCGGGCGGATACATCTGCGGTGAGGAGAGCGCCCTGCTTGAGGCTATCGAACAGAAGCGGGCCGAGCCAAGAAATAAGCCGCCCTTCCCCGGAACCAATGGCTTATTCAACATGCCCACGGTGATTAACAACGTAGAAACGTTTACCTATGCGGCCGCAATCCTGGTGCGTGGCGTGGATTGGTTCAAGGCGCAAGGCGTAAACGGTTCTCAGGGCCTGAAGTTCGTTGGGATCAGCGGGGACGTCGTGAAGCCCGGCGTGTACGAAGTGCCGATGGGCACAACCTACGAAGAACTGATTTTTCGCCGTGCGGGCGGTATGAAGGCCGGAAAGAAGCTTCTCGGGTTTGCTCCCTCCGGGCCTTCGTCGGGGTATCTCCCTGCGAGCATGACGTCGCTGCCGCTGGATTTCGCCGCCGTGGCAGCAGCAGGGTCGATGGTCGGGTCGGGAGCGATCGTCGTGTGCTCGGAAGAGCGCTGCATGCTCGACATGGCGTTGAATTCGGTGCGCTTTTTCCGCAACGAGTCTTGCGGGAAGTGCGTTCCGTGCAGGATGGGATCACAGAAAATGGTTTCGATCCTGGAGGGCTGGACGAACGGCCATGCATCGGCGAACGACATGCAGACCATTGAAGACCTGATGAAGGCGATGCGCCTGACCTCAATCTGCGGTCTCGGTCAGATTGTGCACGCACCGTTGATGACGGTACTCAAACATTTCCCGGAGATGGTGGAGAAGCACCTCAAGGAAAAGCGCTGTCCAGCCGGAGTTTGCTTTCAGCCACAACAATGAGTGAGGAAAAAAACAGTCCGCCGCCGGCAACCGTGCTGGTGCAGTCCCCGCCGATTGAGCTGAACATCGACGATCGCAGGATCGTTGTCCCTGCCGATACCACGATCTTCGACGCCGCCCGCATGTATGGGATCCGTATTCCCACGCTTTGCCATCAGCAGAACGAGCGCCCGGTCGGAGTTTGCCGCGTTTGCGTGGTGGATATCGGGCAGCGCGTGTACGCCGCCTCCTGCATCCGCCAGGTGGAAGCGGGCATGAAGGTAAAAACCGCGTCCGAGGACATTCTCGGCGTGCGAAAGACTCTGCTCGAGCTGCTGATTGCCGATCACCCTTCGCCCTGCGCGCGGCAGAAAGCTTCGAAGGATTGCGAACTGGAGACGCTGGCGGAGAGGGCGGGGATTGTGCAGTCGCGCTTCCCGCGCCGCACCGAACCGCGCGGACACGACGATTCCTCGGCCGCCATCGCGGTTGATCACGAGGCCTGCATTCTTTGCGATCGGTGCATCCGTGGCTGCGACGAGATCCGGCACAACTTCGTGCTGATGCGTCGAGGCAAAGGTTACGAAGCGGGGGTGGCTTTCGATAACAACTTGCCGATGGGCGAATCGAGCTGTGTCAGTTGCGGCGAATGCATGGTGTCGTGTCCCACCGGCGCTCTTACAAATAAGAAAGTTATCGATACCGAGCTCGGCGAAGGCGTCGATCTGGAACTCGAGGAGCTTCGCCAGCTGGAGGTGTTCAAGGGCGTTTCGGGCACGTTTTTGCGGCTTAACCGAAACGCCGTCCGGAAGCGGGTTTACAAGGCAGGAGAGATTGTCTGCCGCGAGGCCGAATACGGTTCTACCGCGTATTACATCCTGGAAGGACAAGCGGATGTGTTCATCGCAAGTCCGGTAGCCCACGTCGCTACCCGCGGCGGCTCGCACGGCTTCGTACACAAGCTCAAGAATGTGCTGGTCAGCCGCTCCGAGCAGAAACGCGAAGGCGAGAGCAGCCGCCGTTATATCCCGATCGACGCTCCTGTTGATCTGCCGTACGAGAACCCGGTGGGGATACTCGGCCCGGGCGATCTTTTCGGCGAGATGGCGTGCATGAACTACTACCCACGCTCCGCCACGGTCCGCGCCAAGACCGATTGCGTGATGCTCGAGATGCTGCGCAATGTCCTCGACATCCTGCAGCGCAATAAGACGTTCCGGGCGCGCGTCGACCAGAACTACCGCAAGCGCGCTCTTGAGACCCAACTGCGCTCCATCCCGATGTTCGCCAGCGTGGACTCGCAGTTCATCGATTACCTTCGCGACCGCGTCGAGCTGCGCCGTTACGCGCCGGGACAGGTGATCTGCCGGCAGGGAGAACCGTCGCATAGTTTCTTCCTGGTGCGCATCGGCTTCGTGAAGGTTACGCAATCGCATCCCGGCGGAGACCTGACTCTCGGCTACCTGGGCCGCGGCAATTTCTTCGGAGAGATGTCGCTGCTCGGTGGGGGCGTGCGCACCGCGACCTGTACCGCACTCGATCACGTCGAGGCAGTGCGCATTCGCTCGGAAGAATTCAATCTCATGCTCGAACGCTTTCCCGAGGTGCGAAAAGGGGTGGAGGAGACCGCCCGCCAACGCACCGAGGAGAACCGCGCGCGGCTCGCCTCGGTGCAGAACGTGCCCGTGGATTCCTTCCTGGCGCAAGGATTGATGGAGGCGCAAAGCCTGCTGGTGATGGATTTGAGCCGATGCACGCGGTGCGATCAGTGCGTGCGGGCCTGCGCCGACGCGCACGATGGAGTCAGCCGGCTCATCCGCGACGGCCTGCGCCTGGGCGAATATCTCGTTGCCACCTCATGCCGCCAGTGCAAGGATCCGCTGTGCATGGTGGGCTGTCCGGTGGGCTCCATTCGCCGGCGCAACAGTCTGGAAGTCATCATCGAAGACTGGTGCATCGGTTGCGGGCTCTGCGCGAACAATTGTCCATACGGCAACATCAATATGCAGCCGTTCAACGTGATGAGCGAAGATCCGGCGCATCCTGGCAGGAAAATCGCCGAGGTGAAGACGAAGGCAACGTCATGCAATCTTTGTCTCGATCACGACGAGCCCAACTGCGTGTATGCCTGCCCGCACGATGCGGCTCACCGGGTAAATCCACGCGAATTTTTCTCCAAACTGGTGCAGGTCCAGGATCCTTTCAAGAGGCCTTCCTAGCGTGCTCATCGACCGCACCCACAGGCCGTGGTTCCTCGGCACAGCCTTCGCGCTGGCGCTGGCGAGCGCACTGTATGTGGTTTACGCGGTTGCTTCCGTTCGAGGTCCGAGCGGCGGCAGCGTCCCTGGCCTGATGTACGGAAGCATCGGCTCTGCCCTGATGCTGTTTGCTGGGTTGCTGGGATTGCGAAAGAAGTTTCCCGTATGGCGCGTGGGGCGCGGAACGTCGTGGATGCGCGGCCACCTTTGGCTGGGCTTCCTGAGCTTCCCGCTGATTCTTTTTCATGCCGCGTTCCGGCTCGGCAACGGCAGCCTGACACGCGCGCTCATGGTGCTGTTCATCATCGTCTTCGTCAGCGGGATCTTCGGGGCGGTGTTGCAACATTACATGCCGCGGATGATGACGGACCGTGTTCCGATGGAAACGGTTTATGAGCAGATCGACCGAGTGCGGGGCCAACTGACGGACGAAGCCGAGGTGCTGATCAACGAGCTGACGGGAACATTGAAAGGAGAAATGGGCGGCACCGAGGAGAGTCAGCGTACGATGGCCGGGTCAGCCGGCACGCGCATTGGGACCACGTTTGCTTCCGCCACGGGCGCCGACGAAGGGATCAGCAACTCCATCCAGGAGTTCTTTGACAGGCAATTGAAGCCATTCCTGACGCAGAGCGGCGGGCATCGTATGGCGCTGTCCGACGCCGATACGGCTGCCGGCATGTTCCAGCAGTTGCATGTCCTCATCCCCCAGGCGCTGTGGCCTAAGCTGGAGGACTTGGAAGACATCTGCGAAGAGAAGCGCCAGCTCGACCGGCAGAAGTGGTTGCATAAGCTGTTGCATGGGTGGCTGCTGGTTCACATCCCCGCCTCCTACGCCCTGCTGCTGCTGGGCGCAGTGCATGCGGTGGTCGCGCTGAGGTATTAAACGTGCCGCGCATACGAACCACCAAGCTGCTGGCAAAGCGTATCGACCTGCAGTACTTCACCAAGCGCCACGGATTCCGGCGCTGGCGGTTCCTGCTCTCGATCGCTCTCCCTGTGATCGCTGCGGCCTGGTTACTCGGTGAACGCGTCATCAATAATCAGAAGGTCTACACCAGCGGCCCGCTGTCGACCGCGCATGCCGTGTTTGGCGCGCAATGCGGGGTATGTCACCTGAGGCAGGCCGATTTTCGCGCCCATGTTCCAGACACCGCCTGCCTGAAATGCCACGACGCTCCGCAACATAACGCTCGCCAGACCTTCACCCCCGCATGCAGCTCGTGCCACATCGAGCACCAGGGACGGGTACGCCTGGCCGCAACCGCCACGTCAGGCTGCGTGCAATGCCATGGCGCCCTGCACACTACCGACGGCAATGTGGACATCGTTTCCAAGATCGATGGCTTCGACCACGATCATCCGCAGTTCGCGGCTCTGCGGCAAGGGGCCACCGATCCGGGCACGATCCGGCTGAACCACTTCGTCCATCTGCAATCGACCTTGCGAGGTCCGAATGGGCAGCTGCAGATGGTTTGCAGCGACTGCCATCGTTTTATCGGCAACCCGACCTGGCCGTACTCTGTCGCCACGGTCCAGCTCGCGACCCAGCAGCAGGTAGCGGTTTCCTCTGCGCAAAACCAGCAACGCAAGCGTCGGGTGGTGGAGACCGGCGCCAGCGCTTACGGCCTGCCGATCAAGTACCTGAACCAGTGCGCCGGCTGCCACGCTTTGCAGTTCGACCAGCTCATCGACGCCCCGGCTCCGCACGACAAGCCGGAGATTGTGCGCGCCTTCATTCGGCAGAAATTAACGGAATACGTGACGGCGCACCCGGAGGCAACGGCGATTGCAGTAACCAGCCAGTTGCCCACGGGCGAGATCGAGCCGCGGCGCAACATCTTAAGCCCCAGCGAGCAATCTGGGCCCGTAGCAGCCTCCGTGCGCCTCTCGCCACAGCAGTGGGTAGAGCAACGTGCCGCCACTGCCGAACGCCTGCTATGGAGCAAGAATTGTCGCGTTTGCCATGCGCAACTGGAGGGCGAGGAAGGCATGCTTCCGACCAAGGTAACCGCCATCATCCCCACCCGCTGGATGCCCCGTGCGGAGTTTGACCACCAGGCACACCGGATGATGACCTGCACGGCCTGCCACACGACCATCCCACAGAGCCGGCAGACCTCCGACATCAATCTTCCAGGCATTCAGATTTGCCGCGATTGCCACGCCGAAGGGGGGCTAAAGGCCGGCAACGCGGAAGGGCGCTGCTTCGAGTGCCACACCTACCATGACTGGCGCAAGGAAAAGAGCACCAAGGGTAGCTTCGATATATTGCAGCTGCGCGGCTACGGACCTGCCGCAACCTCGGCTGTCACGGAATCAACTTACTAATTTCTCTTCGTCCTAGTCATGCCCGGGATGAGCCTCTTCCCCGCTCTGCCGCTCACTGGGTGGGGCGCTCGGCAAGGCGGGCTGCTCCTCATGCTTCGCCTGGGATGGGGGATCTGACGGTGCGCCCGGCGGTTTGTCGCTCACGGTATAGAGCTGGCCGTCCCGCAGGTACAACCGGTGGAGTTCTTCCAGGTTGAACGGCCGCGCGCCGCGGCGTCCCATCACCGCGATCTGGTTTCCGCTCTCATCGACGGCGCGGTCGCGATCGATCCCTCGTGATACCGCCAGCGCTGGGCCGTGGGTGCGGAACGTGGCAATCAGCTTGGGAGTGGGGGCTGGCGAGAAGCCGTAGAAGTTCGCGTTGTCTTCCGGCGAGAACAGCTGCACCACGCGCATGCCGTTGTGCCCATCGGCCACGAAGGCAAAGAGGCTTGAACTCACCATGCCGAGCTTCAGGTCATTGGTGTCCGTCAGCTTACCGTCGGCATTGAACATCTTGTCCAGCTTCGGCTGTTCCGGCCGCTCGATGTCGATAATTGCGATTCCCTGTTTCCCTGCGGCGACGTAGGCATAGGTTCGCGCGGTGTACACATTGCGCGCATCCTGCAACGGCACCACGACGCCCTCAATGGCTTTCGGCTTGGCGAGGTCGGTGATGTCCAGGACCTTGAGGCCTGCTCTGTCCGCCACAAAGGCATAGCGGAACTGGATGGCAATGCCGCGCGGGTCGTCGATGGCCGGAGCGCCGATCTGCGAGACGATATGCGGCTTCAGGGGGTTAGACAGATCGACTACGGCCAAACCGCGGTCGGCGAGAACGTAAGCGTAGGTGCCGGCGAAGGCGATGCGCCGCGCCCCGTTCAATGCGCCGTCGGGATTGAAGGCCAGAGCGCGCTTCAGGAAGTTGTTGCTGGGATCGCCGTCCAGCAGCGTTCCCACGCCCGGCGTCTTGTGCTTCAAGTTCGGGTCGCCGATGATCACCAGGCCTTCGTATTTGTCGGCCACATAAAGGAACCCGTACATCAGGTGCGGCAACTGTTCCTCGTTGAGCGGGTTATGGGTGCGGAGAGGATCCACTGCCAGCGTGCTGGGCGAGGCGATCGCCTGCGCATATTTCGTCCGCACGTAGAATCGCTGTCCGACCGGCGAAACGGGCGCGGTGATCATGCGCTCCGAGAAATCTTTGTTGTCGACATTGGCGACGTCGTAAACGCGAATCCCGCCCTTGCCGGTTGCGGCATACAGGTATTCGCCGCGCAGTTGCACGTCGAGGACGTCCCCGGCATGCTCGTAGGCTTCGCGCAACTCGCGCTTGTCCTTGACGAACTTTTCGTAATCGGAGGGATAGGCGATCTTCTGGAAGTCGCTGCCGTAAATCGAGGGCGGTTCATCGTGCTCCGCAACCGCAACCGCCTGGTAGCCGCCCTTTCCATTCGCGACGTAGATGTAGCGGCCCATGAAGTTCATGAACCCGCCGCCCTGCAGCGTGACCTGCGCCAGCCACGCATTGTTGTCGTTCTCCTTCGACACATGGCAATCGGCGCAACCCTTGGTCTCCTTCGCTCTCACCGTATGGGGCACGAACGGACTGAAGGCCTGCGCGCTGAAGCCCTCGGCCGAAACCGTCTGTTGCTGGTAATACCCCCAGTCGCGATCGGAATTCTGCGAACTGACGAGCACGGCGCACGCGGAACGCACAGGCGCCACGCGATGGCCGGTCACGGTGCCGTCGATCCCGAGCATGTACATGTCATCGCGCAGGATCTGGAAGTTGTACGAGATGTAGTTGCGCGTGAGCAGCCCCTCGTTGTGCAGCATCGGCGTGCGCTGGTTGGCGGTCTGCTGCAGGTGGCAACCGAAACACGTGGGCACCCAAGACGAGTGGCACGCGTAGCACGTCATCTTGGAATTACTGTGGGCGAGTTTGTCCTCGCTGCCGGGGACGCCCCAGGAGCTACCGTCCTTCTGGATCGTCTTAGCAAGCCGCGACTTCTCGTTGTAGTGATCGTTGCCGGGAGTGATCGAGTCCAGCACCTGGACGATCTCCCACTCTTTATCACGCTCCACCATGGCGCGCTGGTACAAGTGCCCATCACGCCAGTAGAAGCGGCGGTCGCCCCATGGAGTGCGCAGGAGGCTGAGATCGCTCCCTCCCGCAGGCGCTGCCGGACCGGAGGTCTTCAGGCTCGCCTTGGCGTTGATCGTGCCGTGACAATCGGTGCAGTCCACCTCCACTGCATCGCGGGTTTCGCCATAGAGCTTGCCGTTGCCGTGGCTATCCTGCTGGAAGTGGCAATCCACGCACTGCATGCCCTTTTCCAGGTGAATGTCCTTGAGATGCACGGCCTTCTTGAATTTGTCGGGGTCGGTCGGGGATACGATGCTGCCGTCGTCGGCAAGCAGGTTTCCCTTGCGATCTCTTTTATAGACAGCCCGAAAAATCCAGCCGTGGCTGTGGAAGTCGGCGAACTGCGTGTCTTTCAGCTTGCTTTGGAAATCCGCGTCGCCGGTTTTCTCAAGAAAGGATACGTCGCTCCATAATCCGCGCATGGCGGAACGTTCCGGGTTGCGGGTTTGCACTTTGAGTTGTTCCGCCGGACTCAACTCCTGCTGCTTCTTGGGATACATCGCCGCGCCGTCAGCTTCGTTGTCCCACCACGTGTAACCGAAGTAGGTGGTCACCATGTTCGTACCCGGATGCATGTGGCAGACCATGCAGGTGCTCGAGGGCATGCCGCGGGTGAACTGGTGTTGCAGTGGATAGCCGGACTTGTTCTTCGGTATCGTCGGGTCCACCGTCGCCGTCGTTCCGGAATGACCAAACTTGGCGTAGGGTCCGGAGTGCTCGGGCGAACGATCGTTGCCATAAACGACGTGGCAAGCGGTGCAGCCACTTCCGCGATAGTCGCCGGCTTCGTCATTCGTGCCGGGAAAATACAGCAACGGGTCGAACAGGCGCGTTTTCTGCAGGCCTAGCGTAACCGGGTCGGTGCGAAGCAAAGTTCCGAAGCCGCGGGAGCTCAGCTTGTCGTCGGGCCGGCCTGGTTCTTCGTCCTGCAGAGGGATGCCAAGTTCAGCCCGCTCTCCTCCACCCCGTTCGAAGATGCGAAGCACATTGCTCGGCTGTGAAGTCTCCCATCGGGGCAATGGTTGAAGGTCGGTGAGTACACCCTTGGTGCGGGTCTCTTCGGGGGTCGGCGGGGGCACCGTGACCAGCTTCTGCGGCTGGCCGTTGATGTCATACGACTCGCCGAAGTGCGGGTTCTTCAGCGGGAACGCGCCATTGTTATAGAGCGCAGCGCCCCACAGCATGGCGCCGTGCGACATCATGCTGGTGCGTACTTTTTGCGCCTCCGAAACATGACAGCCGGCCACGCCACAGGTCTTGTTGACCACCCGCAGGTCGCCAGGGTTGACGAAGCGGACGTACTGCCAATCCTCCTTCAGCCAGTTCGTGTAGGCCCGTACCGGCTCCGCCCCGTTAGTGTCTGACAACACTCGCGGCTGAACGTGCGCCTTGAGCTTCGCTTCCTTGTAGAGGGGCGAGTCGGATGCGGTATTCGGCAACACGACGACCTTGGGATCGCCGCCGTGGCAGTCCGTACAGCCGATGCGCACTGACTTCTGCGCGTGCATGTTCACCGAGTCCATTGGGGTATGGCAGCTCTGGCATCCCATCGATTTCGCAAGCACGTCGTCATCCGTCTGCGTGTAAAGCAGGTTCTGCGTCTGCGGCGAAGGGGTTTGCGCTGGCGTGAAAGATGGAGTCGCGGGCCCTGCATTCTGAGGAGCGGCGAGAGCGCCAAGAGCGAGAAGTGCACACAGCAGACCTACCGTGGTCGCCACGATGAAGGCTTGCAAGCCGATGGTCTGTCGAACTGGTCGCATCGTTGTCCTCTTAGAATGTGAACCGCAGGCGAGCAAACCCGGAGAGCAGCACGCGAGAGTTGTAGATCTGCCGCAAGGCCGTACCTGGGATCAGCGTGGAAAAACCAGCGCTTAGCACGATGTTTTCGCTCAGCGGCGGCCGGTAGCGGACGCCTACCCCAAGATCCGGGCCGATATTGCGGTTGATCGGGCCCTGGAACAGGAGCGCCTGCAGCAATTCCGTGCGATCGAATTGCAAATAACTTGCATTCGCGAAGGCGCGCATTTTGGTCGTCACGTCGGCGCTTACCCCGAGGTTGTAAACCCAAATGCCGGGATTGACGAAGTTTGCCTGTCCTTCATCCTTGTTCGACCGCAAGTCAGGCAGCAGCGAGGCCTGCGGAGTTAAAAGCACGCCGCTGCCGGTAAGCTTGATCGCCTCGTTGTCGAAGAAACTGAACTCCGATCCTGCGAAGGACATGTTGTCATCAATCGAATCGAAGCCCCGCGCCACGCTGCCATGCTCGCTCCCGGGGATTCGACCGCCGTAGTTGTGGTCCCGGTCACCCGAGGAGTACAGGATCGAGGCGCTGTAGCGAAGCCAATCGCGGTCGAGGGAGAGTTCCAAGGCGGCGAATTGCGCGTTGATATTGACTTCGCGTCCGGCAAGCGGATTCGAGCTGTCGTGACCCAGCGCCTGGTAGAAGGCGTGGCTCACATTGATCTTGTCGATGTGACCGTTGCCCGTCCAACCGAGATAGTACGCGCGGATACGATGCGGCACGGGTATCCCGTTCGCCTCGACCACCGTCCCTATCGGCGCGGGTCGCACCAGGAAACCGTTGGTATCGAAATGGATTGTCGGCTGGTCGATGTTCGAGTGGAAGCTAAACTCCGCCGTGTATCCCTTCGTCAGGAAATCCTGGATGTACACGTTCGCCACGCCCACCTGCTGATCGCGCGGCTGGAACGTGTTAAGCCCGCTGTTGGTGTCCTTTTCCAGCATGTAGAAATACGCCAGGTTATAGCTGATGCGGTTGGAACGCAGGTTGCCAAAGATCCGCAGCCCCGGTTGCTCATCGGAGAAGATGAACCCGCGAAAATCGCTGGTGAACTGCTGTATGCCGGCGCGGACCGAAATGAAATCAAAGTTCGGGCTGAGGTCGGCGAGCTTCTTCTCGACGAACGCTTCCTGCAATCCGACATGCCCATCCAGACGGTTAGTGCCGTTGCGCACGTCCACGCTGACCAGCCCGCGTTCCCGCGTCTGGAGGAAGTTCAGGTCGAATGCCGGGGTGAACTTCACCTGGAAATCAACCGGCTTGAACGAAGTATCGCCGTGAAATAAATCGAAGGAGAGCCGGAACTGCTGATCGACGAAGGCCTGTTCGCCGCGGCCGAAGAATTGTTCGCTTCCAGGCTGCTCGCTCCCCAAATTGCTCGGAACCGGCAAACGCCGCACGTCGGTACTGGTTGTACTGGTTCCGGTGAAGTTGAAGAACCACTCCTGCCCGAAGATCGGCATGTCGCCCTTCAGCCGGTTTCGGTTGAAGGGGTCGTACCAGTGCGACTTCACGTAGGGAAATTCGCCGTGTTTGTTGTAGCGCTGATAATCCGGCAACTGCACGTTCCAGCGATAGGGTTCGGGAGCAAAATTCGCGTTCTCCGCAACGACAGTTTCCGGCTGGCCTTCGGTCGGTAGCGTTCCCGTCGGCTGAGGGCTCCGCAGACCGGGGTAAGGACTGGCGTCCGCACTGTCGACCAGAGTTGTGGTGGGGCCGAGCCCGGGAATCCCACTTAAGCCGGCAGGAGGCATCGGCGCCGCCTGCGCCAATTCGAGTTGAACCTGCAGGTTTCCTACCTGCTCATAGCGCAAAGCTATCGTGCTTTGCGGAGGCGCATTGAAGCGGGTTCCTGCGTCAACCGAGATCTCGTAGCTGCCGGGCAAAAGATCGACGAAGCGGAAGATGCCTTCGCCATCCGTCATCGCGGTATATGTCTTTTTTGCGCCACGCGCGCGTACCGTGGCGCCGGGCACAGGATGGCCGTTCTGGTCGCGGATGGTGCCGAGCAGGGCCGCGCCGCGCGGGGCGGTCTGTTGCCCGGGTATTCGCCGGACCTGTCCATCGGCGACGCCACACAGCAGGCAGGAAAAGATTAAACCTGAGATGCCCAACCGTCGAATGCGCCTCAATGCTCAACCTCCGTTCCCTCAGGAACGCAGAGAAAACAGCACTTACTTCGCTTCGGCCCGCTGCGCCCAGCCAGCGTATTTAGGCGCGGTTCCCTCCAATGCCCTCCAATGCCTGCCATCGCGCTCGATGAGCTCGAACGCCTCCCTCGGTCCTGCACTGCCTGCGGAATAGTTCGGGAAGCTGCGTGGAGGGAGTGCCTTCCACACGTCGAGCACCGGATCTACGACCGACCATCCCGCTTCGACCATCTCGGCGCTCTGGAATAACGTTGCGTCGCCCACGATGCAGTCATACAGCAGCACCTCGTAGCCGGTACTCGGAGTCGCCCCGAAATAGTCGTTGTACTTGAAATCCATGTTCACAGAACCCATGCGCACCTGGGGTCCGGGGATCTTGGCGCCAAAGCTCAGCGAGATTCCCTCTTCCGGAGCGATATGAATCACCAGCATGTTGGGTTGCAGCATATTCACGGGTGTGTCGCGGAAAATCAACAACGGAGCACGGCGGAATATGATCGCGATCTCGGTGTGCCGCTTGCGCAAACGCTTGCCGGTGCGGAAATAGAAAGGAACGTCCGCCCATCGCCAGTTGTCAACCTGGAGCTTCATTGCCACGAACGTCTCGGTCCTGGAGAGCGGATCGACACTGGGCTCGGTCCCGTACGCGCTGCACTGCTCGTCGCCAATCACGCCTTCGCCGTATTGGCCGCGCACGCAGCGGTGCAACACCTCCTCGGCGCTGAGCGGTTGCAGCGCGTGAAGGATCTTCGTCTGCTCCTGGCGGACAGCATCGGCGGCAAACGAGTTCGGAGGTTCCATCGCCGTCAGCGTCAGCAGTTGGAAGACGTGGTTCGGCACCATGTCCCGCAGCGTGCCGGCCGTATCGAAGTAGCCGCCGCGCCCCTCCACGCCAACTGTTTCAGCTACCGTGATCTGCACATGGTCGATGTAGCGGCGATTCCATATCGGCTCGATGATGCCGTTTCCGAAGCGGAAAATCAGGATGTTCTGGACGGTTTCTTTGCCCAGGTAGTGATCAATCCGGTAGATCTGTTTTTCCGAAAGAGACTTGCGAATATCCAGGTTCAGGGCGCGGGCGCTCTCGAGGTCGCGTCCGAAGGGCTTTTCCACGATCACGCGACGCCATGAGCGGTTTTCCTCGCTGGTTAACCCGCATTCGCCAAGGTGGCCGATGATCTGCGAGAAGAAAGACGGGCTGGTCGCCAGGTAGAAGAAATAGTTCCCATGGGTATTGTGCAGGGAGTCCGCGTTCTTCAAGGTTTCCTGGAGATCGGCGTAGAGCTTCGGATCCCCAAAGTTGCCGGAGACGTAATAAATGCGCCGTCGCAGCCATTCCCACAGGTTGTCATCCACCTGCACGGTCGCGAACTTGCGGAGATGTTCCGTGAGCAGGTTTCGGAACTGCTCCGTATCCATCTCTTCCTTGGCGACGCCCACAACGGAGAATTCGCGGGAGAGGTGGCTGCTCTTGTTCAGGTTGTAGATCGCCGGAATGAGTTTGCGGGCGGTCAAGTCGCCGGTGGCGCCGAAGATCACCATTACGCACGGACCAGCAGCCCGCGTGCCTAAAGGTTCGGTTGCAGACTCAGTTTCGAATGCCTTGTCCGTTTCGAACGACGGCATATACCCCCCTGGTATTTCAACTGCGACGCTGGACGAGCCTAAGAACGGAAGAGAGACTCACAGAATCGAGGGCCGGAGCAGTGGAAGTGATTGCATTTCAGGTCGCTACCCCAGACTTGCGCATTGCGACGCAGCAATCACGACCCGCGTGATTGCGGGATTGAATCACCCACTGACGTGGAAGTCAAGCCTACTCGCGAAGGAGTGGCCGTCCGGGATGATTTCCTCCGCAAACCTTTGTCTCTGGATCTGAGGCATACGGACGTACGGCGGCGCCTTAGCCCACCAAGCTCCAATTTGCCGGTCTCTTGCAGTCTAGTTGCGGACCGTATCCGGATCCCGGGAATTAAAGAGAAGGATAATAATAAAGATGTGTCGCCTGCGCCAGCGAACGCGATCTTTTTCAATCGAGTTCGTGTTCGACGGCTCTTCGATACCCGTTCACGACGTCGGAAAGTTCAATCATTCCCAGGATTCTGCTGGTATCCGCGCGATGAACCACGGGCAGAACTTCCCATCTCTGCAGATATTTCATCGCCGTTTCCAAGGGATGGTCAGGATGCAGGTGCGGTAGCACCGAGTTATTCACGAGATCCCGCACCAGCGCGGCGCTGCCCAGAAGTTCTTGAGCAGCCATCAATTCCGTGGCGCTCAACACAGCCCAATTTCCCTGCCGGTCCCGGGCAAAGACAAACTTTGATCCTTTGGGAATGCGATGTAAAGAGGTGACGATGAGCTCGTCAAATTCGACGACTGCGACACTGGGCGGTCGCATCGCGTCTTCGATGCGCACCACGACTTCCTCGCGCTCCTCTTCCATGGAAGGGAGCTCGAGGCCATCCTGCTTTGTCAGAGCTTCGAAGATCGGGATTCGCTGGAAGGTTCTGGAAATAACGTATGCAATGGTGTTGGCCACAATTACGGGCACGATGATGGAATAATTGCCGCTGACTTCAAGGACCATGAAAACGGAGGTCAAGGGCGCTCGCAGGAATCCTGCAAACATAACCCCCATTCCCACCAGTGCATAGGTTCCTACGGTTCCCGCATGAAAAGGAAAAAGGATCCTTTCCACGCCCCCCACCGCACCCCCAAGCATGGCGCCCACAAATAGAGTCGGAGCGAACATTCCCCCGGGCGTGCCACTCACAAACGAGGCGATCGTGGTAAGAATTTTCAACCCCGCAAGCATGCCCATTACCTGCCAGGTGAACTGGTCATGCATGGCCAGGTCCATGAAGTTATACCCGGCGCCCATTACCTGAGGAAAACCGAAATAAGCGATGCAGCCGATCAGCAGACCTGCCAGGGCAGGCTGAAAGAATTGAGTCCACTTCGGCAATGCTTTCAGGCGAGGCCGGAAGAAGTCGATTCCTTTGGCGAACACCAGAGAAGCCACGCCGCCGACGACACCGAGGGCCGCGTACGCGAGGAGCTCTTCGGGCCGGGTGACCTCAACCGCCGGTATGTGAAACATGGGCTCCGCGCCGAGGAACCATCGCGCAACCACGACGCTCGAGATGGCCGAAAGCACGACCGCGCCCAGGATTCCGGCGCTCCACCGGCCGATGACTTCCTCAATGACGAACAGCACGGCAGAAATGGGAGCGTTGAACGCCGCTGCCAGTCCCGCTGCAGCGCCCACAGGTGCAACCAGGCGTAGTTTTTCCCGGGACAGTCTCAGCTTGCGCCCAAGGACCGAGGCGATCGCGGCCCCGATCTGCAAGGATGGGTCTTCAGGACCGAGTGATTGCCCCGATCCTATCGCCAGGGCCGAAGTAATGAATTTTCCGATCGCCGTCCGAAACGGAATGTATCCGTCGTAAATATAAAGAGCGGCTTTCGTTTGGTTGACCCCGCTGCCACGCACCGCGGGAAATACCAGGACCACCAGTGCGGCCACGACCAGCCCGACAATCGTGGGCGCGAGCAGCATTCTAGAGCTTGGGTTGGCGAACGAGGCGCCGAGCAGCCGAGTCCGGCTGTACTCGATGGCAATCCGGAAGCACACGACCGCCGCTCCCGAGATCACTCCTATGAATACTGCCATCACAAGAAAGAAACGGTCTTCTGATTGCGTAAAACGCGGCGCAGGTTCCGGGATCTGATCGGCCTGAACTTGCACCGGCTCAGTAAACGGTTCGTTGCCGCTGTTCTGTTCTGAATCCATTTACTCCGCCGCCTCATTGGTATGAGACTTGGTAATAAGTCCCAACGCGATGTCGTCCGCCGTCCCTTGCCCACAGGCTTGCGCACAAAGACTCTCCGCCTGCGTGGCAAATCCGATGAGGCTGTCGGCCATCTCCGGATGGTGTCGAAATGCCTCGGCTCTCGACTGTCGGTCGAGGTCCTGCCAATTCTTCAATTCTTGTTGTACCTGGACGGAAACGGCTTTTCCCGTATTCGATGGAACGGAACAGGACTGTAATCGCCGTCCCACCACTTGAAAGGCTTCAAGGATCCGTTCGTCGCGTTGTCTCGTTGAAAGTCCCCTTTCGTAAGGATCCAGGTCCATCACGGCGGAAGCGATCTCTTCCGAACTCTTTACCTCGGCTTCGGTGGATCCGTGGCTCACGGCTGCTTCGAGATACTTGCGGGCATTCGCATAATCATGCAGCCGGAATGCGGCTTTGCCCGCGCCCGCCAGCGCGGCAGCATTGTTCGTGTCGTTCTCCAGAATCTGCTGATAGATGCCAAGAGCTCGCAACGAGTCACTTGTGATCATGAAATCGTCCGCGACTCTAAGCTGTAGATCTGCATTGGACGCGACTGTCGGCATGAGAGCAATTAATTCGGACTCAGCCTGGTCCAGAAAGTGTTTATGAATCAGGAAGTCCACCAATTCCAAGCGAGCTTGCCTTTGCATGTCTGGCGCATCTGTCGGCCAAATCCCGTAAATTGCGCCATGGTAATAGCGCAATGCGTTTCCCACCTGGCCTTCGCGCGACGAGATCCTTGCCAGTTCCAGATTGATCTCCCCATTTCCCGGCTCGGCATCCCAAAGCGAACGGAAGTAGGCCTCAGCCTCTTTGTCGTGATGGTCGGCCTCTAAGGCCTGCGCAAGACGGAGCCTGAATTGCGGATTTCCATGGGCGAATAGGAGAGCCGTACGATAGTTTGCCGCCGCAAGCCCCGGATGTCCCGAACGAAACGCCTCCTCCGCACGCGTATACCAGAGTTGGGCATTGTGATCTTCGAAAGCACCATAGAACTTATGAATGACATAAGTGATCGAGCACGCTACCAGCGCAATCACCGTGAGAACGATTACGGACAAGAGCTCGGGCTTATTCCACTTGCCGAAGAGCCAGACGGATTCGTCCGAAGGAGGACTTTGCTTTGGAATCATTTTCCGACGCCTGCTGTCTGCGAGTTGGGCTGCTCAATGCGCGATGGGAGAGATCTCCCTGGGTGGCCAACGCAGAAAGGGCGCTATTAACAGCGGATCGGGGGGTAGACCCTGGAGGAGAGTAGCTTGGTTGCAAAGGCGGCTAAGCCGGTGGATAGGATTCGCGGTCCGGCAGAGCCGCAAATGCCCAACGAGAAGATCCCGGAAATCGTCGAGAGAATTGCGGCTGCGAACCTGGAGGCTCGCAGAGCAGTGGCCGGACCGTTAACGGCAGTGAAAGCTCCGGCACTCGCGGGCGCCACAAGAGCCAGCAGAACACCAAAAACGGTTGCCAGCGCCGCGAACTTCAGGGCGCTCAGAACCAGTGGCATCTTCTTACACGTCACCAAAGCTCTCATTTGAGAACAGCTGCAGAAAAAGGTCGCCGCGTTCCACTCCCGGCATTTCTTCAACATGCGAAACCACGTTGCAAGGAGACTGCTTTGACCATCACTTTGATAATAATCCCGTCAGGAGAAACCTTCAATTTCCATCCCATCCATCCGGTCAGATGCTTCCTTGGCTATTCTCGCTGGTTTTCGCGGGGCCGTCGCTAGTCCCTTCGATCCGGCTTATGCCTCTCAGCCAGTCGACCCGATTTGTGCGTCGAACGGCTTGGGCCGCGCTCGAAAGCTGATCACCGTCGCACCGAGTGATATACTTCGCGGCGTGAGTAGCCCAATTCACAAGTGGGTTGTGGTGGTTTTGCTGGTGAGCGTCCTCCTCATCTTCGTTCTCCCCAACGTAAACCTTTCCCCTACTGCCTTGAGAGCTGCCCGTTTCGCAGCACTGGTTTTCTTTGCCCTGCTGGCTGCAGCAAATCTCCGCTCCGGTCTTTTGGCGTTTTTCACCTATATTGAGGCGCCCTCTCCCTCCGACATGCCACAACTCTCCGGAGAGCTTCTGATCCTGCATTGCCTCGCGCGCTGTTAGCGATTCCTCCTGATCGATTTCGCCCCTGAATAAGCAAGTCTTAGGGGTACAACTTCGAGGAATTGAGGTGCAAGACGCACAACCTTGACGATTTTCCGATAATCCCATTCTGAATGAGGTGCCACGTGAGAAATCGAACCATTCGTCTTGTTCTCTTATCGTTGCTCGCCTGCTTTGGAGCTTCTTTCGCCCAGGGACAGGCATCTTCCAACGTCCGAGATGTCACCTGTACGTTCGCGGATGGAAAGGGCATGCGCGTTCAATATGACCATTCTGAAAAGGCATCCAAGCGCGGATTGCCCCTCGGGAAGGCCTGGTCGCCTGCCGGGAAACCATTCCTCCTCTTTTTGGATACCGGCATCACCGTGGGGAGCACCACCGTTCCTCTTGGCGCGTATCGCTTATTTGTGATTCCCGGCAAAACTGATTGGTCTTTGGTCGTGAACAAGGACGTAAATGCAAACGCGAAGCGAGACGAATCGCAGGATCTCGCGCACGAGACCATGCAAACCGGCGAACTCGGACAAGCTTACGACTTCGCAACCGTCTACCTCGCGCACATCGCACCGACGCAGTGCAATATCCGCATCACGTATGGAAAGACGATGGCCTGGGGCGAAATGCACGAGAAGTAGGAGGTGTAAAAGAAGGGCGTCCCTCTTCGCTTGGAGTATTCCGTCATCCTCGATTGAACGCCACTGTCCAGCCCTGATTGGCTGCGAGCGCTGGGGGCGGCTCTCCTGCCAGGATGATCGCTACGTCTATTTCCGGATCTCCAACGGCACGTCGGAGCTGCTCTGCCTGCTCGTAGATTGTTTGTCGAAGGGACGGGTCGTTATGTTCGACGAAGATAACGACATTCCACGAGGACGCAGTTCGCGCAAAAAGGGCCGAGCGCACATCCGGATCGCTCTCAAATACTTGCCGCAGAAGATGGATGAGATCGGCCTCGGAACGATCGGAGCTGGCGGAGATCATGATCGCCAGAGTCTACACCAGCGAATGGGAACGAACGTTGAGCGCTTTGCGGGCATGTGCCGCTTGGATCATCCACAGAATCGCTTTTTCGCCGACCGACGCAGGATATAGAGCCAGAGGAATATAGAACTATCGTCCGATTGTTTCCTTTTCAAGAATCTGCGATGGGAGGCCGATCGAGCCTTTCTCTTTACCGTTCCTCAGGCGGTTTCTGCGCAGAGCGAAACTTGATGTCCACAAAGTGCTTTGGAACGCCATTTTCCGCGGGTCTCTTTCTCAGAAACGCCTTCGCGGAAGCGTCGTGTTTCAGGTACGCATCCAGAAAGTTCAGGGTATAAAGCGCAACCCAGGCATAACTCGTGTTGGCATCCTCCCGACCGTAGTCTGCTACCTGATTCTCCGCAAAGCGTTGCGCACCCTCCCTGCGTTGGAACATGGAACTGAACTCCGGGTGTGCCATGCCCAGCATATTCACGGTGAGGAGATCCCCATGGATCCAGGCGTTGAGGACGTTTGGGCCAACTTTGTCTGCGGGAGGAACGCCGTCGTTTTCCAGATCTTCAAGACTCACATTTCGAGTAAAGCAAAGAAGCGGTAGGGTCATTCGCTCTGGATGAACGTCCCCGGCTTTTTTCACCAGACCTGGGTAGTAGCGCATGCTGGGGTCCATCTCCACCAGGGCATCAATGCGGGGGTCTCGCGCTGAGGCAAACAGGCTTGAGATTCCTCCCCAACTCCAGCTCACCAGGGCAACCTCAGATACATCCGAGTCGGGAAGTGACTTGGCATAGGTGATGAGAAACGAGATGTCGCGAGCCTGTGCATTGATCCCGTCCAGATCATCCGTCATGTCGCGTGTCGACAGCCCCACAGAGGGGCTCGCAAGAACGACGTAGCCATGGCTGGCAAGATACTCGCACAGGTCGGCGTTCTCCCACGAAACGGAAGAATCGCTGGGCGCATAGATAAGAACGGGATAACGCCCTTCTGCCGGCTTTGCTTCCCGCACCGCCCACAGCCGGATACCGGAGGACGTCTTCAACAGCGAACGCCACCGATTTTCTTTCTCGTCTGGCGCGTTGAAGTGAATCTCGGTATCTGCCAGTTGGGTATAGTCGCCAACCGTCATCGGTTCGCCCGGGGTTTTCAACGATGGATACCAGATCAGTGTCTGCATGGGACGGGCGTCCTCGCCCGAAGAGGACTTTGTCGCGTCCTTGGGGGAAGCTGGATATGGGCGTGAGCGATCGTATTGATCGACCACCCTCAACCCTACCGGATACGGTCCGGGCTTTTGCAGGAATTGAAAAGAGGATGTTTGTGAACCCGCGAATACTGAACCAGAGCAGGTACAGAATGCAAGAGCGGCAGTTAAGATCCGTGTTTTCAAGGTGACATTTTCCCGAGACGATCTGCGGCTGCGAAGCTAAGGGATTCCGAACCGCCCAACAAAGCATTCTTTATCGAATCGCTGCCGCTCCTCACTTCGTCTCAAATGTGCCGGCAACGATCTTAATCCGATCAAATTGTTTCATAACAGTCGGGCCTCATGGGTCGACGAGCCAAGCTTATGACTTCGGTAATCCTGTGCTTGTTTGAGATGCAGTGTATTCTCGCCTTCCTGGAGGGAGGGGTCCCTCCTGCTCCCGGGGATTTCAACACACATGTCCACTACTGGAACTGCACTCTCGAGCGCTGTGAAGTCCTCGTCTCACGAATGCCACACCGACACGTCCACTGACGCGATTCTCAAGGCGATGCTGGCGGTTTCCGAGAAGGTGAGCGATCTCATCTTCTCGCCGAATCGGCCGCCACAAGTAAAACTCAATGGAAAGCTCGTCGCGGTGCCACACCAGGCAGTCTTGACCTCCGACGATACCACGCGGATTGCCCGCGATTTGGTGGGAGAAAACCAGCAAGCGCAGACTTCTCTGCGCGAAAAGGGATCCGCGGATCTCTCTTACAGCATTCCCGGGATTGCCAGGTTCCGCGCGAACATTTTTTCGCAAAGGAACAGTCATGCGATCGTGATGCGCGCGATTCCGCAAAAAGTTCCGACCTTCGAGATGTTGAATCTGCCGCCGCAGCTGGGCGACGTTGTGAACCTGATCAATGGCATCGTGCTGGTCACCGGGCCCACAGGTTCCGGCAAGAGTTCCACCCTGGCGGCAATGATCGACAAGATCAATAATGAGAAGTCGTGGCACATCCTCACGATCGAAGATCCAATCGAGTTCGTGCATCTGCACAAGAACTCCACGATTCACCAGCGTGAGTTGCACAGCGACACTCCCAGCTTCAGCCTTGCCTTGCGGGCCGCATTGCGGCAAGCGCCTGAGCTGATCCTGGTGGGAGAAATGCGCGACCGGGAAACCATCGAGATTGCATCTGGAAGCAGCGGAAACCGGACACCTGGTAATGTCCACGTTGCACACGATCGATGCCGCGAAGACCGTGGAGCGAATCATCGGCACCTTCCCGATCGCTGAGCAGCATATTATTCGCCAACGCCTGTCACGCAGCTTTCGCTACATCATTTCCCAGCGACTGCTCCCGCGAAACGACAAACCCGGACGCGTGGCAGCCATCGAGATTCTCAAGTCCACCATGCGAACCCGCGAGTATATCGAGAAGGGCGAGGTCGGAGGCAAAACCATTCTCGACGCGATGCGGGACGGCGACCTGGACGGTATGCAGTGTTTTGACGATGTGATCCAGCAATTGATTCGCGACGGCGTCGTAGACATTGAGACCGGCATGAATTACGCAACGAATCCCGGCAACCTGAGACTCTCGATTAGTGATTTGTTCGATGAGGCTCGCGCGGAAGAATCGGAGTTCGAAGCTTAGTACCTGACCCAAGCGGGCACTTTGCGGGCGTGAGCGCAGCGGTGCCCGCAGCCGAAATCTCTACCCTCCACGGGGATCTTTAACCTGGTGCGGGAGAGTCGTGAACCCCTTCGATCGTTGCTTCTGAGCGGTTTTTTCAGCGTCCCGGTAGCTGGCACGAGCCAGCAACTTGTCCCCTGTAAAGCGCTGGGCCCCAACGCCAGCGTGTACGGCTCTCATGCGCCGGGCGTGGGTTCCACGATGGATCGTTTGGCATCGGGACGCTACTCGTCATAAAGAATGAGCAATAGTGAACTTTTCTTTTGACGCGAACACGTCATGATGCCAGGTGCGAAACAAGATCGTCATACGCGGCCAACCAAGTGCACGGAATTCGGACGTCGACGAAAGGCAAAGGAGGCTCTTTGACATCCTCAGGAACGAAGGCCGGAAGCGACACCAGCATCACGTACTTAGGCGTTACATACAACGTTACGCAACTCGCTCACCAATCTGAAACCCCTCTCGAGACCTGTTCGTACTGCGAAGGAAGCGGACAGTTGTATTCCCGGAAATGTACCTATTGCAAGGGCCGCGGATCGGTCGTACAGAGAAAAACCGGGGTCGAATAACCACAGCCGCACTGAGCACGACTCCTGACGGGGTGATCTTCAGAACAGGCGCCCCCTTTGACTACTCCGGGCCGCTCCCCTGAATCGACCTACACTCCCTGGGGAGCGGAACGCCGGAGTTCGCCGTGGGCACCTCAATGGTCTATGCCGCACTTGCCTGAGGTATGTGCAAGGTAGATTGTGCAGGATTCGTTGCGTCGATGATCTCCTTCGCTTTTGCTACTTCAGCTGCTGTTCCATGAGCGACCAGAAGAAACTGGTCCGTCTGGAGCGCCTTTTCATACTTCACGACACTGTCCTTCGGAATGCCGATACTGTAGAGACCCGCTCCAACCGCTCCCAATCCGCCCACCACAACCGCGCCTTCGAGGGCTGCCACGATCCAAGCGACCAGCGGCCCCGCTACCAGGATTGGGCCGAGGCCGGGAATCATGAAAACAGCCGAGCCGAACAGAAGTCCCCAAAAACCTCCCCAGAACGCGCCGATCTTGCCCCAATATTTCATACGATCGCCGGTGTTGTAGTAGCCCACAACGTTCTCATCGGTGTGGTAGCCCTTTCCTACGATCGACAGCTTGCGCATATCGACGCCACCGCGTTGAAGTTCTTTCACCGCATGATCTGCTTCTACATGCGTGTGGTATGTCGCGACAACCGACGTCTCTTTTAACATTTTCCGCGTCTCCTCGGCGCATGCTGAAAATACTAGGTATTCGCGGAAGGGATTTCTGTGCAATACGAAACACATTTCATGCTCGTGCTCTGACTGTGCAATACGGAACAGTTATTTCGGGCCGGGGCCTTCATACTTTGCTCAGGCTTTGGAGCACAAATCCAACGCAAGTTCTTAAAGGAGAGACAAACAATGGCTGATCAAGTCGAGCATGCAGAAGCACCAGTGCCAGATGACCCAGCGGCATCTGAGGCTAGCACGCAGAAAGAGTTGGATCGGATTGCGGACGAAGCCGCGCTCCGGGCGATCAAGAGAGAAGACCGTTACGAGCAGGACCACGGAATTTTCTCAAAATAGCGTAACCGTTAATCGCTAGCTGGAACAATGCACTGACACTGCTTGCAACTCCGGCACACTCCAACCGCAAAAGAGAGGCAAGCGAAATGAAAAACAACAGCGCCTTCAGAATGTTTATATTCGTGGCGATTCTTGGCCTTGGCGCAGCGTTGACATACGTCATGCATCGGGCCTTCACGATTGATTTTCAGGGATTGTGGATTCTGGTGGTCACGCTCTTCATCGCGTTGGCTGTATCTTCCTCAGTTCAGGTCGCCGATCAATGGAACAAAGCGGTTGTCTTGCGGCTGGGAAAGTTTCGTTCTCTAGAGGGTCCTGGCTTGTTCCTGATTATTCCGCTCCTCGAGACCATTCCCTACTGGCTTGATATCCGCGTCCTGACGAGTTCTTTCAAGGCGGAAAAGACCCTGACAAAAGACACCGTGCCCGTGGATGTTGATGCCGTGTTGTTTTGGAAGATCGTGGATCCCAAGAAAGCTGCGCTCGATGTCGCTGACTACCAAAGCGCGATTGGGTGGGCCTCGCAAACCGCCCTGCGGGACGTCATCGGCAAGACCATGCTGTCGGATATGCTCGAAGGCCGCGACAAGATTAGTGACGCGCTGAGAAAGATTATCGACGAGAGAACCGAACCGTGGGGGATCAACGTCATCTCAGTCGAGGTAAAGGATGTGCTGATTCCATCCGCACTGGAAGATGCGATGTCGATGCAAGCCCAGGCCGAGCGAGAACGTCAAGCCCGCGTCATTCTTGGCGACTCGGAACGCCAGGTCGCCGAGAAATTCGGCGAGGCTGCCAAGACCTATGCCAACGATCCTGTCGCATTACACCTGAGGGCTATGAACATGCTGTATGAAGGCCTGAAGACGAACTCGACGATCGTGATTGTCCCCAGCTCTGCAGTCGATACGATGCAATTAGGAGGGCTCGCCGGCCTTACAGCGCTGACCATGGGACTGGGACAGGAACGGGCAATCAAGGAGAAGCAACTCAACAGCAACGGCAACGGCGATAAGGAACTGGCTACGGTCTAGCGGCTGGTGATGCGACTTGTTCAATGAAATGGAGCAACCGGACTGCAGTTCAGTCACTGCATGATCAGTAGCTGAAAGCAAAATGGAGATGCGTGGCAATGATTGAAGCGCTCAAGGAAAGTTGGGGAGCAGCATTCGGGTTCCGGGTTGTCGGACATGTGAGCGCCGAAGAAGTCTCGAGGTTTGAGCCTCAGATAGACTCCGTCATCAAAGAACGCAAGACTCGGCCTATCGGAATCCTTGCGGACCTTTCACAGATGAATGGCGCTGACTGGAGCGCACGTTGGGCGGAGATGCGTTTTCTCCAGAAGCATACCGACCATATCGCGAGAATGGCGGTGGTGGGCGCCGATAAATGGGAAGAGGTGGTGGCAGTCCTTCTCGCCGGAGCCGCCGTCCTTCAGGCCGAGACCCGTTATTTCACGACTTCTGAGATCGCGTCCGCCTGGAATTGGGCCAGGACAAGCAAGAATGCGGACCGCGTTCCGGTACGAACCATGTATCTCGCGACAGGTCTGTTTAAGGACTATATTCCCGAGTACTCCGATCTATGATTTTCCATCGGAAGGTGTCAGCGCGTGCTCAATTCGCGTCGTGCTGCATAAGGACGCTTTGACGAAGCTGCGTTTAGTAGCTGCGTCTCGTTAGATCGGCTTTGGGCCTTTAGCAACCACCAGCACTGCCAAAACGGTCGCAGTATTACGTACATTTCCGGCGATTGTGATCAGTGCTTCAGATATCGGTGGATGCTGCTCCGCCAGAGTTTCCAGACGAGCACCCACACTGTGGAGTTGATCGACTTCGCGCAGGATCGCTTCAAAGGGCATGGCACGCCGCTCTCTCGCAACAAAACTAAGATGGGAGGACTTCAGATGGACTGGCTTAGGTCAGAAGACCTGAAAGAGGAGAAGGTGGTGACCACCCCGGTCATCACTATACGCCCCCAAAGGCTTCTTTGCGTTTTGATCCGTATTGACCTGTAGCGGTCGCGCGATCGTGCCACTATGGAGCTATGCCTAAGAAAAGAGATACAAAAAGACAATCGAACAAAGCGACGCTCGCCGAAGTCACCGAGGAAATGGCGAAACCGAGAGTAGCTAGCTCTGCAAAAGCGGAGAATCAAATTACTCGAAAGAAAACCCTAATCGTGAAGAACGACGCTCACCAGCGAACTGTGGACGAGTATGCCGCGGGTGTTGTACTCGGTGAATCCCAAGCCCCAAGTGTTGTTTGAAATCTCTCGTGCGGGATTCCGCGCACGATGGATTGTCTCCAGGCGCGCTACGGCAGTTAGCGCAGGTGACCTTCTCGCGATGTTGCAAGTGGCTGCGATTTCCGGAGGCGGTTGGCCGCAATTCGAAAAGCAATTTCTGTCCAATTTCCCCCACGACGGATGTCTCTCGAATCTGTCTCTCCTCCCTACATGCGGCACAAAATTTCGCAAGTGGCTTGCCTTTGGCTTCTATCGCGCGAGTTCGAGAATTCACATTTCCATTTGAGGCGTAATTCTGCCTTCTTCAGCAAGGCCGAGGACCTGGCAAACCGTCTTGGCTATCATTTTCTCTTCATCGGTACGAATGACGCGGACCACCACCCGGCTGTGCTCAGCGGAAATCACGCCTCCGTTCGCCGCATTGAGTTTTTTTTCGAGTTCAATTCCAAGGAACCCTAAACCATCGCAGATCCGAGCGCGGACTGCGGGTGAATTCTCTCCGATGCCACCAGAGAACACCACTGTCTCGACTCCGCCCAACACCGCTGCGAATGAACCAATCCACTTCTTGACTTGGTAACAGAAGAGCGCGACCGCTTCAGCAGCTCGCATGTCGTGCTTCTCATGCTCCAGCAAGTCACGCATGTCGGAACTGCTTTCGGATAGGCCGAGCAGCCCGGACTGGAAATTGACCATGTCATTGAATTGCTTGGCGCTCATTTTTTCTGTGCGCGCCAGATACCAGACCAGGCCGGGATCGAGGTCGCCAGTGCGGGTGCTCATCGGCACGCCGGCGGTCGGGGTGAAGCTCATACTGGTGTCGACGGACTTGCCGTTACGCACCGCCGCCAGGCTCGCCCCATTGCCTAGGTGGGCCAGTATTACCCGGCCCCGCGCAACATCCGGTGTCGTCAAGCGGGCCAGTTCTTCCATCAGAAACGCGTATGACAACCCGTGAAACCCGTACCGTCGCACACCCTGCGCCTCGTAACGACGCGGGATTGGCAGCATTTGCGCTACGCGCGGAAGGTCGTGATGAAACGCGGTGTCGAAACACGCCACCTGGGGAAGCTCCGGAAATCGCCGGTGGAATGCCTCGGTCAACAGGATCTCCTCCGGCATGTGGTCGGGATCAAATGGACTGAGCTCTTTCAGCTCCGTAACCATTTCGGCAGTGATTCGTTGCGGCTTGTAATACTTCGGTCCGCCATGCACCACGCGGTGCCCCACCGCGGTCAATGCGTCCCGGCCGCTGTGTTGCTCGATCCAATCCATCAGAACGCCCACCGCTACGGTGTGATCGGGTGCCTTGATTGAGCGCGAAAAGCTGTCCGCCGAGTCCAGGCCCTTAACTCGAAACGTGGCCTCGGGCAGTCCAATCCGTTCAATTCCGCCATCCAGGATCCGTCTGAGCGAGTCGCTGGCCTCGAACAGGGCAAACTTGATGCTCGACGAGCCTCCATTGATCGTCAAAATGCGGGGAGAGCTATGTGGCCTCGTTGGTTTCACGGACGACTCGCCTCCGTCAATGCCGATTGTTCGCTTCGCCTCATCTAGCTGTCACTGAACAACCCTGCGCGGGGATGCCCCTTGGCCAGTGGCGGAGGCGCGGTCGGCTCTCTGAAATCGGTCGTCCATTGCCAGTTCCTGATCTCCGGCATATCTTCCAGGTGTTGTCGAATATAGTCATGGTGTTCGTACAGCTTCCGGTTGAACGTGTCGACTACATCCGAAACCACTGAGCGCAGCCTTGAGACATACTTCAGCGCGTCGATCGCAAGATGAAATCGGCTCATCTTGTTCATCACTACCATGTCGAACGGTGTCGTGGTTGTGCCCTGATCCATATAGCCACGCACGTGAAAGCGGCCTTCATTGGAACGCCCATGAACCATAGTGTGAATGAGCCAGCGATTGTTGTGGAAGGCGAAGATGACTGGTGCGTCTTTCGTGAATAGAGCATTGAAGGACATGTTGTCCATGCCATGCGGATGATCATCCGGGCTCATCAAAACGGTCAGATCCACAACATTGACAACCCGCACCTTGATGCCGGGAACATACTTCTGCAGAAGCCACGCGGCCGCGCATGTTTCAATCGTTGGTACGTCGCCTGCGCAGGCCAGTACTACGTCCGGCTCACTGCCTCCATCGCTGGTCGCGAATTTCCAAATCGATGCTCCTCGTGAGCAATGTTCGAGAGCTTCGTCCATATTCAGCCATTGAAGCTGCGGCTGCTTTCCGCAAGTAACGATGTTGACGTAGTTGCGGCTCCGCAAGCAATGGTCGAAGACGCTTAATAGGCAATTGCTGTCCGGCGGATAGTAAACGCGTATGGTCTCACTTCTACGCGCCAATGCATTGTCAACAAATCCCGTCGCTTGATGGCTGAAGCCGTTGTGATCATTTCGCCAGGCATGGCTTGTGAGTAGAACATTTAAAGATGCGAGCGGGCGGCGCCACGGGAAGTCGCGGCATTGTTCCAGCCACTTGGCATGCTGCGTAAGCATTGAATCGACGACTTGTGCGAAAGCCTCATAGGAAGACCACATTCCATGCCGGCCGGTCAGCAAGTAGCCTTCTAGCCATCCCTGGCAGCAATGTTCGCTGAGGACTTCCATCACGCGCCCATCCGGGCCCAGCTCGTCATCGATCGAAACAGTTTCCGCCATGAAGCAACGTTTGGTAGCTTCGAGGACGGAATTTAACCGATTGGAGTCCGTCTCATCCGGACAGAACATGCGAAAGTTTTTCGGATTGAGCTTGAAGATGTCTCTGAAAAAATCCCCAAGCTTTCGCGGAGCTTCCGCCACTACTTGACCCGGCCCAGGAATCTCAAGCGCATACCCTGTAAAGTCTGGTATATCGAGCGCGGTCAGCAGTCGCCCCCCGTTCACATGAGGATTCCCTCCCATGCGACGATCGCCAATCGGTGCCAGCTCTGCTAGGTCATCAATGAACTTCCCGCTTTCATCGAAGAGCTCCTCCGGCTTGTAACTTCTCATCCAGGCTTCGAGGATTTTGAGATGCTCCGGATTTTCGCGGACCGTCGCGAGAGGGACCTGATGCGCGCGGAAAGTGCCTTCAATCGGGATTCCATCCACCTCTTTCGGGCAAGTCCATCCCTTCGGCGTGCGCAGGACGATCATGGGCCAGATTGGCTGCTTCTTGAACCCGTTCCGGCGCGCTTCCTCCTGGATGGTGCGGATCTCGCCATAGCAGGCGTCCAGGGTCCCGGCCAGGCATTGATGCACGGCTTCAGGATCGTCTCCCTCTACAAAGTGGGGATTGTAACCGCGCCCTCTGTATAGAGCTCTTAGATCTTCGTCGCTCGTCCGTCCTTGAACGGTCGGTCCGGAAATCTTGTAGCCGTTGAGGTGCAGTATGGGAAGAACTGCTCCATCGCGCACCGGATTCAGAAAGTTGACAGACTTCCAGCTTCCTTCAAGCGGACAAGTTTCGGATTCTCCATCGCCGATGATGCACGCTACGATCAGATCGGGATTGTCGAAGGCTGCTCCGAATGCGTGGACCATCGAATAGCCGAGCTCGCCTCCCTCATGCATGGAATTCGGCACGTGCGGTCCGCAATGGCTGGGCACACCGCCCGGAGTCGAGAATTTCCGGAACAGAAGTCGTATGCCATTCTCATCTGGCGTGATCTCAGGATGTACTTCGGTATACGTGCCTTCCAGATAGGAGCACGCATTCAGGGAAGGACCGCCGTGTCCGGGGCCGGCAATATAGATGATGTTGGCATCGTGTTCTTTGATCAGCCGATTCAGATGAATGTAAATCAGGTTTTGTCCAGGGGACGTGCCCCAGTGTCCGAGCAGCCTCGGCTTGATCTGTTCGGCTTTGAGAGGCTCTCGCAATAGGGGGTTTTCGAAGAGATAAATCTGCCCTATGCAGAGATAATTTGCGGCACGCCAGTAGCGGTTCATCTTGCGAAGCATGTCTGGCGACAGCGGTCCCGTAGGCGTCGGCCGGTTGGCGGTGGGTTGGCCGTTGGCGGCGACGGCGGTAGACAAAGCCGCATCGAAAACAAACTTCATCGGCTTGCTCTCCTGATTCAGGTTCTGGTCACCCGGCATGTTGATTATTCCTCTCTACTTCTCCGCGCCGCGCCCTGGTCTTCGCGGCTGAGCGTACCCTGTGCGGCGGTCCTGCCGGCCGCAGACGACTTCCCCTTCATAAGGCCCCCATTACGGGTCCTACGAGATAGATCCAAGTTGTGCGAAGGTCGCCGCGGACCACGTCAGGCGCCAGCGAACGCACATCATCGAGGAACCGGTAATCATACCGTTCCTTCCAGATTTTTTTCTCATCGAGCACTTCCTCCTGGTAAGAACGATTGAAAATGCCGATCCGTCCGCGTCCACCGGTCAGTTCACCGGCATGAGGTGTGCTCTCGCGACTCACAGCGCTCAGAATGACAATTAGGCGACGTCTTTCTTCCCCGCCTGATCCTTCCGAGTCTCTCTCTCTGCCTCAATCCAGTCTTGATTCGCTTTACCGTCGCCGCTGCCTCGCTCCTGATAGAGCTCATAGGCGCGCGTAGCAATCTGCGTCGTAAGATCGACAGGGCTTTTGGCGACGGGCGGTGCCTTCACCGGATCAAATATCCGATAGGCAAGCAGTTTCACGCGATCATTGAGCAGGAACCACGCCAGAGCATAGACCCAAACGAATCCAGCCCAACGCCAGCCGAGCGGCGTCATGAACACACCGTAGACGGCAATGAGCGTCGCCACGATTTGTGTGCCGAGCACCGCTATCCAGAGAATCCGCGCCGGGCGTATCGACCAGAACGGGCCCCGCGTGCGGGTCAGGAAAATTGTCAAATGTCCCGCCACGGACAACTTTAAGTACATCAGCGTTTGGACGTGCGCGCGGTCGAGATGAAATACCCGCTCAGCTAGATAAAAGAGGCCGAACGCGGCTACGACGCCGATCACGCCCAGCACGGTCGAAATCCCCAGCACCAGGCGCATATTCCATTTCTCGGGCCTATCACTGTAATGAACCTTGTCATACGCGATCGAGAGAATGGCACCATCGTTGAGTACGGCGATCATGACGATCATCACCGCGGTCACGGGGTAGAAGTTAAATACCAGGATCGCCAGCGTCATGAAGAACAGCACGCGCAAGGTTTCGGCGATGCGGTAGATCGCATAGCTGTTCATCCGCTGAAAGATGCGGCGGCTCTCTTTGATCGCGTCGATGATCACCGAGAGACCGGATGCGAGCAGCACGATGTCTGCCGCCGCCCGTGCTGCGTCGGTCGCCCCGGAAACTGCGATGCCGCAGTTCGCTTGCTTGAGCGCCGGAGCGTCATTCACCCCGTCACCGGTCATACCGACAATATGGCCGTGCTTCTGCAGGACGTCGACGATGTTGTACTTGTCTTCGGGAAAGACCTGGGCGAACCCGTCGGCTTTTTCGATGGAGGACGTAGTCTCCGCCGTCTCTTGTTTGTCGCGCAATACCGTTGCATCCAGGATGTTCGTGCCCATGCCCAATTGACGGGAAGTTTCCTTGGCGATGGCCAGTTGGTCGCCCGTGACCATTTTGACCTTCACACCCATCTGCACTGCGCTCGCGATCGTCGCCTTAGCCTGCTCGCGAGGTGGATCGAACATCGGCAAAACACCAACCAACTTCCACTGGTCGTCCTCATCAGCGCGGGCCACACCCAGGGAGCGGAAGCCGCGTGCCGCAAACTCATTGACGGCTTTCTCAACCGCGGGTTTTACGTCCGCGAGGTTGGTGGCCATCTGCAGAATGACCTGCGGCGCTCCCTTCGCTACCTTGAACTGTTTTCCATCGGCGCCTTTCACGGTGGCTTCGGTGCGTTTATGCACCGGATCGAAAGGCTGGAAATGCAGGACCTGGTAGCTCTTGAGTTCTTTATCGTTCTTGACTCCTCCGATCACAGCCAGATCGATCGTGTCCTTGTCCTCCGCGCGCGAGGCGAGAGCAGCGTCGAGAACGATTTGATCGGCTGCGACGCCATCGACACAGAATGGATCTCCGAGCGTCAGCTTGTTTTGGGTCAAGGTGCCCGTCTTGTCCGAGCACAGTACATCCACACCCGCGAGTTCCTCGATGGCCGACAACTTGGTCACGATCGCTTGCTTTTTTGCCAGGAGACGCGCGCCGACCGCCATGGTGACGGACAGCACCGTGGGCATGGCTACCGGGATCGCCGCCACCAGCAGCACCAATGCAAATTCCAACGTGCTCAGGATCGGGTCATGGCGGAAGAGCGCAGTGGTAACAATCACCGCCACTAGAGCCACTGCAAGAACGATCAGGTAATTGCCAATCTTAAGCACGGCACGCTGGAAATGGCTGACCGTATGAGCATCTTGCACCAATTCCGCAGTCTTGCCGAAATAGGTATTGGTACCTGTGGCGTACACCATCGCGTCGGCTTCGCCACGTTTGATAATCGAGCCCGAAAAGACTGCCTCGCCAGGCATACGCGTGGCGGGCAAAGATTCTCCGGTCAGCGCGGACTGATCGACTTGCACCGGGTCGCCAGCCAACAAACGCGCGTCCGCCGGCACGATGTCTCCCAATCGCAATCGGATAACGTCGCCCGGCACCAGTTCCGCGACCTTCGGAGTCGCCCATCTTCCATCTCGCAGGGCGCGAGCCTCGGTCGCCAGTTTTGCGCGCAACGCGGCAATTTCGTTGCCCGCCTGATGTTCTTCCCAAAATGCGACGACCGCGTTGGAAAAGAGAAGAAAGAGAATGATGAAGAAATCCAGCCAGTGCCTCACAACACCCGACAGAATCACTGCCCCTTCAATCATCCATGGAATAGGACCCCAGAAATAACTCAGGAACTTGAGGAATAGATTGTCTTTCTTTTCCTTGATCTCGTTCGGACCATATTGCGCCAAGCGTTTCTTCGCCTCTGCTTGGCTGAGGCCTTTCGCTGACGATTCCAGGTTTTTCTCCACCTCCGGCAGCGGGAGGGATTTCAGATCGTCTTTGGAATTGGGTTTCGTCGTCTGCTTCTGCGCATTCGGGTTCATTGGAATACTCTCTCCTGCCGAGGAATTTCTTACCAGAATCCCCTTCGAAAGGAGTCGCATGGGTTCGCGAAGACGAAAGGCGTGGGCAACCGCGTTATCGAGTGCCTACACCTTCCCTCAAACGACTCTCAGCGACAAAGAAGCCTTGTGTTCGGGTTCCTGAATCCAATAGGGCGGGCGGCCATAGTGAAGGAAAAGCTTTTCTTCCCACTCGCGAGTGATTGCCTCAGACTCGATGTACTCTGGAGCGTTTTTGATGGCTTCGCGGGAAAGGCCAGCATAGACTTTGGAATCCTTCCAGCTCACCCGTTGAATCCAGCCTGGGGAAAGCAATACTTTCTTGCCCGGCCACCAGTTTCGAGTCGCAACCTCAACGTAGCGGATCGCCCACGTCTCGTCGTCCACGACAAAATCTCTTACGTGGCCGATTTCCCCATCGGACGCCTCCACGTGATAACCATCCACGGCTGCGGCACTGCGGAGATGGGAGTCTTCTGATTCTCTTTGGACTCGCTGAGCTAGAGTCTCCTCGGAAGAAATTGCTGGAACTGGTCCGCCGGATGGGTAATATGCCGGTCCCCACATGAAAGGGCCTTGCCAATAATAGGGATAACCGTAATACCCAAGAAATTCGGCCTCATGCTGTCGAGATACCGGCAGGTGAGTGTCCACATTGGGGCTATCCTCTACCTGCTTTTTTGTGAGCGAGACATCCAACCGCTTGGCCTGCCACTCCGCATGGAGTATCGAGATTGGAGAGATCAGTACGCGCCGCCCGCGGAGCCAACTTCCCGCCGCCACCGTGAAATAGCGGATCGCCCAGCTCTCATCATCGAAGAGGCATCCATCTACAGCTCCGATGTCGCCATCTTTTGCGCGAAGTACCATACCTTTCAAATGTGCAGCATTTCGTAACATCGCATTGGACCTCCTGGCCGTTTTTCTATGCTCTTCCGTTGTCGATGTCCGCGCAGGGGGACGAACTGTTTCCCTTAAAGTGATGCCAGATTCGCGCCATTCGTGGTCGCCCATTCGAGTTCACTGATGGAGATTCGCATTACGCTGCAGCTCTCACTTCTTCCATCTTCGTAACGCCGCATGGTTCAAGCATAACAAGCGTTCTGCCGACCTTCTGAGCAAGAGTGATCACTCTCTCGAGCCAACAGTCTGGATTAAGTTATCGACTTTTTTGGGTTCTCAGGCAGAGCAGCCGATGGCTTTCTGACGGTCAGCAGGAAGGTCATCTGCAGTCGCCCATTTGCCGCCTTCTGCGGAAAGTCGGCAATGCTCGCCTCACGTAGAATCGTTTTGCAGCGGCATCTTGAAACGACAGGAGATTGCGGTGGGTGGTCATGAAGCCAGCGTCCTCATGGAACTGTTCACCATCTTCGTTTGGACGAAGATCTTCGCGGAGGTCGCGGAACATCTCCATGTTTCGGCGGTCATTGGGGAGATCACAGCTGGCGTAGTACTCGGCCCGTTTACCATGGGGCTAATTCATCCCAATGAGTTCACTTCATCCATCGCCCAGATAGGGGCCGTCTTTCTTCTGCTGAGCGTCGGACTGGAAACCCATCCTCAGGACTTAATCAGGGTAGGCCGAACTTCCCTGTTCGTGGCAGTGGGCGGAGTGGTGCTCCCCTTCGTGGCAGGGTTCGCTTACATCAGGCTGGAGGGATTCTCGTCCAACGAAGGGATTTTTGTAGCCGCCGCGATGGTTGCTACCAGTGTCGCGGTCACGGCGCGTGTCCTGGGTGACATGCATGTTCTGGAAACTACGGCCGCCCGAATCATTCTCGGCGCCGCGATCTTTGACGACATTCTGGGCATGTTAACCCTCGCAATCGTCGCAGGACTCGCATCGAGTGGACACATACGATGGGTGCAACTCTGGCTGTTGGCGATCGAAGGCATCGGCTTTGCCGCCTTCATGATCTATGTTGCCCCACGCCTGATACACAGAATCCGTCCCCGCATCGAGGAAATACACATTTCTCAGGCGCCCCTTTTCATCGTGCTCGCCATAGGTCTCGGACTTTCCGCCGCGGCGGAAAGGATCGGCCTTGCCGCCATTATTGGCGCCTTCTTTACCGGCCTCGCCTTCGCTGAATATGGCAAACAATGGAACCTGGTTCCGCGCGTGGAAGGCATCGCTGGGTTTTTGGCCCCGTTCTTCTTTTTCACCGTGGGCACCAAGGTTAATCTAGGTTCCTTCGCCGACTCTTCGATTCTAATCACCGCGATCGTTGTCACATTGATCGCGGTTGTCAGCAAGGTAGCCGGGTGCGGCATTCCTGTTTTGGGCGAAGGGAGACGCAGTGCATTGCAGGTTGGACTAGGCATGATTCCTCGCGCCGAAGTGGGATTAATCGTCGCAGCAATCGGCCTGCAAATGAAGATCGTCTCTGATTCCATCTACGCGGTTGTCGTTTTCATGTCGGTCGCTACGACCCTGATCACGCCGCCTCTGCTCCGGCGAGCATTCCGGCAAGAAATCGCTGTTTCTGCTTCATCCGCACTCTTGCCCAGCCGGCCTTCACGTTCCAGCTTGCTCCAGACACTGTATGGATTCCTTCTGTGTGGATCCGCCGCATTGGTTTTGACTTGGGTGTTCAGGCAATTGCATGCCCGCGCATCGTTGCCATTTGTCTTCGTTCTGGTTATTGCTCTGGCTGCTTGGATGTGGGGCCGAGCCGCGGGAATGATTGGCACTCTCACCGGAGCGATGATCTTCGCTACGCTCTTGTTTGCTCCCCTCGGCAGCTGGGTGGTGAGAGACGTCGTAGCGAAGGGGAATCTCGGATGGATGACGCTGCTCGGCATGGTGGTATCGTTCTTCTTCGGACGATATCCGCGTCAGATCCTATCGGAGTAGGGCGTCTCCCTCCCTGACTCATTCGTCCATCACCCGGGCCCGTTCGTTCGCTTGTTTTGGATTTAATTTCGGCGGCGGACGAAAGTTTCGGCTCCAGGCGTTGAAGAAAATCTTGAACAGGAAATCCTGGGAGGGGTCATTAGAAACCTGTGATCCCTTTTTTTCGAGAGTATCCAGGATTCTGTAACGCATGTTCGAGAGCGACCCGTGCATGCTTCGAAAAAGATTTCCTCTTCACGGGCTTCGAGGTGACACTGAGGGCGAGGTGGCTTGGGATCGAGACCGCTACAGTTACATCTGCGCGTAACAGCGTGAGCAACTGTTCCGAACCTGCTCGACTTGCTATAGCAAGCATCCAGTAGCGAACAACCAAGACATCACCTCATCTATGTGCCTCATCTCGGAGAAGGGGAGTGGATTTCAGTGACGGCGGCCATCCAACAAAACGCGCGCCGCGTGGTTGGGGGACCATGGGCGGTAAGTCCCGCTACCGCAAGGAATGCCGGTCTGGCAGGATTGTGAGGGATATCGCCCGCTTGCCACCGTCCTTCCGGTTCTGCCAGTAGAATCTGTGGGATGTAAACGTCAAAGGGGGGAGCTCGCATGCATGCCGCCGTCCTGCACACGATTGGAGCCGTACCTCGATACGAAGAATTCCCAGAGCCGATCCTTGGTGGCGACAAAGACGGTGAAGTGATTGTGCATGTTCACGCCGCGTCGCTGAAGCCGGTTGACAGGCAACTGGCCAGCGGATCGCATTATGCAAGCCACGGCGAGTTACCCCGCGTCTGCGGCTCGGATGGAGTCGGGCACCTGGACGATGGGCAACGGGTCTTCTTTGGTGGTCCTACCCCACCCCACGGTGCGATGGCACAGCGTACCGTTGTGCCGCGCGCATTCACCTTTCCAATCCCGGAAAATGTGAGTGACGAAACTGCCGCCGCTTTGCCCAACCCAGGTATCTCAGCGTGGCTATCGCTCTCCTACCGTGCAAAGTTGGTGCGCGGTGAAAACGTGCTCATCCTTGGCGCAACGGGAGTGACCGGCAAGTTGGCGGTAAAGATCGCAAAGCTTCTTGGCGCTGCTCGGGTGGTGGCTGCGGGTCGCAATCAACCGGCGCTGAACACGCTCCACGATCTGGGTGCCGACGCGACCATTTCCCTCGCTCTGCCGGAGGCTGAACTGGGCGAAGCATTTGTGCGGGAAGCGGGTCAGTCTGGATTCCAGGTGGTGATCGATTACGTGTGGGGCCACCCTGCACAGGCGTTTCTGACGGCGATCACACGAAAAGAATTTGTGGCTATACAATCTGAAACCCGCTTTGTTCAGGTTGGGGAGAGCGCCGCGCCAACCATCACGCTTCCCGCAGCCGTGCTGCGCAGTACAGCAATAACAATTCTGGGTACCGCTGGGATTCCAGCTCGCGACGTTCTGGTCGAAGCCTTTCAGCGAGTGATGGCGTACGCCGCCAAAGGGGAACTTCGGATAGACACGGAAAGGGTCCCGCTCGCGGATATCGAGAACGCTTGGCAGCGCCACCAGCCAGGCCGTCGATGGGTGATCATACCCTGACAGCCTGCGCGAGCGTTCGCACTCCCTCTCGGAAGAAAGCTCGTCGATCGTTGTTCACAAGATGGCATTTGGTGCCGGGAGGGGGACTTGAACCCCCACAACCATTTCTGGTCTGCGGATTTTAAGTCCGCTGCGTCTGCCAGTTTCGCCATCCCGGCTCCGGAATCAACGACGCATTCCAGTCTCGCACAGCCTTTCGGCTCTGCCAATCGGGACGGCCACCATCCGTCACCTTCACGCCCCTGTTGAGCGCCTGTAGAATCCACCTGACCTTGCACTCCGAAACCGCAGCTATCGAGTCCTCGAGCGATCTGCGCCTCGTGCGCTACTCGCGTCTTTTTCTCGCGCTGGCCTTTTACCTCGCGCTCTTCGGCGTATGCTGCGCCGCCATCGCTTCCGCAGACACCTGGTGGCACCTCGCTACGGGACGCTGGATCGTGGATCACCATGCCATTCCGCACACCGATCCATTTTCGTTTGCCACCGCCGGTAAGCCTTGGGTGGCGCACGAATATCTCACCGACATTTTGATGTACTTCATCCACCGCGGCGGCGGGATGATCGCGCTGGCAACGGCTAACGCCTTGCTGCTGACATCTGCTTTTGCCATCGTCGCCAATTCCGCTCGCTCTCCCAGATGGTTTGCATTCGCCTGTGCACTCTTCGCCGCGTTCGCAGCCCGGCCGGCGTTTGCGTTGCGTCCGCAGTCGATTTCGCTGGTTTTTGGCGCGGCCTTCTTATGGGTTCTCCGGAAATTCTTGAGCAGCCACCAGCCACGCTGGCTCGTGGTACTCCCCTGCCTCATGCTGTTATGGGTCCAACTGCACGCCGGATATCTGCTCGGAATCGGCTTCATCGTGCTGTTCCTGGCGGCGGAGTCGCTCGATGCGCTAATTCATCGAACTGCAACACAACCGCGCGAATTGTTGCTGCTGTTGGCGTCAGCGATCGCCTGCACCGCAGTCGTGCCGCTGAATCCGAACGGCTTCACCATGCTGACCTTCCCATTTCGGGTCATGAGGATGAAAATCAATCACACCATCCTCGAATGGCAACCACCCAATCTCCACGATCACCATCTTTATCCGTTCCTCGCACTCGCCGGGCTTACTCTCGTTTCGTTGGTCGTGAGCAAGCAAAAATATCGTCCGGGCCAGTTCCTTATTTATGCCGCGCTGCTGGCCGCTGCGTTGAGATCCGCGCGAAATATTCCGGTCTTCTGCCTTGTTGCCGTTCTGCTCTCGGCCGACCATGCCTGGCTTCCCTCGTCCAGCGCCCTCTCGCGGCTCTCAGGGCCGATCCGGGTAACGGCAGCAGCCGCGTTGTTGGTCCTCGCCGGATATTTTTGTGCCGACGCCGCCTCCGCCGGCCTGGCGTTTCAGGCGCTTGCAGAGAAGAATGTCTACCCCCGGGCGGCGGTCACCTACCTGGCCGACCATCACCTGCAACCGAACGTCCTCAATGACTACACATTTGGGGGGTACATGATCTGGCGGCTGTTCCCTGCTTACAAGGTCTATGTGGATGGACGCGCGGACCTGTACGGCGACGAATTCCTGGCGAAATACGTCGACATTTACAATGGAGAGGACGATCCAAGGCCATTTCTGGACCAAAACCGCATCAATACTGTGATTCTCTCCCCTTCGGCCGGACTTACGACGATCCTCCGTATGCTCACTGTGCGCGGAGGGTGGCAGATAGAATATGAAGACCCGAAAGCTGTCATTTTCGTTCGCAGTCCGCAAAATTCTTTCCCGCAATAGAATCCCTTCCGACAACATTCCAGCTCCTTCATTTCAAACGGTTTAAACCTCATGGAACCACTTGGATCGTTGTGTTTTTACACAAGTTAGGTAACTTTTCCGTTCGGAGTATGTCTAATTACGTTAGAATGCCCCGTTTGATTCTGGATCGCACCCACGTCTGGCATACCCGCGCGTAAGGTTCTCAGTCTCCTAAGCGTGAATCTTTCTGTGTAGTTAGGGAATCCAAAAGCATAGCGACGGAAGTGTGGGTACATACGTCTGGAAAAAATAAAATATCGTTTCCAAATAAACTGAAAGAACAGGAATACATACACAATGGCCAAGCGACGCGGAAATCCAAACTGGGGTAAGCCCGAGCCTATTGGGCCCGTAACCCCCACAATCACCGAGTTTGAACAGGTGGTTCGTGAATACAAGTTGCAGCCCGATCAATACATCCGTTCCACCCGACTGCGCGAGTGGGCACGCCGCAACAAGAATTCCAAGTACATTCCCGAGCCCCTCCTGGAAGCGTGGGGATTTGAAATCGAATCGACCTTATAAGGAAGCCGCTTTCTAGAGAGGCCGCCTATATCGGCGGCCTTTTCCTTTCCCGAACTGCGGCAAATCCGTCTTTAAGCCCTGCCATACCCAGAGAAGGCCGGCTTGTCAAATTGACCCGCCCTCCTACGCGTGAGATATTGTTGAGTTTTAACGCAATTGAAACAGTTCTCCGTGCGCTCCAGGTTCATCACGGTCTAAGGAAGTTGACGGAATGGTTCGGCTCCTCCCGAGAGAAACAAAATTCTTCGATATGTTCGAGGAAATGTCCTCGAATCTCATCCTTGGCGCCACCGCCATCGCGGATTTGCTACGCAATTTTGAGGACACCGCGCAATACGTAAAGCAGATTAAAGACATTGAGCACCGCGGCGACGAGATTACCCACGCGGTGTTCGTGAAGCTCAACTCGACCTTCATCACGCCGTTCGATCGCGAGGACATCCATACCCTGGCCTCGTCGCTGGACGACGTCCTCGATTTCATCAATGCGGCGGCGGACCGGATCATCCTTTACAAGATCACGGCGGCCCCCCAGGCGGCCTACGAGATCGCGCAGATCATCGTGAAGCAGAGCGAGGCCCTGGGGCGGGCGGTACGGAACCTCGAGAAGCTCAAGGACGTGCTGCCGCACTGCGTCGAGGTGAACCGGCTGGAGAATGAAGCCGACCGGGTGAGCCGCGAGGCGATCGGGCAGCTCTTCGAGCATGAGCGAGACCCGATTGCCCTGATCAAGATCAAGGAACTGCTGGAAGTTCTGGAAACCGCCACCGACAAGGCGGAAGACGCTGCCAACGTGCTCGAAACCGTCGTTCTGAAGAGCGCCTAACCCGTGTCTACGAAAGGGAGATTGGCTTGAGCTCGGGGATGGTTCTGCTCGCCGTCACGGTGCTGGTTGCGCTGCTCTTCGATTTTCTGAATGGCTTTCACGACTCGGCCAACAGTATCGCGACGGTGGTTTCCACGCGCGTGCTTTCCCCGAAGCTGGCGGTGCTCTGGGCGGCATTTTTCAACTTCATCGCGGCGTTCCTCTTCGGCACGGCCGTTGCCAAGACCATCGGCCAGGGGCTGGTGCGCCTCGACATCATGACGCAGTACGTGGTCATGGCGGCCCTGGTGGGGGCGATCGTGTGGGACGTGCTCACCTGGTGGTGGGGATTGCCCACCTCCTCTTCGCATGCACTCATGGGCGGATTGGCGGGGGCGGCGATCGCGCGCGCGGCGCTGCTTCACGGGTGGCGCACGTCGTTCGACGTTATTCTTCCAAGCGGTTGGACGAAGACTCTCATCTTCATCGTGGTCGCTCCCATCATGGGACTGGTGCTGGGACTGGGAATGATGGTTGCGGTTTCCTGGATCTTCCGGAACAGCACGCCCACCAGCGTGGATCAGACCTTTCGCAAGGCCCAGCTTTTTTCGGCCGCCGCTTACAGCCTGGGGCACGGCGGAAATGACGCGCAGAAGACGATGGGCATTGTGGCGGGCGCGCTCTACACCGCCGGGTTGATCAATGCCGACCAGTTTCATCACAACTGGGGCCCCTACCACTGGCCGATCATTCTCGCGGCCAACGCCGCGATCGCCATGGGCACGTACTTTGGCGGATGGCGCATCGTGCATACCATGGGGGCGAAAATCACCAAACTGAAGCCGGTGGGTGGATTCTGCGCCGAGACGGCGGGAGCGATCACGCTATGGGTGACGGCCCATGCCGGCATCCCGGTGAGCACGACGCACACGATTACAGGCGCTATCGTGGGCGTAGGTACGGCGCAGCGGATGTCGGCGGTGCGCTGGGGGGTTGCGGGGCGGATCGTGTGGGCGTGGATTCTGACGATTCCGGCTTCGGCGGCGGTGGCGATGGCGACCTTCTGGATCATCCGGCTGATTAACCCGAACGCCTAGGTGTTTACTCTCTGATATCGGGTACCCCCCTCCCCCACCCTCTTGTATTTTCAGCAGCTTACCCTGTGGAAAGTTCGCAAAATATTCCATCCAGGGAAGTTAGAGGCAAAATATCCAAAAGATAGGGGTTAGGGGCTAATTTTCGCAAAGGTCCGCGCTTTCGCCACAGCGGGAGCGATAACCAATTGTTAAAGAGCCGATGGCGGTATGTGAGAGTACCCCACGTAAGCAGAATAAAGAGATTGTGTCACGAGGTCTGTGATGGAATGCACACCAAGCGGTGACAGCAGACGCGCGAGGCCTGCCGTCCCTGAAGGGGCTTGGATTTTCTTCTCCGCCTTACCCGACGCTGGTCGCGTCGGGCTTCAACGACCAGACGGCCTTCGGCCTCGATTTGTGCCACACGACAGGGACCGGCACGAGGGAAAATCGTCGAATGCTTGAGCCGCGTTTTCAAATGCGCTCCGTTCGTTGCGACCCAACAAGTTTCGGTGATGCGGGAACGCGGGTGCGCTCCGTTTGTCACGACCCACCCTCCCTTCGGGAAGGGTGGGGCACCCACAGTTTTGGTGAGAAATCACAGGAGACCGAGGCGCTGGTATTCATTGCGGACGACGCGGTAACACTCGCAGGCCTTTTTCTCAAGTCCGCTGCGGTTCTGGATGGTGACGACGCCGCGCCCGTGATGAATCAGGCCCGCACGTTGCAGCAGTCCGGCGGCAAGGGTCACGGTGGTGCGAGGGGCGCCCAACATTTGACCGAGGAACTCCTGGGTCAATCGAAGTTCATCGATTGCCATGCGATCGCGGCAGGTCAGCAACCACCGCGAGAGCCGCTCTTCGATGTTGTGGAGGCGGTTGCAAGCCGCGGTCTGCGAACTCTGGACGAGGAAGGCCTGCATATATTTCTGCAGAATCACGCGCAGCTCTCCGGCCTTATCAAATTCCTGTTTAAGTTGTGTGGCCGGGATTCTGTATCCGGAACCCCCAATCTGCATGAAAACTCGGCCCGGAGTGCTATCACTTCCATAGAGGATAGGAAGACCGACAACGCCTTCCAGACCCACAACTCCGACCTCCACGGTTTCGCCCGAAGCCAGGACGATAACGACCGATGCGATGCCGGCTTCGAGAAAATAACCATGGGTAGCATTGCCCTGCAATAAGGTGTGTCCCTGGACCAAATCCATGGCGGTAAAGTGGGGGGCGAGGCGGGAAAGCTGCTCGCGTGAGAGGGAGGCAAGAATCCGATTTTGAAATTTGACACCTGTGGGGTTCATATTGCGCTCCTCGGCCTGGGCCGCACCTGGATGCGCAGAAGAACCCTCGATGGGACGAGGTGCGTATGGGAGATGTAATTCCATGGTACGCCCCCGCGAAGCCTGTGTCTGGTACCAGACAGTTTTAATCGGCCCTGCGATCTAATATCGATCCAAATGCTGTAACCTGCTTGCGGCGCCCAAGGGCGTGCGAACCGATTTCCGGATAGGAACGAGAACGAACAAGACACCGAGCCTGCGCAAGTGGGCGGTGAGGGCGCTGTTCCGGGCCGCGATGCAGCCGCTAGCAGGAGAACAACATCGAGGGACCGAAGTGGCGGAAATTCTGAGTTCCTGGAAAGAAATCGCGACGTATTTCGGAAAGGGCGTCCGCACCGTCCAACGATGGGAACGGATAGCTGGCTTGCCGATTCACCGGCCCAAGCAATTCGTGATCATGGCACACCCCACGGAGCTGGAGGCGTGGCTTCGCAAGAACGACATGGTCACCAAGCTCGATTCAGTCGAGAGCGAAGACGAAAAGCGCAGCGTCGATGAGAACCGAAAGTCTTTGTAAAAATCCGCAGAGTCGCCCGCGCAAACGAACGTCGCGCGAAAATATCTGGTTCCCCTTGCTACCACTGTCGCCGCGCGATAGATATTCTTCGGCCAAGAACCCGCTCCGATATAACCCTACAATCCTGCTCGCAAGACTTGCATTCCGAGGAGATTCCGTTCGTCCGCGATAGGTTATTCCGGATGGAGGAAGCGATTCAACGTGAAGAATGGGCCTGGCGGGAACAGCCTGGGTTCGCCGGTCGGCGGTGAAGCGATTGGGGCCTGCGGAAGTCTTGGTGGCCTCGAAGGAAACGCAAGCTTCTTCGCTTCGCTCAGGATGACAAGAGCGGGGGCGCCAAGACAACCGACGCGCCATGATCGGTTCACGGCGCAGACGGTTCCGGCTTGCAGGCCGAAACCGTCGTGCCGCGACGTTTAAAACCGGGATGCCGGAGTTCTACCAGGAATAGACGGTCCAGTTATCGATCGACACGGTGTAACCGGAGGTGGTGTTGGCGTTGTCGAGCTGGAAGTGAACCCCCATGGTTTCCGAGGTAGAAGATTCAGGCTGGGGCGGGAGGGAGGCAGACATCGCCTGCGAAACGTTATCGAAACTCGCCGCCTCGAAATTCGTCTGGCCTCCGACGATGGAGTACTGCACGGTGACACGCTGCCAGGTATTGGCCTTGGCCAGGACGCAGGTGGCGCCCAGGTTTTCCCAGGCATGTTTCTGCACGTTGTAACCACGCATCAAGCCAGATTTGTAATTGCACTGGGTCGAGCCCTTGTACCAGTTGGTGCCGTCGCGCTTGAGCAAAGCTAACTCGAGAGCCTGGACGTTTTCCGGATGGTCGATCTTGATGTACATATCCATGACGAAGTGGGTAGCGACGGCATGGTTCAGGGTGAGGTTCCACATGACATCGCCAAAGGGCGTACCGCTCTCATGGAAGGTGGCGCCGGTACTGCCGCCATTAATGCTGGCGGAGGCGACGTGCTGGGTCATTTTGTAGCTAGTGGGCACTTTGCCGCTGGCGCAGCTTCCGATACAGATCTTCCAACCGGAGATGCCTTGCACATTTTGCGTGGCAACGGCGTTACTGGGAACGGTAATTCCCGGAACGATGGTGCGGCTGGTTGCGGCCTGGCGCACGATACCGTTAGGGATAGCCGGAGAAAAGGGTTCGGCTGCTGGGGAGGGGCTGACGGTTGCCAATAAAAAGAGCAGATTCATCAGGCTCGCGGCCCGAATCACAATCGATTTCAACATTCGTTGAGTTAACTCCGCTGAGAATAGATTTCCGATTGCAGCCTTCGCAAAGCCATTGGTGTCGTGTTCGCGAGTTGGGCTGTAATCTGACTGCAATGTACGGAGGCATCTACTCTGCCTCAACGCGAAAATGCCGTGCATAGAACTTCTGTAATAAGAGGGATTAGTCGGTCGTTAAGGCCCGCCGTAGTACCGGCAGCAGCGCGAATTCGGCAGCAGCTCTGCTGGCGCGATGCGCTGCGTGGAAAATCCTTCTGAATAAAGATGTTCGAGCAGAAGCGTGTTGGCTTAGCTGTAACGAGGTTTCACCTTAGATCGGGGTAATGCCGGTGCTGCAAGAGCAGAGTCGCTGGCGATCTTAGTACGAAGCACAAGGTGCCGAAACGGGAGTGCCCGGATTTCACCGAGGCGTGGTGTTGTGTGGGACGGAATCGAACCGCTCGCATTTGCTGAGCGCGAAGGTGGATCTGCCACACGTGCAGGGCGTGGGGCGCTCCTTGACGGCGGTCGACTTTACTACTAACATCCGTCCTCTCTTATAAGGCCCCATGGAAACCATTGTTGGAAAGACCGTTTCTCACTATGTCGTCGCTCGCAAGCTGGGCAGCGGCGGGATGGGCGTGGTTTACGAGGCGGAGGACACGAATCTCGGCCGGCGGGTTGCCCTGAAATTTCTTCCTGACGAATTGGCGCAGGATGCGCATTCGCTGGAACGATTCCAGCGGGAGGCGCGGGCCGCTTCTGCGCTGAATCATCCGAACATCTGCACGGTGTATGCGATCGAGCAACACGAACGGCAGCACTTCATCGTGATGGAGTTGCTGGAAGGCCAGGTGCTGGCAACGATGATCGGCCAGCACACGTTCTCGATCGACGAACTGCTGGGCCTGGCGATACAGATCGCGGATGCCCTGGAGTCGGCGCATGCCAAGGGGATCGTGCACCGCGATATCAAGCCAGCGAATATCTTCGTTACGCCGCGAGGGCAGGTGAAGATTCTCGATTTCGGGCTGGCAAAGATCGAAATCCTGCGCCCGACGGTGGGTACGACGGGGTCGGCTTCGCAGATGGAAACCCTGGTGCGGCGGGAGGACCTGACGATTCCCGGCACAGCGCTGGGGACGGTGGCCTATATGTCGCCGGAGCAAGCGCGCGGGCAGTTCACCGATGCACGCACCGATTTGTTTTCGCTGGGGACGGTTCTGTACCAGATGGCGACGGGCGTACTTCCCTTCCAGGGCGATACGTCGGCGGTGGTGTACGAGGCGATTCTCAACCGCGATCCTGCGCCGGTCATCGAGGTGAACTCGGCGTTGCCGCCGGGATTTGGGCGGATTGTCGAAAAGGCGCTGGAGAAGGACAGAAGCCTCCGCTATCAGACCGCCAACGACTTGAAGACGGACCTGGTGCGCCTGAAGCGCGACCTGGAGTCCGGCCAGCGGCGCGCTGCCAACCAGGGAGACTCGCGGACGGGACCGGCGAAGCAAAGCGCGAAATCGGTTGCCGTGCTTTATTTCGAAAACCTGAGCGGGGCCAAGGAAGATGAATACTTCCGCGATGGCATTACAGAAGACATCATCACCGAGCTTTCGAAAATCAAGGGACTGAATATCTTTTCGCGTCCCACGGTACTGGCGTACCGCGATAAGCAGGTTACCCCGGCGCACATTGGGCAGCAGTTGCGCGCGGCATATGTGCTGGCGGGGAGTTTGCGGCGCTCGGGCAACCGGCTGCGCATTACAACGCAGTTGGTGGATACCGGGACAGACTTTCCGTTGTGGTCGGAACGTTACGACCGGGAGATGAAAGACATCTTCGAGGTACAGGACGAAATCGCCAGCAAGATTGCACAGGCGTTGCGGGTTACGCTGTCGCCGCAGGAACAGGAGGAGATCGCGGCGAAGCCCACGGATAATCTGCAGGCTTACGATCTTTACCTGCGCGGCAAGAGTTATGCGCGGCGGCTGCAGCGGCAGGATTTGGAGTTCGCGCTGCAGATGTTCGAGAACGCGGTCATCCTGGATCCGAATTTCGCGCTGGCGTTTGCCGCGATCGCCAACGTGTGCGCGCAGAACCATTACAACTACGGACGCGATCCGGTGTGGATGGAGCGAGCGCTGAAGGCTTCGGAGACGGCGGTGGTGCTGCGTCCGGACTTGCCCGAGGTGCAGGTGGGGCAGGCGTGGATTCTCTACGCGAACAATAAATACGATGAGGCGGTCGCGGTGGCGCAGAAAGCGATCGACCGCAAGCGCGATTGCGAGGGCGGCTACTACATCCTGGGGCGTACCCTGTTTTCCGCCGGGCGTTACCAGGAAGTGGCCAACCTGGCCGAGGCAGCGGTGGAAGCCAGTGGCGATGACTACAACATCTACGTGCCGATCATGAATTCGCTGGCTGCCTTGGGTAAAGAGGAGGCACTGCGCAACTTCCGGCTGCGCCGCATCTCCGCGCTGGAGCGGCACGTGAAGCAGGTACCGGAAGATGCGCGGGCGCGGATTATCCTGGCAAACGATTATGCCTCGATGGGCCGACTGGATGAGGCGGTCCGGGAGACGAGCCTGGCGATGACGCTGCGGCCGGGTGAGGCGACGGTGTTGTACAACGCCGCGTGCGCCTTCTGTTCGATGAACAAGAAGGCGGAGGCTCTCGCCGCGCTTCACAAAGCCTGGGAAGCGGGGTTTCGCGATCCGGCCTGGGCACGGCGGGACACGGACCTCGAAATCCTGCATGGCGATCCGGAGTTCGAACGCCTGTACCCGGAGAACGCGGCGTCTGCCGGCCGGGATTAGGCTTTACGGCCGTCCTTCCTGAAGAACAAGACCGCCGCGAAGGTGCAATGCCCGGAGATCCTTCTTCGGCTTGGCGGTTTTTCAGCTTATCTCCTTGAGCTAAGTCCAGCCTGAGCAGCAACTTCACAGAACATACGGAAGCTATCCACAAAACAGAGCTGGGCCATGGCGCGAAAAAGCGGCGCGGCGCAGAGTGCGTCGTTGTTGGCCGTTGAACGGCGCAACCAAGGAGAGCTTCCATGAAAACGATTCGAATCCTGATTAGCTTCTGCCTTTTCCTGGCGGCCACCAGCCTGTTTGCCCAACTGGAGAGCCGTCCTCTGATGAAGGTGAATGTGCCCTTCCAGTTCACGGTCGGCGACCATAGCCTGCCTGCCGGAGAATATCGGATTTCGACGGTCCAGCCGGAGAGGACGATCCGCATCAGCAGCGAACGTGGGAAGGCCGCGGAGATCCTGACGGTTTCGCCGCACTACGCCCCTTCCGAGAACAGCCGCCTGGTGTTCAATCGATACGGCGATTCGTACTTCCTGGAGCAAATCTGGAGCGCCGGCCAGGATGTGGCTCGCAATGTGGTGCAGGGCAAGCGGGAGATTGAGCTGGCGCAGCGCGGCATGCACCCGAAGTCCACGTCTGTTTTAGCACTTTCGTCTGGTCGATAGCCTTGTCGACCTCCGTTGGGGTGGGCGAAATCTCGACGCTCACCCCATTTTTATTTTCAGAAGTGGTCGATCATCCAGACATTGTTTTCGCCGGTGCCGGCTTGCACCGCGATGTGGCGACCGTCGGGCGCAGGAATGGCCCACTGGAAGCGAGGGGTCTTGCCTCCTTCCAACACGACGCGATGGGCGCCATCGGGCTGCACTCGCAAGAGCACGTAGTCTCCATTCGGTTTGCGGCTCGGGATGTAGACGCTTTTGCTATCGGCGGCCCAATCAACGGCGATGAGCTGTTTCCACTCGTCCAGCTTCACCTCGTGGATGGTTTTGCCGGCCAAATCGACGAAGACGAGCTTTGGGCCTTTGAGGATGATGGCCAGGGTTGATCCGTCGGGAGCGAGACTCCACTCCAAGGGGTCGCGAATCGGGGGGAGCGAGTAATTTTGTGGGTTGCCGGTGTCGGGGTCGAAGGAAAAAACTTCGCTCGAATTTCCTGTATCCAGCAGGCAGAGGTTGGCGGGGCTGCGGGCGCACTGGATGTCAGCGATGGAGGGCAGTCGAAAAAGCAGTCGCGGGGAACCGCCTTCGATTGGAACCTGCATAACGGTCATCGACGTGAGGGCTTGCTCGGAATCACTGCCGACGACGATATCGCCACCAACGAGGAAGATGAAGTGAGTGCCGTCGGGAGAGAGCCGTATTTGATCGATCGCACGGCCGTCCACGAGCAACTCCGGGATGCTTTGATCGATAGCCTGGCGGTAGAGCTTGAATAAACCACTGCGATTAGACGAGAAGACGATGGAACGGCTATCTGGCGTCCAAGTGGTGACCATATTCGTATTCTGATCGAGGGTGAGACGGCGCAGGGGGTGGATCTGTTGGGTTTGGGGATCGATTTCGCTAATAAAGGTTTCCGAGGTAGCGTTCGCTCGCCATAGCGCGAGGCGTTTTCCGTCGGCGCTGATGCTGATTCCGCGAATTGCACCCCTTCCCTCGGTGAGTTGGCGTTCTTGTCCTTGTGCTTGCCCAGTTTTCTCATCCACGGAAAGAGCAAAGACGCCAAAGATGTCTCGTTCTCCGGCATTCAGTCCCTTATGGCCATAGAAGAGCCGGCCATCCGGCCCCCAGCAGAGGGCTGGCGCGAAGCGCGTGGAGACTTTCAGCACCTTGGCAATATGGGTTCTTATGTCAAGGGTTTCGAGAGCCCATGCATCGGTTGAGGAAGCTTCGGGCTGATAGGTTCGGATATAAGCGATGCGGTCTCCATGGGGAGACCAGGCGATCTGCGAGACGATGGTATGCGGGGCATTGGATGCGAGGACCTGCCGCGGCTCATCTCTGTCGTTATTTGCGATCCAGATTTGCCGCGGCTCGAAGACCGCCCTGCCACGCAGGTAGGCGATTCGCGAACCGTCGGGAGAAACCGTGCCGTCATTGGCGGCTTCGACCAGTTTCTGCGGAGTTCCTCCCAGGATAGATAACTTCCAGATGCTTGGATTGGACTCTGGGGCAAAGGCTTCGGGACCGAAAAAGGCTGCGTTCCAGGAACTGAGAAGCAGATGCGTACTATCGGGATACCAACTGGTGGGAACCCAGTCTGTGCCTTTGGGAAGCGGCAAAGCATGGGTTTCTCCATTAGCGATCTGCCGGAAATAGACGCCGGTGGAGTCGGCGTACGCGACATATTTGCCGTCGGGCGAAATGAGGGCTCCGATGATGGGAGCTTCTTCCGGATTGGAGGTGAGGCGTTGCTCGGTGGCGAGAGGGGGAGTTACCGGTGAACCATGCCGGAGGGCGACAAAGGTGAGGGTTCCGACCAGGACGACAGTCAAAGTGGTTGCGAGATAGAGCTTTCGCCTTTGCGCAAATCTCGACGGGGGTGTGAGCGGCTCTGGGGGCGCCACTGCTGCGTGAACAGCGGGCCTGGGCGCCGGGGACGGCGATTCTGCGGAAGCCCGCATGGGCTGCCATTCTTTTTCCTTTACGGGCGCAACAAAGCGGTAACCGCGCCGAGCGATGGTCTCGATATAGCTCGGCTTGTCGGCATTGTCGGCGAGGGCCTGGCGGAGTTTTCGTACGGCGTTATTCAAGCCGACATCGAAATCCACGAAGGTGTCGGCGGGCCAGAGTTTCTGCTGAAGTTCTTCGCGGGTAATGATCCTGCCGGGATTTGCGGTCAACTCGAGCAAGACGCGGCACGGCTGCTCCTGAAGCTTGATACGCACACCGTTCTTACGCAACTCCGCGTCGCGCTCCGATAACTCAAAGGGGCCGAAGATGTAGATACGGCCGGGGTGCATTTCGGGACCGGTGGCCACGGGGCGAGCTCCAAACGGCAGGCGCATGATACTCCAAGGCGCTGGACAGGTGGGACATTTGCGCGGCTGTTTCGAGCGTGCTCTACTAGGCGTTTCGATTGAGGAGGAAATTCTTTGCGCGTTCTATCGGTAGTTGTCCTGGCCAGTGCCCTACTCTCTATTCCCGCCCATGCCCAGCCCAGCGGAACTGCCGCACCCACTGCATCGCAAACGCCCGCGCATGCGGACTGGATCTCGATCAGCAATGGCTACGCGAACATGCTGATCAACGTGGCGTTCAAACATCATCCCGAATTCGGCTCCGCGCAAGGGCTGGCGGAATTCGACAGCAAGGTTGCGCAGCCGACGCTGGCCGACGAAGACGCGGAGCGCCACGAGACGGAAGCAGTGCTGGCGAAGTTGAAGGCAGCCGCAGCCGAGAAGCAGCTGCCCAAGGTCGAGGAAGACCTGCAGATCATGATCCGGCGAGTGGATTTGGACTTCCGGCGCGAAGACTTTGCGCGCGCCCACGAAGTTCCTTTCTTCAATGCCAGCCAACACGTCTTCAGCGGAGTGCGCGTGTTGCTGGACGACCAGACTCCTGACGAGCGGCGTCCGGCGGCGGTGGTACGCATTCGCGAATATGCGGGGATGGAGCCGGGCTACACGCCGATCACGGAGATCCTGAAGAAGCGCACGGAAGAGCAGATGGCCAAGCCGGGGATGATTTATCCGGCCAAGGTTGAGATCGAGACGGAGATGGCGCGGAACTCGAACTACGTCGAGGGCATTGCCGCGCTTCTGAAGAAGCACAACCAGACGGGATGGGAAGAGCCGCTGGCCAAGCTGAAACAGCAGCTGACGGATTACGACGCGTGGGTACGCGCGACGGTGCTGCCGAAGGCGCGCAGCGACTTCCGCTCGCCGCCGGAGCGATATGCGCTGGATCTCGAGGGCTATGGCATCGATATTCCTCCGGACAAGCTGACGGCGATGGCGCACCAGGCGTTTACCGAGATCCAGGGAGAGATGAAATCGGTGGCGGCGCAGATTGCGAAGGAGCGCAAGCTGCCGTCGAGCGACTATCGTGACGTGATCCGCGAATTAAAGAAGCAGCAGTTGGTGGGCGATGCGATTCTGCCGTTCTATGAAAACCGGCTGAAGCAGATCGAGGCGATCATCACGGAGCACCAGATCGTGACGCTGCCGGCGCGTCCGGCGCGGATCCGCATTGCCAGCGCAGCGGAGACGGCGCAGCAGCCGGCGCCGCACATGGTGCCCCCGCCGTTCATTCACAACACCGGACAGAAGGGCGAATTCGTGCTGCCGTTGAATATTCCGGGGGGCGCCGGCAAGCCAGCAACAGAAAAGTATGACGATTTCACCTTCGATGCTGCGGCATGGACATTAACGGCGCACGAGGCACGGCCCGGTCATGAGTTGCAATTCGATTCCATGCTGGAGAATGGCGTTTCACTGGCGCGGGTGCGGTATGCCTTCAACAGCACCAACGCCGAGGGTTGGGGCTTGTACTCGGAGTATTTGATCAAGCCGTATATGCCGCTGGAAGGACAATTGATCTCGCTGCAATTGCGGCTGCAACGCGCGGCGCGGGCGTTCCTCGATCCGGAGCTGCAGTCGGGCAAGGTCACGCCGGAGGAGGCATTCCGGGTGCTGGAGCAGGAGGTGGGGTTGTCCCACGCCTTCGCGGAAGAAGAAGTGGAGCGCTTCACCTATCGCGCACCGGGACAGGCGAACAGCTACTTCTACGGATATACGCGGCTGATTGCGTTGCGCGAAGAGACGGAAAAGGCACTCGCAGCGAAGGGCGTGAAATTCGACCAGAAAAAGTTCCACGACTTCATCCTGGCGCAAGGCTTGCTGCCCCCGGACCTGATGCGAAAGGCGGTGCTGGAAGAATTCGTTCCGGCGCAAAAACCGTAACTTCAAGGAAGGGGGGTGGAGTGCGAGACCACCTGTTCGGCGCCGCGGAAGAGTCTGCGGAGAGCGCGGATGATCCAGCGCGCGAGAACGACGATGACAAACACGAGCACCAGGGCGATGGCGGCACTGGTGTAGGGATGCCGGGTGGCAAACCAGGTGAGGAATACGGCGAGAACGTCTTCTCCGGCGCTGAGGGCGATGTTGGAAACCGGCTCCGGGGAGGGCGTGATCAAGGCGCGCACCGCGGTCTTTCCCCCGTGCGCCGCGAAGGCAATGCCGGCACCGGCCAATGCGGCGAGGAGTTGCATCTTCGGCGAAAGGTTCGAACTGGCGGCAAAGGCGAGGATCGCGGCGAGAGGAACGCGCACGAAGGTATGCAGCGCGTTCCAGACAAGGTCGAAGGCCGGAACCTTGTCGGCAAAGAACTCGACGGCGAAAAGCGCCAGGCAGGCGCCGATGATCCACCAATTGGCAACGGCCTGCAAGGAGCCGGGTAGGGCGAGCACACCGGCATGGGAGAGCAGTCCCAGGGTGGCGACGGTGGCGTAGATGTTGAGTCCGGCGGCGAAGCTGGTGGCAATGATCAGAGCCGCAAGTTCCGTGCCCGCGAAGTGAATGTTCATGGGGGACGCCTACCTTCGATGCGGGTACGAGATTAACGCAAAAGAAGGCGGTTGGAGGATAGCGACGGCCAATTGCCGACTTTGCGAATCCCTGCGCAAGGGAGGGACATCGAAACGGCGAGCAGCTTGGCCTGCTAAAATTGACTTTTATGACGCCGCAACCGCCATTTTGCGATGTGGAGACCGCGATCGCGGAGATTCGCGCCGGACGCATGATTATCGTGGTCGACGACGAAGATCGGGAGAATGAAGGCGATCTCACCATGGCCGCCGAGCACATCACCCCGGAAGCGATTAACTTCATGGCGAAGTACGGGCGTGGGCTGGTGTGCCTGGCGATGACCGAGGAGCGGCTGGACGCGCTGCGACTGGGACCGATGTCGATGGAGAACACGTCGAACTTCGGAACCGCGTTTACGGAGTCGATCGATGCACGCGATGGCGTGACGACCGGCATCTCGGCTTACGACCGCGCACGAACGATCCAGGTGGCGATCGATCCGCGGACGCGGCCCAACGATCTTGCGCGGCCGGGGCATACGTTCCCATTGCGAGCGCGCAGGGGCGGCGTGCTGGTGCGCGCCGGACAGACCGAGGCATCCGTGGATCTGGCGCGGCTCGCGGGACTGGTGCCTGCGGGGGTGATCTGCGAGATCATGAACGACGACGGCACGATGGCGCGCGTGCCGGAGTTGACCGAATTCTGCCGGCAGCACGACATGAAGATGCTGACGGTGGCGGAGTTGATCCGCTATCGGATGGCGCACGAGCGATATATCAAGCGCCTCGCTGAGGCGGTGGTGCCGACCCGCTATGGCGAGTTCAAGATGATTGCCTACGAGTCGGAGATCACCGGCGACTCGCACGTGGCGTTGGTGAAGGGGGATGTGGAGAACTCGCCCGATCCCGTGCTGGTGCGCATGCACGCGCATTGCCTGGTGGGCGATGTTTTCGGCGCGACGCAGTGCGATTGCAATAAGACCATCGAACGCGCCATGCAGATGATTGCCGCCGAAGGACGAGGAGCTCTCATTTACCTGCACCAGAGCTCAAAGGGCTACTCGGTCGAGAAGCTTGGCGAGAAGCTGACCATTCAATTTCATCATGACCTGCGGCTGCCTACGTTGCCGGAGCACCAGCGCAAGACACAACGCGAGGTAGGCATAGGGGCGCAGATCCTCAGCGACCTGGGACTGACGCGCATACGGCTGATCACCAACCGTCCGCGGAGAGTGGCTGCGCTGGAGGGTTTCGGCATCCGCATTGAAGAGCAGGTCCCGACCTACGAGCCGCAGAACGCAGCGGCGCGGAAGTAAGCAGCCGCCTCCGTTTCACAATCCTTCGCTTGAACCACAGGAAAACCGAGTGGCGCTTCTTTGTGCAGCAGCTCAGCACACGCTCTGGCGCGCATCCTATTTAGCCGTCGCAGAAGGATGGCACAGTCGATGCAGGATGGCAGCTCCGCTGCGAGGACGGAAGCGCAAAAGGCTTCGCGGCGGAGCATTCTTGGACTGGATGCGGCCAATTTCTTCCAGGCTGAATCCGTCGGCGTCATCCTGCCAGTGCTGGCCGGTTACCTGAAGCAGATAGGTTGGCGTTTCGATGCGATCGGAGTAGCCACCGCGGCCGGCGGCTTGGGAACTCTGCTCTTCCAAACTCCCGCCGGACTGATTACGGACCGGGTGACCGCACGGCGGGCATTGTTCGCCGTGATGTGCGTGGTCACGGGAGTTTGCTTCACCATCCTTCCTCTTTTTCCGCACAGGTTCTGGTGGGTGAACAGCCAGCTGTTTTTAGCCGGGGTAGCGGGTGCGTTTTTCGCGCCGGTGCTGGCGGCGCTTGCTTTGTCGCTGGTGGGACACCGCGGGTTGCCGAAGCTGATGGGGGAGAATCAAGCGTGGAACCATGCGGGCAACATCGTGTCGGCACTGCTGGCCATTGCAGTGGTTGCCAGGCTGGGAATTCCGGGTCTCTTCTACTTCGTGGGAATCGCGTCGTTCTTCGCGGCGCTTTCGGTGTTCTGGATCAAGGCATCGGAACTCGATCCTTACCTGGCAACGGGACGACTCGACCATCAACCCGATGGAGTACCGATCAGGAAACTGCTGGCCGATCGCACGACGCTTGTGCTCTTCGTTTCGGTCGCGCTTTTTCATTTCGCAAATGCGCCCATACTTCCGGCGGTCGCGATGTATGTGAAGAAGCTTGGGGGCAGCGACCAATGGATGACGGCGACGGTACTCACGGCACAGACAGTTATGATTCCGGCGGCTTTGCTGGCGGGCAAGTACGCGCGGACTCGCGGTCGAAAGCCGGTTATGACAATTGCGTTCTGGGTGCTTCCCCTGCGCATCCTGAGCTACGTCTTCGTGCATTCGCCGAAGGCGCTGGTGGGATTGCAGGCGCTGGATGGAATCGGGGCGGGCATTTACGGCGTGGTGATCGCGCTTTTCTGCGCCGATTTGTCGGAGAACAAGGGCGGATTCAACACGCTTATGGGACTGTTTGCCACAGCACTGGCGGTAGGAGGAGTGGTGGGGCCGTTATGTACCGGAGTGCTGATCCAGCATTTTGGATTTCGCGTCGCCTTCCTGGTGTTCGCATTGATGGCATCCTGCGGTGCGCTGTGGTTCACAACAATGATGCCGGAGACGTTTCCCGACGATGGCGCGGCCGCACCGGCAAAATAAAGCGCCGCTTGGGTAATCCAAGCGGCGCTCCGGTGAAGAGTAAAACGTCAGTTATTTCTTGTTGGCAATGTCGGTGACGAACTTCAAGCCGTTCGGCGTGCCGACACCGGTGACGTTATCCCAGCCCTGCTTGGTGTAGAGGGTGGAGTCCGTCCCGAAGGTGAGGTCGTACCAACTCAGGGAACTCGCGCCCTGGTACAGAGCGCTGTAGAAGCCGCGGGTGTTATCGAGCGGAGTTGCGAGTTCGGTTGCGTTGTACTGGGAGGTGCCATAGGCATCTTTCAGGACGCCGTGCACGTTGTTCGAGGTGTTGAAGGGAACGACGTCGTAGATAGCGCCCGAGGGCAGGCTATAGAGCATCGAGGCAGCATCGCCGAGACCGTTGGTTGTATTCGCTTTCTGGTTAGCGATCGCCCAGATCGCGGAGAACATCGGGCAGGCCAGACTGGTTCCGCCGATGACGCCGACCTGGGTCTGGCCGCCGAGGGTGATGATGATCTCGACGCCGGTATAAGGATCGGCCAGCCAGGAGACATCGGGCGTCGCGCGGCGCGGCTGATTGGTTCCCGTCTGCCAGCTCGGTTTGGCGTAGACGTTGCTGTTGCCACCGGCGGCGCCAAAGATAAATCCTTCGAGGAGCGGCGGATCATCGGGATCGCCGGTGCTTCCGTCAACCAGCCGCGTAATGTTGTTGCCCCAGCCGGTCTGGAATTTCATTGTCTTGGAGCTGGTCAATGCGAGGCTGGTTCCGCCGATTGAAGTTGCGTAGGGCGAACTGGCGGGATAACCGACATCGGCGTAACCGAGCTGGATGACGTTATCGCCGTAATCGCCAGTGGAGAAGTCGACGTTGATCCCGATCGAATTGGCTTCCTCGAGCAGGGTATCGAACGCACTGCGCAGGCCGGGGGAACCAAGAGATTCAAAGCTGCTCCAGCTATTGGAGATGACGACGCCGCGGTGGTGGCTGACGGCATCAAGCTCAGAGTTGTAGAGGTCGGCGAAGCTGTTGCTCGGCGCGACTTCAAGAACGATCTTGGCATGGGGAGCGATCGCGTGGGCCCACTCGACGTCAAGGGTGGTCTCTTCCGCCCAGCCGCTGTTCGCGTCTGTGAGGGTACCGACGACTTTGAAGTTGGTGGAGTTCAAAGCGGGAAGGCCGTTGATCTCCGAGAAGAGGTTGGCATCGTTCTTGATCGTCGTGGATCCATACGCGTCGACGATGACGATGGTTTCGCCCTGGCCGCCAAGGCCGGCGTTGTACATGGGCTTCAGGTTGTAGCCGCCCCATACATCGGCGACGTCATAACCACACGGCGGAAGGTTAGGCGGACCGCTGGTGATGTTCGATCCATAGCGGTTCCCGACATAGGTGGCAGTGGCGCCGGCGCCGGAGGCGGTAATCGTCTGCGGAGAGCGGAAGCACTGATTGGCGAAATACAAGCCGTCCGGCTTCGTCGAAAACGGAATCGGCTTCAACGGCTTGCCGTTCGGATCGAGGGCATGAACGTTATCCGGATTGAACTTCAGGTCCTGGATGGCGGCGGCCGTAACGCTGGCAGCGAGCGCGCTGTCGATCTTCGGGTCAGCGGTATTGCTGCGCATCGTCAGGTTGCTCTTTTTGTAATTGTGGATCTGCACAGCGAAGGCGCTCTGCACCGCCGCAACGCTACCGCGCAAAGAAACAGAAAGCTGGTTCGCAGCGACGCTGGTGACCTGGAGGCCGTGGGCGGCGGCGAATTTCTTGACCGCGTTCACCGAGTCGGAGGTGGCACCAAAACGTTGCGTGAATTCCGCATGGGTGAGGAACTGGTGATAGGAACCCGTGCCCGGGGTGCGCACATCGTTCACGAACTGATCGAGACCGGCGCGATCTTTCGAGGCGAGCGATAAAGTGACGTTGATGGACTGCGACGGATCGGCTGGTCCGAGATCGGAGGCTACCTTGACGAATCCGGGCGTATTGTTCGCGAGCGTGCTGAGAGAAGTGGTTTGAGCCGGCACAGTCGCGACGGAAGCGACCGCTAGCAGCAGGCCTGGCAAAAAGCGGGGCGGGACATTCATAATGCCTTGCCTTTCGAGGTTTGGATTGGGAGAGGTGGATTGCTACCCTGACTCCGGCGGGAGCTCTGGCCGGAGTTGAAGAGCGTGGGCCATTCTCTACTGCGTGCAGCGGTGTTGTCAATTAAATCAATAACCCCAGTAACATCGAATCTGTTACTGCAAATCATTCATCTTGGAATCAATGGTTTATGCGGTAAACGATGGGGTTTTTCTTGAAGGAAATCTGCTCCTTTTTCAGTGCAGAAGTTTTCCACCGATAAATTCCGTTGATGAACGACATCACGGAATTTGATTGGCTGGGCTGTGGAAGCCCGCGCTACTCTACAAAGTACCGCACCACAACTCATCAGCTTCACCTTGATCCTATTCTGAGGAGATTCATGTCGACTGAACTGCGTAACTTTCTAGCGCTCCCCTACGACGAACTCGAGGAACTTAATCTAAAGGCAAAAGAACAGCGGATGAAACGCGTGTCCGCCGACAAGATCCAGGAAGAGCGGCTGAAATATCTCAGCGACGAGAAGCGGGTGAAGGCGATCACGGTATTGTTCAGCGACCTGGAAGGCCGGCTGCACATGCTGGACTACGATAAGAAATTCCTCCTGAAAAGCTTCGACAACCTGACCTTCGACGGCTCGTCGATTCGGGGATTCACGGCACAGCGTGAAAGCGACCTTCGCTTGTACATCGACTGGAGCTCTTTTTATTGGGGACCGGCGGATGTGTTTGGTCCGGGCAAGGTACTGGTTTTCGGCGAAGTGATCAGCAAGGAAGGCCAGCACTATGAAGCGGATGTACGCGGCCTGCTGAAAAGTTTCTCGGAACAGTTGCACAAGAAAGAGGGATACACCCTCAACGCAGCGAACGAGATCGAAGGGTTCTTGTTCCAGGGTCCGGACGCGGAGCGGCGATACCACGAGACGGGCAGGTTCGACTACGTAAACACGGGTGGCTACTACCACTCCCTGCCGGGCGATCCGCTGCGCACGTTCATCGACATGACGGCAGAGGTGCAGCGCGCGATGGGATTCCAGAACGAAAAGGACCATCCCGAGGTCGCGCCTTCGCAGTTCGAAATCAACTACGGATACGGCGAGGTCGTGGCTGCGGCCGACCAGATCCAGCTCTACAAGCTGATCTGCCGACAGGTGGCGACCAAGATGGGCCTCACGGCTTCTTTCCTGCCGAAGCCGGTTGTGGGCGTGAATGGCAGCGGCATGCACACCAACGTTTCCATCAGCAAGGGTGGAAAGAACATCTTCTGGGACCCGAAGGGCGAAGAGAAACTGAGCAGCTTCGGGTGGTCGTTCGTGGATCGCATCCTGACCCACGGCAACGATATCTGCCTGTTGTTGAATGCGAGCGTGAACGCCTATCGGCGGCTCGATCCGCACTTTGAAGCGCCGAACCAGATCAAAGCGTCGGCGGTGGACCGCGGCTCGATGATCCGGATTCCGATCGGCAATGAGAAGAGCATGCGCGTGGAAGTGCGTTCGGTAGGACCGGATGCCAATCCGTACATGGTGATGTACTCGATCTTCAAGACCGGGTTGCAGGGTGAGACGGCGAAGATCAAGAACCTGCGGCAGGCAGAGCGCTATCTGCCGGACAACATCTATACGGCGATCGAACATTTCCGCCTGGCAGACTGGACGACGAAGCTGTTCGGCGCGGATGTGAAAGCGCGCTACGGAGACCTGAAGCAGGCGTCCGCGGACCGTTGCCCACGGCTGCTCGGAACGTTCGTGAAGGCGCCGGAGGTGCAATACCACCACGACGTTTACAACCAGTATTTGTGGAATAAGTTTTAGAACGAGGACCGGTTGTGCGGCGCCGTGACGAGAGTCACGGCGCTTTTTTGCGTGCAAAACAGCTAAGGTGGCACGAGATTTGGCCCTGCCGGGTGGGCTCTTTGGAACTAAGGACAGTATCGACAGAAACTTCTGGCCTATTGGTGGGTTCGCGCTGGCAAAGGGATTTCGGTAAGAGCAATCACTTGCCTTCGGTCCTGGGGATAAATCTTCTAACAGGGTGGGCTATGAAGTATTTATGGAGCGCGATGCTGATCGCGCTGATCACCATCTGTGCCGCATGCGGCAACAACAACAACAGCAGTAATCCGAATGTCAGCGGCAACTGGTCTGTCGCGTTGCTCGACGCCAACGGCAACCAGCAATTCTCCTTCACGACTTCGCTGACGCAAAGCAGCAATAACAGCGTCTCCGGGGAGAACCTGACCTTCACCACCAACAGCGCGTGTTTCGCCAATGGAGGCACGGAAACCGGCGCGCTCACGATCAGCGGAAACACGAGCGGCGTGACGACCGCCGGCCTTCAGTTGACAATCACTTCCACCGGAGCGAGCGCCGGGAACACGATGACCCTGAACGGCACCTTCCAGAACAACACGGTCAGCGGTACGTGGACGTTGAATGGCGGAGTCGGCTGCACGGGCAATGGGACCTTCAGCATGACGAAGGTGTCGTAAGTTTCTGAGCGCCGATACGAGAGCCCCGGGAAAACCGGGGCGCACTCGTGACGGTTTCAATCACTCCGTGCCATCATTCCATCTCTTTCCGCGTCGCTGCGCGGAAGAATATCGTCTGTCCCACCGCAAGTCGCCCGGTGCGCGTGACCGCGCCGTAGATTCCCGCGCTATTCTGGTTCGCACGAACGACGGCTTTCAGCACTTCAGGCGCAGGAGTGGCTGAGTCGGGATCCAGGTTCACCATCGAGCAGCGTACGTCGCGCATGGTGACGGCGATGGCGGGAGCGTCGTCCCGGTTGCCGAAGGAGAGCACCCCGTCCAACCACTCGTCCTCCTGGAATGGGACCGGTCGCAGTAAACGAACCACGACATTGGGGCGAAACCGTCGCACGTCCGGGCTCCGGCCTGCGAGTCTTCCGATCTCGCGCACCGTATCGAGGGCGATCACGGAGAGGCTCGCTTCATCGAAGATGCCGTGATTCAACTGCATCATCTGCACGGGAGCCCCGTAGCGGCGTCCGACCTCCGCGGCCAAGCTCTCTCCGAAGACAGGCATCTCTTCGCCATCCGGGGTGCGAACGTGCGTAGGAAGCTCTCCGTTAGCGCCGTCCTCGCGGCGCTGCGGCGCGAACAGAATCAAGTCGGGAAGCTTGCCCGCAGTCAGCCACGGGAAGCCACTGCCGTCCCCGATCCGCCGGAATGCCAGGCGACGATCGCCCTCTAGGCCGTGCCAGCCCATCTCGGCGACCTCAAGCCGCTCGCCACCCATGGACTTCACGGGATACCGGAAGATCGCCTCTACTTGTCCGACTTCGATCAGCATGCTCGGTCAACTCAGACGCTGGTGGTCCGTCACGAGTATTTGATTTTTATTACTGGCGCAGGCGGTCGGGATCGCGCGAGAGTTCGGCGACGTACTCTTCGAGGATGCGACGTTGCAACGAGGAGGTACGGAGGAACTCGATGCCCATTCCCATGCCGGGATGAGAGACGCGGACAACGCCGTCGGACTCGAAGTTGAAATCGTCGATGCCAAGCTTCACATAGAGCAAAGTGCCGAGAGGATAGGCGGTCGGACATTCGACATAGCATCCGCCATTGCTGATGTCGATCACCGTACCCCAGTGATTCACGCTGCTCACCACGATCTTGGCGCCGCCGTCGCAACGCAGGCGCATATGGCGACGTCCATCGGCTTGGGGCAACGAAGTACTGGTTGCGCTGATGCGAGGTGCTTGCGGAGTGGTTTCCGTCACTCCCGCGATGCGACTCGCGACCGACGTCGTGTCGGGAGTGTGCGAGAACTGGAGCATGTTCACGCCCCAGAAGTAGCGGCTGATCTCCACCGCCTGGAGCCCGATGTGGGTGGCGTCATCCCCGCCCGGCTTGCCGATCCACACGACGCGGAAGCGTCCTTTTTCGGAGCCATGGCGAATGCCGACGATCTCCCCAGGACGCCAGTGCTGATTGCCGACGAGACGTACGCCGTGGGCGCTGATGTCGACGGTGGAACATTCGCAGTTTACGGGGCGGCCGTTGGCATCGAGCCCGAACAGACGCACGTTGACGGCAACCGCTCGTCGCGGCTCGCGTCTCGGCGTCGCACCCGTGGAAAAAGCTGCCATCGTAAGACCTTTATAGGAGGGCCCGCACGCGACCTGTAGAGCCAGATCGCATTCTGCGTAAGAGTACTGCCGAACATTGGGCGGATCAAGCAAAGGTACAGGGCTGAGTCTCTCGAAGGTACAGGTACGGAACGGGCGATGGTACACGGCCAAGTGGGGGGAGGCTTGGTAGGCGCGGCAGGGATCGAACCTGCAACCGTCGGATTAGAAATCCGATGCTCTATCCAATTGAGCTACGCGCCCACGGGCTGGATTTCATTGTAGCGGAGGAGCGGCACAATTCCAGTAACAAGCCAGCCGACCGTGGCGCGGACGCCTTGCTCTGATATTCTCGAAGTGAATGAATCCAGTGGTGCTAAGTATCTTGCTGGGTCTTACGGCTGCCGGCGCGAATGTGTTCGGCGGCGCGGTAATTGTGCAGAAGAGCTGGGAGCGGCGCTACCTGCGGTATTTCGTCGCGCTGGGCGCGGGCTTCATGCTGGCCACCGCCATCGTGGAAATGGTGCCGGAAAGTGTACGCGAACAGGGCCCGAAGGCCGGCTACATCATCCTGCTCGGCTATCTCATCATTCATTTCTTCGAGCACACTCTCTCTCCGCACTTTCACTACGGCGAAGAAACGCATGGGGAAGAGTTCGTCCACTCGCATAAGCGGTTCTCGGTGCTGTTCGGGCTGATTATCCACTCGTTTTTCGACGGGGTGGCGATTGCGTCGGGCTTCCTGGTTTCCAACTGGCTGGGATGGATCATCTTTTTCGCCGTCTTCCTGCACAAGATCCCGGAGGGTTTTACGGTCACTTCGGTGATGCTGGCGAGCGGACTGGATAAGCTGCGATCCTGGGGAGCCTCGGCAATCCTGGGCGCGGCAACGTTTGCGGGCGTGATGGCGATGGCGGCGCTGCAACACTCCGTGAGCTACGGGTTAGCCTTATCCGCCGGGGTGACGATCTACGTCGCGGCAACGGACCTGATGCCCGAGGTAAACCACGAGCCGGGAGTGCGCATGGCGCTGCTGGTATTCGTCGGCGTGGCGGCGCTGTTCGTACTGGACCACTTCTTCCACGGGATCTGACGACCGCTCAGGCCGCTTCCGCGGCCTTGTACTCCGCTTTGCATTCCTCGCAGCATAGGTGAATCGACCCGAATTCCAGGATACGGCGGTCGTCCCAGTGATCGAGGAAGCGCAGCGAGCGCTGCATGGAGTTTGGCGACTCGATCTCGATGTCGTAGCCGAGGATCCACTCCGCCGTGGCGGCGGGCTTTTCCGGACGCTCTGCGCCGCAGTTGTCGCACGTGATTTTGATCATGCTCTCCTCCTGGCTAATTGGATGCTCGCAAAGGCCGAAGGAGAGTTGCGGGGCAGGTCAGCCGCTGTGCCGGATGTGCATGATGTCGCCATCCTTCACGATGTACTCTTTGCCCTCCAGGCGCATCGTGCCTTGGGCGCGGGCGTTGGCTTCGCTGCCGGCGGCGAGCAGGGTGTCCCAGTGAATGACCTCGGCCCGAATGAAATGCTTTTCGAGGTCCGTGTGAATGGCGCCGGCGGCGTTCTGGGCACGGCTGTTCTGCTCGACGGTCCAGGCACGGCATTCATCTTCGCCCACGGTGAAGAACGACATCAGCCCGAGCAGTTCGTAGGTCTTGCGGATCAGGCGCACGAGGCCGCTCTCTCTGAGTCCGTAGCTGGAGAGGAACTCGGCGGCATCTTCGTCGGGCATCTGTGCGAGTTCCGCCTCGACCTTGGCGCAGACGGCGACAGCGCCGGTGTTGGGACGGGTGACAACTTCCGTGAGGTTGTACTTGGCGACCGCTTTCTCCAGATCGTCGCCGAGGGTGGTGCTCTCGCCGATGTTCAGTACGTAGAGAATGGGCTTCTCGCTGAGAAACATGAATCCGCGGAAGCGTTTCTTGTCTTCGGCGGTCATCTCCATCTCGCGCAGAGGGCGCTCGGTTTCGAGATGCGTTTTGGCGCGCTTGAGCAGCTCGAATTCCTTTTCGAGATCTGCAGAGCGCATCTTCTTCAAATCCTTTTCCACCCGCTCGAGGCGCTTTTCAACCTGTCCGAGATCGTTGACCAGCAGGTCGAAGTCGAGGTTCTTGATATCGCGCAGGGGATCGATTTCACCGACGTGCGGGATCGCGGGATCGTCGAAGGCGCGGATGACATGGGCGAGGGCATCGACATTGCGCAGGTTGGCGGCGAAGGCGGTTTCCTTCAGTGCCTCCTGGCTGATGGCGGCGACATCGGCGTATTCGACGCGGGCGTGGATGAGCTTCTTCGGGTTGAAGAGCGCCGCCAGTTTGTCGAGACGGTCGTCGGGCACAATGGCGATGCCGAGGTGCGCTTCGCGGGGGTTCGAGGAGCGATTCGAGACATCGGCTTTCGTCAGCATGACGAACAACGAGGTTTTGCCGACTTGCGGCAGGCCTACGATTCCAGTCTTCATAAATATGATTTCTCGGTCGGCAGATTGAGCGCGGCACTCAGGATGGCGCGCGTAGAAAGTCCGAACTCTCTATGATAAACGGCGCGCGGTGCCGTAGAGCACACCAAGGCCTAAAACAAGGATGCAGCCTTCCAACCGGGTGCTCCACACGTGCAGGCGGTTGAATTCGACCCGGCGAGAATCGGTGACGGCGACGTTGTCGATAACGCCCATCGCGTCCTTGAGGCGATTCATCTTGGCGGCGACCACGTCTTGCGCGAGGAAGGTGAGCGCGATCATGGCGACGACGGCGATGTGGCGCGGAGCAAAGGGCTGCGCCGATCCGCGCGCAAAGTAGCCGTACACCATCGAGCAGACCAGAAACACGACGCCGCAGACGATGCCGATCAGGTGAAGGTTCGCAAGGGTGCGGGTGACTACCTTGCCCGCCAGGTCGTGAGTGGGAAGGACGGTGAAGACGGCGGGCGCTACCACGGCGCCGAAAAAGACAATGCCGCCGATCCAGAGCACCAGGGCGAGCAGCATGAAGAATTTGAGGAGGTTCACGGAACCAGTGTACCGCGATCCGCGGTTTAGACGGGGACCTCGACGCTTTCGACGATGTCGCGCAATACTTCGTCGGACTGCTCCGACTTGCGCAGCGTCGAGCTGTAGCGGGCGCTTACGACGACCCGGTGCCCGAAGACAGGAACAGCAAGGATTTTGAAGTCTTCGGGTACGCAGAAACCGCGGCCGTCGAGGTAGGCCATGGCCTGCGCGGCGCGGTAGAGCATGAGGGAGCCGCGCGGCGAGACGCCCAGCGAAAGATGCTGTGACTCGCGGGTACGCTGCACGATGCGCAATGCGTAATCGACCAGCGAATCGTCAACACGAACGGCTTTCACTTCTTCCTGCATGGCGAGCACGTCTTCCCCGGTGAGGACGCTGCGAATATCTTCCAATCGCGCGGCACCGGCCTCGGAGCGCAGGACTTCGCGCTCGGCGGCGGCATCTGGATAACTCATGCGGGCACGGATAAGAAAACGATCCATCTGCGACTCCGGCAGAGGATAAGTACCGTGATGTTCGACGGGATTCTGGGTCGCGATGACGAGAAAGGGCTGCGGCAGCGGGTAGGAGTGGCCATCCACGGTGACCTGGTTTTCGTTCATCGCCTCGAGCAGCGCCGATTGGGTCTTCGGCGTGGTGCGATTGATTTCGTCGGCGAGCAGGACGTTGGTAAAGACCGGACCGCGCTTGAATTCGAATTTCTGCTCGGCAGCCGAGTAGATGGTGATGCCTAGAACGTCGCTAGGCAACATGTCGCTGGTGAACTGCACCCGCTGGAACCCGACTTCGAGGGCGCGGGCCACGGCGTGGCCGAGGGTCGTCTTCCCTACCCCGGGTACCCCTTCGATGAGGAGATGGCCACGCGCAAAGATGGCGACCAGGGCCATGCGCACGATTTCATCTTTTCCGCGGATGATGGTCCGCAGGGTGCGTTCCAGTTGCGTAGCCCGGTTCGTGGCCGTCGAGGTAATCGGAGTTGACATGAAAGGTCAATTTTACACCGGACGGGCAGTGTTTCTGCCTGTCCCAAGCCGGTCCTGCAACACACGAATGTGCATCGCCTGCTGGTGCGCCGCATCGGATAATTAGCTGTTGTCTTGGAGGGTTTGTCTTGCAAATAAGAAAGCTGGGTAGCCAGGGACTGGCAGTTTCCGCCCTTGGACTGGGTTGCATGGGCATGAACTGGGCGTATGGACCTGCCGACGAGAAGGAGTCGATTGCAACCCTGGAGCGCGCCCTGGAGTTGGGCGTGACGTTCTTCGATACTGCCGAGGCTTACGGGCCCTTCAAGAATGAAGAGCTGCTGGGCCGCGCGTTGAAGGGAAAGCGCGACCAGATCGTTCTTGCGACCAAGTTTGGCTGGCGCTTCGTGAACGGCAAGCTGGACGGAACCGACAGCCGCCCGGAGCATATTAAAGAGGTGGCTGAGCAGTCGCTGCAGCGGCTGCAAACCGATCATATCGATCTTTTCTATCAGCACCGCGTCGATCCGGAGGTTCCGATCGAGGACGTGGCGGGAGCCGTGGCTGACCTGGTCCGCGAGGGAAAAGTCCGCTACTTTGGACTCTCCGAGGCGGGGGAACAGACCATCCGGCGCGCGCATAAGGTGTTTCCGGTAACGGCGCTGCAGAGCGAGTACTCGCTGTGGGAGCGGAACCTGGAGCCGAAGATCATTCCTTTGCTGCGCGAGCTCAACATCGGACTGGTGCCCTTCAGCCCGCTGGGCCGGGGATTTCTTTCCGGCAATGCAAAGCCTGCCGAGGAGTATCCGGAAGGCGATTACCGCAAGGGCGATCCGCGCTTCCAGGGGGAGAACTTCAAGGCCAATATGCGAGCCGCGGGGATTGTTGCCGATGTTGCCAAGTCGCTGGGAGCGACACCGAGCCAGGTGGCGCTCGCCTGGCTGCTGCATAAGGGCGATGACATTGTGCCGATCCCGGGGACGAAGCGGCGGAAGTATCTCGAGGAGAATGTCGGCGCGGTGAATTTGAATCTCTCGACCGATGATTTGGAGAAACTGAACAACGCCCTGCGGCCGGAGGCGATTGCGGGACCACGGTATAACGACAAGCAGATGGCGTACGTGGACCGGTAAAGCAGATCTGTATTGCGGGTGTTATCCGCGCATGTATAGATCTGCGGGCTGGCCGGTAAGGCGCTCGATGCGTTTCGCAATCGGCGGATGGGTGCTGAAGAGGCTGGCCCAGTTCAGCCGCGGCTGCACGATCCAGAGGTGCGCGGTGGAAGGCGAGGCCGCCATCGGCACTCGCTTGGAGTAAGCATCGAGTTTCGCGAGCGCCGATGCCAGCGCGTAAGGATTGCCGGTCAAATGAGCGCCGCTTTCATCGGCACCGTACTCACGGGAACGAGAAATCGCGAGCTGGATCATCATGGCCGCGACAGGCGCGAGGATCAGCATGGCCAGGGCGCTGATCGGGCCACCGCGACGGTCGCGATCTCCGCCGCCGCCGAAGCCGCCGAAGAGTTCTCCCCAGTAGGCCATGCGTGCCAGCATGGTGATGGCGCCCGCTAACGTTGCGGCCACTGAGCTGATCAGGATGTCGCGATTGCGCACGTGGCCGAGTTCGTGAGCGATTACGCCTTCCATCTCATCGTCGTTCAGCAGGTTAAGAATGCCATGGGTCACGGCAACGGAGGCGTGCTGCGGGTTGCGTCCGGTGGCAAAGGCGTTCGGCGATTCGTCGGGCGTAACGTACAGCTTCGGCATGGGCAGGTTGGCCTTGCCGGTGAGCCGCTCCACGATCTGGTATAGGCGCGGCAGTTGCTCGCGCGTAACCGGCTGCGCGCGCGACATGCTAAGCGCGATCTTGTCGGAAAAGAAATACGAAGTGAAGTTCAGGACGACAGCAAGCCCGAAGGCGAAGATCATGCCGCGTTGTCCGCCGAGGACCTCACCGACTACCAGGAACAAGGCCGTGATCAGAGCCAGCAGGAACGTCGTTTTCAAAGCGTTCGTCATACAGTTGTGAAAACCCTAGTCTTCTATGTAGATGATAATCCCTGCCAAAGGATGCGATGCGCCGTAAGCTGTGGAGCGGCCCGGATTTGCACAGCCGACTCCAACTGCGGCGCTCCCACCCGCATCTTTAGATAGGCGGAGGAGTGGACAATGGGGCTGATGGAAACGGGGATGAAGGCGGCAGCCGGGCAGATGCCGAAGGTGATTTCACCGGGAGTGCATGCCGTGATTGACTACGCCATAGCGGCGTCGTTCTTTGTAGCGGGGGCGCTGCTCTGGCGGCGAAACCGCAAGGCCGCGGTAGCGTCCATCGCGTGTGGGCTGGCGGAGGCCGCCACAGCGGCGATCACGGATTACCCCGGCGGAGTGAAGCCGATGATCAGCTTCCGCACCCACGAACGAATAGATGGGGGCTTGGCCACGGTGATTGGGGCAATGCCGCTTGCCTTGAATTTTTCCGCGGATCCCGAGGCGCGATGGTTCCGGGGACAGGGGATTGCGATTGCAGCGGTAACCGGGCTCACGAACTTCGACGGGGAGGGCGGTCGGATACGCGGGTGGAGCGAGGTAGCGTAGCAACGACTTACAACGCAAGATCCTTCGCCTGCGAACGCGGATCGGTGTCCGCGTTCTTCGTTCAGGATGACAAGAATTCGATCGCCTAGGCGGAGGTTTGCGACTTGCGCGCCAGGGCGCGGCGAATGGTCTCGTCGAGGGCTGCTTTCGCGGTCTGGTACTCCCCGTCGCTGAGTTTGCCCTGCTGCCGGTCGATTTCCAACTGGAAGAGTTCTTCTTTCATTGCCTCCATCAGCAGCGAAGAACGATCGCCATTGCCGGCAGCCTGCGTCTTGGGAAAAACCGGCGCACTCGCCGGCAGGTTCTTGGGAACGCGTGGGGGAGCCGTAACATCTTCTTCGGCTTCTTCGGCAAGGGGCGGAGGCGAGGAGCGGCGGCTCACGATGAGCGCGGCGCCCAGCATGGCAACCACAATCACCCCGAGAATCAGCCAACGATAGCGCTCCAGTGGATCGGGAGCTTCGATCGGAGGTCCGAGCCCGCCGCCGGGGCGTCCTGGCTGTGCTGCGGGCATCTGTCCACTCGCTTGATCGGGCGGAGCGCCCTGGCCTCCCTGACCGGCCTCCGCGATCGCGCCTGTACCGCTCAACCGGAAGGCAAGATCGGCACCGGGCTTGACATCACTGGCTACCTGGATGCCGGCGCCGGTGTCGTCGTTCATCGGCGAGTACGCCGATACCTTCTTCGCCTCGAACTTCATTGACTTCGGAAACATGACCACGAAGTGCTGCATCGCCGTCAGCGGCTTTGGCGTGAAGGTCGCTTCACCACTGTAGGGAATGTGGTACGCCACCTGGAATTGCGTCTCACCCGGACGCAGAGGAAACACGAAGGCGTAGTGGTTCTTCTCTTTCAATGGAATGGGCGAGGAGTTTACCGGCTGGCCATCTTGGGTGCGGGCCGCGGCGGAGTCGAGCACGGCACCGTCCGGCAGAGTGAATTCGTAGGTCTTGTCGGAATCGTATTGCGTGCGCGGGGGCGAAGAGGCGTTCTGCACGGCGTAGAGTTCGGTTGCCTGCAGGGTCGAGTTGTCGGCCTGCACGCGCATGACGTTGACGGTCGTGGTCACGTCGAGTTTCTTTGCCGAATCGTAAACCTGGACATTCGCCGAGGTCGCGCCGGGCATGAGCGGACCGCCCTTCGGGAAGTAGCTCACACCCTGGTGCTCGACCCGAACCATGTGCGGCGTGCCATCGTCGGGAACATCGATCTTAAACTTTCCAGAGGCGTCGGCTTTCGTATGGCCGATCTCCTGCATGCCCTGCGAAAGCGAGAGGATGGTGACTTCATCACCGGCTGCGGGCTTGCTGGTGGTGCCGTTGACGACCTGTCCGGTGACGGTGGCGGCCAACGAAGCGCCGGTGAGCAACACACACGCGATCGACGCGGTGACGACGGATTTCAAACGCAACGTTGCCTTCTTTCCCATGTGAGATCGCAACTTATCTTCTCTTCGCCTGCGGAGCAGAATTCCTGTAGGTCTTCGGCACCGGGACACGCTGCAGCTCTTCCATTTCGGCGAGGATGACCGCGGCTTCGCCTTCCAGGCCCTGGCGCTGCTGCTCGTAATCGCCGTCGCTAAGCTTGCCCGCGTTGTGTTCGAAGCTCAGGTCGCGCAGATTTTCATAGACGGCTTCTTTCCGCTCGTCGAGGTAGGAAAGGCGCGTCTTCCTGGGAGCGCGCGCGATGGCGCCGGGCTGATAGAAGACGTAGACGAACAGTGCGAGCGCGAAGAGGAAGCAGCCGAAGAGAATGAAAACCGTTCCGCCTGCGTCAGCATCTGCCAAGAGTGCGAGTTGGGACATTAGGATTCCGTCTCCTTGCGAGCTTGCTCGCGAAAGCGATCAAGTCCGGGAACGCTGGCTGGGGCGGTCGCGGCGGCGACCACGGAGGGACGCGATTTCCAGATGCGCACGATCCAAACCGCCAGTCCTGTTGCCAGGATGAGCACCGCGAAAGGCATGATCCAGGCGACCCTGTCGAATCCGCCGCGAATGGGCGCGGCAAGAATGGCAGGGCCGTAGCTCGAAACGAAATTCGAGAGGATGAGGTCGTCGTTGTCACCGCGCTCGATGGCGCCGGCGAGCTCGTTGCGCATCTTGTCCGACTGGGTGCAGCCGACGTGGTTGCACTCCAGCAGGATCTGCGAGCATCCGCACGAGCACATCATCTTATGGCCGATGGAATTGAAACGAGCCTCGTCGTTGCTGGCGCCGGCGAGAAATGGAATCGCGAGGGCAAGCACGAGTAACTGCAGGGCGCGGCGGGAAGGTTTTGTCCCTAGAAGCTTCATGTCAGTCTCCCGCCCCCGCGGTGTGGCCGGTGGTAACGACCTCGGCTGCAGCGCGCACCGGAGTCATCACGCGAACCGCCGCCATGTTGGGTACGAGCGCGATGCCGGTGCCGGCGATGATGAACCAGACGCCGATCCATATCCACATCACCAGTGGATTCAGGTGCACATTCAGGATGGGATGGCCTTTATCCGATGGCCCGGCGTAGACAACATAGAGATCTTCGCGCAGGGTCGAGTGATTGGCGACCATGGTCGCGGGCTGGTTGGTGGCGTGATAGACGCGACGCTCGGGATAAAGGGTATCGATCTGCTTGCCATGCTGGTAAACGTCCACGACCGCCGCTTCGCTCTCGTAGTTCGCGTTGTCATCCTGCGTGGCAAGGCGGCTGACGAGCGTATAGGAGCCGATCTGCATCGACTGGCCGTTGGCGAGTTCCTGCTCTTTGTCCTGGTTGAAGGCGGATCCGCAGAAACCGATGACGATGATGACCACGCCGAGGTGCACGATGTAACCGCCGTAACGACGGGTGTTGCGACGCGTGAGTTGCACCATCCCGGCCACAACATTGGAATGCTGCTTGGAGGCAATGACACGGCCACCGCGATAGAACTCGGAGGCTACGGTAGCGATCACGAAGACGGAAAGAGCGGCGCCCATCAAGGAATAGAGTCCGGAGATGTCTTCCTGCCAGGGCCGCATGCCCATGGCGATCAGCACGATCACCGTGGCCACGGTGATCAACGACGGCACGAGGAAGTTGCGACGCAGGGCGTCGAGCGAAGTTTTGCGCCATGCCAACAGTGGACCGATTCCGGTCAGCAGCAGCAGGAGCATGGCAATCGGCACGTTCACGCGATTGAAGAACGGCGCCCCGACCGTCACCTTTGATCCCGTCACGGCTTCCGAGATCACCGGGAACAACGTTCCCCAGAGAACGGCGAAGCAGGAGACAAGGAGCAAAAGGTTGTTGAAGAGGAAGCTCGATTCGCGCGAGACGAGCGACTCGAGATGGTTCTCCGTGCGGAGATGTTTGTAGTTCAGGGCGAAAAACGCCACGCAAACCGCGGCGGTAATGGCAAGGAACCAGACAAACCAGATGCCAATGCCCGATTGCGCAAACGCATGCACCGAGCTGACCACGCCGCTGCGGGTGAGAAAGGTGCCGAAGATCGCGAGGAAGAACGTGGTGAAAATGAGCCACATGTTCCACTGCTTCATCATGCCGCGCTTCTCCTGCATCATCACCGAGTGCAGGAAGGCGGTGCCGGTAAGCCAGGGCAGCAGCGAAGCATTTTCTACCGGATCCCAACCCCAGTAGCCGCCCCATCCGAGCACGGAGTAAGCCCAGTGCATGCCGAGGAAGATGCCGCACGTAAGGAAGAGCCAGGTCACCATCGTCCAGCGGCGGGTGATCTGGATCCACTTCTCGCCGGGATATTTCATGATCAGTGCGGAGAGAGCAAAGGCGAAGGGCACGGTCACGCCGACATAGCCGAGGTAGAGCATCGGCGGATGGATGACCATCTCGGGATATTGCAACAGCGGGTTGAGGCCGTTGCCGTCCTGGGGAATGGTGCCGGTGACCATCGCGAAGGGATGGGCGGCGAAGTTTACCAGCAGAAGGAAAAACACCTGGACGGCAGCGATGATGACCGACGCGTAGGCGGTGAGCTGGACATCAACCTTGTGGCGCACCCGCAGCACGAAGCCATAGCTGGAAAGCAGCAGCGCCCAGAAAAGCAGCGACCCTTCCTGCCCCGACCAGAGAGCCGCGAACTTATAAGGTGTCGGGAGGGCGCGATTGCTGTGATGCATGATGTACGCCAGCGAAAAGTCATTGCTCAGCGCAGCGACTACGAGTGCGGCGGCCGCCGCGACCACGGCAACGAAACTGGCAATGCCGGCGCGACGGGCCGTCTCGGAGAGAAGGTCGTCTTTTCGGTAGAGAGCAAGGGCGCCGATGAGGAACGAGTACAAGGCGAGCGCCAGCGCCAGCAACAACGAGAAGCTACCTATCTGTGGCATTTATATATATTCCGCGCTTCGAGTCCAGCAAGGTTGCGTGTTGAACCCCAGGGATGTGCCTATTGTCGCCCAAAGCGGGTCCAGCAGCAACGTTAGGGCGCAGAAAAGGGCGGTTCGGATGGTGGGACGACCAGTCCACCAAAGCGGAATTTCGGCAAAACATGGGAAACGTGTCGAATCGGTATGGCCCGGGTCGAGATTCTTGTGGCGATATGTGTTTCTTAGACCTGCTTGGCAAGCGATTCGCAAGGAGAAAAAGAGATGGCCTTAAGAAGTCGGCTGGAGGTGAAGATGCAACGTGTGGTGGTAATTGCCGAAAACGCCAACTCAATCAATACGGTCCGCGCCGTGCTCGCAAACCCGGACTGCGAAGTGCTGCACACGGCCGAACCACAGGCGGGGCTGGAACTGATGCGAAAGCCAGGAACGGCTTGCGTCATTGTGGACTGCGGCGTCGAAGACCTGACGCGGCAGATGCGCCACCTGCTGCAGTATTCGGCAGGCATTGCCGGCATCCCAGTGCTGTGGATCACGCCGTACGGGGCGCAGGAACCGCTGGTGCGCGAGCTGGGGCTCAGCCGGCTCAACCTGCTGCCAAAGCCTTTCACGCCCTTACAGCTTCTGGAACGAGTGCAACAGAGTATCTGGATCGGGCCCTACGTCCCCGGTGCCAGGGGGACCGGAGCCACTGGACTTTCACAGGCTACGCAAGGCTAAGCCGCGGTTTGTCCCTTCATCCACTGGCGGACGAGGTCGATCAGTTCGCCGGGAGGCAGGGGTTTCAGGCGGAACGCGACATTCAGGCCTTCGTATTCCTGCTCGGCGTCAGGCAAGCCGCTGAGAACGAGGACAGGCATATGAAGGTCGCTTTGCCGCAGGGTGCGCACGAATGCGGCACCGTTGGTCCCCGGCATCATGTGATCGGTAATCACCAGGCCTACGTGCTGGCTGGCAGTTCGCAACAGGGCGAGTGCACTTTCGGCTGAAGTAGCGATCGCGACGCGGAACCCGGCGTTACGAAGTATGGTTTCGCGGATCTGCAGTTGGACCGGGGTATCGTCTACAAGAAGGACCTGACTCAACGCGGACTCCGGGCTACAACGAGGGTCCCGAGGCAAGGGGGCGCTTCGGGCCGGAATACGAGCTTTCCGGCCCATCCGGGGACGATGGCGCGCAGAAGAACTCCAGCGCAGCCATGTTAACCCAAACCGCCAAGTTCGGGAAAGCTTGCGGGACGACGGAAACTACTTTGGACCTATCCGGGAGAACTACGCGGTGCGGGTACGCACTTCGGCTTCCGCCGTAAACCAGTCGGACTCATGCGCGCCATGCCCACGGCCGCGGCTTTCGTAAATCTCATACGCACGCACGCGAATACGCTCTTCCATGTTTCCATTGCTGCCATTCTGGGGCGTGTGCCCTTCCACCGACGATCCGTTGGTGGGAACGGCGATTTTTTTCGCTCGCGTTGTCGTCTTCTTTTCGCCTGTTGCAGCGCCACTCTTCGCTCTTGCCATACTTCTACTAACTCCCTATAAATGTGTAATTTAGAACGCTCTTTATAGTTCTTTGGGTGGGCGTTCCGGTTTCCATCATTCTACTCGATTTCCAGAGCGGAGTCGCAGCGAAGTTAGGTGGAATTTTTGATTCGTTCATGCACAAATTTCGATCCGGAGTAGCGGCCCAGAGCTCCTCGAAATTGCGCTCTGACAGAAAGCGTGGAGGGAGCCATGCGTAGTACTTATCCGCAAGTTAAGAGTTAGGGTAAATACCAGTCGTGCATCGTGCGCGCGCCGGATGTTACATTGAGGTACACCCACGTACCTTACAAGAAGGCGGAACCAGATCGCCGGAACAGAGAGAGTACTCGCCCTGCAGAGGAGCAGAGGGACGATGATGCCTCAGCCTTTCCCCGCAATCGCTGTGGAGCGCGGCACGCCCTTATGCGTGGATCTGGACGGCACGCTGGTGAAATCCGACACCCTGGTCGATTCGATCTTCCTTTTGATCCGGCAGGACCCGCTCGCAGCCTTGCGACTCCCCTTTTGGGTTCTGGGTGGAAAAGCACAATTTAAATCGGAAATTGCCGCCCGGGTGCAACTATCGCCCGAAACACTTCCCTATAACGAACCGCTGCTCGACTACCTTCGCGCCGAACACGCCGCCGGGCGCAAGATCTACCTGGCAACGGCGAGCGATGAACGCGTAGCGAACGCGATCGCGGAGTACGTGGGCATCTTCGCCGGGGTGATCGCCACCCATGGGAAAGAGAACCTCGCCGGGGAAGCGAAGCTGAAAGCGATCGAAGCGAGCTTGCCCGGCCAGGGCTTCGAATACGTCGGGAATGCGCCGCCGGATGCGGTTCTCCTGAAGAGCGCCAGAGTCGCCATGCTGGCCAACCCGAGCGCAGGCCTCACAGCCAGGCTCCGGAGGCAAGGGACAGCCGTGGCGCGCGTCTTCGAAGATCGGCAGCCAACGCTCCAGACGTTGCGACGCGCGGTGCGCGTCACCCAGTGGCCGAAGAACTTTTTGATTTTCATTCCCATGCTGCTCGCTCACGTGATGGGAGACACCCACCGGCTGCTGGCGGCCGCCCTGGGATTTGTGAGCTTCAGTTGCGCGGCCTCCGCCACTTATCTCCTGAATGATCTCCTGGATATGGAGGCCGATCGGAGCCATATTCGTAAGCGCTCCCGCCCGTTCTCGTCCGGCGACCTTTCCGGCAAGGCCGGGACAGCGCTGATGGTCGTGTTTCTGGCCGTGTCCGGCGTCATCGCAAGCTTCGAGCCGCCACGCTTCGCGTTTGCGCTAGGACTTTATTTTGTCACCACGCTGGCCTACTCATTTGTGCTGAAGAAGCTGGCGCTGCTGGATGTGATTACACTGGCAGGTCTCTACACGGTACGGCTGTTCGCCGGAGCGGCGGCGACGTCCGTGCCGCTCTCTCCCTGGTTTGAAGTCTTCTCCCTCTTCTTCTTCCTGAGCCTCGCGATCGTGAAGCGCTATGGCGAACTGCACAATCTTCGCCAGAGTGGGGCGATCCCGCGCCACGGGCGCGGTTATCAAGTTGGCGATATCGAACAGCTGCGCAGTTTTGGAACGGCGGCTGGCTACGCCTCCGTTGTGGTGTTTTCGCTCTATATCAACAATCCGGAGATCACCAGGTTGTACCGCCATCCCCATTGGCTATGGCTGATGGCGCCGCTTCTGATTTACTGGATCAGCCGGATCTGGCTGCTCGCGCATCGCGGAGAGTTGGACGAAGACCCGGTCGTCTTCGCGCTCACGGACCGGTGGAGCCCGGTGTTTGCCCTCATCGCGCTGGTCGTGCTGCGAGGTGCGCTCTAGCGATATGGCGACCTTCGAGTCCTGGGGACGCTATCCGCGAGGCACGCAGAACCTGAAGCCACTATTCTGGGCCTCCGATTTTCCTTTTCCCGAAGAGATTCAAACGTCCGTTCTCCCCGTCGGCATGGGCCGCAGTTACGGAGACGTTTGCCTGAACCACGGCAACACGGTGATGCTCACCCGCGGACTCGATCGCATGCTCGGGTTCAACCCGCAAACCGGAGTCCTGCGCTGTGAAGCGGGCGTCACCCTGGCCGAGATTCTCGAGTTCATCGTGCCACGCGGATGGTTTCTTCCGGTGACGCCGGGAACGAAATTCGTGACCGTCGGTGGAGCGATCGCCAACGACGTGCACGGCAAGAACCATCACGTCGCCGGAACCTTTGGGCGGCACGTGCTGCGCTTCGAAATACAACGCTCCGACGGCAGCCGCAGGGTTTGTTCGCCGACGGAAAACAGTGACTGGTTCGCGGCCACCATCGCCGGACTCGGGTTGACCGGCCTCATCATCTGGGCGGAGATCCAGCTCAAACCAATCGTCTCCCGCGACATCCGTTATGAGGCGACCAAGTTCCACGGTCTCGACGAGTTCGTCGCGCTCTCCGAAAGCAACCGCGAGCGCGAATACACCGTCAGCTGGATCGATTGTGTCGCCGGCGGCAAGAACGCTCCGCGTGGAATTTTCATGAGCGGCGATCATTCCGAGATTCCCGGCGACAAGAGTAGCCGGCGGCAGAAGAAAATTCCTTTTCCCATCAACCTTCCGGGCATGGCATTGAATCGCGCCACGGTAGGACTCTTCAATAGCCTGTACTTCCACAAACAAACACAGAAGAAGGTAGCGAAGCTGGTGGACTACGACCCGTTTTTCTATCCCCTCGATGCGATTTCCAATTGGAACCGCTTGTATGGGAAGCAGGGCCTGCTGCAGTTTCAATGCGTGGTGCCACACGCCAATGGCCTGGATGCCGTACGAGGCATTCTCAAGGCGATCGCAGCTTCCGGAATAGCTTCGTTCCTGGCGGTGTTGAAAGTGTGCGGGGACGTGCCTTCGCCGGGACTGATGTCATTCCCGAAACCGGGAATCACTTTGGCACTCGATTTCCCGATTCGGAAGGGACGAACGTTCGAACTGGTGGATCGTCTGGACGCGATGACGGAAGATGCAGGGGGAAGGCTCTATCCTGCCAAAGACTCCCGTATGACGGGCAAGCAGTTTCGGAAATTTTATCCACGCTGGGAGATGTTTTCCTCGTATATCGACCCGAGCTTCTCCTCGAGCTTCTGGCGAAGAGTGATGGGGTGAGCAAAGGTCGATGAGAAGCATCCTGGTACTGGGCGCGACGTCCTCCATCGCAATCGCGACCATGCGGTTGTATGCGCCACAAGGCGCGAAGTTTTATCTCGTCGCGCGCCATAAGGAAAAACTTAGCGCGGTGGCAGCCGACCTGCAGGTGAGAGGCGCGGCGCAAGTACACACCTGCGTGTTGGACCTGGACAACACCGAACGGCACGAAGCGATGCTGCAGGACGCGCACGACAAGTTGCAGGGAATCGGGATCGCGCTGATTGCTCACGGAGTATTAGGAGACCAGAAAGGAGCAGAGCAGGATTTTCGACTGGCGGAGCGGGTGATTCGCACCAACGTGGTGAGTTCCATGTCTCTGATTACTTGGCTGGCGAATTACTTCTCCGAACGGCAGAGCGGAACGATCGCTGCGATTTCCTCCGTGGCAGGAGACCGGGGCAGGAAGAGCAATTATGTTTATGGCAGCTCGAAAGCCGCACTGACAGCCTTTCTTCAAGGAGTACGGAACCGCGTGGATCGCGAGGGAGTGAACGTGATCACGATCAAGCCGGGCTTCGTTCGGACGCCGATGACGGCGCACATGGAACGGGGAATCTTGTTCGTCACTCCCGAAAAAGTTGCGCGCGCTATTGCGCGCGCGGTCGAACAACATAAGGATGTTGTCTACACCCCGAAATTCTGGTGGGCAATCATGACCGTTGTTCGATTGCTGCCGGAGCGCATCTTCAAAGGCCTGAATGTCTGATGTTTTTACACGATTGATACGCAACACTAGACGGGCCGCCGGGTCTAATGACAAGAGATCGCCAGCAAAAAGTATGCAGGAAGTGAAAGCAGGGTGGCTGCTGCCGATGGGTAAATCCTGGGAGAAGAAGCCGGAGCAACACTGCATTTTTTGCGGCGCGCACACATCCGAAGTTGATCTCGTTTGTTCTAAGTTCCCAGCGCGCAAGAAACAATGTGGACCAGAGATACGGCCCGGCGAAAGTCGGACCTTTTGGCGGCAAGATCCAGACGCAGCGTCCTTGGCATTCGGAGGCACAACGTCTTCGGTAACTGGACGTGTTTACCATTTAGCTTCAGAGTAGCGGAATAGGAAAAGGCCTCTGCAAGAGAAGTGGTCCCCCCTGAAGTTCGAAACGGCTGCGTTAGTGAAGACTGAAGTTCGATTGAGGGAAACACGATGGCATCGCAGTATGTTCAGTTCAGCCAACTGGAGCTCACCGAAAGTCGCAAGGGCCCTTTTGGGGCAAGTTTCCTATTCCAAGCGGTAGGCGTGGCGATTCTGTTGAACTTAAGCTTCGCCGCCCCCCAGATGCTGGAACGAAAGAAGTATGAGGTCATCGAGCTGACGGCACCGGTCGAGCAGGCGAAGGTTTCGCCTGCCCCGAAAGTGCATGTCCAAACGCCCAAGCTCAAAGTGATGCCGACGCCGCTGCCGCAGCAGCAGGCAAGGATTATTCCGCCGCCGCCGACGAGAATTCCGCGTCCGGCGCCTGTGGTCGAGGCCAAGGTAGCGCCTCCCACCCTGAAGTTCGAGTCCGCACGGGTCAATCTTCCGCCCGGACCGAAGCCCGTGAAACCGATCAGCGTCAACAATTTTGCAAGTACTGGCAGCTCGGCCACGCCGACCTTGCCAAACCGCCCGGCGCAACAGGTGCAGACCGGCGGGTTCGGGGATCCGAACGGGGTACCGGCCAGCAACAACAGCACGGGGAAAGTGGCGGTCGCCAAGCTGGGCTCATTCGACCAGCCGGAAGGCGCCGGACAGGGCAACGGTACGGGTGGCGCCAGGGGCGCGCGCGGCACCGTGGCAAGCGCCGGCTTCGGAAACGGAACTGCAATTCAGGGCGGCAGCGGACGCGGGAATGGACAGGTCGTGCAGACCGCATTCGCGGCGCCGCAAGCGGCAGAAGCTCCGACCCGCAAAGCGGCTGCGGCCGATTCGGGATTCACGCCATTCACCATTCTTTCCAAACCGAAACCCGCCTATACCGAAGAGGGCCGCAAACGGCACATCGAGGGTGAGGTGCAGTTGGATGTGGTGTTCATGGCGAACGGACAGATCAGGATCGTTGGGGTGACTCGCGGGCTCGGTTATGGGCTGGACGAAGCGGCTATTCAAGCTGCCCAGAAGATCCAGTTCGTACCCGCGAAGCGAGGCGACCAACCGGTGGATTACCAGGCAAAACTCAGGATCGTCTTCCAGTTAACGTAGACGGGAATTGCAAGGGAGAACGTATGCGCGGTATCAATAAGGCTTTAGTGGTTCTGGCAGCAAGCATGATTTCGACGGCGGGATTTGCCCAGGCGGATGCGGCCGCGCAGCCGCAGGCGCCCCAGGCTACGCAGACGTCGTCCTCCGGGGCACTCGACCAGGTGGTCGACAAGTTGGCGCTTCGCGAGGCGGCGTACGTCAAGACCATGCGGCAATACACGCCGCTGGTCGAGACCTACCTGCAGGAAATGCAGCCCGATCAGACGCTCGGAGAGATTCCCAAAAACGACTGGTACCACTTGAGCCGTCTCTCGCTGGCCAACCAGAAGATTGATGTGCTCAACTTCGCGGGCAAGAACGACCTGAGCTCCGAAGAGCAGGAACACCACGGGTTCCTGGCGCGCGCTGCCAACGGCATGGAGTCAGCGGCGACTCGCACCCTGACGTTCGGCAAGGCGGGCAAAGGCCCCCGTTTCGGATACATGGCGAATGGCTTTGACTCGATGGTCATCGTCGATACCACGGGTCTGAACCGCCAGCGTTATGACTTTAAGTTTGTTCGCCGCGAATTTCTCGGCGACGTCCGCACCATCGTGCTCGATGTTTCGCCGAAACGCGATCGCGGCGACAAGCACCCCGACGTCCGCTTCCTGGGCCGTATCTGGGTGGAAGACCAAGGGTATAACCTGGTGCGCGTGAACGGCACCTATACGCCGAACCCGAAAGGCGCCACCTATTTCCACTTCGATACGTGGCGGACCAACATGGGCGAAGGCCTCTGGCTCCCCGCATACATCTACAGCGAAGAGTCTGGACTTGCGGAAGACAAGAAGCACAACGTGCAATACAACTTCCGCGCGCAGACCCGCCTGTGGGGCTACAACGTGACCAAGCCGGAAGACAACTCCGAGCTGACCGAAGTGATGGTCGATGCTCCGGACCCGGTTAAGGACCAGAGCACGGCGGACGCAGACGCATCGCCGCTGGCCAGCGAACGGCAGTGGCAGCGTGAAGCTGAAGACAACATTCTCGAACGCATGCAGAAACTCGGGTTGCTTGCGCCTCCTGGCGAAGTCGACAAGGTTCTGGATACGGTTGTGAACAACATCGAGGTCACCAATAACCTCGACGTGCAGCCGGAGATCCGGTGCCGCGTGATGCTGACGGCTCCCCTGGAGTCCTACAACATCGGCCACACCATCGTGATCAGCCGTGGTTTCCTCGACACGCTGCCTGACGAGGCTTCCCTGGCCGCGGTGCTGGCCCATGAAATGGGACACATTCTCCTCGGCCACAAGTTCGATACCAAGTATGCGTTCAGCGATCGCATGCTCTTCCCCGATAACCAGGCCTTCCAGCGTATCGACATCAAGCACACGCAGAAGGAAGAAACAGACGCCGATACCAAGGCTGCCGAGTTGCTTCAGAACTCGCCGTATAAAGACAAGCTGGCGAGCCCGGGGCTCTTCCTTGCGGCCCTGCAACAGCGGGCGCCCCAGTTGCCGAACCTCTTGACGGGCAACATGGGCACGGCACTGGTGGCTGCGCAGCCCAAGGGCAAGAAGGACGAGGCCGCGAACCAGGCTCCCTCGATCCGCCTCGCCAACCTGGAAAGCAACGCTCCGAAGCTGGACAACGCGGACATTAAGCAGGTAGCCGCGCTTCCGCTGGGTGGACGCATCAAGATGGATCCGTGGTCAGACCGCATCGAGATTTCAAAAGCGAAGGCGGTGCCCATGCTTTCCGCTCGCGACAAGATGCCGTTTGAAATCACGCCGGTCTTCCCGTACCTGACCCGCATCACCACGCCGGCAGCGGCGAGTGCGAGCCAGAGCACCAACGGACAATAATTTTCATCGACGACTGTCTTCGTGCAGTATCCCTCCAGGGTCCGCCGCCAAGCGGGCCCTCTTTTTATTTTCCGCCGAACACCGCCTATCATCGGAACTGCGTGACCAAAACACCTACATTGGGAGAAGCCGGACTGGCATGGATTCGCGGCTTAATCGAGCGCGAAGGAATCGTTCCCGGCGTTGCGAAGGCATTTCGCAGCTTCGTCGAATTGGGAATCGACTATCTGCCTTCGCGAAGACGCCTGCGGTATGGCGATATCGATTACGACTTCGAGTTCGGGGTAAACACCACCTGGGCCAAGCCCTCACTTTCGGTACGTCTGCGGGAGATATTCACGCGGGGAAAGTATCAGCCGAGCGAACCGGAACTCTTCCACCACATTCTCGGCCAACTCGATATCGTGCATGACCGGTTCACCTTCCTTGATTTGGGAAGCGGCAAGGGACGCACGCTGTTAATGGCTTCCGACTACCCGTTTCGTCGGATCATCGGCGCAGAGATCGTGCCAGAACTGCATGCCATTGCAGCGTCGAACATCGCCCGCTATCACAGCGAGCGTCAAAGATGTTTTCTGATCGAGACGTGGCTTGGCGATGCCCGGGAGTTCCCTTTCCCCCATGAGCCGCTGGTTTTGTACCTGTTCAATCCATTTCCGAAAGATATTTTGATGGCCGTTCTGGAACGGCTGCATGGCTCGTTTCTGGAAACTCCGCGCGAGATTCTTATCGCGTATCACAACCTCGTACACGAGGACGTGTTCCAGTCGAGTTCATTCCTGGAACGGCTGCAAAGAGCCGGGCAGTTCGCCATCTATCGCATGCGCTGAGCAGCTTACCTTTTCTGCTCTTCTGCATCTCATGAAAGAGACCAATTCATTTTTCTGGAGACGCGATGAAGAAGGACTTTCTTCTGCTTGCTTTTATTCTTCTGGTCGGGGGCGCTGCCTTTGCCCAAAGCAACGAAATCGGCGCCACGTTCGGAGGACAATTTGTTTCGGGCAGCTACGACTTCGGACACAGTGGGGTGCTCGAGATCAACCCGGCGCACCGGCTGCTCAACGGAGGCGCGGCTGAACTCTACGTTGAGGTCCCGCTGACCTGGACCTTCAAGAACGCACGCACCGACCCCGCGGCCGCTCTGCACGACCACTACACGTCGTTCTTCTTCACTCCAGGGCTGAAGGTGAAGGTGCTGCCTCAACTGCCGATTTCCCCATACGGCTTCGTGGGCGTCGGTCTGTCGCACTTCCATGACACCGACACCGCCCAAGGCTCTTTCGAGAACGTGGTCGATTATGGCGCCGGCGTCGACTGGAAGGTGCTCCCGCTGCTCAGCATTCGCGGAGAATTACGCGATTACAACTCTGGCGTACCCCGCCTGGCATTCCCCAATCCCGGCAGCCGCCAGCAAAATGTCATGGCTACTGTCGGGCTCGCACTGCATTTCTGATTTACGGCGCCAAAATGAAAAGGCCGCATCCGAAGATGCGGCCTTTTGATTTGCTTGTTCCAACCCGCTAGAAAATGACCTTCCCGACGAGTTGCATGTTGAAGGGTTCGCCAGGTCCAAGACCGGGCGCGCCGTTGAAGTCGCCGATGGTATCGCTGACCACGCCGTTGGAACCGACCGATCCGGCGCCGGTTGCGAGGTTCTTTCGGTTGAAGATGTTGAACATCTCGGCGCGAAGCTGAAGTTTGAATCGCTCCGTGATGTTGATGTTCTTAATCACTGAGAGGTCGACATCCGCGAAGCCTGGTGCGTAGAACGCATTGCGCCCTATGTTGCCGGCCGGATCGGTGGTGCCGGGGCAAGGAGTCACGCCGTCGGCCTCAAAGCCACCCGGCACGCAGAAGGCATTCGGATTCACCCATTGCACGCCTGGCAGAGATGCATTGAAGCTGTGACTGACACCAGCAAATGGATCGGACACCAGGTTCAACCCCGGACGCTGCGTTCCCGCGTTGAAGTTGAATGGCTGCCCTCCATGGAAGGACCAAAGGCTGCTGAGCTGCCAGCCATGGGTCAGGATCTTGGGCCCGTGTGACGATCCGGGAATGTCGTAGGTCCAATAAGCGGTGAAGTTTTGCCGGGTATCGAAGTCGCTGCTCCCATAGTCGGTGGCGAGACTGTAGCTGTCGAACGGAATCGAGCCACGATACTCGGTAACCTCATCGAGAGCGTGCGACCACGTGTAAGAGAACTGCGAGGAGAATCCGTGCCAGGTCCGGACGCGAAGCGTGGCCTGCAGTGAATTGTAGTTCGAGGTGCGATTGCTCTGAAGTTGGTTAATCGAACCGACGTTCGGATAAATCGCACTGTAACTACCGTTCTGGTTGATATCGTGCATCACTGACAGCTTGTGTCCCGCGCTGCCGACGTATCCTATCTGCACCACTGCGCCGCCGCCCAGGCCCTTCTCGACGTTCAGGTTGAAGTTGTAGAAGTACGGTGCCCGGAAATTCTGAGACACCGAGAAGACGTTGTAAATCGAGGTGCCGCATCCGGACAACGTAGGGCAAGTCGTTACGCCCGGAAAAACGTACCCGTTGTTGGCTATTTGCGTGTCCCACTGGAACGCGGACAGCGCGTAATTATCCACTGGATGTGGGCCGGCAGGATTGTTTTCCAATCCGTCAGCGCCGCCGTTTGCCGGGCGGTAGTCGAGGAACGGGTTCATATTGATCTGATCGAAGAAAACACCGATCCCGCCCCGGATCACCAGGTCTGCTTTATCCGTAGGCTGGTACGCAAAGCCGACACGAGGGGCAAAGTTGTTCTTGTCCGGCGGGAAAATCGAATCGATGTCCACGCCTTGCACTATGAGCGCCGATCCCGGCACAAAGACCGCGAGATCCTTCGTTCCATTGCTATGCAGCGGTCCGAAGTACTCGTAGCGAAGCCCCAGGTTGATGTTCAGTTTCTTGGTGAGTTGCCAGTTGTCCTGTGCGAAGAAATCGAAGCCGTTCACCAGGACCTTTCGTTCCGCATTGCCAACGGTGATGGAAGCGCCGGAGACCTGTCCTGCGAGAAAGTCCGCCAAGGAGCACGTTGGATCGGAAGTGGCGCACGTGTAATAGCCGTTGTTCGCACCGTAGGATCCGTCAAAAGCAAAGCTGCCGGTGGAGCTGCGGTAATAGAACTCGTCCACTCGCCCCTGGCGGAACTCGCCGCCGAGACGCAGTTGGTGCTTACCGAAGGTGTAAGAAACAATATCGGTGAGGTGCCCCGTGATGTCGTTCCGCCCTTCGGGAGGCGTGATGCCCACCTGGTCAAAGCCGGCAATCTGGATATTGGACGCACCCATGATCGGCTTGCCGTTGATAAGCGCATCCGGGCTCAAGGGTAGGCCCAATCCCGCCATGCTGAAGCTATTGTTGGAATCGTGGAAGACCTGGTTGAAATAGCTGACTCCCACGAGAACCTGGTTCGTCAATTTCGGGGTCAGCACCGAATTCAAGACCACCGAATAGTTCTGCACATGCAACGGCGCGACTTCAAAGTAATAGCCCAGATTTGAGCTGGCGGTGGCAAGCGCAAGGCTGGCCCCGGGGGGCGCAGTCTGGCTGCCCTGCCCCGCGAACCAGTGCGCGGAGAGATGGTTGTTCTCGGTGATGTTGTGATCGAGTCGAACGACCCCGTTGTAGCTGTAGCCGGTGCTGTCGTTCGTGGAGAAATAATTGTTCGGCTTCGCCGGCAGCCCGGCTATAGAACTCGGCCACAGGTTGGCAAGCAGTGTCTGCGAAATCGGGCTCACGGGAATCGGGCCGCCCGGGGCATTTTGCAGGAGCGCTTCCGCGTTATTGACATACGCCGTCGAAGGCTCCGTAGCATTGGCGCCGCTCAGGCCGATAACGTAGTCCTGCTTCTCGAACCCAATGAAGAGAAACGTCCGGTCTTTGATGATCGGACCGCCCAGGGTGAACCCCGTGTTGTAGTTTCTGAGCGCTGGCGGCTTGACGCCTGCCGGCACAAATGGCGAAGCCGCTGCGTATGCCTCATTGCGATTGTAGTAATAACCGGTGCCGTGGACTTGGTTCGTACCGGACTTGATGGTGAGGTTGACTGTGCCTCCGGCATTTCTGCCTGACTCCGCATTCGATTGCGTCTGTGCGGAGAATTCATCGATGGCATCGATCGGCATCACGGTACCGGCAATCCCCGATACACCGCCCTGGTTTACCGCCGGGATGTTATGCCAGAAATCGTTATTGTCCGTTCCATCGATCTGCCAGTTCATCTGGTTGGCGCGTGTTCCATTCAATGAACCGAAACCACCTACGGAATAGCCTCCGTACCCCGGCGCCACCGCAATCAGTTGCGAGAAATCGCGGCCGTTCATGGGGATATCCTGTAATTGCGTACTCGGGATGGTATTGCTTTGTGTGGAAGTGGTTGTGTCGACCTCCAGCACTGCAGCCGACACATCTACAGCTGTCGACTCTTGTCCCAAGGTGAGCTTCGCAGGAACCGTGTAGACCTGTCCTGCAGTTACGTTAACGTTTTCAAAGTTAAGTTTTTGGAAGCCCTTGGCAGTTACGCTCACTGTGTAAGCGCCGGTCGGCACATCCTGGAAAGCGAACTCTCCATTGCTGGTGGTTACGGTTGTGTGGACTACGCCGGTTGCATTTTCTGCGGCTCTCACCTCCGCATCGGCTACCACCGCCCCGGAAGGATCCGTTACCGTTCCGTTGATTGCTCCGCGAAATGTCTGCCCCCAACTCGCGATTCCGAGAAATACAACCAGTGCAACAGCGAACACTATGCGTCTCATCGTTTGCCCTCTTCATGCAGTAGTAAAAAGCTGGGCCCAGCTGCACTGCCGGCAGACGTTCACATCAATGAAAGAAAGGTTCGGAGCAGCAGGTGACTCGCTGCTACCTTGCATCCAGATGGTGATCAGAGCCGCGACAGCGCAGACACCAAATCGAGGATCTGCGTCCTCTCGTTTCGTTCTTTCGAACCCGAAGCGTGGGTCCAGTGCAGGTCGTCCCTCAAGAGCGTGAGGCACTCTCGCTTACTGAACGATCTACACTGGCGGGATTATAGGCGGCAGGCTAAGAACTCTGTCGGGAAATTCTGAATCTGAAGGATTCGAAACTTTCGCATCCCCTAAACGTGGTAGCTCGCCAATCCAGTAAACTAGACCGTTCCCGTTCATCATGGGTCGCATTCACGTACTTTCCGAACATGTCGCCAACAAAATCGCCGCCGGTGAGGTCGTCGAACGTCCCGCATCGGTGGTGAAGGAGTTGATTGAGAACTCTCTGGATGCGGGGGCGAAGAGAGTTCGCGTGCACGTGGAGGCGGGCGGCAAGAAACTGATCCAGGTAATCGATGATGGCTGCGGCATGGTGCGCGATGATGCCATGCTCGCTTTCGAGCGTCATGCCACCTCGAAGCTGAAGAATCCAGAAGACCTCCTCAGCATTGCCACTCTCGGATTTCGCGGCGAAGCGCTTCCCTCCATTGCATCGGTCGCCCGCGTGCGCTTGGAAACGCGAGTCCGCGAGGAGAGCAGCGGATCGGTGATGGAGATCGCCGGGGGCAAGATTCTCAAGATTGAAGAGGCTGGCCTCCCCGATGGAACCTCGATCGCGGTACGCGACCTGTTCTTCAATACGCCCGCCCGTAAGAAGTTCCTGAAGTCGGAGTCAACCGAACTTTCGCATATCGCGTCGCTGGTCACGCACTACGCGCTGGCCCACCCCGAGATGCATTGGGAACTCCATTCGGCCACCAACGCGATTCTGGTGGCGCCTCCGGTTCCCTCCGAGAGCGAACGGATTTACCAGGTATTCGGGAACGAAACTCTCGACCAGCTGATCCCTCTGGCGGCGCAGCAGAAACTCGAACGCGTTGGCCTTCCGAAGCCGCCTCCCTGGCTGCGCAAAGACGACGAGGGAGAAGAACCGGCCGAGCCGGGCGAAATCCGGCTACATGGCTTTGTCTCGAAGCCGGAGGTCCAGAAGCTCAATCGCAACTCGATCTTCATCTTCGTAAACGGAAGGCTCATCCGCGACCGGCTCGTGCAGCACGCTCTGACGGAAGCCTACAGAAATATCCTTCCCCCCACTCTCTTCCCGGTGGTGCTGCTTTTTCTCGAGATGCCCTACACCGAGGTCGATGTGAATGTGCATCCCTCCAAGACCGAGGTCCGTTTCCGCCAGCAGAGCCTGATTCACGACTTCGTACGCGACTCGGTGCGCTCCGCTCTGTCCAAGGCGCGCCCCATCCCGCAGTTCGTAACCGAGATCTCCGCGCAGCCGAAAGCATCCCCTTCGCTTACACCCGGGGCGCAAGGTGCCGTTGCCACCGCCGCCGGCTTTGCTCTACAGGCCCAGGAGCCTCCGCTGCTCGCGGAACGCCTTCACTTCGGCGCCGATGCGATCCAGGTGGAAGCGAATGCCGCCATCCCGGTCGCACGTTTCGGCGCGCAGACTTTTGGCTCGCACCTTCCCCAGGACCAGATCGTTCCCGTGGAGATCGACGGCTGCGACTATGAGATTGCAGAAGCGCCGCCGAGTGAGGCGCCGCTGTCGACTCTCAAACCCGTCGGCCAGGTTCGCGAGTCGTTCATTCTCGCGGTGAATGGCGAAGGCCTGTGGATCATCGACCAGCACGTGGCGCACGAGCGCGTGCTCTTTGAGAAGATCGTCAAGCAGCGCGCCTCCGCCGCGGTGGAGACTCAGCAGATGCTGATGCCGTTGATCGTCGAACTTACGCCCGGGCAGCAGGCGGTTTTTGCCGAGATTGCGGAAGAACTTCACAACAATGGTTTCGATGTGGAACCATTCGGCTCGCGCACGATCGCGATCAAGGCAGCGCCCGCGGGCATACGCGCCGAAGAGATCGAGAATACGCTGAACGAAGTTCTGAATTCCTTTGAGCGTGAGCAGCAGGCCTTCAACCTCGACTACGCCCGGACTCGCATTGCCGCCAGCATCGCATGCCACGCGGCCATCAAAGTCAATATGCCGCTCACCCAGGACAAAATGGAGTGGCTGCTTGGCGAGCTTGCGCTCACCGAGCACCCGATGACTTGTCCCCACGGCCGGCCGGTGGTGCTGCGTTATTCCGTAAAGGACATTCAGAAAGCGTTTAAGCGCGTTTGACTGACGACTTCTGGGGCATCGCGCAAGACCACCGCGTCAGTTACCATAGAGAGATTGAGAAAGATCGATGACTGACCAGCAGTTGCAGGAACTCCGGCAGAAAAAGTGGCGTCTTGGTGAGGAACCCATCCGCACCGTGGAAGATGCACGCGATTTCATTGAGACTGTCGGCTTCTGCACCATGTACCCGTTGCGCCCGCCCGTGCTTGTACCGACGTTCCTTGGCGCGTCAGTCGGCAATGAAGTGAATCTTCCTACCTGGCAACATGCGTTTGCCGATCCGCGGGCACAGGACGCGACCGAGTTGATGGTTCGGCTGCTCCGATCGCGCGGCGCCTTCGAGGCGAATGTTTTTGGGGAAACACCCTTCCTCGTTGCTTCTTCTGTTTTTCCGTTCTTCTACGGACTCGTCGGGGATCGCAATCCGCGCCAGATCCCGAAGAGCGGGCCGCGTTCGGAGTACTCTCCGCTCGCTGCACACGCTTTCCAGGTGATCCAGAAAGACGGGCCGATTTCGAAGCAGCGGCTTCGCGCCACGCTCGGGGGCGATCCTTCCGACGCTGCCCTCGATCGCGCGCTCAACGAACTCTGGTCCAAGTTGCGCATTACGCGCGTGGATTACACCCGCGAAGAAGGCGCCTTCTGGGATGTTCTCTTCCGCTGGGCGCCCGACCCGGTGCGCGAAGGCATGCATCTTTCGGTGCCGGAATCGCTTTCCGCGCTCATCTCCAAGTACGTGGACTGTGTCGTTGCCGCGGAACAAAGCGAGGTAGAAGACTTCTTCAGCCACCTCGTCGCACGCTCCAAGGCACGTGACGCGATTCACGCACTGCTCGCCGCGCGCGAGTTCAGTTATGTGCATGTCGGAGGGCGAGCGATGCTAACCATTACTCCGCCGAAAATTGAGACGGCCCCGCGATCGGAGCGGCATCGTGAATCTCCGCAGCGCAATCGGCCGCTCGTAGACCGCCGTAGATCGCGCATTATTCCTGGACCGAAACCGAACTGATGAGCCAACCTCGCAAGCTGGTGATTGCTATCGACGGTCCCGCGGGCGCAGGCAAAAGCACAATCGCCTCGCGATTGGCGCGCAAGCTCGGATACGTGAACCTGGAGTCCGGCGCCATGTACCGCGCCCTGGCTCTGAAAGCGATTCTCAACGACATCTCCTTCGACGATTCCGACGCCCTCCTCCAACTCGCCCATAAGTCTAAGATCGAACTGCAGCCCCAACTGGACGGCAACCGCGTGCTGCTCGATTCGCAGGATGTTTCGCGAAGGATCCGCGAGCGTGACGTCACCGAAGGCGCCTCTCGCGTTTCCGTCCATCCTCCCGTTCGCGAATGGATGGTCGCCCGCCAGCGCGAAATGGGCGCGAACGGTGGCGTGATTATGGAAGGCCGCGACATCGGGACCGTCGTGTTCCCGGACGCCGACCTCAAGATTTTTCTCGATGCCGATCCCAATGTCCGCGCCGCCCGCCGCATCGAACAGGCATCCGCAAAAAATAATCCTGCGCAAGCCAAAGCTCTCGCTGAGGAGTTGCAACGGCGCGATCAGCGCGATTCTACGAGAACGGTTTCGCCGCTCATCGCCGCTGCCGACGCGGTTCATCTTGACTCTTCGACGCTTGGGATTGACGAAGTCGTAGCCAGGATTGACGAGTTGATCGCGAAGCGAATCGGTTGCGCCTAGCTCAACGGGGCGGTTTCATCGTAGTTGCTTGCACCAGTTGATCGAAGAACTTCTGTTGGCGATCCGCTTCCTCATGCAATCCTTCTTTTCTCAGGTTCTCCACCATCGCCCGCTCGTAATCCAGGTTCGTCGGGTCGATCGCAATTGCTGTCCTGAGCCAGGCATCGGCAGCCTTCGGCCGGCCCTCGATCATCTCGATCTGTCCAAGATAGAAGGCCGCCGTCGCTCTGCCGTATTTCACATCCGTGGGCATGGACTGCGGGTTCGCGCCAAACGCCTCCGAAACCTCCAGAGACTTCCTCAGAGAGGCGCGGGCATCCTCATAGCTCCCCGCATTGAAGAGCAACAGCCCTCGCATTCGCCACAGCCCCGGCGATGTCGGAACCCATTGCAGCCCGTCATCCAGCACGCGCAGCGCGCCCGCCACGTTGTCTGTGGCATAAAGCCGCGCGAGTTCCACGCGGGCGTTAATGTTTCTCGGGGCGACCTGCACTGCCCTGCTCCAAAGGGCCATACTGTTGTCCCAGAACCCCACCTCGTGCCAGGTGCTCAGCGACCACGCCGCAATCAGCAGGAGAGATAAGGCGGCAGCGGCCCATCGCCATGCAATCCGATGCCGCTCAACCCACAGCAGCGCGCCTGCCGGCAGCGCGCAGAACGGATATGCGGCCAGTTGCAGATAGCGATCATGTACCGTAACCATCGGCGACATTGCGATCGCCGGCCCGAGCGCCAGCACGAACCACGCGGTCAGGAACAGCAGCCGCCAGGAGCGGCTCCGGCGCCACGCCCAGAGCGCCACGATGCCCAGCGCCACAATGCCAACCAGCGGAAGCCAGAAAGCCCGAAGCGAAGGCTGCCGAACGACCATGGAGTCATACAGGATCGCGAGCTTATACGGGAATACAAGTTCTTTGACATACCACCAGAACGCAATCGGCGCGCTCCAGAAATTTACAAGGGTGAATGTCGGCTGCACCGCGATGCTGGAATTCGCCAGCGGCCGGAGCACCGCCCGACGCGCGAACCAGTACCCCGAGGCAACCACCGCGTAGGGAATCATCAGGAGCACGGCCGTTCGCAGCTTCGTCCCGCGCTCGCCCACCAGCAACGCATGCACCGCGATCAGCACCGGCAGAACGATCATCGTCTCCTTGGTGAAGATCGCCGCCAGGAAGAACAGCGCGGAGCCCAAGATCCATGGGGGTTTGCGACACTTCCACCATCGCAGGTAACAGATCAATACAGCGAAAAAATAGATTGCTGCTTGTCCGTCGCAAAAGGCGCTCCCATTCCAGGCAGTAGTCTCGACTTTCGTGGGATGCACCGCAAACAGAATCGCGGTGAGCGCGGCTGTGGCATCGTCGTTGAAAAATTCGCGGCCGAACAGATAAGCGGCAACATAAGCCATCAGGCCGATCAGGATCGAGACCAGGTGAAACCATGCCGGTGAAACCGCGGTAAGGCGTGCAACGATTACGGTGAGCGCCGAGGCCAGAGGCCGATAGTAAGACGTCTGCGACTGGCCGCCCGTACCGAACACATCAATCTTGAAGGCATCGATCACGCCATGCCACGATTGGATCCACGGGCTGACCGGGATCATCAGATCGTCGTAAACGAAATCAAAGCCGACCGCCCGGATGTAGAGGCAGAGCACCAGGAGCAATCCAGCGCGAAAGAGAATCTTCGGCTGCAGCAGCCAGTCGATCACCTGCGTTGGTTTGCGGGCCGTGGTTGCGGCTCCCGGGGACGGCTGCGGAGGTTCCATGAGTGTGGTTCCCTCTTTATAAACGAAGCCGCTCCCGCCGTACATCCACTAGAGGGATTCGTCCCGGAAGCTCCTGTCTCCATCATGTATCCTGTTTGGCCGGTGTGATCGTGTAGATGAGACGGCTCTATAGGTTTCCAACGGGGGCATTCATGAAGAAACTGGGCTCTTGTTTCTCAACATTGGTTGTAATCTGTTTCCTAAGTCTCTCAACATCTTTCGCGCAAAATGCTCCCGCGGCGTCTTCTTCGCCCAAACCATCTCAGGTGAAATCCGGCGGCGCGGCAGCACGCACCAGGCCGGACCTGACGAAACAACCGACTTTGTACGTGGTTGGCTATGCGCATCTTGACACCGAATGGCGCTGGGAGTACCCGCTGGTCATTCGCGAATATCTTTCGAAGACTTTGCGCAACAATTTTGCCCTCTTCGAGAAATATCCTGACTACATCTTCAACTTCAGCGGCGCGAACCGCTATCGCCTGATGAAGGAGTACTACCCGGACGACTACAAACGCCTGCAGCGCTACGTCGCCGCGGGCCGCTGGTTCCCCGCCGGTTCTTCCATGGAAGAGAGCGACGTCAACTCGCCTTCTGCCGAGTCGATCTTCCGCCAGGTCCTGTACGGCAATGAATACTTCCGTCACGACTTCGGCAAGGCGAGCGCGGAATATATGCTCCCCGACTGTTTCGGGTTTCCAGCTTCTCTGCCCAGCATCCTTGCACATGCCGGCATCAAGGGGTTCTCAACCCAGAAGCTCACATGGGGATCATCGGCTCCGGCGGGAGGGTGGAACTCCCCCGAGCGCACCCCCGCAGGAACCCCATTCAATGTCGGCATATGGGAAGGCCCGGATGGCCGCAGCGTGCTCGCCGGCCTCAACCCAGGCAGCTACAGCGCCGACATTTCCACGGACCTCAGCAAACCTCTTCCCGCCGGAAGCACCTCCACGCGCGGTCACAGCGAACAGGAACACGAGCTCTGGACGTACCAGGACAATTGGGCGGAGCGCGTGCGACAAAACGGCAAGGTCAGCGGCCTCTTCACCGACTATCACTACTACGGCACCGGCGACATCGGTGGGGCACCGACAGAAGACTCGGTGAAGTTGCTCGAAGCCATCCTGCATAAGGGCGAGTATCCTCTGCCGGCCTACACCGGAGCGGAACAAACACCTCCTCCGGGACCGGTCGTACATGTTGGCGATGGTCCGGTTCGCGTCATCTCCTCGACCGCCGATCAGATGTTTCTCGACATCGGCAACAACACCGCGCACCTTCCGCGTTACAAGGGAGAACTGGAACTCACCAATCATTCCGCCGGCTCCTTAACCTCCGAGGCTTATCAGAAGCGCTGGAACCGCAAGAACGAACTGCTCGCGGACGCCGCGGAGAAGGCGTCCGTCGCGGCGGCCTGGCTGGGCGGCAGAAGCTATCCGCAGAAAAGTCTGAACGACGCGTGGACGCTGGTGATGGGCGGCCAGTTTCACGACATCATGGCTGGAACCGCAACGCCGCAGTCCTACAATTACGCGTGGAACGATGATGTGATCGCGATGAACCAGTTTGCCGGCGTCCTCCAGGACGCCAGCAGCACCGTCATTGCAGGCATGGACACGAGCGGCAACGGAACTCCGGTTGCGGTGTATAACCCGCTGAATGTCGAACGGGAAGACGTGGTGGAAGCGACGGTGCCTGGCGCGGATAGCGTTCGGGTCATCGCACCGGATGGAAAAGAAGTTCCATCGCAGCGCCAGGGAGACAAGGTCGTCTTCGTCGCCAAGGCCCCTTCGGTCGGGTTCGCGGTCTATCACGTCGAACCAGGCGCCACGAATGCCAGCGAAGGAGAGCTGAAGATCACGGAGTCTTCGCTTGAGAATGCGCGCTACCGGGTGCAAATCGATTCCAATGGCGACGTCAGCAGTGTCTTCGACAAAAAGTTGAACAAGGAATTGCTCTCGGCACCGATTCGACTGGCCTTCCAAACCGAAAAACCGAAACAGTGGCCCGCGTGGAACATGGATTGGGAAGACCAGGAGAAGCCTCCCCGCGCGTACGTTTCTGGACCGGCAAAGGTACGCATCGTGGAGCGAGGCCCGGCGCGGGTTGCTCTCGAGGTGACGCGTGACGCTGAAGGATCTCATTTTGTCGAAACCATCCGGCTCTCTGCCGGTGACGCAGGCAACCGCGTCGAGTTCGCCAACGACATCGATTGGCGATCCAGGGAAGCTGCGCTGAAGGCCACGTTTCCACTGGCGGCAAAAAATGACCTCGCCACCTACAACTGGGACGTGGGAACCATTGAGCGGCCCACCAATGACCCCAAGAAGTTCGAAGTGGCTTCGCACCAGTGGTTCGACCTCACGGACAAGAGCGGAAACGACGGCGTAACCGTGCTCTCCGACTGCAAATATGGCTCCGATAAGCCGGACGACCACACTCTCAGATTGACACTCATCTATACGCCAGGCCTCGGCAGCGGGCGCAGCGATTACGACGACCAGACAACGCAGGATTGGGGTCATCACCAGATCGTTTACGGTCTTGCGGCGCACGAGGGCGACTGGCGAAAGGGCCGCACGGATTGGCAGGGCTATCGCCTGAATCAGCCCCTGATCGCGTTCTCAACCTCGGGTCACGATGGCGCACTCGGGAAACAGTTCTCGCTGTTGAAAATCGACCAGCCGAACGTTCGTGTGCTGGCTCTCAAGAAAGCGGAGGATTCCGACGACGTAGTTGTGCGTTTGGTCGAGACGGATGGCCGCCCTGCCAAGGATGTGCATTTGAAGTTCGCGGCTCCGGTGAGCGCTGCAAAGGAACTCAATGGCCAGGAGGCGCCGATCGGCGCGGCAACGGTAACTGGAGGAGCGCTCACCACCTCGTTCACGCCCTTCGAGATTCACACCTTCGCGGCTCACCTTGCTCCTGCCCCAACGCACGTTGCACCCGCAAAGTGGGCATCGGTTGGGCTCGATTACGATGCCTCTGTCGCGACGGCCACCGGCAAGCCCGCCGAGGGTTGCTTCGACTGCTCGTTGCAGGATCCGACCGCCGATGGCCAAGGCCACGCCCTGCCCGCGGAGATGTTGCCGGCATCGATCGACTTCGACGGCGCCCGTTTCCACCTGGCGCCGTCAGGGAAGAACGACGCGATGATTGCGCGTGGACAAAACATCGCCTTGCCGGCGGGCGACTTCGACCGCGTGTATGTTCTTGCCGCGGCCGCTGGAGGCGATCGGCAAGCCGCCTTCTCGGTCGGAGACAAATCGATCAACGTCGATGTCCCCGAATGGACCGGCTTCCTCGGGCAATGGGATAGCCGGAGCTGGAACATGCGCCAGGAAAGCGTTCCGCCCGAGCCAGGCTCCTCCGGAGCAGCCACCACGCGCACGGTGATGGACTTCACCGGGCAGATCACCCCGGGCTTCATCAAGCGCGCGGACGTCGCCTGGTTTGCCTCGCATCGTCACGGAACGGACGGAAGCAACGAGGCGTACTCCTACTCCTATCTCTTCGCGTTTCCGCTTGAGATTCCGCGAGGCGCAAAGACAATCACCTTGCCCAGGAACGAAAACATTCGAGTGCTTGCGATCACGGCGGTGAAGGACCATGTGCCCTCCACGCCGGCGCAGCCGCTTTATGATGTCCTGGGAAAGTGAGGCCCTGCTAGGTGGCGTAGGTCTCGGGCAAAAGGACGGAGAATATCGTCCCGAGACCTTCCCTGGAACGGAACGCGATACGGCCGCCGTGTTTCTCCACCATGCTCTTGGTGACCCATAGTCCAAGTCCCGTCCCGACATCCTTCTTGGTCGTGAAGAATGGCATGAAGATATTGCGCTGGATCGTCGCCGGAATGCCATGGCCTCGGTCCCCGATCGAGATGCGGACGAATCGAGAGCCATTGTGCGCGGTCCGGCGGGCGCGCAGCGAAATTCGTGATCCCGGCGAAGAAGCGTCCATCGCATTCGTCAAAAGGTTCGACAGCACCTGGCGAATCTCGCCCTGCAGCGCGTGGATTTCCAGGTCATCCGGCGCTTCCAACTCGGTGGTGATCGACCTGTACTTGAGCTTGCGCTCGAACAACCGCAATACATCCCGCAGCGATTCGCGGATGTTGACCTGCACCGGCGACGAAGTATCGCGATAGAAACCCAAGGTCTGCCGCGCAATGTGCGTCACGCGCTCGAGTTCCTGATCCGCCATATGAAGATAGTTCTTCGCGTCCGCCGAAAGCGCAGCTTCCTGTTGCACCAGGAAAATCAAGTTCCCCACGGCTTCCAGCGGATTATTGATCTCGTGGGCAATGGTCGCCGCCAGCCGTCCCGTCGCGGCCAGCTTCTCGGAGTTGCGCAGCGCCTCTTCGGCCAACTTTCTTTCCGTAATGTCGATATTGACGCCGATCATGCGGAACGGGTTTCCGTCTTCGTCGCAGAAGCACTGTCCGCGGCCGGAGATCCATCGCTCTGCGCCATCTTTGCGTAGGATTCGAAATTCGGCGATCCAGGATTCCCGGGTGCGAATCGCCTCACGCACCGAGTCCGCCGCCGAGTTTCGATCTTCCGGATGAACTGCCTCCAGCCATTGTTCATAGCTACCGAAGTCTTCCTTCTCGTAGCCATAAAGGTGCGCGAACTCCTCGGAGCAGGATCCCTGCGGAGGGTCGGTCGTCAGTTCCAGTTGCCAGCTTCCGACGTTCGCGGATTTCTGCGCCATGGCGAGAAAGCTGCGTTGCTTCTCTAACTCCAGTTCTACTTTGCGGCGCTCCAGAAGTTCCAACTCGAGTTCCCGACGCACGATCACTCTGTCGGTCACCTCGACGGCGTGGATGAGCACTCCTTCCACCTTCCCGTCCGCATCGCGCATCGGCTCGAAAACGAAATCGAAGTACGCATCCCGTGGATCTTCCGTTCCGACTCGCGCCAGGGACTCGATACCTACATACCTCTTGCCGGTGCGATACACATCGTCGAGCAACTCGAAAAATCCCTGGGTTGCGATCTCCGGCAGCGATTCGCGGATTGGCTTGCCCAGCAACTGCTCGGATTTGCGCCCGACAAATCCCAGGTACACCGGGTTTACGTACGTCCACTCGTGCTGGGGACCGCTTAGCATGCCGATACCCGCAGGCGCTTGCTCGAACAAGTCCCGCAACTTGCGGCGTTCTGCGTCCGCCACGGCGAGGAGGTGGCGTTCCTTTTCCGCGGCTTCGCGTCGCGTTCGCGCGATCGAGAGGTGTGAATTGACTCTCGCCAATAGCTCCCGCGCGGTAAACGGCTTTACCAGGTAGTCGTCGGCGCCTTCCTGCAGCCCTTCGACCCGAGCCTCTTCTCCCGCACGCGCCGAGAGCATGATCACCGGTGTCGTCGCAATATCGGGTTCTGCGCGAATCGCATGCAGGAGTCCGAACCCGTCCATCCCCGGCATCATTACATCCGTTAGTACCAGCTCCGGATGATGGAATCGGACGAGGTCGAGCGCCTCGGCGCCATTCTTGGCCGCCAGCACTTGGTAGTGCGGCCGCAGAAGCTTCTCCACGTACTCGCGCATGTCTGCATTGTCGTCGGCCAGCACCACGGTGCCCAGGATTGCCGCGCGCTTCGAGGCTTCAGATTCGGCCTCTTCCTGACGGTGTTCCGGTAACCAGCGCAGCCCCTCTTCCACATAGCTTTCTGCGCGACGGTTCGTGATCGGGGTGCGTTGCCCATCGATCCGATCTGCCGGAAGGTGCGCCCGTCCCCGCGGAACGCTCACCGTAAACGTGCTGCCTTCGCCCAGTTTGCTCATTACGGAGACTGTGCCGCCGTGCAACTTTACGAGTTCCTGCACCAGCGCAAGGCCGATTCCGGAGCCTTCGAAACTGCGGCCCTTCGCGCCTTCCACGCGATGGAAGCGCTCGAATAGACGAGGCAACTCCGGTTCGGGGATCCCGCTCCCCGTGTCGCTCACGATCAACTGCACTTCGGAATCGAACTCTCGCAGGGAAACGCGGATGCCGCCTGCAAGCGTGAACTTGAATGCGTTGGAGAGAAGATTGAACACCACCTTCTCCCACATTTCCCGGTCCACATAGACGGGCTCCGATACCGGATCGCATTCCACTTCCAGATACATGCCGGCACGCTCAATGGCGGACCGGAAAACACTCGCCAACTCAGCCGTAAAGGTCGAGAGATCGACGGCCTCGTAGGACGCCTGCTCTCGTCCCGCCTCAATGCGCGAAAAATCGAGGAGCATGTTGACCAGTTTCAGCAGCCGCAGCCCATTGCGGTGCACCGTCTCCAGGCGTTCGGCGTTCTCGAGGCCGAGCTTCTGCCCTCCTGCGGCCAACGTGTCTTCCAGGGGGCCGAGCATCAGCGTGAGCGGCGTACGAAACTCGTGGCTGATATTGCTGAAGAAAGCAGTCTTCGCGCGATCGATCTCCGCCAGCGCTTCGGCCCGCTTGCGCTCTTTCTCGAAAGCTTGCGCATCCGAAATGCTCTTCGAGATCTGTCCCGACAGAATGTTGAAAAATCCTCGGTAATTCTCGTCCAGGCGTTTGCGCCGGTTGACGCCCGCCACCATCACGCCCAGTGGCTGCGCCTGCCCGGTCTGCACCAGCGGAAGAAAGAGAACCTCGTTGGGCTGCTCGTTCCAGGCTCCTCCCGGAAGGTCGAGCCCCAACTCGTGCGCATTCCGCAATTCCACCGGCTTGCCGGAATACACCGAATCCGCGATGCCTTTGGCCACGATTTGATCGGTATGGGAGATTCGTACCTGGGCGGGGATGAACGGATGTCCGGGCTCGATCCCCGCGCACGCGACCGCATCGGCATGGTCGCCGCCACTATCGAGGCGGTACAAAGCGGCGAACTGCACGTCGTAGGCGTTTTCGCTCAAAACGTCCGCGACGATATTCCACGCCTCCGATTCGCTCGTCGCATCCGCGCTGCGCGCAGCCAAATCGCGCAGAGTGCGAAGTCTGCGCTCTCCGATGACCTTTTCCGTAGTCTGCGTCACCGCGGTGAAGACGCCGGCTACCTTGCCTTCTTCGTCCAGAATCGGGCTATACGAAAAAGTGTGATAGGTCTCTTCCGGATAACCATGACGCTCGAGGAACAAGAGCAGATCGTCGGACCAGGTAGCTTCTCCCGTGCGCAGCACGTTCTCGAGCATGGGTCCAATTACATCCCAGATCTCAGCCCAGACGATCCGCCCCGATTTCCCGAGCGACCAGGGGTGCTTGCTCTGCAACGTCTGCCGATAGGCATCGTTGTAGAGCATCACGAATTCGGGTCCCCACCAGATGAAGAGTTCGAAACGAGAATGGAGACAGATGCTGACGGCTGTGCGAAGGCTCTGGGGCCAGCCGGCGACCGGGCCCAGGGGCGTCGTGGACCAATCCATGGCACGCATGAGCGCGCCAACCTCGCCGCCTGCCGACAAGACTTTTTCTTTTTCGAGCGCTTCAAGATCTGGAGATTCGAGGCGCGAAACAGGTTCAGCCATAGACACGGGTGACTTTCGTCCAACGGCGCGGACGAGTGCAAGCGGTTTCGATGCGGAGGCTGGTTTGAAAGTTGCCGCAGGAAAGAGGAGATCCTCTGTTTGCAGCTTCTACGCTGACTGCTCCTCGTCGTTCAAGTATTCTTCCGGCACATCGTCTTCGGGAACCTCACGAGTTCTCACCTCGGAAACGTCCGGAGACTTGGCATTTTCCACGCCGTCGACCGCCTCGGCCTCGAAAGCATTCCCTTCCTCGATCAATTCCTCGACGCTTTCCGAATCGGCATCCGCCAGGTCTGAAAGTTGCTGCAGGTCGCCGGATTGCCCCGCCGAGTTCGGGCCCAATTCGTCGCTATGGTCGTTGTCCTTCCGAGTCATATAGGTTCCTCCTGTCGGTTAAGATGCCGCCTTACCTTCGCAAGGTCCATAGATCGGAAGGAAATGGCCGACTTTGCCGACCGATGGCTGCCGGCCTCACGGACTCACGCGGAACAACCAGATCGATGAAAGGGACAAAACGTGCCGCTACAAAGAGGAGAGTAGCGGCACCTGGCTAGTTGACGAGGTAAATTGCGACCGTCGAGGGAGCAACATTCACCTGCACCGCACCGTCCACGATCTCACCCTCGGTGGCAGCGTCTAACGGGACAAGAGAATGTACCCCCGCCAACGGCGTCTCCACCGTCGGAATGCGAACCGCTTGCTGCGACCCACTCGCATTCAGCACCACCAATACGCGATCGTTGCCGCTCGAGCGCAGAAAAGCGAAGCTGTGGGTGTCCGCCAACAAGTCGGTCTCTTCTCCGCCCTGCAGCGCCTTATGTTCCTTTCGCAAGCGAAGAAGTTTTTGCAGGTGGACGAAAGCCTCCTGCTGCCCCGTGGTGCGACCGGACGCGGTGAACGCGTTTTGCGGATCGCCCGGGAAGCCTCCGGGAAAATCGCGCCGGTTGTCAGGATCGTCTCCGCCGGGCATCGCGATCTCATCCCCTGAATAAATCTGCGGGATGCCGCGCAGGGTGATCAGAAGGCTGGCGGCGGCATTCAGCTTCTGCACGCTCGCCCCGGTCTCTCCCATGAAGCGCCTGTTGTCGTGGTTGCCGATGAACGTTACCAGTTCGCCGGGTCGCGGATACAGCGCATCATGCGCCAGCATATTCGACAACTTCCTGGCCTCTGCTTCATGGAGCACTATGTCGCGGATCGCATACATGTCCGGAAAGTCGAAGACCGAGGTCACGCCGGAATCGATTCCGTCATACTGCTTGCGTCCCCCCTGGAAGAACGACACCACCGCCGGATCGGGATTGGAAACCTCGCCGACGGTGAACGTCCTCGGATACACCCGGAACAGCACCTTGTGCCATTGACTCCAGAAACTGCGCGACGAATAAGGAAACGTGTCGAGACGGAAACCGTCGAGTCCCGCAATCTCCATCCACCAGAGCGCGTTGTCCGTGAGATATTCGGCCAGCTTCGGATCGTCGCAGTTAAGGTCCGGCAATTTGTCGACGAACCATCCGTCCAGCACCGGCGCTCGTTGCGCTTCGGTTGCATGGGGATCCACCAGCGGCCAGAAATCGTAGAGCGGCGCCATGTGTTTCTGCGGAGTGCCATGCAACCACGTCGGCGTCGGCGGATCGTTCGCCCAGCTATCGTTCGGTCCGGTGTGGTTCACCACGTAGTCCATCAGCACCTTCATTCCCTGCCGATGGGCGGCCGCGACCATCTCCTGGAGATCCATCAACGTACCGAAATGATCTTCCATCCCGTAGAAGTCGGTGACGTGGTACCCGTGGTAATCCGCGGAATTGCTGTCGTTCTTCCACCACGGCGTAAGCCACAAGGTGGTCACCCCGAGGTCGTGCAAATAACCGATGTGTTCGGTGACGCCTTTGAGGTCCCCACCGTGGTAAGCATGCGGGTCCTGCCGGTTGTAGTGGCCATGGGCGTTGGCGGGATCGTTGTTCGATGGATCTCCGTCGGCAAAGCGGTCCGGCATGATCAGGTAAATCGTATCGCTTGCATTTACGCCCTGGGCGCGTCCTGCCAGTGGCGCGCGCTCCCTCAATGCAAAATCGAAGGATGCTGAGCCTGCCGGGGTTTCAACGCGAAAGTGCGCAGTGCCGGGTTTGGCGCTGGTCTTCTGATCGGTAGAAACGAACAAGTAATGTCCGTCGGCGCTGCTTTCGGATTTAAGAATGCGAATACTGGCAGTATCGGCCGATACCTTCGCGTTCGAAAGATTTTCTCCCGTGATCATCAGCATCGGGCTATGCGGATAGTTCGACCACCAGTTCGGCGGATCGACTTTGCTGATTTTCGGAGCTTGTGCCAAGCTCACGGAACAGCCAAGAAGCACGATTGCGAGATAGAGACGCGAGGGGGTACGGGGGGCCATAGACGAGACCTCAACCGAGAAATTCGGTATTAGCAATCAAGGAATGGCAGCAGGCAATATTGAGCATTGCCTGCTGCCGCGAGGCGCCGCCTTAGAACGTGAAGCGCAGTGCGAACTGCAGCTCGCGTTCCGAGTAGTTACGGGTCTCGTTAATCGTCCCGAAGACACCACCGTTGTTGGTGACTGCTCCGGACGAATACCCGAGGCCCTGCGGATTGGTGAACTGAGGCGTGTTGAACAAGTTGTACGCTTCAGCGCGGAACTCCATCTTCACCCGTTCGGTAAGGAAGAAGTTCTTGAAGATAGAAAGATCGACCGGATTGTAGCCAGGACCGTAGAACTGGTTCTTGGCCAGTGTCGGTACGCTGAGGAACGTTCCGTCCGCGGCCTGGGGCACCGCGGTGAAATTACCGCCAGTGAGCCAGATTACGCTTCCGTTGGCCGTTTTCCCCTGGTTCCCGAGCTTCACCCCGCCGGACAAGTCAGGATGAACCTGGCATCCGTTGCAATTGCCGGGATTGTAGGTGAGGTCGAAGGGCGTGCCGGTTCCGATGGATGCGATCATGTTGAGCTGCCATCCACCGAGTACCTGGTTTGTAACCCCGTTCCAACCGCTTCCCCAACGCTTGCTATGTCCGAAAGGAAGTTCGTACAAGCTGGCAAAGGTCAGGGCCTGGCGCTGATCGTCTTCGGAGTTACCGTAGTTGTATTGCAGCAGACTGCCGTAGCCGTTGGTAAAGATCTGCTGGTTGCTGCCAATGTTGGAGTAGGCGCTGCGAGAGTCATCCAGAGCGTGCGACCATGTGTACGCGACTGTGAATTGTAAGCCGTTGGTCATACGGTGGTTGACGCTCGTCTGCAGACTGTTGTAGTTGGAGGATCCTTCCGGAGCCTCAACGATTACGTTCAGCCCCTGCGCCGCGTAAGGGTTATTGGCGAAACCAACCAGGTGCGGGCCATTGGCGTTGTAAATGGTCATCAGGTGGTCGGACCGGTTGCCAACGTAAGCGATGTTGAACTCCGTGGCGTGGCCGAGTTCCTGCGTCAGTTGTAGGTTCCATTCAGCGATGGCCGAGTTTTGCGCATTCGGCAAATAGGCGAGCACTTGCGTGTTGGTCGGATGCGCGAGATCTACCGAACTGCTGGGACCCGGAATCTGGCCGTTTACCACCGTGGTCGGATCGTTGCTGCCGTTCGGGGCCTGGCCTGACAGTGCAATGCGATATCCATTCGAGAACGTATAGGCCCCGGCGGAAGTCCAATCCGGGTTCGCAATCAACTGGTTACCCACGCCGCCACGGTCGAGGAAATAGAAGATTCCGAAACCGCCACGAAGGACCGTCTTGCCTTGTCCGAACAGGTCATAGGCAAAGCCAATGCGCGGAGCAAAGTTGTTCTTGTCGGTGTTCACGAGTGAGCGCGACGCTCCGCCGACACCTGCCTCCTGAAGAACACCGGTAGCCAGGTTGAAGTTCGACCACTGGTTGTGTTCTTCGTACGGATTGGTGTACAGGTCGTAACGGAGACCGAGGTTCAGGGTTAAACGCGAGTTGACCTTCCAGTCGTCCTGCGCGAAATAGCCGCTTTCCCAGCTGTACGTGGCGCCGTTGATCGGGCTGGAAATATCGTATTCCGTCATGAAACCGGCAAGCAGTTCTGACACCGGGTAACCCGTCGTGTCGCCGTTACCGATCTGGAAAAAGCCCTTGCCGCGGTAATCGGACTGAAAAATGTCGACCTCGCGACGAATCACGTTTGCGCCAAACTTGAAGCTGTGATTCCCGCGAATCCACGACACCGTGTCTTGGAACTGTTTGCTGAATTGGTTGACGATGTACGGTCCGCCGTCACCCGTGTAAGAAATCGAGTTATCGTAGGGACCGATCAAGGCGCCGCCGCCCAATTCGGGCAGACGGTTTGCTCCGGGAATCCCGAGATTGGCAGAGATCGGCACATTGTTGAACGGGTTCGCGTAGTCGTAGAACTCTTTCAGGAAACCGAAGCGGAAATCGTTGAGCAAAGTGTTTCCGAAGGTATGGGTTTCGCCAAAAGCCAAACCGCGCGGCTTATTATCGCGTCCGCCCGATCCGAAGCCCGACGGGAGTATACCCAGCACGGTCTGCTGCGTCGTGTCGTCATTGCCAAAGCTGAAACGGGCAAACACCGTGTCCTTCGACGTCATGTTGTAGTCGCCGCGAATGTCGTAGTCGTTATAGTTCTCGATCACTTGCGGGCTGCTGGTGAAGTTGTTCTGAATCGTCCCCGGTACGTTTGCTGCCGGGAATGCGTTGAGGTATTTCAACCCAACCGCGTTGATCAATCCAGCCGGGATGATGTTGCCGGCCAGAGGCTGGCAATTTGTGGGGTTGAAGATCGCTCCCACCGGTGAACCTGCCGGTGCGCAGGAAGGCGGATGGGTCAGGGTCGTACCGAGCAACTCAGAGAAGTTTCCCTGTCTCATGAGCGTCGTCGGTACGGTCGTGAACTGCGGGTTCATCGGCTGCGCATCGCGGAAACCCTGATAGTCCCCGAAGATGAACAGCTTGTTCTTGATGATCGCGCCCCCCAGCGTGCCGCCGAACTGGTTGCGGCGGAATGGAAGCTTCTTGGTGGGATCGCCGTTCGTGAACGGGTGGAAGTAGGCGTTGTTCGCGTCGAAAACACTGTTACGCAGGAAGTCGAACGCGGACCCGTGCCATTGGTTCGTGCCCGACTTGATCGAGGTCTGAATGATGCCGCCGCCCGCGCGTCCGAATTCAGCCGGCGCGACCGATGTGTTCACGCGGAACTCCGAGGTCGCTTCCACCGGCGGGAAGAAGACGATGCTGTTCACCAGCGCTTCGTTGTTGTCCACGCCGTCGAGGGTGTAATTGTTCGCCTGCTGACGCAGACCATTCACGCTTAGCGCCGCTCCGCCCGTCTGGTTGTAGCGGAACGTTTCCGCGTTGTTGCCAACGCCGCTGGCCTGGCTGCCGTATGCACCGCGGGTCACACCCGGCGTGAGCAGGGCCAATTGCGTGAAGTTGCGCCCGTTCAAGGGCAGTTCGGTCACCTGTTGTCCGGTGATCACTTCGCCCGTCGAGGAACTGGTCGTATCAACCACCGTGGCTCCGGCGTCGACGGTCACCGACTCCGAGACCGAACCCGGAGTAAGGGCGGGACTGAAATCTTTTTGCTGGGAGATGTCGAGCGAGAAATCCTGCGCCGAGGTTTTGAATCCGTCGGCCTTGATTTCGACGTGGTAGGGTCCGCGAACAACACCGGGAATTGTGTACGTTCCCCTGTTGTCAGTTTTTGCGGTGTAGGTGTGATTAGTTCCAGTGTTGGTGGCGGTCACAGTCGCGTTCGGAATGACTGCGCCCTGTGCGTCGGTCACGGTCCCGTTTATGGTGCCGTTGTCGCTTTGGGCGTATCCGAAGATGCCCATCGAAATAACAAAGAGCAGCACAAACGAAGCCGTCAGAAACGACTTCTTCATAGTTCCTCCTCAACCAAAGTTTGAGCAGTGCCTTGGGGTCACCGCGCAAATCAATGCACTTCTTAAAAGAACTCCGTTTACTGTCCTGGAGTTTTCAGTCGAGCGGCCTGGTGCGAAGACAATTTACGATCGTTTGCTTTCGCTTCCGTGGTTCCACTCTCAAAAGACGTTCCATTGTATCCATGTTCCTGCGGATTCCACAATGACCGGTGTTTTATTTGACACTTTCTCCGATCTCTCCTAGCGTGTCGAAGTGATGCTACGAACGTGCCAATCCGCTTTCCTGGCTGCTCTCCTGTTTCTGTCATTTTTTTCTTCTTACGCACAGTCCGGCCCGGTGAGATCGCTTCAACCCACGGATAACGGGGTCTCCGCGACCATCGGTTCTTTTTCGCTGCAATTGACCGCAATCTCGCCTACGGCCTTCCGCGTGCGCTATTCCCAGACAGGGAAATTTTCGGAAAACAGTTCATTCGCCGTCATCGATATGCCGCACGGAGTGCCCGTCCAGCGCCACGATACCGCGCAGCAGATCGTCGTCTCCACCGGCCAGCTCACCGCCTCCATCGATCGCGCCAGCGGCAGACTCTCGTTCCTCGATGCATCCGGCGAACCCATCTCGCAGGACGCTCCTGCCTTCCCCGTCGAGTTCCACGGCGCCGCCTTCCGCGTCTACAAATCGATGCCCATCGATGAACACTACTTCGGCCTGGGCGACAAAGCCGCCGGCCTCGACATCCGCGGCCAGGCCTTCACCAACTGGAATACCGACGCCGTCGGCTGGCACTACGGCAGCGATCCGCTCTACAAGAGCATCCCGTTCTTCCTCGCCCTGCGCAAAGGCAAGTCGTACGGCGTTTTTCTCGATAACACCTACCAGTCCAGCTTCGACTTTGGAAAACAATCGCCCGACATGTACTCGTTCGGATCGATCGGCGGCGCACTCGATTACTACTTCTTCTACGGACCCGATCCCAAGAGCGTCGTGACCCAATACACCGCGCTTACCGGGCACACCCCGCTCCCGCCTCGCTACGCCCTTGGATACCAGCAATCTCGCTACACCTATTACCCGGAATCACGGGTCTATGAGATCGCCAAGGAACTGCGCGACCACCGTATCCCCGCCGACGTCATCTACCTCGACATCGATTACCTGCAGGGCTATCGCGCCTTCGACATCAATCGCACCTACTTCCCGCACTTCGAGCAGATGGTGCAGGACCTCGCCAAGCAGAATTTAAAATTGGTTGTCATCTCCGACCTGCACCTCGCCGCGCAGAAGGGCTACAAGCCGTACGACGAAGGAATCGCCGGCGACGATTTCGTCAAGAATCCCGACGGCTCCGTCTACATCGGCCCCGTCTGGCCGGGCCCTTCCGCGTTTCCGGATTTCACCCTGCAGCGCGTCCGCGACTGGTATGGCTCGCTCTACAAGGATTTCGTCCAGATGGGCGTGCGCGGCTTCTGGAACGACATGAACGAGCCCTCCGTCTTCCGCTATCCGGAACGCACCATGCCTCTCGACACCGTCCACCGCGTCGACGAACCCAACGGCGAGCGCAAGACCGATCATCGCGAGATCCACAACGTCTTCGGCATGGAACAGGTGCGCGCCACCTACGACGGTCTGCGCAAACTCGCGCCTGATCAGCGCCCCTTCGTCCTGACGCGTGCCGGCTTTGCCGGCGCACAGCGCTACGCCGCTACCTGGACCGGCGACAACCAGGCCACGTGGGAACACTACAAGCTCACGATTCCCACCCTGCTCGGCCTGGGCATCTCCGGCTATGCTTTTGTCGGCAGCGATACCGGCGGCTTCGTCAACAGCCCTCCCGCCGATCTCACCACGCGATGGTTCGAGGTCGCCGCCTTCACTCCGCTCTTCCGCGACCACAACTCCAATGACACCATGCCAAAAGAGCCATGGGTGCACGGTCCCGTGCAGGAAGCCATTCGCCGCCACTACATCGAAGAACGTTATCGGCTGATGCCCTATCTCTACACCGCGTTCGAAGAAAATTCACGCGACGGCATCCCCGTCATGCGCCCCATCTTCCTTGAATACCCAACCTTCGGCGATCCCAAGCAGGACAACGCCGACTGGGTCGGCAACGACAGCGAGTTCCTCTTTGGACGCGACCTGCTCGTCGCGCCGCAACTTGCAGAAGGTCTCAATCCCAACGAAGTTCAGTTACCAGCCGGCGACTGGTTCGATTACTGGACGGGCAGGAAACTTACCGGCCCGCACCAGTTCAAGCAGAACGTAGCGCTCGATCAGCTGCCGATTTACGTGCGCGCCGGAGCCATCATTCCCGAACAACCGCTCACGCAAAGCACCGCGGAAGTTCCGCAAGGCCCGCTTGAATTACGCGTGTATCCAGGCCCCGATTGCCAAGGCTCGCTTTACTGGGACGAGGGCGACAACTTCAACTACCTGAAGGGCGGCTTCTACCGTCAGTCTTTCAGTTGCGCAACTATCGAAAGCGGCATAACCGTCAATCTCAGCGCCGTCGAAGGCACCTACACTCCTTGGTTCAAGACCATCAAAGTCGTCGTCTACGATCCGCGCTCTCCCAAGTCGGTGACGCTCAATGGCGCGCAAGCGCTCAAGGCCGAATCCACCAACACCGCCGCGAGCTTCGAAATTCCAGCCACCCGCACCGCCACCAAGATCGAGGTGACGTACTAGAAACGCGGTGGGTGCCCCACCCTTGTCGCGCCTTCTGCGACAGGGTGGGCTGCAACACGGCTTGCATCAGAACACGCTTCGCTCTTCCCAACGATCGTGAAAGGGCACGACTTCAGTCGTGCCGAAAGCTGGCCGAATCGCCCGGGCTTTAGCCCCTGCAAACTGCGTGTGCCCTGGCGATAACTTGATGGCTCTCTACCAGCGATCCGCACCCTGAAATCGGCCTCAAGCAAGCCCCGCTTCCCCCATGCTCTATCATTACTCCGCACACAGGGGACTCCCATGCAAAAGCCTTCCCGCAATTTCTGGCAGATCTGGAATATGAGTTTCGGCTTCTTCGGAATCCAGTTCGGCTGGGGCTTGCAGATGGCCAACATGAGCGCCATCTATGAATACCTCGGCGCCCGTGCCGACCAGATCCCCATCCTCTGGCTCGCTGCGCCGCTCACCGGCCTTCTCGTTCAGCCGCTCATCGGCCACGCCAGCGATCACACCTGGGGTCGGCTCGGCCGGCGACGTCCCTACTTCCTCGCCGGAGCAATTCTCAGTTCGCTCGCGCTGCTCTTCATGCCGCGGGTCGGCACGTTGTGGATGGCCGCCGGTCTGCTCTGGGTCCTCGACGCCTCCATCAACATCAGCATGGAACCCTTCCGCGCCTTCGTCGCCGACATCCTGCCCGAAGAACAGCGCACCCGCGGCTTCGCCATGCAGAGCCTGATGATCGGCCTCGGCGCCGTCCTCGCCTCCGCCATGCCGTGGATTCTTACCAACAAAATTCACCTCGCAGCCGACACCTCCGGCTACGCCATCCCCGCCACCGTGCGCCTCTCCTTTTACATGGGCGCCGCAACTTTCTTCGGCGCCGTTCTCTGGACGATCCTCACTACCAAGGAATATCCACCCGACGATCTAGAAGCCTTTCGCAAAGCGGAGGAGAAGAAGCGCGGTCTCGGGATAGGCGAGATCTTTACCGCGATTCGTGAAATGCCCCCGACCATGCGGCAACTGGCTCCGGTGCAGTTCCTCACCTGGCTCGGCCTCTTCTGCATGTGGCTCTTCTTCAGCGTCGCCGTCGCGCGCAACGTCCTCGGCGCCACCGAACCAAGATCGCAGCTCTACACGGATGGCATCGCCTGGGCCGGCATCTGCTTCGCCTTCTATTCCGCGGTCACGTTCTTATTTTCGTTCTTCCTGCCCTCTCTCGCGAAGGCCCTCGGCCGCCGTCATACTCATAGTCTCGCGCTCCTGTGCGGCGCAGCCGGCCTGCTCTCCGTCGCCGTCATTCACGACAAGAATCTTCTCTTGCTCTCCATGACCGGCGTCGGCATTGCCTGGGCCAGCATCCTCTCCATGCCCTACTCCATCCTCGCTGCATCGCTGCCACCGGAGCGTACCGGCGTTTACATGGGCATCTTCAACTTCTTCATCGTCACTCCGGAGATCGTCGCCTCGCTTGCCTTCGGATGGGTGATGTCGCACTGGCTGAACAACAACCGCCTCTACGCCGTGATCGCCGGCGGAGTCTTCCTGATCCTCGCCGCCGCGCTGATGCAGCGCGTCTCCGATCCCGCCGAAGTCCGCACCGACGACCCCGTGAAGCTGGAACCTGTCAGCGCGCCCGCCCGCCACTAAGAGCTGTGGAGCGCTGTCACCTGAGGGAAGAACTCTGCCTCTCACGTATCTTTCCTCCCTGTCATCCTGAGCGAAGAACGCGCAAGCGTTCGCAGCCGAAGGACCCCTACCTTCTCGAAGAATCCGCAGTCAGTCTGCAATCCTGCACGCTCTAAGCCACCAGCTTCGCCGACGCCTCCACCACGCGCTTCTCTCCCGCCTTCCTGAATTGCCTCCACATTGCATTCGCCATCTGCGACGCTTCTTCGAAGGCCGCATCGTTGTGCACCTGCAACTCGCGCAACAATCCGCAATTCCGCGCGTGATCCAGCACCTCTTTTGCGATCCCGATCAGTTCTTCCCAGTCGTGCCATTCGCCGATCGCATCCTGCATCTTGCGTAATTCTTCGAGCAATCTCTCATCCTGCGGCTTCGCCATCTGCAACACGTAACGCAACTCCTTCCCCGCGATTCGAAAATCGTGCAGGTTCTTTCGCCCGAGCCTCCCAAATTTCCGCAGCTCTCCCGACAACTGCAGTGCGCGTAATGCGGCATGCGCCTCCGCGTCTTCCTCTTCCGCGAGGCCCCGCCGACCGTTGAGCAGCGCCGCGACCTGCTCTGCATACCACTTCAGCTCCCGCCGGATCCCCTTCCCTTGCTTTTCCAGTTCCCTCGCCAGCTTGCGCGCCTGCCGCTGCCGCTCCGCCCCGAGATGCGCCAGTAATTGCACCTGGCACCTTCGTTCTTCGTTCGCGTTCACGTCCGCCGCCTTCGCCGTGAGCACATCCATGTCGCGGACTCTCCCCGCAGACTTCCGCACCTTCTGCAGGCTCTTCAAAAGCCGCTTCTGGTTTTTGTTTGGGAGCTGCAACGCCCGCACGATCGCCTCCACGCGGCGTGTAGTGGTGCGCAGCTTGTGCACCCGCCCGGGATCCTCCAGCTTCTTCGATGCCCGGGCCGCTTTGATCAATTTTTCAAATGGTTTCTGTAGGTGCTCCACGTCGAACGGCATACCAATTTCGATGCCGTCAGCCGAGGTAAGAAAAAGGCAGCCCTGGAACTCAGGCTGCCTAATCTTGCTTGTGAAGCTCTGGAACTCGACTCAGGAAACCCGCAGCGCTCGTGGACGCCGGCTACGCGCCATGCCCACGTTGCGTACCCGCTCGTACGCCCCATGCAGGTCCTGGCTGAGCTTGCCCACAATCCGCATGCAGATCTCGGGATACTCACGAAGAAATGCAATCAGGTCCTTGCGGCGGATGAATGCCACCCGCGAAGTATCCAGCAGTTCGGCATTCAGCTCGTAGTTCGTGCCCGAGATAACCGCCCCCAGCCCGAGCACTTCTCCCGGCCCGGCAATTCGCACCAGCAGCCGCTTCCCCGTCTCCGAGCAGACCGTCAACTTCGCCCGGCCGTTACACAGCACGAACGCTCCGCGCGGCGCTCTTCCCTCGGCAAACAAAATCGAACCTTTCGGATAGGGCGCAATGGACTTCATGCTGTCGAACGCCTGCAGCGCCTCGTTCGGCAAGTCGCAAAACGCGCGATCAGGACGCGCTTCGCATTGCAAGCAGCTCGCGATCTTCCCTGTCGTTTCCATGAATCCAAGTATCGTCGTTTGCGGCGGGAATGCTGTGATTGCAGTCACTGGTTGGCGTGAGGCATTGCCAAGGCTTGTCACAACCGGCGTTGCGAAAAGCCTCATTTCACGCGGGCTGCGGTGCATGTCCTGATTTGGGGATGCACCGCAGCGGGAAAATCGTTAAGAACTCGCCAGCGCTCGCAGCGCCGCCTTGTTGCGGATCACCAGGGTTGCTCCGCGCGCGTTCACGATCTGCCGCTTCTTCAGCTCGGCAAACAAACGCGTCACCGTCTCTCGCGAGGTCCCGATCATTTGCGCGATTTCTTCGTGCGTCAGCGACAACCGTACCCGTGGCTCCTGCTTGTTGCTCTCTCCGGATCTGGAACTCCACTCCAGGAGCAGCTTCGCCAGTTTCTCCGCCGCGCTGTGCGATAAGCCCAGCGAGCGAATTTCGCGGCACGCCGTGTTGTACTTGTCGCTCAACTGTTCCGCTACCCGGAAGCACGCATCCGCATGCTCTTTCAGAAAACGCAGGAAGTCTTCGCGCTTCACGAAATTCACCTGGCACGGGTCGATGGTCTCTGCCGTCAATTCGTACGTCTTTCCCGAAACCGTTGCACTCAACCCAAGTACCTCGCCCGGTTCGGCGATCTTCAGGATCAGCGTTTTGCCATCGGTGGAACAGATCGAGAGCTTTACCCGCCCCTTGCAGAGCACGAAAATCCCTCGCGGCGCTTGCCCTTCTACAAAGAGAACTGCGCCCTTGGGATAAGCGGTCGCGTACTTGATCGTTTCGAAAGAATGCAACGCACTGGCAGGCAAGTCACAGAAGATATGCTCTGCCCGCATCTTGCAGCTAAGACAGTCTTCAATGATGTCGAGTCCGTAAGGTGAAAGCACAAACTTCTCCTGATACGACAGGACATCTTATCGCCGCCGAAAATGTGACATCACACGGCTTGGTGCGAAATTACCCAAACTCTGGTGACTTTTGGACCAAATCGGTGTGCGCTGGCTTCTGCCACTCTTTGCGAGTTTCGTCGCCCATCCCGGACCCGATCCCTTGTATATGCGGAAATCCCGCATGAAACGCGGCTGCGCGCGAAGTTGACCCCTCGGCCTGCAGTTCCCCTCGTCGTTCGCTTCACGACTCTCCACGAGAAGTCTGCGGGAGTCACGCAAGTACATACATCACAAAAGAGTGTGACGGGACGCAATTCCGGGTGTACCTCCACGTCAGCCCCTCCGGTGGGCCCTCACCTGCCCCCAGCCATCCTGCGCGACACGGCCCCAAGGCCGAGTAGCCGACACCCCGCGCAAACCTCCCCGAACCTGGGTCACGCCAGCGGCGGGTTATTGCTCAATGAGCTACGAACCGGCTCTCCCCCACGGCAACAACAAAGGCCTCCTTCAGGAGGCCTTCTTCTCTGGAATCTGAAAGTGATCTCTTAAGTGCTCTGCCGCACCCTCGTTGCGCTGGCGTCTTCCGCCGTGCGTGCTCCCGGTTGCCCGAGCGTCAGCCCGTGCTCTCTACGGCCAGGCTTTTTTCTTCCCTGAATCGAAGCCATTATTCGACTTCTGCTCGCCGCCCGCCGACTTGCCCGACAACTCCGGCGCGACCAGGTCCATCAGCGGATTCCCGTCATCTTCGTCGGCCAGGATGCGCGCTGCGCTCTGGAGGGTCTCGATGTCTTTTTCCAGTTTTGCAATCTGCGCCCGCAGCGCCTCGATCTGCAATTCTTTCTCCTGCAACTTCTCCATCAAGTTCTTCATGGCCTACCTCGGGAGAGCGATTTTAGCAGACATTATCGCACCAACTTTGTTTTTCCTCATCCACCCTCTTGCGCCCCTCCTTAGTTACCCCAAGAATGGTCTTTGGTAATGATACGGAATGTGGGAGTTCCCCTCTATAATTCCATCAACTTGTGGTGCGAGAAATCGTGCGACAGGATGACCCAGCATCCAAGAGCCCAATATGCCTGACTCCGTTACAGAACCCGCATCCGCGGTCCAATACCCGCCCTCGATCCTCGAAGACGTCAATAAACTTGTACAACGGGTCCAGACGTTTACGGGAGCGACCGGCGCCGCGATTGCGCTGCGCGAAGGGCCCGAGATGGTCTGCCGCGCCAGCCGCGGTTCCAATGCCCCCGACGTGGGGATGATCCTCAGCCTCGACGGTACGTTCACCGGCCTGGCCGTCACCGGCATGAAAGCCGTCCGTTGCGACGACACGGAAAACGATTCACGCGTTGACCCTGAAATTAGCCGTGCCCTTCGTATCAAGTCCATGGCCGTCGTGCCCGTGCTCAGCGGCATGAAAGTCACCGGCGTCATCGCCGTGTTCTCCGGCCTGGGCAATGCCTTCAGCGACACCCACATGGCCGTGCTCAAAACTATGGCCGACGGCCTGGGCGCCGTCATCCAGCGCTGGATCGAAGGCCCCGGCGCCACCATGACGCACTCTGCTGCTCCGGCCCAGCCTAAAACCGAAGCTCCACGGCCCGTACCTGTGCAGCCGAAATTTGAGCCCATGCAGCGCGTCGAAGAATCCAAGCCGGTCGCCAAGCCATCGACCCCGGCTGCCGCCGCTGCTGCCGCGCCGGCTTACGAGAAAGCCGCCGACGCCAAGCCGCCGGCGAAAAAAGAATCGCAGGGCAAATGGAAGCCGGTAGTCGCGCCCAAGCCCGAGGAAGAAGAAGCTCCCAGCGTCGCGAAGTCTGCCCCTAAGGCGGAGCCGAGACCCGAGCCCACTTTCTCTGCCCCCGTGTTCGTTACCGACTCTGGCAGCGGCAGCGAAGGCGGCCGAAATCCGATGGTCCTTGGTGGCATCGCAGCTGCCGTGCTGTTCGTCGCCATCGGCGGATATTTCATGTTCGGGCGCAGCAGCGCCAAAGCGGTTGCTCCATCCACCGCCGCCGCCGCACAGCCTGCCCCCGCCACTACGACCCCCGCGCCTGCAACCACGGCAGCCGCTGCTTCGCCGACGGCCGCCCCTGCCAAGCAGGAGCCCGCCAAGGCCGCCGACAAGACCCCCAAACCAACTCCAGTAGCCGACACTACCCGCACGATCGCCGCCCCGATCGTCGTCTCCAGGACGCCGGCCGCCTCCAGCCAGTCCAGCCCGGAGCTTGCGCCGCCTAGCATCACCCTCGCCGCCAACACCGCCGGCCCCGCTCTCGACGTTCCGATGACCACCTCGGCGCCGAAGCTCTCTACCCCCGCTCCGGCCAACGCCGTGGTTGTACCGAGCCGCCTGTTGCAGCGGGTCAACCCGAACTATCCCGCCGCCGCCCGGCAGTATCGCGTGGAAGGCGCCGTGACACTCAGCGCCACCATCTCCGCCGACGGCAAGGTCCACGACGCGAAGGTGATTTCCGGTCCGCCGATGTTGCGTGAATCCGCCCTTGGAGCCGTGAAACAATGGAAGTACGCTCCTTCCACGGTCAACGGACGCGCCGTGGAATCCACCGTTCAAATCGTTCTCCAGTTCAAAATGCCGAGCTAATCTCTCTTCCCAATGCAGGACCAAGGGCGCCGTCACTGGCGCCCTTCGCTTTTGCCCGCTGCCCAATGCGGGTTCGCAGCCGAAGGACCCAGGACCCCTACCCGCCCAACTGGCTTCGTGAAAGCCTACGACTTCAGTCGTGCCGAAAAAACCGCCTCAAACCCTGCACCTCGACTACCATGGACCGCTCAACTGCAAGAGAGGCAAGATCACGAACCTCGCAGGCACGGAAGAAAATAGCCCCCGGCGTAAGCCCGGGCTACCGCCCATCTTCACGCGAGTTCCCTGCAAGGAACGGCATCCATGGATCGTGCCGTGAGAGCGAAAGTGGCGGCCCAGATCGGACGAGAGGCACGGCGTCGCCGAGCCAAGCGAATACCGCATCGTCGACACCTGGTAAGGAGGACGAATGAAGCGAATGTTGTGTTTTTGCTTATTGGCGGGCAGCGGCGTTGCGTCGATGGTGGGAGCGCCCCAGCCTCCACAGAAAACGTCGATGGAAGGTTCCCGCGCACATCGGTCAAACGTTACGATTGAGGGCTTGGTGCGAGATATTGCATGCCCAATTCAGAACCTCGATGGAAACGCGACCAGCTTGAGTCTGAAGTGCGCGCGGGCCTGCGTGAGGGCCGGTTCGCCAATCGCGATTCTGACCAGGGACGGCGACCTCTATCAGCCTATCTCTGACAAAATGCCGGATTACAGTCAGCGGAAAAAGCTGATGCCCTTCGTCGGCAAATATGTGCGGGTGAAGGGCATCGCCTTTGAGCGCAATGGCACGCACGCGATTGTCATTACCGAAATCACGGAAATGAAGGAAGTTCATGTGACGCTACAAAAAGACTGACTTGTTCCGCGACGATTCCAACCCAGTCGCGGCAATCGCATCCATCGCTGCCAGCCCGTTTTCTCAACTGCGAAGATGACGATTGAGATGTCGCCATAAAAAGCCAGGAGAGCTCCAGGATGCCAACGACGCTCAGGCGTAACACCGTGATCGCGTTTGGACTGGCGACCCTATTCGATTGGTCGTTCATGTTCGCCAAGCACGACCCAACCTTGCGTAGCATCATCCCCTTCGGCGATGACCCGTATGATGCAGTCGGCTCCTTCGGCTTCATTGTTGCTATGCTGATCGCCCTTTTGTCCGTCGTGCGAGCATTCCGCCCTTACAGAAAAAGCGCTCCGTCCCACTCTCAACAGGTGTACCTCCTCCGCTCACAACAAGCGGTTGTTCTGGCGGTCCTTATTACAGTCGGGTCGGATGCAATCGCGATGGCCAGGCATCCCTCGCTTTGGATCGGGGCGGCGGGAGGTCACGAATTGTTGGCACCGCTTCCTGTTTTGTTGCACCAGTTCTTCGTCTCTGCCAATGCGCTCTTCGTGTTCCTATCGGCTGAATAGGGATGATGACCGGTTCTATACTTTTGTTCCGACCCATACCCGCGATGCCACAGGTGCCTTCATTGAAGCCCGGCGCTCCTGGACTTGCACGTGGTATCCCTGCAGGGACGCGCACCGTCGCCGCATCCGCCCTGATGGCGTCCGCGTTAGCCGCACAGACCGGTTTTCGGGTGCTGCTGCGAGCACTGGCCGGCTCTTGCCACAGTAGCCGTAGTCACTGAAGGTATCACTGCAACAGTCACCCCGCTCCCCGGCCCTCGGGGAGTTCACCGTAATTACCGTCCTTCCTCGTCGTGACGGGCGTCGCTTTGGGTCTGCAATGGCTCATCAGGAGTTCGCAGTCTGAGATCGGGAAGACCCGCCCTATTTCTTGGGGCCATTCCTTACTCGCCGTGCTACTCGCCTCGTTGGTTCTTGCCCTCTATCCGGAGCAACTGATCCGGCATACTGCCACTCACCTCGTCACGGTCGTGCCATCAAAAGGTAGCAGTACTTCCCGAGGAATTTGTTACCGTGTGGGAGCGCTCGTTCTTTCCAAGGGAGCAGTGACGCTGGAAGAACCCGTGCCCATCGATTCGATCCCTTTCGGCTCGCAGTATACTTCATGCGGGTTGATTCTTCGTCGGATTTTTCTTACGCGGCTGGTGCATCAAGAGAGACTGCAGGTTAGCTCCTCGCGAAAGATAACTGTCGATACATCGCCTTACCACGCATGCTGGAAAGGTGCTCTTACGTAAGGGAGACGCGAGGCTCACAACCTACCGCATCGGGCGCCCTTTCATAAGCGTGGTAACCCATTGGCAGTGAATTCGACTGAAAATCGCACCTGCGATCTCCAGTTCTACTGGCTGATCCGGCGCGAGGCACGGGGCCAGTATTGTCCGCCCGACAACGATGGAGCATTGCTCGCGGTTGTCGGCATCTTGATCAGTTCTTGCGCTTTTCTTGGCGAACTAGGAGAAGGCAGCTCTTTGCCGTTTACTCGTCTGTTGTTGGTTGCTTCCGTCTTTGTCGGCCTCGGACTCTCCGGAATCCTCCTTGCCTACGCGCTCCTCGGGGCACCGCTCGGATTAGCATCGCGGGATTGAGAGAATGGACTACCGCCGGTAAATCCCGTTACCCCAGCAATCGCTACCAGGTTTTTCGCAGACCGAACCGTCCACATGGCGCTACCCTGCCTTCCTGCCTATCGCAAAATACCCTTACGCCAAGCAAAAACGGGAGCCCATAGGCTCCCGTTTTCATCGTTGCGAAACTTCTTAACTATGCTCCGTGGCACTTCTTATATTTCTTGCCGCTGCCGCATGGACACAGTTCGTTGCGGCCGACCTTGTCGCCGCGCACTACCTGCTGCACCGCCTCCGGCATGCTTGCGCCTGCCATCCGCGCCTGCTCCAGTTCGCGCCGCTTTTTGCGTTCGAACTGTTTCTCCATGTCGTCGAGCGAGGTCGAAGCGCGCCGTGAGGGCGGCAGCGGCGGATGCCCGTTGCCCGGGACTGGCGGCGCCGGGGCTGATGTTGCCGGACCCGACTCGATCACGTTCGTCGGCTTCACCCGGCGCGGGATCTCGACCGGCATATTCGTCGCCGCGTCGATGATCTGCATCAGGTACAGGTAGCGGACCGTCTGCTCCTTGAAGCTGTTCATCATGCCTTCGAACATGTCGAACGATTCGCGCTTGTACTCCACCAGCGGATCGTGCTGCGCGTAACCGCGCAACCCGATGCCTTCTTTCAGGTGGTCCATGTTGAGCAGGTGATCTTTCCACAGCTGGTCGATCACGCTCAGCATGATCACGCGCTCGTGGTGGCGCATCTGGTCGGGGCCGATCAACTGCTCCTTGGCCTCGTAACGTTCCTTCAGCTTCTCCAGGATCTGGTCGCCCAGCTCGGTGCGGTTGAGCTTGTCGGCTTCCACGCCCTCCGCCAGGATATCGACGCCGAAGCGCGTGAAGATCTCGTTCTTCAGCCCCTGCGTGTCCCAGTCCTCAGGATGCTTGTCGAGAGGCGCGAACTTGTCGAGCAGGTCGCCGAGGATCTCGGTGACGTACTCGTCGATGATCAGCTCTTTCTGGTCGAGCCCTTCGAGCAACTGGCGGCGCAGGCCGTACACCGCCATGCGCTGCTTGTTCATCACGTCGTCGTATTCGAGCAGGTGTTTGCGGGCCTCGAAGTTCTGTGCCTCCACCGCCTCCTGCGCCTTCTCGATGCGCCGCGAGATCATGCGCGATTCGATCGGCACGCCCTCTTCCATGCCCAGCCGCTGCAGCAGGGTCGAAACCCACTCCTTGGCGAAGATGCGCATCAAGTCGTCTTCCAGCGAGAGGAAGAAACGCGAGGCGCCGGGATCGCCCTGGCGGCCGGCGCGTCCACGCAGCTGGTTATCGATACGCCGCGACTCGTGGCGCTCGGTGCCGAGAATAAACAATCCGCCGGACTCGATTACCTTGGCGTGCTCCGCATCGGTCGCTGCTTTGTGCTTCGCCAGGACCTCGTCCCACTGCTGCTTCGGGCAGATGTATTCGTTGCCCGCGTAGTACCAGTAGACGGTCGTCGGATCGTCGGGCCGGGCGTCAACCTCACCGCCGGCTTCGTGTACCGGCTGCGCCACGCCCTTCTTCACGCACTCCTGTTTCGCCAGGAACTCGGCATTGCCGCCGAGCAGAATATCGGTGCCGCGGCCCGCCATGTTGGTCGCAATCGTGACCTGCCCCAGCCGTCCCGCCTGTGCCACGAACTCGGCTTCCCGCTCGTGGTACTTGGCGTTGAGGACGACGTGCTTGATGCCCTTGCGCTTCAGAAGATCGGAGAGCCGTTCGGACTTCTCGATCGAGACCGTGCCCACCAGCACCGGCTGCTGCTTCTCCGCCAGTTCCGCGATGCTGTCCGCCACCGCGAAGAATTTCTCTTTCTCGGTGCGGTACACGACGTCGGGGTTTTCCTTGCGCAGCAACGTGCGATTGGTCGGAATCACCACCACGTCCAGCTTGTAGATCTTGTCGAATTCCGGCGCCTCGGTTTCGGCCGTGCCCGTCATGCCCGCCAGCTTCTTATAGAGGCGGAAGTAATTCTGGAAGGTGATGGTAGCCAGCGTCTGGTTCTCGCGCTCGACCTTGACCTGCTCTTTCGCTTCCACCGCCTGGTGCAGTCCATCGGACCAGCGGCGTCCGGGCATCAGTCGCCCGGTGAATTCATCGACGATGATCACTTCGCCGTCTTTGACCACGTATTCCACGTCGCGGTGGTAAAGCGCATGCGCCTTGATCGCGACTTCGACGTGATGCTTCAGGTCCCAGTTCTCCGGGTCGGCGATGTTGCCGATGCCCAGCAGCTTTTCCACCCGCTCCCAGCCCTCGTCGCTGACCGTGATCGTCTTGTGCTTCTCATCGACCACGTAATCGCCGGTAAGGATCTTCTCGCTCGGTTCCTTGCCGTCGAGCTCCTCGCCCTTTTCCAGCTTGGGGATGATGACGTTCACCCGCTGGTACTTGTCGGTCGATTCCTCGCTGGCGCCGCTGATGATGAGCGGCGTACGCGCCTCGTCGATGAGGATGGAATCGACTTCGTCGACGATGGCGAAGTTGAACTCGCGCTGCACGCAGTCGCGGATCTCGAACTTCATGTTGTCGCGCAGGTAGTCGAACCCGAATTCGTTATTGGTGCCGTAGGTGACGTCGGCCTTGTAGGCCTCTCGCCGCTGGTCGTCGTCGAGGTCGTGAACGATCACCCCGACCGTGAGCCCGAGAAAGCTGTAAAGCTTGCCCATCCACTCCGAGTCGCGCTTGGCCAGGTAGTCGTTGACCGTGACCACGTGCACCCCGCGCCCGGAAAGGGCGTTGAGATACACCGGCAGGGTTGCCACCAGCGTCTTGCCTTCACCGGTCTTCATTTCCGCGATCATGCCGCGGTGCAGCACCATGCCGCCGATCAACTGGACGTCGAAGTGGCGCATGTTGAGCACCCGCCACCCCGCCTCGCGGCACACCGCGAAGGCCTCCGGCAGAATCTCGTCGAGTACCTCTTTTAGGGCATGGTCGCGGTGCTCGGCCTCTTCAAAAGGAGCGAGTTTTTGTGCGATTTTTGCGCGAAATTCGTCGCTTTTTGCACGTAATTGATCGTCTGTGAGCTGTTTTATTTGCGGTTCGAGCGCGTTGATCTCGGCGACAGTCGGCATTAACCGCTTCACCATGCGCTCGTTGCTGGTGCCAAAAATCTTGGCAATTGCCTTATTAATCAAAACTTGTGTCCTCTACGCGCGCCCCAGGGGCCGTAAAGCCGGGCGCTGCGGCTTGCCAACGATCGTCCCCTGCCTCGTAGATCCCCTTGTAAACAGTTGAGAAAGCGAGACGGACGCCATGGAAAGCGTACCACATCCTGCCCATTAGATGCGGCCTCCCAGAGCCAAGGCTCAAGCAGGGGAAGCCCGCGTTTTCAACAACTTTGAGCCTAAAGCGCGCCGCTCCTTTGCCGATGAGACCAGCATGCACAAGAGTGGTTTTCCAGCAGAAATCAGGCTTCGTACCAGCATTCTAGCGGCAGTTATCGTGGCAACAGCGGTTCTTCTCCCCTCGGCGGGCGTGACCTCGGCCTGGATTTCCGCCTTGCTCCTGGCAGGCGTGGCTGGTTCCGCCTGGTTCTGGATTGGTGGGTCAATCGCCCGTCGGGCGGAGTCGAGGGGCCGTTCGGTAACCGCCGCGCTGGAGGCCCTGGCGCGCGGAGAGCTGGGTTTTGACACACGGGAGTGCGAAGAGTTCTTGGCGAGCCTGGCGGCGCTGCAGGAGTACCTGAGGGCGCTGGGGGGCGCGGCGGAGGCGCTGGCGGCCGGCAGGCCGGTGCAGGCGGAACCAAGGAGCGACCGCGATTTGGCCGGCAAAGGCCTGGCAGCGGCGGGGGAGGCTTTGCGGCGCTTTGCCGAAGGAGCGCGGCGGGTGGCCCACGGCGAGGCAGGCGCAGGCAAGGATACGGCGCAGCCGCCCGGGGTTTACGGGGAGATACTCGGTGAATTCGCGGAGTGCCGCCTGACCATGGTGCAGGCGACGGCCCGGGTCGTCGAGGCGTTGCAGGCGATTGCCAGGGGGGAGGCTCCGGAGAGATCGGCGCCCGTGGGCGGGCGGGAGTCAGGAGAGATCGAGCAAAGCATCCACTCCGCCGCCGATTCGATGCAGGGACTGGCGGAGTGCATTCACATCATGCAACGCATGGCGGTGAACGATTACACGCAAAAGGTGACCGGCAACTATCCGGGAATCTTCAAAAGCCTTGCCGATTCCACGAACGAGATGCGGCGGCGCACGCTGAGCGTGATCGAGATCCTCGAGCATGTGGCGAACGGCGATTACGCGGCGGACCTGGCGGCGATCGTCAGGCGCGGCAAGGCCTCGGAGCACGATACCTACCGGCCGACCACGATTCGCATGATGCAGAGCATCGATACCCTTGCCCTGGACGCGCAGACGCTATTCCAGGCCGCCGTGGAAGGCCGCCTCTCGGTACGCGGCGACGTCGCCCGGCACCAGGGGCAGTTCCGCAACATCATGCAGGGAGTAAACGACATTCTCGACGCCGTGATTGCCCCGATGCAGGAGGCCGGGAGCGTGTTGCGGCGCATTGCGGAGGGCGACCTGACGGTGCGCGTGACCGGCAACTATAACGGAGACCACGCGGCGATCCAGGCGCACATCAACGCCATGGCGGATCACCTGGCTGCCAGCTTGCGCTCGATCGAGACGAGCACCGGGCAACTGACCGCGTCGTCGAAGCAACTGCAGGCAGTCAGCGGCGAGTTGAGCGAAAGTGCGGAACGCACCGCGACCCAGGCGCAAGGTGCTTCCTCGGCGGACGAGCAGGTGAGCCAGAGCACCAACACGGTGGCCAGCTCGACGGAGCAGATGAGCGCTTCGATTCGCGAGATCGCGCATAATGCGGCGCAGTCGGCAAAGATCGCACAGACCGCTACCCTGAAAGCACAGGCCGCCAACGCGACGGTAGCGCGGCTTGGGGCTTCCAGCGCGGAAATTGGCGACGTGCTCAAGGTCATTACCACGATTGCGCAACAGACGAACCTGCTGGCGCTCAACGCCACCATCGAGGCGGCGCGGGCCGGGGAAGCAGGCAAAGGTTTCGCGGTGGTGGCCAACGAGGTGAAGGAACTCGCCAAGGAAACGGCCAAGGCGACAGAAGACATTGGGCACCGCATTGAGTCCGTGCAGCAGGAGACGAGCGGCGCAATCAGCGCGATCTCCGAGATTACGGAAATTATTACGGAGGTCAGTGGAATCTCCGGAACGATTGCCAGCGCGGTGGAAGAACAGACGGCGACGACCAACGAGATGTCGCGCAACATCGCGGAAGCAGCCCGGGGGGCGGCCCAGATCTCGGGAAATATACGGGCGGTGGCGGAGGCGGCCTCGCATACCAGCGAGGGCGCGTCGCGCACCCAGGCGGCTGCCACGGAACTCTCGCAGATGGCGACGTCGTTGGAGAGACTGGTACGGCAGTTCAGGTTCGACGGCACCGCCGTGGCGGAGGGAGGTCCACGCCGGGCCATGGCAGCGCGGCCCGCGTCTTCACGGGTTCAATAGAAGACCAGCCTTCTCGGCGTACTTGGTAGAATGCCGGGCTGTGAACAGGAGATGCCGCGTCGCGCTGCTGGGGGACTATAACTCCTCCGTCGTTGCCCACCAGGCGATCCCGGAGGCCCTCCGGTTGGCGGGGGAAGAGCTTGACGTTGCGGCGGAAGGCGTGTGGCTGCACACCTCCTCGCTGCGCAGTCCCAAAACGCAACTGGCGGGTTTCGACGGCATCTGGTGCGTTCCAGCCAGCCCTTACGCGAACGCCGAAGGCGCGATTGACGCGATCCGCTATGCACGTGACAGCCGGGTGCCGTTCCTCGGCACGTGCGCGGGGTTCCAGTACGCGGTGATTGAATACGCCCGCAATGTCCTCGGAATGAGCACAGCCGGCCACGCCGAAGACAGTCCGGAGGGCGAGACGCTGGTTATTACGGCGCTGGCGTGTTCCCTGGTGGAGAAGAGCGAGGAGATTGTGCTCGCGGAAAACAGCGTCGTGGGCGCGGCTTATGGAGAGAAGCGCATCCAGGAGAGCTACCGCTGCAATTACGGCCTCAACCCCGCATTCCAGGAGAGGCTGATTTCGGGTGAGCTGCGCGCGACTGGAGCTGGCGCCACGGGTGAGGTACGCGTGCTCGAGCTCGCCAACCATCCCTTCTTCGTTGGAACGTTGTTCCAGTCGGAGCGGCGGGCTCTGCGCGGCGAAGCTCCACCGCTGGTCCTCGCCTTCCTCGACGCTATGAGCGAAAAAAAGCTCCTCCAGGCGGAGGAGCTTTGACTGACAGTTTCGTTTAGGCGACGCGGCCGCGGCGCGACTTCGATCCGTTGGAGCCGGCGGTCTTCTTGCGGGAGCCGCTTTGTTCCTCGCCGCTCTCACCTTCCGCATCCTCGCCCTCTTCTTCATCCATGCCGAGGTTTTGCGGTTTCAGTTTCTTGCTGAATGCCTGCATCTTCTTCAGCGTTTGCTGCTCTTCCTTCAGGTTCTGGTTGAGCAAGCGGGAGACCTTGGTATGCTCCATCAGGTCTGCCATACGTATAAGTCCCTCGTATGCGCAGATCTCGTAGCTCTCGACCTTTTCCGCCGCGCCGGTGTTGAAGATATCGACGAGATCTTCCGCCGGATCTTCTTCCTCGACGAAAGTATCGTGCTCGGCGATCAGCCCGCGAATGCCCTTACATTCGGCATCTTCGGGCTCTTCCCCCAGCAGCTCAAAACATTGCCGCAGGCGCTCGGCTTGCTTTTCGGTCTGCGCCTGGTGGCTTTGAAATGCTTTCTGCAAGTCGGGGCGGGAGCTCTCTTCAGCTTGCTTTCCAAGAGCTTCGATCAGGTTCTGTTCGGCATCGAGCATATCTGTCAGCTCATGAACAAACATTTCGTGTGCGGTTCGCATTGACTCCTCCAATGCAAGTTGGATGAGGAATCTCTTGGGTCGAGAGCTGCGCAACGCGTAAGATGGGCTCGAATTTTTTGGTTCTCGACAAACACTGTCATGTTTTATGCCCGCTTCGTCGAAAGCGTGAAGCAATGGCCGGACGCGGTTGCGCTGCAGATGCAGCACGCAGCGACGCCGGACCATCCGCAGCCCGAGGTTGAGAGCTACACCTACGCCAAATTGCGCCTGATGGCAGACGCTGTCGGTTCCTGGATTGCCGGTTGCGGCATCGCGGGCGGCGCACGTTGCGCGATGCTGGCTGCCAACTCACCGCGCTGGACCGCAGCCTACATTGGCATTGTCGCCTCCGGGAACACGGCCGTACCGCTGGATACCGCTTACAAACCCGAGCAGCTGCGCAAACTGCTGCTGGATTGCGGAGCGGTGCTGGCGTTCGTGGACGAACGCACTCTCGACGCAGCGCGGAAGGCCACCGAGGGGTTGCCGATTCGGCTGGCCATGGTCACGGGGTCAAGTCCTGGGCTGGCGAACCTGGACGAGATGTTCGAACGCGGAGCACGGGAGTTCGAACCGGTCATCGCCGCGCCCGAAGACACGATCTGCATCCTTTACACCTCCGGCACCACCAGCGATCCCAAGGGAGTGATGCTCACCCACAGCAACCTTCTCGCCGAGATGGAGGGGGCTCTGAAGGTGCTGGACGTGACCCACGAGGACGCCCTGCTGGGAGTTCTGCCGCTCTTCCATTCGCTGGCGCAGATGGCAAACCTGCTCATCCCGCTGGCGATCGGTGCGCGGGTGGTGTACCTGGAGTCGCTGAATACCTCAGAGCTGCTGCGGGCGCTGCGAGAGCGAGAGATCACCGTCTTCTGCTGCGTACCGCAATTTTTCTACCTGATCCACGAACGGGTGCAAAAACAGGTGAAAGAGAAGGGTGCTCTCACCCGGGGCGCCTTCCGAGCGTTGATGGCACTATCCCGATTCGCGCGGCATCTCGGGTTGAATCCGGGCAAGATCTTTTTTCGGCAGGTCCACGAACTGCTGGGCAAGCAGATGCGGTACCTCATTACTGGTGGTTCGCGTTTCGATGCCACGATTGGCCGAGACCTGCATACGATGGGCTTCACCATCCTGCAGGCGTACGGGCTCACGGAGACGAGCGGCGGCGCATGCGTGACGCCGCCGAACGATAACGTGATCGGCTCGATCGGGAAGCCGTTTCCGGGGATACAAATCGAGATCCACGATCCCCAGCCGGACAGCAACGGGCGCCTGGTGGGCGAGTTGAGGATCCGGGGCGGCATCGTGATGAAGGGGTACTACAACCGCCCGGACGCCACCGCGGCGGTGCTGCGCGAGGGCTGGTTTTACAGCGGAGACCTTGGATACAGAGACGCGGCCGGCAATTTTTATATCGCGGGCCGTGCCAAGGAAATGATCGTCCTGAGCTCCGGGAAGAATATTTACCCGGAGGAGATCGAAGCTCATTACCTGAAGTCGCCATGGATCAAGGAGCTCTGCGTGATGGGCCTGGAGAGCCGTCCGGGGGAACCTTTGAGCGAGCGGCTGCACGCCGCGGTAGTTCCGAACTTCGAGGTGCTGAAGCAAAAAAAGATCGTTAACATCCGCGAGGTGATTCGCTTCGATATCGAAGGATTGTCGGCGCAAGTGCCGAGCACCAAGAGAATTCTCAGTTACGACGTGTGGCAGGAAGACCTGCCGCGCACCACCACGCGAAAGCTGAAACGGTTCGAGATCGAGCGCCGTACGCGGGAGATGCATGCACGCGGCGAACAGCAGCAGGACGCGCCGGTCGCGCGGGAACTCAGCGCCGACGAGCGCGAGTGGCTGGAACGGCCGGAGGTGCAGGAAGCGCTGACGGTCATCCGGCGCAATGCCAAGAACTCGCACAACGAACTCCGTCCCAACGACAACCTCGAACTGGACGTTGGGCTTGATTCGATGGAGCGGGTGGAATTGCTGGTAGAGATCGAGCAGGCGATGGGCGCCAACGTTCCCGACAGCGTGAGCAGCGAGATCTACTCCGTCCGGGAGTTGGTGGACGCCGTACTTGCGCACCGCAGCGACACGGCGCAGCGGGAAAACGCCGGCTGGGGCGCCATTCTCGCTGAACCTGTGACCGATCCGGAGGTCCTGGCGGTGGCGAAAGACCGCCCCATTGCCACCCACTTCTGGTATGCGGTAGGCCGCGTGATGAACCTGCTGGCGCGCGACGTGTTCCGCCTGAAGGTGAGCGGGATGGAAAAGCTGCCGCTGTCCGGGCCGTTCATCCTCTCGTCGAATCACCAGAGTTTTCTCGATGCGCCTGTGATGATCTTTGCGCTGCCCTGGCCGGTGTTGCGCAACCTGTTTTTCGTTGGCACGAGCGAGATTTTTGGCGGACGCTTGATTCGCAAGCTCGCGGCAACGGTGCGACTGATCCCGATCGATCCGGATGCGAACCTCGTGCCCGCGATGCAGGCCGGGGCCTACGGGCTGAAACATGGCCGTACCCTGGTGCTCTATCCCGAGGGCGAACGGACGATTGATGGACCACCGAAGGTGTTCAAGAAAGGGGCGGCGATTCTTGCCTCACACCTGCAGGTGCCAATCTACCCGGTGGCAATCGAGGGCTTCCATGAGGCATGGCCGCGGGGCAAGGGCTTCCAGAAATTTGCACCCTTGCAGATCACGGTTTGCGATCCGGTGGTACCGCCTCCGGGAAATCCGACGTCGGAGACCTATGAGCGACTTACGGCTGAGTTGCGGGAGAAGATCGTGCGCGAGTGGGAGCGAATGAGCGGGAAGAAAGATCCGGCACGCACCGATGCTGTACCTGAGGAAGACGTGGGAGAAGCTACCAGACGTTAGAGCGAACCGCCATGGCGAGTTTCTTCCCGCCGCGGTTTTTTTCGAACCATTGCTGCATCTGCGAAGTCGTGTCTTCCGGCAAGTTCAGGAACTCGATGCCGGTCAGTCCCTTGTGATCGGTCCACGCCACGCGCCCCTTGCAGTTGATGGCAATCTTGGTGTCGGGCAGATTGAAGCGCACCGCCACGCGGCGGTTCAATTCGAGCTTGCCGTTCCACTGGACGAGCATCCCACGAACACTCAGGTCCATGACGCGGACGGCGACTTCCTTCGAGTCTGCATTGATGAGAGCGCTACTGCGCAACTGCGAGCGTTCGAATAGCCGGCGCTCGCGGTGGATGAGGGTGCGCGCCGCGCGCAGCGTACGCTTGGCGATCTCCCAATTCACGGGCTTCGCGATCTGGAAGTTTGCCAGCGATCCTAAGTTGCGCGAGTTCTGGAAATCGGTGACGGCAAAGACGATCGCACGGCCGTTGGCGTGGCTGGAGCGAACCGCCTTGATCAGCTCGCAGGCGGTCGGATCGACGCAATCAATCACTACGGCGTCGAAACGATCGTAGAGGCGCTTGGTGGCACGGTCGAGTTCGCTGACCGGCTCGTTCTGGATTCCCAGCACGCGGAGCGCAGCCGTGAACTTCTCGGTCAAATCGGAGTCGCTTGAGTACATCAATGAGCGGACTGACATCGTGCTGCATAGTACCCAAGCACCTTTCGGCAGGCAACGTTACTTCGTGCGTGACTTAAGTCACTTAGCGCGGGGGTGCGTCTTGTCATAGACCTCGAGGACATGGCGGGTGGAGAGCTGGGTGTAGCGCTGGGTGGTGGCAAGGCGCTCGTGGCCGAGCAGTTCCTGGATGGCGCGCAGGTCTGCACCCTCTTCCAATAGGTGCGTGCCGAAGGCGTGGCGCAGAGTGTGGGGATGGACGTCGGCGGGAAGCCCGCGGGCAATGGCGATGCGCTTGACGATGCGTCCGACGCTGCGCGAGGTAAGGCGGGAGCCGTCGCGGAGGTTGATGAGCAAGGCGTTGCTGCGGGCCTTGCGTTCGGCGAGCACGGCCTGGCGCCTGGGCAAATAGGTTTTGGCGGCACTCGCAGCCTCGTCGCCGAGGGGGACGAAGCGCTCTTTCTTGCCTTTGCCGCGAATCAGGATGGCCTCATTGGACCAGCGAATGTCGTCGAGATTGATGCCGGTGAGTTCGGAGTTGCGAATCCCACAGCCGTAAAGCAGTTCGAAGATGAGAGCGTCACGCTCAGGGAAACTCGCTACCTCCGGCATGGCGGAATCCATCACCGCGTTCAGCTCTTCCATCGTGGGAACGCGCGGCAGTTTCTTGGGAAGCTTTGGGGTGGCCACCAGCGCGGCGGGATTCTGCTCGACCATACCTTCTCGCGCCAGCCATTTATACAGCGAACGTAACGCAGCCAGGGCACGGGCGACGGATGGCTTGCTTAGGCCGTGGTCGTAAAGATGCGAGAGGAAGCCGCGAATGCGTACGTGGTCGATGTCGTCCCACTGCACCGCGCCAATGTACGACGAGAATTGCGCTAGGTCGGCGGCATAGGCCTTGATGGTGTGGGCAGAGGCGTTCTTTTCTTTGAGCGAGCGGAGAAACTGCGCAATTCCCTTTTCGACGGTCGGCGGTTTCATTGGGCATCACCAGCATTGCGCCGCTTGGAGCGCGGGTGGTGATCGCGATAGACCTTCTTCAGGCGATCGAGCGCGAGGTGCGTGTAGACCTGGGTGGTGGAAATGTCGGCGTGGCCGAGGATGGTCTGCACGGTGCGAAGATCGGCGCCATTCTCGACCATGTGGGTGGCACAGCTATGGCGAAGCATGTGCGGGCTTGCGTGCCTTCCCACGCTTTGCGATGCCGCCGATACCATCTGCCAGACCCGCTGGCGGCTGAGCTTGCGGCAGCGCCGACCAAGAAAAAGAAGCGGCGAGGATTTGCCGGCACAGAGAATCTCGCGGCCGGATTGCAGATAGGTTTTTAGTGCGACGAGAGCGCCCTGGCCGAGCGGAACGATGCGTTCCTTGTCGCCCTTGCCGCGAACGATCATGTAGCCGAGATCGAGTTTTGCGTCTTCCATGCGCACGCCGATGATCTCGGAGACCCGGAGCGCGCCGGCGTAGAAGACTTCAAGCATGGCGCGGTCGCGCAACGCGAGGGCCTGCGATTCCTTGGTATCGAGCCTGCGCGGAGGCCCGGAGAGCACCTGCAAGACTTCGTCAGTGGCAAGCGACTTCGGTAGGACCTTCCACTGCCGCGGCGATTCGATATTCAGCGTGGGATCGTGATCGATGCGGCGGTCGAGCAACAGATATTTGTAGAACTGCCGGACCGAGGAAAGTTTGCGCGCGACGCTGCGCCCATCGAGTGCATTGCTGAAGAGCTCGTCGAGGAAATCGCGGACGTCCTGCCGGCGGGCGTTGTCCAGCGAGCGCTTGTGCTTGGCGAGGAATTCCGAGAACTGCGCGATATCGTGCGCATACGCGCTGACGCTCAGCTTCGAGAGTCCCTTCTCGACTTTCAGGTAATCGATGAAGCTGTGCAGCAGCCGCTCGTTTTGATTGGTGAGGCCCACGAGGAAAGTATGCGGCGAAGGACGGGTGCGCGGGAATACAGAGTTTGATGCTAAGCCAGTACCTGATTCAGCAGTTCCACGGCCCACAGCGGGCTGTCCGGCCGCTCTTCATGTTTGAAGAATGCGTAGATCTCGTTCGACCGGGCCCGCGCTGCGGTCACACGGTCCGCCAACTTCTTACGATCGGCCTCTGAATAGTCGGGCCGGCGGAATCGGTAGTAAGAAAAACTGGTGGTATGCACTTCGGGCGTGGTCAAGTCATCGGTCTCGGCGATGCAGAGCGCCGCACCGGCATCGGAGAGAGCTTTGTAGGTTTCGTCGGTGAACCAGGACTCATGGCGAAACTCGAAAGCAGACTTCATTGGGCGCGGCAGCAGTTGCAGGAATTCCCGCAGGAGGCCGGCATCGGCATGGAGGTTGGGTGGCAATTGAAAGAGGGCGCCGCCAAAGCGTCCGCCGGCGAGCAGCGGCTCCATACCCTTCGCGAAGGTCTGGACCGGCTCTTCGCAATTCTTCAGCCGGCGTATATGGGTAAGGAACTGGTTCGCCTTGCACACGAACCGAAACGTTGCAGGCGTTTCGGAGATCCACTTGGCGGCGGTGTTCTCGCTCAGGCGGTTGCGGAAGGTGTAATTCACCTCGCACGAAGTCAAACAAGAAGCGTAGTACGGCAGGTACTTGCTTTTTGGCAGGCCCTCGGGAAAGAACGCGGGCTGCCAGATGTCGTAGGCCCAGCCCGAGGTTCCGATGTAAAACCCTCGCGGATCAGGCGGCTTCGGAAATTCAAATTGCTTCTTCGCTTTCATGCGGACTGACGCGAACGCTTCTTTGTTGGCGGCAATTTGCTGGTTTTCTTCGCTGCAGATTTCCTCGGCTTCGCCTTCACGGCATCGGCAGGCTGCGGTTCATTGAGCGATTGCAGCGATTCAGGCTTTGGGAGCTTCTGCTTCAAGGTCAGCACCGGCGCAAACAAGTCCCCTTGCTTCTGCACACGGTCGAGTACCTGGTCCGAAGTAAAGACGAGCAAGTTCGGATCCTTCTTCTTGAGGCACTGTTCGACTTCGCTCCAGGTCACGGGAGTAGACACGGTAGGAAGGTCGCGCGCGCGCAGCGAATAAACGTTGATGGTCGTCTTGTGATTGTCATTCTGGCTCCAGTCAACGAAGACCTTGCCGGTCCGGAGCACCTTCTTCATATCCGAAACCACCTGCTCCGGATGCTGGCGCTCGAGCAGTCGCGCGAGCTCATGCGCGAAAGGCTTGGTCTGTTCGTACGTCACCGCGGTATTCAGAGGGACATAGATCTGGAGACCCTTGGATCCGGAGGTTTTGGGGAAGCTCTGGAGGCCGAAGTGCGAAAAGATGTCGCGCACCCACAAGCCGACCTGGCAGCAGAGCACGATGTCGGCCGGGGGGCCTGGATCGAGGTCGAAGACGATGAATGTGGGGCGCATGATGTCGCTGCCATGCGACAGCGAGGTATGCAGCTCGAGGTCCGCAAGGTTGGCCGCCCAAACCAGCGTCGGCAAGTCCTGCGCGAGGCAATAGTGCATCGTCTTATTGTTTCCCTCGCTCCAGACGGGCGCGGTTTGCACCCAATCCGGACGATGCTCGGGGCAATTCTTCTCATAGAAATGCATGCCGTTCACGCCGTTCGGATACCGCTTCATGGTCAGCGGACGGTCTCGCAAATGGGGCAGCAGCACAGGGGCGATGCGTACGTAATAGTCGATCACCTGCCCCTTCGTAAATCCCGCCACTGGATAGAGCACCTTATCCAGGTTCGAGAGGCTGAGCTGCTTTCCATCGATATCGACGAGTTGTTCGGTGCGCTTTGCCATCGCAGAATTTTAGATGCTGCGGAACGCGAGCTGTTTCGGAATCCCTGGAATTGGGCCGCAATTTCTTTCTGCCGTCACAACGGGCCAAGGCTTTTTCGACATCCAAGTATTGCCGTGGCTTGCGACGACAAACCGCTACCGGTCAGTTCCTCGGCGCCGCCGGAGTTTCCGCCGGAGCAGGAATCCTTGTTCCGCGAGGTGCTCACGCTGATGAACGAGCGCAGCATCCCTTACGCGGTATCGGGAGCATTCGCGCTCCGAGAGCATACAGGGATCTGCCGAAACACGAAAGATCTCGATCTGTTTCTCGCGCCCGAGGACGTTCCGAAAGCCTTGCAGGAGCTGCGCGCCGAGGGCTTCGAAACCGAGGTAAAAGACCCGGTATGGCTGGCGAAGGCTCATCGTGACGACTTCTTCGTGGACCTGATTACCGGTATGAGTAACGGGATCGTGACCGTCGATCACAGCTGGATTGAGCGTGCCACGCCTTCGCAGATTCTTGGAATTCCGGTGCTCGTGCTGGCAGCGGAAGAGCTGCTGGTTTCCAAGATTTTCATCGCCTTCCGAGAACGTTTCGACGGCGCCGACATTGTCCACCTGATCTACGGAACGCGGGGCAAGCTCGACTGGGCGCGCGTTTTGCGGCTCGTGGGCGAGCACTGGCAGCTTCTTCTCTGGGCTCTTGTGCTCTTCAATTACGTTTACCCACAGGAAGCGAAGGCGGTTCCGCGGCAAGTTTGGAACGATTTACTGCAACGCTTCCGCAGTAATCTCGAAGACCCCGGCACGGTCGCAAATTTCCGCGGCAGCCTGCTGGACGAGCGTATGTTTGCAATCGATGTAAACGAATGGGGACTCGACAACCTGCTGGAAGAGAGCCGGGCGCGCCGGGAGCCGAAAATTCCCGAAGACGCGACCAGCAAGCCCGCAGCGTGATTGCGACATCTGACTAAACAATGAGAATCGCTGCTCTCGCAGACCTGCACTTCACGCCCCAGAGCTACGATCGCATCCGCGAGCAGATGAACCATGTCCGCGACGAAGCGGACCTGATGGTGATCGCCGGCGACCTGACGAATTTCGGCAAGCCGCAGGAAATCGAATCGATGCTGAACAGCCTCGTGAGGCTGCGAATCCCGATCGTGGCCGTACTCGGCAACCACGATTACGAGAGCGGCTGCTCCGACAAGCTCATGCAGATGCTCATGGCAGAAGGAGTGAAGCTGCTCGATGGAACCGGATATGAGCGCGATGGCGTCGGCTTCGCGGGCACCAAGGGCTTTCCCGGCGGCTTCGGACGCGGCGCTCTGACGGCATTCGGCGAACCGGAGGTGAAGGCTTTCGTACAGGCCGCAATCGATGAGTCGCTGAAACTCGAGCGTGCCCTGTCGCAGCTCAGAACGCCGAAGCGCGTAGTGGTGGTGCACTATGCACCCATCGGCACCACGGTCCAGGGAGAACCTCCGGAGATTTATCCTTATCTGGGAAGTTCTCGCCTGATGGAAGTGATCGACCGTCATGGCGCGGATTTGGTTTTGCACGGCCATGCCCACCATGGCGCTGCTGACGGCAAAACGACCGCTGGATGCCCAGTCCACAATGTTGCGCTCACGATCCTGCAGGCCATGACTCCTCCGCAGGCCTATCGCGTGTTCGACGTTTAGACCATCCTGTCGTAACACGAATCCAGTCAGTTACGCCGCACCACAAACACCACTACGCAAAGCGCGGGGCAACGATGTACTCTGCTTGTGCTCTGAAAGGTTCTCGCGCGCCTGTGCGTGGCGGAGATCAAGAACAAATTCCGTAAGCTGTTCACGACCTTCGAGGCGCTCAGCGATCTCGGGCCGGCCCTGACTGCGGAGCGCGACTTTGCGCAGACCGCGGATGAACTGCTGCGCTTGTTGATGGAAGCAATCGGCGCTCGCGAGAGCGCTCTGTTTCGCTTCTACGATAAGCCGGCAGCGCTGACCTCTGTCGCGTCCCGCGGCTTCCTTTCTTTCCCCAGTCCGGCTGTCATCCCGCTGCTTCCATCGCACGTCCACGCGCTCACTACCGCGCGCGGGCCGCAGTTGCTTACTGCCGAAAGCCGGCGCAGCTTCTTCAGCTCCAACGGAAACTTCCCTCCGGAACTCTTGCATTGTGCGGCGCCGTTGCGGGTTGGCCCGAAACTTGTTGGCCTGCTCGCGTTCGGACAACCGGAAGAAGGCCAGTATGGCGAAGAAGAACTGCACGGATTACAGATGTTTGCGCATTACGTTGCGCTTGCGGTGCATAACAGTGGGCTCTCGGAATCGCTGAACGCGCGCGTGGCTGAAAATTTGAAGCTGATGGCGTCGGTGCATTCGTTTTACGACAACGCGCTTGAGGCCTTCGCCGTGGCAATCGATGCCAAGCACATCAACATCCGCGGGCATTCGATTCGCGTGGGCCGTTATGCGGCGTTTATCGGCGAAGCCATGGGCATGGGAGCTTCGGAGGCCTCGTCGCTACGGGCTTCCGGATACCTGCATGACATCGGGAAAGTCGCGGTGGATCGCCGTCTGTTCGGCAAACCAAGCGCTCTCGACGAAGCTGAATTCAAAGAAATGGCAGACCACACGGTGGTCGGCTACGAGATCGTGTCCAACGTTCAGTTTCCCTGGCCGCAGGTGGGCGAGGTCGTACGTTCGCATCACGAGCGACTCGATGGATCCGGATATCCGGACCACTTGCGCGGGGACGACATCCCGCAGCATGTAAGGATCATGGGACTCGCCGATGCCTTCGATGCCATGACCAGCGAGCGTCCGTACCGGCAGCCGCTTTCGATCGGCGAAGCGTTAAGCGAAGTCGTGAAACTTTCTCCCACGCAATTCGATCCGGAGACGGTGCAGGCTCTGCTGGTGCAGGTGCGCCGCGACGCGGTGGTGGCCTGCAGCCCGAAACTCAGTGCGGCGTGGATGAAATCGCAGTCGGAGAACAAGCCGAAATTCCTCGACGATCGCGTGATGTGTGCCATCGCGCCACCCGACGTGGATCAGTTGGCGGCGGTGCTCCACCACAAAACCACGCGTAACCGGGCCTATTCCAACTAGCTGTGTCCTCATTCACTTCCGGTCAGCACACTGTCGTGCCATAAGAAGCAGCAACTTTTCTGGCTCATTGGGTTGATAATCCCAGGACACTCTCGTGCCCAAGGCGGCAGGATGGCATTTTTCCGCAGACTGACGATGTCGGGGATCGCCGGAATTCTTGTTCTAGGCTCGATCTCCGTCACCGTGGCCGGCAGCAAGAAAATCAAGGCTGCATCGCAACTGGACGAGCGGAAGCGCACGGTACACGCTTTGAACCGGCTGACGTTCGGTCCCCGGCCCGGCGACGTGGAACGGGTGAAATCGATCGGTCTCGATAAGTGGATCGACGAGCAACTGCATCCTGAAAAGATCGATGACGGCGCTTTGCAGGCGCGGTTGGCCAACTTCCGCACTCTCGATATGAGCGCTCGCGAGATGGCCGAGAAGTTCCCGCCTAATCAGGTGATCAAGCAGGTTGCCGACGGGAAGATGGCCGTGCCACACAATCCCGATGAACGCCTGGTCTATCTTGCAACGCTCGATCGCTACGACCAGAAGTTAGCAAACAAGACGACGAAGCAAGTCGACAACGGCAAAGCTGCCCAAGGCGATCAAGCCGATCTTCCGGACGATCAGGCCAACGACGCCGAGCGCCAGCGGCGTCGCGAGCAGAGACAGCACGGGGAAAAGATTGCCGCGGAAATCGCTTCCCTTCCGGCGGGACAACGAATTAACGCCATGTTGCGGCTGACCGATGAGGATCGACGCGACTTGTTACGCATCAGCGACGATGCGCGTGCCGCGCTGATGGAGGGCATGAATCCCGCCGATCGAGAAGCGGTGTTGGCGACGCGCAACCCAACGGCATTGGTGCACGATGAGCTGACTGAGGCGAAGCTGCTGCGCGCCATTTACAGCAACCGTCAACTCGAAGAGGTGATGACGGATTTCTGGTTCAACCATTTCAATGTCTATCTGAACAAGGGCGCCGATCATTATTACGTGACGGAGTACGAGCGCAACGCGATTCGTCCGCACGCGCTGGGAAAGTTCGAGGACCTCCTGAAAGCAACCGCACACAGCCCGGCGATGTTGTTCTATCTCGACAATGCGGAAAGCGTCGGTCCAAACTCACCGGCCGCTCTCGGCATTCCTGAGAATTTACGCCGGCCCATGCGTCGCGGTCCCTTTGGCGAACCGATGGCGAGTACGCAGCCGCAGGCGAAGAAAAATCAGCAGAAGGGGCTGAACGAGAACTACGCTCGCGAGCTGATGGAACTGCACACCCTCGGCGTGAATGGCGGATACACGCAGAAGGATGTGACGGAGGTCGCCAAGGTTTTCACCGGGTGGACGATTGAAGAGCCGCGCAAGGGTGGTGGCTTCCGCTTCGCGGAGCGGCGCCACGAGCCGGGTGTGAAGTTCGTGCTCGGCCAGAAGATCCAGGAGAACGGGGAGAGAGAGGGCGAGGAAGTTCTGCAGATGCTGGCGCGCGATCCGCACACCGCGAAATTCGTCTGCCGCAAGCTCGCCGTGCGCTTTGTCTCGGACGATCCGCCGCAGGCCCTGGTGGATCGCATGGCGGAGACGTGGAAGAAGAAAGATGGCGACATTCGCGAGGTGCTGCGCACCATGCTGAACTCGCCGGAGTTCTGGGCGCCGCAGTCGTATCGCGCAAAAGTGAAGACCCCTCTGGAATTCGTGGTGAGCGCAGTGCGCGCGAGCGGCGCAGAGGTAAGCGATGCGACACCGCTGGTGCGGGTGTTGAACCAGATGGGAATGCCGCTGTACCAGATGCAGCCACCCACGGGCTACTCGATGCTCGCCGAGACATGGGTTAACTCCGCCGCGCTGCTCAGCCGCATGAACTTTGCCCTGGCGCTCGGCGCGGGAAAGATGAATGGCACGCAGATCGCGCCAGAATTGCTGCTTGGGAAGCAAGACCTATCCGATCCGCTCGCGATCGAAACAACGCTTGAAAGCGATCTACTGGCGGGAGATGTTTCCGAGCAGACGCGGAACGTCATCCAGAAGCAGTTTAACGATCCCAAGGTCCTGGCGGACGTTGACGATGCAAAGCGCGCCCAGCGCGAAGGAGTGCTGGAGGGCTTGATCCTGGGGTCGCCGGAGTTCCAGCGAAGGTAAGAGGTACACGATGTCGATTACACGCCGGGTTTTTCTGAAGAACAGCGCCATGGCGCTGGTAAGCACGACGGTCGTTCCGTCTTTCCTGGCACGCGCGGTATATGGCTCGGAGCTGCCGCAAGGCAAGAAGCGGCTGGTCGTGATCTTTCAGCGTGGCGCGGCGGACGGGCTGAACATCGTGGTGCCCCACGGGGAATCGAATTATTACGCGATGCGGCCAACGATCAATATCCCGCAGCGCGATGTGATCGACCTGGATGGCATGTTTGGCTTGCATCCATCGCTGGCGCCGTTCAAGCCGATCTGGGACCAGAAGCATCTTGCCATCGTGCACGCCGCAGGATCTCCCGATCCCACGCGCTCCCACTTCGACGCACAGGACTTCATGGAGAGCGGTACGCCCGGATTTAAGAACACCGAAGATGGCTGGCTGAATCGCGCCTTGCGCGCGAAAGTCGCCTCTGCCGGCAATGACCCTTTCCGCGCCATTGCGCTCGGCCCGAACCTTCCCCGGATCCTAGCCGGGCACGAGCCGGCGATCGCGGTGAGCAACCTGCGGCAGTTTGGCGTGGGTGGCAACAATCCAGCAGCGACTCCGGCGGCAAACACTTTCGAGTCGATGTACGAAGGTTCGGTGGACTCCGTGTTGCATGGCACCGGGCAGGAGACTTTCGACGCGGTAAAGATGCTCAAGGCCGCCGATCCGGCGCAGTATCGGCCTGCACAGGGAGCCAACTACCCTCGCGGCCAATTCGGCGACGCTTTGAAGCAAACAGCGCAGTTGATCAAGGCGAACCTTGGCGTGCAAGTGGCGTTCACCGACATCGGCGGATGGGACCACCACGTGAATGAAGGCTCGACGCAGGGGCAGATCGCGAATGTGCTGCGGGACTTCGGACAATCTATCTCGGCTTTCTGGACGGATCTCGGCGACCTGCAGGAAGAGACGGTGATTGTTACCATGAGCGAGTTCGGTCGCACGGCACGCGAGAATGGCAACCGCGGCACCGATCACGGGCATGCCAACGTGATGTTCGTGCTCGGCGGTCCGGTGCGCGGGGGCCGCGTTTACGGCCAATGGCCCGGTCTAGCGCCAAACCAGCTCTACGAGGGTCGCGACCTGGCGCTTACTACCGACTTCCGGCGCGTTGTCGGCGAAGCGGTTTCCGCGCATCTCGGCAACCGCGACCTCAATACCGTGTTTCCAAATTTCCAGAACTCTCCGGGAAATTTTCTCAGGCTGCTGGGCTAAAGCTTCACCAGGACATCGTCCCCTTCGATCTTCAACTCGTAGACTTCGACCCCCAAGGTCGGACTTTGCTCACTTTTGCCGGTGACCAGGTCGAATTGCCAGCCGTGCCAGGGGCAAACCATCTTGCCCTGATCGACCACGCCCTGGCCTAGCGGACCGCCACGGTGAGCGCAGACGTTGTCCATGGCGGAGCATTTTCCGTTTTCGTTGGCGACACAAACGGTGTGGCCTTCCAGGGTGAACTCGCGGGCCTCGCCCGGCGGAGGGAGTTCCGAGGTACTGGTCAGTTTGCGGAAGTCAGACACTGGGGCCCCTATCCTTGACGCAGTTCGTTATAAAGTTTCGCGGTCTTCTCGAGGCTGACGGCTTCGGCGCGAATGTCGGGCTTCAACCCAGCGACCTTCATCGCAGCACGAGCTTTATCCGGCTCGTAGAATCCGCGAAGGTTGTTAAACAGGGTCTTGCGCTTCTGGCCGAAGATGAGCTTCAAAAAGTCGATGAAGCCCGTCTCGTCCACGGCGAGTTCGTCGATGCGCGGCTGCATCTGCAGACGCAGCACGGTGGAGTGGACCAGCGGCGGGGGCGCAAATGCGCCAGGCGGCAGGGTGAACAGCTTTTGCACCTGCGCGTAAAGCTGCGCGGTGGCGGAGAGCAGGCCATAGTCGCGCGATCCGGGTTTGGCGGCAATGCGATCCGCCACTTCCTTCTGCACCATGATGACGGCGAAATCGATCAGCGCGTGCGCTTCAAAGAGCCGCAGGAGAATCTCGGAGGTAATGTAATAGGGCAGGTTGCCGATGACGCGAACCTTATCCGCCTTGGTGGGACGAAGGTCACGCAGAGGACCGATCCGCTGCGTCAGTACCGTCGAAAGCTGCATGGCAAGGATGTCTGCCTCGAGGATCTCGACGTTCGGAAACCGGGAGTAGCGGAGCCGCAACTGGGCTGCCAGCACGCGGTCAATCTCCACCGCAATGAGCCGCTTTGCCCTGCGGACGAGAGCGTCCGTAATGGCGCCCTTGCCGGGACCGATCTCCACGACGGTTGCCTCGCTGATGTCGCCGAGAGCCTCCACGATCTTGAGTGCCCCACTGGCGTCGGCGAGGAAATTCTGGCCGAGCTTGGCTTTCTTGGAGGTTCGGGAAATTTTATCGCTCGCAATCCTCGGCAAGTTTGCGTCTCTCCTGCGGCACGATTAGACTTCGTTGGGCATTAAGCGCTGAGGCAAGGACATCTCAACCTCTTATGAATTTATCCTAAGAGGCTGTAAAGGTGCGAACCGGGCCCGGGAGGTTGCATGCAGATCGCATTCGCTGCTTCGGAATGCGTTCCATTTTCCAAGACAGGTGGTCTGGCCGACGTAGTCGGCGCGCTGCCCCGCGCGCTGGCGGCACTCGGCCACAAGATTTCCGTCTACACTCCGCTGTACCGCACAACCAAGCTGGAAAACCCGCAGATCGCGGTGCGCAGCATCACCGTCCCCTTCGACGACCAGTACCGCTTCTGCTCGATCGTCGATGGCGGCGTACACGCCGGGGTGCAGCACTACTTCATTGATTACCCCGCTTATTTCGACCGCGACGCGCTCTACGGCACGCCTATCGGCGACTATCACGACAATGCCGAGCGTTTTGCGCTGTTCTGCCGCGCTGTGCTCGAAGGCTCGAAAATCCTCGGTGTTCCCGACCTCTTTCACTGCCACGATTGGCAGGCGGCGCTGATTCCCGTGCTGCTGCGTACCCTCTATGCCGAAGATCCCGCTTTCGACCATGTGAACTCGGTGTTTACGATTCACAACATGGGATACCAAGGCCTGTTCCCGCCTGAGATCCTGCCGCTGCTCATGCTTCCCTGGGACCTGTTCACTCTGACCAAGATGGAGTTCTACGGCAAGGTGAATTTCCTGAAGGGCGCGATCGTCTACGCAGATTTCGTCACCACGGTGAGCCGGCGGTATTCGCTCGAGATCCAGACCTCCGAGTACGGCTTCGGCCTGGAAGGCGTATTACGCTCCCGCTCGGGCACCGTTGCGGGGATCCTGAACGGTGTGGACTACACGGAGTGGAGTCCGGAGGTTGACCGGTTCATCGCGGCACAGTACACCGCGAAGGATTTTGCCAACAAGGCCAAAGACAAATCCGACCTGTTGCGCGAATTTGGACTCGCCGATTCAGCGCTGCCAGTTATCGGCATTGTTTCGCGCTTCGCCTCGCAGAAGGGGTTTGACCTGATCCAACAGGTGGCAGACCGGCTGGCACGCGAGGAAGCGATTTTCGTGGTGCTCGGCTCGGGCGATAAGGCGTATGAAGACCTGTTGCGGCGCTTGAGCCGCCAATACCCAAGCCGTTTCGCGGTTCGTGTCGCTTACGACAATGCCCTGGCGCACAAGATCGAAGCGGGCAGCGACATGTTCCTCATGCCCTCGCGCTACGAACCTTGCGGGCTCAACCAGATCTTCAGCCTGCGCTACGGAACGGTTCCAATCGTGCGTGCCACCGGCGGGTTGGACGACACCATTGAAAACTGGGACCCGCTCAGCCGCAAAGGCACTGGATTCAAGTTCTCCGAATATTCCGGCGAAGCTATGCTGGCGACCATCCGTCAGGCACTGCAGGCCTTCAAGGACCAGGCGGCGTGGCAGCACCTTATGCGCAACGGCATGAGCCGCGACTTCTCGTGGAACACGTCCGCGAAAGAATACGTGCGCGTCTATGAGAAGGCGCGCCAGGTTCGCGCCCCTGTTCCCCTGTGATATTTCCCTAGCTGGCCAGTCGTTGTTGCTCAACCTCAGCGAGTGCCAGGTAGGGGAAAAAAATAGAAATCACGGTGCCGTGACGGTGGCTGGCCGTGGAGCTCGCAAGATGCATCCGGCCATTGTATTTCTGGACGATTCCCCGGGTAACCCACATCCCGAGCCCAGTGCCTTCCTGCCCCTTGGTCGTAAAAAAGGCATCGCCAATACGGCGAAGACTCTGGCGCGAAATCCCACTCCCGTTGTCGCCAACCAGGAACTTGATTCCATGCACCTGCCGGCCATGCCAGCTGCAGCTTTCCTTGAGCCGAACCCAGATCCTCCCCCCCTGCGGCGTAGCGTCGATTGCATTGACCACAAGGTTCGAGAAGACCTGCCGTAATTCACCGGGGAGCGCCAGCAGCGGCCGGCAGGCCGAGAGGTCCTTGAGCAAGGAGATTTTCTTCGTCGTCAATTTGCGCCGGTAAAGGGAAAGCACCTCGTCCACCAGCGAACCTAATTTCACATCCACGGGCCGATCCGATTCACGATAGAAGTGCAGAGTCTGGCGGGTGATTTCGATGACCCGGGAGAGCTCGCGCTCAGCGGCCGCGACGTAGCGCTTGCCATCGTCGGTCCCGACTTCATCCCGCAGCAGGAAGAGCAGGTTCACCACGGACTCGAGCGGGTTGTTGGTTTCGTGCGCGATGGTCGCGGCCATGCGGCCGATGGACACCATTTTCTGGTTCTGGCGCATCGCTTCGGAGATACGTTGCAACTCCTGTTCGCTGTGAATGCGACGATTGAAGTTATTTTTCTCGCGCACTGCCCGCATGACGCTCGGCGCGAGCCGATCGAGTCGGGACTTGAAAATGTAATCTGAAGCCCCGTGCCGGAGAGCATCGAGAGCGCTGTCCTCCCCCATTGTTCCGCTGACAATAATGAATGGAGTAGCTGGGGTGATCTCCTGGGCTACACGCAGGGCCGAGAAGCCGTCGTAACTGTTCAGCGTGGGATCCGCCAGGATCACATCGTAGTCGCGGGACATGAGAGCCTGCCGAAAGGGCTCGGCAGCAGAAACCCGATCGACCTCGAGCGACAGGCCGGCCTCGCCTAAAGCGCTCAGCGTTTGCTCAGCGTCGAGTGCGTTGTCTTCCAAAAGAAGCAATCGTACTCTCAAGCAGAGGCTCCCTCTCCCACAAAATGTGTATCGACGTTCGCGTACAGTCGTTCTGTTCCGGAGCATTCCCCGACGCGTTGCGGGTTTCTTAATGCGCGTGCGCCGGAATTGCAGGTAGATCCGGCTATCACGCGTTGAGCTCCGTGGCCTATCCACGGCAGCCCAGAAAATGCTCGATGAGCGCGGCCCGCGCGGCCATGCACGCGTATGCCAGTGCTTAACTTCGATGTCGATGAACTACCAAGTGCTGCTTGGCGGAGGACGGACTTCGCATCTCCTGAACTGCTGAACCTAGCTTGCAAACAGCTGCCGCCGAGATTCTCCCGCAAAATGCACGTAGCGGTAAGAAAGGACCTTAGAGGGATGCGCAGCACGCAATTCGAAGAGGCAGAACACTCCAAGGAAACGGTGCGCGTCCAGCTCTCGAAAATGGTTCGCGCAGAGGTAACCAAATCCTCGAAACCCGCCGGAAAACCGGTATCCGCGAAAAGAGCGAAGTAGCGGAGTCTTTGCCAACTCACGAGTGCCCTACCGATTGCTGCGAGCGCTGCTGGAAAGCAGACACCAAAACCTGCGGCGGCGAGTTGGCAAGTGTGGATATTTACGAACGTCGATGTGCGAAATACCGGAAAACCGGAACACCCAGAAGGATCAGGACCGCTCCGCCGACCGACAGCGAATTCAGGGGAGGCCCGATCACGGTAGTCGGAATGATCGGGTACTTCAGGTTTTCCGCAAATGTGTAGTAGAGAAGAAAGGCCGCAGCTGCGATGAAAAGGGCGGGGACAGCGGGGTAGCCCCAGGTCTTGTAGGGTCGGACCGCCTCCGGATTCCGGCGGCGAAAGACGAAAATGGTGCTGCTCGCGATCATGTAGAAGAGCCATTCCGCGAAAATTGTTAGCGAGAACAGTTGCTGGAACTTCCCCACCAGGGATACGAGAATCACCGCAAGAGCGCCTTGGAAGACGATTGCATTGGCCGGGGTGAAATAGCGCGGATGAACTTTGGCGAGCGCATGAAAGAAGTAGCCATCGCGCGCCAGGGCATACGGAATTCGCGCGCCGCTGAGGGTGGTGCCATTGATCGTGGCGAGCATCTGGATCGCCATGAGCGCCGCGAAAATCGACGCCGCCGCGGGACCAAGGGACGCCAGCACTGCATCGGAGGCGGCGCGCTTCGAGAGTGCCATCACCGGCGCGGGCAAAGCATACTGTACCGCTGCATTCAGCAGGATGTAGAGAGCAGCCACGATCCCTACGCCGGCGATCAGCGCAATCGGCACGCTGCGCTCCGGGTGGTCGACCTCCTCGGCGACCATGTTGAGGTCGTTCCAACCGTCATAAGCCCAGAGTGCAGCAACCAGCGCGATCATGAACCCCGCGATCCCGCGGGTCGCGCCGTTGTAGCTGGTGAGGAAGTTCGACCAGGAACCGTGACCGCCAAAGAAGCTGACGGCAATTACCCCTAGCACGATCGCAATTTTCAGCACGGTGAAGACGACCTGAAAGTCGCCGGCCTTCTTGACGCCGATATAGTTGATCGCCGATATCAAGACGATGAGGCCGATGGCCGCGAGCTGCGCCCACGTGAACGGGATCCCCGTAATAACGGGCTTGGGCAAAAACGAGAGCAGCGGGTAGCCGCCGAGGATCTGCATCATGCCGGTCGCGATGGTGGCCATGGAGCCGGGTTTCGCGATGACAAACCACGACCATGCGTAAAGAAAGCCGGCGAGCGGGCCGTAAGCGTCGCGCACGTAAACGTACTCGCCGCCGGATTGCGGCTTCATCGCGCCGAGTTCCGCATAGGTCAGCGCACCGAGGAACGACAGGATCCCGCCGACGATCCACGCAACGTAAACGAGCTTTGCCGTGCCCACGGCGCGCATCATTTCGGCAGGAACGAGGAAGATGCCGCTGCCGATGATCGTACCGACCACCACCGCGGTCGCATGGCTCACACGCAGATCCCGCGCCAGGTGCGGCTGAGGGCCTGAACCCCGGACCGAAACCCCGGGAGTGTCAGTCGGCATCGGTCTGGATGGGTTCGTCATGGCCGTGGAAGGCGAGACTCGCAATATATCCGATTGCGAAGGTAATGAGCGAACCGATCGGCACATACCAGGGAAACGGAATCGGTCTCGGCAGCGCCAGGCGGGGAACGACCGCGTGTCCTTGCCAGATGTAAAGGTTCGCGACAAAGCCCACCGTGAGGCCTATGGCTGTTCCTCGCTGGTTGGCGCGCTTCGTAAGAACGCCCAACAAAAATGTGCCGAGCAGCGCACCGTAAGAAACCGATGCGATCGATAATCCGAGCTCCACGACCTTGCCGCCGCGGCGCGACAGGAGCGCGAGGAAGAAAAGAACGATTCCCCACGCGATGGTGCCCACCCGTGAGAGCAGGAGACGCGTGCGCTCGCTGCTTGCAGGATTGATCCGCAGCCAGAAGTCGATGATGGAAGTCGAAGTGAGCGAGTTCAATGCGGCGCTCAGGTTCGACATGGCAGCCGCCAGGATTGCGGCGATCAGCAGCCCGGAAACGAGGTGCGGCATCTGGGTGACGATGAATGTCGGAAAGATGCGATCCGTTTTCGCGAAGCTGACCGCCGGCATCGCGGCACGGTAGAAGACCCAAAGCATCGCGCCAATACACAGGAACAATGCGAATTGAAGCAATACGGCCACTCCACTGGCCAGCAGCGCCAGGCGCGATTCCGTGAGGTTCTTCGCCGCCAGCAGGCGCTGCACGATGAGCTGGTCTGTGCCATGGCTGGCGGTTGTGAGGAAAGCACCGCCGATTACGCCGGACCAGAAAGTGTAGGTCTTCCAGAAGTCGAGGCTGAAATCGAATACCCGGAACTTCCCTGCCGCCGCAGCCGTGGCATGGATCGCCGGCCATCCACCCGGAACCAAGTGAATGATGGTGAAGAACCCGACGATGGTTCCGCCGATGTAGATGAAGGTCTGGATCACGTCGGTCCAGATGACAGCGGCCAGGCCACCTTCAAACGTATAGATAAGGGTCAATAAGCAGACGATGGAAATCGCGACAAGATCGCGGCCGAACTCGCTGAACCGGCCAAGTTCCGGTCCGAGCACAATCCCGATCACGAGTGCCACGGCGTAAATCCGGACGCCCTCGGCGGCGGCGCGGGTAATGAGAAACAGCCCGGCCGTGTAGGTGCGCAGCTTGCCGCCGAAGCGGCGCTGGATCAGTTGATAGGCGGTGAACAGGTAGCCTTTGAAATATTGCGGAAGCAGGATGATGCAAATCAGCACCCGGCCAATCAGGTATCCGATGGCGAGTTGCAGGAAAGTGAAATTGGTGTCGTACGCCAGGCCGGGCACGCTGACGAGGGTGAGCGTGCTGGTTTCCGCGGCGACGATGGAGAGGGCGAGTGCCCACCAGGGTATGTTGCGGTCGGCAAGAAAATAATCCTTCAGGGTGCGTTGCGATTTACGAAAGCGAAGGCCAAAGAGGGTGATTCCCGCAAGGTAGATTGCGATGATTACGAAGTCCGCTGCATTGAGCCCGGGACGCGCCTGAATGAGATTTCTCCTGCCACAAAATTCGGTCCAGACATTATTGATGGCGAGCCGCACTTATCGCCAGCCACTTCGACCTCGGCAAGTGTTATCGGCTGTGGTAACTTCGGCGCGATGGCTTTCTATCTCGGCATTGATGGCGGCGGCACCAAGACCAGGTTCCTGCTTGGCGATGAGCAGCAGGTCCTGGCGGAGACGATCACGGGAGGCAGCAACATCCTGCGCGCCGGAGAAGAGCCGGCGCGAGCGGCGCTGGAGGCTGGAATCGATCAGGTGTGCTTCTCCGCTGGTATCCCCGCTGCACAGGTATCGCGAGTCATCGCGGGGATCGCAGGATCATCGAACGACCAGGTTCGCGCCTCGCTGGAAGCAATGCTGCGCGCGAAGATTGCCGGCGAGATCACGATTGTCGGCGACATGGTCATCGCCCATCATGCGGCACTGGAAGGCGCGCCGGGCGTGTTGGTGAACGCCGGCACCGGCTCCATTGCATACGGACGGAACGCTGCGAATGCTACGGCGCGAGCGGGTGGCTGGGGCTTCGCCATTTCCGACGAAGGCTCCGGCCACTGGATCGGCCGTGTGGCCGTCGCGGCGGCGATGCGCAGCTTCGATGCCGGCATAAACGAAGCCTTCGTGCATCACCTGGTAAGCGCGCTTGGCGTTCAGAAACCCGAGGAATTGGCCGCGTTCGCGAATTCGACCGCCAATCCTGATTTCGCGCAGGTCTTTCCGGCTGTCGTATCTCTCGCCGACCTCGGGGACGACAACGCGAAAGAGATCCTCCGGCACGCCGGCGATGAGCTTACGTTGCTGGCGCAAGCCGTGATTGCGAGATTGTTCGATGAATCGGAAACGATTGCTGTCGCGGCCGCTGGCGGGGTGTTCCGAAATTCCGAGCTGGTCTTCGAGACTTTTCAAAGCCGCCTGCAGCAACTGCATCCTGGGCGCAGCGCGTTTCTCTCAACAACCGAGCCGGTGGTCGGAGCTTTGATGCTGGCGCGCGAACCTCGTTGATCGCCATTCAGCTCTGCAATCTGCACAACCATGCATGCTGCAATCGGCATCCGTCACGGTATGGCTACGCGTCGAAAACCCGCTGTCCAAGCCGAGTTGCCGCTGATGACCAAGCCCCGAAGCCTGGAAGTCCTCGCCCGGGAAGCGAAGGATTGCCGCAATTGCGACCTGTGGAAGCGAGGCACGCAAACCGTCTTCGGGGAGGGACCGGCCCACGCACGCCTGATGCTCGTAGGGGAACAGCCCGGCGACAAAGAGGATCTCGAAGGACGCCCGTTTGTCGGCCCGGCGGGGAATCTTCTGAATACCGCGCTGGAGCAGGCAGGAATCGACCGCAACGAAGTGTACATGACGAATGCCGTGAAGCATTTCAAATGGGAACCACGTGGAAAGCGGCGGATCCATCAGAAACCGAATGCTTCCGAAGTCGCGGCATGCCGGCCGTGGCTCGATGGCGAAATCGCAGCGGTGCGGCCCGAAATCGTGGTTTGCCTGGGTGCGACGGCAGCGCAGGCGATCCTCGGCAAAAGCTTCCGCGTCACCAAGCAGCGCGGGGAACTGCTGCGCTCGCCCGAGGGCTACGCGGTGATCGCAACGGTGCATCCGTCATCCATCCTGCGCGCGCCTGATGAGGACGCGCGGCGTGAAGAGATGCGGTTGTTTGTCGATGATCTGCGAAAGGTCGCGGAACGGACACGTATGCTGCGCGCCGCATAGCAGTTGTGCGGCTAGTGCACGAACGGGTTGTACTTTTGCGTCTTGAGATCTGGGAAGACGATGCGGTTCGGAGTGCAGCGCTGAATCGTGCTTTCGAACTCCGAGCGAAGTTTCTGGCTCGTTGATTCCACCTCTGAGCCTTGGAGCGCCACCTGGCAGTAGCGCCAGCCGCTGCCTCTTTTCTGGTAAACGTACAGCACGTCTTGCGAGGCTACCGTTTCGGGCGCTTCGCCCTCCTTCATGACATGAGAAGCTTCTTGCGTCGCGACGAAGGCGAAACGTCCATGGCCATCGGAAGTGAAAGCCCGGATGGTTTCATTGAACATATCGGGATCGCAGGCTTCGTCGTTGGCGGTACAGAGCGCCTGCGGCGGCATTTTTGCTGCCTGTTCCGCTGCCAGTTTCTTCCGCAATACATCGCGCCACTGGGCGGGTAGAGCTCGGAGTTCGTCCAAAGCTTCAAATCCACGAGTTGCAATCGCTCAGGATGAACCGGAGCAAAATGGATCATGTCTTCGATCAGGACAATGTGTCCGGGTGCAAACTTGGACGGGGGCAAAACCGTAGAGAGTCTTCTGGAGCGTAAGCTGCTCATCCAGCACCAGCGTGCATTCTGCGGATGGATTGATCGGCGTCTGGACGAGGATGAAGTCATCGACGAAGGTGACTTGCTCCGGCGCACCTCCGCACTGCTTGGTTTCATCCGGGGGCAGCTGTTTGCGCTGCACAACGCCTTCGGCTTTTGCGAAACGGAGAACCCATGGCGAGCCCAGCAGAACGCTTCCCGTAAGACGGTCGACCTGGCCGTAGGCGATCACGACGCGCTTTTCGTCACTTGCTGTGGCGCCGTCTACCTCGGACGAAAGTTCTTCTGGCGAGAAAGAATCACGCAGGCACGCCCTGCTTTTCCAGCAACTGCTGCAGCGTCTCTGCGTGGGCGAGCAGGTGCGCCGAAAAGATAACCAGCAGCAGGGCGTAAATAGGGCGCATGCGCACGTCGCGTTCTACGCCTGTTGCGGCTGCGCTTCCCTGACGTTCTTCTTGCGTATCTCGATGGAGAGACGCTTGATCTTCTGATTGAGAGTGGAGAGCGGGATGCGGAAACGCTCGGCGGCTTCCGTCTGGTTCCATCCGACTTTTTCCAGCATATCGATGATGATGCGGCGCTCGCAGTCTTCCATGATCTCGAAGAGCGAAGCATCGGGGCGCGTCTCCACAAACGAAAGGCTTGAGCCGCGGCCCACAACGTTGTCCGGAAGCAGGTCGATGGTGATGTTCGGCGCGTTCGCCAGCACGACCGCGCGTTCAATGACGTTTTCCAGTTCGCGTACGTTGCCCGCCCAGTTGTAATCCAGCAGGGGACGAAGCGCCTCCGGCGTCATGCGCATAAGAGGCTTATTGTTTTCTTCGCAGAATTTGCGAATGAAGTGCTCGCAAAGCAGCGGAACATCGAGCCTGCGCTGGCGCAGCGGCGGCAGGTCGATGGTGATGACGTTCAGGCGATAGAAAAGGTCTTCCCGGAACCTTCCTTCTTTCACGAGCAGCCGCAGATCGACGTTGGTGGCAGCGATGATGCGCACGTCCACCTGGATCTCCTGCACCCCACCGAGGTGCATGAATTTCCGGTCCTGCAGCACGCGCAGGATCTTGGCCTGCGTCTCCATGCTCATGGTGCCGATTTCATCGAGGAAGAGCGTGCCTCCATCGGCGACTTCGAAGAGCCCTTTCTTGCTTGCTATCGCCGAAGTGAATGCGCCCTTCACGTGCCCGAAAAGCGTGGACTCCAACAAGTCCGTGGGCATCGATCCGGTGTTGATGGGAACGAAGGCGCGGTCCTTGCGGGTGGAGTTCATGTGGATCGCTTTCGCGATCAACTCTTTTCCGGTGCCGCTCTCGCCTTGCAGAAGCACCGTGGAACGGGAAGGCGCAATCTGCGCGACGAGGTCGAAGATGCGCAACATCGGCTCGCTCTTGCCGACAATATTTTCAAAGTTGTAGCGCTGCTTGAGAGCGCGCTTCAGTTGCAGGTTCTCTTCTTCGGCGCGGCGGCGCGCGATCGCGGCACGCACGTCCGCGAGAAGCTTTTCGTTGTCCCACGGTTTCTGGATGAAGTTCGTCGCGCCCGCCTGCATTGCATTGACCGCGTTCTCCACGGTGCCGTAGGCGGTGATCATGATCACCGAGATTTCGGAGTCGCGGCTGCGAATCTCGCGCAGGATCTCGATGCCGTTACGATCGGGCAGCGCGAAGTCGAGCAACACCAGGTCATAGGGATGAGCCGCCATTTGCGACAGGCCCTCGCCGCCATCGACGGCAACATCGACCCGGTAACCTTCGAGTTCCAGCAAAGTCTGCAGCGATTCACGGATCGCCGCTTCATCGTCGATGATCAACACCACGCCCGCGGGAGTGGACTCGCGCACGGCATGGCTGGAGCGGGATACAGCAACTTCAGGCATTCACGGCCTTCCTGACCATGGGGAACTCCATCGTGAACTGCGTGCCCTCGCCGGGCTGGCTGTCCACGCGGATCTTGCCCGCATGTTCCTGGATGATGCCGTAGGTCACGGCCAGTCCGAGGCCGGTGCCTCCGGAATGGCCTTGCCGCGGCGATTTCTTGGTGGTGAAAAAGGGATCGTAGATACGGTGGATGTGCTCGGGCGCAATTCCGCTGCCGGTGTCGCGCACCTGAACTTCCACCGAGCGGCCGTTCGCCGTAGCAACACTCAACGTGCCACCAGACGGCATGGCATCCTTCGCATTCAGAAACAGGTTGAGGAACACCTGTTGCAGCTTTCCCGTGTTGCCGTAAATCCTCGGCAGCGATGGCGTGAGATTCTGTTCGACCTTCACCCGCGCCGTCTTGAGTTGATGTTCGAGCAGCGCCAGCGTGTCGGTGACGATCTTGTTGATGTCGACCTCGGTGAACTCCGAACTCCCGGTGCGCGAAAAGTTCAGCAGGTTGTTCACAATCTCCGAGGCGCGGAAGGTTTGGGTCGTAATTTTCTCCATCAGCGCGGAGCGGCGCTCGTCCCCCTGCAACTGTTTCGAGAGCATTTGCGCGTACGACGAGATGACTGCCAGGGGCGTGTTGACCTCGTGTGCTACGCCCGCGGCCAGCAGGCCGATGGAGGAGAGCTTTTCCGCTTGCGCCAGTTGCGATTCCAGCTCGACGCGGTCGGTCATGTCGTCGATGATGATGATGCGGCCGATGACATTGAACTCGCGCGTCACCAGCGGTGCGATCGCGATATTGCAGATGCGCGTATCGCCCGCCGGCGTGCCGATACGAAACTTATAGAGGTTGTTGATTCCCGGGATTTGCCGGACGCGGTAGAACTCCTCCAGGAAGCTCACGGGGAAAACGTCGGAAAGCCTGCGGCCGAGGGCTTCGGAACGCGGCAGCGCGTACATCACTTCCATCTGCGCGTTCCAGGATTCAATCTTGTCTTCCAGATCCACGGCCAACACGCCGACGCTCACCGACTCGACGATGTTCTCGTTGAACTCTTTCAAACGCTCGTATTCGCCGATCTTTTGCGCGAGCGATTGATAGAGTCGAGCATTCTGCAGGGCGATGCCGATGTATCCGGCCAGGGTTTCGAGGAGTTCGACGTCTTCGCTCGAGAGGAAGTCGCCTTCCGTGGTCTTTCCCAGGCCAATCATGGCGATGGTGCGATTCATTACCGTGCACGGGAGGTAATAGTTCAAGTCGAGCCGGCGGATGGTTTCGCGCGCCGCCGGGTTCTCGCGCACCGCCTGGCTGGTGTTATCGAAGAAGAGGTGCCCTGCCAGCTCCATGTCGGGCCGCTCGGCATCCAGGAAGCTCAGGTCGAGCGCTTGCGTCTGCGAGATGCCGCAGCTCTTCGCCAGCGACCATCCGCCCTCCTCGTCGTGCACCAGGACGGCGATGCGGTCCACCAGGAGGGTTCTCGAGATGCGGTCGACAATCGCCGAAAGCATCTTGTCGAGATCGGTCTCGGAGTTGAGGTCCCGTCCGAACTCGATGAGCGTCTTACGGTAGTCATACCGCTTGCGGTAGAAAAACTTGTCGAGCTTGTCCTGAATCCAGTTCTTGAAGGGATCGAACAGCAGAGCGGTGACCACAATCGCCGCGATCAGTCCGGCCGGGCCGGCGCTCGGGAAATTCTTGTGGAACACCTCCGACGCAGCGCCGATGGCGACGAAGTAGATGCCCGTTATCGTTCCGGCGGCGAGAGTGTACGCCATGCCCCGCTTGAAGATCAGGTCCACATCCATCAGGCGATAACGGAAGATGGCGTAGCCGAAGGTCAGCGGCAGGAAGATCAGCGACAGCACCGAAACCTTCATCGCCGGACCCGGCACGCTGCCATGCAGATAAGGGATCACGTAGAAGATCGTGAAGGGCGCAATCGCAAGGAACGTACCGCGCGTCACCCACTTCATCTGCTGCCGCAGGATCGGCGACGTGGCATGCGCATAGGTTTGCCATAGGACAATCGTCGCCATCGCGAAGTAGACCGCGAGATACAACATCTGCGCGCGATCGAGGTTCCAGCGCAAAACCTCACTCGCCCGCAGGAAATTCAAGGCGAAGATGTGGAAAGCCAGCATGAACGCCGGTAGAACGTAAACCGCGGGCACCAGCCAGCGATGCCGCTTCACCACTTCCTTGGTCTCGGGGAAGGTGAGCGAGAAGTGCAGGAACAGACGCCGGCTGCAGCAGCCACGCGACCACATTCGACCAGTAAATAATCCAATCGAACTGGTTCAGCTTGCCGGTGAAATGGAACGAGTAGTGAATGAACGAGGCAAGGCAGAAAAGATAGAAATGGGTCGCTTTGGGAGCCGTCCAGCGGCGGAACAGGACGTAAATCCCGATCCCAAGGTAAATCAGTGCGATCAGCCGCAAGCCGCCATCCAGAGACCGGTCCGCCGGGACCATGATGACTGGGACATCCAGCGGTACCCCGTTCCGGGTAAGCGAGTAGGTGGCCTTCGACCAGTTTCCGGTGCGGTACATCTCGCGCACCTGAGCGGCTTTGCGAGTGATTTCGCTGCCGTTGGCAGCAGTCAGGATGTCTCCCTGCTTAATGCCGGCGCGCTCGCCGGGACTGTCAGGCTCTACGCGATCAGCCCGGAGATGGCCGCCGGACTCGACCCACCAGACGCCGTCGGTGGGAGTCTCGAATTCGCGTTCTTTTTGGAAGTTGATGAAGGCAAAAATGATCGCAGTCGCGGTCATAAGCGCCACGATGGCGGCTATGAAGCGAACTTGATTCTCCTTCAACATGGGCCGGTTCGGTCCTTTCCCCGCACTTGAGGGAAGGACAGAAATCTCCGGCAACTTCGTTTGCAAATCTACTGCCATCGCGATTCGCGCTAACTCATAGACAGAACAGGCGCTTCGGAGATTATACCCGGTGAATATCCCGAAATCAGGAATATCTTACAGAATTCCATAGCGCCAGCTTGGGGGAAGGTGCCCGCCGGAAACGGATTGGCACCCGATGCGACCTTCTGACAGAGCCCGCACGGAATCTACTCGCTTGTGACGGTTATCACAGCCTGCTAGTACACCGATTTGTCACCATGGCCTTGCCGGAATCGGTGGCGCTTGAGGCAAGCATGTCCTGGATTGAGAACAAGTTCGAAAAGAATTTCCTGATCACGTCGGTAGATTATGTCTTCAACTGGGCGCGCAAGTCGGCGATCTGGCCCATGACCTTCGGATTGGCGTGTTGCGCCATCGAAATGATCACCGCCTCCACCGCCAAATACGACATCGCGCGTTTCGGCAGCGAGGTTTTCCGGCCCAGCCCCCGGCAGAGCGACCTGATGATCGTCGCCGGCACTGTGACCCTGAAGATGGCTCCCGTCGTCCAGAGAATCTACGAGCAGATGCCGGAACCGAAGTGGGTGATGGCCATGGGCGCGTGCGCCTCGGTCGGCGGCCCCTTCAATACGTATGCGACCCTGCAAGGCGTCGATAAGATCGTTCCGGTGGACGTTTATGTCGTCGGCTGCCCTCCCCGACCGGAGAACCTGTTCTACGGGCTCCTGAAGCTGCAGGACAAGATCGACCAGATGACCATTGCGAAACGACCCACGGACGTTCGCCTGGATGAAACGATGATCGACGAGTTCAAGCGAAACGTGCGCATCGCACAGGCGGGATCTCCGCTGGTCATTCAACCGGCTCCGGCTGAAGTTCCGGCCCCGACCTCCAAATAAGTTCTCTCTCCCCTGAAAGCTGCGGGCATGACGCAAGTCCTGCCCGCTTCTGCATTGCGAACCTTAGAATTCATGGCGCACGACTGTCGGGCATATCATCTCAACCAACAGGAGTTGTTATGGCCCCCGAGATCCGAGAGCCCGCGGTTGCCGGACGTTTTTATCCTGGAGATCCGGACAAGCTGCTGGCCGACATCCGTTCTTACACCCCGGCGCAGAAGACAGAGAAACTCGCGGCGCTCGGATGTGTTGTGCCGCACGCTGGATACGTGTACTCGGGACATGTGGCCGGCGCGGTTTACGAGCGTCTCGATCTTCCGCAACGCTACGTGATCCTCTGCCCGAACCACACTGGTGCGGGACACCCGCTGGCCATATTGGACGAAGGGGCGTGGCGCACGCCCCTGGGCAACGCGACGATTGACCACGAGCTGGCGGGGAGCTTGCGCGCTTCCTTTCCGCTGCTGAACGTCGATGCCGAGGCGCATCGTGCCGAACATGCGCTCGAGGTTCAGCTTCCCTTCCTGCAAGCGCTGGTCGGCGAATTCAAGTTCGTGCCGATCGCGGTGGGGACAGGACGGATCGACGTGCTCTTTGCCTTGGGTGAATCGATTGCGAAGACGGTCGCTGCTTCCGGCGAGCGCGTGATGGTAATCGCGTCGAGCGACATGAATCACTACGAGAACGACGCTGACACCCGTATCAAAGACAGCCTTGCCATCGAACGCATGCTGGCACTCGACCCCAAGGGTCTCAATGACGTGGTGCAACACGAGAACATCAGCATGTGCGGCTACGGACCGGCGATTTCCATGTTGACGGCCACCCGACGGTTGGGAGCCACGCGTGCCGAACTGATCAAGTACGCAACTTCCGGCGATATTTCCGGCGACCGGGACATGGTCGTTGGCTATGCGGGAATTGCGGTCCTCTAGATCTCGAGCCAAAAGAAAAATGCCCGGAGATTCCGGGCATTTCTCCTTCCTACTAGATTTCTCTATTTTGGATGTCCACCCATGCCGCCACCGGTGCTGGCAGCGTGCGAAGCGCCCGCGGAGAAGCCGCCCCCGGAGGGGTGACTCGCCGATCCGAAGCCGGCGTGCTGATTCGTGCGTCCGGAAGCGCTGGCGTTCGCTGGATGCATTCCGCCATTTGCGTTCCTTCCCGCTGTGCCTGCAGCCGTACGCACCGGGGTCAGCGCTACCGGAGCGGGATGCGCATTCAGAGCGGGACGCCCCTCAAGGATGTTGGGGTGAACATTGGGCGGATGGCCGACCACAACGAACTGCGTTGGTTTCACTCCAGCGCCCACGGTGGGCTGCACCGGCGCCCGCCAACCTGCCGGCACGGTGCCATAATTCGGTCCCGCGTTAAAGGCGTTCATCGTGGCGCCCGGGGCCCAGAACCAGCCGTAGCTGGAGAGATAGTTCCATTGGCCGTAGCGATAGGGCGCCCATCCCCAGGGATAGGTGGAGATGAACGAATAGCCCATGCCCGGATAAAAGCCCCACATGCCGTTCATGAACGGATCCCATCCTGGGCCCATGCCGTTGGGCTGCCAGACGTTGCCGTAGCCGGGAACCGCCATGAAGTTACCGTAATAGCCGAGCGAGCTGAACTGCGCGTCGTAGCCGTTTCCGAGAGCGGGACCACTGCGGGTCGCAACCACGGCGAGCTCATCGTCGCGGTTCTTGTCCCACATATCCGAGCCGAACTTATCGGTGCCATTTACGAGCTTGGTGTGGTCCGCGTTCGTCGGATCGGCGAATAACGTGTGGTTTTCCTTGATCTGGATGTTGTCATCGCCTTCGAGGACAGCCTGCCCATGCAGTGCCGCGATGCTGATCACCTTTGCGGTGATATCGAGGCGCAGGTGCGCGGGTTTCGTGATGCGGATCATGCGGCCCGAGGCATTGATACGGATCTGGTCGTCCTTATTGACGCTGCGGAAGTTCAGGTAAACGATGCCGTGGTCCACGTTGATGACGTCGATCTTGCCGCCGGAGTTGGCGAGCGCGAGCTTCTCGAACTGGATCTGCGCATCGTCGATGGTGCGCACGGTGCTTCCGTTCTCGAATTGCACCTCGGCGCGGCCACCGCTGGGAGTGTAGAGCCACATTCCTGAGGTCACGGGCATGTTCAGAACCGCGTGAACGAAACCCTGATCCTTGTCATTGTGATTAACCTGGGCGTCTCCATAGATGTTACTCAACCGAACGATGCGGACGTTGGAATCGGCCAGGGCCGGCAGCGCAACCAGAAAGCTGCAGACGATGGCCATGCGAGCGATCAGAACTCCAAACCGACGCTGCAACATGGCACACACTCCTCGCAGGAACTCTGCGTGTAGGAACGCATTCTATCCCAGAAGCGGTGTGTCAGAGCAGGTTCGCTGCGGACTTCTGCAAAAGTTTGACTTGGAAGCAACAATGTCACAGGCCAAGGACGCTCAACGGCCGGTTATGGACAGTTCCGGCTCGAGCTCCGCTGCCGGCGGCGGCTGATTCCTGGCGACTTTCCAAACGGTCGCCGGGTTTCCGCCGGCGATCGCCCCCGCGGGAATATCGCTACGCACCAGAGCCATCGCGGCGATGGTCGAGTTTGGGCCGATGGTCACACCCTTCTGGATGAAGGCAGACGACGCAATCCAGACATTCTCTCCAATCGTTACCGGCGCGCACTTGATGAACGCGGGATCGTCGCGGTGGTCGGGATCTGCGCTGTGATGGTCGTAATCGCTGATCCGGCATTCGGCCAGGATGCTTCGGGCCCCGACATGAATCTGTTGCTTGCATCCGAACCGGGTTCCATTGAGAAAAACATCGTTGCCTATCTCGATCACGGCTTCCGGGCTGTAGGTGAAGGGCGTGACCACCATGGATACGAGGACGTTGTCTCCGATGACAACTCTCCCCGGGCCGCGAACCCTCAATTTTCCATCGAGCTTGAAATTGCGGCCGATGGAAAGGCGGGGACGAAAGAGGCGGCACCACGTTGCAAACAGCCTGCCGCGCACGCGAATACGCAGGGCCCACCACGCATGAGCGGGGTTTCGCAGGGCACGCAAGAGGTTTTTGCGGATGTTCTGCATGCAAAACCAGAGTAGCGCAACGCGAATTCGACCGACATAACTTCGCCAGTACCTTTGGTAACTGGCCTTCCTGCTTTGCTACTGAAGCTATCGCTGCCGCTCAAGCCACACCCGCAGGATTCGACCGACTTCTTCGGGCCTCTCGAAGGGCGCGTAATGGCCGGCCTTTTCGACGACTCGCATTTCGGCATCGCGAATCCCGCGGCGAATCGCTTCCCCTTCCGCGAGGGGCACCTCGTCTTCCTCACCGAAGAGGACGAGAGTCGGGACCGTAATGGTGGACAGAGCCGGCGTCGAGTCGGGACGTTCGGCCATGCCACGCTGTACGGCCGCAATTCCAGTGGCAGAAGATTCCATCATCAGGGCCCGTGCGCTCGCGGCAATGTCGGGACGGTTGGCGCGCGTGCTGTGACCAATCAACTTTGGCAGCAGGTTATCGATGAAGGTTTCCGGTCCTCGCGCCAGGACATCGTCCGCGGCCTTGAGTCGGGCAGCACGGGCTTCGGGGTTGTCGCCGGGAGCCTTGGTATCGATGAAAACGAGCGCCTTCACGCGCTCGCGCGCCTGGCGCCAGATCTCGAAGCTGACGTAGCCGCCGATCGAGCAGCCGATGAAGGCAGCGCGATGAACCCGGGCCTCCTCGCAAATGCGCAGGATGTCGCGAGCGTGCTTTTGCATGGTGGCCGCCCCCTCGCCGGGGGTGGATTGTCCGTGGCCACGCAGGTCGGGCAGGATGAGGCGGAAGCGTGAGGCAAGCGCGTCGACGATGGGGAGCCAGAACTTGTGATTTGCAGGGAACGGATGCAACAGCACGAGGTCGGGCCCGTTGCCGTGAATCTCGTAGTAGAGGGACGCATCGTCGCTGGTGATCTGCATGGGTACCCCTCCCCCTTGGGTGCTTCTTTGTTTACAGCAGGTTAGCGACAAATTCTCTGCAAAATATAGATTCGCGGGGAGTTATAGGCAAAATATTCAAAAATAAGGAGTTGCGGGACGATCAAATCCGATTTCTATCCCCTATTTTCAGAATAGCAATTGCGAGGGGGTAAACCGGACACTTTTGCGAACTTTATATCGCACGTGGAGTGAATGGGTTGGAGGGAAATGGGCGGAGTTTCGGGGTTGACACGCGAAAAAGCAGGTCCTCACGTCGGGCTACGCCCTCCTCAGGATGACAAGGGAGAGCGATGTGGATGAGAGAGGGATCTGGGCTGACCGCGGGGCACACCGCAAGATCCTTCGGCTGCGAATCCTCAATTTCCGCGGATTCTTCGCTCAGGATGACAATCTCACGCGAAGTGCGACTCTAGGCGTAGTCGATGGGATTGCGCTCGAGCCAATGTTCATCGCGGGCGGTGCGGATGTTGTGCAGAGCGCCCACGGCGCAGCCGTTGGTGAGGTGACGGGTGGACCATCCGAGGGCCACGAGGAAGCCGGCGACACCGCCGAGAACGCCAAAGACCACGCTTTCGGACGACATTTTCTTTTTATTGCCGAGGTAACTGCAGAGCACGCCGACGCCGGCGCCCAGGGCCGCCAATCCAACGGAACTGGGGGCAGACTCGCGCAGCACCGCGGGAAGACCATCTTCGCCTAAAGCGGCTTCGCCGCCGGCGTGTGCGCCTTCCAGGCCCGTGTTCACCAATTTGCGTCCGTATTCGAGGCTTTCTTCAACCCACTCTGTAACGTTCATAACCGCCGCCTTGGAGGAATTGCTCCAAGATGATTGTGCGGGATTGGTGTGATAAGCGCTGTGACGAGGATCACGTTTAGTTACTTTCGTGGGAGGCTGGTTTCCACGTGAAGACGTGGACAGAGAGCCACACGCTTTTGGTTCATGGGAGTCGGAGCGATGTCAGCTTGCCGCGGATCGTGGGCAGGCGCTGGAGCCCAGTTGACCACTGGGCCAGGGCGGCACGACTGAAGTCGTGCCCTGATACCAGACATTGCACGCAGATCGATGGACGACGGACGGCGTTGCGAGCCATCCCCTCGCTGGCGCGAGAAGGGTGGGGCACCCACATTTACGGAATTTCAGCTAGTTGTCGTCGTCGTGGCGCGCGCATTGTTCGCAGACGCCGAAGATCTGGAAGGAATGGCGGGTGGTGCGGTAGTGATGTTTACGGCCGACGTCCTTTTCCACCTTCTCGATTTCGGGAGAGAAGAACTCGACGGAGCTGCCGCACTCGGTGCAGACCATGTGGTGATGATTGCGGCGGTAGAACTGGTGCTCGTAGCGGGCGACGCCGTCGTGAAAGGCGACCTCACTGGCGAGACCGCACTCGGTGAGAAGCTTGAGGGTGCGATAGACAGTGGTGAAACCGATGCGCGAATCTTTCTTCTTCACCAGCCGAAAGAGTTCATCGGTAGAAAGATGGTCGCGGGTTTCGACGAAGGTGCGCAGGATGGTATCGCGCTGGCCGGTATGTTTGAGACCGACCTTGCGGAGGTGCTTGTGAAAGACCTCCTCGGCCTCGCGCATCATCTCGCGGGAGATGCTGGGCTGGTCGTCGACGCGTTTCGGAAGTTGGGCGGTTGGGCTCAAGCGGTTCCTGATGATCGCAAAATCACCTTCCCACCATATCGTTCCACGATGAGAAAGGGCACCCACAGAGTTGCTATCTACAGTAAGAATATCACCCGCGCGAGCAGAGACTACTTAGGCGGAAAGTAGCCCATGGTCCAGGCATTCGCATCGTAGATCACCGGGCCGAAGGAAAGGTACTTCCCGTCGGGCGACGGAGCAAGCGCATAGATCTCCCAACTGGGCTTGTAGAGCATTTTCGCGTGCCCGTTGAGGTCGAGGTGCACGATCGCGGTGCCGCGCGAAGAGAAGCTGTCGAGGAAGAGGCTTTTGCCGTCGGCGGCCCAGGCAAGATTGGTGAGTTCGTTCCAGGGAGCAGCGGATACCTTCTGCCGTTCGCCGCCATGGATCGGGATGATTTGGACTGTGCCCTCGGTGTAGCTGAACTCGACGCGGGCGATGCGTGCACCGTCGGGCGAAAGGTCCCAACTGCTGCGATGGTAGGGAGTCTTGACGGCTTCGGCTTTGCGGCCCTGCACTGGGTCGAAGGTGGTAAAGACGAGGTCCTTATCTTTGCGTTCGGCGACGACGCAGAGAGCGCCGGGACTCCTGGGGCAACGGAAGTTGGGATAGCCGGCGATGGTGGCCAGAGCGCTGTTCTGGGGGCCGGAGTGCGAGCCGGTGATATCCGTGACAAATTCCGGAGCGCCGCCGGCGGTAGAAACGCGCATGAGCTTGCCGGAGGTGACCTGGTTCGCGGCGGTGGAGCGGGCGAACTGCATGTAGAGGACCCACTTCCCATCGGGACTCATCTGCGGCTGCCATTTTTCTTCGCTGTCAGTGGCGATGGGCTGCGGAGTGCGATCGTTGATGCCCTGCTTATAGATATCGAAGTGGCCGTTGCGATTCGAGTAGAAGAGGACGGACTGGGAATCGGGCGTCCAGGCGGTGGCCCAGTTGTAGTTCTCGGTCAGCGTCAAGCGCTGCGGGTTCTTGAGTTCGTCGCCATTGGAGCCGAGCTCGCCCACGAAGACGGCGGAATGGTCACGCTGGTTGAGGAAGATGAAGTGTTTGCCATCGGCGCTGATGCCGGGATTGAGGAAGGTGAAGCCGGTCCAATCGGTGAGGCGGCGGGGTGCGCCCTCGGGATGCCCGGTGCTGTCGTCGTAAGAGAGTTCCCAGAGATTGGAGTCGCGCTCGTGGGGAACTGGTTCGCTGATGGAGTAGATCAGGCGACCGGGCTGGCCAAGGGTGAAATCGAGGAAATCGGGATTGTCGATGAGGACAACGGGATCCGTTCCCTGAAGGTTGCGGCTTTCAAGGATGGCAGTAACTTTGCCGTTTTCGGCGCGATAACGGACGTAGGCGATGCGCTTGCCATTGGAGATAAAGCACGGCGCGTAGAGATGAAAATCGCCCTCGGCTTTGTAGAACTGGCGGGATTGGCTGCCGTCGGCGTCCATGATCCAGATCGCGTCGTTGTCCACGTTGGTGAAAGCGATCTGCGCGCCGTCGGGCGAAAGGACGGCATCATGGGCGTCGTCGCGTAGTTTCTTGAGAGAGGCGCCGATGATGGAGATGGTCCAAATCGCCTGCTTTTCCTGCGCGACGGGGCCGCTTACCAGGAGCTTGGTCCCATCCTGGGACCATTCGACGCGCGCTCAACGGAAACAGAAGGCATCGGGGGTCGGCAGCGTCTGGGTCTCCCCGGTCGTCATGAGGCGCAGGTGTAGGCCTTCGAGATCGGCGAAGAGAAGATATTTGCCGTCGGGGGAGATGGAGGTAAGGGAGACGGCGTCTTCGGACGAATTGGAGGTGAGCACCTGCGGCTTGAGATCGGCTTGGGTATAAGGACCGTGCTTGCTGAACCAGCCGGCGAAGTAGCCGACAGCAAGGATCGCGACAACCGCCAGCAACGCGAGAGCAGCGAAGAGCAGGCCTCGTTTGCGAACGGGGGCGGCTGCGACGACGGAGGTGGTTGCGCTGGAGATCGATGTGCTGCTGGCCGGTGAGACCTTCGAAGTCGCACTCTGCGAGTCGGCCTGCATCGCGGGCGCAGAGGAAGCGGACGAGGACGAAGCGGCCTGAACTGCGGACGAGGATGGAACGACGGCAGCAGGCGCGGAGGCAGACGGGGACTTTGCCGATTCCGCTCCGGAAGTTTTGCCGGAGTCGAGCTGGCGCTTCAGACGCTTCAGGTCAGCACGCATCTCCGAGGCGACCTGGTACCGCAGGTCGCGATCTTTTTCCAGGGCTTTGTCGATGATGCGTTCGAGCTCGGGAGGGACATCGGGATTGAGGCGGACCGCGGCGGTCGGCATGCGGTTCAGGATGGCTTCAAAGATGGTGGCCGTGCTCTCGCCGCGGAAAGGCAGCTGGCCGGTCGCCATCTCGTAGAGGACGGCCCCGAAGGAGAAGAGATCGGTGCGGGCGTCGAGTTCTTTGGCGCGTGCCTGTTCGGGCGACATGTAAGCCACGGTGCCGAGGGTCGAGCCCGGGCTGGTGAGGTGTGGATCATCGGCCGCGACGGTCAGCGTATTGGCAGAGGCGATCTGGCTCGAGGAGCCGAATTTGTCGGTGACCTTGGCCAATCCGAAGTCGAGAATTTTTGCAGTGCCGCGCTTGGTGATGAAGAGGTTCGCGGGCTTGATATCGCGGTGCACGATGCCGGCGACGTGAGCGGCATCGAGGGCGTCGGCGATATCGATAGCGATGGAAAGCAGGAGCTCCATGTCGATGGGGCGGCCTTCGATGCGGTGCTTCAGAGTCTGGCCGTCAAGGAACTCCATCGCGATGAAGGCGGTGCCCTGTTCTTCGCCGATGTCGTAAATGGTACAGATGTTGGGATGATTGAGGGCGGAGGCTGCCTGGGCTTCCCGTTGGAAACGCGCCAGGGCTTGCGGATCGCGAGCGACATCCTCGGGCAGGAATTTCAGGGCGACGAAGCGGCGCAGGCGCGTGTCTTCCGCCTTGTACACCACTCCCATGCCGCCGCCGCCGAGCTTGTCAACAATGCGGTAGTGCGAAATCGTCCGATCGATCATGTGGGAAGAGAGACTGCTACCGGGTTGAAACATCTTATGGACGCTGCTGGCTGGCGTCAATCGGAGTTGTAGGACTGATGCGGCTTTGGCATCAAAACGCCAAACGCTGAACAAAGGGTAGCTCCGCTACGAATGCGGATCGGTGTCCGCATGCTCCGGTCGCCATGACAGGAGGGTGAGTGTTTGGGTGCGAGCGTGCAGGGGCTGAAGCCCATTCGATGTGGAGGCTTTTCCGGCACGACTGAAGTCGTGCCCTGATACACCTGGTTGGGTCCTTCGGCTGCGAATGCGCGGTGCGCGTTCGCGCCCAGGATGACAAAACGTGGGAAGCATTGTCGCGAGCAGCCGGCTTCACTACAATCGTGGGTTCTCATGGCCACGACAAAGGTTTCGTATAGCGCTCGTCCGAAGAGTCGTTTCGCACTCAAGCTGGTCATTTTCCTGCTATCCGCATTCCTGCTCGTGTTTCTCGGGGCGGATGCGTGGTTCTTACCACGCGGCGAAGGCGGCACTGCCGCAGGTGGATGGCACATTGACGCTATCGGGCTTGCGTGCGCCGGTCACGGTGGTGCGCGATGCGCACGGGGTGCCGACAATCCGTGCCGCGAGCCTCGACGATCTCTTTTTCGCGCAAGGATATGTTGCCGCGCAAGATCGCTTGTGGCAGATGGACATGACGCGACGTTATGCCTCGGGCGACCTGTCGGTAATCCTGGGGCCGGAGCTGGTGAAGCACGACACCGAGCAGCGAACCCTTGGAATGCACCAGATGGCGGAGCGGGAGGCGGCGCAACTCAGTCCGCGAGACCGGGAATACTTCGAGGACTACGCGCGCGGCGTGAATACCTACATCGCCCAACATCAGAAGACGCTGCCCCTGGAGTTTCGCCTGCTGACCTATTTTCCCCATGCGTGGACGCCGGAAGATTCCCTGCTGATCGGGCTTTCGATGTACCAGTACCTCAACGGCTACGAGGCGAAGACGAAGCTTCTGCGCGAAAAGGTGACCAACAAAGTCGGGCCGGAGCTTGCTGCCGATCTGTACATAAACAGTTCGTGGCGCGACCACCCCCCGGGGACCGAAGGCGGGACGATCGAAAACACCGGACCGACGCCGCCGACGGAGACCGAAGAAGAATCGCAACATGGCCCGAAGACGCCGGGGAACAAGAACCGCGCCGGATTGACTTCGTTTGCCGGGGAGGACACCGCCGCGATGCTTCCCGGCTCGAACAACTGGGTAGTGAGCGGAGCGCGGACGGCGTCCGGCAAGCCTCTGCTTTCGAACGATATGCATCTCGACCACCAGATTCCGAACACGTGGTACGAAGCGCACCTGGTGAGCGGCGATTTCGACGTCGCTGGAGTAACGCTTCCGGGTATGCCGTACGTGGTGGTGGGCCACAACCGGCGGATTGCGTGGGGCTTCACGAATCTCGGGCCGGACGTGGAAGACATCTTCATCGAGAACTTCAACGCGAATGGCGAATACCAGACGCCGCAGGGGTGGAGGACGCCGGAGCGTCGCAAGGAGATCATTCGTATCAAGGGCGGCCAAGAGGTCACGGTGGATGTGGTGGTGACGCGGCACGGTCCGATCATCAGCGGCCTGGTGCCCGGGGAAACGCGCCAACTGGCGCTGAAGTGGACGGCAGAGGATCCCAACGGATTCGGAATTCCCTTCTTCGACGTGAACACCGCGGGCAACTGGCAGCAGTTCCAGGATGCGTTTTCGAGGTTTGGCGGACCGGGGCAGAACGTGGTGTACGCCGATGTCGATGGGCATATCGGATATCACGCGACGGGCAAGATTCCCATTCGTGCCTCGGGAGATGGGGCGCTGCCTGTGAGCGGCAGCGACGATACGCATGAGTGGACGGGCTACATCCCGTTCGACAAACTGCCGAATGTTTTCGATCCGCCGTCGGGGGTGATCGGGACGGCGAACGGAAAGGTTACGCCGGATGGCTATCCCTACCTCATCAGCAACGAATGGAGTACGCCGTTCCGCACGCAGCGTATCTACAAGGTGCTGAGTTCGGGCAAGAAGTTCACGCCCGCGGACATGCTGGCGCTGCAGATGGATGCCCATTCGGAGTATGACAAGTTCACGGCCGAGCGCCTGGTGTACGCGGTGGACCACAACCCGAAGGCGTCGGAGCGCGCGAAAAAAGCAGCGGAGCTGATGCGCGGATGGGACGGCAACATGGATAAAGATGCCGTCGCCCCGACGATTGAGACCTATGCGCGGCGGTGGGTGTGGGAGACGATTCTGAAGGCGAAGATCGGCGATGTGCGCGACTACTTCTGGGAGAACAATTCAATCTGGTTCGAGAATGTTCTGGCGCACGAGCCGCAGCGCTGGCTACCGCCGGGATATGCGGATTACAACGCGCTCCTGGCGGATGCGGTGGAGAAGGTCGCCAACGGCAGCGACGCGCCGCACGCGCTGACGCTATGGAAGTATGGGCGCGCTTTTCCGGTGGAGATCACGCACCCCTTCTGGGGCAAGGTGCCGATCATCAAACACAGTGCGACCACGGGGCCGGTTCCGCAGTCCGGCAACGCCTACACGGTGAAAGCAGCGGGCAAGACCTTCGGCGCGTCAGAGCGCATGACGGTCGATTTTTCAGATTTGGACAAATCCACGCTGAACATCGTGAATGGCGAATCCGGCAACATCTTCAGCGAATACTTCAACGACCAATGGAGCGCCTACAGCGGAGGAACGACGTTCGCATGGCCCTTCTCCGACGCGGCAGTCTCGAGTTCCGCCAAGCACACGCTGCTCCTGCAACCGGGCCAATAATAAAAAGGGGCGGCTCGCAAGCCGCCCCTTTTGCGATATGCGCGCGCTATTGGTCGAGGAGTTTCACGTCCCACGCCTGGCCGATGACGTCATACGGCACAGTCGCGGTTAGCGCCGCCGGGTCGTACTGATAGATCTCTCCACCCTGCACGACGTACATCCAATTTTTCACCGGTGCGGGCTCGAGTCCGGTCACATTGCCGGTCGTCGCTCCTATGGTGGCGGTGTTGCTGGTGGTGTCGAAGATCGAGAGGCAGTTGGTCGTGGTGCAGTTCGAGCTTCCGAACCATACCTTGTTGTCGAAGAAAGAAATTTTGTTATGCAGGCCATCGGCAATGGCGGCTGTCGCGGTGATGGTCATGTTCGTGACGTTCACGGCGGTAGCAGTGCCCTGCTGCCCTGCAGGCTTTGTGAGGTCATTGCCGGCAAGGTAGAGAGTTGAGCCGTTCAAGATGCCTTTGGTCGCTCCGGGAACAGTCAATGGAACTCCTGGAGTTTGCGCGGTGGCTGAAATCGCGACGGGCTGGACGCTCGGAGCAGAGGAACCGCTGCACTCGGTTCCGCAATTCAGGACGTAGGCGGTCGCGTTATCGCTGCTGAAGACAGCCGAGTAAGGCTGGTTGAACCCGGCGATCGGAACCGCCGTCAGGGTAGTCGCGGCAAGATTGATGTAGTAGACGGAATTGTTGTTGTCGGCAAAGACGAGCAGCGAGTTTCCATCGTTGCTGATCGCCAGGCGGCGCGCGCCGGGGACGGGGACTTCCGCGCCCGCGGTACCGGCGGTGGCAGAAATGCTGAAGGTGAATACCGCTCCGGAGGGTGCGTTCGTCTCCGGGTTATCGGGAACGGCCGCGTAGGCGTGGGTGCCATCCGAACTCATCACGATGCTGTCGGAGTGATAATTCAACGCCAGAGTAGCGATGCTGGTCTCCTGCGCGCTGTCGAAAAGCGTCAGGTTGAAGGCCGAGTCGTCGTAAACCAGCACCAGGCTACGATCGGCTGACATCAGCATCTGCTCGGGCATGATAAGGGAGAGCACGGTGTTGCCGTAAAGAGTGGGCGGGTTCGTATCGATGTTGAGGATGTTGACGGCGCCGCTCTCGGTGTTATCGAAGAGCAGGCGGTCCTTGATATTCGACACGGTCGTACTGCTGTTGTTGTTGCTGCCGCACGAGGTCCAGAAAACCGCACAAACGACCACGAAGAAAACTGCCGCTCGCTTCAAGAGCACTCCCAAAACCATAAGAACACTGTAGTTTGCTGCTGGAAAGGGGTGATTATAGCAGAGCAGAAGGCTTGGCTTGGGTTCCCGGAAGTGGCGTCTTTGCCACCACGGTGCCGTTTGCTATGCTGCAAAGATGAAGAAACCGTTTCTGGAGCGGCTGGCGGAGGGTCCCGTCCTGTGCGACGGGGCCATGGGAACGCTGCTCTATTCCAAAGGCATTTTCATCAATCGCTGCTACGACGAGCTCAACGTGTCGCAGCCTGAATTGATCGCGGCCATTCATGCGGACTACGTGGCGAACGGCGCGGAGATCCTGGAGACCAATACCTTCGGGGCCAACTCGATTCGACTGGCGCGGCATGGTTGCCATGAGCGGCTGGCAGAGATCAACCGCGCGGGCGTGGAGTTGGCGCGGAAGGCGATCCGAGGCGGCAATGTATATCTCGCCGGGGCGGTTGGACCGTTGGGTATACGGATCGAGCCGCTGGGCAAGACCAGCCGTGAAGAGGCGCGGGCAGCCTTCGCGGAACAGATCCGTGTCCTGGTGGACGCGGGGGTTGACCTGCTGATCCTGGAAACTTTTGGCTACCTCGGCGAGTTGCACCAGGCGATTCTCGCGGCGCGCGAAGTTGACCCGAAGATCCCTGTCGTCGCGCAGGTGACGATTGACGAAGACGGCAACTGCCTCGACGGCTCGAGTCCCGAACATTATGGGGCTCGCCTGACAGAATGGGGCGCGGACGTAATCGGTTGCAATTGCAGCGTCGGTCCGGTCGCGATGCTGGACGCACTGGAGCGTCTGCGCGCAGTCACCCCGAAACCGCTTTCCGCACAGCCGAACGCCGGCATTCCGCGCTCCGTGGAGGGACGAAACATCTATTTGTGCTCGCCCGAGTACATGGCGAGCTATGCGCGCAAGTTTGTCAATGTCGGGGTAAGCCTCGTAGGGCGGCTGCTGCGGGACGACGCCGGAACACATTCACTCGATGAAAGCAGCGCTGCGGGTGGGCGAAGCTCGAGCCGGAGCATTCAAGGTTGTAAAAGCCGTCGAGACACACACGATGGAGGCGGTGCCGCTGGCTCACCGTTCCAGGGTAGGCAAGAAGATCGCGAATGGCGAATTCGTGACGCTGGTGGAGATCGTCCCGCCGAAAGGGGTGGCGGCCGAGAAGGAGATCGAGGGCGCGCGCTACCTGAAATCGGTGGGGGTGGACGCGATCAATATTCCGGACAGCCCGCGAGCTTCGGCGCGCATGAGCAACCAGGCGCTATGCCTGCTGGTGCAGCAACAGGTCGGAATCGAGACAGTGTTGCACTACACCTGTCGCGATCGTAATGTGCTCGGCATCCAGTCGGACTTATTGGGCGCGAGCGCAGTCGGAATTCGCAACCTGATCTGCATCACCGGCGATCCGCCGAAGATGGGCAATTATCCGGACGCCACCGCGGTGTTCGACGTGGATGCGATCGGGCTGGTGAATATCGTGAGCAATCTCAATAAAGGTCTCGATATCGGCGGCAACTCGATTGGGACCTCCACCGAATTCGCGGTTGCGGTGGGTGCGAACCCGGGAGCGGCGAACCTGGACGAAGAGATCCGGCGCTTCGAATACAAGGTAGAAGCCGGCGCCGAATTCGCGGTCACCCAACCGGTCTTCGACCTGGAGCTGCTGGAAGAGTTCCTGCGACGGATCGAGCACTGCCGGATCCCGGTGGTGGCGGGCATCTGGCCATTGAGCAGCGCGCGCAATGCAGAGTTCATGCGCGACGAGCTGCGCATCTCGATCCCCGACGAGATTTACAACCGTATGCTGGGCGCGAGCAACGCGGAATCCGCTCGTGCCGAAGGTGTAGCGATTGCCCGGGAGATGCTGTATGCAGTGCGGCCGATGGTGCAAGGGACGCAGCTCAGCGCGCCTTTCGGACGCTACTCTGCTGCCGCGGATGTGCTCGAGGTACTTGGCGATTCCGGGGGCGCCGCGGCGGTGTAGCAGATCTCCACAGGTATTACGGACGATGACGGAGAATTTGCGGGCGAGTGGTTGGAATCGGAATAAAATTGAGCTTGTTGAGGTTTCGTCTTGCCGAAATTTGAGGAATGTCTGCAGAGGCTAGAAGAAGTAGTCAACCAACTGGAGCGTGGCGAGGTTCCCCTCGAACAGGCTCTCAAGTTGTTTGAAGAGGGCGTGCAGCTTTCCAACTCGTGCCGCAAAGAGCTCGAGGAGGCCGAAGGCAAGGTAGAGATTCTTTTGAAACAGAACGGCAAACTGCAGGCGGAGCCGTTCGAGATTTCGGCCGATCCCAAACACTAGGCCGCTGTAACCCTGGAAGATCTATTCCGCAGCCCGGCCGTTTCGACCGGTCTTCTCAGGGAGGTTGTATGCATACCCTGTCCGTAATCGTTGCCCAGAATAATCCATCCATAGCTCACGATATTGTTTCGCGTCTCAGAACACGGGTGCACAATGTCTCGTTCGTACATTCCCGTGCGGAACTTCGCGCGGAGATGACGAAGCGGAGAGCTGACGCCGTGATCCTCGACTTGGAATTGGTCGGTCCGAAGGAGCTGCGGCAGTTCTGCGAAGAGTTCCGCGGTATCACCATCGTGGCCACACACCGTTCGCCGGATGACAAGATGTGGAAGGCTGCCCTGGAAATGGGTGCGGTGGACTGCTGCCACTGCGCCGATGTGGAAGGGATGCTGCGGGCCATTACGCAGAACGCCCGGTTCGCCCACGCGCACGCTGCTTAGGTTACGCCGCCAGAAAGCGGTCCATGGTGCCTTTCTGTTTTGCCGGCGTGATCTGTTCGTAGGTGCATGACTGGGGATCTTTTTCCGGACGCCAGCGCAGGAACTTGGTTCCGTGGCGGAAGCGTCCCCCGGAGAAGTGGTCGTAACGCACCTCGCACACGAGCTTCGGGTCGAGACGTTCCCATTCGCCGCTGCGCTCGGTGCTCCAGCGGCTCGGACCGCCAGGGGCCTTGCCGGTGAAACCTTCGCCGCCCATATAGGGCTTCAAGATCTTCTTTAACTCTTTCCGCTGGGGCGCGGCAAAACTGGAGCTGAAGCCGATGTGGTCGAGCTGGCCTTCGGAGTTGTAAACACCCAGCAACAGAGAGCCGACTTCGCCGCCTTTACTGGCATAGCGGAATCCGCCGACAACGCAATCGGCAGTGCGGATGCTCTTGATTTTCCGCATGGCGCGCTCGCCGGATTGGTAAGGCTGGTCGAGAGCTTTGGCGACGACGCCATCGAACCCGGTGGCCGCGAGCTCGGTCATCCATTGTTCGGCGGTTTCGCGATCGCGGGTCATCGGCGAAAGGCGTACCTTCGAGTTTCCCTTGAAGGTTTGAAAGAAGAGCTCGAGCCGTTCGCGCCTTGCCGCCTGGGTTTCCTGGATGAGCGAGTGGCCGCGGTCGTCGAGCAGGAGATCGAAGACTAAAAGCGTGGCGGGAGTTTCCAAGGAGAGCTTCTTGATCCGGCTGGCTGCCGGATGGATTCTTTGCAGAAGGTCGTCGAAAGAAAGATGGCCGTTCAGCAGGATCACGATCTCGCCGTCCAGGACAAATTTCTTCGGCTTGAGTTCGCGGAGAGCTTCCACGATCTCGGGAAAATATCTTCCGAGCGGCTGGCCGGCCTTCGACTGCAGTTCGATGGTGTCGCCGTCACGGAATGCGAGGCAGCGGAAGCCATCCCACTTGGGTTCGTATTGCCAGAGCGCGCCGTGTGGAATTTCGTCCACCAGCTTGGCTTCCATGGGCGGGAAAGGCGGCTGAATCGGGAGCTCCAATTTGGCAAAGCCTTCCTTTAACTCTTCGGCGGAAACTGCACCGGCATTGAGCTTCGAGGATTGGGCTGGCGTGGGGCGTCGCGGCATGAAATGTTGGATGCACAGGCTGGTATGCCGGGCTGTTCTACAATCCCCGGTATGCGCGCGAAGAAGACGCTCAACATTGCCATGATCGGCCAAGGCTTCATGGGCCGGGCACACTCCAATGCCTACCAGCAGGTAAATCATTTTTTCGATACGAACTTCAACTTGAACTTGAAGGTTATCTGCGGACGCGATCGGGCGCGGCTGGATACGATCGCGAGTCAGTGGGGTTGGGCAGAGACGGAAACGGACTGGCGGCAGCTCATCGAGCGCAGCGACATCGACGTAATCGACATTGGAACGCCCAACAACCTGCATGCCGAGATCGCCATCGCGGCAGCGGAGGCAGGCAAGATCGTGCTTTGTGAGAAGCCGCTGGCGGTGAATGTTGCCGAAGCGGAGCGAATGACCAAAGCTGTGGCCGGGAAGCCGAATCTCGTCTGGTTCAATTACCGCCGTGCGCCAGCGATCGCGTTTGCCAAGCAGCTCATTGAGGAGGGCCGCATCGGCGACGTCTATCACTATCGCGGAACTTATCTGAACAGCAGCGGGCTGAATGCGTCGCGCGCAAATACCTGGCGCTACAACAAGGCCACGGCAGGATCGGGAGCGGCCGGAGATCTGCTCTCGCACTTGCTCGACCTGGCGCTGTGGCTCAACGGGCCAATCCAGGAACTCAGCGCCATGCTGAAAACCTTCGTTCCCGGCCGCGATGTAGACGACGCCGCGATCCTGATGGCGCGCTTTGCGAATGGCAGCGTCGGGACGCTGGAGGCGACGCGCTACGGCACTGGGAATCGCAACCGCAACATGTTCGAGATTCACGGATCGAAGGGTGCGCTGGTTTTCAATCTTGAAGACATGAATCGCCTGCAATTTTTCGACGTAAACGATCCGGCGGAACTTTCGGGGATGCGCAACATCCTGATCACCGGGCCGGGGCATCCGTACGTGAACCAGTTCTGGCCACCGGGGCACGTGATCGGCTACGAACACACGTTCATTGCGACGCTGGCGGATTTTCTGCAAGCGCTGGATCAACAAACAGAGTTCCACGCCAACTTTGAAGATGGGCTGAAGGTGCAGAAGCTGCTGGGTGCGGTGGAAGAATCGTCGGAGACGAAGCGATGGGTCGCGGCAGGCTGACTCTGCCGGTTGTTATACTTCCCTTTCCATGTTGAAGGACACACTCGAACAGGGGCGCATACTCGCCGACCGGGCATTGGAACGGCTGCTACCGCCGGGAACGCAGCGGCCGCCAAGCATCCACCAGGCGATGCGCCATAGCGTCTTCGCCGGAGGGAAGCGGCTACGTCCGATCCTGGTAATGGAATCCGCGCGCATGGTGAAGGGCTCGCTGCCGGACGGAGTGGACGAACTCGGAGCCGCGCTCGAGATGCTCCACACTTATTCCCTGATTCACGACGACCTGCCGGCGCTCGACAACGATGACCTGCGTCGCGGCCGTCCGACGTGCCACGTGGCGTTCGGCGAGGCGACGGCGATCCTGGCGGGCGATGCCCTCCAAACCTATGCGTATGAAGTGATGGCCCGGTTGCGAACGACCGCCGAAGCGAAGGCGCAGATCATCGAAGAAGTGGCACACGCCACCGGAACCATCGACGGCATGATTGGCGGCCAGGTTCTCGATCTCGAATCCGAACATACGCATGCCGATGCGACGACCGTGGAATACATCCATCGCTCAAAGACGGGGGCGCTCATCACCGCAAGCGTGGTTGCCGGTGGCCTTTATGCAGGCGCGGACAAAGCCCAAACAGCGCGCATCCGTGAGTTCGGCAGATCGGCGGGGCTGGCATTCCAGATCGTGGACGATGTGCTCGATGTGACGCAGACCTCGGAACAACTGGGCAAGACTGCCGGAAAAGATACGAAGACGGAGAAGTCCACCTGGCCGTCCCTGTACGGGGTGGAGAAGTCGATCGAGATGGCTGAGCAGTTAGTGCGGCAGGCGAATAAGCGCCTCGACAGCTTCGGAGCAGGCGCGCAGACCTTGAAAGAGCTGGCAATGTTCCTGGTGGAGAGGAAGAAATAACCTCTTGAACCACGAAGGACACGCAAGGGGGGCACGAAGGGTTTGGGGGATGGAGCAGAGATCGACGGCGCTTGCAATCAGCCGGCCACGCAAATAAAGTACATAGCGCGCCTGTTGGAGAGCAGCTACGAAGCCTGTCTCGCTCACGAGCTTAAGAAGTCGGGACCCCAGCGCGAGACTCAGGTTGCTGTACCCGTTGTTTATGAGGGGATCCGTCTCGAAGTGGGTTACCGGCTCGATCTCCTCGTGGATCAGACGGTGGTCGTAGAAATCAAGTCTGTCGAGAAGGTGAACGCAATCTGCCACGCGCAGCTGATTTCATATTTGAAGCTGAATAACAAGAATCTGGAACTCCTGATCAACTGCAACGTTGTTCACCTGAGAGATGGGATCAAGCGCTTCGTCGGTGGGCAAGACTGGAAAAATAACTTCGTGAACCTTCATATCCTTCGTGGTTAGAAACGAATCTATGTCCGATCTCGATATCCTCGCTCTTGCCGCGCATCGTGATGACGTTGAACAGACGTGCGGCGGCACGCTGCTGAAGGCTGCGCAGATGGGGCAGCGCACGGGGATCCTCGACCTGACACAGGGCGAGATGGGGACGCGGGGCGACGCCGCATCGCGGGCCCGGGAAGCGGAAGCCGCTGCCAAAATTCTGCGCGTATCCTGGCGCGGGGCGCTCGATCTTCCCGATGGCCGGGTGGAAAACACTTTTGCGAACCGGATCAGGGTGGCGCGCGTGATCCGCGAGCAGCGGCCGCGGGTGTTGATCCTTCCCTACTGGCAGGGGCGCCACCCGGACCACTACACTGCATCGATCCTGGGATACGAAGCGACATTTCTCGCGGGTCTTACAAAGCTCGGGTCCACGCCTGCCACATCCGATATTCCATCTGCCGAGGAATTGCACGCGCTGAAGCCGCATCGTCCATTCAAGATCGTTTATGCGAGCCTCTATTACGACGTGCGGCCCGCCTTCGTGGTGGACGTCAGCGCACAGTTCGACGACAAGGTCCGCAGCCTGCTGGCTTACGAATCGCAATACTCCGATCAGTCGGCCGGGAGCGGTCTCTTCCCAGCCCACGCAGAGATACGACAGCGGCTCGAAACAATGGCACGCTTCTATGGCCTCCTCGCTGGAGTGGACTATGCCGAGCCCTATGTGCAGAAGGAAGTGGGGCTGGTCGAAGACCTGACGTTGATCCCGGTAAAATCTTTGTAAACAGCCACCCATAAAGTGGCGGATTTCGGCCTTCTGCCGCTACTCCCGTGGTGCAAAAGGTCGCAATCGCAGAACTTCGGAGGTAAACTGTGGGCTGCGTCGTCCTGGAGCCATGCGCAAAATCCTCAGTGCAGTTTCGTTGGTTTTTTGCCTGCTTGTGCTCTTCGGGTGCGGCGCGGCGAATCTCGCCCCGGCTCTCAACTCCCAGTCCCAGCAATTTTCGATCAAGCGCGGCAATTGGAATTTCGGCGCAAGTTCGTCAACCCATGCGAACAGCCAATTCCTGATTGGCGGCCGCCTCGAGCAGAACGGGAATTCGATCTCCGGGATTCTGCATATCGCCAGCTCGCGCTGCTTCAAGGTCGACCGCGACATTCCGGTTAGCGGCACGATTGAAGACGGCGCTGCCAATCTTGCGTCGCTGCCGGTCGATCGCCAGGTCTTGCATGCCTCGCTGATAGGGCACGACAGCTCGATGGTCGGCAACTATTCATTTACCGGCGGGTGCAGCGATGGCGACGAAGGCAGCCTAACCGGCAATCTCGTGGCGCCGGTCTCCGGAATCTGGAACGCGATTGATACGCAACCGGATCAGGCGGCGAGCGGCGTGAACCTCGCGCTTGCGCAATCGGCGCATGCCAATGGGCACGGGGTGTATCCGCTCTCCGGTACCTTTGCCTTCACGGGTTCGCCTTGCAGTGTTTCGGGACGAATTACATCGGGATACGTGGCAGGCAGCATCGTTGTGATCAATGCCACGACGGACGAAGCGAATGGCGGCACAGGGGCATTCCGCATGGAAGGCGATATCGCCACTGGGCAGTCGCCGTCGATTGTAGGCGCGTACAGCTACGGCGCGGGCGCATGCAAAGATCGTGCGGGCGCGCTGACCTTCACTCCCTAAGGTGGCCATCATCAAAACGAACGTTGCAGCGATGCTCTCGGTGCGCCGCGGTGCAGCGGCGATCGACTTTTACAAGGAAGCCCTCGGGGCGGAGGTGTTATTTCGTCTCGACGCGCCCGACGGGGCGGTCGTTGCCCAGCTTTCGATCGAAGGCGCGGACTTCTGGGTTGCTGACGAATCTCCGGAGCACCAGAATTTCAGCCCCGAATCTCTCAACGGATCAACGGTTCGGATGATCATCACGGTGGAGGACCCCGATTCCCTTTTCGCTCGCGCGATTGCCGCCGGTGCGAAGGTTGTGCAGCCCATGGCCGACCAGGACTATGGCTGGCGTCAAGGGCGGGTCGTCGATCCTTTCGGGCATCACTGGGAGATCGGCAAGCCGCTAGGCTAACGCCGCAGCGCGACCGCTACTCCATCGCGTAGCGGCAGCACCGTCGTGAACCAGTCCTGCGACTCCTTCAATAACTGGTTGAACTTCAGGATGGCTCGGGTTGATTCTTCCTTGGGATCGTCTTCGGCCACCCGCCCGCTCCACAGCACATTGTCGGTAATGAAGAGGCCGCCGCTTCGGACGTGGGCTGCCGCCATTGCAAAGACGCGCGGGTAGGCCTGCTTGTCCACATCGTTAAATACGATGTCGAATTTTTCGTTCTCCTTGGCGAGCAAATCCAGTGCATCGCCGACCTGGATCTCGATGCGGTCGAGCACGCCCGCACGGCGGAAGTACCCCTCAGCCTCGCGGGCATTTTTTTCGTCGCCGTCGGTGTAGAAGACACGGCCGTTTTCCCCAACCGCCATCGCCCACCAGATGGTCGAATAGCCGATCGCCGAGCCCATCTCGAAAATCTTCTTGGCGCCCATCAACTTCGCATACTGGTAAAGCACGCGGCCCACCGCCGGACCGACGATAGGAATGTCGCGTTTTCCCGCTTCGCGCTCCATTTCAGCGAGCACGGCGGAACGCGCCGGAATCAAGTCATAGAGATAGCGCTCGACTTTCGCATCGGTGAAGGACTTCACGAGAGCGTCTCTCCCGGCTTCATTTCATGCACCTCCGCGCCTTCCACGAGGTGCTTCAACTCCGAGGGTTTGCCGGTAAGCGCCGGGAAGGTGCCGAAGTGCATGGGGATGACCGCTTTGGGCTGGAGGAGCTCGACCGCGTAGGCCGCTTGCCGGGGATCCATGGTGTAGTGATCGCCGATGGGAAGCATCGCGATCTGCGGGCGCCACAGCTCGTGGATGATTCTCATGTCACCGAAGACCATGGTGTCGCCGGCGTGATAGATCTTCACGCCGTTGTCGAAGGCGATGACGTAGCCGCAGGCCTCGCCACCGTAGACGATCTCGTCGCCGTCGGTGATGCCGCAGGAATGCACCGCGTGCACCATGGTCACGTGAATATCGTCGATGTGCTGGGTACCACCCTTATTCATGCTCATCACGTTCTTGACGCCCTTTTTTTCGAGCCAGCTACCCATCTCGGGGATGCAGATCACTTTGGGTGAATGCTGTTTCGCAATCTCGACTGCATCGCCGATGTGGTCGAAGTGGCCGTGGGTGCAGAGCAGGATGTCGACTTTTTTCACCTGCTTCTCGTCCTGTGGACAGGCAGGGTTGCCCATGACCCAGGGATCGATCAATATCGTGGTTCCTTTTGGCGTGACCACGCGAAACGTCGCATGGCCGAGCCAGGTAATCTTCAGACCTTTCAAATCCATGGTATTTCTCCCGAGGTAGCGGCTATTTTTCTTTTTCCCAGGCGCCGTAGCCGCCGGCCAGCGACATGACGTGCTGGAAGCCCATGCGTTTTAGATTGACGGCAGCCAGGGCCGAGCGAGCACCGCCTGCACAATAGATGACGAGCGGCTGCGCTTTGTTCGTCGTCGCCTGTTCGATATCGCGTTCCACCACGCCACGTGGGATTGGGACCGCACCCGGAATCATGCCGCGGCTCTGCTCTTCGCGCTCGCGAACATCAACTAGCGTGAAAGACTCTCCCGACTGCTGCATGCGCTTCAGGTCGGACGCTGTAATCTCCTGGATCTCCTGCTTGGCGGCATCTACCAACTGCTTAAACTCTGGAAGGACCATGATGTCTCCTAATTGGAAGCATTCTAGTGGTGTGGCGACGTGAGGACAAATGAGCCGGCTGTGAATTCTTCGGCTGCTATTATGGACAGCGGTTCCGTATGACCAGTCCTTCGCAAAAAACCCTCCAGCCTTCCGTTGATTCGTTCCTGCTGGAGGTGGCCGATGTCGTCAACACGACCCTGGATCTCGACACGCTCCTTACGCGCGTGGCGGGACTGGTGCGCAAGATTATCGATTACGACATCTTTGCGATCCTGCTGGTCAACGAAAAAGCGCAAGAGCTGCGCATCAGGTTCCAGGTTGGGCATCCGCCGGAGGTCGCGGAGCGGATGCGGATCAAAGTGGGCGAGGGAATCACCGGCCTGGCTGCGGAACGGCGCGAGCCTGTGCTAGTGAACGACGTCTCGACCGAGCCGGAATATATCAGTTCGGTGAATGCGGTGCGCTCGGAGCTCGCTATCCCGATGATCACCAAGAACAAGGTCATCGGGGTGATCGACATCGAGGCTCCGCAGGCGAATTACTTCACCGAGGAACACAGCCGCCTCCTCACCTTGATCGCCTCGCGAGTGGGGATCGGCATCGAAAACGCGCGGCTCTACACGCGGGTTTCGAACCAGGCAAAGTCGCTGCTGCTGCTCAACGAGATCAGCCGCGAACTGACGTCGATCCTCAATCTCGACCAACTGCTGAAGCGGGTGGGCGACCTGCTCACGAGGGTCATCGATTACCAGATGTTCTCGATCTTGCTGATCGATTCGACGGGCGAAAAGCTGCAGCACCGTTTCTCGCTGCGCTTCAACGAGAACATCCATCTCAAGCACGACATTCCGCTGGGGCGCGGGCTCGTCGGCTACGCCGTGGAGCACAACGAAGCGGTATTGGTTCCTGATGTGAAAAAAGACGAGCGCTATATCATGCTGAACCCCGAGACCCGTTCGGAGCTCGCGGTGCCCCTGGTGTACAAGGGCAAAGTGATCGGCGTTCTCGACCTGGAACACACGCGGCGCGGCTACTTCACCGACGAACACAGGCGCACGCTGACGACGCTTGCGGCACAGGTTGCGATTGCGATCGAAAACGCGCGGCTCTACGAACGGATTGTCCACCAGGAACGCCGGCTCGAGCAGGACCTCTCGCTGGCGCGGGAGTTGCAGCACCGGCTGCTGCCGGCGACTTTGCCGAAGATGGCAAACGCCGAGGTCGCCGCGAAATTTGTGCCGGCCCGGGCGATCGGCGGCGATCTCTACGATTTCCTGCAATATTCGGGTGGTTCGCTGCACGCGATCGCGGTTGGCGATGTGAGCGGCAAAGGCGCCCCCGCCGCGATTTACGCCGCGCTCTCCAGCGGCATCCTTCGTTCGCATGCGCCGGAGGAGCCGGGCGCGGCGGACATGCTCAGCATCATCAATCTTTCGCTGGCGGATCGGCCCATCGACGCGCAGTACGTCTCCATGATCTACGCCATCTGGGACGACTCAACGCGCATCTTGCGCCTGGCCAACTCCGGACTGCCACGCCCGATCCACTGCCATAAGGGAAAGGTGACGAGGATCGACGCGACGGGACTGCCGCTCGGCCTCTTCTCCACCGCCGAGTACGACGAATCGAAGGTGCACGGCGCCCCCGGCGATGCCTTCCTCTTCTTTTCCGATGGCATTCTAGACGCGCGCAACCGGCAAGGGGAACTCTTCGGCAGCGGCCGCGTAGAAAAAATCGTGGAAGAGAATGCGAACATGAGTGCGCAGCAACTGGTCGACATCATTTACGACGCCGTCTCCGCCCACGTTGCAGGAATGGACGCCTTTGACGATCAGACAATCGTCGCACTCAAGGTAAAGGGGAGCCGGACGAGAAAGTGAGCACCGCAAAGCGCCATCCCACGCGACCTCCCGGCTTCACCTTCCAGCGATCGTCGTTGTACGTGGAGAAGATACCCGCGCAGAAACTGGCGGAACGCTTCGGAACACCGCTTTACGTTTATGCAGGAACTGCGCTGCGTGACCGCTATACGATCTTCGACCGGGCCTTCACGCGTTTGCCGCACACCATCTGCTACTCGGTGAAGGCGAATTCCAACCTGTCGATTCTGCGCGCGCTCTCCCGGATGGGCTCCGGCTTCGACGTCGTTTCCGGCGGCGAGTTGGAGCGGGTGCTTGCCGTCGACCGCCGTGCTACGAAAAGAGTCGTGTTTTCCGGCGTGGGCAAAACCGCGGCGGAGATGGATGCAGCCATCCGTGCCGACATCCTCCTCTTCAACATCGAGAGCGAGTCGGAGCTGGAGCTGCTGGCAGAGCGGGCCGCAAAGCTGCGCAAGAAGACGCGCATCGCTTTCCGGGTGAACCCCGATGTTCCGGCTGAAACGCATCCTTATATTTCCACCGGGCTCCGCGAGCATAAATTCGGAGTTCCGATCGCGGACGCACCGCTGCTTTACGCCCAGGCGGCCTCGTACAGATGGCTGCACCCCATGGGGGTGAGCGTGCACATCGGCTCGCAGATCACCGATGTGACGCCTTTCGCCGCAACGATGGAGCGAGTTGCGAATCTCGTGCGCGACCTGCGCGGGCAAGGCCACGACATCCGCCTGGTGGACGCCGGCGGGGGGCTGGGAATCAGCTACCGCGATGGCGAAACCGACCTGAAGGCGTTCCAGCTATCGGCCCGCAAGTACAGCAATGCTCTCCTGCCTGCGCTGAAGAATCTCGGCGTGCACCTGCTGCTGGAGCCGGGCAGATCGATCATCGGGCCTGCGGGTGCGCTGCTCACGCGGGTACTCTATTGCAAGACGAATGGGCGCAAGCGATTTGCGATCGTTGATGCCGCGATGAACGATCTCATTCGTCCTTCGCTATACGGCGCCTATCACGAAATCGTTCCCGCCGAATGGAATAGCCAGGTAGTGCGCACTTTCGACGTGGTGGGTCCGGTTTGCGAAACCGGTGACTTTTTTGCCCGGGACCGCGATCTGCCGGAGATGGCCGAGGGCGACCTGCTCGCCATTCTCGACACCGGGGCGTACGGCATGGCGCTGGCCTCAAACTACAACACCCGCACCAGGCCCGCCGAGGTGCTGGTGGAAGGAAACAGGGCAAAGGTGATCCGGCGCCGTGAGAGCGTTCAGGACCTCCTTGCCGCCGAACGCTAGGCTATTTCTCCTAAAGGTACCGCGCAATTTTGCCGATTGCGTCCGGTCGCGTCTCCACGTACTCTGCTCGCCATCGGAGCTTGATACGTTTGGGAGTTAAGGATGCAAGCGGACCGTTACGGTACAAATCAGTCGGTGCATTGTTGCGCGTGGTGCAACTCGGAATATGCGGAAGCCTACAGCCGCGCGCGAGAAATCGGCGTCTTCTGCTCCAAGAAGTGTGAACTCGAGGCCCGGTTCTGGTTGCGCGAAAGCCTCAGCCAGGTGAACAGTTAACGTTCCCGCTCATCGTTCATAGTATTTCCCATTCACCTCTTCGCCCATCACGGCGAAGCTGCAACTCGAGGTCTCGAGTGGATCCGACTTCCAACTGAAATCGATGGAGGGCACGCGTACGGACGCCTCAAGCTGCGCCTGTGCCTTGAATCCGCGGAAACGGTAGTACTGCGCAGGATCTTCAAAGAGAACTGGCTCGTCGGTTGCTTTGAATACCAGCTTGAAGTCCAGGAAAGCGGGGGTAGAAGCGGCATCCATCGCCGGCCAGCGCGGCTGGTCGATGATGGGAACATTCTTCATCTCGAGGGTTGCGGTTTTACCGCCGTCGCTGAATGTCAATTGCTGTTCCGCGACTGGCGTGACCCAATAGAGCCCTTCCGGTGAAATCGGTGGATGGAAATCGTGGACTTGGTTCTGCGGGGCAGCCTGCCCCTGGAAGAGGGTCAATCAGGTATGCGTGAAGATGCCCTGCTGAGCCTGTCGCGCCGCCCAATACTCGCCTGCCATGTAGCTGTAGTCGGTTGTCGGAGTGCCGAACGGCAGGCGATTTTTCTTATTATCGGTGCCCATGCCAGTGAAACCATTGCAGCGCGCCAGTTTTCCCTTGAAGTGAAAGATGTTCGAGAGCTCCACATTCGCCTTCGGGCTCTGGTTGTGATTGCCATTCTTGTCCAGCCACGGAATGGGATAAGGACAGCTCCCGCCATTTGAAGGACCGTTCGGAATCGGAGGAGCGCACTCCGACGAACCAAAGAGGGTGGACGGGAGAGCAGCGGCAGCCGCCAGAATTCCGGAAGATTGTAAAAAGCGGCGACGTAGCAGGCGGGATGGCGAAAGTTCCTGTGAGGGATGCATCGGCACCTCCATTCAAGAGATTCTGATGCTTTCCCCTCGCAGATGCTTCCCTGAAAAGGATAAATCTTGTCAGCGACGGTAGCTGATCTTGCCTCCCACCATGGTCATCTCGATCTGCACATCCTTGATCGCAGCCGGCTGAATCTTGAAGATGTCATCGCTGAGCAGGACCACGTCGGCAAGTTTGCCGGGTGTGATCGAGCCCTTCACGTTTTCCTGGAACTCTGCGTAGGCGGAGCCCATGGTGTAGGCTTCCACGGCTTCGGCCACGGTGAGTTTCTGCTCGGGAACCCAGCCGTCGGGATTCTTACCGTCGAGGGTGGCGCGCGTCACCGCCGCATAGATCGTCCACATGGGAGAGAGCGGAGCGACGGTCCAATCGGTACCAAACGCCATCCGCACATGGTGGTCGAGGAAGGTACGGAAGGCGTAGGTGCGCAGAATGCGGTCCGGACCAATGCGCTTCTCGGCGAAGCGTCCGTCGTCAATGGCGTGATAGGGCTGGACGGAAGCAATCACGCCGAGATCGGCGTAGCGTTGAAAATCTTTCGCCGCCAGATGTTGCGAGTGCTCGATGCGCCAACGGCGCTCGCCCGGACCGTTGGCCTTGACCACATCGGTGAACAGATCGAGCATCGTCGATATGGCCTCGTCGCCGATGGCGTGCGCGCAGATCTGCAGGTGAGCGGCATCGGCCTTGATCAGCCGTTCGCGCTCCTGCGAAATGGGGTGTAACTCGTCGGAGAGCAGACCCCGGGTGCCGGGCGCGTCGGTGTACGGCTCGAAGAAATAGGCTGTGGTCGCGCCCAGAGAGCCGTCAGCATAGGTCTTCATCGCGCCAAAGCGCAGGTAGGGCGATCCCCAGGCGCGGCGCACGCCGATCTTCGCGAAATCGTTCCAGCCTTCGAGCATGGGGGCTGCATAGATGCGCGTGGTGAGCTCGCCCTTCTCCGCAAGTTCGGAGTACACCGCGATGTCCGCGTACTCGGGATTCATGTCCTGCACGCTGGTCACGCCGAGCGAAGCGGCATGGACAAGGGCGCGCTTGGCAGCGCGAAGCCGCTGATCGTGTGTGAGCGACGGAATCACCTTATCGACAAGACCCTGCGCAGCATCCTTCAGCACACCAGTCGGATTGCCGTTCTTGTCGCGCACGATCTCACCGCCGGCAGGGGCCTGCGTCTTGGCGGTAATGCCGGCGAGCTTGAGCGCATAGGAATTCGCGAGAGAGATGTGGCCGTCGTAGCGCGTGACGAACACCGGCGTCTCCGGGCTGACGGAGTCGATGAGCTCCTTGGCGGGCAGCACAGCGGGATTCCACTTCTGCTCGTCCCAGTCTCCCCCGGTGATCCACTCGCCCTTGGCGGTTTTCTTCACGCGGGCGGCGACGATGTCGCGGAACGCCTCGGGAGTGGGCGCCTCGCGGAGGTTAATGGAATCCAGTTGCATGCCGCCGGAGACAAAATGAACATGGGCATCGTTGAAGCCGGGAAGCAACAGATGTCCCCGGCCGTCGATGACCTTCGTCCTGTCATTGCGCCAGGCGTCGATCTCTGCGTTCGTGCCCACAGCGACGATGCGGTCGCCGACGATCGCAACCGCTTCGGCCGCAGCATGATTCGCGTCGACCGTGTACACCCGGGCATTGGTGAGGATGATGTCGGCTCCCGGATGGTCTTCCGCAAGAGTAAGCATGCAGGAGGCAAGGCAGAACAGGATAAGCGCAGGCACGGCAAGCCAACGAGTCAACAAGGCGCATCACTCCTGGCGAAAAGAGAATCCCGCAATAGTAGCAGCCGTGGTGCGACGGATTTCCGCCGTCGCAGGAGTTCAGTTTCTGCTGGCCAGCACGGACAGCTCTGTTATCCTAAAGGCCTGTGTTTATCAAGGCTTTGTACATTGGCCTGGTGATCTCTGTCATAGCCGTGCTGGCAGCAGCGGGTGCATTCTATGCTCACGTCCGCAAGCATATGGACGGTCCGGAGAAACACGCTCGCGACATCGAGCGACTGCCAGGCGAATAAGAAAAGTAAGATTTCCTTTCGAGGCGCTTTTATGATGAATTCCGCTACCCGCTCCGCCGACATCCTACGTACGAACAGCCTCGCGAAGAACGTTGCGCTGGTGATCGGCGCCAGCCTCGTGATTTCGATTTGCGCGCGCCTGAGCGTGCCACTGCCGTTCACGCCGGTGCCCTTCACCCTTGCCAATGTCGGCCTGATAGTGGCTGGTCTGCTCCTGGGCAGCCGTCGGGCGGGTGCTGCGGCACTCTTGTATCTCGCCTATGGCGCCGCCGGAATGCCCGTATTCAGCCCGGCGGGACCGGGAGGCCTCGCTCAGCTCTTCGGCGCAACCGCCGGTTATCTGTGGGCCTTCCCATTGGTGGCGTTCGTCGCCGGTTGGATTTCCGAGCGTGGCGATCGGTCCTTTGCGCGCAACCTGGTTGCAGCCACCGCGGGGGACGTCGTGCTGTTCGTCGGCGGCATCGGCTGGCTCTTCGCCTTCACGCACTCCTGGCAGAAGGCGCTCATGCTGGGCGGCTACTGGTTCGTCTTCGGCGAAGTCATCAAGATCATGGCGTCCGCGGGATTGGCATCGCGGGTCCGTCGCATCGTCTAAGCGCCACACGCAGGCCGCCGCGCGGCCTCACAGTATTTGGGAGAGTTGGAATGAGCAGTCCTTCCGCGCAGGTGCGCGAGATATCCGTAGCACACAGTCCTGATTCGGACGACGCCTTCATGTTCTATGGGCTGGCGACCAACAAGGTTCGCGTTCCCGGCCTAAAATTCACGCACACCCTGACCGATATCGAGACGCTCAATCGCAAGGCACTCGAAGAGGCCTTCTACGACGTGACGGCGATCTCCTTTCATGCTTATCCGTATCTGCAGGACAAGTACGCCCTCATGCCGAGCGGTGGCAGCGTCGGCGAAGGGTATGGCCCGATGATCGTTTCGCCGCGGCATTTCAGCCTCGACGAAGTGCGCAAGGTGAAGATTGCCGTCCCCGGCACCATGACCACCGCCTACCTTTCGCTTAAGCTATTCGCACCCGAGGTCGAGACGGAAGTCGTTCCCTTCGACCAGATCATTCCCGCCGTGCTCGCGGGCAAGTATGACGCCGGGTTGATCATCCATGAAGGACAGCTCACCTACGGCCGCAGCGGCCTGTACAAGGTGCTCGATATGGGCAAGTGGTGGCGCGATCTCACTGGCCTTCCCCTGCCGCTGGGCGGCAACGCGATCAAACGCAGCCTTGGTCCTGAAGTGATGGCCAGCGTGTGCGTGGCTTTGCGCGACAGCATCCAGTACGCGCTCGACCATCGCAGCGAGGCGCTGGAATATGCCATGCAGTTCGCGCGCGATCTCGACGTTCAGTCCGCCGATAAGTTCGTCGGGATGTACGTGAACGAGCGCACCCTCGACTACGGCCCCGATGGACGGGCAGCGGTTGCGAAGCTGCTGGACATGGGATACGAAAAGGGCATTATCCCGCACCGGGCGCATCCGGATTGGGTGGAGATGGCGGCCGCCGCGTAGAGTTTGTTCAACGCAGAAAAAAGAAGGCCGGCTCTGCGCCGGCCTTTTCCGTTGCACACGACCGAGGCTAGTGCCCGGCGGTCGCCGAGTAGTATTTGCCGATAATTACGCCGATCTCGACGGCGGCATCGGGCTCGAGCGATTCGAATTCGAAGCCGACGCCCTGGGGGGTGGTGTAGCGCGACACCGCGGGCACCGGACGCTTGATGCCTTCCGTGTCGTCCACCAGGACCAGTTCGTAGTGGCTGCCGGGCTGGATCACCTGGCGTGTCTCGACCAGCAGGCCGCCACGGCCGATCACGCGGATCCGGCCGAGGCGATCCCCGTGTCCATCGTGGGCATAGACTTTCGTGGATTCAGGCAGGGTGATGCGCTCAAACTTGCGACGATCGTCCAGGTTGTCCATCGGGCCTCCAGGAGGCGGAACTACTGTATCTTTCGCGGGAACGAGAATACCGGATCGATATCTACCGGAACATTCTTTGCCGAATCCAGTGCTTTGGTCAACTCAAGCGGCACTTTTTCGTACTTCTGGAACCATTTTTCCGCTCGCGAACGGTCTCCGGTGGCCTCGATTTCGAGCAGCTCGCGAGCCAGGGTGGCCACCGCTCCCGGGGCCTTGTCCATGTCCACCAGGTAGCGGCCGGAGGGATCGCGACGGACCGCACCCTGCTCGCTGAGGTAGTTGAACTCCATCGTCTCGGCGGTGGAATGGGCTTCTCCGGCGCCGAAGCGAATCGAGCGGAACAGGTCGGCCACGTGCGAGATGTAGTACTCGTCGGCCTTCGACTTCGGCAGATAGCCTTTATCCATCAACCATTGCAGGCAGAGCATGCCAACGATATCGGCCTTGGCCTCTTCCAGTCCACTGAAGGTGGGACCGATGGCCTCGCGGATATCCACCTGTTTGCCATCGACGCGCGCAAAGGCTGGACCGAGGCCGTGCGCGATTTCATGCATCATCGTGGTTGCGAGATAGGCTTCCCCGCTGATCTTCGCGGCCTGGTCGGGCGACATCACGATCTTTGCCGTGGGGACAATGACGTAGTTCACGCGCGCGTCCATGAAGTTCTTGAAGAAGATCTTCTTGGTTCCCTTCTCGGCGTGGATGCGGGCGTCGTTGGGAAGATTGTCGGCCACCGACTGGTAGCCATGGCCCAGGTCGCCGGTGCGGAAGGGCGCATCCATCACTTCCATTGGAAGGCGCTGGCCTTGCTTGGAGGGCTTATCTTCGGGTGGCAGGGGGAGGGATTCCTGCAACTCTGGGACGTACTTCTCGAAGAGCGAGAGGCGGCGGCTCTCGGCATTGTTGCGGATGAGTACGGCGGCGCCATAGCTGGTCTTCACCCCGAGCATGCCATCGAGATAGGTTTCATAGGGGGCGAAGATGAGATCGAACTTGGGATTCTCGAGGTCGAGCCATGCCACGTCGCTGGGATAGTAGTCGTCGTTGAGGAGGGCGTCGGCGCGCTTGCGAAGGTAGTCGGCGAAGGCCCTATCGCGGCTGAGGGCGGCTGCCTCACGCAGCGCCTTGGCGGCGGGCTCGAGGAAGGAACGATAGGCGACGTGATACGGGATCGCGCCCAGGTCGCTGCCCTGTTTGCGGATCACGGTACGCTCGTTGTAGATGTCGTTTTTCTCGTCGGGATGATCCTTCACATATTTTTCGATCTGTTCGCGGGTGACGCCTTCGGGATAGAGGGCGCGACCGGGGGGCATGGGGGTGCTGCCGACGAAGGGCTCGTTGTTATTCAGCAGGTCCCAGCGGCTGCCGTTGATCTGCAAGAGGCGCGAGATCTTCTGGTCCTTGCGCAACTTGCTGCCCTCGAGCTGGCGGTAGAGGGTGAGGCCGTCGGGATCGGACTGCCGCCAGTAGATGTCGTCGAGATACTGGCAGGCGAGGACGAGTTTCTGGATCATCCAGGCGTCGCGGGCGGAGAGATTTTCTCCATTGAAGGGCATGGGGGTGCGGCGCCACTTGGCGAGGATGGCGTCCAGGTCGGAGGTCTTGAGGCGCATGCCATTGGGGGCGGAGCCGCCGATGGGATATTTCTTGCGAACCGTGGTATGGGACTGAGCGGAGGCGAGACCGGAGAGGAACAGTGCAAGTACGGCCCAGCGGCGGGCAGATTTCATCCATGAACTCCAAGAGGGAAAAGGAAATTCTAGCAGCGTAGCGGAGCGACACTGTTAACTGCTTGATATCGGGTACCCCCCTCCCCCACCCTCTTGCAGTTTCAGCAACTTAGGCTGTGGAAAACTCGCAAAATCTTCCGGGCAAAGATAGTTAGAGGCAAAATCTTCCAAACATGAGAGTTAGGTTCAGTTTTGAGCCGATTCGTCGTTTTACCCTCAGCGAGGACAGGTTACTTACTGGGAAAGATCGGGTGGCAGCTAGTGAGAATGCCCCACGAGAGCAGAATATGTGGATCGAGTCACGAAAGATGTGACCTCGGTCGCGGAGGGGTGTGATGGCTCGACGAATCCTCCAACATCATCATTTTGCGTTTTCCGACCATGGGGGAACGACACCGTTGAAGCGCGCGTATGCGACCAATTGGCCCATATGTTCGTTGGCGTGGACGAGGATGCGGAGGTACATGCCATCGACGGTCGCGTCGCGGCCCATGACAGTCACCTTGCGAGAGAGATCGAGCGGGCTTGACCCCGGCGTGTGCGACCTTCACGGCGTCAAGCGATCGCTTGAGGTAAGCGATGACCTTTGTTTTATCGGTGACCGTCTTTTGGATATCCGGCGCGGTGAGGTCGTCGGGCATCTTCGGCCCGGTAAGGCTCAGCAGATAGAAGTTGGCGGTTACGATATGCATGAAGACTTCGCTGGTGGAGCGCACACCGGGCGCGGGTCGCCAAGCATATTTCTCAGCGGGGATGGCCTCGGCGAGGGCGACAAGCTGGTTGGAGACATGGAGCCATTCGCCGTCATAACCCTGCCAAAGGCCCTCCAATGGATCCGTCTTTTGAGCGTACAGGGCGGTGGTTCCCAGCAAGAGAGCAAGTAGCAAGGTTTTCATGAGTCTCCTAAGCGCATAGCCAGCGCGGGGAGGATAACACGGGAGAAAAGGGCTGGGACTCTCTTGATTTGGAAAGACGAGGTTCGCGCTGCTGTCCTGGCTTTCCCACTTCTCGCGAAAAGCGCGAGAAATGGGGCACCCACCCGGCACTCGGGATAGAATCTGCGCTCGAAGTCTCGATGGTTATGGAGGACAGACGTGAAGATTTGGTGCTTGCTGGTGTTGCTCGTGCCGATGTTGTTGCCGGCGCAACAGGCGGATCGCACGCATTTGAAGTCGAAGGTGGCGCAGGAACGCCATTTGCCGATCAGCAGCGGGGTCGTGGTCGGGAACACGCTCTATATCGCGGGCGCGACGGGAGTCGATCCGACGACGAAGGGCCCAGTGTCGGCGGAGGAAGAGGCTCGCCTGGTGATGAACTCGGTGAAACAGGTGGTGGAGCAGGCAGGCATGACGATGGACGATATTGTCTCGGTGCAGGTCTTCTGCACCGACTTGGCAAATTACGATGTATTCAACGGGGTGTACCAGACATACTTTCACGGCGACTTTCCGGCGCGCGCTTTCGTGGGAGCTCCCAAGCTGCTGTTTGGCGCGCGCTACGAAGTGATGGGAATCGCAATCCGCCCCACCAAGTGACCGACGAGGTGTTTGGAGTAAATGCCTCGTTTGGAGCGCGGGCGGCGTGGCTGCTTCGGCCACGCGGGCTCGACGAGCATGGGGCGTTTGAGATTGCGTGGTTTTCGAAATCGGATATTCGGAAAGAATGGGAGGCCGTGCTAAGCTCGGCGGAGCGCAGAAGGGCGCATCCGGTCCGCGGAAAGGACAGAAGTCCACCTGATGGCAACAATTCGTTTTCACGAACTTACTTTCTGCCCGTAAATGCGGACCTCGGGCCTACGAAAGGAAGTTCGTCATGCCGGTAAAGCGCCTTCGCTCGAACGCCAATCTCGATCATCTCAGGTACCAAGCCAAAGACCTTTTCCACGCGCATGCGGCCCGCAGTCCAGAGGCGGCGCAGCGGCTCAGGGAATTCCATCCGCGCTTCGAGCGGGCAACGGACGCTACCATCTTCGACGCCCGGCTCAAGCTGAGCGATGCGCAGCTTGCCATCGCGCGGGAAGCCGGGTTTGCGAGCTGGGCGAGATTGAAGAAGCACATCGAAAAGCCAACGCTCTCCGATGGTTTGCATTTGCCGCACCAGGAGCGCATTGAAGACGCCGCGTTTCGCCGCGCCGTGGAGCTTCTGGATGACGGCGAGGTAAGTGGCTTGCGGGCGTACCTGAAGCAGAATCCAAAGATCGCTCACCAACGCGTAGTTTTCGAAGGGGGAAACTACTTTCGGAATCCGACCTTACTCGAATTCGCGGTTGAGAATCCGGTTCGCCACGGCACGCTGCCGGACAACGTTCTTGCAGTGATGAAAGTAATTCTAGACGCCGGGTTCGAACCAGAGGCCTTGAACGAGACGCTGATGCTGGCTGCTACCGGCAGGGTGGCGCGGGAATGCGGGATGCAAGATAAGTTCATCGATCTCCTGTGCGAACACGGAGCTGATCCGAACCGCGCTATTCACGCGGCGGCTTTGCACGGAGAGCTTGCGGCGGTCAACGCTTTGATGGGGCGCGGGGCCCGGCTCGATTTGCCGGTGGCGGCAGCCCTGGGACGCAGCGAGGATTTCCGCCGGTTGCTTCCGGGGGCGAGCGCGGAGGAGCGGCACCTGGCACTCACGCTGGCCGCCGACCTTGGGCATGTTGAGGTCGTTCGAATGCTGCTGGACGCGGGGGAGGATCCGAACCGCTATAACCCGGTGGGCGGACATTCCCACACGACGCCGCTGCACCAGGCGGCTGGAGCGGGCCACGAGGACGTCGTTCGCTTGCTCGTGGAGCGGGGAGCGAGATTGGACATGAAAGACATTCTCTGGCAGGCGACACCGGCGGATTGGGCACAACATGAAGGCAGAAGAGAGATCGAGGCCTATCTCCGCGCCCATTTCCGAGGTAGCAAGCAGAACGACTGAAGGGTGCTCAATTGCGAAAAACCTTATGGAATAGACCAACCATCTCGGCGAAGGCGAGGTCCGTCGCTTGGGGATCGAAACGCGGCCCCTCATCGCGGGTAAAGGCGTGCTCGGCCGCATACAGCAACGTGTTATAGCGGATGCCCGAGTTTTGCAGCGCGCGATCAATGGTTGCGCGTCCCGCGTCGGGCACGTGCGGATCCTTTGTCCCAAAGATCATCAAGAGTTCGCCGCGGATTTCCGCTGCGCGGGCTAGCGATCCGGCGTCGTCGTCCTGACCGAGTTTGCCGTCATGGATGCCTGTGCCGTAGTAACACACGGTTGCGCGGACATCGGGCTGGAAGGCAGCGCGGAAGGCAAGGTGGCCGCCGATGCAGAAACCCATGACGCCGATTTTCCCGGGTGCGACTTTAGGATGTTGGGAAAGCCAATCGAGGCCGGCGCGGCAATCGGCATCGAAATGCGCAACCGGAGTCTTGGCGGCGTCTTGCTGGCCGCGAGTACGTCCGGCGTCATCGAATGGGATCACGGTTCCGGGTGGTTCGATGCGCCGATAAATTTCCGGGGCGGCAGCAACAAATCCATACCCAGCCAGCCGAACACAGGTGCGCAGCAGGGGGGGCGTGAGCTGAAAAATATCGGAATAGCACCAGATGCCGGGGTACTGGCCTTCGGCCGCAGGCGCAGCGACGAAGGTTCGCATCGGGGAACCGGGCAGAGGAATGTCCGCATAGTCGGTGTGGACGATCATGGAATTGTCGCGCGAAATTGTGGCGGAGAGGCGGGAGGCAGTCAACCATCGATTCACGGGTGGTTGGCGTTCTCAGGACCGCAACCCTTTCGTCACTTGTTGAGAGTGTCTGGTTTTGCAAGAATCCCTGAACCATGAACCCAGCACAGATAGTTCTGGCCGCGCTGCTTGCCGTTGGCATCTATGGATTCGGCAAGTTCGCGCAGTCGCGAGAGCATCGCCAACAGCGGTAATTCGCGCTGTTTTCGCGCGGCTGGGAGCCGCGCGAACAGAGGCCTGCCGCCCCTGAAGGGGCTTGGAGTCTTCCCGCACGTCTACCCGACGCTGATCGCGTCGGGCTTTAAGAACCGGTCGGCCTGCGGCCTCGGGTGGTGACACGGGGCAAGGGTTTGCCCGGTGAAAATCAATCCATCACGGAAATCCTGGCGCTCGATTCGACGCTAGTCGCGTCGGGCTTTAAGAGCCGGTCGGCCTACGGCCTCGATTGAGGCTACCGTTGTGCTGGTTTGCTTGAGTGGAAATCAATCCATCACGGAAATCCTGGCGCTCGATTCGACGCTGCTCGCGTCGGGCTTTAAGAGCTCGATGGCCAGTCGGCAATGGCGACAGGATTGTACGGGGAGACCCACCCTGTCGCTTGCGCGACAAGGGTGGGGCACCCACAGATCGGCTAGAAGCCGGGGGCTTTCTCCAGGGTGTGGTTACAGGTGCCGGTGGTAGGCTGCATGGGCATTGGCGGAGGCGTCGGGATCTGCGGCGCGGAGAAGTCGAAGAATTCCGTCATATCGTCCTGGGCAGCGTCACGCGCGGTCAACGCGGGGAGACTGAAACGGGTTTCGATGAACTTCAGGATCGCGGTGTAATCGCGGTTGACGTGCGAGACGAAGTGCGGCTTCGTCCACGGCGAGACAACGATGACCGGAACGCGGAAGCCGGACTGGGCGAAGGTGCTGGAAATGTCGCCGGGCTTGAGCATCGGTGGGATATTGTCCGGCGCCGGTTCGGCGAAGGGCACCACGTGATCGTAGAGTCCGCCACCCTCGTCGTAGGTGAGGATGAAGACCGAGTTCTGGTAGATGGGGCTGGCCAGGAAGGCGTTGATGATGTTGGAGACATCGGAGGCGCCCTTCTGGATGTTGTTGGTCGGATGCTCATCGAGGCCGGTCTTGCCACCACGCTCGATGAAGATGACCTCGGGCAACTGGCTTGGGTTCTGGATGTCGGTGAAGTAGTGGCTGATGTTGTAGACGTTGCCCTGATAGGTATTCCAATCGGAGAAACTGGAAAGGTAAACCGAGCTGTCCTGGTAGTAGTAGCGCCAGGAGACACCGTGGGTCGAGAGGTCGCGGAAGATAGTGGGTTGCGGCCATCCACCGGCGGGCGGGACGTCCTGCGGACGGATGTGACCGAAGGAGGTCGAGGTCAGCAGGTACATGCGGTTCGGGATCGTGTCGGAGAGCAGCGGCGAGAACCAGGTATCGCTGGTGGCGTACTGTGCGGCCAACTCGTAATAAAAGGGCAGGTCGGTCTGATCGTAGTACGCGATCATGCGCGTGCCCTGGGGATCGTTGCTGGTTGGCAGGGATCCTTCGGTTTTCAGGAAGTAATCCATCTTGCCGCCGTGCATAGCGTAGTGGCTCTCGTTCCAGGCCGGCGTGATGTTGTCGGTGCACACGGTCTGGGAGTGGAAGGGGCTGACGTTGGCGGTGCTCTGGTAATCCGGCAACGAAGCACTGAGCGGAATGCCGTCGAAGCTGCCCGACCAGCCCTCGCCCTGCTTGTAGGCGCCGAGCATGCCGAAGTAGTGGTCGAAGGAGCGGTTCTCTTCCACCATGAAGATGATGTGCTTCACCTGGTTCAACCCGGTGCCGCCGGTGGAGGAGCCAACCGTAACGGTCGCCGTGGCGGTAGCGGGCGTAGTGCCGCTGGCTCCGGTAGCAGTCAAGGTATAGGTGGTGGTCGCGGTCGGCGAGACGCTCACGTTGCCGTTGACCGGGAGAGAAGAGCCAGCGTTGTTGTTGATGGTGATCGAGGTCGCGTTGGTGGTAGTCCACGTAAGGGTGGAGGCGCCGCCGCTAGTGATGGAAGTCGGCGATGCGGTGAACGACGTGATCGTGGGATTGGTCGGAGCGGCATTGACCGTGATCGTGACGGAGCTTTGCGCGCTTCCCCCGGCGCCGGTTGCGGTGGCCGTGTACTTGGTGGTGGTGGTCGGGGTTACGCTTTGCGATCCGGAGGTCGGGAGCGTGCTCGCCGAGATCGAGGGCGCGACGGAGAACGATGTGGCGTTGGTGGTTGCCCAGGTCAGCGTGGCACTCTGGCCAGTCGTGATGCTCGTGCTGCTCGCGCTGAAAGTGACCGTCGGGGCCGGGTTCTGAGGGTTCGATGGAGTCGAGGTGGAGTTGCCTCCACACGCGGCAAGGGTGATCAGCAGAACACAAAGAACCGAAAGCGAGAGACAACGAAAGACCCGAATGGTCACGGCGAAACTCCGAAGACTGTGGAATTCTGATTCAGCAGCGCTGGCGAGAGTTGTTCCTAGTTGCTAAATGATAGCCCGGATTTGCGGGCATTCCGCAAGAACTAGTGTGGTCGTATTCAACGTAAATTCACGCGCGGGGCGCCGGGAAATGTAAATAGCCGCCTATCCAACGGCTTACGGCGCGCGGAAGGGTGCTCGGCGCGGAATTGTTTCTTGTCTTAGTTCCTCTTGGCTATCACAAAAGCAGGATCGGCCTCTTCATCGGCGGTGTCGTTGACCGCGGCGAAGGATCCGCATGCACCGCGTTCTGTCGCTATGCGAGCGGTGTTGGGAGTGGAGGAATCGCGTCGTCTTTCCTCTTACAAGTGAAGAAAGTAAACCGGCGCGAGAGCGGCGAGGGCTGCGGTGGCTTGCAGCGCGAGCACCTGTAACGCGGGCATTGGATTTTTGGGCAGCCATTTGATCGCGAAGAAAGCGATGAAGGGGGCTTGGCCGGCCATGAGGAGCTGAAAGAGGTGAGCGGCTGTTCCCTCGTCGGCTTCACGGGCGGCGCCGGCGATGGCGAGGTGAATGAGCACGACGGCGAGTGCGGCAAAGGACATGCAGAGCGGCAGCCATGCGCTCGGCGATTTCAGAGAGGAAGCGTGCATCGAAGGTCCTCCGGAGATTTTAATTCCATGATGCGAGGGTGCGGCGAATTCCCAAGGCAGTCTGGCGGATCTCATCCGCGTCGGAAGCTTCGGGGTTCATCTTGATGTAGTGATCGAGATCGCTGATCGCGCCCGAGAGTTGTCCGACGCTGAAGCGAAGCATGGCGCGCTGTTTCACGTCTTCCGGAGAGCGGGGGTAAATCGCGAGCACGAGATCGACGATCGCGAGTGCTTTTTTGAATTGCCGCAACGACATGTAGATGTGGCGCAGATTATTCAGCATGCGGGTAAGGATCTGGCGGCGGCTCACGGGCAAGAGAAATTCCGGTTTGAAGCGGATTTCGCCGGAGTAGATTTCTTTCATCCGCTGCTCGCAGTCGGAGGCATTGAGCATGGAGCCGCTGTTGAAGGGATCGATCAAGAGCTGGCGGCCCTCGACGTCATAGACCTTGAGCAGGAAGTGTCCGGGCATGCCGACGCCGACGAGCGGCAATCCTACGCGGCGCGCAACCTCCATATAAAGGACGGAGAGGGTGATCGGAATGCCGAGACGGCGGTCGATGACGTCGTTGAGAAACGAATTGCGCGGGTCGTAATAGTCGTCGCGATTGCCGCGGAAGCCTTCGTCCTGGAACATCACACGGTTCAGCACGGCGAGCATTTCGACGACGGAGAGGTCGGAAGAAAGCTGACTGCGAACTTTCGCGGCGAGGGATTCGACGCGCTGTACGCAGGAACGAGTGTCGAGGGTGGGGTAGGCGGTGCGGGCGATGGTGAGGGAGGCGCGAAGGAGATCGATGCGGTCGTCTTCGATATCGCCGCGGACCAAGGCAGCAAAGGTCTCGGTCACCGATCCTGTGCGCACGCCCTGCATGCGCCAAGATTAGCAGACTTCCGGAGGGTTGCAGCCATCCATCGAGACATGCCCGAACGCCGGATGTGCCCGAAAAGGCACGTCCCAAGGGACATCCGGCTAATTGCGGAAGAGGTTCTTGGCGAGGAAGAGCGCGTTGGCGGGGCGTTCCGCCAGCCGCCGCATGAAATACGGGTACCACTCGGTACCGAAGGGCACGTAAACCCGCAAGCCCCAGCCTTCCTTGATGAGCTGCTCCTGCAGGCCGCGACGGACGCCATAGAGCATCTGGAACTCGAAGGCGTTGGCGGGAATGTTCTCGCTCTTCGCGAACTGCTTCAGCTCGCCGATGATCTTTTCGTCGTGGGTGGCCAGGCCATGGTAAACGCCGCTCTTCATCAAGGTTTTGGCGAGCTTCACATAGTTGGCATCGACTTCGGATTTCGCCTGGAAGGCGATGTCGGCAGGCTCTTTGTAGGCGCCCTTGCAGAGACGAATGCGGATGCGCTCGGAGAGAAGTTTGTCGACATCGGCCTCGCTGCGCCGCATGTAGGACTGGATGACGGCACCCACGCGTCCGGCGTGGCCGGGGATGCGATGCAGTTCGTGGACGAAATCGAGGGTGCGCTGGGTGTAGGGCGAGCCTTCCATATCGATGCGGACGAAGTTATTGATGGAGACGGCGTGCGCTACAAGCTCGGAGACGAGCTGATGACAAAGCTGGGGATCGACATCGAGGCCCATGTGGGTGAGCTTGAGGCTGATGTTGGCGTTCAATCCGTCTTTCTGAATCTCGTCGAGGAGGTCGTGGTAGAGCTGCGCGCTCTCGCGAGCTTCGGCGGGATTGGTGACGTTTTCGCCGAGGTTATCGACGCTGACGGTGGCGCCCATGGCATTGACGCGTCGTGAGGCCTCGATGGCGTCTTTGACCTGGAGGCCGGCGGCAAAGCGGCCGGACATACGCCGGCCCAGGGCGGAGCTTTCGGCAAAATGGCGCAGCGGCTTGTTCTCGGATAGCCCGATGAAGAGAGCTCTCAGCATGATGTCCTCTGGAAAAACGGCAGGCAGGAAGAAATGAATGAGTACATAAATAACGGAGTACGACTGATCTTTGTACCACTTCCCCGGCGCTGCCGCCCATGACGCAGGTCACATTGGCTTGGTCATCGGCACGGAACGGGCCGGCGCCGCGGGGCAAACAGGACATCATAACAGGAGAGATTTCGGCGGCACACGGCTAGATGGCATAGTCCTGCGGCGACTGGGATGGCGGGAAAAATTCGCCATAGATCGCCTTGCGAAGCTGGGTGAAGCCATAATCCGAGCGGTCGCGGGGGCGCGGGAGGTCGACGCGGACGACCTGGCGAATGCGTCCCGGCTGCGAAGACATGACGACGACGCGGTCGGCGAGGTAGATGGCCTCGTCGATGTCGTGGGTGACGAGGACCATGGTGGTGCGCTCGGCCTCCCAGATGCGCAGAATCTCCTGCTGCATGCGGATGCGAGTGAGGGCATCGAGCGCTCCGAAAGGTTCATCGAGCAGAAGAACGCGCGGCTGGTTGGCGAGAGCGCGGGCGATGGCAACGCGCTGCGCCATCCCGCCGGAGAGCTGGTGCGGATAGCGTTGCGCGAACTCCGTGAGTCCGACGAGGCTGAGGTAGTGGGCGACGAGTTGCCGGCGCTCGGATGCCGGACGTTTTGCCAGACCGAAGGCGACGTTGTCGTACACCGTGAGCCACGGCAGCAGACGATGTTCCTGGAAGACAAAGCCGCGGTCGGGGCCGGGGCCGTGGATGGGTTCGTTTCCGAGGCAGACCGATCCGGCAAATTCGCGGTCGAGTCCGCCGATGATGCGCAGTAGCGTTGTTTTGCCGCAGCCGCTGCCGCCGACGACGCAGACGAATTCTCCGGGCCGCACTGCGAGATGAATGCTGGAGAGCGCAACAAACTCGGAGTCATTGACGCGGAAGGTTCGACCCAGGTTCTCGATGGTCAGGGCGTTCTGCATCTAGGCGCTCCTGTGGCGCAGCAGGTAGCGTCCTGCGCCTTCGAGAATCATGTCGGTGGCTTTGCCGAGGACGGCGAAGAGGATGACGCTGGCAACGATGATGGAGGCGCGGCCGGTCATCTGGCCGTCGACCATGAGGTAGCCGAGGCCCTTGCTGGCTCCCATAATTTCGGCGGCAACGACGAACATCCACGCCAGGCCGAGTCCGCCACGCAGCCCGATGATGTATTGCGGCAAAGAAGCGGGCAGGATGATGCGGCGGATCATCTGGTAGGGCGTGAGGCGGTAGAGCTGCCCGACTTCAATCAGCTTGGCATCAACACCGCGCATGGCGGCCGAGGTGTTGAGATAGACCGGGAAGAAGGCACCGAGGGCGATGAGGGAAATCTTCGAGCTCTCCTGGATGCCCATCCAGAGCAGGAAGAGCGGGACCCACGCCATGGAGGGAATGCTGCGCAAAGCTTGCAGCGTCGGGTCGAGCAGTTTGTAGCCCCAGCGAAAATATCCGGTAACGGCGCCGATGACGGTGCCGAGCGCTGCTCCCAGCGCAAAGCCCACCACGATGCGCATGACGGTGATGCCGATGTGGCGGAAGAGATCGCCACGGGTGGCTTCGTCCACCATGGTTTGCAGGACGACACCGGGCGCCGGCAGCCAGTTCGGCGGGAAGACGCCGGTGCGCGAGAGGATCTCCCACACGGCCACGGCGATCGCGGGAACGATCCAACCGGAGAAGCGATCGAACCGCAGCTTGCGCAGGAGGGCAGGTCGTCTTCCCTTCTCTCGGGCTGCCGTGACCGGAAGGCTCACCGCGTTGGAATCCAGACTACTCATGCGCGCTCGTAGTTTTCGCGGCGACGACGGCCTGGCCGTATTGCGGATCGATGAGCTGATTCAGGGTCGCGGCGAATGTCGGTGTTCGCCGAGATCACGCCGGCCTTTTTCAGCACATCGCCGCTGCCGGCGATGACCTTTTTCTGTTCGTCGCCAATGGTTGAGTTGCTGAAGTCATTGCGTTCGAGGACGCGGGCGGCCACGGGTTCGCTGAGCTTCGTCTGCGCGGCGTAGAGCTTGCGCAAGTCGTCGGGATGCTGGATCGCCCAGTTGCGCGCCTTTTCATAGTCGGCGAGCACGCGCTTCACGTAGTCGGGATGCTGCGCGGCAAACTCTTCGCGCACGTTGAGCACGGAGTAGCTGTTGAGGTTCACGTCGCGGAAGAAGAGCCGGGAGCCCTTTTCCAACTCGGTCTGCGCCATCATGGGATCGAGACCGGCCCAGGCATCGACGTCTCCACGCTCGAGGGCGTTGCGGCCATCGGGATGCTGGAGCGGTACGAGTTCGACGTCGTTCTCCGTGAGTCCCGCTCCGTAGAGAGCGCGCAGCAGGAAAACATAAGGATCGGTACCGCGGGTGACGGCGATCTTCTTACCCTTGAGGTCCTGGACCTTCTGGATGGGACTGTTCTTCAGCGCAACCAACGCGGTCCACTCGGGGCGCGAAGAGACGTAGATCGTCTTGATGGGATTGCCGTTGGCGCGGCCAATCAGGGCAGCGGCTCCGGCGGTCGAGCCGAAATCCACGCTCTTGCTGTTGAGCAGTTCGAGGGCCTTGTTGCTGCCGAGACTTTGGGCCCATTCGACCTTGATGCCGTCTTTCGCGAAGTCGTCTTCCACAATGTGCTGCTGCTTGAGCACGAGGCTCACCGGGCTGTAGTAGGCGTAGTCGAGGCGGAGCACCTGCAGCTTGTCGGCAGACTTGCGGCATCCTGCGCTGAACAGGATGAGAACGATGGTCGCGATCGCCACGACAGGCGTTGTTCGGAATGGCTGGCTGAGGTTCAAGGCGGCTCCTTCGTATCGCAAAAACAAAACGGCCCACGAGATTGAAGTCGTGGGCCATTGGGAGGTTCGATCTGTTTGACTTAGAAAACTCTCCTCACGCCCACGGATTGCATGCACATACACATCAGCATGGTGGCTGAGGTACAGCAACAGGCGTGGACGGAGGACGTCATGGAGACCTATTAAACCCTAAGCGCGCAGGATTGGCAAACCTAGACCTCGTGTTCTTCGAGGAAGCGCTCGACTTCCAGAGCTGCCATGCATCCGGTGCCGGCGGCGGTGATGGCCTGCCGATAGCGGCGGTCCTGCACGTCGCCGCAGGCGAAGACACCGGGGACACGGGTGAAGACGTTGTCCCGGGTGACCAGGTAGCCGTCGGCGTCCTTCTCGAGTTGATCGCCAAAGGCGGTGGTATTGGGATGATGGCCGATGCCGAGGAACATGGCGGAGACCGGCAGCTCTGAAAGCGTGTCGGTCTTGAGGTTGCGCAGGGTCAGGCCGGTGACTTCCATCCTGGACGCGTCGTGCACATCCTCGACCACGGTATCGGTCATGAACTTGATCTTCTCGTGCTTGCGAGCGCGATCGAGCATGATCTTGGAGGCGCGAAAAGCGTCGCGGCGATGGATGAGCGTGACCTTGGTGGCGAAGCGCGTGAGGAAGAGCGCTTCTTCCATGGCGGAGTCTCCACCGCCGATCACGGCAATCTCTTTCCCGGAGAAAAAGAAGCCGTCGCAGGTAGCGCAGGAGGAGACGCCATGCCCGATGAGCGCCTGTTCGTTCTTCAGGTTGAGCCAGCGTGCCGAGGCGCCAGAGGCGATGATCAGGGTGCGGGTAAGAATGGTTTCCTTCCCCACGCTCAGCTCAAAGGGACGCTTCGAAAAGTCGGCGCGATGCAGGTGGCCGGTATGGAAGTCGGTCCCGAAGCGTTCGGCCTGCTTGTGCATGTTCTCGATCAGTTCAGGTCCCTGGATGCCTTCGGGGAAGCCGGGAAAATTCTCGACGAGGGTGGTCATCGAGAGCTGTCCTCCAGGCTCGTGGCCCTGGACGACGAGCGGCTTCAGGTTGGCGCGAGCCGCGTAGATCGCGGCGGTGAGCCCCGCGCAGCCGGAACCCAGGATGACCGTATTGCGTACGCTATCGTTCATAGGGACTATTTTGATTCCTGAAACTGTGAAGTCGATTCAGCTGCTACTTACTTCTTGTCTGCCGGTGCAGATTTGGGCCTGGCTGCAGGTTTTTTCGTAGCCGAGGGATCGCCGAGGCGCGCCATATCCGTGGGGACCACGGCCCGGGCTCCCATCGCGGTGCGATAAGTCGAAAAGATCGCCGTCGCCGAGTCGAAGAGGTAGTTGTACTTGGATTGGTCGCCGGACGGACAGCGCGCCAACACCACGGACGATTTGCCAAAGCGCTCCAGGCGAATGCGGTCCACTGGGGTTTCGGAGGCGAGAATCTCCTTCGGAGACTTGGTTGTGGTCACGGTGTTCGAGAGCGAAATCTGCACCACATCCTTGGGCTCGCGAAGACGGAAGACGATGTTCTCGATGGCTCCCTTGTCGTCAGTGGTGAAGGAATATTGCGCGTTGGCAAAGGCAGAGAGGGCGCCGAATTCATGACGGATGCGTACCCAGTCGGAGACGGGCGAACCGGCCTCTTCCGAGGGTGCCGGCATGGCCTGGAGCACATTCGCCTGCTCGGATAGGGTGGAACGGCCGCGCGAAATCTCGAAGTCGCGGGCGAATTTCGGCTCCTTGGGGATGCGATTCAGCGCCGCCTTCAGTTCCTTCTGCTCCTCCTCGGAGGGCGTGCAGACATTCAGGTAATTAACCTTGACCTGCGGCTGGCCGGGAGCGGTCTGGGGCTGGGTCTCCGGCGCGGGTTGCTGGGCCGGAGCTTGCCCCTGCGCCACTGCCAGCGCCGCGCCGAGTACGAGAGTGGTAAGAACGAGAGGTTTGATCACCGCAGAGGATTTTATCCGACTTTTCAGGATTGCTGAAACCCTTGGCGCACAGGTACCTCCGCGCAGCTTAGAATTGAAGCATGGCGAACTTAACATTGATCTACGGACTTCGTCTCCTTCCCTCCGATGAGATCGCGGAAGTCGGCGATGCACCCCTCAAGCTGAAGAACGGGCACGAGGCGCGCGTGACCATGCACCTGCTCGAGGGTTCCAAGGAAGAGATCGAAAAACAGCTGCGCCAGAGCCTGGAAGCTTTCTTCGATTTTTATCCCGAGATTTAATCGCGAACCGCCCTCGAGGCGATACCGTATTCAATGAGAGCTGCAGCGCGTTTTCACCATGACTGCAGGGCGAGAACTATATAATCCGGGCACCCGGCCGTAGCCAGCAAAAACCATGAAACGATCTGCACTTCGTGACGCAAAAGACTGGCTAGTCCTGAAGGGCTGGTATCCCCAATCGTTCGTGGGCCGCTACACCGTGTATCTCGGGGTGGTCGATCTGCTGCTCTGGCTGGTGCGGCGCGGGCTGAAGCTCATTAAGCCGCAGTCCGACTTTGCCGGGGGCTGGCTGACATTCCTGACGTTTGTCGTCGGGTGCTTCGCGGCATTATGGCTCCTGCGCTGGGTACGCCGCACGTGGATGTGGCGGCTGCGCAACCGGCTGATCGTCACCTACGTTTTCATCGGGGTTATTCCGGTCGTACTGCTGTTCGCGATGTTCGTGGTAGCAGGATGGATTTTTGCCGGGCAATTCGCGACCTACCTCGCCACCAATGAATTGCACATGGAGCTGCATCGGCTGGCATCGGCGAACAACACGCTGATGGGTGAAGCCAAGGGCCTGGCACACGCGGGCAAACTCGAGCAAAACGTGGGCGAACTCATTGACAGAGATAGCGCCGACCGCCAGTTCCCCCGACGGCGCGTGACCTTGTGGTATCGCGGCAAGGGCTACCTGCTGCAAGGGCGGCAGGGCGACACTCCGCTGCAGGTTCCCGAGCACGCCAAGGACGGATTCCAGGCGATGGTGGTAGGCGATGGGCGGGTCTTCCTGCGAGCCGTGTCGCGGCAACAAGTGGGCAATGATGCACTGGTGATGGTCAGCAGCATTCCTGTGCAGAAAGAACTGCTGGCGCAGATGGCGGAACAGCTGGGGGCGGTCAGCATCTATCCGCCGGACACGCCGCGCGCGGAAAACGAGAAGAAGCGGCAGGGCCAGACCAAGGTCCGCATCCAGGATGGACGAGAGGGACAGTCGTACGTGACCCTGGACGAAGCGGATAAGGGTGGCGGCGCCGTCTCCGCGGGATCCGTTCCGCAGGCGGTAAACCTCTTTGACTGGCTTCCTCCCTTCCCGACGGTGCCCAGCTTCCTGCACTGGGAGGACGGCAAGTCAGAACGCGGGCTGCTGATGGTGCAGACGCGGCCGTCGCAGCTCTACACCCGGCTGTTCGAGGCCATGGGCAAGAATGCATCGATTGCCGTGGTGGTGCTGGAAGTCATTGCCGCGTTGCTCTTCGTGATCGAGCTGATCGCGCTATTCATCGGGCTTCGGCTCACCCGCACCATTACGCGCAGTGTCGCCGAGCTGTATGACGCGACGCAGTACATCAACAAGGGCGAATTCAATCACCGCATCCAGATTCGATCGAGAGACCAGCTCGCGGCCCTGGAGGGGTCTTTCAACTCAATGACCGCTTCGATCGAAGGACTGATCGCCGAGCAGAAGGAAAAGCAGAAGCTGGAGAGCGAACTGGCCATCGCGCAGGAGGTGCAGGCCCTGCTGTTTCCGCGCGAGATCAACCAGACCGAATCGCTCGAAATGCACGGCATCTGCCGGCCGGCCCGTACCGTCAGCGGCGACTATTACGATTTCCTGCAGCTCGGGCAGAACCAGATGGGACTTGCGGTCGGGGATATCAGCGGCAAGGGAATTTCCGCTGCCCTGCTCATGGCGACGGTGCACGCCTTCGTGCGCGCGTACACCATTGAAGAGGTATTTACCGAGGCCAAGGTAGGAACGGCGGTCGGCAAGAGTTCGCTGATTCTTTCGCACCCGGGCGAACATCTGCCTCCGGCCACGCTGCTGGCATTGCTCAACGAGCAGCTCTATCGCAGCACTCCAGCCGCGAAATACGCCACCATGTTCCTCGGCTTTTACGACGGTGACCGGCGGCGACTCACGTACTCCAACGCGGGCCATCTGCCGCCTTTTGTAATTTGCCCGGACGGTTCCCATCGCAAACTGGGCGACGGCGGAATGGTGGTGGGACTCTTTGGCGGCGTCAGTTATGAGAACGATGTCGTGGACTTGCACGCCGGGGACATCATCGTCGCGTATTCCGACGGCGTGACCGAACCGGAAAACGAGTTCGGCGAATTCGGAGAGGAACGACTGCTGCAGATTGTGCGCGAGAACTCTTCGCTACCGCTGCCGCGGATCGCCGACGCGGTGGTTACGGCCGTTATCGATTGGATCGGCGGCGCGGAACAGCCCGACGACATCACGATCGTGCTGGCGCGGGCGAGGTAAAGCGATGAGCGAGCCTTCAAAAGAGTCACAAGAAGAGCCACCGGCGCTGTTTTATTGTCCACGCTGCGCCAAGGAAGTGCAGCACCCGCTGACGTGCGGCGACTGCTCTGCCCAGATCTGTCGCGATTGCGGGACGCCGCTGGAAACGTCCGACGACTTGGGAATGGGATAGACGTCTAACAGCAGATCCCTACGTCGCTGCGCTCCTCTGGATGACAACAAGAGAGAGGCATGGAGAGGAAGCTGAATCGTCGGCTGACGCCTGGCGAACAGCAAATCCCTGCGTCGCTGCGCTCCTCTGGATGACAACAAGAGAGAGGGATGGAGAGGAAGCTGAATCGTCGGCTGACGCGTGGCGAACCTACTTCACAACGATATTCACCAGCTTGCGCGGCACCACCACGATCTTCACGATCTCTTTTCCGTCAATTGCGGCTTTTACCTTTTCGTCGGCGAGCGCCAATTCGCGTACCTGTGCCTCGTCGGCGTCGGTAGAGACGACGATCCGGCTGCGCAGCTTGCCGTTGACTTGTACCGCGATTTCGACTTCATCTTCCTTCGCCAGCGCAGGGTCATATTGCGGCCAGGAGGCGCGCAACAGGTTGCCACTCTCGCCGCGCATCGTCCACAACTCGTGCGCGAGATAAGGAGCGAACGGTTGCAGTAAGAGCGTGAGCTTGCGCTGCGCGTCGGCTACGAGCGCGCGCTCCCCACCGGACTTAGGGTTGGCGAACAGCTCCGGCGCGGCATAGCACACGTTCACGAACTCCATGAGCGCGGCGACGCAGGTGTTGAAGTGCCAGCGTCCGCCCAGTTCGTCGGTGATGCGCTTGATGGTCTGGTGCAACTTGCGGGCGATGGTCTTCCCCTCCGGCGAGAGATCCGCCAGGCTGTAATGCGCCGTGCCTGCCTCCCTCAGCGGGTTCTGCGCAATCAGGCGATAGACGCGCGCGAGGAAGCGGCTCACGCCTTCCACTCCTGCATCCTGCCAATCGAGATCGCGGTCCGGCGGGGCGGCGAACAGCGTGTACATGCGCGTCGCGTCGGCGCCGTACTTCGCGACCATGTCGTCCGGCGATACGACGTTGCCGAGCGACTTCGACATCTTGGCGCCGTCCTTGATGACCATGCCCTGGGTGAACAGGCGCTGCACAGGCTCGCTGTTATGCACCAGCCCGAGATCGCGCATGACCTTTGTCCAGAAGCGCGAGTAGATGAGGTGCAGGATGGCGTGCTCCACGCCGCCAATGTACTGGTCGATGGGGAACCAGTAATCGATCGTCCTGGTGTCCACCGGCGCGGTGGTGAGCTTCGGATTCGTGTAGCGGTAGAAATACCACGACGAATCGACGAAGGTGTCCATGGTGTCGGTCTCGCGGGTGGCCGGGCCGCCGCACTGCGGGCACGGCACGTGCAGCCATTCCTGCAGGCGTCCGAGCGGAGAGCCGCCGGTGAGCGTGATCTCCACGTTGTCCGGCAGCAGCACCGGCAACTGGTCTTCGGGAACCGGCACCACGCCGCATTTTTCGCAGTAGAGCATGGGGATCGGCGTGCCCCAGTAACGCTGGCGACTGATGCCCCAATCCTTCAGGCGGAAGGTGACGGTCGCCTTGCCGAAGCCGTGTTCCTCGGCGTAACTGGCCATCTTTTCCAGGGCTTCGGCAACGGGAAGGCCGTTGAATTCGCCGGAGTTGATCAGGAGACTCTCAGTGCCGCTGTAAGGCAACACGTTGGTTTCGGGCTTCCCCGCATTGGGGGGCTCCCCGGTGCGGCGCGGCAATACCACGACGCGAACCTCCAGGCCATACTTGTTCGCGAACTCGTAATCTCGCTCATCGTGCGCCGGAACGCTCATGATGGCGCCGGTGCCGTAGTCCGTCAGGATGTAGTTCGCCACCCAGATCGGAATTTTCTCTCCGTTAAAGGGATTGATCGCGAACGCACCCGTCGCCACGCCGTGCTTCTCGATGGCGCCAATGTCGCCGACCTCTTTCGCGGCGCGCTGCTGTCGCATCAAGTCTTCGACCGCGGCCAGCAGTGACGGATTGCCCGCGACCAAATCCGTGACGATCGGATGTTCGGGCGCGAGCTGCAACGAGGTCGCGCCGTAGATGGTGTCGATGCGGGTGGTGAAGACCGTGATGCTATCGCCATTCGGACCCGGCGCGCCGTCGAGTTTGAAGGTGACCAGCGCACCTTCGCTGCGGCCGATCCAGTTGCGCTGCATGGTCTTTACTTTTTCCGGCCAACCCTCGAGCTGGTCCAGGTCGCGCAACAACTCGTCGGCATAATTCGTGATGCGGAAGAACCACTGTTCCAGCTCGCGCTGCTCAACGCGCGTGGCTTCATGACGCCAGCAACAGCCGTCGATCACCTGCTCGTTCGCGAGCACGGTGGCGCACTCGGGGCACCAGTTCACCTTGCTCTTGCGGCGATAGGCCAAACCCCTCTCGTAGAACTTGAGGAAGAACCACTGGTTCCAGCGGTAGTACTCGGGCAGGCAGGTCGTCACTTCCTTGGACCAGTCATAGGCGAAGCCGAGGCGCCGCATCTGTTTCTTCATCGCCTCGATGTTGCCCAGCGTCCATTCCTTCGGCTGGCGCTGGTTCTTGATCGCGGCGTTCTCGGCCGGCAATCCGAAGGCGTCCCAACCCATGGGATGGAGCACGTTGTAGCCGCTCATCCACATGAAGCGCGCCAAGGCATCGCCGATCGCGTAATTGCGTACGTGTCCCATGTGCAGCGCGCCCGAGGGATACGGCAACATTTCGAGCACGTAGAACTTCTGCTTCGTGCTGTCGGTCTCGGCGGCGTACAGTTCGGGATCGTTCGCCCACTGCGCCGACCACTTCTCTTCCATCGGGCGTGGATCGTAGCGCTCGGGGCGGGCTTCGGACACGCTGGTCATCTGTATCTTTATCTCAATTTCTTCGCTCATGGTTTCGGCAGCTACTTCAAGGAAGCTATAAACTTCTTATTTTAGCAATCCCCCATGGGATGGTGGCCATGACCATTAGGTCGCAGGAAGAACTGGAAGGACTCAGGCGGGTGGGAAAGCTGGTCGCGGAGGCGATCGTGCGGATGAGCGAGGCCGCGCAGCCGGGCGTCACTACGCGCGACCTGGACGAGGTGGGCGCCGCCTTTTTGCGGGCCAACGGGGCACGCTCCGCCCCGCAGCTTGTCTATAAGTTTCCGGGGTTCAACTGCATCAGTGTCAACGACCAGATCGTGCATGGGGTGCCGAACAAGCGGATGCTGCGCCCGGGCGACGCGGTGAAAGTCGATGTCACCGCCGAACTCGACGGCTTCTTCGCCGATTCGGCGACCACCGTGGTGCTGGAAGGCGAGGGCGGCGAAGAGGGACGCAAGATGCTGGCCTGCGCCAAGGCGGCGTTCGAGCAGGCGATGAAAGTGGCTCGCGCCGAGACGCGCGTGAACGAGATCGGCCGCGCCGTTGAGCGCGAGGTGCGGCGCCACGGCTTCAGCGTGGTCAAGGATCTTACGGGCCACGGCGTTGGCCGCTCGATCCACGAGCCACCCAGCGTGCCGAACTTCTACCACCCAATGAATGCCGATGTATTGCGCGAGGGCATGGTGCTGGCGGTGGAGCCGATCATCTCCGCCAAGCCCGCCCGCACGGTCACCGGCGAAGACGGCTGGACGATGTCCACCCACAACCATTCGCTGGCGGCGCACTACGAGCACACGATTGTGATCACGCCGGAGGAACCGATTATTTTGACGGCAGCGTAGAGCCTACTGTGACCGCGGTGGGGGTCCTTCGACTGCGAACGCTTCGCATTCTTCGCTTAGGGTGACAAGACTCATGCCCTGCGAGGACGGCGTACACCCGACATCGCAGCCCGCTTCTTCCTTCCTGCGATCCCGATGTCTTCCACGCAGTTCTTCAACGCTTCGATATTCTTCAAATCGTCTAATGGCTCATCGATTGGCGTTTCGGCGATGAAGGCGGAATGGGCTGTACGAGGATCGTTCAACAGCCAGCGGAAGGGCTCGAGGCCGATGGTTCCCTGCCCGATGTGCTGGTGGCGGTCGAGCTTCGAACCACAAGCGGCCTTGGCGTCGTTGCAATGCCATACGCCAACGTTCGCGATCCCGACAGTCGCATCGAGCTGCTGCATGGTTGTTTCGAACCCCTTGCGGGTGGTGAGGTCGTAGCCCGCAACATGGGTGTGGCAGGTATCGATGCAGGCGGCCACGGGCACATGCTTACGCAGTCGGACCATCAACTCGGCCACCTGCTCGAAGCTGCCACCGAGCGAAAACTCTGCGCCCGCGGTGTTCTCGATGGTGATCTTCAGGCTGGAGTTCTCGATCGCGAGGCCCTCGACCGCTTCTTCGATGGCCTCGGCCGCGCGGGTCAAACCTTCTTCACGGCTGCCACCGCGAAACGAGCCCGGATGGAAAACGAGGTAATCGGCGCATAACGCGAGGCCGCGCTCGACCTCCGCGCGAAATGCTTTCACCGATTTGCGATGGAATTCCGGAGTCACGCCGGCGACGTTGATGAGGTAATTGGCGTGAATCACGAGCGGATTGAGGTCGTATTTCGCACGCAGGCTCGACATGACTTCGCATTGCGTGCGACCCAGTTCCCAGGGCTTCCATTGGCGGGGGCTCGAGGAGAAAACCTGGAAGGCGCTGCATCCGAGTCGGTAGGCGCGCTCAGGGGCGTTTTCAACGCCACCTGCGGTGGAGGTGTGAATCCCGATGCGGAGACGGGTGCGCGCCGGTGGCTCTTTTGGCGCGGGGATCAGCTTCAGGATGTCGGTTTCCGCTTTTTTCGAAACGGCGCGCGGCATGGCGCGATGATAAACAAAAGATCAGACCCGCAGCAAAATGCGGCGGGCGTGATTCGGAGCACGACCGCCGGCTCAGCACATCGGCTGAGGACTGGGACCTCTCATGGTTAGCTCCGGTTCACCGGCTGCACGCTGGCCGGTGCCGGGGAATACACCCGCAGCGGCTCTTCCGGAATCACGATCCATCCAATGATGTACGCCAGCAGCCCGGTTCCCGCGAAGATCAGCAGGATCAGCCACACGACACGCACCAGGGTCACATCGAGATCGAAGTAGTTGGCCACCCCGGCGCACACGCCGGCGATCTTGCGGTCCACTCGCGGTCGCACCAACCGGTTGCGGACCGGGATGCTGCCGATGCGGCAGCCACAATAAGCACAATGGATGGCGTCGTCCTGAATCGCTTTTCCGCAGTAGTTGCAGTACATATTCGGTCTCCACTCCTAGATACGATGCCGGGGCGCGAAAGTTCCCGCCTCCCGCAAGCCGCTCATTGTATTCGGTATGGGCCCTTGATGTAACGCTTGGCCTGCTCCGTAAACTCTGCGGGGCCGCCGGCTTCCACCACCTGCCGGTAGCGTTTGAGGGCATCGTCGCGGCGGTCCAGCAGGTCAAGCATTTCTCCGGCGCCGAGGTTCGCCCGCGCCTGCAGCTCTGGGTCGACATTCTTGAACGTTCCCACCTGGTCGTACGCATTGAGGGCCACTGCGTATTGGCGCTGGCCGCGCGCCGCCTGTCCGAGTCCGAATGCCGCCTGCTCGGGCCGGCTCAACGGGAACCATCCCCGGCGATAGTTTTCCAGCACCTGCTCATACGCCGCAATCGCTTCTTTGCCGTGGCCGGCCGCATTCAGCAAGTGCGCGTGTTCGGAGGCGAGGATGAAGTTGTGCGGATAGGCGTGGAGCATGTCTTCCACGGTCGCCAGCGCCTCGGGATATTTCTGCTCGCGGCGCAGGAAAAGCGCCAGCGTGATCTTGGCATCCATGCCGCTCTCCGGCGCGTGCGCGGCAGCGTCGCGCAGGTAATCGAGGCCTTTCTGCTTATTGCCGGAGAGGCCGGCGATCGACGCGGCGACCTTCACCGGCCAGGAAACACAGCCGGTCACATAGTTGTGGATACCGACAATCGTCTTGGCATCCACGTATTGCGGATCGAGTTCGAGCACGCGCTCATGATCGCGGCGCGCACCCACCGCGCTGCGCAGGGCGGCGAACCACGCCTTCTGGGCCAAGCCGATCCAGGTGGCGTGCAGGCCGCGGGTGGCGCCCCGCGCATAGAGCGCGTCCACGTCGTTGGGATTCTGCTTCAGTCGGGCTTCTTCCAGCGTCAGGGCCCGCTGCGTGAGGTCGCTGACCCGTTGCGCCACTTGCGGATCGGTGGGCGCGAATGCCTTCTTGCTCAGGAAGCCATCACCGGAGTACAGCTCCGAGTCTAGCGCCCCGATGCGATACAGCTCCTTGAAGAGGACCGCCGTGAGCAGGTGGTTCACTGCAAACGGATCGTCGGGATGTGCTCTTAAGGCTGTCTCGAACTCATGGATCGACCGGTCGTAGTCGAGGCTATAGAAGAAATCGAACCCTTTTCGGCTGGTGGCGTCGGTATTCACCCGGGTTGGCGGGGGCCATTTTTCCTGCGCCAGGGCCGGGAAGAACCAGAGTGCTGTCAGGAGGAGAGCTAAGAGATTACGGGGAATGGCGGAACGGTAAGGTTTCATCGCCGGGTTACTATCCGCAGTTTACCCGATACGCACGGGGGCTGAAAGCGGGTACAAACAATACACCCCGCGGGAAACCGAGGTGGGGCGACCCAATGAATAGACAAGCCAACGGTCCTATCGAGAAAGAAAAAGAGTTTTATACCGAGCAGGAAGCCGCCGATATCCTGGGGATTTCCGTTTCCAGGCTGCAGTTGTTGCTCGATGAGAACGTCTTCAACGACGGCGGTGCGCGGCCCAGGAACATTGAGCTGACGGCCTCCGACATCCTGCTCCTGCGCTTCTGGAACAAGGCGTTGCCCCGGCAAAAGATCGTCTCCATGCCCAAGCGCGAGCCCGAGCCTTAGAGAGTGCGGGGAGGGCCACTTTTTCGAAAAGAGGGTAATACTTTCTCTCCAATGACTACCATTCACTGGCCGTCGGCAAAGTCAACTCTTTTGTTATCTTCCAGTTAATCCCGTTACCAGTTTGGCACCATGGTTGCGACACTTTCATCAGGCTAGATGAGAGAGTTCCCATGGCTGATGCAGCGCAGAACGTAAAGCAGGAGTATTGGCGGCCCGCCAACGGTTCCAGGCACGTGGTCGTCGATCCGGTTCCCAGCGATGCGAAGTGCGAGTGCGGCGCCGAATACCTGATGGGCGCGCGCTATTGCCACGTCTGCGGTGCCGACCGCGTCCCCGACATGGGATTGCGGCCGCATGGCTTCAACCTTGTCGAGTGGCTCGATTTTGCCTCGATCCGCGAGCGTACCGGGCTTGGGACGGCCTCGCTGGTCTTCTTCGTGATTGGCTTTGCCTGCGCCCTGGCTGCGATGGCGGTCGGCTTTCTTTATACCGCCAACAACGTGCTCGACTGGCAGGCGGTACAGGTGTGGCGGATCGAGTGGCTGCTCGGCGCTGTGGCGGCATTCCTGGCCGCGATGGCCATCAAACGCAGTCCGCCAAACCAGAATTAAGTTTTCTCCGGCGGAGAAAGAAGAAGCGCCCGTGATCCAATCACGGGCGCTTTTTTTTGTACCTTCGCAGAGAGCTACTGGTCGTCGTCAGACTTCGGCTTTTCCTGCTCTGGCGTCGCCTTTGGAGGCACGGTCGCTTCCGTCACGGTGATGTTAGTCGCCTTGTAGTTCGCTCCATCGAAGGTGGCGTTCACGTTCACCGCATTGCCTACGTGCAGATTGTTGCGCTCGCTCCTGCTACGCGGGTCGAAGTCGATATCGTAGACCTTGCCATCGGTCTGGTTCTCGATGGAAATCACGCCATCGCGCAGATTCAGGTTCGTAATCACGCCTGAAAAGGCATAGCTTGCCCCCGGACGCGCCAGCATCTTGACCTCGGTGGCGATGCCGCGGTTGGCCTTGTCCGGGGCAAAGGTCACATCCACCAGCGCGCCTTTTGCCAGGTAGCTGGCGTTCAAGCCGGCACCCTGCTGGGTTACGACCTTCGTCTTGTTGGTAATGCGGAACGAGACGGGACGCGAGGACAGTGCGTCCTGCAACTCGATGGTTCCGTGTCCGGGATCGTACGCGGTGATTTGCCCACGCACTTCGGCAGCACCGGTTTCACTGATCACGCGGACGTTCTTGGCAAAGATGTGCGGTCCATCGAGCATCGTGTCGAAGTACACCCGATCGCCCTTCTTGATGCTCATGACCGTGGTTTCGACGCCGTTACGATAGATGTGGGAGCGTTCGTCGATATAAATCGGTGTCTTTTTCTTTGCGCCAAAAGGTTCCACGGTGACGCGGTTCCGGATGCGGTCAACCTTGGTCGCGGTTCCCCCGATCAGGGTTGGCTTGCCCTTGGGCAGAGGCGGCGTATCGAGGAGCGGATCGGGCGCGCCGGTCAGGCCCGTATGCTTGCCGGTGGCGGAGGAGTCAAAAATCTTGGTCTCCGGAGAGCCGGTGACCGAAGGAGTCAGTTCGACGCTGGCGGTGCTCGGCGTCGGGGCGTTTGATTGGCTGGCGCTGCCCTGCTTGTTGTTATTCGATTTCTGCTGGCTCGGCGGCAGCGAGGGCTGGGGCGCCGGCGGCGCCGGCTGCGTCGTCTGGTTGGCTGCGCCGGCCTGAGGTGTCGCCGTTGTGTTGGCGGAGGGCGAGGCGCTTTGCTGGGCTTGCGGCGTATTGGTCGGGGCGCCTTCGGGGGCGGTGGACGATTGGCCCGCCCGCGGATCGGGAGGCACGCCCGTCTGGGCGGCGGCCGCACCCGCGCACAGAACGAGGGAAAGCATGACGCTGGAACTACTTACAAGTGCTCGCTTGATCATCAAAAAACTCTGGAACGCCAGAAGAGTGCTCCTGCTTCTTGATTTGGATGCCGAAAGCTGCCTAAGAAGTTAGCAGCCAAGTACCCTAAAATCTACTCCCAGTTCACAGCGGCTCACAACGCTGATACGATTTCACCCATCCAAGAAGGAAGCGAAGCTGCTGCCCGCAAAGAGGAATACGTGTGGATAGCCGGCATTCGCGGAGGATCGATGGCATTGTTCCAGGCTCTACAACTTCCCTCCCGCCCCCGGAGGACCCTGCGATGGATGGGCACGGCTGCACTTTTCCTATCCCTGGCAGGCGGAGCTTTCGCCGGCGATATTCACGTCAAGATCCCCAAGAAGACGAGGCCCACCCCCGTCCAGAAGCTCAACCAGGACGGCGTGAAAGCGCTCGAGAAGCACGATTATAAGAAAGCCAAGAAGCTCTTTTACCAGGCTTACCTGCTTGATCCCGACGATCCATTCACGTTGAATAACCTCGGCTACATGGCCGAGCTGGATGGCGAGATCGACCGCGCACAGCGCTATTACGCGCTGGCAGCGGACCAGAATTCCGACGCGGTCGTCGCCACCGCGACCCAGGAACAAGCCAAGGGCAAGGCTGTCGGTTTAGTAGCCGGCAGCGCCGCCGACGACCAGATGCGGGTCAACCGCCTCAATGTTTATGCCATTGGGATGCTCGAGAAGGATCGCGCGCCAGAGGCCGATGTCGCCCTGCAGAAGGCGCTCACCATCGATCCGAAAAATCCGTTCACGATGAACAATCTCGGCTATGCGAAGGAGAAAGAAGGCGAATTACAGCAGGCGTACAAGTACTACACCGAAGCAGCGGCCACCGGATCGCGCGAGCCGGTGATCGTCAGCATTCACCCGAGCTGGCGCGGTAAACCGATTAACGAAATCGCCTCCGCCAATGCGCAAAAAGTGCAGAAGCAGATGGCGAAGGAAGAAGACGTGCCCTCGCAAGTGGCGCGTCTGAACCTGCGCGGCGTTTCGGCGATTAACCGCAACGAGCGCGCCACCGCCCGCGAGTTCTTCCAGCAGGCCTACAAGCTGGACCCGAACAATGCATTCACGCTGAACAACATGGGCTACCTCGCGGAATTAGATGGCGACCGCGAGACCGCCGACTTCTTTTATGCCAAGGCACAGGAAGCAAATCGTTCCAACGCTCGCGTGGTGATCGCCACTCGCAAGACCGCCGAAGGCAAGCGGGTCGCGGAAGTAGCCAGCATGAGCGATACCGCGGTGACCGACGCACAGTCGGCGGTGATCGAAGCCCGCCGCGCCCAGCAGGGTGCAGGCGCGGTACAGCTCAAACAGCGCAACGGCGAGCCGATTCCGGACGTTCCGTTCCAACCGGTGCACGAAGAAAGCCCGGTCGTGGTTCATACCGAAGAGGTGCAGCAACCTGCGCCCGTCGCCGAACCGCCCAAGCCGACGAAGCCGGTTGAGGTTATCCGGCCGATTCTGGAGACGCCGGATCCAAATGCAGCACAACCGCAGACGAATCCGCCACAACAGCAGCCGCAATAAGCCGTCCAGAATACGACGAGAATCCCACGACTTCGGTCGTGGGATTTTTGTAACTTCCCTGTTCTTAACATTTTGCTGACCGTTTAATGCCTCAGACTGGGGAGGCGCATTGCGAACCCTTCGCCGTGATACAGGTCACGGCACGACGTTGCTGCGCGGCGCACTATGAACAGTCGGGAGGACGTGGAATGAAAGGCAGTCCGGAGGTAATCGAGCAACTGAATATTGCCCTGAGCGGCGAAATGACGGCGATCGTGCAGTACATGACGCAGTCGGAGATGTGCCAGAACTGGGGCTACGTACGGCTCGGCAATTTAACCAAGGCGCGGGCCATTGAAGAGATGAAACATGCCGAGGGGCTCATCGAGCGCATTATGTTTCTGGATGGCACCCCAACGACGACATTGAGCCTGAAGCCGCAGATTGGCGGCACGGTGCCGGAACAATTTTCCCTGGCTCTGAAAGACGAGACCGGCGCCATCGGCGAGTACAACGCAGCCGCCGAGATCTGCGCCGCCGCCAAGGACGAAGGCAGCAAAGTTCTCTTCGAGCACATGCTGCACGACGAAGAGCGTCATGCCGACTTCCTCGAATCTCAACTCAGCGCGATCAAGGAAATCGGTCTCGGCAATTACCTGACGCAGCAACTGGGCGGATAATTTGTCCAGATAAGAGGGCTCCTGGTCCCGCATCGCCCTTCGGGAGAAAGGGAGGGCTGACCGCGCCGCTCTCGTCTACAATGCCGCACGAAGGGGAAGGGCTCGAATCATGACGTTTGTCCGCGGCGTGCTGTGCCTCCTTTTGTTGATAACCTTGGCGCGAGCGCAAGAAGAGACCAGGATCAGCGACCTCGAATGGATGGTCGGGGACTGGATTGCCATCGAAAAGTCCGGGGGAGTGGAGACCACGGTTCGACTCGACGTGCGCGAAGCCGACAATCACCAGGCCCTTTTGTATCGCGCGTGGACGGACAGCAAGGGCCGGCGCACTCCGAAATATAACGGCATGTATTACTGGCAGCCGCAGGAGAAGACGTACAAGGTGCTGCAGATCGACAACAACGGCAACGTTGCCGAGGGCACCTACGAACAAACCGGCAATCGCGTGGTGCAACTGCTCAAAGTCGTTTCGGAAAAAGGTGACTACGAACTGCGCTCCGAGTGGGAGATACGGCCGAAGGAATTTCACTTCGTCGCGCAGTACAGGGCAGCAGGAAAGACGGAGTGGCAGCCGGCGGTTGACACGACCTACACGCGCATGATGCCGGTGCAGTGATCAGTCGCTGTGCTCTTTGCCTCGGAAGTGATCGAGCAGCGGCGCCCCCCACGCTCCGATCGACAAGAGCGCTCCAAACAGGATCACGGCATCGATGCTGGCGCGGCCTTCCTTCGCCCAATAGACATCCCGCAGGTTAAGCCAGAGGGCGAACTCATCCAAAGTGAGCGCCGCTCCCACGCCGTACAGGATGGAGATCAGGCGGCTGGCGAAAAAGCTGGCGGGCGTGTCGCCATTGCCGAACTCACCCAGGAACGCGTAGCCCACACCCAGCAGGATGAAGATGCCCCACACCAGATGATGAATATGCCGGCCGCCCATCATCACCCAGCCGAAGGGGCCGATGTGATGGGTAATACAGAGGACGAGGAGTCGTACCCCGAGGAAGGTAACGAAGAAGGCGATCGAAGCGAGGAACATCCGGCGGCGCGGACGGTCCTGTATGTGGGCGTGGATAATGCGGCCCGCGCGCGTGAGATGCAGCAGCAGGAGCATCGCCGCGGTGACGATGACGGCAAAGATGAGGAGGATCCAGGCGCCGGTGAGGTGCACGAGAAGAGTTTGCCACAAACCCGAGGGCTGCGATCAATCGAGATACTGATTCTGGATGATGGCCATGGGATTAGTCTCGACCAGCCTGGTGGCAAAGTCGGCATCGTAGGCTTTGGCGATTACCTTGCGGGCCTCCGAGAGAATGGGATTGCGATGGTTGGCGCTGTGCGCGTCGCTGGCCACGATGTGGATCAGCCCGTTATCGGCGTACCATCTCGCCAGCTTCTGCACGCTTTTGCCCCACTTGCCGGTGAAGGCGGAGGCGGTGATCTGGACGAGAACTCCCATTTCCACCCACGGGGCGACGCGCTCCGGATGCGGTTGCAGGAGCGGATTGCGCTCGGGGTGGGTAAGGATTGGGGTGAGCCCTCTCGAGGTGAGCATGCTCACCATGTCAGGAACCGTTGGCGGCACGCTGAAGTCACTCAACTCCATCAGGATGTAGCGCGTGTCGCCGATGGTATAGCGGGCCGGGTGAGCTATCGCGTCCTCGATGTTGTCATAAGAGAAGTGGAAGTCACAGCCGAGGATGAGCTGGATGCCGTCGCCGACCTTGGACTGAAGCTCCGCCAGGAGCTGCGCGTGGCTCTCGCGGTGGTACTCGTACTCGTAATTGGCGTGCGGGGTCGCGACCATGTGGGTGACGCCGTCGCGCTCCGCCATCTTCACCATCTCGATGGCAACGTCCCAGGACTTGGCGCCGTCATCGACCATGGGAAGGATGTGGGAGTGAATGTCGACCATTGCAGGTATTAGACCAGAAACCCGCAGCGCCTCCAATGCGGGAGAAGGGCCCGTCTATAATGGAGGAGTTAGCCGCTGGGCCGGACGGCCGCTGCTACGCTGGTTTACGCTCGGTTCGCCGAGGCTGAACCGGCGCGGGAGAGGAAAGTCCGAACTCCGCAGAGTGGTGTGCCGGATAACGTCCGGGAGGGCGCCGTTAAGGGCGTTCGACGGAAAGTGCCACAGAGACGATACCGCCTATCGCAAGATGGGTAAGGGTGAAAAGGTGCGGTAAGAGCGCACCGGACGCGTAGTGATACGCGCCGCATGGCAAACCCCACACGGAGCAAGACCAAATAGGGGAGGAGTTGCGGGAAACCGCATGCGTTTCGACTCGAAGCGCCAAACTTCCGGGTAGGTCGCTAGAGCCGCGCAGCAATGCGCGGCCCAGAGGAATGGCCGTCTATCCGGCGCAAGCCGGTGGACAGAATTCGGCTTACAGGCCCGGCGGCTACAAACCATTCCTTCGCAACCCGCGGTACTTGCGCAGCAATTCGTAAAGCACAATTCCCCCGGCAGTGGCGACGTTCAGAGAATTCTTCTGGCCGAGCATAGGGATTCGTACGTGCGTGCCGGCGATTTCGAGCAATTCGGGGCGAAGCCCGTCGACTTCATGTCCAAAGACGACGCAGACCGGGAAATTCGGCTGCCATTCGAATAGATCGATCGCCTGCGGACTGGTCTCAATGGCAACGATTTCATACCCGTTGCGGCGCTCTTCTCCAATCAATTTGACGGCATCCCAGTCATGCTCCCACGCTACGGTGTCTTCCGCGCCTAAAGCTGTTTTCGAAATCGCCTTCTTGGGCGGATGCGCGGTGATGCCGCAAAGACACAGCTTTTGCAAACCAACTCCGTCGGCGGCGCGAAAAAACGCGCCCACGTTGTACATGCTGCGAACGTTATCCAGCAGAACAATGGCCGGAAGTCCTTCTTCGTTGCTTACGGGCTGGCCCATGGATATTGCCTCAACGTGCATTCTGTACGGCAGATTGGGCGGCGTCGCAAAGCCTGCGTACATCTTCTTCGCAAATCACTGAGCGCTGAAAATCCAGTCGGGGCGGCGAACTTAGGCTGAGGGCGTGGTTGCGGAACTTCATTGGTCCATCGATCAAGATCTTTGGATTGGAATGAACTTCGCGCGCACCGGTGGCCTTCAGAATCTGCGCCACATTATGGTGCCGCACCCCGCCGCAGACCATGATCGCGATGCGTCTGTCTGCAAGCTGGACGAGTTCCGCGATGCGCGAGATTCCCCGTTCTGCCAGAGGGAAGCCGCCGGAGGTGAGAACGCGGTGAACACCGCAAAGGACCAAGGCTTCGAGCGAGGCTGCTAGATCGGCGGTCATATCGAAGGCGCGGTGAAAAGTAACCTCCAGCGGTTTCGCCAAGTCGGCGAGGGCTCGCGTGCGGCCGGTATCGATTTGACCGGCAGAATTGAGAATGCCGAGGGAGAGTCCGTTGGCGCCAAGTTGTTTCGCCGTGCGGATGTCACGCTTCATAATCTCGATTTCTTCGTCGGAGTAGCAGAAGTCGCCGCCGCGAGGACGGATGATCACCTGCAGGCCGATCCCAATACGGGAGCGGACCTGCTCGATCATGCCGGCACTGGGAGTGATGCCGCCTTCCAGCAGGTCCGCGCATAACTCGACCTGTTGGGCTCCGCCGCGCTGGGCGGCCAGGGCGGAGTCGACAGAATCGACACAGATTTCCAGCAGGGGTGAATTGTTCACCATATTTTCCAGCTTCTCAGAGGCGGGGCCGGACATCTACGAATGTTTACATTGGATCGTCGCACGATCTATCGCCATACATGCATCAGCATTTACACTGTTTCGGTACTATGAAAACGACCCTCGTTTTTCTCTCCCTCATCTTAGCCGCTTTGGGTACTGGATTGGCACAGGACAATCCGCCGCAACCACAGCCGGTTCCGATGCCGCCACCGATCGGGACCCCGGTAGATAAGCCTTACTCAGGCACCGTGGCGCTGAATGTTGACTTGACGAACCTGACTGACCGCGTCGTGCATGTAAAGGAAAACATTCCGGTGGAGCGGGGCGCGAAGGAACTGGTGCTGCTTTATCCACAATGGATTCCCGGCACCCACTCGCCTACCGGACCGATTTCGCGCGTCGCCGGCATCGTCACCAGCGTGGATGGTAAGCGGGTGCAGTGGGTTCGCGACCAGGTGCACGTGTTTGCCTTCCACGTGCCGCTTGCGGCTGGAGCCAAATCCGTGGACCTCGAATTCGATTACCTCTCGCCGAACCGGCGGACGGAGGGACGAATCGAGATGTCGAACGCGATCGCCGACCTGGCATGGAACGAGGTCGTGATGTATCCCGCGGGCTATTTCTCCCGCGATATTCCATACGACGCGACCCTCAAACTGCCGGACGGATGGAAGTACGCTACGGCGCTCGAGACCGCATCGGAGCAAGGTTCGACAGTGAACTTCAAGCAGACGACGCTGAACACGCTTGTCGATTCGCCCCTCTATGCCGGCCTCCACTACAAACGCATCGACCTCTCACCCACGCCCACAGATCAAGTGCATCTCGATGTGTTCGCGGATGAAGAGAAGGATCTCGACATTACCCCCGACGAGCTTGAAAAGCATAAGCAGCTCGCGGCGGAAGCCGACAAGCTTTACGCGTCGCACCATTACAACCATTACGATCTCCTTTTGCTGTTGAGCGACACGGTGGGCGGAATCGGGCTGGAACATCACCAGTCGAGTGAAAATGGACAGCGCCCTAACTATTTCACCGACTGGGCCGCCGGCATGACCGGACGCGACCTGCTCGGGCACGAATACACGCACTCGTGGAACGGGAAGTTCCGCCGTCCCGCGGACCTGTGGACGCCGAATTTCAACGTGCCGATGCGCGACGACCTGCTGTGGGTCTACGAGGGCATGACGCAGTACTGGGGGATGGTGCTTACCGCGCGTTCGGGCATGCGTACTGCCGAGGAGAGCCGGGACATGCTGGCGCGGGTGGCCGCAGGCTTTGAGGTCAGCCCGGGCCGAGAGTGGCGCCCGTTGATTGATACGACGAACCAGCCGACGGTTTCGCAGCGTCGCCCGGTAAGTTTTGTGAGTTGGCAACTTCCGGAAAATTACTACACCGAAGGCGAGTTGATCTGGCTCGACACGGATACGAAGATCCGCGAGTTGACCAACGGGCAGAAATCGCTCGACGATTTTGCGAAGGCGTTTTTCGGCGTCTATAACGGCAGCTTCGTCACCGATACGTACACCTTTGACGATCTCGTCAAAACGCTCAACAGCGTTGCCGCCTACGATTGGGCGACCTTCCTTCGGGAACGAGTCTACGAATTGCATCCCGCGGTGCCGGAAGACGGCTTCACGCGAGGAGGCTACAAGCTCGTCTACACGGATACGGTGCAGCCGTGGGTGGCAAAAGCCGAGTCGAGTCGCGGCCAAGCCGATTTCTCGACCTCGGTAGGATTTTCTGTCGTCGTTCCCAGTACAGGTGGTGAGCGCGACGAGTCCGGCCCCGCCGGTTCGGTTGCGAATGTCTGGTGGAACAGTCCGGCATTCAAGGCAGGCGTGACGCCAGGGATGCAGATTGTCTCGGTGAACGGAAAGGCGTTCAGCCCGCAACTGCTGCGCGATGCGATACTGCAAGCCGAACAAACGAAGCAGCCACTGCAGTTGCAGTTCAGGCACGGGGAAGATTACAAGATGATTTCCCTTCCCTATTTCGGTGGCCTGCGCATGCCGTCGCTGCAGCGCGTGGATGGAACGCCGGACCGGCTCGACGACATTCTCGCGCCCAGCAAGAGTCCTCTGCCCGCGATGTAGAGAAGCAGCAGAACTCCAGCCGCCGGATCGAACTGGCGGCTATTTCTTTTTGCCAGCTTCTAGTTGTTCGTCCGATTGTTCTTCTGCTGATGGCGAAGGCTGCTCAGACGGGGCAGGAGATTCCTTTTGCTCCGTCTCTGCCGGTTTTGGCTCTTCTCCGGATTGCGGCTTCGAGGAATCTTTGTCTTTCTTCGGCCCGGGCGCCGCAGAGTCGTTCTTCTGCTCAGGTTCCGGCGCCGCAGAGGGCTGTTCCGGTTGCGGTGCTGGCTTTTTCTCTGCCGCGTTGTCTTTGAGTGCGGATTGGATAAGTCGTTTCACCCGAAGGCGCATGCCCGTGGTCTTAACGTCGGCAGCGTTGGATGCCTGTTCGAGGAAGGGAGCGAGTTGCTCGTCGGTTAGCACGCCGGAAGATTTGAGCGCCTCCAGAACGGCCGCACTTCGCGTTTCCGCCGCAATCACAAGGGGCAGGAATGCATCCAGAAGCTCATCGAGGACCTTCTCGTCCATTGAGGGCGAACCTCCCGCTGGTGTGCTTGGATGCACTGAGGTAGTGTCCCGCCGGTGATTTGTTGATCCGATCTCGGTTTGTTTGTTTAACGCTGAGTGAAGACTCCGGCACCGAGCAGAGCGGGGTCGGTTCGTCTCGTGCGCTTACGAGGAGGAGGGGGCGCCTCGCTGGTGGCAAGGGCGGTATCGCTACGAACGTTCAGGGAGTGCGACGTGAGAACGTGGCGTCCGACGAGACGTACTTGCGCGACCGCCTCGGTCGAATCCTGCAGCCATAGCCCGTCAACTCCTTTGTAACGGACCGTCACCTGAAGATCCTTGATCCACCATGAGGGCATCCTGGTCGGGGTGCCGCTCACCTGGCGAACCAGGTAGGTCTCGGTGTCGACCCACGCCTTTCCTTTGACGAGGTCGCGGCCGTCATGACGCGGGGCGAGTTGCAGCACATAACAACTGTGGCCTTCAATAGGCTCGGTTCCCAAGTAGGTAAATTCGTAGTTATCGGAGGAAAGTCGGCCGCTGCTGTGTTCCTGGTTCGCACTCTCCGTCTCGTGGTCCAGCACTTTGCGGACGACCTTCTCTGCCTGCCCGTCGCCTTGAGTGATGCTGTATTCCTTCTTGCCGGAAGGAATTGTGTTCACTTCGGCCACCACACGAGCTGTTTTGCCCGGATCTTCGGAGGCCAGCCGGTATTCCCGGGTGACGGAGTAGGCGCGGTCCTGATTGCGACCCTGCATGGCTGCCTGCATCCGCCCGACGATGGCATTCACGTCGGGAGTCTCTGCCCATACGCCCACGGCGGTAAGCAGAATACCCAGAAACGTCAGTTGAACTCTGGCCCGCATGTTCTCCCTCAATGCCTACGCTTAGTTAGAGGCACGTCGGCGGCCAAAGCGGTGCCCCGCGATCCATCGGTATTTCTAGAAATCTTTACAGGATGCCTGGGAAGGAAGTTCCGGAAAGGCGGTAAGAACGAAAGCTGCTGGCTCCAGCGCTGCTGCGGGTACAAGAGGAACTTGGAATGTGTGGTACGCCGCGACCCACAATGAGTACGCGGGACACGTCCTTACTTCGCGACTTCCTGAAAGATTTCAAGCATGCGCCTGACGGAGGTCTCCCAGGAGAATTTTCGGGCTTGCTCTTCACCGCGAGCCTTCAGCTTCTCACGTAGTGTCTGGTCGAGCAGGACGCGCTGCAGGGCGCGCTGGATTTCGAAGACGTTTTCCGGATTCACGAGCACGGCGGCATTTCCGACGACTTCGGGCAAGGAAGACGTGTTGCTGGTGATCACTGGAGTGCCGTGCGACATGGCCTCCAGGGGAGGCAGGCCGAAGCCTTCGTAAAGAGACGGGAAGATGAAGACCTTCGCGGCGTCATAGAAGATGCGAAGGATCTCGATCGGGACGAACCCGAGGAAGCGTACATCCTGCTGCACGCGCCCCTTGATCACGGCGCGACGAAGATCGGGGTGGCGCGAAACTTCGTCACCGATGATGATCAGCTTGAGTTCGGGATAATGTCCATCTTTTGCGAGTTCAGATTTCAAGAGCGAGAATGCTTCGATAATTCGTACAACATTCTTATGCGGGCTGATACGGCCGGCATACAGAATGAACGGGTAGTTCACCTGGTAGCGTTCGGCGATCATCAGTTTGTCTGCCGGCGAGGCATGGCCGAGGCGAAAGCGGTCATCGATGGCGTTGTATACGACTTCGATCTTCTCCTCCGCAACCCCGAAGAGACGTACCGTGTCTGTCTTGGAGAACTTCGAGACCGCAAAGATCCGTGACGCGCGGTTCAGCACACGTTTAGTGAAGTAGAAATGCGCGAAGCGCTTCGCCGCCGACGCGCTGTTGCTGCGATACAGATAGTCAAGTAAATCGTGAACTGTAACCACGTAGGGGCACGGGATGCCCTGCGGGATCCAGAAGAGATGCGGCACGTGCAACACGTTCACGCCCTGCCGCTTCAGAGCGTTGTGAAATTCGAAGTAGGACGCGGGCGAGTAATCGTTATCGGGACATTCAAAGTGCGAGAAGTTGGGCTGGAGGGCGCCCATGTCGTGAATGCGGCCCGGGGTGCCCAGCAGAACGTATTGGTTCGCGTGGTCCAGCCGCCCCAGGGTACGCACCACATTGCGAATGTAGGTGCCGATCCCGAAGTCGCTGATACGGCGAATGTCGATGGCGACCTTCACGGGAGGATTGTAACGGATGGCAAAAAGCCCCACCGCGTAGAAGCAGTGGGGCTTTCGTGGGAATCTCGTTTATACCGTGGCTAAGCGGCTCGCGCGGCGTTCCGGATAGAGCGGAAAGGCGTCGGCCAGTTCGTGCACCTGGCGACGGATGCGCGAGAGGAAATCGGCGTCGGTGCGATGACGCAAGCCCTCCGCGATCCAGATGCCAACCTGCCGCATTTCGGGCTCCTTCATACCGCGCGTGGTCAGCGCCGGTGTGCCAATGCGAATGCCGCTTGGCTTCATCGGAGGATTGGTGTCAAACGGAATCGCGTTCTTGTTCACCGTGATTCCGGCTTCTCCGAGCGCCTTTTCGGCCTCGCTGCCGAGCATACCGGCCGCAAACACGTCGATCAGCATGAGGTGCGTGTCGGTGCCGCCGGAGATGATCCGGAACCCTGCATCCGCCAGCGCCTGCGCGAGGACCTTCGCATTCGCCACGACCTGTTTCGCGTACTCCTTGAAGGACGGCTCCATGGCTTCCTTGAAGCAAACCGCCTTCGCCGCAATGATGTGGACGAGTGGGCCTCCCTGTACCCCCGGGAAGGTCACCTTATCGATGGCGACTCCGTACTCCTGCTTTGCAAGGACCATTCCTGCGCGCGGTCCGCGCAGCGTTTTGTGCGTGGTGGTGGTGACAATGTGGGCGTGCGGCACCGGCGACGGATGAGCTCCGCCGGCTACCAACCCTGCGAAGTGCGCCATGTCGACCATGAAGAGCGCGCCGGCTTTGTCGGCAATCTGCCGCATGCGGGGGAAATCGATGATGCGCGGATAAGCGCTGCCTCCTCCGACGATCAGCTTGGGATGGTGCTCCAGGGCGAGTTTTTCCAACTCGTCGTAGTCAATGGTCTCCGTTTCTTTCGTGACGCCATATGGAACGATCTTGTAGGTTTTACCGGAAAAATTCAGCGGATGGCCATGCGTGAGGTGGCCGCCGTGCGCGAGATTCAAACCGAGGATTGTGTCGCCGGGCTGAAGGACCGCCGCATACGCTTCCATGTTGGCGGTGGAACCGGAGTGTGGCTGGACGTTGGCATATTCGGCGCCAAAGAGCTGCTTGGCGCGATCGCGCGCCAGGTTCTCCACGATGTCGGCAAACTCGCAGCCGCCGTAATATCGCTTCCCGGGATAGCCCTCGGCGTACTTGTTCGTGAACACCGACCCGGCCGCCTGGAGCACCGCTTCGCTGACGAAATTCTCGCTGGCGATCAATTCGAGGCCCTCGTGTTGGCGGCGTTCCTCGTTGGCGATCGCCTCTGCGATCTGCGGATCGACTTCACTGAGCGGGAGAGACATGGAATTCTTCGGCATTTCTTTTCCCTTATAAGTTCGTTATGTCAGGCGTTTCACTTCTTCGTGTTCCATCTCGTGGATCTTGTCGATGCGGCGCTGGTGGCGGCCCCCGGCAAAATTCGTCTTGATCCAGGTCTCGACGATGGCAATCGCGGCCTCGGGTTGAAGCACGCGGGCGCCGAGAGCGAGGACATTGGCGTCGTTATGCTCGCGGCTCATTTGCGCCTGGAAGACTGTATCGCAATTGGCGGCGCGGATACCCGGAACCTTGTTCGCGGAGATGGCCATGCCAATCCCCGTACCGCACACCAAGACGCCCAGATCGGCACGCCCTTCCACCACGTCCTCGGCCACTTTCCGAGCAAAATCCGGGTAATCCACGGAATCGTCGGAATTGGTGCCCTCGTCCTGAACTTCGATTCCGTCCTCGCCAAGATGCTGTTTGATCCTGTTTTTCAGCTCAAATCCCGCATGGTCCGCGCCTAGGGCGATTTTCATGAGCCCAATTGTACCCTCAGGTATCTACCTTGCACTGGCCAAAAAGCCATTGTCCTTCCGGCCTTGTTGCGGCCTGCCTTTCAGCGCATACTCAAACTGTTTCTAACGCTCCGGGCAGCCACGCACGACGGTTCTGCGAATTTTCAGACATCAGGTGACGAATGGGCACGCCAACCAATCCGGCGGTAACGATCTGCAAGTTTCTCGATTTCGATATCAGCAATAATGTCGCCCGCATTACGTTGAACAATCCTCCGTACAACGTGTTGACTGTTCCCCTGATGGCGGAGCTGGCGGAAGCCATTGAAAGTCTCGAAGGCCGTCGCGACGTGAAATGTATTGTCCTGGGCTCTTCCCAGAAGACGTTTTCCGCCGGTATTTCGATCGAAGATTCGAAGCCAGACCGCGTCTTCCAGACCATCGAGGCTTTCAACCACGTGTTCCGCGCGATTGCCGAGATATCCAAGCCCCTGATCGTGGCGGTCAACGGGCCGGCGATCGGCGCTGGGTCTGAGTTGGTAGCGTTTGGCGACATGATCATCGCTACCCCGAACGCGCGTTTCGCGCAGCCGGAAGTGAAGATGGGGGTTTTCCCGCCGTTTGCGGCCATCATGCTGCCCGCTGTCATCGGACCGAAGAAGACCTACGAATTGATCCTCACCGGCCAGGCATTGAGCGCGGAAGAGGCGCTCGAACTTGGCTTCGTGAATCGGGTGGTGCCGGAGGCAGGACTGGAGAACACCGTGAACGAGCTGGTCTCGCGGATTATCGAGTTCAGCGCGCCGGTGCTGGAAATGACCAAAAAGGTGATCGCCACCTCTATCGGGCGTCCCCTGGCGGAAGCCATGAAAAAATCGCAGGACATCTACTTGAACCAGCTCATGGCCCTGCAAGACGTGGAAGAGGGCCTGCGGGCGGTACTGGAAAAAAGAAAGCCGGTCTGGAAGAATAGGTGAACGGTGTTCGGGGCTGGCGCGGCACCCTGACGCGTTCTGGACCTATCTTGAATGCTTAAAACTCGCCTGACGCTTTCTCTCGGGGTTTTTCTCACCCTGATCCCCCTCGTGTTCTCGCAAGACACATCGAACGATAACCAGCAGGCCTCCGCGCCGGCCAACCAGAGCTCCACGCCGCCCAATACCGAGCAGCCTCCCGCCAGCTCGCGTCCGGAGGTTCCGGGCCCGTTGCCGGACTCGGCTGCCGAGTCCAAGCGAAAGGGCGAAAAGACCGAGCAAGAGCTTGAGATGGAACGCAAGGAGCAGTCGCAGAAGATCCTGGGAGTGGTACCGCAGTTTTCCGTGACCAACCGCCGGGACGCGTCGCCGCTGACACCACGAGAAAAATTTCGCCTCATGACCAAGAGCGTGGTGAATCCCTTCGAGTTCGTAGCCACTGGCTTCCAGGCGGGGCTCAGCCAAGCTACGGATGAATTCCCGGAATACGGCCAGGGCGCCGAGGGCTACGGGAAGCGCTATGGAGCAGCATTTGCCGACCAGGCATCGAGCCAGTTCTTCGCCAATTACTTGTACCCCGTCCTGCTGAAGGAAGATCCGCGTTATTTCCGGCTGGGGGAGGGTACCTTTCAGCACCGCGTTCTGTACTCCCTGGTGCAGGAATTTTCGGCTGTGAAAGACGACCGCACTCGCACCTTCAACTTCTCCAACGTGCTGGGCGCCTTTAGCTCAGGCTTACTTTCCAACGCCTATTATCCCGAGCCGGAACGGGGGATCGGGAACACCATGAGCCGGTCGGTAATCGCCTTGGCGTATGGCAGCGTAGGAGGACTGGTCGATGAATTCTGGCCCGACGTACAACAGAAGTGGGCATCACACCGGAAGAAAAAGAGAGAAAAAGCGAACCAGCAGTGACCAGCGGCCGGGTGAATCCCGGCCGTTTGCTTAGGTGGTGTCGGAAATTTAGAATAGATGTTTACCCTTAATCCCAAATGATGGTCTGTACGACCCAACCGCGCGCCACTTCTGTTTGCGGGCGCACCCTCGGAAGACTGCAATGATTCACTTTCCTGTTCCAGAAGCGCTGACCTTCGACGACGTGTTGCTCTTGCCGGCCAAAAGCGACGTGGTACCGACCAGCGCCAGCACGGCTACCAAACTCACGCGCAACATCATTTTGAACATCCCGATCATTTCGGCCGCCATGGACACGGTGACCGAGAGCCGCATGGCAATTGCGCTCGCGCAGCAGGGCGGACTCGGCATCGTGCACCGCAACCTGTCGATCGAGGAACAGGCGGGGGAGATCGACAAGGTGAAGCGCTCGGAGAGCGGCATGATCGTGGACCCCATCACCATGTCGCCGGAGAACAAGATCTCCGAAGCGCTGGAGGTGATGAGGCGCTACCGGATTTCGGGCGTCCCGGTGACCAAGAACAAGAAGCTTGTCGGCATCCTCACCAATCGAGACCTGCGCTTTGAGACCCGCACCGATATCCCAATCAGCCAGGTGATGACCAAGGAGAACCTGATCACCGTTCCAGTGGGAACGACGCTGGAGGACGCGGAGGCCATCCTGCACCAGCATCGCGTCGAGAAGCTGCTGGTAGTCGACGACAGGTACGAACTCAAGGGCCTGATCACGGTCAAAGATATCCAGAAGAAATTGAAGTATCCCATCGCCGCGAAAGACGATCATGGACGCCTGCGGGTGGGGGCCGCCATAGGAGCCACCGGCGACTTTCTCGAGCGTGCGCAGGAACTTGTGAAAGCCAAGGTGGATGTGCTGGCGATCGACAGCGCGCACGGCCACTCCAGCCGGGTCCTGGACGCGATCCGCACGGTCAAGAAACAGTTCCCAGAGGTCGATCTGCTGGCAGGCAACGTCGGCACGTACGACGGCGCCCTGGAGATTGCCAACGCCGGCGCCGACGGGGTAAAGATCGGCATTGGGCCAGGTTCGATCTGCACTACGCGCATCGTCACCGGTGCCGGAGTACCGCAGATTACGGCGATCGCAGAGGCGTACCGGGCGCTCAAAGACAAAGGCGTGCCGGTTATCGCCGATGGGGGAATTAAGTACTCGGGCGATATTGCCAAGGGGCTGGCGGCAGGCGCAGACGTGGTGATGATCGGCTCGCTGCTGGCGGGAACCGAAGAGAGTCCGGGTGAAACGATTCTGTATCAAGGACGCACCTTCAAGTCGTATCGCGGCATGGGATCGCTGGCCGCAATGGCACAAGGATCCAGTGAACGTTACTTCCAGTCGGTGGATACCGAAAGTTCCGGGATCGCCACGGAAGAGGATGGCAACCGGCTCAACAAGCTTGTGCCGGAGGGCATTGAGGGACGCGTTCCCTATCGAGGTACGGTGGCGATGATCGTGCACCAGATGGTAGGTGGATTGCGCAGCGGCATGGGATACGTAGGTTGTGCGACCATCGCGGAACTGAAAGAGCGTGCGCGCTTCGTGCGCATCAGTGGCGCAGGATTGCGCGAGAGCCATGTTCACGATGTCATCATCACGCGCGAAGCTCCGAACTATCGGGTCGAGTAGGAAACTGGTTTGCCATATTCTCGCAATCGCCTAGCGCCGTGGATCCCAGTGTTCCTGTGGATCTGTGTAATCGTGCTGGAATCCTCGGACTTGGGATCCAGTGAGCATACCGGAGTCATTCTGCGAAGCATCTGGAGGGCGCTGTTTGGCAAGCCCAGCCCCGCGACCTTTGCCTTCGTGCATAACCTGATCCGCAAAACCGGCCATTTTGTCGGTTATGCGATCTTGAGCTGGCTGATCTTCCGGGCCTTGCGCCGTACGTGGCAGAACGGGCAGGAGATTCTGCGGCGCACCCGCAATTATTTCTGGCAAATGCGATGGTCGGTGGGGGCCGTGCTTGGCACCGCAGTGGTCGCGTCGCTGGATGAAATCCACCAGACATTCAATCCGGCGCGCACCGGGCGCTGGCAAGATGTGGTGCTTGATTCCTGTGGCGCCATCGCATTGCAGCTCCTCCTCTTTCTAACGACCCAGTTCCGCGTTCGCGATACGGAACCCGTCACCACGAATCCGTAACCCGGCAGTTGCCGGGCTGCGGCAAATCAGCCATGCTCTAAATACATTAAGGACATTCGTCATCATGACTAAGAAAAGCAATTTTCCGCGGTGGATATGGCCACTCGGGATCGCCGTGGCCGGCGCCGGAAGCGTGGCCGCCGTCGTGCTCCGCGGCTGCTGGCATCGCAAGATCAGCTGGCCCATTAAGCACGACGAGCATTATTCCTACATCGTGTGCACGGCCTGCGGAATCAAACGGCTCTTCGACGAAAAGCATTTCGAAGAATATGGGCCGTACGGGTACGACATCGAAGCCCTGATTGCGCAGGACCGCGCCAAGCATATCGAGCGGATCCGGCGGCATGAGAAGAAAGTGATGGCGGCGGAGGCGAAGACGGCGCGTGCCGCGGAAACGCACCCCGTGCCGGATGTCTAATGGCTGACTGCGTGGTACGAGGGCTCGATGCCCCCGGCGCGCAGTTTCTCTTCTAGAGCTGCGCGGACCTGCGGCCACTCATCGTCGAGGATGCTGAAGACGACGCTCGAACGGACGCGGCCGTCGGGCATGATCCGCTCCTTGCGCAGAATTCCTTCCTGCTTCGCTCCGAGGCGCAGAATCGCGGCTCGCGATTTCGCGTTCAATTCGTCGGTGGAAAGCTGCACCCGCATGCAGTTCATTTCTTCAAACGCGTAGCGCAGCATCAGGTACTTGCACTCCGTATTCACAAAGCTGCGCTGCCAGGAACCGGCAATCCAGGTGTGGCCAATCTCCGCGTTGCGGTTCACTTTATCGATCTTGAAGAAGCGGGTCGAACCGATGACCTGGCTCGTCTCTTTCAGGGTCGTGATGAATGGGATCGCTAAGCCCTGCGCCTGGTGATCGAAGGCTAGCTGCAGGTACTCTTCGACGTTGGTCGCGGCGGGGACGATCGTCACCTTTAACGAAGGAAGATCGCCGTCCTGTGCGGCTTCTACCAGGACACCGGCGTGTTCCGGCAGCATCGGCTTGAGGACAACGCGGCTCCCGATCAGCGTTAACGATGACATGTACCCTCCCCGCCACGGAGCGTTCTTCAGTCGGCATGACCTTTATACAGAAGGTGTGGGAAACAGCCTATCAAGCTCGCTCGGTGGTTCCGCCCTCCGGGAAGGATCCAGGAGGGTTCGGACCCATGGCGTGGCGGAAGCGTTCCCGTTCTTCCGGAGTCAGATCCTTCCAACCGTGGACGAAGCGGCTTCGGCGCATACGATTTCGCCATCCGCCACCACCGAATCGGCCGAACAAGATTCGGGCGAGCACGAAGAGTCCAAGCGCTTGCCAGTAGGTGATCCTGGGAAGAGTAAAGATGGCAGGCATCAGCACATTCCAGAGCGCGACGATGGCCCATCCCATGGCCGCCGTAAATAAAATCGCGAAGACTGCCATCAGCAGGAAGCGCGCTCCAACAAACCTCGGTTTCCTCATTGGTTTTTCCTCTCGTAGCGCAATTCGTCGTAGATAGCCTGAAGGCGCTTGCGCAGGCGCTTCACGGCATAGTGCTTTCGCGAAAGAAGGGTGTTGACGCTCACCCCGGTTTCGGCGGAGATCTCAGCAAAGCTGCGGCCTTCGATCTCGTGTTGGAGAAAGACCTCGCGCTGGCTCGCGGGTAACTCTTCTAGCGCCGCTTCGATCTCGGCGAATAATATGCCGCGCACATAGAGCGCGTCCGGACCGGCATTGGGCGAGGGCAGAAGGTCTTCGAGGACGCGCGTGTCGCCGTCATCGACCACGTCGCTTCGGTTTCGACGGAACAGGTCCGTAATGCGGTTCCTTGCGACCTGCATCATCCACGCGCCGGCGTGCGCGATGGGTTTCATCAGGCGGTAGGCTTCGATCAACTCGTAGAAGACATCCTGGAGAAGATCTTCGGCGTCGATCCCATCGGGGATGCGCCGCCGGATGAAGGCGAGCAGCCGACGCCGTTCGCTTTCGAAGGTTCCCGCGAGCCGCTGGTCCTGCTCCGCACGATCGTCGGTCACGGCCAGCATGGAATCCTTTCCCCTGTGTAGACGAAACCGGGGAGCGAATATTTTAATGCGGCAGAAATAATCCGGCAGTGCGCAGGTTGGGCGTTCCCCCAGGGCTGAAGCCTACTGAAATAGCGGCAGCTTCGATGCGGGCCAGAAGGCCCGCTCCACCACGGCAATTCTGCTAAGCTGGCCGGTTCGAGGAAAACGGAAGGAGAACGATGTGGAGATCGTGGCGGGTGTGGACCTGGGTGGAACGGCTATCAACTACACGTTAGTCGATCGGGAGGAGCGGTTTCTCGTTGAAGGATTGTGCGAGCATCCTGCGCTCTCGAAGCAAGGGCCGGACGTTTGCCTGCAACAGATCGCCGACGGCCTGAAGATCGCGACCGACCTGGCAGGCGTGGACCTGGCGCAGGTAGTGGCCGTGGGCCTGGATACACCGGGACCGGCGAGCGGAGCCGGACAGTTGAGCACCCGGGGATCGACGAACTTCGTGCATCCGCAGTGGGCGGGATTCGATATCCGCGAGGGGCTGGCGCGCAAACTTGGCAAGCCGGTTTCCTATCTGAACGATGCCAATGCGGCGGCGTTGTGGGGACACTACGCCATCTTCGGCGCTACCAGCCTCGAGACCTCGATCTCGATCGTGATCGGCACCGGGAATGGCGGCGGCATCATTCTTGAAGGAAATGTGGTGAAGGGTAAGAACGGATTCGGCGGAGAGTTGGGGCACGTGCTGATCCCGTACCAGGGAATTGCCGGAAATGAAGGCATTGTGCCGCTCTGCAATTGCGGGCGCACAGGCGACCTGGAGTCGCTGTGCTCGTTGACCGCGATCGAAAGAAATCTGCTGCCCTATTTTCTGCCGAAGTATCCGGGACATGAGTTGGGAAAGACGGATGTGCATTCGGCGGCAAAGCTGGTACGCGGGATGGCGGACAAGGGCGACGCGATGTGCAAGGAGATCTTCCGCGTGCAGGCACATGCGCTGGGACTCTTCTTCGACGAGATGGTGAATACCTTCGATCCCGACGCGTTTATCGTGGGTGGCGGCGCCCTGGAGACCAGCCAGGAATTCCAGCGCTGGTTCCTGGCGGAGATTCGCGCCGGCATGCCTGGGCAGCGGGAAGAGCAGGCAGACATTCCGATTCACGTGATGCCGAATGGCGACACTGCCGGCGCACGAGGCGCGGCGATCGAGGCCCTGAAACTCGCGAGGCAGAGCGGGCTGGCATAGAACCTGCGCCCGCGAATACGGCCAGATTTGAGTGAGAGGAAAGTCTCTGAAAGCCTTGCTGCGCGCCGGTTTAGGCCATGCGCTACGCACGCCGGCTCTGCTGAGACAAGCGAGAGCGTGTATCATCCTTCTATACCCTCACACGCTCGCTGGTGAGAAGTCGCTGCTTGCGACTAGCTGAAAAACGATAACTGGCACGAAGCAAGTTCACCGAGAGCAGCCGTTGCTCGCCGCGCGCCCGTGCGCTGCGACTGTCTGCGCTCCGACCATTTCCCCTGGGACAGGTGTTACGTGTTTGGCGATTGGGCTGAGAATTTACAGGAAACTTCCCCGTTCCGCATTTCCGAAGCATTCCAACGAATAAAAAACCTGGGTAAGCGCGGAGCCGGCGAACGGGCGCGCCGCATGGCCACGCTGGAGGTGATGACGCAACAGCTCTGCTCGGAAACCGGAGCCGATGGAGCGATGATTGCCCTTCGGGAGCGAGGAGAAAAACAGCTTGTCTGCTGGGCCAGCACGGGTTCTGCGCCGCCGGTTGGATCGCGATTACATCTGAATCGGGAACTCGCGGAGGAGTGCAAGAGGCGAGGCTATGCAACCGTGGAACAGGCATCGGGAGTGGCTGTTTCGAGCGAGCTAACGGGGTTCACCGGCGTAGTGGTAGCGACATTTGGCTCGGAGCTCACGGATGGCGTCGTGGGAATCTTCTCGCAGGGCGCATCGTTCGGCGCTCGCGATGTGGCGAGAGTACGAGAGGTCGCCGAGCTCTTCTCAATTACGCCCGAACCGGGGAAGACGAAGTTTCTGTCAGAGCCGCAAAGCGAACGGCCGGCGGAAGCATTCGCGCAGCTTCCTGCGTATAGCGAACATTGGGAGGTGATCGCTGGGATCCTGGCTGTGCTGACGATCGCGTGCATATTGCTGCTTCCGCACGTTGAGCGCGGGCACGCGACGCAGTCGGCGAAGATTGCAATTCCGGCCAAAGCAGAATCGCGCGTGGATGGCCGTGCGAACGTTGCAGCCGACGGGGTTGCCAAACCGACGGAATCGGTTGCGCCGATGCCGGAGACGGCCAAACCCGCCGCGGAAAAAACCCAAGCGTTGCCTGCTCCGCGTGAGGCTCCGGAGACGGAGGCGACCAACCGGCTGCCTCTCAGCGATCGCATGGTGGCTGCGAACGTTGCAGTTACTCCGCCGCTGACTTCGCCCAGCGAAACGGCGGGGACGACGCCGAGGGTAGAGGTAAACACGGAGAATTCCGGGGCAATCGACACGCCCGAAAGCGATGCGACCGCTGCGGCGGTGCCGACGCCGAAGGTTATGCCTGCGGAAACCGTTCCACAGTTTGAGCAGGCGCAACTGCTCCACGCGCATTCCGGTTGGGTGACAGGGGTTGCGTTCAGCGCGGATGGGCGACGGCTGGCTTCCGGGAACTGGGACCACGCGGTCGAGGTCTGGGATGTGGCGAGCGGCCGCTCGGTCGGCTCGATCAAGGGCGACATCAAACACATACAAGCGCTCGCCTATAGCAGGGACGGAAGCGTGGTGGCGGCCGAGGCGGCGGACGATAGCGTGACACTTTGGAACACCGCCACCGGCAAGGTGCTGCGCAAGTTTCCCGGCAACCGGTCCCTTCTGGGGCTGCATAGCGGCTGGGTGTATTCCATTGCATTCAGCCCGGACGGCCGTTGGCTGGCCAGCGCGATCGACAACAAAACCGTGCGCGTGTGGGACGTGAACACGGGGAAGATGGTTCGCGATTTAACCGGAGAAAAACGGTCCGTGATTTACATCGCGTTCAGCCAGGGCGGCAAGATGCTGGCGACCGGCGACGACGATAAGACGATCGCGGTGTGGGACGTAGCCTCGGGGACGGTGCTGAGCAGGCTCAAGGGACACCGCAAGAACGTGACTGCCGTGGCTTTCAGCCCGGATGGCCAGCGGCTGGCGTCGGCGAGCGACGATAAGACAATCAAGATCTGGGACTTTGCGCGCGGGAGCGAGGTGGCTACGCTGCGCGGACACCGCGAGCGCGTTTCGTCGGTCGCATTCGGCCCGGATGGACAGTGGCTGGCCTCCGGAAGCTGGGACGGCACCATCCGCATATGGGATGTGAACACCGGGCAGCAGCTGGAGGAACTTCCCGCGCAAACGAAGGACGTGTATGCGATCGCGGTGGACGCAAGAGGACGCCGCCTGGCAGCGGGAGGAGAAGACGGCACCGTGCGGATTTGGAATTTGCGCAACGCAACCAGCGCCGGAGGAATCGCGACTGCGCACTGATGGGCGCATGCGTGTCTGCAGGATGTGCGCGAGGAGATGGTTGCGGAACAGCAGGTCCTTACGTCGCTCCGCTCCTCTGGATGACAAGGGAGCGGGCTGGTGATTGAAGCTGCGTATTGGGCTCGCCGCGGAAGAAAGAAACGCACCCGGGTGTACGGGTGCGTTGCACTCATCAAAAAATCTTCGGAAGGGTTTACTTCTCGTCGCCGGCGGCGTGTTCTTCCTGGGCGGACTGGGCTTCCAGAGCCTTGCGGTTGTCTTCGGCACGCTTGGCGCGGGCTTCAGCACGCTTCTGGCGCTTTTCGTCGATGATCTTCTCGCTGCCGAGAAGCTCGATGAAGGCCTTTTCGCCGCCATCGCCCGGACGGAAGCCGGTGCGCACGATGCGCAGGTAGCCGCCTTCGCGATCGCCGAAGCGTGGCGAAATGGTGTTGAACAGCTTATCGACGGCCTCGCTGGTCATCAGGTAGGCAGCGGCCTGGCGCCGTGCCGCGACATTGCCGGTCTTGCCGAGGGTGATCATCTTCTCGACATGGGGACGCATGGCCTTGGCCTTGGGGACGGTGGTTTCGATGCGCTCTTCTACGATCAGCGAAGTGACCAGGTTGCGCAGGAGCGCGCGCCGGTGTTCCGTGTTACGTCCTAGTTTCCATCCTGCTACTCGATGACGCATTGTCGTATTCCTTTACCGCAGGGGCTGAAGCCCCTCGAATTTTTGCGCGGCGGCGCCGGACGGAAGTCCGGCTCTACCGAGTGTTTCCGGGTGACGCGGGCCTGAAGGCCCGCTTTACCCTCAGGGGCTAAAGCCCCTCTATCTAGCGGCTTGATCGGCACGACTAAAGGCGCGCCTGATACAAACCTTGCGGCGCTCGCGCGCCCTGTTGCTTAGAAGCCCGGGTTGTTCTCGCCGCCGCCGCCGAAGCCGCCGCCACCGAAGTTGCCGCCGCCTCCATAGCCGCCGCCGTAGCCGCCGTAGCTCGGGGTCACCGTGGGTTGCGAACCGGGAGCCGGGGCGACTGCATTGCCCTGCTCGTCGATCTTCATGCCAAGGCTGAGTCCCATCGAGGCCAGGATTTCCTTGATCTCGTTAAGCGACTTACGCCCGAAGTTCTTGGTCTTGAGCATCTCCGCTTCCGACTTCTGCACCAGTTCGCCGATGGTCTGAATGTTGGCGTTCTTCAGGCAGTTGTAGCTGCGCACGGAAAGCTCGAGTTCTTCGACGGAACGGTTGAGGTTCTCGTTGCGGATCTCGGGCTTGCGATCTTCCGCATGCGAAGCTTCGATCTCTTCCTCGAAGTTGATGAAGATGTTCATGTGGTCCTTGAGCAGCTTCGCGGCGAGGCCGAGCGCGTCGGCCGGGTTCACGGAGCCGTTGGTCCACACTTCGATGGAGAGCTTGTCGTAGTCGGTGATCTGGCCGAGACGGGCCGCTTCCACGGCGTAATTGCACTTACGCACCGGAGAGTGGACCGAGTCGATCGGAATGAAGCCGAGGCCGAGGTCTTCGTCGAAGTTCTTGTCGGCGGAGACGTAGCCGCGTCCCTTCTTGAGGCGCATCTCCATGTCGAGCTTGCCGCCCTCGCTGATGGTCGCGATGTAGACGTCCTTGTCGAGGATCTCGACATCGGCGTCGGTCTCGATCATGCCCGAGGTGACGATGCCCGGCTGTTCCGCGCGAAGATAGATTGCCTTCGGCGCGTCGCCGTTGAGGCGGAACGGAATCTGTTTCAGGTTGAGGATGATGTCGGTCGCATCCTCGACGACGCCTTGGATCGATTGGAACTCGTGCAACACTCCTTCGATCTTGACGGCGGTGATGGCGGCGCCTTCAATCGAGGAGAGCAACACGCGGCGCAGCGCGTTGCCGATCGTGGTTCCGAAGCCACGCTCGAACGGCTGTGCCCAGAAATGACCGTACTTGTCGGTCAATGACTCCGAGTCAAATGCGAGGCGCTTCGGTTTTTGAAATCCCTTCCAGAGCATTCTTGTCTCCTATTTCTCGATTCGGCCATGCTGCACGAAACGCGATGTTCCGGCTGAACTGGCGCGAAGATTAGGAACAAGGCGAGTGACCCCGATGGTCACCCGCCACATTCATCTTTTACTTGCTGTACAACTCGACGATCAGCTGTTCGTTCACCGGCGTTGGGATCTCATCGCGCCTGGGCAGACTTTGAACCCGTCCGCTCCAGTTGTCGCGATTGACATCGAGCCATGCCGGCGACGTCTGGTGGCTCGTCAATTCCTTGATCTGGCCGAGGATCGTCAGTTCCTTGCTGCCTTCGCGGATGGCGATTTCATCGCCCACGCTGACCTGGTAGGAAGGAATGTTGACCTTGCGGCCGTTCACCTGGATGTGTCCATGGCGCACGAACTGCCGCGCCTGGCGGCGCGCGGTGGCGAAGCCGAGGCGGTAAACAACGTTATCGAGCCGGCGTTCGAGCTGCTGGAGCAGCAATTCGCCGGTGACGCCGGGCATTTGCGCGGCCTTCTCGAAATAGTTGCGGAACTGGTTTTCCTGGGCGAAATACATGCGCTTGGTCTTCTGCTTCTCGCGAAGCTGAAGTCCATAGCCTACGATCTTGGCCTTGCGGTCCTTGCCATGCTGGCCCGGCGCAAAGTTACGTTTTTCGATGGCGCATTTGTCGGTGAAGCACTTTTGCCCCTTGAGGAAGAGCTTGGTGCCCTCCCGGCGGCAAAGGCGGCAGACTGCATCTTTGTAACGTGCCAATTTTTTCTCCTGGCGAACGGATCATCCGCTCGGTTGCGATCGGTTTACGGGACTTGGCGGTCCGGTCTTCCCGATCAATTTGTGTTTGTTTACCTGGCGGCTAAGAGCGGATGGCCGACGGCCGTCCGTTTCCAGGTAAACCAAGAACCTAAATCAAACTCGCCGGCGTTTCGGCGGACGGCAGCCGTTGTGCGGAATCGGCGTAACGTCACGAATGACGCGCACGTCGAGACCGGCAGCGGCGAGGGCGCGGACAGCGGATTCACGGCCGGAGCCGGGGCCGCTGACGCGGACATCGAGGCTGCGCATGCCGTGATCGCGGGCCGCATTCGCGGCGTTCATCGCGGCCTGCTGGGCGGCGAACGGAGTGCCCTTGCGCGATCCGCGGAACCCGAGCGAACCCGAGCTCTTCCACGACACCACGTTTCCCGAAGGATCGCTGATGGTGACGATGGTGTTGTTGAACGACGCCTGGATATGCGCCAGTCCATGCGGAACGTGTTTGCGTTCCTTCTTTTTGAACTTCTTGGTCTTGCCCTTCTTTTCGCCGGCAGCGCCGGTGGTTGCAGCTTTAGCCATTTCTCAGTTCGCCTTTTACTTAGCTGTCGCTTTTTTCTTGTTGGCCACCGTACCCTTGCGCGGGCCCTTGCGGGTACGTGCATTGGTGTGGGTGCGCTGTCCGCGAACCGGCAGGCTGCGGCGATGACGATAGCCGCGATACGAGCCGATTTCGATCAGCCGCTTGATGTGCATCGAGACGTCCTTGCGCAGGTCGCCTTCGACGGAGCTGCCGTTCTCGATCGCCGTCCGGATGCGGTTGCTCTCTTCTTCGGTCAGATCCGACACCTTACGATTGGCGTCAACGTTGGCCTCCGCGAGAATCGCGGCGGCGCGCGAGTTGCCGATGCCGAAGATGTAGGTCAGCGCGATGTTGATGTACTTATTGCGCGGAAGATCCACGCCTGCAATACGAGCCATTTCTTAATATCCTCGTGTTCCGGGGCCCCCGACGAGCGCCTCTTTCGCGCCTGGCGGGGTGGCTACCCTTGCCGTTGCTTGTGTTTCGAGTTTTCGCAGATCACGCGAACCACACCATGGCGGCGAATGACCTTGCACTTGTCACAGATTTTCTTTACCGATGCCCGAACCTTCATGATCCACTTCTTCCTTAAAGATCCGCAGGGACTCAAGCCCCTTTGAAATTTGCCTTGTGCGGCACGACTGAAATCGTGCCCTCCTATAACCTTACTCGCCTATTTATATCGATAGACGATTCGTCCGCGGGTCAGGTCGTAGGGCGATAGTTCCACCGCAACCCGATCCCCAGGAAGAATACGAATGAAGTTTTTGCGCATCTTGCCGGACACATGCGCCAACACCTGGTGCTTGTTCTCCAGTTCAACCTTGAACATCGCATTGGGCAGTGGTTCGACGACCACTGCCATGACTTCAATCGCGTCTTCCTTACTCATGCATTCCTTTTTATTCAGCCCTTCTACTGGCGTTCACGAGATCCCTCGGCTTCGCGCGGGAGTTCGGCTGACGACTCCCGCCGTCAAGACGCCTTGTGTCTTTCCTTACTCATGCAAACCGCACGCCCATCTACTTTGTCAAAATCACCGGGCCGTCCCTGGTGACGGCGACACAGTGCTCGAAGTGAGCGCTGAAACTGCCGTCGGCGGTAACCGCGGTCCAATGATCTTCCAACGTACGCGTTCCCGGCTTGCCCACGTTCACCATCGGCTCGATGGCAAGCACCATACCCTCACGCAATCTCGAGCCCTGGCCCTGCGTCCCGTAGTTCGGGACCTGCGGATCTTCGTGCAGCCGGGTACCGATACCATGCCCGACAAACTCGCGAACCACGCTGAAGCCGTTGGCCTCCACGTGCTGCTGCACTGCCGCGCCTACATCTCCCAGCGTGTTGCCCACCCGAACTGCGTCAATCCCCTTGTAGAGCGACTGCTCGGTCACTTCGAGCAGCTTGTTCAGCTCGGGACTGACGGAATCGCCTACCGGCACGGTGATCGCTGAATCGCCGTAGTAGCCATCGAGAACAACGCCGCAGTCGATGGAGACAATGTCGCCACTCTTCAGCTCTCTGCGCTCGGACGGAATGCCATGCACGATCTCGTCATTTACCGAGGTGCAGAGCACGCACGGGTAGTCGTAATAACCCTTAAACGCCGGCTTGGCCCCGAGTTCGCGGATCTTCTTCTCCGCGGCCCGCTCCAAATCCATGGTCGTGACACCAGGTGCTACCAGAGTCTTGACGGTGTCGAGAACCTGGCGCACGATGCGCCCGCTGCGGCGCATTTTTTCAATCTCAGCAGATGACTTACAGATGATTGCCATGCTCGATGAGACTCAACATCTCCTCTGTGACCCGGTCTACAGGCGAGTCGCCGTTGACTTCAAACAGACGACCCTGAGCACGGTAATAGTTCTCAAGAGGAAGAGTCTGCTGCTCGTACGCTTTCAGACGCCCGGCAATAACATCCTCTCGGTCATCTTGCCGCGTCACAAGCTTTGCCCCTTCCAGGTCGCAAATTTCGGGGACCTGAGGAGGCTTCGAGTAAACGTTGTAGATGGTGCCGCAGACGGGACACGTACGACGTCCGGTAAGCCGTTGCAGCAACTGATTATAGTCCACCTTCAGGGAAATCACAACTGGTGGCACTTCACATGCTACGTGAATGCGATTACTTTCAAAGAGCTTTCCCGTCAATAACTTATCAAGCCATTCGGCCTGTGCGACGGTGCGCGGGAAGCCATCCAGAATGAACCCGCGCTGGGTGTCCGGCTTGCCCAGCCTCTCAGCCACCATGGCGCACACGATGAAGTCGGAAACCAGGTTTCCGCTCTCCATGGCGGCTTGGGCCTGTTTCCCCCATCCTGTTCTCTGGGCGACGTTTTCCCTGAGGATGTCGCCGGTGGAGATCTGCGGGATTCCCAGCACTTCCACCAATCGCTTGGATTGCGTGCCTTTCCCTGCCCCGGGCGGCCCAAACAAGATCACCGGACCGCAATTTTGAGTTCGTGGTTGCACAATACTTCCCGTAGAAGCTTGTGTATTCATCCGCTCGCATGCAAAAGCAGTCGACCGCCCCGCCAAGCAAACCGCTTATCGGGGACACCGGACGATGCTCTTTCCGGCGCCAAGCGCCAGCGGCCTCCCGGTAGCCGCTTATAACGTCTGCACAGAACTACAATCCGCCAGCCTGCTGCTTACCAGCGGCGGCCTTTAATACGGCCGCTCCGTGGTGTGAAACCCTCATAATGCCGCATAATGAGCTGCGATTCTATCTGCTGCACCGTGTCCATGGCTACGCCTACCACGATCAGCAACGAAGTGCCGCCGAAGTAGAAGGTTACGCCAAGGCCGGTCGTCATCCAGTTCGGCAGCTTATCAAACAGGCCGCCTCCCAACCATAACGGCAAGTGGTTGAGATGCAAACCTACCATCATCCACTCGGGGATGAAACTGATCACGATCAAATACAGAGCTCCTACCAGAGTAATCCGGGTGAGGATCTCGTTGATGTAATTCGACGTCCGGGCTCCCGGCCGAATTCCCGGGATGAAACCGCCGTACTTCCGCATATTGTCTGCAACGTCATTCGGGTTAAAGACGATGGAGACGTAAAAGTAGGCGAAGAAGACGATGCCCAGCGCATACAACAGGGTGTACAACGGCTCGCCCCACTTCAGCTGGTCCGTAAGGTTCTTGACCCAGTGATACTTGCTGAGGCCGGGGAGAATGCCGATGGTCTGGGGGAGGGTCAAAATCGACGAAGCAAAGATGACCGGCATGACGCCGCCGGAATTGACCCGGAGCGGCAGGAAGGTCGAGCTTCCGCCCATCATCTTGCGGCCGACAATGCGCTTGGCATACTGCACGGTGATGCGGCGCTCGCTGCGTTCCACGTAAACGATGAACGCCACCACGAGGAACATGACGACCACGAGCAGCAGCATGGCGGGAACGGTGAATGGTCCCCAGTACGAGGTGCGGACCTTGTCGAACAGGTCGGCAACGCCGCGCGGGAGGCCGACCACGATGCCGGCGAAGATCAGCAGCGACATGCCGTTACCGACGCCGCGCTCGGTGATCTGTTCGCCCAGCCACATGATGAAGGCGCTGCCCGTGGTGAGGGTCAGCATGGTCATCAGGACGAACGCGGCACCCGGATGGAGCACCATGCCTGGCTGATGCTGCAGGGTCATGGCGATGCCGAACGACTGCATCGCGCTGAGGCCGACGGTAAGGTAGCGCGTCCACTGGGTGATCTTCTTGCGCCCGAGTTCGCCTTCCTTCTGCAGCTTCGCCAGCGGTTCGTAGACAACCGTGAGGAGCTGAAGAATGATGGAGGCGGTGATGTAGGGCATGATGCCCAGGGCGAAGATGGTCAGGCGGCGAAGCTGGCCGCCGCTGAAGAGATCCACGAAGCCCAGCACCGATCCGCGGTTATTCGCGAAAAACTGCTGCAGCATGTCGGCATTGACGCCCGGCGTCGGGATATGTCCGCCGAGGCGATACACGGCCAGGAGCGCCAGCGTAAACAGCACGCGGTTGCGCAGGTCCGGAATTCTGAAGATATTGGCCAGCTTCTCAAACATAAAACCTAGAGGACCTCAGCCTTGCCGCCTGCTTTGGTGATCTTCTCTTCCGCCGTCTTGGAGAACTTGTGCGCCTTCACCGTGATTGCGCTCTTGAGTTCGCCGGTTCCGAGAACCTTGATCAGGTCGTTCTTGCCCGCGATCTTGAGTTTCACCAGGAGTTCGGGGGTGATGTTCTTTTCGCCAAGTTCGGCAAGCCGGTCGAGGTTCACGACGGCGTACTCGACGCGGAAGATGTTGGTGAAACCGCGCTTGGGCAAGCGGCGGTGCAGGGGCATCTGGCCGCCTTCAAAGCCGCGCATCATACGCGAACCACTGCGCGAGCGCTGACCCTTGTGGCCGCGCGCCGAAGTCTTGCCCATGCCGGATCCCATACCACGGCCGACACGCTTTTTCTTTTCGTTGGCTTTGCGGGGTGCCCGCAGATTGCTGAGATTCATTTCCATTCCTGTCGCGGTATGTTTACCGCTCGCTTTGAGCGGACGATGAATTCGTCCGTCTTCACTGTTATCGGGGCTAAAGCCCCTTTTTTGGGTCTGCTTCCGGCACGACTGAAGTCGTGCCCTGATACAAACCTGGTTGCGCCCGTTTCAACGCGAATCTACGGCTGCGCCGGGCCGAGGATTTCGACCAGGTGCGGGATCTTGGCCACCATGCCACGGATCGACGGCGAATCTTCGCGGACGATCACCTGGTTGAGGCGGGTAAATCCGAGTCCCTTGATCACCAGCTTATGCTTCACCGGCGCCTGAATGCCGGAGCGCACCCACTTCAGCTGGATGGTCGCGCCCTTCTTGGCGGCCTTGGTATCGACTTTCTTGCGTGTGCGAGGCATGGTCTAGAGCTCCTCCACGGTCTTACCGCGTCCGGCAGCCACTTCGGCGCGATCGCGCAACTGGCGCAATGCTTCGAAGGTCGCCTTGATCACGTTGTGCGGGTTGGTCGTGCCGATCGACTTGGTAAGCACATTCTGCACGCCCGCCGAGGTCATGACCGCGCGCACCGCTCCGCCGGCAATGACGCCCGTGCCTTCCGGCGCCGGCTTCAGCATCACGCGGCCCGAGCCGTAGCGGCCCAGCACCTGGTGCGGGATCGACGTCTGGTTCAGGTTCACCTTCAGCAGGTTCTTCTTGGCCGATTCGATGCCCTTGCGGATCGCCTGCGGAACTTCCTTGGCCTTGCCGGAACCATAGCCCACGACCGCAGCCGAAGGATCGCCGACGACGACGAGCGCCGCGAACGAAAGGTTCTTACCGCCCTTGACGACTTTCGTCACGCGGTTGATGGCCACTACCTGGTCCTTCAGGTTGAATTGGCCGGCGTCGAGCTTTTTCTTTATTGTTGCCATTGAGTCAACACTCTCGATTCTTAAACTTTGCCCGGTCGTGATTCTCCGGGATCCCCCGTAAGCCTTGTTCCGGCTGGCTGGGGTGACTAGAACTCAAGTCCGCTTTCCCGCGCAGCCTCGGCCAGTGCCTTGATGCGCCCGTGATACAGGTATCCGCCGCGATCGAACACGACCTTGGTGATGCCCTTCGACTTGGCGCGCTCCGCGATCGACTTGCCCAGTTGCTTGGCCGCGCTCACGTTGCCACCGGTGGGCCGCTTGCCTTCTTTCGCTTCGCCGAACTCCAGCGTATTCGCCGAGATCAGCGTCGAGCCCTTGAGATCGTCGATGATCTGCACGTACAGGTGATTCGTCGAGCGGTACACGTTCAGCCGCGGACGCTCCGTGGTTCCCTGCAGCTTCTTGCGAATGCGGGAGTGAACCCGGTTGCGCGTGATGTTTTTCGAATCCTTGTTAAGCATCTCTTCTTCGTTTCTCCCGGGTTTCTATACCGGGCGGCGATGGCGAGTCGTGCTCGCCGGATCGTCGGTTGAATCTTTTACCGCAGGGGCGAAAGCCCCACTGGATTTGCGCTTCGGGTCGCGGCGCCGAAGCGCCGCTTTACCCGAAGCAAAACCTTATTTCGCGCCGGTCTTGCCGACCTTCTTCTTCAGCTTCTCGCCGGCGTAGCGCACGCCCTTGTTCTTGTACGGGTCGGGCGGGCGCAGGCTGCGCATTTCGGCGGCTACCTGGCCGACCTTCTGGCGGTCGATGCCGGTAACCGTCAACGCCGTCTGCTTCGGATCGATCGTCACTTCGATACCCGCGGGCAGCGGATACTCGATGGGGTGCGAATAGCCAAGGGTGAAGACCACGATGCCCTTGCCCTTCAGTTCCGCGCGGTAGCCGATGCCGACGATCTCCAGGTTCTTCGTCCAGCCCTTGGTCACGCCTTCGACCGCGTTATTCACCAGGGCCCGTACCAGTCCGTGGATGGCGCGCTTCGACTCTTCGTCGCGCGTCAGTGTCAGAACTCCGTCTTTCTCTACGAACTTCACGCCTGCGGGCAGGTGGTTGGTGACGGTGCCCTTTGGTCCCTTCACGGTCACGACATCGCCCTGCACGTTGAAGGTAACGCCCTTCGGCATCGGTATCGGTTTCTTGCCAATTCTCGACATTTGATTTGCTCTCTGCTACGGAACCAGGCCGTAGTTTCTTCCTTGTAGTGATCTCGTGCCTGCGGGAATGCGCAGACCGAGCCGCCGCTCAACCAGCGACTAGTAAATTTCGCAAAGCACTTCGCCGCCGACGCCTTCCCGGCGCGCCTGGCGTCCCGTCATCACGCCCTTCGGGGTGGTCAGGATGCTGATCCCGAGGCCCCCAAGGACGCGCGGGATCTCCTTGCTGCCAACGTATACGCGGCAGCCGGGGCGCGAGATGCGGGTGACGTTCGAGATCGGCGAAACATTGTCCGAGCCGTACTTCAGGTACACGCGGATCAGTTTCTTGCCTTCTTCCTCGACCGCCTTGTAGTTGGCGATGAAGCCTTCTTCTTTCAGAATGCGGGCGAGTTCCGTCTTCAGCTTCGAAGCGGGCGCGTCGACTTTCTGGTGACGTGCCTTGATCGCATTGCGAATGCGTGACAGGAAATCTGCGACCGGATCGGTGGTCAAACTCATCGTTTGCTTCTCCTTATCGTTGCCCGTTCGCTTCTCTCTCGGAGAAGAACCAGCGACAACGTCTTTACCCACACTGTGGGTGCCCCACCCTTCCCGCAGGGAGGATGGGATTATTTCTTCTTACCAGGACGACTTCGAAACGCCTGGAATTTCTCCCCGCAGCGCGAGGCCGCGGAAGCACAGACGGCAGATGCCGAACTTGCGCAGGAACGCGCGCGGCCGCCCGCAAATGTGGCAGCGGTTGTGCTGGCGCGTGGAGAACTTCGGTTTCTTATTCGCCTTGGCTACATGCGATAGTCTGGCCATTGTTTCCTTTACCGGGCTTGCGCCCTTTTCAAACTTGTTGCGGGACCGAAGCCCCTCAGCGGCCGAAGCTGCTCTCTTGCTACTTTCCCGGCGGGCGTAAACTCCCGCCCTTTCAAACCTAAGCCTGTCTAAACGGCATGCCCATAGCTTTCAACAGCGAGCGCGCCTGGTCGTCATTCTTCGCGGTCGTCACGATGGTGACGTTCATGCCCTTCAGCTTGTCGACCTTCGAGTAATCGATCTCCGGGAAGATCAGCTGATCGCGAATGCCGAGCGTGTAGTTGCCGCGTCCGTCGAACGACTTGGTGTTGACACCGCGGAAGTCACGCACGCGGGGCAGAGCCACGTTCAGCAGGCGGTCGAGGAACTCGTACATGCGGTCGCCACGCAGGGTGACCATCGCGCCGATCGACTGGCCTTCGCGCACCTTGAATTGCGCGATCGACTTCTTGGCTTTCGTGACCACCGGCTTCTGTCCGGTAATCGCCTGCAGGTCGTTCACCGCCGGGTCGAGCACCTTGGCGTTCTGCGTGGCTTCGCCGACGCCCATGTTAACGACGACCTTCTCGACCCTTGGAACGGCCATCGGATTCTCGATGCCGAACTCCTTCATCAGCGCGGGCATTACCTCTTTCACGTACTTGCCGCGCAGGCGGGCGGAGCTGCGGTTGCTCGCCTTGGGGCGTCCACCGGACACTGGAGCTTCCGACGCCGCTTCCCCTTTGCCCTTACGCTTGCCCTCGTCGGGCTTTTTCTGCTGCTTCTCGTCCTTTGCCATTTCTCTGCTTCTTCCTCCCACGGACCCGGCTCGCGGCCGTTACGTGAGGTGCTCAATTGGCGCGGTGCGCCGTTACTTCTCTAAAGTGGTGCCGCACTTTTTGCAGACACGCGCTTTCCGGTTGTTGCGAACCTCGTGCCCGACACGGACCGGGCCGCAGGTGCCGCAGACCAGCATCACGTTAGACAGCGAGATCGCGCTCTCCTGCTCGGCGATGCCGCCCTTGATGTTCTTCTGGGGGTTGGGGCGGACATGGTTTTTCACCATGCCGACGTGCTCGATGAGCACCCGTCCCTTGTCCGGAATTACGCGCAGGACGCGGCCTTCCTTACCTTTGTCCTTGCCGGTGATCACCTTCACGGTGTCATTGCGGCGAATGTCGGTGGTGATTCCCGTTGCCATATCGAATCCTTTTCTTCTGGCGCTACAGAACTTCGGGCGCCAGCGAAACAATCTTCAGAAAACGCTTCTCACGCAGCTCGCGGGCAACCGGTCCGAAGACGCGGGTTCCTACCGGCTCGCCGGCGTCGTTGATCAGTACCGCCGCGTTGGTATCGAAGCGGATGTAGGTGCCATCCTTGCGGCGATGCTCCTTATGAGTGCGCACGATGACCGCCTTTACTACCGTGCCCTTTTTCGCCGTGCCATCCGGCGAAGCTTCTTTCACCGCGGCGGTGACCACGTCGCCGAGGTGCGCCACGTGTCCGGCGCCACCGCCCAGCGGGTTGATCATTTGCAGCTTGCGGGCGCCGCTGTTGTCGGCCACCTCGAGCATCGTTCTCATTTGCACTGCCATATTCGTTCTCCTAACTCCGCTCCAGAACTAGCTTGCCTGCTCTGTGACCACTTCCGGCGCAAGCGCGGTACGGCGCAGCACTTCGGCGAGCTTCCAGCGCTTCAGCTTGCTCAGCGGACGCGTCTCCTCGATCTTCACGTAGTCGCCGACGCGCGCCGTCTGCTCTTCATCGTGGGCGTAAAACTTCTTGCGGCGCGAGATCACGCGGCCATACAGGGCGTGCGCCTTCTGGCGTTCCACCTGGACAACGATCGTCTTCTGCATCTTGGTGGAGACCACCATGCCGATCAGTTGCTTGCGGTGCGATTCCGGCTTCGTATTGGTATTGGTTTCGGCCATGGCTTACTTCTTCTCCGTTTTCTTGCCGGGCGATTTCCTGGCTGCCTTCTTCTTCGGCGCAGCTTTTTTCGCGACCGTCTTGTGTGCCGGCTTCCGGGCTGCCTTCTTGCGCGCCGGCCGCTCCTGCGGCTCTGCCGATGCTATCGGGCCAATGCCCAGTTCCTTCTCGCGGGCCACCGTCTTGATGCGGGCGATTTCCTTCTTCAGTTCGCGCAGCTTCTTCACGCTCTCCGTCTGTCCCATTTTCATCTGGAACTTCAGCTTGAAGAGGTGTTCGCTCTGCTCGTGTTCGCGCGCGTGCAGTTCCGCCGGTGTCAGGTTGCGGACCTTGTCCGCCATGCTTTGCTGTTGTTGCGCCATTTATTTCTCTCGTACTTCTCGTAATCTCCCGAGCTTCAACTACCGGTCCGGGGCCACCGGCGAGCGCATCTTTTGCGCTGGCTGGGGTGTTCTAGTGAGCCGCTTCGCGAGCGATAAACTTTGTGCGCAACGGCAGCTTGTGGGCGGCCAGGCGCATTGCCTCGGCGGCATCGGTCACCGAAACGCCTTCCATCTCGAACAGGATCTTGCCGGGACGAACCACCGCAACCCAATGATCGGGAGCTCCCTTGCCCTTACCCATACGGGTTTCAGCCGGCTTCTTGGTGACCGGCTTATCCGGGAAGAGGCGGATCCAGATTTTGCCGCCGCGCTTGATGAAGCGGGTCATGGCAACACGGCTCGCTTCGATCTGGCGGTCGCTGATCCAGCCCGGCTCCAGCACCTTCAATCCGTAATCTCCGAAAGAGAGCTCGGAGCCGCGCCATGCTTTCCCGCGCATGCGTCCGCGCTGCTGCTTGCGGTACTTCACTTTCTTGGGCATCAACATCGTCGTATCTCCGCGGCCTTTGCCGCATCGCCGCACATTCGCGGCTACAAAAAATTCTTACTTCCAACCCGGCAAGCGCCGTTTATGCGCTTGTTGGGTGGCCTAGAAACCGCCGGCGTTCGCGACTTGCAGCTCACGCTTCTTGGTCGAAAGAATCTCGCCCTTGTAGACCCACGCCTTGACGCCGATTACGCCATACGTGGTCTTCGCTTCGGCGAAACCGTAATCGATGTCGGCACGCAGCGTGTGCAGCGGCAACCGGCCTTGCAGGTACCACTCCGAACGGGCGATTTCGTTGCCGTTCAGGCGGCCGCTGACGCGCACCTTGATGCCTTTGCAGCCGAAGCGCAGCGCCGAATCCACTGACTTGCGCATGGCGCGGCGGAAGCCTACGCGCTTTTCCAGCTGCAGCGCGATCGACTCGGCAACCAGCTGGGCATCAAGCTCAGGCTTGTGCACTTCCTGGATATCGATGTAAACCTCGCGCCCGGTACGCTTCTGCAGTTCGCCCTTGAGCTTGTCGATCTCCGCGCCCTTGCGGCCGATGATGATGCCCGGACGCGCGGTGCGGATGATGATGCGCAGCTTGTTGCCCGGACGCTCGACGTCGATCGAACTCACGCCCGCCGACTTGAGCTTGTCCTTCAGCTCAGCCTTCAGCTTGACGTCTTCCAGCAAAAGTTTGTCGTAATCGCGCACGATAAACCAGCGCGACTTCCACGGCTTGGTATATCCGAGGCGGAATCCGTAAGGATGGACCTTCTGTCCCATATCTTCGCTTCTTCTCCGCAACGCAGCCGGGCTGCGCCGCTTTTCAAAAACTTGGTACTACTTTTTCGCGGCAGTCTTCTTTGCCGCAGTCTTCTTCTTGGCCGGGGCCTTCTTGGCTGCCGCCTTTTTCGCGGGAGCTTTCTTGGCCTTCGCCCCTGCCGGCTTCTTCTCTTCGGCTTCCACGGTCGTGGAACCGAGGAATCCAGGCTTCTCCGCCAGGGCGATCTCGATGTGCGAGATCCTGCGCTGATAACGGAACGCCCTGCCCATCGGCGCCGGCCGGATGCGCTTCATGCGAGGGCCGTCATTGGCGATCGCCGACTTCACGTACAGGCGGTCGAGATCAACGTCCATGCCCTTTTCGGCGCTGAGATAATTGGCGTTTTCCATCGCCGAACGCACCAGCTTGTGGATCGCCGGCGCGATGCCCTTCTTGGTGAAGAGCAGCGTGTTCAGCGCGTCTTCCACCCGCTGCCCCTTGATCAGGTCCAGGACCAGACGGGCTTTCTGCGGGGAGACGCGAATAAAATTTGCTTTCGCTGTGAATTCCATTTCGCCTCTCTCTTACCGGGCCGGCTTTGCAGCCGTCTCCGTCGCAGCCTTGACCGAGTGACCCTTGAACTGGCGGGTGAAGCTGAACTCGCCCAGCTTGTGCCCCACCATGTTTTCCGTGACGTACACCGGGATGAACTTCTTCCCGTTATGCACCGCCAGGGTATGTCCCACCATCTCGGGGATGATCGTCGAACGCCGCGACCAGGTGCGAACCACCTTCTTCTCGTTGCGGTTGTTCAAGTCCTCGATCTTGGAGAGGACGTGTGAATCGATGAACGGACCTTTTTTTGCAGAACGCATAATGTCTTCTCTACCTTTTCGCGCTGATTACCGCTTGCCGCGCCGCGTCACGATGAACTTATCGGTCCGCTTGTTGTTACGGGTCTTGTAGCCACGTGTCGGCTGGCCCCACGGGGTCACCGGGTGACGTCCGCCGCTGGTCTTGCCTTCACCACCGCCGTGCGGATGGTCGACCGGGTTCATGACGACACCGCGGTTGGTCGGACGAACGCCCATCCAGCGGGTGCGTCCGGCTTTGCCGATGGAAACGTTCTCGTAATCGAGGTTGCCGACCTGGCCGATGGTCGCCATGCAATCGACGAGCACGCGGCGAGTTTCGCCGGAAGGCAGCTTCAACAACGCGTAATCGGATTCCTTCGCCACCAGCTGCGCCTGCGCTCCGGCCGAACGCGCCATCTGCGCACCCTTGCCGGGCTTCAGCTCGACGTTGTGGACGACCGTGCCGGCCGGGATATTGCGCAGCGGCAACGCATTGCCCACCAGGATGTCAGCCTCGGGACCGCTGACGACCTTCGCGCCCACCTTCAACCCCACCGGGTGCAGGATGTAACGCTTCTCGCCATCGGCATAGTGCAGCAGCGCGATGTTGGCGGAGCGGTTGGGGTCGTATTCCACGGTTGCGACGGTGGCGGGCACGCCGCTCTTGTCGCGCTTGAAATCGATGAGGCGCAACTTGCGCTTGTGGCCGCCGCCACGGTGCCAGATCGTGATGTCGCCTGCATTGCGGCGTCCACCGGTACGCTGCTTCGTCTTGGTCAGCGGCTTGTGCGGACGATCGGTGGTCAGCTCTTCGTTGACCAGCTTCGTCTGGAAGCGCAGCGTCGGGGTTAGCGGTCTGTATGTCTTGATTGCCATAATCGTCTCTTCTTCATCTCGCCAGGCAGATAATTCGAACTTCTGTTCTCCTGCCCGGCTCCTCGCGTTCACACGCGATGTTGGACTTCACACCGTTACAAATTCTCGGCGTACTCCGGCATCTTTTCGCCTTCCTTCAGGCGAACGTAAGCCTTCTTCCAGTCCGGACGGAATCCGGAGAACTTGCCGCGGCGCCGTTCCTTGCCCACGAAGTTCGCGGTGCGGACCGTGTCGACCTTCACCTTGAAGGTCTTCTGTACCGCTTCTTTGATCTCCGTCTTGGTCGCGTTCGAAGCGACTTCGAAGACCAGGGTCTGCTCGATTTCCTTCACGCCCAGGCCTTTTTCCGTGATCACGGGCTTGCGGAGGATCTGATATGCCGATTTCATTACGCTACCTCCGCCTTCCGCTTGGGAGCCGCAGCTTTCAACGAGTTCTGCAGCTTCTCGAGCGCCGGACGCGCAAACACTACGCGGTCGTAACGCAGCAGGTGATACGGATGCACCTGGTTGCCGGCCACGAGCTCAATGCCCTTCAGGTTGCGCGAACTCAGCTCGAGATTCTTGTTTTCGCCGTTCGACTCGACCAGCAATGCACTCTTATCGCACTTCAGGCCGGTAAGGGCCTGGCGGAATGCCTTCGACTTGGGCTCGGCCACCTCGAAGCTCTCGACCACGGTGAGCTTGCCGTCGGCAAACTTCGAGGCCAGCGCCGAACGCAGCGCGCCCAGCAGCTTCTTGCGGGGGAAGGCGTAGTCGTAGGAGCGGGGCTGCGGTCCATGGACCGTGCCACCGTGCCGCCACAGAGGCGAGCGGATCGAGCCCACACGCGCGCGGCCCGTTCCCTTCTGCTTCCAAAGCTTCTTGCCCGCGCCACTGACGAGCTTCTTGTTCTTGGTGGCGTGCGTGCCGCGATGCTGCCCGGCGCGGTAGTGCTTTACCGCCTCCCAGAGCAGGTCTTCGTTCACCGCGCCGAAAACTTCCTCGGCCAGGTCGAACGAACCGACCTTCTCGCCACTCAGGTTCACTACATCGATTGTCGCCATAATGACTCTTTCGTTACTCGGGAACCCATCGGCCCCGCGTCAAAAACTATTTCTTCTTGGCCACCGCACGCTTCGAGGCCTTCAACGGATCGACCGTGCTGGAACCGGCGAATCCACGACGCTCTCTCGGCGGACGCTTCGACTTGGTGATGTACACCAGCGCGTCCCTGTGTCCCGGCACCGCGCCTTCCACCACCAGCAGGTTCTCGTCCTTGTCGATGCCGAGAATGCGCAGGTTGCGGACCGTCACCTGGTCGGTTCCCATGTGGCCGGCCATGCGCATGCCTTTGAAGACGCGCGATGGAAAAGCCGAGGAGCCGATCGAACCGCTGATCTGGAACATGGAACCGTGCGACTTGGCGCCGCCGGCGAACTTGTGGCGCTTGACTACGCCCGCAAAGCCGCGGCCCTTGCTTACGCCAGTCACGTCCACGAACTTGTCGCTCTCGAAGATGTCGACCAGCACCTTATCGCCGACCTTGGCTTCGCCATTCGGCTCCGCCGTGTTCTCTTCGCTCACGATCGCGAACTCGTGCAGGGTGCGCACCGGCGGAAGGTTGTTCTTCGCCAGGTGTCCGCGCTCGCCCTTCGACAGGCGCGTCTCCTTCACGAACTCAACCAATCCAACCTGGGCGGCATCGTATCCGTCCTTGTTTGCCGACTTGCGCTGCGTAATCACGCAGGGCCCGGCTTGCAGCACGGTGACAGGGCGAACCTCGCCTTTGCTGTCGAACAGCTGCGTCATGCCGATCTTTTTGCCAATGATTCCGTTAACCATAATTCTCTTTCCTCATCATGCCGCCGCTTTGGCGGGGCACTGTCGGATGTTAGGAGTGCTGTGCGCGCTCTACTTGTGCTCTTTACCGAATGCCTTGATTTCCACGTCCACCCCCGCGGGCAGGTCGAGCTTCATCAGCGCATCCACCGTCTGCTGCGTCGGCTCGAGAATGTCGAGCAGGCGCTTGTGGGTGCGGATCTCGAATGCTTCACGAGACTTCTTGTCCACGTGGGGAGAGCGAAGAACGCAATACTTGTTCTTCACCGTGGGTAGCGGAATCGGTCCCGCAATCTGCGCGCCGGTGCGGCGGGCGGTATCCACGATTTCTCCCGTGGACTGGTCCAGAACGCGGTAGTCGTAAGCTTTCAGTCTGATCCGGATTCGTTCTTTGCCAATCACGTCAGTTTCTCTCAAAGATCTTGTCTGGAGCGGCCGTTCTCACGAACCACCCCGCGGCCTTGCCGCATGTTCTGTTTCAGGTGAAACAATCTCACCCAGGAAATTGCCAGTGCCACCAAATGCTGTATTAACAAACCGTCTGTCTTGAACTCACTCTGGGTGCCCCACCCTTCCCGAAGGGAGGGTGGGATGCCCGAACTCTTGCCCCTTGATTCCGGGGCCCCCGGCACGCTCCTTCTGCCTCCTTGGGGTGGCTACGCGATGATCTCGCTGATCGTACCTGCGCCGACGGTCCTGCCGCCTTCGCGGATCGCGAAGCGCAAGCCCTTTTCCATTGCCACCGGCGTGATCAGCTCGATCTCCAGCGCCACGTTGTCGCCCGGCATCACCATCTCCGTACCTGCCGGAAGCGTCGCCACTCCCGTCACGTCCGTCGTCCGGAAGTAGAACTGCGGACGATAGCCCTTGAAGAACGGGGTATGACGTCCACCTTCTTCTTTGCTCAGGACGTAAACCTCGCCCTTGAACTTGGTGTGCGGCGTAATCGATCCCGGCTTCGCCAGCACCATGCCGCGCTCCACGTCCTCTTTCGCAATGCCGCGCAGAAGAAGTCCGGCGTTGTCGCCCGCCATGCCTTCATCCAGCTGCTTCTTGAACATTTCGACGCCCGTCACTACCGTCTTGCGGGTCTCGCGGAAGCCGACGATTTCCACTTCTTCGCCGACCTTCACCTTGCCACGCTCGATACGGCCCGTCACCACCGTGCCGCGCCCCGAGATCGAGAAGATGTCTTCGATCGGCATCAGGAACGGCTTGTCGATGTCGCGCGCCGGCAGCGGCACGCTCTTGTCGACTGCATCCATCAGCTCGTCGATCTTGGCTTCCCACTGGGCTTCGCCGTTCAGAGCGCCGAGAGCCGAACCACGCACCACCGGCAGATCGTCGCCCGGGAAGCCGTACTTCGACAGCAGCTCGCGCACTTCCATCTCCACCAGGTCGATCAGCTCGGCGTCTTCCACCGCGTCGCACTTGTTGAAGAACACGACGACGTAGGGCACGCCTACCTGGCGGGCCAAGAGCACGTGCTCCTTGGTCTGCGGCATCGGACCGTCCGTCGCCGCCACCACCAGGATGGCGCCATCCATCTGCGCCGCGCCGGTGATCATGTTCTTGATGTAATCGGCGTGGCCCGGGCAATCGACGTGCGCGTAGTGCCGGTTCGCCGTCTCGTACTCCACGTGTGCGGTCGCGATCGTGATGCCGCGCTCCCGCTCTTCCGGCGCGTTGTCGATCGAATCGAACGAGCGGAACGTGTTCTTCGGGTTGTGCTTCTGCAACACCTTCGTGATCGCCGCCGTCAGCGTCGTCTTCCCGTGGTCAATGTGACCAATCGTCCCGACGTTTACGTGCGGCTTGCTGCGGTCAAATTTCTCTTTCGCCATTCCCCTGCTCCGTATCTCTCTAAATCGTTGTTACAAACTCGTTGTCTATCTCGCTGCCGGCTTGCCCTGCACCTTGGCTACGATTTCTTCGGCTACCGAACGCGGCGCCTCTTCGTAGTGCGCAAAGTGCATCGAGAAGGTCGCGCGGCCCTGGGTATTCGAACGCATGCTGTTGACGTAGCCGAACATCTCCGCGAGCGGCACCATTGCCTTGATCACCTGTGAACCGGCGCGATGCTCCAGCCCCTCGATGCGGCCACGGCGGCTGTTCAGGTCGCCGATGATCGTGCCCATGTACTCTTCCGGCACCACCACTTCCACCGACATCACCGGCTCGAGCAGCACGGGGCTGGCTTTGCGGGCGGCTTCCTTGAACGCCATCGAACCGGCGATCTTGAAGGCCATTTCGTTGGAATCCACATCGTGATAACTGCCGTCGTACAGCGTGACTTTCACATCGACCATCTCGTAACCGGCGAGCACGCCGCCTTCGAGGGCTTCTTTAATGCCCTGGTCGATCGGCTTGATGAACTCTTTCGGAATCGTTCCACCGACGATGTCGTTGATGAACTCGTATCCCTTACCAGGCTCGTTCGGACCGACGCGGATCTTGCAGTGCCCGTACTGGCCGCTGCCGCCCGTCTGGCGGATGTACTTGCCCTCGGCCTGCGCCTCTTTGCGAATCGTTTCACGATACGCAACCTGCGGCTTGCCGACGTTCGCCTGCACGTTGAACTCGCGCATCATGCGGTCAACGATGATTTCCAGGTGCAGTTCGCCCATGCCCGCGATCAGCGTCTGACCGCTGTCGGGATCGGTGCTCACGCGGAAGGTTGGATCTTCCTGCGCCAGCTTGTTGAGCGCGACGCCCATCTTCTCCTGGTCGCTCTTGGTCTTCGGTTCCACCGCCACGGAGATAACCGGGGTGGGAAACTCGATCGACTCGAGAACCAGCGGATGCTTTTCGTCGGAAATCGTGTCGCCAGTGGTGATCGTCTTCAGACCGACCACGGCGCAGATGTCGCCGGCAAGAATCTCGGTAATCTCTTCGCGCTTGTTGGCGTGCATCTTCAACAGGCGGCCGATACGTTCCGAACGGCCCTTGCTGCTGTTGTAAACGCTATCGCCGGTCTTCAACTGTCCGGAGTAAACGCGAATGAAGGTCAGCTGGCCGACAAAAGGATCAGTCATGATCTTGAAAGCCAGAGCTGCAAACGGCTGCTTGTCGTCGGCGCTACGCTGCTCTTCCAGGCCCGTCTCGGGATTCTTTCCCGTGACCGGAGGAATATCGAGCGGCGAAGGCAGGTAATCGACGACGGCGTCGAGCAGCGTCTGCACGCCTTTGTTCTTGAAAGCGGTTCCGGCGGTGACCGGGAAGATCTTCATCGCGATCGTCGCGCGGCGGAGACCGGCGCGAAGCTCAGCTTCGGTCATCTCCTCGCCCTCGATGTACTTCGCCATCAGGGCGTCGTCGTTCTCGGCAATCGTCTCCACCATCAGGTTGCGGAAGGCTTGCGCCTTCTTCAGCAACTCGGCGGGAATCTCTTCTGTATCGTATTGCGAGCCCATCGCCTCGTCGTGCCACATCAACGCCTTCATCTTGAAAAGGTCGATGACGCCTTTGAACTTGTCTTCCTGTCCGATGGGATATTGGATCGCGACCGGCTTGGCGTTGAGGCGCTTGCGGATGGTGTCGACGGCGTGCTCGAAATCGGCACCCATCTTGTCCATTTTGTTGATGAAGCAAATCCGCGGGACCGAGTACTTGTCGGCCTGCCGCCAGACGGTCTCGGACTGCGGCTCGACGCCGTGCACTGCGTCGAACACGGCCACCGCGCCATCCAGCACGCGCAGCGAACGCTCGACTTCGGCAGTGAAATCGACGTGGCCCGGGGTATCGATGATGTTGATGCGCTCGTCGCGCCAGGTGCAGGTGGTGGCCGCCGATGTGATCGTGATGCCGCGCTCCTGCTCCTGCGCCATCCAATCCATCGTTGCCGTGCCTTCATGGACCTCGCCAATGCGGTGCGTGCGGCCTGTATAGAACAGGACGCGCTCCGTGGTCGTGGTCTTACCGGCATCGATGTGCGCCATGATGCCGATATTCCTGCAACGCTCTAATGGAACCTGTCTCGCCACTGAATCTCTCGTCTCTTTTTATCCGCATCGCGGGAGCCTGCATCTCTGCCGGCATCGCCGTCTCTGCCTCTTGTTGTCATTGCGAGGCCGCGCTTTTGCGGCCGTGGCAATCTGCTTTCTCTCTTAACCCGCCCTACCAGCGGTAGTGCGCGAAGGCCTTGTTGGCTTCCGCCATGCGGTGTACGTCTTCCTTTTTCTTGATCGCTGCGCCGCGTCCGTTGGCGGCGTCGAGCAACTCGTTGGCGAGCTTGTCGATCATGCCCTTCTCACCGCGAGCGCGCGAATACGAAATCAGCCAGCGAATCGCCAGCGAAGTACGCCGATCGGCGTTCACTTCCACCGGCACCTGGTAGTTGGCGCCGCCCACGCGGCGGGTCTTCACTTCCAGCAGCGGCTTGGCGTTCTCCACGGCCTTCTTGAACAGCTTCAGGGCATCATCCCCGCCGCCCTTGGCTTCGAGCTTCTTCATGGCTTCGTAAAAGATGGTCTGGGCGGTGCTCTTCTTGCCGTCCCACATCATCGAGTTCACGAACTTGTTCGCCAGGGTGGAGCTGTAGACCGGATCGGCCAGCGGCTCACGCTTCGCAATATGACCTTTTCTAGGCATCGAAATCCTCTACCTTTAAGCTTTCGGGCGCTTGGCGCCATACTTCGAGCGGCCCTGCTTGCGGTTGGCCACGCCCACCGAGTCAAGCGTTCCGCGCACCACGTGATAACGAACACCCGGCAGGTCTTTCACACGGCCGCCGCGGATCAGCACGATGGAGTGCTCCTGCAGGTTGTGGCCGATGCCGGGGATGTAAGTCGTCACTTCAATTCCATTCGTCAGCCGGACGCGTGCAACCTTGCGCAGCGCCGAGTTCGGCTTTTTGGGCGTCTGGGTGTAAACGCGGGTGCAAACGCCACGCTTTTGCGGGCAGGATTGCAATGCCGGGCTCGCCGTCTTGAAATTCGGCGCCGTACGGCCCTTACGCACGAGTTGATTAAATGTAGGCACTCTTCCAAGCTCCTTGACCGGACGCACACACATGTCCGGATTCGCGCTGCTCACAGCGCATCACTACTTTCCCTTCGCAGGGGCTGGACAGCTTTGCTCCGCTTCACACGCGTGAAGGGCCTGTGCTGACCATGCTTCCCGCCAAACGCAATGCGGGAATCTAGGGTTAACTTTGTGGTTGGGCTAACGACGGTGGCGCCAAGTCCCGGCGGAGTTGCAGCCAGGAGGTACTCCGTTTCGTCGGCCTCGACCTGCATACCCTTCGGAAGGTCCGAAGGTAGCGCAGGTTCGTTTCAGCGAGGATGCCCTTCACTTTCAATACTTACAAGGGCAGCGCATCATGCAGCTCAGCCACTACCAATACAGGCAAGCCAAATTGACTCGCAGAACCTATCCAATATAACAACTGGAATCAGGAACGTCAACGACTTGGCTCAGAAACGCACAATTGCAGCCGGACCGAGCACTACAATCGGCGCAACCACTTGAATTTCGGCCACACAATGTCTCATTCGCACGCTCCGGAGCGCACTCCACGACTTCGACTCCTCGGGCTGATTGTTGCTGCAACCGCGTTCCTCTACCTCCCGTGCTTGCGCTTCGGTTTCGTGTATGACGACCCGATTCTGATCGTCACCAACCCGCGCCTGACCTCCTGGAGCTTCGTTCCCAGCTATTTTCAGCACCATTTCTGGTTCAACGTGTCGGAAACCGGCTCCTACTACCGGCCGCTGGTTCTCGTCTGGTTGCGCCTCAATTACGCACTTTTTGGCGCAAAACCAGCATTCTGGCACGCTTCAACCCTCTTGGTGCACCTCGCGGCTGTCATCCTGGTCTATTTCCTGCTACACCGAACATTCCAAGACACGTTCACGGTGGCGGTCGCTACCGCAGTTTTTGCCCTGCATCCCGCGCATATCGAGTCCGTGGCGTGGATTTCCGGGGTTTCCGAGCCGCTAATGGCGGTATGCATTTTCGGATCGCTGCTGTTTTGGCTCTCCTATCGCGAGCAGAAGCAGACTTCGTTCCTGATTGCCGCTCTCGCCGTCTTTGCGACGGGATTACTGGTCAAAGAGACGGCGGCCATCGCGCTGGCGCTTGTGTTTGTATATTCCTTCGCGCTGAACCATGAGGAAGGAGTCGTCGCGCGCTCGAGGCGCGGGCTGCGCGATTGCCTTCTCTTCGCCATCGTCCTTGCGGTCTATTTAGTCGCCCGCTGGCGCGTGCTTCGCTTCGAATATTCACCCGCGGTCCGGCCCTGGAGCGCGGTGATCGCGAACCTGCCCAGAGTCTCCTGGTTCTACATAAAACATCTCTTCTGGCCGGTGCGGCTCAGCGCAATCTACGATTTCGAGCTCTCCCACAGCAGCAGTTGGATTCTGCCGGCCCTGGTCATCCTCGCGGTTGCCGGGCTGGTCGCCTATACCGCGCGCCGTTCAAGCATTCTCTTCATTGCCCTGGCCTGGATTGTTTTGCCGTTGGCGCCGGCGATCGCGGGAGTCGTGGCCTTTGATGCCCACGACTATGTGCACGACCGTTATCTCTACCTGCCGGCCCTCGGCGTGGGACTTGTCCTCGCCGCGGCGTTGCGGCGCTTGCGAGCTGGAAAGAGGCTCGTCTTCGGGCAGCCCGCTGCGCGGACGATGGTTGCGATCTTGTTCCTGGCCGCCTTGGGCTACGCCACCGAAACCCAGCTTGCCCCCTGGACGAACAATCTCACACTCTTCACCCGCGCGGTTGCGGTGGCGCCCAGGAATCCTGTCGCCTACGAACATCTTGCCTTTGAACTGTACAAACGGGGCGATCCGATGGCGGCTATCAATCTTTACAAAAAATCGGTTTCGCTCGATCCGGATGATTGGCATGCGAATTTCGGGCTTGCGGTGATGTTCTACCGGCTGCAGAACTGGGAAGGAGTTGACGTTTATTGCGAGCGCGCGAACCAGATTGCTCCGGATTCCAACAACGTCTGTTATGACTATCAGACCGTCGCCCGCATGAACCTGGGTCGATGGGAAGCAGCGGAAACCCCTATCCGCAAAGCGATTGCGATTTGGCCGGGGCTCTCTGGACAGCATCTTCTATTGGGCCAGGTGCTGGCGCGCGAAGGGCGGCGCGACGAGGCGAAGCGGGAGGTGTTGCAGGAACTGCAGATCGATCCTAGTTCACAGGCCGCGAAGGCGCAGTTGGGAGAACTCCAGCGCTGATTGGTGAAACGGCAGGAAACCTCGATTCCCGACGGTTCACGAGAACATGCGCCACCTCCCTCCCTTGCTGAAAATTCCCGCAGCTTCTAAACTAACGTTTTCCCACGAGGAACTCTCTCTTTAGCAAGAATCCGCACGTCTAAAGCGAAGCACGTGCGGGGAGGATACATGCGTCGGTTTTCATTGGCTTCTTCTGCGGCTCTCGCAGGAATTCTGTTGTTCACGGCACTCTGGTCGGCTTGTGGCAGCGGAAGCAGCAGTTCCAGCTACACGGTCACGTCGTTCACTTTTAGTCCGACCCTCATCTCGCTCGAGCCTGGTCAGGTCGTCACCGTCGCCGCCACTCCGTATAACGCAGCCGGCACCACTGTCAGCACGACCATCACGTACACCAGTTCCGACCCGACGCACGCCGATATCACGCAAGGCGGCTCGCTCTGCGCGGGCACCTGGGACGCGACCTTTACCCTCTGCACGCCCACTACGCAGGTCGGCCAGTTCAAAATCACGGCAACCGCCAATGGCGCGAACGGAACGGCCATCGCCTATATTCACTATCCGGTGACGGCGGTCTATCTGCACGCGCCCAGCGCGAGCTGCACGAGCATGGGGAAGACTACCGGAGTCACGGCGTACGCATGCACCAGTCCGGCGTACGCGGGCGGCACTTGCTCCTCGGCGTGCCCGGACGACCCGGCAAGTTGCAATATCACCGATCAAATCGGTGGATTTAGTTACAACGTTCTCGATTCGACGGTCGCGAGCATCGATGCCAGCGGCAACCTGACCGCCGGAATTCCGGGAACCACCAAGATGTACGCCTCGGTAAACAGCGCCACCAAGTCAAGCACCAGCACGGCGGTGCCGTACACGACCTGCCTGGTGGACTCAATTTCACTGCACGTACAGGGCAAAACCGACACATCCTTCACCGTCACCGCCGCCGCAACTTCTCCGTTGCAGGCGGATGTGCTCGATTCGTCAGGAACCCCGATTACTCCGTCGCTCACCTTCAACAGCCTGCAGCCGGCTGTCGGAACAGTCTCGGGGGCCACCAGCACGGGCACTTACACCGGAAAGGGTCCGGGATATGGCGGAGTGGTCGCCAGTTGTACCCCGCCGGGTTGCAATAAAAACGTCGCCGCCGTCTTCAGCAACGTAGTCACATCCACGGTGCAGAGTTCAGCGAGCGCCGTTGTTGCGAACGAAACGAACGTTTACGTCAGCGGGCTTGGCGCGGTGCAGATGTATCCGGTGGACACCACCAACTACACCGTCGGGACGGTGATCTCGTTGCCGTCTTCTCCCAATTCGATGGTGATGAGCCCCGACGGCACGCACATCTTCATGGGCAGCGCCACGGCGGGCATGGTGGTAACGACAGCAAGTAACACGGTGCAGGCTTTGAGTTTTCCGGGCAAGGTGCTGGCAGTTTCGCCCAACGGCGCCTACGTTCTCTTCGCCAATACCACAACATCGCCAGTCAGCGGCTCGGTTTACGTGATGAGCGGCACGAGCCTGACGATCGCCAACCCGGGTGGCTTCTCCATTCCGGGAGTAAGCGCCGCCAGCTTCACGCCTGACGGCAATACCGTTTACTTCGCGGCGGGCGCGAACCTCTATCGCTATCGCATCGTCGGGGATGCGGGAAGCTCGCCGGTTCCGCTGACCCTGACCCCGGGGGGCAATCCGCTGCCCGGTGCCGCCCGCGACTTGAAGACGAGCGCGAACGGCAGCATCGTCTTCGCGAGTGCCGGCACCAATGTCGTGGCTGATGAAACCTGCAATACCCTCTCTGCAGGTCAATTCATCGCGGGCTTCGAACCGCTCACGACGAACAACTTCGCCGCCCCAACGGCGCTGGCTGCCCTGCCCAACGGCAGCGGCATGCTCGCGGTGGATGGTACTCATCTTGATCAGGTGAATATCACCAATCCGAACCCGCTCACCTCGCCCTTCGCTGGTTGTCCGGCGACAGGGTTCGCCACCTCGCCCGGCACCATCTCACTCTCCGCTCTCGGCAGCGGCTTCACTGTGAACCAGTTGCTCATCTCGCCCAGCGGACATTATGCAGCGGTACTCACCGGCTGCACATCGGGATGCACGCCGCAGGTTGGGATCATCGACCTCACCAATGGCACGGTCAATGCCGTGGCGCTGGTCGATAAAGGGAGTAATTCCCTGACGCAGGTGTACAACGGCTCCTTCATGCTGGACGATAGCGGGTTGTGGGTAGGCGCCGACGACTCGTACATTCACTTCGTGAGCACGAGCACATTTGCCGATACGCAGCAGGTCAACGTGCAGATCCAGGGCCCCAGCAGCGGCTCGAACCTGAATTTCGTAAACCCGAGCCTGCTAGCGGTGCAACCGAAATAAACGGAAAGCAGCAAAAAGCCCTCCTCAGCGGGAGGGCTTTTTCTTTTCCGAGGAAAACGGAATCATTCTCCGAAGGCGGCGTTGTAATCCTCGGGATCGATGCCGTTGTAGGCCAGCATGTCGCGCAAACGGTCATGAAATTCGCCCGGAGTGCTCTCGATGACCGCCAGGATTGCGGCTTCCACTGATACCTCGTCATCGCCCTCTTCTTCGGCGAGGGATTCCGCGCGAGGCTGCGCCGACTCCTTGATCTCCTGACGCTCCCCCGAGGGCAGCGTTTTCATGAGCTGCTTAAAAATCTCTTTCGCTTCGTCTGACCAATGCATTGCGCTTCATTTCCTGCCGGGATCTACCGGTCCTGGGGCTTTGCCTTGTTTCCCTTGTCCAGCTCGCGCGCTACGCTGTCCAACACTCCATTGATGAACTGTACCGATTCGGGGCTGGAAAATCTTCGCGCAATTTCCAGAGATTCGTTAATCACCACCGCTTTCGGCGTTCTCGGAAACCCGAGAAACTCAGCTGCTGCCGCGCGCAGGATGTTGCGGTCCACGGCGGCCATGCGATCCATACGCCAGTGCTCCGCGTGCTGCTCGATGAGCGCATCGATCTCAGCCTTGCGTAACTCCGCGACGTGAAACAAGTCAATCGCGAAGCTGCGAACATCTTCTTCCAGGTCGTTGCGCTCTGCCCAGAATGTCTTTTCTACATGATCCGGGGTCTGCTTGCCCATATCCAATTGGAAAAGCATCTGCAAAGCAAGCTCGCGAGACTTACGACGGGTTCCCGACTTCACCATGCCAAACTCACTTCTCGATTCGCTCCCATCACTTCTTCCCCGGCTTCGCGGGTCGCAGCGCCCGGGTTTTCATCAGATCTTTTGCCGTGGACTTGGGCTTGGGAAGCGTTTTCGCCCTCCCACCCGCAAGTTTCAGGTTCGCCATTTCCACCGCCGCCATGGCGGCTTCATAACCCTTGTTGCCGGACTTCAGCCCGGCGCGGTCGATGGCCTGCTCCAGCGTATCGCAGGTCAGCACGCCAAATCCGTGCGGAACTCCGGTTTCCTGGGCTGACTGACCCACGCCGCGCGTGACCTCGTTGGCAATCACCTCGTAGTGGAGCGTCCCCCCGCGCAACAGGCAGCCAAGGCAAATCACGCCATCGTAGTTGCCAGTCTCAGCTAACGCCCGTGCGCCCCCGGGAATTTCGAACGCCCCGGGTACACGTACGACTTCGATATCGTTTCTATCGACGCCGGCCTGCCGTAACGCCAATAGCGCACCGTCCAGAAGGCGCTCGGTGATAAAGCTGTTAAACCGGCTCACGACCAGGGCAAACTTCTTCCCCTTTGCATCCAGCGTCGCTTCGCGCGAGGGAGCTCCAGCGTGCTGCTTTTCGGGAAGGTAATTGTAGAACGCAGCGGTCTGGCCAGCGACCTCGACGGTAAACATCCGCGCTCCAAAGTCCAGGTCTTCCGGCTTCGTCAACTTCTTCCAGCCGTTCTGCTTCAGCAGCTCGTAAACTCCATCGGCATCGTTCACTTCAAACACGAGGTCTGCGTCGGGAAATCCTTCGCCGAGACCGACCTCAATCCCGCCATCCTCGCAAAGAAAGACGTGACCGCTGTTGCCGCGGCCCTCCCATTGCTCGCCGTTTGCCAAGCCGAGCTGGGAGAAAAACTCGTTGAGTTGCTGAAATTCCGCCTTATTCTTCGCCAGGCGGAGCATACGAACATTCTTGATCATTAGCTCGGTAACCGCGTCTGCCGTCTCCACGTAAAGCGGGCCTTGGCGCCTTCCGTGGATCGGCATTGTCAGGCCAATCCCTCATCCTACAGAAGAAAACGCATGAGCGAAACTGCAACGGCTTTTCGCTCGCGCACGATTCTTGGAATGAAACTTTTGCAATTAGCGGCCCTTGAAAGTGGCGGCGCGTTTCTCCAGGAAAGCCGACGTGCCTTCGTTCTTATCGTCGGTGGCACAGGTGATCGAGAACAGCGTAGCCTCGAGATACAGACCCTCGGCCAGGGTCATGTCCGCGCCGTGGTTCACCGCTTCCATGGTGTACTGGACGGCGAGGGGTGCGTTCGCAATGATCTTCTGCGCAACGCCTTCCACGTAAGTCATGAGTTCCGCAGCCGGTACAACGGCATTCACCAGGCCGACGCGGAGGGCCTCCTGCGCGGTGATCGTCTCGCCGGTCAGCAGCAACTGCATTCCCATGCCTTTGCCCACCAGACGCGGCAGGCGTTGCGAACCGCCAAACCCGGCCATGATTCCCAGCTTTACTTCCGGCTGGCCGAGTTTCGCATTGTCGGAGGCAAAGCGCATCGTGCACCCCAGTGCCAGCTCGCAACCACCGCCCAGTGCGAAGCCATTGATGGCAGCAATCACGGGCTTGCCAAGGTTCTCCATCAGGCTGAGCACAGCCTGCCCGCGCAACGCGTATTGCTTCCCGACCTCCGCGTTGGCGGCCTTCAATTCGTTGATGTCTGCGCCAGCCACAAATGCCTTCTCACCCGACCCCGTGAGAATCACGACGCGGACGTTCGCGTCTTCTTTCGCGGCTTGCATCGCGCGACCGATCTCGCCGATGGTCGCGATCGAAAGCGCGTTCAACACCTTAGGCCGGTTGACGGTCACGTAGGCAATCTGGTTCTTTACTTCGTACAGGATGTTTTCGAAGTTCATAGGTCCTCAGAATTTGTTCGCAACCGGCTTGCCCGGATCGGCGTAATCGTAAAAGCCCTTGCCGGTCTTTCGTCCGTACCAGCCCGCCAGCACCAGGCGCTTGAGCAGCGGGGGCGCCGCAAAACGCTTCTCGCGGAACTCTTCGAACATCACGTGGGTGATGTAGTAACAGGTGTCCAGCCCGACAAAGTCGAGCAGCGTGAACGGCCCCATCGGGTATCCACAACCCAGCTTCATCGCGTTGTCGATGTCTTCGATCGATCCCACGCCTTCTTCATAGGCGCGAATGGCATCGAGCAGGTAGGGCACCAGCAAACGGTTCACGATAAACCCGCTGCTATCCTTCGTACGCACCGGAACCTTGCCGAGCTCGGCGGCGAACCCCACGGCAGTTTCGAATACATCTTCCGATGTGGCGAGGGTGCGAACGACTTCGACCAGCTTCATCAACGGGACCGGGTTGAAAAAATGCAGCCCGATGAATCGCTCCGGCCGGTTGGTGACTGCCATCAACTCAGTGACGGAGATCGATGAGGTATTGCTGGCGAAGATCGCATCCGGCTTCGCCACCTTGTCGAGCGCCGCATACATCTTGTGCTTTTCTCCGACGCTTTCAACGATCGCCTCGATAAGGATGTCGCATACGGCCAGGTCCTCGATTTCGGTCGTTGCCTTCAGACGGGCAAGGATCGCCTCCGGCTTCTCCGAAATCGTTCCTTTTTCGGCGAACCTCGACAGCGATCGTTCGATTCCTTTGAAACCTTTGTCCAACAAACTCTGCTCAGCCTCGAGCACGGTGACCGGGAACCCGGCGGTCGCCGCGACCTGGGCGATTCCCGATCCCATGAGCCCGCAACCGATTACGCCTACGTTCTTAATTTGCATGATTGCACCTACGGCATTCCGACCAATGATCGACAAACGAATGAGTCTATCAGCGGAAAAAGAAGGCGATCAACGAAACGCTGGTAAATCTGGGACGTGAATTATTTCAGGAATACGATTCGACGATGCGCCCAACCAGCGCGTCGCCGTCAACCCCCTCGATCCGCGCCCGCACCAAATGGTTGGGGTGGGCCCACTCCTCCAGCTTGAGCTTCTGGTAATTGTCCGTCAGCGCCTCGGCGACGGTCGTCAGCGTTACCGCCTCGAGTTCGTGACCGATCAACGATGCCAGAAACGCTTGCTTCTTCTTCGCGGCCAGTTCGCGCAATACCTTGTTGCGTTCGCGAGCGACGTGCACCGGCACTTGCTCCGGCATGGCGGCCGATGGCGTTCCGGGGCGCGACGAATACGTGAAGACGTGCAGATAGGTAAACGGAAGTGACTCGACGAACGCGCGCGTCTCCTCGAAGAACTCGTCGGTTTCGCCGGGGAAGCCGACCATCACGTCGGCGCCGATCGCGGCGTGCGGCATCGACGCACGGACACGCTGAATGCGGTCCGCATAATGCCATGGGCGGTAGCGGCGGTGCATTTTGCGCAAGATGCGGTCGCTGCCCGATTGCAGGGGAATGTGGGCGTGCTTGCAGACGCGCGGCGACTCGGCGGCAATCGCGATCAGGTCATTGCTCCAGTCCATGGGTTCAACCGAGCTGATGCGGATCTTTGGAATTTCTGTCCGCTCGAGGATGGTCCGCAGAAGCTCTTCGAACCCGAGACGGGGCCGAAGATCGCGTCCCCAGCGCCCGAGGTTGATACCGCTCAATACGATCTCCTGGTACCCTGCTTCGGCCAGCGCGTCGACCTCGCGCAGCACCATGTCGAGGGAAAGCGAGCGGCTCTTGCCGCGCACGTACGGGATCACGCAGAACGAGCAACGATTGTTACAGCCATCCTGGATTTTGAGGTTCGGGCGGGTTCGCTCCGCTGCCGATTCGCTATCGAAGACCGGTGCGGCCATCAGTTCCGTGTGCGCGAAGATGTCGCCGATCACCACCGGAGCGCTCTCCACACGTACGCCAATCGACGCCAAAGGTACAAAGGATCGTGGTACGAGGTTCGCCGCCAGCTCCGGGAGGGCGTGCTTGTGCGAATTTCCCACAACCAGGCTCACGCCGTCGAGCCGTGAGACCTCTTCCGGCGCGCGTTGCGCGTAGCAACCGGTGACCACAATGCGAGCCTCTGGATTCGCCCGTTTTATGCGGCGAATCGTGGCGCGAGCATCCTGATCGGCGGATGCGGTAACGGTACAGGTATTGAGCACGACGACTTCGGCGCCCTCCGCCGAGGCGCTGCGCGCGAGTCCGCGGTCGAGCAATTGACGCTCGATCGCCGCGCCGTCCGCCTGGGTTGCGCGGCACCCGAAGTTCTCGACATAGAAGCTGGCCACGGTGTTATTATACGGAGCAATGGGCGGCTCCCGTTTCGTACGGGCAGCCGCATTTTGGTCTGTCGGCGTGTATGCTGCCGATTAGCAACTCTGGACCGAGTTGCTGCATCGTACGCTTCGCAAGTCAACAATGGTCCAACGAGTCCCCCTGGAGCGAATTGATGAAACGTCGAATTCTACTGGTCGACGATGAGTTGGCGATTCTGCTGACGCTGAAAGCTATCCTTGAAATGCACCATTTCGAAGTGGAGACCGCTTCCTCGGCGAAAGAAGGTGCACAGCGGCTCACCAAGGCCACGTACGACATGGTCATCACGGACATGCGCATGGAGACGGAGACTGCCGGCTATGAAGTGATCCGCGCCGCCAAGCAGCAACCCTACAATCCGGCGGTTGCCATCCTTACCGCGTATCCTTCTTTGGGCACGGAATGGAAGTCGAAAGGCGCCCACTCGCTGCTCGTGAAGCCAGTGAACACGGATGAACTGCTGCGCCAGCTCGAACATCTGTTGAGCACGCACCAGGCGCACAAGGGGCAGGGCGCAAAACACACACCGCCGCCCGGAGCCGAAAAGGCCGCAAAAGCCGAGAAAAAGGCAATCTAGTCGGGCGAGAGCACTGCGAACTTACGGTAGGGGCTTGACCGCCACAGCGCGGTAGGTTCGGGGCCGACAACCAAATCCGCAATTGCCTGGGCAACAGCCGTGCTTACGCGGTTGCCGCGGTGGTGCGCTTCTGCTGGAAACACTCACGACAAAATACGGGACGCCCTTGCGTGGGCTTGAACGGCACGGTCGTATCCTTGCCGCATCCCGAACACGTAGTGCGAGTCTCAACCTTGGGATACGTCGCGCCGGGAGGCGTGCTGCCAAGCATCGAGGCTCTCTTGCCCTTGCATGGTTTGCATCGCTTAGGCTCATTCTTGAACTGCTTGTCGTGGAAGAACAGCTGTTCACCAGCGGTGAAGACGAAATCTGCACCGCAATCGATACACTTTAATACCTTGTCCTGGAATTCCATGGAGTGAAGCTCCCTCACCTTGTCCGGTACCGCACCTCATCGCGCCTCAAGGGGTCGGGAGAGACCCGAACTTGCCTCGGCGCTTTTTGGTTTGCGGAGTATACCCCCGTTCCGTGTAGCCGAACACAAATATGTGTAAGAAACTTTACAGTTTCGGTTTCAAGATTCGGCAACTACGGAACTCGGATTAAGGTGAAAAAGCCAAGGGCCGCACCCTGTTTTCACGGGGAGCGGCCCTTCGTTGTGCGTTGCTGGGCAACGACTTAGTCTTGTTCTTTGCGTGCCTTTTTGCGGCTGCGCTTGCGGGCTAATGCTTCCTTGACGCGCTTTTTCTCGCCCGGTTTGAGGTAGAAGCTGTGACGCTTCACTTCCTTGATAATGTCCTCTTGCTGGACTTTCCGTTTGAAGCGGCGAAGGGCATTCTCCAGCGACTCGCCCTCCTGAATCTTCACTTCGGCCAAACGGTAACACCCCCAAACTCGCCCTGTAGGACACTACTAGCATCCCAAGCTTCGCCGCTCAAGTCAAGCGGTGGTTCAGAACTTCAAGCGGGCGGAGAATTGAACTTGGCGCGGAATGTAGGAGCTCTGCGCCTGCATGAACTGCGAATTCGTAACGTAGCGCGCGGGATACATCGTCGATCCTACGAGATAAGACCCCGCCTGGAAGTCTGCGGCCGTGGTCACAAAGCCGTCGTCGGTTGTGGTGATTTTCTTGTTATCGCGATTCAACACATTGAAACCTTCGGCCATCAACTCGAGCCGGTAACGCGCATTCAACCGAAAGTGGCGACTGACCCGGAGTTCCGTCGAAGCGTAATCCGGACCAATCAGACTGTTGCGCCCGAGTCCGGGCAAACGATCGTTGCCGATGTTGCCATCGGCGTTGGCATCGCCGCTGACGTCCGCAGTCACCGGCCGGCCCGAGCCCACCGTTGTCACCTGCGAGAACTTCCAGTTATTGAGCAGCGCGCGCAACACGGGTTCGCTTGGACGAAACGGCCTCGGCTCCGCCACAGCTTGCAGGACAAATCGCTGCCGCTGGTCCGTCGTGCTCAAACCGCGGTCGGTATTCACTGCGTAGGGATTCTGGACGGTCGAAGGGCTCCCCGCGACCAGCGCGTCTTGTCCGTCGTCGAGCGCCTTCGCATAGGTGTAGGCGGCCTGGAAGGAAAACCCGCGCCCCATGCGCTTTCGCGCGGACACCGTCAGCCCGTTGTAAAGGCTGCTGGCCGCGCTCTGAAAAACATTGATTGCTCCGGCCTGCGGTATCGGGCGCTGCACATCGTTCACGCACGGAGGAAACGGGCACGTGAGGGACTTCGTCATCTGCCATGTTCCAAAGCTCTGTTCCGTGTAGATCTGGCCGGTCGCATTCCCCTCTTCGGAAAAGACCGGATACGTGACCTGCACAGGCGGCGGCAGGTTCACGTCCACGGCACGTATCAGGCGTTCGCCGTGCACGTACAAGTACGTTGCCGCCACGACGAGCCCGGAGCTCAACTCCTTTTCCATCGTCAAGCTTCCCTGCTGGACAAAGGGCGTACGGAATTTCGGATCGAACGCGTAGATTTCGGAGGTCAGGTTGGCGGCAACGTTCGCCGGGGCCAAACAGCTCGCCGCGGTTAACCCGCAATTCACGAGTGGGTTTGGATAGGCGGGAAACAGCCGCGCGTCCGCCGCTTTCTGATTATCGAGAAACAGGAAGCTCTGCCCAAGTCCGTTGCCGGTTTCGACCGACGATTCATAGATCTGGGGAATGCGCGTGTAGAACCATCCATAGCCCGCTCGCACCATCAGCGGCTTATGTTCCCCGAAGGCATAGGCGAGCGCGATGCGGGGTGCGAAGTTGTTCTTCGGGCTCGGCATTTTTCCGCTCGTCGGCCAGACGGGGTTCACCTGGAACTCGCTGGAAGAATAGGTTTGCAGGTCGTAGCGCACACCGACGCTCGCGCCAAGGTGGCTGGTGATTCGGATCGAGTCCTGTGCGAATGCTGCGTACTCGCGCGAATCCGGGTGCGAAGCCGCATCGCCGAAGCTTTGCATGTAATAACGCGGCGTGCCGTGCGCATAAGCTCGCAGCGGACTCAAGTGCTCGCCATAGGTCTCTGGGGCAAAGGTCCAGGGGTTCACACGTATGGTGTCGAACTCGTACTCGCCGCCGAACATGGAAGGAAAGAAGTTGTAATCCCAACTCAACAAAGCGTCGGCGCCGAATTTCCATGTATTGCGCGCATTCCCGAAGCTGACGGTCTCCGCCCCGTGCAAACGGTGTTCGCGTGTCTTACGCGGCAGCATGGTTGAGCGGCCGAAGCCATCCACGATGCCGTAGATCTTCGTGCGCGCATCCTCGGAATTCGCGAATGACTGCTCCAAATCGCGCGAGAATTGCAGGCGCGCGTGACTCGTCCAGCGAGAGGTGATCGCGGTCGTCACGGTCGCCAGGAGCGAGTCGGTCCGCACGGTTTCTTCGCCGTTGTTGCTCATCAGCGAATTGGTCACCGGATTCCCGGGATCGAAGAAAACGTTATTGGCGCCGCTGAAATTCGAGGTGCTGTAACGCAAGCTGAGGAAGTTCTTCGTGTTCAGCGCATCATCGAGCTTCAAAAATTTCGTGGAACCATCGAGTGCCGCACGATAGCTGCCGCCCATCTGTGAGAGTTGCGCCGCCTGCGCCATTACGAGGCTTTGATCCAGCGGGTCGTAGTCCGCCGGCGTCGGCGTGACGGTCGGCTGGCCGTTCAGAAAACGAACCACATTGGGATCGTCGAAGCTGTGCTCGTCCCACCCGGCGAAGAAGAAAATCTTGTTTTGCCGGACTGGTCCCTCCGACCGTGAATCCCCACTGCCGCTGTTCTCCGCTCGGCTTGATCCCCGTGAATGGATACGACGCACCGATATCGCTGTCACGCAGGTAATAAAAGGCGCTCCCGTGAAGCAGGTTCGTACCCGACTTGGTGGCGACATTGATCACCGCGCCCCCGGCCCGGCCCGTCTCCGCGCCGTATGCATTGGAAGAGACGCGAAACTCCTGCACGACGTCGTTACTGAACTGGTAGGGCGCACGGAATCTTCCCTGCTGCTGCGAGAAGAAGCCGTTGTTATAGTCCGCGCCATCGACCAGAAAGCTGGTCTGGTAGCCGCGGATGCCGCCAAAGGCCAGGTCGCCATTGGAGCCGGAAGTCAGGCTGCGCGGATCCTGGGTCACGCCAGGAGTGAGCAGCGCGAGATCGGTGAAGCGCCGGCCGTTCAGGGGCGTTTCATCGATGGTCTTCTCGTCGATGACATGCGAAACATCGCTGCCGACCGTGTCCACGATCGTGGCCCGCGAAGCGACCTCGACATATTGCCGTCCGGCGCCCGGAAGCAATAGAAAATCGACACGCGCCGCCCCACCGATCTCCGGCCGCACCTGCTGTTCCTGTTTCCCCATCCCGAGCGACTCCACCCGCACCCAGTATTCTCCCGGCGGCAACATTTCAAATTGAAACGTTCCCTGCCCATCGGTGAATGATTGGCGCGTGACCCCGGTACCGGTTCCGACGACACTTACACGGGCTCCTACGATCCGCGCGCCCGAGGCGTCGGAGGTTGTGCCGCGGATGGCTGTGGTCGAAGCATCCTGACTGAACGAAAACGTACAGCTCAACAAAAAGGCGAGAGAGACGATCCTCGCGGAGTGGCGCAGGTTGACCCAATGCATGTTCTAGAGCTATAGCCCAGTCGGACAATCCAGCACTGTGATTTAGTGCTAGTGCCTTCAGGCATGCTGCATCACGTGTTCGTGGGATTGACCTTGGGAACGCTCGCATTTCGTCCGGCGCATTTCCGAATCGCCCATGCAACGTGATATTTTCAAGAGTTACCCTCGCACAGTTTGTTTTGCCGGAGTGCGCAGGGAAAGCGCTTTGGGAAGCAAATTATGATCCGCTCGTACCAGGGGAAGTCGCCCGTTGTGCCCGAAACCTGCTACGTCGATGTCTCGGCGCAGGTGATCGGCGATGTCGTGCTCGGCGAGCATGCCAGCATCTGGATGAACACCGTCCTGCGTGGCGACGTGCATTCGATCCGAGTCGGCGCAAACAGCAACATCCAGGACAATAGCGTCCTTCATGGCATGCTGAACAAGTGGCCGGTAATCGTAGGAGACTGGGTCAGCGTGGGCCATTCGGTGACGCTGCATGGCTGCGTGGTGGAAGATCAATGTCTCATCGGGATGGGGTCGATCATCCTCAATGGGGCGCGCATCGGAGCGGGCTCGATCATCGCCGCCGGCACGCTGATTCCGGAAGGTACCGTGGTCGAACCAGGGTCGCTCTGGATGGGGCTTCCCGGCAAGCTGCGCCGTACCCTCAACGATGAGGATCAACAGTCGATCCGGCAATATGCCGAACGCTACCTCGGCTACAAGGAAAACTACCTGAACGAGTTCGCGAAGAAATAGCGCTGACAGTAAATCTTCCGAAACGCAATGCAGGACATCCACATTCCATGATCAAAGCCGTTCGAGGAACCCGCGACCTTCTTCCACCCGACACCGAGACCTGGAACCGTGTCGAGGCAAAGGTGCGCGACGTGTGTGAGCGCTACAACTTTCACGAGATCCGGACCCCTGTGTTCGAAGACACGGCGCTGTTCGCCCGTGGCGTCGGCGAAGATACCGACATCGTCTCGAAAGAGATGTTTACCTGGGAAGACAAGGCGCGGGCACAGAGCGAAAAGCCGCAATCGCTGACGCTGCGGCCGGAAAATACCGCAGGAGTGGTACGCGCTTACATCGAGCACAAGCTCGGGCAATCGGGAAACTTGCAGAAGCTTTATTACATCGGCCCGCAATTCCGCCGCGAACGCCCGCAAAAGGGCCGTTATCGCCAGTTCTACCAGATCGGCGCCGAAGTAATCGGGCCGCCGAGTTCGGGCAGCGAATCCCCGGCGCGTGACGCCGAAGTCATCGAAATGCTTGCCACCCTATTAGAAGAGGTCGGCCTCACCGGCTGGAGCCTGCAGATCAATTCGGTTGGGGACGCGAACTGCCGTCCGGCGTACAACGAGGCACTGCGCAAAGCGCTCGTCGCGGTGAAAGACAAGATGTGCGGCGATTGCCAGCGGCGCGCCGAGACCAACCCGCTCCGCGTGCTCGACTGCAAAGTTCCGGAAGACCAGCCGATTATCGACGCGCTGCCGAAGATCGGCGACTATCTCGATGACGCCTGTAAAGCGCACTTCGCCGCCGTTCGGTCGATGCTCGATAAGGTCGGCGTGCCTTACACCGTGAACCCGCGCATGGTCCGTGGTCTTGACTACTACACGCGGACAACGTTCGAGTTCACCCACGGAGAACTCGGCGCGCAGAGCGCGGTTCTCGGCGGAGGACGCTACGATGGTCTCAGTGAGGCGCTGGACGGCCCGAAGGCTCCCGGCATCGGCTTTGCGATTGGGGAAGATCGCCTCATCATGGCGCTGCAAGCCTCTCAATCAGCGGCCACACTCACCGTCGATGCTTATGTGGCGCCGCTGGGGACCGGCACGAACGCCGAAGCCCTGGGCATTTGCCGCAAGCTGCGGCGCCAGGGATTAAAGGTCGAACTCGGCGACGAGACCTTCCGCTTGAAGAAATCGTTCGAGGCTGCCGAGCGAGCGGGCGCGCGCTATATCGTGATCTGCGGCGAGAACGAAGTGGCAACCAACGAATTTTCGGTGAAGAACCTTGCCACCGGCGAGCAGACCAGCGTCGCTCGCGCCGAATTGGCGTTTTACATCCGCAACCATGGCGCTAAGAAGCCCGGCGGCGAAACCATTGAACCGGACGAAGCCCAGTAAACAAGGAAGAAAGCATCCGTGGCTAAACTCGATTTTCTCGGCGACCTGAAACGTACCCACAAATGCGGAGAGCTCCGCCCATCCGACGCCGGCCAAGACGTGGTCCTCATGGGCTGGGTGAACCGTCGCCGCGACCTCGGCGGATTGATCTTCATCGATCTCCGCGACCGTACCGGCATCACCCAGGTCGTCTTTGATAATTCCAATGCTGAGCTCCAGGCAAAGGCCGGGGATCTGCGCTCCGAATACTGCGTCGCCGTCATTGGGAAGGTAAAGCAGCGCGAGCCCAACACCGTGAATAAAAACATTCCGACTGGCGAAATCGAAGTCGTAGCCAACGAGCTGCGCCTGTTCAACGATTCCAAGCCCCTGCCCTTCTCGCCCGCGGAAACCACCCTGCCCAACGAAGAAGTGCGCTTGAAGTATCGCTACCTTGACCTCCGCCGGCCGGAGATGCAGGCCAATGTCGAGATGCGTCATAAGGTCACAACCGCGATCCGGAGTTCGCTCAACTCCCAGGGCTTCCTGGAAATCGAAACGCCGATCATGACGCGTTCTACGCCGGAAGGGGCGCGCGACTACCTCGTTCCCAGCCGGGTCCATCCTGGAGAGTTCTACGCGCTGCCGCAGTCGCCGCAGCTCTTCAAGCAGATCCTGATGATCTCGAACTGCGAGCGCTACTACCAGATCGCGCGCTGCTTCCGCGACGAAGATCTTCGCGCCGACCGCCAGCCGGAGTTCACGCAGATCGATCTCGAGATGACCTTTCCTACGCAGGACGACGTCTTTGACGTAGTAGAGGGCTTTCTTACGGCCGCCTGGGAAGCCGCCGGACACAAGCTCGAAGGTCCGTTTCCGCAGATCTCCTACGACCAGGCGATCCGGCTGTATGGCATCGACAAGCCCGATCTACGGCTGCCGGCGATGGCGGAGGTAAAGGAGGCGTTCACCGCAGAAAATCTCCAGACCCTGGCGATCGATCCCGAACTGCCCGTCGTCTGCGTGCGCATTCCGAAGATCGGCGAACTCTCCCGCAAGGAGCGCGACGACCTGAAACCTCTGCTCAATGCGAAGAGCGGAGCCAAGATGTTCGAGGACTTCAAGCGGCTGGAAAAATCGTTCCCCGATGCTGCCGCAAAGATTCGAGAGACCGCAAAGCCGGGCGAAGGCGATCTGCTGGTCCTCGTCGCCGGCGTTCCTCGCACAGAAAAAGTGAGTGAATCGAAGGCGCGGCAGCAGGAGTATGCCGTATATGGCGCCGCCGGGCAGGTTCGCCTCGCGATCGCGCAGAAGTACGCGGACCGCCATGGCTGCTTCAAGAAAGGCGATTTCCGCTTCCTCTGGGTCACCGACTTTCCGTTCTTCGAGTGGGATGAAAACGAGAAGCGCTGGAACGCGGCACATCATCCCTTCACTTCGTGCCACGAACGCGACATGGACAAACTGGAGAGCGATCCCGGCGCCGTCCGCGCGCTTGCCTATGACATTGTTCTGAACGGCACGGAATTGGGCTCCGGGTCGATCCGAATTCACCGCCAGGACATCCAGAGCATCATCTTCAAGTCGCTCGGTATGTCTCCAGAGGAGCAGCAACAGAGGTTTGGTTTCTTCCTCGAGGCGCTGCAATATGGAACGCCTCCGCACGGGGGAATCGCACTCGGATTGGATCGCATCGTCATGATCCTCGCTGGCGCGACGAGCTTGCGCGAAGTCATTCCCTTCCCTAAGACCGCCGCTGCGACCGATCTGATGATGGATGCTCCCACCCCGGTCAGCGAACGCCAGCTCGCGGAGCTGAATATCGGGATACGGAAGAGAACCTAAAAAGCACGGCGTCCGGAGCTGCCGAATCCTTCTGGCGCCTTTCCTCATCTAGAAAAGTAATGGCTGACCCACTTTATCTGAGCCTCTGGTTCCCCAGCTTCGACGACGCGGAGATGCTGACGCGCAGCGCGGCCGTGATGCGCGAGTTTCCGTTCTCTCCCGTTCGCCCGGGGATCACCTACATTTCCGTTCACCCGATTGCGTGGAGCGAGCCTACCGTTCTCGAACGGCGCTTCAACCAGGGCATTTCGCCCGAAGAAGCCGTCGACCTGATGACCGAGTTCCTGCACGAAGATTTCGCCTTTGTCTTCGAGGCATTCTGGGACCTCTGGGCGCCGCAGGAAGATCTTTCCCTGCCCTGGATCCAGCGACCCATCGCGGTCCGCTTCATCGTGCATGGCAAGCAGTTCGAAGAGGGTGTCTACACCGATCGCGGTCATCTGGAGATCGACTTCGGCCTCGATACCCCGTTCCTCCACGACGAACTCGACCTCACGCCCTTTATGGCCGAACGCGTGAAGTTCAATGTTGCGAAACTGATTGACTTTACGCAAAAGCTGGAGCAGAACACTGCTCTCAGCGGCCGCCTGTTGTGGTCGGAATCGGAAGAAAACCTGGCGCAGAAGCTCGTCGCGCGCCTGCAGACCACGCAATGAATCGCCGTTTCCTGTTCCTGGTTGCCAGTGCCCGCCGCGAGGGGAATACCGAGACCCTCGCGCGGATCGCGGCATCTGCCCTGCCCGAGACGGTGGAGCAGCAGTGGATTCACTTTGACGAAGTGCCGTTGCCGCGCTTCGAAGACATTCGCCACCACGGCGAGCGCAACAATCCATGGCCGCAGCCGGAGGGCAACGAACGCCACCTGCTCGACGCCACGCTGGCAGCCACCGACATCGTCTTCGTCACGCCGCTGTACTGGTACAGCCTTCCCGCCAGTGCCAAGCTCTACCTGGATCACTGGAGCGCATGGTTGCGTGTTCCGGGAGTGGATTTCAAGAAGCGCATGGCGGGCAAGAAGCTGTGGGCGGTCTGCGTGCTCGCCGATGACGATCCGAACGGCGCCGAACTCTTGCTCCAGACGCTACACCGCAGCGGCGACTACATGGGCATGGCGTGGGGTGGAGAACTCATCGGCAACGGCTCGAAGCCCGGCGATGTATTGAACGACCGCAGCGCCGTCGAAGCAGCCGCGCACTTCTTCACTGCTGAAGCCGTGCCCCGCTGAGCCTATTTCAGTTCGTTGAACTGTCTCCGAGCTTTTCTTTTGCAGCCTTTGCGGTTGACTGCTGAAACTCAGGCTCGATGGTTTGCGCAAGTTGCAGCGCCTGCGTGTAAGCAGCGTGTGCCTCGTCTTTCCGGTTCATCGCCGTCAGCGAATTTCCGAGTGCCAGGTGCGCTTGTGCGGAGTCGGGCGCCAGCCCGCTTGCCAGCTGCGCTTCGCGCAATGCGTCCTCCGGTTTCCCTGCCGCGAGGAGATTGTTAGCGCGCTGGGTGTGGCTCAGGGCAGCAGCCCCGGGGATCTTAAAATGTCCCTGGAAGACGTAGATCCCATAATCGATCGATGCGACCGGACGCATCGTCTTGAACTGTTCGTAGGGGTTCAGCTTTCCGGGACCGAACTCGAAGCCGGAAAGGTCACCCGCGCTGAACAGCAGCGTCCCGTCGATCTCCGAGGGCGTATCGATCTCCTCGTTGGTCCAGACGGAGTCCATGGTCGGCAGGATGCGGCAAGGTATGCCGTAGTAGTTGAGATCGACCACCGGCTGCGCGAAATAAATGATCCAGCAGTCCTGGATATGGTTCTCGTCGAGGTAACGCTTGGTGGCCTTGAGCTGTTGCGCCCAATCGACATTGGAATCGCTGAGAAGTTTCCACGTCTGCGTCGGCCCGCCCCAGAACTCATTGGCATAGGCCATGTACGCGGGATACATGCGAATGGCCGTGACGGCCTGGTACGCGAGCAGGATGCCCACGACGTAGATCCAAGCGCGATGACGCTGTATGAGCGCCCACATGGCGCCGCCGATGAGCACCGCGAAAAATGCGTACAACGGCAAAATATGCCGAACCCCGATGTTCATCCGCGAAACCATGGCGACATACAAATGGAAGAACGCAGGCACGGTGAGAAAGAGAATCTCGCGCCACCGTGGCAAGCGGCGCGTGGCGACAACGAAGATGGCGATCGCGAACAGCAGGAGAAACGCGCTCGTCGATTTGATGAGAAACGCAAGCGGGAAGTAGAACCACTGTCCATGCAGGTAGATTTTCCCGAGCACGTAACTCTGATAGAAATCCGACATATTGCGCACGTCCGCCAGGCCCATGAGGTACGACTCGGGCAACAGGTGGTAGTGCGCCGCCGTGCGGACCATCCACGCGTCATGCGGCCGTGAGATTTGCGCAACGGTCTCCGCAAGCGATGGCTTCATCTGCAGCCCATGCGGCCGGGCGGCGTAGCGGAATCCGTAGAACGACCACAGGATTGCCAACCCGAGCGCGAATATGACCACCAGGGCCACGCCGAGCCTGCGCGCCTGTTGCGCCCGCGTCTCGTGCGAACCCGTAGCCTCCGCCTCGCGCGGCCCAAAGAGCAACTCGACGCCCGCAAGCAAGAGCAGCATGGGGAAAATCAGGATTCCCGTATGTTTCGCGCCCAACGCGCATCCGAGCGCCAGTCCGGTTACGAGCAGTCGGCCCCACGATGGCCGCTTGGTATAGCGATAGAACGCATACACGGTCGCGAACATGAAGCAGGTGATACCGATGTCGGTGGTCACCAGCGCGCCGTGCGCCAGCAAATTGGGGTCGAACACAAGCAGCGCCAGGGCGATGAATCCCGCGGGAATTCCAAACATCTCGGCGGCCGCCAGGAATACGAGCAATGCGAGCAACACGGTGAAGAATGCCGCCGCCAGTCGAACCCGCAGCAGTATCTGGTTCGCGTTGTTTTTGAAAAGGAGATCTTTGCCGTCAAGATAGGCTTCGATCTTGAACGACCGCCCCTGCAGCTGCGGCACAGCCAGTGGAAGGTTCAGGATCGGCAGGACGGCAACCAGTTTCACCAGCGGCGGATGCTCTGGGTTCAGACCGTAGTCTCCGGTCTTCCACATCATGTATCCGGCGAAGATGTGGTCGTCTTCGTCCCACGTAATGGAATTTGCATTGGCGGTGAAAGCAAGCTGAAGAAGCAATACCGCCAGGAGTGCGACAACTCCAAGGATAACCAGGGCGCGGCGAGGTTCCCGCGTAGCTTGCGACACGAATCCTCCAGGAATTCAATCCAATGTAATGGAACCCGCTGCAAAGAAAAAGCCCGGCAAGTTCTGCCGGGCTCGAAGAGGAAGCGTACCAGGGTTTACCAGGCGGTGAGAGTAATATCGTCCACCCACAAGGAATAGGCCGTGCCATACATATTGCCGTCGGTCTGCACGGCGACGTTGAGTTCCTTGGCGCTCGAAGTCTCTGGCGTGTAGTAGCGGTTCACGACGCGCCGCACTCCATCCACGGTCACCGCGATGAAATGCGTGTGCCCGTCGGTGGTGCGTTCCAGCTCCCACGTCAGATGATGCCATTTGGCAGCGGTGATCCCGGCACAAGCCACGCCGGTATTCTGCCAATGCAATTTCGCGTCGTACACCCGCCAATAGCCTTTGTAGGTGCCGCGCAGGTCACACTCCGTGCCGAAGACATACTTCTTGCCGTTCAGCGACTGGTTGACATCGAATTCCACTGCTTGCGGCGCCGTAATGGCGGCGACATAAAACTGGAGATCGTAGGTGAAATGGCTTGCCGTCGGAAGCGCACCGAGTTGCTCCCACCACAGCGCGGAGCTGTAAGGAGTCGGCCCGCCATAGTAGAACTGCGACGATGCGCCACTCAACGACGGCGTCGCTTGAAACTGTGCCTGCCAATGAACGGTGCTGCTGCCGTTGCCACCTGCGCCCGAACAGACGTCGCAGGAGGCCCAGCCCGTCTTTTGCTCGATGTGCGAGAAAACTTTCTGGGTTTGCGCCGAAGAGAGGCTGGTAAGTGAACCAGCCAGAAGCGCGAAAGCTGCAAGTGAACGTTTCATCGAAACTGCTCTCTGCAATCGAAATTTGTCTAGCTACTCTGGAGGGTGTTGCGAGACTAGAAGCAGGAACTCAGATCGACAACTAACGGAAGACAGAGTGTACAGACACAACTTTCGTAATGGACCCGCAAGTCGAAGAAAAATAACAGCAGCAACTCACAACCATGTAAAAAAGAGCACGGTGGTTAACCGTGCTCTTTAGTGGTGTTACGAAGTTTCTAAACTACTTGCTGCGTCCCGCCTCGGCGTTGCCGGTCTTCTCGGCCAGGCCCGCCTGCGCTGCCGCGAGCCGCGCAATCAGCACGCGGAATGGGCTGCAGGAGACATAGTTCAGTCCGACGCGGGCGCAGAACTCGACCGACGAAGGATCGCCGCCGTGCTCTCCGCAGATGCCCAGCTTGATGTTCGGCCGGGTGCTGCGGCCCTTTTCGCAAGCCATCTTGATCAGCTGTCCCACGCCTTCCTGGTCGAGCTGCGCGAACGGATCCTGCTTGAGGATGCCCAATTCGAAGTAGGTCGGCAGGATCTTGTTCACGTCGTCACGCGAGAAACCGAAGGTGGTCTGGGTGAGGTCGTTGGTTCCGAAGCTGAAGAACTCAGCTTCCTTGGCGATCTCATCGGCCATCAGCGCGGCGCGCGGCAACTCGATCATGGTGCCCACCATGTATTCGACGCGCTTGCCTTTTTCCTTGAAGACCTCTTCGGCGACGCGGCGAACGATATCGGCCTGGTTCTTCATTTCTTTCAGACCGGTGGTGAGCGGAATCATGACCTCGGGCTTCACCTTGATGCCCTTCTGCGCGACCTGCACGGCCGCCTCGAAGATGGCGCGTGCCTGCATCTCGGTGATCTCCGGGTAGGTGATCCCCAGGCGGCAGCCACGGTGGCCGAGCATCGGATTGATCTCGTGGAGCTGTTCCACGCGATTGAGCAGCTTGTGCAGCTCCTTCAGCTTCGGCGACTTCGGCTTGGTGATCTCGAGCTTGGCGATCTCGACCATCAGGTCTTCGCGCTTGGGCAGGAACTCGTGCAGCGGAGGATCGATAGTGCGAATGGTGATCGGGAAGCCGTCGAGCTCCTTGAACAAGCCGGCAAAGTCGGAACGCTGCATCGGCAACAGCTTCTTCAGCGCGGCGCGGCGGTCCTTCTCGTTATCGGCGAGAATCATGGCGCGCATGTGCTCAATGCGGTCTTCGGCAAAGAACATGTGTTCGGTGCGACAGAGCCCGATGCCTTCGGCTCCGAACGCAGCGGCCTGCTTCGCGTCGCGTGGAATGTCGGCGTTGGCGCGGACCCCCATCTTGCGATGCGGCTCGGCCCAGCTCATGAACTTCATCAGCTCGGGATCGTCGGTGCGCGCGGGGTTGGTGTTCAGCTTGCCGAGAATCACCCGGCCGCTGGTGCCGTCGAGCGAAATCCAGTCGCCGGCCTTCAGCACTTTGCCCTTCACCCGCATTTCGCGCTTCTTCTCGTCCACGTCGATTTCGCCCGCTCCGGCAACGCAACACTTGCCCATGCCGCGCGTGACGACCGCAGCGTGGCTGGTCATGCCGCCACGCGAGGTCAGAATGCCCGCAGCCACTTCCATGCCATGAATATCTTCCGGCGTGGTCTCGGCGCGAACCAGGATGACCTTCGCATTCTTGTCCTTGTGGACCACGGCAACCGCTTCATCGGCGGTAAATACGATCTGGCCAACCGCGGCGCCTGGGGATGCCGGCAGGCCCTTCGACAGAACCTCGACCTTTACGCCCTTTTCTTCGAGCGACGGTACGAGGAAGTCGTTCAACTGGATCGCTTCCACGCGCATCACCGCATCGTCCTTCGTGATCAGGCCCTCTTCCACCATCTGGATCGCCACGCGCACCGCGGCGCGCCCGGTGCGCTTGCCGTTGCGGGTCTGCAACATGAAGAGCTGCCCGTCTTCAATGGTGAACTCGAAGTCCTGCATGTCGCGATAGTGCTGCTCCATGCGGCCCGTGATGTCGCGCAACTGGGCGTAAACCTCGGGCATGATCTCCTGCAGCCCTACGATCGGAACTGGTGTCCGAATGCCGGCGACGACGTCTTCGCCCTGCGCGTTCATCAGGAACTCGCCGTAGAACTCTTTCGCGCCGGTGGCCGGATTGCGGGTAAAGCCCACGCCCGTGCCGCTGGTGTCGCCCAGGTTGCCGAAGACCATCGACTGCACGTTCACGGCGGTGCCGATGGCGTCGTCGATGTTGTTCATGCGGCGATAGTGCTTCGCGCGATCGTTGTTCCAGCTTCTGAACACGGCATCACGCGCCATGGCGAGCTGTTCGATCGGGTCCTGCGGAAAGTCGCGCTTGGTGTGCTTTTTCACGACCTTCTTGTAGCCCTCGATCACTTCCTGCAGGTCCTTTGCGGTCAGGTCGGTGTCCAGCTTCGCCTTGCGCTGCTTCTTCTTGCCGTCGAAAACCTCTTCGAATTCCGACTTCTCGATGTCGAGCACCACGTTGCCGAACATCTGGATGAGGCGGCGATAGCTGTCGTAGGCGAAACGCGGATTGTTGCTGCGCTCGGCCAGGCCCTTTGCCGACTGGTCGTTGAGGCCGAGATTCAGGATCGTGTCCATCATGCCGGGCATGGAGAACTTCGCGCCGGAACGCACGCTGACCAGCAGCGGATCGCTGGGTGCGCCGAGCTTCTTGCCGCGCAACTGTTCGAGCTGCTTCAGAGCGGCGAGCATTTCCTTCTGCACCGCGTCGGAGGTCTTACCGGTCTTCATGTACTCGCGGCAAGCCTCGGTCTGGATCGTGAAGCCGGGAGGCACCGGCAGGCCGACATTCGTCATCTCGGCGAGACCTGCGCCCTTGCCGCCGAGCACGTCTTTCATCTTGCCGTTGCCTTCGGCTTTACCGCCGCCGAAGGAATAAACGTACTTCACGGCAGCTCGTTGCTGGGGAGTTGCCAAACTGGCTTCGATTGGTTCGAGTGTAGTGCTCATCGTAGTAATCCTCGTAAAGCGATAATGAAAAACCCTTCTTTGTCTCGTGCAGCGCGCTAGTCAGGTAATCCTCTTTCCGCGCCATTGCATTCTCTTTTTCATCCAGAGGCGCCGATCTTGCGCCGTGGGGATCTTCTGTTCCTACTTCTCCGTAACGATCTCGCTGAAATCCGCGATGATCTCGAACTGCGAAACGATGGCGAGCAGCAGAAGCAGCCGTGCGATTCTCTTCTGTTCGTCATCGACCATGACCATCACCTTGTCGAAAAACGCATCCACGGGCCGGCGAAGTCCCGCCACCAGCGAAACGGCCTGCTGGTAGTTCTCCGATTGCACGGCCTCCTGGAATTTCGGTGATGTTTCTACATAAGCCCTGATGAGCGCGGCTTCCTCCGGGTGCTCCGCCCGCTTTTCATACTCGCCCATGCGGATCTTGACGGCCGACGCGTCCGCTCCCATATTCAGCACGGGATGCAGCTTCTTCTCTTCCGCCTGCTTCAGGATGTTCTTCATCCGCTTGAAAGCCGCCGAGACAGCGATGAAGTCCTCGGAGCCGCGAACCGCGGTAACGGCTTCGGCCCGGGCCACGGCGTCCACCACGTCATCCGCATCGGAAGCCAGCACCGCATTCACCACGTCGTACTGGAAGCCCTTCGCTTCGCGAAGGTAGAAATCCAAACGCTCGCGCAGGAACGACGCGATGTTCTTCGGATACTCGGCATTGGCGGTAAAACGGAGCTCCGCCTCGCTGCCCTTGTACTCGGTTCGCGCATCGTCGAACATCGTCCCCAGGCTCAGTGGCAGTTTGTGCTCGGCGATGATTTTCACGATCCCATTTGCCGCCCGCCGCAGCGCGAACGGGTCCTTCGATCCGCTGGGGATCAGCCCCAGCGCGAACATACCGGCAATAGTGTCGGCTTTGTCCGCAATGGCGAGCACCGCACCTTCCGCGCTGCGCGGCACGCTGTCTTCCATGGACACAGGTTTGTAGTGGTCGTAGATGGCGTCGCCGATGGCGGATGCCGGCTCTTCGCCTAATTCCAGCCGCTCGGCCTGCGCCTTCACGTAAAGTCCGCCGACCACGCCCTGCAGCTCCGTAAACTCTTTCACAAGTTCGGTGGTGAGATCGGCCTTGGCCAGCAGGGCAGCTTTATGCACTACCCCGCACCGCACCGGCATTCCGCTCTGGATAGCGACTGTGCCGATCAAGCTGGCCAGCCTCTGCGTGCGGCAAGTCTTGTCGTAGTAGCTGCCTAAATCTTTTTGGAAGGTCACGGCCTTCAGCCAGTCGAAGCGCTGCTTCAAATCGAACTTCTGGTCGGTATTCCAGAAGAAGCGCGCGTCGTTGAAGCGTGCGCGTAACACCCGCTCGTTGCCATGGCGGATCAACCCATCGGGATCGCTGCTCGTATTGAGGACGGCCAGGAAGTGCGGCGCCAATTTGCCGTTCGCGTCTTCCACCGCGAAGTATTTCTGGTGGTCGCGCATCACCGTGACCAGCACTTCTTCCGGCAACGAAAGAAATTCCGGATCGAAGCTGCCGAGAATTGCCGAAGGCGACTCGGTCAGATTGACAACCGTCTCCAGCAACTCTTTATCTTCGCGCCAGCGCGCTCCGGGAACCGCCCGCGTGGCTGCATCCAGCGCCTTACGAATCTTGTGCTCGCGGTCCGCGCGATCGACCACAACGGAAGCCGATGCCAGCGCCTCGCGATAGGAGGCTGGCGCCGTCAGCGTGATTTCATTTTGCGACAGAATGCGATGTCCGCGGCTGCGATTCCCCGCCCGCACGCCATCGAACTCGAGCGGAACCACCTGACCATCGAGCAGCGCCACCATCCACCGCACCGGACGTACGAAGCGCTCCGAGGTCTTTCCCGGACGCCAGTACATGCTTTTCGCCCAGTAAATCCCGTTGATCTCCTTCGGCACGAACTCGCTCAGAATCTCTGACGCTGCGCGGCCCTTTCTTGCAACCGTCGCCCCGATGTACTCGCCCTTCTGCGTGGTGATCTTCTCGATGGCGCTCAGCTCCACGCCGGCCTTCCTGGCAAACGCGTGTGCCGCGGGCGTCGGCTCGCCATCTTTATACGCGACCTTGACCGAGGGACCGAGGACCTGCTCCCGCACATCGGGCTGCGCCTCGCGCAGCGATTTCACCACGACCGCGAGCCGGCGCGGCGTGGAATACGACTCCACTGCTACGTTATCGGCCAGGCGTTCACGCACCACGAGATCGCTCATGCGGCGCGCGAGCTCTTCCCGCGCCCCGTCGATCATCCGCGCCGGGATCTCCTCGGTTCCAATCTCAAGCAGAAAATCAGCCATGCACTCTCTTCATTCTCAGAGCAGGAAACCCTTTCCGTATGTGAGGCCGGTCACAATGTCCCGGCCAAAATACCCTTTACACCGTCGCGGGCGTCGCTTCCAGCGGGGGTTCGACCACCTCCGCCTGCTGATTCACCCACGCCTTGGCTGCCGCTACGGCCAGCGCCCGCACCCTGGCAATGATGCCCACCCGCTCGGTCACGCTGATTGCCCCGCGGGCGTCCAGGATGTTGAACAGGTGCGAACACTTCAGCGTCAGATCGAACGCAGCCAGCAGCGGGAAGCGCTTCCGTTCTCCGCTCGTAAACGGAACGCTCGTTTCCACCTGCCCCTTCTTCGGCGCTCTCGTCGCGGCGTGATACTCGTCCAGCAACGCCTTCGCCTCCGTCTCGTAGAGATCGAAGTGCTGCCAGAGCTTGCTCACGTCCGCCTTCTCGAAGTTGTAAACCGAGTACTGCAGCTCATCCGCCAGCCGCACATCGCCGTAGGTGACCGGCCTCCCGTCCGGCCCAACCACCCACACGATGTCGTAAATGCTGTCCACGTCCTGCAGGAACGCTGCAATGCGCTCCAGCCCATAGGTCAGCTCGGCAGCGATCGGGTCAAGATCCACGCCCCCGCACTGCTGGAAGTAGGTAAACTGCGTGATCTCCAACCCGTCGAGCATCACCTGCCAGCCGATGCCCCACGCGCCTAGCGTCGGCGACTCCCAGTTGTCTTCCTCGAACTTGATGTCGTGCTTCGAGAGATCGATCCCGATTGCCTTCAGCGACTCCAGGTACAGCTCCTGCACGTTCTCCGGAGGCGGCTTCAGGATCACCTGGTATTGCGTGTGCTTGTAGAGCCGGTTCGGGTTCTCGCCATAACGGCCGTCCGCCGGACGCCGCGAAGGCTGCACATAGGCCACGCTGTAGGGCTTAGGCCCGAGCACGCGCAGGAAAGTTTCGGGCGCCATTGTCCCCGCCCCGACCTCCACATCATGCGGTTGTTGCAGGATGCAGCCATGTTCGGCCCAGAAGCTCTGCAGGCGAAGGATCAGTTCCTGGAAGGTAAGCGGGTTCTTCGAAGAGGACACGGTCTCGGTTTCCAATTCTACAGAGATTGACGTCGATCAATCTCAGGTTCACCCGTTCCGTTTGCGAAAAATTAACCTGAAACGCGGAAGGGCGATCAGTCCAGTTTGTCGAGCATGGTCACGGTGACCAGCTTCTTTTCTATGTGCCGCTCCAGGATTTGCATCAGGAAGCGGCGAAGATCGGCACAACGTTGGCGCGGCCATGGCGCGCCGGAAAAATGCTCAAGCGGAACGCGAAACATCAACTCGGCCATGGCCCGCGAATCCACGCTCATCTCGCTCGAAGCGAGGCGCTTGTCCTGGGCGCACATCAGCCCATCTACCAGCGGATGGTAAAACGACTGCTCTTCCAGCACTTCGCCGCAGACCACACAATGCGTAAGGTCCGGAAGAAACCCTGCCAGCCGCACCATCCAAAGATCGAAGTACGTCAATGGCATCCAGATGGCCTCTGGAGCCACATTGCCCAGCACCGCCAGGGCCAGCCGGAACACGGCATCGTTCGGCTCGCGATCCGGCAACAAGTCGTCGATCAGCTCCGCGACGTGCCCTAAAGCCAGCGCGCGGCTGTAATCCACCTCGCTCGAAAGCGGCGACTCCAGCACATCGCACGAATCCAGCCGGGTCAACTCATGCCGCTCGCGGTCTTCGTAATACACCCGAACATGGGTGAGCGGCTCAAGCGCGCCGGCAAACCTGCGCCGCGATTTTTTCGCCGCTCGCGCCACTCCCTTCACCTTGCCTTCCAGCCGGGTGAACAGCGTCACCAGGAGATCGGCCTCCCGCATCGGGTACGTGCGCAGAACGATCGCCTCGGATTGCTTGAGCATTGGGGCTTACCCAGAGACCCCGCTACCGGACTGCACAGGCAAGATTTGGGGCGTGAGGCTCAAATGTTGATTCTAAATGGCAAACAGGGGTTACGCAAAAAGTGCCGTGTTGCCCGGGGTCTCTTCCGTCGAAGGCTCGCGGCGCAACGTCAGCGAGATAGGATAAAACCCTTGGAACGCAACAATCGTGTGGCCAATCCAGTTTCCGAGATTAATTTTCTGCAGGAGAGAGATTGTCGCCCCCAGCTTTTCGGCCACTCGCTTCATCTCGAAGCGAAACGGACGCGAAAGACGGTCCAGGAAGTCTCTCTCCCCCAGCGAAAGCAGTGTCACCGGATAAACCTGGTTGATCTGCCGCACCATCCGCCGGCACCACAAAGGATTGATCTCCGTTCGCAGGGTTCGCGCATAGGCAGGGTCCCGTCCCATCAGGCGCACCCAGAACGGCAAGAAGTTCACCACCAACGGCGGTTGCAGTAGGAAGTAATGTCCTTCGAAGTAAGAGAGGTGGTTGGGCATCTCGAAATGGAGCAGGCCCCCGGGCTTCAAGACGCGCACCGCCTCCGTGAGCACCTTCCTCGGATCCTGGACGTGCTCCAGCACATAGGACGAGCACAGGACGTCGAAAGTGGCGTCGGGAAACGGCAGTTCTTCGCCGCGGGCCGCATAAATGCGTTGCGGGTCGAGACCATTCGCTGCAAACAGCTCCCGTGAGGCAGCAAAGGACCGGCGGAAGCCTTCCCCATCCGCCTCCACGCCGTAGCCATCGACCCCGAAATCCTTGATAAGAACTGCAAGGTGAGTACCGAACCCGGAACCAATCTCTAACAGCTTCTTCCCTTCCAGCGCGACGAGATTCCGCAATGCTTCGACGTGCGCCATTGCCTTCGCGATATCCAGGTGGTCGTCCGCGCTGCTCGGGGGAGCGCATCCCGAGAAGGTTCCGTGGAACTCTCCCACGGAATCTCGCGCCGTCTCCCAGACACTTTGCGGAATAACAACGGACGAAACTGGCATTTGCAACAATTTTACGACGACTTAACCCAGTTTCTTCCACACGATGTCTTCGTTGTTGCGCCGGTCGATCATGGTGTCCACTTTGCCGCGTTCGTAATGAAACAGGCGGCGCCCCTCGATTCCTCTACGAAAGAAGATATCGGTGGCCTCCGGGATCAACTCCACCTTCGGCCGCGAACCGCGTTGCACGTACAGCTTGCCTGCTTCCGCCGATACCACGGCATCGTCTCCCGGTACCAGTTCGTAGGTTCCGATGTAGTCGCGGAATTTACGCGTGTCCGCCTGTCCCGGTGCCGGATCCTCGTAATACCGCAGCACCTGCCCGGCGACGATCTGCCACTGTCCGTTGCGATACATCCAGGTATCGGTCGCGTGGTAACGCGCGTGCTCCTGCTGGCCGTGCACCGACTCACTCTCGTCCATGTCGTAGGAATGGATCGCCGTGTTTCTATCGAGGAGGAACTTCGAATGCTCTACCTTGATGTTGCCTGTATAGCCGGCGGGAAGCGGCTCGATGCTGGCCACCAGCGCCTTCTTGTCCATGTTATGGCCCTGCTCGTCGAAGTACATGGCATCGTCGGCAAAGTATTTCTGCCAGGGTTCTTTGTTGCCGGGAGCCACGGCGTCGAATAGCTCCTGGGTACGCGCAACGACCTCGTCTTGCGTGATCTCCGGCTTGGAGCGCTCACCGCATGCACTCATCAGCAACAGCAATATTGTCGTCAGGATGGCAGCCTTCAAAGGTTTCACCTCGGCAAGTTAGACGGACGTGAAGGCATGATAGTGGTCGGGATGGAGTATCAGGAGGTGACACGGCGATCCGGACGCCCGATCAGTTCGACACCATGAAGAACGGATCTTTTTGCCGCTGGGCGTCGAGATCGGGCGTAAGCAGCCCAATAGCGCATCGCTGCCCCACCGCGCCATCAAAAAAGTCCGAAGGCCGGTTCGCTTCTGAAGCCCGGCGCGATCAGCGCCGGGTCAGAGCGCCAAAATCGAGCCAAGCCCGCTTCAGCGGGCGGCAGGCCGTTGCTTGCGAGGCGTGCAGCCTCGCAAGTCTGTCTGCGCCATAAGCCGGAGCATCAGAATGCCATCGCCGGTCTGGCGTGTTTCCCGTTGATCTTCGTCTTGCTGTTCCCCCTCGTGCTCCATGCTCGTGGTACTTCGCCTGGTCGCCTCTGCTACCCTATCCCCGATGCCTTTTTCCGACTTTCACGGCAACGCTCCGACCGTACACGCTGCCCGCGAAATGCTGGCGCGCGGCCGGTTTCCGCACGCCGTCATTCTCAGCGGACCGCGCGGGAGCGGGAAATACACCCTGGCGCTGATGATCGCCAAGGCGATGAATTGCCTGAATCGTCCGCTGGCCGCCGATGGGCTGCCGGACTACTGCGGGCACTGCTCCAACTGCGAGCGCATCGCGCAATCGGAGGAACTCGAAGCTCGTGTCGCCGAAGCCGTGGAAGTCCGCGACGCCATGCGCGACACCGACAAGAAAGAGACCCGCATCTTCGTCCAGACGCACCCGGACGTCCTCATCATTCCGCCCGATCCGCCGCAGTTGCTCGTGAAGGTCGACCAGGTGCGCCACGTCATCGGACACATCTACTACAAACCCACGCAGGGCGAGCACAAGGTTTACATCTTCTCTTCCTCGAATTTCATGAAGGAGGCGGCCAACTCGCTGCTCAAAATTCTCGAAGAGCCACCCGAGTTCGCGACGATCTTTCTGCTCTCCGAAAATCCTTCGTCCCTGCTGCCGACGATCCGTTCGCGCTGCGTACAATTGCGGCTGGAAACGATTGCGCCGGAAGACGTCGAGACCTATCTCGCGAAAGAGCGTCCCGAATGGGCGGCGCGCCAACGCGCGCTGGTGGCGAGACTCTGCGGCGGCGGCATCGGCCAAGCCCGTAGCTTCGACCTCGCCGCCTACACGGCAGCCCGCCAGGATGCGCTCACCCTGCTGCGCTCCTCGGTCTCGGCGCAGGATCACAGTGAGCTGTTCAAGGTGACCGAGGGTTACCGCGCCGGAGCCGAAGGAAAGGAGAAGACGGACCACATGATCCGCGCCGCCTATTCCCTTCTCGAAGACCTGCTTTACCTGCTCTCCGGAACACCCAAGCTGGTGCGCAACACGGACTTACAAAGCGAGTTGAGCAAACTCGCCGCCTCGGTCGATGTGGAGTGGGTGCAACTTGCCTCCCAGCGACTCGGCGAGGTTGAGACCGGAATGCGCCGCAATCTGCTCCGCAGCCTCTCGCTGGACGCGTTCGCTACCGCTTTGGAACGCAACTGACGCCGAATAGCGCCAGAGTACGCCTAAAGTAACATTCCTCAGAGATTCCAGTGATTGTCTCCCGGAAAATGCTGTGGTACGGTTATCAACAAGTTCACACCTTAGTACACTCTCGGGCAAGCGCTACTGCCGGTTGAAGCTGTGTCAACGGGCTTTGGATGTGTGCCTCCTCCGCGGCTGTGCTTTTGGAGTGATGTCGCCTTACTTGGGAGACGCATCATGAAAGATTCAATGGATTCCACCGCGGTCGGCCGCGCATTGGAACCGGACTTCTCGAATCGGAAGCTCATTCGGCCCTCACTGAACCGCCCCGACCATGCCCGCAGCGAACAACTCCAGGAACGCCGCGAGCGCGCCGAACGCCCCCAGAACGGTAACGGCAAAAAAACTCCTCCTGCCGAACAGACCCACGCGGAGAATTTCTATTACCAGAAGCAAATGCAGGCGCGGACTCCAATGGTCTTCGTGCTGCAGGATGGCGAAGAGATTCACGGCATTATCGAGTGGTACGACAAGACGTGTTTGAAAATAACCCGCGGCGGCGGGGCAAACCTGCTCATATACAAACCCAGCATTAAATACATGTACAAGGAATCGGAAAAGTAGCGCGGTTTCGCAGCCCAACAAGCCCCGCTGTCGGCGGGGCTTTGTCTTTGGTCAGCTCTGACGAATGAACCACGTCAATACCACGGCAAGCCGCCCCACTGCTTTTGCAGGTCGAACTTCAGGCCCCGGCAGACGTTGATCACCGGTCCGGTAAGACCCACATTGTTGTAAGTGTAAGGATTTTCCACCATTGCCCCGGGCTCGAAGCTCCGGCAGTACGACGGCGGAAACCTGTAGCCCACGAGGATCAGCACCTCGCCGTGATAATCGCGCGGACCCCACAAATGGTAAGTCATGTGGGTGGAGATCGCCGGCGGCAGGCCCAGCTTCGGACCCAGCACATCGATGGCCCCCGCCCCCTCGTAATTGAAACTGAGAATCCCCGCGCGGATGCGATCTTCGGGCGGCAACCGGTGGTATACCTCGGCGACCTTTTCGACGAAGTTCGGCCACCCCGTCTCGAAGGCGAAAACAATCGGAAGCCGGGTGTTGTCGCGGTACCTCTCAATCTGCACCGGAAGCGGCAGGTGCAACGCCGCCTCATACCTCGCCACTCGTTCAATGGGAAGAATCGGCACGTAACAAGGCGCGAGGAGAGCTCCGGGAATCGCCAGCGCCAGCACTGCCGTGGCTTTGATCCAGGCATGCCCTGCGAAGCGCCGCTCCATGAGCAGCGCGCCACCGGGAAACGCGAGCGCGTAAACCGCCGTTGGGTAGAGAACGCGTCCGCCCAGCAGGAAGAAAATCACATACACGAAAACAACGGTAAGCGCGAGGAAGCACTCCCGGCGTCGTTCGCGATCGACAAGGTGGAACCAAATCCCCGCCAGGCAGAGCACGAACGATGTTCCCGCCAGCAGGAATTGTTCGCCGAAATATGTGAGGAACGACATCTCCAGGTAATCGCCGCGCTGACGGCTTCCGCTCTGCCATTGCAGGAAGGGAAAGTTGTGCTGCTGAAGCCAGAGAAAATTGGGCAGGAAGATCAGGAACGCGAGCAGCATCCCGATCCAGAAGTACGCGGAAGCAAGCGTGCGACGTGCGGACGAAAGCAGTAAACCGACAACGAAGGCACCAAGAAAGATCGCGGTCGAGTATTTGTTTTCCAGCCCGATGCCACTCAACACACCAAAGGCGATCCAGGTGCGGGGCTGTTCGAAGTGCAGAGCCCGTATCGCGAGCCATGCGCACCCTGCCCAGATCACCGGTTCCACGGCATTCATGCTGAAGAAGTGAAAGAACATCATGGAGACGGGCGACGCCAGGACCGCGAGCGCGGCCAGTCCCTGGGCGAAGCGTCCGCCCCCCAGGTCGCGGGTCATTCCGCCGACGATCCACACCAGCAACGCACCGAGGAGAGCGGGCACGATCCGGATGCCGAGCAGCGATTCGCCGAACGTATGTCGCGTGAGCCACATTAACCCCGCTACCAGCGGCGGATGGTCGTAGTAGCCCCACTGCATGTGACGGCTGCAATCGATGAAATAGAACTCGTCGCCGGCGTAACCGTACCATCCCGCTACCGCCATCTGGAAAAGGAACTTCAGCGCCGCCAGGGACACGACGATCTGTTTGCCGCTAAAGCGAGGGGGCACGCGTGGCGCTCACCGTTCAAGGGAATCAGAAACCAGCGTAATGCGCCCAGAGCCGCGCGACAAGACAGGGGCCAAATTAGACAACGCTCTCCGCCGCGCCCATACCGGTAGGAAACTGTCATGCAATGGCGCGGATCATAGCTGCCTACAGCTTCGGCAGCACGATCCCCTTCTGCGCCTGGTACTTCCCCTTTTTATCCTTGTAGCTGATTTCGCAGGGCTCATCGCTCTGGAAGAAAAGGATTTGGCACAGCCCCTCGTTCGCGTAAATGCGCGCCGGGAGCGGCGTGGTATTCGAGATCTCCAGGGTCACATACCCCTCCCACTCCGGCTCAAACGGCGTTACGTTCACGATGATTCCACAGCGCGCGTACGTGCTTTTGCCCACGCAGATCGTCAGGACGTCGCGTGGAATCTTGAAATACTCCACCGAACGGGCCAGCGCGAACGAATTCGGCGGCACGATGCAGACATCGCTCGTGATCGCTACAAACGACTTTTCGTCGAAATGCTTCGGATCGACAATCGCGCTATTCACATTGGTGAAGATTTTGAACTCGTCGGCGACCCGCAGATCGTAGCCATACGACGACAGTCCGTACGAGATCACTCCCTGCCGCATCTGCTTCTCATAAAAGGGGTTGATCATGTCGTGTTCCTGCGCCATACGGCGTATCCAGCGGTCACTTTTGATGGCCATTCGTCTCCTTCGAGCCTCAAACTTAGGCAATTGAGAACTTCCGTGGGTGCTACTTGGGAATCGACTGCCATCTTAAAAGGCAATCACCACGATTGACAATGGGCCCGGGGTTTTCTACGATTCGCATTCAGCCATTCTGTCTATGTTCTGGATTTAGAGCAGGATAGCTGAGTGGTGACTGCGAACACGGAGCCTGGACTGTGATCAAGCTGGACATCATTAACGAAGTTGTGAATAAGACCGGCGTCACCAAGACGAAGGCCGAACTGGCGGTGGAAACCGTCTTTGAAAGCATGAAAAAGGCCCTTTCGCGCGGCGATCGCATCGAACTTCGCGGCTTTGGCGTCTTTAACGTGCGTCCCCGGAAGACCGGCATCGGCCGCAACCCGCGCACCGGCGCCGAGGTCAACATTCCGCCCGGTAAGGCCGTCCGCTTTAAGCCCGGCAAAGAGTTGCAGTCCATCGACTAAGCGCGACGGAACTTGAGCCGGTTGCACCGCCCCCGCCGCGGTTGGAGCTGGGCGCCTACTTTTTTGGCGGAGTTCTTCGCGGCGTATTGACCAGCGAAGCCGTTGAGCCTTGTCCCCCACCAGCACGCCCCTAACAAGTCCTGCGTCGATAGAATTGTCAGTGCTTTGCGGCACCGGATCGCTTGGATCGCTTAGTAATTGCGCTCTTCGACAATCGCGGAACAACTTGAACGCCCGCCCAAAGTGTTGCGATCGTTTGCTCGACCACGAGAGCCTGGTCAGGCAAGTCAGGCACAACCCCTTGGATGACCATGAGTGTGGCGAGGCCAAAGATCGTAAACCACCAGGTGTGGGCTACCACTATGTCATCCCGGTTTGGCAATCCTTCATCCCTGGCAACCTCGAAAAAGAGCTGCACGAAACGCGCGAACAACGGCGCGCCAATGTCGTTGATATATTGTCCAGCGCGGACGCCGTCGCGGTTCTCAGGCCCGAAGAAGACGTTACGGAACTGTTGTGGATGGGCGACGCAGAATTGAATCAAGCCGCGTGAGGTCGCAAAAAGACGTTCTTTCGGTGAAGGATGTTTAGCGGCAATCTCGTCGAAGTTCTGTACCATCAGCGCGATCGTCTCGCGGCTTAACTCGGCAAGAATGTGCCATTTGTCGGGGAAATGCTGATAGATAACGGCGTGCGTATAGCCGATCTCTTTAGCGATCTCGCGAAGCGTCACGGCTTCGTACCCGCGATCGGCAAACATCTTGCTTGCAGCCGCAAGGATTTCGCCGCGTAGCCTTTCCTTACGCTCTATCCGGCGACTTGGTGATGTGGATGTCACTTCCATAGCTCCCCCTCTTCAATTTTAAGACCAATTGTTGTTTTATAACCATCGGTAAAAATAACCGTCGATTAATTTGCGACCAATGGTTACTCATGTCGTCAAATAGTCTGAACGCTCATGTGGATGGGCGGCCAATACGAGACAAAAGGAGAATTCGATGAAATCAACGAGCGTGTATTTAGTCATGGGCATTACTGGAAAGGTTGGAGGCGCTGCCGCACGGCATCTGCTGAATCAAGGCAAACAGGTGCGAGCACTTGTGCGCAATCGCGAGAAAGCGGCGGAGTGGGCAGACCAAGGCGTGCAGTTGGTGGATGGCGACTGGAACGATGCGACAGCGATAGCGGAGGCTCTCAAAGGTGTTGAGGGCGCGTTCGTTATGTTGCCGGCTGTATGGGCACCTTCGCCTGATTTCAGAGAAGCAAAGGGCGTGATTGCGAATTACATCGAGGCCCTGACCGATGTAGTGCCGCCGCGGGTAGTAGCGCTTTCGTCGATGGGCGCCAATCGAACAAGCGGGCTGGGGATGATCACAGCCTTGGCGCTTCTTGAGCAGGCTTTTCGCAGCCTGCCGTCTCCGGTCGCATTTGTGCGTGCAGGTGGCTTTTTCGAGAACTTTCTTTTCGGCTTACAGGCCGCCCAGGGCGGAACACTACCGGTCTTCTATAACCCCACAAATCGGAAATCCACAATGGTCGCGACAACCGACATCGGCGCAGAGGTAGCAAAGCTTCTGACCGGGCCGGCGTGGTCAGGGCATCGCGTTATCGAGCTCGGTTCGATGGTCAGCGCAGATGAAGTGGCGGAACAATTGGGTGAAGTCCTGGGACACGACGTAAAAGCCTTTGCCGTCCCGCGTGCAGGGTGGGCGGAAGCGTTCGAGCAGTTCGGCGTCCCGAAGGGCCACACCGGACCTGCCGAAGAAATGTTTGACAGCGTGAACGCGGGATGGATGGGCCTCGGAATCACGGGCACCGAGCACGTAGCGGGTACGACGTCCGCACGCGATGTGTTTGCGGCCGCACAGAACGCCGTCACGGCGTAAGTCCGGGGCAAGCTGAATCAGCCCCGGCTCCGTGGAACTGCGGCGCTAACGTCAAGGAAGATAGAGACATGAATGCAACGGGCGGAACTGGACGGCTGATCGTCCGGCTCCGCCCGGCGAAACGGCCAGTCGGTCGCTCGAAGGCGAGCGCCGATCTGCCGGAGGTAGAAGGATGCCGATATGAAACGTACAGTAGATAAATCCGCAGCTAGTCGAACAACTCAAATAGCCGCGATGGTGCTAACCGGCCTGGTCGCCGTCATCTGGGTGTACTTCGGAAAGTTATATCTCACTCACGACCCCGGCGGATGGAGGACCGCCAATCAGCAGCTCGGATACCCGCTCTATATCATCCCTCTGCTCGGCGTGACCCACATCCTTGGAGGCGTGGGCCTTCTTATTCCCAATCGCCCTCGATTGACTGAGTGGGTCTATGCTGGTCTCGCGATCAATCTTGTACTCGCGTTCTATTCGCAGCTGAATGGTGGCGGCCGTACCTGGGATAAATTTGATCCGATTCTCGTACTGGCGTTCGTCTTTGCTTCCTATGTACTAAGACGCTGCATGCGCGCAAACAGGTGGTCGATATGAAGAACATGCTCGGCGCAGGCTGGAACTGACCCCGGCGAGCGGTTCGGCCAAAAGCCGAGTTGTCCCCTGTCGCAACACACCACGGTCGGCACCTGAAGGATTGCATCGATGTGGGTACGGCATTCATCGGTCTCGGCATGATGCAGATCGGCTGGTACGACCTTTTCAGACTCGGTGGTACCAGACACTTGCCGTAGTCGTTGGCGGTATGATTTTCGCATACCTCTCATTCAGAGCACTCGTCCTCCCCTTTCTTCGACGCGATACGAAATCCGACAATAGCTGACGCGAAATCCCATTACCACAACGAACGAAGTGTGGCAGGATAACTAGTGGTAATGCCTGTTTTCAACAGTAATCGTGAACCTTCGGCAAATCGCTGATAAATTGCACATACTATGCCGACGGCTCAATCCAAGGCTCCAGTACTTCGAGCCATCGTTGACGGGTGTTCCCGGTTGCTTTTGTGGATTGGGGCGGCGGTGTTTTTTCTTGGTGGCAAACTTCTCTATGAGGTCAAGCACATCGCCTTCTTCGATGCCGAGGTGTTCTGCATCATTGTAGGGATTGTGTTGATGATGCTGGGTGGGGGAGTTGCTATCGCCAGCAAATCCCGGGGAAGATGAGTGGCAGCCGAGTCCCCCTGCGCTGTGATCGGATTACTAGTGGTATCGCTTGTTAGCAACAGTTATGCGGCCAAGCGACTCAATCGGAGGCAAGTCAATGAGGACGGTTGGGCGTATTGCGCTCTTGATTGGATTGCTTTCTGGCATCCTTCACGGCCAGCAGTCCTCGAACTTGCCGGAACGAACTGACCAACGCTTTGGCTGCTCCGTAGAGCCTGTGCAAACGCAGGTTTCCGATCTGTGGGCATATTTTCCGGGCGAGATTCAGTTAGAACTGATCATCAATGCCCAAGGTACTGTCTCAGAAGTGAAAGTCGTGAAGAGCACCTTCACCGCCGAACAAACTGATCACGCGACTCATGACGTTCGGCAATGGCGTTTCCTTCCTGCAACCAAGAACGGTAAAGTCGTTGCGGTCCGAACGCCTACTGCAATCACGTTCACCGCGACATCAGTCCAGATCAAATTTGAGTTTCTATGGCCCAAAGGAAAGCGTGGATGCATTCCTGTTCCAATGCCGATCTACTGAATCAGCGTGATTGGTGGCGATAAATCCCCTTACCACAAGGAATCCCAGTGTGGCACGATTGTGAGTGGTAACGCCTGTTCTCGACAGGTACGATTGCGTCAGATCGAATGAAGACCAATCGCTCTGCGTGGACCCGTCGCGAATTCATGCGTACTGCTCTGGCCAGTGCCAGTGCCGCCGCTCTGGGCGGGTACGCGCACATGCGCATGCTGCCTGTCGCCGTCGCCGCTGCTCCGACTTCTGATCTCGACGACTTGTCCCGCAGCGTTCATGGACGTCTGCTTCGAGAGAATTCACAGGCTTACGACGAGGCAAGAAGGGTTTGGAACCTCGCCTACGATCGCCGTCCGCTCGCGATGGTGCGCGCTGCCGACGTTGACGACGTGCGACGATGTTTGGAGTTCGCGCGCAAGCACACTGTTCCGGTCGCCATTCGCGGTGGCGGTCATAGCTATGCCGGATACGGAGTGGCCGACGGCGCCATGCAGATCGACCTCGCGACATTCAACAAGGTCGATGTGGATCGTAGCCGCCGCGTCGCCTCGGTAGGTGGCGGCGCTCGGATTCGGGATCTCCTCAAGGCCACGTTGGCCGAGGGTCTCTACACCCCAATGGGAAGTTGTGGCTCCGTGGGCGTTGCCGGCCTCACCCTTGCGGGTGGCGACACGCGCGGCAGAGGTCTATACGGCACGGCGTGCGACAACCTGATCGGGGCGCAGCTGGTTACGGCAGACGGTGAGGTCCGCGAACTCGGGCCGGATATGAACGAGGACCTGTACTGGGCAATTCGTGGAGGGGGCGGGAACTTCGGCGTCGTCACCCGATTGGACTTTCGTCTTCACCCCGTCGTGCCGTTGCACACCGCGACGTTCAAATTCGGCTGGCGCAGTATCGCGGCAGCCTTGCTGGCATTTGGTGAACTTGTGCGTGAGGCTCCCGATGAGGCCCGGGCCGCATTCTTCGTGGACCCCAGGTCTGGCGCATCGGCGAGCTGCGGATATTTTGGCGATCGCGCGGCTGCGGCCACCTATCTTGCGAAGTGGAGGAACGCCTTCCACTCTTCGGACGTCGCTATCGCCACATCAACACCCGATCCGGAAGGTGAGGTGTGGGCACCCACGCGCCTGGCCGTTGACGGTGTGTTTCTGGAAGACCTGAGCGGCGGCGTCTTCGATGTCATTGCGCGCGCCGCCGTCGAGGGTGAGGGCGTCGGGCAAATGCTTCTCGGCCTTTCCAATGGAGTTGCAGCGCGGGTCCCGATGACTGCCACCGCCTATCCGCTGCGCGGAACCGGTCTGAGCACACTGATTGCCGCCGAGTGGAACACGCCGGAAGAACGCTTGCGTGCAGAGGGGTGGGTGGCAGAATCCGGAGCCGCGTTGCATCCTTACGCGCGCCGCGCGTACGTGAACTATTTGCCGCCCTCTCTGCCAGAGCGGATTCGCGGCATCTACGGCGTGAACTATGCAAAACTGGCGCGTATCAAGGCGCACTACGATCCGACGAACCTGTTCCGGGAGAACCAAAACATTCCGCCTCAGGGATGAGGCCTTAGGTCTCAGAGATGGCGTCGGGATCGTTCTTGCGAACCCACGATTCCGTTCTCGCTGCATTTATCATGCGCGGTATTCTACTGCTCGCCGATAATTGTCGAGAAATCCCCTTACCACTAGTAACCAAGGTGTGGCAGGATTACTGGTGGTATCGCCTGTTCTCGCCAACTATCCTCCTTGGTTCCCTTTGCCTAACAAGGAGAATCGATCCGTCATGACCAACCCGACTCCGCGTGACTCTTCAGCCCGTAAGGTGGTCGCTGTTGCGCGACAGATCGTCACCTATCAAATCGGCCTTCCTGCGGGATGTCGACGGATGATTCGCACGTGGTCGCCGCTGCTCAAAGATGGACTGGAGTTGAAGTCGGTATTCGACGATTACATGACACAACTCAACGGCTTGCCTATCGGGTCGGAACGCCTTCAATGGAATCGGGACGCACTCCGAGAGAAGGACAAGATTTTAGAGAGAATCAACGCTGAGCAGCGTGACCGGATTTTCAACGCATGTCGGGCGATCATCGACCTTCTAGCTGCTAGCGAAGTACCATAACTGGTGGAAAATCCTTAAAACAAGGAGTCACGGTGTGGCAGGATTACGAGTGGTATCGCCTGTTCGCGGCGGTTATTTGCATTGGACACAATCCTCCCAACGGAAGACGCCATGAATAGAGGTGGGATCTTCACAGACTTAAGCTTCTCTAAAGGCTACAGGGTCGCCTTACTGAGCGAGCTTCCTGGACGTGAAGTTAGCAACGTGTTTTTCATTCCGCCAATAGGAATGGGCGGGAAAGACGGCGTGCTCATAGAGGTGTCGCCTGAGAATGGCGAACAGTGGATTGCTTGCTGTGCATTTGGCCAGTTCGGGATCGGCATATCAGCGGTGATCGCTGCTCCCCAGCCAGCTAAGATATTCGTGGTGGCGGAAGGACAAGGGTATGTAATCGACAGCAAATGCCGTTCTGAATGGCATGACGTACCTTGCAGACCGATCGCAGATTTAAGAGTTGCGCCAGATCGTGGTGTGGTCCTATTTTCGGATTTCACAAGCATCTGCGCATACGGTCTCGCTGGACGACTCTGGAAAAGCAAGCAACTCTGCTGGGATGAATTGAAGATCGAGCAAATCGAGGGGAACAAAATCCTCGGCAATGGGTACGACCCAACCAATTCGGAAAAACCGTATGGGCAGTTCGAACTGGATTTGTTCACAGGCGAAGTCCGCAAGAGCGATTTCGAGTATGCCTACAAACAGAACCTGTTCGGAGAAGACGCACGATAACTGTCGAGAAATGTCTGTAAATCCCTTTACCACAAGTAACCGGGGTGTGGCAGGATTACTAGTGGTAACGCCTGTTATAGACATCTATCCGCAGTCAGTAGAATTGCTGTTACGTTCTCCCCCGAGGCTTGCAATGCAATCACGCAGAGCCGGTTTTTCTCATTTTATGGCATCGCTGTTTCGATCGAAGCGACCCGATTCGTTGCGCGAAAACGATCAACAACCAGCATCCGATTTTTTATTTCGTAAAAGCCCCCTGGATGCAGCCTTTGAGGACCGCACTCCGAATCAACCGAACAAGCCCGGATTTCATGCGGTATTGCGTTCGCGCTCGCCGTATCAACGAGTGATGAGTGAAACACTCACGCTGTCGCGTGCAGAGTTTCCCGCACTCACTATTGTTGCAGATCCCTCCAATAGCGTCGTGTTGCACGGTGATCGCAGAACGGATTGGGCACTTCGGTTCTGCACTCGGGGGGAGGGTGACACCGAGGCGGAAGCCCTCAGCGGCCTCGAAGGACGCTCGATGACTCGGATCGGCGCGGTAGTCAATTTGAAGGGTCCCGGTTTCAACTGCATCCCGAGAGGAACAGGCGAGTTGATCGCAGAAGCGCCCGCGGATGCCCCGGTTGTTGTCCATGCTTCATTCGGGGCAGTGGAAGTGAGCGACTTTAGCGGACCAGTTCGGGTAACGGCGACCCACGGCAGGGCAAAAGTCTTAGGAACAACAGGCCAAGTGGACGCCACCGGTTTTGTCGTGGATTTTGAAGGCTCAAGAGGAACCGTTCTTCTCTCTGCCGAGGCGGAGATAAATCTGAAGCTCAACAGTCGATTCGATGGTCAGCTAACGGCATGGTCGCAGCGCTCAGTTCGCGTGCTCATCCCGAAGATCTTTGTCACCCCTTTTCAAGCAGTCGTGAACCGACCGGAAAACTTCATCTGCCGCACCGATTGTTGCTCGGATATGAAGGAGGAAAAGAAAAACGGCTTGTACTTCTTCACGTATGTTGGCGATGGCAGCACACCTCCGAAACACGTGCACTTGCGTTCAGAACACGCAATCATCGTTGTCGATACCGCGCAAACTACCAGTGCTGCTCAATCGATGTTGGTAAATCCTGTTACCACTAGTAACCGAGGTGTGGCAGGATTACTGGTGGTAATGCCTTTTATCGCCAACTATCCTTAAAACGTATGAAATTCCGGTGTTATCTGCGTTCTTCGTTTGCACCTTGCTGGAGCGCAGGAAATCACGATGAGGCTTATCTATGGTCGCAATGCTAGGCCGCTGAAGCGCGAGGTCGTTTACGTGCGTTTTGGCGAGACAGCACCCAGCCAAGCCATTCAAGTGGAGACCGACGAAACCGGAACCGCTAAGTTTTCAGGGCCAACTCAGCAGAGTGTTCTCGCAGTGGAACTCGGATTCAGCCCGAGAGGCCAATGGATAGCGGATTGTAGGCCACTGCCGCCATCACCGCGCACGTATCCGATCTCAGAAGTCCTGAACAGCGGTTTTGTGGCTGAGAATAGATGCGGGAAAGTCGCAGTCTCCGCAAAGGCTGCGACCATCGTCCTCTTTGCCCGTCCGGCGCACTGGTGGGAGAAACTTCGTGAATAGTGGGCGACAAATCCCGTTACCACAAGTAACCGAGGTGTGGCAGGATTACTGGTGGTATCGCCTGTTATCAATACTTATCCTCTTGCACACTGACGCATATGACTGAATGGGCAGAATTGTTGCGGATAATTGACTCTTGCCACTCGCTCTTTTTATACGAAATCGCTGAATCGGAGACAGACGGACTGCGACTCGTCCTGCGCGAGGGCAGAGTCTCCCCGCTAGCGGAATCCATTCAGGTGGGCAGCACCAGAATAGAGAACGGCCATAGGGTCGAGCCGACGATCGACAGTCTTGTCATTGAGCTGGTGTGGCAGGGGTACGTCTCCTACGGCGTCACAAACGAATCCTTCTCGAAACCGGAGGGACGCGAAACGCCCGATTCTGGGAGGCTTCTGCGGCGATATTTGGATTCAAGTTTTCTCGCCCACATATCACGCTCCACCATCGCCACGGAGGACTACCCCGGTCGCTTCGAGCACTTTCAAGTTATCTCGGAGAACCACATCATAGATGTCGCCTCGATGCGGCTGCCGACTTACCGCGTCTAAAACCGAGCATAGGTAGCGGTAAATCCTCTTACCACAAGGAATTCGGGTGTGGCACGATTACTTGTGGTATCGCCTGTTTCGGACACTTATTCTTTCACGATGGTTGATTTCACGCCCGACAGCTTACCCACCGATCTTCTTGCTGGCGCTACCCTGCGCGGCAGCGAGTACGGATGGACACCGGAGTCTTTCGCGAATGTCGTCGCGATGGCTCCAGATCAAGGTTGCGCATGTATCGGTGGGCAGTTTCAATTTCGGCTCCCGGATGCGACTTGTGAGATGTACTGGTTGAGTGCTGATTCAGCAGAGAGACGGAACGGCGAATCATGGAGTGAATATTCGCGACGCTCCTGCAACGAAGTTCTAGGCAAATTTAATCGCCTCACTGCAATCCACGGATTTTCGCGCCGAAGCCTCGAACTTTGACTTCCTAAGACTCCAGCTGGATGCGGGTTTCGATCCTATTCCGGCGCTCGTGTTCGTGGCATATTTCGTGAACGAACAGGCAGTGTCGGAATAGCTATTGAGAAATCCCCTTACCACAACCTATCCGGGTAGGGCCCGCTCTCCGAGGAACATACTGACAATATCTGGTATGTACCGGCCTGAAATCGGCATGCCTCTCGGCAACTGCCGCTTGCGTGCGAAGAGCCACTCGATGCGGAGGACGAGGAGGATCCTCCACCTCCGCCGTGAGATCCGCCGCCACCTCCTCCCGATCCTCCATGTTGTGCGAAAACAAACGTCGCGAAGAGAACAACGGAGAAGATCGAGGGTACGACGGCGAAGCGGCGCATACACCCCTTCACTGCACGTTGAAAATGCAAACACCAAGGTCGAAGAAAGTGCAAGGATTTGTGTCAATTCGTCAAATTGGTCCAATCTGAAGGCGGGGTGCGCGCGCAGGGTTCCTGCCGGCCCCCATGTGAGATCATTAGGAACGTACCCGGCATGTCCGAATCGATCCCTCCGCTGCATTCCCCGCGCTACGTCCCCTTCGACGACCTGACACCCGTTCGCGTGTATAGCGCGCCCCGTGTGCGCTCACGGTATTGGCTTCACGCCTTGCTGCTGTTGGCCACGTTTTTCACCACCCTGGCGGTAGGCGCCAAGTTCGAATTCAACTTCCAGCATCACCTTCCGGTGCTCGGCCTGGACGACGGATCCGCCTTTCCGTTTCCCCTGATGTGGATCCTCCGCCATCCCATGAACCTTTTGCTCGGCATCCCCTTCGCGGCCACTTTAGTCGGCATTCTGCTTGCCCACGAGATGGGCCACTACGTCTACTGCAGGAAATATCATGTCGCCGCTACCCTTCCCTTCTTTCTCCCCGCTCCCACGCTGATCGGAACCCTGGGCGCGTTTATCCGGATCAAATCGCCCATTCGTACGCGACGCGCCTTGTTCGATATCGGCATCGGCGGCCCGATCGCCGGATTCGTCGTCGCCCTCCCGCTGCTCTTCGTCGGTTTCGCGCTTTCGCAACCAGCGCGCGCCGCTTCGGGGCACCTGGCATTCGGCTTTCCGCTGATCTTCCACTTCGTGCACTTCTTCTGTGGCCCTGCTGTTCCGCTCGATCGCTTGCAACTCCATCCCATCGCCATTGCCGCATGGTTCGGCATGTTCGCCACCGCGCTGAACCTCCTGCCTGGCGGCCAGTTGGATGGCGGCCACATCGTCGCAAGCGTCTGGCCGCGCGCTCATCGCTGGATCTCGCTGCTCACCGTTGCCGCATTGCTTGCCATGTCGTGGTATTTCTTTGCCGGGTGGCTGCTGTGGGCAATTTTTCTCATCATCGCGCTCCGTCATCCCTGGACCCCCATCTATCCGAAGCTCAACGCAGGACGAATCTGGATGGCCGTACTTGCCGCAGTCCTGCTCGCCGTCACCCTCACCCCGCGCCCCTTTAGCGATTCGTCCATCTCCGCTATCATGCAGCAGATTCGAAATGGAGGAAGCAGATGAAGCGAACTGTCGCAGTGTTGTTGGGCCTCATGTTGATTCCGTTGTTCTCCCCCGCAAAGGACGCGGAGAAAGAAGCTGACCGCGTCGAAGAAGCGGGCACCGTGATGAGTGAAATTCTCAATGTGCCCGACGATATCCCACAGGACCTGCTCGATAAAGCCGAGTGCGTGGTTGTGCTGCCCTCGGTGAAGAAACTCGCCTTTGGCGTGGGCGGCAACTACGGGCGCGGCGTCATGACCTGCCGCACCGGCCCGCACTTCACGGGACACTGGAGCGCTCCTGCCATGTATGCCCTCGAGGGCGCCAACATCGGCTTCCAACTCGGCGGCCAGGAGACCGACTTCGTATTGCTGGTGATGAACCCGCGCGGTGCGGAATCGCTCATGAAGAGCAAGGTCAAACTCGGCGCCGATGCCGCGGCCGCCGCCGGTCCCAAGGGCCGCGATGCCCAGGCGGCTACCGATGTCGTGCTGCGCGCTGAAATTCTCTCCTATTCCCGCTCTCGCGGACTCTTCGCCGGAATCTCGCTGGAAGGCACCACCCTGCGTTCCGACAACGGCGCCAATGAAAATCTCTACGGCCAAAAACTCACCGCCCGCGAAATCGTTCGCGAAGCCAAGGTGAAGCCGCCGGCCTCCTCCCGCAAGCTTCTCGCGGTGCTCAACAAACATTCGCCGGTCAACAAATCCGATCCCCGCTCGCTCAAAACCGAATAAATGCGAATAGGGCGCCCACCCTTGTGATTGCGGCAGGGGTGGGTTCCTTCCTGCGAATCGCCTTTCCCGCACTCGGCGGTGCCCTCCCTGCACGGACGGAATCTACATCAGGCTGAGCGCATCCATATCCACGATCACGGCGGTGCGCGGTATTTTTTTCTGCACCGCGTGCATGATCATGTCGCGCAGCACGCTGTTGAGGCGCTCGCGCGATTTCGACTTCAGGATGAAGTGATAGCGGTAGTCGTTCTTCAACCTCTCGATGGGCGCGGCCGCCGGGCCCATCACGCGCACGCCTTCGTGCGGGGTGTTCTCGAACCAGTGGCCCAGCAGCCCCGACCAGGTCAGCGCGTCGTTCATCTTGTCGCTGCGCACGAGCACGTTTGCGAGGCTGGCATAGGGTGGGTAGTGCATCCAGCTGCGCAGCCGCGACTCTTTTTCGTAGAAGCCGTGAAAGTCGTGCTTGGCCGCGTACTCGATGACGTAATGATCAGGATGGTAGCTCTGCATCAGCACCTTGCCGACCACATCGCCACGCCCGGCGCGTCCTGCCACCTGGGTCAGCAGTTGGAAGGTACGTTCGGCGGCGCGGAAGTCCGGCATCCCCAGGGCGGCATCCGCGCCCACCACGCCTACCAGCGTCACCCCGTGGATATCGTGGCCCTTGGCGATCATCTGCGTGCCGACAAGCAAATCGATTTCGCGATTGTGCAGCGCGCTGAGCATGTTTTCGAGATCGTCGCGTCCGCGCACCGTATCGCGATCGAGGCGCCCAATGCGGGCCTTCGGGAAGGTCGCGTGCAATAGCTCTTCCAGTTTTTCCGAGCCCATCCCGAAAAACTGGATGTGCTCGCTGTGGCACTTCGGACACGTGCGCGGCACCGGCTCAAGATATCCGCAATAGTGGCACATGAGCTTGCGGTCGCGCTTGTGATACGTGAGCGCGATGGCGCAGTTGCGGCATTGGATAGTTTCGCCGCAGGCCCGGCAGAGAACGAAGTTGGCAAAGCCGCGCCGGTTGAGCAGGATCATCGCCTGTTCGCCGCGCTCGATCCGGTCGTTCACCTCTTCGACCAGCCGCCGCGAGAGCACTTGTTCGTGGCCGGTCTCCTGGAACTCCTGCCGCATGTCGATCACCTCGACCTCCGGCAGCGGCCGCTCCTGCACGCGGTTGGGGAGCGACAGCAGCGCGTATTTCTTGCGCTCCGCGTTGTAGAAGGATTCCATCGAGGGCGTCGCCGAGCCGAGGACGACGGTCGCGCTTGCCATCTTGGCGCGCATCACCGCAACATCGCGCGCATGGTAACGCGGGATCTCCTCCTGTTTGTAGGAGTGATCGTGCTCCTCATCGACGATGATCAGCGCGAGATCCGCAACCGGTGCGAAGACTGCCGAACGCGTTCCGACGACCATGCGCTTCTCGCCGCGACGGATCTGGTGCCACTGTTCGGCGCGCTCGTCATCGGAGAGTCCCGAGTGCAGGATCGCGACCTGGTCGCCGAAGACCTCGTGAAGGTCGGCGGCCACCGCCGGCGTGAGCCCGATCTCGGGCACCAGCAGGATTGCCGAACGTCCCGCGCCCAGCACCTCCTGCATGGCCGAGAGATACACCGCCGTTTTGCCCGAGCCGGTGACGCCGTGCAGGAGGGCCGCCGTAAACGTGCGGGAGTCGACACCGGTGTTGATGAAGCGCAAGGCTTCCTGCTGGGCGGGCGTGAAGAGGAACTCCAGTTTGCGTGGCTTGAGACCGGAGACGCGGAAATCCGCCGGCTCGTGCAGGATCTCCACGATTCCCCGCTTGACCAACGTTGCCAGCGTGCTGCGTGGTACCGGCTTGCCATCCGCCTCAATATCTCGGAGATCGTCGACCCGCAGGCGGTTCTCGGGAGCGGCTTTCAACGCGAGCAGGATTGCCTGCTGGTTGGCGTTGATCTTTCCGCTCACCTCTTTCAGCACCGCAACTGCTACGGTGCGCGTGGCATCGCGCACTGAAGACAGATCTTCGCGCGCGATCCACTTCTTGTTGAGCATGGTGCGGAAGATCTCGCGGCTCGCCCCGGTCGCGCTGCGCAGGGATTGCTCGCGGATCACCTCGCCATCCGCGAGATGGTTGAGCACGGCGTACTCGAGCATCTGGTGCTCGGTGTCCTTCTTGGCCCGCAACGAAGAGCCGACTTCGGCGGAGGCATAGAGCGCCTCCTGTCCTTTGTCCGTGATGCGATAGCCGGTAGCACGGCGAAACTCGGCCGCCAGCGGGAGCATGGTGCGCAGGACCTCGCCGAGGGGCGCAATGTAGTAGCTGGCAATCCAGCGCCCGAGTTCGAGAAGCTGCTCGTTCAGAACAGGCGCAGTATCGAGCACGCTGAGGACGAGCTTGGCCTCCACCGGAGGCGGGTTATCGTGCAGCGCGACGACGATGCCCGAGAGTTTCTGGTGGCGGAACGGCACCACCACGCGCCCGCCCACCACGGGCTCCGCGCCTTCGATGCGGTAGGTAAAGCTGGCTTCAAGCGGTACGGGGAGGGCTACGTCGCAGAATTGCGGCATGAGAACTTACTCGGCAGGTTTGGCCGGGAGCGGAATTCCCAGGTAGCGCATGACGATCTGCAGGTCCTTCCATGCCTCCTTCTTCTGCCGCGGATCGCGCAACAGGAAGGCAGGATGGTAAGTGACGACCAGTTTCCCGTCATACGGCGCTGCCCCCGGACGGCGCGGGGTGGAGAACTCGTAGATTTGCCCTCTTAGCCGGGCCATGGGCTCGTTGACGCCGAGTAAGGTTTTCGCGGCGACAGCGCCGAGGGCGACGATCATCTTCGGCTGGATGGTTTCGATTTGCCGGAACAGAAACTGAGAGCAGGTGTCGCACTCGTCGCGTTCGGGGGTGCGGTTGCCCGGAGGACGGCATTTCACCACATTCGCAATGTAAACGTCCTCGCGCTTGAGTCCCATGCCGTTGGTGATCATGTTGGTGAGAAGCTGTCCGGCACGGCCGACGAAAGGAATGCCCTGCTCGTCTTCATCCGCTCCGGGTCCCTCGCCGACAAACATCAATTCGGCATCGGGATTGCCGACCCCGAAGACGATCTGCTTGCGGCCCTGCTTGTGAAGCACGCAGCGGGTGCAGTCGCCGATGTCTTCGCGGATCGCGACGAGACCTTCGGCCTGCGAAAGCGGTGGGAAAACGTTGAGGGCGCTTTCTGAAGTGACGATTGGTTCTTTCTTCCTGGGCAATGTTTCGTCTTCGACTGTGGGGGATTCGGCGGCAACGATGGTATCAGCACTCTCATTTACCGGCCGTCGATAGAGGCCGTAGATGCCCATTTCGCGATAGAAAGCGAGCCGGGCAGAGAGCGCGGCTTTGGTTTGGGGATCCAGGGACGCCATTAACGGGAGGGTACCACGGAACGCCCGGCGCGTAGAGCCAGGGCGGCTTCGAGGACGCGTTGCGCCATATCCACTTTCGACATCTCGGGCAATTCAATCTCTTCACTGGCAGTGATGATGGTCGCGGCATTGCGTTCGGAGCCGAACCCGATGCCAGGCTGCGAGACATCGTTCATCACGATGGCGTCCACTTTTTTCTTTCGCAGCTTTTCGCGCGCGTTGGCAATCGCCGTTCTCGGTTTCGGCGGCAAATCCGATGATGACCTGGGAAGCACTCACGCGACGCTCACCGAGTTCGGCAAGGATATCTGCCGTGGGCGCGAGATCGAGGGTCATCTCTCCCTTGCGCTTGATCTTCCGATCAGCCGTGTGTTTCGCGGTGTAATCGGCGACAGCAGCGGTTTTGATGACGATGCTGGCTTCCGCAAAGTGCACCATGACGGCCTTGCGCATCTGGTCGGCGGTTTCCACCGGTACAAACTCGACTGCCGACGGCGGCGTGAGAGCGGTCGGGCCGCTGATCAGAACAACTTTAGCGCCACGACGAACCGCAGCTTCGGCAATCGCGTAGCCCATCTTGCCGCTGGACCGGTTGCCGAGAAACCGGACTGGATCGATGGGCTCGTAGGTTGGGCCAGCGGTAATAAGCACCGTCTCGCCCGCCAGGTCTTGCGCGACGCCGAGCACGGCAAGGGTCTCCGCGACAATCTGTTCGGGATCGGCGAGGCGTCCCGCGCCCACCATGCCGCACGCCAGGTAGCCCGCGCCGGGCTCAACCACATGAACCCCGCGCCGCCGCAGCGTTTCCAGATTGCCGCGAGTGGCCGGGTGCTCCCACATATTCACGTTCATGGCCGGCGCCACGATGACCGGAGCGGTGGTGGCGAGATAGAGGGTGGAGAGGAAGTCGTTGGCGATGCCCTGCGCGAATTTCGCGAGGGAATCGGCGGTCGCGGGTACGACGAGCAGGGCATCGATGCCCTGTGCCACGCCGATATGTTCGACGGCTGCATCGACATTTGGCTCGGCATTGCCTTCGCCGAACATGTCGGTGATCACCTTCTCGCCCGAGAGAGCGGCGAAGGTCAGCGGACGAACAAACTCCTGGGCGGCGCGGGTCATGATGACCTGTACGCTCACGCCCCGGTCCTGCAGCAGGCGCAGCACTTCCGCTGCCTTGTAGGCGGCGATTCCGCCGGTGACCCCCAATGCGATCTTCATACTGTGCCCAGCAGACTATCCTCGAACTCTGGTGATTCGATGCCGCGCAGCCGGGAAAGCTTCATCTGCAGGGGGAAGCTAGGCGTCCGCTGTAGGCTCTTCCGGCTGTTCCGGAGCGGCTTCGACAACAACCTTCTTTTCCGGGATGTACCAAGCGATGTTGCCGGCCTTCAGCTCTTCTTCCGCGATCCGGCAAGATTTCTTGGTGGCGGTGTCGAGGGTCGGTTGCGCGCCGGACTGGAGTTGGCGAGCACGGCGGGCGGCCACGAGAATGTAACGGTAGTTGCTGTCGAATCCGGTCATCAGCTTCATTTGGTCACTCCGTTAACGGCTGAGTTCGTTGAATTCCGAAACGAATCAAGTATGGACTGCACGCGCTGCATCGCTTTCTGTCGGACGCAACACTCGGCGGCCTCAAGTATAGCCCGATCTGCCTCGGTTGGCAGTGCTCCCGAATGACGAATTCGTTCCGCCAGCACAATCGCCCGAAGCTGCTCCACCGCGGTCTCGAAGTTAGCGTTCACGAGAATATAGTCATAACTGCTGAAGTTCTCAATCTCCCGGCTCGCTTCCTTAAGCCTCCGCTCGATGATTGCGGGGTCAACGTTGTCCGCCAGGTTCCGGCGTTTGAGCCGTGTTTCCAGTTCGTTACGCGAGGGAGGGAGGATGAAAATACTTATAGCGTCGGGAATTTTTGCCTTAAGCTGCGCCGCTCCCTGTACATCGATGTCCAGCACGAGGTCGCTGCCGCGGGCCAGCGCTTCTTGGACGAAATGCTTTGCCGTCCCGTAGCACCTGCCGAAGACCTCGGCGTGCTCGAGGAATTCGCCGTCCGCAATCATCTGGTCGAACTTCTCGCGCGTGATGAAGAAATACTCGCGACCGGTCTGTTCGCTGCCACGAGGATCGCGCGTGGTGTACGAAATAGAGAATTCCAGCCCCGGCACAACCTTGCGCAGCTCGTTGGTAAGCGATGATTTCCCGGAGCCGGAGGGGGCGGAAATGATAAAGACAATGCTCATTCGATGTTCTGCACCTGTTCGCGCGATTTCTCGATCTCGCTCTTCATGGCAAGACCAAGTTGCGTGATACGCAGAGCTTCCCCGGCAACGCCCGAGGTTTTGGAAAGCAGCGTATTCGATTCGCGGTTCATTTCCTGCAGCAGGAAATCAAGCTTCTTGCCGGCCTCGCCCGGCGCATCCAGCAGGCCGAGAAAATGCTCGATGTGGTTTTTCATGCGCACTAATTCTTCCTGGATATCGCTGCGTTCCGCGAGCATGGCGGCTTCCTGCAGAATGCGGTCCTTGTCGGCATGGTTGCCGATCAGCTCCTGCATGCGGGCCTGGATTTTTTCCAAGTGCGCGTGGAGCATGGCGGAGCGAAGCTTGTCCACCTCCTGCGTGGCATGCAACAGGTGCTGCATGCGCTCGCGCAATTCCCGCACGATGGTCGCGCCTTCCTGGGCACGCATGGCATCCAGCCTGGCAATGGCATCTTCCAGCTTCTTCAGGATGGCGCCTTCCAGCGCCTCGTCGGTCGCATCGATGGCGGACCCACTCATTGCCCCGGGAAGCTTCAGGATCGACATCAGGTCAGGTTCGGCATGCACGCCGAAGTCGTTTGCGGCATCGCGGAAAGCCTTTACGTAGCCGCCCACCAGTTGACGGTTCACGGCCAACGAGGAACCATCGGCGCGCTCCATCGACAAAGTAAGCTCGATGTGGCCCCGATGCAGTTGTTCCTTGAACACGCGCCGTATCTTCATCTCCAGCGCGTCGCTATCGGCAGGCATGCGGAGGTGAAGGTCGAGGAAACGATGATTGACCGATTTCAGCGTAATCGTGAAAGCAACCTGGTCGTTGTATTGGCCTTTCACCTGCGCGAAACCAGTCATGGAACGGATGGCCATAGTTTAGGGTCGCCGATTCTGAAAGGTTTGGGGGACACCGACGGCATTGCCATTCGCTTCGGTAGTGGCGCCATCGAAGTCAACGAACTGCAAATCATACAACTTGCGGTAGGTCCCGAGATGCGACATCAGGTCATCATGCGAGCCTGAGTCGGCGATCACTCCCTTTTCGAGAACAAGAATGCGGTCGGCGCGCCGAACGGTGGAGAGCCGATGCGCGATCACGAACACGGTTCGCCCGGTCATCAGGTTCTGCAATGCGGAAGCGACCAGGGATTCGCTCTCGGCGTCGAGCGCCGATGTCGCTTCATCGAGGATCAGGATCGGTGCGTTCTTGAGGATGGCGCGCGCAATCGCCAGGCGTTGACGCTCGCCGCCGCTCAGCCGCACCCCGCGCTCGCCGATGATCGTGTCATAGCCTTCCGGCAGGTTCAGGATGAAATCGTGCGCCAATGCAGCTTTGGCTGCGCCTTCCACCTGCTGCAGGGAAACGTGCGGCTGGCCGTAAGCAATGTTGTTGCGGACCGTATCGTTGAACAGGATCGTCTCCTGGGTGACGATGCCGATTTGTTTGCGAAGCGAAGCCACCGCCACGTCGCGAATATCCTGGCCATCGATGGTCACGCTGCCGTGGCTGACATCGAAGAAACGTGGCAGCAGGTGGACCAGGGTAGTTTTTCCGGAGCCGCTCGAACCGACGATGGCGAGCACTTCGCCTCGGCGAACCTCGAAATCGATGTCGCGCAGAATTTCCCGCTGTTCCTCGTCGCATCCGTAGGCGAAGCTGACGTGATCGAAGCGAATCAATTTCTCAAACGGCGGCAGTTCGCGCGCGCCGGGCTTCTCCCGGACTTCGTCTTCCGCATGCATGAAGCTCACGATGCCCGACGAGGCGCCGATGGCCTGCTGGAAGTTGTTATAGAACCCGGCAAACTTCCGCACCGGATCGTACAGGCTGAAGACCGCCACGATGAAGGTCATGAACTGCGGCAAGTCCATGTAACCGGTCTTGATCTGCTGGCGTCCAACCAGGAGCAGCAACGCAACTGCGATGGAGCCGAGTACGTCCATCAAGGGCGAACTGATGGCGGCCGCGCTGACCGACCTCAGGTTGGCGCGGAACAACCGTTTCGCTGCGCTGCGGAAGCGCAGCATCTCCCAAAGCTCCATGCCGAACGCCTTCACGATGCGGACGCCGGTGATGGTCTCATGCAGGATGTTCTGAATCTCAGCCAAACGGTCCTGGCCCTTGCGGGTGGTGGTGCGCACGCTGCGGCCGACCTTCCGGCTGGAGCCGATGATGATGGGCAGGAAGATGAGGAGAATCCAGGAGAGCTTGCGCCCGTTGATGATGACGACGGCGGCGGTAAAGAAAAAAGTGAAAAACTGCTGCATCATCTCGGCGAGGACGCTCGACATCGCAAACTGCACCCGTTCGATGTCATTGACGATCGTCGATATCAGCGATCCCGTGGCATGCTTCTGGAAGAAGGCAGCCGAGCGGCGCAGCACGGCGTTGTACACGTCGTTGCGCAGGTCGGTCACCATGCCGAAGCCGCCATAGTTCACGAGGTACGTGCCGGCGTAATCGCAGATGCCCTTGAGCAAGGTGGACGCCACGAGCGCAAAAGCGACGACCGTCCAGTCGTTGTGCAGACGGTCCGGAACAATGTTCTGCAAATGGAAGACGTAATGAGTGCCCGGAAGCCGGAAAAGGGCGATCTCGCGGCTCGAAACCGAGGGGTTTAAAACGCGCTGAAAAACAGGTCCAATCAGAAGAAGCCGGAACGCCTGCAGCAATCCAACCAGCGCCAACAGGATTACGGAGATTCCCACCTGAAACCAGTACGGTCGCAAATAATGCAATAAAGGTTTCAGTTGGCGCATGAAACAGCGTCCTTAAACTCAGCTCAATCTTGAGAAAGTCTGCTCCTATTTTAAAGGAGCGTTGCAGCGGATGCCCAGCCTTGATCGCGTAAACAGCTACTTCGGTGAGTCCCTGTGCGCGACTTTGACGTTGTAGCCTGCCTTGACGAGGCGCTTCTTTACATCCTCGGCAATCATCACGGAACGGTGCTGGCCCCCGGTACATCCGAACGCAATCGTGAGATAGCTCTTCCCTTCGGTGATGTAGTGGGGCAGCAGGTAAACCAGCAGGTCCGAGATCCGGTTGATGAACTCCTGGGTTTGCGGAAACGACCGTATGTATTTCGCGACCGCGGGATGGCGTCCGGTATACGGCCGAAATTCAGGCACGAAATGCGGGTTCGGCAAGAAGCGGACATCGAAGACCAGGTCCGCATCTTCCGGAACGCCCTTGCGGAATCCGAAGCTCACGCAAGAGACGAGAATCTTCTTGTGATTCTGGCTGCGCGCATGCCCGAAGCGCTCGAAGATCAGCGAACGCAGCTCGTGAACATTGAACTTCGAGGTATCGATGGTCATGTCCGCGGACTTGCGGATCGGCCCAAGGCGGCCGCGTTCACTCTCGATCGAGGCCTTGACGGGCACAGAGGTGCCGAGGGGATGGGGTCGCCGGGTTTCGCTGAAACGCCGCTGCAGGATCTCGTCGTCCGCCTCAAGATAGAGGACCGTCGATTTGACGATACTTTGTACCAACCTGAGGGTGGACGGCAGCCGATCGAGACGCTGCCCTTCTCGAATATCCAGCACCAGCGCTGCACGCGTGATCTCGGGAGAATCCGCTACCAGCTCCGCAAACTGCGGAACCAGGTCCACCGGCAGATTGTCCACGCAGTAATACCCCAGATCCTCGAAGGCCTTTAAGACAGAAGCCTTGCCGGAGCCACTCATCCCGGTAATGATCACCAGCTCGGACGGCTTGGTTTTACCGGTGGCCGATCGCGCGGCAGAGCGCTTTACGGTCTTTTTCTTGCGCGGACGAGGCGGCATGTTGCGTCATCGTACAGCAGGCGCACTGGATTACGCGAGGGGAATTGAATCCGGATCGGGCGGGTCTCAGATCGTCGAGCGTAGGCGTTCCGGAGCGGTGATCACGACGTTTCTTCCCTGCTGTTTGCCCGCATAGAGTGCGGCATCGGCTCTCCGCAGGAGCGCTTCCGATGTCTCATTGGGAAGCGATACCGCCAGGCCGAGAGTGGCGGTCACGAACAGTTTATGGCCGTCGAAACTAACGATCTCGGCTTGCAGCCGCAGGCGAATGCGTTCCGCAATTTCCTTGGCGAGAAGCTCGTTGCGGTCGGAGATCACGATCAGGAACTCTTCGCCGCCGTAGCGCCCGACATAGTCATGGGAGCGCACGCACTGTTCCATGCAGGTAGCGGCAAAAGCGATGACCACGTCCCCCGCATGGTGGCCGTAGTTGTCGTTAATCGATTTGAAGTGGTCGAGATCGAGTAGTAAGGCCGCAACTCTGCCGCCTTCGCGGGAGGCTCGGGCCAGTTCGCGCTCCAAACCTATGATCGCGGAACTGCGGTTCAACAAGCCGGTCATCGAATCGTGCGTGGCCTTCTCCTCCAGCTGTTCGCGAAGCTTGGACAATTCCGAAACGTTGGACTCCGAAATCTCCAGCGACAGGGAGAGTCCTTCCGCCAAAACGTGCTGCTTCGCAAACAGCAGCAAGGCGAGAACGATAATCGCAATCAGGCCCGCTACCGCGCGGAAACCGCGAACGCTTTCCGGCACCGGGGAAAAGCTGTTCCAGATCAGCAGGCACGGTACGGAGAGCAGCGCGAGAATCGTAAGCCAACTGACCCGGCGGTCGCTCGGATCCAGGGCCTCCGTCTCGCGAGGATATTCTTTGGGACGAAAGCTCGCGGCAACATACGCCATCCACGCAATCGGCAATATAAATAAAAGATCGTAAGGGCTGCCTGTGTAGTACTGATTCTGCGCGATCAGGCGATCGAGAAACACCGAGCCGGCGGCATAGGCAACCGATCCCGCCAGCAGCCGGATGTAGAGCCATCGCCACGACCCTCTTCCGCGCAGCACCCACAGCGCCAGCAGCCCGACGAAGACAAGATCTTCGACGTAATACAGGCCATTGAAGGCGTGGCTGTACAGATCCGGGGCAGAGTGCACAAACTGCCAGGGCACGACCAGGTAGGCATAAACGAACAGCCACCAGGTGAAGATCATGGCAATGGAAAGAGCTGTGAGCGGAGGGATCTCGCTGCGTTTATGCGGCATCACCGTGAGCGCCGCCGTCATCGGCGCCAGGTGCAGGAACAGCAGCACACCGCCGAGTCCGGGATCGGGAGGAGGCACCCGCAGCCATACCTCGTAATACGACCACACCGCTTGCGATCCCACCCAGAACAGGGCGCCCATCGTCATCAGGTACCAGAACCATCGCGCCCTCTCTTCGGCAGTGAAGGCATTCACGGCAAAGGCGGCGGCGAGCGTAGAGGCCAGCACAAACTGCGCTGTATCTCCGAAAACCGTCAACCGGAAGGAAGGATGCGCTACCGCAGACACGAGGGCATACACGAGGGCGGTCGCCCAAGGCAAAACCGACAACAGCTTCTTTGTGCATGGATAGTGTGTGTGCAAGCGTTGGTCCGGCCGGGCAACTCCTGCAGGCCGGCGCAATGCGATTATCGTAACGTTTGTTGCCGCTTTCCCCCAATTACTAAAGAGTGTGCCGCGCCGACGCGCACGTAATTGCCGGAAATGTAATTAGCCAATTTCAAAACAAAAAGGAGGCCGAAATGGCCCCCTTTTGTTCCGGAATTACCGGATTTCTTACTTCTTCGCCGAGCCTGGCTCTGCCTGCTTGCGGTGCATTTCAGCCTTTACCGATTCGGGCATGAACCTCGCCGCCTCGCCCTGCAGCTTTGTCTTGAAGGAGGCCGCCACAACGCGGTCTTCGCCTTTCATCAGCGCATCGTATCCCTGGCGCGCGACATCGGCTGGATCGTTCTCGTGCTTGCCTTCGCTGCCCACTTTCGTGTCTTCCATGTTTGCGCGGCGGAAGAAATCTGTATCCGTAGCTCCGGGTTGCAGAGCCGTCACCGTCACTCCGCTGTCTTTCAGTTCACTGCGCAGCGATTCGGAAAACGACTGGATGAAAGCCTTGGTTGCACCGTAAACCGCCTGGTAGGGCGTAGGCATGATCGATGCGATGGACGAAGTGAACAGGATCTTGCCTTCGCCTCGCGGAACCATATCCTCAAGCACTCGCTTGGCGAGATGAACTGTGGATTTCACGTTCAGGTCAATCATCTGGAGCTCGGTCTGCAGTTCGGTATCCCCGGCAAACGCGCCGCCGGTTCCGACGCCTGCGTTGATGGCAATCGCGTCCACCGGCCGTCCGGTCTGTTTCACCGCTTGCCAGAGCTTCTCAACTCCTTCGTACTTACTTAGGTCCGCCTGCACTGCCTCCACACTTGTGCCGGGGGAGCGCAGCGTCTGAGCTGCCTGTTCGATTTCCGGGTTCTCCGCATTGATCAAAAGATCGAACCCTTCCTGCGAAAACACCTTGGCCAGTTCGTAACCGATTCCACTGGACGCACCTGTCACTACAGCGAAACGCTTGCCGTTTGATTCAGCCATTCTCATCTCCGTTGGGTTTTTGATCGACTCAACTATGGATGCAACGACGGGAGCCGGTTCTGGCTCCGTGAAAAAAGAATCGCAACCTGCTGCGCGAGGAAGTGTGCGGCTTTCATCAATCTTTGATCTTCCTTCTCTAGCCTCATTGAAGTTCGCCGTCTTCACCTTTGGAGCGGCTGCGTGGGTTCGCGATGCAAAAGAAGGTCTCCCTGGTATTTCTGAGTTTCTGCCTGTTCTGTGCTCTCCCTCTCTTCGCCAGTCAGAACGCAATCGAAAGCTGCCCACGGCCAGGGAGCGGGAGCATCGTCGCGACTCCCGCCGATCTTTACAGCGTCGATGGCGTTCTGAAAGTCGATTTGGAAGCCCGGAACGAAGTTCTTCCGGACGGCTCTGTCCGATACTGCTTCATCGACTCGGCGGGCAACGAATCTCCCAGTTTGCGCGTACACCCCGGCGATCTCGTCATCCTTCATCTTAAAAATGTGCTCGTCGAGCCGAAATTACCTTCTTCAGCGCCCTCCCGGCATAACCATTCCGCAGCAGCCAACCACAACGATCCATGCACCAGCGGAATCATGAGCGCGAGTTCCACGAATTTGCATTTTCATGGCCTCACGATCCCGCCGGATTGTCATCAGGACGAGGTGTTGAAAACCTCCATCCAGCCGGGAGATCCGCCCTTCGAATATCGTTTCCGAATCCCCTCGAACGAGCCGCCCGGGTTGTACTGGTACCACCCGCATATCCATGGCTTCAGCCGGCCGGAGGTTCTCGGAGGCGCTTCTGGAGCGCTCATCGTCGAGGGAATAGAAAAGGCAGATAAGGCGGTTGCCGGTTTACCCGAACGAGTGCTGATCATTCGCGACCAGGACCTGTTAAACCCGAACGCCTCGCCCGCGAAGTCCGAACCGGTAACGCCCAAGTTCATGGTGGATCGCGATGGCGACGCAACCAATACCGGCACAGGATTTGGCAAGCCTGCCAAGGACCTATCCGTCAACTACGTTCCGGTTCCCTATCCCGATTACCCGCCCGCCATTCTTGAAATGAAGCCCGGCGAGCGGCAACTGTGGCGGGTGGTGAATGCTTCCGCGATCACGTACTTAAATCTGCAAGTTCTGTTGAACCGTGTCCCTCAGCCGCTTGGATTGGTGGCTCTGGACGGCGTTCCGCTCAACCATGCCGGCGGTCCCGCGGACTTCGTCGATTGGCAGACGCATCTCGGCGTGCCTCCGGGCTCTCGCGCAGAGTTCCTTGTGGACGGCCCGCCGGCAGGGACATCGGAATTGCTGGTAACCCGGAGCGTGGATACCGGTCCGGGGGGCGAGAACGATCCCAATCGCAACCTGGCGATCCTTCGTCCTGCGGAAAATGCGCAGCGGCCGCCGAACCTGCCGCCCGCTGCCCCCACGGCTGAGACGCCAGACGTACCCTGGGTGGGAAGAGTCGCTCCGGTTCGCGTACGAAAGTTCTATTTCTCCGAAAAGCTGGACGATCCCAACAATCCTGCCAGCGCCACGGAATTTTATTTGACGGTCGATGGGCAAACCCCACAAGCCTTCGACCCCACCTCCACATCTCCAAATGTAATTGTGGAGCAAGGGACGGTTGAAGACTGGATCATTGAAAACCGTTCCAAAGAGCTGCACGCCTTCCACATTCACCAGCTGCACTTTCTGCTGCTCGACTACAACGGCAAGGCAGTGGACGAGCCCTTCTTACGCGATACGGTGAACGTTCCGTACTACAAGGACCAGGATCTCTCCTATCCCAGCGTGCGCTTAAGGATGGATTTTCGCGATCCGAACATCGTCGGCACATTCGTGTATCACTGTCACCTTCTCGAGCACGAAGACAAAGGGATGATGGGAACAATTCAAGTGGTGCCGGCAAATCTTCACACAGCTGCAATCAAATCTTCGAGCACGCAGAATGCCCACGCCCGCAGCACTGGTGAGCAGTAAAGGAACTTTGCTCGGCGATTTACATGGATTTACTTCGCTCGTTGGAAAACCCCCGCCGATTATTCATCCCTTCACCGAAGGGAAATCTGTCAGCAACACCAGGCAGCTATCACTCTGCGTGGGGCAGTAGCCCCAAAAAGCAGGAGGATGGCATGTCACTCACCCAAGTTGCATCGAAGGCACTGCGGACTCTGCGGCGGGCGCTGGTTTCGGCGGCAACCTTGCAGTTCGTGGTCGGCAGTGCATTTGCGGGCTCCCCGCCACAACCGGACTCGGCCGATTCGAACACTCGCACCCCGATCAAACATGTGATCGTAATCATCGGAGAGAATCGCAGCTTCGATCACGTATTCGCTACCTACATTCCCAAGAGAGGGGAGAGCGTTTGGAACCTGTTGTCGGAAGGCATTATCAATGCAGACGGCACTCCCGGCCCGTACTTCGACAAAGCCAAGCAGCACGCGGCAACGGATGCGTCGCCCGATGCTTTCCTGCTAAGTCCCGCGAAGACGAAATTTCCCGGGGATGTGCTTCCGGCGCCGCTGGTTGGCGGACCGAGCGACTCTTATGTCACCGGAGACAGCCTGGCTCTCGCCGAACAATCCGAGAACGGTCTGCCTTCGAATTACTACCAATACCTCGTATCCGGAGGTACCGGTCAGACTTCCAAAACGCCCGACTCGCGTATCACCAACGTGAACTCTCTTCCGCCGGGGCCTTTTCAACTGACCAACGGATCGAGCTTCACGTACAACTCGTACGCCGCCAGCCCCGTGCATCGCTTCTACCAGATGTGGCAACAGTTGGATTGCAGTGCGGAGCGCTCCACCAAGCGCAATCCGTCAGGTTGCAACGCGAAACTGTTCCCCTGGGTGGAAGTCACGGTAGGAGCGGGAGCCAACGGCCTGCCGCAGCCCACGAACTTCAGCACGGAGTATGAACAGGGCGCGGTGACCACGGGCGAGGGTTCCACGTCCATGGGCTTTTACAACGTGCTGAAAGGCGACGCTCCTTACCTCAAGAGTCTCGCCGACCAGTACTCCATGAGCGACAACTTCCACCAGTCGGTGAATGGCGGCACAGGCGCAAACCACATCATGCTCGGACACGGCGACCTGATTTTTTTCAGCGATGGGAATGGCCACGCCGAAAAGCCTCCGCATAACGTGGAAGTCGCTTCCGGCACCGCCAATGCAGGAATCGTCGATCAGGTAGAAGATCCCAATCCCGCGCCTGGAACCAACAACTGGTACACAGAAGACGGCTACGGTGGCGGGTCCTACGGATCTCCCTCCTATGGCGGCGGCTCCTACACCAACTGCTCCGACTTGTCCCAGCCCGGCGTTGCGCCGATCGTCCACTACCTGAAGTCCCTCCCCCGTCCGATCAAGCCAAACTGCCAGGCCGGGCACTACTACCTGCTCAACAACTACAATCCCGGATATTTTGGCAACGGCAACAACGCCTACACCGATACCAACAAGAACAACACTGTCTTTACCATCCCGCCATCGTCGGTGCCCAGCATCGGCGACGAGATGCTCCAGAAGAAAGTCTCGTGGAAATATTATGGCGACCAATGGAACAACTACGTTCCTGATCCCTACCAGCTGAATTACGGCGCGGTAGGCGCGCAGACGGATGAGTACTGCAACATCTGCAACCCGTTCCAATACGACACGTCGATCATGGCAGATGCCACGGTGCGCACCGCCCACATGAAAGACACCGTCGATCTCTACAACGACATCCAGAACGGCACGCTGCCCGCGGTTTCCTTCGTGAAGCCGAGCGGCCTGGTGGATGGACACCCCGCGTCGTCAAAACTGAACCTGTTTGAAGGCTTCTCCAAGAAAATCGTGGACGGCGTCTTGTCGAATCCGACGCTGGCCAAGGACACCGCGATCTTCATCACCTTCGACGAGGGTGGCGGCTACTACGACTCCGGCTACGTGCAGCCCCTCGACTATTTCGGAGACGGCACCCGCATTCCGATGATCGTCGTGTCGGCCTACTCGCGCGGCGGGCACATCGCCCACAACTACTCGGACCATGTTTCCATCCTCAAGTTCATCGAGAGGAATTGGAACCTTGCTCCGGTCACGAACCGCAGTCGCGACAACTTCCCCAACCCGGTTTCGGAGTGGGAAAACCCATACGTTCCCGTCAATAGCCCGGCGATCAGCGATCTGTTCGAACTGTTCGATTTCACAGGTCACAACCGATAACAAAAACAAACGCTAAGCCATAAAAAGCCCCGTCGCCGAGGACGGGGCTTTTTCTTCACACCATCTTCCAGCGACCGCTACGAAGCCGCCTCCACCAACTCGTCGCCTTCCGCGACCTCTTCGCTGATCACCTCGAACTTCTGCAGCCTTGAGTTCCCAAAGGACGTCGTAATCGCGACATCCGTGGCATCGCGGCCTACCGCCATCAGCACACGCCCAATGCGCGTCGCATTATGGCGCGCATCAAAGGTCCACCAGCGATCCTCCAGGTAGGCTTCAAACCAGGCGCTGAAGTCCATGGGAGTATCCGAAACAGGCACGCCGATGTCGCCCAGGTAGCCGGTGACATACCGCGCCGGAATATTCAAACAGCGACAGAACGTCACCGCGAGATGCTGGAAGTCACGGCATACGCCAACTCTTTCCGTCAGAACATCGAGTGCGGTCCGGGTCGGTCGCGCAAACTGGTATCCGAAGGTGACCTTGCTATGCACCCAGGCGCATATCGCTTGCACGCGCCGGTAGCCGCGAGGCAGCCCGCCAAAAAGCTCGGCCGCAAGGGGGGACAGCAAATCCACTTCGCAGTACCGGCTATTCATCAGGAACGGCAGGGTATCGTGCGGCAAGTCCTCGATCGGCACCTCGCGCGCCTGTAGATCTTGCTTATCCGGCTCGCCGGAGTCGCGGATCAGGGTTGAGTTCGTCAGGCGAAGCTCTCCTTCGGGGGCGACGAACCGGGTCGCGCGGTTCCCGAAAACGTCGTGATAATGCTCTACATGCAATCCAGGGGTGACCGTCAGCCGGTCGGGCTCTTTGAGGTCTTTTTCCCGGGACGGATGGACGTTGAGCAAGGCGATCATTGGCACAACGGATGTAACCTGGAAGCGAATATCGTATCCAAGACGGATCAGCATAAAAACTGGAGTCCTTTCTCCCGAATCAACGTGTATGATCGACTCAATTCCTTCCTGACGGGGCGTACTCAGTGACGTATTGCTTGGGCATTGTGACGAACGAAGGTCTGGTCCTCGCTTCCGATTCGCGCACCAACGCCGGATTCGACCAGGTGAATTCCACCCGCAAGATGTTTCGCTTCGAGCAGCCCGGCGAGCGCGTATTCGTGGTGCTCAACAGCGGCAGCCTCTCGATCAGCCAATCGGTAATGACCCTGCTGCGCGACGATTTCGACCAGGGCCGAGGCCTGGCCCAGGTGCAGTCGCTCTACCAGGCCGCCCGCATTGTCGGCGAATGCGTACGCCGCGTCTCCGACACGGACAGGGCTTCCCTCGAGCGCGATAACTTCAGCTTTAATGTTCATCTTCTTCTCGGTGGCCAGGTGCGCGGCGAAGAGCCCGGCCTGTATCTCATCTACCCACAGGGTAACCCATTGCAAGCGACCGAAGACTCCCCTTACCTGCAGCTCGGCGAATGCAAGTACGGGCGTCCCATCCTCGACCGCGGAATCGAGAGCTCCACCAGCCTCGAAGTCGCAGCCAAGTATGCCCTGCTCTCGATGGATGCCACGATTCGGTCAAACGTTACGGTCGGACCTCCAATTGACCTGGTTCTTTACGAAAAAGACAGTCTCCAGGTCACTCGATACCGTCGCCTTCGTTACGCCGATGCCGATCTGAATTACATTCACGCCGCGTGGGAACAATCGCTGCGCCGGGCCGTGGAGCAGCTACCGGAAATCCATTTCGACGACGCAGCGTCAGCTTCTACTCTGCCTCAAGCGGTGGCACAGACTATAGGCGCTGGATCGGGCGGGACGCATCGAAATTCCGAATGAGTCCTAGAAACGTTTCAGCGGGTCTCCCTTAGCTGCTCGCGCTAGACTGAAGAATGGCTGGTCGCGAGTTGCTGGTTCAATCCAGGCAGGCGCTTCTTTACGGAAGCGAAACAACCCGCACCTCTGCATTTATCTTCTACAATACAGCCCGCCCGGGCAGGACAGGCGCCCGGACGTTGGGTCTCAGGGCCCTCTTGCGTACTCCAGCTATTCTCGACAGTACCACTCAAGAGCATCGCGAAGTTGTCCGTCCAACTGGCCATTTGTGGGGTGTTTCGGCATGAGTTCCGCGCTTGTAGAGCAGGACGAAGAGAGTCTGGGCCCTTTCAGCAGCTACGGCTTCAACGAAGCGTATGACGAGATGTTTCGCGCCGCCGGCAAGCCGCGTAAACACTACCGCCAGCTCTACACCCATCTTCTCAATTTGGCCCCGGAGGAGTTGCGGCTTCGCAAGCAGGAAGCGGACCAGTCGTTCTTCAACGAAGGCATCACCTTCACGGTGTACGGAGAGGACGAAGGCACGGAGCGTATCTTCCCTCACGATCTCGTACCGCGCATCCTGACCGCGGCCGAGTGGGAGACGATCGAACGCGGCCTTACGCAGCGCATCACCGCGCTGAACCTGTTTCTGAAGGACGTCTATAACGGGCAGCGGATCCTGAAAGAACGGATCATGCCCCCCGACATCGTTTACACCTGCAAGCACTTCCGGCGGCAGATGCTTGGCGTCCCGGTTTCGCGGGACGTGTACATCACCGTGGTTGGCACAGACCTGATCCGCACGCCGGACGGCAATTTCGTGGTGCTCGAAGATAATCTCCGGGTTCCCAGCGGCGTGAGCTACATGCTCACCAGCCGCCGGGTCATGAAGCAGATCTTCCCGACGCTGTATCGCAAGAGCCGCGTACGTCCCATTGAGCACTACGCCCAGGTGCTCCTTTCCACCCTGCGATCCCTGGCCCCCGACGGGCGCTCCGATCCCACAATCGTGCTTCTGACGCCAGGTGCTTACAACTCCGCTTACTTCGAACATGCTTTCCTCGCGCGGCAGATGGGAATCGAGTTGGTCGAAGGCCGCGATCTCGTGGTGCACGACAACATCGTTTACATGCGCACGACCTTTGGGTTGAAACGCATTGACGTGATCTATCGCCGCATCGACGACGATTTCCTCGATCCTATCGTCTTTCGTTCGGACTCGCGGCTCGGAGCCGTGGGCCTGTTCAACGCCTACCGTGCCGGGAATGTCGTCCTCGCCAATGCCCTCGGCACCGGCGTGGCGGACGACAAGGCCATTTACGCCTTTGTCCCTCGCATCATCCGCTATTACCTCGGCGAAGAACCGATTCTGAACAACGTGGAAACCTATCTGATGACCGACCGCAAGGAACGCGACTATGTTCTCGACAATCTCGACAAGCTGGTCGTGAAGTCGGTGGGCGAGTCCGGCGGATACGGCATGCTCATTGGCCCCCACAGCTCCCAGGAGCAACGCGACAAGTTTCGCGAATACATCCTCGCCGACCCGCGCAACTTCATCGCGCAGCCCACGATTGCGCTTTCGACCTCGCCGTGTTTTACCGAGGAAGGAATCGGGCCGCGCCACGTGGATCTGCGCCCCTATGTCCTCTATGGCGAGAAGATCACCATCGTCCCGGGCGGCCTGACGCGCGTGGCGCTTCGTAAGGGATCGCTGGTCGTCAATTCGTCGCAGGGCGGGGGCTCGAAAGATACCTGGGTTCTGGAAAGTTGAGAGATGCTCTCGCGCGTTGCTGACAGTCTCTACTGGATGAGCCGCTACTTCGAGCGCGCGGACAACAGCTCGCGCGTCCTCGAGGCGACGCATAACCTCATTCTCAACCCGGCAAAGTTCTCCACCGAACAGCGCTGGTATCGCGCCCTGACCTCCTACATCCCAGAAGCAAACGACGCCGAAACCGATCCTCACGATCTCCTTCGACGGCTGGCGGTCAGTTCGGAGGACCGTGCTTCCATCACCTCCTGCATCATTGCGGCGCGTGAAAATGCACGCCAGGTCCGCGAAGAAATCAGCTCCGAGATGTGGGAACACCTGAACCGGCTGTACCACATCGTGTTGCAGTCGCGTTCTCGCGCCGAAGACGATGAAGTCGCCATGCGGCTCGTCTCCGAGGTACGGGAAGCGACCTATCGCTTCCATGGACTGGTCGACCAGACCATGAGCCATGGCGAAGAGTGGCACTTCATCCAGCTTGGACAATACAGTGAGCGGGCGCCCAATATATCTCTTCTGCTCGACGCCTATTTCTGCGCCGACGGGCCGTCCGATGACCTCGACTGGGTGGGACTCCTCGCCAGTTGCGCCGCTTTTGAGTCGTACTGCAAGAACTACACCGCCGATCTCCAGCCGCAGCGCGTCGCGGAATTCATTCTGCTTCATCCCGACTTTCCCTACTCGGTGCGCTATTCGGTGCAGCAGATGCATAATGCCTTGGGATCCATTACCGATCTCTCCTCCGGACGCGACAGCGCCAAGATCAACCGCCTCATCGGGCGGCTCCGCGCTTCCCTTGCCTATGGCCAGATCTCGGAAGTGATGTCCGGCAATATGCATGGATATTTGCGCGGCATCATCGAACAGTGTCGCAACGTGCACGCCGCCGTACACGATGCCTTCATCGAATATCCCATTGAGGTCGCTTTCGAGAGCTAATGTTCTACGCGATTCGGCACTTCACGAGATTCCGCTACAGCCGCCCCATCTGGCAGAGCATGATGGAAGTGCGCATGCACCCGCGCAGCGAGGGATTGCAGCGTTGCTTCACCTTCCAGCTCTCGGTCAACCCAAGGGCACGGATCTTTTCCTATACGGACCACCTCGGCAACCTCGTGCATCACTTCGATCTTCCCGCTGCGCACCAGCAGCTCACCATCATCGTCGATGCGCTGGTGAACCTGGAGACCGAGCACCTGTTGCCGGAAAGTCTGGGACCGCATGCCTGGGAAGAGCTCGACGAAATGATCGCCGGCGAGGATTACTGGGAGATGCTCCTGCCGAGCCGCTTCGCGCGGACCTCGCCGCAGTTGGAACTGCTGGCGCAGGAGCTTGGTTTCCAGCGGCGCGATGATCGCGATCCTCTGCAGGTGCTGCGTACCATGACCACTTCGATCTTCGAGAGCTTCAATTATGTGAAGCAGAGCACGGCGGTGCACTCGCCCATCGAGCATGCCTTGGATTCGCGCCAGGGCGTTTGCCAGGACTTCACCCACATCATGACCACCATGGCCCGCAACCTGGGCATCCCCTGCCGCTACGTGAGCGGGTACATGTACCACACCACAACTCACGAAGACCGCTCCCCGGAAGGAGCGACCCATGCCTGGGTCGAGGCCCTGCTGCCGGGATTAGGCTGGGTGGGCTTCGACCCGACCAACAATCTTGTCACCGGCCAGCGTCACATCCGAACCGCGGTTGGCCGAGACTATGCCGACGTTCCCCCGACCGTTGGCACCCTGAAAGGAAGCGCCGATACGGAGTTGCAGGTGCGCGTGCGCGTCACTCCTTCGGACGCGGTCCTGCCCCCGGACCAGGAGTTCGCCGCCGACCAGGAGTGGTCGCAATTCCTGCAGGAAGACCGTGAAGCGCAGGTCAGGCACTCCGAAGAACATCAGCAGCAGCAGTGAGACGGCCGGCTAAAGCATCGATTTCCGCCAGGCCTCGTCGCTCTCGGTCTGCACAGCTCCGTGTTTCAGCGCCCAGTCAGTGAATCCTTCCGGGGCGTTCTTGATCCCGAAAATATTCGCGCCTTTCACCCCGCGCAAATCCTTCCACTTCACGCCTCCAAGATCGTCGCCGCGAAGATCGACGCGATCCAGCACCGCATCCGAGAAATCGCTGTCGGTTAGGTCCGCGCCGTTGAGGTCGGCATCGGAGAGGTCGGCGTGTTGCAGCGACACGCGCCGGAGATGGGCGTTCCGCAGGTTCGTCGAATGCAACTCGCCGAACTCCAGGTTGCTTTCGTTGAAAGTACTTTCGCGAGCGTCTGCTGCGTCGAGATTGGCCCGGGATAGCTGCGCTTTCTCCAGCACTACGCCCTGGAGAAACGACCCTGAAAGATCAACCCCGGTCAGCGGAACCCGATCTCGATTGAGCTCCTGGAGAGCGTCGATGCGTCCGCCGCTTCCGCCCTTGCCCTGGGCCGTATTAATTACCTGCCAAGCCTGGTAATGCTTCTGCTTGAGGCGATCGGGGGCTTCTTTGAAGTAGAAGATCACGGCCAGCAAAAGCGAGAACTTGCCGAAATACTCGAGCGCTTCGAGGAAGCTCAGGTTACTGAGAAAATAGGCGACCCAGTCCCACCACCAGTCGAAGGCAAAAAACGGGGTCAGGGCAAAGTGGGGGCAGCGCGCCCGCTGTCCCTCCCAACTCAATGGACGCCTTCGTTTCTCCGGAGCCATTATCCCGTGTACTCCAGGCAGCGCGCTCGCGGCGAAGCGTGTTCGCCAGTCATTTCGTATTCACCTGTATGCATCGCAATCGGCGGAATCGATCAGTACTTCCACATTCTGAGTTGATTTCCGCCGTTCTCGAAGTGCACCTCGTCCATGAGCTGGCGGATCAGGTAAACTCCGCGTCCGTGCCCGGCATATAAGCTCTCGGACCTGCGCGGGTCGGGGAGAGCTTCCTGCGGAAAGCCAGGTCCCGGATCCGTCACGATGATGAGAATTCGTCCGGATGGATCGCGCTCTACGCGGCAGTGGACCTCTTTCGAGGAATCGTTCTGGCAGCCGTGAACCACCGCGTTGGCGAGCGCTTCCTGGACGCTCAGCGCGATCTCCAGCCGCTTCTCTTCGGGAACCTGGAACTGCGTCAAGGTCTCCGTGACGGAGTCGGTAACGGCGCCGATCGATGCCAAATTGCCCGGCATGCGCACGTCCAGCAGCCTGGACAACTGTTCGTCTTCATTGCCGGCGCGGGGTTCAGGAGACATAGAGGCTCTTTATGCTTTCCTTCTGCGGAGGAATATGTTCAAACGAAAGAAGCTACGGCCTGCTCATCATCCTCGAAAACTCCAAAAAGGTTGAAAACCCCGACCAACCGCAAAGTCTTTACCGCAAAGGCGGACGGTTGCACCAGCTTAAGGTCGCCACCGCGCTTCTTCGTCGAGGCAAGATACTGCATCATCAGGCCTATCCCGCTGGAATCGAGCATGGACACCTCCGCCAGGTTGAGCACAAAGCGGGTATCCCCTTCCGCTATCGCCTCGTCGAAGGTCCGGCGCAGCTCATCGACGGGCTCGCCGAGCCGGAGTTGCCCACGGAGCTGGATTACCTGCACCTGCGATCGCTTGCGGACGTTGATGTCCAAACTGCCCCCCACCAAGCCGAATGGCGAATAGCCTCCCATCCAGCGCCGCTAAACGTACGGGAACCGCGTCCGTTTTGCAAGGGTGATTGGCGAGGCGAAAGGGTGCGCCGGCACAATTGAAAAATTCATCCCCGCCGCTTCCCAAACACTGGCATAATTCCCTGCGCTTCGAGGAGAGGCATGCCCAGCACAGCGGCCGAACTTCTGCCTTCCCGCTTCAGCATCATGGTTGTCACCACGGACGGCCTGGTCCCGCCCGAGGCCGAGGCTCACCTGTCCGACGGATACGACCTTCGCATCCTGCCGAGTTGGAATGACCTCGTCACCATCGCTCGAAAGCTTCCCCCGGACGTCGTCATTCTCGATATCGACGTCGTCGGACAAGGCCCGGATGAAGGCGTCGCCGCCCTCAGCGAGTTGCGCTCCCTGCTCCCCGAGGCGTTGCTGGTGGCGCTCACCCGTTCGCGCAGTAAGGGATTGCGCTACAAGGCGATAGACGCCACCGTCGACGAATATTTCGTCGCCCCGGTGAATTTCGAGGAAGTCCGGATCGTGGTCAGCCGGGCGCTGGAAAAACGATGGGCGGAACTGGATTACCGCAGCCGCCTGAATGCCAAGCAGGAAGAGCAATCGCTCGCCGAAATGATCGGCGCCAGCGAGCCCATGCGCCGCGTCTACGAAACCATTCACCGGGTCGCGGACAGCACCAGCTCGGTGGTGATTCGCGGCGAAAGCGGCACCGGCAAGGAACTGGTCGCGCGCGCCATCGTCTCCCTTGGCCATCGCGCCGAAAAGCCTTTCGTCAGCATCAATTGCGCCGCGCTGCCCGAAAACCTGATCGAAAGCGAGCTCTTCGGGAACGAAAAGGGCGCCTTCACCGACGCCAAAACCGCCCGTCCCGGCCACATCGAGCTGGCACACACCGGCACGTTATTCCTCGACGAAATCGCCACCCTCGGCCTGGCGCTCCAGTCGAAACTCTTGCGCGTCCTGGAAGAGCGTTCAGTCACGCGCATTGGTGGACATACCGCGAAAAAGATCGATTTTCGCCTGATCACCGCCACCAACGAAGACTTGGAAGAGATGGTGCATGCCGGCCGCTTTCGCGAAGACCTCTACTACCGCATCAACGTGGTTCCCATCGCGCTGCCGCCGCTGCGGGAAAGAATCGGAGACGTCCCCTTATTAATGGACCATTTCCTGCGCATCTACTGCGCCGAGAACGGGATTCCCCTCAAACGAATCGATCCCGAGGTGATGCAGGTATTGGAAGAAGATCCCTGGCCGGGGAACGTTCGCGAGCTCGAAAACCTCGTCCAGCGGCTGGTCCTGATGGTGGACGGCCCCGTGATTAAGGTCCAGCACCTGCCCCAGCGCATGCTCTACAACAGCGCTACTTCGCAGGAATCCCTCCTCATTCCCGAGGACGGCGTGAAGTTCGATGAGGAGATCGCGCGTATCGAAATCGCCTACCTGGAAGCCGCTCTCCGGCGTACAGGCGGCAACAAGATGAGCGCTGCCCGCTTGCTGCACATCGACAAGCAGAAGATGCACTACCTGTGCCGCAAATACCAGATCGCCAGGGGCGACCGGTCCTGACCCGCCTGCCGAGATTAAATATTCATCCCTTACGGGTTTAAATTTTGATCCATTTCGCGCCCGCTCGCGTACCCAGCGCGCGGCGAAATCCCGCTCGCGCTTGCAACTCAATGAAAATGCACGTTTCCGCTTCCAGCCTCCGCGACGGATGAGTTTGGCACGCATATTGCTTTAGTACAGGTCACAAGCGCTCACCAGTTGGGAAAGCGCAAATGCAATCCGAAAAGGAGATCAACATGTCAGTGCCAAAGAAATCTCTCATCAGCCAGCGCAGCGCAGTCCAGAAGGCGATCATCGCCAATCCAACCCAGAGCGCGGAAGTTCGACCATCCATCAAGGCGGCTCTGAAGCCAGCTTTGAAACCAGCCCTGAAGCCTGCTTTGAAGCCGGCGTTGAAGCCAGCCCTGAAGCCGGCGCTTAAGCCCGCTCTGAAGCCCGCCTTAAAGCCAGCTTTGAAGCCAGCCCTCAAGCCGGCATTGAAGCCCGCCTTGAAGCCAGCTCTGAAGCCCGCCCTGAAAGCGGCCCTGAAGCCTGCTCTGCGCTCGCTGTAACGCTAGCGCAATCCTTTCGGATTCGCACATGTGAGAGGGCCTGCCAGGCAGGCCCTCTTGTAGTTGGATCCGATGGTTGGGTTCCTCACCAGAATCTGCGTTGCACCGAGTCGCGAACGAATCGCGCCATCAATTGGGCCGGGCTGCGGCGCCCTACATAAAGTTTCGCCGTTCCCGTCATCCCCTCCCGTAAGCTCCCATCGTTCGCGACATTCACCAACCCAACATAGAATGGTGGCGGCACGATCCCGTTTAACTGCTCCTTCTCGATCAGGGCTGGATCGAGATCCGACGAGAGCGGCTCGACCGTTGCCAGGGTGCCCGAGAGCGGCAGAAGGCGTGACTGCATATGGAGGCGTGCGCGGGCGCCTTTGCGCACGTCGCGTACTCCGAATTCCGGAATATAAATGCGCGCCGTCATCGTACTGAGGTCTGCAATCTCAACGACCTTTGCCCCCGCATCCAGATAGCTTCCCACAAGGTCCTGCAATCGGGGAGTCACGACGACCCCGGAAATCGGGGACGCTACCTGCAAGCGCGCCACCTCGTCCGCAAGCGCCCGATTTCTTTGCACCGCATCTTCCCGCTCATGCTCGTACTGGCCGAAGTTGACATACTTCAGGCTGGCATTGGTGGCGCGGGCGGAGGCTTCGTGCAACGCGGCGGACGCCTGCGCCGACGCCGACTCCAGCTGCAGGTTTTGTAGCTGCACAATCGGAGTGCCCGCAGTGACTGCCTGGTTTTCGGTCGCCAGGACTTGCGTAACCGTTCCCGGAACCTCGGCGCGAACCACGGCGCGGCGGGATGGCTCCAGCACGAAGCGAGCATCCACAAAGTCGGGCCAGAGCGGCAGGAACAACACCAGCACCACAAGAGCGGAAACGATTGTGATTCGTGCGGGTGTGAACCAGTCTTTCACCCGATCTCGCTTATCGAGATAAACGTCCTTCATAAATCTCACCAGCTTCCGGATGCGCGACTTGAAGACGAGCAGGGCGATGAGCAGTCCCGGTATCCATGCCAACTCGGGCGAATAGGATGCCATCACGTGATATGCGAACAGAATCAGCACCGAGATGAGCGAATAGCTGTAAATGCCCGACAGCAGCGCATACATCAGGTATAGGAACCGTCGCCGCCGGGGCACGTATTCCACTTCGACGGGCAGGAAAAACAGATTCCGTTTCACCCACTCCGAGACATACAGCGTGGAACGTTCCTTCAGGTCAACCTCTCCGAGGAGTTCGGAGAGCATGTAGTAGCCGTCGAGCTTGATCAGGGGATTCAGGTTGACCAGCGTGACTCCGATTCCCGAGACCATCATCACCTTGTAGCCGAGGTCGTGCGCCCACAGCCCAACCGGTGTACTCCACCAAAGAGCGGTGGCAAAGGAACAGATGATGAGATCCACCCAGATCCCCGCAATAATCGTGGACAGCCGGGCCTTGCGTCCGCCCAGGATCCAGATCTGGGTCACATCGCAAACGAACGTGGGAGCGAAGTACATCAGGAGAAATTCCATCTTCTCCACGTTGCCGCCGAAGTGCTTACACGTCATGCCATGGGCCGATTCGTGGAAGAAAGCCATGACGCCGAAAAGAATCCAGAATTCGAACAGGTCCCAGGCCGTCTTCGACGTGAAGTTATAAAAACGGAAGCTGTCGTACCAGATCTCGCTGAACTTACCAATCCACATCCAAAGCATGACTGCAAAAGCGATCAGCGTAAGGCCTACAAACCATCTCGAGTAGATAAAGCGGACATAGGGTTGGAGGCGGGTCAGGTAATCATCCGCATGCGGCCAGCGGTGCAGGGTGATATCGGTGATATCCGAGAAGGCAAAACGCTTGCGTTTGTGCCGGTGAGCCCCGAGCTTCTGCTTCAGCGTGATGCTCTTTTCGAGAGGCGTCGCGTAAAACAGGTCCGTCTCGTCGCGCAGAAACGAGGCGAATTCCTTCACGTCGTCTTCCGTAAACGCGATTCCGTCTCTCGCCTGGATCAGCTCCGAAATCTCTTTGTAGGAACGGTTGCCGTCGAACAGGCCAAGCAACTTCCATTGCTCGGTAGTCAAACGAAGGAAGCTGTCGCTGCCGGGCATTTTGGCGAGAATGATCGGCACATCGTGTTCGAAGTGCTGCTTGGAGATGACCCGCGAATCCAGCTTGGGATAGCTGCGCCGGGCACTCCTTGCCGGTATCTCCGGCAGCGCTGCATCGAAAGCCTCGAGAATATTCATGGATGGATCGCGAGATTGATATTGACCAGCATTCCCGGCCGGAGCGCTGGAGCCGGATCCGCGATCTGGGCAAGTACTTCCACCGTGCCGCTGGAAGGATCGACGACCGGACTTACCTGCACGATGCGCGCGGTATATTGCTGGCCGCGCGAGAGATCGCCCGAGGTGACTTCGAGCTGCTGGCCTTCATGGATCTGGCCGAAGAAGTGTTCCGGAAGCGTGAACTTCACCTCCAGTGGCGTGAGAGCGGTCACCCAGAACAGGCGATCGCCCACCGATATCTTCTGCCCGATGCGCACATAGCGGCGCGCGACAATCCCATCGAAAGGCGCGGTGATATTCGTCTTCTCGCGCTCCAGTTCCAGGGACTGGTGCACACTCTTGGCGTTGTTCAGGCTTTCGTTTTCCCGCTTGATCTCGAACTCGTCGGCCTCTTCCTTGTACTGCGCGTGCTCGAGCTCTTCCTTGGGGATTACCTGTGCGTCATAGAGCTTTTGAGCGCGGCCAAGATCCGCCTGCAAGACCTTGGTTTCCGCGTGCCAGTTTTCCAGGTTCGCCTCGAGCGCGCGCACGTGCGCCGCGGCAGCTTCCGCATCCGCGGAAATCTGGCGATCGTCCAGCTTCGCCAACAGTTGTCCTTTATGAACCTTGGTTCCGGGCTGGGCGAGGATCGATACCACCACCCCATCCCGCAAGGCATCGACATCCACCTGGTTTTCCACCACGATCGGCCCGGTGGCGACAAAAGTCTTCTCCGCCTCACCGGCGGCAGGCGGAGGTGCTGCGGGAGACGACTTCGTGGCCGGAGTGGGAGCAGCCGCCGCGACCGACGTTTCTTTCGAACCGTTGCATGCGCTGCAAGCCAGGGTAAGGACCAAGAGTGCCGGAATTGCTTGTTTCATGACTCCCTCTCTGCTCTACCAGCCGAACCAGGACCAGACCTTCGACCACAACCACATTGCCGGACGCCGGAAAAATACCCATCCGGCCGGAGCCCACCCGGTGGAAACCTTGCCGCGGCCTTGCATCCCGGGCCGGATTGCGCCATCCGCGTTCGGAACATCGATCCTGGCAAAGAAGAAGCGCTCGTTGCCCATCAATTCCGCCTTGGGACTCACCAGGGTGACCGGAGCGCGGAACGTGCGGGATGGAATTCCTTCCAGCTTCACCGCAGCTTGCTCGCCGGAGCGCAGGCGCGTGAGGTCCGTTTCATCAATCGCAACATCGACGCTGGCGTGGGAGGTATCGACGATATCCGCAAAGGTATCGCCCGGGTTCAGATTTCGTCCAACGAGATCTTCGATATGGGGCGTGGCGACCCGTCCGTCGATCGGAGCGCGCAGCTCCGTTTTTTCCAGGCGTTCTCGTGCCCGCCCGACTTCCGACGCCCAGTAATCCGCCTGCACTCGCTGGATGCCGGCTTCCGTACCATCGTTGGAAGCCAGCCCGCGATTCATCTGCGAAACCGCCGTTTCATATTTCGATTGTGCCGCGCTAAGCGCGACGCGATACTGCCAATCGTCCAGCTTTGCCAGCACCATGCCCTGGCGAACTATTTCGCCCTCATGCACGTCCACCCGCTGGACCACCCCTGCAACTGCGGGCTGCACATGGGCGCTATGGGCGGGCGCCACGAGGGCGGGCCCGTCCACCCGCAAGGGCAGCGGAAAAGCCGCCAGGAAAACGAGGACGAGCACTGCACCGCCGACGAGCAGCCACCGGCGTTGCTTTTCCATTGCGAGGAACTTTCGCTTGCGCGCGAGAATGGGCTCGAGCAAGTCGATGAATGGAACTTCGCGGTAGAGCGAAGCATTGCGGAGTGCGACCGTGGCCTGCCCCGCTACCACCTTGATCATCTCGAGGTGCGCTGTGTTCAGGAAATCAGGGTCGCTGCTCTCGAAGGATAGGATGCCCACCCGTCCGTCGTCATCGGCCAGCGGGACGGCGTGGAACCCGCGCATCGCGGTTTGCTCGAAGTAGGCTTTGAATTTGCTTCGCGTCTCTTCCCTTTGGTCGTCGATCTCCTCGCCATGTTGTGTAACCAGGATGGCTTCGTTCGACAGCGATGCCCATTCCAGCAGGCTTTGCAGCCGTACGATGTCGGGATCCTGCGGATTGATCCTTACCGCCCCGGTGACCGCCTTGATCTGCAGGTGCCCGCGTTGCTCGAGCGCGATGGCCGCTCTCTCGTAATGGATCACGCTGCCCGGTTCGTTGACCACCGCCTGCAGCACTCGGTCCAGGTCGAGGGTTGAGGTAATTTCGGCGCTCACCTTTACCAGCGCCTCGAGGACCTCTACCTTGCGTTCCGCCTGTAGCAATTCCGCATTGTGGAGCGCGTTGCTGGCGGTCTCGCACATATTGGTGAGCAGGAATTCGTCGTCCTCGTCGAAGGGCAACCCGTCCACCCGGTTGACCGCCTCCACCACCCCGACGAGATTCTCGTGCTCCATCAGCGGGGCTGCGACCAGCGAATACACCGCTCCGTCTTCGAAGCCGGCATTCCGTCGCTGCAGGCGCTCATCGTCCTGGTCCGCAATCAGTACCGGCTCTCCGGTATCCGAAATGTCTCCGGCAACCCCTTCGGCAGCCTTCTGCACGGTGCCGATCGAAACCGTGGGGTCGTAACCCCGCCTGGCTCACTAACTCGAGATCATCCCCGTTGATCATCCACAGGTTGATCCCTTGCACATTCAGCACCTCGGAAAATTTCTTCGCGATCATCTCGAGGAGTTGGTCCATCTCGAGCGTCGAGTTGAAAACTTTTTCCAGGTCGTACATCTGGGTGACGCGGCTGATCGACTGCAGGCTGACGTTGCGGTCCTTTTCGTAATTCAGAGCGGCCGCAATGGCGGGCGAAGCCAGTTCTGCGATTTCATTGAGACCTTGCAGAGCCGTGGCGGGAAATGGCTCTTCATAGCCGATCACTTCGATGCAGCCGACCAGCATCTCTTCGGCGACCAATGGCGCGTAGGCGAGTGCGATGGCGCTTCGCCGAATATCGAGGTGCGAGAAATCTTCGCGCTGCAACGCGGCCGTCTCGAATACCTGGAGCTCCCTCGTCTCGGCAACGGCGCCCAGCGTGCCCGCGTTGAAATCGGGGACCGCGCCGACCGTGATGTCGCCGGCCGTAGCCTTCGCTTGCCACGAAGGATTTTCCTGGTCCTCGATGACATAGACGATCGCCGCGGAGCCGGGCAGGAGCTCAAGCACGTGTTCGGCGATTACCCGTGCGCGCTGAACAACTTCCGGCCGGGACAGCAGGCTGGCGGCCATTGCGCCCAACGGAAACACGGAGGGAGGTCTTTGCGTCGCCATGCTCTACTTTCTTCTTGGCCAGGAAGTCGGAACTGCTGCCCACGCGATATAGGTCACGCATTATAGGCTGGCTCCGCAAGAAATGGCGTAATCATCTGTGGAGACGGGGCCAGCGGGCTATCCAGGCGTTCCACGCGTTTCAGGCGCCGTCGGTCGCCTCCTCTCAGCCGTTCGGGAGGCCTCAAAATTGAGGCTCCAAATACGCTCAAAAAGGCTCCAAAACACGCGAAAATGACTTCGAAAACGCGAAAAAACGTCACTGATTGACGCCGCTGGCGAGGTATCCGCCATCGACGTTGAGCAGGGTGCCGGTCACAAAGCTGGCTGCATCCGAAGCCAGAAACACCGCTGCACCAACGAGTTCCCCGAGTTCGCCAAAGCGTCCCATGGGCGTGCGCAGCAGAATTTCCTCGCCTCGGGGGGTGTTGGCAATGAGTTTTTCGGTGAGCGGCGTGCGAAAGTATCCCGGCACGATGGCGTTCACGCAAACGCCATGGCGCGCCCATTCGATTGCAAGCGATCGGGTTAGCGAGGCCACCGCTGCTTTGCTGGCGCAGTAGGCGGCGGCTTCGGTAAGAGCTACAAACGAGCCGACCGAGGCAATGTTGATAATCCGCCCGGATCGGCGTTCGACCATGTGCTGGCCAAAGACCTGGCAGGCTCGCAAAGTGCCGGTTAAGTTGGTGTCCAGCAGCCGGTTCCACTCAGATTCGGGGAAATCCAAGGTGGGCGCGCGTAGGTTGAAGCCGGCACAGTTCACGAGGATATCGACCTTTTCGAAGGCCGCGAGCGCGCTCTTCAGAAGAGCGTCCAACGATGCGCGGTCGGTGACGTCGCAGGCAACGCGCAAGGATCGTCGTCCGAGGGATTCGATTTCGTTTGCGACTTTGGACACCAGATCGAGACGCCGCGCACTCGGTAGGACGTCAGCTCCCGCGCTGGCGAGCCCGAGGGCGATCGTCCGCCCGATGCCGGAGCTTCCTCCAATGACCACGGCGACTTTGTTGTTCAGTTGCAGAGATGGAATTGTCATAAGTGTCAGATGGGCCGCACGAATCCTTCCTCGGTGGCCTTTGTATTGCGTAACAACAACAGCACGAGAATCATTCCGACGAAGGGAACGAGGCCCGCAACGATGACGATCGGGTCGAAGGAGTGGCTGCCGGTTGCGGTACGAGCGTCGGAAAAATGGCCAATGAGCTCAAAAGCGATGATGGTTCCGATGCCCGCGCCGGTTCCACCCAACCCGGCGACGGAGGCCACGGAGTCGCCATGGAAGACATCCGACGGCAAGACGATAGCCATGGTGGAAAAAGCAGAATACGAGAAGGTGGCGATGCCGAAGAGAGCTGCGATCAGATACAAGTTTTTCGTGAAAACCGTCGGGATCAACATCATTACGCCGATGCCGCCGAAGATGACGAGGGCTTTTCTAGCGGCGCCCACCGACCACCCGCGCTTGATGAGGTAACCAGAAACTCCCCCGCCGAAGAAATTCCCGAGGTCGGCCGCGATAAACGGAATCCAGATCGCGACGAGGCTGCCCCGGAGTTCGATGCCTTTCGCTACCAGGTAAATCGGAAACCAATCGGTGACGAAGAACCAGACGGGATCGGTGAAGGTTTTCGCGATGATGACACCCCAGGTTTGCGGGAACTTCAGCAAATCGCGCCACCGGGGAGAAGCGATTTCACCTCGTGATTCGCGCGCCTTTGCCTGCTCACCAGTTATGTATTGGAGTTCGGCCGGGCTGACGCGGCTATGCTGCTGAGGAGGGTAGTAAAGCCATCGCCAGGCGATGAGCCATAGAAATCCAAGCACGCCGGGAATCATGAAGGCGGGGCGCCAGCCCCAGCGGTAGTAGATGGTGAGAATAACGAAGGGAGCGATGGCTGCTCCGAGCGACGAACCGCTATCGAACAGCGCCGTAGCGAGGGCCCGCTCTTTTTCCGGGAACCATTCGGAGACCGCCTTCGTCGCAGCCGGCCAGTTGGCGGATTCGCCCCATCCCAACAAAAACCGGAACGCCGCAAAGCTGCGAAAGCCTTGCGCAGCGGCGGTGCAGATGGAGACAAGCGAATACCAAAGCACCGTGATGGTGAGACCGCGACGTGTCCCGACGCGGTCCATCAGCTTGCCAAGAATTGTCTGACCCAACGAGTACGCAACCCGGAAGGCGATGACGAGATTGGCGTAGTCGGTGTTGGACCAGTGGTACTGCAGCTTCAGATACGGAGCGAGCAGCGAGAGTGTCTGGCGATCTAAATAATTGATGACCGTGGAGGCAAACAGCAGCCCGCCAATCCACCAGCGCAAGGAAGGAATCGGCCTTCGACTCCAGGCGGGAGTTTGCGCTGCGGAACTCATGACATGGTCACGATGCGGATGGAGGAGGCGGAAGAAGCCGGATCCAAAAGCGCCGCGGACTCCCGGTCGAGATAGACGGTTGCGTTGGGGTGAGTCCGCAAAATCGACGCCGGGGCCTTCGGAGTGACCGGACCGTTGAAGCAGGCCTGAATGGCGTCGGCTTTTTTCGGACCAGGAACGACCGCGAGAAGCTCTCTTGCTTTCAGAATCTGCTTTACGGACATGGATATCGCCTGTTCGGGTACCTGCGAAATATCAGCGAACCACGCTTCTCCCACCTGCTGCTGACGGCACGCTTCGTCGAGTTGCACCACGAGATAAGGTTGTTCCGTCTCGAAGTCTGCGGGCGGATCGTTGAACGCAAGATGCCCGTTTTCGCCGATGCCAAGAAACGCAATGTCGATGGGCGCTGAACTAATGGCCTCGCTGGCATGCCGCACAACCGCGGGCACATCGCCATCCCCATCCAAAAGGTGATGGTCAACCACGCCCGTTTTGCGAATCAATTGCTCCAAAAGCATTTTGCGAAAGCTGCCGGGATGGGTAACAGGCAGGCCGATGTATTCGTCGAGATGAAAAACTTCTACCAGACGCCAATCGATCTGGGGTGCCTGGGTGAGCGCTTCCAGAAATTCTTTCTGAGAGGCGGCTGTCGCCGCGACGATGCGCGCTCGCCCGCGCTCCTGAATTGCTCTCCGAACGGCAGCGGCGGCTTGTTCCGCTGCCGCCTTCGCCATTGAATTCCGATCTGCAAAGACTTTGATTTCCATACGCTCGCTGTTCTTTCCATCAATTCGAAACAGGACCGAGGTTGCCGCGCAACACCGTCATCGAGGCTGCCGGGAGTTCGAAGCGATCGGTGCCCGCCGGCAGAACGGAGCGAGCCGCGGGTCCGTCGGGATCGGCATAACCATCTCGCATCGCCGGGTGCCATACGTACTGGTCCTTGCCGAAGGTGATCCTGGCGACCGGCCCCGCAAACGAACGATCCCTCCCGGCCTCGTCATCGTGAAAGACGATCCGCACCGAGTGGGGATGATCGTAGTCCTTATTGATGAGCATGAGGGACCACTGGCCGTCGGGACGCAGCACAGCGTAGGCGGTAACAAGAGCTCGTCCCTTGTCATCCTTTATATCGCTGGTGGCATGGAAGAGGCGGTGCTCCGCATCCTTTGGTTCGGCCCACTCCTGAGTGAGCATTTGCGCCGCAAAGAACTGCGAGGTGCGCTGCTTGATCAGGTAGTCATGATCGGTGGTGAACATGTGGTAGGTTCCCCAACTGTTCCAGCACGCAGGGTGCGGTGTCGAGTAAGGGAGCGCGTGGTGGTAGTAGGAAGCCTTGCCTCCGGCAGTCAGAAAAGCAGGAAATGTTTCTCCCAGCCACAGTGCACCAAAGACGTCGACAGCGGCGTCTCCGCCGGGAGCATTGCTTTCGGTGTCGAACATCGGAACGCCCGGCGGCAGGCCATCGTCTCGCCAGACCTGGAGAATGTGGGTGAGCAGCTCCGGCTCTTTGAAGAGGTTGCTCCACGGGCCCTGGCAGGTTCCGTCGTAGTACGGGTAGTGCTCGAAAGACATGAAGGCCAAATCCGAAAGCCGGCCGTGCGCCTTCAGATAGTCAAGAAAGCGACCAAACCACGAGTCTTTTCCTTCCGCATTCGGCCAGAATTTGATGTCTTCGCTGACGCCCTCGAAGACCGGGCCGCCCAGCTTGATCGCCGGATCCACCGCGTGAATCGCTGTCGCGAACTGCAAATACAATGTCGCATAATCCTCGGGACTCATGTATTGACCGTCAGCTTCTTCTCCCATTTCGACGTAGGAGATCGGGTATTTACGTTTTTCCAGGTAGGCGATCTGCGCGGCAGCATCCTCGGGCGTGCTGTAAAGCACGGCCACGGGCACCATCGCTGGCAGGCCGCGCGTGATTCCGCTGGTGAAGAAAAGATCGAGGCCTACCTGGCTTCCGGATTCCATGCGATCGGGGATGACGTAGAGGTCGGAGGGCTCGTGCCATGGGTCAATCGACGAGCTGAAGGTAAAGGTCTGGTCCTGTCCGGGAGTGTGCTGAAGAATGTCGTGGAATTGTCCGTTCTGCTCGGTCCCGAGGTAAATCTCCCGCATTGCGTATCCGACGCAGTTGCGACGGTCGGTGCTGCCGTGGGTGTCACACGTATTCGAAGATTCCGTCATCAGCACGCGCACGAACTTCGTAGCAATCGGCTTAGAAGCGAGCGGGATCGTTACCGTGCCGCCCTTGCCTCCGGAAATTGCGCCTGACGGAAAGTCGAGCCATTCGCCATGATCGGGTTCGTCCATGGCATCGCCGGTGCCAAGCCAGTATTGGACCTTGTAAGCGCGGGCATAAGGCTGGGCCCACGCGATTCGCATGGCCGTGACGACCTGCTGTTCTCCAAGGCGGATGACGATCCACTGCGGGTGGAGGCTGTCGTCTTCTCCGGTGAAGGCCTTCGTCAGGTACGGATTGCTCTTCCAATAGGTATTGAGATCGCCGTCGTCGAGGCGCGAATAACCATCGAACTCCGACCCGTTGTTCCGGGTGACGCCACGATGCGGCAGCGAGTAGCCGTAGGAATTGCGGATCAGCTCCCTGGACGGCTGCGAATCGCCGACGAAGTATCCCTTCCCGGAAGAGTCGCTCCACGATCCTTTTGGGTTCCAATGCCAGGCCTGGACGAATAACTCGGTGTTCTGGCGGTAACTGACGGGCCCCCAGCCGGCTTCAAGAATCTGCTTGATCTGGTCTGGGCGGAAGAACGGATCCACGGTGTTGGTGGGGATGCGATCGACGGTTGTGCCAAGGGCGCGGATTGGGCTGAAGGTGTTTGCTACATGGCTGGGAGAGGAATCGACCCGCACGGTCTGTGCGAGAGCCTGCGTCGAGGCAGTTACGCTCAACACGCCTGACACGAACAAAAGAAGCAAGGCTCCCACGAATCGCTGCGTCATTTGGCGATGCACTTCCTGGTCTAGGCGGAACACGAATCCTCCCTGTCCACGTTTTAGTAAGGCTGCTCCGTCACATGTGGAGACTCGTGGGACAAGTCGATCACCCACTGCGGAAATACGGGTGTATGCAACGGCGGCTTCCCTTGCGTGATGGCCCAGTGGTCAATCCATCCGGTGCCCTCCTCGCCGACGAAGGTGTCGGGCAATCCATAGGCGGAGTCGCTCAGTGCTTCCTGGAGGGTGACGAACTTGTATCCGCGCTTGCGCAGGGTATCGAGCACTTCTCCGATATGCTCCGATTCGAGCCAATTACAGTGCAGCAACAAGATCTGCTTGGGTTCGTAGCCGATCAATTGCCTGGAGAATTTTTCGTAGTAGTCGAACACCTGGTTGGTGTAGTCGAGGTACGTGCTCACGATTCTCTGCTGGAGCGCGGCATCGCCTTTGCGGCGGGCTGCGTCGTAGGCTCCAGAGAACATCCAGTCCCAGGCATCCATGGTGACGGGCGCGATGCGATAGCCGCGCTGCACCAGAAAATTTTCCGCTTCCCTGCGAGTTTGCAAGTCGCGGCCGGTATCGAGATAGGGATGGCGGAAGTAGCGCATCTTCATCTTGTGGTCGGCGAGCAGCATGGAGGTAACCGTTTCGCCGCGGATTACGTTTTCTTCCCAATCCTTCAAGCTGTTCTGGTTGAGCGAGGCATGGCTGAAGGTGTGGTTGCCGAGTTCAAAGCCGTTATCGACCCACATGCGCAACGCCGCGATGCGATCGTCGACCTCACCTTTCACGTAGAGCTTCTTCTCATTCACGAAGCCGACGACGGGCACCTGGTTCTGTTTCAGGGTCGCGAGCAAGTGGGTGGTCAGTTCATCCATCTCCTTGCCGGTGAGGCCCGCGCTGGCGCCCGGGAGATCGTCGATGGTGATGGCAACTTCGCGTTGCGCCTGCTGCGCGCGCATTGTAGAGACTGTAAGAATGGCGGTAACACCCAGAAAAATAGCCTTCGGGAAACGCAATTTTCAACCTCCGGAAATCCCGCGTATTTCGTTTTTCAATTTACGCTGCGACTACAACCTTCGACGGGAGTCGCGCGCAGCATGGACAACACTCGCAAAGTTCCTGGCTGCCGATGTCATACGCGCAGTGTCCTTGTCCTTCGGCAGAGCGAACAGATCGCCTCCGGCACCCAGTGCAAACGCGCCCGCCGCGACGTATTCGGCGGCGTTTGAAATGTTCACCCCACCGGTAGGAATGAGAGCAACATTCGGAAAGGGACCTCGCAAAGCGCGGAGATGCTGCGGTCCGCCGGCACTGCTGCAAGGAAAGACTTTCACCGCGGTGACGCTCTCCTCGAGCGCATTCATCAGTTCGGTGGGAGTAAGAATTCCCGGAATCGCCAGGACTCCCGCGTCCCTGGCCATTCTTACAACCGGCACGGAAAGTCCGGGGCTGACGAGAAATTTCGCGCCGGCATCGAGACAGCGGCGCGCGTCCTCGGCGCTGAGCACTGTGCCGGCCCCAACCGCGAAGTCATCGCCGTATCGCTTTGCGACCTCCGCAATCGCACGCGGGGCGTCCGGAATCGTCATGGTGAGTTCGACGATCGGAATGCCGGCGGACTGCAGGGATTCTGCGACGAGAAGGGCGTCCTCGACGGAGGCGGCGCGAATCACGGGGATGATGCCAATTTCACCGATCCTCTGCAGTGTCCTTTTCATGTCCATTCCGCGTTACCTCGAAATTCGGGCAGAAGTGGATTCCATTGCGCGGAGCACCTCTTCGACGGTGGCCATCGACGTGTCTCCGGGAGTTGTCATCGCGAGTGCGCCGTGCGCAGCGCCGCAGTCCACGGCCCATTGCGGCCCTTTACCGTTCAGGAGACCGTAGATGAATCCCGAAGCGAACGAATCGCCACCGCCGACGCGATCGTAGATTTGCAGATCTTTTCTTGGCTTCGCTTCAAAGAACTCGCCGTCGTAATAGCAGATTGCGCCCCAGTCGTTCAGTCCAGCGGTTTTCGCAACCCGCAATGTGGTGGCGATTCCGGATAGATGGGGGAAGTCGCGGGTGACCTGCTGGATCATCTTCTTGAAATTCGCAGGATCAAGATTCTCGTGATTTTTGTCGAGTCCTTCCACCTCGTAACCGAGGGCGGCGGTGAAGTCTTCTTCGTTTCCGAAGAGGACATCGACGAGAGGCAGCAGCGTTCGGTTGATATCGTGGGCCTGCGACTGGCTACCGTTCGCCTTCCACAGCGAGGAGCGATAGTTAAGGTCGTAGGAGACGATGGTTCCGGCCTGGTGCGCGGCTTCCATCGCTTCTTTCGCAACCAATGGGGTGGTTGCGGAGAGGGCGGCAAAAATTCCGCCGGAATGAAACCAGCGCGCACCTTCGGACGCGAAGATGGATTGCCAATCGATCTCGCCGGGTTTCAGTTGGGATGCGGCGGTGTAGCCACGATCGGAGCAGCCGAGCGCGGGACGCAGTCCGAAACCGCGTTCGGTGAAATTCAAACCGTTGCGGACAGCACGTCCGACACCGTCATACGCGATCCAGCGAAGGTGGCGGAGATCGACGCCGCCTTGCAGCATGAGATCTTCAACCAGGCGCCCGACCGGATTATCGGCGAGCGCAGTGACGATCGCGGTTTGCATTCCAAAGCAGCGGCGCAATCCGCGGGCAACGTTGTATTCTCCACCGCCTTCCCAGGCGCGGAAAGAGCGGGTGTTCGCGATGCGCGAATCGCCCGGATCGAGGCGCAGCATGACCTCGCCGAGACTTACGAGGTCCCACGCGCGATTCTGTTTCGGGTTGATCTGTAAGGATGCCATCGTTTTTAGGGTTGGGTTGCCGATCTCTGTCCCGAATAGACGGGCGACTCTAATTTCTTTTGCACAGCCAAGGTTGCCGACGGATCGACCAGCAGCCACGCTCCCGCGCCTACCAGGCTGAGCGCCGCGGCTACCCAGAACGATGCTGTCCATCCGAAGAAGCTCGCGATGATGGGAGTAAGTGAGGCAGTGACGGCCCCGCCGATCTGGGCTCCCATATTCATGAATCCGGAAACCGAACCTGACGATGGCCCGGAGATATCGGCGGTCACCGACCAGAAGGAGCTTTGCGACAAGTACAGAGCGCCTGCGCCGCCGGCGAGAACAATGCTCGCAAGACGCGTGCTCGAGACCATCGAGCCGGTGGCGAGAAAGACGGCCGTCAGCAGCATAGCGACCGCGCCGACGCCGCAGCGGCCAGCGCGCGCACTGAAACGAGCGGTGAGCGCATCGTTGATCAGCCCTCCGAGCGGACAGGTGACGGCCATCGCAAGGAAAGGCAGGGTCGCGTACCATCCGCTCGCTTTGAGATCGAGTCCGCGGACCTCGGCAAGATAAATGTAGAACCAGCTGAAGAAGATCCAGGCCACGTATCCGTAGCAAAAGTAGCTGAGCGTGACCGCCAGGACTTCCTTGCTGGTGAGGACGGTCGTCCACGCGACGAGCGAGTTCCTCGTGATGTCGCGCGCGGATTCGTCCGCGGGAACGCCTGCGCGGATCTTTCGTAATTCCGCAGGCGACACGCGAGGGTGCTCTTCCGGCGTGTCTCGCGAAGCCACCCACCACACCAATCCGGCAACGACGCCGATGACCGAACAGAGCCAGAACGACGATCGCCAGCCGTAGGTCCGCATAACGTAGGTGATCATGGGCGGGGTCAATCCGGCGCCGGCTCCCACTCCGGCGAAGATCCAGCCGTTGGCAATCCCGCGCTCCTTCGCGGGGATCCAGCGGGCGACGAACTGATTCGACGCGGGGTAAACGACGGCCTCGCCTGCTCCAAGCAGAAATCGCGCGGCGATGAACAGCAGGAGCGCGTTCGGAATTTGAGAAGGCACGAGCGCAGTGACAGCGGTAAAGATGCCCCACCACAAAACTCCGCCCGCTAACACTTTCCGGGAACCGAACCGGTCTGCCAGGCGGCCGCCGATCGTCTGGAAGAGCGCGTATCCGACGAGGAACGCACTGAACACCCATCCGAGTTGAACCTTCGTCAAATGAAAGTCTTCTCGAATGAGCGTGCCTGCTACTGAGATATTGACGCGGTCGAGAAACGCCACGGCACTGAGCACAAACAGCCAGAACACAAGTATCCAGCGCACAAAGCTGGTATTTGGGTTCGCGATGTTAGCCGTCATGTGCATTTACGAGTCCTGCGCTTACGCCGAATGTGCGCGGAGAACCTCCGCCAGATGCTCGGCAATGATTTTGTCTTCGCCGGGTTTCAACATGAAGGAATTCATGCTGATGATGTTGTTGTCGCCGCGTTCGCCAGTACTGAGCACGATCGAAGGAGTTCCCGCCCTTAACTGCTTCGTGATCTCGTGCGGTGTGGCCTTGATCCGAGTTGGATCCAGCTTGATCATGATGTGCGGCACGTGGTTCGCGATATCGGGCACAAAACGCTGAACGGTGATGCCCGGAACGCGCGAGACGGCCGCAGAAACGGTATCCAGGCGCTTCCACCACTCAGTGGTGAGGGCGTCCTGATCTTCATTCAAATACAGCTCGAGCGCTTTCAACATCCCGACAATCTCTTCCTTTCCGACCTTCGCGAGACGGTTGATCGTGTCTTCATACGGGCTGCTGTTCAGCAGTGCATAGTGCACGAGGTCCTGACGGCCAATGAGTATGCCCGCACACTGCGGCCCTCGAATCGCCTTGCCTCCACTGAAGGTGACAAGGTCGTATCCCATGTTGGCGTAGTCCCAGAGATGGGAGATTGGCGGCGTATCGGCGGCGGCGTCGATCAGGGTCGGGAGTTGCAGTTCCTTGGCGAGTTTCACCCACTCGTCAACTTTGATCTGCCCATCGGCGTTGGCGAAGTTGGTGAAGTGCAACGCAGCCGTTTGCGGGTTGACGGCACGCTTCAGTTGATCGCGCGTTTCGATCTCAATGAGCTTGACACCCGTTCCGCGAATCTGGTGATCAAATGGATTGCGATGCGCTTTCTGAATGATCACTTCCGACTTCATGCCGGTGAGATCGGGAATCTGTTGGATCAGGCTTTCGTTATCGCCTGTCAAAATGCCGGCATAACCGGCTTGAATAGCCGCCGCAGCGCCGGAGGTCACAATGGCATCGTAACCTGACGGGAGCTTAAGCATCTGGGAGATGCGTTTTCCGGCAGCCATCTCCAACTCAGGGATGCTCACAAAATGTTGCGCCGCCAATTGCATCGCGGCCTCCACCTCCGGACGGATCAGAGAGCCACCCAACGTGGTCATGGTGCCTTCGCCGTTGATGACGGTCGTGACGCCCAGTTCCTCGTAAACGTTTCCGGTCTGGCCGAGTCCAGTCAACTTAACGGTGGAAGCAGTTTGGGCCGGCGTAGAAGAGGACGAGCCAAACAACTTGGCCGGCACAAGGGCTGCCGCGCCGAGTGCCGTGAGAGCGCCGAAGAAACCGCGACGATTCCAGCGATGATTGGTTTGCATACTCACTCCTGGTTCACTTGCGGGTAACCGCGGCGATGCAGTTGATTTCGAGCAGCGACTTGCCCGGAACGCCGGCAACGGCAACCGTAGTGCGCGCCGGACCGCCATTCGGGAAATAATCTTTGAAGACGTGGTTCATTCCGTCGTAGTAATCCAGGTTGCCCAGATAGACAGTCAACTGGAGAATGCTGTCCATCGTGCCACCACCTGCCTCCACGAGTTTCTTGACGTTGTCCATTACCTTCTTGGTGTGAGTGCCGATGTCAGCTCCCTCAACATTTCCGGCATCATTCGCGCCCTGGCCGGAGATGTAGATCAAGCCGTTGTGCACGATCAGCGATGTAATCATCTGCTTACCGCTGGCGGGTTTGCCATCATAATCAAGCTTCTGAACCTGGCTCTGCGCCGGAGGGGACGGCGCCTTCTCCGCTCCAAAAAGTGTTTCGGCGATCCCGAGCCCGGCGAGCAAAGAGCCGAAGCGGACCGCAAATGACCTGCGCGATTGTGAAGTTGAATTCATGCGATGCTCCTTCAAGATGAAATTTGCCCGAAACTCTGTTAAGGCAACGCGAAACTGAAAAAGTCGCTGCCCGATGCAATTGCTACGTACTGTTTGCCGTTCACCGCATAGCTCATGGGCGAGGCGTGCAGGTTCTGCCCGGTATTGAAATGCCACAGTGGCTTGCCGGTGAGGCCATCCACGGCTTCAAACGATTGCGCGTCGTCCCCAAAGAACACGAGACCGGTTGCGGTGGACATCACGCCACCCATCGAGTGCGCCGTACCCACCTGCGGAGTCTTCCACGCGAATTGCCCGGTCTCGAGGTTGTAGGCAAGCAGAACCTTGTGCGCATCCTCTCCGGGACTATGTTTCGCACCGGTGGAGTAATAGCCCTTGCCTTCTTCGAACCGCTCGGGCTTGGTCGAATAGACACTGCAATCCTCAAGCGCGAGAAAGTAGAACAAATGCGTGGATTCGCTATACGAGGGCGAATTCCAATTGGTTGCGCCTGCGAAGCCTGGACACACGCGGGTTCCCTGCGGAGTTGGAATGGTTCCGGTCAGCTCCGGACGGCCGTCCGGGCCGATACCTTTTGCCCAGTTGAGCTTTTCGACGAACCGAACGGCGGAAATAAATTTTCCGTTGGTGCGATCGAGCACATAGACGAATCCGTTTCGATTCGCTTCGATCAAGAGTTTGCGCGGCTCGCCTTTGTACGTGGCATCGACGAGTACGGGCGTTTCGGTCGCATCGTAGTCGTAGAGATCGTGAGGGGTGAATTGGAAATGCCACTTCAGCTTCCCGGTGTCGGGATCAAGGGCAATCACGCAGTTGGTATAGAGATCGTCTCCCGGACGAACGCTGCCGTCGAAGTCTGGTGAGGGATTACTGGTTCCCCAGTAGATCGTGTTCAGCTCCGGATCGTAAGTACCGGGCATCCAGGTAGTGCCGCCGCCGTGCAGGTAAGCGTCGCCTGGCCAGCTCGCCGATCCGGGCTCGCCGGGGGCGGGAATGGTCCAGAAGCGCCACGCGAGCTTGCCGGTTTCCGCGTCGTAGGCAGAGACGAACCCGCGTACACCGTCGTCTCCGCCGGAAGTGCCGACCAGCACTTTGCCTTTTACGAACAACGGAGCACTGGTTGCGCCGTAATTCTTGTTGGCGCCGGCATACGCGACATCCCAGATCAAATGGCCGGAGCGCGCGTCTAAACACAGAAGGTGCGCATTGTCGGTTTCCATGTAGAGACGGTTTCCGAAGGCCGCAACCCCGCGATTGATATGGCCGGAAGCATCGTCGATCAATCCTTCGGAGACCGGGCGCGCGTAGTGCCAGATCACGCGGCCAGTTTGCGCATCCAGCGCATAGGCGTCATTGGAGGCGGTGAGGAACATCACGCCGTTCACCACCACGGGCGTAACTTCCAGAATTCCTTCAGCGCGGCTGTGAAACACCCATTGCGCGCGCAGTTGCGCGACATTCGCGGGAGTAATTTGCGACAGACTGCTGTACCGGCGGCCGGTGTAATCGCCGTTGTAGCTGAGCCAATTGTCCGAAAGCGTTCGAGCGCTCAGCTCGGGAACGCCTACATCGATGGTGGAGACAACCGCGGCCTGTTGAGCGAAAAAGGGACTCGCACTCAGTAACACCATGCTCAGGATCGGCGACGCAAAACGCATTCGGAGATTCATGCGGTGTCTCCCGTTTTGCGCTGGACTTCCGCTTCTCCTAAGACACCACGGTCCACGCCTTGGTCGTCGACAAGATGCAGCGAGACTCGCGCGGTGAGGGCGGGGGCCGTCACCTCGGCATGCAGGCTGAGAGGTTCCTCTGGATCCGCCTTCGCAAGGAGGACCTGGCCCAGTTCCGAGCCGCTGCTGTTGAGAAAACGCGCCCGCACCGTACCGGGGAAGAACACGTCGAACGTTCCGGTGATCACGAGGCCATTGGCATTCGGGACCGCAGTGGGAGAAACCTCCACGATGCCGGCGTCGCTCACGGCGACGAAGTTATTACCGGAGCGCGTGGGGAGCCATTGCGTGTCGAAGGCATAGCTCTCGCCCGGCCGAAGTGAAACCATCGGACTGTTGAGCTCGGCTTCCATGTAGTACGGAGTCTCGCCGGGTGTCGCCGAGTTGAGCGCGGGCAACTGGTTTTCGTCTATACCGAGGGAGGCGCCATTCTTGTAGAAAATCACGGTGGCGTTTCCCGGATAAGTTGCGTGGGGTTGATACGAGAATCTCTCGACCATTGCGTAATGCGAGGCTCGATCGACAAGGGCCAGCCATCCTGCCGGAGAATCGAGCCAGACCTCATTTTCAAGGTACAACCAGTGAAGACGAAACAGTCCGTTCTTCAGCTCGAACGACGGATCGTCCGCCAGGCCATCGCGCACCTGGTATCCGGTGAAATAGGCGGAATGTTGATTGAGTGGAGCGAACGCGTAGAAATCGCGATTGAAACCTTTCGGCGATCGCTGGTCCGCAAGGTCATATTGCGTGACCGACTGCACCGACCATTCAATCGGATGGCCGGCAATGTTTTTCATCACGGCGTGAAACGAAATCGCGGGAGAGTGGCTGCCGACGCCGATCTCGCGGGTGTATTGCAAACCGGTGACAGGATCAGGAGGACCCTGAAGCGTCGCGGAACATCGCTCATCCTGGATGCTGCTGTGGAACGAGTACTCGCCGTCATCCAGAGGATCCGACTTCAACACCCAATGGTGCTCGTCTTCGTTGCCCTCGGGTAATGGCCAGATCTTGTCTCCTCCATAGTTGATCCAGCGCCCGGCGGCTTCGGAGGGAGGGATGTACTTCCCTTTGTATTTCGGATTTACGAAGAGGAAGGCGTGGCCCCCAAACGAAACCTGCATCAGCCGGCCGCCGAGTTGCGGAACGATCGTCAAGCGCACCCAGTCATTCGAGATCTCCTGGGCGTGCCAGCCTTCGAAATCGACGGGCCTGATGGTACAAGCGTGGTCCGCGGCCACGGCCGTTCCTACGGAGGCGAGGGTGGCGACTCCAAGGAACATCATCGATTTCGCGATGTGTTGCAGTGTGCGCATGAATGCCTTGTTAACGTGCGGCTGCCGAACGACGAACAGAGTTTTCCCGATTCCCCGACGAAACAACAATTCGAGCTGCGGAACTGGTTGGCGGCTGCACGAGGCGATAGCCCAGGTCGCGGGAAATGTTCAAGCCGGCTTCTTTGACCAGGGGCGACAGCTCGCGCAAGCGCGTAGTGGACATACGAACCGCAGGTCCCGTGATGCTCAAGCTCGAGTTCACCGCGCCGGCGTGATCCCAGATGGGCGCAGCAATGCAACGAATGTGCGGCTCGTTTTCCTCGAGGTCGTAGGCAAAGCCCTGGCGGCGGACTTTCTGCAAGGTTGCCAGCAGCTCCTGAATGCTGCCGATGGTGTTCGGGGTGAAACGCTTGATCTCGATCTGGCTCAGCAGCCTGTCCCTTTCCTGGGGCGCCATGTAGGCGAGCATCACTTTCCCGACGGCCGAGGAGTAGAGCGGAACGGAGGCTCCGATGCGCGAATAGATGCGCACTGGCTCTTGCGAATCGAGCTTCTCGACATAAACAGCGGAGACCCCGTATCGGACGGTGAGGTGAATCGTTTCGCGGGTCGTCTGATTCAACTCGCGCAGGTATGGAAGGCTCAAACGGCGAATATCAAGTTGGGCAAGAGCGCTGTGACCGAGGCCGAAGCAAACCACGCCGAGGTGGTAGACGCCGTCCTCGGAGCAATTCAGGAAGCCGGAACTCTCCAGGTTCGCAAGGAAGCGATGCACCGTGCTTACCGGCAGCCCGGATCGTTTCCCTACTTCAGAGGCGGTGAGTCCACGCTCGGCATTTGCAAACAGGGTAAGCAGGCGCAGACCGCGCTGCAAAGCTGTGATGGTGTATGTGCGTTTTGCTGTTCCCAAGGCCGGCACCTGTTTCACTGCGGATGGTACAGAAATGAAAGTGCGAATTATCTGATGAAAGTAACCCACCGCGCAAGACCAATCGCGAAATTCCTGAACCTATAGCCTGCCGAATTGTTTAATCGCCTCTCCCAGCGACTTCAGTTTCTCGATCACGGCATACATCGAGTGTTCCTTGAAATCCATTTCCTGCGCCAGCTTTAGAACTTCGCGCGCGTGTTCGATCGGCACAACAGCGACACCGTCGGCATCAGTAACGACGATATCGCCGGGGTTCACAGGCACGCCATCGCAGACGACGGGAACATTGGAGCCGTCGAAGCGGTAATGCCCGACCGAGGTAGAGGGCACGGTACCCAGCGCAAACACAGGGAAACCAATCTTTTGCAGATAGGCCGTGTCACGTACGCCGCCGTCGATCACCGCTCCGGAAAAATTGCGAGCTGCCATGGCGGTACCCATCAGGCCACCCATGCCGGCAATGTCAGAGCCATCTTCCACCACCATCACGTACACGGAGTTCGGCTTGCCCTGGTCGATAGCGGAGATCATTCCGCTTAACGCCTGAGGATCATGGTTTTCCTGCTTCTTCAACTTGACGGTGAGGGCGTAGCCGGCAAACCTGGCCGGGAAGACGGGGCGCATGCGGTGGCTCATGTACATTCGTTTTCCGAGAAGCTGCTCCATCGCATCGGACACGGAGGCAACTTCCACATGGTGAAAACCGGCGAGAATCTCCGCATCGTCCGCAGATGTAGTTTGCGTCGCGGCTTGCGCATGCAGATCGGCAGAACGGCCAACAATGGCGCCGCTGAACGCGGCCAGGACGACCAGAATAGCGAGGAAATTCAAGCTTCGCGTAAGGGTAGCGGAATTGTTCATGGGAGGCTCCAGGATGTATACATGAGCGCGGCTCTGGGATTTGTACTCCCCTCAGGCCCAGTCTTACAACCCATCCAAGTAGAAGGAGAAGCGAAACGATGAAGACGAGCGTTCTGACCACACTTAGGCGAGCAGTACTTCCCGCGTTATGCCTGGCCGTGCTGAGCTCTGCCGCCGGGGCGCAGGAACACAAGGCGATTAGCCTCGCGGGACCGGAAAGCAAACTTCCTTTCAGCGATGGAATGGTCGCCGGCAATACTCTTTACATCGCGGGCCAGGAGGGGCGGACTTCCGATGGAAAGCTAGCGGAAGGCGGGACCGCAGGCGAAACTCGCGCGGCGCTCGAGGCGATCCAGAAGGTCGCGAAGGCGGCAGGATACGAGATGAAAGATATCGTTTCCGTGACCGTGTTCCTCGCGGACATTAAGGACTTTGACGAGATGAACAAGGTGTACAAGAGCATCATGCCTGATCCTAAGCCGGCGCGCGCCACCGTACAGGTCAGTGCCCTGGTGGGAGCCGCGCACATCGAGATCTCCGCAATCGCAGTGAAGCCGTAAAGCGTTGCCCTGCCTTTGCAATTTGCGCCGTACGGGGACGATACGGAGCGCCACCTCGCGCCTTATCGTCCTTTTTCTTTGGCAGACACCAGCCCGCCAACCCTCACTTTCGTTTGCGATCTTCTGCCTTCGGTTCTCCGAAGAGTCGCAAGTTGACAGATCTGTGAAACGTGATATAAACCCACGATTCTCGGAGTTTGCTCCATTTCTCAAATTTACAAAACGTTTTTCACTGTCTGAAAGTTCTTTTTTTATCGGCGCGTCAGAGCGTTGACAGGAGAGGCGATATGATCCCCGGTCGAAAGATATCGGTCGCAGCGATGCTCACCGTGTTCATGCTTGCGGCAGTTTGCTGGGCAAGCATCACGGGAACTATTTCCGGCGTAGTCACGGATTCCAGTGGAGCCCTGGTCCCGGGAGCCACCGTGGTGGCGACGAACACACAGACCGGAGTGAAAGCCACGGTCACCACCGATGCCAAAGGCTTTTACAGTTTCCCGACACTCGGCATTGGCAACTACGACGTGGAAATCGTGCGCCAGGGATTCAAGACGTTTCGGACCGTGGGCGTGAAGGTCGATGCGAACTCCTCTCTTCGCATTGACGCAAGCCTGGAGGTGGGCACGACCAACGAAAAGGTCGAGGTCACGAGCGACGCCGTCCACGTGGAAACGCAAAGCACCCAGATGGGAGAAGTCATCAGCGGCAAGAGCATGACGGCGGTACCGCTCAACGGTCGATCCTACACGGATCTGCTCGCCCTCCAGCCGGGCGTCTCTCCCTACAATGCGGGAGATACCGGAACCCCCGGCGTAAGCGATCGTCCGGTGGACGGCGGGCTGAGTTCGGGAAACCAGTCGGTCAATGGGCAACGGGAAGCTTCCAATGGATTCATGGTGAATGGATCGAATGTTGAGGAAGGCAAGAACAACGGGGCCGCGATCATACCCAACCTCGACTCCATCTCGGAGTTCCGCATCATCACCAACAACTTCGACGCCGAATACGGCAATTACAGCGGTGGACAGATCAACGTTGTGACGAAGTCGGGCACCAATGGCCTGCACGGCAGCGGATTCGAGTTTCTGCGCAACACGTCGCTGGATGCTAAGAACTATTTCGCCGGCCACTCGGATCCGACCCCGGTATTTCGCCAGAACCAGTTCGGCGGAACATTGGGCGGACCGATCAAGAAGGACAAGACGTTCTTTTTCCTCGATTACCAGGGGACTCGACAGACACAGGCTCCCACGGTAACGGCGCAGGTGCCGACGGTGGGAAATCTAACGGGCGACTTCACAGATTCCACCGATTCCCTCACGGGGAGCGTCAACGGCGCCTACTTCGCGAGCCTGCTCTCGCAACGACTCGGCTACTCGGTGAGCCAAGGCGAACCCTATTACATGGATGGCTGCACCAGCAGCTCTCAATGCGTCTTTCCGAACGCGATGATCCCGAAGAGCGCATGGTCCCCAGTCGCGATCAACATGTTGAATCTCGGGCTCATTCCGCAACCCAATTCCAGCAACCCGAACTTCAACTACGAATCCTCACAATATGCACAGACGTTGCGCGACGACAAAGGCGGAGTACGCTTAGACCAGAACTCCCGCTTCGGAAGTCTCTTCGGCTATTACTTCGCCGACGACTACCTGCTGAATTCTCCGTACCCGAGCGGTGGCGCCTCCGTTCCAGCGCAAGGCTTTCCATACTCGGCGACGACGGCGGGACGCGCCCAGCTGCTGAACTTCGGCGACACCACGACGTTTGGACCGTATGCGGTGAATGAATTCCGCTTCAGCTACGTGCGCAACACGCTCGCTCTCGCTACACCCACCGGCGGAGTAGGTTCGGACTTCAGTCTGAGCAACCTGGGATTTGTCACGCCGTGGAATGCCACCACCGGAGGCATCAGCCCTATCCAGCCCAGCCTGCAAGGCGTCCCGTTCATAACGTTCAACAACTTTTCGATTGGCGTTCCGCAAGTGAGCACGCGACAGTACAACAATTCCTTCCAATGGCTGGATAACTTTTCCAAGGTGATAGGAACGCACTCGCTGAAATTCGGCGGACAGTTCCACTACGACCAGATCAATGAGCGCAATCTCGCGGCAGAAAACGGCCAGTACGGATTCTCAGGCGGCGAGACGGGCGTTGACTTTGCCGACTTTCTGATCGGTGCGCCGGATAACCTGACGCAAGCGAGTCCGCAAATCCTCGATTCCCGCAGCAAATACTTCGCCCTCTTCGGGCAGGATAGCTGGCGCGTTACCTCCAACCTGGTCTTCAACTATGGCCTGCGCTGGGAAGCGAGCATGCCGTGGTATGACATCCAGAACAAGACGGAAACGATCATTCCTGGCGCTCAGTCGGCGAAGTTCCCCGGCGCACCTCCGGGCTACGTGGTGGCAGGCGATCCCAACGTTCCGTCAACCCTGGCGCCTACCCAATGGCACAACTTCTCGCCGCGCCTTGGCCTGGCTTACTCTCCGAACGCGTCGTCCGGCATTCTCGGCAAAATATTCGGCGGCCCGGGTCGCACCAGTATCCGCATCGGCGCCGGTCTCTACTACACGTCCGTCGAGGACCTTTCGCAATTCCTTGAAGTCGGCGATCCGCCGTACGGTCTGTACTACGGGAGCGCAAACCCTCCGCTGCTCGAAGCTCCCTACATTAATCGCGCTACCGGAACTTCGGTGGGACAGCGATTCCCATTCCCGTTTCCCCCGACCAATGTTTCGGTATCGAATCCGGACACGACCTTCCCGTGGGCGCAAGTTGAGCCGCTCTCGTACGATTGGTCCTTCAACTCCAGGAATAAGCTGCCCTACTCCGAGCATTACGAACTTTCCATCCAGCGGCAGGTTGGTTCGAGCACCGTTCTTTCCGCCAGCTACGTGGGGAATCAAGCGCACCGCCTGGTCGCTGCCGTCGAGGCGAATCCCGCGAACCAGGCGCTATGTCTATTTTTGAGCGACCCGAATAATCTGGCGCCGAACAGTGCTCCGCCATGTGGCCCTTTCAGCGAGACGCCGCCCTTTCAAGTGAATGTTGTCAACGGACAATCCATCGGAACGAGCACGCCCTGGGTGACTGCCGCGGGCAAAACGATAACCTCGGTACGGCCGCTGGGACCTCTCTTTGACACCAACCCCTTTGTCTCGACGGTGGCGAACTCGAGTTATAACTCGCTGCAACTCAGCGCAAACTATTCCACGGGATCACTGAATCTGCTGGCGGGCTACACGTTCAGCAAATGCCTCGACAATGCCTCCGGCCTGCAGGATTCCATCGACCCGTTCAACCCTCGCCAGAGTATCGCGCTCTGTAATTTCGACGTTACCCACAATTTCGTGCTCAGCTACAACTGGCTCCTGCCCTTTGACAAATTCCTGGAGAGATCCTGGGAGAAGAAAGTAATCGGGGGATGGAGCTTGTCTGGGATCACGACCTTGGCTACCGGGCTGCCGATTACGCTGTCGGAAAACGATGACAACTCCCTGATCGGCGCCAATGCCGCTCCTGTTGACGTTCCGAATTGCTCGAATAATGGACCGATCCTGGGCGACACCAATCCACGCGATGGCAATGCATACTTCAACCCCTCAAACTTCAGCAACGAACAGCTTGGCCAGTTCGGAAACTGCCGGCGCCGTTATTTTCATGGTCCGGGGCTGAATAACTTCAACATGGCGCTGCTGAAGACGATCAGCTTTACCGAAGTGAAGGAGTTGCAATTGCGCTTTGAAGCCTTCAATGTCTTCAACCACGCGCAGTTTGGAAATCCGTCCGGTGAGATCAACTCGGGCACGTTCGGGTACGTCACATCCGCCCGCGATCCGCGCATTATGCAGGTCGCGGCAAAGTTCGTCTTCTAACCGAGCGGAGGGGCGGTTGTTGCTGAAGCTGTCGGGTCGACTGGCGGTCTTAGTCTCCATCGTGAGCGTGGCGTGGTTTGCCGCGCCGCAAAGCAAACCGGGACCTAATGCATCCGCACCGGTGCCGGCGAGCGCGGCGGCCGGCGGAAAGACTTTTCGCGCAAACTGCAGCGCTTGCCACGGGCTGGACGGCAGTGGGGGCGAGCGAGCGCCCAGCATTGCGTCGCAATCCGATGCCGCACGACTCAACGATGCCGATTTAAAACGCATTGTCTGGAACGGAATCGGGGATGCTGGAATGCCTCCCTTCCGTTCGCTTGGCGACGCAAACATCAAGTCCTTGATTGCCTACTTACGTGTCCTGCAGGGCAAAGGCGGCAGCGCAAAACTCCCGGGCGATCCGGATCGGGGCGCCTCGTTGTTCTTCGGAAAGGCGCGGTGCGCCGACTGCCATATGGCGGGCGGCAAGGGCGGATTCATTGCGGCGGACCTCACAACCTACGGCGCGGGCCGCATGCCTGCCGAGATTCGCGAAGACATCGTGGCTCCCGGAAGGGATCCGGATCATCGTGCGAAACAGGCCGTGGCCGTTGACCACCAGGGCCAGAAGTACAGCGGCATCATCCGAACCGAAGACAATTTTTCGCTCGTGCTGGAAACTCACAGCGGCGAGTTTGTTCTCCTGCAAAAGGCGGATCTGGCAAGCCTGACCTATGTTGCCGAGCCGTTGATGCCGCGAGATTATGGGACCACGTTGAGTCCTGCAGAGCTTGATGATGTTGTCAGCTATCTTATGAATTTGCGCCGAAAGGATGCATCTTCGACCACCCTGCCGAATGCCAAGCGACATTGGGAAGACGAAGAGTAGACTCTCGCTACGAAATCGCAAAGGAATACCGCATTGACGAAATCCAAACTGATCCCATTCATTTTCACTGTTTTCTTTTTCACCCTCAGCTTGCAAGCGCAAGAAGCCGTTCCCAAGCGCGAGTTCGCTCTCCAGGCGGAGTCGCCGAAGTTCTGGGAGCTGATCGACCATGATGCCAAGCTTGCGACGATTGCCACGGGCTTTGGATTCACGGAGGGCCCGGTGTGGGACGAAAAAGGGTTTGTGTGGGTGAGCGATGAAACACTGAACAAGATTTTTCGCGTTTACGAGGATGGGCGCAAAGAAGAAGTGATCGCTCTCGTCGATCCGGATGGAAATACCTACGACAGGCAGCATCGGCTTCTCGATTGCGCCAGCGAACTGCGGGCAGTCATCCGCTTGAGCCCAGACGGCAAGAGCTATGAAACCGTTGTCGATCGCTTTGAAGGTAAGAAGTTAAATACCCCGAATGACGTTGTACTCGGACCCGATGGCGCGATTTATTTCACCGATCCAACCCTTGATTTTGTAAAAGATGAGAAGCAGGAGATCCCCTTCCAGGGCGTATATCGTGTCGAGGGGAAGGGAAAGATCCGGCTACTCACCAAGGAATTGACCCAGCCGAACGGACTTGCATTTTCACCCGACGGGAAACACTTCTACGTCGACGATAGCGAGCAGCGGAATATTCGGGTGTACGATTTTCATTCCGACGGGACGATTGCGAACGGCCGCATCTTCGGCGAGGAACCCGGAGCCAAGAATGATGGCGTTCCGGACGGCATTCGGGTAGACCAATCCGGCAATCTCTATGTCACGGGTCCTAAGGGTATTTGGGTTTGGGACGCCGAGGGCCACCACCTCGGCACAATTGCTATGCCGGAACAGCCCGCCAACCTTGCGTGGGGCGGCGCGAATTACAGCACTCTTTACATCACGGCGACGACCTCGGTCTATCGTCTGCAAACCAAAACGCGTGGTTTTGTGCCGTACCTTGCACACTGAACTGAAGAGATCGATATGCATCGAATTCTCACTCTAGCGATAATTTTGGTTTTGGCTGCCGCCTGCACTGGGTCCGCGCGGGCCCAACTGGGCGTGTTCTCTACCGAGCAGCGTGTGGCATTCACACCCAATTGGAAGGGAGAGCGTTTCGCTGATGGGCGTCCGAAGGTTCCCGACGCCGTGCTAAGCCGGCTAAGTGAAACCACGGCGGAGCAGGCGTGGGATGTGCTCGGAGATGCAGGTTTCCGTAATCAATTCGAGGGCGGATTCAAGATCATCAATCCGGGTAAGCGCATGGTGGGACGGGTTGTGACCGCGGTATTCATGCCGCGCCGGCCTGACGTGGATTCCGTGATCCAGGCGAATGGGAAGAAAGAGCAGCGCATCGGCGACGAGAATTCCTGGATCATCGACATCCTGCAGCCTGGCGACGTGCTGGTCGTCGACCTATTCGGAAAGATCGAGTATGGCACGATTATCGGCGACAACCTCGCCACCGCGATCTACGCCAAGAGCCACAACGGCCTGGTGGTGGACGGGGCAGTGCGTGATGTCAGCGGCATCCAGGAGATCAAAGGTTTCCAGGTTTACACCCGGGGCGCAGATCCATCCGACCTGCAAAATGTCATGCTCGTCGGCATCAACGTACCCATCCGCATCGGTCACACGACCGTCATGCCCGGCGATGTCATAGTCGGAGATCCGGAAGGCATCACCTTTATTCCGCCGCAGCTCGCCGAGAAAATCGCGGATGACTCGGAGATGGATCGCATGGTGGATGAATGGGGACACCAGATGCTGCGCGAGGGCAAGTACACGCCTGGGCAGATCGATGCCAAATGGACGCAAGAGATGGTGCATGCCTTCAATCAGTGGGCTGAACGAAAGGGATCGAAACTGCGCTTACCGGAGCAGTAATCCCGCGCTTTGCAAGGCCTGTTCACCTGATGAAAGTGCGCCCTCTTCGGCCGCGGCGCTGTGTAGAATCGTTCACCATGCGACGATGGATTGTTCTGCTTCTCCTCTGCAGCGCCGCTCCGGCGCAGGACCGCGTAGTCGATCTCATGAAGCGCTTTACCGAGGCTCCAGGCCCTCCCGGGGCGGAAGGTCCGGTTCGCACGCTGTTCGTGGAAGAAGTAAAACCCTACGCCGACAAAATATCCTATGACGGCCTCGGGTCCGTGATTGCGCAACTGGGAAACAGCGGGCCCCGCATCATGGTGGACGCGCACATGGATGAGCTCGGCGCCCTGGTTCGTCACGTTCGGCCCGATGGATACATCTCCGTGCAGATGCTTGGATACTGGCTGGAACCCGCACTGGCCGATCAGCGTTGGGTGATTCTCGGGAGTAAGGGGCCGGTGCTTGCGATTACGGAGCTCTGGGATGCGCACGTCGCCGGTGGCCGCCAGAACGAACCGAAGGAGTATTACCTCGACATCGGAGCGCGCAACGCCGAAGACGTTGCTGCTCTCGGAATCTCGCCGGGAGATCCGATCGCTCCAGTCTCTCCGTTTGCCGAGTTGCCGAATAAACGTTACCTTGCGAAAGCCTGGGATGATCGCGTCGGTTGTATCGCCATGGTCGAGGCCATCCGTCGCTTGAAGAACGAGCCTCACCCCAATCAGATCTTCTTTACCGCGACCATCCAGGAAGAGGGCAGCATCGAGATGCGCGGCGCCACGACCTCGGCCCACATCATCAACCCTGATATCGGCATCGCGCTGGAAGTCGGCATCACCAACGACACTCCAGGCAACAAGCCGGAGGCGGCGCTGGAAACATTGGGCAATGGGCCTGGAATCATGCTCTACGGTTTCAGCGAATATCCCAACCGGAACCTGGTCCGCTTCGTCCAGCAGGTGGCTGCAGAGAATCATATCCCGCTGCAGTTCGACTTCGTCGAAGGATTTGGCGATGATGCTGGAGCGATCAAGCTCAACGGCGGCGGCGTTCCTGTCACCACGCTTTTGGTTCCTGCGCGTTCGACCCATACGCACAACTCGATCATCGATCGAGGCGACTTCGATCGCACGGTCGATCTGCTGGTCGCGATGTTGAAGAAATTGGATGGCCCGACCGTCGCTCGCATTAAGAGCTTTGAGAGCGGAGACCCTGGACAGAAGTAGGGACGGACGGGCTCCGTTGCATCCGTCTGCAACGGTGGAAGAGAGGGCCGGCACCCATGCGAAGGATTGAGAGATCGATCGTTGTCTGCCTGATGTGCCTGCCGTTATTTGCGGCTTGTTTTCCGGCACAGGCACAGGAGGTCGCGACGGTTCGTGTGGACGCGACTCCCGGTCATGCGATCAATACATTCGATCCGGACGAGGCGTTGGGGAGTTCCATCGACGTCTTATCGCGCTCCGGAATCAACCAGGTTTACACGCCACACATTATCCAGGAGTCGCTATCTGCCGGATGGGGGCCGATCACCTACCGCAACAATACTGAGCTAAGGATGGCGGCGTGGCATTGGAACTCCAATGGCTCATGGAGCGACGAGGCACACCGCAGTGGATACTTCACGGGCAGCACCGAGCTCAAGGAACCGCTCCGCTACATCCTCGCCTATGCCCTGCCTCATCGCGGCTTCGCTACGAGTGGCGACCGCCCGATGGAGGGTCCGAACCTCACCTACTGGAAGAGCAATCCTTACCTGACAAGCAAATTCACCGGGGAGAGCGACACCCTGCATCCGCAATGGGTGATCGTCGATCTGCAGTCGGAGAAGCCGGTGAATGCGGTGCGGATTCAGTGGGAGAGCCCCTTCGCGACTAATTACCAGGTGGAATACTGGGTTGGCAAAGATCCTCTCGACTTCGACCTCGGGCCGAAAGGTGAATGGAAGGTGTTTGCCTCGGGCGTGCAGAAGGACGCGAAGGGCGGCACCGTTACGCTGAAGTTGTCGGACGTTCCGATTGATACCCGCTACCTGCGCGTATGGATGACGGGATCGTCGAACACCTGCGATGAGCACGGCGCACAGGACATCCGCAACTGCGTGGGATACGCGGTTCGCCAGATCAGGGCAGGCACCATCGCCGCGAATGGCGAATTCGTTGAGGCGGCCAAGGCACCCACCGACAAAGAGACAACGTATTGTGTTTCTTCCATCGATCCGTGGCATTCGTCCGAGGATGTGAACGACAGCGGAAACTATCAGCACTCCGGCTTCGACCTGTTCTTTAGCAGCGGGCTCACCAATAATCTTCCAGCCATGATCCCGGTGACGATGCTCTATGGCACGCCCGAGGACGCCGCCGCCCAGATCGCTTACATCGAGAAACGTGGATATCAGATCGGATACGTGGAAATGGGCGAAGAGCCGGACGGCAAACATGCCATGCCCGAAGATTACGGCGCGCTCTATATTCAATGGGCGAAGGCGCTGCACCAAGTCGATCCGCAATTGAAATTGGGCGGTCCGGTCTTCGAAGGAGTGAATGAGGACATCACGCTTTGGCCGGATGCGCGTGGCCGCGTCTCGTGGATGGGCCGGTTCGTCGATTACCTGAAGGAACGCGGCCATTTGGGCGACTTGGCGTTTGTTTCTTTCGAGCACTATCCCTTCGAGCCGTGCGCGATTACCTGGAAGACGCTTTATAGCGAACCGCAGTTGATGAAGCACATCCTGCAAGTTTGGCGCGCCGATGGTGTACCGAAGAGCGTGCCGCTGATGGTGACGGAGAATCACCTCGCGCCGCAACTCACCGGCCCCATGACCACGATCTTTGCGGCGCTCTGGCTGGCGGACAATGTCGGATCATTTTTTGAGGGCGGCGGCGCCGCGTTCTATCACTCGCCGATCCAACCGCAAGGCATCGATCCGACCTGCCTGGGCTGGGCTTCGTGGTCGAACTTCGTCTCCGACGAAAATTACGCGATCAAAGGTTATACCTCACCCTACTTCGCCGCCCACATGATCAACCTCGAATGGGTGCAGCATCGTTCGGGCATGCACCAGATGTTCCCTTCCTCCACCGATATCAAAGACGCGGATGGCAATCTACTGGTCACGAGCTACGCGGTGCGTCGTCCGGACGGAAGCTGGTCGCTGATGCTGGTGAACCGTGACGAAACCAATCCTCACAGCATCCGCATTGCCTTTGAGGATACGCAAAAGAAACACAGCGGCGGGTTTGTTGGGCCGGTCGCGGTAGTGACCTTCGGCAGCGAACAGTATGTGTGGATCAACGACGGCCGAAACAGCCATCCTGATCCGGACCATCCGCCCGTATCGAAGAGCGTTGTGGCAGATGCGCAGACTATTTTTGTACTTCCGAAGGCTTCGATTACCGTAGTGCGCGGCAAGATCGCCGGTCTTTAACCTGCAACTCACCTTTTGAACAGTGCACGGCCCCGGATGCAGATCGTGTTATACCCAACTGAGCTGTATTGGATCAAACGAAACTCGTGCTTTCATGAGTTGGGATGGCTGTGAATACCCGAGCCGCAGAACTCAACAACGTCGCCGGCAATCGGTTCGATCTCTGTGTAATCGGCGGCGGAGCCACGGGCGCGGCCTGCGCCCTGGATGCCCAGTTGCGAGGAATCCCTACGGTCCTTTTGGAGGCGACCGATTTTGCCGGAGGGGCTTCCAGCGCGTCCACCAAGATTATCCACGGCGGCGTACGGTATCTCGAAGAAGCCATTAAGAAAGTCGATCTTCGGGAATACCACGTCCTCGTGCGTGCCCTGCAGGAACGCATCCGGATGCTCGAGAACGCGCCGCATCTGTCCCGCAAGCTGGAATTCGTGGTGCCGAGCTACCGCTGGAGCAACATCGCTTATCTCGGGATCGGGCTCAAGCTCTACGACTGGCTTGCTGGATCCTCGCGCATCTCTCCGAGCAAATTTCTGTCGCAAGCAGAGACCCTGGAGCGCACACCGCAACTCAAGCGTCAGGGATTAATCGGTTCCGTAGCCTACGCCGATGGTCAATTTGACGACGCGCGGTACAACATCGCGCTCGTGCAAAGCTTCTGCGCAGCCGGGGGAAACGCACTGAACCATGCCAAGGTGACAGGCTTCCAGCGTGATGCACTGGGAAAAGTGTCGGGCGTTGTGGTTGAGGACGCACTCACTGGGAAGACGTTTGCCGTTGCTTCGAAAGCGCTAGTGAACGCCACGGGCCCCGTGTCCGACTCTCTTCGCAGGCTGGCCACTCCCTCGGTGCGGAACCGGATGCGTCCGAGCAAAGGCGCGCACATTCTCTTACCCCTGGAGATTTTCCCGACGAAGGATGCCCTCCTGATTCCCAAGACCGAGGATGGCCGCGTGCTGTTCGCTATTCCTTGGCACGGGAGACTACTGGTTGGAACGACGGACGAGGCGATCTCTCCGGACGCTGAATTGCTCGTATCGAAACACGATGTCGAATACCTGCTCCGGCATCTCAACCGCTACCTGGAACGTCCCGTCACTCCCGACAGCATCGTGAGTGGATTTGCCGGCGCAAGGCCGCTCGTAAGCGCGGAAAGCGAGCCCGACACCAAGTCCCTGTCGCGCGACTACGAGATCGAAGTGGATTCCGCCAGCGGTCTCATCAGCATCTTGGGCGGCAAGTGGACGACACATCGAGCCATGGCCGAGGACACAATTCACCGCGTCCAGCAAGCCTTGGGCGTGCCTGAGACATCCTCGAAAACTCGTGATTATGTTTTACACGGCGGCGAAGGCTACACGGCTGACTACTGGCAAGGGCTCTGCGCACGCTTCGGAGTGTCGGAAGAGAGTGCCGTTCATCTGGCTTCGAAGTTCGGAACTGCCGCCGAAGACGTCGCTGCGCTTGCAGCCGAAAACGTTACGCTGGCGCAACCGATCCTGGAAGCGTACCCGGCGATCCAGGCCGAAGTTGTCTATTCGATCCGCCATGAGATGGCCGTCACGATCGAAGACGTGCTCGCCAGGCGAGTCGGCCTGCAATTCTTCTCGTGGCGGGATGCGATCAAGGCTGCGCCGGTTGTGGGTTACCTACTCGCGGAAGAGCTCGATTGGTCCGCAGATCAGACGCAAACAGCCATCGTGGAGTACAAAGACAAGATCAACCGTTATCTCAAAACGGCAGGACTCGTGCACTCGTAAACCGGGGCCTCTAGGAAACCAGGAGCGACGCGTTGCCACCATACATCGGCGCAATCGATCAAGGCACCACCAGCACGCGATTCATCGTGTTTGACCGCTCGGGCCGTATCGTCTCGATGGCGCAAAAAGAACACCGGCAGATCTATCCGAATCCGGGCTGGGTCGAGCATGACCCCGAAGAGATTTGGCAGCGCACGCAGGAAGTGATTGCTGAAGCGATGCAGAGGGGAAACCTATCGCCCTCGAAACTTGCGGCCGTCGGCATCACCAACCAACGAGAGACAACCGTTGCGTGGAACCGGAAAACGGCCGAACCGCTCGCCAATGCGCTGGTTTGGCAGGACACACGAGTCGCCGATTACGTATTGGAGTTCGCAAAGTCTGGTGGACAAGATCGATTTCGTAGCAAAACAGGTCTGCCTCTTACGACGTATTTCAGCGCGCTCAAGATTCGTTGGATCCTGGAGAACGTTCGAGGGGCTCGAGAGCTCGCCGAGTCCGGCGATGTGCTGTTCGGAAACATGGACAGCTTTCTCCTGTGGCATCTGACGGGCGGGCCTCATGGGGGATCGCACCTCACCGATGTGACCAATGCCAGCCGCACGCAACTCATGAACCTGGAAACCCTCGCTTGGGATGAAGAGCTCCTCGAGGCGTTTGAAATTCCAAAAGCGATGTTGCCGAAGATCTGCTCGAGCAGTGAAATCTACGGATCCGCGCAATTGCCGGCCATTCGAGGCGTTGCCATCGCAGGAATCCTGGGCGATCAGCAAGCAGCCTTGGTGGGCCAAACGTGCTTCGCCCAAGGCGAAGCAAAGAACACCTATGGCACAGGATGCTTCTTGCTGATGAATACCGGCACTCGGAAGGTTGATTCCAAGGCTGGCTTGCTCACAACTGTCGGATACAGGTTCGGCGATCAACCGGCACATTATGCGTTGGAGGGAAGCATCGCCATTACCGGCGCACTGGTGCAATGGCTGCGCGACAACCTTGGCCTGATTGAGAAGAGCTCCGATATTGAGTCCCTGGCGCGAACGGTAGAGGATAACGGCGGCCTATATTTCGTCCCCGCATTCTCCGGCTTATACGCTCCTTATTGGAAAGATAGGGCCCGAGGCGTGATCGTCGGCCTGACGCGTTATGCGAACAAAGGCCATATCGCGCGTGCCGTGCTGGAAGCGACGGCCTATCAAACGCGCGACGTCGTCGAAGCCATGGAAGAAGATTCGGGCATCAAGCTGGATGTGCTTCGGACAGACGGAGGCATGGTAGTTGACGATCTGTTGATGCAGTTTCAAGCCGACATTCTCAATCGGCCCGTGGTCCGTCCACTTGCACCGGACGCTACCACCGCGCTGGGCGCGGCATATGCCGCCGGCCTGGCGGTCGGCTACTTTAAGGACCTCAATGATCTGCGCGCGAACTGGGGGATCGACCGCACCTGGGAACCGGGCATGGATCCCGACAAGCGTAATGAGCTGTATAGCCTGTGGAAACGTGCCGTCACCCGCTCCTTCGACTGGATCGGCTGAACGTACGCTGTCGCGTTGTCGATCGCTAGGCGGCTTCGGAGGCTTGCTTTGCCAAAGACCGACGGAGCAGATCGACCAGTTGCCGGCCTTTTGGAGAGCCTAAACCAGTGCAAGCGCTCCATCCCGCAGTGGCGTGATAGAACCCATTGTCCCCTTCCTCGATCGCACGAAAAGGAGATTGCGTCGAGCGTGCCAGTTCGTAGAGCACGGGGTTCACGTGGCCGGACCGTGCTCCCAACGACTGGTTGCATCTCGCAATCAGGGCTGCCCAGAGCGGGACCACGGCACTGGTACCGAAAGAACTGCAACGCTTTCCTCCCACCACAATGGCACATCCATTGTGGGGATCGGCGGATGCCGCAACATCCGGCACGCCGCGTCCCTGCCGTCCAGTAGGAGAGAGTGGAACCTGGTCGGACGACTGCCACTGCGGACGATCGAACCGCTCGCTGATTCCGCCTCCGGTTGCCGCGGGAATGCCATGCAGACCGCAGTTCCAGACGATCTCTTTCTCAATCTCTGACTCGCAGCGCAGGACGGTGCTGCCCCCGCAAGCGAGGACTAACGGACTACTTGCGGGAAAGTTAACGCACAGGCTCTTGTTCTGCGGGTCATCATAGGCGCCAAAGTCTCCCGAAGAAGCGCAAACCGTAATCCCGCGATGGGCCGCATCTTCCAGCACCTGGGTGATGGCGTTTACGTGCGCGTCCGAAACGAAGGATTCAGGCTCACCCCAGCTCATGGAGATGACGTCCACCGGCGGCTGTTCGTCGTGAACCGCAAGGCTCAGCGCCTTATAAATCCCTTCTTCCGTAGCGGACGCCATGTAGACGACGATTTCCGCGCCAGGCGCCAGTGCGGCGGCAAGCTGGATGTCCATGGTCACTTCCACCGTCATCTGCGCAGCCTCAAGCAACGTCGGATCGCACGATGATTCTTCACGGCGGCCCTCTACGACGTCGAGCCATTGCTGGATCGCTTCCGCCGATGCAGGTTGATTGGGCGAGCCGTCAACCGATTTGAAGGTGACCCGTGGCACGGGCAGGCCACGTTCGCGGAAAAAGGCTTGCAGGTCTTGCTCGTCGTATCCACCGCCAAGCTCGATCAGCCCGATCACTTGGCCGCTTCCATCGAAGTGCTCCGGGAACTCGTAGGCTCTTTCCATTTCCGCGGTCGTCCAGAACGGGGCAGTGGATCCAATGTGATGCACGCGAGGTCTCGGACGGGTAGGGCGCGCGCGCAGTCCGAAGATACCGGTAACAATCTCGCTCAGGTTTAAGGGTAAGGATGGTGGCCGATCATAGCGCCGGTAGCGCCGGCCGCGATGCTCAACATCGATCAATTCGACGTGGAAAAGACTCTCGAATTCCGCGGCTCGTCCCGACAGAGTGAGGGATCCCGCTCCCGGTTCCAATTCCGCCAACTTAAGCCCATGTTGTTGCGCGAAGTCGCGAACTGCCAGAACGTCGTTTTGCCGCGCGACCTCCGCCGACTTGCCTTCTCCGGGGGCACGACGCAGAACCATCGTGGCGCTGATCTCCAGGTCTGGATTCGTGCGCGCCACGTCCCGTTCACCGGCGCGTGGCGGTCTTCCGTGGTCCAACAACTGGACCCGCGAAGCTGCATGAGCATTTTCCATCATTACACCTCAAAAGCGTCCCAAGCCTTGCGGGCAGATTCGAGCAACACTTGGAAACGACTGTCTTTGCGAACCTCTCCGAGCGTGGGATCAAACCGGCTAAGCATCGGATAGTTGATGAAACCGTGATCTACCGCCAAATGGAGCCAGGGCAAACTCTCTTCTGGATTGCCGGCCAGCGCCCAGGCCTGCCCCACAATCCACGCATAGTTCATGTCTCCGGATGCGGCCGCGGCGACTTCCTCGGTAAGGGATGCGCGAATGCCCTCGGGATTGCGCGCCACACCGTTACGGAGCACCAGCCCGAGCTGGGCGAAGAAATCGCCAGGATTGTCGTTGGCGAGGGCCTCAAATTTCTCGATCGCGAGCTTAGTATCGCCCTTCATGAGCAGAGCCTGGCCATACGCCAGGCGCAACATCTGGTTCGAAGGCTCGCCCTTCAGCGCCGCCTCGTAAGGTCCGAGCGCGCGTTCAAAGTCGCCGGTTAGCAACGCCACGAAACCTGGCATGAAGTGATAGGTCGGAGTGAGTGGATCAATCTCGACAAGACGGGTGGCCATTGCGGTGACGGCTTGCCCTTTGCCGCTGAGGGCGCACAGTGCGCACAGCCACGCCATGCTGTCGGGATCTCCCGGCGCAATTTCGAGCGACCGCCTCAGGTGACGGACAGCATCCTGCGTGTTCCCACGAACCACCGCCACCAGTCCATGCAGCCGGTGACCATGATCGGAGCCGGGATGCAGTTCCATGATGCGGTTCGCGCATTCCTCCGCCTTCTGAAGGTGCGTGAGGTCGGCATCCATTCCGGCATTCACGAACTGCCAGTGCACAAAACCCCGCGCCGACAACAGCAGCACATTCTCGCCGATGATTTGCTCGCCCTTGTCGAGATACTCTAGTGCCCTCTCGAGTCCCTCGCGCGAGTAACTCAGCAGCTCCCGCTTGGCACGAAGATAGTATTCATAGGCTCGAATGTCTCCCATCGGACGCTCGGCGATGCGCTCCAGGTCGTCCGGACCCAGTTTCAGCCGGAGTGCCTCCACGATCTTTCGCGAAAGTTCCTCCTGGATTTTGAATACATCCTCAATGCTGCCGGTATATTTCTCTGCCCACAGCGGCGAGTCTGTTCCCGGATCGATGAGCTGCGCGTTCACCCGCAGATGGGTGCCGCTGAGACGGACCGTACCTTCCAGAACGTAGCGGACGTTCAACTCGGAAGCGATTTCGCGCGGAGGCTTGGCAGTCCCTTTCAGCCGCATGGCCGAGCTTCGGCAGATCACCCGCAGTTTGCGAATTCCGGAAAGATCCGTGATGATTTCGTCGGTGAGACCATCGCTGATGAAATCCGACTCCGCCGCGCCTCCCACCGTAACAAACGGCAGGACCACCAGGGACTTCTCCAGGACATGCTCGCGCGGCGAAGGAAAGCTCATCGTCGTCGTCGAATGCGATGTCGAATGAGCGAAACGCTCCAGGTCAAAAAGAAATTCTCCCGCGGATTGATAACGAGCTCCGCGAACCTTCGCCAGGGCGCGCGATACGATCGATTCGAAATGCTGCGGTATGTCGGGACGCAACTCACGGAGCGGAGTAGGTTCATTGCGTGCGATGGAAGCGAGCACCGCGAGCACGTGCTTCCCTTGAAAAGGCGGGACGCCGGCGAGCATCTCATACATCACCACGCCACACGACCAGAGATCGGTGCGATGGTCTGCATGCTGGCCAGACACTGTCTCCGGTTCCATGTATTGAACCGTGCCCTCGAGGCCCTGGGTAATGGTCAATTCATTCGGACCGGCAGCGCGGGCTAAACCAAAATCTACGATTTTGACGCCGCCATCGGGGCACAGGATCGTATTGGACGGCTTGATGTCCCGGTGAATCACGCCACGATCATGCGCGTGCTTAAGCCCCTGCAGCATCGATCGCAGTACATGGAGCGCGCTTTCCGGATCCAGGCGTCCGCGACGGATGCGGGCCGCGAGGGTTTCCCCCTCGTAATAAGCCATTACCAGTACGATGTGGCCTTCCGCTGTTTCCTCGATCTCGTGAATCGTGCAGATATTCGGATGGTCGAGTTGCGAGGCGGCACGAGCTTCCCGGACCAGACGTTCGCGACTGCTGGGATTCAAGGTCAGTTCGGTTGGCAGAAACTTGAGCGCAACATGGCGGTCGAGTCGTTCGTCATAGCCCTTCCATACCACGCCCATGCCGCCACGCCCGAGCAGTTCAAGCACCTTGTATTGCGCAATCGTTGTACCTTTCACGACCCGGCACCCGCCTTGCCTTCTCGGCAGAGCTGATCGAAGATGCGCGCCAACGCCTCGATCGTTTCGAAGGCACTCAGCGCCATCAACTGATGATGGCGCGCGGAAAGCGGCAGGGAGTCAATCAAGGCGCGGAGTTCCGCGGTATGACCCTGGTCTGCATCGGCATGCTCCCGGAGACAGCGAAATGCCTCGTCCGGAAATCCGGTCTGCTCGCGGATCAAAGCAAGGTGTTCGCGGGTCGGCGGATTCCCTTCGACCACCGCAAGATAGCCGAGAAACGCCACGGGATGTTCCTGCAGGATCCAGTACGTCTGCGCGCCTAACAATGCCGCTACTGGACCAGCAGGCAGTCGAGTGAGCACAAACTGACGATCGATGCCGCAGGCCTCCATGTCAGCCAGCAACCACTCAACATGGTCCCGTTCCTCCAGCAGGTGCTGCGAAAAGTACTGCGCGAGCGCATGGCCGACCGGGTCACGGTCCGCTATCGCTTCGGCTTGTTGCCATGCGATCTGCATGACGGCAAGGCCGCCGCCCACGATGCTATGAAGTTCCAGGAAGAATGCTGGCAGCCGTGCCGCCAGATCAAAGCTGCCCCAAAAACGACGAGAGGAGAAGTCAAGGCGGGGATGTGCGATCGCGATCTTCTGCCACAAAAGGCGACTGCTGGATACGGTCGCCGATGGAGCGGACAACTGAGGGCCTTGGCTTACCAAATCCACTCTCCTAAGACCACAATTCCGCGGCCGCGCCGCATTTGCGGCGCTAGACGAAGATGTTGGGTTTGATGTGCTGCTTGTCCTGGTCCGGTGCGCCAAAGCGCTCGCGCAAGCGGATTAACACGTCGATCTCCTCGTCCGTGATTGTCGCCACGAGTGCCAGTTCATCCGGCCCGAACTGACGTTGCTCCAGAATTCCAGCCGTTTGCAAACGTTGCAGCTTCGACTGAGAGTCAGCCATCGTTTCCTCTTCTTAAAGTGATTATTTGTAAGACGTGCGTTTACCCTATGAAGATAGGGACATTCTACCTGCCCGTCGAGCGTACCACTTTTATGATGCGGAATTGCCGTTGTCAACGGAAAATCCGCACTTCCGGCTTCGCCCCAGCTCAAGAACCTCCCGGTCAATCGATACTCCGTCGCAGGCGATGGTGAACAGGGATCGTTCGCGACCGCGGGCCGCACCTAAGCGGACGCCGAGCACCCCCCGTCCAACGAGAGTTCCCGATCCGTGCAAACGCATGGAGAAATCCAGCTCAGGATATGGAGTAGCGGCCGCCGACGTTCCGAGGTTGGGAGCCAATCTCCAAAGAAGACAGGTGGATCGGATCGTATCGTGATCGTCCTGCGAAGTCATGCTCACAGCCAAAACAGCGGAGTAAGGCCTAGCCCGGCAAGGCCAACCAGAAGCGCGAGGCTCTCTAGCCCAGTTTTGCGGCCTGCGAGAGTGCACGCATAGATGCCCTTCACAACATTATTGCTTGCCGCGGCGATGAGAACGGCGGTGGCCGCAACTTTGATCGGGGTGAGCGTGCCGGCTGCCTGAGTCATTCCAAGGATGAATGGATCTACATCCGTGATGCCCATTACCGCAGCAAGAATGTTCACTCCCACTCTTCCAAGATAAGTGATAGATAACTGCGTCGCGACCAGCATTGCCAGGAACAACGCAGCAAAGAGAAATGCAGCCAGCAGCTCGAGCGGATTCTTCGGTTCGAATTTGCGCTGCACCGACAGCGCGCTGGCGTCCGCCCGACGCGTCCATAACCATCCGAAACCAACCCCCAGGCCCGCCAGGAGCAGAAAGGGAATCGCCAGAACAGACATCAGTTTATGGTTAAACAAAACCAGGAGCGCTGTCAGGCGGAGATACATCACGCCGGATGCAATCAAGATGCTGCCGGCAAACAGGTGCGGATGGTCTTCACTGGCCGCTCGACGTGCCATTACGAAGGTTGTCACGGTGGATGAATAGGCTCCGCCCAGGAAGGCTGCGAGTACAATTCCGCCCCGTTCTTTCGTGATTTTTTGCAGAACATAGCTGCCGTAGGAAATGGTGCTGACGGCAACCACCACCAGCCAGGTTTTGTAGGGATTAACGTGAAAGCGCCCAAATTCTTCGTTGGGCAAGATGGGCAGAATGACACCGGCCAAAAAGAGAAACTTGGCGAACGTGAGAATCTCATCAGGCGCGACGCGTCCAGCAAGCTTCTCCAGGGTAACTTTGAGATCGAGCAACAGCAGGCTGGCCACGGTAAGCGTGGTCGCAATCCAAAGATGTCCGTAACAGACCAGGGAGCCCACTAGAAACGTGGTGAGTCCGGACATCTCAGTTGTTACGCCCGCACCTTCAACGCACGTAAGTTTGTGCCAGAACGATAAGAGCAGGAATGCGGCGATGACCATGAAACCAATCATCACCGGCAGCAGCTGCGTGCCGGAAAGGAGGGCGATGGAGTAACCGATCAGGCCAATGAGCGGAAACGTGCGCACGCCGCCGAAGGAATACGACCGTCCTATCGCTTTGTGTTCTTCCCGTTCCAGCCCTATCAGGAAGGACAGGAATAGCACCAGGACGATCTTCAGCGCATCCGGCGGCAGGTGCTGATAAAGCTCCATTAGAATCCCAGCTCCAAAATGATCGGGCCGGCATAATTAGATCGAGGTACCCATCACGAGCCGGACACCCCAAGGTTCTCGCATGCTGGAGGTACGCTTACGTTTCCCGCAACCATGCGCTGGCACGATCGCGATCATTATGGTTGAAATATCGCGTCTGTGCCTTTGTGAAGGGCTTGAAAAAGGCTGCCAAGCCCTGTTGCCACTTCTTATCTCCCACCATGGCGAGACGTTCAATGTCACTGAAATGCTTGACGTCGAATTTTATGTCTTCCCATGCCGCACCGCTGTCCCAGCCGTGCAACTCTGTCATATCAAACAGCACGCGCAGTTTTCCGTGTTGCTGCACAAGCCGCTCGAACTCAATCACAAATGCAGGATAATCGGCCTTTGTGAGCTCTCCACTGATGTCAATAATAAGAATCTTTCCATCGTCTTCTTCTTTGATCTGAATAGGCATTTGCGCTCCTTTTCCAGGGAACGTCCCGACGATCAGTGTGATTCACGAACTGGGGCTCCCCAACATCTTCAATCCAAGTGACGCCAGCTTCTTTCGCGTGGAGAGATAGTCGACGTGCAAAATACTTCGAATTCCCAATCCTTGAGCAACCTGTACAAACATCGGAGTGTTCTCGATGTATGCCACCTGTTCGATCGGCGTCTGCGCAATGTCCAGTGCCAGGCGGAATATATTTTCGTCCGGTTTGCGAATGTGAACAAAGCAGGATGAAATGAAGAAATCCACAAGCCGTCCCAGCTGGAAAGTGCGAATCCGATAGGCATTCAATTCACGAGCTTCATTGCTAACCACTGCGATCTTGAGGCGATAACGAATCTTCAGCTGGGTCATCAGTTCGATCATGTTGGTGAATGGTTTCGATTGTTCGAACATGAAGCGACGAAATTCCGCCCTGCCGAATGGCCGCTTTTCATAGAAGATCACACGAGAAAGATATTCATCCAGTGTGAATCTACCCTCCTCATAGGTATCGAATGTCAGGTGATGTCGATCTTCCATCTCGGTGGGATCGAGCTTGAATTTCTTAGCTGCTCGCCTGCGCGCGCGTCGATTCCATCCATCAGTGAGCAAGACCCCGCCAATATCTAAAAATAACGTCGTGATCCTTGGTTTCATTGCGGACCTCCTGAATGGCGTTTTCTCAAGTATTGAGTTCGGATTCGACTTTGGCGGCCAGGGGAATCAAATGCTCGGTCAAATGACTCTGGACTTTGGGCGACCCGACGATGATAAGACGATCATTCGACTGCAGGATTGAGTTCGCCTCCGGAAGGACGACTTCACTGTCTCGCAGAATGGCGATGATTTCGAAGCCGTCTTTGGTTTGCGATTGGTAGCAGGACTGAACCGTCTGGCCGACGAGGCTGCTGTCAGGACGCAGGATGCCGACGCTTAATTTTCTCCGGCCAGACATGCTGATCGGAATTCCGGAATCGAGCAGAGAGACCAGATCGATGTGGCCGACTTTCACCGTTTTCGGAATCTGCCGGGTACCAAGCACTTTGAGAGCCAGTTCGACATTCTCGGCGTACCGCGAGGGTGACTGCGCACGAGTATCAACCTGCGCCTCATATAAGCTGCGGTAAGCCAAATGCGCTGATAACTGCGTTTGGATCATGTAGCTCAAAAGGACCGCGAAGGCGGCAGGCGGCAACAAGCGATAACTGCCGGTCATTTCGATCACCATGATCAACGAAGCGATCGGCACACGCGCGGCAGCCCCGAAGGTCGCGGCCATTCCTATCACTACGAACATTGACGGCGGCAGGCGAAAGACGGAAGAGAGAAACCCGCCCAGCATGGCCCCCACGAAGAGCGTCGGGGCAAAGACTCCGCCGGAGCCGCCGGAAGAAACCGTAAGAGCGAAGGCGGCGATTTTTAGGAACAGCAGAATGAAAAGCAGTTGCACAGCGAGACTGCCGTTAATGGCTTCTTGAATCCATCCATACCCGCCTCCGAGGATGTGAGGGAATCTCAACGCGATCAAACCGACGCACAATCCTCCGATTCCTGGATTCAGAGCAGCCGGGACTGGCAGTGAACGGAAGAGATCACGAGTCCGATAAAACACGTAGGGCACGAGCGTAGCCAGTAGGCCGGCCGCCAACCCCAACACCCCAAGCCACGCGTAGTCCGCTGCCCGTAGGTTATTCACGGTCGCGGGGAAGAAAAACAGCGGCTTCCATCCCACAAAAAGCCCATTCACCGCGTACGCCACCACAGAAGACAACATGGTGTACAGGAGCGCTCCGGCCTCGAACTCCATGCTGCCGTAAAGCACTTCAATGGCGAAAAACGCAGCCCCAATCGGAGAGCGAAAGATGGCTGATAGGCCAGCCGCCATACCTGCCAGGACGAGCATTTGCCGATGTGCATCCGGGCGATGGGTCAGCGTAGCGTAGATCGAACCGACGCCCGCTCCAATCAAGGCAGTAGGGCCTTCGCGGCCCGCGGAACCTCCAGACCCAATGGTGATCGCGGATGCGACCAACTTCAAGGGTGCGACTCGCGCTCGGATGAATCCGCCAGCACGGTGAAAGGCTTTTACAGCCGTGTCTGTGCCATGACCTTCCGCTTCCGGTGCGAAGGTGTAAACCAGGAATCCCGAAAGAAGGCCGCCTAAGGTCGTTGCCAGAGGAATGAGCCAGAGCCCGTGCGGTCCGATTACCTGGCGAAGCACCCCACCCTCTTCAGGCAGCCCGGGAGGACGATAGCCCGCGAGCCAATTCAAGAAGAAATGCGAACAGAGGCGTAGAGCCCATGTGAAGAGCTGGGCCGCCAGTGCGCCAATGACGCCGAGAACGACACTCTCGCCAAGCAGCCGCGGCTCGCTCTCTCTAATCACCTCATCTCCTTGAATATGAGATTCCCTGAATGCGGATCATGCTGGATGTAAGTGAATGCTGTTTTCCATTTTGTCTGCGGGAGTGTAACATCAACAAAGATGGGTGACTCGTGGATCCCCTCCTCTTTCATCGCGTCCTTCTCGCGACGGATTTTTCACCTCCTTCCAGAATAGCTCTTCCCTATGCGGTCGCGTTCGCGAAGCATTTTCACTCCAAACTTTACATTGCGCATGTGATTCCTCGGGATGCCTACGAAGCGATTCCTGCGGTCGAGGGAGACGCAGCTCTGGAAGCCATCCGACGCAAAGCGGAACAACAACTGTTTGAGATGACCTCCACGTGCGTCGATAGCAAGATTTCCCACGAAGTGTTAATTGATCACGGTGATTTCTGGCCGTCCATCTCCGCAGTGATCGAAAGAGAGAAAGTCGATCTAATCGTGATCGGCACACAAGCGCGGCACGGATTGGAGAAGCTGATGCTTGGCTCCACTGCGGAGGAGATCTTGCGTAGCGCAAAAGAGCCGGTTTTGACGGTAGGGCCAGAGTGTTCGGTCGGCGCTCAAACCGAGAGCCGGGTGAGACGAATTCTGTTCGCAACGAACTTTTCTTCGGAATCCGAACCGGCAATGCGTTACGCATATTCACTCGCCGGAAATTATCACGCTACCCTGCATTTCCTGCATGTCGCGGAAGATGTCTGGAAAGAACCTCTGTCCACCAGAATGTCAGCCAAAGACTTCTTCATGCTCCGCATGCTGGAGAACCACTGGACGTTGCGGCAAGAGGACGCGGTGCCTGAGTTCCACGTCTCCTTTGGTCCTCGTGCGGAATGCATCCTGGAAACCGCGGACCATCTCAAGAGTGAACTGATTGTGCTCGGAGTCCGCGGTTCTGCCCATCCACGCGTCGCGGCTCACCTGCCAGGGCCGACAGCTTACGATGTTATCGTTCACGCTCGCTGTCCGGTGCTGGTAGTGCGCGACAATTCACGCGCATGAAGCACCACGAATGCGTCGAGCGAATAACGCTCACGCTGCCATGTTACTGATGCCCATCGTCAGTGCGTGCTTCCGCTCGAAGGCGTGATGGAGACGGTCGCTTCGATTGACTTGATGTGGTGCAAATCCCGCTTCAGAAAACAGATCGCAATGCCATGCTGCCCGAAAACATGAAACTTCTTAAGTTTGCTCGGGGTTTGCACCCGGTTGACCGTAAACACGCGAAGCATGTCTTTCGACGCACGATCATAATCGTGCAGGCCCGAAGTTAGCCCGGTACAGCTCCGACATGGCGGAAAAGGCCGGCGTTGCGATGATACTGTGGAGTGGGTCGGATCTCGCGGCGGCCTATGAACGGTACTTCGGGAGGTTGATTCAATGTCGGAGTTTCAGTCTGACGCTTTCGTGTTCTTCGGCGCTACCGGAGACCTCGCATACAAACAGATATTCCCTTCGCTGCAGGGGCTAATCCGTGACGAAGGCTTCGATCTCCCGATCATCGGTGTCGCCAAAGCAGGCTGGAACCTTGATCAGCTCAAGGCCCGGGCGAAGGACAGCCTCGAAAAGCATGGCGGTTTGGACCAAAGTGCATACGCGAAGCTCACCAACCTATTAGGCTATGTAGACGGGGACTATCATGATCCGAACACATTCTCCCAACTTCGCGCGGAATTGGGTACCGCAAAGCAACCGCTGCATTATCTCGCAATTCCTCCCAACTTATTTGCAACCGTGGCCGAAGGATTGGCAAAGTCGGCGTGTGCCGATAATGCTCGGGTCGTAGTGGAAAAGCCTTTCGGACGCAGCCTGGAATCGGCCCGGGAGCTAAACGGTATCCTGCACCAATACTTCCCAGAGGAACGAATCTTCCGTATCGATCATTTTCTCGGTAAAGAGCCGGTTCAAAACATTCTGTACACGCGTTTTGCGAATCCAATTTTCGAGCCAATCTGGAATCGGGAGCATGTCCGCAGTATCCAGATCACCATGGCGGAAGATTTTGGGGTGGAGGATCGTGGGAAGTTCTATGAGGAGGCCGGCGCTGTTCGCGATGTCGTTCAGAATCACCTACTGCAGGTGTTGGCGAATCTCATGATGGACCCTCCCACCGGCGAGGAACACGAGGCTGCACGCGACCAAAAGGCGGCTCTGCTCAAGGCAATTCGGCCGCTTGCGCTCGGCGATGTCGTACGAGGACAATATCAGGGCTACCGGGCTGTGCCGGGCGTCGCGTCCGCTTCCACAGTTGAGACGTTCGTTGCAGTAAAGCTTTTTGTTGAATCTTGGCGCTGGTCTGGCGTCCCCATCTATATCCGCGCAGGGAAAAAGCTACCGATTACAGCCACCGAGATCGTCGTAGAGTTCAAGCGTCCACCGATTGAAACCTTCGGCGAGATCGTCGCCGGCAATTCGGCACATTTGCGGATAAGCATCAGCCCCGACATCGTGATTGGCATGGGCCTGCGGGTAAAGATCCCGGGCGAGCAGATGTCCGGTCAAGACGTGGAACTCACGCTGACGCGGAGAGCCGGCGACGACATGCCTCCGTATCAAAGATTATTGGGGGATGCGATGAGAGGGCGATCCGAGCTTTTCGGCCGTGAAGACATGGTCGAGGCACAATGGCGAGCCGTGGAACCAATCTTGGGAAATTCCTCGCCGTTGTACAACTACGAACCCGGAACTTGGGGACCAGACGAGGCCGCTCAACTCATCGCGGGATCTGGGGCTTGGATAAACCCTCGCTCCTAGAACGCAGGTGAGGCACATCATGATAATTTTACGGCACAGCGAAGGCTGGTAGGCCCAACCCAAGCGGGCCGCGTGTTTCACCTTCCCGTCCGCTTGAAATCAACCGCGGCCAGATCAATATGCAGGAAGTTTCGATTCTTCCTGGCCTCATCCTGAATGACATCCCAGTGCTCCACGAGAAGGCTATCTTGAATGCGGACAATATCGGCCGCGATCCAGCTCGCCGGTGCTCCGAATCCGGAGAAGCGCCCATGTACGATTACGAAATCTCCATCTGCGACAAATCTCGCCGATCGTCGTTGGGCGCAAGGCGGCGCTCATAGGGCCTCCCAAGGAGAGAACCTGAATCGTAGCATTGGGAAGAAGCTTAAACAAGAATCATCCATCGACCAGGTGGTACCGAGGTCTAGAAGGTACATGCTCGAAGCTCTTCCGGCGAGCTGCTTCGTACGCTACTACAACTAGAGCAAAGCCATTCTGCAAGCCACATCGCATAGACTGAGTCTCTTGTCGCATCACGATAGGCGTGGAAGGTTAGCCGACTATCTGCCCAGAATTGCGGAAAGGCAACGTATTGGCGAGTTACCGTACCCGACCTTCCATCATTTTGAGTAGCGAGGAGATGGCGCTGCTCATTGGCGATCGCGTGGCGAAGTGTTCTTTCTGGATGCCTTAATCGGATAGCCCTACGCGGCTCACGAATTGTCCAAATCGCGGATCCTTACGCAGCGGCTCGAATCTGCGGCCCGCCTTGAGGTAAGTCAGTTGAGGGTCTCTTTCCTCGTAAGCCTTTTCCAGCCAGGCGAAAGCCTCACTCATTTCACCCAACGCGCCATATAGAACTGCGACGGAAGCGGACGGAGCCATGCCTTGCTGGTGCATCTGTTCCAGTTTCACCAGTATTCTTCTTGCTTCCTCCCGCTGCCCCGACACGGCACAGGCAAAACCCAGGTCCAACTGAATATCCGTATCCTCCGCTCCGGAGAGTTCCAGCGCTTGTTGAAACTCGCGGATGGCTTCCTTCTGCTTTCCGCTATGCAGGTATATCCAGCCCAGAGTCTGGTGAGCCGGGGCAAAGTGATTATCTAGTTCCAAGGTTCGCTGCACTTGCGCCAACGCCTCGTCATAACGTCCTCCGGCGAGCAATCTCCCCGCCAGCGCGTTGTTCAGAGGCAGGGACAGAGGGTCGAGTTCCCGGGCGCGCATAGCCTCAGCGATTCCCTCATTGAATCGTCCTCTGTAGGTGAGGTAACCGGCATACCAGTTGTGAGCCTGGGCGTAACCTGGATTCAATTCCAAGGCCTGCTTGTACTCTCTCTCGGCGCCGGGCCAGTCCCAATCATAGGTTTCCGCGATGAACGCTAGAGAGGCATGCGGTTCCGCCAATGAGTTGTCCAGTTCGATCGCTTTCAGAGCTGCTTTCTTGGCACCCGACAGAGCATCTTTCGATGGCAGACCGCCGCGGAATCCGAGCATCGCGTAGGCCCCCGCCAGCCCGCTATAGGCCGGCGCATAGCCGGGGTCGCTCGCGATCGCCTGCTGGAACGACGCGATGCTTTTGTGGAGGGCATCCTCGGTTCGCTGGCTGAAGTAGTAACGGCCCTTGAGGTAATTTTCGTAAGCTTGAGGATCGACCAGAGGCCCCGATATCAGACGCGCCCGCTCTTCAGGGCTGAGTGCGATCTGCTCAAGGATATTCCGAGCGACTTCCCCCTGCACTTCGAGAATACTTTCGTAGTTGCGTTGGTATTCTCCCGCCCAAATATGCTCATCGGTTGCGGCACGAATCAATTGGGCGTGCACACGGATCTGGTGTCCTTCTCGCACCAGCGAGCCTTCGAGAATCGCATCGACCGAGAGCATCCTGGCAATTTCTGGCAATGCAAGCTGCGTGTTCTTGAAGTGCATACTCGAAGTACGGGAGATAACCCGTAATCCGTGAATTCTGGAAAGTCGCCCGATGAGTTCCTCGGTCATACCGTCGGCGATGAAATCCTGCGATGGATCTCCACTCAAGTTCTGAAAGGGAAGGACTGCCAAAGATCTAATTTTGGGTCGGCCCGCATCCCCTGCGCGGCTCCGTTTTGCGACGGAGACAAGCGTCACCAGTGCGGCGAGAATCACCACTGCAGCGCTAAGAACAACCCAGCGCCGTCCTCCCGGAACAGTCGTTTGCCGGCCATCCAAATCCGCCGGTGCTTCCAGGACTGTCTCCGGTGCCCCGTCCAAACGAAGTTTGCGGCCTTGCCGCCAGGCATCGAGCTCGGAACTCAACGCGTAGACGGAGCCTCGCTTATGGTGCTGGTGCCGGTGGACAGGCATCCCCTCCTGCTTCTCCCAGCGCTGGACGGTCGTCACGTCCCGGTGCAGGTAGAGCGCAATCTCCTTCCAGGAATCAAGGCGACTCTCGGACGGGATCTCGGACAACGATTTGTCGAGGGCCGGTTCGTCCATTTGGCTCTCTCGGGAGCAGTCAGGAGGCGAGCGCACCGATTGTAACCCCCGGATGGTAACGGCAAAACACGGTATTTGACCGCAAACGGCCTGTTCCGTCCATTGCTGCTTGCTCCATGCACTTCGATCACTCAGTGTGTGCGTGGCGTGTCGGGCTCCGGCTCGCCGGAATGTAAGTGCCCGGCCTTTATCCCGGGTAGAGGTTTTCGGCGCGGCGCGATCGATTCGCCCAACAAGAACAGTGGTCCAAAAACATCCTGGAGGCGACTATGCACAGCAAAACTTTCTTCTGGTCGGTGGGGGCGTGGGTTCTCGGGCTGGCGTTAGCAACAGGTGCAGCGGCGCAAGATTGGCCGCGCACGCACTATAGTGGCGTGATCAATGACTACCCCCTGTCAGCCAACCCGACAGCCGGTCCGTGGGAACTTCGCGGCCCGTGGTCCTTGAGCCTACAACCGCACGGAAGGACAGATTTTTCGGCATCTCTGACGATGGAGTTTTCCGATTTAGGAGCCGGCTCTGGGTTCAGCACCGACTCCCGACACCAGCACACGCACCACATTGTAATGAAGGGCGCGACGCTCGTTTGGAACCCGCCTCAAACCGATTGCCCAACGGGCATCACTCCTTTCCCTACCTACACTTGGGTTGTGGAGGTGAACGGAATGGCGGATGTAACGGGAAATGGAGGGTCTCCCTTTAGCGGGCCAGTGCCGCTACAGGTCTGCCTCGGAGGCGGCCCAAACCTCGAGATTGCGAACATCACGCTGGTGTTTACGAACCTCTCGACAGGCCCATCCCAGGCAACAAATCATTTCGGACCGCAGCCGATTCACGGGGTGGTTCGGCTTTCCAAGGACCCTGAATAGGGTGACCGGGACTGAAGTGGGACGGCCCAGGCACGTGCAATAAGGGCGCAGCGGTGCGGCGAAGCCTCGAATGGAGCTACGAACGCAACCAAAACGCAAGGTAGGGGAGAACACCATGATTTCCAAAGCGTTTCGCATCGCTCGAATGATTGTTCTTGCCGGCTTTGCGCTCAATTCCGCAGCATGGGCGGCGACTTGTTCCAACGCCTCTCTGAGTGGCACCTACGGGTTTCTGCACGACGGCACAGACAGCACCGGCGCTCCTGCCACTGCCGCCGTGAGCCAACTCAGGTTTGACTCAACCACAGGCACGTTTACCGGAACGACCACAGCATCCCATGGCGGTGTAATTGCCACGATGCCTCTCGCTGGGACCTACACAATCGCCTCCAACTGCACCGGCACAGGTACGCCCGAGGCAGGCAGCCCCTTCTCCATCGTGGTTACGTCCACAGGGTTCTTGGCCGTTCACCCTTTTTCCGAGGGATTCGCGGTGAAGCAAGGTCCCCCGACCTGCAACGATGCTCGAGCTCAGGGTAGTTATGGATTCGAGACAACCGGCATCTATCTCGCGGGGGCGTCCACCACAGCATCGCTGGCGTTCATCGGTGAGTTGAAGTTCACGGTCAACGCTTCAGGAAAAGGAGTGATCAGCGGGCACATAGCGGGTGCCGAGGATGCCACGATCCTAACCTTCGCGGACGAGCCCGTTACCGGGTCTTACAAGATCGGCTGGGACTGCAGGGGCATGGCTACCATAACGCCGAAAGGCCACCCCGCAATGCACTTCCATCTGGTGGTTGTGGACGGCGGGAAGGAATTGCTAGCCATTGAGACGGATACGGATACGGTTGTCAGCGGTACTCTGCAGCGTTAGTTCCAGCAGGAAGTGTCGCCTCCGACAAGTCAGGCCGCGGGAGGAGTGCCGTGAAACACTGGGTGAGCATCGTGATCTTCTTGGCGTGTGGAAAATCGGGCACGTACTTCGCCAACGGGTAATCACGGTTCCCGGGGCGGCCTACACCGTTGCGATGCGCGCGATAGTAGTTAGGCCAACCCACCCAGCAGTGTCCTTGGAATGGCGCTTTTCGAACGTCTCCCAATCCTCTGCGTTCCACGAATCATCGAGCGTCCGCATGAGTTCAAGATTCTAGCGTGAAGGTGGGTTGGTGATCCACTTCTTACATCAGTGTTCAAAATAGTCGCAATAAGGGCAGCGTAGCCGAATTCGAGGAGCGCCAAGATTCCGACTGAACGTTTGTTCTAGAAACAAAAAGGGGAGCTCTTTGCTCCCCTCCGTCGATGCAGGCACTTCTTATCCGCCTTGCTTCTCCCACGTTTCGGTCGTGGATTCTCCTTTATCGTTCTTGCCTTTCACAGTCATCGTCTTGCCGTCCTTCGAAACGGTGTACGTGCCGGTATACACGACTTTGTCTTTCAGCTTTTCGGTCATGATGAACGAGTTCGGACCTTGCTTTGTCACTGCGAGCGTCAACTCGGCGGGAACAGTCGGACCCTTAGGTGCGGAGTCCTTGCCGTCCGTCTTGCCCTCCCACCTTGCCTTCTCGGCGGAGATGTCCCATTGCAAGTCGTCGCCCGACATCTTCATAGTCATTGTCGCCGGTGCGGTTTGCTTGACGGCTGTCGTCTTCCAAGTTCCCCCCAGACCCTTGCCAGCGGCAGTGCGCGCGTAGGTTGTGGTGTCGTCGAATTTCTCTCCGTTCGGTCTAGTGCCATATTCATGGATGGTTAAGGACTTGCCGCCATCAGCGATTTTCCAGTCCGCTTGGCTCAGTTCCTGATCGTTCCGCCAAAACGTGGAATGGTAACTGTCATCGCCCTTTTTCTCAAAGGCTTCCGTCCCACCGCTAGGCGTCTGTGTCTTTGTGCCGTCCATTTTGATTGTGAACGGGAAATTGGGGTCGGCGAATTTGATTTCTCCGTTCCCGGTATCTTCGATCTTCATCGTCTCGCCGGTGAGCTTGCTCTTTTGCTGATTGAGTGCCCAGGTGCCATCAAACGCGCTTTGGGCGAAGAGAGGGGATGAGGCAAACGCGATCAGCGCAGCCACTGTCCGTATACGCATGAAATCCTCCACACCATCTACTCAGAATTGGGGCCGATCAAGCGGCGAACATTATGGGTCTACGACGTAAGGAATGCAATGCAAGTACAACGGTTATCTTACCTGCCGGATCGAGAGACGACGTGGCTCAAGGTCACACAACTTTCATCGTTCACGATGAGCTACACGTGCGACAGTCGAAGGCAGCGGCTGCAATAAGATCGATTCTGCTTTCTTCTCACTGCGAGACTGCTCACCTAGTTTCTCGCGGCAGGCTCGTGCAAAGCAGTGGTTACGAGCCCGGCGAAGCGCGGGTCCCCGTGTAGCGGCTTGAGGTCGGCATCCTTCTCCAACCCCTTGCGAGTGTCGGCACTGAGGGCATGTTCGAAGGCAAACTGCAGGTTTGTGAAGGCATCATCCCGCTTGCCTTCCAACGCCAAGACGCCAGCCAAGGCATATGCGCTAAGCGCGGTGTCAGGATTGTCCGCGCCCAGAACACGACTCCGACCATCGAATACCTGACGGTAAGTCCTTTCCGCCTCCGGATAGCGTTTCTCTTTCTTTAAAAGATCTCCCATGCTCTCCAGCGAGTAAAAAACCGAGGGATGATCGGGACCCAAGGTCCGTCGCTTCCCGTCAATGGCCCGCTGCAGCAGTTGCTCAGCTTCAGCATTTCGGCCTTCAGCACCGAGCACATCGGCCAGACTTGACATCGCGATCAATGTGCTGCGATTGTCAGGACCAAAGATTCGGAGTTCGACATCGACTGCATCGCGCAGCAATTTCTCGCTCTCGACGAATCGGCCTTCATCCTTCAGATCGTCGGCCAGGTTTTCGGCGACCATTAAGGTTCTGGGATTCTCAGGTCCGAACAACTTCCGGTAAATCGGAAGCGTATCGCTATTCAGTTTTTCCGATTCCGCGAATTTCCCTTCGCGCTCCAGCAGGTTGGCCAGATTATTTGCGGACGACAACGTGTCCGGGTGTTCGGGACCAAGCTTCTGCTGGCGATCTCGCAGCACTTCTCGAAGCAGGGCCTCGGATTCCGGATACTTGCCTTCCTCACTTAGGAGGGTTCCCAGGCGGCTCATCGCTCTTACCGTGACATCGTCCTGGGGCGGCAGCACTCGCCTCGCAAGTTCGATGGACTCACGATCCAGCTTCTCCGCTTCGGGATACCGTCCTTCGATAAACAGGATCCAAGCCAGCCAACTCATGGACATTAGGGTGTCGCGATTTTCGGGCCCGAGGAGGCTTTTGCGGCCGTCCAGGGTCTCACGGCAGAGCTTCTCGGCCTCGGCGGATTTCCCGTGCCAAGTCAGCACTTCCGAGAGCTGGTACATCGACTGAAGCGTGTCCCTATTTCTGTCCCCGAACTTCTCGCGACGAATTTCTACTGCGCGACGCAGCAGCGGCTCGGCTTGCGAGAAAAGACCGAGATTCTCGTACACCGTGCCCATCACGTTCATCATCCGTGCTTGCAGCACGGGGTCGCTGGCCAAGCCGGCATTCATTTCATACGATGCCTTGTCCAGAATTTCGTGGGCCGTGATGCTGTTACCCCTCGCTTCGCTGGGGTTTGTGACCTTGAACATTTGGGTCATGAAGTCCGTCACTCTGTCGGAGGCGGCGGCGGCGCGATTGGCGCGAATCATCTGCCGGATGCTGAACACGGAAGCCGTAATCAGCACCAGGGCAAATGCACAAGCCGTGGCAAGCGCTGCCCGGTAGCGGCGGGCAAACTTGCGCGCGCGGTACACCATCGAAGGTGGAACCGCGAGGACGGCTTCGTTGTGCAAGTACCGCTTGACGTCGGCGGCGAAGTCAGCAGCCGAGGCATAGCGCCGCGAGCGCTCTTTTTCAAGAGCCTTCAGCGCGATCGAATCGAGCTCTCCTCGCAGTTGTTTTGCCAACGCCCGGGGATCAGTGTGTCGCTTGCGAGCCACATCGGTGGAGGTCGCGGGATTTTGCGTGCTGATCTTCGTGCTCGGTTTGGCTGGTTCGTCCTCGCGCAAACGGCGCAGGAATTCCTCCAGCGCGACCTTCCGCAATTCGATCGGGGGCGCACCGGCGAGCAATTCATAAAAAATGATGCCCAGCGAGTACACGTCGGTTCGGGTGTCGATGTCTTCTCCTGACGAAGTGGCCTGCTCCGGACTCATGTACTCCGGAGTACCGATCAGCGCGCCAACTCGCGTAAACATCGTTTCTTCTGTCAGTCTTTGGGTCAGCGCCTTCGCCACACCGAAGTCGATAATCTTCGCGGTCGGATGGCCATCCACCTCCGTGACCAGGATGTTCGAAGGCTTGAGATCGCGGTGAATAATTGCTTTCTGATGAGCGTGCTGCACCCCTTCGCAGACCTGGGTGAAAAGTGCCAATCGTTCGCGAGTGCTGAGTTGGTGCTTGTCGCAATACTCGGTGATGAGAACGCCAGCCACATACTCCATCACGAAGTACGGCACGCCCGCCTGTGTGGCTCCTGCATCGAAAACTCTTGCAATGGCTGGGTGGTCCATCAGCGCCAAAGCCTGGCGCTCAGAGTCGAAGCGCGCCAAGGCCTCGGGAGTGCTCAATCCTGCCTTGATCAGCTTGAGAGCCACACGGCGGCGTACCGGCTCCTTTTGCTCGGCAAGCCAAACCTCTCCCATGCCGCCCTGACCGAGTCTGCGCACCAGTTGGTACGAGCCAATCTTCGGCGCTGCGGTGTCGCTAGAATCTTGGGTCGGGCCACTTCCAGAATCATGCATACCCGCGACTTCTTTGGGAAGCTCTTCAGGAAACATCTGTTCCAGATCTCTCATTGCTACGAGAAGCGGACGCAGTATATACCCCAATCGGAATTCGAGAACCCTTTGGTTTCGATTCGGGAACCCGGGGGGATTGGATCATGATCCATGCTCTCTCATCAGAGAGCCTCGATATAGGCTAGACTCTTACATAGCCTCCTTTCGGGCTCACGTCGCGCGAATGAGCGCTGAGTCGCCACCGCAAGCAACGTTTCCTGTTCGAGTTCTTTTGCGAAACCTAACCTCGATCGAGGAAGTCGAGAAAGGTTGGAGCAGAAGGCCGGTGACGGCCTGAGGATGCTCTCCCGCATGGAGCGCCGGTCATGCACCCAGTGCACAGTTGGTTTGGCAGCTCCGCCACGATGCGACTCCACTCCTTCTTGCGCCGTGCACGAGTGCGTCGCGGCGTGACCAGCAGGCCGCGCTCTCGCATCACGCGCAGCACCCGCTTGCCGTTCACCTGTAGACCTTGCCGGCGGTACATCCACCACGCCACCCGACGATAGCCATAGGGCGGCTTGTCGCCGCAGGCCTCGACGATGATGCCGTCTAGCCGGCGATCGGCACGCGAGCTGTGCGGCTTCCGCTTGTAGTACAGACTGGATCGGCTGATCCCGACGGTCTCGGCCACCAGGTTCACTTCCTGGCCCTGGGCCACCAACTTCCGCGCCGACGAATGCGCCTGCTCGCAGCTCACTCGCCCAGCACGTTTTTTAAGATCTCGATCTGCAAGGCGCTGCGGCCCAGCGCCCGCTCCAGTTGCTTGATACGCTTGCCCTGCTCTTCATCGGGCCGCGCGGCTGCGCTCCTCCCCCCAAGCGCAGCCAGGGCTGCCCCTCCACTTCGTCTTTCCAGCGATAAAACAGGCTGGGAGCGATCTCAAACTTGCGGCAGGTCTCAGCCACGTTCCCCGACTTCACACCTTCCATCACGATGGCTAACTTCTCTTCCGCGCTTCTCTCCTGCTTCGGCTTTCTTCCCATCTCGCCTCCTGGCGGAGGCCCTCGATCCTATCAATCAAGCGTGTCCAGTTCTAGGAGGGTGCACTACATAGGCGTCTCAAAGGAACCCCGACTCGCGCCGGGGTTTTTCTTTGCTTCAAACACTGTTCAACATTCAAACGGACGATCCCATTCGTTTGGAGCCAGTATTCGACATGGGAGGACGTAAATTTCAACCTGCGTCTCAATCGGAGCAGCAACCCCACAAGAGCTTACACGCCGCCGGAAGCTGGCTCAGAGAATGGTCGACCTTGTCTGGGTCGTCCGTGCTGGCTCCCAGTAAACTGTCTCGTACTGCCCCCCTGGCACGACGGGCAGGTGACACAGACACAATGAACCCGATGGCTTGGCACCCCCTTAACGTCGAAGACAAGACGGATTCGCAGCGCTTTCAGAAAGCGCTCAGAAGGTGCTCTCGGTTCCAAGGTCAGAGCAGAAACACGAGCAGCCAAAGACGAAGAAGTAATCCCAGGATCATCCAAATAGCTGTCTAAAACACTTCTTGGCGATTTCTTCCCGCTTATGGCGGCAAGAATGAGGAATTTGATGCGTCGAGATTTCTAAGTCGCAGGAAGAAATATCGCAAAGATAGTGCCGCTTCGGCTTCGTTGCGTGCTGCTTCTCACTCGCAGGATGCCATGGTGTTTCTCGACCGTGTCTTTCACAAGCGCGAGTCCCAAGCCCGTGCCGGCGGTTCCTTTAGTCGTAAAGAAGGGCTCGGTTATTTTGGGCACGTCCTCCGCGGCTATCCCGCAGCCGGTATCCGCAAAGGTCACCCGCAATCCTTGTCTCCTGAGTCCCGTCCACTCCTGCGTCCTGGAGACTCTGATGTACATCGTGCCTCCGCTTGGCATGGCTTGAGCAGCATTCAGCAAGAGATTGGAGAACACCTGACGCATTGAACCCGGATCGACCGGAAGGTCTTCACCCGTGCAGTAGCGTGCTTCGACCCGGATACCCTGAGAGTCTAAACGAGGCATGTAAAAATCGACTACGGAACCCAGCAACCTCGGTACGTTGGTGTCCTGAGGACCTACAGGGCTGCGGAACCGATCCATCGCCCCGTGTGCGATTTGGGAAATCCGGTGTACTTCTTCCTCTGCGAGCGCGAGGTAATGACGACCCGTGGCGGAAGTCTCAGCTTCAATAAGGTAGAGGAGATTCAAGAGCGAATCGAGGGGATTGTTGATCTCGTGGGCCAGAGAGGCACCCAGTGCACTGCCGGCCGCGGGCGGTCGCACTCGTTCTGATTTTTCGAAACCCAAAAGGACACCCGGAACGAACCTGCCTCAACGTGCGGGGACTACTTCTGTCTGATACCAGACATAAGCATGTGGTTGTCCTAAAAGCGTACAATTAACTTACATCTCCATACGCACTCGTCCCTCCCAAGGGGGTTGGTTCATTTGCGCATCCTGATGAGGCGTTTTCGCCCACGAAGGAGGCAGCATGAACCCGCCTGCACGGCGTTTCAAAAACCGAATCTTAGCAGCTCTGCCGAAAGAAGAACTCGACCGGCTATGGCCTCACCTTTCGCCGGTGACTCTCCTACAAGAGGAAACTCTCCTCGACGGAAAGGCCCAGGACGGCTACTTCCTGGAAGACGGCATTGCTTCGGTGGTTGTCACCGTTGCCAATGGAGACACGGTTGAGGTCGGGATCATTGGAATCGACGGCGTGGTCGGACTTCCCATTCTGCTCGGCACCGGCCCAGCCCCTGGGCGGACGTTCATCCAGATCGCAGGTTCGGGGTTCCGCATCAGGGCAGACATTCTGAAACAGGAGTTTGAGCGTGCGGGCGAGTTGCGTAATCGCCTCCAGAGATATATCCAAGGCTTTTTGGTGCAGTCGGCCCAAACGGCAACTTGCAACCGCCTCCACAATATTGAAGAACGGCTTGCCCGCTGGATGTTGTCTTGCCGCGATCGGATGGAATCGGACCAACTCCCCCTGACCCACGACTTTCTCGGACAGATGCTGGGTGCACCGCGCACCACCGTGACGTTGGCAGCAGGACTCCTCCAGCGAGCTGGGATGATCGACTATTCACGCGGTACTGTGACCATCACAAATCGTAGGCAACTTGAGGACACCGCCTGCGAATGCTACGGCGTCGTACGGAATGAGTTTCAGCGACTTTCGCTGCTTTAGGTCCGATACCGGACAGACAACTGCGGCTTTCCGCACTACCGTTCCTGAGTCTCACAAGGCACGCTGTAGGTCCGGCATGAACTCCCGATGGTTGCAGGTCGAGACTTCTTCTACCCATCCCTCGATGAATGGGACGAGAATCATTTTGTCCGTTGATGATGAGCCAGGAATTCTGGTCTCGCGACAACAAATTCTGGAACGCGAGGGCTACAAGGTGCTGAGCGCAGCCGATGGCGAGCAGGCTTTGCGCATATTTGCCGAACAGCCGGTACACCTCATCCTGCTTGACTACAAAATGCCTGGAATGGATGGCGGAGTGGTCGCGAAGGAAATAAAGCATCACAATCCCTGCGTGCCCATCGTTCTCGTTTCAGCCAGTCCCGTTGACGAGCAATCTCTAGGCTGCGTGGACTGTTTCATTGGTAAGGGAGAGGGTCCAGCATTGCTCTTGGCAAAGATCAAGCAGCTACTCCTGTTGCTCTGATCCACGAGCGACCGTGGAGCGCGCTTGTCGGTGGCATTCCGGACGTCCGGATGCTGTTGGGCGGTACTGCTCGTCTGCCTGCTGGATGAAGTGCGCAAGGCGCGCAAGGCGCGCAGGAAGCGAGAAGTCAAACTTTAGGGCTACGCGGCCTGAGCTTCCTGCTCATCGCCATCAATTTCCGCAATTCGTCGAGGGTGAGTCCGGAATCCTTCTCCCGCGCGGAAGAGGTCAACGCTATAGGCTCGAACACCACCTGCCGACGCACTTCGAGCAGTGCGAGAGCTGCTGGTTTCTCAGCAGAGTCACTCGTCAACTCGTACCTGAATCGACCGAGAAACACTCGATGTCGGGTCCGCATTGCTCTTCGTTCGCAGTCGCAGAAAACCTGAGCACAATAAGGCGCAAGCCAAGGAGAAGTACCCGGAAGCGAAGCCGCGAATCATCTCTGACAATGGCCCGCAGTTCTTTGCGCGACTTCAAGGAGTTCATTCGCATCTCGGGCATGACGCACGTCCGAACCTCCCCTTACTATCCACAGTCGAACGGCAAGATTGAGCGCTGGCACAAGTCGCTGAAAAGCGAGTGCATCCGGCCGGGGACACCGCTATCGCTGGAAGATGCACGGCGTCTGGTCGAGGGCTATGTGGAGCGTTACAACAACGTCCGCCTGAACAGTGCCACCGGCTACATCACGCCGAAGGACGTGCTGGCGGGGCGTCAGCAGGAAATCCACGCGGAACGCGACCGCAAACTGGAAGCCGCCAGACAGCAGCGCCGGAGTCGCCGCCAGCAAGCCGCGTGAAGGGCGAAGCGACCAGACGCCGCGAGGTCGGATAGTTACTTGCAGCTTAAGGACGATGGTGTGAAGGCGCGTTTCTTAAAGGTGCCCGTGAAAGTAATGATCGCCGGGGTTGAAGTCGGGTGTAAGCAGGTTGCAATTCCTCGCCCATCGATCGTGGTATTGGCTCGATCTGACGTTGTCCAGGTTTGCGGGCCTTCGACCGCAGCCGGCTGGCAGTTACCCACCGTCCGTGCAGCAATCACAAATTGCACCTGATTTTGCGGTACGGGTTGTGCACTGTCGGCCGTGGCTTCGGCGGGTTCAAGCGCGGGAGACACTACGCAGGAGGCGCCGTCGGGCTTCGGCAGTTGGTCGGTGGGGATCTGGTTCAGGGGCGGGTCGAACACGGCGAGCTTTTCTTTGCTGTCGCACGCCTTAATGGCGCAGACTTCGCTGGACTTTGGTTTGCCCTTGCGGTCTTCTTGTGCGCAGCCGTTCACATTGTAGCGGCCTTTCTCGTAGTGGTACCGATAGTACGTCACGGTGCACACGCCTTCGGTCCAACCGAAAATGAGATCAGGCGGCGAACCGTCGCGGTCCATGACTTGCGGTCCAAATCCGTCGGCAGTTGCGACACGCCGAAAGGATCCGTGATCCAACACATACACGTTCAGCATGGCTGCATTCGTTTTGCCATGGCCTGCGGCGGCCTCAACGACGATAGCGGGGCCGAGGGGACCCAGGATCAGGCGCGAGAACTTACAACGGCTAAACTCTTGAGCCGCGTCCGCATCAGAAATAGGCTTCCCATAAATAGTAGAGAGGCGTGCCCTCAAATCAGGTAGGACCGCGGGCCGTAGGCGCGTCAGTTCTGCTGCAGGTATGGATGAGTTCGATTGCTGACCGGAGGCGGTGGTTGCTTCGACTAGATCGATGGCCAACGCGAACGAGAGGAATAGCGTAGCGCACCTTCGGAGCATCGCACTCATACGGGAATTTTACATCGCGATCAGCCCCTCTGCTGATGACGCGCGCGAAGTCCACAGCTCCTGGGTGGGTGCCATCAATTCGCCTATCGATTGAGGTCGGTGTAACAGTGGGCCGAGCGACGGGCAACCCGGAAGTTGAGAACAGCATGGCGGCGGAGCTACAATGATCTTGCCGGGCGAAACGGAAGCGGGCACTGCAGGGATGCAACCATGCTGAGGGATACCCGGAGGGCTCATCGAGACGATGAACGGCGGCGTGAGGACTCGTTCTCGCGCCCCCCAAACCTCCATCGGATCGAAAGACCCCCATGCCTTGAAAATCCCCGCCCGAAGGGCGGAATACTCACTCACGGAGAACGTCGCTTCTCCAATTCAGGCTGAACCAAGACAGGAGCCGCTCTAAGTTGTGGAATCTATTGGAACTGCGGGAGAAGATTGGATGCGCGGGTCGGAATCGAACCGACGCATAAAGGTTTTGCAGTGCTTAACCTGGGATGATTGTCGGCTGTTGTCCGTTGCTGCGCGTTGGTAAATCAATGACATACACAACACTCATTCCAACCCACAACACCCCACAACAGCGGGGAAGTTCTACAAAATCGTCTACAGTCGCACCGTCATCCTGGTGGGAGCTTCACAGAGCGAAGAGATAGGCTCACTTACACTTGGAGCCTCGGGTGCGCTACAAGCCCGCGGCAGCCGGGCCGTTTGTTTCAGGTGGTCTTGCCACAACGCTGGAAGCGTGAGAATCCGCATCGCTCTAAACGTGCGCGTGATCGTCAACTTCCAAGAGCACAAGTCCTGGATGATCCATACAATCGCGGAGGACTGCCGGACTCCCTTGGGCCCTTACATTCGCGTCGCCAGCAAGGAAACGCTGTTGCGCTTGTTGCGCGTCCCCTCGGCGCGAGCGACGGGGACACGTCGGGGGTGGAGCAGGAGTTGCGACAGTGGAACGCGGCGGGGTGCATCTTGACGTGCCGGGGGAGAAATTGAAGTTGTTGCGGGCTAAGCACACGCCGCCGCTTCGTGAATGACCGGACGGAATCACGTCTTTAGAACAGTTTTTAGAAGCTGCACGTCCCTACATACGGCTCCCATCCCTTTGAGGTTTGGATGAATCCGCTGATTTCCCCATACCCGTTAACGCCAATCGCCTCCGCGTATGTCGATTGCTCGGAGCCATTCGGATACACGAAGACAGGGTTGTAAAACTTTCCGCCCTTATAGATGAACGTGTAGTTGGGACTACCGTCGTCGAGCAAGCCAACGATCATGCCGCTCGCGTTGATGTCCGTAATGTAGGTGTCGAGGCGGTTAGGAAACACGAAATCCTGCCACTTACCATTAATCAGTAGGAAACCATGCGTGGTCTCGTCAGGATCGGGCGCGCTGTTCTGTAAGGCGTAGGTGCCAACAACCACACCCGTATCGCCGATCGCCGTGGCTTGCGTTTCACGCGCGAAGGCAGTGGGTGGTTTCAGCACCACCCTTCACGACGAATGCGCCGTCGAGTCCATTCGAATCCCCAAAATAGTCGCCGACCATGCTTCCGTACTGGTTAATACCAGTCAGTTCTGTTCCTCAGACATTCGGTACATTAAAAACAGTGGTCTTGCTGCCTGAGTTGATAAACGAACCACCACCGAAGAATCCGACGGTCACCCCGGCAGCATTTCGTTTGGTTACCGTTGCCCCCCGCCGTTGGGAAAAATCGGCAACGCTTTAACTTCGCCGTTGCTGTACCGGATATAAGGTTTTCCATTCGCATCGTCGCCGATCGCATTTCCGTAGCGATTGACGCTAACCGCGGTTGCAAGCGTTGCGAGGCCAGATCCGCCAGGCGCGGTGAATGGAGTGATGTGACAGGTGAGATCGGACTGCGCCACGCTGACGGCGGGAATTGCCAACAGCATAGCAGTCAAGGCGTGAATTGCACGCGCTGCGTTTTCATGAGGTCTCCAGTGAGTTTGGGAGCTGCCTGTGAGCAGCAACTCAGATTCGGCCGCTCTCGTCGAGGTTGTCGGGTCTAAAGGTATCGATTTGTAACGAGGGTGGCTCACAACCCAGCCGCCGGGCGCAAGCAGCCTCGCATGCATCGATAGCAGGGCGGCCGCGCCCCACATTTTCCCGGTACGAGGCCCCCAGCCATCTCGCCCACTTACTGGCAATTCGCGATATACCTCACTGGCGTTTTCTGACCTTTTACGTAGGCGTAGCCGGTGACTTGTTGTTGCGAGTTGATGCCGAAGGCGTAGGAACTGGCGGCATTGGGCAAGACGATGTCTTTGAACGCTCCATCCTTGTACCAGAAAGCACCGCCAACGGTGCCAGGAGCGGAGTAGTACCCTACGACAACGCCGCTATTGTTGATGTCATTGGGGAAGGTGTTCCCGGTGGATTTCGGGTCCTCGAAGCTGCGGTATACGCCGTTTTCCACGACGAACCCATACGTCCCGGTGACATGTACCTTCTGGTAGTAGCCGACAATCGCGCCGTTGTCGTTAATCGCCGTCGGCACGGTGTCATACGACCCCGGAACTTTCACCGTCGAAAATTTTCCCTTGGCGTAACGGAACCCGTGGATCACGCTCCCCGTCGTGAAGTAGTAGCCCACGATCGTACCCGCGGCATTGATCCCCGTAAGGTAGGTGGAGGACGCTCCCGGGTAGTCCAGTTTCGTGGCTGCGCCGTTCTTGTATACCATTCCGTGATAGTTGAGATCCGAACTCTCGTAGTAGCCCACCGTCACACCCAGACGGTTGCGCCCGGTGAAGGCAGTCTGCGGGTTGCCGTCGAAGGCAAACGTCTTGAAGGTCCCATCACTGTAGCGAATGAATGCACGATGTTCCGTGCCCGTCTTCGAATCCGCGGTGCCCACTACGTTGCTGTAGTCGTTGATGCCGTTCGGCGTGAAGCGGATGATATTCGAGGGGAGTGGGATCGCTTGGAAGGTGCAGTTCGCGGGCTGAGCTTGCATTGTGGCTGCGAAGGTGAACAGTGTGCAGGCAAGTAGCAACGCACGGCGAACGAAAGTGGTCGGCATAGTTCCTCCAGAGAGACAAGAGTCCGTTCGCCAGCTTAGGATGTCGAGAGCTGCTGGAAAGGTGGTTTGGAAAGCTGGAAAAATATGGACGATCCGGCGGGGGAACTCCAAGTCAGCAGCGGCGCAGGCTGCCGCACAGGCGTCCCAGCCCGGGTCAGGATTGCCAGCACGCTCGCGCTCGAACAAGTCCTCGCGTCCTGCCCATTGGCTGTACGACTGATTCCTCATCTTGAGCTACGTCGTCTCGCGTTCGGGCAGATAGGGATAGCTCTTTCGCTTGGCGACAATTCCCTCGAGATCATGCTCGCACGCCAGGCGGAATAGACCTTAGCCATTAGCGTCAACCTGATCTCAATAGAATAGCCTGTCCGCTTTCCGGGGTACTCGCGCGCGCAGTCGCAGCTTGCGGTCGGAGAGTGGAAGGAACCGCAGATCCTCGCCATCGGCGAAGCGTCGGCGCTCGATCTGGTCGTCTGACCAGGCGTGCTGGTCCCACAGAATGTCAAACGCGTAGAACGCGGGCTCTGCTCGTCGGAACAGCAGATCGCGGAACTGTGATTTCCCTTGAGCATCGAGGCAGACGATCTCGCCATCGAGGAGACACCGGCGCCCCTTCATATCGCGGGCAAGGCCGTCGCGAAGCCAAGCGAAGGATTTGAACTCGTTCCCGTTGCGCGAAACGAGCTTTACTGCATCAGCGTCGGAATGGAGGAGCGCACGGAACCCATCCAACTTGATCTCAAAGAGCCAATCGGGATGGGAGAAAGGTTCGCGGGAACGGCCCAATGGCATGGGCTCAAATGCTGAGGAGAGCACGAATTTCAGTATAAATGCTAAAAAGCTCCCCGCTCCAATGGCCTCGGGGAGGGAGAAAAAAGGGTCAGCGGAACTATATCGCCATTGATGGGAAACATACCACGTGCGAATGCGGTTCCGTTTTGGTAGCGCTAATAGTTGACTTATCTCGCATCACGAGGTTTCAGCCTAGACCGTGCCTGCGGCCGGCCCCTAGCGGCATCCCGCAAATTATTGATATTGCTAGAGCGGACGTATCTATCGTGGAACGATTGATCTAGAATCTAGCGATGGACATAAAAGCAAACGCCATTCGGCTGAACGGGGAGGAGGTTCCTCAAGCAGTCGAAGGTCGATACGCGGAATTTGAAAATTGCGAAATCTGCCATGCTGTATTTCTCGTGACTGCACTGAGGCGGCCGGAATTAGCCGCGGCCAAGCAGGAATTGCGCGGGCGTATTGCCAGCGAACACGAAGAAGGGCGGCAACATCAGCCATACTATGAACTCTGAAGATTGCAGCCTGTTGCGCTATTTTTCCTAACTCCGCTGGCTATTTCTCGGCGCGTTGCATCCATCTAAAAAGCTCCCCACTCCGCGAGTAGGAGAGATCCTTACGACATTTGACGCCATCCGGAGCTCGGTGTGGTCCAGAGTCGAGGTCATGGTCCGCTAGACTACTTGTTGTGTCTCATGGGCTCGTCGACTCGGTCAAGGAGATCAGCCCAACGACTGTCGTTCCGAATGGAACCTTCATTGAAACTGCATCACAATGTCGGGAGGAGATAGAGTGCATCCTTCGATTTTGGACGATGCGTTTTAAGAGACAGGAGTTCGCCTATGGCCACAGAAGACAGCACACTGCCCTCGAATGACGTTGACATCGTCATTCCCCACAGCGAACCGGCGCCCGGTACAGGTTCACTGGAAGCGGCAGTCCGAAGAACAAGCGGTCTTAAACGCTTTTTTCTGATTCTCGGCCCAGGCTTCATCACCGGAGCCTCAGATGATGATCCCTCCGGTATTGGAACTTACGCGATGGCGGGCGCGGCGCTCGGCTATCGCACACTCTGGATGGCGTTGTTTACCCTCCCGTTGATGGTCTCTGCCCAATTCATTTGCGCGAAAATTGGCATGGTTTCCGGAAAAGGCCTGGCGGGTGTCCTCCGGCAGCACTACTCGAAGACCCTGCTTTACACGGCGATTTTCGGCCTTGTCGTGGCCAACACCATCAACGCGGCTGCGGACCTGGGTGCCATCGCTGCGGCTATCAACCTGATCGTTCCCATTCGCGTGATCTACCTGGTTCCTCCCATCACAATTGGCATCTTGCTGCTCCAAGTCTTCTGCTCCTATCGAACGATAGCGAATGTTTTCAAGTGGCTGACGCTGGCCTTACTCGCCTATATCGGGTCGGCATTTTTTGCACATCCTCACCCGATTGATGTGTTTCGCGGCACTCTTGTTCCAAGTTTCTCCCTAGACGGCAAATCACTCTCGATTGTCGTCGCTATTCTGGGTACGACGATCTCACCTTATCTTTTCTTCTGGCAGTCGAATCAGGAAGTGGAAGAACAGATTGCAATGGGACGGACGACACTCCAACAGAGGAAGGGGGCGACCAAGAAAGAGCTGAAGTATGCCGCTTGGGATGTGATGACCGGAATGTTTTTTTCCAATGCGGTCATGTACTTCATCATCTTGGCCACGGCAGCCACGCTCTTTCGAGCTGGTAAAACTGACATACAAAGCGCCACCGATGCCGCCCAGGCTTTAGCTCCCCTCGCAGGAAACGCCGCGAAGTTCCTACTAGCCATTGGTTTGATCGGAGCGGGATTGCTGGCAGTGCCGATCCTCACCGGTTCCAGTGCCTATGCAGTTGCCGAGTCGTTCGGATGGAAGCACGGGTTGAGTCGCAAGCTGGCAAACGCACGCGAATTTTATGTGCTGATCGCAGGATCAACCGTCATTGCGATGATCTTAAACTTTGTCGGCATCGACCCGATGAAAGCCTTGTTCTGGGCTGCTGTGCTCAACGGCGTTCTCGCCCCTCCGCTCTTAGTCGTCATCATGCTCGTGTCTCAAAACCACCAGATCATGGGCCCTCGGAGGAATGGACGCGTACTGAATATCTTGGGATGGACGACGGCGGCGGTTATGGGTGCGGCAGCAATAGGGCTCGCGGTGAGTTGGAAGTACAGCTAAAGACGCTCAACGCGACTCAGTCCGTCCTCGGTGGCCGCCTCTTCTTGATAGTGCCCTCGATTACAGACGACAGGTGTACTGGTAGAAACGGAGGAGTCGGCAATATCGCACACCGGGCCGCAGAAGCACGAACGGTTGCGAAGGGAAACGCGACGCTCCGAATTGTACGGGGGAATGTAAGATACTACGTTCTTCCACCGGCTTCCTTCGAGCAGGCTTGCGTAACAAAATCGCAGAGTCACGGTGGCTAATTCGTCTACGAAAATCGAATTGTCGTCCGTGGAATATTGGGAAATCAGCTACATCACCACCAAGATCCTCTCCGAATCGACAAATCCATACCAGGCAGCGGTCTGGGTATTGAGCGGCCACGAGCCAGGAATTCGATGTGCTGCGGTGTCGCCGGACAGTGAAGGCGAAGGCGATTTCGCGAGAGTAACGAAACACACGATCTTCGGACTAGGCGAAGGATTACCCGGGAGAGCGTGGTGTCCAAGACGCTGGTGTGGGAACAGAATGTAGGAAGAGCGCAGAATTTCCCTCGCGCCTCCGCGGCTCGCATCCTTTTGGAGAACAAAACGGCGATAACGACGACACCAGGAGGCTAGTGCGCGGTTGCGGGATGGGAGATGGATTCCGGGTCGGGTTGGAATTGGTTCTGGACGAAACGCGACGTGCGGAGAAAGATGCGACGATCCCGGCTGTGAGAAGCACGACGGCGGCGCCGATGATGAGGCAAATCGGGATAATCATCTGACCCAGAACTTCGTGCGCAGGCGGGCCAGGAGGGAAGAATTGTAGGCCCATGGTGAATCCGTCGGGGCCGCCTATCCACATGCCGGTATGGCGCGGGAAGATGGGCTTCACCAGGGCAACCATGATGAATCCTCCTCCGACGCAATAGCCAACGGTAGCGCACAGGAAAACGAAAAAGCCGAAAATGCCCTTGGTGGCGATGCACAACGTCATGTCGGTCGGGATACCGCTGCACGACAACAGCTACACCACATGGCAGTCGCGTGCGCAATACTTCACCCAGCTCAAGCAAAGGGTCGCCTCCATGCCCGAGGTGAAGATGGTCGGCCTGTCCACCAACGCCACGCCGCCCGCCAACGGGTGGAACAACAAGTTCGAACTCCTGGGTCAACCCAGTGCGGGAGATCAGCGGGGGAGCGTGAACTGGGTCAGCAATGATTATTTCCCTGTATTGCAAATTCCTTTGCTGCAGGGCCGGCTCTGGGACGAAGCCGAGACCCCGCGCGGTGCCAGAGTAGCTGTCATCAATGCGACGATGGCTAAACGCTTCTTCCCGGCGGGCGATGCGATCGGCCACCAGCTTCGCATGCCCAACATGAAGACGGACTCTCAGATGGCGCTCTCCATCCCCAAAGCACTGGCTGGTTCCAGATCGTTGGCGTTGTCGGGGACGCGATCAACGATGGATTGGAGAAGCCGGTCGGGCCGGGCATTTACATTCCATACACGGTTATTATGCCCTGGTACACGCAGATTCTGGTGCGAACCGAAGTGTCGCCCCTCTCGATTCTCAACGACGTCCGGCGGCAGATCCAAATGGTGGACGGCGACCAACAGGTCGAAGGTCATGTGCGCAATCTAGAGGAATGGATCACGACGCAGCCCGACTGGGCACAGCAGCACCTTGTGGCCATGCTGTTTGGAGCCTTTGCCGCGCTGGCTCTCTCATTGGCGGCGGTCGGCCTCTACAGCGTTGTGTCCTACACCAGTGTTAGAGTCGGTGGCGGGATTGTGGCCGGAATCCTTCTCAGCTTAGCAATCAAACGCGTCATTATGCAGTGGGTACAGGGAAGCTCCATCAGCTTTGCAGTGCTGCTCGGAGTCATTCTGTTGCTTGCAGTCGTGGGAGGAACGGCGTGCCTGCTTCCCGCGCGTCGCGCGTCCAGCATCGATCCTATGCAGGCTCTGCGCTATGAGTGAGCTAGGGAAGTAGGTAACGCCGACGCCGCTGATAATCTAGAAAAAGCGTTATCACTCACAATCCTGCGGCACCCCGGTCATTCGCGGTAACAGGATTTATCGCCCACAAACCGTCAACGTGCAAGGGATCGGGTTGTTCCCATGCCAACGGACACACGTATTGATTGATTGTTTCCAGCCCATTGCGGGAGGGATTCTACTGCGGATCACTTGTTGATAATGTGGTCAATTCAGAACGCATAATGGCTATTAGCGAAAAAGCCCCGCTCGAGGCGAGGCATTCGCTGCTGAGGTGCGTTACAGTCCTCTCCAGGTGAGCCAGCTGAGGCGCCGCCATCTTTCAACTCGTCGAACACAGCTCGAACATCCTCAAGGGTGATTTGCTAGAACCAGCGAAAAAGTTCTTCTGGCGTCACAAGGTGAGATCCCGGGCCTGTCCAGATTAGATCGGGTGCGTTGAACAACAGACGACAGAATAGAGCGAAATTCCTTGCGCGAGGTGAGGCTGTTCACAACGAATTCCTCTGAGTGACGATGTTTCTTCTACAGATATAGAAATCCCGCAATTGAAACAGGGTTGCCAGCAAACCGAAAGCTGCGCGGGTATCCGAGCCACTCTCGTTTCTGGGATGGGTCACGCCAACGCTTCCAGATATCTAGCGTTTCTTTTGAACGGGTTGCTGCCGATTGGTAAGTAAGCACGAACGTGGAAAGACTCAGAACGTGACGCGCCTTTGATCCTCGAAAACTAAGCAGCAATTGGAGTGACACTCACCACCTGAGAATGCGCTTCCGTGATGCAGCGTACTCCGTCACCATCGTTTTCGAAAAGCCATTGTGGGTAGGCACAATGCAGGTGGAACGCTCGATCATTGAAAAGGTCGTTCCAGAGGTTCTCAAGTGTCAATGCGCCGGACTTGTTTCCCTGCTCCCAAAGTACTGCTACCATCTCCTCAAAAACAGTAAGTCCTTGGTCTTGGCTCCGGGCAACCTTCTTTGCGTCGGAGAGTAGCACACCTACACTTCTCACAAATAACTCTGGGTGAGGAATGTCCGCGACCATGAACGTGGAAAGCAGCTCCTCAGCATCGAATATCGAGAAGCGACCCTCCCGAGCAGCTTTCCGTACGCCCACCCCCAACCGTTCTAAACAGTTTAGAAGTTCTTTTCGATGATCCGGCGTCATGACCAGCAGCACTGAATGGCCCACCTGAAGACCTGAACAAACAACCCCACACAGTCGGTCGATCAGAGCACCATGGCTAGTATAAAAATGGACGGAGTGAACGGTTGGTGTTGAGTGGGACATGGAACTCCTTGCTCTTCCCAACGTTATGATGCCAAAGGCAGGCCGCGTGTGGGCTTATCAGAGACTTATCTCGCAACAGGACGAAATCGCTGAGACACGAACATCTGCCAATCAAGATTCTTTCGACACCCGTGTCCGTCGGACAACAAAGAAGCCAAATCTGTGCCTTGCTCAGGCGGCACACCGTCATGACCCATTAGCGCAGCGTGGCGGAAATGACACTCACCGTCTGTGTTCCGCGATTGGGAAGCCGATCATCGGAGCCGGTCGATTAAATTCTCTCGGACGTGAGGATGGGCAGCAACTCGACCGGATGAATCGGCTTTGACCGCAGCCGAAAGTCGTAAACTTTAGCCCCACAGGACTCAAAATCGTGTGCGATATCGAAATAACGCCCGGATAGCAATATGATTGCGGCAAGCAGGCAGCATTTCCTTAATTCGTACGCAAGTCTCGATCCCAATTCAACTTGGGCATGGAATAGTCGGCAAGCACGATGTTGGGTCGAAAACGACGCGCAGCCGCGATGGAATCCGATCCATTATAGGTAACGAGCACTTCGAACCCCCGCCCTCTGCAAGATGATGCCGAGAGTGTCTGCAAGTGCGGGCCCGTCATCGACCACAAGAACACTGCCTGCGAAGCTTGGCTTCGGTTCAGACGTAGAAGGTGCATCGATATCATTCCGGTGCATCCATCTTTCAAGCGCGGCGGTGTCGGCCAGAATTGTGAAAGGCGTGGGCCTATGGATCGGCAGAACATTTAAGCGTTCCCATCGTTGAACAGTGCGAACGCCTTTACAGCACGTTCCACAGAGCCAGGAACACTCGTCCTGCGCAGCCGAGTGCGAAGGCCACTCGCCCATCCGAACCCAAGGCGCAGCCAACGGGACCCGAGGCTGGACATTCCAATTCGAGCGCCTCGGGCACTCCGCAATCGGAGGGCGCGCAATCTCGAAGCGCTGAGCCCGCTCATCGTGCAGAAGAAGCTCCGTCAACGAAGCGCTCAGCCTGCCGGTCATCCGGCTGCAGAATCGCGCATCACTCCGGAAAAACGGCCAGCTACGTTTGCCGAGCATGGTAACGATAAGGAGCAGCCGGAGAACGATCACGACAAACGGTAGTAGTCTCGGCAGCTGCTCGGCCACAAACCCCGAGGCTGCTCCGAGCGCCTTGGGGTTTCCCTGCACTCCTTCCTTACGTTGCAGCGGCGGCGAGAGGCTATTTGGTGATGCAAGGAGGAGCTGCGACAGTGGAACTGCGGCGGCGTCATCTCGACGTGCGAAGACAAAACGGCCTGCTCAGAGTCCGATACGGTCCCGCCAGCGCAAGCCACCCAACTTAGACGGAGCCATCTTTCATCTCGAGGAACACAGCTAGAACTTCCTGAAGGGTGAACGTCGCGTATTAACGCGCCTTTAAAGAAACCCAAAAGGCCAAATCCCCTTGGATGTCAGTGGTTGATTGCCCTCAGATAGAAGGGCTTTTAAACGCTCGAAGCCTACCTTCTGGTTATTCAATGTCCGTCTGATATGTCCCGGAAACAAAAATCTCGCGTTCGACGCGAGGTCTTCTCGCGGGCCACTGTGAAATTCGCCGCTTTGTTGGGGTGGCCAACGATCCTTGAAAGAAGTTGCTCGCCAAGGCATACCCCAGATACCAACGAGCGACGGCCGGGATCGACGCCTTGTTCGACGTGCCAGGCCCATCCCAGCGGTCGGAGATCTGTTTGACCCTCAATGCCGGCAACGTGAAAGCCCTCCTTTTTGTCGACTTCTAGATTTTTTGGTCAACCGCCGCCAGGGCCGTGGAATCGAATGATATAGGAAAGAAATGGCTGGACACGCCTTAGAAATAAAGAACGGTCTTTCGGCGAAGATCCTGAAATTCATTCGGTCTTCCTTGTCTGATTTGCATTCTCGAAACTTCGCTACCGAGCTGTGGGACGGCACCGGCTGGGCACCCGAGAGAAATCAGTTTCAACGCTTCACTTGGAAAATCAACAAGCCGGATGTCCTAGCAGCACTGGCTCGCTCTTCTAACCTCGAAGTCGCTCTCGGCGAAGCCTACATTCGTGGAGACTTCGACATCATCGGTGACATCGAGGACGTATTCCCGATCGGTGACATCGAGGCCGTATTCCCGCTAGTCGACTACCTGATCAATAAAAACTGGAACGCTGCAGAAAAACTTCAAGGCATCAGTATGTTGGCGAGCCTTTCCGGGCGTGAGATAGGCCAAACGGGGAAGATAGAAGGTCCGCTTCTCGGGCAGCCACATCCAAATCGCGCGACCAAGAAGCAGTGAAGTATCACTACGATGTCTCCAATCAGTTTTATGCTCTGTGGCTCGATCGGAACATGGTGTACTCGTGCGCTTATTTCAGGAATGCAGAAGATGATCTCAATGCAGCACAATTGCAGAAGATGGACCGAATCTGCGCTGCTCTTTGCCTGACACCCGGCGAGCGGCTCGTGGATATTGGGTGCGGGTGGGGCGGCCTGATTATTCATGCAGCGCGGAAGTACGGAGTCCGCTCCACCGGCATCACCCTCAGTCAGGCCCAGACAGCTTTCGCCAAAAACCGTATCCGCGCCGCAGGGTTGTCTAATCGCTGCGAGGTTCGGCACCTTGACTATCGCGACCTTCATGAACTTGGAAACTGTGACAAGCTGGTGAGTGTGGGGATGGTCGAACACGTCGGAAGGTCTCACGTGAATGAATATTTTCGCCAGGCATTTTGCGTTCTCCGTCGCGAAACCGTGTTTTCCTCCGGACGCGAATCGCGCCACTCTCGACGACTCTGGATGAAAAATCGCGGAACCAATCCCAATTAGGCAGGCGGCCATTATGAGCTCAACGAAATTGGCCGCGATTGAAAGCGCGACCAGTCCTACCAACGTACATCCCATGCCGAAGGGAAGGGAAAAAGGCTTAGACTTCCGATCGGTATAGTAAGTGCTTGTTCAATTTAGATTGCCGTGGAGCGCTACCGTCGGGTGCCTAAATGGACCTCGAACCGATCCAAGTGTTGTCCCACATTATCGCAATCTAGCCCAATTGCTGGTCTTCTACTCCGCTTTGCACCTGTGCGATTTCTCCAAGGCGAGGATTGCACTTTTACTGGTAGCGAACCCTACAACAGCCAAACAGGTAAGACACACGACCTGCGTAACGCCCCCGGCGATGATGATTCTCGCGAAGCCCTCGCTAGTAGGTCCCGCCACTCTCAGTATGATGCTGCTCAACACAGGTGGTGAGTTTTCGAATCATGCATTGCAATCGGAACCTCGTTTCTGGGCCGGAAGAACTGTCCCAGTTTCCTAGCAACAGAGCAAAAACTCTCTCCGCAGGAGCCGGGTGAATTTTCGCGAAAGACGTGTTCGCACTTCAGTGCTAGCGAATCGGCGACAAGCCGTGCTGCAGCCGGACAACTAGACCAAATTGTGCGACATCCCACGAGGCAATCACGTCTGAGGAGGCCCCATGACACTCTCAATCCGTCCGTATCTGCGAATTGCGGCGCTCGCTGCACTGTGTCTTGTCGTTCCTGCGTCGCAAGCCCAGACACAGGCAACATGCACTTTCAACTATTTTCAACTCAATCCCGCAAATGGCGACGAGCCCGAGACGCACCCGTTGGGGATCAACAGCTACGGATCTGTGGTGGGGCAGGCGATCGAGGACTCGGGCAGCATTCCGCCCCGGGGTTTCACACGCTTTTCCAACGGCAGCGTGAGCTACGTCAACCCGGCGGGATCTGTATCCGCCGAACTTTCAGACCGCAACGACAGTGGCGCGATGGTGGGCGATTACTCGACGAATCCGCCCTACCGCACCTCATTCCTGCAGCAAGGTTCAACCATGACGACCATCTCTCATCCGGGTGCCGACGCGGCCCTGGGTGGAACGCTGGTGCGCGGGATCAACAGGTACAACAACATCGTGGGCTACTATTTCGATTCGCAGGAGGTTCCGCACGGGTTCAAGCGCTTCGCGAATGGCAGCTTTGCCACCATCGCCTATCCGCAGGCGAAGGGCACGACGCCGAATTCAATCAATTCATCGGGCTGGATCGCGGGCAGCTATAACGACCTGAGCGGCGGGCTGCATGGATTCGTCTACAAGAATGGCGCGTACGCGACGGTGGATTATCCGAATACGACCGCTACGGAGCTGTTCGGGATCAGCGATGCCGGGGTGGCGATAGGCCTCGATCATTCGATTGAGCAGGGGCGAGCGTTCCTCTACAAAAATGGCAAGTTCGAGGTAATCTCGGCACCGAATGCGTATTACACCCACGCTACGGCAATCGCGCCGAATGGACTCATTACAGGCGAGGTTGTGTATAACGGCCAGTTATCGACAGTGAAGGGCTTCATCGCTACTTGCCAATAATCAATAAAAAAAAGCCATGCGCGTGTGCGAGGCGTGGGAGGACACGATGCATAACTGACACCGAAAGAAATGGCGCGGAGTGACCTGACCCCTATTTGGCTGAAAGGGCTTTCGTTTGGGACTGCGCAATTGAACGCTTTGTACCAGCAGGTGGAGCGGGCGCGGAAGGTAGCGATTACAGGAGCCAACACAAGCAGCCCTTCTTTTTGCTTCAGTGCGATCCGCCGTTGCCATTCGAGGGCGCGTGTTCGCCCCTCCGATGAAGGCTTTTTTGAACGAGTGCAACCATCTGATCGTCCTTGACTCGACAGAGGCGTGAGAAGTCCCAGCCGTGGTTCAATAAGTCCCCGATTACGATCCATCCTAGGTAGTACGCTTCCCGATCAAGTCCCGCTCCTCCAACTCCCATGGTGTACCGCATCACTGAGTCAGAGTCGGAGGCGCTCAAATGTGGCTCGACATCTCTGACGATCTGCTGCTCCCGACCCTCGGCTTTCTGGAACCAGCCGGAACTCGCCTCACCGACGTAATCCTTCGGGGCCAATCCGGGATAGAGCTTCTCCGTGGCTCGCATGGCCAGCCCTTCGACAAAAATTGTGTGGGCGATAGAACGTTGCCAACCTAAAGAAAGATTCGCCTGTTCCGCTTCAACGACGTGTGTAAATTCGTGTGCAAGGAAGCGCTCTTTTTCTGGTGCTTCGATTGGGACAGCCACGGTCGGGACGTTCTCCGCTCCCGGCGCGGTGAAGGCATTATTCTCGAACGCACCGACAAACACGACGAGGTTTACCCCGATTGGAACATCTGCTTGCATCAATGCAGCGACGGAAGTCACGATGGTCGATGGGGGAGGGTGTATTCCCGCAGCACCCTCCTTGATCTGTGGCACGATGCTGGGATAGCGGCTCCAAGCGTTATCCAGCATTTTGCGAGCCATTTGATCCCCTTCGGGCGTAGGAGGCACGGCAGCAAAGTCCACCAGCCTCTTCCATAGCTTCCAACGTTATGCTCCCTCCGCATGTTCCTTCGTTGCCTGGTCGTAAAACTGTAAGAACTTGGGCGTCAAATCCTTAATGTGAAGATCGACGGACGGAGGGGCTGCGGTCGTAACGGTTGCGCTCAGGACGAGCATCAACAACGTTAGATTCGATTTCATAACCTTCGCTCAGAATCGTGTACGGTGGACGAAGTTGCCCATTGATCGCGCCAGCCATGAGTCTGCGATTCAGCTTGTCCCATTGCGGTGACTCCCGCGAATGAGTCTAGGGTTTGGCCGCACCGAAATAAACCCACTCGGTCGCTTCATCAGATTTCTGTCGTCATGCCGCTAAAATCGAGAAAAGCGCCATTGCGACTCCGTACGCTGCGAGTTGCTCCCGCTACAGATAGGCACCGTGGAAGGAGGGTTTTTGAACAGAATTTGGATAGGTCTCTAAATCGCCTCGGAGCGTAATAGCGCAGAGCTCCCACATGAATCGTCGCGTTGTTTCTGGCCGTGATTGGCGCTTGTTCGTTGCCGCGCAACGCACAGAGCCCGTCGACAAGGGTCAAGACGAGACGGAGTAGTCTCCGATTTTCGTCGCTCGGATTTTTCTATCGAAGCTCGCCAAATTCGTTCGTCCAGTGAAACTTGTGTTGAAGCAGCGGATAACTTTGCGGCAGTGGCACACGGCTCAAATGGAAGATCGTTAATTGAGCGGCGGTTGGACCTTCAGGCTTCAGCGACAGATGATCGGAATCGGGTTGCTCTACCGTGAAGAGCAGAACTCCTGCAACTTCGTACAAAATGCGCAAGCGTTGGTGCGCTGGATCGTAAACAGCCCTTGATCGCCACAGTGAGCCGTCCTCGGCTCTGAAATAGGTGTCACTATTTGGATCAAAGAAAATGGCTACAATCAGCGATCCATTCCCTGCACGTAGGGCTTTTTCACTGGCTGGGATCGCCCATTCTCCAGTTAGAGAAGATGGATTGCGCGAAGCGGCAGCTTTCATTTCCCAGACACTCCTTGCACCCGCAGCGTATTGCCAGCAAGCAAGTACTGCGATAAGAAGCTCCGCAGCGATGAGAGCTGTGCGTCCTAACTTTCCGAAGCCCGTCGGACTCCATGTTGACGCACGGGTCACGGGTCCGTCCGTGAGGAATAGTTGGATGAGCATTGCGAGTTCTGGAGAAAGTAAAACGAGTGCCATGACCACGAGCGAGAGCGAATAGAGCTTGACCGGAACGTCGAAAGACACGTCCAATAACGCCACATTCGCCATCACACCGAGAGCCAGGACTGCCCCTAAGAACGCTGTTCGGCGAAAGAAAAGAAGCAGACCCACTACAACTTCTGTCCAGCCAAGCGTCATTACGAACGCCGGATTCAACCCATATACTGACCAGAACAGCATCGTTGGAGAGGAATTTCCAACCGTTTCGTTCAAAACCGCGAGCGGCGGGGGTGGAAACTGGATCGGATAAACCTTAATAAATCCGTATCGGAGTAGTGCGGCACCTAGAGTGATACGAACCAACAAACGAAGCCATCCGAGAAGTTCTCCATCCTGATCGCGAATGCGACTGCAAGCAATCCATACCACAGTTGCCGCGATTGACGCTCCCAGCAAAACTGCAATCTCAACCCATCGCAATGCGCTGTCACTCGTTGCTTGGATATGAAGGGTCGCTGTTAAGCCAGTGAGGTGAAAGATGTGAATCCCCACCCACTGAACGAGCAGGTCCACTGGCCTCCGAATCTCAACGTCGACTCTCATTCCAACAATCGGCAGCAACGCGAGGAGAGAGGCATTTCCACCGAATAATGCATATAGCAGGAAAAAGCATAATCCAAATCGGACCAACGTTCCTGTGATCAGCTTCCAATGATTTTCGCCGGCATGAGAAGGGGTTAGATGTTGCTGTTGCATGGGCCCGCTTAAACTCCTGTGCCTTTGACACCGATGACAGGATGAAGGTTCCCTGGATTCCTATTGAGAACAAGCTATTTCCCACAGCGGGGCAATCTACGTAATCCCTATCGCCCGCCAATTGCTGTCACCCTCGTGAATTAATGTCCGATATTTCTCGCCGATGCAGCTGTCATGGCCATAGCGTTTTCGATCCCGCTTTACGTGAGCCTGAGGCTTTCTCCTCAGCAAACTTTCGTATGCAGCTTCGTCGCATTTGCCTCTCAAGCACTCAGGCAATGCGTAGCGTTTCACTTAGGCTCCTTGGCAGCTCGTTCCAGATTGAAGGCGAGCAGTCGGTCCAGTACTTCCGAATCACTGAGCGTAGCGGGCCAGCCGTACGCGGCGAACACGCTCTCATCCAGCGTACGATGCGCGTCCGCCAGCCAACCGGGGCGGGCGTTATAGAGATTGGTGAGCGTGCGCGCCTTGAGTTCCCTTTCTGTTGCGCCAGGAGGTTTCAACCAAGCATCCCGTTTGTTACCCAACGTTGCGGAGCATGGGATGGTCGCGGCGGCGCAAGGCCCCGACGACACGCCCGCTGTGGCGGCCCGCCGAACGTCGCCTCGAACCGCATCCGCAAAGCGACAAGCTGCGGCGGCAAAGGACGCTCGCACTAAGAAGAAATCCTCGCGCGGAAACGGGTCGCGGACCAAGCGAAGTCGATGAGGTCCGGCGCGATCTGACATCTGGGGCAGAGAGGCGAACATTAGTGATTCGAATGGCCGAAAAAAAACAGCGACGATCCCCATAGGAAAAGCTGCTGTCCTAAACATAAGATCACTTAAAGGTGGCCTTTCAGGAAAGTTGAAGCTATAGTCCCGCAGAGCTCGCAATCGCATCAAGACCAATCACATCGGAGGAATGATGGCGGGACGCCATATCATTACTTTTATATTGCTTATCATTGCCCTGCTAATCTTTTTCTTACCACTGGCCACCATCTCCGAGCCTCTTCTACGATCGCAGCATCACCCCACTTCCTCAACATTGCCACGATCCAGCCAGATACGTTCGACGGTGCTCTTGCTACACCCAAACTTCGCAGCGGCTCTTATCCTGCAGACGTTCATCGACGCTCCGCGCGTGTGAAGAGTTCCCATAAAAACCACGATCTCCGCCTTTGTATGCTGCGATATCGGTGGTCGTCCTCCAGCCGGTGCGGGCACCTCATTTTCGAGTTGTTTAGCAACCTTCCCTGCACCTGCGCGAAGAATTTTCGGCAGAATTAGCTTAGCTTACGCGAAATTTGGCTCTGGCATTGAGTCGAGTAGACGGTCCATATCTGCTCTCGTCTGCATCTGCTCGAGATCCTTCAAGAAGAACTGAGCACACGCGGTGCTTGGCGCATGCCGTTTATCGAATCAGAAGCACCCACCCATCGGCAACTGTCTTGGATTTTCCGCAATGATCTTGTCCTTAACCTTCACGTCAATGCGCTTTCGCTCCTTACCTCGAAGCCCTTCGGTGTTTTGAGGTGCGCGCGATCAAAACGCGCCGCTGTTAAAGCGTCTTCATACGCATACGTTTAGTACATCGGCAGTCAAAAGGTGCTGTGACATGACCTGCCCCCATTTTCCGCACGGTGATCTTACAACTTAACCCGCAGCCGCCGGAGTTGTGGGAAAGTGGGAAACGCCTCGCGCGTTTTCCAAGCGGGTGCAGCCCGCGTCTTTTCCATAACTCGTTTCCGCTGCGAACTCTGCCGGTGTTCTGTAGTTCAAGCTACTGTGTGGCCTCTCCTCGTTGTAGTCTTTCCGCCAGATAGCAATCTTCCTCCTGGCGTCGAACAGGTTCTGAAACCAACTGACCCTCAGGCACTCTTCTCGCAGTCGGCCGTGGAAGCTCTCCACGTGTGCGTTCTGCGTCGGCTTGCCCGGTTGGATATGCACCAGCTCGATCTTGTGCTCGATGCACCAAGCCAGGAAGTGACGACTGGTTAGTTCCGGCCCATTGTCGCAGCGGATCGCCAGCGGTCCGGCCCGTCGCGCCATGATCTGCTCCAGCACTCGCGTCACCCGCGGACTGGCGAAGCTGGTGTCCACTTCCAGCGCCAGGCACTCGCGCGTGAAAGCATCGACCACGCTCAACAGCCGGATCGCTCGTCCCGCCGCGATCGCGTCATGTACAAAATCCAAGGCCCACTCCTGGTTCGCTGCCGTGTAATGGCGCAACGGTGCACTCATCCGCACGCAGTGTTTGCGCTTCTTCCGCCGCAGGCATAACCCCGCTTCCCGGTAGATTCGATAGAGCCGCTTGTGGTTCACAGCCTCACCCACTCGCCGCAACAGCACATGCAAACGCCCATAGCCATAGCGCGGCTTCTCCCGCGCCAGCTGCACCACTCTGCACCGCAGTGCTTCATCCGAACCTCTTGCCTGATAGCGATAGCTGCTGACTGCCAGCGACAGCAGCCCGCAGACCCGGCGCTCGCTTGCTGCGTAGTGCTCGCGCAGCCAGCTTGCATCCGTCCTTCGGTCTACGAGCGCAATCCGTTTTTTGCAATCACCGCTTTCAGCATCTCCCTATCCAGGCTCAAGTCCGCGACCAACTTGCGCAGGCGCGTGTTCTCATCCCGCAACTGCTTGGCTTCCTGCGCTTCGCTCACGTTCATGCCTCCATACTTCGCCTTCCAGGCATAGATCGTGTGCTTGCTCACGCCCATCTCCCGCGCCACATCTTCCGCCTTGCGCCCGGCCTCCAGCTGCTTCAATGCGCCAATCATCTGCGCTTCCGTGTGCTTGCCCCTCGACATAAATCCGCCCTCTCCCGGATCGTTTTAGATCCGAAATCATACTCGGTTGTGTGCGGATTTAGGGGATCAGGTCAGACATGGAAACACAAAGGGAGACGCGATGACAGCTTGTAATCTCTGCGGCGAACATTCTGATTATGCCGTTCATAGCATCATTTCAACCAAACGAACCAGTCCACACGATCAGAAATGTTCCGAGGCGGTGTCGTTCTGTAGTCGCTGCATGCAAGCAATCTGCGAGCGGGATGGATGTCAGGTGCCACGAAGCCTGATGCAGTGGCTCAAATCAGCGCATGCGGTGTTAACAAGCCAATCTGGCAGTCACTCAGACGGAAGCAAAACAGCAATGACCGAGTTTGGGGCGGGATGCCGTGCGCCGATGAAATCGGGAGGGCCGTTCCGGTGGCTGATGCGCATGAACAAGTCCCAAGAGCAGATCGCAAATCCGGTTCTCGCCGGGGCAGCAAGGCCGCGAACCCAAGGGCGCGCTGTTCGTCGAGTTGCGTGCTCCCTGCTTGCACGCGCTGGCCGAATGGAGGAACAGCCATTACTCAGCTTGGTTTAAACCGGGCCCAAATCTGGACCCATGCCGGTCAAGCTTGAAGCCGTTCTTTATTTTGGGTTGTAACTGATTGAATTAAAAAGCTAAATGGTCGGGGAGAGAGGATTTGAACCTCCGACCTCCTGGTCCCGAACCAGGTGCTCGAAGCACCACTTCCAATACATGCGACCCAACGCTGACGAGTTTACAGGACTGAGAGATCCGCGCCTCCCAAGAGTGGCCGCACGGAACGAAATGCAGGAGAACTGTCTACAATTTCGTCTACAGTGCTGATTTCGCCAACAACAGAGGATTCGCACGTTGTTGAGGGAGTTGGAGGCGCGGGTCGGAATCGAACCGACGCATAAAGGTTTTGCAGACCTCTCCCTTACCACTTGGGTACCGCGCCTGGACCTGAGACTGCTCGTATTTTACCGCTTGGAATCGAGGGATCAGACGCAAAACCCTCGTCGCTGCGAGGGCTAAAAAGCGGTTTCTGGAGCGGGAGACGGGAGTCGAACCCGCGACTTCGACCTTGGCAAGGTCGCACTCTACCACTGAGTTACTCCCGCTCAGACAAATCGATTATACAAACTGGCTCGAAAGCCGGTCAAATACGAGCTCTTTCGTCCTGTTACTCGCGAGTCCACTGCGGGTCCTTCGTAGCATCCACAATCTCTCCATCTCTCATATGAATGATGCGATCGCCGAAAGATGCGGCTTCGGGATTATGGGTGATCATCAGTACTGTCTGCCCAAACTCTTTGTTCGACTGCCGGAGCATGTTCAGAACGATCTCGGAGTTCTTCGAGTCGAGATTACCGGTCGGTTCATCGGCAAGTACGATTGACGGACGATTGATCAGCGCACGCGCCAACGCGACTCGCTGCTGTTCGCCGCCGCTCAATTCCGGAGGGCGGTGCTCGAGGCGCTTGTCGATCCCCAGCAGTTGCGTGATCTTCCAGAAGAGCGCCTCATCTTCGGCATTTGCCTTCCTTCCAGCGATATCCCGGGCGACAGAGATGTTGTCTTGCGCGCTGAGCGTCGGGAGCAAATTGAACTTCTGAAACACAAACCCGATTTTGGACTTGCGCAGGCGAGTGCGCTCTGCGTCCGACAGTTGAGCGAAATCGGTGCCACTGATCAGTACCCGTCCCCCATCGGCCTTCGTCAAACCGCCAAGGATGTAGAACAGCGTCGATTTTCCGCTGCCTGAGGGGCCGACGACGCTGACGAATTCTCCAGCCTCTACATCGAACGAGACGCCGCGCAGTGCCGGCACATCGACCTTGCCAATCTTGTAGGTTTTCCGTAAGTCCTGAGCTTGGATAATTGGAGCCATGAGTCCTGGTGCGTCCGCCCCGGGCAATCGCGACGCGAACGGTCGAATCTTTGATATTACACGATGCGCCAAATCGACTTCCTTGCCCACAACGAAAAAGGCATGGCCCTTTGGCCACGCCTTGGAGTGGCTGCGAGGCAGATTACCAGGTCGTCAGGTTGATCTTGTCAGCCCACTCACTGTAGGCGACGTTCTGGCCATTGCCGTCGATCTGGACAGCGACATTCAGTTCCTTCGAACTGCTCGATGCCGGGTTGTAGGTCTTGTTAAAGTAGCTTTTCTTCCCGTTCAGCGTAATCGAAATAAACTTCATCTGGCTGTTCACCCGCTGAAATTCAAGCGTTAGATGGTTCCAGCTATAGGGTACGGGCGCCGTGCATGCAACACTCGTCTCCATCCACTTGTGGTTCCCAGCATCGTAAATATTCCAGACATGGTGGTCATTAATGTCACATTCTGTGCCGAAAATGTATTTCTTTCCATTGAGCGACTGGTTGACATCGAACTCCAATGCTTGGGCAGCACTCGGGGTCTTCAGATAGAAGTACAAGTCGTAGGTGAAGTTACTGACGTTCGGATTCGCACCCAACTGCTTCCACCACAGCGCGTTGGAATAAGGCTTGCTTCCCTTCAAGTAGAACTCTGCGGCCTTCCCGTCCAACGCCGGAGAAGAAATATTCTGGGTCAAGGTGTGCGTCGCCTTGGGTCCGCTGCCACCGGCCCCAGCACAAGCGTCGCACGAATCCCAGCCGGTCATCTGGTTGATGTTCGCGTATTGCTTCGAACCTGACGGCGCGCTGCCGGACGAACTGTTCACGGTGATCTTGATGCTGGATGACTTGATCACCGTGCCCGCGCTGTCCCAGGACTGCACCACGATCGAATGCGAACCGCTTGCCATCGTCAGACTGGTATTGACGCTGCCGGAGGCGACGCTGTAAGCGCTCTTGTTATCAACATAGATAATTGTCCGGGTGATGGCGTGCGATGAGGAGGAGGTGGAGGTCACATGAACCGGCGAGGAGTCCGTCGATCCGCTGGTGGGGGAACTTACGTTAACGGTAGCCGCAGCGAACGCGGTAAATATGAACAGTAATATCGCTATTGGAAAAATGCGCATTTAGTTATCTCCGTCAGTAATGCAGTTCTGCCTGGTGTTACGTTTTGTTTTGGCCAGAAGAGATTGCGTTACCACATACAGGCATGCCAACGTCAATCGGATGACGCCAGCATTGCCATCGGGCTCGCTTTGATTACGGCGCCCGTTGGGTCCAGCGCGTGAACCAACGTGGAATGCGAACTCGAACTCATATCAATCGGGTGGGTACCAGGCGCGGAAGCGACGAAGTGGGCGGGAGAACCGGAACTGGAACCGCTACTCGGAGCGGAAACCGAAACGGCAGCGTAGGAAATCGCCGTAACAGCAAACACGAATGCGAAAAGACGAAGAAAGGCCACCCGGGAAAACTCCTGCTCTTAATAAAAAATGAAAATATGAATACTGGCGAAGCCAGAAATCGTCTGCAGCTCGACCATGTGCAGACTAGTCCCAATGGTTGCCTTCCAATATCCTCCTTTGGGCTTAGGACGCATGCAGTTTTAGCCTTAGAAGACCTCCGGCTTTCCGCTTAGGAAAGAACTAACTCTGGACACTTAGCCCTGCGATTTTCCTGGTTTCTTTCAGAAGTTTACAGACGCGCAACTCTGGAACTCCGCGTGTTTGACCATTCTGTGGATTTCCCGGCATGGGAATGCAGCAACTCTGAATCTAAGGAAAACACCCGAGGAGAGTAGCTGCTCAAGTTCGACTCATTTACAGAGCAAATGCAAAAACCGGCCAAAAGGCCGGTTTCAACTTTTTCGAGATCCGCCGAACTCAGGCGGTGCCGGTCTGCAAGGCGGGAGTGTCCACCATTTCGGCCGCCATCGCGAGCGCGGCGCGTTTTGGTCCGCGTTTCCGCACCAGCATGATTCGGATCCGCTCCAGCAGTTCGATGGGAGCGTGGGTGCCCTTCGGAAGGAAGACGTCCGCGTAGGTATCCCCAGCACAGAACTTGGTATGCCCGGAGAAAAGGATTGCCGGGGTGAAGGGTGAAAGTTCCTTCGCGAGACGAATCAGTTCGTTGCCATCGACTTCGGGCATCACGAGGTCGGTAAGCAACAGGTCGATTCCCCCTTGCCGAAAAATTTCCAGAGCTTCGCGGCCGTTGTGACTTGTCACCACGCGATACCCCCGCGTCTCGAGCATTACTTTTCGTATGGAGAGGGATTGTTCATTGTCGTCGACGCAAAGAATGGTGCGCTTAGGTTTCATGAAGGGGATGCACTCATCGACGGAATGCGGGCGCATCCGTCGATCACTTTCATTCAATTTCGTTGAGCCAGAGCGAGGCTGATCCTACGGGTCACTTCACCCCCTGTAAAGTACTCTTCTTAGTAATCATGCCTGTGCAAGATGTGGAAAAAGAGAACGCGTCGATCTGCTTTGTTTCCCGCGTTTCGAACGTTTCAAAGTGACAGCGTCCCTTCCGAAACACGAACGCAATGCCCACCGACCTTCACATTGGTTACGCTGCCGTTACCTTTCGTCGCGCGGAAGTAAATTCGGCTGGCGCGTTTCATTTCGAAACCCTGCTCGATGATGGCGCGCTGCTCGGATTGCACGAGGCCATGTTGCACCGCCCACGCCGCACAGCATCCCGCTGCGGAACCCGTGGCGGGATCTTCCCCGTTGTAGAAGATCATCCGGGCATGCAACGTTGAGGAAGGCTCCTCGGTTTCCCGGCAGACGAAGTAGAGCAACTTGGCGTCGGTTTTCTCGAGATACTCGGAAGCCGCCTGCCAACTGAACCGCAGGTTGTGCATTGCCGACAGGCTCCGCACCGGAACAATGGCAAAGTGCATCCCGGTGGAGACAGTCTGGATTGGGAGATTCGCTTCCAGATCGTTCACCGTGAGCCCGGCAACGCGCGCCATCGCTTCCCTGTCCTGGTGGACCTGTCCAAACTCCGGATCGCGTTGCCGCATCTCTCCAAAGGAAAGCCCGCGCTCGTCGCGCGTAAACGTCACTGGAATCTTTCCTATCCTGAGATCGAGCGAAACCAAGTCTCGTTTTTCGCGCTGATGGAGAACGTAGGCCGTTCCCAGGGTTGGATGGCCGGCAAATTCCAGCTCTTCCGCGACCGTGAAAATGCGGACCTTTACCCCGGCCTTTGCTTCGCTTTCCGGATCACGGGGGAAGATGAACGTCGTCTCCGAGAGATTGGTCTCGCGCGCGATGGCCTGCATCTCCTGATCGGAGAGGCCACGAGCGTCCGGGAAGACCGCGAGCATGTTCCCTTCCAGTGGGGTGGACGAAAATACGTCCAGTTGGACATAGTTGAAGCTCCGCGAACTCATGCGACGCACTCCTGATGGGGATAGCGAACATCGATTCGATTCCGGAATCGGCCGAAGGAGCCGAATTTTCTTACGGCCGGCGGGACCCCGGCGGCAACCGGGCCGCTGCTAGAATCGAAAGCACGGAAGCGCAAGTGGTCCGGTGACTGCCCCGGTCTTCAAAACCGGTGTATGGCAGGCTCGTCCTGTCATGGGTGTGTTCGACTCGCACACGCTTCCGCCACAGTTCTCATCTACACCATCTTCTCTTGGCTACAACTGAGATGCGAGGCACATCGTGGTATGAGTTGAACATTTTGTTTCTGCTCGATTGAGGCGGAAATCGAACATGAGATGCTGAAACCTTGATCGGAAAGACGGTTTCGCACCTGATGCTGTTCTCCAACCCTTGCAAAGCTTCACAATAAGCCGAGACGTTGGAATTCAGCCTTCACGACCCGGTAGCATTCACAGGCATTCTCCTCAAGGCCCAAACGATCTTGGATCGTTACGTTACCCCGTGAATGATGAATCAGTCCCGCCCTTTCCAGCAGGCTGACAGTCAGAGAAACCGTCGTTCTCGGAGCGCCAAGCATTTGCCCAAGGAAATCTTGGGTCAAACGAAGCTCGTCAGTTTGGAGTCGATCTTGGCAAGACAGCAGCCAGCGCGACAGCCGTTCTTCGATGGAATGAAGCCTGTTGCAAGCGGCCGTCTGGGCGCTCTGGACGAAGAAAGCCTGCATATATTTGTTGATCGTTTCCCGCAGCGCCCCCGGACGGTCGAACTCCTCTTTGAGCTTCGCCGCTGGAATCCGATACCCAGAACCAGAAATCTGCAAGAATGTCCGTCCTGGGGCTGAATCCGTTCCAAACAGGATCGGAAGACTCACGATACCTTCTAGGCCGATGATCCCGACTTCTACGGTGTGCCCCGAATCCAGCGTCACTACCACAGATGCGATTCCGTCCTCAAGGAAATATCCATATGCCGCCCTGCCGTCGAGCAAAGTCTTCTCTTGCTCCAATGCCATCAGGCTCAAATGGGGAGCGAGACGTGCGATTTGTTCTTTAGGAAGGGAGGCTAAGATTCGATTGCGGTATCGCCGTGCTGTTGGATTCATGTGCACTCCTCGGCCGAAGCCGTATCCGGATGCGTAAATGAACCCTCTCGGGCGAATGTGCGTATGAAGATGTGATTTAAGTTTACTCCCTTTTTTTTAAGAAGTGTCTGGTATCTAACGGTTCCAAACCCGATGACCACGCTAGCATTGCGCGACAAGTGATCCATCGTCTCACGAGGTAGTGTCGGACGTGTCTCGCATTTTGATCCTCGCGGTTGGAACAGACGTTGCCCTTCTTCATACCCGCAGCGACGTACTGCCCAAAGCCGGATATGTCGTAGTCGAGACCTCATCGCCGAGGCGGGCGGTTGCGGAATTTTACGCGGGTGACTACGACTTCGTGATTCTGTGCCACTCCCTATCGCCTGAAGATACAGATCGGTTGGAACGTGCTATGCATTCGCGCAGTCCGGGTGCTCCCATCATCTATGTTCAGCCGCTAGATGAACAGGCACGCTTATCTTCGTTAATCTTCATCGAAGCTGAACCGCAAAAATTGTTTGGACTATTGAGGAGACTCACCGAAGAACGATCTAGCGTTAGAAAAGAATGTGCGTGACACGTCCCAGCTACGAATAGCGTTCTCACGGAAGGGCCCGAATGTCGGAAATCCTAAGCACATGGAAGGAAATCGCAGCATATTTCGGCAAGGGCGTTCGTACCGTTCAGCGCTGGGAGTTGCGGCACGCACTTCCTATTCACAGGCCAACGCCATTCGGAATCATGGCGTACCCTGCCGAGTTGGACGCTTGGCTTCGAAAGAATACTCCCGAAAATGCTGCACTTACCAAATGCCTACCCGCCTGCACGCCCGGATCCCGCTCCCCAGCGACCCGTATACTGTTGGTGGACGATGAACGGCCCATCGCTGACATGTTGCACGTGATCCTGCATCAGGCAGGATTTGAAGTGTCGGTCGCCTATGACGGTCTGGCGGCTGTCACTGTTGCACAGTCTTTCAGACCGGACATCGTTATCGCCGACTACCACATGCCAAACTTGAATGGCATTGAAGCATGTATCCAGATTAAGCGGATGCTGCCTGCATCCCGCATCATCATGCTTTCGGGACATTCTCTCTCGGAGGAGTTTGCACCCTATCAGACGAATGGGTTTGACTTCCTCCTGTTGTCGAAACCAATGCACCCCGGCGATCTGTTGCAGGCACTCGCTTCCGAAAAAATCCAGCCCAGCGGTACAGGCAAGCGACTCCGAATTCTAAACGTGAACGACGTGGAGGCCCACCGTTATTCCCTTACCCGCTTGTTTAAGCACGCTGGATTCGATGTCATTGAGGCGGGCACGGGTTCCGACGCACTGCATTCTGCGTTCGAATACAAGCCCGATCTCATACTGCTGGACATTCATCTACCAGATCGGGATGGATATGATGTTTGCGCCACGTTGAAGAAGAACCCGGAGACAGCACAGATCACGATCATGCATGTTACGAGTTCGGCTATAGACCCCGAGTCTGCATTGCTTTCAGCGAAAGCGGGTGCGGATGCCTACATTCATTATCCGATTAAACCTAGCCGCCTTGTCGAACGGACACGTGAGCTGCTGCAAATCCGCTATCTCAAGGAGCAGGCGGCGTAGAAGGTAGTTCGCAGACCCGGTTCATACGGGTCAATTTCAGAGACCCGGAATCATTGGGAAAAATCCAAGGTTCTGGGTGTGGTCGAGGATGGCGCACACCTAATCTCTGGTTACCGCCCGGCTTCAAAGCGACCTTCTCTAATCCAACGACTCACTTCGTCGTTCACCGAGAAGCGATGTCGTGGATTGGCTTCGAACTGCGCTCGGAGATTGTATGCATTGATTTCCAGCGGGATGCCCTCGTAGCCGCCACCCGACAGGAACCCCCGAACGTACAACTCAGCAAAGCGCGGAATGCCGAGCTGACGATACTGTTCAATATGCACGAGTTCGTGAAAGAGCAAGCCTGCGGTGAATGGCTGGTGAGCTACCACCACGTCGCTGAACGTGATCGCCGCCATGCGTGAAAAGTCGGGTAAATCCGTAAACCCCATGCTCCCCAGCCAGGTAGCTGTTTGCGCGGCTCACAGGCGCGGATCCTGGCCGGATGTCCGACCACGGCATTCCACGCCTAATTCCTCCATCAACTCCAGGAACCACTCCATCGAACCGGTGGCTTCGATCCCCACTCGCACCGGACCTGGCAGCCCGGCGTAAAACTCACGTACCGCTTCGCCTTCATGCTCGAGGGTGCGTTCTTCGATCTCGCCCGTCTCCACGTGCAGCATCGCTAAACTCTGCTGTCGTGCATGTAAATCGCAGCCTATAATGCGCATCTCGGCCTCCTTCGATCCGAGTCGCAGCACGGAAACCAAAGGTTGCACCCTTCAAAGTGCAGGCGGATTGTACATCAACTCTGGTGCGGAACTCTGAAAAACCCCGTCATCCGTCTTTTTCCGGGTCGTTTCGCCCTAGGCGATAGAGCATAATGTGGGTCGGGCCACGTGGGGTGGCCTCTAACCCACGAGCTATTTGAGGGCATGGTGAGGTGGTTTGTGGTTCTTTATACCTTTTCTCAGGCTTCCGGCGCAGAGTGCGTGGCGACTTTCTTCGGGCGCCAACCACGATACTCCTGTCTGCGGAGCCTCTGCTCCTTATGTCGTTCGTCTTCCGAATAGGAAATGAAGAACTAAAGAGATGATGGCCAAGACGAGGACAATGTGGATCAGTCCCCCCGCTACGTGAAACACGCCGAGACCAGGTACCACACGGGTAGCGGATCTCTATGTTGGATTGGCATTAGGGGAGACCGCTCTGCACCAGTGACGCTGCTTTTTTTAGATCAAGGTTGCCTGAAACTGGTTTGAACGAGGTCATGACCTCGTGTTGCTGATCGCCGATTTGATGGAAGAACAAGGCCTGTCCCGAGATGTGAACGTCGAGCGTAACCAGCTCCCAATCACCAGGCGTGACTTCCTTTTGCACAACCGTGAACGTTCCTCCTTTTTGAAGTTTGCCTAATATTCCGAAACCAAATTCCACGTCATTAACGAGCTTCCCAGTCATTTTGACGAGCCTTTTCTCCTTCGCATCGATTAGAAGAGTGCCTGCCATGCTATGAAATACCTTAGCTTCATTGCTCTTTGGATTGTAGTTCGGATTGGGACGGAATCGGATCTGAAGCAGGTGCTTCTGGCGCCCTTCGCTCGTCAACAGAAAAGCGTCGGGTAAGAGTTTCATCAGGGAGTTTGCTTTTGAGGAGTCTTCATCGATTTGTTTGCGGTTCTTCGCGCGCGCCTGAGGATCAGCAACAAGCTGCTCCAATTCTTTCTGTGCATGCGCATTGGCTTCTGGCGATGGAGCTTTCCCATCGACGAGCAGCGGCCAGGTCATATGGCATTGTGGTGTCTCCAGAACTCGTTGAACCTCGACTTTGCCCTTCTTCGTCTTGCGGTCGCGGTACATCCAAAATTTGTCTGATTTTTGAGCGGTGAGTTCGTTTTGTACCACTGAAGAGACCAGCTCTCGCGCATCGTTCTGCGCCGTTGCGAAGCTACACATGATGAGGTAGATGCCTGGAATGACAGAGACAAATTTCATCCGCGACTGCCCTCGGTTGAATGTTGTGGAAGGCGCCGGTGAGCGGCGCAGCCATTTCGCAAGTGGGTGGTCCATACAGTATAGAAATGAGCCGTAGCCCGTCTTGGGTTGTCCGCGCTGATGCTGATGCTTCAAAGGCTCACGCAGTCCTCACATCGCCTTCCCCTCCCAATCGGTCAAAATAGAGGGCTCGATTGGCAAAAACGGCGGAGTGGATTCCTCCTCCCATTACCGCTTGGTACCTGAACCATGTCGCCTGAGCATCACTGACTGGAGCATGATGAGGATTTTGAGATAAGACTCGTCATAATACCTCTGACCCTAGGGCTGTTTCGTCTCCGGGTAATTCTTACCCATACGGATTAATATTAATAAAGGGGATTTAATAAAGGGGATTTGCTAACAGTGGCTCCAACCATTCCTTTTGCGTCCGCGCGGCCATGTCTCCCATGTCGATCCGGGGGGTACAAAGTGCATCGATTAAGGTTCAGATGGAGACGATTACCAACACCCAAACCCACAGTCTCATGCGGAGAGCGTATTCCGTCATCGCTGAGGACAGGAAGTATCAGCGTGGCTCAGTGCTGGGCCGCTCACGCTGCTACGAAGGTTGTTAGGAATTTGAGCTGCACAGCGGCGAATCGCACACATCATCTCGTCATCCCGAACCCGGGATGGTGGTTTGCACTTCGATCGGCTGCCCGTCTTTGGTGCAAGGCCGATATTTCGCAGTTCCCGGGCGGGACTTACACCCACTGAAGTCCAGCGCCTTTCCACGGCGCACTTTATTGCCAGTTATCGACCTAGGGTGTCTGCAACGTGGCAATGACTGATCTTTTCAGCAGCGACATTAGGCGAAGGTCTTCATTGCCTGAACGCAGCCCTCCGCTCTGGGCAGTGATTCCCTCGCATGCAGGTACACGCCAACATTCCAGAGAAGCTTTGAGGGGCTCGTAGCTGTCACCGTGCGTGTGTAATGGAATCCATGTGCCCTCAGACAGGGGTCGCTCGGCTCGCCAAGCGAGAGCAGCTCATCGAGCTTTATTCAGAACGGCGTATTCGTCCCTTTCCTTTTTCAAAATCGGGACATCCGGATCAGCATCCTTCCAAATTTCCAGCAAGAGGCGGTAACTCTCTTTCGCTTTGAGGCCGTGAGTGCTGCGGTGGAGATGCAGAAAGAAATTACCCGTACCAATGAGTCCGAACCTCCTGAGAATCGGGTTTTTATCCGCATTGGCATCAACTACGGTCCCGGAATTGTGAAGAGCAACGATGTGTTCGGCGATGTCGTCAATATGGCCTCACGAGTCGAAAACGTAGCCGAACCGGAACATATCTTGATCTCAACGAGCGCGAAAGACATGTTGAGTCCGGAGAACTTCGACGTACGTGCGCAGGGTTGCTTTGCTCTTAAGGGAAAAGGGGAATCAGGATCTATTTGAAATCATTTGGGATAAACGGAACTCGCCCGGACTCTGGGTTTCAAAGGGTCCGGCTAAATCGACGGCCCTAAAAATGGTGAAGCCCCTGGAATTGAGAAACCTCTTACATCAGCTTCCGAAGCGCCGCCAACAATCGAGCTGGATGAATTGGCTTGGGTAGCACGTCAAAGTCGTTTCCTTCTGCTCGTGCTCTCTCCAGAATGTTGGAGGTTGCCGCTTGCCCGGAGAACAACAAAATGCGCGCATCAGGGCATGCATCCCGGATTCTCAGCGCGGTCTGGACACCGTCCAAATCGGGCATGATCACATCGCTGATCACAACATCCGGACAAAGTTGTTGTGCCAGCTCAATGGCTTGACCTCCACTGAGTGCAAAGACACTGTCGTAACCTGCGCGGGCAAGGATGTCGCGAAGGCTCTGCGCGATAGACTTTTCGTCGTCTACGACGAGGACGCGGACCTTCCGCAGTACATCGCGGCGCGTGTTCGATGAGTCCGGGGCGCTTTCCTGAGTGTCGCCCGAGCCGTCTGAGGACAGTAGCACTACCAGTACGTTCGAATTCCATGTCGTGATTGATTCATGCAGTAGCACGATGCTGCTCTCCTCCGTGAGCAACAGCACGCAGCGGGAACTGAACCGTAAATGCGGTTCCCCGGAGCTGCTTGCTGCGAAAAGCGATACGGCCACCATGCTTCTCAACCAAACCCTTCGTGACCCAGAGCCCAAGTCCAGTTCCTACGTCGCTCTTGGTTGTAAAGAATGGAGTGAAGATGCTCTTCTTGAGTTTTTCAGGGATTCCGTATCCCCGGTCCGCAAAGGTTACTTGGGCGAATGCTGCGCCGCGCTTGCGAACAGCTTTCGCACGTACCTTGATGATCCCATTATTCGGAGAAGCATCGATCGCGTTGGATATCAGATTTGCGAAGACCTGACGCACTTCTCCGCCTAGCGCCTCAATCTGCAGGTCGCGATCGAAAACAATATCCGTTTCTATCGACTTATAGCGGAGCTTGCTGTCAAAAACTCTCAGCACGTCATTGAGTGATTCTCGAAGATCAACCTTTCCCATTGATGCAGTATCCCGATAAAACCCAAGAGTCTGTTGGGCAATATGGCTGACACGCTCGAGTTCCCGGTCCGCCATAGTAAGGTACTCGGCGGCAACGGGCGGAAGATTCTCCGTCGTTTGGGCTAGGTAGATGAAATTAGTGACCGCCTCGAGCGGATTGTTGAGTTCGTGCGCGACGGTAGCAGCAAGCCGGCCAACCGAGGCAAGTTTCTCGGTCATTTGAAGGGTTCTTTCCGCTCTCCTCCGTTGCGTGATGTCGCGCGAAATCTTGGCCGCACCAATGACGTTACCCTGATCGTCTTTAATCGGAGAAATTGTGAGCGATACCTCGATATGCTCGCCGCTTTTTTTCAATCGGATCGTCTCGAAGTGCTCGATGCGTTCCCCGCGTGCGATTGCCTCCAGTATGCGGTGCTCGTCCTCGTGCAGTTCCGGTGGGATAATAGTGGTGATTGGTCTGCCAACGATCTCCTCGGCTTTGTATCCGAACATTCTTTCTGCGCAAGGATTCCAACTCGTTACGACGCCCGTCAAGTCTTTGCTAATGATGGCATCGTCCGAGGACTCGACGATCGCCGCTAAGCGTTGCGACGCCAACAATGCCGTGTGCAGCCGCTCCTGGTTCCTCCGCAATTCCTGACGTGCGTTCACCTCGACACTTACGTCCGTGTTCGTGCCAAACCATCGCTTTATGTTTCCCTGGGGATCGCTCACCGGCACTACTCGAGTTAGAAACGGTCTGAATATTCCATCCGCCCCTCGAATCGGGAACGTCATCTCGAATGGCTGGCCGGTCGCGATCGAGCTTTTCCAGCCGTCTAGCACTGCTGGCAGAAAGGTCGGGTCATGGACCGATTGCCACCCCCAACCCTCCATCTGTTCTGAGGTGGTTCCTGTGTACTCGTACCAGCGATCGTTGTACCAGAAGATCCCTCCATCTGGGTTCGCCATCCAAACCAGCTGCGGGACAGCGTTAGCGAGGCCGCGGAACTCCGCTTCGCTGCGGCGGAGGGCCTCCTCTGTTCGCTTCCGCTCTGTGATGTCGCGTGCAACTGCCAGTTGAACCGTTTGTCCACTCTCGTGCCGAAGCGGTGCAGCGTGAGTTTGCATCTGCCGCCGCGTTCCCTTCATGCCCACAATTTCGAACTCCAAGGTGCCCTGCTGCCCGCGGCAGACCTGCTCGTTGAATTCCCTGAATCGCTCCCGGTCCTCGGGTGCGATGACATCGTAAATACTCTTGCCAACCACGTCGCCCATGCAATCCGCGCCCACTAATGACAGCCCAACGGAGTTCATATCGAGCAGTGTGCCGTCACGGGCCACCAATTTTACGCATTCAGGCGTAGTTTCGATGATCGCCCGCAGGTGCGTCCGGCTTTCTTCAGCGCTCGCTCGCTCCAACTGAGCCGTTTCGAACAGCCGCGCGTTGTCAATGGCGATGGCCGCCTGCGCCGCCAGGCCATCCAACAGCCTTTCCGCGCGTTCCGTAAACACTCCAATCTGCGAATGGCCATAGAAGAGGCCTCCGATCACTTCTCCGGACCTCGACACCACCGGCACCGCGAGGTAGCTGCGCACGCGAAGTTGTCCCGGTGGCAAACCGGGAGGGTTCTCGCCATAGCGTGGATCTTGCCGTATGTCCGCTACTCGGACCGTCCCTTCCCCTCGGAAGGTCGGGCCAAACACCGCTGTATTCCGAGGCATCGGGAAACGACTGAACGCCTCCGGGGAAGCGCCCGAGATCGTATAGAGGAGGTACTTCTCACCCGAACGGTCGGTGTCGTTGTAGACGAAGGCGCCGAATTCAGCCTGGCTAAGCTCCCGACCGGCATCCGTCACTGCCTGCACAAGTTTCTTCAGTTCCAATTGGGAAGCCAGCGTGGCCCCGACCCGTTGCAGGATTCGCAGCTCCTCTTCGCTTTCACATACCTTCTGTTCCGCGAGCTTGCGCGCAGTTACATCCTGGAGCACGCCCAGCATTCGCGATTCCGCTTCGCTGCGGCGCCCTTTGCAAAAGAACCAGCGCGTTCCGACATCCGGGTGCACGTAACGGTATTCGAACTCCATCGCACCCTTCCTATAGCCGTCGAGCATCAGCCGCTGCACTCGATCCCAGTCATCCGGGTGCACCCGCTTGGCCCAGACCAGCGCCTGATCGGGGTCTGTTGCATCCGTGCCGAATATTTCATGCAGTTCCGGCGAAAGATTTCGAGTGTCATGGACGGGATCCCACTCCCAGGTACCTATCCGGGCGGCACTCTGCGCCAGCCGGAGCCTCTCTTCACTTTCTGCGATTGTCTTCCGTGCGAGCACCTTGTCGGTGACCTCGACGGCGTGGACGAGAATGCCCTCAACCTCGCCTAAAGAGTCCCGTACCGGCTGATAAACGAAATCGAAGTAGGCTTCCGTTGAAAGTTCAGCGCGGTTCAGTGTCACCTTCATCTCGCGCCCGGAATATGCCTTGCCGGTGAGATATACATCGTCGAGTAGTTTGCGGTAGACCGGAAGTTCGATCTCCGGCAGGCTTTCCTCAAGCGTTTTCCCGATGAATTCAGCAGGGCTGCTGCGCCCAGTGATGCGAAGGTAAAAGTCGTTCACGTAGGTCCAACGATGCTCCGGGCCGACCATTAAACCCATCGCCGCAGGAGCCTGTTCCATAATCTCCAACAGACGAACTCGTTCGGCGTCTGCTTCCGCACGAAGTTGGGCCTCGCGATTAGCGGCGTCCTCCAATGCGGCCTGTGCTCGCCGCTGTGCGGTGACATCTCGGGAGATGCAAAGCAGCCTTTCGATCTTGCTATCCTGCGCCGAATCAAACAAGGGCGTGATGATCACGTCCCACCATTTGGGGGTCCCTTTTGCGGTCGGACAGTACCCCTGCATCTGCGCGGTCGCTCCACCCTTGGCCGCTTCAAATGCGCGAACTGCCGCTTCATGGTCACGGCCCCGCCAGAAATCCGTCCAGCGCCTTCCCACAAGATCGTCGGGCTGGCACTCCAACATTTTCTGGCCGCCGGTGTTCAGATAAAGAAGCGTTCCATCGATACCCAGCACCTTGATGCAGTCGGGGCTGGTGTCGATAATGGTTCGGCTGAACGCCTCGCTTTCCCGCAGCGCTCGCTCCGCGCGGACGCGCTCCTGAAGCAGGTACGCTGCTTCCAGAGACACCGCGGCTTGGTTCGATGCAACCGACAGCAGCATCGACTCCGTTTCGGTGGGGAAGTCGATCCGCTGCGAAATCGCGGCAATAACGCCAGCCTTTGTCCCCACGTGAATTGAAACCATCAGCGCTCGGTACTCTTCCGGTAACTCGTGAACAATGGGAGCTCGCGGCAATTGTTCGCCGCACCTCGCTATAAGAGCTTGAAGAACCTTCTCTGGCAGGGAGCCCTTCACCGCCCGAACCGTCCTTACATCCCCGCTCAGGAACAGGTATCCGCATTCAGCACGCAGTGTAGTGACCAATACGTCCACCACGCCCTTGGCGATCGCGTCGGGGTCGCGCCCAACCCACGCGGCCGGGATCGTGCACAATGCGAGCAGGTCACGCATTGCGCGACGCAGCGCGACCGTCTGTAGTACCTCGGGCTCGCCAGCGCCAGTTTGATAAAGCTCAGGCATGTTTGGGAGAAGCTTTGACCCTGTAAGCCCCGCGCTCTCGTAGCTCCAACAGAAACTCGTCAGGCGGCACAAAGAATGGGTTCGACTGCAGAACCCCTCCGATGATGACCATGGGATGAGTCCGCATGATGTCCATTACGACGCCGGCGCCAAACTTGGCGCAATCGTACGTTCATATAACAGGGTCTTTATATCGCGGCAAGACGTAATTCAGCCGAGTCTCGTATTCCACCAAATCATCTACGCCGGGCATGTCTTCTAATGCCCATTCCATGTGTGCCACCAGTCGCGTGACGTCATATCCCTGCTTTGGGCCTGATTGCAGTACCTCTTCGATCAGCGCCAGCATTCGGTCTTGCGAGAAGTGACCATCACGAAGATACGCCTCGTGCCAATTCCGAACTTCCAGTTGGCCACGGCTCATCGCGGCTTCGGCCTGGATTCCTGCATCGCGCAGCCTGGATACGTGGTTTTCCCAATTTCTCGAATCGACGATGTGAAACGCTCGGTCACCATGCTCGAAGCCTTCCAAAATGAAAGGCATCAACACGCGGTACATCTCGTCCGGTGTGTGGAAAAAGGCACAGATATGGCGGTATTGTCCCAGCGGTGTGCCGGCGAAAGTAATCGCTTCAGACATTGACGACCTCCAGTGCGCTTCAGCATCTCTGCATTGAGCACTTTGATGCAAAAGAAGGTTCAGTGTTGTCTTTGCAGGAAGATGTTACCAGTGCTGCAGCGCCCTGGCGAATCACATTTCGTGTCACGACACAAACATAAATGTACCCCGGGCAGGACAACTGCTTGGCCCACCTCTGCATCTACGATGACAATTCCGGTGTAGAGATTGCGTGGTTTGTCCGACAGCACCGGCCGAAGCGCCTGCGCCGAAGGGCAAGACATCCTCGAGCGGCTGGCGGGCTGACTCCTGCGCCGCGTTCTTGTAAACCTGCAATACAGCGGCACCGCCACCCTTACCTACACCGCTATTGCTTTTAGGCCTGCCGAGATGGCGGGCCTTGTTTTTGACCCGCTACCACGTTCTGGAAATTCACTAACTACGATGGCCCTGGCGCTCGCGGCGCTCATTCCTGCAGCAGCCGCAGCTCATGGAGTATCTCCACCAGTTCGGTTTTGACGAATCAGCGACACAGCTTGACTGCTGCCGCCCCCAGCATTTTTTCGTCGCTATGGTAGCTGGACCACGACGGGGAAACATTTCATCGGAAATTGGCTTCTTGATCCTCCAGAGTTCAATGCAGTCCCAGTCGTCTCCTTCCCTGCGCCATCAATGGGCGAGACATTCGGGGCGTGGCCAAGGCCAAAAAAACTTCGCGGCGCTCGCATTGATCTTTCGCTAGACACGGACTACCAGCCTTGATGGACTCAAGTTTTTCCCCTCGACGCAGCGCGCCAGTGAATCCAGTTTCATGTCCCAGAAGGCGCGATAGCTTTCAACCCAAGCGGCAGCATCCCGCAATGCGCTCGCATTGGCGGCACCTATGTTGCGCCCCTTACGAAAAGGCGGATGAGCCAGGCCTTGTCAAGCACATGGAGATGTCTTGAAATCGCGGGCCGAGACACGTGAAACGGTAACGCAAGTTCGCCCACTGTCATTTCGCCTTGCGCGAGCTGGGCTAGAATTTCACGTCGTTTGGGATCCGCCGAAGCACCAAAAGTTCGATCCAGCCGTGGACTATTGGTAACCATGGGGTTACCGAACGTAGGCCGAGTCGCCGAGGATATTAAGCATTTGAAGAGGCTTTTGAGCAACTCTTTGAAAGGGAGAGCATGAGTGCCTGCAGGCAGCCGGGTTCATCAGCAGTTAGCGAAGAACTCATCAACCCCAGAGGTACAGGCCCATGCGTAACGACAACATCCTGACCATTTTGGGATTAAATCTCTCCAGACGTTTCTGGAGGGAATTAATGAAAATTGTAACGATGCTCGCGTTATGCGTGGTTTCGACCACTTTGCTGTACGCCAAAGAAACTAAGTCTTATCAGACGGGAACGCTCCTGCAAATGGAAGCTGTTGAATGTGGCTCTGAGCAGAAGGGCGGCAGCACGGTCGCCGGTGAAGTGCTGGGGACAGATTCGACGCACCAGAAAACGCACGTGCTTTTGTGCCAAGAATACGTGTTGCAGACTGACAGCGTCACCTACCATATCCGACCCAAAGATGAGAAGCACCCGTCGCTCTTGCCCGTCTCATCGAAGGCGGAATTTCGGCTGAGTAAGGACAAGATGAAGCTCCGCTTGGGCGACGACAAAGAGAGAGATTACGTGGTCGTCTCGATGACTCCTCGTGAGGCTGCTTCCTCCGAGTCTCGATAGACAGCTGCGTCCAGAGGCTTTCTGCGCCTTGTTTCCCTTCGCAGATCGCTTGAAAATCCTATGCTCGGTGCAGAAAAAATCCCGGGATTTCCGGGATTTTCTTTGTCGTGGGGGCAGCATCCCATTGGCTCAACTTGATCAAGTGTGTCCGGTTCAGCCCGCCTTACGCTGCCTTCGGCGAATTCTTCCGCTCAGCCCAACGCTTCTTCATCGCCAGTCCGATTCGCCGACGTGCTTCCGCCGACGTGTGCCGACCCTGTTTGCGCCAACGGCTCGGGGCACTCCTAGTGCTTCGTTCAAGAGCATCGATAGCCTGCTGGATGCGATCTCGTTGATTTCGGAGTTCGTTGAGAATTGCTCGAGTGTCCATACAGCGATTCGATGTGGACTACGTTCGACTCAGCAAATTACCTAGTCGAACCGTGCTCAGCAAAGTCCTCTACCCGTCAGCATGATACGGGTTCAATGAATTCCGGTCATCCCCCGGACTGATCGATGGGCTCACCCGTGTTCTCCGAGGTCGGTGGCGCCGAGCGACCAGCCGAACATCAGACTTCACTCCAAACAGGAGTGCCCGGAACCCGTCCCATTTGATCTCGAAGAGCCAGTTGGGATGGGAAAACGGCTCACGGATGCGACCTGGACCCCTGGGTTGGAATTATGGTTGCACGGGGATTCGGTATATCGAATCAAGATGCTTTTTTTCTGGTTGGGTTGGCGCTAAGATTATACTCAGCCGTCACGGCGCTGGGGTGCCATATGTCCACTTCTCACCGTCTCGTTTATCAGCAAGGTGACCACGTTTGCACGATCTACTCTTCTCCGGAGGAACAGCTTACCGCCGCTATTGAATATATCCGTGGTGGACTCAGCCGGGGAGAGCGGTGTTTGTACGTGTGTTGCGAACAGACGGTTGCCCACTTTCGTTCGGCGTTGCGAAAAGCTGGCATCCACGCACGCTCTGAAGAGAAACGAGGCGCACTCATTCTCCTGACGAAGCGAGATGGGCATCTCAAGGGTGCTCCTTCGATCCGGATGCAATGATCACTATGTTGCATCAAGCAGTGAAAGATGCCCTCGATGCTGGTTTTTCAGGCCTCTGTGCAGCGGGCGATATGAGTTGGGTTCTCGAGGGTGCTCCGGGAACCGAACGATTGCCGGAATACGAAGCACGGCTCAATGACTTCTACCTCTCGAACCGTGCACTCGGACTTTGCCAGTACAATCGCAACTCCTTGCCCCCAGCGATGCTGGATCACTGCCTTGCGACCCATCCGTACGTGCGCATAGAAGATCAGATTCTGCTCGAAAATCCTTTCTATGAAAAGCCGGAACGGGCAATGCATCGCCAAGCAGATTCTGACGGAGTTCGAGACAAGCTGCGTCACATTGAGCATACGAAGTTCTGATTGAATCGCCCGAGGACGGATGCCCCTGATCATCCCTTCGCCTCTGAAATGACGGCAATGGAGACTCTCAGACCGGGGATTCGGACGGGCAATTTCGCACCTGGGCGTGCAGGCGGGTTCGTGGGGAACCACTTAACCCACTCTTCATTCATGCCGATGAAGTCAGTTTCGTCAAAGAGGATGAAAGTTGCACTCACGACCCGGCTCAGAGAAGTGCCTGCGGCTTCGAGAATTGCCGACACGTTCTTCAAGCATTGTCTGGTCTGCTCTTGGATCGTCTCGCCAACGATTTTTCCGGTGAGCGGGTCGTTCGGCCCTGTGCCGGAGACAAAAACAAGTCCCGCTGCCCGCACTGCTTGGCTGTACGTCGGGGGCGGGGCCGGCGCATTGGGCGTTCGAACAATGTCGATGGACACAGCGTCCTCTAGCGTTTGTGGACTGACCCCTATCGCTGCCTGACCGCACCAACGGCTCGCTGATGCCGAGGGTGTCTGGGAAAGTAGGTTTTACGCAGCCTGAGCCTTCGCGGCATCTCGAAGCATTGAGCGCAACTGGTGCCGCAATTCGGGCGTATTTTTGTGTTCCGTGAGACTGAACGGCATGCTGTACGGCGATGTTGAGGACTTCTTCTTCATTGCCTGATATGGCGATGTCGCAAGGCTTCTCAGTTGGGAACCAGCGGCAATCGATAACTTTCCGAGTTGTGGCCATTGGTCGCCTCCTCATTCAAATGCCGCAGAGCTTAGTCCCGCGAGCCAGATGCCGTCAACTGCCGAAGACGGATTCAGAGCTGCCGACCCCTACGTCGTTTCTGGGACCATGAGACTAAATTTTTGAACCGGGGGAACTCTGGATATCTCGCCAAACGGAAAGCCCGCAGATTCTGCGGGCTTCTTTGAAAACGATCGTGGAAGGGCGACACGCCTTCTCTATTTCTTGGTGATCGCAACCGGAAAGGTTTCACTAGCTTGACTCGTTCCTGCGGTGACGGTTGCCGTCACGAGCGCTGTGTTCGTCGTGTGCATCGGAGTTGTGACAAAGAAAGTCCCCGGTGTAGGTGAAAGTCTGTACTCCGCCACGGTCAAATGGATCGATCCCAACGTTGCCTGTCCTGTCCGTGGTGTTGAGGGTGAAGTCCCAAGAACTGTAGGTCAGTGTGCCGGATCGCAAGTGTTCGCAGCCGCCGCATCGACCGGAAGATACTGATAAACTCGCACCGATGAGACGCAGGCCCAATGACCCGCCCTCGCCTGCACCCCAATGGGGGTGACCACACTGCGGTGACGTACACCATCCTGCAGACCTGCTGCGCATCGATTCTGAATTTGTCATATGCAAGAAATGCGGGAAACCGTTTACAGACGTGGCCGAGGCTCATGCCGTTTGCTCCGAGTACCAGACTCGGTTGGGAGAGTTCAATCATGCAGTAGAGACCTACAACGCCAAGGTCCTCAATGGTACCGATAAAGAAAAACATGGCGCAATGTTGCGGATTGCCGAGGCGCTGGATCGGATGAACGATCATATTGCGGAGCATAAATGCCGAGAGTCAGTAAAGCTGCGCCGCTGTCCCCCAACGGTTCCCATCGCTCGGGAACTGACACGAGATAGTTCCGGCAAGAAGCCGACGCACTCTGCCGAGAGCGGCTCCATGTCCTTGCCTACAATCAAACCCAAGACGAAAGCCGCAATCGAGTTTTCGTGTCCTGAGTGTGGTGCGGAACCCGGCAGCTTTTGTCTGACCAATCACTGGAAGCCTCGCTTGCATCGTTCTCGAATTCTGCTCGCAGCAGAGCGCCGGAGAGACGTCAGAAAATGACGTCGTTGAACGAACCGACCCTGCACGACGACTGACCTAAACTCTGAAGCAGAATTAGCTACTGTCGGAATGGGGTCGGCGATGCGACTGCCAGGGGAAACGGTCAGAATGATTAAGCTTTCCCATGAGAAGGCTCATCGAAACAGGATCTGTCAACACTTGTTAGCAGATGGGTGCAGTGCGAAGCAGGGGAGATTTAGGGAGGTTGGTGATGACCCCGAGCTCCCGCCTTAGAGTCGCTCAGGGTCACCATTAGCAAGAACAGCAGTTTCGGCCTCGTTAAGATGAGAAATCCTGACGTTCCAAGGCGTCATTTCTTCGGCTCGTGCCCGCCACCCGTTTGACGAGACTGCAATTGCTCACGTTGTTGGGCGTGTCGATTCGCTTGCGCTTGCGTTTGCTGCTGATGCTTTTCTTCCACCTGCTGCTTCTTGGCTGCGTCTGCTTTTTGTTTGTCTAGCTGGGCATGCTCTTTGTCTTGCTGTTTCTGAAGCTGCTGGCGCTCCTTCTCCTGCTGAGCATATAGCTTTTCCTGTTGTTGCTGATACTTCTTGTCCTGTTTTGCATTCCCGGTGCTCGGCGGGGTGGGGCGCTCCACAGGAGAGAGTTCCTTCGGGTGAACCGCAGTTACTGTAGTGTTGGATCGGCCACTGGGAGCAGTCCCTCCCTCCTTACCCCGATACGGAGCGCCGGCATCCTTGGCCGCAACCACTTTGTCGTGGAAATCTCCTGCCCGGTCTGTAGCGGCAATAGGAGGTTTGCCTTGATTCGCCGAAGCTCTCAACGCGAGGTGCTCCTGTTCAAGAGTCCCGATCCTCAACCTTCGTGCTAGGAGATACATCGGCACCTGCCGCATTGTGCAATTGCGAGTTGTTCTCGGGTTGGATATTAATGGGCGTGCTGGTCGTCTTGGTTTCGATCTTCATTGCATTGGGAAGCGGACGATCCGACTTATTGAAATCTGCCCCAGCTTCTCCGGTGCGGGAGATGTCGTGCGCTCCTGTTTCTTCTAACGCCTTCTTGGCTCGTGATGTCCGTCACAGTCCACGATTCCGCCCTTTTCAACCTCACCCTCATAACGCTTCGCCTCGAACTCCGGGATGCCGATATACCACCCGCGCCCCCGACAATTCCGCCCGCACTGCCGCCGCCCCCGCTCCTGCGTGTCACCATTATTGGGTCAGCGACAGTGAATGGCCCGTGTTACCGAATGATGACGCTTGCATTGAATTCGTATCTCTCTCCACCACGATGAGAAATCAATCACTTAGGAATGTCCCCCAAACAAGGCGTGGCTCGACACAGGGGCTGGCTTCCTGGCCCCACAACTACCCCGAAGGAAGCCAATTCCAGGACTGAATTGCCCACCAGTAATCCGGAACACACAACGCCACAAAGTCGATCAATGAGAGCACCATGGCTGACATAAAAATGTACGGAGTGCACAGTGGGTGCGGAGTGCGACATGAGGACTCTTACATCTCATTATGATGCAAAAAGATTGACCCATAGGGAACGGCAACCAAAAAGGGCACAGGTTCATGTGCCCTTCACGGTTCCGCCTAGCCGCAAGTTCCGCTGCGGTTATTGCTTCGCCGGACCGGCATCTGACGTGTTGCTAGACTTCACCCCACCTCTTTGACATCCTGACCGCCCACTCCTCCGGTGATGGTCATCGTCTTGCCGTCATCAGAGAGCGAGGCTGTCCTATGCATGGTCTGTCCATCCGCAGTCGTGTAATCGAACGACCCATCCTTGTGCCAGGTCGCCTTCTCACCATCTCTTCCCTTTACCGCTCCTCCGTCTCGCGCTTCGCTGAGAACGCTTCATGGATTGGCTTACCATCTTCTCCCGTTCCGCTCAATCGCCACGCAACTCCGTTAGCATCATCTTTTGTGACTACCAGGTGAGCCGATTTGAACTGCGCATTCTGCGACTGGGCGGCATCGAACTTCCACGATCCCACCGCGCTGTTGCCCTGGGCTATCGCTAGACCAGACATCAGACACATCAATGCTATGTACTTCTTCATCGTTTTTCTCCTCGATACCGCGGCGCACCACTGTATGAGAGGCCTCCAGTTCGTCAAGGCACGTAAACGCGCACTAGAGTGTGCGTCTTGTGGGTCCGGCGCGGCTGGTATTTGTCGGAGGTCGCGCATCTTCCTTTGGTGGCCTGAGGAGGATGCTGATTTAATCAGCGCGAAACGTTCTCTTGTGCCTCCGCATGCGGTTGATCCTCGATTTATCTGCATTTGTTACAGACAAAGCCTTCGAGGCTAGGCTTCACGCGGACGCCGGTGAAGCTGGACGTCCGGTTTGCTGTCAACCCTTCCGACTTACGTGAGCCGTATTGACCAGCGACAAGCCTTCCGATCTGCGACATTGCTCAAGGCTGTGCGGGTTAGGAAGTGCTCGCACCATCTCTCAATTCCACAATTCACATTATTCACGGAGGCGTTTGCATGAAATCGAAAGGTGTATTCCTGCTCGGGGTTCTGCTTCTTGCTGCAAGTTTCGTAACTATGGCATCGGCCTCGAAGCAAAAGGGAGTCAAAGGTGACCCCGTTGCCGAGGTTACCCAGCTCGAACAGGATTCGGTGAAAGCCGACCTCGCCGGGGATCCCGCGTTCCTGAAGGAGCATGCCGCGGAAGACTACACAGCCGGTAGTAGCTGGGGTAACACCGAGACCAAAGCCTCCATCCTGAAGGATATGACCGACCAGCAGGCGAACAAGACGAACAAAGAAGAAATCAGCGAGCTCAAAGTTCGCGCCTACGGCAACACCGCGATTGCAACTTTCAACGAATCATACGACTCGCTCTACCACGGGGAGCATCGCGTTCGTAACACGCTCTGCACCGATACCTGGGTCAAGCAAGGCCAATGGAAACTCGTCGCCGGCCATTGTTCTGAACTCGCAAAGTAGCTTTCCGGTGTGTGCGCGGCAGCATTTTGTCCCATAGGCCTGGCGATGAAGAAGAAATAGTCGGAGCGGAAAAAGGCGCCGCGAGCGGCCTAAGCGCCTCCCGCTTTCGCTGGAGACACTGAAGAGAATGGCCCCGCTTTCGAGTGGGGCCTTCTACCGGCGGTCGGCAGGGCTAATCTCGGTGAGCCAGTGTGGTTTCACTTTTCGCGTGGGCCGCACAATCTCTCGATTTGCGCTTTTACCCGAGGGAGCAATCTTTCGTATCGCGAGACTTCAGCGGGATAGTTTGCAGCGGCAATGGCCTCCTGTAGCAACTTCTTCAGTTCCCGCAAGTGAGCGAGTTTCTCAGGATCCGTCCTCATCGCACATTCGTCCGGGGGCGATGATGCACGAAGATTGACCGTGGAAGTCATTTGCTAGCTTGTGTTCTGAAAGCCGAACGAATGAGATTTCTATCGGGAGGCGCTTACGTTAACCCGACCTTTGAGACGGCTTTTTCGGCGGAAGATAGGACTCCCGAATGACGTCCCAGACGCGTCGCAGCCACTCCTGTAGCTGATCTCCGTTTGTAATCAGGGGCTTAGGTTTGCGCTGTTCTGACATATAGGAATGCGGAAATAGTGCGTCCGCCGTTCGGGATTTCTGTGGGAATGCTAATCTCTGGATCCAGAGTTTTGCAATTTTGCCCTCACCTCTTCCTTTATATTCAGCGTTTGCCTTAGATCGATCCACGCTTGTCGGCGAATTTCCGCTGAGTCGCTGGTATCCAGAACAGCCAGAATTCGAAGTTGTTGCTGCTCTAAGTGTGCTAGCTGAAACCTGAGAGTCTTTCGGCGCAGCCCATTCTTCGCAGCCATGGCGCTGAATCGTAGCTCAGGTGCTAGCTCCCGGCAAGCGTCGACTCCGCAATTTTCGGGAGGGTCGACTAACTTGGCGTTGTACTGCGCCATCCAAAGTCAGAGTGGCGAGCATGAAAGAGACGGTCTCCAGATCGGTGGCTGGACCTTGTGCTTTTTGCGAGTCGGCTATGCTGCATTATCCGTTGCTCTATTTGGTACGGCGTCCCGCCGTGCTCACGCCGGAAAATCAGCAAGATTACCTCCTTGTTGGAGTGCGGTGCCCTCGTTGCCCCGTTGTATATTCTGTTGCAATTCCGAGTTCTGCGGAAAACGCAGATGCTATCCCGAAGGCACTCCGCTGGGCAGAGGCTCGCATGGGCGCTTGTGGAGCACATCTGCCAGTCCTGTATGAAGAGGCTTAAGAGTTCCCCATGGGAAACGAGTCAGTACCATCAGTTCAGATCGGGTACGTGGAATACGCTGTTCGGTACGGTATTGTCTCCCACGTTGCACCCTTGTCAGAAGTCGAGAAACTCACGAACTATATTTCTTGCCCTAATCCAAGATGTATCAACGGAGGCTTCCGCATCCGTGTGGATGCGTCGGAAGTCACAAGCGAACGATGCAAAGGCTATGTCCGATTGCCCGGAAATCAGGCGTCGTTCTGCAATTACTTCATACGCTACCGAGTGCATCGCGCCCCTGACGCCGAACTCGGTGTTTAATCCCACGCCGCGAAGAAGCGGTAGTATGCCGGGTGAATGCCACCAGAAGCCCACCCTCCTTGCGCACAGTAGACCTTCTTTTCCCTTCTAACAGGTGACATGCCCCTCCGGCGCATCGCGTACTTGACTTGAATAGAAGTTCAGTTTCCCATTGCCTTCGCGGTACGTCTCGATTTCGTTCGGCATCATGATGAAGCCGTCATTGCGCGGCGTTTCCCATCGAACCGCTCGTGGCAGCCACGTCTTTGGAGTTCATATCGAACGGAATCCCCATTTGTTCCCTTGAACTCAAACGCCTGTGACACCGCTAATTTGCAAGGTAGTCGGAATCGCAAATGCGGCAACGCTTTTGAAGGGACGACGTTGTTCAGGCAATCGGCATCGCGGCCTCTTCCGAGAAACTCACAATCGTTTGCTTAAGCTGAGAATCGACCTCGTCGGCTATGGTCATAACGTCAAGGAGTAACAGGCTGAAATCGACGGTGGCCAGATTATTCTGCAGGGCTTGAAAAATGCTGACCTGCAAGATGCGCGACTCTTCGACGATCATTGCAATCGAGTATCCCTGCAACTGACGCACCTTGCCGTGGGAAACGGCTGCCGGTGAGGGTTGCTTTGTCCCCAATGTCCTAGGAACCCTCAATCGCTCGATCAATTCTTGAAAGAGCGCAGGGAGGTGCCCGGTGCGCGGCGCGTCGCTAAGAGGCACGCGGGTCAACTCGGACTCTCGTCCTACTCGAGCGAGCCAATCCGCAGTTGTGGCCAGTGCATCACGTTCCAGGATGGAAGCAACTCTTTCAGTATTTATCAGTTTTCGCGCCCCTCGACGACTGACCCTTTCTCGAATCAGTTTCACCAGCGCTGGAATGCCCATCGGTTTCACGAGCACCTCGTCAGCTTGCAAAAGTATAGCGGTCATCGCCTCTTTCGATGCGGGATAGCCGGTGAAGACCAATGTGATCGCATCCGGATTCTTGTGTCGCATGGCACTCACGACGGTGAACCATCCCCCGCTCCAGGCATGTGGAGATCGGATAGCAACACGTCAACAATTCTTTCCGAGTCCCGCGACGCCTTGCCGGTTCTCCGAAAGACAACCATTGCCCTTTGTCTGCGATCTCAGGAACGCCCCACGTCCCGAACATCGCTGCCGTGGGGGCATCACAGTGGCCTAGGGTAGGACGATGATTTCTCCTTTCATTCCCAGCTCGTCGTGAAGAGCACAGATGTATGGGTATCGTCCCGGATGGGTGAAGGTGATCCGAAACTTTGTGACGGCGATGGGCGATTGCGGCAGGCCAATCCTGTCCTGAGGAGCGGCGGCGATAAAGCCCGAGTGCGCGCTATCGGCGGGAGAATGGATGACCGCGTGGCGTGCACCATCGAGGTCAAGCGTCACGTTTGCCGACGGGTCGAAAAGGTCCGCGGGCTCGGTGCCAAAGGTGATGGTATGGGGATCCTCGGGATCGTCATTTTCCCATTCCACGGTCTGCCCAGCGTGAATGATGAGCTTGTCGTGGTCAAAGCGCATGACGGACAGGGTCTGGGCGCTTCCATCCCTGGAAGTAATTTCTCCATCGCCGGCGACGACGTAGGGCCAGTGATGATGTGAGGCATGCATCTTGTTGTGATCGCTGTTCTTGTCCTGATCGGAAAGCAGATCGCGTGCTTGATCGCGAGCTTCCTGATCATAGAATTCCTGGTTGTGCGGCAGGCGTTTCGACGTATCGAGAACGTGAACGACTGCGGTCATGTCCGGATGCACCAGGCAAACCAACTTGAAATTTCCGGTGGCCGGGAAAAAGACGGTGAAGGTCGAGCCATTCACTAGGGGAGGCGTGGAGACGCAAGTCGATCCGTCGAAAGTCGCGGGATCGGAAGAAAAGCCCGGACATCCGACATCGAAGGGCGGACGAACCTGGGGATTAGGGACGCTGCTGAGAAAGGTGACGGTATGAATCTCGCCCGCGTCAAAGCGCCAGGTGATGCTATCGCCCTCATGGATCCATAGCTCATTGGGAAGGAAGGCCAATGCCTGCCGGCCCTTATCTGCACTTTGCGCGCCGGCGACGGCTTGCCATTGCGCTTCGGCGCGCTGGGAAAGTACGAACACGAACAAAACAGCGAACAGTCGAATCGCACGGGAAAGCAAGGCCACGTTCAATGACATATCTCATCTCCCTGTCTGGATTTTTGGAAGCCTCACCAATGTAAACGCCCGGAACATGGGATTACGGTGGCGATGAGCAAGGAGTTTCCTTGAATTCAAAGCCAAAGTACTTAGAATGTTCTGAAATCTTCTGAAGGATTCATGAAGCGTCGGATGAAACGGCCTCACGCATCGATCTACGAATTCGACGGGTTCCATCTTGACCCTGGAAAGCGGCTGTTACTGGGACGTGACGGACGTCCGCTTCACCTGACTCCGAAGGCATTCGACACCCTGCTTTGCCTGGTCCAGCACAGGGATGTAGTTCTCGGCAAAGAGACGCTGATCAAGATGATCTGGGGCGACACAGCGGTGGAAGAGAACAACCTGAATCAATGCATTTCAGCGCTGCGCCGGACGCTTTGCGAAAAACGCACCGAGGCCCGTTACATCGTGACGGTTCCGGGGCGGGGATATCGATTCGTTGCCCACGTCAGCCGGCGCACGCTGCATGCGACCGCGAGCAAACCAATCACGAGCATTGCAGTTCTACCTTTTCAACCGCTGGTGGTAAGCAGCCGAGATGAATTCCTGGAAATGGGAATGGCCGACACGCTAATCGCCAGACTGAGTAGCATACGCAACATCGTGGTCCGTCCCTTGAGTTCGGTTCGCAGATATGCGGAGGTGCTGCAAGACCCGGTGACAGCAGGTCGTGAACTGGGCGTGGCGTCCGTGCTCGAGGGATGCCTGCAGCGGCGGGGCAACCGAGTCAGGGTCACGGTCCGGCTGTTAAATGTGGCGAATGGCGTTTCGTTGTGGGCACGAACTTTCAACAACGAAATGACCGACATCTTCGCGGTACAGGATGCTATCGCGGAGCAGGTAGCGGAGGCGTTGGCTGGGGAGCTGAATAAGGAAGAGAAGACGCGTCTCATCAAGCACCACACAAAAAATACGAACGCATACGAGCTCTACTTAAAGGGGAGATATTACTGGTGGAAGGATTCGCCGGAGGAATACGAGAAAAGCCGCAGCTATTTTCACCGTGCCGTGGAAGAAGACCCGTCGTTCGCACTTGGCTATTGTGGGCTTAACAGTTTTTATGGATATGGTGCGGCATGGGGTTTCATGCCGCCCGACGAAGGCTGGCCGAAAGCCGAGTGGGCCGTTCGTAAAGCCTTGGAGCTCGACGACCAGCTCGCCGAAGCACACCTCGATTTGGCTGCCCTGCATATGGTTTATTACCTGGACTGGGTGGGCGCAGAAAGAGAAGCGAAACGGGCCCTTGCATTGAATCCTAATTTCGACGAGATCCATTACGCGTATTCCTTTTTCCTGCTGGTGCGGCGCCGCTTCCGCGAAGCCCTGGTGGAAGCGAAGCAGGCGCTGACCTGCAACCCCTTCTCAGTCCGTATCAGCCAGCACCTGGGATACGTGCTCTACTGCGCCGGCAGCTACGATCAAGCGGTCGAACAATACCGGAAGACGCTCGCGTTGGAGCCCACGGACCCGTCGGTGCGGGAGGCATTGGGGGACGCATGCGTGAGAGCCGGCGACTACCGGGGAGCTGTCGAGCAGTGGGCAAATGCGATGTCGTTAGTGAAGGAAACCGAATTTTTGAAGATGCTCTGCGACGCTACGTCCCGGAAAGAGGCGGAGGATGCACGCCGTGCGATCGCCGCGAAGCGGCTCAGCCAACTACTGCGCAAACAAGAACAAGGCGACTACATTCCCAAGATTCGGATTGCGCAAGCGCACTTGCAGGCGGGACACCGGCGAGATGGGATGAACTGGCTGGAACAAGCCTGCGAAGAACGGAATGTGTATTCGCTGATGATCGCGGTCGACCCTCTCTACAACTTGGTGCGTGATGAGCGGCGCTTCACAAGGCTGGTACGACGCATGAAGCTGGCGCGATGAAGGGTGCCGACTAGCTCCCCTGGCGAGCGTCGGGGAGGTAGACGCGCACCATTCTTATCGATAACTGTTTATAACAGAGCATGCTTCCTGAGCGAGTGCCTAAGGGAAATGCTCAAATTCTCGTCTATACGAATCCAGCTCTCGCTCCAAACGGTAAATGTATCGCACTCGATAAGACGGATCAACAGAGTGAGAATTCCGATTTATGGATCTTCGATTTGCCCGAAGGCTCAACAAGAGACACACTTTCGACCCTGCGATCGATGCTGCTCCGGTTTGGAGTTCGGACGGGAAAAGGATTTTATTCTCGTCGAGTCGTACAGGTCTGTTTCAGCTCTACATCAAGAACGCCGACGGGGCGGAAGAAGAGAAGTTGGTGAATCTCGATGCCTCAGATAATGCTGACGAGTATCCAAACAGTTGGTCAGCGGACGGCAAACACATCTTGTATGAGCGAACCACCGTCGCGACGAAACTTTGGGTTGCGGACCTGTCTGACCTGAGCACGCACTGCTGAATGGGGCGCAGCCGACAAAAGCGGCCAATTTTCGCCTGACGGGAACTTAGTAGCGTACACATCAAATGAGAGCGGAAGGTGGGAAGTCTTCATCACTTCGTTCCCGGATGCCCGGGGAAAATGGCAAGTCTCCAATGGCGGGGGCACCCCAGGAGCAAGGAAAGGAACTCTATTACCTATGTGCCGTTGGAAGAATAATGGCGGTTCTTGTGAACTCGGGACAACGCTTTTGGGGGGTCCCCAGGATTTGTTTCAAGCGAGTGTGCACGCACAGGTCGCGGGATCCGAGCTGGTCACCGATGATGTCGCGAAAAACGGACAAAGGTTTCTAATCAACACGCAGATTCAAAGCCCGAAAAGTGAGCCTCTCTCGGTGATCCTGAATTGGCCTGCTGCATTCAAGAAATAGAACCGATTTGCCCGTCTAATCACGCCCTGGATACCGGTGCAGAGAGTCAGGCGATGTTCCGATTGCTTTAATCCAGATTTCCGGATTGTACAGCTTGTAACGCCGACCGAAATCAATTGCTCAGTGTGATTCGTTAGCAGCCCCTCAGGAGTTATCCGATTACCAGGTTATGCAGGTACGTGTAGCTCTGCCGTAGCTGATCGATTTGTTTACGCACTTCCGGAGTTCCAAAGGAAACTAAATCCACAACTGGTAGATAGTCTTCCAGTCGAAAATAAACGCCACGGTGCGACGCATGCCCCAACCGGACTCTAGATTCACATTCACCGCAGGATTTTCAGATTGTACAGCTTGTAAACCGACCGAAATCAATTGCTCAGTGTAAGTCGTTAGCAGGGGCTCACAGCCTCCGATATTCGCTCATTGAGTCTAAAAAAGGGGAGTTCTCTGCCCCCCTTATCGATGCAACTATTTATCCGCCCTGCTTCTCCCACGTTTCGCTGGTAGGCTCGCCCTTGTCATTCTTGCCTTTCACAGTCATCGTTTTGCCGTCCTTCGAAACGGTGTAGGTGCCGGTGTACACGACTTTGTCTTTCAGCTTTTCGGTCATGGTAAACGAATTCGGACCTTGCTTGGTCACGGCGAGCGTCAGCTCTGCGGGAACGGTTGGACCTTTTGGCGGGTAGTCTTTTCCGTCCGTCTTACCCATCCAGTTCGCCTTCTCGGCGGAGATGTCCCACTGTAAGTCGTCGCCCGACATCTTCATCGTCATCGTCGCCGGCGCCGTTTGCTTCACGGCCGTCGTCTTCCAGGTCCCGCCTAGACCGTTGCCTGCGGCGGCGCGCGCGTACGTTGCGGTGTCGTCGAATTTATCTCCGTTCGGTCTTGTGCCGTATTCGTGGATCGTCAGGGACTTGCCACCGCCGGAAATCTTCCAGTCCGCCTGGCTCAGCTCTTGGTCATTTCGCCAGGACGTGGAGTGGTAACTGTCATCGCCCTTTTTCTCGAAAGCCTCCGTTCCACCGCTTGGTGTCTGTGTCTTTGTCCCGTCGGTTTTGATCGTGAACGGGAAGTTAGGGTCGGCGAATTTAGATCTCACCGTTGCCGGTGTCTTCGATCTTCATCGTCGCGCCCGTTAGCTTGCTCTTTTGTTGATTGAGTGCCCACGTGCTGGTTGATGCACTTCCCGCTTAGCTTCAGAGATCTCCTCTTCGACTTCGATGCCGGGGGCATTACGCACCAGCTGGGGACGGCTTTCGGGTTCGGGAGACCTGCCGTTGCCGGCCAGATCGGCGGTAGTGAGTCCTTCGTCTTTTCTTACATCTTTTCTATTGAGCTCTGCCATATCATGCAACCTCTCTCTTAATGTTTCCGGGCCCTTGCCCTGTCAGAAGGTCTTCAAAAAGTGACCGGTAATGGATCATCGCCTGTCGGAGTTCCTCCGTGCCCGCTTTGCCCTCCCGATGTCGGACAGCGATTTCATGCGCTGTGCGATAGTTCTCGACTACACGAGGGTGATCCACCGAGAGATCGGCGGCGCGTTGGCCGAAGTCGGCAACTGGATAGCCTCGCGCGCCCATTAGAAGCGCAACGCTTTCGTCGGCGTCTGTGACGGCTCCTCCTGGGTCGTCGACGAAGCGCTCTTGGACTCGGCGCCAGTGTTCCGCATACTGCCGTTTTTCTGGTTCGCCGAGTTCGCGGATATTGAACTTGGATACCCGTTTCTCCCGCTCGACGAGAACAGCCTCCGCCGCACGTTCCGATCCACCTTCTCGCACAGCACGTACATATTCCGACCCGAAGCGTTGTCGCAGAGCTACTTTGCGACGCCGCGCCATCAGGACCGCAACAATCACTCCGACTGCCAGAATAACGACAACAATGACGGCGATCACCTTGGGATCGATCTGACGCTGCGTCCTTCCGAGGACAGCCGCCTGGTGTTCAACCGATACGGCGATTCGTACTTCCTAGAGGAAATTTGGAGCGCCGGCCAGGACGGATTGCTTGTCTTACGGGAGGAGTCGCTAGGAGACCCGCCTAGCGATGACGCTGCGGCCGGGTGAGACGACCGTGTTCTACACGGACCTCGAAGTCCTGAATGGCGATCCGGAGTTCGAACGCCTGTACCCCGGAGAACGCGGCGTCAGCCGGCCGGGGATTAACCTCGGCTACGCCTCTAACCTAGATAAAGATATAAGACCATCCTTTCGGCCTGCTATTCGCCGGTCGGCAGAACCGCGTGGTCATGAAGCAGCTGGCCGAAGGTTTCGCCGAGGAGCGTGCCGGTCTGGAACAACAGTGGGAGCGGGGCGGCAACATCTCCACGGAAGATCTTCGCGTGGCGCTTCAGCGCTACCGTTCGTTCTTCGATCGGCTTTTGAAAGTTTAGGATAGACGCATCACCAAACCATCTTACCCTTCACCTATCCTCGGTTTGCACGTCGAGGCGCGACGACTGCAAGGTGGTATGCGGCCCGTCACCCGCGAGAAAGGAGAACTCCAACAGGCGAGCTACCCAAGTTTGCTTCAATCACTGTCGATGCGTGTTCTGTGCCGGAGCTCGATTCCAAGACCCTCATCTTCAGCTGTGCCCGGGGGGGTGAACCCGCTCTGCCGTCGATGCATCACAGGTACTGTCGCGTTTTGGGTCAGATTCCAAGAACCAGGAGCCGATATGAGTACAGAAACGATCATCATCATCGTGGTTGTGATTCTGCTGTTCGGCGGCGGTGGCTGGTATGGTCGCGGCCGATGGTATTAACGCCTCTGATTCAACGGTATTAACGCCTCTGATTCAACCGTGAGCGATCGCGATCGGGAAAGAGAGATTGACCACGCTGCGGATGTAGCTGGCCGTGTTTTGGCAAAGTTTGTCACAGAGAAACCTTCCCCTTGCCCCGAGAAGTGAAAAAACGCCGCTACCCGCCGAACGGGCATGACCGCCCTGTCCTAATGCCGTTGGAGGCTGGGCTGACGCTATTTGGCGTCGTGATGTCGACCAGAACCCTTATTCTTCCCGCAGCTACCCCTTTCGCATCATAATGTGGAAAGCGTAAGGAGTTCCTATGTCTCAGGCAACTGCCAACGTTCACTCTGTCCATTTCTACGGCAATGATGGTGCACTGATCGACCGGCTTTGTGGCGTCGTGTGCTCGGGACTGCTTGTTGGTAATTCGGTGTTACTCGTAGCGACTCCCCAGCATCGGGATCAGCTTATATCGTGCTTGGAGCGGCTCGACGTAGACGTACGGAAACATGCACGAGAGGGTCAGTTTGCGATGGTTGACGCCGAGGAACTGCTTTCCACTTTTATGGTCCAGGACGTTCCGCATCCTCGATTGTTCCTCAGGAGCGTCGGGGCGCTCTTAACCGAAGCTAAGAAAGCCGCTCGGAGCAGAGAACAAGGACTTACGGTTTTCGGAGAAATGGTGGCTGTGCTCTGGGAACAGGGGAATAAATCCGGAGCTTTGAGGCTTGAGAAACTTTGGAATGATCTGTTGAACGATCGAGCATTCCACCTCCACTGTGCCTATCCGCAATGGCTCCTTGAACACGATGGAGATGGCATACGTGGCATAACCGAAGCCCATTCCCAGGTTGTCAGTGGATGAGCTGCTGACGGAGTCGATTACACACTGTACTCGATACACTCCCGCTTCGCGCTCGACAAGGCGCAGACCGAGCGCCTGCTGCGGCGCCATGGACACCGGTATTTCATATCCTGGGGCACGCTACGGGCTGGCTGCTAATCAAGCGCTTCAACATCTCCTCCGGCATTAGCAAAAGGGCAACACGGCAACAACGCTTGAAGGAGTGCTTTGGCGAGGTGAGCGGTCTGTGCGTGCCTTCCCTTGAGCACGGTCTCGTTCATCACGCCTTGTGCCGAGGGAACGGGCTTATAAGCTTCCTTAGACTCCGACGTCGATGACGGATGGCAGGCGACTCCCTAGCCTCATGGTGGGAGTGTCATGCCCGGTGAAAGGGTGTTCAGTTTTGCAACATGTGGTCGCCTCAAAACCCCGATCCCGATCAGCTCCAAGAATTAGAGATGCTGCGCGCCGAATACCGCGCGGCAATGAGCGTAACCCTTGACGCCGAGGAAAGATACCTACTCTATTGCATGGTGCAGGAACTGAATGCCTGCATCGAGAGGATGGAACAGAGTAGCTCCTAAGATTCCAGATCGCGCCGCAACAGTCGGCAACCTGCGCGCGCGACGGACGCCCCGCTCCCCTGGGCGGGGTTTTCGCCTTTCAATGCGGAGGTTCTGCATCCTATGGGATCGTGCCTTATTCCGGCGCGAGAGGTGCTTTATGACGGGTAAACCCCTTATATGCAGTGCGGCTTCCTGCTGTGCTCACGCCAGACAGTCAGGCGGGTTACATCTTCGTGGGTGTGCGCTGCCCCAGGTGCGAGATCGCATATTCCGTAGCACTTCCCAATACCAGCAACAACGCCGAAGCCATCCAAGCGCCATTAGATGGGCTGAGGCGAATATGGGGCAGTGCGGGGTTCATCCAGCAGTCATCTACGAGGAAGAGTAAGGAAACCTCAGGCGCTTTCTCGTCGAAGGAAAAACGGTTGCCCAGGAGTAGGGCAGTCAGCCCTGAGAGGGCGCCAACCACTCAACAGCTTCGGCGTGAGTCTTGAATATTTCGATATTCGGCCGTTTGGAGATTAGCTTGTACATCCGGCACGAAGCGAACACGTTGCCAGCGGTTGCAATGAAAGCTCGTCGGACGCCGCCGAAAAACGGATCAAGAGAAGACAAATACTCGAGATCCGACATGCTTAGGTTCACCTCCGCAACAGCCGAGACGTCCACCAACTCCGAGTAGGTAGGTTGGAAATCTGGGCGGAATTGCAGAGATACGAGATACTCGGCGACGTCTTCACTGCCCAGCTTCCCGGTGAAAGACACCTTGACCACACCGCGTTCGCTATCGATCGAAAATTGATAGGCCATGAATGGCTGACTCGATGCGTATCGTAGAGCAACTATACTGACTAGTAAATAGGGGACACAAGAAGCGGCGGCCGAAAACCGCGTCTATTGCACGTTCCGATGGGACCGCGAAGTTCAAACGCCCCAAGCGATGAAGCGGAAGGTCGCTTGGGGCATTCCTTCAGTTCGAACGCACCGATGCTACTCCTCGGCTTAGCACGGGATAATCCCCAACTGCATAAGGGGCACTTGGATGGACTCAATGGCGCGATTTGGCGCACTTTCACCCTCGGGGCGGCGCGTAGACTTTTTCCCCCAACAAGTTCGGGCTCAAGACGGCTCGCCACACGATGCAATCGCGATATCGGTGCGCCCTCAAGAGAGTTGCTCGACACAATCACCGCCCAACCGGAAGGGGTGAGTATGTTCTCCGTCCTGCTTGTGGACGATAGTCAGATCCAGTGCTACGCCATGCAGAGGGTTCTCGGACAGCTCGGCTTAAGCGTCACCTGTGCGGAAGACGGACTGGGCGCGGTTGACCTGGCAACCGCCGGATCCTTCGATGCCGTGTTGCTCGATATTCACCTGCCGGATATAGATGGCTTCGAAGTATGCCGTCGGATCCGACACGCCGAGGGCATACGTCAACCGGCGATCGTGTTTTACTCGGCCGTCAATGCCGGGTTTGCGGCGTCGGAACATGACGCGGAGGCATGCCTCACATATCCAGTTGAGCCGGAACACATCGCTTTCGTGTTGGAGGGTGCGGTTGCAAAACGGCGGGTTCAACAGGATCCAGAACGCAAAAAATAGCTCCTATTTCACTTGCTTCGCGAAAACCGCGACCGTGGTTCGCATCGGACTTCCTGCATGGGTCTTGTAATCCTCAGAACCGACGTGGATGCAATCCAGACCATGACCAAATAGGTGGTCGGACACGTCTTCCAGATCATTGATATCCAGTTCGTGTTGATCACATAGAGGGCAAGATTTTGGGCCCACCGAGGAGACGCGCACGAGATTTCGATAGGGACTCACCCAGGGCAGTGTAAAGCCAAAATGACGGAATTGTCATCTTTGAGCGGGAACCCAGTCTTCACATTTTGGGCAGCCCGACAAAGGATGGCTGGGTGATCGAGAGCTTTTTACCGTCTGGACAACTCGCGCACGCTTCGTTGTATTCCCATCACATTCGTGAACCGATGTATAACATTCTCTCGGTAAGCCGGAATACGAGACTCCTGATAGTTCGCAATGACACCTTGGCTCTTGCAGGGTTTCGTGTGGTATCCCCGCGTACGCCTGAGGAAGCGCCGTTTCTGGCCTTACAGCAGAAAGTCGAAGCAGTCGTCCTCGGCCACTCGGTTGAACCCGAGGTGAGAGAACCGCTCATTTATGCGATCCGGCAACTATGCCCAGAGTGTCTGATCTTGTTTGTGTTTACCGGTGAAAGGCAAGAGGAAACTCTCGCGGACGCTTCGATTGACGTTACCAACGGGAGCGAGCCCCTTGTCCGCGAATTGCAACGGCAACTGCCACGCTTTTCTGCAGCTTAGATCAACAGCTTGGATCAACGGCAAATCCTCTCTGTGGCGAAAACTATCCTAAATGCCGCTCGAATCTTGCTCAACGGTATGCAAGAGAAAGCGGATGCACACTTTGACATCGTGAACGGCGCCGCATATGTGACCGAGCATTTCGCTACAATGAGCAATGTCTTCATCCGTTCGAAAAACGACGGCCACTCGGAGTGAGCAGGGGGAGCCGACTATCGCGTTTTCGACGCTGGTCGATAAACTCCAGCAGCACTATGGCTCGCCTGCGTCGCCTCTTTTGACCGACCCACTGGAGCTAGTCATCTGGGAAAACATCGCGTATCTGGCGAGTGACAAGCGCCGCGCCGAAGCATTCGCTACCCTAAAACAAACCATTGGAACACGCCCCGAACAGATTCTTGCGGCTAAGCACCCTGCATTAGCCGCCATCGGCAAGGCTGGCATACTTCCCGACATCAGTGCCGAAAAGATTCTCACGATAGCAAAGATCGCATCCGAGGAGTTCGACAGCGATCTGCGGTCGGTACTCAGGAAACCGTTGGCGGAAGCGAAAAAAGCCTTAAAGAGATTTCCCAGCATCGGCGACCCAGGCGCGGAAAAGATCCTTTTGTTTACTGGTTCATATCCGGTGATGGCGCTCGATTCGAATGGCTTGCGCGTGTTGTGTCGCCTGGGCTTTGCCGATGAGCAGAAGAGCTATTCAGCAACCTACCGCTTGGTTCAGGATGCGACTTCTGAACAACTCCCACCCGACTGCGCTTCGCTGATCCGGGCACATCAGCTGCTCCGGCAGCACGGTCAGGAGCTATGCAAGCGTTCAAAGCCGCGTTGCACGGAGTGCCCAGTGCGAAGTGCTTGCGCCTACAGCCTGAACAACCGAAGCGTCGGGTAACCGGTCGAGGATGGCGGCCTACACACGCCGCGCTCTGAGCAGAGTTACGCTGGCGCCCGATAGACGGGCCCTCACCGTTCGGAGCATCGCATTCGTTTTTCCGAAGGCTCTGAAATAACAAGAACCAGAAGAAATCAGCATAAACTCTTCTCGTCCTCTTCCCTGCTGCCAGTCTCGGCGTCCAATCTCTCCTGAATCGCGCACACATTTGGCGCACTGCTTCCTCGAAGCGCGCTCCGGGCGCGGGGTTGAGCGGCGTGCGACTGAGTGCTTATCAGTCAGAAACGGCCGCCGGCTTAGCTGGTTTCGCCAACGTGCGCGCCCCCGCCTTGCGCGCCGTCGCCCGACGTTGCCGGCATACTGTATCAAGCTTATGTGCTTCAAGATCACATTTTCCCAAGCTGTCCGCGATGTGATGACTCCGTCGTGTTCAAGCTGTTAACCCCTATCGTCGTGGAATCCGCATCCGCGCGCTCCCCGACTGCTGACGGCAAGTTCGCAATGCATGAGTCGAGATCTAGCGCAAACAGCGGTGCGCGATCACATGCTCTACCAGCATCAGGAGGGCCGCATCGTACTCTCGCTGCGCGGCCTCCACCACGGGATGTTCTTCTCCATGCTCGTTTGCGAGTGCAACACGAACTCGGAGTGTCCGCGTTAGCTCACGACTGAGTGCGTCTTTAATTACACAGTCCATGGTCGATATCAAAGCCCCGCTCTGGAGGGCTCTCCTCGCATGCCGCGAACCGTTCGATATGCCCCGGGGCATAAGCGAGACGCGGCACCTCCTCTAATGAAATAGCTCTATCCTGGTTGTCTGTCGCACACGCAAGAAAGCCCCATCCGATCTCGAAATCGTCCGGGGCTCCTGAAATGCCTGCAATTCAGAGTGCCGTTATTCTACGCTAGCCTTTCTTCTCTTGCTGGCTCATTCCCAAGTACGCCCGTTTGTCCGAAAATGCCTTCCACGCGCGCCGCAATTTTGCGGAGACTCTGCACCCAAGCATTCCTCCCACCATCTCCAAGGGGTACTCCGGACGCCTTGTAGGCGGCGCGAAGGAGCAGTCTGCAGGAGCGGGGGAAGCCTTCAGGCTTGAACTTGCGCCCCATGCGGTGCTGAGCTGAGAGACATCTTGCGATCCGTTGATGGTTATACCTGTCTCAAGCTGCTGACCGCGGATCTCGAGGGCGAAGGGACGGACCTGACGGCTACACTGCCGCCTGCAATTCGCTAAGGATACTACTCCTCATGGGCAAAATCTGAATTACTGCTGTTAGGAGAACATGGAACGATTCCAAGATCTCATGCAAGACGCTGTCACTCTCTTTGGAGGTATTAGAAGGTGCATCTCGAGCGTTCGCCGAAGTTGCGTCGTCTCTTTGCGGTCTTGTCCCATGATTTGCGAGCGAAGCAGACATCGTTTCGAATTGAACGCCTTGGGAAGCATCATCCTCACTACCGATGCGGGCAAGCTGCAGTTCTTCGAAACCGCCCGACATCAATAACACGCCGCTCATGTGCGGCATCATCACGCCTGAAAAGAGCAGGTCTGGCTCGAGATCGCTTAAGCAAAAGACCGCTCAGGGCTGTGCCGCTGTCCGACGATCTCTAAGAATCGACATCGCGGACGAATCTATGCCACCTTGCGACCCGTGACGAAGTGAACAACGACCGAAATTATGGCCAGCACCAGCAGAATGTGAATCAATCCGCCGGCAACATGAAACATCGTGAACCCAAGGATCCAAGCGACGAACAGCACTGCACCCAAAATCAAGAAAATCCCCATGTTCCCTCCTGTAGGGATTGAGTCACTAAACATGACTTGGGGTTGTACAGAAGTGATGCGGTCAAGGCGCGCATGGTGCAAGCGTCCTTAAAGTTGCTCCGCGTTCGGCCTCGTCTCGGGCAAGAGCGAGGTTGGGGCGTGCATTGCGCCCCGTAAGACGATCTGGGGCGTGCAGCCCTGTTACCGATCGCCGTTACGCCGGTGATCTTTGATCCTGCGCCTAACTGCTGTAGAACACTCATCTGGGTCCAAAGTGAGACGCCTTGCCATTCTCAGCGAAAGTGGATGGCAGGGCGTTGTTGCCGCCCGAACAATTGAGCTGGTTGTCGGTCGTGATCTTTTCCGGGAGGGATTGATCGCAACCGGCAACGCCCCGCAGCCATAAGACCATATGCTGTGGGGCGTTGTTCGTTCCAGCCGCAATCATGTTAACTCTTCCGTGCCCCAGGATGGCAGCACGGATTAGGCGACGATAGCCAAAAATCGGAGGTGCCCAATCGAGATGGCCCAAATACACTCGCGCACCGATGAAACAGGCAATGACTCTGGCGGCGGTCGGTTTCCTGCTACTTGTGGCTGCGATTTTACTTCGCATGACGGCGCGAAGGCGGGCCACTGCGCGACATCATCAAGAGCCAGCAACGTGCGCAGAGTTCGAAGATGCCGCATAGTCCCAGAAGTTAAAATGGGGCCCTTGGCAGGAGCCGTTCCTATCGTTTTTGTTTTCTCCGCGAGCTGCTGAGTGACCGGGCGCGATATGGGCAGGTTCCTGCATTGAATGCCCAGCGGTTCGATGGCTCGCAGCGGAGAAAGGAAGGGGTAATTAGGCGTGGACCTTACGTCGACTGTGAGACTTCGCCGACCCGATGTAATGTCTCGCAATGCCTGAAAAATACGACCGAGCAGCCCAGGGAATTGGAAATATTCCGAAACTATCGCACAACTCAGGATGGGACTTGCCGGCGGTGCTGATACGGGCTGAATCTCTGACTCCGCTGGCCAGCGACTCAGATCACCGTTACCCGTAATCCCGTCGCGCGAGGAACGGTAAGGGAACAGCGGCCCTGTTTGAGCGGCCCCTCTTTGTTGACGTTGTGATATGCGCTTCACGGCTGTGGAGTGCCGCTGCGCAAAACTCTCGGTTTCCACCGCTCCGTTCATGCCTCGACCAAAATCGAATTCAACATCAATGTCCCCTAGCGCGTCCTTATTCAGAATGATGACCGATGTCTGGCCCTCGGGCAGTTTGGCGGCGTAAGCCGTCGCATTGATCCCGATCCTGGAACTTCGTTGAGAACTCGGTCTAAAAAAATATTCCGCCGCTGAGAGAGCCTGCAAACTTGAGGCCATAGGCGACTGGCTCCAATCGATACTGCGATCCAATGGGTGTATAGAAGGGATGTGGGTGTGCAGCAATCTGTTCGGGTGTTTCGCCAGCTGCATGTAGAAGTGCGTCACCGGGCAAGGATCCGCCAACGGAATTGGCCACAGATTTGCCCGTCCCCCCACGGAGGCGTGGAGTGAGAATGGATTGCGCCACTGCGTGGTGGGCGATGCAAGCGCCGATGATATGGATCGCCTCTCGAGATTGTTCAAGAGGTAAACAGCCCCCCGGAAGAGCGACTCGGCGATTTCACCCTCGTATTGCCTGAACAGTGGGTTTGCGTGCGATTCTAGGGGTTAGAAGTACCGCAACCTGTGAAAGATTTCCACGCACTGTGTTGTTCTCCCAAGTTATGCCTCATCAATAGCTTACAACCGGATTTAGCTGCCTGTCAGGAAGGTGCTGAATCCTCACAATACACGCGAACTTCGGCGGCCCATGTTCGATTGCTGAGCCATTACCTTGAATGACAATAGAGCTGCTGATGGCGTGAAAAGGCATTGGGGGCCATACACCAGTTGGACTGTGCAGTCACCTGATACAAACCGCTCGGGGTTGTGAACAGCGGCGCGTTGAGTCTTGTTCCGCGCCTCCGAAGCTGCGAAAATCAGACCGGAATTGCCGCACTCAACACCTTTACTCAGCGTGGGGTACGAAGGCGGGTGACACGAAAAATGGAGAAGCAATCTCAAGAACCTGAATACCCTCCGATCGCAGCCCTCTCGCTGATCTCGAACACGAGAACAATTTAGACATTGGATCAATACATCAGATGGACGCCTCTTGAACAAGCGACTAGCGATAGACGGAACCATCAGCCTTAAGAAACTGGCTGAATACCTCGGCTTGAACCCAGCAACAGTTTCCGTGGTGCTGAACGAAGTTCCGGGACGATCTATTCCGCAAGCCACGCGCGACCGGATCAAAGCTGCCGCTAAAGAGCTCAACTATCAGCCCAGTCTGTTGGCGCGATCGCTTCGCAATCGCCGCACCCAGACCATCGGAATTCTGGTCCCGGAACTCGGCGACGGTTATCACACGCAGGTTCTGGGCGGTATCGGCGACCACCTAATGGATGCCGGATATTTCTACTTCACGGCGCACCACCGACATCGGAAAAACCTGGTGGAAGAATATAGCCGAATGCTTCTACGCCGGGGTGCGGAAGCATTGATCGCAATTGACACTCTCCTCGAACATCCGTTTTCGGTACCGGTCGTCGCGGTCGCTGGTCATCATGCAGTTCAGGGCGTGACCAATGTTGTGTTAGACCATCGTTTCGCCGCGGAATTAGTGCTCACCCACCTGCATTCGCTCGGTCACCGCCGCATCGCTTTCATGAGAGGCCCGCTCGTCAGTTCGGATTCCGAGGAACGTTGGTGCTCGCTCGAGTTGGCGGCGCGCCAGATCGGCAGCCCGATGAGGCCGGAGTTGATCGTGAAACTGGATCGTGACATCTCCTCCCCAGAATTGGGATACCCCGCAGTGCAGCAGCTGCTTTCCGGCGGCAAGAATTTCACCGCGGTGATTGCTTTCAACGATATGTCTGCGATTGGCGCTATACGGGCGCTTCAGGATTTTGGGGTTAGCGTTCCGGGCGACGTCTCGGTAATAGGCTTCGACGACATCAAGGCGGCAGAATTCAACAATCCGCGCCTCACGACGATTCGGCAGCCGCTCTCCAACATGGGCAGAATTGCCGCACAATGCGTGCTTAACCGCCTCCACGGATCCGAGAGCTTTCGAGAGCAGATTGTAGTCGAGCCTGAACTGATGGTTCGTGAATCCACGAACAAGGTCAAGTCAAAGAGCGGCAAGAAGTAATAATCAGCCGCACGAGATCTTTTTGCACGACGGTCCATCGATGCCCATCGAACGCAGGCCTCATTTCGCCACGGTATTATCTCTATACACCGGCTTCGTGTTGACGGGGCTAGGCACCACGTTGCTTGGGTGCATTCTGCCACGACTCAGCGCAATGTGGCGCATCAACGATGGGCAGGCAGGAATTCTCTTCGCAGCACAATTCTCCGGTGCAGCGTTAGGGGCATTGCTGGTCGGAAGGAACTTTGCAGCCGCGGTTCTTCGAGGCTACCTCCTCCTCATCGCAGCCGCGTTCTCCATCGCTCTCTTTCCACATTTATGGGAATCAGTTCGCTTCCTCTGCTTCGGCCTGGGCCTGGGTTTGACGATGACCGCAACCAGTATGTTGATTAGCGGCTTTTATGCAGAAAAGCGCGGACAAGTTCTTTCTTTCCTGAACGGATCTTGGACAATTGGCGCCGCGATGTCTCCGCAGATCGCATTTTACTGGACTAGGAATTGGCCGCCTATATACATTTTTGGCTGCCTCGCTGCGGCGGTTTCGATTGTGTGTGCAGTTTTCTTGTATTCAGGCAAGGTTGCTGCCGGCACCGCGGACCCGCTGGACGAGTTTCGCGCCCGCTCTAACGAGATACAACTGATTCTGATGTTTGCTGCATTGGGATGCCTTTACGTCGGAGTCGAAGCTTCCGTGAGCGGATGGTTAATGTCATACGTACATCGATTGCCGCTCACGGACAACGCCTGGTCCCCTGTCGCGACATCTTCTTTCTGGATTGCTCTGCTCTGCGGCAGAATGCTCGCCCCTGTCGTGCTGTCCCGAATCTCAGAAGCTCGGCTTTTGACTGTTACGATCGCGATCGCCTTCATCGGCAACATACTGATGCTTGTCAGTCGATCCCCGCTCGCAATAACGGCAACGGTTGCGATCACAGGTCTTGTTCTGGGCCCTATCTATCCACTTTGCCTTGCCAAGACCCTCGCCTACACCAACAATTCGCCCAGGGCCAAATGGGTTTTCGCGATTTCAGGGATCGGCGGTGCGCTGTTCCCTTCGATCACCGGGATAGTGTCGGTACGAACGGATTCGCTGCGGGTCGGTTTGTTCGTTCCGGTAGTTGGGCTGGTGGGAATGATGCTTTTGAACTGGCGATTGTCGTCTACTCCGACCTTGGCGTCAGACGAATCGCAAGTCTTCATTTAACAATACCTTGGCCTTCCTTGACCTTATAGAAATGATCTACCGGAAGATTAAGGAGAACTTCGGTTTTGCCTCCAGGCCACTGGATTTCAACTTTGTTCACGAGCTGCCGGTCGCCAAGTCCGAAATGAACCCGCAAATCGTTCTGTGAAAGGTAGCTCCCACCGCTCAATACTTCTCCCATCTGAACCAGGTCGCCCGCGGTGGTTTTCACGCGAGCGTTCAAGGCGAGGCGATTGCTACGAGTTCCCTCCAGCTCAAGACTAATCCAGTGATTGGCTGGGCCTCCCTGGGGCTGGAGAATGATCGGCATGCCTTCAAGATTCTCCACGACGATATCGAGCCGGCCATCATTGAACAGATCGCCAACGGCAACACCGCGGCTGACCTGGAGGGTTTGGATCGCGTCTCCCGCAAAGTTGCTGAAATTGCGGAATTTCCCATTCCTCAGGTTCAGGAATAGTTGTTTCGGCTCGTGATACTTGCTCGGGAGGTCGATGCTGTCGATTTGCGGGTAGACGTGCCCGTTTACCATGAAGAAATCGAGCCAACCGTCGTTGTCGATATCAAGGAAAGCGTCTCCCCACCCAACGTATGGGGTGGTAGGCGCAGCGATCCCCGAGGCGTACGAAGCGTCCGTGAAGTTCATCTCCCCATCGTTACGGTAGAGCACTGCGTATTCTTCGCTGAAGTGCGTAATAGCAATGGAGGTAAGCCCGGTGTGCTGGTAATCGCCAAGAGCAACGCCCATGTTGGCTTGTGCAGCGCCATCCTGACCGACGGCAGCACCAGCAGAGTAGGCTACATCCGTGAAGTGTCCATTGCCGTCGTTCTTATAAAGATAATTCGGCTGGCCATCGTTGGCGACGAACAAGTCCAGATGGCCATCGTTATCAAAATCCGACCAGACAGCTGTCAGGCCCAACCGCTTCTGCGAATCATCGACGCCCGCCTTGGCGGAAACATCGGTGAAGGTGCCGTCGCCATTGTTGTGATAGAGATTATCCGGCGATCCCCTCAAGCCTCGAGGACCGCATTGCACATCGATGCCGTGATACTTGCAGGTCTTCTCCGATCCGAACTTCGGCAACTGGTGAAGGTCCACATCCACGTAGTGGGAGACAAAAAGATCTGCAAAACCGTCGTCGTCATAGTCGCCAAAAGCCGCTCCGGTCGCCCACTTTGAGTCGGCGCCCAAGGCGGCTGACTTCGTTACATCGGTAAAGGTTCCATCGCCATTGTTGCGGTAAAGCACTACTCCGCCCAAGCACGTAACCAGCAGATCCGGCCAGCCGTCGTTGTTGTAGTCACCGACGACGGCCCCCATCGCCCAGCATGGATATCCAACTCCCGCTTTGTCCGTGACGTCGGTAAACGTGCCGTCGTGATTGTTGTGGTAGAGGGCGCTGCGAGATTTCTGGCCGGCAAGTGCCATCTGAACGCTCTGCGCGTTCGTGAAATAAATATCGGGCCAGCCGTCGCGATCGTAATCGATGAGAGCAACGCCTCCGCTCATCGATTCAACGATGTATTTCTGTTCGGGACTGGAGAGATGCTCAAACTTGATACCGGTGGATGCGGTGATATCGACAAGCCGCGGCAACTGAGGATCGACCATAGCAGCGGTTTTCGAAGGCCCAGGCGCTGCATGGGGCGAGGTGCTCGTTTGTCCAGTCGAAGGCAGGGAAAGCCCGAGCGTCAGGCCCAGGGAGCATGCGAAGCCGATAATAAAGAAAACACTCTTCTTCCGCACGGAGACCTATGGGCTCGAAGTGGAATCTGGCGCATCACCGGGAGATTGATCGCGGTGCAGGTCGTGGTAGAGCGCGCGAAGCTTTTCTTTCATCTCGTTGTACTTCTTATATTCCTCAATTTCATGTTTCGCCTCTACCGATCGTCCGGATTGGCGGTAAATCGTGCTCAAGCGAAAATGGGCCGTGGCGCTGGTGGGATCGAGCACTAGCGCGTGTTTCAGCAGTGGTTCGGCTCTATCCGGCTGATCAAGTGACATCAGTGTTTTCGCCAGGCCGATGTTCGCTTCCGGATCATTGGGTTGTAGTTGCAGAGCGCGGGTATAGTGTCCCGAGGCTAGCTGGACATCATTACGTTGAAAAGCGATATCCCCCAGTCTGCGTTCCGCCTGTTCATCTTGAGGATCGGCCGCCAGCGCAGCCTTGTACTCGCTCTCGGCTTCCTTAAGTCCCTCCGCGGTTCCGTGCGCGAAAAGCATTTCCGCCAGTTCGAAATGAAGTCCGGGAAGTTGAGGATCGGCTTTAAGAGCGGCGCGAAAATTCTCAATGGCTTCGGCGGTTTCGCCGCGCTTAGCCAATTCATGCGCTAACGCCTGATGCATCCTTCCGGAATTCGGCGCCACGACAGACAAGCTCAACAACGATTCATTGGCAAGGTCGGAGTAAATTCTGTACGCAATATACAGAATGGTCTGATCGGTAGGTTCCAGCTCGCGGAGGATATTCACGGTGGAGGCAGCTTTGTCGAGGTCGCCCGAACCTGAGTAGATTCCTACCAACTCCGTTCCCGCTTGCACGCGTATATTCTGCTCCGGAACTATTGGAAAAGCTTGCTCGAGGTCGCGACGGGCTGCATCGACTTTTCCTGTGCGCTTCTCCGCAATGCCCAGTAGCGCCTGAATCTTCGGCAACGAGGGTTGAAGCTTCAGCGCCGCACGTAGATTCGGGATGGCATTGGCGTAATCATTCTCGAAGAAAAGCACCACGCCTAGATTTCCTCGGGCATTCACGTTTGTTGGATCAATCGCAAGAATGTCCTTGAATTCCCGGACTGCGAGTTCCGGCTTGCTTTCTTGCAAGTATTTTGCCGCCGCTCGGCTGTGGATCTCGATCTGTTGCTGCCGGTTAGGTGCGGTCTGCGAAAACCCTGCGGGCTCCCAGAAAGCCACAACGAGCAACAACCCGATAATCACTCTGGTGCTCATCCTTCGATTGTACGGCGCGCGAATGAGGTTTTGATTGCCCGCTCACAATGGAAAGGGGCGGCTGCGAAGCCGCCCTGCTAACTGGTTTATGGTTCAGAAGGTCAAGCGAGCGCTAAGTTGTCCGCTGCGAGGAGCTACGGTTACGCCATTGCCCTGGGTTGCGTTGTTGATCAATCCGAAGTTCGTCCCTCCCAACTGATTGCCAGGAGTGTTGAAACTCGGATGATTGAAGACGTTCACCCAATCAGAGCGTACCTGCAAGCGAACTCTCTCTCCGAAGCTGAAGTCTTTCGCGAGAGACATGTTGAAGACCGTCAGCCGAGGTCCGCGCAGCGAATTACGCGCCTCGTCGCCGAAGGCGAAAGTTCCAGGTCCAGATGCGTTCACGAATGCAGCGGTATTGAACCATCCGTTCGGGCCAGGATTGCTCACGCTGGTGCTGCCTACAACGTTGGGATACCACACGCAGTTATTGCCGCAACCAGTCACCTTCGCATTCAGATTGGTGCTATTGGTGACGGTGAAGGGATTTCCACTTTGGGCAATCATGGTCCCCGTAATTCTCCACCCTCCTATCAATTCGTCAGCAGCGCGATTGTTGTTTAACCACTGCCGGCCACGGCCAAACGGCAGGTCGTAAGCGGCGTAGCCCTTCACAGCGTTTGGTACATCAAAGTTGGAATTGCCGTAGTTGGAGGATGGGTCATTGCCAATCTGCCAAGGCTGCGTCCCACCCCGGCTTCCCCAACCACCCGAATCCTGGTCATCCAGGAAGTGCGACCAAACATAGTTGAAGCTGAAGAGCAAGCCGTTGTGGAAATGCTTGGTGATGACGGCCTGCATCGCGTTGTAATTCGAGGTAGCGTTGTAGTTGTTTCCGCCGAGAGAACCCCAGTACGGGAATGGACGGTTCGGTTGCACTGTGGTTGTGCCGGCGGCGATCGCGTTCAGGGTCGTTGGATCTGTAATTTGATTGATGTCCGTCGGGTACTGCAGATTACTGGCGTGGCTGCCGACATACGCCAAACTCGCCATATAGCTGCCGAAGAATTGATGTTCTAAGCTCAACTGCCATTCGCTGATTCGTCCAGGCGACACGTCATAGGGCACGTAGGTCTGGTTCGAGGGGCTGGTCAGGTTGAGGTAGCTGGCGACGTTTTTAGCGTTCGGAGAACCGACGACGTAGTTCAATTGGGTCGCCGCGACGGCAGACGAGGAGCTCAGATAAATAAGAGGGTTGGGGCCGGTTCCTTGAAGCACATCAGATGAGTTTCCGGTGCTAGTCGACAGCGCTCCGAAGCCGATACCGTTGCCGTAATCATCCTGACTGTAGTTGTAGGTATACATTCCAAAGCCGCCACGCAGAACCGTGTTTGGAAGGAAGCTCCAGGCAAATCCGACACGCGGCAGGAAAATGTCGTGTTTGGGTTCCTGTAGCGAGGTCCGCCCGTTTTCCGGAGCGAAGAAAAGTGAACCCTGTGAGCCGTTGGCAGCACCGCAGGTTGGGCAATTGAGGACGAGGTTCGGGTCGAATCCACCAATGTTGTTATGTATTTCTGTAAAGCCGGTGGTGGCGACGTAGCGCAAGCCGAGATTGAGCGTGAAGTTCGGCTTGAGCTTGATGTCGTCCTGCACGAACGCTTGCGGGCTCTTCAGTCGCGCATAGGAAGTCGTCTGGTTGGTGGCGCTCCACTGCTGGACATCGCCCAGCAGGAAGTCAGCAAGGCCTGCGCCCGTGGTTCCGGCCGCCGCCCCGTTTTGTGCCGTGTAGTTGCCGGAGAAGGTGAAATTGCCCGCTGTAACGTTACCCCACGGCGTCGTGTTGCCCTCTCCCATCAGGAGCTCAAAACCAAAGTGGAGAACATGTTTGCCGCGGATAAGTGAAAACACATCCGACGGATCGTAAAGGTTCTCGATGTAAATTGCGTTCGTGCCTGGCTGCAATGTGCTGCAGCAGAAGCCGGCGCCATTAATGGTCATTTGCGGGAAGACACTGGCTTTAGCGTACTGCAAGCCAAGGGTACTCGCCGCATCGAAACCAATCGTCTGAGGAACGAACCAGTTACCTTGGCGGGTAAATCCCATTCGGAACTCGTTGATCATCGACGAATTGATGGTCCAGGTATCCGTGACTTGTGCGTTGTACCCGCTAATGTCTCCGGAGAAGCAATTCAGCGGGCACGGGAATGGTCCGCCCTTATTCACCCCAGGGTTGTCTTTTTCGCTGATCGAAAAACTGACGCGGTTATTTTTTGACGCATCGTAATCGAGACGTCCGAAATAGCGGAGGTTCGGGTTAGGCGCGGCGAGCGTGGTCGAGAAATTGTTTTGGAGCCCGGGGCCGTTCGGCTGCGGGAAGTATCCGAGGATTTTCGCCGCTACTGGATCGATACGGCTCGCCGGAATCGCGTTTACACCAGCCAGGGCTCCTACGTTTTCCGCCGCGAAGGAAGTGCGCGTGCATCCCGGAGTATTGCAGCTTAGAGGATCGTATAGGGTTGGGAGCCCGGTGAAATCGAAAGCGCCAGGGTACGCGGTACCCTGACCACGTTCGGCCAATGTGGGCACCGTGCCGGTTTGGGCGCTGGCGGCGCCGTTGTTCGTAAGCTTGTCGCGGACGAAGTAGAAGAACAACTTGTTCTTGATGATCGGACCGCCGATCGAGCCGCCCCACTCGTTGTACCGGATATAGCCGACTTTCTGCGGCGCCAAAACGCCATTGTTATTCGCCCAGAAGTAGGGAGCAGCATTGAGAATACTGTTCTGCCAGAACTCGTAAGCCGATCCGTGGAAACCGTTGCTTCCACTCTTGGTGATCTGGTTGAACACGGCACCGCCGATGCCATACTCCGCTGAGAATGAAGAAGTGGTGATCTGAACTTCCTGCACCGCCTCGAAGACCGTGTTGTCGACGTTATTGCTGACGGGCAACTGAACCACGCCGCCATCTTGCAGGTAGTTCGCGTAGTTCGGCAAGTTGCCGTTGATCGAAATGGCGTCGCCCGCGTTGTAGGCGCCGCTGCCCTCGGACACAGGCTGGGTGGGTGCGCTGCCCGCGCCAGGCAGGAGGATATTGAAATTCGCCCAGTCATTGCCCGTGATGCCGGCGCCAATCTGTGGAAGCTCCTGAATGGTCTTGGCGTCGAGAATCGTACCCAGCTTCGAGGTCTCGGTTTCCAACATCTGGGCGCCCGCCTGAACATTCACCGTCTCGGCTACCGTGCCAACGTCGAGACTGGCGTCCTGGGTAATGACATCGACCTGCACGGTAATCGGGCCACGGACGAGCTTCTTGAAACCGGCCGCCGAAAAGGTAATAGTGTAATTGCCGGCGGGGGTGGAAATGGTGTCATAAAGGCCGCTTCCGTTCGTAACAAAATCCTTGCTCTCGCCGGTATCGATGTTCGATAGGGTCACTGTCGCGCCCGGAACCACCGCGCCACCTGCCATCACAGTGCCTCGAATCTCACCGGTATTCCTGCTTTGTGAAAGCGCCGAAACGGACAGGCCCAACAAACAAGCGAACGCTAATGCATGGCGAATAAATCGCGTCATGGATTCCTCCAGCACAAGTCGGTTGTAACGGACGCAAAGCCCACAAAACCACAAGATATAGACAATCGCTTGTCTAGTGGAAAAGTACTATCGCTGGCACACTACAATCGGAGCACGGTCGCTGTCAAGCCTGAATTATTTTTAAAAAAAAGATTTCAGACAAATCGATTGTTTAGTATCTTCGCACCTGATGCGAGTGCGATTTTCGAATCGCGAAGAGGGCGGTTCATCGGTGTTCTGTTTCGAGAAAAAGTTGTACAACTCTGAAACAATCGTTTGTCTAAGGAATAATCGATTTAATTACCAGGCTACGACCCTACTTTGAGGTTGAACTCATGGGAAACAGCACTCGTCGCGAGTTTTTAAGAATTGCCAGCTCCGGGGCTGCCCTGGCCACGATAATACCGCCGTTATTCGCAACTGAGGATTCCCTAGTGCAAGGTTGGGTGACCTCGAAAGACAAGAGGCATCAATCGATCGAAGCCCTGCGGTGGAATGCTTCCTCGGCATCTTCCCCAGCCACTATCCGGGTGGACCCGGCAAAGAAATCTCAGGAGATTCTCGGCTTCGGGGCTGCCTTCACGGATGCATCGTGTTACCTGTTCGACAAGCTCGGCCGCGAAGAACGGATCGCCCTGCTATCGGAACTGTTTGGCAGTTCCGGCCTGCGCCTCTCGGTCTGCCGGACCTGCATTGGAGCCAGCGACTACTCTACGGCAGCTTACAACTTTGACGAAGGCACAGAAGCAGACCCGGAGCTAAAGCGATTCAGCATTGAACATGACCGCCAATATATCCTGCCCTCCCTGCGGGCCGCGCGTGCTTTGAATCCCGACATGTTCCTGTTCTCCACTCCGTGGAGCCCACCCGGGTGGATGAAAGCAGGTGGTTCGATGCTCGGTGGATCAATGAAGAAGAAATATTTCGCGCCTTACGCGGACTATATCGTGCGTTTCCTTCAGGAGTATTCGAAGGAAGGAATCAAGATCAATGCGGTGACTGTCCAGAACGAGGTCGATACCGACCAGGACGGCAGAATGCCGGCCGCCTTGTGGGGACAGGAATACGAGATGGAGTTCGTGAAACGTTTTCTCGCGCCCGCCATTACGAGTGCTTCCCTCGACACGAAGATCTGGATCCTCGATCACAACTACAACCTCTGGGGAAGAGCAATGGATGAATTGAATGACCCGGAAGTGAATAAGGCGGTGGACGGAGTTGCGTGGCACGGCTACTACGGGTCCGCGGAGGCGATGTCCCGCGTTCACGAAGCCTTCCCTGGCAAGAATTGCTATTGGACCGAAGGGGGCCCCGAAATAGACAAACCGGACTATGCAACTGATTGGACGAAATGGTCGCAGACATGCTCCGGAGTGCTGCGCAACTGGGCCCGCTGCATCGTTGGATGGAATCTCCTGCTGGACGAAAACGGAGGTCCGAACATTGGGCCGTTCCGGTGTGGCGGCCTTCTCACCGTAAACTCGAAAACAAGCGAAATATCTCGTAGCGGCCAGTATTGGGCCTTCGCTCACTACTCAAAGCACATTCAACGTGGAGCTAGGGTCATCAGTTCGGAGGGGCAAATCGACGACGTCGATCATGTTGCGTTCGAGAATCCCGACGGCAGCGACGTGCTGGTGGTTAGCAATAAAGGAAGTGCGAGAAAGCTCCAATGTCAGCTGAAGGACCAAGCGTTAGATTTAACTCTAGAGGCTGACTCGGTTACCACGCTTAGCTTCTAATACGGATCCGACCTTCACGGTTAGGGGAAAAGTTTGTTAACGGTTTCATCTCCACCATGCCGTACCTCCGGCCCAAGACGCCCGTCTTGGGCTTTTTTGGTGAAGCCAGCTCAACGTCCAAAGTCGCTTTCCTTGTCTGAAAGTCTCAAGCGTGCAGCGACCCATCGATTAGACTTTCGTTCGTCATGGTCTCGCCAGAGACACGTTTCGCGGGAGCCTCGTATGTATTTCAAACTTGCCAAGCTCGCAGCGCTGTTCATAACCGCTTTCTCGGTTGAGATGAGCGCCCAGTCCTATTTCCCAGAGCGTCTCGAGGACAAGTCTGCGATCTACTTGTCGGAAACGCGTTTCGGGGCGAAGGGCGACGGTGCCGCAGACGACACCCAGGCTCTCCAGCGAGCTATCAATGCTGTGGCCGACAGCACAAGGCAAGGCGTCCTGTTTATTCCGCACGGTAAGTATCGAATCACCCACACTCTCTACGTTTGGCCGGGCATTCGACTCATCGGGTACGGTGCGCAACGTCCCTTGCTCTTGTTACCGCCGAACACGCCCGGCTACGGCCGAGAAGCTGCTTACATGATGATGTTCACCGGCGAACGTCCGGGCGGCCAGCGACGACGACGCAAGACTGTCGACAGCGCGAAACCGGTAGCATTTCCTGGCACAGTTCCTCCCTCGACAGATGTTGAGGATGCAAATCCCGGAACGTTCTATTCCGCCATCAGCAACGTGGATTTTGAGATCGGCGACGGGAACTCAGGCGCGGTGGCGATCCGCTTTCACGTGGCGCAACACTGCTTCCTTTCGCACATCACCTTTCGCATTGGTTCAGGATTAGCGGCGCTCCACGATATCGGCAACGAGGCAGAAGATCTGCACTTCGTCGGTGGTCGTTACGGCATCATGACCGGACGACCGTCGCCAGGCTGGCAGTTTACGTTGCTAGACTCCACCTTCGAAGGCCAGCGCGAGGCTGCAATTCGCGAACATGAAGCGGGCCTGGTCCTGGTGCATGATACGTTTCGAAACCTGCCGACAGCCGTGGACATTGAACCAAACGCGATTGACGAATTGTGGATCAAGAATTCGCGGTTCGAGAACATCGCAGGCCCCGCCGTCATCATCAGCGCGGAAAATTCGCGGCTGACCGAAATCAACATGGAGAATGTTTTCTGCGATAGGGTACCGACGTTCGTGAAGCTGCGCGAGAGCGGCAAGATATTTGAAGGCAAGAGCGAACGCTACCAGGTCTCAACGTTCGCCCACGGACTGACTTTCGAAACGCCAAATACAAAAGGTTCGATCGAAACCCGCATGGATGCGGTACCGCTCGCTTCCCTACCTGCTGCCGAAAAACCGGCCATATCGGCATTGCCTTCTCTCACCGGTTGGGTGAACGCCCTCGGGCACGGTGTCAAGGGCGATGGAAAGTCGGACGACACCGCGGCGCTGCAACACCTCATCGATACCGAATCCATCGTCTATTTGCCCAGCGGCCACTATCGGCTTACCGACACCCTGCGCCTCCGCGCGGATACGGTGCTGGTAGGCCTGCATCCGAGCACCACGCAATTGGACCTGGCCGACAACACGGCTGGGTTCGATGGAGCGGGAGCTCCCAAACCCATGCTCCTGGCGCCCCTGGGTGGACGCACGATCGTGAGGGGTATTGGTCTCTTCACAGGTGGGGCAAACAGCCGAGCTGTGGCTACAATGTGGATGGCCGGTGCAGATTCACTGATGGACGACGTCCGCTTTCTCGGGGGACACGGGACCAACAATCCCGACGGCGCCCGGATCAATCCGTACAACAGTACGCACGGCGGCGATCCCAATCCTCTGTACCGGTGGGATGCTCAGTATCCCAGTCTCTGGATACTCAATGGGGGAGGCGGAACTTTCGTCGATATCTGGACTCCCGACACCTTTGCGCAGGCAGGGCTCTACATTTCGGACACGAAGACAGAAGGCCACGTTTATGAACTCTCCAGTGAGCATCACGTGCGCAACGAGGTCGTATTAAACAGGGTTGCGAACTGGGAGATTGTTGCCCTTCAGACCGAGGAGGAACGTGGCGAAGGTGGATTCTGCCTTCCACTTAGCATTCAAGATTCGGAAAACATCACTATCGCCGAGATGCACGCTTACCGCGTGGTCAGCAGCTTCCAGCCCTTTCCTGAGACGATCCACACCAGCGGTTCCCACCGTATTCGATTTCGAAACCTGCACATTTACAGCGACAGTAAAGCAGTGTTTGACACCTCCGTACAGGACGACGAAAGTCACATGTCGAATCGCGAACTCGAGATCGCGGTCTTGAACCTTCCTGAGCATGCGAGTTTTGGCCAAAACGTCGCAACGGCTAAGCGACTCGCAGGTGGGTTCTTTAATGCATCGAGTCCGGCGCTGGATCCCGAGGGAAATCTTTACTTCGTGGACACGATGAAGCAGCACATTTATCGTTACACGCCGGATATCGAGAGACTTGAGATCCTTCGCGACAGCCCCATCTATGCGGCGAACATCGGATTCGACAAAGCCGGAGACCTGCTGATTGTGTCGTACATCGGAAACGGCACGGTGTACAGCATACGCCCTGACGCTCCCGCTACCGAACTGCAACTACTGAAGTCTGAACCCGCCAAGAGCCATTCCGGCAGCAACCCGCTCTTGCCAGTCGATCATTGGAGCTTCAACGGCGATTTGAATGTTGATTTAAGCGCTCGCAAGCCGTGGGCGTTTGTGTCGCCGGACGGGAGCGTGTTTCTTCCCGCAGGAAATGACTTCGTTGAGGGCGCTCAGTACTATGGCACCAAGATGGCCGATGTCCTGCGCGCCTTTTCGCTCGCACCTGCTGCTCCGGGAAAAGCCTTCTACATCACGGACGAAGGCAAGAAGAAGACCTATGCCGCGCAGATAAACGAGGACGGATCGTATTCGGACGTCAAGCTCTTCGTCAATCAAGGCGGAGAAGGTGTGACCGTCGCTCCGGACGGAAATGTTTACATCGCCGCGGGTCAGGTCTATGCGTACCGACCGGATGGCACTCTGATCGGCGAAATCGACGTGCCGGAACGCCCGACATGCCTCGTATTCAACAAAGACGGTAGCACCCTATATGTCTTAGCCCGCACGTCCCTCTTCTCGGCTACGCCGCTACATTGAAACCCATCCACATGAGCTGCCTGCGCTATATCCAGCTCTCTTTGGTCGCTGTGTAGTTAGCGATTGGGATCACCATCGACGCTTCGCCCACGACGTGAGAACGGGCTTCCGTTATGTCACGTATTCCGTCGCCATCATTTTCAACAAGCCATTGCGGATAGGCGCAGTGCAGGTGGAATGCTCGCTCATTCAATAAATCGTTCCAGAGTTTCTCAAGGGCTAAGGCTCCGGACTTGTCCCCGTGTTCCCAAAGCACATCCACCACCTCTCCGAACACCGTCAATCCTTGCTCACTGCTCCGGGCAGCGCCTTTCCCCCTCGCAAGAGGTCCGCCCACGCTGCTGACAAACAATTATGCATTGGGAGTTCCTTGCACCATGACGCTAGAATGAAAATAATGAAGACATACTGACGATTCTGGTTGTGGATGACAACGAATCGCTCCGCGTGTATTAGGCGCAGCACTCGAAAATCAGTTCAAAGTTACTATCGCTGGCTCCGTCAGCGAAGCCCTGCACCAGGTGATAGACACCGAGCCATTCGATGTGCTGCTCTGCGATCTACATATGCGGGGAGCAGGTGATGGGTTCACAGTGGTGAGTGCGATGCGACACAAGAATCCCAACGCGGTCACCTTGGTCTTTGCTGGATACCCGGCACTGAAAGAAGCGATGGCTGCCACAGGTTCTTGTAAACCCGATGGCAATTGCGGCTGCACTCGCTGTACTAACTTGCCTTGCTGTCGGAATCTTCCCAGCTCTTCGTTCGCTACAAAGTGATCCCCAACAACTTCTGCAGTCCGGTTCCACGCGCATATTCAGCGCGCGGGAGGCAACGGCCAGCCGCCGTTTACTGGTGGCGTTTGAGGTTGGTTGCACAGTAGTACTGCTGATTTTTACCAGGCGATTGCGTCCTGCGCCCCAACGCCCCGCGTAGAGCATTGTCCTGATTGTGAGCCACGCCACGAGCCAGTTGCAGACATGCAAGATTTATGCAGGCAATCATTCCTTTCGGATGGCAGGGCGGAGGCTTCAGAGTGTCCGTGGCCCCCTCAGATATTCGGATTCTGTCCGGATCCGGGCGTTCTTGGGCCAGCACTATGCAACCAGCTCTGCAAACTTCTCGATCTCGGCATTCAGGGCGGTGATGAAAGAGGGCTGGCGGCTCGGCCAAGTCGATACCGAAACCTCTCACAGAGTTATCGACATTCCCCGTTTCCGTGGTGACAACGAGGGGGCTGGCCGTGCCCTGACGAAAGAAGAGTTGGCTTGCCTGCTGGATGCTTGCTTGTCGGATCACTCTCTGGCAGGCATCAGAGATGCGGCAATCCTCGCCTGCTTGTACGGGGCGGGGCTTCGACGGGCTGAGATGTGCAGCTTGATGGTAGGGCACTACAAGGACGGCAAGCTCTCGTTCAAAGGCAAGGGCCAGAAGTGCCGCACCGTTCCGCTCAGCCCAGAGTCGGTCCAATTGATCGAACGATGGTTGGCGGTACGAAGTTCTGCCGACGTGATGTTCGTATCCATCGACAAAGGCGGGCGGATGGGGAGCTCAGCCCTGAATGGACGTTCGTTGAGCGTAATCCTGAATAAATGAGCCGGACAGGCCGGAGTCGCACGATTCACGGCACACGACTTACGCCGCTCTTTTGCTACTCACCTGTTGGAAGCAGGCGTCGACGTACTCACGGTGCGCCGCCTCCTTGGGCATTCAGATGTGACCACTACCCAGAAATATGACAAAAGGCGCGTCGGAGAGGAATGACCCGATGCTGTCCCTCATTCCGCTCCCCCACCTTTGCTGAGATTAACGTGAGCATCTAAACGGAGACTTCAATGACCCGCAACCGTCGATTCGCGTTGGTCTATCGAGGGCAGATCATATCCAAGTTTTCATTTCGTACGTTGAGGAGCGGATTACGTCACGAAACGGTGCGTCCCGCAGAACCACGCTGTTGCGATAGCTTCCGAGCCCACACCGTTGAGGGGTTTTCGACGTAGCGGTTTGATCTCAGTGTTACCGGGACGCATGCGCACGCAAAACGTCCGGATCCGTCAAGAGTGAGCCTGGATGCTCACAAGTAGTTACAGGCGGGGCCGGCGTCGGATGTCAGTGTATTGTTGCTGGAGTACCAGCCATTGACGGCGAAGGAGGGGCCGCCGTAGAAGTAGGAAAAGAAGGCCAGCTCCTGGAGCGTGTAGGTACAGCCGTTCTCGCCCTTCACCGGCGGCATCTCGGTGCCCGCCAGAATGTCGCCAACTTCGTAGTTATACTGGCAGACGGGCTGAGTGGGATCGAAGACTGCGTCGACGTTATATTGCTGCACAAGATTCGCGCCAGTGGGGTCGTTCAACCACTCGCCCACCTCATGCGAGAGAGGCAGAGCGTCAGGCCAGGTTAAGACGGCATCGTCGCCAAACTGCGTAACCCCGTAAGTCTGCGCCGGGTCGACACTGCTCGTAGAGTGATAGCCGGCGGCGATGGCATCGTAGTACGGTAACTCCCCGCTAACTTCGCCCCAGATGACGTCTCCGGCGATGAACATGGGGAAGTTGCCGGAGTTCACACCTTCAGAGGCCATTTTCGGGATGGCAACGTAGTCGAGGTAGTCGTCGAAGAGGTTGATGTCAACCAGCACACTGGGTGCGCAGCTGGAGTAGCTCAAGAACTCGCTGGACTTCGGGAGGCCGATGCCGCTCCCTATAGGGAAGTCGATGACGAGCGGCGCAAGGACTTGTGTGTCGAGATGGATGTGGTAGTTTCCAGGATCCTTACCGGTTGCATTCCAGAAGTTGGCGCGCTGGAACGCGTCTGGGTATTGCGTGTCTCCGAGATCGGTGCCTCCCCAAACCCAGTGGTGATTCTGAAAGACGGGTGACTGGACAGCTAGGGTGAATGGAACGTTGTTGGTTTTGCCGAGACAGGCGGGCGACGCCTTCGTGGGGTCATAGGTCGCCTCCCGGTTCTTGATCCCTGTCAGGATCAGATTGTTGTTGGCGTCCACGGAGAAATCAGTTGCGACTTGGTGAACCTTGATGATGAGGGGAACGAGGAAGGTCTTGATCGAGGTGCTAGTTCTCTCACCGTCGAAGAAGGGATTGCCGCCGACTATGAAGCCATAATTGATTGAGTCGCTGCGCGAGCTCCGGGCGAAAAAGGGAGAGATGATCGGACGTGCCAGAGCGCCGTGTCTTGAAGCCGTAACTGGGGCGATGGGGCCGGACTGACTCCCGGTTGACGACCCGCGGCGGATCGCCTTGCCAGGGGGCGAATCCAAGTGGCCACGAAGCCCTCGAGGGAAGTGGTCGTTCTTAACCGCATCTGCGGAGATGCGCTGCGCGGAAACCGGCAGCGAGGCAAGGGCAAAAGCGCCCAAGGCGATGAGAATTTTCAGCAATGCACAGGAAGTCTTCATAAGGTTCCTCGTTGGGGATGGTGACCCGCTGGCGACCTCTGCGAATCTCTGGAGCTGATCGCCGAGGTGTGTTAGACGGGTCACGGCAAGCGCTCTATGGGTCGCCGCTGTCACCTTATTCATGGCCCTTGCCGTGGCACAGCGCGGGACATCTGGGGGTAGATGGTGCGCAGCGCTTCAGATTAAGATCGGCGACTGCACAGCTAAACTAGATCGGCAAAGCGTACCACCCGTCGTGGGACAGCGCCGGTCTATTTTGACCTAGTACTATCTGGCGGCCCGCTTCTCGGAAGCGCGCCTGATTCTCTCTTCAGGATGCTTGATGCAAAGTCTTGCACCTTCTAGAAGCGAGGACACCAATTCGAATCACAGCACGCCGCTCCACCTTCCCAGCGGACTTTTGCTTTGCGCAAACGCGAGCCCCAACATGAGACACATCAACGCTGTGTACTTCTTCATCGGCTACCTCCTCGATACAGGTGCGCATCACTCGATGTGCCGGGCCCATTTCGTCAAGGCACATACTCGCGAAGCTCGGGCCCCAAGAACACCTGACCGAAGGAATATTTGCCGACATCAGAAAGCTCGGATATCCGAGTGCATAGCGCAATCCCATTAGCGGCTGAGGACGGCTCTCTACGCGCCCAGGACGCCTCGATTAGCCAGCACCGACCTTCTGTGGGCACCCGCTGGACAGCGGAGCAAAGAGCTCATCTACGTGTTGCGACGTGCGTTCTCCCGCACCGTTGCGACCCATCCCAGCAATTCATCACGTGACATGAAATTCAAGATTCGATCTCGTGGTATCCCTGCGATGAGCGCTGCCGCGGCTGAACATTCCATGAATCTGAGTTGAGCCGCACCATGAGAGTCTGTGCCCAACGAAATTCGGCACCCTTCCCTCTTGGCGATCTTCAAGAGGTCCACATTCAGATCCTGTCGATCCGGGTATCCATCGATTTCTACAGCCTTATCCAATTCTGCCGCCGTGCCAAACACGTCCGCCCAGTCCGCCGTCAACCCTAAGCGATAGTTGTAGATCCGGCCTCGAGGGTGCCCCAAGATTTGTATATCGGGGTTGTGCAATGCAGCGAGATAGCGGGATGTCTGGTTGTCTTTCGTGCGTAGCGAAGAGTGAAAGCAGCCCAGGACGAGATCGAGCAGTCCCAACGAGCGCACATCCATGTCGCCTTCGCCTTTCGGGTTCAAGTTGAGTTCTGCCGAGTGAAGCACTGTTAGGCCTGTGTGACGCATGCGATCATTCACATCCGCGATCTCGCGGGCCTGCAAGCGAAGCTGTTCTTCGTCAATCCCGCCTGCGATCCTAAGTCCCTTGGTGTGATCGGTAATCGCGATGTATGCGTAGCAGCGGGTGACTGCTGCTTCCGCCATCTGCATAATCGAAGCATCTCCGTCGCTCCAGGTGGTGTGCATTTGCAAGTCGCCGCGGATTGAACGGAGCCACGTCGGCTTCTTTTTCAGTCTCGTTCTTGCTTCCGTGAGGGTTAAGAATTGGCGACGTAGCTCAGGAATGATGAGATGTGGAGGTGGATCATCGAACCACATCTTGATCTTCTTTTCGATGTACGGGCCCACGTTCGAGAGCTCGGTCAGGGAGCGTTTCGCGCTGATTACATCAGCAGCTTCCTCAGGCCACATCAATGCTGTACGAGAGGCACGACGCAGTGCCTTTTGCGCTGGCATAGCAGCAGATTCGGCTTCAACAGCCAGTAGTTCCGCAATCTCTGAGTTTCTAAGGTTGCGCCTCGTAGGCATAGCTTGCGAATTGGATGCGATTCCCGGATTCGTGGAGGGCGCCGATAGTGGCGCCGTTTATGGAAAATCGATTGCGGGATGTGAGAAGTCCATTGCGCCTTGCCCCTTCGATTTGCGCAAGCATTTTCTACGCCATCCCAGCTCTACACGATATTCCGGGAAGTGGCCGGGAAGAAAACTAATGGCTGATTAAGAAGCCGTCGATGGGGGGTCGCAAGCTCCGGGTATGCCGCGCACATGTACAATTGTGCCGATATCTATTCTTCGCGACAGCAGAGGCAAACGCAACTTGAACGTAGACAGCATCCTCGAAGAACTCAAGCAAGAGCGCCAGCGGATCGAACAAGCGATTCGAGCTCTCGAATCCGTGGGCGGCAAAACGACCTCAAGACGAACGAGTGGTAAACGGCATATGTCCGCGGACGCTCGTCGCCGCATTGGCCTGGCAATGAAGAAGCGGTGGGCGGAGCGGAAGAAGGCAGCGCGAGCGGCCTAACCATTTCCGTTCCAGAGACACTGAAAAGAATGGCCCCGCTTTCGATTGCGCCCTTTTCACATGAAAGGTCGCTTACCCACAGAAGCGTAACTTCGCGTCGAGCAAGATCACGGCCGCGGACTACGACGGTAGCTGCATCTTCGCCAACAGCTGGATATAAGCCGAGTTGTGGTGCAGATTGTCGAATAGCGGGTCCACTTTGAGGTACGTCAATCCAGAATCGTGCTGCTGATAGCCACGCTCCAGCCAGGCGAGGGCTTTGTCGCTCTCTCCGAAGTACGCATAGACCTCTGCGATCTGAAATGCCGGCGCGTCAGCGTTCTTTGCGATAAGTTGGTTCAAAGCAGCTTCAGCATCCTGGTGGCGACCCATGGCGTAGTACGTCATTGCCTGGCTCTGTAGTTTTGCCCAAGGGCTTGGTTCCAGCTCAATTTCCGCCAGCGACCCCTCCAGGCGTCCTTGCGCCCGCAAGATATCGCCAAGTGTGGAATGGATATATGACTGCTGGGGATTGAGTTCCTTGGCCTTCTGAAGCTGGACAATCGCATCCTCGTATCGGCCGGCATAATAGAGTAGAGTAGCCAGGCTTACTAAAGCGTCGCCTTCCAGCGGATCGAGTGCAATTGCCTGCTTCTGCAATTCGATCGATTCGCCCGTATGACCCAACATTAGCTGCGAAATCGCGCGATAGGCCAATATCTCGACACTTCCCGGCTCCAACGCCGCCGCCTTATCGATGGACGTCTCAGCGTCCTTCCAACGAAGTTCGTAAAAAAGTTGGATATTTGCCAGCGAGAGGTAGGCTGCACCCGAATTAGGATCCAGGGCGATGGCTTGCTCGGCATCGCCTCGCGCCCGGCGAAATCCTTCGTCAGTCGAGATGAAGCCTTCGGAGCCCATCCTGGCATAGACCTGTGATCGGAGCGCCCAAGCCGGCGAATAATTCGCGCCCAACTGGATTGCCCGGTCGGCGTAGCCTAAAGCCTTATCGAAGTTGGTCTTCTCAGTCCCTCGACTCAGGAAGTATGCGGCCTGCAGGTAAGCCTGGTAAGCCTCGGGATTTGTGCTCGCCGAACGTACCGCGCTGGACGAGGGACCGGCACCAAGCAGCTTGACTTGCAACGCCCCAGTGACCGCGCGCGCGATTTCGTCCTGCACCGCAAAGACGTCTTTCAACTCCGAGTTGTATTGCTCCGACCAAAGTTGAAATCCATCCTCCACTTTTGTCAGCTCCGCAGTGATGCGAACTCGATTGCCATCCCGGCGCACACTGCCTTCGAGCACGTTGGCGACGTTCAGCTTTTGTCCGATCATACGCAAATCTTCGTTCTTGCCTTTGAATTGGAAGGCGGAAGATCTACCCGCAACCTTCAAGCCCGGCACCTTGGCGAGATCGTTGGTCAATTCTTCGGCGAGTCCATCGGAGAAGTACTCCTGATCTTTGCCCTGGCTCATGTCGGCAAAGGGCAGCACTGCGATGGATGACGTCTTCGCGCCGGCGGCGCCAGCGTGGCGTCCACTTCGCCAGAAGTAGATTCCTGCCGCTGCCAACAACAGAACCGCAGCGAGAACGACGAAGATGCGAGAAAGATTCTTTCGCTTTGCTGGCGAGTCTCCACTCCGGCCTATGTCACCGCTCCGAACGCCATGGCTGATGTTTGATCCGCGCTGCAACCGTTGTAAGTCTGTCCTTATTTCGGAGGCGTGTTGGTAGCGCAGCCCAAGATCTTTTTCCAAGGCCTTCACAATGATGTCGTCCAGCCTGGTGGGCAGCTCGGGATTTAACCTGAGAGTGGGCAGTGGATCGCGATTGAGGATAGCGTCGAAGATCGCGGCTGGAGTGTCCCCCCGGAACGGCATTATCCCTGTCGCCATTTCGTAGAGCACCGCTCCGAAAGAGAAAATGTCGGTGCGCCCATCCAGTTCTTTGCCCATGGCTTGTTCGGGAGACATGTACGGCAGTGTTCCCAACGGAACGCCCGGCAGAGTCAACGACAATGGTTTTGTTACGGCGTCACTGGGGCTGGACGCAAGAACCGTCGTTTGCGCCACCTGTGCCAGGCCGAAGTCCAGTATCTTGGCGTGCGTGCGGCCGGTGACGAAGATGTTCGCCGGCTTAAGATCACGATGAACGATTCCCCTTGTGTGGGCAGCGTCAAGGCCGTCGGCGATTTCGATCGCCAACGACAAGAGCACGTCCATCTCCATTGGCCGCCCGGCAATTAAGTCCTGCAGAGTCTTACCTTCAAGAAACTCCATGGCGATGAAGGTTTGGCCATCCGCCTCGCCGATTTCATAAATCGTGCATATGTTGGGATGATTCAGCGCCGAAGCAGCCTGCGCTTCCCGACCAAAGCGCGCCAGAGCTTGTCGTTCATGCGCCGACTCGTCCGGCAGAAACTTTAGCGCGACGAAGCGATGGAGGGTCAGATCTTCGGCCTTGTAGACAACCCCCATTCCGCCGCGGCCCAGTTTCTCGACAACGCGGTAATGCGAGATACTGTGGCCGATCATTGGCGCGAATCTTACGTTGGGTCAGCGGGCATAGTCAATGAAGCCGGAGATGTGGCCGGGAGCTTTGAATCATTGAGGAGTCTGAGAATGACTCGCGAAGTTCATCAACCGTCCATTTCCTCTAGTGCGTCCTGACGCCGCGTCACCTCTCGGTTACTCGTTTAGCAACGAATACTCGCCCTTCAAAGCATCGGGTGCCGCTGCTTTTCATTGCCACCCGCGGCGCCTGCGTTTCAGCGACAATGCCATCAAACAGACCTTCGTCCGCAAGCGAATTTCGAAGTCCATCTCAACCTCGAGCGCGAAAAACATGAGGCTGCTGGACCGACGTTTAACCGAGAGTGGCACCTCCGAACCGATGCCCTGCAGTGTAGTAATTCTGAAGTAGGACCTTGTTCAGAACCGGCCAGAACAAACCAGTCTCCTACGAATGCAGCAGCTTTGGCCTGTGAACCAAGCAACAAGAGATGAATCTACTCAACTCCTGTCATATGTCGCAGTGGAACTTCTAAACCGGGGCTTTGGCACGATACAAGGGATAACCCATGTTGTCGCAGCTTTGCGTGGACACGGTTGGTTTTTTCCCTCCTCCGGCTACTGCAATTTCGCGTATTCCGCCTTGGCTTCTTTCAGGATGGGAATGTTGGAATCGGCATCTTTCCAGATGGTAAGGAAATCTTTGTAGGCGGCTAGGGCGCGGACGCGGGCGGCGTCGGCGTCAGCGCCGTGCGAGCTTCGCGACTGCACTGCGTTGGCGCGCGCGATGCCGAGATGCGCTAATGCGCCTGTCCAGCAATTCCAGATGTTGCCAGTGTGGTCGAGGATCTTCTCAAACTCGCCAGCCGCAGCGGTGGCTTGCCCGGCGGAAAGATAGGCATTGCCGCGAATGTAGGTTGGATAGAGGCAGGATTGGTCGCCTCCAAACTCGATAGGACCTGAGGCAGGTTGCAAATCGGTGAGAGCATCAGACGCCTTCTTGCGGTTCAATGCCAACTGCGCCCGAATCGCAGGCAGCCACAGAGACTGCAGCTGGGTGTCCAGAGGAAAGCGCATATTGAGGTCTTGGACCAGCGATTCGGCTCGCACCGCATCGCCCGCCATGGCGAACGCGAGCGCGGCTTCGATCTCGACGTTTTGACCGGTGGCAGCGAGTTTCAAACCCTCAACCGCCGCCTTCTTCGCCTGCATAGCATTACCGAAGGCGACTTCTCGCAGGGCGGCATTCTCCTGCCAAATCGCGCCGTTTTCCTTGCTGTCGGCCCGGATTGCGGAGTCGACAGAACGCTTCGTCAGTTCCCGCGCTTTGGCAAGGTGACCCGCGTATGCCTGCGTGTCGGAGGCGAGGGAAAGCCCGAAGTTCTCTTCAGACTTACCGGTAAACCACTGTTGCTGTTCCGCCATTGCCGGGGAATCAGCTCGAAGAAAAGCCAGAGCATAGAGAACTTGGTGGAACATGTAAATTTCAAGCTTCCGCGCTTGGGCCTCACGGATGATCTGCCGCGCTTCATCGAGTCGCTGCAAGGCGGGCAGACTTAGGCAGAGATTTGCGTAGGGAGCGACATGGTCCGGGGCGAGGCTAAGGGCTTCGCGAAATGCATCCACTGCCTTCTGATACTCTCCTTGTGCGACATACACGTTGCCCAGATCGAGATGTGAACTCCAGTCTCGCGGATAGCTCTCAATCCACTCTTGATAAGCCTGTGCCGCTTTCTCCAATTCCCCGGTAACATTCGCATAGTAATTGGCGGTGATGACCAGCTTTTCCCGCTTGCTGGCATGTTCCCGTAACTCGTATGCCTTAGTGAAGTACTCGCTGGCCCGTCCGATTTCGCTTAGGCCGTAATAGTAGGCACCTAATGACTCGTACCCCATCGCAAAGTTCGGATCAAGCTGGACAGCACGTTGGCTGTAAGGAAGGGCTGCGGCTTGGCCTTTCTCGCGATAAGCTTTCTCTCCAAGGCTGAACGCCTTCAGAGCGTCAAGGGAGGAGGTAGTAGCCTGATCGAGCGGAACGTCAAACTTTTTCACGGTTGCGAGCGACTCGCCTAGTTGTTCCCGCAGCTTCGATGCGGCCTCCCCCACTGCATCCAGCACCTTCTCCTTGGCTGATGCGGTGACTTGCTCCTGGGCCAGCGGTTCTCCGTCCTGGCAACTCACCGCTTTCAGCCCCAGCACATATTCGCTACCCAAAGTGGCAATGGATCCGCCAATGTAGGCTTTGCTGCCCGTCCGCTGGCAAAGGTCGCGGGCCAGGACGGTTGTAAGCTTCGTATCTGCCGGACGCGCCATCAGCTTCAAGGTCGCGGCGACCTTGTTCTCCGAAAGCACATTTAGGAATGGCGACTGGATAAGAGAGACGCTGAGCGCGGTCTTGAGCGTGTCATCAAAGACTGGATCGCCGGTTTCATTGCTGAAATCGGCGAGCACGATTGTGTCTTTCTCAGTCAGGGGCCTAGCGCGATGCGAACGATAGTAGAGACCAAAGGCAACTACCGCGGCGACAATGACGACGGCAACGGGAACAGCAATTTTCCGGACGTTCAAACCGGCGGAGACTGACGCTGAAGTGCGTGCCGCAACCTCATCGCGCCTGACGCTTTCCTGTACGTCGACAGTTCCCGAATTCGGCGCTCGCACGCGACCAGTCTCAGTATCGCGCTTCAGGCGTTGCAAATCTGTTCGCATGTCGGCGGCGTTCTGGTAGCGGAGATTCCGATCTTTTTCCAACGCTTTCGAGATGATCCGTTCCAGCTCGGCTGGAATGTCCCGTTTAAACCGAATCGCTGGAGGAGGATCGAAATCAAAGATGGCTTTGAAGATCAAGGCGGAGGTTTCGCCGTAAAACGGCAACTTTCCTGTCGCCATCTCGTACAGCACGGCTCCAAACGAGAACAGATCGGTGCGCGTATCCAGCTCTTTGCCTTTCGCCTGTTCGGGCGACATGTACGCTACTGTGCCGAGGGTTGATCCCGGAGTTGTTAGGTGTATGTCTGCGACGGCTTGCGACAAGGTATCGTCAGAAGCGATCAGGCTCGAACATGTTTTTGTCAGTGTGATCTTTGCAAGGCCGAAATCGAGGATCTTCGCGTGGCCGCGCTCGGTGACGAAAAGGTTGGCGGGCTTGATGTCACGGTGCACGATTCCCTTCGTATGCGCCGCATCCAGCCCGTCGGCGATCTCAATGGCCAGTGACAGGATCTCTTCGGTTTCCATAGGACGGCCATTGATGGTGTGCTTCAACGTCTTGCCTTCCATGAACTCCATGGCGATGAAGGCTTGGCCATTCTCTTCGTCTATTTCGTAAATCGTACAGATGTTGGGATGGTTCAACGCGGAGGCGGCCCGTGCCTCGCGTTGAAAGCGGGCTAGCACCTGTGGGTGGAGGGCGACATCTTCAGGCAAGAACTTCAGGGCGACAAAGCGATGCAGGCGCGTGTCCTCGGCCTTGTACACCACGCCCATGCCGCCACCGCCCAGTTTCTCGACGATGCGGTAGTGAGAAATTGCCTGCCCAATCACCGGAGCGCATCTTATGTAGGAGATACTCGCAAGTCAACGCCGGAACGGGAGTTGTTCGTTGCTGGGCGAGATAACAGATATTATGTATGGTCCGCCGTCGGACTGCAAGAGGTTTGAAGTTGGGGTAGTGGTGCAGTTTGAATTTCAGGCTGTTGCGGGTTGCGGGTTGCGGGAACGGCGTGCACTGGATTTTATGGCGAGTGGGATAGCTCCGCATTTAGTCGATGATGGCGCAGTAAAGCGCTGCTCCGCCTGTACTCAGGTGTTCGATGTCAAATCGGCAGATGCGCTGCGCAAGGCTTTCGCGGATCACGTCCAATCCGTCCATAAAAAACACAGCCGCGAGGATGTGAACCAGGCGGCTGCGCGGATCGTGCAAGAGTCTACCGAGGATTAGATAAACACGTCGGCGGAAACGTTGAATCTTTCCGATAGTCTCCTGACGTGTTCGACGGTCATCGCTCGTTTGCCACTCAGAACCTCAGACACGATGCTTTCGGTTGAAAATATGCCCACTAAGTCTTTGTTCCGAAGGCCATTCGCCTCGATCAGTTCTTGCAGAACCTCGATTGGTGTCGCGGCTCTGACTTTGTATGTTTTCTTTTCAAAATCCTGAACCAGCAAAACAAGTAATTCGTGAATTTTGCGCTCGTCGGTGGTCAGGTCGTTCCACCGGGAATCCAATTCCTCCAAGCGATTAATGAATTCTCGATTCAGTTCCTCGTCGTGAACGACCTGAGGCTTTACTTCCCTGACGAGAGTTCCGTAATCCAGTACAGCAGCGCTGCTCATTTCCACCCTCCCCGAAATTGATCGTTGTAATTAGCCTGTAATTGTTGCCCTCGATGTTGAACACGAATTTCCCGTCACCACCGTCCGTTGAGGCCCACGTCTTGCGAATATCGTTAAGACATGTCCACATTGATCGTTCGGCGATCTTGAGCCAACTGGATAACGGTCCGTCGAGTTCAGAATGTTTCTTCTTTGCGGCGGCTAGAATTTCCGTACCAACGACCCTCAAAGTCGCCTACCTGTTTAAATACTTCGCAGATTGAGAAGTTGCTCGGGGGATTCGCATTGACCTGCCCCCCGTTTTTAGTCCAAGGATAATGAGACTTTCTCCGGGTTTAAAATTTGCCGGTCACGTCAATGACCAGCAGGACGGAATTACCAACATGCAGGCCCGAACACACAACTCCACATAGCCGATCAATAAGTGAATCGTGGGTGTTGTAGAAATGTACGGAGTGGACACTGGGCGCGGAGTGGGATATGGGACTCCTTCGCTTCCAAATTATGATGCCAAAGGTGTCGATGAGGGAAGAATCCGCGAAAATCACGGGGATTTACGGCCGCACCGTAACCCCGATCTCCTTTGCAGGCGGATTAAGTGCGAGTTCTGCTCGCCCCAATCCGGGGTTTATTCGAATTCAAGCATAGACTCGGAAACCGCGTCCGGACGGGAATATCTAGGCGTGTCCCCATCCGAACCTGATCCTGCACCGCATTGGTCATAAGCCATCATTTCAGACTGTAGAGATATGCCGAGATATTTCGCGCGTCGGCTTCGGTCACGTTCATATCGGGCATAGCCGTGTGTGGATCAGTTTTGTGGGGTTGCTGGATCCAGAGCATCAGGTTTTCCGGCGTGTTGGGCAGCTTCCCGGCAATGAGATTGCGGTTGGCCCAGTGGCTCAACGAAGGACCAACCACGCCAACCGCATCCCGTACACCGGGAATGGTATGACAGGTATTACACCCGTAGTTTCGGATGGCGTCCTTACCGGCCTGCGGATCGCCTCCATTCGTCACGCCGCTTGGGTTGCGGTAACCAACATAATTTTCATAACGACTGCATCCTGCAAGCAGCAGCAAAGTCGCAAAAAAGAGAATGTCGGCAAGTCTATGCGGCATGCTCTGCTCCCGTTTCTTCGGTTAGAGTGTCAAGGCGCGAGAGCTTGCCGCGACGATCGGATTCTCCGAGCCATGCCGCGAACATCGCGAGTCCAACGACGATGAAGACGACCCCGGAGGGTATCCACATGATCAGGCCGCCGAGTTGCTGGTCCTGCAACGCGGTGAGATGCCAAGGCGCGGTGCGTCCGTCGTAGATGGGGTACCAGATTCGTTGGGAAAAAGTCATCAGTGCCCCAAGCACGCTGGTATGTACCGCGGTGGTGAACAAATACAGGAACGCGATGCCGTATCCCATGCGCCCGTAACTGCCGTGGACGAGCGTCCACCAAAAAAGCAATGCGGTACCGAGAAACATTGTGTGTTGCAACGCGTGGATGCTTTCGTTGTCTAACGTGGCCTGGTAGAGAGTCGGGATATGCCAAATCCAGATGGTCAAACCGTGGACGATCCAGACCACGAGGGCGCCAGTTAGGAAGTTCCAGATAGTGCTGCAGACGGGCGACTTGGTCCAGCGAGATGCCGCAGGTCGCCACTGGGCCGGAATCGCGAACAGGAACACCACGACGGGACGGCCCAAGACCAGCAGGGGCGCGACGACCACCATCAGCAATTCATGCTGGGTCATATGAGCGGAGAAGAGCACCTCGCCCATGCGGTGCAACGGCGAATCCAAGGCTACAAGGAGAGAGAGCCAGCCACCCACGAAACACGCGATTTCCCAAGGCCGAATCGCCGGCGCTTTCCGGTTTCGCCGATAGATCTTGATTGACCCGATGGCATAGAGCATCCCCGACAGCAGAATCGGCACTAAGATTCCGAGTTCCCATGACCATGCGCGCCTCCAATCTTCTGGAGTAACTTGCGGCTCCTGCGCCCAAGCCTGGAGGCTGGTGCTCAGCACGGTCGCGAAAAGTACGAAGCGGATTTTCATGTTCTCAATCGCATGGAGTCAGAATGAAGTGCGGAATGCTCATTGCAACAATCACGAGAGCAAAGAAGACACTTGCCGCGATACCCAGCGTTGCCATAAACCCGCTGCGATCGCGCGGCGTACCACCCTCGTCATTGGTGTCCCCTTGTGTTCGTCGCCACTCGTACCACGCGACAGATCCTCCACATGCAGTCAGCAGCAACGCGAAAGCACTGATCGTGTGCAACACATAGAAGTGCCCAGTGGAACAGGCGTGCTGCTCGAGCGCGTAATTCAGCCCTTCATTCAGCGCGGTGGCAATCGGACCGGCGAGGATGCCGAACCACAGAGCGGGTGGATTCCCTTCGAAGCTGCGCTCCGTCTGCATGGTTACAAGAACCTCGGCGCGAGGTAAATCACCGCCCAGATCGGTATCCAGGTGAAGACGACGAAATACCAGTAGTCGGCGTTCTCACTGGCATCCACGTAACGACGCCCCTCCACGTGGGGGCTGAAGAACAGAACTGCCAGAACTGCGGTATCAAACCAGTCAGTAACAATGTGGGTGGTATGTAAACCAAGCAGCAACCAAGTTGCCGAGGCATAGGCGTTCGCATCCCACGTGCACATCAGGCTCGGGAATTCAAATACGCGGATTGCGATATTGCCAAGCCCGAGCAGGGTCATGATAACCAAGCCGATTTGCGTTTTTCGCAGGTCACCTCGCTGGGCTACTTTCTGGACCCAGATATTCGGAGCCAGGCTGACGAGGAACAGGGCGAGGTTCAACGTGCCGGCCAGCAGTTTCGGCGGCATCAGCCCCGGAGGCCAATCGGTACTGCGCGTCCGCAAGTAGAAGTAACTTGCGATCGTGATCGCAAACATCGTCCCTTCGATCATCATCAGTCCTGCGGTGCCCCACCATATGAGACTGCGCTGTCCGAAGACGACGGAGGGCAGATCCGCGACGTTAAGCTCCCGCCTGGGCTTCATCCCATTTCTCCGTTTCACGGCGGATTTGCGTATCGCGCTTACTCGGCCAGAACCATCCGATGAGTGTGATTGCCAAGGGAATTGCACCCCAAACTACTCCCCAGGGAGAAAAGATCGACCACACAAACAAAATCGTTGTGGCGACGGCCGCGAGAAAGGGCCAGATACTGGGCGCCGGGAAGATTTCGCGATGGTCCGGATCCGCATCGAGGGGCTTCGTAACCAGCACAGCGCGGATATCTTTACGGAGGCCGGTCACAATCGGTTGATCGGGCGGGTCTTCCCATAGCGGTTCGCGGCTGCCGACGGTCGGAAGGTCGAGGAAGTTGTAGGTCGGCGGTGGGGACGTCGTCGCCCACTCGAGGGTTCCTGCGTCCCATGGATTATTGCCAGCCATCAAGCCATTCCTGCGGCTCACGGAAACATTGACGAGGAACATCAAAAATCCGAGACCCATGATGAACGCACCGACCGTTGCGAGTGTGTTCAACCCGTCCCACTGCATCTCGGGTTGATAGGTGTAAACCCGGCGCGTCATCCCACCCAGGCCAAGCAGGTGCATCGGGAAAAACGTGAGATTAAACCCAACGAAGAAGAGCCAGAAGTTTATGTACCCGAGCTTCTCACTCAGCATGCGTCCGGTGATCTTTGGGAACCAGTAATAGACAGCTCCGAAGAGCGGGAACACCGCTCCGCCGATCAATACGTAATGGAAATGCGCAACCACGAAAAACGTGTCGTGCACCTGCCAATCGACCGGCACAGAAGCAAGCATCACGCCGCTCAGTCCGCCGATCAGGAAGACAAAGAAGAATCCGAAGACCCAGAGGAGAGGTGTCTTCAAGTTCAACTTGCCGGTGCAGACGGTCGCCAGCCAGCAGAAGAACTGAATACCGGTCGGAATAACAATCATCAAACTGGCTGCGGTAAAGAAACTGAGGCTCATCTGCGGCAGTCCGGTCGCAAACATGTGGTGTACCCAGACACCGAAGCCAATGAACCCCGTGGCAACCGTCGAGAGCACCAGAGCGAGATAGCCGAAGATCTTCCGCCGGGAGAATGCGGCCAGGATCGTGGAAACGATCCCTGTTCCGGGAATAAAGATGATGTAGACCTCGGGGTGACCGAAGAACCAGAACAAGTGCTGATAGAGGAGCGCGTCGCCGCCTTCCGCCGGATTGAAGAACTGCGTACTGACCATGCGGTCGAGGATCAACGAGGTGCTGGCGAGCATGATGGCAGGCATGGCAAAAATGACGGAAAAGGCTGTCACGGCCTCAGCCCACACGAACATAGGCATACGGTTGAGGGTCATTCCCGGAGCGCGCAACTTGAACACCGTCACGAGCGTTTCTACGGCAACGCACATCGCTGAAACTTCCGTGAAGGTGATCATCTGCGCCCACGTGTCGGCACGCTTGCCCGGGGTAAATGCTGGGCCAGCCAGTGGTACGTAGGAGAACCATCCCATGTCTGGGCCACTGTTCAGAATGAACATCGTCCACAAGAAAATACATCCGAACAAATAGAGGTAGTAGCTGTAAGCGTTCAAGCGTGGAAACGCAATGTTGCGCGCGCCGACCATCAGCGGGATGAGATAGATCGATAGCGCTTCGAACATCATGGGCACGGCGAAGAGGAACATCATGGTGCTGCCGTGCATGGTGAAGAGCACGTTGTAGCGGTCGGGGCCAAGCAACTGATTCGCCGATCGGGCTAACTGCAAGCGCATGATGAGCGCGAGAATTCCTCCCAGGGTGAAAAACACAAACCCCGTTACCATGAAGCGCTTGCCGATGGAGGTATGATGCACGTGCATGAACCATCCCCAGAAGCCGCTGGGCTCGCACCATGTGCGTTCCAGGCGATCGTGCCGCGACGGATCGATCACTGCGCTCTGTTCTCCTGCGGCCAATGCTCCTCCTATTGCAAACTGGTCAGATATGCGAGCAGTGCATTGAGATCGTCGCCACTCAATGGATTTGGGGGCATCCGGTTGCCAGGCTTGATGTGTTGCGAATCCTCAATCCATCCCGCAAGGTTGCCAATATTGTTCGGGAGTGTCGCTGCGCCGAGCGACAGACGGCTTGCAACGTGGGTTAGGTCTGGACCCACGCGGGAACCGGCGATCGTGCCGCGAATCGTGTGGCACATCACGCAATCGTTCTTGAGAAACACTTGCTGCCCCTCCGTTTGCGAAGGATTCCTGGGATCGGACGCAGGCTGGATCTGCGCCTGCTCCCACTGCTGAAATTTATCCATGGGTTCTGCCACGAGATAAAAGCCCATCTTGGCGTGCTGCAATCCACAGAACTCTGCGCATTGACCGCGATAAATGCCCGGTTTATCCACGCGAAACCAGAATGCCGTCGTATAACCGGGAATGAGATCGCGCTTCCCCTTGACGTTTGGAGCCCAGAAGCTGTGGATGACATCGCGTGAGGCCGTATTGATTACGACAGGCACGCCAACAGGCACATGAATTTCGTTGGCCGTAACTATTGTCTGGCTGGCGTCCGGATTCGGATAACGAACCTCCCACCACCACTGATGTCCGATCACCTGGATCGAGACCGGGTTCTTGCTCTCCTCCGAACGAGTGTCGTCGCGTTCCGCACGAACGCTGGTTACGAGCACGAAGAAGAGCGCGGCCACACTGAGAAGGACTGCGGCGGCCACGATTGGTCTCGCTTTACGATCGACGGCTTCCGTGTCAAGGATCGGCGGCGCAGGTCGTAAATCAGGCCCTCGTCGCCGGGCAATGCCAACACTCAGTACAGCCCACACGACAACGAATACCGCGATGCATATCCATAGGATTGCGAGCCACAGCTTCGCCTCTCGTGCCGCATCTGGCCCGGCAGGATTCAGTGCGGACTGGAACCCATCTAAAGGTCCCCAAATCGCGATTGAAATCGCCGCGACGCTCATTACTTCTTCTCCGTTCCGGTCGGGCCCTTAAGCTGGAGCTTCGGAGAATTCTCAGGAGGTTTCGGCCCGTACATGTGGTCGTCTCGTCCCGGAGCAACGTCGGTCTTCAGCTGTCCGCTCATCGAGCGCACGTACGCCACGATCTCCCAAACCTGGTAATCAGGAATCTTGCCACGGAAGGAAGGCATTCCATTCGGCCGTCCTTCGACAATCGTCGCGTAGATGTTCTGTGGCTCCGAGCCGTAAATCCAGTCCTGGTCCATCAACGGAGGTCCGATTCCGCCGCCGCCGTGAAAGTGACATCCTACACAGTTGTATTCGTTGTAGAGCTTCTGGCCTTCCGAGACGGCGTAAGCGCTCTCGGTGTAGGGATCGTTCACCGGAGTGTTCGGTTGAGTGGAACCCGAGGTCGGTTGGGCCGGATGCAGTCCACTCACCGTGATTCCCTGCGACGCCGCGTTGGAAGGGGCGGGTTCGCTGTACCGCCGCTCTTCGCGCTTGCAAGACGAGAGAATGAAGATGATTGTTCCTAATGCAATTGCGATCCGCATCCTCATCGCAGTGCTCCAACTTCGGTTGCGCGCTGCGCCTGTAAAGGCAACAGGGGGACGTTGTATTCGCCAAGAATGGCGCGCACTCGCGGAGCAATGCGCTGCAACGCCGCCTCAACTCTGCGGAACAACTCTGGTTCCGATTTACGAACGCCGATCGCCATCGCAAACGTGAATGGCAGCATCGGCGGATCGATTTCGGGCGTCACCTGTGTCAGCCGTAATCGTGTTCCATATTTACGGGCGTAGTAGCCGGCGAGAGGGCCCCACACGATTGCCGAATCGACTGTGCCACGCACAACCGCCGCAACGATCTCCCCGGGATCTTTGTCCATCTCAAACCCAACAACGTTCTTGCTGAGACCGCGTCTTGCCAGTGCCCGGGCTGGCGGTGCGTAGTCGTCCTCGAGTACCTGAACGCCAATACGCATTACTTTCAGTTGCGGATCATCGAGAGAGGTGATGGCCTTCTTGTTCCCGCGTGTCACAAACATGTAAGCGGAGCGGTAGTACGGCTCGGTAACCAGCAGCCCTCGCATTCCTAATGGAACGCCGAGCAGCGCATCGCACTCGCCCTTACCGACTACATTGCGGACGAATCCCCGGCCCATGCGTCCCCAGTAGAACTGCACTGGAACTCCCAACTCTTTACCAATGAGAAGGGCAATCTTGTTATCGAATCCCGTCCCTTGCCGGGACGAAAAGGGCAGGTTTGCAGGATCTGCACAGAAGGTCAGTGGCTTTGCAAAGCAAATCCCGGCGAGCAGCATGAACACAAGCAGGAGGCTAAGGAAGCGAGAACACATACAACATGCCTCCCTTGGTCGTGTATTGCGGCAGGTCTTTCATTGCACCCACAAAGCCGAGTGCCCCCGTCGGGTCGCGTGTGTCGAGATCCCCCGAAACCACCGCTCCTGCCCATCCGCCTATGCCGGACAGAATCGCGACGTACTCCTTTCCATCCGGCCCCTTGTAAACGATCGGTTGGCCGATGATGCCCGAGCCGGTTTTAAATTTCCAAAGCTCCTTGCCGGTGTGCGCGTCGGCAGCGGCGAACCAGCCATCGAGTTTTCCGAAGAAGACCACATCCCCGGCTGTCACGACGGTACCGCTCCAGATTGGAAAGTGATCCTTGAGTGACCACACCTGCTTACCCGCGATCGGATCCCAGGCTTCTAACTCTCCGCCGTATCCGCCGGGTCCGATGTACATCTTCACGTTCGCGCCCACGTACGGTGTGCCCTGGATGTAGTTCACTTCAACATCCTCTTCATCCATGCAAAGGTTCTGGTGAGGGACATAGATAAGTCCCGTACGTGGCGAAAAAGACGACGGTTGCCAATCCTTAGCTCCGGGAGCGGTGGGGCAGATGTCACGCGTCACTGCGCCGAACTGCGGCTTTTTTTCCTGCACGTATTGGAGCAGTCCGGTTTTCAGATCAACACCGCGAGAGGTGTTCACAAATCCGAACGGCTTCGCGGAGAGAACCTCGCCGGTGGCGCGATCCATCACATACATGTATCCGTTGCGGTCCGGATGAACCAAAACCTTGCGGGATTGACCCTTGATCGGCAAATCAAGAAGCAAGTTCTCGTTGATGCCGTCGTAGTCGTAGAGATCGTGGGGGCTGAACTGGTAGAACCACACCGCCTCGCCAGTGTCGGGATCGCGAGCGAATATGCCGGCCGTCCACTTGTTATCGCCAGGCCTCTCGTCGGAGTTCCATGGGCCCGGGTTGGCCGTTCCGTGATACAGAAGATTCAGTTCGGGATCAAAGGACATCCAGCCCCACATCCCTCCGCCGCCGATCTTCCACGCGTCGGGAGGCCAACTCTTTACGCCAAGGTCTTGTCCTTTGTCCTGTGCATAAAACGGATGAAACTTCGGCCCTATCAGTACATCCTTGTCGGGGCCGGTCGAAAACGCGGTCCACACGACCCTGCCATTGCTCGTATCGAGGGCCTTCACCCAGCCGCGCACCCCGAATTCCCCACCGCTCACGCCGACGATTACTTTGTTCTTCACCACGAGCGGCGCCATCGTGAGGCTCTCACCTCTTTGGATATCCGCTACCGGCGTGCGCCAGAGTTGCTTCCCGTTGTTCGCATCCAGCCCGATGGTATTGCCATCGAGAGTGTTGAAGAAGAACTTGCCGTCGGAATAGACTCCGCCGCGGTTTACCCAGTCGCAGCACGCCACCCCTTTTGCAGCCGGCGATGGATGCGGATCGAAGCTCCACTTCATCGGAGCACCAGGCTTCGTCAAGTCGAGCGCGTAAACGATATTGGGAAAAGGTGTGACCAGGTACATCGTGTTGTTCACCACGATGGGCGCAGCTTCGGCACCGCGCGTGGTTCCCAACGAAAACGTAAACGCGAGTTTCAGGCTTCCAACATTGCTGGTATTAATCTGGTCCAAGGTGCTGTAACGGAGGCTCGCGAGGTCTTTTGCCGGACGGGTCCATTGGCCGTCATCCGGCTCCATTTTGCCGTGATAGACCTGGTCCTGGTGACTGGATTCTGTTTCCGGAGATTGCGACTGAGAGGCTTGGCTGCGCGCGTTGCATGCCCACAGACCGCCTGCGGTCAGAGCGCCAGTGAGCAGAGCTGCCCGGAAAGCCAACCCTGAGAATAGATGTTTGTGTACTCTCTCGAACAAGCTCAGGACGTTCCTCCCAGCGATCAACACCAACAATTCGTGAAAGATGCAGCTCCGGCTTTAAACGTTTGCCGAGCGACGCATGTCGTTTAACGACACCATCTTCCCTCTGCTACTTTCTTAGCGGATATTTCTGGGCCAGGTTCTTGATGATCTCTTCGGGAGGGATTCCTCCCTTACATGAGGGATGACCCCATCCGCTGGCGCTCTGGCCGTTCTGGAAGTCGAGCACCATGTTGTCGTTCTGGCCAGGAGCTACTCCCAGGGGAACTCCGTCGAGGCCCAAGTGATGGCGCACCTTCCAAGCGATGACGTGATCTGCGCAGGAGGTATCGCCGCTCACGCCGAGCCCCCCAACGATCTGTCCCTTCGACGTATAGAGCGGCAGACCTCCTCCGAAGACGATGATTCCCCCGATTGGCTTTCCCACCAGGGGATCGTTCGTTTGACCGAACGCATCCGGCGGACCGGCATACGCAGCTGCTCCGTTCGGAGGAGCACTCGTCGTCAGGCTAAACAAGCTCTGACCCGGCTGGGATACCGTGTAGAGATTGGCGGTGGACAGGGCGAAGTTCGGACCGCTTAGGGCGTTTGCGGTATTCGCTTTCTCCGCGGCGATCAAACGACTCCCAGGCCACTCAGAAGAACGATCCGGACCGCTGAATACCACAGCGCACACGACTCCATCCCGATCCACGATTGCGGCCCACTCAGGATTTCCAAGGCCGCTGTTCGCCTGTTGGCCCTCCTTCACCACGGCCTTCAAGGTCTCCTGGAGTTTGCCGTGATCGGGCAGCACTGAACAATCGGCCGTCTTTCCTTGGGCAATTGCCGGGACGCTACCAAAACAGAGTGCAAGCACAAACGCAGCGACGAGATTGTTCCTCATGCACACCCCTTCGCAAAAGCTATTGCAGCGCAACTTCACGCCGCCCTCTTGGGTTGGACCGTAAGATCCATCGTTTCTGACGCAATGCGTATGTCGTCGCGCTGCATGATCCGCTGGAATATCTGCCGGAACATGAAGTCGCTAGCTACGCGCCTTTTTTTCGGGTCCACCACGTAACGAAGGCTAAGTTCGAGCCAGTTATCCGTAATTTTCAGGAACACTGTCGGCTTCAGCTCAATCTTCGGAACCAGGTAGGAGCGCTGCATCTCCGCGATGTCTCTCTCCGCGCCAGCCAGGAACTCCTTCGTATACTCCCCACCGACCTCCGCGAGGATCTGTGCCGCCGAATCGAAGTTGCTGTCATAGGTGATCGGAAGCCGCAGCTCATCCCAGATATACGAGAATGCCTGCGTGTAGTTGAAGATAGGGGTACCGAAGATGGAGGAATTCGGGATTTGCACGATCCTTCCCGTTGCCTGGTCCGCGCTGATCCAATTTCCAATCTCCATCATTCGTGTGTAGAAGAAGCCAACATCGATCACGTCGCCGCTCATCCTGTTCAACTCGATACGATCGCCGATGTTGAACATGTGCCCTGAAAGAATGGCGACTCGACCGGCAATGCTTAACAGAGGCTCTCGGAGTGCAACTGCGAGTCCAGCCCCCAAAATCCCCAGAAAAGTGCCAGTGTGTTGCAGCAGCCTCGCCCAAAGCACAATGATGATCAAGCCTACCGTGACGAACAGCACGGTTTGGAAGGCATTCCGACGTCTGAACTGTTCGCTACGATTCTTGACGACTCGTTGTAGGTGCGCGACGTAGGAGAAATAAAGGAGCGAGGAAAGGATCAATGCTCCGATTGAGCCGAAGACAGCGATTCGGTGGGCCACAATCCAATTCACGCGACGTTAGTTGCGGCTGAAGTTTTCTGCGTTGCCTTCATTTACCCTCCAGACATACGCAGTGCATTAGGCGTGTAAGAACCGGTTTCCGCAGTTACGCGGGCTTGCACTTGTGGGCTCTCTCTAACGACAACAGAGCGGCATCTGTAGTAGCGCTTCCAAGGACTGTCAAACACCGGAGGCAAATGACCTTAGTGATCCCGTTTCCGAGTTCCCTTCGGGCGACATGGGGCCGCCTAAATCGAACTTCACACACCTTGTTAGGATGCAGGGCAAAGACAACCCGTCTAAGCGGCGCCCTCTCTAATTGCCCGGAATATGTATGGAGGAAAGAACATGAAAATGGAAGATCTTAAAGACCTCTTCGTTGACGAACTGAAGGATCTGTATTCGGCGGAAAACCAGATCGCCAAGGCTCTGCCCGAGATGGCGGAAACCGCCTCTTCAGCAGACCTGAAGGCAGGATTTGAACTCCATCTTGAGCAAACCAAAGAGCAGATCGCACGCCTGGAACGAATCTTCGAAGAACTGGGTGAGAGCCCTAACAGGATGCTGAAAAACCACTCTGGTTTCCACAGGGCAAGCTGGTAAGAAGAAGGCATGCGTGGAGACGACGAACAGCAGTTGGGAGTATTCAGCTACGTAAGCCCCGAGCAGCGAGTCCCTCAAGACCATCCCCTGCGTCCGCTGCGTGCCATGGCGGACGAGGCCTTGCGCGCGTTACAACCGCGGTTCAGCAAACTGTATGCCAAGACCGGGCGACCGTCGATCGCCCCGGAGAAGCTGCTGCGGGCGCTGCTGCTGCAAGTGCTTTATTCGGTGCGCAGCGAGCGCATGTTGATGGAGCAACTCGATTACAACCTGCTGTTCCGCTGGTTCGTGGGGTTGAACATGGACGACGCGATCTGGGATGCTACGGTATTCACGAAGAACCGCCAGCGTCTGCTGGAAGGCGATATCGCGGACGCTTTCTTCGCCGCGGTGCTCCAGCAAGCACGCTCGCGGGACTTGCTGTCGGATGAACACTTCACCGTCGATGGAACTCTGCTGGAGGCATGGGCAGGACACAAGAGTTTCCGCCAGATCGAGGATGACCAAGAACCGCCTGCCACAGGAGGGGGCGAAGGCTCGAACCCAACGGTCAACTTCCATGGCGAGAAACGCAGCAACGAGACCCACTGCTCGACCACTGATCCGGATGCCATGTTGACTCGTAAGAGCCGGGGCACCGGTGCGGTGCTGGCCTATCGCGGCCACTTGCTGACGGAGAACCGCAACGGTCTGGTGGTTTCTACGCTCACTACCCGAGCTTACGGCTCGGCGGAACGCGATGCCGCACTGCTGATGGCGGAACGATTACCGGGAGCACGCCGGGTTACGCTGGGAGCGGACAAGGGCTACGATGCGCACGACTTCGTCAGCGAGTTGCGCTGCATGGAAATCACCCCGCACATCGCACAGAACGACACCCACCGTCGCAGTGCGGTGGACGAGCGCACCACCCGCCACGCTGGATATCAACTGAGCCAGAGGGCACGCAAGCGAATCGAAGAAGTGTTCGGCTGGATGAAAACTATCGGCTTACTTCGCAAACTCCGTCATCGTGGACTGGATCGAGTCGGTTGGATGTTCACCTTCACGGCGGCGGCCTACAACTTGGTGCGCCTACGCAACCTGATGCGTGGTGCTCCAGCGCCGCAGTGTGTCTGAACTGCCTACGCTATCGTTTCAAAACCCTCCCACCTAACCAGAATACCCGCTGAATAGAAGCGCGGCGGCAGTCGGAGAAGGCAATCCCGCCTGTCTCGCTACCATTTTTCAGCAGCCTGCTAAAGGAAAAAAGTGTCACGGCATGGAAGGCCTGCTGGAAGAAGGAAAGGAACTGATGGGCGAGGATGCGGAGCCAGAAGTGATGGATGCGGGGCTGATCTCCGCGGCTCAGCGGGTTGAGCATTACGAGATCGCCGCTTATGGGACCGTGAAGACCTATGCGGAGTTGCTTGGCATGTCGAAGGCCGTAAAGCTGCTTGATGAGACGCTCAATGAGGAAAAAGAAACCGATAAGAAGTTGACTGGATTAGCGGGAAAGATCAACGTGCAAGCTGATAAGGCTGCGTAACCGAACTCAGGAGGAGACCGATCTTTAATGACTCACTTAAATGACTCACGTACGGAGATCGATGCGCCTCTTCCAGCGGATCGCGATTCAGGGCTTTTCGTTTCGGAGACGTTGAGAAACACCGTTGTGGAACACCGCACGGAAGAGATCATGCCCACATCGTTGTGACGGGCGGCGTCTGGAATCACGGAATCTAAGGGTCCTTCGACGGGGTTGGGCGAAGTGGTGGCGGGGGGAGGGGCGCGAGGAAGAAGAGGACGAGGACTAGCCGCCCGAAGGGCGGCGGGGCGAAGAGCCGGAACCGATCCATCATACGAGCCTGACTCATGACCCTCTTCTTGACTCCCTGCATACACTGAAAGAAGAGGGAGGGAGAAGCTCCGGAGGAGTATATACCACCTGGTAAACCGAGCCTTCGCGGAGCAGGTCATTGTCAAAGAGCTCCACTCCTAAATTCGGCTAAGAAGCCTTGCGGGCTTATACTATGGGATCATCCCCCGCCGCATATGTGAAGGGTGCCGCATAACTCAACCGGGAACGCATGTGAACTGCGCCTTGCGTACCCTCAACCGCATGCTCCCCCTGGCTCACGAGTGGAATCTCCTCAAGGTACCGAAGATCAAGCTCGCTCGCGAGAACAAGCGTATTGCCATCTTCGAGCGGTATTGGAGAACATCGAACAGCCATGGCGTGATGTGCTCTTGATCGTGAACGATGCCGGCATGCGTAACCAGGTGGCCGTCGCCGTGCGCTGGGAGCACTGCGACTTCGAACGTGCCGAAACTGTGGGTTTTTTGAGGCCGCAGAATCGGGCGTAGCTGCTTGAAGGGAAACTGCGTACCGGGAATCGAGCCCAGGTTTGAAGATTGAGAATCTACTTTCGCCTTCTGCCGCTTGATTCGTGTCCGAACTCTCCGGAAGGCTAGTCGTGTTGTCTTTGGGCGAGCCTTCATCTTAGGCGATTCAGTACTTCCAACCGAAAACCCCGGACGGTGGGATCCACATCCGCCGGGGGCATCGATGGCTCCTTACTGAGGCTTCTCGCTCTCCTTCTCCGGCTTCGACTTCTCGTTACTTTTCTCCGGAGCCGCGGATTTCTCTTTCGAAGTGGAGTTGTTCGCAGGCTTCGCATTCTCACGAGCAGGCGGTTCGGAGTTGCGGTTCGCCGGCTCAGCCGTGCGATGAGCTCCTTCCGATTGAGGCATACCACTCGACGATCCGGACTCGGGACGGTTATTCTCGGGACGCGCCGTGGTCGGCTCGGTTGCCCGTGCATGCGATCCGCTGTCATCGGCCCCGGCGTTCGGAGGCTTGGGCACGCTGCGTTCGCTTTGCGCTCCAGCCGACGTTGCGCGACCGGCTTCCTTGCTGGAATCCTTTGGAGCGTGCTTAGGCGTATTCTGTGAGTTGGCCGAAAGCGACTTCTGATCAACCTTGCCGCCTGCCGACTTCGCTGCCACAGCATGGCTCATGTCACCAGCCTTCGCGGTAGCGGCAACTGTCGGTTTGCCATGGTTGTTCTTCGCAAGCATCTGCGGATTGCTCTTCGCCGCCTGTACCTGCTGCCTTTGCGCTGCTGTGGCTTCCACATGATGAGCACTGCGGGCCCGTGTCTGCTGGGGCGTAGGTCTCGCCTGGGTTCCCCCCTGGCCACCGTTATAGCTAACGCGGTCCCCGGCGTTATTTTCTGCCACCTGCTTCGTATAAACATGGGGGACACTCACGCCGCCGATATTGTTAACAGCGTTGTTGTAGTAGAAGTTATTGCCCTGCCAGTAACCGCCGGCATATCCGTCGCCCTGATAGCCGTAACCGTAGTCAACCCCGCCATAGTACCCAACATCGGTCCCCCAATAGCCATCATTCCAAACGTAGTCGCCGTCGTCGTCATAACCCCAGTAGCCGGGCGTCCACAGCATTCCCTCCTGAGGTGGCTGAACCCAGGCTCCGGGTACCCAATAATAGCCATCGTCGCTCCACGCCCAGTAGCCCGGCGTCCAGATGTAGCCAGTAGCGGGAATGGCTGGCTGGTCATAAACAGGTAGCGGTGGCGGCGCGACGCCTACCGAGATCGAAACTCCAAACTGTCCAAACGACAGCCCGGTTAAGCTCACCAGCATCATTGCCAGTAAAGCCATGCGTACGAATCTTCGAACTTTCATAGCGACTCCTCCCGTAAGACAAGCAATCTTGGCGAAGGGCACAAACGCCGACTGCCATTGCTGCTGCAACTAGTGATGCAGCGGAAATTGCGACGCGCAGTAGTATCGGCTGTATCGAGGACCTCGACAGAGCCAACGCCGACATCCAGCACTGCGATTAATCAAATTCCGGCTCTCTCAGAAATGAGATACGCAAAAGCTCTCGCAGGTGGTCTGCCCTGGAGCGACGAAGGAGCAGCTCTACTCCTGTGATCTTATTTGATCCTGGAGGAGACAACATCCGCTCGGAGGCGGAATTCTAATCACCAGTCTTACCGGAGGTTCGTATATGCAGATCGATCCCAAGGTGATCGCCGTCATTGTTGTCGTTATTCTGGCAGTCGGAGTGATTGTTGCGGTCCTGATGGCGCGGCGTCGCAAAGTAGCTCTACGACAACGCTTCGGGTCGGAATATGTACGTGCTGTGCGAGAAGGTGGATCGGAACGCGCGGCGGAGGCTGTTCTCGTCGAGCGGGAGAAACGGGTATCCAAGTTCAATATCCGCGAACTCGGCGAACCAGAAAAACGGCAGTATGCGGAACACTGGCGCCGAGTCCAAGAGCGCTTCGTCGACGACCCAGGAGGAGCCGTCACAGACGCCGACGAAAGCGTTGCGCTTCTAATGGGCGCGCGAGGCTATCCAGTTGCCGACTTCGGCCAACGCGCCGCCGATCTCTCGGTGGATCACCCTCGTGTAGTCGAGAACTATCGCACAGCGCATGAAATCGCTGTCCGACATCGGGAGGGCAAAGCGGGCACGGAGGAACTCCGACAGGCGATGATCCATTACCGGTCACTTTTTGAAGACCTTCTGACAGGGCAAGGGCCCGGAAACATTAAGAGAGAGGTTGCATGATATGGCAGAGCTCAATAGAAAAGATGTAAGAAAAGACGAAGGACTCACTACCGCCGATCTGGCCGGCAACGGCAGGTCTCCCGAACCCGAAAGCCGTCCCCAGCTGGTGCGTAATGCCCCCGGCATCGAAGTCGAAGAGGAGATCTCTGAAGCTAAGCGGGAAGTGCATCAACCACACGCGCAAAATCGCCTTGCAACCGACAACCAAGAACCGGGTAGTTCCGGCCCTGCGGCGCAACCAACCCCGTTGTTCTCAGAATCTGAGGTCGCCGATTTTCGTCGCCGATGGAGCGATGTTCAGACCGGCTTCGTTGACGAACCCCGCCGTGCCGTGGAGGACGCCGACAACCTTGTCGCCACGGTCATGAAGCAGCTGGCCGAAGGTTTCGCCGAGGAGCGTGCCGGTCTGGAACAACAGTGGGAGCGGGGCGGCAACATCTCCACGGAAGATCTTCGCGTGGCGCTTCAGCGCTACCGTTCGTTCTTCGATCGGCTTTTGAAAGTTTAGGATAGACGCATCACCAAACCATCTTACCCTTCACCTATCCTCGGTTTGCACGTCGAGGCGCGACGACTGCAAGGTGGTATGCGGCCCGTCACCCGCGAGAAAGGAGAACTCCAACAGGCGAGCTACCCAAGTTTGCTTCAATCACTGTCGATGCGTGTTCTGTGCCGGAGCTCGATTCCAAGACCCTCATCTTCAGCTGTGCCCGGGGGGGTGAACCCGCTCTGCCGTCGATGCATCACAGGTACTGTCGCGTTTTGGGTCAGATTCCAAGAACCAGGAGCCGATATGAGTACAGAAACGATCATCATCATCGTGGTTGTGATTCTGCTGTTCGGCGGCGGTGGCTGGTATGGTCGCGGCCGATGGTATTAACGCCTCTGATTCAACGGTATTAACGCCTCTGATTCAACCGTGAGCGATCGCGATCGGGAAAGAGAGATTGACCACGCTGCGGATGTAGCTGGCCGTGTTTTGGCAAAGTTTGTCACAGAGAAACCTTCCCCTTGCCCGAGAGTGATAAAACGCCGCTATCAGTCGAACGGCAGGACCGCCCTTCCGTAGGCCGCTATCGGTTCCCGCATCGCCGCGCTCTGCACCCGCTGCCGATTCAGGGGCAGCACGGGCCGACGAAGGCTTCTGGGTCGCGGTGTTGCCGTTCAAGTACAGCGGAGCCAATGCCGACCTCACGGCTCTCGCCGAAGGGCTCGCAACGTCGGGTTCGACAAAGGAACTCGTAGTAGGTGCTTTCGTCGATGTCTTGAAATCGTCCGAAGCGGCTCACATCGAGAACGAGGATCACCGGGTACGCAGCTGTGCCGTCGCCTACCGATTTAAACCATTCAGGCCAAGGCGGTGCTTAAGGTCAAGGCCACTGATCCCTGCGTCGGAGAAGCTCTGAACGATGCAATAACCGTTCGCTTGAGCGTAGTCAGCAATTACAGCCTTCTGATTTGCAATCGAATAGCGCTGGTCGTCAGTGGACATCCGCTCGGAGGCGGGACTGGCGCGTCGTGCATCACGATCTCCATTGCGGCAATACCGCAAGGTAGGTATCGGCAGAACGGCTGTGAACTTTAGGAAAATATCTTCTTAAAAGGGCGCAGCCCAGGCGGAAGCTCGCCAGCACTCTGCTGAAAAGGGATTACCAAGCAGACTGGACCCGCATTCGCCAAAACGAAGACTTGAAAGGATGCGCTTGAAGTACGAGCCCTAATAACCACGCTCGTCGTTAATCGCCTATAAAGGGTGCCGAGGCCGATCGGGGTTTCGCGGGTGACCGCCAGGGCCGTAAGGAACAATCATTGACGTTGAAAAAGATCTTAGGAGGTCCTCGGTTAGGGAGATCTTCACAACTGTTGTTGCAACACCTTTTTCAAGGAGGGTGACGAATTTTTGATCGATGGTCATTCATCTAACCGCAACCCCAACCACATCCAACAAGATCGTTTTGATCCGGTCACGCGCAATGAACGCATATAATATCAACTTGACCATACAGTTCTTCCGTGGGGTCTTCAAAACCGGTGTTTGGCGGCCTCGTCTCGTCAAGGGTGTTCGACTCGCACGCTTCCGCCCCTCTTCTATCAACTGACGATCTATCGGCGCCGCGAATTGAAGGAGTCGGTATGCTAAACATGCGAAACAAGTGGACGAGAGCGACCGTCCTGGTGGGGGTGGCGTTCTTCTGTGTCTTTAAACTGGTCGACGCACAATCTCCGCCGAAGGCGACTCTACTGGCACTTTCAAAGCATGACCACACTCTTGCCATTGTAGACGCGGCTACCCTGCAGGTCCTCGCACGTATTCCCGTTGGCCCCGACCCCCACGAGGTGATCGCCTCTTCCGATGGCAGAAAGGCCTATGTTTCTATTTATGGCGGGGGCCTCTACCACGCGCTTTCCGTCCTCGATCTCGTCGCTCAGAAGGCGCTCCCCGAGATCGATACCGGAGCCTTGAACGGACCGCACGGTCTCGTCTTTGTCGGCGGAAAGGTGTGGTTCACAGCCGAAGGAGCCAAGGCCGTGGCCCGGTTTGATCCAGCAACGGCAACCATCGATTGGATCATGGGAACGGGCCAGAACCGCACGCACATGCTTTACGTCACCGGCGACGAAAAGCAGATTTACACCACAAACGTCAGTTCGGGGACGGTGAGCATTCTCGAAAAGGTTACGCTGCCGCCCATGGGACCGCCGCCGGGAATGCATCCTCCTCCGAGCTCCAATGGAGCTCCACCGCCTGGCGCTGCACAGCCGCGCATGGACTGGAATGAGGTGGTCATTCCGGTCGGCAAAGGCGACGAGGGGTTCGACGTCTCGCCCGATGGACGCGAGTTGTGGACGGCGAACGCCCAGGACGGTTCGCTCTCGCTGATCGATCTGGCCAGCAGGAAGGTGACCGCAACGCTGGACGCGAAGCTCTTCTCGGCCAACCGGCTCAAGTTCACTCCTGACGGCAAGCTGGTGCTGATCACAAGCCTTGGAACCGGCGACCTGGTGATCTATGACGCCGCTTCGCGCAAGGAGTACAAACGAGTCCGCATCGGCCGAGGAGCGGCGGGCATTCTGATGGATCCCTCCGGCACTCGTGCGTTCATTGCCTGCACACCCGACAATTACGTTGCGATCCTTGACCTGAAGACCTTGCAACTGACCGGCCATCTCGATGTCGGTGGCGAACCGGACGGCCTCGCCTGGGTGGTTCGGCCCTAGGGTAAAGGGCGCCTCGCCTCGGCTCCTATCCTTGAACCACACTAGACAACCGGGTATGATTTTTGCTACTTCTTGCCTTCCGCCGTTGGTGTTCCGGATATCGTCATCGCGGTAAAACACAGGAGAGTTCTCGAGATGCACATTGCTGTTGTTGGATCGGGTTATGTCGGGCTGGTTTCTGCTGCCTGCTTCGCGGAGCTCGGTCACGAAGTCGTTTGCATCGACAATGACGATGAGAAGCTTGCGATCTTGCGAAACGGCGGCGTCACCATCCACGAGAACTTACTCCCCGAACTTCTAAAGCGCCATGTGGGACAACGGCTGACATTTTCCGACTCCCTGGCCAGGGGCATTGCCGAGGCAGAAGTCGTTTTCATCACGGTGGGAACACCCCCCTCCGCGACCGGCGAAGCGGACCTTTCCTATGTCGAATTTGTTGCGCGAGACATTGCGCTGAACCTTCACTCGAAGAAGCTGGTGGTAGAAAAGAGTACGGTTCCGGTTCAGACCTGCGACCAGGTTCGACGCGTCATGCAGTTGCACGGGGTTTCCTCCGAACTTTTTTCGGTTGCCTCGAACCCCGAATTCCTGCGCGAAGGGACGGCGGTCGTAGATTTCCTTTATCCCGACCGGATCGTTCTCGGCGTGGACGACAACTTTGGCTCGCGCATCCTGCAGGACGTCTATACGCCGCTCTCTGACGGCAGCTATTACAAGCGGGAGGACTGCATCCCCGGCCCCGAGAAGAAGCAGGTGCGTACGATCGTCACCAGCACCAAGAGCGCGGAACTGATCAAGCATGCCTCCAATGCCTTCCTCGCAATGAAGATCTCCTATATCAATGCGGTCGCGAACATCGCGGAAGCGGTAGGCGCCGACATCGACCAGGTCTGCGAAGGGCTCGGATCCGACAGCCGCATCGGGCCGCAATTCCTGAATGCCGGATTAGGCTATGGCGGCTCCTGTTTCCCCAAAGACGTTCTTGCGTTCCTCACCGTCGCCGAACAATGTGGCTATTCATTCGAACTGCTCGAATCGGTGATGCAGATCAACGAGGATCAGCGCCGGCGTTTTATTCAGAAGATCAAGAAAGCGCTTTGGACCATCCGCGGCAAACGGATCGCCGCACTTGGGCTGGCTTTCAAGGGGGGCACCGACGACATACGCGAATCACCGGCGATCGATATCATTCACCGCCTCATCGAACTCGGCGCCTCCATCACGGCTTACGACCCTGCGGCCATGGAACGTGCCCGCACCCACTTCCACGATGGAGAAGTGACATTCGCTGTTGACGCCTACGAGGCGGTGAGGGATGCTGACGCTGTGCTGATCCTCACTGAGTGGCAGGAATTCGCTGAGCTCGACTTGCAGCGTCTTCGTCAGGGAGTGCGCCTGCCCATCATCATCGACGGTCGTAATATGTATCGTCCGGAGGAAGTTCTGGCGGCCGGATTCCACTATCACAGCGTCGGCCGAACCCATTCCGATCCAGAAGCCGAGACGTCCGAATCCGCCAATCGCCCAGCCGCAGCATCGACTCACCACGACGAACGTAGCTAAGCGAGTTAAAGAACTCGAATCGCCCAACTGAGAATCCGCTGCCTGGGCCCGTCGCAAGAACATCATGACCGCAAATATTATTGGAAGCCGTAGTCCGGCTTCACGCCGCCGAGGCCATTCAGGCTGCGCGTCTCTCTTTGCGATATCAATATACTGGGACAGTTCCGCAAACTCTGGCTCGCAGCACTGCGAACTACCGAAGCACGTACCATGAAACTTCATTCAGTTACTCGAACCTTGTTCCATCTTAGTTCCGCGGACGCCTGAGAATGAATGAATCCTTCGAGCGGCGGCTTCTTATCCTGGATCAGGCGTTTAAAGGACCTCTGACGTCTTCACGAAACTTCACCCTGGGGTGCCAGCTCTGGTTTTGGGCGACGTCGGTCACGCTTTCTAAGGTTGCGTTGAGGTTCCGCTGTTCTTCGATGTCGTCGGGCTGTCGTTCGAAACGCCGCCCGAAATCAGAATTGTGACACCTAGATTTCTGAACCTGAACTTGGCGGAAGTTGTTTTATTGGAGGAGAGAAAGCCTATGACAGATTGGTTCGCACGCCCTGTCCTACACGTAGCGGATGTTGAGGCCGCGCTCATCTTTTACGTTAGCAGGCTTGGCTTCACCAACCCCTGGCGCTATGACGAGGACGGCAGAACACATGTCGCGCAGGTCGCCCGGCAGGGCTGCACGCTTATCCTGGCCGACACGTGGCCGCGGAAGGTTGGCAATGGGCTGATGTTCATTTCCCTGAACGTCGAGCCAGCGACGCACGCGGCTGCGGTCGCCGCGTTGGACGTGCTGCGCACGGAATTCGAGGCCAAGGGCGTTCCGGTCAAGGAGGGTTCGTGGGGCTACCGGCTCCTGGTGGTCGATGATCCCGACGGCAATCAGCTCTTCTTCAATTATCCGAACGAGACCGCCGGCAAAATCGCTAGAGATGAAGCGTAATCGTCCAGCGTGGCTCTTACCGGAACACTAACGTTCGGAGTTCTTACTCGTTGTACTTGTCTGGCTCCGCAAAAGCAGCCAGCTCTATTTCAATCCAAGTTCAGTCAGTATCTTGGGATTCTTCTCACCATTCGCCAAGAGCAGGTGGCACACGGAACAATCGTTGGTGATGGTCTGTCCGTCGGAGCTTGTGTGATTCCCGTCGTGACAGCGGAAACACCCAGGCGCATCCATATGCCCGAGGTTATTAGGGTGCGTGGCCCATGTGACGTTCATGTCCGGGAAGACGTTGCGCAGGTAGATCGCGGCTACTTCTTTGGCGGATTGTTCCACCAGCGGACGTTTCGCCTGATAAATATCCGGATAATTCTGCTGGTAGAAGTTAGTAATTCCGTCGCGGATGCCCCGACTCGCTACTTCACGACTTGCGTAATTCGCTTTTAGCAACTCGACTGCCTTCTTCCTTATGAAGGGAAGATCCGCGCTGATGTGTCGGAGGCCTATTTGCTTGTCGACGGCGTTGTCTGGAAGCTCGAATGCATGCGTAGGACGATTATGACAGTCGACGCAGTCCATGACACGGTTTTCACCTTTGGCCAATTGTTGTGTAGTCGGCTTCACGTCGGTGGAAATGAATTCCGTTGTCTTCCCGGCGTCATCGGTGTAGTACACAGCCGGAATGACCTGCCGTTGCGCGTCCGTGGAGATGTAACGGATGCGGGCGGCATCGGCGAGGTGATGGCCATGGATGCCGATCGAGCCCTGCCATGTATGTCCGCCCACTTTCATCAGTAAGACATTCGTCTGTGGCGTGTTTTTCTCATCGTCCTGATAGCTGGTCCGAACCAGCAGCTTGTCCCCGGTGAAACGCTCAGGCCAGTGGCAGTGTTCACAGGTCTCGCGCGCTGGCCGCAGATACTTTACCGGAGAAGGGATCGGACGCGAGTACGTATGGAAGGTAACGGCATAGACCTGCCGCAGGCCGGAAAGCTTGGAGCGCACGAACCACGAGGCCCCGGGGCCGATGTGGCATTCAACACAAGCGACCCGTGAGTGCGGCGAATTCTGGTAGGCCGTGTACTCGGGCTGCATTACGGTGTGGCAGGTTGTTCCGCAAAAACTCGTGGAATCCATGTACTCCACGCCACGATAGGATGCCGTCCCTACGATGAGAAGGTTGAGCACCGTGGCTGCCGCGACATATTCCAAAGTACGACGCACGACCGGCAAGTGAAGATCGATTGACGGGTAAGTCTTCGGGAGCGCTCCACGGCCGCGTAGAGACCCGCGCCGGAGCCAGATACCAACTGGGATCAACAGCAAACCGAGCACAAAGATGCCCGGGAAGATGAGAAAAAACAGTAGCCCGATATAAGGATGTGGCGGCCCGGGCAAAACGATTTCATAGAACCAGAAAGCAATTGTCGTGAGTGCCGTGCTCGTTGTAATGACGGCACCGGTGAGCGTAATGGGATTCTGGCCAAGAAAATAGATCGGTTGCAACCAGTGCCGGGTAGATTCTCGAAGACTCATCGGTTTTCTCGATCGCTAATTGTGGGACATTCCTCGGGTGTCGGACAAACGCTCAATTCAGAAGGCATACCGCAAGGATTCAGTCACCGAGTTCGCGTGAAAATAACGAGGTGCGGTTGGTCCAGCGAACGAACCTTCTGCGTACTGGTAGTAATTCCAGCCTTTACGCACTCTTAGCGGCGTGTACCTTCGCCGAGACTGCCGGTTTGGGCGAATAAACGGCGAGGGAAAAATCGATGACGTACCGGACAGGCTTTGTGCAGAACATGCACGGTGTCTCTTGAATTTCCTGTATGTCTTCACGCTCCACGCTCAAAGGGAATGAGCGTAAGCATCGGGTGCAGGTGATCACGATGAAGGGGACGCCTTTGGAATCTTTCCCATTTCGCGGTATCCAGACCGGAGCAGACTGTTGACTATGATCGACCGCGCGCTGCGCTGAGGTATCGATCAATCCGGCCACCGTCGCAAGTAGCTCTTCCGGCCTATGGCGTCCCTTCGCGTAGAAGGCATCGGCAATAACCCCCCCGGGAATCTTGTCTCCCGATTCGTAGGCGCCGCTGATGGCGATGACCGGAACATCAGGGAAGCGCCTACGCACCACGGAAAGAAACTCGAACCCCGACATTCCCGGCATGTTGAGGTCCGAGAGGATGACATCGTAGGCCATTCTCTCAAGCTGCAGGAGCGCATCGAAGCCGTCCTCCGCACCGTTGGCCTCATACCCGGCTCCTCCGAGCAGGCTGGCAGTCGTTTCGCGAATGATGGGATCGTCATCCACGATGAGGATCCGGCGACGAAGAATCCCTGACATGACCGTGAACCTCCTGATTGGGAATTGTGGAATAGGTATCATTCCAGTTCCCGGAACTCGCGTCTGTTCACTATTGCTCAATTACTCCCGGGTTTTCACCGTGCTTCGCGTTCTCGCCGCGCAGCTCTTCGGAAAGCGCATTGGGCTTTCCTCCAGTGCTCGTGCGCGTACGGCTATCAATGGGCTGCCGGGGCAAAGTCGTCGTAGCTAGACCCCAGCTACTCTGACATTTCAGGGGACGGTCTCCCCATCTGTTCTGCGGCTGATTATCGCGCGGCTGGAGTTCCGATCCGGAAGTGGATTCCAGTGAGAAATCGCCCCGAACTGCGTCTGGATTTCAGACGTCAACATCGACGAGTATCGCTGGGACTGTGGCTCTACCGCCGCGCTACATCTTCAAGATGGACACGCGAGCTATCCTTCGATCGCCATCAGCCCCGCCGTCTCGAAACAGCGATCAACGCCCTCGAACGTATGACGATTTCGAGCAGGCCGCGCCGCGGACGAAAGCTCCGCGGTCTCCGAGGCTCGCCGACGGATTGCGTTGGCGGTGAAGAAGCGCAGGGCGGAGCGCAAGAAGCCGAAGAAATCAGCCTAAGTCTCTTCACATTTCTTTTTCCGACGCCTGCTCCGGTAACGCCGGATCCGGCACACGTTTGGCACACAAGATTGTGGAAGAACGCCCCCGGCATGGGCTTGAGCAGGTGCGCCTGACGGTGCATCAGTCGATGCTCGTCTTCGAGTTGAAAGTGTCTCTCGGGCGGCGAATCTCGGATGCGGCGTCTGCATACCTGAACACCACCGCCACATCGACAGGAACTTTGCTGCCGTATGGCCGTTCTGGGATATTTTGTTCGAGACCTACATGCTCCCCGCAAGGGTGAGTGGCCACCGACAGCTCTCGCCTACAAATACCGCCCTACAACCATGAAAGAGGTGACCTTCGCTCCTGTTCGGAGATGGGCAGAACTAACCCGAGATTCCCTCGTATCGTTTCATGCGCGGTGGACTCCCCCGCTCGAGAACAGGAATCCAATGGCATCGATCGTTGAGGTTGTTGGCCATACCCCAACGGATATTCTGCTGCGTTTGCGGTGAAACGGAATCCCGGCACGTAAGAGAGCCACTGGCTTCCTAGCGGATGAAGTAGCCAGCGCGCAACGGCCCTTAGAGGCTTTCCATTCTGAATTCGTGGAACTTTGGAACAAAGTCATAGCGCGCGCTATCGCCCTAGGAAACTTTGAGCGAGCCAATGGGTCTAGAAATCTCTAATCGATGGGTGAGTCGTCCAAGCTCATGGCAGAATCGCCGTGGTGGTCGCGCCGGGTGGGAATGATTGCCGAGAAGCTTAAAGCTGTGTTTTGCGGGATGGACTTATCCTTCGAGGAGCAGCGTTCCTCGGCGCCAAGAAAGGAAAGTTGCAATCCTCACAGCGGGCATAGCGGCGAAACAGAAAACGGGTAATCATCCACTCGCTCACTCCACGGTGTGGAGAGCGGTGCAACTTTGCGCTGCGGCATCTCGGGCAAAGGGCCTGCCTCATTAGCGCCAGTTTAGACGTTCCCAAGCGTCAGGTTCAAACTTTCCTAGGCTTCCGTTCTTTCCACCAGAGGAGTGGCAACTCTAAATTGGGGAGTGCCAACCAGGGACGGGGCGGAAGAAGCCCCGCCACTGGGACGGGGCCGCCACGCTCGACGCTGCAAGCCGTGGGTCAGTCAGAACCAGCATGGCTGGTGCTCTAACGGCGCTGAGTATACAGGCCTGGCGCTAGTTTTCAAGAACAACATACAGACCCGGCAGTAATCTTGAAAAAACTGGGCAACCGAGGCCGTGCTACAGCGACTTCTTCCTCGCAGCCCAATGTTTCTTCATCGCCGCGGAGATTCGGGCGCGGGCCGATGCCGACAAGTGCCGACGTGTTTTGTTACTGGGACTTACTTGAGTAATCCGTTCGAGAGCGTCGATGGCTTTCTGGATTCGATCCCGTTGCGCTCGAAGTTCGGTGACGATCGCCGGAACGTGCATGGTCGAATTGTAGCTTAGAAGTTCTGCGGAACGCTATCCGCCTAGTGCACGAAGATAGTGCCTGTAATGTGGTAATAGCGGTAGAAAATCAATCGACAAAGGAGATCGAAAGCTGGGGTTCATGATCCTATAGCGAGAATAAGGCTGCGGGGTCCGCTGACATTCATAGAATTGCGTCTACTTAGAGAGGCGGCCAATCCTCGCCAAGTGCGATGTTTTTTCACCGGCAGCATCGAGTCCCTGGATTGCAGGGCCGCAGACCATGGGAGGAGCTGCTGTGGACCCTGACGGAGTTGGTGATCACTCTCGAGCACACTTAACCGCGTAGCAGATTGTTTCCTGAACTTCTTTCAAGCATAAACGCCCGCATACGAGCTAATCCGAGCATCCCAAGAACATGGGCTCGCCACAGGAAAGCTTAACGAAGGACGGGAAATCGCCACGGTGAATGAGTGAGCTTTGTTTATCGACGGGGATTACCCTTCAGAGCCGCAAACCTAGCGAGGCGATTTATTCCGGCGATCGATTCAGATATTCGACGAAAGAATCGAGATCGCCCGATCCATCCACAATGGCATCACCGAGCTCCAGTAGGTCGTGCTTGATAGACAATGCGATCTGCGCTATGGCGGCCGAATGCCCAAGGTTGAGAGCCAGGAAGAGTGGCAGAGAATGCTGCGCAAATCCTTCTCCCAGCACCGCGATCTCTGCAAGATGTCTCCCGAGGCGGACCGCAGCCGTTTGGTCGGCGAAGCCGGTTTCGGAGATCCTCTCCGTAATCTGCAGCTGCAAAGCCATGAGCCGTTCTATGTCCTCGCGGGTCATTCATCGTTTTTGATGCAGATTTTCGCGCCTGCGGAGGGAGGATGAGTCAGCGCGCGTCGGAACCGGTTCGACAGGTCCCTGTATGAGTCTCCCGAGCATCCAGGCGTTCCCCCCTCCGTCATAGTCAGCGACGGCGCCGGGATCTGCCTCTTCGTCGCCGTCTTCCGTCAGGCTCCCTGACCCAGTGCCGATCGCTGCCTGCCCAGAGTCGCCACCGCCGGAGATCGTTCGCTGACCGATTGCAGCCGAATGCAGTGTGTGAGTCGTGGGTGTCGCATGCCCAGACGAAGAGTTCCAACCGTCAGCGGACCCGAACACAAGAAGTAAGGGGCGAAGTGCGCATTCCCTTTGTCGAGAAGGCAAGGTAAAACGAGTTTGTCGCGGTGCTCGACCCAGCCGTAATAGGTCCCCCAACGTTCGGGATTTCACGCCGCGGGTGCGGCCAATTGAAATCGTTATCTTCATGCCACTAACGAACACGCGTGGGACGTGTCGGTTGGCATTCGCGATGGTGACATCAGACAACACCATCGCAATCTCGCGCGAAATGTTTGTGCGCGCAGGCCATTCAAAGAGATCTCCGGTTACGCTAATTGAAAATCTCGAGGATGAGGATTCGCTTGTTCCTCAGCTCGCTCTCGCCAGCGCGGGCTTACCGCCAACTAAGGTCCATTCGGCGCGACAGGATGCAATGGAGGCTTGCTGGAATTCCTATAGGCGAGGAGAAATCTTCGGACACTATCGACGTATACATCCGCAAAGTCCACCACATATCTCTGGCGCTGGATCGATTCCATCGCCTCTTCGAGTTTCCATCCCAACGCGCACATTACGGCTAGGGTCATCATCGGTGCGCGATGCACCCCAGCAGCACAATGAATAAACAGCTTGGCATTTGCATTTGTCAGGGCAGCCAATGCAAAGTCAACTCCGCGCCGGAGCACCTCGACAGACTTGGGCTTGAAATCGTCTTGCACAGGGTTCCACAGAACCTCCACGCCATGTCGCCGGCCGAGAAGGGTGTCATCGAATTCGATCTGCATATCAATGATGTGGGTGACCCCCTGGCGGGCAACTTCGGCCATCTTCTCCTCAATCCAGATCCCACCCCCTACTGCCACCTTGTCAGTAACCCAAGTCATATCCATCAAGTTCGGAGTCGCTCCTCAGGACGCGCGCTCGTGGGCGCCTCTGCAGTTATTCATTGTAAACGGAGGACCGGTAAGTTCTTGAGCGACGCCAAAGTACCTCCCGGGCGCAGGATGAGATGCCTTGTGGCGATCGAATTGCAAACCGCCCGGTTCTACATAAACCGGACCCCCTCGAACGACTGCCTTTTTATTTCGGTTTGTTCGACGGACTGATCCGGCTAGAGCAGGAAGACGTACAAAAAGTTCGCGCTGGCGCGTGGGCCTGGCTGATGAAATATCCCATTCCGAACGATCTGTGGGTCGGCTACTTCGAAGACGTCGTCGGCAGCATCGACAATGAACCAAGTCATTCCACTGGAATTGGCACGCTACATCCTTCTTCATACCTGGCGGGAGGCCGTTTCGCGCGTGACCTTCGAAGGGAAGAACGGTCGAGGTCTGCGCTTCGACAATCTCGCGTACCACCTCCCCTAACCGCACAAAGCAACGGCTGACGTTTCCGCCAGCCGTGTTTGTATATGAGTCTAGGTTCTAATTTGGTTTAGCGTTTGACCGTCTTGGCGTTGTGTTTCTCGTTGTAGATCTGCCGGCTGTTTTCGTTCTGTTCGCGGTTGACCTGCTGTCTTTTCTGCCGGGCGTTAGTGCGCCGCCGTTGGCGGTGCGTTCGTTGTGGACCTGCTGGGCGACTCTCGCCTGGTTGCGATTGGTGCGAGCCGCTTCGCCGGAGGTCATCTCTGCCGCTGCGCAGGCCGTTGGCGGTGCGCTGCTGCTGGTTGGCTTCGCGGTTGTCGACTTCGTTCGGCTTCACCGTGTTGGCGTTGTGATTCTCGTTGTAGATCTGCCGGCTGGCCGCGTTCTGCTCGCGATTGATCTGCTGCCGCTCCTGCCCGGTGAGCGTGCCGCCGTTGGCGACACGATCGTTGTGGACCTGCTGATCGATATTGCGCCTGCGTGCGCTCGGCACGCGCTGCCTCGCCCGAAGTCATCTGGCCGCTGCGCAGGCCGTTGGCGATGCGCTGGTCCTGGTTGGCCTCGCGCTGGTTCGGGTTGTAGTTCCTGCCGGCTGGCGGTCCGCGGCGCTGATGGGCTGCGATTGCGCGTGCTGCTGCGCCACCTGGTGATAGGCAGTTGATGTTGGCAGCCGCCATGGTGGCGGGACGGCCATGGTTGACCGAGGCCAGCTGCGCGCGATCCTGCGCGGCGAAGCTCTGATGCTGCATCTGGTTCTGCGGTGGGCTCGAATTGGTGCTCGTCTGCCGCCTGCATCTCCTGCGGCTGAGGCGTGCGCCTGCAATGCCGCCGGCCGCCGTTGAAGCTGACGTGGTTTTCGTTGACGATCGGTATTGTTGGTGACGATGGTCCTGTTAGTAGACGTTGGTGACGTGCACGCTGCCGAAATTGGCGACGGCGCTGTTATAGGCGAAGACTCCGCCGCGCCACTCGCCGCCGACGAATCCGACGCCGCCGTAGCCGAAGCCGTAATTCACGCCGCCGTAAAAGCCGACATGGGGCCCCAGTAGCCGCCGTGCCAGCCATAGACGCCGCCGGCGAAGCCCCAGTAGCCGGGCGTCCAAAGCAAGCCGGGCTCGGGGGCTGCACCCACACGCCGGGACCCAGTAATAGCCGGCGTCACCGTAGGCCCAGTAACCGGGCGTCCAGATATAGCCGGGCGCGGGCAGCGGCGGCTGCACATAGACCGGCAGCACCGGGGGCGCGAAGCCGACGGAGATAAAGACGCCTGCGTGCGCCTGTGCCGTCGGGATCACCAGCAATAACGCGATCAGGCTGACGGCAAAAGACAGATGGCTAAGTTTCTTGAGAATCGACATCGATGAAGGCTCCCCCAAGCTGTGGAACTTGTTTGCTTCCCACATAGGAACACTGAGAGTAGCTGGATGTTGCGGGGCAAGTACCTTAGAAATGCAGGGAAATGTGCTGAATTCAGGGCAAGAGATTGCCCTTCCGACGCTTTAGTGGCGTTCTTGAAGCTCCAGAACTGGGACGATATCTAGATAGGACGATGGGTGGAATCATCGATGGAGTGAGCAGTCAGAGTTGCACCTCGATGGGCGAACCTCCCTTTACCAACCTAGGGGAACTGAGAGCTTTCGCTCCGGGCATTTGTCCTGCGCATGACAGGTAGGCCTTCATCCCACACTAAAGGACCCGCATGGAATAGCGCGGCTGGGCACACCTTCAGCACTGCTTAATGTCTCTCGTTTGAGTGAGAAGATTACCCACTCCGCGCATGCTGCAATGCCTCTCTTTTATCTCCTGCTCCCCGAAACATGGTGTCTCGCCTTTCCGTCATCGCTTGCTCGAAGAGCAGCCTCCGGCTCTCATCGAGAGTCCCGAATGCGATGGCGGGGTTGCGTCCTGATTGAGTCGTCGACCACTGGAAGGATGCGGAGCTGCCTATACTCGGCCACAGCTTGGCGGGTGCGATCGTCCGCCAACGGGTTCAGTCGCTTTTTGGGCGCTTTCCCCGCCTTCTCTTTAGCGAACGAAAGAAATCTTGAATGCCTCGTACCGTTGACGCGCGACCTCCAAAGTCTGGGCGAATTCAGGTTCGTCGTGCAAATTACTCAATAGTGGATCTTTGGCAATATAGGGATAGCTGAAGAAACCGGATTCAACGCTCGTTCGCAATACTCGTAAAGCGGCATTCTTGTCTGCTAAGACGGCGTACGCCTGTGCAATCTTGTAGGTGGCTTCCGGATCCCCGACTCCCCGCTCTCGTGCTGTTCTCTCAAGTCCACTCAAGAGCTGTAAGCCTTCGGCTGCTTGGTGATGAATCGAGTCACTCAGAGCCTTTCCGATTCCTGTGTACAAATTTGGCTCGAGTTGATACGCACGATCAAAATCTCTGGAGGCTTCGTCAAACCGCGTTTCGTGAAATTCTCCAAAGCCACGGTAAAAAAGCGTGAACGAGGAGTCGTCGACCGGTAAGCTGTCAAGAAATTTCTGGTATTCCCCCATATAGAGGTAGCTGTTTAACACTGCTCCATTGCCTTTCACGAAGGGCGCCAATTGACGTGCCCGTTCGCACTCCGCTACAGATTCCCTCAGCAATCCAGCAAATCGGTATGCATATCCCAGTTCCCAGTGAGCTGCGGCGTAGTTGTCGTTTGTCTTTAGGGCTTCGCGCAACAAGGGCACAGCCTGCTCCACTTTTCCCGTGTCAATCAGGAGATTCGCCAGGAAGATCTGCGCGTCCAGCAGATTTGGTTGTATCGCCAAGGCTCTTTCGTACGCGGCTTGGGCGCGGCGATATTGTTCCCGGCCGCCGAACTCAAATGCCGCATCCGAATTATAGGCAGCACCCAAGTAGGCCCACGCTGGAGCATAGTTGGGATCGAGCTCAGTAGTCTTTTCGAACACTTTGATAGCGAGGGGAAACCTGTGCTGTCCGTAAAGATCAAGTCCCTGGAGGAAATATTCATAAGCGAGCGGATCTACCGATTTTTCAGGAGTTAGATGCTCTGTCTCCACGGGAGAAAGTTTCAGTTGCAGTTCTGAAATCAGTTGCCCGGTGACTTTATCCTGAACAGCAAGAAGATTGTCGTACTTAAGGTCGATCACTCCTTGGCCTAGAATTGTTTCGGTTCTGGCGTCAATCAGCTGGTACGTGATGCGCAAGTTGTTACCATCGCGAATAAAACTTCCCGTGAGAAGCGTATCGACTTTGAGATCTGCGGCAATTTTCCGAAGATCTACGGCCGTTCCTCGATATTTCTCAATTGCTGCAGAAGGGCGTACATTCAGCGAACTCACGTACGCCAATTTTGTGATGAGTACATCCGCCAGTGATAATCCAAGAAAGTCGCTCCGGGAATCGTCCCCGCGATTTTGTAACGGAAGAATCGCCAAGGTCCGGGGAACAGAGGAATGGTCTTGGCCCGATCGAATGCGAACCAGCCCTATCAAGGCGGTCATCGCGACGAGAATGACGAAGCCGAACGAGCAGAGAAGGATCAGTCTGCTGTCTCGAGATCGCTTTGGCTGCGAATGCACCACCGGCGGCTCCGCTTGCTCAGATCCCGGAGAAGCCGAAGGAGTATCACTTGTTCCCGAGTTGGAATCCGCGGATAGTGAACTGGCGGCTTCCAACTGGCCCAAGAACCGGTAGCCCCGCCGACCAACCGTTTCAACGAACACTGGTTTTTCGGCCGAGTCTCGAAGCGCCTCCCTCAACTTACTAACAGCCACTGCCAGGCGGTGGTCAAAGTCCACGAACGTATCCGCCGACCAGAGGCGCTTCCTCAGTTCTTCGCGGGTGACGACTTCGCCTGCGGATTCTAGGAGGGCGGTCAGAAGCAGAAATGGCTGTTCCTGCAGCCGGACTTTCTGTCCATCTCTTCTTAGTTCGCCGGCCCGCAGATTTACTTCGAAAGTTGCAAACCGTACGAGTGATGGCAGAGCAGATGGCATTGGACGCAGTTCACAGTTCGAGAGTCTAGCACGCATCCGAACACAATGCGACTGCGGCATCCTATTGCAAACAGATGACTTATCGGGGGATCGACAGGGTATCGTTGGAGAGTTGCGCGGGCATTGACCTTCCAAGCCGCCTGCGTCAGAACAGACAAGTTTGGGGGCCAAACCAGCGGCGATCGAACACAAGGCCGAGAATTTCAGGTCAAGAATAACGAAGCGCCTGTCGATCCATAGCCCAATTCTCGACCAGCGAGCCTCGAAAACCCTGCGGAATCGGGCGGACAATCCACGGTTGCGAGCACCAAAAAGGAGAAAGACCATGAGCACAGTAGCAGCAGAAACACTGGATCAAGACAAGCTGAACGCTTTCGTTGGGCAAGCGGTGAGTGACCTTGGGGCGGCCATGCACGCTGCTCTCATCGTCATCGGGGACCGTTTGGGCTTATACCGCGCAATGGCAGGTAGTATCCCAGTCTCCTCTTCCGAATTAGCAACGAAGACCGGCACTGCCGAAAGGTATGTTCGTGAGTGGTTGAACGCAAACGCCGCCAGTGGCTATCTTCGTTATGATCCTGCAACTCAGAAGTACGTCCTGCCGCCTGAACAGGCATTTGCGTTGGCGCTGGATGATACTCCAGTCCACCTGCCGGGAGCCTTCCTGATGATTGAGGCGGTAATGAAGGACATCGATCACATTGCTGAGCGGTTCAAGACGGGGGAAGGCTTTGGATGGCATGAGCATCATGTCTCTCTCTTCGAGGGATGCGAACGATTCTTCCGTCCGAATTATTTGGCGAGCCTTGTGTCATCGTGGATTCCCGCGTTGACGGGTGTCGAGGAAAAGCTGGAGAACGGAGCGAAGGTCGCGGACATTGGGTGCGGGCACGGTGCGTCCACGATTCTTATGGCGCAGGCATTTCCAAAATCGACTTTTCACGGATTCGACTATCACGCTGGCTCGATCGAGCGAGCGAAAGAAGCCGCGCAAAAGGCGGGAGTGGCTGATCGTGTGCAGTTTGCGGTCGCTCCGGCGAAGTCGTTTCCGGGCAAAGACTACGATTTCGCTGCCTTCTTCGATTGCCTACACGATATGGGCGATCCGGAGGGAGCTGCCGCCCACGTCAGGCAGTCGCTCAAGCCGGACGGCACCTGGATGATTGTGGAACCTTATGCGAACGACAACACGGAGCAAAATCTCAACCCCATCGGGCGAATCTATTACTCCGCCTCCACTATGCTTTGCACCCCGGCATCCCTCTCTCAAGAGGTGGGACTAGCGCTAGGGGCGCAAGCTGGGCCCGCCAGGATCGAGAAAGTGGTACGAAGTGGGGGATTTACTCACTTCAGAAAAGCAGGTGAAACAGCTTTCAACCTGGTTTTCGAGGCGAAGCCGTAAGCGGTCAGCCCTGCCTCGAAGAATTCTTATACGTCTTGAACTGCCGGCCGCTCCGGAGGTTCGGTTCGTGTATCTGAAAGGGAGTCACTCCCTGCTCCTCGAACGACTTCGGTCGACTTTGTGTTCTCGTCCGTTGCCCTCATAAGTGGCCCCAGGGTCATCCTCAATGCTGAGGATGACCTGACGATTACAATGAAACTCAGCCGTTCCGAGAACGGCTGACACCAGGAGCGAGCAGTGCTTCCCACAACTAGAGCGAGAATACACGCGATCTTTCGTCCGCACAGGAGCACGGAAGTCACTGGTACCGAAAACTTGCGTTAGCTTGCAGGTCGCGGGCACCCCTATTTTTGCCAGCGGTCTAAGCTGCCTGTTGGGGCAGTTGTCCATTTGGCGCAACAGTCAGCTTCTTCTGTAAGGGACGCTCACACGCAAAAATTGTCATCGACAGGCTGCGCGTGCCGGCAATCGCCAGAGATTCCGGAGCGGGCTGACAGTTGATTGATGGGTCTTGCCGAGCAAGTGTCGTGCCTGATCGCAATCTTAAACAACACGCATGTGAGCTACAACGGCGGTATGGCGAAATGGATAGGAAAGGGCAACCTAGCGTCGGCGCTTTAGAGGTTCAACACGGGCTAGCTTGCCTTGCGATCGGGACGATCCGATTTATTGAAATGGGCTCCAGCTTCGCCGCGCTGGAGCGCCCGCTTCCATTTCACGCGGAACCAAGACATTACGAACCGAGCGATCGCTTCTGGCCGCAATGAAATGGTTCCCTTGGCCCTTTACGACTCACATCTTCGATGAAATCTTGGGATGTTCTTTCATCACCCAAGAAAAGGCTCAGCTCACTTGAATCGACGAAGCTTTTTGCGCTGGGAATGGCAGCGTTTATCACGGCGGTTTCGCGCCGGCTGTTAGGCAGCAGCGTGTGCTCCGCATTGACTCCGCCGGTTACCCCGAAACGAGCATGGACGAACGTAGAAGGTGGCCAGGAGGATGACGGTCAGAGCCACCATTCCTAGAAGTATGAATACACTTTCGCTTCGGAGCGCAAGCTTTCTACAGCGAAATGATCTTACCTGAGTTCATACGATTTTCCGGGTCGAGTGCCATCTTGAGAGTGCGCTTCACTTCCACGGCCCCGGCTCCATGCTCTTGCTGCGCGGTGTCGCTCGAAAGGGTATAACTCAGAATTGCGGCCTGAAATCGGTAAGACTTTGCTTCTTTGCCAAGTTCTCTTTCCAAGCGATTGAGAGTTCGGGGATCGCGAGAATCTCGCGCACTTCGTCGTTGCGGCGCTCACGCGAGTAGTGGACCTCCGCGGTGCGCGCAACGGTCCACTCCGGATGCGGGCGCGCAAGGCGTTCGATGGGGTCGCCTACTGAGATGCGGCCTTCGCGTAAAACGCGCACGTACCATCCGGAACGTTTGTTTTCGCGGACGATTTTCACGAGTGTGGAAAGATTCCAGCGGCGGGCGAGAGTGCTGCACGGGAGGCGTGGCTGGGTCACCTGGAGATCGGCTTCGCCTATGCGATAGGTATCGCCGATGCAGACGGTGGACTCATCTTGGCCATCGACGGCGAGGTTTTCGCCCAAGCCGCCTGGTTCCATGGGCAGCGCGAGTTCTTCGCGCCACTTCGGATAGTGTGCTGTGGAATAGCAGAGGATGGCTTTGTCGGGGCCGCCGTGCGCGCCTTTAGCGGCAACTTCATCGTCCTCGAAGCCGGTCGTTGTGGCGAAGACGGGCGTGACGACGGATGACGGAAGATGGCGGTGATCCACGGCGATTCGCCGGGAGCGGCGTGGTTGGCGGGGCGGCCGATGAAAAGATCAGCGATGTGTGGGGTCACGCGACTAGCACACGACAGCCTCGGCTAGCTGCTCCAGACGATTTTGCTTTGACTTGTCTGACGGAATCAGAATGCCGGTTCCGGTGCTCCCGCAGCGCAGGGCCCCTGAGGTTCGTCTTCCACAAAGGCCGATCTGGGACAGAGCGGGGTCCACGGGGCAAAGCCTTACGAAGCGAGCGATCACTTCTGGCCGCAATGAAATGGCTCCCAGTGGCCCTTTACGACTCGCATCTTCGATGAAATATTGGGATGTTGGTTAGTACCCAAGAAAAGGCTCAGCTCACTTGAATCGACGAAGCTTTTTTGCGCTGGGAATGGCAGCGTTTATCACGGCGGTTTCGCGCCGACTGTTAGGCAGCAGCGTGTGCTCTGCATTGACTCCGCCGGTTACCCCGAAGCGAGCCCTGAAGATTGAGCAGTTGAGCCGGTCCCGGGTTGACGAGTATGCATGGTTGAAGGACCCGAACTGGAAGCAGGTATGGCGGGATCCGAGCACACTCAACCGAGAAATCAAAACTTACCTGGAAAAGGAAAACGCCTACACCGCCGAGGTGCTCGCTCCGACAAGGAAGTTACAGGAGACTCTGTTCGAGGAAATGAAAACACTTGCGACAGAGGATGAGAACGGTCCTCCTCTGCCCGATGGCGAATGGACCTACTACGAGCGCTTTGCGCCAGGAGCACAGCACAAATCCTACTTCCGGAGGCGAATAGACGGGGGCGACGAAGAACTGTTGCTTGACGGCGCCGCGAGAGCAAAGGGGCGCGACTACTTCAATATCGCCGATGTGACGCACAGTCCTAATCATCGCTACTTCGCATGGGCGGAGGACGAATACGGCTCCGAGCGCTTCCACCTGTACATTAAGGATCTACGAAACGGGGAGATCCTCGCCAATCCGGCGCAGGACGCGTTCGGTCCATTTGTGTTTTCTCCTGATTCCGAATGGGTGTACTGGATCTGGAGGGATGAGTTCAGCCGGCCCACAAAGGTATTTCGGAGAGCAGTGCGCGAGAGCGACGATGTCGAGATCTTCGCGCCTAAAGAAACCGACTACCTGATGACGATCAGCCACACGCGGTCTTATTCACATGTGATGATCCGGCGCTGGAACGCGGAGAGCAGCGAAGTACGGCTGATCGACGGGCGTCATCCGACGGAACGTCCAAGAATCGTTGAACCGCTCACGAAGGGACTGGTGTACTCCGTAGAAGAGTGGCGTGGAAAGTTTGTGATCATGACAAACGCGGACGGAGCTACGGATTTCAAGCTTATGTGGGCGGACGCCGAGAACCCATCACGCGCGACGTGGCGGGAATGGGTGCCCTACCGACCGGGGCGCCTTCTGATCGATATGTTTCCGTTCGCTGACTACTTCGTGCGGATGGAACGCTCGGATGCGAACCCTCAGTTCTTTATCACCGATGAAGAGACGGAACGGCAAGTCAAGTTCGAAGATGCCGGATACAGCGCGGAGTTCGTTCGCGACCAGGCGTTCAAGATGAAGGAATTGCGCTACACCTACCAGTCGCCGCGACAGCCGAAGCAGTGGATTGCGTATGACATGGGGAGTGGAAACCAGTCCGTGTTGAAGACGGAATATTCAGGAGCAGCGTACGACAAGAGCAGATACATCGTGGAGCGGGTGCTGGCAAGAGCCGACGATGGCGCACAGATTCCAGTGACGGTTCTGAGGAAGCGCGATACGCCCCTGAATGGCACGGCGCCACTGCTGCTCTACGGATACGGCTCTTACGGATTCTCGATTGAGGATGAGTTCCTGGGACCAGCGATTTCTCTTGTAGACCGCGGGTGGCTCTATGCGATCGCGCATGTACGTGGCGGTTCAGAGAAGGGTTGGGACTGGTTTCTCCAGGCGCGGCGTTTGCACAAGAAGCGAACCTTCGAGGATTTCATCGCGTCAGCGGAACACCTCCTGAAGACGCGCTACTGCGGGAAGATCGTGATTCATGGACTCTCTGCCGGTGGACTGCTGGTAGGAGCATCAACGAACATGCGGCCGGACTTGTGGACGGGCGTGATTGCGCAGGCGCCGTTTGTGGATATGCTGAACACGATGAGCGACGCTACGCATCCACTGGTTCCGCTGACGAGACCGGACTGGGGCGATCCGCTGGTTGACCCGCAGGCATACGACTATATCGCGAGCTACTCGCCGTATGAGAATGTGCACAAAACGGCATATCCAGTGGTGCTGGCGACGACGAGCGTCGCCGACGATCGGGTGGGCTACTGGGAACCGGCGAAGTGGATTGCGAAGTTGCGCGAGTATGACACGTCAAAGAACCCGAAGCTGCTGCACGCTGAGATCGAAGGAGGTCATGGCGGTGCGGCAGGCCGGATCGCAGGGTTGAGACAGATGGCCCTGTTCTACGGATTCGCTATCTGGGCAGTAGAGCGGAACTGCGGCAGCCCCATTACGAACGTTCATAAAGAATCTGGCCGTTGAAGATGGTGGCATCGACGCTTACGTCCTTAATCTTTTCTGGTTGCATCGCAAGAATATCGTCAGAGAGAACGACAAGATCGGCGAGTTTGGCCGGTTCGATGGAGCCCTTTATACGCTCTTCTCCAGAGGCGTGGGCGGAGCCGACGGTGTAGGCATGGATCGCTTCGCGCACGGTGACCTTCTGTTCGGGAACCCATCCTTCGGGACAGGAGCCATCGACCGGGCGCCGGGTAGCGGCGGCATAAATGCCGAGGAGCGGGCTAATAGGTGCGACCCACCAGTCGGAGCCGAAGGCGAGTGGCGCGCCGGCGTCGAGGAGCGAGCGAAAGGCATAGGTACGTTGCGCGCGGTCATTGCCGATGCGGCGGCAGGCCCAGCGACTATCGTCGAGGCAATGATACGGCTGCACGGAGGCGATGACGTCTAGCTCGCGGAAACGGGGAAAGTCCTGGGCGCGCAGATGCTGAGCGTGCTCAATGCGGGCGCGGCGATCGCGGCGGCCGTTGTCGCGGATGAGGCGCTCCCATAAATCGAGCACGGTAGCGTTGGCACGATCACCTATGGCATGGATGGCGACCTGAAGACCTAGCGCGTCGGCGTCGCGCAAGTTGCGGTACATCAGCTCTGGGTCCATCAACTCATCACTGGGAAGTCCGGAAGTCTGTGGAGCATCGGTGTAAGGCTCGAAGAACCAGGCAGTGGTAGAACCAAGCGAGCCGTCAGAAAAGCTCTTCAGGCCGCCGATCTTGAGCTTCTCCGTTCCGAAGTGAGCCCGCACGCCAGCGTTGGCGAGCCTACGCCATTCGGGAAGAGGAATATGGGCGGAGATCCGCAGCCTCAACTGATCGGACCCCTCAAGCGCCTGATAGGCCCGTAGAACTTCAACCTGCGTTTCAGCACCACGGCTGCCAAGAACTCCCATGTCTTGGACGCTGGTCACGCCGTTTGCTGCAGCATGCCTTTGTGCGGCAAGGATTGCTTTCTGGATTCGAGCCGCCGAAGGCAGCGGGATGATGCGATCCACCAGGCTTTTGGCTGCATCCTTGAAGACGCCTGTTGGCTTGCCCTCACGATCGCGAATGATCTCTCCACCGGGGACCTCAGCAGTATGGCGGTCGATGCCGGCCATCTTCATGGCCAGAGAGTTTGCCAGCAGCATGTGGCCATCAGAACGGCTGACCCAGACTGGGTGATCCGGAGTGACCTGGTCTATGGTATGGCGAGTGGGGAGATCGGCGGGCCTCCAGTTCTCCTGGTCCCAACTTCCGTGCAAAATCCATTCGCCTTTTGGTAGCGTGGACGCAAAACCGCCGATGCGTGCGCGCAACTCGGCTTGGCTGCGGCAATCGCGCAACTGGACGCTGGTGAGGGTTTCGCCTCCCATATAGAGATGAACGTGAGCGTCGTTGAAGCCGGGGACCACGCGCCGGCCACCGGCATCGAATACCACCGTGTTGCTTCCGCGGAGAGCCTCGACGGCGGCAGCGTCTCCGACCGCGACAACAGTTGAACCCGAGACTGCCACGGCTTGCGCTTCCGGCTGGGAGCGATTTTCTGTCCAGATCCGGGCGTTGGTGAGGATGAAGTCTATGGGAGATGAGACGGGCACGAAGATCCTCCGCAGGACTACATGCTCTTCGATTTGACCGGGTATAGTAAAGTGCCAGTTGAAAGCCGGCGAACAGAGCCATCGCCAGGACCTACCTTTGGACGCGAAACTGGACCTTTACTGGCGCCAGAAGCTCTGCGAGTATCCGCGCACCCATGCCTCAAAGACAAGCCTTGCGACGCGAGCTCGGGCTGATCGACTCCATTGCGATTGGAATGGGGATCATGATCGGTTCCGGCATCTTTCTCATGGCCGGGAGCGTCGCTCGACAACTACATTCGGTGATGGCGGTGGTTTGCGTGTGGACGGTCGGCGGCATGCTGAGCCTCTGCGGCGCGCTTTCGCTCAGCGAACTGGGAGCGATGTTTCCCCGGGCCGGCGGATTGTACGTGTACCTGGGGGAGATTTACGGCCCGGCCGTGGCGTTTATGTACGGCTGGAGCTCTCTGACGTTGATCCACGCCGGCAGCATTGCCGCCATGGCGGCGGCTGTGGGCTTCTACAGCGGTCCGCTGCTGGGCGTAAGCGGGTACGGACAGAAACTGGTTGCGGCGACCTGCGTCGCGTTTTTTACGCTGGTGAACTGTTTCGGAGTAGGCCTGGGCAAGACATTTCAGAATGGATTGACCTTTCTGAAGCTTGGCGGGCTGGCAACGATGGCCGGGCTGCTGTACGCGCACGGAGACGTCCGAAACGTGAGTGCCCACCTGTGGCCGGACGGAGGCGCGGGACAGTGGTCGAAGTTCATGGTGGCCTTGATTGCCGTACTCTGGGCCTACGACGGGTGGCACATCGTGTCGTTTGCGGCAGGGGAGATCAGGAACCCGGCGCGCACCCTGCCACGCGCATTGTTCATTGCCACGATTGCAACCACCGCGGTGTACCTTATCGCCAATGTGGCTTACTACGTAGCTCTTTCCCCGGATGCGATTCAATCCACCGACCGTGTTGCTGCGACTGCGGTGGCTCATGAATTTGGGCCGGGAGCCGGCGTCGCGATCGCGATCCTGATTATTGTTTCGATTCTCGGGGCGATCAACGGAGTGGTCTTCGGCGCTCCTCGTGTGAATTGGGCCATGGCAGACGATGGATTGTTCTTCCAGGCATTCGCCAGGATCAGCCCGCGGTTCAAAACTCCTCTGATCGCCATCGCCGCTCAGGGACTGCTTGCGATCTTGTTTACCCTCGTGGGTTCGTTCCAGCAGTTGTTCACCTCGTATATCTTCACGGCTTGGATCTTCTACGGGCTTTGCGCTCTCGGCGTGATCCTCCTGCGCACTCGCAAGCCCAGTTTTGCGCGGCCCTACCATTGTCCGTTCTATCCGGTGACGCCGGCGGTGTTTGTGTCGGCAACCCTGCTCATCGTGATCAGCACGCTGCATGCGAGCTTCTGGCAGGCGGTGCTCGGCATTGCCCTGGTGCTCACCGGGCTGCCTCTCTATTGGGTATTCCGCAGGTATAACCGAGCCCGGGCAGAGGCGCGGATTAGCACAGAGCCAGTGATCAGCTAGCTGATGCCGCACCGGCTTCCCTCGGAAAGTCTGGCTCATTCTTATCTCACAAACTGATAATATCGTGGGTCCAGGAGATTCCCCGCAATGAGAGCCATGGCATCCATCTGGCTGGATCACGACAGCCGCTTCACGCTGCAAAACCAGCTTATGCAGCAGATCAAGCAGCTCATCCAGAACGGGGTGCTCGACCCGGGGGAGCCTCTTCCCTCAACGCGGGAGCTCGCCGAGCAACTGCGAGTCTCGAGAAACACCGTGGTTTACGCGTACGACCGGTTGATGGGCGAGGGGTACGTGGAGCCGCGGGCGCGCTCGGGAGTATTCGTGAGTTCGTCGTTCTCCATCCCGAAAGTTGCCTCCAGGCTTAAAGCGGAGAGCTCTCCCGCGGCTATGCAAGACGAAGCACCAGTGCCGGTTTTGAAGGCGCCGTCGCCATTCCGACCATGCCAGCCCGATGTAACGCTCTTCCCTATCCTGATATGGAATCGCCTGCGAGGGCGGGTAATCCGGTCCTCGGGCGCGAACCTGCTGCATTACCAGGCGATCTGCAGCTCAGGGCTGCCGGAGTTGCGCGAGCGGCTGGCAGCTTACCTGCGCGATCATCGCGGGGTCCGCTGTGAATGGCGGCAGATCGCGATAACGACGGGTTCACAGCAAGCCCTCAACCTGCTGGCGCAGTTGCTGATCAAACGTGGTGACCGGGTGTATATGGAAGATCCAGGCTATCTCGGCGCGCGCTTCGCGTGGCAACTTGCGGGGGCAAAGATCGTGCCGGGACCCATCGACGAGCAGGGGTTGAGGCTGCCGAGTGCGGGCAAGCAGCGGTTTTCCCTGATCTATACCACCCCCTCTCGACAGTTCCCTTCCGGAGTTCTGCAATCACTCGCGCGGCGACTGGCGCTGATCGAGTACGCGGGCGCAACCAAGACCTGGGTGATCGAGGACGACTACGATTCGGAATTTCGATTCACTGCACCGCCGCTTCCGAGCCTGCAAAGCCTGGACACCACCGAGCGCGTGATCTACGTCGGAACGTTCAGCAAGGTTTTGTTTCCGTCGTTACGGCTTGGTTACGTAGTGTTACCGCCAAGCCTGGTAGACCAGTTCAACGAACTCAAGGCACTGATGGATGACCACGGGCCACTCATTGACCAGGCGACTCTGGCACTATTCCTCGAAAGCGGCGCGTTTCATTCGCACATCCGACGCTGCCGCCGTGCGTACGCGGAACGGCAGCAGGTCTTCCTGGAAACCTGCGAGCGCCTACGGATTCCGCTCGACTTTTATTCGACGGATGGGGGAATGAACCTCACAGGTTTCTTCCAGTCGAGCGCGGAGGATGCGAGATGGTCCGCGGAGCTGCGCGGCGCAGGGCTTGATGTTCCTGCGATGTCGCAGTACGCCATCAAAGCCACTCGACCAGGACTCGTGTTCGGCTTCACGGCGTTCAAGCCGGAGGTGATCCGCAACTCTCTATCGCTTGTGAGCAATGCGTTGAAGGGGAAGGCGCCCTAGCGGGCGCGGAGATCGCGCCAACGTGGAGCAAGCACCCGGCGCCACCACATCAGGAAACCAGTGGTGAAAAGAGTGACCGGGCAAAGCCCGAGGCAAATCCAGAGTATGTGCGAAAACACTCCGGCGATATGGCCAAAGTGCCACGGGCCGAGCGCCACAAAAGCTCGCAAAGCGGGGCTCTGGCGATCGGTATCGATTGCCGAAATAAGCTTACCGGTGTAGCGGTCGAAAACCAGCTTGGCCTGGCTTCCGCGGTCATCGAAGTGTTCACCACCCATAGTGACCTGAAAAGTATCGTCAGCCGACAAGGGAAAGTTCGCTGCCTTCACCCGCATGCCCGGGTAGAGGCGTGCACTTTGGGCTAGCAAATTGGAGAGAACCGCGGTGGCGTGGCCGCCCGTCACTTGTGACTGACCGTTGTCCTGAAAGTGCTGCACGTCGGCGATGGATCCCGGGACGACGGCCACCAGTGCGGGCACGACCAGAACCGGGAAAACGAACGAGAGCGCAGTGAGGGCCTGCAGCGCGAGTGGCAGGCTTGCAAAAAAACCGATTGCGTGGTGCGCGTCCCAGTTCACCCGCGGCCATCGCGCACGGACGTTGATTTTCAGGCTATTGCGCCAGCGCTTCCGACCCGGCCACCAGATGAGAAGTCCGGTGACTGCGACCGTGAACACGATGCACGCCAAGACGCCCACGACCTTGTTGCCGGTGTCGCCGGCGAGCAGGTTGATATGCAGGTTCATGAGGAAGTTCATGAAGCCCCCGTCGGCTGCACGATGTCCCTGAATTCTTCCTGTTGCTGGATCGACGAAGATGACATCCACCTGTGACGCCGGGATCCAGCCGCCGCGAGAGAGATAAAACGCCCACGCCGGCTGAGTGGAAGTGTCGAGGAGCAGGACGTTCCATCCGGGATGAGCTTTCTCGGCGGTGCGAAGCATGATGTCCGGATCTGGGGTTGCGGCGCCCGATGCTTGCAGCAATTGGGGGTTCAGCTTCACATCGAGCGCGTCCTTGTAGACAATGCAGGCGCCGCTCAGGCCCATCATCGATACGAACAGGCCAATAGTCAGCGCGCACCAGAGGTGCACCTGGAAAAGCACGCGACGAAGCCGCGTTTGGCGTGGCTGCTCGAGCCAGCGGCGCCAAAGGCCGCGAGACGCCGCAACCGAGCCTGGCGGTGTGGATGTAGAGGGACCCGTCATCTGATGCAGGAAAATGATCCTTGAGTTCCTATGCCGAAGTAAAGTACCAGAACAAGCCTTGCATGTAAGGCCACGAGACTTTGTCACAGTGGTTCTAAGCGCACTCCTCGCATTGGCTCTTTACGACGCGGGCCATTCAGGAGAGGATTGCGACGCGCTCATATGCCCAGTCGATCGCGATCCGGACCTGCAGCAATAGCGGCGCTCTTCCTCACCGGCACCGTCGCAACCATGGTCGCGGGGCTGAAGCCGATCCTGGTGACGGCCTACATCACGTCGATCGGGCTTACCCCTAAGCAGGCCGGATTCGTCGTCGCAGCGGAGATGACGGGTGCCACATTGGGGAACCTGGCGGCGGCGTGGCTGGTCAGCCGGTTTTCCAACCGCCGCTGCGCGCTGATGAGTTTGGTCCTCCTGGGCATGTGCGATTTGGGATGTGTTTTGTCGCTGCGTTTTCCGTTCTTTCTCAGCGTGCGACTCATCGCAGGCCTGGCCGAAGGGACCGCCGCCGGAGTGATGGCCGCCACCGCCGCCGGAATGATCGCCCCCGATCGCCTGATGGCCGCCTATCTTGTTCTCTCCCTCGCGACCTTTGCTGGGGGTTTCGTTATCGTTCCCCGCTTGCTCGTACGAGGAATACAATCTGTGTTCCTGCTCTTGTCCGCATCGGTGCTTCCGGCAATTTGCCTGAATGCCTGGTTCCCTGCCACGGCGAATGAAAAGCTGCGATCGAGAAACCTGGATGGGAGCATACCCGCATTCCATGCTGCACTGGCTTTGCTGGGCACGATGCTTTTCTACGCCGCCACCGGCGCTCTTTGGCCTTTCATGGGTGAGGTCGGACGCTCCGCACACCTGACCACGACTGAGGTCGGCTCTGCGTTAGGGATCTCGCAAATCGCTGGTGCCGCTGCCGGGCTGTTTCCTTTGGCGCTGGGCACAAAGCTGGGCCGCAGCATTCCTCTTGGAGCGGCTTTGCTCATTGGAACGATCAGCGTCGCTTCGCTGGCGCTGTTCCATTCCCCTTCGATTTACTGGGTGGGCGTCCCTTTGTTCATGGCTTCGCTGATGATCTTTTTCCCTTACATCATGGGAGTGATGGCGCAACTCGATCCGTCGGGAAGACTCGCGACGGTTTCGTTCGCTCTGCAAAGCGTTGGGTTGGCTGTCGGTCCGGCAATCGCCGGAAGAATGGCCATGACGGTGGGGTACGTCGCCGTGCTGTGGGCGGGCGTGGGATGCTTTCCGTTGGCTTGGTTGGCGCTCGCGCCGGTTACGATGTCGCAGGACCGAGAAATCAGTCGCGCATAGAACTCGCGTTCGTTTGCTGAGACCGCGCCTGTTGACTGCCCCAACTGAAGCGGCGTCCGAGGATCATTTTCAGCAGCAGGTGATCTGTAGAACGCGTGACTCCGACGCCCACACCAACGTCGAATTCCCAATCCTGCGCCAAGTTTAGATCTAGCGCGGGTACGAACTGCTGGACCTGTCCGTACACAGGATTCCACTTAACGACCGGACCAACGCCGCCGTAATACTCCAGTCCGGCCGCGATTTTCGGTGTGAGGTCCCAGGACGCTTTCACATTCGGAGAGAATTCCCAGCCGCGTCGCGAATCCGGTCCGGTAAATGACCGGTCGAATACAGGATTCACCGCCCAGTAGAGGCGCCCGCTCTTCTGGTCAACAATCGGCCTCACCTCCAGACTCCACGGGCCGCTGCTGAACCTCGGGCGCGCATAGCCAAACTCGGTGGATAAGCTCACTCCGACCGGCCAGTGCCAGGTATCCGGTACACGTACGCGAGGGCGAATGTGATCGCCTACGTACTGCCAGCCGTCGTCGCCCTTCGCGCTGCTGAAAAGATAGAAGCCGGTCTCGAACCACGGCGTGATTCCCTGAGTAATTTCGACGGTCTCGTGCAGAGCGCCCTTCGTGGGTTCGAGTCCGTCGTCCCAGTCCTTGGAACCCTCAAAGGTGAAATTGCTGTGCAACTCAACCATGGTGGTTTTGGGAGGCACCGTCTCCGACCCGTAAACCTGGATTTCGTAATTATCCTGAGTGTGCGCGCGGGTGCAAAACGTCACCACACATAAAACCGCAAGGAGGAGCGGAGCGATGTTCCTTGTCACTTCTCCGACCTGTCGACGTTGTAACTGTGAATCATCTCACTCAGTTCGCGCTGTGAACCCTCCTCGGCGAGATGGCGTGCCACGGCAAGAGCATCTTTCTTAGGCTCATCCTGCCCGAGTTTGAACTTGCCTTCGATCGAATCGATCTGAATTTCGAAACCCAGGATATGTTTGAGCCGACGTTTAATATCGTAGTCAGATACTTCATTCATCTTCCATCCGTTATCGAACCTGGATTCCATCCTGTCGTTCAGTACGGTCAGCCAGTGCTCCAGGGTTTTTTCGTCCTGAAAGGTCACGCGTCCGTAACAATGCACCCCGGTGTAGTAATAGGTCGAGGGCATGTCGCGGTTCGGATACCACGACGCTGTGACATAGCTGTACGGCCCATGAAAGATGGCGAGGGTCGGAGTGGTAGACGCTTGAAGCGCGGCAGCGTGTTCATTCGCCATGGCGATGTGTCCAACCAGGGTGCCCTTTGGTCCGCGGCTTCGATCGAGCAATAGGGGGAGGTTCGTGGCGAGAGGCCCCTGATCACCATGGTTATTTACGAGCAACGCCCATTCGTGAGCGTCGATGAATTCAAAGATCTCCGATTCCGACTTGGGCTTCCACACTGGCCGTACAAACATAAGTTTTCCCTCGTTCAAAACTGGGTGCGACACCGACATTGCTACACTCGTGATCGCTGAGGATGGGTAAGGTGACCGGCCGCTTTCATGCGAACGCGGCACGCACTCCCTGGCAAATAGGCGAGAGGCATTTCCTCAACTTCCAGGATCTCAACGCTGTCGGCTGCGGCTCCGGCTTCAGTCAATTGCGTAAACAATTCCCTTTGCGCCCCATCGAGTGCCTCCCGACGATTGGCAGGCGCAACAGAAACGATCCGATCGAAGGTGGCACTGATCTGCGCGATCCCGACTCCAATTGCGTTTGCCACTTCGTAGTGTTCCGGACGGACGACTTGCGACGTGCCCTTCATTTGATCGGGAAACAGGATGCTCCCTCCACCAACCACGATCACTGGCACGTCTTGCGAGCTCAACTTCACCCGGTCGATACTGTCCTCCAGCATCTGCTCGATTTTGGCCAAGCCACGTCGCACGATCCACGGTGCGAGTCGGGCTACGGCCGCCCTGTCGCCGAATTGGGCCTTACCGGCCGCGACAGCCAAATCCGTCGCCGTTAGATCCGGGCCACCGAAAACCCGGGCGCGCCGCGTCAACTCGTATCCAACACTTTGCGGACCTATGACAACGTCTTGTTCCGAGGCCTGGACGAGAGTTCCTCCGCCAAGAGCAATGGAGAGCAGGTCCGGCATGCGGAAGTTAGTGCGCACCCCGCCGATTTCGGCGGCTTCCGTTGATTGGCGTGGAAAGCCGTTTTGCAGTATGCCTAGATCGCTGGTAGTCCCACCTATGTCGACGATTACGGCGTCGCGGTAGCCTGAGAGATAGGCTGCACCGCGGATACTGTTCGACGGCCCAGAGGCGATAGTAAGCACCGGAAATCTCAGAGCCTCTTCGGCGGACATTAGCGTGCCGTCGTTCTGTCCAAGATAGAGAGCAGCGTCGAGGCCGAGTTCGGCGATAGCTCGTTGAAAGCCGAGCACCGCGATGCGAGCTACGCCGGTCAGAGCGGCGTTCAGAGCGGTTGCATTCTCTCGTTCAAGCAGCCCAAGGGTACCGATCTCAGAAGAGATCGTGATCGGGATGTCAGGACCGAGTTCCTCTTGCAGGATTTCCCGGGTCCGCTCTTCATGCCGCCGGTTCACGGGCGAGAAGACGCCCGCGACGGCCACGGCTTTCACCTTATTGAGCATCTCGCGAGCCGCGGCCCGCAAACTCGATTCGTCGAGTGGAGAGATTTCCTCACCGGTGAACTCGTGACCACCGCAAAGAATATTGCTGTATGCGAGCAAGCTCGTGCGCAGATCCGCCGGCCAACCGAAGAGTGGAGGGATGGCGGTGGTCGCCGGAGCTCCCAGCCGGAGAACGCCGACGGGAACCAGTCCCTTTCGAGTAGCGATGGCATTGGTGCAGTGAGTTGTCCCGAACATCACCTGGGTTACGCGAGAGGGCTTGATTCCGGAGCGATGAAGGACCGCTTCCATGGCGTCACGAATGCCACTCCCGACGTCGGCCGTGGTAGGTGATTTCACCTTTGAGATCACCCTTTTACGGCTGTCGAGAATCACGGCATCGGTGTTGGTTCCGCCGACATCGATGCCTACCCGGTAGCTCTCAGTCATGGGCACCTGCCAGCGGCGAGTACTCCACGTCATAGCCAAAATATCGTGGGCCGACGAGCTTCAATCCTGCCGAGGTACGCCACTTGGCATGACACGGAATTCCCAGGACAGCAACCCGTTGGCCGTATTTCAGGTTCTCAGTCATGATGGCGCGGCCGGTGCTCTCGTCGACGATGGTAATGATGTCGGGGACGGTGGCTCGAACCTCTCCATCCTGCCATGCGATCAGATTCTCGTTCTGGAAGGCAACGGTTGCCAAGCTGGGCGCACCGGTAAGGGAGATGGAGACGTTCCCGAGGGCGAAGCCTTGATCAGTACGCCTTTGTACCTCGCGAACCTTTCCGCGGCAGATTAGAGTTCCGTGGAGGAGACCTATGAGTGCGTCTATCGGATCTGTTTTCCGGGTCCGGACGGCCAGTAGTTCCCTGCCGATCTTGCGTGCCAAAGAGACCGTGCCCGCGAGCACGGCTTTTCTCGCCTGAAGGCCCTGCATTGCGTAGTTTGCAATATGCGCGCAGCCGCCCATCTGGACAGTGGCAACGCGCGCCAGGCGCTCAGTCCAAACGTTATCGATGCCCTGAATCAGCAGGCTATTTCCTTTTTCGTCGGACATGCTCATGGGCGAGGCGGCGACGTTTTCCAAGGTTCCGGTTGTCATCTGGATTTCCGGAAAGGCTCTCCCCATGAGATCGCCGTCGAGCACCGGCAAGCCGCTTCGGGCTGCGGCATGGAGTGGCGTCATGGAATTGCCTCCGCCGATCTCTCCGGGAAATACAGCAAAAGTCTTCATGCCCAGGTGCTGCTCCAGCATTTCAAGAGCGGCAATGATTTCTTTGCCGGAGGCGATCTTCTCGACGGTAACGGTGGGAGCGCCAACGACGGACAGAGGAACCACCCACTCATGATCGGGGACGGCATCAACCTGGATGAGGCGAATCGGTCCGTGCTCTTCGATGGCATGCCTCGTCATCAGGGCGCCGATGGTCGGATCACCACCGCCTCCAGCTCCGAGAACCGCAGCGCCGACCGCGATCTCCTCGACCGCTACTCCATCCAACAACTCCGGGTTCATGGAAATCTTCTCGTGGTTAGAACGGATGCAACAGGGACTTAAAATCATAGGTCACGATGCCCGTCACTGTTATTTTTCCGCCGTAGTTGCAGTCGTAGGTGGAGTAGCAGTACGCGACATAGGTGTTATTCAACAGGTTGGACGCGGAGAAGGCATAGCGAAAATGGTTGTGGATGAGGTGGACTTCCGCGTCCATGACCGTATGACTGGGGACAAAGAACGAATTGTCCGGAGCGCCCGGTGTGTTGCCAACGAAGCGGAAGCCAACGCCCGCACCCCATTTTGCAGGCGTGTAATCAATCCAGGCAGATGCCATGTTGTTGGGCGTGTCGACGGGTCGCTTGCCCACGATACCAGCGTTCGAGCGCGAGTTGAATACCTTCATGTGCGTCAAGGAGCCAACGAAGTTCAGGTTCGAAACCAGGCTGGCAACGCCCTCCAGTTCGAGACCTCGCGACTCCACTTGGCCGGTTTGGATGGAATTGAACGGGTTATTCGGATCCGAAGTGAGCACGTTGTTCTGGGTAATGTGAAAGGCGTCGGCTGTGATGTAGGAGTTCCAACCGCGCGGCTGAAACTTCAATCCGGCTTCGTACTGAGTACCAGTGTCGGGACGGAACGGCGATCCGTAAAAGTTGACGCCCGGAACCGGGTTGAACGAAGTCGCAAAGTTGAAGTACGGGGCTAACCCTATGGAGGAGTGATAAAGAGCGCCGACCTTCTCGGTGAACTTACTTGGGTTGGCTTTGTCGACTGCCTGCGCCAGAGCGTCGTTGAGCGTAGATGGCGCCCAGTCTTCGCGACCGGCAAGTGCGATGTTGAAGCGACCAATCGACATCTGGTCCTGCGCATAGACGCCATACTGCTGAAGTGTGCCCGTGGTGTTGATCCCATTGTACGGAGGAGTAGCGATGCTCAATCCGTAAACGGGGTGATAGATGTTGATCGCCGGCACCTCCCCCGGAAAGTCGTATCCGAGATAGCCGACTTGATCGAGCGCGTTCTGGTGCTGGTAACCGAAGCCGAGCAGCACGGTGTGCTGGAGCGCCCCGGTCCGGAAATTGCCTTGTAACTGGTTGTCGACAGCGTTGTGAGCGGCGTTGACGGACGCCGCATAAGAAGCACGCTCGAGGGTCTGCATGTCGGGATCGATGCCGATACCGTATAGCGTGTGATAGAAGACTTCGAGGTGTGAGGAGCGGAAGTTCTGTCGAAAAACCCAGTTTTTACCGAGCTTCCTCTGAAAGTTGTAGGTCCCGAAATATTCGACCTTCTGGTATTTGTCGAAGTTCGGATCCGCGTCATAAAAGCTGGTCGGGATGGGACCGTTCGGATTCGGGTAGAGGGTCCCCTGCGCTGGCAGGAAACCGCCGATCGCCCCTTGACGGCCCTCGTAGAAGTCTCCGCGAACCGTGAGGGAGGTCTTGTCGTCGGGCTTCCATGAGATCTGCGGCTGAGCAAAAGCCGCATCGTCCTGCGCGTAGTTCACTTGGCTGCCACTGGACCGCACCTGCCCTGTCAGACGATAGAACCACTTCGAACTGCCGTCGACAGGTCCGCCAAAATCCAAGCTCCCCTGATAACGGTCGTAGTTACCGAACTCCATTTGGAGCTGGTGGTAGCCCTCAGTGGGGGGCTGCTTCGCCACCAGGTTCACCAGACCACCGGGTTCGTTGGCACCGTAAAGCACGGAACTCGGGCCCTTCAGCACGTCAATGCTCTGCAGCGCGTAAGGCGGAACTGTGAATTGGGCATCAGGCTGATAGATCTTGGTGGTACCCAGATTATCGAGGTACAGGCTGTCTTCGGTCTGCGCGAACCCACGAATGAAGAACCAGTCGATTCTTGGATCCACGCCGTAGGGTTCGGGATCAATTCCGGCTGTGTAGGCAATCGCATAGTCCACCGTCTGCACGTCGCGCGCTTGCATTTGCATGTTGGTGACTACGGTGACGGACTGGGGCGTGTCTATGAGCGGGGTGTTGGTCTTGGTTGCAGTCGTGCTGTTATCGGCAACGTAGTCAGGATTGGCTATTACCGTTACGGTGCTGGCGGTGGAGACCAATTGCAGGGTGACGTTCTGTTCCAGTCCCTGAGCGCTGGGTACCTGGATCTGATCCTGGCGATTGGCGAAGCCCGCAGCCACGGTTCGAAGCAAATAGGAGCCCGGCGGTAACGTGATGGAGTATCTACCGGCGGCGTCCGTCTGTCCGACACGACGGAAGTTACCGCACGTGATAAAGACGGAGGCGTTCGGAATAACCGCACCGGACGGGTCGGTCACGACGCCATGCATCGCCTGGGTGGCCTGACCCGCGCCGCCGGTGCAGGTCCCCTTTGTGGGCGTCTCCCGGGATTGGGCCATGGCGGAACCTGCACAGCACAAGGCTAGAACCAAGCTAGCAGATGCGAGGCGAATTACTTTCATCTCAACAGAGATCATTCAAAACCACCCGAGCCGCGATTTACAGCACGAGAGCCGTCTGTAGTCGTGCGTTGCTCAATGCGCAACTGCGGCGATGAAGGATAGTCGAGCATTCCCTTGGTATCAGTAAAGATCCAGTTTTTGCCAGAGTGTTAGTACCAGACTGTGCTCCCAGATTTCCACGAGTCTTGGTTGTCGCGTGGCCTGGGGTTCGCGGAAGATCCGGGATCAATTTTTCAAAGCGGACTTCGGGAGCCAACTTCCGAACGAGAACTCTCCCAAATAACCGTTCGCCGGACGGCCGATCAGTCGGTTCCTTGTCGTAGCGCAGCTTTCCTTTCTGGATTTCTTGAATTGGATGTGTGCCGTTTGCAGGCAACGTAAATAATGTCAACAAGCTCATCATCATCACGGCAACAGCAATGGCTGCGAGAGAACGAGAAATCATCAAAAACGCCCGGAGGCGTCGGGTTTTGTGTTCTGGCGGGCGCAAACCAGCACGAAGTCAGTGCAGTCGAGTTCGTTACTGCATAGTGTGAACCGGCCTTTCGGAAATCGCAGTCTGCTCCAATACATTGGTCAGGCGGGTGACCCAGGGAATGGGACGGAGGGGCGGATGCGGTTTCGTGAAGAGTACTTGGGCGTCGCCGATGTATCGCTCGCGGAATCCGCTTTCACAATAGGAGAGGTAGAACTCCCACATACGCAGAAAACGCTCGTCAAATCCGAGGGCGCGGACCTCTTCGCGCTTGCGCAAGAAGCGACGACGCCACTCCTTGAGAGTCTCGCTATAGTGGACAGCGATATCTTCCAGGTCCGTCAGTTGGAGGCTCGAACACCGTGCTGTGGAGTGGAGCATCTCGGCAACGGAAGCGAGTTCGGCGCCGGGAAAGATGTATTTCTTAATCCAATCGCTCTGCCGCAAGTAAGTGCGGAATTGGCGC